>CAXXVL010000002.1:0-2142500 GCA_963667845.2 Smithellaceae bacterium | reverse complement strand
CTCATCGTCAGATCCATCGACTGAATGCCATTGGTACCCTCGTAGATCGCCAGGATCTTGCAGTCTCGGGCCAGTTGTTCAACAGGATATTCGGAGCAGTAACCATAGCCGCCATAAACCTGCATGGCTTCGGAGGTCACAAGCCAAGCCAGATCGGAATTGCCGGCCTTGCAAAGAGGGATCAGGAAGTCAAGAAGCGCTCCTGCTTCCTTTGCTTCCTCGCCTTTCTTCACGTGCGCCATGTCAGCGGAGTATGCGGCAAGTAACGTCAGCATTCTCATCGCTTCCACCTGCGATTTCATCCACAGAAGCATCCTGCGGACATCGGGATGTTTGATAATCGGAACAGAGGAGAAATCGCCTTTTTTGGCAGGATCTGCACCCTGAATTCTGTTTTTCGCATAGGTCACAGCGTGCATATAGGCCGAACTGGCGGTCCCCAACGCCTGTTGAGAGACATCCAGACGGGCTTCGTTCATCATCTGAAACATAATCTTCATTCCCTGGCGTTCCTGCCCCAATAACCAACCGATGCACTGGTCATTGTCGCCGAAGGACAGGGAACATGTCGCCGAGCCCTTGATGCCCATTTTGTGTTCAATGCCGGTTGTCGTCATATCATTGGGCTTGCCGACGCTACCGTCAGGATTGACATGAAATTTAGGAACTACGAAAATGGAGATACCGGGTGTTCCGGGAGGATCGCCATCAATCCTCGCCAGCACCGGATGGATGATATTTTCATACAGATCATTGTCCCCGGCGGTGATAAAAATTTTCTGACCGGTGATCTTGTATGTACCGTCGGCCTGTTTGACGGCTCTGGTTTTCAGCGCGCCGACATCGGAGCCGGCGGAGGGTTCCGTCAGACACATTGTACCGCCCCACTGCCCGGAAACCATCTTTTCCACGTAGATTTTTTTGAGTTCGTCGGAACCGTGATTGATGATCAGATTGCAGGCTCCGACTTTCAGAGTGTCGTAAGAACTGAAAGCGACGCCGGCCGCACAGAAATATTCCATGACGGCGCGGTAAATCGTCTCGGGCATGCCCGTGCCGCCGAATTCAGCGCCATTGCTCAGGCCGGAAAAACCCGCTTCCCGATAACTTTTCATGGCTGTATGGAAGCCTTCGGGAGCTTTCACGGTTTTCGTCGCCGGATCGTACTTGGCTCCTGTCTTGTCAGCCTCAGCGTTGGCCGGATAGACCTGCTCAACGGCAATCTGTTCAGCCAGTTCCAATGTTGCTTCGTAAGTATCCCGATCAAAATCAGCAAACTTCTCATACTGGTTGAATTTGTCCGCATCGAGGGCCTCAAAAAGAACGAACCTCAAGTCTCTTGAATCAAGTAACGGATTTAATGCCATAATTTTACTCCTCATGTTAAGTATTTTTTCAGGCAATGCCATAGACTAATGATTCGGATATCAGCTATATACTTTGCCCAGTTCTTACAGATTTTTTGCTTAGCATACTTAAAACGAAAAGTCATCACTTTCTCTGACCAACAGTTCCATGAAAGTCATTTCTATAAGCATAAATAATATTATATACATACGTCTATTGAAGATGCCCCCTTTCGATCGCCCGCCAGGGTTTCAAAAGCTTGTTGCCCGATGGCATTTCGTCACACTGCCAGCCGCCCCTGCTGGCAATTTCCCAATACACGATCATCTATTTTATTGGGCCGATATCACCTTTGCCTTTCCCGCAACTGCATTGTCATCGGCAAGCAAATAAGCCTTTTGTTTGCAGGGACATAAGTGATTTGCGACCCGTCGCCGCGGCTGACATTTTCATTGACTCTTCTCTGATACTGGTTTAAAAACTTCTCTCAATAAATATCTTCTATAATCAAGATGCCCGGCAAAATAAATCCCGGATCGTTTATTTCAATCTTAACAGAAATGGAGAAATCAATGAAATTCATCAAATATCCGGTTAACAAATCAGGTGTCCTTTTTGTGTTGGCATCCGTTCTTGTCCTCCTGCTGAGCCGGGAGAGCACCGCTTTCAACTTCCCGGGCGCCGCCTGGCACCGGGGAGATCCCTCATTCGCTCAAGAAAACTCCCGCGCCGCACTCTCCAAAGCACTTAATTCCGCCAACCCGAATATTGAACTGGACATCATTGACTTTGTCGATGCCAAAGGAAACCGGGTCGGTCTGGTCTCCCACGATTATTTGATGAAACGCGCTACGGGACTTCCCGGCACGTTTTCCGACAAATACAATGATCTGTCCCGATTACCGCAAAATGCGGCCAATCCCGCCCTGCCCCCGCAACCTTTCATGACTGTCGTGGACTTATTCGAACTGATCAAGGCGAAAAAAGCCGCAGGGATCACACCGACCGTTTCTCTGGATATGAAAGAAGAAGGCCAAAACGTCGAGTCGTTCGCCAGGTGGGTGGGCGAAATGATCAAGGCCTACGGCTTCCAGGATCATGTCCTCGCCTCTTCGTTCTTTGCAGACAACATCGCCCCGCTCAAAACCGCCTGTCCGGAATGTCTGGTCGGAGGATTGGTTTTCAACGATCATTGGGGGCTCCAGTTCCTTAGTTACAAATATTCTTCCGTCGACATCACCCCCATCAGTAAAGTCACATTCTTTCTCGGCTTCCTGGGCAAGAAGGAATATCCACTGGACTTCATTTTAATTCAGGATGACATCTTCTTTAAAAACCCGGAACTTGTCGACTACTGGAGGAATGTCCGCAAAGTGAAATTTGTCGGTGTCTTTGTTTACAATAAGGAACGCCCCTATACGGATGCGGAATGGACGTTATTGAAAAAAGTGGATTGGCTCGAACTCGATCCGCTTCAGATGAATCAATACCTGCAAATGAAAACCAAAAAGTGATTTCATTTCCTTTAAGGAGACGCCGTCATGAAAAGATTATTACCCGTTCTTGGTTTATGCATCCTGCTTACAGTTTTTTCCTGCGCAACCGACAATGAAGGTGCGAAGAAAGTCGGGAGGGGATTCGGCAAGGCCGCTGTGGGGGTTGCACAATTCGTTTTATCCCCCTTGCAGATTGCGGCAGGTCTTCTGGAAGGCATTGCCGCCATACCTTATTATATGTCCACCAGCCTGGAAGACATCAATAAGGGAATGATTGCCGCCAACGCCAAAATCACCATTGACGACACGTACGAAGCGGCCTACGGGAAAAGAATCAGCGCGGTGGACAAAAGCGGCGACACGGGCGAAGTCTTCCGGCGGATGAAACACGCCACCGAATATTTTCAAAAAGTTCTGCGCCGCTATGGAGTCCACGACGCAGAAAACTATATTTTAACCAGCATCGACACGGCGACCGGCAAAGGCTATACCCTGTTTGCCGTTGTATACCGTCCTCACACAACGGTCCGCGTTCCGGACAAGGCAGAGGGCAGCACGCCGCGCACCTATACGCGCGAAGACCGTCTGTACTATGAACCCTTCGAAAGAGATTTGAACGGCAAAAAACTGGACACTATTATCGACTGGGCAGGGCTGCCGCGTGAATACATCACCACGCAGAAAGGCCAGGCGCTGATGCTGACCATGGCGGCGAATTCGGTCATCAATGAAAAGAAAAGCCCCGAGTACTGGGATATTGAAAAAAGATGGATCGCCGGCGAGTATGAAAGCATCGTCGATGAGAAGATGAGCTCCGTGCGCAATAAGATGAAGATTGATTAAAAGGAATGTCTGAAGTTGCTTATACCCTGTTCGGTCAAGTCAAAACGATTAGGCCGGACAGGGATTGCCGCTTGAAAACAGGTAAACTTATCTACCCATGCTCAATGCCGGGTCGAATTTGCCTGCCACGGTTGGACTCTGCGCGTTTTTGGTTTCTCTTCTTACCTGCTCCGATAAATAGGGAATAAGCTCACCGAGAGTCACTCTGCCGTCCTTGCTGTAGTCGGCATCTCCATTGAGACCCTTCAAGAGAAAATAGGTAAATACACCGTGTCCACCACCCCAGGATTGGCTTTCCTGAGAAAACTGTTTTTCATCAGAGGCACTGATCACAGCGATGCCGTCTCCTATCTGCGATAAGTTCTGAAAACCGACGCTTATAGGATTGATTTCAATACTCCTGTCAGCTCTTCTGGCAATGTCGAAAGATTGTCCTACGCCGCCGGAATGACACGCGTCCGCAATGACAACAACCTTCTTCGCTTTGATAAACCTTTTGAGCGCGGTTTCTATATCCCACATGGGAAACCCGCTCGCGGCAATATTATCGTATTGCGTGTCATAGGGAAGGAGGAATAGATTATTCGGCTGATCCGGCGATTGAGGGCTGCCATGACCGGCAAAGTAGATAATGACCAAATCTTCTGCTAAAGCTTTAGCAAGCCAATTATATAGAGCATCCCTCATGTTTTGTCCTGTTGCTTCTTCGTTAACGATGAGTCTTACGTTTGAAGGGGGATACTTGCCTCCGGATCCTGATATGATCCAGTCATAAAAACTTCTTGCATCCTTTGAAGCATAGCGCAATGGAGCAATCCGGCTGTCTTTATAATTAGAAATTCCAATAACAACAGCCCATCTTTGGCCCTGGATCCTCAGCAATGGTTCTGCTGCGGGGATCTGGACCGGGGAGACTGGAGCTTCTTTGGCCAGTGAAGAACTTTCTGCTATACCAGATGTTATCGGCTCTAAATTAAATGACAATATTTGCGATACGTTTGCCCTGACCGGTCCTATTTCACTTCCTACATCCCATGCTGTGGTGTAATTTCTGTTAATTTCCTTATAGCCGTCTTTTCTTATCGTGATTTTGTTTGGAGAATAAATATTCTTTGAAGCACTCAGAATAGGATCCCTGTCAAACAGGACATCACAAGGCGTTTTACATATAAATTTATCATCTCCGTAAACACTGGCATCAGCGGGATGTGTTTTGACGGTCACGACCCATTTTGTTCTTCCGCCGCATCCTATAATGAAGATTAATATTAAAATGATCAAAATTATAGATGTCGATTTTTTCTTCATTGCGCATTCTTCGGTGATTCAAATAAAAAACTGCAATATTGCAATATAATAATTGCAACAATTATTGCATTAATTTGTCAAAGGAAAATTCACCGTTTTCATCGCCTCCATGAAATACCGGCAATATTTAACTTCAGTCTGAAACACATTAAATTAGCTTACCCGTCTCGTTTCCCGCAAACATCGTGATCATTTTAATGACCTGACAGCCTTGAAGCAGGCGACGCAAACGCCGTCCGCCTGGTAATGGTCGCCGGCCGGAGCAATGCCGCCTCCGGCTTCACCGATGTTCGTCAGGATGTAACCTTCCGGCAGCCGGTCGGCGCTCCATAGATACCAGCAGTACGGACGCACATCAAAGACCGCATCCAGGTAGCTGTGGCGGCCGGAATTCAGTTTGCCTCCGGGCTTTCTTTCAACAAGAGACCCGATTTCGGCAAGCGTGGGAATTCGCCAGTCGCTATATCCGGCAAATTTATTCTTGTTCAGCAATTCGACGTGATTGCGCACTTCGCGAATATTTTCTTTGATCTCGTAGGATTTATGCCACATTAAACCGGTTTTGCGGTCGGACACCGTCCCATCCTCATTATTGACATAGTTGTTTGCGATGTCATCGAGCGACGCCTGAGACCAGACATCGCGTGCCTGCTTGAATTTTTCAAAGGTTCGAGGTGTGGAGCGGAGCTTGCCCCACAGGCTGCCTTCTTCCGGTAAAGATTCCATCGTCTGAACCTTGCCGGCCAGAACCACCTGATAGGTGCCGTCCTTTTGATATCCCATATCTATGATTTGAAATCCCGGCAGCAGGACGGCGGCGGCCTTTGATTCGATCATGTCATATTTCAGCTGAAAGTTTTCCACCGTGGTCATGGATTTGATCGAGACGCCGGCTCTTTCGATGGCTTGAAGCTTGGCATTCATTATGGCTTCTGCATAATCCCGGTCACGACTGGTTTTTTTGCCGTCATCCATCCCCTTGATCAGCACATCGATTGTTGCTGCTGAAACGCCCTCAGATGCGCATAGAGATAAACAAAAGCACAGGAGGATAACATTTACCCAGAAAACTGTTCTCTTCATGCTGACATCCTTTTCGGTTCCCGGAGATGGGGGTTAATACCATTTTGCGAACGAAATATCTACTTTCCCGTTATCTATGGCAAACCACTTTAATCTTGACAAATAAATACGACTATGATTTACGCATCACCTTATTACTTCGAGGGGTTTAAACATGAAAAAGACTTTGACCAATAAATCTAATACCAAGAGAAAGAGATCCCATGGCTTTCTCGTCCGCATGGCATCGAAAACCGGCAGGCAGGTTTTAAACCGCCGCAGAGCCAAGGGCAGAAAAAGTTTAACCGTATAAATATCGTGATCTTAGCGACTTGCTGGGCATCGGGTTTTCATCCATGAAAGCACACTCTTACCGGAGAGCGGAAAAGGTCACCAGCAAAAGCAACTATCGGATTATTTATGAACAGGGGGTCAGAAGAAGTTCTCGGTTCTTTACGATCATAGCATGCGGCAATCCGAATGGGGTCAAACGCCTGGGAATCACTGTGACGAAAAAGACGGGAAATGCCGTCTTCCGCAATCGCACAAAACGACTGATTCGGGAATTCTTCCGCCGCAATAAAGACTTGTTTCCCGCGGGAAATGACGTTGTCGTCATGGCAAAAAGAAATCTACCGCCTCTCACTTATCAGGAAACAGAACAAGAATTGACTGAACTCTTCCACCGCAAGACCGGCAGATAAACTATGTTCAAAAAAGCTTTGGTAAATGTCTTTGTTTTCATGGTTCGTATATACCAAGCCTGTATTTCACCATTCTTTTTTGCTTCATCTTGCCGTTTTCACCCGTCCTGTTCGCAATACACCATTGACGCGATTAAATTGTATGGACCGGCGAAAGGGACCTATCTGGGGGCAAAAAGAATTCTGCGCTGCAATCCCCTGCATCCCGGCGGTTACGATCCCGTCAAGTAAACAATGAAATTGGAGGTTCCACATGGATAAAAGGACCATTTTAGCGATCGTCCTGGCATTGGCCGTTCTCCTGGTTTACCAAATCTTTTTTGTCAAACCGACCGTGCCGCAAAAAGCCGCAACGCCACAGCAATCGGCTGATCAGGTTAAAAAAGACAAGGCTGCTGCTCCGGCAGGAGCGCCGGTCACGTCAGCGGGCATTGCCAAAACTGCACCCAAAGCAGCGGCGGTAAAACCGGAAGCACCGCCCCGCGATATAAAAGTGGAAACACCCCGCTATACAGCTGTCTTCTCTACGCGCGGCGCTGCATTGAAATCTTTGAAGCTCAAAGATTATTATCAGGACTGCTACGCCTGTACGGACGATATCTGGCCGAAGGTAAAAGGATTTTTTACCGGCGCCCCGGTAGTTACCAACCCCAAAACGAAAGACTTTGTTGAACTGGTCGATGTGCGTGAGGGTATGCCTTATCCCCTGGCTGTTACGTTTCCCGACTCCAGCGCGGACATCGCTCCGGATGCGGTTTTTGACACAACAGCAAGTAAGCTGGACTTGGTGGGCGGTAAAGAAAAGAAGCAGCTTGTTTTTTCGAAATCGTATCGGGACATCAAAATCGAAAAGATTTTTACGATTGATCCGGCCGGTTACACTGTCGGTCTGGAAGTCAAAGTCTACAATTTGGGCGCTTCACCTATCACACAGATCCCCAGAATCAACTGGTATCAATACGTTGATCCTCAAAAAATAGACGACAGTTACGGGCACGATGGCCCCGCCGTCTCAGTCGGAGGCAGCATTGAACGGCCGGAAGTCAAAAAGATGACCGGCGAAAGCGTCCTGGGTCCCAACATACCGTGGGGGTCATTTGAGAGCAAATATTTTATCGCATCCTTCATTCCGGAAAATCCGTCGCTGACCAATGTCGTGATGTCGCGAGACGCCGCAGACATGGTCACCGTTGGTATGAAGGGCCGCAAGGAAGTCATTCCCGGCGGACAAAACAGCGCTTTCACCTATCAGCTTTATCTCGGACCCAAGCAGTATGATATTTTGAAGACTCTGGGTGTCGGCCTGGAGAACGCCATCGATTTCGGTTGGTTCAAATGGCTGGCCATTCCCTCCTTGTACATCCTCAACTTCCTGTACGGATTCGTGCTGAACTACGGTATTGCGATCATCATCTTGACAACGATTATTAAAATCATCTTCTGGCCGCTCGGCAACCTGAGCTATAAATCCATGAACGAGATGAAGAAGCTGCAGCCGAAAATAGACGCCTTGAAGGAAAAATATAAAAATGATCAGTCCAAGATCGGCCAGGAGACGATGGCGCTCTACCGCGAACATAAGGTCAATCCCTTTTCCGGATGCCTGCCGATGCTCATCCAGATTCCCGTGTTTTTCGGCTTATACAAGGCGCTGATGTATTCCATCGAATTGCGCCAGTCGCCCTTTTTCTTCTGGATTCAGGATCTGTCGGCCAAGGATCCCTATTACATCACGCCGATCATTATGGGCGCCACGCAATTCATCTCGCAGAAAATGACCCCCGCCATGGGCGATCCCATGCAGCAGAAGATCATGCTGTTCATGCCGATCATCTTTACCTTTTTCTTTTTGAATTTCCCGGCGGGTCTGGTCATCTACTGGCTATTCAATAATATTTTACAAATCGGCCAGCAATACTACATCAACAGAAAGCTGGCATAAGCAACCTGTACGCGGAGTTCAACATGAGTTCAAAGGCAATAGAAATAGAAGAAAAAACCATTGACGGAGCCATTGAAAAAGCCTGTCGCGATTTTGGTGTACCCAGAGAAAAGTTAAACATTGAAATTATTTCCGAAGGCTCCAACGGGTTTTTAGGCCTGATGTCCAAAAAGGCTAAAATCCGTGCCTCCCTGCTGTCACTGGATATGGATTTTACATTAAGCGGCGCTTCTCCGATCGCCCCCAAAGATAGCGTGCGGGAGGCAAAATCCGACATAAAACCGGAAGCAAGGCCCGAGGCAAAGGCTTATCCCAGGCAGGACCCGAAAAGGGACAGAAAGCCCGAAGGCAGACGGGAGACCAGGCCCGAAGCAAGACCTAAAACGGAACAGCGAAGCGGAAGGCCCGCCCCCGCATCGCCCGGGACATCTGATGCCCAACCTGCTCGTGAATCGTCTGTAAGAATTGAAGCTCCCGCAGCCCCGCAGGAATCTCCCATCCGCCTTGCGCCTGCTGAAGAAGCGCTGCCCGCGACCTCCGCTTCCGCTCTCAGGGCCAGAGATCTGCTCGCCGGAATTTTGAGCAGAATGACTTTTGCATGTCAGGTGACGGCGATGGAAACGAGCGATACCGCTATCCTCAGCATCGCCGGAGATGACAGCGGACTCCTGATCGGCCGGCGCGGGCAGAACCTTGACGCGCTGCAATACCTATTAAACAAGGCGGTCAATAAAACCGACACCGAACGCAAAATGATCGTTGTCGACTCCGAAGAATACCGCAAAAGAAGAGAAGAATCCCTCCTTGGCATGGCCCAGCGGATTCGGGATAAAGTCAAAAAAACGCAGAAGCCCCTGTCGCTCAGCCATATGAACGCTCATGACCGCCGGATTATTCATCTGGCGCTGCAGGAAGATGATGCGCTCATCACGAAAAGCCGCGGTGAAGGCGAGTATCGGAAGGTCATCGTTCTACCCGCAAAGAAAGGCGTGAGCGGCCAGACGGGCAGAACCGGCAAAAGCCGGCAATAGCTTTTTGTGGATGGTAGCTCATAGCTCGTAGCTCGTAGAAAATCGATGGCTATTTGCCTACAGCCTAACAGTCGAAAAGCCTATTGCCCATCGTCTATCGCCTAATGTGAAACATATGACGGAGACAGATACTATCGCAGCCATCGCCACGCCGCTCGGCACGGCGGGGTTGGGCGTCATTCGAGTCAGCGGACCTGCGGCCCCTGAATTAGGAAGGCTCCTTTTTCGTCCCTCAAGTCATACCTGCGGCTGGCAGAGCCATCATGCCTATCACGGAGATATCGTGACGGCCGACGGGACAACCCTTCTCGATGAAGTCCTGATAACGCTCATGCGCGGGCCGCACTCCTTCACCGGCGAGGACGTTCTGGAAATTTCCTGTCACGGCAATCCTTTGATCCTTCGGACCATTCTTGAACAATTGACCGCTCTGGGCTGCCGCCTGGCCCGGCCCGGAGAATTTTCGCTGCGCGCTTTTCTCAATGGCCGCATCGATTTGACGCAGGCGGAGGCCCTGGCGGCCGTGATCTCGGCTCAATCGGCCAAAGCATACCAGGTGGGGCTGGCTCAATTAAAGGGATCGCTGGGCTTTAAGATCAGCGAATTGCGCGAAGGGCTTGTCGACGCGCTGGCCGTGGTGGAGGCGGCCATTGATTTTTCCGAAGACATTTCCGAACACGAAACGGCCCCCGTCCCGCCGCAGATCCATGAAGCCGCAACCGGAATCGAATTCCTTCTATCCACTTACCGGCAGGCCCGTTTAATCACAGAAGGCATCAACGTTATTATCACCGGCAAGCCCAACGTGGGCAAGTCCAGCCTGCTCAACAATCTGGCCGGCAGAAAAAAAGCAATTGTCACGGATATCCCCGGCACCACCCGCGACCTGATCACGGACACGATTACTCTGGACGGCCTGTGCGTTCACCTCACGGATACCGCCGGCATCCGCGAGCCGCAGGATGCCATCGAAAAGGAAGGGATTGACCTCGTCTGGGAATTCCTGGAAAAAGCGGACGTCATCGTGCTTCTGCTCGACGGCAGCAAACCGCTCACGGAAGAAGACGATCGTCTGCTTGCGCAACTGAAAGAGCGCGCCGATAAGGTCATTATCGCCGTCAATAAATCCGATCTTCCCCGCGCCTGGGGGCCCGACCAGCTTACAGACCGCTTCCCGGCGCACGTCAATTACCTCGACATTTCAGCCAAATTCGGCTCGGGGCTGGATGCCCTGAAAACGGCTACATGTGCTGCTTTCACGCCGAGCTCCGCGGCATCGGACAACGGATACATGATCACACAGCTGCGCCACAAACAGTCGCTGGAAAAAGCACTGGCCAATCTGACCGCAGCCGTGGATTTGCTTGCTGCAGGCCATTCCCCGGAAATCGCAGCTTTTGAAGTCCGCTGCGCCCTGGACGCTCTTGATGAAATCACCGGCAGGAAGATTCAGAACGATATTCTCGATAAAATCTTCTCCAGTTTCTGCATCGGTAAGTGATACAGATTCTCCCGTTTTAGAGCCAAAATCCCAAGATCAACCCCGAAATGCCGGGGCTAAAACTTACATACCGGCATCGAGGCGTCCTTTCGTATTGGCAATTTGAAAATCGATTTGCTTTATGCTAGGGTACCGAGAGTTTCATAGATGTACGGCTTTGTTTTTTTCAAAGAAACCTGATGACGCCATGCGAGGTGGAACAATGAAATTGCACGCTTGTTTATTCGCTCTTCTTCTCTTCCTTTGCCTTGCAGCAACCAGCGCGCGAGCCCAGGTAAAGTGCATCAATGCCGGCGGCGAAGCATTGGTCATTCGGAATGACACGCCGTCAGCCAAAATGGAAGCCGTCGCCCGGGCCAAGTGGACGGCCATCGAACAAGTTGTCGGGGCTGAAATCAAGGCGCAGAGTTTTGTTCAGAACTTCACCCTCGTGGAAGATGTGATCAAAACAAAAGCGGGCGGCGTGGTAAAAAGCTACAATGTCTTAAGCGAAAACATCAAAGACGATATCCTGACGGTTAAGATCAATGCCTGCGTGGAACCTTCTCGCGCCCGGGACGCAGTATCCCAACTGGGTCTGAACAGTTCCATTGCCTTATTTATCCCTGCCCGCAAACCCGGCCTCCATGGCGATGAGTTCGAAGAAAAGAACATTCTTTCCGAAACCCTGGTCGCCAAAATGATCGAACAGGGCTACACCGTGGTCGATGTCGCTCCCACACAGACCATCGGTGCGCTGGACGTCGAGCGCGCCGTGCGTTCCGGCCAAACACTCGCCCTGCGCAGCATGATGTATAAATTCTTGTCCAACCTGATCATTATCGGGAAAGTGGACTACACGATTTCCACTAAAAAAGGCGAAAATATCGGCTATGGCCTGTCCATGCCTTTCAACAATGTCACGGTACGCCTCAACTATCGGATCATTTCCAAAAACAACAAAACGGGCCAGATGGACATATTGGCCGTCGGCACGGAAGAAGCCAAGGCGCTTGCCAATTCGACCCAGGACGCTGCAGCAAAAGCCATGAAGGAACTGGCGGAAAATCTGGCGCCGGCTCTGCTTGCCAAAATCGGAGAGTATATTCAAGGAAATACGAAAAAGGTGGCCGTCCAGATTAACGGCGTGCGCGATCTGGAAACCGTGCTGGAAGTAAAATCCCTTCTGCAAAGTATCGTCTGGGTGTCGGCCGTGGAAGAAAAGGCCATGGGATCTTTCATGGTGAGCTATCCTGAAAACACGCTTTACCTGGCCAACAGCATCAAGCAAAAGGGTGACTTCAGGCTCGTTAACTTTTCCCCTTACTCGCTGACGTTGGACTATTCGAAGCAAACCGACTAATGCTTGACTGAATCCGGGAGGACCTGCGTCATGAAAAAAATATTTTTCGTAATGATCAGTTTATTGATTTTGGCGGGCGCGACGGCTGCGCTCGCTCAGGAAAAACCGCGCATCGGCGTGCTCCGCTTCACGAATACCGCCCATGCTCCCTGGTGGTCGGGGTCGACGGCGACAGAACTGCAGGACCTGCTCATCAACGAACTCGCATCAACCAAATCATTTCGCGTTCTGGAACGTCGGGAGTTGAAGTCAGTTGTCAGCGAACAGCAATTGAGCGAATCCGGCATGGTGGATTCATCGACAAAGCTGAAGACGGGACGAATCAAAGTCGCACAATATCTGGTCGCCGCCACGGTTTCGGCCTTTGAAGAAAGCGGTAGCGACGGCGGCGGAGTCAATTACCGCGGATTCTCCTTCGGCGGCGGCAAGAAGACCGCCTATATTGCCGTGGACCTGAAGGTCGTGGATGCGGAAACCGGAGAGATCGTCGATACCCGGACGGTTGAAGCAACGTCCACGTCCGGCGGCATGCGGGTAAGCGGTCCGTCGGGGATGGTTCCGGGATTGTCCGGCTCTCTGGGCAAACAGGCCAAGACGCCCACCGGCAAAGTCATTCGCGGCTGCATCGTAGAGATCACCGATTACCTGGAATGCTCGCTGGTCCTGAAAGACGAAGACTGCCTGAAGAAATATTCGGCAAAAGAAACCCGGCGCAGAGCGAAAACCAAATCATCCATTGATCTTGACGAATAGACAGAGAGGACATGCCTTATGGTGCACCGACTTTTCAGACATCACAACGTTCTTATGCTCATTACTTTTTGCATCGGTTTTACCCTGTTATCCGGCTGCGCGACGAAAATTCGCATCAACATGCTTCAGCCGGCGCAATACCATGAGGCTTCGCTGACCAAAGCCGTTGCCGTCCTGCCCTTTTCGGGCCCCGGCGGAAGAGAGTTTGCCGCAGAGTTGGAGAGCGTCATCGCGGGAGTGGGAATCGACGACAAACAGTACTTTACGCTGGTCGATCGGGCCTCCATCGACAAGGTGGTCAGCGAAATGAAGTTTTCACAAAGCGGACTGGTGGATGAGAAGACCGCTGTAAAGCTCGGCAAACTCGTCGGCGCCCAGGGAATATACACCGGCATCGTCACCCGCAACAACTATGACGACAGTCATTATTCGGAAAGAAGGCAAACCTGTACGCGCTATGAACAGAAAAGGGACGACAAGGGACGCGTCTACGAGGGCGCCTGCATTCAATGGCGTTATTACAATGTTCACTGCGTGAAACGGATTGCTAATTTTGCCGCGGCGCCGCGGCTGGTGGATGTCGCAACCGGCCGGGTTATCTATGCCCGCAGCCTGACTGCAATGGCGGATTCCTCCGGTTGTGATGATACGCGGCCGGTTCAGAGTGAAATCGTTCTTCTGGAACAGGCGAAAGAACGGGTCAAAAAAGACTTCCGCCGCGACGTAGCGCCTTACTACATCACCCGGGAAATCAAACTGATGGATTCCACGGACGGCATCGCTTCCAAAGAGGCGATCGACAAACTCAAGCGCGGCATGGAGTACGCCGACAAAGGCCGCATGGACAACGCCTGCGAGCTCTGGGGGGACGCCCGCAACCTGGCCGCGGGCTCTCATGCCCTGCTGTATAATCTGGGGGTCTGCGCGGAAAGCCGGGGGGATCTGGAAAATGCGCTGTCCCTCTATAAGCAGTCGGATCGACTCCTGGGAAAACCGGATGATGATATTACTTTGGCGCTCGGCCGCGTCAACGACGCCATTAAGAATCGCGCCAAGCTCAAGGAGCAACTCGGAAGCAAGTAGTGTATCTGTCTTGTCCGTAAGTTTTCGCGGGTCTGATTGTATTTTCCGAGCGTCTCTTGCTTCGGGCGCCGCGTGAAAAACCTTAAAAGAGACCGCCTTACCCCTCGATCAGGGGAAAGCAGGATGAATCGCGTGACACTGAGAACCATCGCAGAAATAATTAACGGCCCGGATGTATGTATCGTATGCTGAACATTTTCCAGTCATTGAGTAAGCCGCAAGATCTCAAGGATCTGCCCCTGAAGCCTTATCTCGTCGACATTACCCTGGACGGACTGGTTTTCGGCGTGGACAACATCCATATCGACGTCCGCATCAGCCCGCAGCTTTCCAATACTCTGGAAAAGACCGCGTGGGGGATCATCATCAAGCACAGCCATGCGGATTTCTATTTCCCGGACTACAAAAGAGACGTCTGTGAAAGTGAAAAGGATCATCTGAAACACCTGTGCGCGGATGTTCTGCAGGACGCCATCAACAGAGCCAAAATCAAAGGCGAACATCGGATAGATTACCTCGGTCAGGTCGCCCTCTCCAAAATGTTTTTGGAAGAGGTTAAAAGCCAATTCAGAGATCTCGTGGCGTTCTTTGAACGGCAGATCAATTCGTATCAGCTTTCGCCCAAACAGGCGGACCATGAAGAATTCAGAGCCCGGAAGAAGCTGACTGAAGTCAAACTGAATCAAAATCGCATCATCCGGCAGGCCGGAGAAGAGTTATTTTCACTGCTCATGGACATTCAAACGAAAAACTTGCGTGAGATGCGGGAAACGCATTTTCGATCCGAGCAAATTCTGCCGGATGTTTTTTTCAACAATCCTGTCCTGCACACTGCGAATCCCTCCGATGATTTTTTTCTCATCGACGAATACGTCCTTCTGGGCAAACACGCCGGCGATCCGGACAACTATGACACTGTTCTGGCAATTATTTACGACTTAATGGCCGCAGCCGGTCTAAACCGGCATGGCGTGACCCCGCCGCAGACGGACGGCGGCGACCGGAGGAGTATTTACGATCAATGGATCATGGAGACCGACAGCATTGATCTGATGTTCAACGTTTTTGACTCGCGAGAGCAATTCGAAAGAGAAAAAAGTTCAAAAGGATCGGCCGACAGGCTTAGCGAGCTCCGGCAGGTGATCAAACGCCAGCAGAGCCTGTTGGATTTCTTTTACCGGGCGTTTAAGAAAGCCGGCCTGCTCAAACTGATCATTGCGGCTCTTGAAGTTAAAGCGATAACCGGCGTCTATTGCCCGCCGATGGAACCGAGACTCATCAGGGAGTTTCTGGCCAATATCTGGTCGAGAAGATCCATTACCCGGCAATTGGAGCATCGGCGGTCCGTTTATGGAGACACCCTTACGATGGGCCCTCTTAAACAAGCCGCTCAGAGGGTGAGATACACTTCCGCTTCCGAAAAAAAGCGGCATGTATTCAATTTTCTCAAAGCGTTTTCCCGCTATCACCGGGATCGTTATAATGCGCGTATCCTCAATGAAAGCATGGCAGCCATCAACCTGGTAACCGAGGACAAGATCCTGCAACTCTCCCGCGGGAACCGGTCGCTCTACGAATTTCTGCTTCCGGCCGAGCGCGTGCAAGACGAAAATCCGGTCATGGACCATGTCATTATCAAGGCCGACATTCGCGGTTCAATCAATATCAACAACAGTATGAGAGCCAGGGGGCTCAATCCGGCATCACATTTCAGCCTTAATTTCTTCGACCCGATTTCGGAAATTCTCTGGAATTATGAGGCTGTCAAAGTATTTATTGAAGGGGATGCCATTATTTTGTCCATTTCTGAAAAAGAGGACATCCCGCAGGGGTGGTACTGCGTGGCCCGCGCCTGCGGGTTGGCCATGCGAATCCTCCAGATCGTTCAACGCTACAATATAAAAAACCAGGAAAATAATCTGCCCATCCTGGAGCTGGGAATCGGCATCTGTTACAGCCCGGAACCGCCATCTTACCTGTTTGACGGCAACTCCCCGATCATGATCTCGCCGGCAATCAATATGGCCGACCGGTTATCGAGTTGCAGCAGGAATCTGCGCAGCCGTCTCACGGATCGCAACCCGTTGTATAATCTTTACGTATTTAAAAATAGCCGCGAAGATGATGACGAAACGGATGACCACTCCCTGCGTTATAACATCAACGGCATTGAATTAAGCGAAGAAGCTTTTGCCAAACTCTCCCGCGAAATCAATTTAACGAGGATAACCTTCAAAGCCCAATACGGTGAGGACATTCAACTGTATACCGGCAAGGTGCCGACGATCAGCGGGACGTTCCAGCTGCTGGCCATTCGCGAATCTCTCGTCTACGAAGTCGATCCCGACACACTCGGGATAACCCGTGCGACGTCCAGGAAATACTATGAAGTCTGCACCAACCAGATCATCCACGATTATGTTGCCGGTCTGGGCGATCCCAACTAACACCTGCCCTGCAACGTTACAAGCAAAAACCGGAACTCTTTAGCCATGGCGGAGTTTTTAACGATTGCATTCTTTAGAAAGACGCAAATGAATGCCCCTGTGAATTTGTGATGAACACCGGGCGTTTTCGGCAGCGCTGCTTACCGGAGATTCATTGCGATCCCGGAATAATCCGCATGAATCATGTTGCGGAATATTTTTGCCCTGCGCTTTCAAATAAACAGACGTTACTTTATAGTATGCAGATTCGGTATTTCACTGATTCTCAGAACACAAAGCGGGAAAATCCGCCGCTCAAAGCGGTGCATCGATGCGGATCTTCATGACGGCTTTTTTTATATTCTCGGGGTAGCCTGACGCACAAAGGCCGGGCATGTGCGCATCAGAAGGACCGAACAGGGCAAAAAGACCCGGGTGCATCACGATACCGGTGCGAGCCGATTGCGGATTTTCATAGCAAACCGCATCTTCGATTTCATCATACGGTCTAACGACCGTGAGAGATGCCGCCGGGAACCAGTCAATTCTTTCCTCATGGATAATCGATGTATGGATATCCAGGTAGCGCCGGTGTGACTCCGGCTCCACCCGCTCATTCTGCGGATCGACGGTTTTACAGCTCAGGACCTTCAGAATGATATCATCCCCGCGGATTTTTTTCTCCATCTCCGGCGTATTTTCATCGAGCAGCAGGAGCTCGCCGAAGACAGTTTCCCAAACCGGACGGCTGAAATAATTCTTCCAACGATTCAAATGATCAACAATCACAATCTTTCACCCGAAGCACATTCCACGTCGCATTCGCAGGATAACGCGCCGACGGCAAAGATCAACTAAGCGGTCTCGCGAAAAAGACCGGGGATCTTTCGACGCACTCATTTTTTTCACGACAGGCAATGCCCCGGAAATCAGCACCGCCAGCGAGGCAGCGAGCGTCACGGCCGGAAAGAGAAAATGGCATCCGACGATGAAGTCGAATTGAATAGGGGCAAGGAGTAACGTCCAGAACCACCTCCTGAAATCAACCATCTCGCAGCAAGCGACAGGGAATTAACGCTCGTCCCGCGTGAGCGGGATTAAAGTGCCGGAAGAATATAAAATTGCCTGTCTTTTTTCAATCTTTATATTTGTCCCGAGAAGACGCGATCCATATCTCCGGCCGGCAGACGGCAAATAATCCCACAGCGAAAGCCATTGCTACTGATGATCACAAAGTAAATGATTTACCAGAACAACGCCCACACAAAATAACTGACATCGCAAGGGGCCCGAAGACCCGCTATCAAAGGCTCTCTTGCTCCCCGGGGTATGACGAATAAATAAGGCAGACATGAATTCCCTTGACATCGAATGGAGTTATCTGATTTTATATTTTGGGTAAAGTTTTTGCTGATTGATCGTTGATGGACTTTGCACGTCATTGATCGGCGATTACATTGAATTAAGGCACATGTATCATTTTTTTCATGATCTAAATTTCATGGAGAGGGGGAATCTATGGAGAACCTGATGAAATGTAAAGCGTGCGGCTTTGTTACCGATCAGGGAAAAATCAAAGATGTCTGTCCGGCTTGCGGCGTCCCCGCCAAGATGTTTGAACCCTATAAACATCCCGTGTCCATCAAAAGAAGAAGAATTCTCGATCTGCATACTCATCCCGTTGCGGTTCATTTTCCGCAGGCCTTCGCGCTTACGCTTTTCCTTCTTTCTCTCGTCGCGTTTGTCGCCCCGGCCGACCTTCAGATCCCGATTGCGTCCACGATGAAAGTGCTGGCTGTCCTGCTGCCGTTCTTCCTGATCGGGGCCATTGCCACCGGTCTTATGGACGGCAATTTAAGATTTAGAAGAGTCAATACGCAGCTCCTCACAAAAAAAATCATCCTCGGACTGATCTTTTTCGTCGTCGCCGTTGTGATGGCCCTCCTCGCCCTCCACGGGCCGCTCCTGATGGCGGGAACGCATGTCTTTTTCACTTTGCTTGCGTTGATCGCCTCGCTGTGCGGCGCTTTGCTGGGGCTGATCGGCGGTACGCTTTTGGATGCAAAATTCCCCGGCTGACCGATGATGACTGGCCGGAAAATCCACCACTTCGCAGCAAGCTACGGAGAATTAACGCTCGTTCCGCTTAAGCGGGATTAAATAATGAGAGGGGAAGAAATGAATAAATATTTCAAAGCATCCTGCTTATTCTCATACCTATGCATCATGATGCTGATCGCCTGCCTGTACCCGCGGGCGGGCTATGCCACGCCCCCGGAAAGCATTGTGCTTAAATATACTTTAGCGACACAAACCCTGAGTGTAACGGTTACACACGACACGATGTTGAAGGGTTCGCATCATATCAAGTATATAGAGATCAGGAAGAACGGCGCCGTTGTGAGCATCAACACGTATAACGAACAACCGACAGGAAAAACCTTCACCTATCAATATAAAATTCCCGCTATCGAGGAAGATACTTTCCAGGTTAAAGCCACCTGTAACATGTGGGGGAATAAGACATCCGCTCTGTTGACAGTCACACAATGACGTCCGCATAAAAATACCTCATGAAATGAATCAACGACCTCGCAGCAAACGACGGGGAATTGACGCTCGTCCCGCCCGTGAGCGGGATTGAAGCTTTCCGGGTCATCTGCACCGGCTCCCGCCAGGCTCTCTTTTTTGACTTCATCGCCGGACGCCGCCTGGCTGCATTTGCAACCGGCGACTCTGCATAGCCGCCCAATCCTTAAAATTCCGGAAGGGATGGAGATACGCACGACGGCAGGGAGAGAGCGACGCTGAACAGGCATGCCGGAAACGCGTTTTTTATTCCTGTCGGCGTACAACACCTCTTGCATTCCCCCGAGGCATGCCTTAAACTTTCAGAAGCCCAATTTTTCCCGTAATCGCTATACAAATCTGCATGGTGTTGCAGCGGGAAACAAGGTCAAATGGCGAATGAACACACAATACAGGCCGGTTAAAATCATCAGCAGACGGTTTGCGGAGCCGTCGTTTCATAATAAGAGCGGGGCAGCCGTAATTCCGGGTCAGTTCTTGCCGATCCAGCGGCTTTGTCTGCGGCGACTTTTCTTGATCATTATTCTCGCGGGCCTCTTTTGCGGACCGGGATTTGCCGCAATAGCCCACGGCGCCGAACCGGTGGAAATTGTTGTCGAGGGCGTCATCGGGGCCGGGCAAAAGAATGTCCTGGCCGCGCTTGTCCTGCCCCCGGGTCTGGTCGCGGACGGGAAAGTGGACAAACTCTGGCTGGAACGCTTTGTCCGCCAGGCGGATCAAAAAGTGCTCGCCGCCCTGGAACCCTTCGGGTATTATTCCGCACAGGTCACCGTTACCCTGGAGACACCCACGCCCGATACATTTCGCGTGAGGGTGAAAGTGGAAGCCGGTCAGCCCGTAATTCTTACGGATGTCCGCGTCACCGTTGCCGGCAGCGGCGCATCCGAACCATCGCTTATAGCGCTCGCTGCCGCTTTCCCGCTGCAGAAGGGTTCCATTTTACTGCATCAACGCTATGAGGAGGCCAAGCAGGTGCTGCAGGCAAGGGCACAGGAACTCGGCTATCTGGATGCCGAATACACTGTTCATGAAATTCACGTCGACGCAAACGACAAGACCGGGCGGATTGATCTGGTCCTGCAAACGGGCGAGCGGTATTTCTTTTCGGATATCACGATCGAAGGTGCTCCGGATTACCCCGATGCCTATTTACGCCGCTATCTCACGTTCGTTCCGGGCGACGTCTTCTCTCAAACGAAGCTCGCCGAATCTCAACTTCAGTTAAACAATTCGGAACGGTTCCGCGAAGTGACCCTTCTCGCGGAAAAGCCCCAGGCGCGGGATTACAAAATACCCATTCGTATTTTGTTGAAATCTCTCCCGCGCAGAAGCCTGCGTCCTGGTGTCGGCTACGGAACGGATACGGGTGCACGCTTTGCTTTGCGCTACCGCGATCTCAACCTGCTGCACAAGGGGCATGAACTGGATTCCAATCTGTATATTTCAGAGCGGCTTCAAGGACTCGCGACCGCTTACATCATCCCGAGCGACAAGGATTTCCGGACCTTTACGTCCGTCCGGATCAACCTTCAGAAGGAGAATATCACAACCTACAGCAGTCGGGTCATCGCGCTGGAACTGGCCCGGACAAACAGCTTCGGCGATCAGAAGCTGGGTACGGCGTACGTGAAATTCCAGCAGGAAGAATTCACGATCGGCATTCAGGATTCCACCTCGCGCTACGTTCTGCCCGGCGTCCGTTTTTCCGACAACCACTACGACAATCTCGTCAGACCCACCCGCGGTTTCCGCTATGCCCTTGATCTGCGCGGTACGCATCCTGTTCTGGGGTCGACCACCCAGTTGCTGCAGTTGATCAGCGAAGCCAGTCATATCCTCCCGATACCTTGGCGCCTGTCTCTACAGACCAGCGCCAAGGCGGGAATTACTTTCTTTTCAGATCCGATCAATGATCTTCCGCCGTCGCTGCGTTTTTTTGCGGGCGGCGATCAAAGCGTCCGCGGATATGCCTATCAGTCGCTGGGCCCGCGTGATATCCTGGGAAATGTCGTCGGCGGCAAGCATCTTTTGACCGGATGCGTGGAACTGCAGCGGGCAATCTTCGAGGACTGGGCGGTTTCCGTCTTTTATAACGCCGGCAATGCTTTTGATTCGTTTGCCGATATCACCCTGTTTCAGGCGGCGGGCGTCGGCCTCCATTACTTTACGCCGGTGGGCGCTTTGAATTTGTCTGTCGCGCGACAGATCGCCGTGGATGATCCCGGCTATCGAATCCATTTTACGGTAGGGTTTGAATTTTGAAACGTGCGTTCACCTATTTCATCTTCGCCGCTATGGCGGCAGCTCTCTTCATCGGCCTTGCCCTGCCCGCCTGGCTTTTCGGAACGACAAGCGGAGCAAAACAATTGCTTAGCATGGTTTCGAGCTTTACGGACATTCGAATTTCCGCACATAAAATTGAGGGACGTCTGGCGGGAACGCTGCGCCTGGAAAACACGGAGATCACCTGGCCAAAAGGCGCCATCCGGATCGAACGCCTGGAGTTTGACGCCCGGCCGCTTGATCTCGCGGCCGGTCAATTGAGCATCCGGCATCTTTCGGCAGCGAATGTGTCCATCCGGGATAATTCGCCGGATACACCGCCGACGCTGGTCTGGCCGCGGGCAACAGGCGTCATCGCCTTTTTCAGCGGTGAAATCGAACGCGGCGAAATCACAAACCTGCTGTATCGACGTCTGGACGACCAACCGGTAAAAATTAAGACGATCTCCTTCTCCATGATCTTCCGGAACTCACAACTTTCTGTCGGCAATCTCCATATCGTCTCCGACCTGGGCGTCGCCAGGGGAAATCTGCTGGCTGGTTTCGGCCGCCCGCTCCTCATGACGGATCTGACCGCAACCCCGGCTCAACTTTTTGCCGGCATGGATTCATTCCGGCTCATTGGAAAATTCGGACCGGGAAAAAGCACAGGTGAACTGTCCGGGAATCTTCTGCTCTCCGGCAACCGAAGCAAACAGCCCCAGTGGCAGCTCGCCATGGAGACCGGCACGACGCAGGCGGGTTTTCCCATAAAGCAAATGCGCCTCACCCGCACGGGCAGGAGAGGACTCATCACGGCGGACGGCATGCTGACGGTTAGCGGGCCACAGCCTTTTCTGAACCTGCGGGCAGAAGCGATCGATTGGGATCTTTCCCGTGAATTGAACATACCGCTCGGACTCTTCGGAACCTTAACCTTCGCCGGAACCCCCAGGCAGTATGAAGGACATGCCACACTGGCCCATCAGGGGAAAACCTGGCGATCGGTCCGACTGGCCGCCGACTATTCGGGAAACGCCGCCGGCGTAACGATCCGCTCCCTCCGGGGCTCGACCCTCAAGGGCACTCTGAGCGGCGACCTCAACGTCACCTGGCAAAACGGCCTTACGGCAAACGGCGCAATTTCCGGCCGCAACCTTGATCCGGCCCAGATCGATCCGGACTGGACGGGGATAATTCATTTTGACCTTTCCGGCAAAGTGGCGCTTTCAAAAGACAAACCGCCCGATGGAGAAGTCATCGGCAAATTGCTGCAAAGCAAACTGCACGGGCAGGAGCTGACCGGAGAGGTGCGCGCCGCTTTTACGGGCGACGATATCCGGATCGCTAGGCTCGCCCTTCAGGGAAAAGGCTTTCAGATTAACGCCAGCGGTCCCGTTAAGAGCAACGTGGACTTCAGCGCACGCGTGAGCGATCTGTCGCGTCTCATTCCGCAAACCGGAGGATCGCTGGCGGCACGAGGTTCGGCACGCTGGCTAAACGGTCGGGCCAGCGGTGCTCTTTCTGCCGAGGCCCGTAATTTCAGCGCCGACGGGTTGTCGGTCAAATCGGCGGAAATTACCGCGGCCATGAAAGATGAGGAAAAATCGCCTCTGTCTTTCAATGCGACCTTCAACACACTTCACTATCGAACCCTGGCGGCGGACCTCGTGACTCTGCAGGCCGGAGGAACGCTGCCCGCTCATACGCTCACGGCAGTGGCGCGCCGCGGCCGCGAGGAGGCGCACCTGGCTTTATCCGGCGCCTATCGTCAGAACAATTGGCAGGGTAAAATTCTGCGTCTTTTCGGCACGGACAGTGCCGGTCCCTGGAGACTCACCGAACCCGCAGCACTATCCATTACATCGGACAGCCTGACGCTCGATCCGCTGGTGTTTGCGGGCCGGGGCCAGGAGATGTTCCGGCTGTCCGCCGCCTTAAAATGGGAACCGCTCACAGGCTCCCTGGCGCTCGACTGGGATAATCTGAATCTGTCGCGCATCAATTTCTGGTTGAATGAGGAACACCTGAGCGGTACAAGCGGCGGCAGTGTCCATTTAAGCTTCCTGCCCCGGAATCAAATTGCGCTCAATGGAAAATTTTCACTGGCGGGGACTTTTCAGGCGCAGGGGCAGTCCGTCGACATCCGGCAATGCAACATGACTGTGAAAGCAGATGAACAGGGCATCCGGGCCGCAGCAAATATGCAGCTGGCTTCCGGCGGGACACTGCAGGGTTCATTTTCCTCAGCCCGGCCGGCCGCTCTTGCCGTACCGGACGAAGGAGATCTGGATCTGCGCTGGCAGGGATTTGATCTGATGCCTCTTTCCGGACGGCTGCCCGGACGCGCCAGACTGGAAGGACAGATGGCCGGTGACGCGAAAGGCAAACTCCTGCCGAATCATCGTTTTTCTCTCACGGGCCACACGACGCTTAACCGGTCCAGAATCCACTGGCAGGGGCAGAAAGGCGATGTGAGCATCGGCCTGCGCGATGCAGCGCTTGACTGGAACTGGCACGACCAAGCGCTCGTCGGCACCATCGCGCTGACCATGGCGGACTATGGAAAGCTTCAGGGCAGATTCCTTCTGCCGATTGCCGCGAGGCTGCCGGTTGCCGTCGATCACCGGGGAAGTCTCCAGGCATCGCTTGGCGGGCAGCTCCGGGAAAAAGGCGCCCTCGGGGTTTTATTCCCGGGGCTGGTCCAGGAAAGTCACGGTGATCTTGATCTGGATTTGAAAGTGGGCGGCAATTGGGATGAACCCGAGGCAACAGGAACCATCCGCTTATCCAATGCGGGCGGCTATCTGCCGACTGCCGGCATCTCCGTCAAAGACGCCCGGATCGCCGCCCGCTTCGATAAGAATGCCATTCACATCGATTCCTTTCATGCGGCTTCCGGTCCGGGCGCGATCGAAGGATCGGCGCTCATCCGGATGAAGGGAATGCAGGTGAAAAGTTATGAAGGAAAGATCAACGGCGAGCGCTTTCAGGCTGTTTACTTTCCGGAACTCCAGGTGCTGGCCTCGCCCAGGCTCACCTTCTCGGGAACGCGGGATGCATTATCCGTCCGCGGTGAAATTCTGCTTCCGGCGATTCAGATCATCGGGTCGCAATCCCATGAGCCCGTCGCGGCAAGCCCGGATGTGATCCGGGAGGGGAAACCGAAACCTGTGGACAAAAAGCTGCCGATCAATCTGGACGTTCAGGTCAGGATGATCCTGGGCGAGCAAGTCCAGTTCAAGGCGTCCGGCATCGACGCGCAGCTGGGCGGCAGCGTCGATCTTCAATTCCAGGATCCATCAAAGATCACCGGCCGCGGAGAAATCCGCGTGGTTAAAGGCCGCTTCCGCACGTACGGGGTCAATCTGGAGATCATCCGCGGACGCCTGTTTTACACCGGTACGCCGATTAACCGGCCGTCCCTTGATATCCTGGCGTGGCGTAAGGTGGGCGACGTTCGCGCCGGTGTTGCCGTCAGCGGCATCCTCCCTAATCCGCTCGTCAAATTGTATTCGGAACCCGCCATGCAGGATACGGACATCCTGGCTTATATCGTCCTGGGTCATCCGCTCGCCTCAGACGCAAAACAGATTGGTTTGCTCGCGACGGCGGCCGGTGCGCTTTTATCCGCAAATCAGTCCGAAAGTCTGGTGGACAAAATCAAAAACCGTCTGGGACTCGGTTCGCTGGATTTATCTACGGACGTCGTACAGCAAAACAGCCACATGGGATATAAGCGCATGAATGTCACACCCACCGGCACGGGCACGGAAAACGTGTCGGAAACCCTGATGGTTGTGGGCAAGTACCTGACGCCGGAATTGTATATCAGCTATGGCCGGTCACTGTTTTCCGGCAGCAACTTATTTCTTCTGCGCTACGATATTTCCAAACACTGGCAGGTGGAAACGCAGACAGGCACGCAAAGCGGCGTCGATATCTACTATAAACTCGAGTTCAACTGATGAGGAAAGACGAAACGATGCAACCCGACCATTTTGATATTGTCATCCAGGGTGGAACATTGCTGACCCTGTCTCCGACCATGGAAATCATTCACGACGCAACCCTCGGCATCACGGCGGACCGCATCACGTTCGTGGGCAAAGACAGCCGCAGCCGAGCCTCCAAAATCATCGATGCGCGCGGCTGCCTCGTCGTGCCCGGACTGGTCAACACGCACACACATCTGCCGATGGTGTGCTTTCGGGGTCTGGCGGATGATCTGCCGCTCATGGACTGGCTCAATCATCACATCTTTCCGATGGAGGCGCGCTTCGTGAACAAAAAAATGGTTTACGACGGCTCACTGCTCGCTATGGCGGAAATGATCCTTTCGGGAACAACAACTTTTTGCGACGGGTATTTTTTCGAAAATCAAATTGCGGAAGCCTTGCACTCCTGCGGCATGCGTGCGGTCGTATCCCAGGGATTCGCCGATTTCGCCACGCCGGACAATCCGAAATATGAAAAAATGATGGCGGCGGCCGAGAGGTTCGTGAAGCGCTGGCTTTCTCACACGCCGATGATCACGCCCGCTTTTTTCTGCCATTCGCCTTATACCTGCTCGCCTGCAACCCTGGTGAACGTAAAAGCGGCGGCCCGCGAAGCCGGCATTCTTTATCTGACGCACCTTCTGGAAAACAAAGACGAGATCGCTACGATTGAAAAACGCTACGGCAAAAAGCCGGTGCAGCATCTTTACGATCTGGGAGTGCTCGACAGCCGGACCATCGCCGTGCACTGCAACTGGCTCACGGCCGAAGACATCGCGCTCTTTGCGGATCTCGGCGTCGGCATTTCTCACAATCCGATGAGCTCCATGAAGCTCGCGTCGGGCGTCGCGCCCGTACCGTTGATGCTTGCAAAAGGCGTAACGGTTGGTCTCGGCACGGACGGCTCCGCGAGCAACAACGCTCTGGACCTCTTCCGGGAGATGGACGCCGCGGCCAAAATTCATAAAGTCACGGGGCTTGACCCCACGGTGATGAGCGCCGAAACGGTCGTCCAAATGGCCACAATCGGCGGCGCGCGCCTCCTCGGGCTTGATCACCTCACCGGCTCAATCGAAGTCGGCAAACAGGCGGACATCATCATCATCGACATGAACCAGCCGCACCTGACGCCTCTTTACAATCCGTATTCCCAGCTCGTTTACGCCGCGCGCGGCGCCGACGTGATAACCAGCATCATCAACGGAAAGATGGTGATGGAGAATCGCCGCCTGCTGACGATCGACCTCGCCGCTGTCATGAACAGCGTCCGCGACATCGCTTTGCATATCAGGGCCGAACATCATTCCATAATCCATTCGTAAGCTGCCGCTTTGGCCGGTGCGATCAAAAATTATATTGAAACCCGGCCGGATTTATGCAACTAATACAATAAATCAAAGAAATCAAAAGGCTGGATGCCGTATGATCATTGAATCCCTGCTCTCTGCTTTTCCCAGCGTCGCGAGTTTTAATGATTTCAAGGAAAACGACCGGGACATCTCCCGCCGTGCCATCCCCGGCATTGTCAAGTACGCCTTCGACCATTCGATCATCGACGCCAATACCGAAGCGGCCTTTGTGGCCTTTCTGGAAAAGAACAGCTGCCCGGATGCCGGCCACGGGCTTCCGGCAGGGCTGACTTTCCCGGACGTTCTGGAGAAGCTTACGGGAAATTTGTCCGTAAACGCCTTGATCGCACAACTGGAAATCACAGGGCGGGAGCTGTCCTGGCCCGAAATTCAGGCGTCCATGATCACCCGGCTTAAGAAACGATTTGTGGTCAATACGCCGAAGAAACGGGCGCTCGTGAGGATTCTGGCTTTCAAGCTGGCACAGAAATATCCGGATCTCCACTGGCACTATGATCTGCTTTTAGACCTCCCCGAAAATCCGGAAAATAGCATTGAAACGCCCTCGGAAACGGCCGGCGTCACAATCACCTTTCACCTGCAGGGACAGGGTGAAATCATCATACCGTCGGATGTGACCTGGCTTAAAAACGAATTGGCCGCCTGCATCGAATATCTCCGCTTGGAAAATCACGTCCACAAAAAAATTATGGAAACGGTCGGCGCCACCACCTTCAACCTGCGGGCGCCAAAAAAACCGGGGCCGGTGGACGAACCCCGGCTCTATAGTGAAGCGATCCGCAATGTGATGGCCATCGCCCATCAGATGGCCGCCCGCTGGCTGCTTTCCTCGTCCGGCAGTCCCCAGAAAAAGCTGGTCATCATCATCCATACGGGGGCGATGCCCCAGGCCAATGCAACGATTCAGCGGATTCTGGATATCCGCCTCAGTGCCGAATCGGGGATTTACCTGACCGACTTTGCGCACCTGTGCGCTCTGAATGCCTCGGTCAAAGTGAGTTTTGAACTCTATGCCGGCGGCGATCATCAGACCACAGGTTACGGCGGCGATCTCTGGTCGGTCAGCAATTTTCTGTCATACAGCTATTATGATTACATCCCGTGTCTGCTCGAAGAAAAGATGCTGCCCAGATCCGTTTCGGAACCATCGTATGAAGTTTTCAAACGGGAGCTCCATTTCCCGGAGTTTGCGGGACAATGCTCTTTCGGCGCCATTACGGCCATGCATCGTTTCCCGCAAAGCGCCCTGCTGCTTACCGAAATTGCCAAGGCCCTGCGCGCGCGGCAGATGCCTTATGAGGCGGATACCGTGCTGGCCCACCTGCTGCTTTCACAGCCGCTCAATCTGGCGGCCCGGCTGATGCGTCTGCTCATTTGCTCAAACATCGCCCAGATGCAGTCCGATCTCTATTTTGCCGATTCCGTCTTCGAGCGGGCCGAAGCCGAAGGCGATTTCATCGTCAGCAACTGCCGGCAGGAGAGCGATATCTGGCATGAAATCGGAATTCTTCGCTTCGGCAGAGCGATCAAATACTTAAAATTTCTTCGAAAGAAAAAATCGACAGGCCCGGTCCACATACAAAAATCGGACATCCTGGCCCAACTACACCTCGCGCAGAATGCCTTTTTGAAAGGCATGACGGTTTCGGCAACGGGAAAGGCTTTGAATTCCCTCTACATGATCAGCTATACGATGTGCCTGATTGACCTGCTGTCCGCGACGGGAAAACCGGCGGGAAACAAAATAAATGCATTATCAGCCGGCGTTCGCGGCATTTTCCAAAACGTCAGCCAATGTATTTTCAAAACGATCGGCTGGTTGCGGGATGATCTGCGGACAACGGGCAATAAAGCGGAGAAAGGCGATAGACTTTTACTGCTCATCGTCAATCTGGTTATCGCCCGATATGAAAACCTGGTGCTCTGCAGAAGCAACATCCCGTTCATGAAGTTCATGTTTGCCCTCATCCTGTGGGATTTTGCCCCGTCGATAACACCTCAGCTCTGCATGATCGTACTGGACTGGCTCAAAAAAGCCCGCATCGAAACGGAAAAGCTGATCCCTGACAATATTGCGGTTTATCATATGATCCATGGGAATATCCGTGCGGATGAATTCATGCTGCATGTTCAGGATACGATCGATATCATCTACCGCCATATCTCGGAGGACGACCTCCGGCAAAGAAAAGATTCGCCGGTTCTTCGGGCCAAACTCAGGAAGTTGTCCAACATCAAACTCATGCTTCTGGAATTGGAACGCGTGGACGCATAACCGATCGTGACAGGTTCTTCCCGCCGTCAGGCCCTTAATGGGTCAAGATCATCAGGTCAAATGGATATCCCCCTCCCTTTCGGGCTCGACATTTCATGATTTTACCCGGTCCCGGCAGCGCCACGATCGTTTGAGGACGACAGACGATTTGGGCCAACATTTAATTGACATACCGGACAATTCTACATATATTTCCAATATAAAAATCAATACGAGTCAAGCCGGTGTATCCCAAATTACGGGGTACTGAAGGGGGAAAAATGGTGGCACAGTTTGGGGATAAGAAAAAGAATCCGGGATTCCTGTCGAGCCTGCTCGCCGGGTCAATAGGCATGATCGCTCTCGCGATGCTTTTGACGTCCTGCGGGAGCGGTAACGAAGGATACAGCTATACAATCAGAGGAACGGTCAGCGGTATGGTAGGCGGCGGACTGGTCCTGCAAAACAATAGCACCGATGATCTGATTGTCTCGAACAACGGCACATTCGTTTTTGGAAAGGCGGTTCCAACCGGCCTCACTTACTCCGTTACGATCAAAACCCAGCCGGCCGCTGCATCGCAAGCCTGTGTCGTTATGAACGGAGCGGGCACCATCAATGATGCTCCAATCAATAATATCTTTATCAACTGCATAGCGCCGCCGCCCCGGCTCGTGGTAACCCCCCCGGGAACATTCGCCTATGCGGCAAATTATAAAACCGGCAATATTTCGGCTTTCGCCATCAATGCCGGCACAGGCGCTCTGGCGGCGGTGACGGGATCGCCCTTTGCGGCGGGAACCAATCCGAATTCCGCCACGATTGATCCGTCGGGCAGCTTCCTCTATGTTACAAATCTGAACTCCAACAGTGTTTCGGCCTACACGATTGATACTTTGAGCGGCATCTTGACGGAAGTCTTCGGATCACCGTTTGCGGCCGGAACCGCTCCGTATAGCGTAACCATTATGCCGACCACAGCCGTTAATCCAGCTTTTGCCGGGAAGATTGCTTACGTGCCTAACGTCAACTCGAATAATATTTCGGCCTATCTCATCACCCTTACCGGCAGCTTGACGGAGCTGATCGGCGTCGGATCGCCCTTTGCCGCCGGCACAAATCCCTCGGCGATCACCATCGACCCGACGGGAAATTTTGCCTACGTCGCAAATACCGGCTCCAGTACAATCTCTGTCTACACCATCGATCAAACGACCGGAGCTTTGGTCGCCGGGACTGCGGCTACAACCGGCATTAATCCCACTGCCGTTGCGATAGCTACCATCCCCGGCCCCAAGCAATTTGCCTATACAACCAATACGGCTCAGAACACGATATTCCCCTTCGCCATTGATTCGGTTACCGGCAATCTGACTGCGGGAATAGCGCTTGTAACCGGAGCGACCCCAAAGGCTCCAATCCTTGATCCATCAGGTAGATTCGTCTATACGGCAAATTACGACGGCAACATCATCTCGCCCTTCATCGTCGATCAACTCAGCGGAGGGTTAATAGCGGGAACCGCCGTGACCACGGGATTAAATCCATCCGTCTTTTCGATTATCCCGAATACCGCGACAACCGCTGCCTTGCGGGGCAAGTACGCCTATGCGGCAAATTATACCTCCAATGATATCTACGCCTATTCCATCGATACGATCACTCCCCCCGACACAGGCACGGGAGCCCTGACACTGCTTACCGGAACGCCGTTTGCCGCCGGAACAAATCCCTATGCTTTTACAATTGATCCGCTAGGAAGATTTGCCTATACGTTGAACGCGGGTTCCAGCAATATTTCGGTCTATACCATCAATCAGACCACCGGCGCTCTGACGCCGGGCACCGCAGCGCCCTTGCCTTAAGCCCTGCGTGCAAAATATCGCATATCCGTATCAAATCAACCACCTCGCAGCGAGCTGTCGAGGCATGAAATGAATTTCGCAGCAAGCGACAGGGAATTAACGCTCGTTCCGCTCAAGCGGGATTGAAAACGAAGGCTGATTAAGAAGAGGAAGGATAAACTTCTTAATCAGCCTTTTTCAATCGGCAATGATGTTTGCTGAACCGCTCGGCTCAGAGGCTTGTATGCTCCCGGGAATCACCTCCCCTTCTGGGGAAGGCATTCCGGAAAGACTTCATGGGTATCCACGGCAAAAGGGATCTGATCAGGCTTGCGTGCGATACAGGTTCGTCGGCAGGAATGGATCATCCTTTCAGGAATTTTCCGGCCAGCGCACCGATGCTCTCGACAAGCGCATTCCCTTCCGGCATCTGACCATTGGGGGTCAGTTGATCGATGATCCGGGGCAGAAGACCGGCCAGGCTGTCCGATACCTGGCTCTCCGGTATACCCGCCTGCAAGGCAAGCTCCTTAATCTTTTCCGAACCCAGAGCATCGACGATCTGCTCGGCGGAAACAGGCTGGTTTGCCCCCGTACCGATCCATGATGATACGATTTCTCCCAGGCCACCGGCTGAAATTTTTCTATCAGCCCTTGCAGGCCGCCTGTTTCAGGGTTGTTAATCACAGCAATGGCCTGCTCCATCAAGCTGTTCTGCCCGCCGCCGCCCAGCTGCTTCCCGACAATTGATACAACTTCGTCAAATAAACCCATCGTCAATCTCCCGGTTCTGTAAATGAAAAGGGCCGCCCCCGCCGTCTTTCCGACAGGGAGCGGCCCCTCATTCCGGTATTAATGATACTATCCTATTTTTTCTTTTTGGCATCCGCTTTTTTGGCGTCCGCCTTCTTGTCTTCTTTAACCTCAATCTTCTTTGCCGTCATCGTGTATTCAATGGTGACTTTCGAACCTACCTTCAGATCACCGGTAACCTTCGTCGCGGCATCTTTAGCCACTTCCCATTTATCGGTATCTTTTTGAACAACGATGATATCCCCTTTGATTTCCAGAACCGGCCCGGTGACCTGATATGTTTTGGGTCCTGCGGCAAACGCCATTGTGGCAACCAATAGAAACGCGCATACTAAAAATAAAACTTTTCTCATCCTACTTCCTCCTTTACAGGTTAGTGTGTGCAAATCTTATTTGACAACAATAAAATCCTTGATGACATCAAATGTCTTTCCTTTAATGCCTTTGACTTTCATGACGTCTTCAACGGTCTTATAAGGTCTGCCGTCAATGATGGCTTTAGCCTTTACGGGACCGATTTCCGGAAGTTTCTCCAGGGTCGCCTGATCCGCCGTATTAATATTGATTTTCGTGCCCGGAGCAAGTTTCGCTGCGCTCGCGGAAGCCGATTTAGAGGTCGCCTTCACTTCTTTTGCCGCACCGGTCACATCCGTCGCCGCCGCCGATACCGGCGCCGCTGCCTTGGTCGCTGCTTTCGCCGCTGATGCGGCTATGGGAGCGGCTTGGGCCTTGCCAACTGCAACAAAAGGCCTCAATGCTTCAATTGTTTTGGGCTTAAGTCCCGCTTTCGAAAGGTCATCTACGGATTGATAAGGACGATTGGCGACAATTTTTTTCGCGGTGGCCGGACCTACCCCCTTGACAGCCTCCAGCTCTTTTTCAGAGGCGCTGTTAATGTCCACCAACCCGCCTGCGATTCCTTTCTGCGCTTCAGCTTTCTTATCCGTTATCGCTGATGTTGCTTTGGCGGCTGCTGCGGTCACAGGGGCTGCCTGCACCTTGCTGACTGTGACAAAGGGCTTCATTGCGTCGATAGCTTTCGCACTGAGTCCCGCCCTGGAGAGTTCATCAACGGATTTGTAGGGCCGGCCGGCAATTATTTTTTTCGCAGTCGCCGGGCCTACGCCTTTGACATCCTCCAATTCTTTCTGTGTTGCACTATTGATATCCACGAGCGGCGCAATGCTTTTCTGCACATCAGCCTTCTTCGCGGCCTGCGCCGGCGTGACACCCATTCCCACAACAAACATGACAGTAATCATCAGGACAATAGACATTAAACAATAATTTCTTAATGGTGCGGAATTTGATTTTTTCAGCATACGGCCTCCTTACAATGCCTCTTTCAATAAGTGATATTACGGGGGAATTATTACCAGAGTAGCCATACCTTGTCAAAGTGAATTCTAAAAACCGGCAGACCGAGAAACCCCTTGACTCTGTTTAACGCCTTCACTAATTTAAGTTTCAAAACAAGACGGGTTTGGGGAAAAGAATAGTGAAATCATGATCAATACTAGAAAGCAAAAACTTCAATTAAAGTATCCGTGCTTATGGATTTATAAGGTCTTCGGGACGGATCAGGATCAAATGAGAAACGCAATTTATGACATCGTCCAGGATCGTTCGTGCAGAATATCGTTGTCGCGTGAAAGCGAAACGGCTAAATACGTTTCTCTGAACGTGGAGCTTACCGTAGAGAGTGAATCCCACCGGACCGCTTTATATGAAGCTCTGAAAGCGCATCACGCCGTAAAGCTGGTTCTGTAAATTGTGCCGTCAGGTGTTCTGCTTTGCCGTCTGGTTGCTTTTCCGAAAGTCCAGCAGATTGCGCCGGTGATTAAAAACGATCAGGACAAACGTTGCCAGCGCCCCCAGTGAAGCGGTCAATGCCCATTGAAACGGATAAGCATTGCCCAGCGCCAGAACGGCCACCATGAAGAAAGAGGCGATGAACGGCACGCGTTTGATCCCGTAGTAAATCAGAACCCAGATGATTGCGGAGACGAGCGCGGCCCAGGGTGCGACAAGCAGTGTGAATCCGAGATAATTGGCCACTCCTTTGCCGCCGCGAAATCCGTGAAAGCAGGGAAAGCTGTTGCCCAGGACCAGAAAAAAGCCCGCCCAGGGAAGCCAGGGGCCGTAGAGAAAATGTGTGCCAATCGCCGCCACAGCCAGCGCCCGGCCGATATCCAGAATAAAAATCAGCACGGCCCGCGGCAGGCCCGCCTGCCGGTATACATTGGTGGTCCCGGCGTTGCCGCTGTAACTAAGGCGCGGATCGGCTCTGCCCGTAATTTTAAAGAACACGATCGCAAAATTAATGGAGCCGATCAGGTATGCTCCAAGGCAGATGATGATGATTTTTTCCATATCCCTTCCTGTATCCATCGCGGCGGCCGCATGCGCCCTTGTGTAACGTCACGCATGTGAAGACCGGTGATGCTTTCACACATTATACCATTCTGAGCAAAAATCCAGACGTCAAAGACCAGAGGTTCACCGCTCGTCTCCACAGGTTTTATGCACGCCAGATACGACTCGCCTTTTTTCGTCGGCGCATAAATGATCCGCCTGTCGATGCCGACGGGAAAAGAAACAATGTCCGTAAACCGCTGTCCCCAGACGCAGGCCGCATGCATCGCGGCATCGAGCACAAAAGGCGATCCCAGAAGCGAGTCGTCGGCCTCGCCGCCCCCGCCCGTAATTTCCGCGAGTGCTCCGCCTACCGAAACGGAAAGATCTCCGATAATATTTTGATACGATAATCCGAACGGAATTAATTCCCGATAAATCGAAACGGCGGGAACATGAATGCACTCACCACCCAGTTTCCGAAGGGATCGCCAGGAGATCGCTGGCCGGGGCGGGGCGGCCTCCTGCACAAAGGTGACCCGCGCGTGTTCCAGGGCTCTCACGATGGCGCTGTTTTTGCCGTGCAGCAATGTCAAAAGCGAGGCGTTGATGCCCCCCGGCGACGCCTCGATTTCAATTTGCACATCGAGCGCTTCAGAGACGGGATCGATGACCAGCATCCTGGGAAATTGCGCGCAGGCCTGGCTTGGGAGATTTGCGTCGGGGAAATGGTCTTGGACGGCCCGGGCCAGCGTGATCAGGGCTTCCACCGCGGGGTAAACGGCCTTCCCTTCAAAAGAATGGTCACGCAGATAGGGCCTGGTCGAAAGCGCGTACCCGAAGCGGTGTCTCATACTCTGCCCGGGAAGGTCTGCCATAGTCTCACCGTCTTCGGATCCACCGCCACCGGCCGGCCGGTTGTATTGGCCGCACAGTGTTTGGTAAACCCCGTGCATACCAGATAGCCTTTTTCCGCATGGGTGATCACGTAATCGAACTGGAGCCTCACGCGCTCCAGATTCACCGGCCGGGTATGGATCTGCATGACGTCATCGTAAAAAAGAGACTGATAAAAGGATACGCCCAGGTCATAGATGGGATAGACGTAGCCGCTTTCTTCGATTTCTTTGTACGGGTAAGCGGCGTCGCGCATGAGCGACGTGCGCCCGAACTCAAAATAGCGGAGATAGTTGGAATGATAAACGACCTGCGAGCGATCCGTATCGGCATACAGCACGCGATACTGGGCCCGATGCCAGACGAGTCCGGTCGTCCGGTCCCGGACAAATCGCTCGTCTTCCTCATACGCTTCGGGCACAAACGGTTTCGGTTTCATATCAGACCCCCCGGAAGATCACGCAGCAGTTCGTTCCGCCGAATCCAAAAGCGTTGGAAAGCGCGATCTCATATTTTTGCCTGCGTGCGGCGTTCGGCACGACGTCAATATCCGCAAATTCCGGGTCCGGCAGGTAGTTGATGGTCGGCAGAATAATACCCTGCCGCATGCCTTCAATGGTCAGCGCCGCTTCAATGGCGGCCGTCGCGCCCAGGGTGTGGCCCAGCTGGGATTTATTGGACGATATAGGAATCTTCTCGATGCCTTTGCCGAAGACCTCGCGCAGGCACTTGACTTCCGTCTTGTCGCCTTTTGGCGTGGAGGTTCCGTGGGCATTGACATACCGGATGTCCGCGGGCTTTAAGCCGGCATCCTCGATGGTTTCCCGAAGCGCCCGGATGATCGTCACCGGATTGGGACTGGTATAGTGATGGGCATCCGATGTCCATCCTACGCCCAGAATTTCGGCGCGAGGCGTCAGGCCGTGCGCCTTCACGACCTCTTCCGCGGCCAGAACAACAACGCCCGCTCCTTCGGACAGCACGAACCCTTTGCGGTCAACACTGAAAGGCCTGGAGGCCTGAGCGTAATCGCCGGAGGCCCGGTCATCCGAGTGGACCTTAATCGTGGCGTTCATGTTGGCGAAGCCATGGATCAACTCCGGAAGAATCGGCGCGTCGGCCCCGCCCGCCAGAACGAAATCACAATCCCCGTCACGGATCATCCGCGCCCCGATGCCCATGGCGTGATTGCCCGATGCGCAGGCGCCCTGCGGTGAAAAAATCGGCCCCGTGAATTTCAAGAGCATGCCTGCTTTGCCGGACGGCAGGTTGGCGCACAAGTTCGGCAGCAGATAAGGACTGACCCGGAGCGGGCCGCGGTGTTCGAGGTCATGCATGGCCACCCGGTAAGCATCGGACCCGTTGAGCGCCGATCCGATGAAACAGGCCATCCTGGGCGCGATGGTATCATCCATCGTAATGCCGGCATCGGCCAGCGCTTCCTTGCAGACCGCCATGGTTAAGATCACAAACGCTGCGTTCCAGTTGTATACTTCCTTGGCATCGGTGAAATCGAGTTCCAGCGGAAACCAGTCGGGGATTTCACCCACGATGTCACAGGCGGATTCCACCTTGCAGCGGGTCACCTTGCGAAAGCCCGCTTCGCCTTTGACCGCGCGCTGCCAGGTTTTTTCGAATGTGCTGCCGAGCGGCGTGGCGGCGCCGTAGCCGACCACAAATACTCTGCGATTTTTGGGAGGTCTCATACTTTACCTTATAGTCGTCAAGCGATCCGGCGCAAGATCAAACACGAATTACAGCCGCCGAAACCGAATGCATTTTTCAGGACAAACTCCTGCTTGAGGGTCCTTGCCCCTTCGGAAACACAATCGATCGGCAGGAGGGGGTCGGCCGAGTAATTGATCGTCGGCAGGAGGGTGTCCCGGAGCATCCCCTCCATGGCCAGAATCGTCTCAACAGCGGAAGACGCGCCCATCGCGTGTCCGAGAAACGACTTATTGGCCGACGCCGGCGGAACCCTTTCGCCGAAGATATGATGCAGGGCGTCGGCTTCTACCCTATCCCCGATTTTGGTTGATGTCGCGTGAGCGTTGACGGCATCAACGTCCTCGGGCGTGAGCCCGGCGTCGCGGACGGCCAGGTCGATACAGCGCTCGACGGTCGGAAGATTGGGCGCCACGAAGTGGCTTGCGTCCGACGTCATGGCAGAACCTGCCATTTCGATTTTACCTCGAAGACCGTGCGCCTTTGCAAAAGCCTCGGAGGCAAGGATGATTGATCCCGCGCCTTCCGACACGACAAATCCGCGGCGATTTTCCGAAAAAGGCCGGCTGATTTTTTCAGGCTCTTCATGGGGCTGACCTTCCTTCGGGCGGTAGGCACCATTCATCGTCGCAAAGCCGGCGATAATCGGCTCCACCAGCGGAAAATCAACAGCGCCGGCAATGACGACATCCGCCAGGTTCCGCCGGATCATCATGTCGCCGATAATCATGGATGTGATCCCCGTGGCGCAGGCCGTGATGGTCGCAGTGATCGGACCGGTCGCCCCGGTCAGGATCGACACTTTGCCGCCGACCATGTTGATGCAGGAATTGGGATTGGCAAAAGGGTGCGGCATTTTATTTTCGGCAATCAGCTGGCGGTCCGCTTTTAAAACCGCGTCCAGTCCGCCGACGGCGGAGCTGAACGTAATCGCCACGCGCGGCGCGATGTCGGGCGTCACCTCCACGCCGCTTCGTGCGAGCGCCCGGTGGACCACCAGAAGCGCATATTTGAAGATGGGCGAGGTCCAATGCGCCATTTCGCGCGGCTGCAGAAACGGATAAGGTTTGACGTCGATGTCGTCCACCTCGCCTGCCACCCTGACGGGAAAATCGTCGGTGAGCGGAAACCGGGTCAGCGGCCCGATGCCGCTTTCGCCGCGTGAAGCGCGCTGCCACTGCGTGTCCAAATCCGTCCCCAGAGAAGAAACGGCGTCATAGCCCAAGATAAGCGTTTTTCCCGTCACGTTACATTTGTCCTTTTCGAATCAAGAGCCGATGAACAGGGTGTTGAAAAACTCCCTGTTTTGCAGGCTGTTCAAAAAGGTTTAGCTGCAAGGCATCGCGAGGATCGAGCAGCGGAGCGTACTTTATCGGTACGTGAGCAGCGAGAGCCGAAGCGTAACGCCGCAGATGAGCCTTTTTCAACAGCCGGCTAAAGGCGCGCTTTTCATGAGCAGTTATCATGCAAGAGCTTTCTAAAAATATCAATTAATAATTTTTTTGATTTTTTTGAAGGAAGAAATTAAACGCGGGGTCCCATCTCCCTGGACCTTGCACCTTGAACCTTGCACCTTTTCCTCACCAGGGAATCAGCCGGTAGAGTTTGGCGAACATTTCATACACTTCGATCCAGTTTTGCAGATCCTGCGTGGTATCCATATGCATGTGCTTATTAACCATGATCCAGCTCATATGCGCCGCGCCGTCTTTACAGGTGGAACAGTCACGCGTCGCCGACGTACAGCAGCGGTGAACCGTGTGGAGATCGGCCGCCCACCGGTAAAAATGGATGAGACGTTTGGCGGGTGGCTGCCGCGTATCCAGGGATTCCGTCACCGACGGGCATTCGCGCCAGCCGAAACGCCGCCCCAGCATCCTACCCGTCGTAATGACTTCGTGATAGTACTTGCTGGAGATGATTGTTTGCGGATAGTGATCCAGCATTTCGTCCATTTCGCAACGCAGGTCGGCAAGTTCGCCGTCTCGCCAGGAAAATCCGTCAACGCTCTCATCATTGGAGAGCATCTGCAGATGTACTTTCAGACCGACATCGCGAATGCGCTTTATGACCGGCTCAATTCTGCCCACCTGCTTGGGTGTAACCGTGTAAAGATAATAGGTGTAAGGGTCGCCTTCATAATTTTTGCTGGAGACGGCAAACGTGTCTTTCCCCCGGAGGATCTTTTCGTCCTCACCGCCGCCCCACAGGGAAATGCCCACCATCATGTCGGGAAATTTTTCGCGGGACACCTTGATCAAACCGTTGGTCGCGCAATAAGTGGGCAGCTTTTTGTAGAAGGCCTCCAGGCGGTCCATGCACAGCGTCGGCTCTCCGCCGATCAGAATCGCCAGATTCACACCGCGGGCTTTTTCCTTATCGATGAACTGTTCCCACTTGTGAATGTCCATCTCTTCGAGGACCTGATGTTCGCCCGAAGAAAAAAAGAAGCACCCCTTGCAGCGCAGATTGCAGCGGTTGGTCAGGTCATAGATGGAGCTGCGGATATTGAGATTGGCAATCCGTCGATAACGGTCATGCCAGTCGGAATCCAGCAGGGTGCTGATCATTTTCATTTATTCTGTCCTTTTTGATGCCATCATGAGCGAACAATATCATTTAACGAACAGCGGGCGGCGGTTCGATCACTTCATTGCAGAGATTTTTTCCTTTTTCGTACCCCATCACCCAGACGGCCAGGTACGTGTCCACGTAGTCCAGCCAGGATTTAAATGTTTCCGGAGTATTGACGTGCCGGTAAAGCCTGGCAGTTACGACCGCGGATCCCGCAGCATAGTGGCGACAGTCGGGGCAATCCGTGTCCGGCACGCAGCAGGCGACCGACCGGTCCCACTTCAGGTCCGTCCGGTACTGACGGAAGGAACGCCCCAGGCCGATGTCCTGTGAGGGGTTGCAGCGGGGATACGAACAGCTGTACAGGTCGTGCAGTCCCAGCAAAGACGTATGGGCCACGGCATTATAAACGGAAAATAGAACGTTCTTTGGATATTGATGCAGCAACGTAATCATGGACTGGCGGGTTTGCGCAAGCGATGCCGGATGGTGGCGCAGCGGACCATTGTAGCCGACGGGCGACGAAAAGACGTTGAAGGTCAGCTTGCAGTTGTGGGCGGCCAGAACGGCGGCCACGTCCTGCGCCTCATCGATGTTTTCCCGCGTATAGGTGTAGACGAAAACCGCCCGCGGATCATCTTTGTAATTTTCAATCTGCCTGGCCAGCAGATTTTTGGCCTTGCGGATCCGCTGACTGGTTTCATCGTTTCCCCACACGGAAATATGGATTTTATAACCGACGGATTCGGGAATCTTCTTAAAGCCGTTGGTGGCAATGCTCCCCAGCGGCATCTCGAGGTAGCAGGCGTCCAGAAGTTCGGGAACCAGTGACGGTTCGGCGCCCGCCAGGACCACGTAGGTAATACCGCGCGCTTTTTCCGCGCGCATCAGGGCGCGCCAGTCCTCGACATTGAGATTTTCCAGAGCGAACTGCTTGTCGCCCTCGAAATAGTAACAGCCGTCGCAGCGGATGTTGCAGCGGTTGCTCATGTCATATGTCGATTCCCTGAGGAAAAAATAACGTCGGACTTTCTCCCAGCGGCCTTTTACGTCCGGATCGGCAAGCAGATCGGAAAACTTTGGTCTGGCCGGTTCGGGCTTTATCTTCACATTGGCTCTCATAGACGTGAATAGCTGTCCTTAGTGTCTCGTCGCGAGTTTCTCTTCGATATATTCACTGATCAGTCGGACAGTCTTCAACTTGGGATAATCATCCTCGTCGATGACGATCTTATATTCATCCTGCAAGACCAGCGCGATCGTTGCCAGATCCATGCTGTCGATGCCCAACTCGTCTACCAGATCCATCTCCGGATTGAACGTGTCGGGAGTGACATCTTCCAGCTTGAGTTCTTCAATTATGATTTCGGCCACATGCCGCACAATGCCCTTTGTGTCTATGCTTTCAGGCATCCTTCTCCTCCTTTTGGACTAATTTATCCTCGTGTTCTTTTTGTCGCGGTTACCTGACCGCTGCAAATGACCTTGCTTTCATGAATTACTTTAAAACTGAATAATATCGCCGAAGCCTCGTCTTCCCTCGTCAGGTTCAAAAGGAAGGCTTCCCCCGGCCGAACCGGCCCCGTGAATCTCACTCGTTTAAGCGCCGACATATTGATCGATTCTGCGTCACTCTTCGCAAGCTTCAAAATCGCTTCATAAACCGTATGAACGATGGCAATACCCGGCAAAATCGGTTCACCGGGGAAATGCCCGGTAAACCAGACGCAATCTCCGGGCACCCGGACCAGCGCCTCCAGGGTATTAGGTTCAATCCACTTGACATCTTTGAGCAAATTCCATTGATCGATCAAAAGGTCCCTCCGGTCGATTTACATAAACGATGTTATTGAGCCAAAAGTTGAATTCTATATCATTGTTTGTTTTTTCAATCAAAATTTTTTTCTCGGGTCAATCATTAATTTGAATTTCCGCACCAGGCGTTTCCCAGCGGGGGATCAACCTTCATCAGCCGCTCTCCGGTTAGTTCAGATAAAGGCACGATCTGCAATCCTCTTTCCCTGATGCCGGCCAGAAGCAATTCCATCTCCTGCCACAAAATTGTGTAATCTGCGGGCCGTCGGGGCGGTTTATCATGGAGAAGAATGATGTCATCGCCTCTCACGTCTTTTAAAATTTTCAAAGCAAGATCCTGAACACGGCGATTTCCCGCGTCCCGCGCCCGGCGGCTGAAAACGACACAGACGAGTCCCAGTTCGGCCAGGACGGCAGGAAGTTCCGGATTGATGATGCCGACCGGCGGACGAAACGCCTTGGCGAAAACACCCATACTCTGCAAAACCCGGTCCGCCTCTTGAACTTCGTGCTGCAGGTTCTGAGTCCCCTTCAGCATGACCAGCGGATCATGGTTCATGGAATGATTGCCGATCTCATGGCCCCGTCGGATGATCTCCCGAATGAGATCCGGATGCTTCAGGGCATTGACGCCGGAAACAAAAAAAGCGGCCTTCGCCTGATACCGATCCAGCAGATCGAGGATTTTCGGGGTTGTGACGTCGGAAGGCCCGTCATCAAATGTCAGCGCTACATAATTCTTACCCGTACGCCCCCGGCTCACCACCTCTCCCAGGAAATTTGTCCCGGGAAAGAAACAGGCGCCCACGCATAAAACAACATAAAATAACAAAAGGGCGATCGCCAGCAGAGGATGAATAAAAAAGGCCGCACAGCCGGCAATAAGTAAGATGATACCGGTAATTTCCGCTCGACTAAGCTGAAACATATAGCCTCATTGCAAAGAAGAACCCGTATCGGGTTTTCAATTTAATTTATCCAGAGCTTTGCAGAACTCCAATTTTCGTCATAACCTTTCAGGTCACCCGTACCGGCGAATAACCTAATAACCTGAAGGTCACGCGAGGTCACGAGTGCCGGTATCCAGGAAACCATCGATAACTCTGGATTCCCGCCTCCGCGGGAATGACAATACTGTTCGTTCTAGTTGTTATGCAAAGGTCTCTTATCATGCTGGATTGATTTCAAAGGATCAGCTTCGGCAAGGAGGAGGTTCCGCAGGCGTATTTTTAATACGTCGAGGAAACCGACAACGCAGCCAACAAAGTTAGCCGAAGAAAGCGATCCGGCATTGTCAGATGAGGTGCTCCCACAACGGCCCGGTATGCCCCCGGTCATAAAGCCTGGGCAAAATCCTCGTCGCCTTGCTTTCCCCTGCACCGACGAGCCAGTTCAGCCGTCCGCCGGCATGCGCTTCGACTTTTTCCATAATTTCGACATCCGATATAAAGGGGGAGTGGTAGAAAACCGGTTCCAGAAGATTCTGCGAGGCGCTGATCTGGCCCTCACGAAGCGCTGTGTCGTAAAGCGCCGTATGCGGATAAATACGGATGCCGCAAAAGAAGAAAAAAACGGCCCGGTCCAGTTGATCCACGCCGCTCAGTGTTTCCTGCAGCGTTTCCTCGGTTTCGCCGGGACCTCCAAACAGAAAATAGTGGGCGATAAAAAGGCCTGCGTCCAGAGCGCTTTGGTGAGCTTTAAAAACATCGGCACAAACAAACGGCTTGCGCAGATTCACGAGCATGGCGCCACACAGGGACTCCGTGCCGAACTCCACATGCGTCAGACCGGCCCCCGCGAGCCTCTGGAAATAGTCGGCAGGCGGCACGGTGGGAGCAAAGAATCCCCCCCAGGGAATGCTGATCCGGGCTTCCTGAAACGCCCGGGCCACCTCGAGGCTGTGCTCGTAACTCGCGTTAAACGCGGAATCAGTGATAAAAATGTATTTGGCTCCGGCATCCTGCAGCCGGCGCGCCTCGCCTGCGATTTCCGCCGGATCGAAAAAACGCATCCGGCCGCCTTCAATATGGGGATAAGTGCAGTAGCTGCACCGAAACGGACAGCCCCGCTTGGTTTGCAGGTTGAGCATACCGCCGTAAGACTGATAATATTTGACGTGAGGCGCGTCTGAATCAAAGGCCCGATGCATCCCGCCGTCCCACGCCTGATAGCTGACCTGTGAGGTTCGAGGCGTGACGATCCCGGGAACGGCCTCAACATCGCTTTGATTATCCAATGCCGAAAGGAGCGTGGAAAGTTTCTCGCCTTCTCCGGCGATCCCGTAATCCGCCCCGAGGGCCTGGAGAAACTCCACCGGAAAAATCGTATATCCGCTTCCTCCCAGGATGAGAATCGCCTGCGAATTTTTCCGGATAGCGGCTACCAGATCCTGATAATCGGACAAATAGCCCCGGCTGTTAATCGTATCCGTATTGTCGATATTGCGAATGGAGAGACCGATATAATCCGGCGCATATTGCCGGACTCGCTCGCCCAGTGCGTCGAGAGAGGGAAACTCATTCATATCCAGAATTTTAGTCTCGTAGCGAGAATGCAGGGAACCGGCCACATAATCAAGGCCCAGCGGATAAACCGGATAGGGCTTTTTCATCATATTGGCGGAGATCAGCAATACTTTCTTCATGAAAACATCCAGGTTGCAGTGGTCGCGCAAACAATCATCGGCCACAAGACAGTGAAGATTACGCTTTGGCCGTCTTGGACTGGATGTAAGTCGCCAGAGCGCGAACCGAAGCAAATACCTTGGCGCCGAGTTCTTTGCTCTCGATTTTGACGCCATAGTCCTTTTCAATCATCATGACCAGTTCCAGGACATCGATGGAATCAATGCCCGTATCACCACCCACGAGCTGATCATCATCCTTGATATCCGCCGGAGTTACATCCAGCAATCCCAGCGTCGTAATAATTTTAACTTTTAATTCACTGATTATTTCTTCTACCGTCCTCATGGGCCACCTCAATATGTTTAATTGGAGCTCTCCTCGGTCAAGCCTCGGAGAATTTTCGATTCTTGGGGAACAATATTATTCAGTATTCGTTTGCTGCCGAAGTCGGCGCATAAAACGCCTCAACCTTGTTGACACTTGCTATCCGGACCCGTCTCGGAAACCAGCCGGATATCTTTGCCGAGAATTTTTTCCAGCACAACCCGAATCACCCAGCGGGAAACTAAATGGAAATATTTTTTCCCCGCCATTTTGATGCCGATGATAAAAATAATGGTGGAAATTGCGTAAATCACAATCCCGCCGATGATACCCAGAAGCGGTTTCCCCATCGAAGCCGCAAACACGCCCAGCGCAACGACTGTCGGCATGCCGATGGTATAGCTGAATCCGATCAGAATGAGGCCGATAATCATCGGCACCGTCGGCTTTTCCCGAATGGCCGCGAGATCCGCGCGGTCCTCAATCGCGGTTTTGCAATACTTCGTACGGGCTAAGTGAAGAGCCGTCTTTTTTATAATGTTCAAAACCGGTCCCAGTCAAGCAAGTTAATAAAAAAATCGCGCGATCATAGCGCCTATCGGGAAAGATTTTCAATATTTTTCTACCGGGTTGTAAAACAATGTCGCTGATTGCCCACCTCACCTCTGCATGATCCCGCCCACGGAATTTTTCGACCGGTTCGGATAGTCCGGATAAACGATCTCTTTAAATACCCCGGTACGCGCCTGAGCAACAGTGGCAATGAGTTCGTCATCGACATAGATGCGGCCGTCGCCGATGCCGACCGACGCGCCCGATTCCTTCAAGCGGGAAAACCGCCGGACGTCCACTTCAAACCGGACCACCTTATTGTAGGGCCGAATCTGGCCGTTAAAGATGACATCGGCGCAGCCGAGCGCGCGTCCCGTCCCCAGGGCTCCGCGCCAAATGCAGTAGTAGCCCAGCAATTGCCAGATCGCGTCCACGCCGAGGCATCCGGGCTGCACCGGGTCACCGGGCATGTGGCATTGAAAATACCAGGCGTCAAGGCGGATATCCTGTTCGGCGATAATCTTCCCTCCCTTGCCGTCCGAATCGATCAGCGTTATCCGGTCAAACATCAGGAACGGCGGCGCGGGCAGCCTCGCATCAAAAAAAGGCGGCGGGTCCGTAACGAGGCTTCCATAGGCAAAAGCCAGAATCTCTACAAAATTAAAGGAATTTCTCTGCATAAACTCTTGATAGGTCATCATGATTCTTTCTTTCCTTTCAGATTAACTCCGGCAGATTCAGTTGAAAAACAACCAATTCCTCGCGCACTTCCCTGCCCGCCAGATCGGATAAAGGGGCAAAATCTCAATTGTTTGAAGTCACTATAAGAGAAACGGCAATTTGTCAAAAGAAAAAACCCGGGGCGGAATTTCATGGCGTGAACACAAAAATTCGGTTATAAGAATGATCCGACTACATCAACCCGGAAATGAGGAAAAAAGAATGAACAGAGCAGCCCTTCACCAACTGAGCTACGGCTTGTACATCGTGACATCGGGTCAGGACGGCAAATTCAACGGCCAGATCGCCAATTCCATTGTCCAGGCAACCTCCAAACCCGCCACCCTGGCCATCTGCATCAACAAAGAAAACTATACCCATGAATTGATCAAGACGAGCCGCAAGTTCGTCGTGAATATCTTAGCGGAAGACGCACCGATGACCTTCATCGGCCTGTTTGGCTTTAGAAGCGGACGCGACGTCGACAAACTTAAGGACGTTAAAACGAAGCCCGGTGTAACCGGTGTCCCGATCATCCTTGATTACTGCGTGAGCTTCATTGAAGCGGAATTGGAGTGCGAACTCGATTGCGGGACACACACGATATTCGTGGGCAAAGTTACGGAAGCGGATCTCACCGGGAGCGGCACGCCTCTGACGTATGCTTATTATCAAACGGTGAAGGGCGGCAAATCCCCCAAGACCGCACCAACCTATGACCAGGACAGCGCGAGCGTCAAACCGGCCCCAAAAACAGCCGCGCGTTACGTCTGCACTGTCTGCGGCTATGTTTATGATCCCGAAAAAGGCGACCCGGATGGCGGCATCGCCCCCGGTACGCGGTTTGAAGACATTCCCGATTCCTGGACCTGCCCGGTCTGCGGTGCGGAGAAATCAAAGTTTGAGATAGAAAAATAGGAGCGCCGGCTGTTAGACTGTGAGGCGGGTCAGAGGTCACACCCGGATAAAAACGTCCCTGCGACATGCGGCGAGGCCGCAAGCTACGCCCGGCCGGCTCAATGGTCGTAGTGCAGCGTAATCCGCTGCCGGCCGTCTTTTTCGGCGCTGGTGAGCCGGTCCACGTCTTTGCGGATCAGACAAACGGACAATTGCAGAAGCGAAACGTCATCATCGACTGATCCCGGCGCTGCATAGTCCAGATCCAGTTTGAGGGGCCGGCCGTCGTATTCGAGCACCAGATCCAGGTCGAATTCGTCGAAGCTGATTTCCAGCCGGACCGGGTTCTGTGTCAGCGCCTCGGCCGCCATGAGTTCCATACATTCATTGAGCGCACGGGCGGCCCGTTCGATCACTTCCCGGCGCGCTCCCCAAAGCGCACCCTGCTTTTCCATCAACTCCCGGATTTCATCGTAAGACGTCTGCCCCGGTATCAGAGTCGTCTTCTCTTTCTTCCTGAGGCCGATCCGGAAAAGGATGGTCAGCGCGATCGCCAGGATCGTCGCAATGTAGAGCGATGAGCTGAACAAAGGACGAAGCCAGGGCGTCTCGATTTGCGAATAGGTCTGCACCAGGGCGCTGACGCTCAGCCCGAAAACCAGGGAAATGCCCAGAATGAAAATCTTGCGCTGGTCCATCATGCGCGACATCATGATTTGAAAACCAGTAAAGATAATAAAGCAGACGGCAAAAAGCGGTGTGGCGCCCATCACCGGCTGGGGCATGACGACAAAGACTTCGGCGAAACGGGGAAAGAAAGCCAGTGCCATCAGAATTCCGCCGGTGGCAAAAGCGATGCGGCGGCTTGTGGCCCCCGTGCCCAGGGCAAGCCCGATGTTGCTCGACGCCGTGGATTGAGACATGCCCCCCAGGAGTCCGCTCAGGCTCACGCTGAATCCGTCCGCCAGGAGCCCTTTTCTGATGTTCATCATGTCCGGACGCTTCCAATCCGCGTCATTAATCTTCTGGCAGGTCGTCAGGTTGCCGATCGTCTTGACGGACGTGCTGAGGCTGGCGATAAGAAACGGCAGGATGAGCGATGCATCGAATGACCAGCTGAGCATGCGGAAATCGGGCAGCGCCACCCAGGGTTTATCGGCAATCTGGTGGATATGACCCGCGGGCAGAAACCCCGCCAGAAACGAAACGATGTAGCCTACCACCATGCCGATGATCACGGAGAAGAGCCGGAGCTTTCCGCGGCTCCAGATCGTGATGGCCGCCATGGTCCCCAGGGTGACGACGGAGACGGCCACAATGCCGGGATTGATCGCGGAGCTCTGCTGGGTAATCCCCAGGAAATTGCGGACGGCGACCGGAATCACGGACACGCCCACCATGGCCACGACCAGCCCCATGACCTCCGGAGTAAAAATACTGCGCAGCCTGTGGACAACGCGGGAAATCGCCATTTCGAAAAGGCCGGAGAGGACCGTCATCCCGAGGACGAGCGGAAGGCCGCCCACCTTGGCGGCCAGGACGGCTGCGGAGAGATACGCCGGTTCGCAGACGGACGGCGCAAAATATCCCGATCCGAATCCTTTGCGGTTCAGGGCCTGAAGGATGACGGCGATGCCGCCCGCGAGGAGAGACATGCTGATGAAGAAGCTTGCCGTTTCCCGCGAACCGCCCATCGCCTGGATGACAATCATGGCAAAGATCAGGGCGGTTGTGACATGAAAACTGTGCTGCAGGCCCAGCAGAAGACACGTTGGCCCCGGGACGGGATCACTAAGCCCATAGATCAGGTTGGCAGGTTTGCGCTTCTTGTTATTGTTTTCAGATGCCGGCTGGCTCATGAGAATCCCTTCGCCTTTTTCATAGACTTTTTTAACCCCGATTTCAATGCAATCCTTTGCCGAAGCCGCAAAGTTTCCGGAAAGTTCAACCCGATGTTCTTGATCTTGACGCTTTCAAATCCCACCTCCCGCAAAGGGACTCTCGATTTCTGCTCTACACCCTGTAATCTGTTGACTCGGCCGGAAATTCATATTATATGAACTCCCCAGACACTACCGTGAATGGCGCATGCAGGATCACTCTTTAAAATCATTTTCAAAGGCGGCCAGCGTGGATATCAGACGTTATATACCCCCATCTCCTTCGAAAAGATTTCCGCACCGCACATCAACCGATCATACACTTCAGAGCCGAGGTAATCATGATGAACATTTCAAAGCACACCGGGATTTTTAAATTCTTGTTTTTGCTTGCCCCTCTTGCCTTCCTGTTCGGCTGTTCATCGGCCGCAACATCGCCCGTCTCCACGGACATCTCGCGAATGACCGAACTGTCGGCGGCCACAAAAAACATAACTTCAGGCGGGGGCGGGACAATCACCTACGATGAATTTACAGCCATCTTCCCGGCCGGCATTTTGCCCGCTGACGTGCAGCTGAAGATATCGAAAGCATTCGTCTCGAACAGCAAGCAGGACCCGGCGCTGATAGACATGACGGGTATTTACGTCCTCTCCGCGACTACACCTCTGCAGCTTTTGGAATTGTCGGATTCAGCAACCATAGAATTCAAAATCAATCCCCTGGGGTTTGACCCCGACAGCATCCGGCTGGTCGTCTGGACGGGTTATGCCTGGAGCGAAACCCCTGCTGTCTATGATCCTGTCCGCCAGGTCGTATCCTCGACGCTGGAGATGATTCTGCCTTTCGGAACCCGGATATACAGTGCAAATCCTGCAAAACAAGCCCCCAATCCCAAACCGGGCGTTAAAAAAGACAGCATGACCATATCGGAGTTTGTCGCCATGAAAGTGGTCGGCTTGAGTGCAAGTACAAGCTCTGCCACCGGGGCAAACATCACTGCCAATGTCGCCAAAGCAGACGGCACGGCCAAGGCAAAATATGTCGTAAGCGAACATTTTACCATCCAATATTATCAGGCGGGCGATCTGGCCCAGGCCCAGGCCGTTTCCGGTTACATGGAAAACGCTTATCAGCGAATCATCGTGGACATGGGCTTCATGAAACCGGGACCCAGCTCCCGGTCCGGATACAAGAAAACCTGGCCGGTTGAATTTGAGGAGCAGGACGATGCCTACGCCAGGGCGGACGACGGCAATAACATCTACGTGCAGCCGGGTGAGACGCCCAGCGAGGATCTCGCGCACACCTGCTATCACGAATTCGTCCACCTCGTGCAGTATAAAACCTTGCGGTACTTCGGCAACAACCATGATGACGGGATGAGCTGGTTTGATGAAACCATGGCCGACGCCATCGGCTATTACATCTTGAGGGGGCTCGGCACCATTTACACCCTGGCGGACACGTACATGGGCGATTTCGACATGCGCCTCGACAGCGATGAATTTTCCATCCCGGACAACGACGATTACGAATATGTACACTTCCCGTTTATCTCGTATCTGCTGGCGAAATACGGCGCCGCATCCTTCAAAGATTTCTTCCAGACGTTTTACGCCAACAACCCGGGTAAAGAAAAAATAAATATGACCAATATCGACACGGCGGCGACTGCCACAATCGGCATCGGCAAGACCTTATCAGGCCCGGACGGGCTGTACTGGGACTTCTACTACGATTATTTCATCGCCGGGACCATTTTTAATAAGGACAAATTCCTGAATCTCGCCTCGCGTACCGCGGGATCGCCTCTGAATATTGCCGATGCAGAAGAAGCGGGAAATCAGGGCGTGACCATCATACCGGTTACCAGTGCCACATCGGCAAGCCGGTCCTTCACGATGCTGCGCGTCTCCGGCAAGGTGGCGATTCTCCGGTTTGCCGGCAGTGCCGGAAATACATTTACATTGGACGTCAGCGTCAATTCTGCACCCGGTCTGGCCAACGGGCGAATTCGCCTCGTCGCCTTCAAGAGGGTAGGCGGTGTTCTTCAGCCCGCGGGAACGCCCGAAGACGTGACAAGCGGCACCCAGAGGCAAATTGCTTACAATGATTTCGGCGGAAGCATCACCGAAATTTATGTTGTCATGGCCAACACATCAGCGTTGCAGGACGGCTACGGGGTCACGGTCGGCTTGAGCATTGACGAGTGACAGCTTCGCCCGCAAACTATAATAAGATGACCATAAGGCACAGCGGAGAGAAGAAGTTGCTGGCCTGAGACAAAACGGCGCATTTGGGAAACGCGCCGGACATCAACTTATTATTTTTGTGGGCGTCCCTGCGAAGCTTATGATCGATGAGCCGATCCGAAGCGGCGCTGCGGGCTGCGATGGACTTGAGCGGCGAGTTCGTTTTTTCTATCCTGGAAAATCCGGCCAGACCCGTTTGACCATCTTCATGGATTCTTTGATATTCTTGATGCTGTCGGCGGAAAGACTATTAATATTTTCTTTTTTTATTTTCTTGATGCTCTGACCAAGCTCGCCAATCAATTCCGAACCCGAGGTCCAGGCAACCTTATGAATCATCTGGTGAAGCAGATCGGCTTCTTTTAAAAGCCCATCATTGCGAAGAGTCACGATAAGGCTTTCAAAAGGATCATATGAAATGGTTACAGTCATACATTGTGTCCAATAAGGAAAAAACGGTGGGCTTGGGAAACGCGCCCAATATCAATTTATTGTTTTACGGGCGTCCCTCACGTCCTCATTTGATTTAGCGGGTTTCAAAACCATCTTAGCGACCCGACCAACCTGAAGTGACTTTCTTGCCGACGCCGCCCTGAACCTCAAACCAATCATCCGGAGGAAAAGCCATCACATAAATCAGTTTGAATGATTGGGGTTTGAGGCTCTTTTCATTATTCTCACTTCCTGGAATTGGAGTAGCAATGTACAGGTTTCGACCCTTTCTTAACCTGCCGTTTTCGCCTTCCCAATTTACCAGCGTTAAAGGACAAGAACCGTTAGCATTGCATAGCTTATTGATAAGGGCCGCAGTTTGGAGTATCTCTTTTTTTCCACCAAAATAGAATTCGACAAAGCCATGCCCTATAAAAAGGTAAAATATTAAAAGAATAGTACCAATAATCAAAGTCTTCACTACGGTTTTCTTTTTCATAGTATCTTTCTCATGTCTAAGAGAGTGTCTCCGGGACATCCTATGATGTTCCCATGTTCCACAGCGAACTGTTCACTTCATCGATAAACACCTTTCCGATGCCCCACTTTTACGACCCAAACAGTAAGCTCTCTATCTTGAATAGAATAAATAATTCTGTATCGCCCTTGACGGACGCGATATTTTTCTTGCCCGGAAAGTTTTTCGTGCCCCGCCGGCCTCGGATCTGTTGCAAGGGCCTTAATGCGGGAAAGAATCTTTTGAAGATCTTTCTTCGGAATTTTACGAAAATCTTTTTCAACAGATTCTTTAAAGTAAATTTTATATTCGGCCATCTTTTTTCAGCCTCTTGACCATCGCTTCGTAGCTGATCAGCGGCTCTCTTACTCTTTCTTCAAACGCTGCAATATCTTCAGCATCTTCCGCGAGTGATTCCTTGATGGCATCATTGACCAGCTTCGATAAGGACTGAGATGTTTCCAGTGCCTTTAGCTTGAGTGCTTTGTGTAATTCAGGGTCCAAATATACAGTGGCCCGCATTGCTGCAGTGCCCATACGATCACCTCCTTTAACGTCATGGCATTATATCACCATAACGTTATAACGCCAATATTAATTTATAGCGAACAATTTGGTTTATTTGTTCCTCCGGTGCATCATGATGCTGTAATCCATCGACAAGACTTCTTCCTCTCTCTGGTTCATGACCTGGTAATGCAATGTAATGACGGCCCTATCCGGTTTGGAAGTTTCCTTTTTTGAAATAACCTCTACATTGACATGAATCGTGTCGCCCGGTTTTACGGGGCGGGGCAGCCGCATCTTGTCTACCCCGAGCAAACCGATGATGGAATCTTCGTACCAATTGGTCAGTCCGACCAAGCCCACTGCCAGACAATAGGTGAGCGGACCATGAACAATTCTGCCGCCGAAAATCGTTTTCTTGAGAGTGTCTCCGGGACGCTGGTAAAAAAGTAAAAATCATTCAAGCAAATGAAATTTATTTTCACGACTGAGGGCAACTCCGCGTTCAACTGCATAGCCGACACCCGGGGAGCTCATGCCCAGTCGCCTTGCCACTGATCTGATCGACATTCCGGCTTCCCGAACGGCCCAATAGCAGAGGAGGCTTCTCGCTTTTACCTTCATCACTTGTTTGCCCTCAGCAAAGACATCTTCCGGCTTCATGTTAAGAATATCGGCCACTCTGCCGGCTATTCGGTCAAGATCATAACCTCGACGTTTCAATTCGTAGCGGCGGTCAAATGCCTCAGCAGCTTGAACGATCATGGAATCGACAAATGCTTCATCGCCCAGAATACGCTCGTCGCTCATCATGTGATCACACATTTTCTCTCTACGTTTTTTGACTTCCGTCCATCCGCCGAGGCTCCTGATTAATCCGCCACCCGTCAGATCTTCCCGCCGTCCCCGGATAATACCGTCCTCCAGATAGATTAAATACAATTTTCTGGCATTTCGCACAGTACCGCCAAAATATCTGAGAACATAATCTGCACCCTGCCATGACCTCTTTTTCCTGCCCATCAAAACACTATGCCCACAATAAACATATCCGTTCAGTTCATCGATACTATGGACAAGATGCGCACGGAGCGGGTTTAAGTGGATGTAGCGGACCAATTCAGTCAAATAGGAATCTTCCTGGCAGACGATGGATTTATAACGATTTTGAAAAAGGCGTCCGACACGTCCATGACTACGATTGAAGCTGACCGCGTAACCCGTAAGCAACCTGCGCATCAACGTTGCAATGGGTAGTTTACCTGTACAGAATAGAAAATGAGCATGATTGGGCAGCAACGCCCATGCATAGCATGCTGTCTGGGTTTCAGGAAGAAGCTTAGCCAGCCGATCAAGAAAATCTTCGTAATCGGCGGTATCTAAAAATATCTTGCGACGTTCTATCCCCCGGATGATGATGTGATGCAATGCGCCGGGAGCGTCAAGGCGAGCTTGTCTAGGCATGTATGCCCATATGACAGAAGCTATCGATCATGTCAATTTACTTTTTTACCAGCGTCCCCATGTTCTGTCCTGTGCAGCGGTAGAAAGTCACCTGTAAGACACGCAAAATTAACCATATGGGTCTCAGTAACCGTTAATCCATTTGTTTTCAATTTATCCCCTACTCTAAAATCATCCCAATATTTCTTCCGCATTTCTTCAACCTCACAAATTTAAAATATGGACGAAAAGCTGACCCGAAGCGACGCGGCGGGCGGTGTATCGTATGATTGGATGATTAAATAGAAACCATTCACATTTATTTTTTTTGTTTCAGTCTTTATTCTGTTTCTTCAACGTCTCGACCAGTTTTGTTATCCCCGTAACAACCCGCTTAGCTTCAACAGCTGTAATGAGCCGATCGGTATGCACAGCCGCGTTTCGAAGAGATGTCCATTCCCGGACTCTCCGTTGGATGTTCTCTGGCAATTTGCCGCGCTTGGCAGCAAGTGAGAGAAGCGCGGACATCGGAATGTATCTTGCTTCAGGGGTGTCGGTGTGTGCGACCTGCTTCCGTAATTCACTTTCCAGTAGGGAAAAGGCAGAAATGACTGCAGCTCGGTATGCATGTGCTGCAAGTAGTCGCCGCGGCTCCTCATTCAGAGTGAATTCAACAGTGGCGAAGATACCATTGAGCCACGCTTCTATTTCTGCCAAGAATGCCTGTGGATCGAGAAGCGCTTCTCGGTCACGTGTCAAGTAGCGGAACCGGAGGATGTCCTTAGGAAGAGCATTCGGGTCTTCGACAACGATCAATACCCGAGACGGATCGAGTTGCGAAAGCGCGAGTTTTAGTTCGTATATGGTATTCTTGTTAGAGGCGTCGACAACAACTGCTGTTGATCGAGATATCAATGCGTCGATCTTTGCCGTGATGTTGTCTCCCGGGGAAATCACATCTTCAGCCGTCATTGGCACAAGGCCGTGACTCTTGACTACTGGAAACACTTTGTCCCTGTAGAACGCTTGTATCGAAAATGGTACAGCGAAGAAACAAAGGCGTGTCACTGAACTGTCGGGCAAAGATAGTTCCTGAAGAGGTTCTTCCTCTGTAACCTGACTTATAGGAAGGATGTTTCTGCGTACGTAGTCACCCAAATCCTTAAATGTCTTGGTGAGGATTTCTCCATACTGGTGTTTGGAGCCTGGTAAGTTAATCGGCTTGAGTCCGCGGCGCTCATATCTGGCTAGTTCTGGCTGCTTGGCACCAACCGTTAGTACATATGCCTGTCTACGTAGTCGACCGAGTCGCTCCGTCACAGTCTGCCAGACCATTCGAAAATCCGGATCATCAAGACTGTAACCAATAAAGACTGGTGTTCGCGTGATCATGAGGCTAGCAAGATATGTTGCAACGAGGGGATAGTGTTCAAGAAAGAGATCATAGTCATCCTCAGTAACGATCATTCGCTGTGGATGATGAATATCGCCATGAAGTTTAATTAACCGAACGCTAGAGTCTTGAGCTGCAATTGATAACTGATCCTCATCCACTATTGGTTGGCAATAACGTTGGGATAGCTCGTAAGCGCGTTCAAGGAGGAAGTCGAAATTAGTTGTGCAAACGATGTCAAATTGAAGCCCAGCAAACGCCTCGTGTGCCGTTCCAGGTCGCGCTCGTCCAACAAGAAGAATATGACGTAGCCTTTCAATCAGCTTTGCTCGTGAATAGTCATGGGCGTAAGCAGAGATTGCGTCAATTGGACCGGTGTAAGGATAATCCTCCATCTCTGCAGCAAGTCGTCTGCCAAGCTCATCCCAGAGAGGCATCTGTTCACCCTCGGGCACAATTGCATTTACGGAAAACCCGGCGCCGACGATAGGCAGCCAGCGGCCTTCAAGGAGGTCTTGCATCAGCGGTTGAGGAAAGTGTTTCAGCTGCTCTTGAATCATATTTACCTCTTAGAGCCAACGAAAAGCTAAGCTGAATCTGGTCACGACCCAGCGATCGGCTTGAGCGACGGGTTGTGCAGTCTCATAGGCCTTTCATATTGAAGTTCGCCTCTCGTAATAAACTACGCTCGTAATTTGAGGCTTCAATAACTTCGTAATCTTCCATTTTTGCATTCTCTTTACTTTTTCCTTGTATATATTTTTGTAATTCAGCCTTCGTATGGGCGCCAGTGCTTTCACCCAACATTGTCATTACTATATTATTGCCTTTGGAAATTGACGCTTATACTATGACTCCATTTGGTTTTCTAAGTTTCATTATTTCCTCCTTTTTTTGTGCATAACAATTAATATACCCACCCCGTATTATCCGTTTCCGGGCGCATAACGCGAAACGCCCGTCAAAATAATCTTACTGAAACTCAATAAAATATAAATTGCGGGCACCTCAATAGGTCCTTATTGCCGGCAAATGCCAGGTCCGTTTTTTCTGGCTTTTGTGGAACGCGATCAAGCCGTGTTTAACGATGATGCGTATTTTTGATGTGTCATTAATCATCCTGCGCTTCCTTCCGCGGATAATTGAACTGACAAATGTTTATGGTGGAACGGGTTGAATCGTGAGTCGTGGCTAACTATACGCCTTTGAACAAACATTTCAAGAAAGAAATGGAAAAAAATGGTTGATACTTATTCAGGGAAAGTAGATGACAGCCTTCAAAAAATCAATTCACTCCGTCAACAACTTCAGCCCGTTCGACACTCCGCAGTTGCACCGGGGCGTGACTTGGCGAATCATGGCCGAGACGTTGTGGCGTTTGGCGAGGCGGAGCGTCGGACAGCCGAACTGTTTGAGCCCGAAGGGCGAGTTTTCGGCTGCAGCGAAGCAAGCTTAGCGCCACAGTCGAGGACATTGAGCAAAGGCATGCTCCGGTGCAAATGCCGCCTTATAGAAGAAGCGGCTTCAGGCATGATTGAGCCTCCCTGCGGGTGCGCGGCCTCGACGGAGCAACCTGCACCAACAGGGTTTTTCAACACCATCTTAGTTGACTGATCAAGATATAATCCCTATCTTTGAGAAAAAACCAATCGATGATGAGGATGACTATGACACGAAAAAATTTTACCGCTGAGAAGGTGAAGTCCGCGGCACTGGCCGGCACATGGTATCCGGGCGATGCGCGGAAACTTACCGATATGCTTGACGGATACCTCAAGGCAGCGGTCATCGGGGAACCCCTGGGAGAGATTGGCGTCATCATCTCTCCGCATGCGGGGTATGTGTATTCCGCGGCGACGGCGTCTTTCGGATTCCGGGCCGCATCCGCCCGGAAGGTGGGCACGGTGATTGTTCTGGCTCCGTCCCATCAGTATTCTTTCGCCGGGGCATCCGTCTGGCCGGAAGGTTCATTTGAAACGGCCCTCGGCGCGCTCGAGGTGGACCGGGAACTGGCCGCAGGAATCATGGCCTTCGATCAGCGATTCGTTTTCCGCCGGGATGTCTTTGAAGGAAGCGCGGGCCGGCCGGAGAATTCGGTGGAGACCCAGCTGCCGCTTATCAGGAAGGTGTTTCCATCCGCCAGAATTCTGCCCGTGATCGTCGGCTATCCTCCGGATGCAGATATGGTGAGGACCGTCGCCGCCGCCCTGGACAGCGCAGTGGGCGACCGAAGCGACGTCCTGGTGGATATCAGCGTGGATCAGTCGCATTTCCATTCTCTCAAGGAGGCCCGGGAGATTGATGCCCGCGGACTCAAAGCGATTGAGGAGATGGATATCGAAGGATTCTGGAGAGGGCATGCCGCAGGCGAGATGGAGGTAGACGGATTTCATGTCGTCGCCGCGGGCATGCTATACGCCCAGGCGCGTGGATTTACAAAGGTAAAAGTTTTGCACTACGGGACATCCGCGGATACAACGGGAGATCCTTCCCGGGTTGTCGGATACGCCTCGATTGCCTTTTACCGCGGTAAGCCCGCCGCCAAAGAAGATGAAGCCGCCAAAGGCGGTTTGACCCGGGAGCAGAAGGAGAGGCTTCTGGCGATTGCCCGCGAAACGCTCGATACCTTCGTCCGGACGGGAAAGGCGCCTGCGTATCACGAAAAGGACCCGCGGCTTTCGCGGGAAGAGGGCGCATTCGTCACGTTGAGCAAGCATGGCGCCCTGCGTGGCTGCATCGGAAATATCATCGGCAGAGGCCCGCTTTATCAGACGGTGAGCGAGATGGCGGTTGCCGCCGCGTCTCACGATACGCGGTTCAATCCGGTCAGCGCCGAAGAATTAAAAGATATTGAAATCGAAATCTCCGTCCTTTCCAGCCCCCGGGCTGTCCGCAGTGCCGAGGAGATCGAACTCGGAAAACACGGTGTTATCGTGAGCAAGGGTAATTTTCAGCGCGGGGTATTCCTGCCGCAGGTGGCCACAGAAACCGGCTGGAGCAAGGACCGTTTCCTTGCGGAACTTTGTTCCCAAAAAGCGGGATTGCCGAAGGAGAGCTGGAAAGATCCGTCCTGCAAGCTCGAGGTTTTTACGGCGGACGTGTTCGGGGAAAAATCCTAACCCACGGACGCGCTGAATCGACGCCACTATATGCCTTTGAATAGGCTTTGCAGGCGAAAATAGAAAAAATGGGTGAGCTCCGTTCAGGGGGGCTCACCCATTTTTTCGTTGGCTTTCTTTCATTGTTTGCTGCTATGGCGTTACGATATTGAACCAGGGATCGAACTGATCCATCAGAGACATCAGCTCACTGAATTTTTTGATGTCCCCGTCATAGCTGATTTGCCGCAGTAAAACTCGCGCCAGAAAGTTCGCGTCGCCCGAGAGGAGATCGGTAAACAGGGGACGGCTGAGCCCAATAGTCACATCGGCATTTTGAGCCTGTTTTCCGGCGGCATAGTTCAAGACGGAATTCTGCAGAAAGAGGACATACTGTTCTTTCGTGTCGGTAAAATACCAGTTGATGGTGATATTCTTCCCGGCCGCCTTCGGACCATTGAGACGAATGGCCATACTGTTGAAGATCATGTCCAGCGTCAGTGCATGGAAGACATCGGGCGGCATGGGAACTTTGGGATAAAGCCTCTTGACGCCGTCGCGCAGCTCCCGGGCGCCGACAAGATAGAAATTGCGAAAGACGGCCGACTCCGATTGATATCCCAGCTGCTCGAGCGCGTCCGCCTGAAGCCTGCGCGCTTCTTCATTTGCCGGGTCGGCAAAGACAACATGATTGACGACCTCGGCAACCCAGCGGTATTCACCCTTGTCAAAGGCCTTTTTCGCATTGGCCAGAACCTGGCTTGCGCCTCCCATGAACTCGACATATTTCCGGCCGGCCGCAGCCGGCGGCAGGGGATTGACGTTCGCCGGATTTCCATCATACCAGCCGAGGTAATATTGATACACGGCCTTGGCGTCCCAGCCGACCGTCGCATAATAACCCCGATTGAACCATTCCCTGGATAATTCGTCCGGAAGCTTCAGTTCTTCGGCGATCTCCCGCGGCGTGAGACCCTGATTGGCCAGACGCAGTGTCTGATCATGAATGTATTTGTAGGTGTCAGCCTGTTTTTTGAGAAAATTTTTCACATTGGCATTATCCCGGCGCGGCCAGGTGTGCCCGAGAAACACCACGTCGGTTGTCTCTCCAAAAAGGTCGATGGCCTCGTAAATGAAACGTGCCCATCCCCGGGCATCGCGGATCTGCGCTCCGCGCGGTGTGAGCAGGTTATGGACGGTGGCCGCACAATTGTCGGACATATAGAGCGCCCGGAACTGGGGAAAGTAAAAATTCATATTGGCCGGCGCTTCCGCTCCGGGTGTGCTCTGAAAGATGATCCGGACACCATCCACGGTGATTTCCTGCCCCGTCTTGCCCACGATCTCCGTCGGGCGAATCAGGCTCGAGGACATCGAACGGGGAAGGGACTTTCCCAGGCCCGCATCCACCTGTCCATCGGCGCCCCGCGGCAAAAAGGTGCCGTACATATACTGACCGCGCCTGATCATGGCGTTGCCGGCATAGATATTCTCACTCACCGCTTCTTCCATGAATCCCGCCGGCGCGATGACCCGGACTTTTCCCTTTTCAACCTCTTCTTTGGAAATGACGCCCTTGACGCCGGCCCAGTGGTCCCCATGGCTGTGGGAATAGATGACTGCCACAACGGGCTTTTGACCCAGGTACCGGTAAACAAGGTCGATGGCCGCTTTGGCGGTCACGGTAGAGGTCAGGGGATCGATGATGATATACCCGGTATCGCCGGCGATAATGCCCATGTTGGCAAGATCATAGCCGCGGACCTGGTAAATCCGGTCGGTCACTTTAAAAAGGCCGTTGCTATTATTCAGAACCGCCTGGCGCCGCAGACTCGGGTTGATCGTCTCGATGGGTTTTTCCCCGTCCAGAAATTTGTATAGATTCATGTCCCATACGATATTGCCCTGGGGATCGACAATCACCGGGGCCGACTTCTCGCTGATGCGTCCTCTTTCGGCCTCAATGAAATCCTGCTTTTCATTGAAAGGCAGGTTATTGAAAACGGCGGCGTTCGACTGCTTTGTCGCCTCCGATGCCGCCCTGGGTTCCTGAGCCCAGAGGATTCCATGAATCAGGACTGCCAGGGCTATGACGATCGCGGATAAGATGCGCTTCCAGAAAAAAGGCTTTCTCATTATATTACTTTCTCCTTTTTCAAGTATTGATCATTGCGATCCGGCTCGACGAATTCTCCGAACATCGGAGCAGGGACAAGTCGTCCGCTTTATCAACCGAAGATGGCAGTGCAATCGTCGCGGTTTGCGATTTCAGAACCGGAGAGACTGCTTCAGATACAGCTGCGCAGGCGGCGGCCTGACGGCGGCCGATCTGAAGATGCAACCGGTGAAACCCGGATGACCGCCTTCGATCCCCGGGCGCGCCCATTTTTTTAACGGTCGTTAAATTATTTAACTTATCCTTTCTCCCATGTCAATCTTTGTTTTTAACGGTCGTTCAAATTAATGCGGCGTCGTTGTCGATAAAAATTAATTCGGTAACATTCTACGATGGAGGGTTTTGTTTCTGCAGTTCATACGCTTACCAGGGGGACGCGTATAGAGATAGATGCGCATGGCTCGATGGCCGGCGCGTGCAAAATAAAAAAAGGGGGCGGGGGGGGAGATCCACGGCCACAGCCGCGAAGATCCTAAGACTTTTTTTTCCTGCCGGCGACCGGCTTCTTCTTATCGCCCGGTTTCCGATCGGAGCCGCGGATCAACTCTTTCAACACCGGCAGGAACAGGGCCAGCAAATTGTCTTTAATCCATTTTCTGTATCGGGGACTTTGGGGATCCATCCCCAGCCCCGCGGCGTAGTAATCGCCGGCACCCACGAAATTAATATAGAGCACATTAAAATTCTGGGTGAAATTTCCAATGTCCTTATCGGAAGCGCGGGCTTCAGACGTTCTTTTAAAGACACGTGTCAACCGGGCAAAGAAATCCTGCGCCGTCTGATGACCGGGAGTGACTTTGAACTCCCTGGCCTGAACCATGTTGAGAAGCACGGTCCTCAAAAACTCGGGATGCTCTTGCGCATAATCCAGCATGCGATCGACATACAAAGACAATCCTCTTGTCGCCCCCATGCCTCTTGTTTCATTGAGCCACAACTCGTTGGCTTCGGAATACTCATTGCAGACGGACGAAAAGACAGCTTCATAGAGCGCCGCCTTGGAGGGGAAATAGTAGGCGACAAGCGGATAATTAACACCAGCGGCATTGCCAATCATTCGGATACTGGCTGTACCGTAAGGGTATTCCGAAAAGATTTTTTTCGCCGCGGTGATAATCTTTCGCTTGGTCTCGTTTTCTTTTGTCGCGGGTAACGGCTGATCGCCGGTTTTCTTCGTTTTCAATGAGATGATCCTTTGCGTTGATGGCGCAATTTATTGACCATGTAACACAATATGTCAAGTTATTTAGGAGACTTGAAACAGCAAATCGTCTTTGGGAAGCAGGACCGGCAAGATCCCGATTTCCTTTCCTAGTCGGACAACTGTCCGTCCATCCAGGTCACGCGCAAGGTCAGCCATTCTTTCATGGCATCGATTTCTCCCTGATAGGACCCGGTCACCACCCGATTGGGCCACACCCAGGTCAATAAAATCGGCCACCTTTGGAAATTATTGGCCTCCGCGCCTGCCAGAAATAAAGCCCGGCTGTTGATGTCAGCAAGCAGTGCAGTGAACATTCCTCCATCCTTCATTTGCTTCCACCTGGCCTCGACTTTCGCCTTAAACGCCGGGTCCTCAAACAAACGTGTAAAAAAAGCCGAGTCCCGCAGGCGCCATCCTTCCGGCTGACCCAGGTTTCCGTAATAATTGCCGCCCCCGATATCAAAGTCCCAGACCGGCCCAAACGTCAGCTTGCCGTTTCGCTTTTTATACATATAGAAGCTGGCCCAGGCGGCATCGGGATTCTTGAACAGTTCATTGATCAGGTAATAATGTACGGCGGAATCCACGTCCAGGTAAGCGGCATACCCGGTATCAGGATCCTTGAAGTTTTCGCCAAACAGGACTTCGTCGGTTTGATTAATGTAGCCGACAATATAGTCTTTCCGAGCTTCCCATCCCGCTTCCAGCAGAGTTTCCGGATTCGAAACGCAATACACCATACCGGTCCTGGTGGAGTCGAAGCAGAAATTTTCCCCCCGGCGGGTATCGACTTCGATCAGATAACCGCCCGTGATCTTATCCGGCTCAGTATCCGTAATCTTCAGCTCGGGAATATTCACCCTGTCCTTTCCGATCCGGATGTGTTCCGTAAGCTGGTAAACTCCCTCGTAAGAACCGTTCAGAAAAAGTTCCACAAAGACAGACCGTGTTGTGTACTCCATCCCCAGCATCCGGCTCAGATCAAAAGCAACTTCGTTGCGGATAAGCGTCTTGTCTGCATAGTTGGCCAGAAGCACCCAGTGTTTATTGGCGGGCATCCCCAGGAGGGCTGTGTTGCCGGCCAGCTTCAATTTATAGGGGTTCTTGGGCATCGACCACGTGGAATTGCCCCTGCCTTTAATCTCCAGGTCGCCCTGATGCAGAAGAGTTCCATCCAAGCCCGCGATCCGATAGGTCCCTGTGACGTAAATTTCCTTGGACGTTATTCCCTGCCCATCGGTGGTATCGATGGTGACGACGGGCAGGAAGGTTCCTGCCGGAATGAAGTTAGTTCCGGTAACGGGAGCGGCATCTCCGCCGTTGTTGCCGCCGCCGCTGCATCCGATCAGCAAGGTCGCCAGCGCAATGGTCAGCATCAGCGAAAATACCCATGGCGAGAGAATCCGGTTGGAACATGAATCCTGAGACTGATTTTTCATTTCAAACTCCTGAGGAATAATGATCGAGTAAGGTTCGGATAAAGATCACGCGCGGCAATGATGGAATCCTCCTTTTGGAGTCGGCTGCTCTCCCAAAACAACCAGCGATGCCTGTATTTCCGGGTATCGGCGCTTTCATTCAATACTTTTCCCGGAACAAAATACGGAGGACGGCACCGCATGATGCACCGAAACCCTGAAGAAAGTTTTCAACATTTGTGCAATTTCTTTTATTGTAAGATGAATATAATATGACCACGGCGTGCTTAGCCGTCGTATCGATTGCGCATTTACCATTTTCCGCAAAAAATGTGAACCGATAATGCAGACGCGTGAAGATTTGACCTCCGCTGCCCCGAGATCCTCATGACGGGAAAATGCCGGAATGTCATTGATTTTTTATAGGTTTATTGGCGCGGTACAGGCATACTTCGCCCGTTTGGGTAAATTTTCTTGGATTCTGTGAACTCGATTTAATGCGAAAGGGGTTCATTTGTCAGGCCAGGAAGAAGGACGGGACAAGTTTTCGGACTGTTCGGGGAACAGTCCCTACAACCCATGATTGACGCTTCACATTTCACGCCTGCGTTTTTTCCAGACGCGCTTGAGCCTGAGCGAATTGCTCACCACGGAAACGGAGCTCAGAGCCATGGCGGCTGCGGCAAACTCCGGATTGAGCAGGATGCCGAAAAAAGGATAGAGAACGCCGGCGGCAATGGGAATGCCGATCACGTTATAGATAAATGCCCAGAAAAGATTCTGCCGGATGACGCGCATCGTTGAAAACGAAAGCGCTATCGCCTCCGGAACGCCCGTGAGGTCATCCCGGATCAGGGTGATGTCGGCGGCCTCAATGGCCACGTCGGTCCCTGCTCCGATGGCGATGCCGACATCCGCTGCCGCAAGCGCCGGGGCATCATTGATGCCGTCGCCCACCATGCCCACGACCTCCCCTTCGGCCTGCAGCTTTCTGATTTCATCCGCCTTGTTTCCCGGCAGGACCTCCGCCATGACCCGTTCGATGCCCAGCTCTGATGCAATGCCTGCGGCCGTACCGACATTATCGCCGGTCACCATCGCGACCTTTAAACCCCTGCGCTTTAAATCCTCCACGGCCTGTTTCGCGGAAGGCTTCGGCACGTCGGCGAGCGCGATCAGGCCGATAACTTTCTTCTCCAGCGCGACATAAACCACCGTCTTTCCGACGCCGGCCAGTGCGGCTGCGGGATTGTCGAGCGATGCGACCGAAACACCCTGATCCTTCATCAGCAGGCGATTGCCGATCAGACAAGGCCTGCCGTCCAGAAGCCCGCTTGCGCCCATGCCGGAGAGCGCCAGAAAATTCTCCGCCTGCGCCGGAACGATGCCGGCAGTCTGTGCGCGTTTTAAAATCGCCTGGGCCAGCGGATGTTCCGATGCTTTTTCCAGGGCCGCGGCCACGGACAGCACGTCTCGTTCATCATGCGAGGCAGCCGTCACGACGTCGGTCGCTTCCGGTTCGCCCCGGGTCAGCGTGCCGGTTTTGTCAAACACGATCACGGAGAGCCGATGGATCTTCTCCAGCGCTTCGCCTCCTTTGATCAGAATGCCGCTTTGCGCGCCCAAGCCCGTGCCGACCATAATAGCCGTCGGCGTGGCCAGTCCCAGTGCACAGGGGCACGCAATGACCAGCACCGAAACAAAATTGATGAGCGCCCGGCTGAAGCTGGCGTCGGCAGGAACAAAATACCAGATGACGAATGTCACAAAGGCAATGACAAAAACCGTCGGGACAAAAATGGAAGCCACTTTATCGGCCAGCCGCTGAATCGGCGCTTTCGAACCCTGCGCCTCTTCCACCATGCGGATGATGTGCGCGAGCATCGTCTCCGACCCAACGCCCGTTGCACGGAGTGTAAAACTGCCCGTCTTATTCATCGTGGCGGCAAACACTTTGTGGCCGGCCTCTTTGGCCACGGGCATGCTTTCGCCGGTCAGCATGGATTCGTCCAGGGTCGATTGTCCGGTCAGCACGGCCCCATCGACGGGAACTTTTTCACCCGGCTTCACGATCACTACATCGCCCACTGTGAGCGATTCCACGGCGACCTCCTGCTCCTCGCCGTCGCGCAGCACATGCGCGGTTTTGGGTTTGAGACCCATGAGCGCCTTGATCGCGGCGGACGTCCTGCCTTTGGCCCGGGCTTCGAGTAGCCTGCCGAGAAGGATCAAGGTGACAATCATGGCCGCGCCGTCATAATACACATGGGGCGCGACTCCGGCCCGTTCAAAAAAATGAGGGAAGAATGTGGCCGCAGCCGAATAGGCATAGGCCGAAAAGGAACCCACGGCCACCAGTGTGTTCATGTCCGATGTTTTCTGTTTGGCCGCTTTATAAGCGCCGACAAAAAAACGGCTCCCGACCCAGAACACGGCCGGCGCCGTCAGCACAAACATCGCTGCCAGCATGGCCTGCCGGGGGATAAAATGTAAAAAGGAAAACCAGTGCTGCATCGAGCCCATGAAAATAATCGCGCTCAACACCGCACCGCAGATCACTTTTAAGGTGAGGTCGCGAAGATCCTGAACGCGCGAGGCCTCGATGGGATCGGCGGATGAATCCGTCAGTTCGCCCAGGAATTCATACCCGTGGTCCGCAACGGCCCGGGCCAAAGCTGAAACGCCCGCCCACTTCGCTTTGTGGATGACGGTGGCCCGTCCGGTCGCCAGATTGACACCGACCTCCAGCACACCATCCACTTCGGAGAGCGCATTCTCCACACGGCGGACGCACGCGGCACAAGTCATGCCGCCCACGGAGATGGTCACTTTTTCCTGATTGAGGTTTGCGGTGTCAATGAAGGCTTCATACCCGAGTTCGCGCACCCTGTTTTCGAGTGTATGGATATCCGTAACATTCCTGTCATACTCCACCTGCGCTTTTTCCGTCGCAAAATTAACCGTGGCGGCAAGAACGCCGGGCGTGTCGCGCAACCCTTCCTCCACCCGCCGCACGCAGGTCGCGCAGGTCATGCCCTGGATCGACAGCTGAACTCTATCCGACAACGTCGTACCCCGCTTTTTTGACCGCCGCGGCCACGACGTTTGCATCGACGGGTTTTGTCTCCTCGTATGTCGCCGTCTCTGTTTTCAGATCAACCTGCACATTCTTTATACCGTCAATGGCGCTAAGCGTCTTGGTCACGGCCATCACGCAGTGCTGGCAGCTCATTCCTTTAATTTTTATGCTTTTCATTTCTTTTTCCCTTTCCGAATGTTTGAAGGTAACTTAAAGACGATCAGGAAAAAAGCAAGTTTTATTCGGCTGTTTTCGGATAATTGTTTTCAGTCGCGGCCTGGCTGATGAGCGAATCGCAGCCTTGATTCAAATCCTTAGTCAAGGCGGAATAATCCTTGTATTCTATTCATTTCCATACCCGCTGCCCCACAATCCACCGGCCTTCATTATGTCATAAAAGATATTGTAGGTTTGACCTGTTAATACACTAACACTCAATGATCATTGTATTGGTTGTTTACGTTGCCTATTTTAAAGGAAAATTATCTTAAAGAAAGCTCAACGTTGCCATAGGCCATCCGGCGATGGACAAGGAATCATCTCATGCACCGGGAAAATGAATTGGAAAATGTATCTGAAGAAAAACCTGCAGTTCCTCTCTCAGAAGGACAAGCTTCGGCTGCTGCGTCCGGGTATCGGACAGCCTCCGGTATCATCATCGATTTCCATTCGGAGGAATTCAACCACCGGGATGACCTCAACGATTTGAGTGGAAACTCTCGAACCTTTCAGCCGCTCGACGGTGTAGTTACCGCCGACATGCTTCACCAGATGGAGCGTCGCGACCGCGCCGTCGAAGCGGCCATTTCCGATACCCAAAGCACGAAAAGCAGTGATCTACCGGCAGAAAATGCCGAAGAACTTACCGACACGTTGCCGGTCAACCTGACCTCCCGCGGACGCATCCTGATCGTGGATACGGATGTGAAACGGGCGGGCACCTGGGGCAAAAATCTCACTGCCCGGGGCATGACGTGCACGGCGGTGGTTACCGGAGATAAGTCGTCCGGCACCTCCGTTTCCCGGCCCGACGGATTTCCTGTTGTCTCGGCGCAGGGCCTGTCGATCAGCGGAATTTTTGGAAATTTTTCGGCCATGGCTTCCACAAACGGGGAGATCAAACCCCTGGCCGAATGGCTCGACACCGAAGCAGCCGTTTTCGATCTTGTTCTCGATCTTCAGCCGGCCACTTCGTATGCAAGGCGCTCCCTGCCGCTCGGGTATTATGCTCCCGGACAGAATCCGGAACGTCCCGATGACATTCTGGCCGAGTTGCCGCGGATGCGCGGTCAATTCCAGAAGCCGCAATTCACGACATTCCAGGAGAGCCGGTGCCTTCATCACGTCTCCCGCAAAACAAGCTGTCAGCGGTGTCTGGATGTTTGTCCGCTTTCCGCCATTCAATCGCTCGCGGGGAAATTAATCTTTAATCATCACCTCTGTCAGGGCTGCGGCGCCTGCGGGCTCGTGTGTCCGACGGACGCCGTCCGTCTGGTTCATCCTTCACAGTCAGAACGGTTGAGCGCCCTCAGGCAGTCTATCGCGGACCAAACAGCCGGAAATGGCTTAGCCCCGTCGCTGATCATAACGGACGACTACTCGGTTTGTACAACAGACGAATCCGGCAATACGCAAAACATTTATTTTACCGTTGACCAAGTCGGCTACGTCGGCGCCGAGATGATGCTTCTGGCGCTGATCTATGGCGCAGGCAAAGTCGTCGTCTCCTGTGATCCCGAAAATGATCCGGCGATGACGGAAGCCGTGAGGCAGCAGGCCCGGCTTAGCCGCGCCATCCTGCACGGGCTCGGACAGCCGGAAGATCGGATCCGCTTTACGATCTCGAGTGACCTCGATCAGCCGGAAACCCCGACGATGGCGGAAATCCCCGGCAGCACCTCGCTTGACGGATCGCGACTATCACCCGATGAACTCCTTTTTGCAAGCGACCGGAGGACCCTGATCCGGTTTGCCGCCCAGGAACTCTGCGACCGGCTGGATGCGCAACAAACCACCCTGCCCTTACCGGAAGGATCTCCTTTCGGCGCCGTTGTGATCGATCCGGCCTGCACACTGTGCATGGCCTGTGTCGAGGCCTGCCCCGCGAAAGCGCTGCGGGCGGACGGCGGGTCTCCAAAGCTTGAATTCATTGAATCCCGCTGCCACCAGTGCGGCCTGTGCAAAGACCTTTGCCCGGAGAAAGCCATCCGCCTGCTGCCGCGGCTGCTCTGCGAGCCGGAACGAGTGGACTCCCCCGTCGTCCTGCATGAAGTTCCGGCCGCCCGCTGTATTGAGTGCGGAACCCCGTTTGCGTCGCAAGCCATGGTCAGCCGGATCCGGACAAATCTGGCAGGGCACTGGATGTATGCCTCGGAGAAGCAATTACGCCGTCTGCAAATGTGCAGCATCTGCCGGACCCGGGATGCGCTTATGTCGGAGGATATAAAAACATGGAATCAATCTCACGTACGATGAAAAGTGATTTTACCACACCGTGGCTCGATCCTTATGCGGCCCTTCGCCCGGACGGTTATGTCCTCCTGGCATCGCTCCTCAGAGAGCCCCCGGCCGGAATAATCATCGAGATATTGCAGAAGCTGCAATGGGAAGCCGGCCTTCCGGAAAAACTTGAATATGCATTGGCGGCCCTCAAGCAAGCCTGCCTGAGTTGTCGTGTGGAGGATGTTCAAAAAGAATACAACCGGCTCTTTGTGGGACTGGGCTCAGGTGAAGTTGTACCTTATGCCTCCTGGTATAAGGACAAAAGAATCCAGTCCGCTCCTCTGGCCTCATTAAGATCGGACTTGATGAAATCCGGCATTGTCCGGCAGGCCGGCTGTCGCGATTCGGAGGATCATGCCGGAGCGCTCTGCGAAATCGTGGCGATCCTCTCTCAAAGACGAAACGGCGTGGGACTCGCCGATCAAGCGACTTTCTTTCAGCGGCACATCGCATCCTGGATGCCCAGGTTGTTTGATGACATTTCGCAGGCCAAAAGTTCCGACTTCTACCGGCATGTCGGCTGCTTCGGCCGGCGCTTTCTGGAAACGGAGAATGAATTTCTGGATTTGGCGACAACCAGTCAAAACGATATAGCGAAAGGAGAACGAAAAGATGAAAACCAATTTATTAAGCAACCGAAGGACGTTCATTAAGCACGCGGCCCTCCTCGGCGGATCAGCTTTGGTGATGGCCTTAGGCAGCCCGAAGACGGCCCAAACGGCAACACCGTCCACTCCCCGGCCGAAAGTGACGGATCAGGGCTATCGGCTCACGGAGCACATCAAAAAATATTATGAAACGACACGTCAATAAAAAACGGATTCAATCCATGGGAGGGTGGCACTTATGAAATCATCCAAAAATAAATGGCTGAAGCGGGTTTCCGACGAACCCGCTTCTCCTTCCGGCATGAACCGGAGGACGTTTTTGATTCGGGGCGGTGTGGCGCTGGGAAGCGGCGCATTAATGAGCCTGCTGCCGCTTGGCTGCGTGCGCGAGGCGTCCGAAGCGGAAAAGAAAAACTTCCCCCGTCCGGATGAGCAGAAAGAATACCGGCGCACGATCTGCACCCACTGTTCGGTCGGCTGCGGCATTATCGCCGAGATCCAAAACGGAGTCTGGACAGGCCAGGAACCGGATTACGAGTCGCCTTTCAATCTCGGAGCGCACTGCGCCAAAGGTGCGGCGGCAAGAGGCCACGGTTTCGGCCACCGGCGGGTCAAATACCCCATGAAGCTCGTGGATGGCAAGTGGACACGTCTTTCCTGGGACCAGGCCATAAACGAAATAGGTGATAAGCTGTTGAAGATCCGCCAGGAATCGGGTCCCGATGCCCTCTTCTTTTGCGGTTCGTCCAAGGCAAGCAACGAAGGCGCCTACCTGCAGGGTAAATTTGCAGCTTTATGGGGCACCAACAACGTCGACAACCAGGCACGCATTTGTCATTCGACCACCGTGGACGGCGTGGCCAACACCTGGGGGTACGGCGCCATGACCAATTCCTATAACGACATGCGCAACAGCAAAGCCATGCTGTTTCTGGGCAGTAATGCCGCCGAGGCCCATCCGGTCGCCATGCAGCAGATTCTCCGCGCCAAAGAGGCGGGTTCGAAGATGATCGTTGTGGACCCGCGTTTCACCCGCACGGCCGCTCACGCCGACCAGTATGCCCGCATCCGGTCCGGTACGGACATTCCTTTCATTTACGGACTGCTCTGGCATGTTTTCAAGAACGGCTGGGAAGACAAGGAGTTTATCGCCAAGCGGGTTTACGCCATGGATGACATTCGCAAGGAAGCGCAGAAATGGCCGCCCAAGGAAGTCGAAAACGTTACGGGGATACCGGAAGACCAGGTCTTCCAGATCGCCAAAACAATGGCCATGAATCGGCCGAGCACCATTGTCTGGTGCATGGGCGTCACCCAGCACCATATCGCCAGCCATACGGTCCGCCTCTTCTGCATCCTCCAGCTGGCCCTGGGCAATATCGGCAAAGCGGGCGGCGGCGCCAATATTTTCCGCGGCCATGACAACGTGCAGGGCGCCACGGATGTGGGGCCCAACTGCCATACCCTGTCGTGCTACTACGGCCTTGCCGAAGGCTCCTGGAAGCACTGGGCCAGAGTCTGGGGCGTGGATTACGAATGGATCAAAGCGCGCTTCGATATGAGCCGGCAATACGACGCCGGCGGCGGCAAAATGGCTTACACCATGAACATGCCGGGGATTCCCGTTTCGCGCTGGATCGACGGCGTGATGGAGGACAAAAAGAATCTGTCGCAAAAAGACAACCTGCGCGCCGTCATCTTCCAGGGGCATGCCGCAAACAGTCAGACACGCGGAACGCAGATGAAAAAAGCTCTGGAGAAACTGGACATGCTGGTCATTTCGGATCCGTACCCGACCCATATGGCGGTTATGAGCGATCGTAAGAACGACACGTATCTCCTGCCGACCTCCACGCAATACGAGTCCGCAGGCTCCGCCACGGCGTCCAACCGGGCCCTGCAATGGCGCGACAAGATCATTGAACCTCTTTATGAGTCCCTGCCGGACCACGTCATTCTCTATAAGCTGGCGAAGAAGCTCGGATTCGCAGATCAGATGTTCAAAAACATCAAGGTCGTCAAGGACGAGCCGGTGATCGAGGACGTGCTCCGTGAAATCAACCGCGGCGCCTGGACGATCGGCTACACGGGACAGAGCCCGGAGCGGCTCAAACTGCATGCCAAATACCGGGGCACTTTCAATACCCTCACCCTGCGGGCCGAGGGCGGCCCCTGCAAAGGCGACTACTACGGACTGCCGTGGCCCTGCTGGGGCACACCCGAAATGAAGCACCCCGGCACGCCCATCCTGTATGACCCGAGCAAGCCCGTCGCCGAAGGCGGCCTTGTTTTCAGGGCCGCCTGGGGAACAGACTACAACGGCCAGAATCTGCTCGCCACGGATGCCTATTCCGTAAATTCGGAGATCAAAGACGGCTATCCCGAATTCACCGCCGATATTCTGAAAAAGTTGGGCTGGTGGAACGATCTGACGGATGCGGAGAAAAAGGAAGCGGAAGGCAAAAACTGGAAGACCGATCTTTCCGGCGGCATTCAACGCGTCGTCATCAAGCACGGCTGCGCACCGTTCGGCAACGGCCGGGCCCGATGCAACGTCTGGACCTATCCCGACCCCGTTCCACTGCACCGGGAACCGCTCTATACGCCGCGGTTCGACCTGGTTACGAAGTACCCGACCTACGCTGACCGCAAGGCTTTCTGGCGGCTGCCCACGCGGTACGCATCGATTCAGTCGGTCAATCACAGCATCAAATACCCGCTGATCTTTACCAGCGGCCGCCTCACCGAATATGAAGGCGGCGGCGCGGAGGAACGTTCGGAACCGTGGCTGGCCAAACTGCAGCCGGAGATGTTCGCGGAAATCAATCCGAAGGACGCGGCCGATGCCAATATTTTTAACTGGCAGTATATCTGGCTGGAAGGCGCCGAAGGCGGGCGAATCAAGGTGCGGGCCATGATCACACCGCGCGTCGGCCCCGGCACCGTCTGGACGCCCTTCCATTTCGGCGGCTGGTTTGAGGGGAAAGACCTCTACGACCGCTATCCCGAAGGAACGGCGCCGTATGTCCGCGGCGAAGCCTGCAATACGGCAACGACCTATGGTTACGATTCCGTCACCCAGATGCAGGAAACCAAAGCAACGCTGTGCCGCATAACCCCTGCGTGACCCCGTTTATCGGGATCAGTGCAAAGCGGAATTAAATTCCTATGGAAAATAATTCCTGACGTACGAAAAGGAGACAAACCATGGCTAGAATGAAATTTCTTTGTGACACCGAGCGATGCATCGAATGCAACGGCTGTGTGACGGCCTGCAACAATATAAACGATGTGCCGTGGGGCATCAACCGGCGGCATGTCGTCACCCTGAAGGATGGCGAGAGCGGCGAAAAATCCGTCTCCGTGGCCTGTATGCACTGTACGGATGCGCCCTGTGCAGCCGTCTGCCCGGTGGATTGTTTTTACACCACGCCCGACGGCATCGTCCTGCACGACAAGGATCTGTGCATCGGCTGCGGCTATTGCTTTTACGCCTGCCCGTTCGGCGCCCCGCAATTCCCGGAAGAAAACCTGTTCGCCGCGCGCGGCAAGATGGACAAATGCACCTTCTGCGCCGGCGGACCCGGCAAAGACAAGTCGGTCGAGGAATACAAGAAATATGGCCGCAACCGGATTGCGGAGGGCAAGCTGCCTCTGTGCGCCGAAATGTGTGCGACCAAGGCGCTGCTTGCCGGCGACGGCAACGTCGTGTCCGAGATTTACATCGACCGGGTCAACAAACGCGGCGGCCGGCCTCAGACCTGGGGATGGGAAACCGCTTATAACTTCAAAACTGAAAAGGGGAAAAAACCATGAAGCTGAAATACTTGATCATGGCAACGCTGATGGCGTTTACGGGGATCGCCGGATGTTCACCTGAGCCCCGCAGTGTGACCATGCATGAACCCGGCATATACAAAGGTCAAAGGGACCCTGTTATGGAACTGAAACAACAGCAGGAACTGATCGACCGCTTCAGACTTGTTCAGTCTGATCGCTGAGGAAAAGGAGGCATTTATGGCAACAACAGGCAAACCTCTGCCGATCAGACGTCTGGTGGTCGTCGCAGTGCTCCTCTCCATTCTGGGCAGCGCAATGCTCTACCAGGTCATCGGCGCGGATCTCATGAATCCGCACGCCAACTTCTGGCGCGTGGTCCGGGAGGGCGCTCCCGCCTATACGTCAACGCCGGCCCAGGGACACACCATCCTGATCCTGAACAGCGGCGAAAACTGGCGCGAAATCCGCAACGGTATCCTGGTCCGGATCTCGCCCTGGATTATCGTGCTGGCCCTGGCGGGCATGACCGTCTTTTACCTGATCGTCGGACAGGAAAAACTGGCCAAGCCGCGATCCGGGATTAAAATTCTGCGGTTTGCATCTTTTGAACGATTCGTTCACTGGGCTACCGCGGCCCTGTTTATCATCATGGCGGTCACCGGCCTGGGCCTGCTGCTGGGCCGCTACGTGCTGATGCCGGTAATCGGTCACGGGTTCAACGCCGGATACCTGCAGGCGGCCAAAGTCCTGCACAACTACTGCGGCCCTCTATTGCTCATTGGTTTTATCGCCGAATTTCTCCTCTGGGTGCGCTTCAACATTCCGAAGAAATACGATCTGGACTGGTTCAAATCCATGGGCGGCATGATCGGCCACGGGCCCGCGCCCCACATCGGGAAAATTAACGCCGGCGAAAAAGGATGGTTCTGGTTAATCTTCATCTTCGGGAGCGCCGTCGGCGTCACCGGAGTTCTGTTGGATTTCCCTATCTGGGATCAGACACGATGGACCATGCAGGTATCGCATGTGATTCACGCTTCAGTCGCTGTTCTCTTTGTAACGGTTTCTTTCGGACACATCTACATGGGGACGGCCGGCGTGGAAGGAGCATTCGAAGCCATGTGGGAGGGAACGGTTGACGCCGTCTGGGCCGAGCAGAACCACGATCTCTGGTATAAAGACGTTGTGCTGGAGCAAAAAAATCGTTCAGAAAGCGCGGGCGTGTAAATGGTTCCGGCCCTTTTCCGGTAGACCATTTGGACACTGATTATGCCGCCTCGCAAAGATGATAAAGAGAAGTCGAAATTGACCGGACACCGGTCTGGGTGTCCAATCCGTCGGGGATTGAGCATTCTGGCCCTGATCTTCATTCTGGCGTACGTCCAGCCGGTTCGGGGACACGAAGTTTCGCTCCTCGGGGGAGTGATCTGGAATACGAACGGGTATGACGAGACGGAGGCTATTCAATTCGAATACCGTGATTCTCTTTATAAAAACTTTGCCTGGAGCGTTTCCTATCTGAACGAGGGGCATTTCTCCGATCATCACCGCGACGGAGCTGCCTTTCAGTTCTGGACCCGGACAAAACCGTTTAACGGCCGGTTCTTTCTGGAAGGAGGGGTCGGACCTTATTTTTATTTTGATACAACGGACAGATCGAGCGCGACACATTACAGCAACCGGCATGGGTGGGGAGGAATGGTGAGCGCCGCCCTCGGATATTATCTGAGCGATCATTTCTTCATACAGGCCAGAACCAACTGGATTGCGGCATACGGCAGCATCGACACCATTTCGGTCTTCGCGGGCGCGGGCATCGACTTCGAATCCCGTCCTTTTGAGGGCCTGCAGAAAGAATCTTCGGAGAGGAATTCGCTTTCCCTGCTCATGGGCATCATGGACGCCAACAATACCGACGCCAAGAAAGCAACGGCCTGGGAACTTGAGTACCGCAGGAGATTTGGAAATCATGTGGAGGCGTCTGCCGCGTACCTGGACGAAGGCGATAACGATCTCTTTCACCGGGAAGGCCTCGCCCTTCAGGTTTGGGCTGTAAACCACTTCTTCGAGGAAAGGCTGACGCTCGGTCTCGGCCTGGGTCCTTACCTTGCGCGAAACAGGTACGCGGATCTTCTCACCGGGAAAGAAGGGACCGTCTTTGCCGGCATCCTTTCAGTGACGGCGGATTACCGGTTTACGCCGGGCTGGTCCGTCCGGCTCATCTGGCATCGCGTATTGACCGACTACGACCGCGATACGGACGTCTTGATCATCGGACCTTCTTTTCACTTCTGACAGAGTCTCAAGGCGCTCAGTGGCCGCGGCACAACCCACGGTATAATGAAGATGATCTGTGCAAGGGTTTAGGCCGGTGCTCACTTCGGCACATCTCGTTATTAGTAGGTTACGCCTACCATCCTACTGCTATTTAATGCCCATTGTTCTTTAGCACATCATTATTAATATTTTAGAAAACGAAAAAAGGAGAACGAGTCATGTCAAAAATCAATCTGACACCTAAAGAAGAAGAAGAGCTGTTGCTGATCCTCGAAAGATATTTACCTGATCTGGAAAGAGAAATGTCGGATACCGATAGAAAGGAGTTCCTCCAGGCGCTGGAAGAACGAGCAGCCTTTATGAGGAATTTGATAAAACGCCTGAAGGCATAAGCAAAAGCAGATGATTTTCGTCTCTATCCGGATCTGACGACCATTTCTCTCGGCAGTGAGAATGGGAGATCAAATGCCGCGGACGATTGCGGCCAGGCACGGCAGGATATCAAAGCAGGTGCCCACAAACGGTGCTGGAGAAAAATCAATGAAAATTTCGGAATGGTTGGATAAAGAAGAAGCAGACGGCATTGATGTATCTCAAATTACACTGCCTGATAGTCTGTCTTATGATGAAGCGCCCGATGAGACCATTTATTTTAAGGAGATTAATCCTGATGGAGTCCTTTCTATAGCCGAGCATCCGTTTTCTACTGTAGAACGCTTTGGACACTGGTATTATGTCAGGGGGCGCGACAAGGCAACCGGGACTCACTCGTCGGGGACAGAGTGGCGGTTTTTTACAAAAGATAAAGATATTGCCGTCCAAACAGCCAAATCGCACATAGAATAGTATACTGGGATTGTCTGTTTGACGGAGAGTTTCGTATCCTGAAAATACCGATTCCTTTTATAAAATCCCGGGATAAAATTGAGGGCGATTTTATATTGGCCGGCGTTAGTGTGCCTTTTTTCCGGCGGAGTTCTTGATCTCTGGAATGTCCGGAAAAACGGTTACCGGCATGCTCCGGACCGGAATTTTTCAATGGGCGGATATCCGCGGCTATCCCGGCTGCGTCACTCGCCTGTGGTTTCTTTCAGATCACACCCATTTGGGAACTGCCTTTTTTGCAGAAACACGCTCTTACAGCACGCTTGATATTAATTTCATTCTGTATTATTGTTTTTCATAAGATCTAAACACTGAAATCGCTATTCGATTTTCATTTGCATAAGGGGCATAATGATTATTCGCTGTTGGGGAGCTAGGGGCTCCATTCCGGTTTCGGGGAAGAACTATTTGCGTTACGGCGGAAACACCACCTGTCTGGAAATTCGGACGAGCCGTGACGATATTCTGCTGGTCGATGCCGGATCGGGAATCCGCGAAGCTGGCAATGGCTTTCTTGCCGATAACCGTCACGACTTCACTCTGCTCCTGACGCATGCCCACTGGGACCACATCATGGGTTTCCCCTTTTTCAAACCGCTTTACCGTCAAAGTACCGACATCGCGATCTGGGGTTGCACTTTTGCCCAGCATTCCATCAGGGATATGCTGGCGCGCGTCATGTCTGCGCCTTACTTTCCGATTAACTATGACGATATCCACGCCAATGTCACCTACGGGGAAACGTGCGACGGCATCTATCAGCTAAGCGATATGACGATCACGCCTATCGCGCTTTCTCACCCCAACCAGGGAACCGGCTATAAATTCTCGGAGGCGGGCAGGACGTTTGTCTTCCTGACCGATAATGAACTGGGGCAAAAGCATGAAGGCGGTCTCGCCTATAACGATTATCTGGAATTCAGCCGCGGAGCGGATCTGCTGATTCATGACGCCGAATACCGGGATGCGGAGTATCCGAAGCGGCGCGGCTGGGGGCATTCCACGATCGAGCAGGCGGTCGGACTCGCCCTGGACGCAGGCGTCAAACAGCTGGGGCTTTTTCATCATAACCAGGACCGGCAAGATGATGAAATAGACGATATGGTCGCGGCGTGTCATCGCATCATCAGAGAAAAGAAAAGCACCCTGCAGTGTTTTGCCGTTCATCAGTTGATGGAAATCGTCCTGTAACATATATCACCTGGACAGGCCCGACTGAAGAGCGACGGAGTCATCCTATCATGATCGGTATCGTTTGAAATGTTTCTTACAACAACCGCCGACGAACTGAAAAAAAGAGGCTGGAACCAGCTTGACGTCATCCTGGTCACCGGAGATGCTTACATCGACAGCCCCCACATCGGCGTGGCCGTCATCGGCCGGGTACTGGCCGATGCGGGCTATCGCGTCGGTATCATTGCTCAGCCGGATATCCGGAGCGATTCCGATATTGGCCGGCTTGGTGAACCCAGGCTATTCTGGGGCATCACGGGCGGCTCCATGGATTCCATGGTGGCTAATTACACGGCAACAAAAAAAAGACGGCGCGATGACGATCTGACCCCCGGCGGGAAAAACGACCGGCGCCCGGACCGTGCCTGCGTTGTCTATGCCAACCTCATCCGGCGTTATTTCAAAAACACAAAACCGCTTGTTCTGGGCGGCGTTGAGGCAAGCCTCCGTAGGATCGCCCATTACGATTACTGGTCGGATGACGTCCGCCGCTCGATTCTATTTGATGCCCGTGCCGAAATCCTCGCCTACGGCATGGCCGAGCGCGCCGTGGTCGAAATCGCACAGCGGCTGGCCGAAGGAAATCCTCTCAGCAATATCCGGGGCACCTGTATCATTGAGAACGAGCTGCCGCCGTCGTCCTATTTTGAACTGCCGTCCTACGAAAATGCCGCGGACTCCAAAAAAGCCTTCTCGGACATGTTCAAGCTTTTTTATGCCAATAACGATCCGCTCACCGCTTGCGGCCTCTATCAAAAGCACGGCAACCGCTATCTGGTGCACCATCCCCCCCAGCCGCATCTGACCGCCCCCGAGCTGGATGCCGTCTCAGCACTGGATTTCTCACGCCGCGTCCATCCTTTTTACGCGGCTCAGGGATCGGTCCGCGCGATGGATACCATTTCTTTCTCGCTCATCACTCACCGGGGCTGCTTTGGGGACTGCAGCTTCTGTTCGATCGCTTTACACGAAGGCCGGACCATTATCAGCCGCAGTGAGGAATCCATTCTGTCGGAAGCGAAAAGAATAGCGGCCTTCCCGGACTTTAAAGGCTACCTTGTCGATGTCGGCGGCGCAACCGCGAACATGTATGGCCTCGACTGTCCGCGCAAACAAAGCCGGGGCGCCTGCCCGGACAAACAGTGTCTCTTCCCGCACGTCTGTTCGTCTCTGAAAGTGGATCACTCACGGCAGATCCGCCTGCTTCGGGAACTGGGAACGATCCCGGGCGTCAAAAAAGTATTTGTCGCCTCCGGCATCCGTCATGACCTGCTCCTGGCCGACAAAAGACACGGCGCATCCTATATGCGCGAGCTTACGAAGCATCATATCTCGGGTCAGTTGAAGATCGCGCCGGAACATGTGACGCCGTCCGTGTTGTCCCTCATGGGTAAACCGTCGCCGCAGTCGCTGATCCGGTTTAAAGATTTTTTTGAAACGATGAACGCGGAAACGGGACTCAAACAATTCCTGACCTACTATTTTATTGCCGCGCATCCGGGCTGTACGGAGAAGAATATGCAGGAGCTGAAAACATTCGCATCGCGTGAATTGCACACGACGCTGCAGCAGGTGCAAATCTTTACACCGCTGCCGTCCACCTGGTCTGCGATGATGTATTGGACGGGAATCGATCCGGCAACCGGCAAAAAGATTTTCGTGGAAAAAGACGCGGCAAAGAAGCAGAAGCAAAAAGATGCCGTCACTGTTTTGGCCAACCCGCCCGGGCCAAAAAGAAAGACGATCAAAAGGCAGGCGGCGAGAGTTTAGCCTATTAGGCTGTAGATTATTAATCTGTAGGCTATTAATCTGTAGGCTATTAGGCTGTAGACTGTTAGACTGTTAGCAAAAAAAACGGGCGCGGTGCGCCCCTCAAAATAACCTGAAAGCCTGATAGACTACAGCCTAAAAACCTGCTTTTCATTTAGCCTATTCGACTGTAGCCTAAGGTAAGCACTACTTAAGAACACCAATTGAGCCTATTGTTTATTGCCTCTTGACCAAGCCGATTTTTTCAGGATACCGCGGCGGCAAGGAGGAGGTCCCGCAGGCGTATATGAACATACGCCGAGGAAACCGACGACGCAGCCAACAAAGGTAGCCGTAAAAAGGCGGCTTGGTCACACGCGTCCGTATTTGTCTTCCAGCCGCTCTATATCATCTTCACCGAAGTACGTACCCGTTTGAACCTCAATAATGACCAGATCGCTTGCGGCCGTGTTTTCCAAACGGTGCGTCGAACCCAGAGGAATATCCACCGCGCAGCCGCTCACCAACTCATGAGCTTTGCCGTCGATGATCGCCACGCCGACGCCTGCGACGGCATACCAGTGCTCCGCCCGTTTTTTGTGGCGCTGCAGGCTGAGAGAACCGCCCGGGTTAACCACAATTCTTTTCACCTTATGATCCGGCGCATCCGACAAAACTTCAAAATACCCCCACGGCCGTTTATTCCCTTGTTCCATTTCTCTATCCTTATTGCGTTATTGTAAAGTCGATGGAGCCGATCGGCGTCACCTGTTCGGTGCTTCTCTGCCACAGCATAAAATCTACCTTCCACTTGCCGGGAAGCCCCGGATTAATAAAGATGGTTGTAAAGCCCGGCATGTAAAAACCCTGTGGACCATAAATCGTCGACGTGCCGCGCGGATCGGTTAAGCGATACTTGTAGAGATATTCCGCCACGCCATTCTTGTTCAGATAGGTATTGACAGGCGGCCCGACCAGCCAGACGCCGAATATTTTGCCCTGCCCCCGCAGCGCGCCCCGGGCCGTGAGCTCCGTAAGCGACCAGGTATTTCGCTTCTCCACAATCCGCAGTTCCTTATCGTAAGCCGCATCATCGTAAATACCGACGCCCATATCCTTGACCTGCCATCCGGGTTGGGCGGGCTTCGCCTCATCCTTTTCCGTAATGGTAAATTCGATGGAACCGATCGGCGTGACCTGTTCGGTGCTTCTGGACCAGAGCATAAAATCCACTTTCCAGTTGCCGGGAAGCGCCGGATTAATAAAGATAGTCGTAAAGCCCGGCATGTAAAAACCACTCGGGCCGTAAATCGTCGCAGTGCCCCGGGGATCGGTTAAGCGATACTTATAGAGATACTCCGCCACGCCGTTCTTGTTCAGGTAGGTATTGACCGGCGGCCCGACCAGCCAGACGCCGAATATTTTGCCCTGGCCCTTGAGCGCGCCGCGGGCCGTGAGCTCCGCAAGCGACCAGGTATTTCGCTTCTCCACAATCCGCAGCTCTTTATCGTATGCCGCGTCATCGTAAATACCGACGCCCATGTCCCTGACCTGCCAACCGGAAGCATTTGAGTGAAATGCAGGAAAAAGCATCATGACAGCGATCATCCATAAAAGGTTTTTTGTCTTCATTTCACGCCTCCTTTTGTGCGACAAATTGTAGCATTGTTTGGAATTGAACAAAAGGAAAAACACTTTTGCTTGACTCCATGCCGTCGCACATTCTATGCTGTCCGCACAGGTCCTTATGAATATTGAATACCATTTGAAACGCAGCGCCAAAAGAAGGAAGACGATATCGCTGCAAATCGGCGCCGACTCAAAAATCACGATTTCTGCACCGCGTTTTACACCCCTTGCGGAAATCGACCGCTTTATCCGTGAAAAACAAACCTGGATTGACCGGACAATGAAAAAACAGGCCGCACATCCGGTTTCGTCTCATGAAAAATCATATCGCTCGGGTGAGCATTTCTTTTATCTGGGTCAGCGCTACCCTCTGGAAGCCTATTTTGAGCCTCTGGAAAATGAGGGCGTGATGTTCTGGGACGACCGTTTTTTCTTGAATTGCCCCGATAATGAAGACTTGAAAAAACATTATTTCGTTTCCTGGTACAAGAAAAAAGCGCGCTCCTACTTAAGCGGGCGGGTTGATTTTTACAGCGCCATGCTTAAGTTGACTTCGGACAGCGTACGCATCACATCCGCCGAAAGCCGGTGGGGCTCCTGTTCGGGAGTGAACCGCCTGTCTTTCAGTTTTCGGCTGATGATGGCGCCGCCTGCGGTCGTGGATTATGTGGTGGTGCACGAACTGATGCACATCCGGGAGAAAAATCATTCTTCTAAATTCTGGGCGTTGGTGATAGAGGTGATCCCGGATTACAAAAAACATCGTCGCTGGCTTCGTGACCATCAACACGAGTTTAATCTTTAAGCCCACAGCCAAGAAAGGATATAGAATTTCTAATCCATGGATATCATTGAAACTATTGATCTAGCCCATCGGCCGTTTCTCTCGCAGCGTTTCCGGCAGTTGAATCTATTCTTTTCCGATTACACCTTCGCCAATGTATATCTGTTCCGGAACGTCTGCCGATATGAAATCTTGACCAAGGACTGCGGAACGTTTATCTCGGCCCATAATTATCAGAATCAGAATTACATCATGCCGCTCGACAATCCTCAGGACTGCTCTAAGGACACGCTCAAGCAACTGCTCTCGGGCGGCGGCTTTTTCTATCCGATCCCCGAGGAATGGCTGCCCTTCTTCCCGGAAACGGAATTTTGCCGATCGTTTGACGACAGTGAATCGGATTATGTCTATCTGACGGCAAACATGGCGTCCTTCGCCGGAAAACAATACACCCGCCATCGCAATCACCTGCATCAATTTCTGGGCGCCTATAACCCCGTCCGGCGGTCCCTTTCCCCGGATACGCTGCAAGACGGCTTGAAAATCCTGCGACAGTGGCAGGACGAATGCGCCGTCGCTTCCTGCAAGACCGACTTTTCCGTCTGCGAAGAGGCCCTGCGCAAATTCTCCGAGCTGGCGCTCTGGGGAACGATCTATTACATCGCCGATGAACCGGCGGGCTTTATCATCGGTGAAGTGCTCAACGATGAGGCCTTCTGCCTTCATTTCGCGAAAGCCTCTAAAAGGTATCACGGGATTTACGAATTCATGTTCAACGACACTGCAAAGCAGATGGAGTCGCAATATAAATATCTGAATCTGGAAGAAGACACGGGCAGTAAGAATTTGCGGCGCACAAAGGCCTCTTACGGACCGGAACGGATTTTGAAAAAATATCGCGTCAGTCTCAGGATTAAAGCCGAATGAAGGACTTGGTGGTTATCACAGATTTACGGGAAGGCGACCAGGGTGTCATTCATTCGATTGACGGCGGGGCGGCCCTGACCAGCCGTCTGGCCGGCATGGGCCTTGTCACCGGCGCGAGGTTTCGCATCGCCCAGATGAGCGGCGGCCTCGTCGTGATCCAGGTCGCCGGCACACGGATCGCACTGGGCCAGGGCGAAGCGGCGAAAATAACGGCCGCGGCGCTTGACGCCGACGATGCCTGCCTCCCTCCCGTTGAAAAAGAAATAGTCGTCGCATTGGTCGGTCAGCCGAATGTCGGCAAATCCACCATTTTCAATATCCTGACCGGTTTGTCCCAGCACGTCGGCAACTGGCCGGGGAAAACCGTCGAAAAGAAAGAAGGCGTCCACCGCGCCGACAACATTCTCATCCGCATTGTCGATCTGCCCGGCACATACAGTCTGACGGCATTTTCCGAAGAAGAGCGCGTTACCCGTGATTTTATCATCACCGAAAAACCGGACCTGGTCGTGCTGGTGTTAAACGCCGCCGCCCTGGAGCGAAGCCTTTACCTTCTTTCCGAAGTTTTGCTTCTGGACCGTCCGGTCGTTGTCGCGATAAACATGCTCGATGTTGCCGAAGCGCAGGGCACTCAGATTGACACCAAAGCGCTGCAGGATTCACTGGGCATCCCCGTCAGCCCCATGGTTGCCAAACGCAACAACGGCATCAAAGAACTCGTGGAACAAGTGACGGCGCTCGCGTCCTCAGAGACCGCCTATCATCCGGAATTGCCGAAAGTCTCCGCAGACCATCAGCAAATTTATGAACAAATCCTCGCTCACGTGCGGCCATACATTCAGGAGCCCTACACACCGGAATGGATTGCCGTAAAATTAATGGAAGGCGATCCTGAAGTTTCCACCCTGATGGAAAACCGGGCCGAGAAAAAAGCCTGGGCTGATATCCGCAACCTTCTGCTCAAGCACGAAGACGCCCTGCACGCCGTCGTCAACGGCCGCTATGACTGGATTGAAAAAATGACCCGGGCGGCCGTCTCCCGTTTCAGGATGGGGGAGGTTGTGCTCACCGACAGAATTGATCACATCCTGACGCGGCCGGTCTTCGGCATTCCCGTTCTCCTCGCCGTCATGGCGTTTGTTTTCTTTCTGACTTACCGCGTCGGCGTGCCCCTTCAGAACTGGATGAACGAAGGCGTTTTGAAATTTGCCGGATGGTGTGAGCCCCTGTTTTCGGGGTTTCCATTGTGGCTGCAGGGACTGCTGCAAAACGGCGTCATCGGCGGCGTGGGCTCCGTGATCACGTTTCTTCCGATTCTCCTCATCTTCTTCGCCGTCATGGCGGTTTTGGAAGATGTGGGCTATATGGCGCGCGCGGCTTTTGTCATGGACAGAATCATGCACCTCGTCGGTCTGCACGGAAAAAGCTTTATCCCGATGTGCCTGGGCTTCGGATGCAACGTTCCGGCGGTGCTCGGGACCCGCATCATCGAAACGCGCAAGGCCCGGATGATCACCCTGCTGCTGATTCCTTTCGTTCCCTGCACATCGCGTCTGGCCGTCCTGACGCTGGTTTCCGCCGCCATCTTCGGCGAAAACGCGGCTTATGTCTCCTGGAGCATTCTCGCCGTCAATATCGCCGTGCTGGGACTGGCCGGCGCTGTGGTCAACAAGAGCCTCCGGGAGCAGGAAGCGCCGTTCATCATGGAGCTGCCGATTTACCATCACCCGGATGCCAAAACCATTCTGATGGTCGTCTGGGCCAGGCTCGTCGCCTTTATCCGCAAAGCCGGAACCGTTATCCTTGGCGTATCGCTGATTGTCTGGATTTTATCTTACTTCCCGACAGGCGCCGTGGAAGAAAGCTTCCTGGGGAGCGTCGGTAAATTGATTCAGCCCCTGGGCGCACCGCTGGGGCTGGACTGGAAAATGATCACCGCGCTGCTCACGGGACTGGTCGCGAAAGAAAATGTTGTGGCGACGCTGGGTGTTTTGTATTCCGTTGGCCGCGACGGACTCGTCGTCGTTCTCCCGACCGTCATGAGCCACGCTTCGGCCGCCGCTTTTCTGGTGGTGATGATGCTTTTTATTCCCTGCGCCGCAACCATCGCCGTCCTGCGCAAGGAAATGAACAGCAACAGCTGGTTCTACGCGACAATCGCCATGACGCTCGTCGTATCCTACCTGGGCGGTGCAGTTGCTTATCAGATCGTCAAAATAGCAGGCATTTAGCCAGGGGCTTATTGCTTATTTCGTCGTCTCGGCGAGGTGTGCCGCGGTGCCCAGGGCTGCCTGCACGACGGCAGTGTAATAGGCCAGGTTCATAATGCCGAGCTTGTCATCCGCGCTATGCATCTTCGGATTAATGTACCCTTCTTCCGCATATTCAATGGCCCAGGCAGCCGGATAACAGGCGCCGGTGGGATTTCGCTTCAAGCACGTGGCCATCAGGTCCCAGAACGGCGAATGGTCGCTGTTGGCCTCACCGTCGTCCTCGATGACGGCGTCAAAAACCTGGTCCATGCCATAGGCGCCGACCACTTTCACATAAGTCTGGGCGATCGGCAAATCTCTCGTGTAACCTGTCTTGTTCTTTATGTTCCGGATCTTGATCTGCTGTTTCGGTTTGACGTACGGATCGGTCTTCTTGCTGTAACCGATCATATCGAGATTCAATACCGCCACGACATTTTCTTCGTCTTTCTCGATTTTTTTCGCATAGGCGGTTCCGCCATACAGGCCCTGCTCCTCACCGGTTGTAAAGACAAAGCGGATGGTGCGCTTGAACTTATAGAACCGCATGATGTCGGCGGCCGCCAAAAGCCCCACACAGCCGCTCGCGTTGTCGTCGGCACCCGGCTCGATTCCATCGTCGCCTTTGGAGACGGTATCGAGATGTGCGATGAGGATAACGATTTCGTCCGGATTCGTTGTTCCCTTGATTTCTGCGACGACATTGCGGTTACTGATTTCGTCTTCGGAGGTCCATGCGGAAAAAGAGACCGTAAGCGCCATCGCCTTCAACTGATCATAGACGTATTTTGTTGCCTGCACTATTTTTGTCCCCGTCTCGTATGTATGCCGGGACGAAAGCGTCACGAGGCTCCCGTCCACTTCGACGGGCTTCTCTCCGCTCAGATGCTCCGTCCATTCCTTGATATCCGTGTCCTTTACGGCCTTGATCATGGCATCCACATCCGCGTCCTTCACTAAAGGAATGGAGGCGATGGCGGACAGGGACTTTGCCGCCACTATTGCCTGGGCCTTGGTCAGGTTGATCGGGACCTGGCTCATCAACCGGATGTCAAAACCCAGATCCGGAAGAAGCTCCGTCAGCTGGCGCTCATACCGCACGATGACGTGTTCTCCGTCGTCGTAAAGGATGCTGACCAGGCCCGCCGCCTGCTCGTGCGCGCCTGCTTCCTCTTCCCAGGCGATAATGTAGCGGGTTCCGGGCGCGACCTCATCGATGATGCGATAGGAGACCGAGGCCCGGTCCAGTTCGGCTTTCGCGGCGATGACGAGCGCATAGTAAACGCCGTCTTCATCTTCGAGATCCGCGTAAACGGGAAGATTCAAGTCCTCCAGGGATCCCGGAACTTCGACCCGCGCCAGGATCTGCTGGGTGCCTGTTGCCGTCCCTCCGTTGCTGCAGCTCCAGTAAGTCACTGCAACGAGACAAATCAGTACGGGCAGCGCGATCAGTTTGAGTTTCGCGATAAGGTCCGGTTTCACAAGATGCGGCGATTTCATGAGGACTCCTTTGGGATGGTTATACAAGGCTGTTAGGCTGTAGGCTATTAGTCTTTTAGGTTAAAAGGTGGGGCGCGACCACACCTGCGGGTGGCAAGCGCGCCCTTGAAAATAGCCTAATAGTCTGTAGCCGAAACCGCTGTCTCGGACTCAGGCCGGGGATTTGACATGCTGTTCCCTGATATAGAACTGCAATTTCAATCTGCCGATGTCCACGATATCGCCGTCTTTCAGATCATGGCGCTGATCAATGGCCCGACCGTTGATCTTGATGGTTATACTCCCGGTGGGCGCAATGAAATATCCTTCCTTCCGGCGGTTGACCAGCGCCGCCCGCTTAGGCGCGAAAAAACCTCTGAGCCTGATCGCCGAGCCTTTCTCTTTCCCGATGGTGGACACCTTTTCCTTGAAGATATAATCTTTATGTTCGCTGGATCCTTTAATGACCAGAAAACCCCCCAGAACATCGTGGACCGCCCGATCGGCCGCCAGGAGAATCTTCTTTTGCTCATCGGGTGTAATGACGACCGTTTCAAACATGGAACGTCCGCGTCCGGCTGCGGCTTTCGCGTCGGCAAGCCGGTCCTTCTCAAACACGATTTCCAGAGCATGGACGCCGATGAGGACCATGTCTTTGTTAAAAAGCTCCGCCCGGGTAATTCTCCGGCCGTTCAGATAGGTCCCGTTCAGACTTTTCAGATCTTCAACGAATAACTGATCCCCTTCGGTCTCAATGATGGCATGGTGCCCTGATACGGCCTGATTGTCGATGATGATGTTATTGTCCGGTTTCCTGCCGACCGCCACAATTCCCTTGTCCAGAACAATTTCCTGAATAGGGGCATCTTTGTATTTCAGTATAATCTTTGCCAATCCGTCACCTCCGAAACGTGTCAACAAACGTTGACCAGGATGCATACCATTTTTCTTTATGGATATAACCGACAACCGCCGAAATGTTGTCCAGACCGCCGTTATCGTTGGCCGTGTCGACCAGAAATTCACTCGCGGCATGTACGTTGCCGGCACGGGAAATGATTTCCAGCATCTCCTCGTCCGAAACCATGTTATAGAGTCCGTCGCTGCATAAAAGCAGGATGTCTCCCTGCAAAACGGTCAACTCGCTTAAGTCGGCAATCACTTCCGAATCGATTCCCACGGCCCGCGTCAGAATATTTTTCATCACGGAGAGCGCCGCTTCTTCCCTTGTAATCCGGTCGTGCCTGACTTGTTCCTGGACCAGCGAATGATCGTCGGTCAACTGCATGATACTCCCGGATCTGACCAGATATATGCGGCTGTCGCCGACGTGCGCAAAACTTACTTGATTCCCCCTGAGTACGGCAGCCGCAATCGTCGTCCCCATGCCGCTTAATCCGGGCGACTTTTGCGCCGCCTCATAGACGGTCCGGTTGGCAAGCAGAATGGCGGCGCCCAGGCGGTTTGTTGTTTCGGAATAAGAAGAATCCCGCGGGCCTGTCACCTGTTGATCTTTATGAAAGAAGTCGCGCACGGCTTCCACCGCAAGCCTGCTCGCGGTCTCTCCCGACCTGTGTCCGCCCATCCCGTCCGCTACGGCAAGAAGACCGAGTCCCGCATCGATATAAATATGATCTTCGTTTTTGGTGCGCGCCAGACCTCGATCGGTTTTCCCCGCGGCAGTTAATATCAACGATTCCTCCTGGTGTCAGCGTGAAGTGAGATCATATGTCTTTGCATTCGTCTTTGAATCTGTTTTTGAATCAGCCCGTTTGTATCATAAGACAGGCAAACGCCGCAAGGTGCGGTTATACCAGGCCGCAACTTCACGCCCTGTCGGGCGCAGATTCCATTTAACCGCGGGATCAGAAAACCACGGTGAGATTATCATTCTCCTGAATAACGACGTCCCGGGCTATTCCGGCTACTTCAATCCTGTGGCGGCCGATGACAAGCTTCTTCGACAGGGGCGTTTGCCCGATATCCACCCCGTCGATTTTCACCGTTATCCCGGGCCGCGCAGACGTGACCATGACCATGCCGCCGCTGGGGATAACCTCGTTGAGGGTCAGCAGTCGACCTTTCCCGATCACGATGTCTTTGTCCGGTGATCGATAGAAACCCGGCTGCTCAACCGCAATTTTATGACGCCCGGAAGGAATATTTTGAAAGACGAAAGGAGCCGTTCCGATCTTGACCCCGTCCAGGTAGACGTTTGCTGCTTCATTGGTGAAGATGTCCAGTTTGCCGACACCGCTCGAGAGCCGCAAAATCAAATAAGCAATGACCCCCACAATCACAAGGCTGGTGACGCCGAGGATCACATATTCTTTCCATTTGATTCTTTTTAAATCCTCGCGGGCGTCATCAAGAATCCGCTTTGCTTCCGGCAAATCGGGATTCTCCGTAAGCGCCATTTGCGAAAGTTTGATGGAATTGAGCAAACGGCGTTTCCTTGCCGTCAGGCGTTCGAGTCCGGATTTTTCCCACTCCGCTTTGGCTTCCTGCAAATAAGCCTTATCCTTCCGGGGATAGCGAAGCCGGTCCAGCGCTTCTTTGAAATCCAGCGCCGTGGGGAAGCGATCCTCAGGAGACTTGGTCATCGCTTTGAGAATGATGCGGCTTAATTCCGATGAGATCTGCGGAGCAATTTCCTGCGGGGGAACGGGGATTTCGTTTAGCTGCATCACGGCGGTCTCAAGGACATCATCGCCGACAAACGGAAGTTTTCCGGTCACCAGCCGGTACAGAGTAATGCCGGTAGAGTAAATATCCGCCCGGGGGCCCGTTTCTTCTCCTCTAATCTGTTCCGGCGAAATGTAAGAAGGGGTTCCTGCCCAACTGCCGCTTTCTGCTGCAGGCGCCCCGTCGCTTCCGCCCAGGATGCTCGCAATTCCAAAGTCGGCGATTTTGGCCCGGCCGTCGTCGGTTAAAAAAATGTTTTCCGGCTTGATGTCGCGATGGATGATATGATGCTGGTGCGCGTAATGCAGGCCGGCCAGAACTTCCGAAATGATCCGCAACGATTCATCAAGCGATAACTCTCCCTTATCGGCAAGGATTTCATCAAGAGGCTTCCCCTCGATAAATTCCATAAACAGCGTCAGATGTTCATTGCTGAAATCTATAACCTGGATAATATTGGCATGGTTCAACTGACCAAGCAGTTTCGCCTCTTTCTCAAACCGGCTCTTGATATTCTCATCATGGATGAAACGGGACTTAATCTTTTTGGCGGCAACCCGCCTTCCGACGGATAATTGATACGCCTCATAGACATCAGCCATCCCGCCCTTATTTGAAATCAGTCCGACGATCTCAAAGCCATGGATTTGCGCAACACTCTCAATCGTTTTTCCATTTTCGGGCATGTTTTTTATCCGGAGGCCTAATAGCTTGATAGATATAGGGAAAAATTAAGCACAATGTGTGAAATTATTCAATCCATTTTTGTATTTCTTTATAAAGAATCCCCGATCCTTGCATTTTTGCTGCAACAAAGGTAACCTTCGTCCATGCAATCCAAAGGAAGAATAAAAATACTATTGCTCATCATCTTCATGTGGGCGGTGGCTTCCTGTCTCATTTCGTGTGCCCCGGCCCGGCTTACCCGGGAGGATATCGATCATCTCCGGATATCGGCGCAAAAGGGCGATGCCCGGTCCCGGGTCCTGATCGGCGAAGCTTATGAGTTTGGCGCAGACGTTTCCGCAGATCAGAAAATCGCCGCCGGGTGGTATCAACTGGCGGCAGATCAGGACGACCCGGAGGCGCAGTTTTATCTGGGTGTCATGTATGAACGGGGCGCAGGCGTCAATCAGAACACGGCCGAATCCCTGAAATGGCTCTTCAGATCCGCTGAATCGGGATATGAAAAATCCCAAATTATGCTCGCCTCGCTGTATCTGAAAGACAGGGGACTTGCGCCGGAATTCTCGAAGAGAATTAAAAAATACCGGCAAAGCGCCCAAAAGGGAAACCCGGCCGCCCAGTTCATCCTGGGCTGGGTTTACCAGGAAGGCGCCGGGACGCCCGTGAATCCCCGGGAAGCACTTCTCTGGTATCAAAAAGCCGCCCGGCAGGGAAACGCCAAGGCGCAGGCTGCGCTGGGAAACATTTATCTCGAGGGAAAACTGGCACCCGCTTCTCCCGGGGAAGCGCTCCTCTGGTATCAGAAAAGCGCCGAGACGGAAATGCCCTCTCAGGTGAAGCTATGCGAATTATATAAAGGCGCGGCCGGCATAAACGAAAATGAAGAGGAGGCAAAGAAATGGTCGAAGAAGCTTGCCCAAAACACGGATGCCTCTCTTCGCTCTTATATCGCCACGCAGCATGCCATTTTAAATACGGAGAAAGACAGAAATCCGGCCAGGGCTTTGCGGGCCTGCAATCGTCTGCATAACGCCGAACCGGCCGGGAAGGAGACTTCCGACGTCTGCCAGGCGCTGCAAAAGCTGGCCGGCGATAAGACGGAGACCCGGTTTCAGCAAGCCAAATCGGCCATCGAGAAGAAGGACTGGGACAAATTCCGCGATCATCTTTCGGGCATGCTGATTGCCGATTTCGACCCCTCCCGGGTGCGGCGGCTGAACACCGCGGCCTGGCGGCTGATTGAAGAAGAAACCCGCGCACGGGAAAAAACCGCCCGGGAAATTCTGCGTCAGATGGAAGCCGCTGACCGGGCAAGTTATCGCAGGAAGAATGCGCCGCAAATTATCAAAATGATCAACGCGTTCAAAGCCACCGTGAATCTGGCCTTGCGCGATAACCCGGGGGATGAGGACGTGCTGGCGCTTCTCCAGAAAGCGCGAAGAGTCATCGCCAGTCTCCAGGAGAAAATGAAACCGCCGCAGCCGCAAAAGGGGAAAACAGAAGACAAAGCCGTTTCCGATCTCCCGGAAGAGATCCCGGACGAGCATGACCCGGGTGAGGACGATTACAGAAAAGCTCAAACGCTCTTTCAGGGCGGACGATACGATGAGGCTGCCCGTTATTTCGAGAAAACGACGAAGATCCGGGGATCAGGACATATTGCTTCAGCTTACATATACCTGGGCATCAGCAATCTGGCGCGGATCAATCCGGCCAATATCAACGAGGCCCGAAGACTCCATCTCAAGGGATTGGCTTATTTTCAGAACGCCCTGCGCTTTGACGATGCCATTGCTCTGCCCGCGGGCTTCGATAAATATCAGTCCGTTTTTGAAGAGGCAAAAGGACGGTTGCGGTAATAGCCTATTTCGAATTACAGTCCCACCATCTTGGGATCATCGCCTATCTTTTCCAGGTCCATGATTTTTGCTCTGAGGGCCGCGGGAATGGGAACCTTGGTGTTATTGCGGTAGTCGTAAGTTACAATCACACCCTCGCCGTCGGCGGCTATTCTTTTGTGTTTCGTGCTGAAAACTTCGTAGCCCATGACGAACCGGTCCTCTTCCATGCTGAGGATTTTGGTCCCGGCGATAACGGTATCGGGGTACTGCAGGGGCATTTTGTAGCGGCATTCGGTGGAGGCGAGGATCGGCCCGATGCCCGATTCGCGCTGATAGCCCAGCATGTCCAGACGGTTGAAGTATTCAATTCTGACCGTTTCAAAATAGCGAAAATAAATAATATTGTTGACGTGACCCATGGAATCCATTTCGCCCCAGGCCACCGGAATATTCATCGTTACCGAACAAGCAGATAAAACATCTTCCATCTTGCCTCTCCTTTAAAGGTGATTAGATTAATTTTGACAAAGCGCTCGCTCCCTCACGCTTTCAATATAAGATCGGGGCTGGTGAAAAGCAATACGGCTTGGGGCCGATCATTTGACTTTTCCCCAAAGCTGTGAGAGCGTGACGAACAAAGACGACAAAAGAATAGGTCTTAGGCGAAACGCGCAAGACGTTTCTGCATTCGATAAAATGGAATCCTGGAAAAAAAATCTTTACAGCCTCTGGTGCGCACAGTTCATCGCCGCAATGGGCCTCAGCCTCGTTACCCCTTTTCTTCCGTTTTACCTGCGCGATCTGGGAATCTCCGGTGACAAGTCCGTGAAAATCTGGAGCGGCGTCGCCTATGCCGCTCCCTTCGTGATCTCGGCGTTCATGCAGCCGCTTTGGGGGATCCTGGGCGACCGTTACGGACGGAAAATGATGATCGTCCGGGCCATGATGGGGCTTGCCCTGGCCAATGTTCTGATGGGTTTCGCGCAAAGCGCGCCGCAGTTTGTGCTGTGCCGCCTGTTTCAGGGACTGCTTTCCGGTTTCATCGCCCCGTCGCTGGCGCTCATGGCGTCGTCTTCACCGCCGGAAAAAACCGGCTATGCCCTGGGAACTTTGCAGTCGGCGCTGGTATCGAGTCTGATTCTCGGTCCTTTTCTGGGCGGCGTCTTCATGCACTTTGCCGGCATCCGCCCCATTTTTTTCACGACGGGCCTGCTGTGCGCCATCGGGGCCGCCGTCGTTTATCTCTACGTTCATGAAGATTTTAAGCCGATCATCGGACCGGGGCTCGCCAGGCTCAAGCACAATTTTAACCGGATTCTTCAATCCCCGGAGTTGCGCAGTCTGTTTCTGCTCCTCATCCTGGTGCAATTTTCCGTATTTTTCATCGCCCCTTTTATCAGCCTGTACGTGGAGTATCTGAAAGTCCCCCAGGCCTATGTGGGTCTCGTAAGCGGCCTGGTCTTCGGCATCACCGGGCTCATGAGCGCTCTGTCCGCTCCGTTCTGGGGCAAACGGTCGGACACGCTGGGCCCAAGAAAAGTTTTGATGATCGCCGCGCTGGGAACGATTATTTTTCTATTGCCGCAGGCCTTTGTCACCAATGCGTATCAGCTCGCGGCCCTGCGGGCGGGATTGGGGCTTTTTGTTTCCGGCATGCTGCCGGTCATCAATTCGACCGTTCGCCACGCCACGGACGAGCATGAGCGGGGCGGCATTTACGGCATGTTTCAAAGCGGCTATTTAATCGGCAACCTGATCGGACCGCTGGCCGGCGGTCTGCTGTCCGCGGCCATGGGCCTCAGAGCGCTTTTTATATTTGCCGCCGCCTGCGTGTGCCTGGCGCCGCTCCTCATCCGCTCCGTAAGAGAGACGCGGTGAATCGTCCGGCGGTTGCCCGTTCATTGCGATGTTGCAATACCGGACGGTACAGATTATATTAGGGCCGCAATCGTTTTAACTTACGCTTAGTCGATTGCGTCATCTTTGACATCAGGAGGATATTTTTTTTGAGAATTATTTATATCGCCGACATTCACGGGGCGTTTGACCGCGTCAAACAATTATTGTCCGAAACGGTGGCCGACGTTTTCATTATCGCCGGTGACCTGATCGATATTCCGTTCTACAACATGGCCACTGCCATTCACTACCACGAACTGCAGTCCTATTTTCACGGTCTGCGCATTCGCATGCATAAGGAATCGATGACCATCGAGGACTTTGTGGATGAGCTGCTCGATATGCCGGACCTGTCGGCGGAAATCGAAGAAAACGGGACGAAGTATCAGCAGTACACCATCCGCGCGCGCCGCGTCCTGCAGCAAAAATACAAGGTGCTCGAAAACATTCTTTCCATCAAACCGAAGGCCCAGATGTTCGCCCTGCCCGGCAATTACGACATGGATCTGAAATACACCGCCCTGCACGAAAGAGACCTCCATCTGCACTGGCACAGCATGAAGGATTTGAAAATCGCCGGGTACGGAGGCGCGGACATCTGGACACCGGGCGTCCCGGAGCGCTACGTCGTGCGTTACCAGGGAGACGTGCCCTTCGAGAGCGGCCGCAATGAAATGTACAATTTCTTCAAAGCCGTGAAGCCCGATATCATCGTCACCCACCAGCCGGCTCACGGCGTTCACGACCGGGTAAATCAATTCGGAACGTCAGGCTCGTCGGCCCTCCGGCACTATTGCGACAACAATCAGGTGTTGATGTGCCTGACCGGCCATGTCCACATGGACTGGGGGTTTCAGATGACGGAAAATACGATCTATCTCAACCCCTCCAATTTCGGTGAAGTCACAACGCTGACCGGCGGCGTCGCTGAGGGCGGCTTCTTTTACACCATCGAGATGGAGGGCCGACAGGTGGAAAAAATCGTCTTTCGGAAGCTGGTCGGCGACCGCATTCATGACATTGCCGATTACTATCCCGAGAACGGCCGGTGGCAGGAATCCCTTGTGGACACTGAACGATATGCGGCCCTCAAAGAGGGGCGCAACTTCGACATGAAGGAAAGCAAGTATTCCCACATCCCGGAAGTCCGGCTGTATAATGAAATCAAGCAGTTTTACCGGACGTTCCAGACCCAAGCCACGGATGAGCGCCTCGAAAAACTCGAAGAGATCGCGCGGCTGATTGATGAAAATGTGCAGGGTGATATCGCCATGGACGTCATGGGGTCAACCAACATGGGGCTTGCCGAAACCACGTCGGACATCGACTTCGTGGTCTACGTGCGCTGCGACCCGGCCTTCGCCGGAGATATCAACGCCTGCCTCGAGTACCAGGAGGCCGAAAAGATTATCGAGACCGTTTTAAAGCCGAAGTATGCCTTTCAGATCATGGATACCATCGACCTGAATATCGTGGAAAAAGCCATCCGGGAAAGAGATTATGAAAACGAGATGGCTATGCGTTTTGTCGCCTATCGCGCCATCTGCCGCCCGATTAACTACCGGTTCATCGCCCCCGTCGAAGATTTGCTGAATCAGGACACGGAATACCGCTCCGAGCTGGAAGGCAGCATCCGTTCTTATTTCCGAATCTTCATCAACACCGGGGAACATACCCGTTCGTTCAAGAAGTATGAAAGCCGGATCAGGGAAATCGGAATCAGAATCCCCGAAACCGTGCGGTCGAAGATCAAGGCTTATTTTCAGCAGGATCCTGACGAGCTGAATCCGGATCAGGCCCCAAGCGCGCCGGAGAACCCGGATGATTTATCAAAAGACTAGATAACATTCATCCCCATCAGTCTCACGGCGTCGTGAAACAGGACGGAAATGCTTTTATCGGAAAGAACTTTTTCGACAAAGCCCACGCCGAAGACCGGATGGCTGATCGTGCTGCCGGCTTTGAAATTTTCTCTGATGGAATAGTCCCGGATAGGCGTCTGAGGCTGCATGTTGCGGCTCTTCAAATCCCACGCAAGCGGAGCATCGTTCGCCACTTCTTTACGGGCAGTCTTGCCCGCTTTGGCGGCCCGGGGAGCGCGCACGGCGGTCTCACTTTTCTTCACGGCCGGTTTGACGCCGCGGTATTTATGTTCCGCGCCGCAGGTCTTGCATTTGACGCGATTAACCTTGCCGTCCACTTTGAACAAAATCACATGAGCCAGAACCAGTTTACATTTCAAACAGTATGCATCGATATTATCACCAACTGAAGTCACCATCATCTCCTTTTTTATGTTTGTAGAACGGCAGGCTATATCAGATTGCTCCCGGATGTCCTAATGAATTCTGGAGTGAGCCCCCCGGCTCCTTCGTTTGCTTCCGTGTAAGTGGATGAATTCGCGGCGATATGATTCCTTGAGAACCGGGCAGGCACCGCACCCTGTGCGGGAGAGGTTGCAAATCCCTCTCCTTTTCCTCAAAGTCGTGCTGGATTAGATAGTTGATGCCAGAATGGCTGCGCCGATGGCACCGTTCACCTGTGCATAAGGCGACACGGCAATCGAGACTTCGAGTTTGCGTGCCAGCGCGTCCACAACTCCGCTGTTTCGCGCAACGCCGCCGGTGATCATCACCGGTTCGGTGACTCCGATGCGCGCGAGCATGGATGAGACGCGCGCCGCAATGGATTCATGGATGCCGGCAATGATGTCGGGTCTTTTTTCACCGCGGGCGATCAGCGAGATGACCTCCGACTCGGCAAAGACCGTGCATAAACTGCTGATTTTGGCGGGCATGGACGATGTGAGCGACATGGCGCCGAATTCATCGAGGTTCACTTCCAGCGCCCTCGCCATAACCTCCAGGAACCGTCCGGTCCCGGCGGCGCATTTGTCGTTCATGACAAAATTTCTGACCTTGCCCTTTTCATCGAGCGCCACGGCCTTCGAGTCCTGGCCGCCGATGTCGATAACCGTGCGAATCGCCGGATTCAGAAAATGCGCTCCGGCGGCATGCGCCATAATTTCGGTAAATGTCTTGTCCGCGAATTTTACCGAATTGCGGCCGTAGCCGGTGGACACAATTTTGGAAACCGCCGACGGATCCAGACCCGCGTCGGAGAGCAGCTCCTCGTAAACCTTCATGCCCGCCGCTTCGGCGTTGTAGCCTGTAAAGATGATTTTTGTGCCGCGAATCTTCCCGTCTTCCACCAGGGCTGCTTTTGCCGTAATTGAACCGATATCAATACCCGCTGTCAGCATTTCGTACCTTTTATCTTTCTATCCCCGATGATCCCGGGGAACCGCCGCGACCGCCTGGGGCGGGCAGCAAAATGGCTGCTACATTCTTTTCCTGTCCTTAATGATCTCCATAAACGCGTCGATGCGGGTCGATATCTGGCTCTCCGAAAAGCTGCGGTCATCGACCATGTCGGCCTCGATCATCAGACAGGGAATCCCTCTTTCCTGTTCCACGATTCGCTGGATATCCAGCTGCCCGAAGGAATACGGCTTGCAGCTGCGGTTGGAATGCAGCACAAATCCGTCGACATCATACTTGTCGATCATCCGGATGACCGTTTTCGCCATTTCATCAACGCCGATATTCAGGTAAATCCGCGTGTAGGCTTCCGCCAGCGAATCGAGAAACTTATTTTCGTCAATATACTGCATCGCCCCGCACCAGGCCGAGGTGTAAGTATCGGCCACCAGGCAGGCATTGTGCGACGCGAACTTCTGCGACAGCCACCGCGTCCGGGGCCAGATGGGGATGTTGTCCCACAAAAGGCGGTATTTTTCATCGGGCACCACGCTTGCGCCGCGCGCCACACGGTCTTGCATCGACGCGAGCAGGTTCTGGTAATACGAGACGGCCGTCTTCGTCCCCCGCAGGGTCACAATGAGCGCCAGATGATAAAACGCGTCAAACGCGCTCATCGGCGCCGGCCGGTGCGCGGCCGTTTCCAGGACGGCCTGCCAGAGCTGCTGCCCCTCATAGGAAAGATGGCCGACTTCTTTCAGCCGTTCGAAATCATACTTCTTCCTGCAGACGTCTTCGATGAAGAGGATATACTCATCGATCTGCGACCGGACGTACCGCGCGGCTTCCTCCGAATAACCCGTATGGCAAAAAGGCGTATCGAGAATAAACAACGGCACATTGAAATAGCGCGCCTGTATTTCATACCATTTGAGCACGGTCCCGCAGATGTTATTGCAGCACACCAGCATGTCGGGGCGCGGGAGCCCGCCGATGGGGCCGCCGTTGACCGTCGCGCAGGCGATATCCGAGCGGGCGTAGGAACACAAATCGCTGGAGTAGCCCATGGCCTCCGCTTTCTCGCACAGGCCCGCGCCCATTTTGGACGCACCGATCATCGCGCCGTGGTTTTCCGGATAAATGGGAATGACGTCCATCGCGATCAACGGCTCCACCGGACCGCCGCTGGTGATCCAGGCGACTTTCTTCCCGGTGAGCTTTGCCGATTTGGCCTCGCTGTAATAGACCATCATCAGCTCTTTCATCGTCGGTGCTTTTTTAAACTGGAGCGAAAATTTCTTGGCCTGGCCAAACAGATAAATCCCGAGCGTTTTCATAAAATCGGAGTTCGAAGAATCCATGCCGTCACCCTCATTTGATTATCAAAAAAGCAGAGGATGATCATGCCGCCCCGATGCCCTGAACGTTGCAGGCGGGTGGCCGCGACCATTCCCCATTGTGTATTTACAGTATCTGAATGAACGTCTCGATCCTCGTCTGCAATTGTCCGCCCGCCTCGGTTCTTTCTTCCATTTCCAGAAGCAGAGACGGTATCTTTTCGCGATCCAGCATCGCCTTGACGTATGGATAATCAAACGCATGCGGATCACAGAATTTCAAAAGCAGAAAAACAACGCCGTCCGCGCGGCACGCTCTGGCGGCCGCTACGAGATCGTCTCCGCGCCTGGTCAATCCCGCATGCTTGGCGGGACAGTTAACGCGTTCAACGTAGCGCTCGGCAATGGCTGTAAGCGGCGGCAGGGATTCATCGATGGCGCCCGCAAAATACCGGGAACCGGTGCACAAATCATCGCCGACCACAACGCCTCCCGCCGACTCGATGGCGTCGTAAATATCCGGATGATTGCAGATGCCGCCGGAGAGCATCAATCTCTTCGCGTTAAATGACTTGGCTTCGGCTGCAGCCGTCTGTGCATCCGCGACAATGGCCTTAAGCGATTCCAGGAAGACCTCGCGGTCCATGATCATCGCGGCCCGGATGATGGTGTTAAAATCCCGCCCGCTTAAAACCTGAGGATTGTCACAACGCAATTGATACAGATGCGTCATCCCCTCGCGGATCGCATTATAGATTTTGACCGCATGAATCAACCCGGCTTCCGTGATCTCCCGGTTAAGTCCATGCTCCAGGTCTTGCTTGAATCTCTGGAGAACATCGATCAGATACTGCTTTGCGCTGGGTGTGGTAAGCTTCACCGGCAGCACGACATCCGCGTGAAAAGCTCTCACCAGATTGAGCCGCCAGACGTCCGAGAGCCGCTGGATGGAGTCGCAGGTATGCGGAAAGACCATTCCGTCCAGGAGATCCAGCCTTCCGGACAGCGCTTCTTCAAGAATGCCGCGCACCAGTGAGCAGCAATAGGATTGGAGATGGAGGTCGGCGCGGTGAATGCCCGCATCGGAACCGAACAGCCGGACCGGCAGAGCGCCCGCGGCAAAGATCAATTCTTCCGGCGTGTAGGAGCAGACTGTGCCCACTATTTTTTTGCCGGTCTCGTCTTTGAGTTTTTGAAGATAGGGATAAGGGTTATCAACGATTGTCCTGAGCTCTGCCATCCTGTCCATAGCATTTCCTTCCCAGTCCACGTTATTTTCGGTTTCGCTGTTTTGCGTGGAAAACTACCATATTTAAAACAAAATGTCGCAACAATTTACACTCGCCCCTGGCATTTAAGATCACCAAGAACTCATTGAATTTTCAATTCAATTGCGTTAGCATGCCGGACATTGGAGAAACAAATGAATTTGCTTTCCCAGATGGCGTAGGAGGTATCTGACTCGCCGGCGCAAGTTTGGACTCGGCAATGTACTTCTGAAACTGAGGCAGAATCTAATTCATTTGTGCACTCCATCAAAACATACATTTAACTACGCTTCACAAAAAAACAGAAAAAGCGGACTCGGTATTTGCAGGGTAATAAGGACCTTTTACGGAATCCGTAATTTATATTGCATTGATTTTCAACAAGTTCTCTTTAACGGTTGAAAGGCGTCTTGCGCCGCCGAAACCGGGTTTTACGGAGTCGGTAGATTAATTGTTGGGCAACGGTAGAATAAGTTGGACATTTCTATTATCTAAAAGGAGGTTATTATGCAAAAAATCACAATGGGCAGTGTCATCTTTTTGTCACTTTTGTCGGGATGTGCACATCTAGATTTCGGAGAGGAAGGACTTACATATTATGATCCAAAGCCGTACTTGTTTGTGACTACTGCAAAGGATTGTAAGTACACTGCTACGGTGGTGACAGTGCCTGGAACCAAGAAGGCAGTGAAGTTTATACCAGGATACGGTACCGCTAATTTATCAGTTACCCTAAGCAACGGAATGATTACTAGTGTTGGACAGATCACCGACACAAAGATACCGGAAACGATCACTGCAATTACTGGTCTGGCAACGACAGCTGTTAGTATGGCGAAGGCGCCAGAAAAAAAATTGCCGGATGGAACAGCAGTGCCGAATGAGTGCACCCCAATAGCGTTGCTTTATCCTATTGTATCTGGCGTGGTAGAAGATAAACCACTCCCTTTTCCTGCCAGTATTATCAAGTAAGACGGTGTGGCAACTAATCGAAATAGTAAGGGGCGGGAAGACGTAATTGAAATATTGACATTTGGTCCAGAGAGAATGAAAGATACCGGATTAGGTTATCAAATTCCCAACAGGAGCAATAGCTGAGACATTAAGGTCTGAAAGAAAAAATCTGCACAACTATGGCGTGCACCCGATCGCCGAAAAGGTCGGCTCCGGGTGACGCCCGCGTTCAGCAATAGAGACAGTCGCATTCGATCAGACGAGTAGCAGCTCTATCAAGTATAGAGGACTACGATCATGTTCAACCTTCTAGTGGATACTTGTGTATGGCTTGATATTGCCAAAGACCATCGTCAGGCGACAGTTCTTGATACCCTTGAAGCGCTGCTCCGGAGTGGGCAACTGCGCCTGCTTTTACCGAGAATTGTTGTCGTTGAATTTTTGCGCAACAAGGATAGGGTCATTGAAGAAAGCAGCCGAAGTCTATCAAGTTCACTTAAACGCGTGAAGGAAGCGGTCCATCGACTTGGTGAAGGACGCGGGAAAAGAATAGCCATTGAACACTTAGAGGAACTTGACTATAAATTACCGCGCTTGGCTGAAGCAGCGGTTGAAGCAGTTATCAAAATTGAAGCTCTTTTCGCCTCTGTTCCAATCATTGAGTCTTGCGATCGCATTATTCTCCGCGCTGCAGATCGCGCCGTCAAGCAAAGAGCCCCTTTTCACCGTCAGCGCAACAGCATGAATGATGCTATTCTAATTGAAATGTATGCAGAATTAGTGAACAAAAAGCCAATTAAGGGTGTGCGCTTCGGGTTTGTCACGCACAATACCAGAGATTTCAGCCACCCATCGTCAGACAACAGACTACCACATCCGGATATTGCTTCTTATTTCTCAAAAATTCGTTCACAGTATCTCATCAATCTCGCTGAAATTTTGAGGCGTATAGATCCGCGACTAGTAACGGATGCCATGATTGAGCGTGAGTGGCACGGTGAACCACGGACCCTCGCGGAAATCGTTTCTGCAATTGACCAGTTAACCGATAAAGTGTGGTACGATCGTCACCAGCTTCTTAAACAGCGTATCGCGGAAGGTAAAATCGCTCTTGTTGACAGCGAAACCTTTTCGGGTGCAAAGCATGCTGACCGATCAATTCGGAGGGATATTTGGCAGGGCGCTCTCAAAGGAGCGACTATGGTCGAGAAAAAGTATGGCGTTAAGAACTTAGGTCCATGGTCTGAATTCGAGTGGGGTATGATCAATGGTAAATTGTCAGCTTTGAGATGGGTGTTGGGTGATGACTGGGATATGCTCGACACCTAATTGTGAAAATAAACAAAACCGTCCCCTTTATTTCTAGCGGGTTGCAGGGGTATGGATTAACGTGCTGACAGGTTGCAACATCAAGGAGATCAACTAAACAATCCAGCCGATCGCGGCCCCTTGGGCCGCTCCGGCTCAGCTCATCGGCAGCGGATGCCTCGCGCCGCAGAGTAGCGCACCCGGCCCGCAGAATTGGAGGAGATTGGTGTCTAAGGTACAGACTCAGGCGGAAGAGATGATAAATCGTCATGGTTTTCTGGGCGTTCCCCGTGAGACGTTCGAGGCCGGCGGTCGGGCTCAGCTTGTCCGACTTCTTGAACACGGATTGACGCCCGAGTCGAAGGTTCTCGACATTGGGTGTGGGTGTCTCCGTGTAGCGTATTGGCTCGTTCGTTTCCTTGACTCAGACTGCTACTGCGGAATTGAACCAGCTCGCCAACGGATTGAGTACGGGCAGCGATACCTATTCACCATAGAAGAGCTGGAGCGGAAGCGACCTCGCTTCGATTTCAATGAGCGGTTCGACTCGTCGACCTTTGCGACCAAGTTCGATTTCTTTCTCGCGGGTTCGATCTGGACGCATGGGAGTAAGCGTCACATCGAGACGACCCTCGACTCGTTTCAACGCGACAGTACGCCGACGGGTGTGTTTCTAACGTCATACTTACCGGCGGCGTCGCCGAAGGATGATTACGCGGGCGAGTCCTGGGTCGGTACCAGTCACAAGTCGGACACGCCGGGAGTCATTCGTCATTCGCTTGCGTGGATCACCAACGTATGCAACCGACGAAGGCTCAAGGTAGTGGCGCTGCAGGGTATCGACTGTGACAGCCAATACTGGCTTCGCATTGATAAGCAATAAATCGGGCTCGGCGAGCGTGGTCGAACACTGGCATTCAGTGCAGCGCGCTGGTTAAAAGGAATAAATGGGGACGGTGTGAACCTACCCCAGTTATTTTCAAGAAAGGAGAACAAAATGAAGCAATACAAGTTATTTAAAAATCCTTCTGGTTCTGTTGAGGCTGTAAAACAAGGATGGTCTTGGCCTGCTTTCTTTTTCAGCTTTATCTGGGCAATGGTGAAAAAAATGTGGGGAATTGGTGTTGGCGTTTTGATTGGATGTTTTGTGGTTGGTTTAATTATAGGATTACTCTTTAGTGATGCTGGCAGTTCCAAAGTCGTTGATCTATTTATTAATCTCTTGGCAATTATTCTCAATATTATATTTGGTGTGAAGGGAAATTCATGGCGCGAGAAGAGCCTTCTCTCGCATGGGTATGAGCTAGTTGGTACAGTTACCGCGGCCAATCCCGAGAGCGCTGTCGCAATGCATTGAAAGGAAAGCTTGCACCTATAAGGCCTGTTCCTATCAAGAGCAAAAATATCCCGTGACGGAAAAAAGAGATTTGCAGGAACTGTTTTCGCCATAGGGGCACGATATTGCCGTAACGGGCTGCGCGCTGCCGTTTTGGTTTCCGAGGAACAGGCTTGCAGAAACGTGTTCTGCACCAAACATCTATTAAGGATAAAGCGCTTAAAGCGCCAGGGGCTTTAGCCCGCATTTAGAAGAACATTCGTACCCGCATATCGGCGGATCAGAAGTCGGGCTCCAGGCAATCCAGCGGACGTTTTTCAGCCGCCACTGATCTGCACATTCACCGATAACATCCATGAGGAGGCATTCAATGGCCTTAGAGATTCAAACAGACTGTGCCGGTGTTGACTGGCTTACAGTATCGGAAACATTGAAGCTCGTGGGAATGGCGCACTACGCCCCCGAGATTCACAAGAAAGCATTTGAAGCCAGCCATGCGACCGTATTTGTCTACGACGGCAACCGGTTGATCGGTTTTGGCCGGGCGATTTCCGACGGCGTCTACCAGGCAGCTGTCTATGATGTAGCCGTCAGGCCTGAATTCCAAAAGAGGAGCATCGGAACCGCAATCATGAAAAATATTCTCGAGAGACTCCCTCCATGCAATATCCTGCTGTATGCATCGCCGGGGAAAGAAGAATTTTACCGAACACTGGGATTTCGCAAAATGCTGACAGGGATGGCGCTATTCAGAAACGCGGACGACATGATGAAAAAAGGATTCACAACATGAGCTGCCCGACGTGAAGCGGCGAAGGGAAAACCCGCCCTGGAAACGCACGCGAAGAAAAGGCAAAAAAATGCCCGGAAGTTCTTATTTCCGGGCATTTCAATTTTTATCAATCGGGCGATCAGCCGACGGCTCAGTTTTCCATGCCTTATCCGCGGCTGCCGCCAAGCCTTTACCGGCCGATGATTCACCCGCAAGGCTTTTCTTTTGCTAACATCATGGTTCTGCCGGTGCATTCGGATCCGCCAGCCATTCCATGGAAGACCCGTCGTACACCTTCACATCTTTGTATCCCAGCAGCTCTGTCATGATGAAAGCCCAGGAGGTGCAGGTCTTACCGGTATCGCAATAGAGAATAAACTCTTTATCAAGGTCGCTGCCGGCCGCCTTAGTTGCCAATGCCGCCAGCTCTGCCTTGTCCTTATACAGGCCTTCTTTCGTATACAGCAGGCCCACCGGAAGATTGACGGCCCCTTTGATCCGCCCCGTCTTCGGGACGAAAGCGAGCTTTTCTTTCCCTTCATAGAAGCCGGGTGCACGCGTATCGATTATTGTGGCCTTGCCCAACTTGGCCAGCACGGTGGCCTTATCGACAAAAAGATTCCTGTTCCACGCCGCTTGGAAGGACTTTGCCTTGGCCTTGACCATATCCTGTGACAGCGCCTTTTTCTCTTTAACCCATTGACTAAGCCCGCCGTTCAGGATGGCGACATTGGCGACACCGGCGTATTTCAATGTCCAGGCGACACGGGTCATGCCGAACTGATCAGGAACCTTTTCCACGGTATCCGTGAGAACGACCAGGGAATTTGCTCCGATGCCCGCATTGCCGATGACTTCGGCCAGATCATCCAGGTTCGGCAGTTCGTTAAGCAGGTCGCCCTTCTTGATGGCCCAGGAGCCATAAAAGGCGTTCACGGCACCCGGTATATGACCGGCCTTATAATCCTCAACTTTGCGCAGATCGATAATGACCAGATTCGGATTGGTCAGGTTCATTTGCAGCCAATCCGTAGATACGATGGGATCAATAGCTCTGGCCGCCTGCACCGGTGCCGTGATCGTGAATGATAGTATCAGCAGTGCCGCTAATACCGCCGTTTGAATCCATTTCATTTTCCTCATAAAGTATTACCTCCTTCGTTAATTTCCATTCGTTTGTTGACACGTTTGCCGACTATCCTGATTTCTATTCGGGCTCTTCTTTCAAAATCTCAGCTGCCGGAGGGGCCATTTCCTTTGCGATAGGCGCTTCATCAGGAGGCGCCTGGTAAACGGCCGCTGATAACACTTCTTCGCTTTCCATTTCGTTCAACCACAGGGGATGGCGGTGCCGGGCATAGTCCAGCCTGACTTTACCGGTAAAGATGCCCCGGACCATCGGCCAGTTCGGGCGCAAAACAATCGCCGCCATGTGTCCCAGAAAGGCAAGGAAAAAGAGAACGAAAAAGATGTTATGAATCCAGGTTGCCGCAAGGACTATTCCCAACGACATATCCGGCGCGTAAATATTCTTGTAAGTTTTGATGAGCCCCGAGACGATCAGCATGGCCATGATGAAGGCCATCCCCGCATAAGCCCAGCGCTGCTCAGGAAGATATTTATACATCGGCGGTTCCTGCCCGAATCCAAAAAGGCTCTTGATCACGGTGACGGACGCGCCCAGATCTCCTTTTTGCGGGATCATTCCCTTCTCGCCGCGAAACCCGTGATAGACCAGGTGGAATATTCCCGCTGCCGTGAAAACGAGCGCCGCTGCATAATGAATATACAGGGAAGTAATAAAATCAGCCGACCAGCCTAACCCCGGAACCGCAACAATGTAATATCGTTTGGCCACCGGAAGTTCAAATATCCCCGTGAAAAGCAGAAGAAGACCGGACACGGCTATCGCCCAATGTTCTGCAAGCTCAAGCAGGTTATGGCGAACAACGAGATTATTTTCAGAGAGAATCATTTCAGCCATTATCTTGTTTCTCCTTTTTCACCAGCTCCTTGCGACGGGTGAACCAGCCGGTCACTCCGGCCGCGGCCAGACCCAGGACAGGAGCCGCGAGCACCGTTTTCCCCAGAGCATCCGTGCCGATCATGCGGCGCTTGACATCCGGTTTCATATCCGGCTGTCCTGGTCTTTTCGTCATTGTTTTGTTGATCACTTCAAAAGACACCGGCGACACATAGAGCGTTGAGGTCCCGCCATTTTCAGTTTTGCCGTAAATATGGCCATTCATCTCGCGTGCTCGCCTTTGCGCTTCCGCTTCGATATCCTTCTTAGGGCCGATCAGCATGGCCTTGCGCGGACAGGCCTCAACGCATCCCGGCAGCTTTCCTTCCGCCAGCCTCTCATTACACAAATCGCATTTGTACATGACGCCGTTTCCCATAAAACCGGGCAGGACATGGAGATATATGCCGACGCCGGATTGCCGCTGTGGAATTTCCCACGGGCAGACGTCTTTGCATTTCGCGCCGCCGAAACACTGGTTGGAATTGATGACCACCGCACCATTTTTGTTTTTATGGTTGGCGGAAAACGGACAGATAGTCGCACAGGCGGGATTATCGCAGTGCAGGCAACGCCGCGGGACAAAGATCGTCTGTTTACGGCCGGATGTTTCGATTTCCGCTTTATGCACGTAGATGTAGTTATAAGGCGTCAGCCGGTTGGTTACCGACTGCTTTTCGGACCAGTCTTCAATGGTTTTTCTCGGCCAGGGTTCGGGAATGTCGTCGGCAACTTTGGGGATTTTGTCTTTGTTAATCGTCTTACAGGCGCCGACACAAGCGGGCGTATCCCGATCGACGCATCCGTCGCATAGGCTCAAATCGATGAGCGTCGACAATCGTTCATCCGATGCGGCTTCGGCGGCCGTCGGCAAATGCAGCCCGCCCAGCGCGGCAGCGCCGGCCGTTATTTGTAAAAAAGACCGGCGGCTCATTTTAGACACTTCGGCCGATTTCATAATGATCTCCTTTTAGGACATGCCGATAAACCGGGTCAGTGCGTGCTCAAAATCCGAAATGCTTTTCCCGCGATCATTTGATGCTTCCTGAATACAGCGCTTCATATTGGTATGGATAATGGCCACCCCTGTTTTCTTTAAGGCGGCCGTAGCGGCATAAAGCTGCGTCAGCACGTCGGCACAGGGCGCTTCCTGTTCCACCATTCGCTCCAGCCCGCGGATTTGTCCCTCAATGCGCTTTAAGCGGTTTAAAACCTTTTTTCGATGTTCGTCCATATATACCCCCTGGGGGTATTATATAAACAGCTCTCATTCTTTTGTCAAATTCTTTTTCCCGATGATTTTGTATGAATTACGGCAACCGTCCCGCAAAGAGACTGCGTCCGAAGAAGCAATTGGGTCCGCTGACCTCTATTGGCATCTGCTGATAATCGGTCAACGGGAGTGTTAAGGGTTGGAATGCTGCGACCTGAGTGACGGAATGTCCGCCAAGCCGAGCCTTAAGCGTGGACGCAGGGAAAATTGCCAAGTCTGAATGGATCATCTGGTGAACTGGAAACGATTGCGAAATCTCTGGAGGTGATCTCGCTAAAACGGCTCGACCCTTTATGATGCAGGAAAGCGAAAGGAAAGAAATGGCTGAGGGGCAAGGGCTCGAACCTCGATTCACAGGGCCAGAACCTGTTGTCCTGCCATTAGACGACCCCTCAGCAGAAATGACTAACTCGGGAAAAAGCGATCTGGCACTTTCATTCTATTCCCGCATGGCCGCGCAAGCGAAGTCCCATCGCGGCCATTTTTCTACAATTTGATTACTTCAAAATTATTATCAACCACCTCTATCGATTGACCCTTGCGGATCAGGAATCCGCCTTAGAGCCTGCCAACGGCCTGTCCGTCGCCTGCGCTTTTACACAGCCCGATCGATCATCATCTTTTCGCAATGGAAAAGTTAGAAGACAAATATCTGGTCGCAGCCCATGTCATCGAGATGCGCGCCTTTGACAATCGCCTCAATCGTTGATTCGACGAAGTCTTCGCTGATGGTAATGTCGAGCCGGATTTTGTCTACGGGGTCGCTCATGAACTCGGCACCGCCGTGATTCCCGGCAATATTTTTAGGCCGTTTGGGCCCGATAACGCTCGTCACCGTCATCAAATTCAGATCTACGGTTGCAAGCTCTTTTTTAACGGCTTCCAGTCTCTGCGGCTGGATGATTGCGGTAATAAATCTCATGGCTCATTCCACTTCAGTCTTCCTTAAACCAATTTCGGTCTTTTCAGTCAGAAGATCAACGCGCCATTCGTCAATCTCAGGGCTGTCTTCCCGATTCGCCCTCAGGCATTCTTCTGAAATTGATTGCAAAGATGATGCCGGGACCGCTGATCACCCATTAGTTGCCGTAATGATTTATTTATTGGGCAGTTGATGATTATGCGGTTCCGAACAATATTGTGCCACCTTCCCGGCCGCAGAGGAATTTGCAGGACAATATGGCGGTTGAGGACGCGGCAGCAACAGCAATGCCGCGTAGCCGCTCGATCCGGACAACAGCAAAAAAGAACGTAATTGAATCAATTTACATTCTCTTGAAGAACTCAAATGATTTTCAATGACAATCATCTCTGAAATCGGCACAAATATGTCATGTCTTTTTGCAAAGCGCACAAATATGCACGCTGCGGCGATGCTCTGAATATCGTAACCTATTGTATTTAATGGCCCACCTATTATGGCAAGGTAATTGCTCTAGGACATAACTCAATATACAATCTGGAGGAAGAAAATATATGGGTGCTGAAATCAGTGCGGGCGATACTGCCTGGATCCTGGTGTGTTGTTCCCTCGTTCTTTTGATGACGCCGGCCCTGGCGTTTTTTTACGGCGGCATGGTCCGGAGAAAGAATGTTCTTTCTACCCTGACGCTGAGCTACATCTTCATGTCGCTCATCGGAGTTCAGTGGGTGCTCTACGGCTATTCACTTTCCTTCGGTCCGGATATCAAGGGGTTGATCGGCGGATTGGATTTCCTCGGCTTCCTGGGAGTCGGCGCGGCGCCGAATCCCGTCTACGCCAAGACCATTCCCCATGAACTTTTTGCCGCGTTTCAAATGATGTTTGCGGTCATTACGCCCGCGCTGATTACGGGCGCTTTTGTCGAGAGGGTAAAATTCAAAAGCTTTCTGCTTTTCAGCCTGCTGTGGGCGACTTTGGTCTATGACCCGCTTTGCCACTGGGTCTGGGGACAAGGAGGTTGGCTGAAAGAAATGGGCGTCCTCGATTTTGCCGGCGGGACGGTTGTGCATATCGCCGCCGGGTTTTCGGCGCTGGCGTTTGCTCTGGTCATCGGCCCGCGCAAGGGCCACGGCAACTCTCCGATGGAGCCGAATAATATTCCGCTCACGGTTTTGGGAACCGGGCTTTTGTGGGTCGGCTGGTTCGGCTTTAATGCCGGCAGCGCGCTGGGCGCAAACGGCGTGGCGGTAAACGCGCTGGTAACAACCAACACCTCGGCGGCAACCGCGGGAATCGTCTGGATGCTTCTTACATGGCTCGACGGCCGGCCGAGCACTCTGGGAATCGCCACGGGAATGGTCGTCGGTCTGGCCGCGGTGACGCCGGCCTGCGGGTTTGTCACCCCTCTGGCGGCGATGGTTATCGGGGCCGTGTCCGCACCCCTTGCTTATTATGCGATGCGCTTTCGGGAGCAGCGCAAGCTGGATGAATCCCTGGATGTCTGGGCCTGTCATGGCATGGGCAGCCTCTGGGGCACAATCGCTACGGGATTATTTGCTACCGTGGCCGTGAACGCCGACGGGGCCAACGGCTTGTTTTTCGGCAATCCCGCCCAACTCGGCATTCAGATCGTGGCGGTGATCGTCACCATCGTTTTTTCTTTCGGGGTAACCTATATACTGGCCAAGCTGCTCAATATGAGCATCGGATTGCGGGTCAGTCCGATCGAAGAAGACGTGGGGCTGGATATCAGCTCCCACGGAGAAAGATCATACTCCTAGACCGCGGGATTCCTGTGCGGCCCGACGGGGCATTGAATTTTTTTGAATTGGAGATTTTACCATGCTGAAAAAAATCGAGGCGATTATTCGCGAAGATAAAGTAAATGATGTTATCGACGCTCTTAAAGAGATAGGAATTGTGGGCATGAACACGTTTGAGGTCCGGGGCCACGGCCGCCAGGGAGGCGTTCAACTCGTCGGACGCGCCGGAACCTACCAGGTCAACATGCTGCCCAAGATACAAATCAATATCGTTTTAAACAGCCGTAACCTGGATGCCGCCCTCGAAGCGATTCTCAAATCAGCCTACACGGGTGAGACGGGCGACGGCATTATTTTTGTTACGCCGGTTGAGGATGTCATCCGTGTCCGGACGCGCGAGCGGGGTCCGGGCGCGATGATGTATCCGGGGGATATTGACGAAAAGAGAAAAGAGTAATCGTCACACTTTATTTCCGGACGAGAAACGAGAGGACATCGTCCATCAACTGATGGATGGCTTGATACCGCTCGGGGCCGGCCTGCAGAATTTCTTCCGCAGTCTGGACAGACGGCGATGGCGTCAGTTCGTCGCCGCAATTGGAGACTAATTCAGCTGCCGTATCCGGTGTAGTTTCCAGGTGAAACTGCAAACCGATAACCGACCGGCCCAGTTGAAACGCCTGATTCTCACATTTATCACCTTTCGCGATGCGGATTGCTCGCTCAGGCAAGTCGAATGTTTCGCCGTGCCAGTGAAAGACTTTTACCTGCGGCGGAAACTGAAACACGGAACTGTCGTTTGCTGGAATTGAGTAAACGGGAAACCAGCCGATCTCCCTTACGGGATTGCGATACACCCTGGCCCCTGCGGCCGCGGCAATAAGCTGTGCGCCCAGACAAACGCCCAGGACCGGAACCGCCGAATCAATGGCTTCCCGGATGAACCGCTTTTCGGCGACAAGCCAGGGAAACTCCGCTTCGTCATTGACGCTCATCGGACCACCCATGATGATGAGCAGGTCGATCGCTTCGGGATCCGGGAGCTCCGCCCGGTCAAAGAAACGGGTACAGGTGATTTCATACCCGCCTTTCGTGAGCCAGTTCGCAATGCTGCCCAGACCTTCAAACTCAACATGTTGTAAGAAGTGCGCGCGCATATCCTATCCCTGCAAAAATTCTGAACGCCCGGAAAAGCGGCGTCGATGTTTGCGCTTCCTCACCTTGATTATCCGCTTCAGTCCGCCACGCCGATCATCCGATCGCCAGACGGCCCATTTCGCCTGTGCGGATCCGGATGCACTCTTCCAGGGGAACGACAAATATTTTACCGTCGCCGATATTGCCGGTGCGCGCGCCTTTAATGATGGCTTCCACGGTCGGCCGGGCGTAGTCATCGTTGACGGCAATTTCAAAACGCACCCGGGGCAGAAGGTCTCCGTCGGTGATGGCCCCGTCGCTGGTGTCTGTTTTTCCCACCTGGGCGCCGCAGCCGACCACGTTGGACACGGTAATTTTGCCTACCTTGACGTCGCGCAGGGCATCTTTGACCACCTTCTTCTTATCCGCTTGCACGATGGCTATGATCAGTTTCATGATGTTTCTCCTTTAACCCTTTGTTCCATAATTTATCAGGGCGCGGATCATTGCATTACGGCCCTGTCGTTTCATTTATAGGCAGATACGGATGAAAAAAGAAAGGGGTGAACGGACCCCGGTACGGAGCACTCCTTCCGGTCAGGAAGAAAATAATTCCTTTTCGATGCCGCTGATCGTCGCCATTGCCAGGAGGCGCTCCGCAAGCACTTCGGCTTTCTCCACATCAATTCCGGAGATGATTTTCTGGTTTTCCGCCAGATACATGGCATTCATACTCACCGTGCGGATGCCGCAGCCGATCAGGAACGGCAGGTAGGCGGCGGAATTGGCCATGTCCCCGCAAACCGATACGTCTTTTCCGCGGGCACGGGCGGCGTCGGCAACCCTTTTAATGGCGCGCAGGACCGCCGGGTGATGCGGAATATAATACTCGGCGACATCTTCGTTCGTGCGGTCAACGGCCAGCATATACTGAACGAGATCATTGGTTCCGATGGAAAAGAAATCGACGACCTCGGCGAATTCCTCAATCACCCCGACGGCCGCCGGAACTTCAACCATCATTCCGATCTGCGGATGGCCGTGGAAAACGGCGCCCGCTTTTTGCAGGTCGTCGGCACACTGACTCACAAGGTCTCTGGCCTGCAGGAACTCGTCGAGAGAAAAAATCATGGGAAACATGATCTTCAGGTCGCAGTCCGCACCGGCGCGCAGAATGGCTCTCACCTGCTGGGTAAAGACGTCCCGATGCTTGAATGAAAACCGGATGGACCGAAGCCCCAGAAAAGGATTTTCCTCTTTTGCCGAATCCAGATAAGCGGGCGTCTTATCGCCGCCGATGTCCAGCGTGCGAAACGTGATATCTTTGGAGGGAGCGCCCGTGACCAGTTTTCGGTAAACGAAGAATTGCTCTTCTTCGGTCGGGAAATTCTTCCGGATGATGAACGGGAACTCGGAACGGTACAGCCCGATTCCGTCACAAGACAGCACCCGGAGCGTGTCGAGGTCTTTGAGCAGATTGACGTTGGCCATGAGCCCGATGCGCGTGCCGTCTTTTGTCCGCGTGATCTTGTCCATGACGGGAGGCGCTTTCAGCGTCCCGGGGCGATCGATGCGGTCTTTGAACTCCCTGACGATATCCTCTGCCGGATTGATGAACACGCTGCCGAGCTCGGCATTGATGAGAATGCGGTCACCGTCGGAGATCTGGTTCGCCGCCGGATCATTGACGATGACCATGGGAATATCCAGAGAGCGGGCCAGGATGGAGACGTGCGAGGTGACCCCGCCGCTCAGGAGTATAATGCCCTTCACCCCTTCCGACGACAGTTTCAGCAGGTCGGACGGGTACAGGTCGGTCGCAATGACCACCCGGTTGCGTACCGGCGGCAGCTTCGCCTCTTTCCCGGCGAGATTCCTGACGATTCTTGTTACCAGATCCTCGATATCGTGAACCTTCTCTCTGATATACGGATCGGGACTTGCCGAAAACAGCGTGATGTATTTCTGCGCCGCCGCAATCACCGCGTCCGGCGCATTTCTGCCCCTCTTCACGGACAGGGTCATGGCCGAGATAAAACTTTCATCTTTCAGGATGAGCAGGTGCGAAGTGAATATCATGGAGGCGGCGTCGCTGAGCTTGTGCTCCACCGCCTTCTGCAGGGCCGTCAGTTCCTTCCTCGTTTTTGCCAGTGCTTTTTGCAGATCGGCAAGCCCGTATTTCTTTCCGAAGGTCTGTCCCGCCAGATCGTTGAACCGCACAGCACCGAATGCCAGTGTTGCTTTCGCGTAAGCATAGCCCCGGGAAGCCGCCTTCCCTCGCAGAAACAGCCCGCCGAGTTGTTCCTTTTTCCCGCGCAGCCCGTCTCCGGGCACCGCATGTCTTAAGGAAATGATGATTTTTATATTCTCCAGCACGATGGCCAGCTGGGAGGCAACGATTTGCAGCGCCTTTACGTCATTATCTTCAAACAGGTTGTTGTGCTGCCGCTGCAGCATGATGACGCCCACGGGGTTCGAGCCGCTGACGATCGGGACCGATAAAAATGACTTATAGCGCTCTTCCCCGGTCGCCTTAAAATAGCGAAAGTTCGGATGCTGGAAACCGTCGGCGATAAAAACCGGCTCGTTTTTCTGGAAAACGCTGCCGGCAATGCCCTCCCCGGGCTTGAGTCTTATCTTCCCGATGAGATGCGGCTTAAAACCGGTGTTTGCCCTCAGGACCAAATCCCCTGTCGCGTCATCGAAAATATAAATGGAGCAGACATCCGCCCGCATATGCCTGGCCACCATGACGACGATATTGTTGAGCAGCTTCTCAATGCTGGAGCTGCCTCTAAATACCCAGTCCAGCTGGCCGATGTCGAGCAGCAAATTCAGATGGTCCATCGTTGTCCTGTTTTCCTGTTATTTTTATGTCTCTATTCACCATACAGTATTTGCAGCCTGAAGTAGAATGAATAAGGACTCCAGGTAATGCCTGCTCTCTCGCCGTTCTTTTTCTAAAATTATTTTCTTGTTTTGCGGCGCAAAATAGTGCCGGAAGAGAGATCATCTTTCAACAGGGCTCGGAGGCCGGAGAGCAGACTGCAAATCCTTCGCCAAACCAGAAATCTTTATAGTCGATCGACGTCTGATTGAATAGATCTTTTTCGTTCTTATTATAAGCAAAGTCGATGCCTTCAATGCTCACAATTTCATCATCTTCTCCTGGTTCATCCAGAACCATTGCCAGCCTGGGCCCGATTCAGCCAAAGCCCTGCTGAACCAGCCGGACGGACTTGACGCCGGCTCGACCGAGCACCTGGAGAAGTTTGGTTTTCGCTTTTTGAGTTATCGCGATCTCAATCATCACATTTTCCTTTGATTTGTCTTTCACCCTCAATATAAGTTCACATTAAAAATAAATCAAGGGCGAGGCATGGTACAGGGGCGCCGGCACATTCATGGACGAAGGAGACAATCCTGCACCTCAGCATATAGAATCGTTGCTTTCATCTCCTGGGTGATTATTGTTTGCCTGCGATTCACAGTCAGGCATTTTTGGTTTGGCGAACAAAAAATAATGAAAGTCCAGGCGCGTCCGCTCAGTGCTGCGGACAGCCGCGAAGGGAGAGCGTCACGCGGCGCGATGCTCCCGGCAGGTTTTTTCCAGGTAGTATTCGTAACTGCCGTTGTAGATCCGCATCTCACCGTGATCGATTTCGAAAACGCGGCTGACGATCGAGCGCAGAAAGTGGCGGTCGTGGCTCACCAGCACAACCGTGCCGGTAAAGTTCTGCAAGGCGCTAAGCAATACTTCCCGGGATTGGATATCCAGATGGTTGGTCGGCTCGTCGAGGATCAATAAGTTTATTGGCTGCACCAGCAGCGTGGCCAGCACCACCCGGCTTTTTTCTCCGCCGGATAATTTTTCGATCCGTTTGTGAATATCATCTCCCTGAAAAAGAAACGCGGCGCAGAGATTGCGAAGCGTGCCCAAATGCGCCAGCGGCATGGCGTCCTGAATGGTTTCGAGCACCGTTTTCTGCGGCTCCAGGATATCCATGGCATGCTGGCTGAAATAGCCGGGATAAACGTTGGCGCCCAAGTTCAGGCTGCCCTCCGAAGGCTCAGCCTCGCCGGCCAGCACTTTCAGGAACGTGGACTTGCCCGCACCGTTGACGCCGACGACGGCAATTTTTTCCTGACGCCGGATAATGCCGGAAACGCCCCCAAAGACGGATTTGACGCCTCCGTCAGACCGGGGCCAGACTTTGCCAAGCGAGTCGAGCTTGACCACATCGTCACCGCTGCGCGGCGGTTCGGCAAATTCAAACTTGATGCTGCGCTCGGCGGGCGGAATATCAATGCGTTCGATTTTATCGATCTTCTTGATGCGCGACTGCACCTGCGAAGCATGGGAGGCCCGCGCCGCAAACCGGGCAATGAAGTCCTCTTCCTTGGCCAGCATTTCCTGCTGGCGGCGGTGACTGGCCAGAAGCTGCTCGCGGCGGATTTCGCGCTCCCGCAGATAGAAATCGTAATTGCCGCTGTAGGTCGTGATCGTGCGATTTTGCACCTCAATGATGCGGTTCACCACCCGGTTGAGAAATTCGCGGTCATGGCTGGTCATCAAAAGCGCGCCTTTAAACGAAGTCTGCAGCCAGTCTTCCAGCCAGATAATCGATTCCACATCCAGATGGTTGGTGGGTTCATCCAGCAGGAGCACGTCGGGATTGACGGACAGGATTTTGGCCAGCGCGATGCGCATTTTCCATCCGCCGCTGAACGTTTCCACGGGGCGGTGATAATCGTCAGGTCCGATGCCCAGGCCCGTCAGGATCGTCTGCGCGCGGCTTTCCAGATCGTAGCCGCCGCGATGTTCGAACTCGGATTGAACGCCGCCGTAGCGCGTGAGCAGCTCGGCCATTTCGTCGTCTTCCATCGGTTCGCCCATGGCCGCTTCCATTTCCTGAATCTGCTCTCCCAGGAGTATTAAAGCCTCCGAAGCGGACATGACTTCCGCCAGCGCCGAGCGGCCGGACATGGCGCCGACATCCTGGGAAAAGTAGCCGCAGACGATATTGCGGCCTTTCGTGATGTCTCCGGCATCGAATTCTTCTTCGCCCATAATCAGACGGAAGATGCTGGTTTTGCCCGCGCCGTTGGGGCCCACCAGACCGTTTCGTGAACCGGGCAATATCTGGAAGCTGGCATCCTTAAACAGGATTTGCGGGCCGTGCTGCTTGGAGATGCCGCTGAAATGAATCATATCGTTTGAACCTCATAATAAAAGTGCCGGATGGGTAGCACATCCGATATGTTCGGGCAAGATAAATAAGGAGGGTTAACGATGAGAAAGCGGCACGCATGGAGCGGTGAATCATCGCGGCCGGACAGGCCGGGAAAAACTGCCCTGCCGGCCGCCTGATTCGAACATCCAGGCGGTAAACGGAAATTTATTTTCAGGGGCGGCCCCGGGCTTCACGTCAATCAGCTGACAGCGTCGCGCTGTCCTTCGGGATCGGGCATCAGTGCGGTTTTCGGCCGTCCTTTTTCATGTTCAGCATTTCCTGCATCAGTTCTTCAACATTTTGCCCCGGGGTATAACCGAATTCCTGAAGCACGGCGGCATCGTACATCTCCTCCAGCTTCCGCAGTTGTTCCCGCGCGGTTTCGCTCTGACCGAACGCATTGTCCATCGTTTCAACCAGGTTGTCTCCGGATTTCTTGAGATCGCCAAGATCGATATGAAGCGGCGTAAGGGCGAGGACTTTTTTCAAAAGTTCATGGCCTGCCCTGGCATTGAAACCCTGAATATACGGCGGGATTCTGGCCGTAATGCCGGCTGCCTCGATACCCTCTCGGCCTGCCTGGTGCAAAAACATCGCGGAGAAGCTGCACGGCCCCGCGTAATTCAACAGTGGAAATGATTTGAATTCGCTCTTCAACTCGGGACGGCTCAGTACGGCGAACGTTCTCGTCTCCCGGGTATGAGGAACCTGGTCGAAAACGCCGCCCAGGGAATAGATCCTTGCCGCCTTATAACGTCTGGCAATGCTGAGAATAGCCGCTGCATACTCCGGCCATCCCAGATTCGGTTCGAAACCCGTAAAGAGGATCAGGTCGTGCCCGGTGCCGCTTTGCCAGAAAGAGAATTCATTGGCGGGTTCGGCAAGCGTCTTGACCACGCCTTCTTCGATTACGGCATGCGGTCTCATGATCTGCGCCGGATCAAAGCCCGGAACCTGCCAGATATGGAAAGGCCTCGAATCAATGCTGGCGAACTTCCGGGCATTGAGCTTGCGGCGCAGGAAGTCGATGCAGCCGGTTCCGATCTCGCCGGCATTCAGCCAGCCGGTTAAGCCGATCAGAATGTACGGATCGACAAGGTCCGGCGTATCCTGAATAATAAGATTGTCGTTCATGAGCACTCCTGTCATGTAATTTGCTGCTGAGATCGCTAAAGGTCAAGGCCCTTTAAAAAGAAACCCCAGCAGGCCCGCTGATTATTGTTTGCCCGCTCTTTACAGTCAAGCCTTTTTGCTGATGAACAGAAAGTAAAATTTGCAGGGCACTTCGCCGAGCGGTCTGACATCTCCAAAAATATACAACCTTTTTCTCGAGCGGTCCGTTAATACCGCATAAATCAATGCGGCGGGACTCCCTGCGCGCCGGCGGACGCTGAGGCGCTGAGGGTCACAACACCGGATCATATTTGAATGCGGGGACAATGAATTATGCGGGGCGAGCCAGTTTGCTGCCTGTTGCTGCCTGATGCGGGAGAAAGCGGGAAAAGCCACGGATCGCATCATCCATGCTTTTCCCGCTGTTAAGGGGAGGAAGGGGAACTAAAAATACATCAGCGAATTCTCGCCGATAAACGACATTTCCCGGAATTTCGGCAGCGGCGTTGATTCCGTTATTACAAGCTAAAACGTAAAGCTCAGCGTTACTCCGCCATACAGATATGTACTGTCCCTGTCGGAGGGCACTGCGGACCCCTGCAAACCACGCGCTCTCATCTCATTCTTCGCGTCGTCGGACAGAGGAAAGACGTACGTTACAAGCGGTGTGACCGTAATGTTCTTGGTCACCGAAACGGGCAGAGAAATGGAAAAGGTCCCGTCGTGGAAATTATTGAATTTATCCGTTGTCGCCAGTGAATTGCCGTCAAATTTCGGATACGTTGTTTCATCTTCACTTTTCAGATAACTTGCCGTGGCCGCCAGCTTCAACCCGACTTTTTCATGCAGGGCAAACGTGTGGGAAACGCCGAGCGTTGCATACCATTGATGGTAGTGACTGATTTCCTTATAAACCGTCAGCGTCGGCTGCAGGATCGTATCCAGTCCCACCGAAACGAATAACTCCTGCGCATCTTGCGGATCAACTCCCCCCGGCGCCAAAGCACTCAGGGAGTAATAGATGTAGCCGGCGCTTGCCTGCACAATCCCGAACTTACGGGAATAGGAAAGCGTAACGTCCGTTTCATTGAAATTGGATGAATAGGATTCGCTCCCCGCTGCATAGGGCCGGGTATCCAGGTTTCCCCAGACATTGGCCGAGAATCCCTTGTAGCTTGCCGTCAGCGAGGGTTGAATCACAACGCTGTGGCGGCTCATCTCCTGGCCGCGCCAGATATAGGCGCTCAAAACACTGGCCGCCACCTCGCCGGTCGCCTTATCCTCCGGTTTCTGTTCCGGTGCGGCCTGCTTCACTGCAGGCGTTGAATCAGGGGCTGTCTTGGGTTCTTCAGCCCCGGCTAGCACCGGCAAGGCGGCAATCGTGAGCGTAAGCACAACCGCCGCAACTATTTGTTTCATTTTGGATCTCATAACCTTATTCCTCCGTTATCGTAATATTTGATTTCGATTTGAGTTCGTCGCAATCAATGCCGTATTTTTGAACCTTATGGGCCAGGATTCTTCTCGTCGTCCCCAAAAGCTCCGCGGCCTGTGATTGATCGCCCTTCGCTTTGATCAACGTGTGCATGATCACCATTTTTTCGCAGTCAACAACGCAGCGCTTCAAAACGTCTTTTCCGGTATCCGGTTTAAAACTGTTCATGACGGCACCTCACCCGATCGCGCAGCCGCCCTTTTCGCCGGAACTGATGCGGATGCATTCGGCCAGTTCCACGACAAAGATCTTGCCGTCGCCCACCGATCCCGTATGGGCGCCTTTGACGATGGCGTCGATGGTGGGCTGGACAAAGTCTTCATTGACGGCAATGTCCAGCCGCACTTTGTTGAGCAGACCGCCTGCTTCCTTGGCGCCGCGGTAAATTTCGGTGACACCCTTTTGTCTGCCCTGACCCAGCACGTTGGCAACGGTCATTAAATTGACTTCCACTGCTTCCAGCTCTCTTTTGACAGCCTCCAGTTTGTGGGGCTGAATGATGGCAATGACTAATTTCATGATAATTTTCCTCCTATTCAATCACGGTGTAAGCCGCTTCGCTCTGTTGAGTCAGGTCGAGGCCTATGATTTCATTTTTCTCTTCGACTCTCATGCCGACCAAAGCATCAACAATCTTGAAGATGACAAAGGTCATAATTGCGGCAAAGGCGGCTGCGACAACCAGCATCAGGCATTGCACTCCGAATTGATGAACATTGCCGAAGAGCAGTCCGTCCGCGCCCGCCGGATTCATCGCCTTCTGGGCAAAGACACCGGTCAGCAGGGTGCCGACTGTTCCGCCGACGCCATGCACACCGAAGGCATCCAGAGAGTCGTCGTAACCGAGTTTGCCTTTAATGACGGCCACGGCTGTGTAGCAGACGAAGGCGACGATGATGCCCATGAACATGGCATTCATCGGATTGACAAAACCGCACGCGGGGGTAATCGCAACCAGACCCGCGACCGCACCGGTTGCCGTACCCAGAATGGTCGGAGTTCCATTGTGCCACCATTCAATCAAGGCCCAGGCCAAACCCGCGGCCGCTGTAGCCGTATTGGTGGTTACAAAGGCATTCCCGGCAATTCCGTCTGCCGCCAACGCGCTCCCGGCATTAAAGCCGAACCAGCCGAACCATAAGAGAGCCGCACCCAGAACGGTGAAGGGCAGGTTATGCGGACGAATAGGTTTGTGATTGTAGCCGATTCGTTTGCCCAGGAGTAACGCCAGGACCAGAGCCGATATACCCGAGCTTACATGCACGACGATGCCGCCGGCAAAATCCAGTGCGCCCATCGCTTTGAGCCAGCCGCCCGTCCCCCAGACCCAGTGCGCCAGAGGGTCGTAAACAAAAGTGGCCCACAGAAGCGTAAAGAGCAAAAAGGCGGGAAACTTAACCCGTTCCGCATACGCGCCGATGATCAGGGCCGGTGTGATAATGGCGAACATGGCCTGAAAGATCATAAAGACCGAATGCGGAATGGTTGCGGCATACTCTTTATTGGGGATCGCTCCCACGCCTTTGAGTCCCGCCCAGTCCAGGTTGCCGATGATGCCGTGAAAGTCCGGCCCGAAAGCCAGCGAATATCCGAACAGCATCCACTGCAGAGAAATGACGCAGACGATGATAAAGCACTGCATCAAAATGGAGAGGACGTTTTTCCGCCTGACGAGTCCTCCATAGAAAAATGCCAGTCCCGGAATGGTCATCAAAAGGACCATAGCGCTGGCCATCAAAACCCACGCTGTATCTCCCGAATTCATAATCAATGCCTCCTTCGAAAAGTTTTTAAATTCGCCTTTCTTTAGGGCAAGGATGATGCCAAGTCGGAATTTCATATGTTAGTTATTGTAATTATTGATCTATTTCCTGAAAAAGCGTTGATCATTTTTGAACAATTTTGTATCGTTTTGCGGCGGGACAAACTTATATGTGATGAAGAAACCGATTTCAATCAGAACGTTTTTGTTAGATATCCCGCTTTCAGGAGTACGCCCACGCGAGGTTGGAGCGGATCAGGAAGGGAGCTATACACTCGGGGCGCGGCTACGATGCCGGCCCCTATTGTTTGGAAATTCTGCTGATTACGATGAGGCACTGAAGGGTCCGCACTCGAAGAGAACAATCATCGGCTTTTATCTGCGAGTCTTTCGCCGTCCGTGCGGGAAACGCAGACTTCAAAACAGGCAGATCGGTGTCCGCATTTCCGGCAGCGTGTCGCCGTCGTAAAGAACTTTCTCCAGAAAGAGGCCCGAGGGCGGCGCAGTATGTTGCGCCGGCACTTCGGAGTACGTCCGGAGCATAAGCTCGATGTCTCGCGCCGTGATGTTGCCCCGTCCGGCTTCGACGGCCAGGCCGACAATCCGCCGCACCATTTTCCAGAGAAAGTGTGATCCGACGAGACGGACGGCGAGAATATCGCCGAACTCTTTTAGTAAGACGGCTTCCAGATCGACTTTCGTCGAGGTGTCTTTATCCATGCGCTTATCGGCAAAAGATGCGAAATCATGAAAGCCCTCAACGACAGCCAGCGCCTCCTTCATCCGGCCTGCGTGCAGGCTATCTTTGACCCACCAGACGTACTTCTTGCCGAAGGCCGTCCGCCGTTTGGCAATCAGATACAGATAGCTGCGGCTCTTGGCAGAGTGGCGCGCATGGAAACGCGGATGCGTGTTTTCCACGGACAGGACATTGATGCCGGCGGGAAGAAGATCGTTGATCCCGATGCGCAGCGTTTCGCAATTGAGCTTGCGTTCACACTCCAGATGGGCCACCTGCCCCAGAGCATGGACGCCGGCGTCCGTGCGCCCGGCCCCCTGGATATCCAGCCACTGCAAACTGGTTCGCCCGCCTTTACCGGCTTCGCGTGTCGCCGTCCGCCCGGGGTCATCGGCTCCCCGGCGTATGGATAGATGCGCCGGCGGCGCATCTTCCTTGCCGCGGTATGCTTTAGATTGCGCACCGGCAGCGGCCGGTACGTTCAGAAATTGCGAGGCGGCCTCGATCAGCGTTCCCTGGATACTCCGGGCGTTCTTCTGAGCCTGCCATCCGCTGTAGTTAGTGCCGTCGTATTCCAGAACAAGTTTATATTTGTTCATTTTGAGGAGGGCTCCCCGTCCGCGGGCAGCAGAATATTCATGGCCGCGATATTGTCCAGAAGCGTACCGGCGGATGCATCTCTGTCGATCAGCTCCTGCCCGGGTTTCAGGGTTGTTATCACGGCCTGTCCGATGATCTTCCGCCCTTCACGTCCCTGTATATCTTTTGTCCGGATGCCCCAGATGTTATGAAAAATGAGCGCGCGGCCGTCTTTGGAGCCGATATACAGCATGACGTGCCCTTTGCGCCAAAGCAGCGTCAGATAAGGAATCCCCTTTTCCACGATTATTCTTTCTTTTTCTTCGGGGGAAAGGCCGCTCAAATCAATGGTTGTCCCCGCTTCCTTCACCTGATCTGCCGAGTGGCGCGGCAGCCAGATGCCGAAGACGGCAAAGAAATCACGGGTCATGGAGGAGCAATCCCGGTTGCCGTAAAGGCCTCCCCAGCCGTAGGGTTCGCCGATCATTTCATTGGCTATCCTTGCCGCATTGACGGCGTTCATGCGCAGCGGCTTTATCGCTGAGGCTTCCGCGGACACAAAGCCGCGCCGGATCACCGCCTGCCTGTTGCGGTCGGCCACGACGACCGCCACCTGCAGCGTATCGGCCGAGGCTTCCATCAACGGGAAAATGTGCCCAATCGAGGCCTGAACAAGAAACCGGCCGTTCTCATCAAGAATGGACGTGCGATCGCGGGTAATCGCCGCATAACGCCCCCGCTCCCAGGCCGCGACAAATTCATTGTCCACAAAAGCCAGATCTTCAACCGGAATCCAGCCGTACGTGAAGGACGTTTCGATGAGCGCCCAGGATTTATCCGCGCTCACGTGGCAGATCAGAATCGGCGTATCGGCCCCGACGGAAGAACGCTGCAGATTGTCGAAAGGCCAGCCCCAGGCGTCGCCGTCGGACATGTAAAAGTGGGGCGAAAGGGTCGGCATTTCTCTCAGGTTCGAGTTTCGGATCGTGATGCCGCGCGCAAGGGTGTTCGGGTAAGTTTTAAGAGCCGCGTTATGCTGCAGCTTCTTCGCCCAGGAAGGCGCATGCTTTTTTTTGTTTTCTCCATAGCCCGGTTTCACAATGTATTTTTTGAAATCCTGTTCGACTCTGTCGGGCCGGGCATGAAAAGGCTCGCGCTGATGCCAGACGGAAAAGTAAATGATATTATAATCGTCATCCATCCGGGCCTGACTTGCCAAAGACAGCGGTTCTTCGCTTTTCGCCTTTTCGGTAAAATAAGACGCATGGTCCTGACTGAGCTCCCGCACATCCCGAATCGTATCCGGTGCCGAGACGCAACCTGATAGCAAAAGGAATCCTATGAATATCAAACAGCCGATTTTCTTCATCGCGTTGTCCTTATTTAAAGTCGCGGCCAATATAGTCTTTTTTTGCAATTGAGGCAAGATAAACGGGTGCGGTTCCTCTTATGTTTTTATTTTGCATTCTCAGTAATTTCGTGTAAATTGACGAACAGTGCACTTTGGCAGTTCATGCATTTTTTGTAGTATAGGAAAAAGAAAGCTGATACACGTCACCGGACTATTTTTTTCTTAAGTGAAAGGAGTCGGACAATGACCACAATGGCCGCGCTTAAAGAATTTCCGTTTTTCCGGAATTTCAACGGCAAACAACTGAAGAAACTGGCCGCTCTGGCCAAGGAAGAAACTTATCCCGCCGGAACACAGCTCTATTGTGTAGGCGATGAAGCCCGCAGCCTGTATTTTCTTAAAGCGGGGAAAATAGCCCTTCTCATGGATAACTACATGGGCCCCGGCAAGCCGCCCATGCAAGTGACGGTTGACATGATCACGAAGGGTGAATCCATGGGCTGGTCGGCCGTCGTGGAACCGTTTCTCTATACCCTGGGCGCCCGTTGTATCGAGGACACCAAACTGATTGCGCTTAACGCCGCCCGGTTGCGGGATGTCATGGCCGACGACTGCGAGCTGGGTTTTAAGATCCTGCAATCCACAGCCAAGGTCATTGCCACGCGTCTGACACATACCCGGATTATTCTGGTGGGTGAACGCGGCTTGTCGACACTGACCGAATATTAATTTAATCAACCACCTCGCGGGAAGCTGTCGAGGTATGAAATGAATGTCATTATTTCGCAGCAAGCTGCGGAGAATTAACGCTCGTCCCGCGTGAGCGGGATTAAAAGGAGACGGCCATGCAGGGTTTTGTTCCAAAGAAAATATTTTTCACCAAAGGAGTCGGCACACACAAGGATGAGTTGCATTCCTTTGAGCGCGCCCTACGGAATGCCGGAATTGAAAAATGCAACCTGGTCCAGGTATCCAGCATTTTCCCGCCCGGCTGTAAAATGATCCCCAAGTCGCAGGGGCTGAAGTCGCTGGTGCCCGGCGCCATCACCTATTGCGTCATGAGCCGCTGCTGCAGCAATGAACCGAAAAGACTTCTTTCCTCGTCGGTCGGCTGTGCGATTCCCGCGGACAAATCATCCTACGGTTACATCAGCGAGCATCACGCTTATGGTCTCACGGAAAAGCAGACCGGCGACCACGCCGAAGACCTGGCGGCCGCTATGCTCGCGTCCACGCTGGGCATCGATTTCAACGTGGATGAGAGCTGGGATGAGAAGAAGGAAATTTTTAAAATCAGCGGCAAGATCGTCCGGACGCTGAATGTCACCCAGTCGAAAATTTGCGTCGATAACACATATACGACTGTGGTCGCCGCTGCCGTTTTCGTTTTCTGAAAGAGGGCCGGCCGTGAAGGCGCAGCGGTTTTCATTTTATCCGGGATATAAAAGCCAAAGAAACAGGTGGCAAAAGGAGACGAGTAATGGCTGAAGAAACTGTAATCATGGGTCAGGCGGTTAACGCCATGGCCGATAAAGAAGGCAAATACCTGACGTTTAATCTCGCCGGAGAAGAATACGGCATCGGTATCCTGAAAGTGAAAGAGATCATCGGCATGATGCCGATTACCGTAGTGCCCCAGACACCCAAGTACATCAAAGGCGTTGTTAATCTGCGCGGCAAGGTCATTCCCGTCATCGATCTGCGCCTGAAATTTTCACTTGCCGCTTCCGAATTTACGGAAAGAACCTGCATTATCGTGGTCGAAATAGCCGTGCGCGGCCGGACCATCCTGATGGGCATTGTGGTGGATTCCGTGTCGGAAGTGCTCAACATTAAAGCCGCCGATATTGAAGCAACGCCGTCGTTCGGCACCAATCTCAATACCGAATATATTCTGGGAATGGCCAAAATGGGCGGATCGATTAAGATCCTGCTGGATATCGACAGGATTCTTACCATCGATGAGTTGCAGGCAGCCGACAAAGCGGCCACGTAAACCGATCCGGGACCTTAGACATTTTTCATACTTGAAACTGATATTGCTTTTTTATGAAAACAGAAATTCCTGAATTAAAGACGCAGGACGTGGGTGGCGCAGAGCTGCCCTATCTTTATTACCCGGGCGGCCCGAAGCAGATTCTTTTCGTGCACGCAACCGGCTTTCTGCCCTGGCTGTGGCATCCCATCATCCGCGAATTTGTTCCCGAGTATTCCGTCTGGGCGCCTTATGTCTGCAACTATCGCTCGTGCGATCCCTATGAAGGCGGCTTGAGCTGGGACGTGATCGCCGCAGATCTGGGCGCCTTCTGCCGCGCACAAAAGATTGACAGCCCGCTGATGGTCGGTCATTCCATGGGCGCGACGGTGGCAACGATAGCCGCAGCCGACCACGGCCCTCAGCCTCGCGCCATGGTGCTTATCGAGCCGATTTTCCTTCCCGACGAATTCTACAAGCTGACGCCGAACGTCAAAGATCACCCGCTTGCGTCCAAATCCATTAAAAGACTCAATTACTGGGCAAGCGAGGACGAAGCCATGACTTATCTGAAGTCGCGGTCTTTCTTTTCCGACTGGGACAGCGATGTTCTGGAGCTCTACAAGCGCTTCGGCATGGAACGCATGCCCGCGGGCGACATGCGGCTCACGTGCACGCCGGAGAGCGAGGCCGCCATGTTCATGGGCGGCTGGAGCCGCGATCCCTGGCCGCTCTTGCCCGAGATCTCCTGCCCCGTCCTCGTCATCGAAGGAGAAAAAAGCCCTAATGTCGGTCTGGTCGACATCAAGCGGGCCGTGTCTTTGCTGCCGCGCGGGCGTTACGGATCGGTGGCCGGCGCCGGACATTTGATTCCTATGGAAAAGCCCGCCGAGATCACCACGATCATCAAAACCTTTATCGCCGGAGTGGCCGGATAAATAACCCCAGGAGATATCATCATGCCCGGTCCCGATATTATCGCTTTCTGCAATCAGAAAGGTGGCGTCGGCAAAACAACGTGCGCGCTCAATATCGCCGTGGGGCTGACCCTGCTCAAACGAAAAGTCCTCGTGATCGATTTCGATCCGCAGGCGCATCTGACCTATTCGCTGGGTCTGGACGCCCATCATTTGCAGGGGACGATCTATTCGGTCATGAAGGGAACCGTGCCTTTGGCCTCGGCCGTTCTGGAAATCAACGGCATGAAAGTATTGCCCGCCAACCTGGATCTGGCTCGGCTGGAGACGGAAATGACCGCGATGCCCAAAAAAGAAATGATTTTGAAAAACAGGTTATCGGCTGTTTCCGACGTCCATTACGTCATCATCGATTGCCCGCCCGCGGCGGGACTCCTGACCATCAATGCGCTCGTTGCCTGCCGGGAAGTTTATATTCCGCTGCAAATGGAATTTCTCGCCCTCAAAGGGATGAGCCGGCTTCTGACGCTCATTGAGGAAGTCAAAGAGAAATTCAACAAAGACGCACCGACGTACCGGATCATTCCCACGCGCTACGATTCCCGAAAAAGGCTCAATAACGCCATCATGGATAAGGTTCGCGAACGTTTCGGCACGAAAGTATTCAAAGCCGTCATCCGTGAAAACATTGCCGTCGCCGAAGCCCCCAGTTTCGGCCAGTCCATTTTTGAGTATGCCCCGAAAAGCCACGGCGCGGAAGACTATCTGGAGCTCTGCAGGGAAATGATCCGCAAAAAGACTGCCGGCTGATCAGCTCTCCGGTCATCCGTATGGATTCGCAATCAGGCAACAGCCGCAATGATCCAGTGGTGAAGAACAAAGGAATCATAAATGAAGATGTCATCAAACCGGACGGGTCCCCTGAGATGGATGATCCGTTCGGCTATACCAAACCCGAAGTGCAAAGCTTGCCCGGAAACAGTACAACAATGAACAGACACCGCAGTTGATGGTACCCAAGAAAGACCGGTAGGAGATAAGCCATGAGAAAATTCTTGCGTGTATGGCTGCCGCTTTTATCCATAAGCCTTCTGTGCGGCTGTGCCAGCATGTCTTCCTTAATGCAGGCGATCGATAAGAATGACCCCAAAGCGATAGAGGATGTATTGCTAAGCGGTGCAGATATCAATGCAACATCGCATTGTGACAGCGCCATGCAGGAATTCGAAAGCTACACGCCTCTGGGATGTGCGGCCAAGAACGGCCGCACCGCTGCCGTCAAAATCTTATTGGATAAAGGCGCTGATATCAATCAAAGGAGGGGCGGATACCGGTTCGGCAACTATAATCCTACTCCGCTGATTTTGGCGGCAAGAGAGGGGCACGCCGAGACCGTAAAGCTTTTACTGGAACGGGGCGCGGATATCAGGGCAACCGACAGCATGCTTAGAATCAGTGCATTAATGTGGACGGTATTATCAGCACGCGGCGGACATACTCAAATCGTTAAAATGTTATTGGATCGGGGTGCTGATGTCAACGAAATGGGGCCAGGTTCTGGAGAAACACCATTAATCGTCGCGGCGGGGAATGGGAGTGCCAACGATGTAAAAATTCTGTTGGATAGAGGCGCCGCAATCAATCTGAAAACCACGAGGGGGAAGACCGCCCTGAGCAATGCAGCCTTTAACGGGCATCATGACGTTGTCAAAATTCTTGTGGCCTCCGGCGCCGATATTGATACCGCAATGGTGGCGCTGGAATCCGGCGTAGGTTCATCAAAAGACGCCTCGGAAACAACAAAATACAAGCAGGGTTTAAATCTTCTGGGCAAGTACGTAAAAAAACAGGAAATAGCCGGTCCGCAAGCGGCCTCGGCCACAACCCTTTCAAAAGAAGAACTGACGAATATCGTGAAGGCGGCGGTTGAGGAAACGGCAAAAGCGCAGAAGAAGGCTGCAAAATCATCATCGGCGTCTGATGCCGAGATCGAAACTCCGGTCTTTTCAACCGCCGAGAAAATCATGGGAGACAATGACATTGCGGTCATCATCGGCATAGAAGGCTACCAGAGCCTTCCCAAATCCGATTACTCTTATGATGATGCTCTGCTGGTCAAAGCCTATGCCAGAGCTCTGGGATTCAAAGAACGCAACATCGAGCTTTTGACGGATGAAAAAGCGACGCTCTCCGGGATTGTAAAATCCATCGACATCTGGCTCAAAAACAAAACGAAGCCTGCCAGCCGGATTCTGGTCTATTACTCCGGACACGGCGCGCCCGACCCCGCCACCGGCGAGGCCTGCCTGGTGCCCTACGACGGAGATCCGAACTATCTCGCAGTGACCGGCTATCCGTTGAAGAGGCTTTACGAGCACCTGGGCAATCTGCCGGCGGCAGAGATTGTTGTCGTTCTGGACGCCTGTTTCTCCGGCGCGGGCGGACGAAGTGTCCTAGCCAAAGGAGCCAGGCCGCTGGTCCTGACCACGGGCGTCGCCGCCGTGGGGAAGAATATGGCGGTTCTTTCCGCCACGCAGGGTTCACAGATCAGCACGTCCTCTCCGGAGAAGGGACACGGCGTCTTCACCTACTATTTTCTCAAAGCAATTAAAGACGGCAGGAAGTCCGTTTCTGAAATTTACGAACAGATCAAACCGCAGGTGGAAGACGAGGCCAAGCAGCTCAACGTTCAGCAGAGCCCGTCGGTCAGTCCCGATGCGGAGAAGTTGAAAGGCAGGTTCAGTCTGAGAAAGTGAGTGTCTGCAAATGAAAAACATTTTAAATAAAATCCTGAGGTCGACATTGCTCGCTCTTTTTGTGGTCTGTGTTTTCGGTTGCCTGGCAAAGCCTGTCTTATTGACGGATGCGGCAAGAACCGGAGATATCGGCCTGGCGCGAGATCTTATCGACAAGGGAGCTGATGTCAATCAGGCGGGGACAGGATTTTTGACACCCCTGGGATATGCGGCCATGGCCGGACATAGCGACGTCGCCAAGTTGCTGATCGATAGAGGCGCCGACATTAATCTGGCCCTGGAAAGTTGTGCACGATTGAAACAACCCTATCAGTCAAGATGTAAAAAGATGCTTGCAGAATTAAAAACGGGAAAGGATCAGTCACAGCCGGCAAGGGCCGCATCTGTTGAATCGCCGCGAGAAGCAAGCCGGGTTGTCAAATCCGATGTTGATGAACTGCCTGCGGTAAAAACGACTTCCAATAGGAATGCTTATGCCATTGTGATCGGGATTGAAAATTACCGTCAGAAGCTTCCCGGGGCGGATTTTGCGGCAGGCGATGCAAAGTTGGTGAGCGAGTATTTAATCAGGGTCATGGGGTATCCTGAAGAAAATATTGTTACACTTTTGAATGACCGTGCTTCTTACGTGGACCTGGCGAAGTATTTTGAAAAATGGCTCCCGGACAATGTGGAAAAGGACAGCGCCGTTTTCGTATACTATTCGGGCCATGGAGCGCCCAACCCCAAAACGGGCGATGCCTATCTCGTCCCTTACGACGGAGATCCGTCTTTCATCGATCAGACGGGATATTCCTTAAAAAGGATGTATGACGCTTTGGGGAAACTGCCGGCAAAAGAAGTTATTGTCGCGCTGGATTCCTGTTTCTCGGGCGCCGGCGGCAGATCCGTCATTGCCAAAGGTGCGCGGCCGCTCGTGATAAATCTGCAGGGCCACACGGCATTATCAAAAAATATGACGGTTCTGGCAGCCTCGGCGGAAAATCAAATCAGTTCAACCTATGATGAAAAAGGTCACGGGCTTTTCACCTACTTTCTGCTCAAAGGGATCAAAAATGAAGATGTCGTAAAACCGGATGGTTCCCTCAAGATGGAGGACTTGTTCGGCTACATCAAACCCCGGGTGGAACGTATTGCCCGGAAACAATATAACAACGAACAGACACCGCAGTTGATGGGGACAAAATGGGATTAAATCTTTTGATGATCCCTGAGAGGGACAGGGCCGATATAAAATTTGCAAATAAGAAACGGATGCTTGATCGATGGAGGAAGGTGACATGAAGAAACGGATTGTCTGCGCGGCGTTATTCCTGATCGTGGCGATGATGATTTCAGCCTGCGCCACGGTGCCGGTGGCACCGCCGGAAACAGACAGGAAAATGAAGAACATGGCGCCGCCTTCGGACAAAGCCCTGCTTTACGTTTATCGCAACGCCGTGTTCGCCGGCAGCGCCGTTCTGACTGAAATTTTGATCGATGGGAACTCGGCGGGCAGTCTCGCGGAAAGTACATATTTAGCCGTTCTGCTGGAACCGGGCAAACACCGCGTTCACAGCCATAATCCCCAGTATGCGCTCTCCGTTCTCTTCGAAGCCGGCAGGACATACTATGTCAAAGCATCAACAATATCCCCGCGTCCGGTCCTGGTCGACGCGGCTGATGCAAGAAAGGATATGGCAGGTTATGGGCTCATCGATGAAAGCGACGATCTCTTGCGGGTTGCCCGGACGGCACAAAAGCCGGTAAGCGCCGCCTCTGCGCCTTCGCCCGAATCCATGACCGCGGCGGCCGTTTGGTCAGATATCGATGATCTGCCGAAAGCTTACGCGAATCCGCGAAAAAATGCTTACGCCATTGTCATCGGCATTGAAAATTACCGTCAGAAGCTGCCGCGGGCCGACTTTGCGACGCAGGATGCCCGGCTCGTCGCCGCTTATCTGGTGCGAACCCTGGGCATTCCGGAGGAAAATGTAATTACCCTATTAAATGAAAGCGCGTTAAAAAGCGACTTCGAAAAGTATTTCGAAAAGTGGCTCGGCAATCATGTCGAACCTGGCGGCACGGTGTTTGTTTATTTTTCCGGCCACGGCGCGCCCAATCCCAAAACGGGCGATGCTTATCTTGTCCCTTACGATGGAGATCCGTCTTTCATTGACCAGACGGGATATTCCTTAAAAAGGATGTACAGTGCGCTCGGCAAACTTCCGGCCAAAGAGATCGTTGTTGCCCTGGACTCCTGCTTTTCCGGCGCCGGCGGCAGGTCGGTGCTGGCCCAGGGAGCGCGGCCTCTGGTGATGAACCTGCAGGGCAACATGGCCCTGTCCAGGAACATGACGGTTCTGGCGGCATCGGCAGGCGAACAGATCAGCTCGACCTACAAAGAAAAAGGACATGGACTCTTTACCTACTTCCTGCTCAAAGGGATCAGGAATGAAGACGTCGTCAAACCGGATGGTTCCCTCAGGATGGACGACCTGTTCGGCTACCTCAGACCCCAGGTGGAGCGCATCGCCCGCAGGCAATATAATACCGAGCAGACGCCGCAGTTGATCGGGGCGAAGAAGGAATAAAGGGTTGTTATGAAAAGATTATTAGCATTTGCGATTCTGATTCTGATGAACCTGCCTGTTCTGTGTCCGGCAGCAGAAAAGCCCGTCTGGGTCGACGCGACCGGCGAGGCTCTGATGGGTGAGATTGAAACCCAGAAGGAAGTCAAAGATCGCGCCAGGCTCGATGCCCGGAACCAGGCGGTGGAAAAGGCGGTGGGGGTTTTCATCCGATCGCATACACTGGTTTCCAATGCTCAGGTGGCCGACGATCTCATCTATGCCGCCGTGCGGGGAAAAATCAAAAATGAGAAGACGGTATCCGCGGGCTGGGACGAAAAAGAAAGAAATCTCTACCGCGTTAAAATCAAAGCGCTGGTCGAACCCGTCTACCCCGAAAAAGGCGAAGGCCTGTCTGTAAAACTTTCGCTTTCCAAAACGGATTTAAAAGAAGGCGATGATGTCAAAATCTTCTATTCGGTAACGAGTGACGCCTATGTCTATATTTTTTCGGTCGCCGCGGACGGTTCCGTAACGCTGCTTTTGCCCAATGCCGATACGTCCGATAATTTTACCCGGGCGGGAAAAGCCTATCAATTTCCGCAAGGAGACAGCCGCATCCGGCTCACCGCCATGTTTTTGCCGAATCATCGGGGAACTTTTGCCGAAGAGAGAATTAAAATTGTTGCGACGCGAAAAAAGGAACCTTTGCTATCTTTAGGTTTCAAAGAAGGCATTTTTCAGGTATATGATGAAAAGTCGACGGGAATGATCGGCGATCTTGTCCGCAGGCTCAATCAGATTGATCTGGCGGACTGGTCGGAGGCCGTTGCCGTCTACCGGTTGAAAAAATAGACAAGGGAGAGGAAGATGAAAAAGACATTGATCATGGTCGTTCTTCTTTTATCGGTGTTCTGGGCCGCGGCTGCCTGGGCGCAGCTCAAAGATGGTATGTGGGAAATCAGCACGCAGGTCCAGATTGCGGGCATGAAGCAGCAGATGCCTCCCACGACGGCCCGCCAGTGCATCACCAAAAGCGACGCCGTAGCAAAAAATCAGGACAAAAACTATGACTGCAAAACGACCAGCCAGAAGATCAGCGGCAATACGGTCAGCTACGCCGTGTCCTGCTCGGGAAAAGACGGCGAGATGCAGACGACCGGCAAATCCACTTATACCGGCAACACCATGGACGGGTCGGCAACAACCAGCTTTAAGATGAAAGGCCAGCCGGCCATGCAGATGAACAGCAAAATGAGCGGAAAATATCTAGGGCCATGCCCGAAATAATAAAACACGATCGAGTCGCAGGGAACGGTCTTGCCACCCGCAAGGGTGGTCTTGCCGCCCAAAGGGTGGTTTGATACCGCTTCCTGCAAAAAATAATAGAAGGAGAAAAAAATGAGACTGAAAGACAAAGTAGCAATTATTACGGGATCGGGCCGCGGCATCGGCGAAGGAATCGTTATGAGATTCGTCGAGGAGGGCGCCAAGATCGTCGTGAACGATGTCAACGAAGCAGACGCGAAAAATGTGGTGGATCAGGTAAAAGCCAAGGGCGGCCAGGCCGTTTACGTGCTGGGCAGCGTCGCCGAGCGGGCGGTCGTGCAGAACATGGTCGATACGGCGGTGAAGGAATTCGGCACGCTCGACATCATCGTCAATAATGCCGGAATCACCCGCGACGTCATTCTGCACAAGATGACCGACGCACAGTGGGATGCCGTCATCGCCGTCAATCTGACGGGCACGTTCCTCGGCATTCAGTGCGCAGCGCGCGTGATGCGCGAAAAAGGCTACGGCAAAATCGTCAATATTTCATCGACCAGCGCGCTGGGCAATGCCGGCCAGATCAACTACTCTGCATCCAAGGCCGGCGTCATCGGCATGACCAAAACCGCCGCCAAGGAACTGGGCGCCAAGGGCGTGAATGTCAACGCCATTGCTCCGGGCATGATCTGGACGGACATGATGAAGAACATGCCGCCGGAAACCATCAAGCAGATGGATGCGATGCTGCCTTACCTGGTTCCGATGAACCGCAAAGGCTCACCCCGCGACATCGCCAACCTGGCACTGTTCCTGGCTTCCGATGAAAGTTCGTTTATCACGGGACAGGTCATCTTCTGCGACGGCGGAATGAAGATTTAGGAAAGCAGACTTTTAGGCTATAGGCCTTCAGGCTGTAAGTGAACAAAAAAAGGCGCTTCGCGCCGCATTTCAACCAGGGAACGGACCAGTGATTCCACCGCGGCCGTTCCCTGTTTTTATAAATTTTCGACTCCGATTCGTAAATATGCATCCATCTCCGTCACCTTCTGCCGCCGCCGCGATATGATCCCTGATTTGGGAACAGTGAACGTCAATTGCTGAAGAGAGACGGCTGCATCAACCGACTGCCTCCCGATTCCCTTTAAAGTTTCTTCTTGAGTTCGTGTTGTACAAGAAATGGCACCGACCATTACGGTGTGGCAAGCGATAAAAATGATTACCGCTGTTTGAGATAAAACTTCTGCGGATCGAATATTCTCAGCAGTTTCAGTTCGTCAGGCTTAGGAAGGCTGACCACTTCGGGATCACGCGCCACCTGCAAATTCCAGCCGCAGTTTTCCTTTATTTTGCGAACCCTGTCCTCGACCGAGGAAGCACCCTCCTCTGGGGCAAAAACCTTCGTCAGGATCAATTCCGGGCCACCGTCGGGCTTTTCAAAAACACCCAGGGTGGAGACCACGGTTTTGACGCGTTCTCCCGGTGCCGTGATGAATGGTACCTGCTCCAGGAAACGGTGCTTTGATTGCTGCATGACGACCATCGTCTCCTGCGCCCCCGTCGCCACATCGTTGGCGCCGCCCGATCCCGTCACATAGACGTCGTCCGACATCCAATGGGAATTGATGTTGCCGAATTTGTCAATTTGCCCCCCTCCCAGAACGCCGAGGCACCGGTTCGTTCGGCCGCAGGTGAACACGCCCAGGGTGTCGAGGGTCTCCGTCAGCATCTTGCAGGTCGGGAAATTGCCGAAGTTCAGGAGAAAGGGCTCACCCGGGCGGGGGGAATTGCCGAAATAGCCCAGTTCCACCAGGAGCTCCACAATGTAATCCCGTTTTTGCAGCTCGTACTTGGCCACCCACGCGGCCAGATTGGCCGTGCCCGCTCCCGCGAGCATCGTCTTGTACTGACTCCGGAGAACGTGCGTTGCAAGTTCCCGGGCGGCCATGATGACCATGGTTTCGACGGGATTGGCCGCATCCGTATCGGATATTTTTTCTTCCCGGATGTCGAGCTCGCGGCGCCAGGCATCCTCGCCGGCATTCTTTTTGAGTGACGCGATCCGGTTGCCGCCGAGCTTCGCCAGGTAGTCGGCAAACGTGGGACACGCCAGCACCCACTCGCTGATCCACGCGTCCAGGGCCTGCGGGTCTTTGAGCAGTTTGTTGAACCCGGTCATGAATTCGTAATCCTCGGCATAGGCTTCACATTCGTGAATCCCCTGATTCCAGACGCCGCCCGGGTGCGCCCCGAAGGGCGTCAGCGATACGGACTTCACCATATAAGCGGGAAGCTTGACGAGGTGGGAGTGCCGGCGGATGAAATCCGTGGAGACAATTTTCTCTGTTGTGACGAGAACGCCGCCTATGCTTGCTTTTGCGCCCCAGAGACTTTCACTGTAGGGTGCGGTGAGGATCGCGTTCCCCTCGCGGTCGGCGGCGATGCTGTGGACGATGGCAATATCCGGATTCAATGCCTTGACGAGTCCGATCTTCTTTCCGCTGCCGAAGGGATCGTCGATGATCGTGAACGAATCTTTGTTGCGTAGGGCCAGCGAACTCCCGATGAGTGACGTCGTGGGCATTGCGCCGACCCCCAGAGCTCCCGCCATGAGTCTCAGCGGCAGCGTCAGGATCGACCAGTCTTCCAGTTCCACCTCGCGGTGAACGTAAGCTTTCTGCGTCACGGGATTGGGGCTGTACCAGGGATAGACGTTTCCGGAGAAGGCCGTGATCACTTTCTTCACGAGACCCAGGTGAATGAGAATCGAAACGGTGTCGCGAATCCCCCGCATAATGAGCGTGAAACCGGGATTTGTGCCATGGAATTGCCGGACAATTTCATAAATGGCGGCGCCGGGCGCCGAGTGAGTTGCCGCAAGGTGAATGCTGGCGCCGGGCTTGACGAAGCGGGCAATCGCGTCACTCAGACTGACGACTTTGTCTTCACCTTCATATTCCCTTATTTTCAGAACACCTTCAATCAGGTCATCAAACCGGCTGCTCATCATTCCCCCGCTAATTCAAAAAATCGCATTGTTTTAGAATCAAAACACCTCGCCGCAAGCTGTCGAGGTATGAAATGAACGTTATTATTTCGCAGCAGGATACAGAGAATTAACGCTCGTCCCGCTTAAGCGGGTTTAAAAATCAGTCCCCCTCTGCTTAAGGGCGTCGCCAGCGGGTTTTTCGATATCCGCCGTGGTGTTTATTACTTCTCTTCCGGCTTAGCCTGTCCGCCCAATTGTCAGCGACGGTTCCGGGGACGGAAGACCGTATTGATTTTTCGCGCACCATACCTCATCTCCGCCTCTCGTGCAAGAATTAGACATAGCCATATTGTGAAATTAATTATGTATAAATGATATACAGATAAATTTCTGAGACTCCGCGAGACAGACATCCCCTGGTTAAGCCGTGAAGAATTCTTCTAATGCCGTCCTTCCGCGGCGGCCCGTCGGAATGAAAAAAACGGGCTGTGATCGGCCTCGTTTGGCGTTCACAGCCCGGAATGGTTAATCGGGTACGATATACTTTTTGCCGCTGCCGTCTTTAAGCAGCGGGCATCTGCGTGAAAACTCCCCGCGGATCAACCTGCGTGCGGATAATCTTCAACGCCTCGGGCGTGACTAATTTGGTCTCAGGGATTGCGCCTTCGGGTTTCAGAAGCTCAAAACCGGTAAGCTGCTGGGCAAGCTCGGCGGTCACGCCCGGCGTCAGGGATTTGATCCGCATGCGTTTGCTCGTCGGTTCAAAGTCATAGACGCCCCAGGGGCTGATCACGGCCTGCGGGCCGTTGCCCAGGAGGCCGGCCTCCCGGCGCGAGTTGCTGCCCGTCAAATGACCGACGGAGGTGATGAAATCTACCTTCTGGGGAAATTTGTCCGGCGTCTGAAGCCCGACCAGCACCATATTTTCGGTGAGCGACGACAAATCGTTGTTGCCGCCGCTTCCCGTCATCCGGACCTTGGGGTGGTGAAAATCCTTGCCGATCATGTGGGTGTTCACGTTGCCGTACATATCCACCTGGGCGAACCCCAGAAATCCGATATCGACATACCCGTTGTAGCACTGCGCGAACGAGTAGGACATTTCCATGATCGTGGGCGATTTGCGCCAGGTAAAGGGACAGCCGACCGACCAGGGCATGTCGCCTTCGATCGGATCCTGTCCGCCGGATTCATAAACGAGGGTGATGTTCGGGGCGTGGGTTTTTTTGGCCAGGATTCCAGCCACCATGGGGATCCCGGTTCCGATGTAGACGACCGAATGATCGTGAATCTGCTGCGCTATAATGTAGGCCAATGTTTCGAGGGGATTGGCCGGTGCGTTTAAGTCTTGCATAGTATGCTCCTCTATCTCAATAGTATCGCCCTGGATCGTGATTCAGGGTGTATTCCTCATACGAGAAATCAATATCTTCATTATCGCCTTCGGCGGCCTTCGTCTGGCGGCGGGCCTCGGCGATCCACTTGGCGCCTCCCAGTTTGTCGACAAACTCGAACTGATTCTTGACGCCCATAATCCATTCATCACAAAATGCTTTATTGTTTTCGTCGGATGCGCCGCCGAACCTCATGCACTTTTCCCACCACTGCCTGGGCCAGTAGTAACAGCCGGGCATGCTGCCGGGAATCGCTCCGAAAGGCATTTCGACCACGGCATCTGCATAAAAGAACGGAATGATCTGTCCGTGCTTGTTGTAGCGGATATCGTTTTCGGGAACGATCTCTTCCGCCGTGATAATCAGTTTGCGCGCCGCTGCCGCCACCGCCAGATCGTTGACAGCCGGGCCGTAGATATAGGCGTTGCCGTATTTGTCCGCTGCGTGGCAGTGGATGATCGCCACATCGGGATACAGGGCCGGAACAAACACGGACGGATCCTTGTCCGCCTTCAAGGGATTTTGCATCACCTTGAGATAAGGATTGTAGCGAACCAGGTCGCTTCCGAGCATCTGTTTGCTGAAAAAACCCGGAACGCCGAGCTGTGCGGCTTTGAACCCTTGCGCGACACCGCCGTGGCTCCATTCGGAAAGAATCTTGAACTTACCGGCTTTGAGCCCCCGGTCATAGACCTTGTCAATCCCGCGCATCTCCGCTCCGGTATATGAGCTGTGCGAATAGACCACCAATCCATAGGTGATGAAGAAACTCTGATTGGTATTGGGCGCTCCGATCATCTGCAGATTTTTTTTGCCCTGCCGGATGATCTCGTGAAAAGCCTGCTGGGGCGTCCTGACGTATGAAAAACCGCCATCGGTGATGATGTCGCCGTCCTGCACATACGTGGCGATCGCTTCGGCAAGGGGCATGCGCTTGTCCTTCTTGCCATGTTCTTTTTTTAAATGCGCAGCGCGCGCAGACTCGAAATCAATCAACCGGTCCAGAACCGACGTATCGCTGAGTCTGAGATTTGCGACTGCCTCCTCGTTGTAGAGATATTTGGCCATCTCCATTTCCTCCTAAAGTATTTCCCCGATGTGTTTCCTGCACATACTCGGGTAATCGTACTCTTTTGCTGACCGTCGGTCAAGCTTTATCCCCTTCCCGGGGATAGGCCGGAGACCCAGCCATACGGCATCTCCGGCGAGAGGTTCCCGCGGGATATTGGCTACCCTTCACGGGGATTCCGAACACTTCGTCAGCCACTGCAATCCATGATCTTTTCAACGAGAATCCAAGATTTTTTGTTCAAGTGTCGCGATCGACGGGCATCGATTAGAAAGCTGCGTCTGCGCGGTAGTTTCGAACTCTCAATCAGCTCTAACTTAATTACCATTGCCTTCCCTTCAATCGATTCATATTGATAAGGGACGCGGCGAATTGCAGTGGGAAGAGCAGCATCTTTACCCGCATCGCAATACAAACCAGCCGCTGACCGCGTTGGTTGAATAAGAATTTTAATGGAGGTGTATTATGGCAGAAGAACAAAAAGAATTGGTGAGATCGGAAACACGTCCCGTGATGGCGCTGAGAGATTTCGACAAGTGGTTTGACGAAATAATGCCCCGGCCCTTTACGCCGTTTTTCTCCAAACTCCGGGCAGGCATGGAAGAAGAACTTATGCCCGAAGTGGATATCTTCGAATCAAACGGTGATCTGGTTCTGAAAGCGGAACTTCCCGGTATGAAGAAGGAGGATATCGAAGTTACGTTAACGGACGGGATGATTACGATATCCGGTGAAAAGAAGAAGGAGGATGAGATCAAAAAGAAAGACTACTACAAGCTGGAGCGATCCTACGGCTCTTTCTGCCGCTCCTTCAGTCTTCCTACGGAAGTCAGGGGCGACCAGACGAAATCGACATTCAAGGATGGTGTTCTGGAAGTCAGGATGCCCAAGAGCGAAGAGGCCAAGAGTAAAGAAGTCAAGGTAAAGATCGAGTAAGAATCACCGGAGCCCGTCCGACCCGCAAACAGGGAGAGACGGGCCCCGGCATCGCAGTTTATGCACGATGTCCGAGAAGGCTGCACGCGATGAGCAACTGATTTCCAATAGCGGTCGATGTGCCCGAAGAGGCGTTCGGCATCCATTTACTTTATTTAACGATTATCGGAGGACAGAGAAATGATATCAAAGAATCATATTTTGGGGTTTCTGGTTGGCGGTGTGGTTGGCGGCGCCTTAGGCATTTTATTTGCGCCCAAATCGGGCAAGGAGTTGCGGCAGGACATCCGCGGCAAGTCGGAAGACTTCTATGAAAAAGCGAAAGGTAAATATGACGAGACCGTGACCAAGGTTGAGGATGTCATGAAGCTGGCCAAAGATTCTCTGGCCGATAAAAAAGTGCGCCTCGGCAAGGGCATTGAGGCGGGCGTATCCGCTTACAAACAATGACACGCTGCACGATACCGGGAATAACGCCGGGATAATAATGCGTTCACGATAAAAAAACAGGAAAGGAACACCCATGGCACTATCAGGAAAATACGGCAAAGTGGACATACCCAAAATCGGCAAAGATGAGCCGGTATTTATTCTCAGGGCCCAGGACAGACTGGCCGAAGACACCCTCAAAGTCTATCAGCTGTTTGCGGCGTCGCATGCCTGTCCGATAGCGGGCAGCCTGGACAAGGAGATCTGCGCATTCCAGGAATGGCAGGGCATTAAGAAGCTGCCCGATTAACAACGAAAAGCAACACGAGTGACGCGGCAATCTTTCTGGCAGATGCCGCGCGGCTCACACAAAGAGCAGAGCGGCAAAACTCTGCTCTTTTTTTGTCAGATCACCATTCTTTTGCGCAGTCTTCTTACCGCCAGAAATCCGAAGACTAAGATGAATACGGCCACATAAGATAAATCCCACACATGACCGATCTGGTAGTGGTTGGCGCAGACGGCCCGCACCAGTCGGACCGCGTGCGTGAGCGGGACCAGTTCCACCAGGGGCTGTATCCAGTCCGGCAGATTGCTGGTCGGAAAAACAACGCCCGAAAAAAAGAAAATCGGCGAGATGAACCCCGTAAAATAGAAATTGAGTTGATTGATCTGACGGACGAACGAGGTGATCCAGAGGGAGACCGTCGCAAACATCATGCCGGTCAGAAATCCCACCGCGGGCGCAAGCAGGCTCGAGGGCGAATGGATCACGCCGAATCCCAGCAGGATGCAGAGGACCGCAAAGGAGAAGAACAGGCCCTTCGTCCCGGCCCAGATGATTTCACCGATGATGAGGTCGGTCACCGTCAGCGGCGACGCCAGCATTCCGTCGTACACCTTGTCGAACGTCAAACGGACAAAGGTGCCGAAGCTGCACTCGAACGCCGAGGTGAACATCGCCGCCGTCACCAGAAGACCGGTCCCCAGAAATTCGATGTAACTGAGCCCCTCCATGGATTGCGTGATATAGACGCCCAGGCCGAGCCCCACACCCGCCAGGAACAGGAGCGGCTCGAGAAACGGAGGCAGACCGTTCGAGAAGATATTCTTCGTGTAAACGCGCATGTGGCGGTACCAGACGCTGAAGAGCCGCCAGTACAGGGGAGGATAGGTCCGGGGATTACTGGCTTTCATTGAGTCCCCTCCCCGTCGCCTTTAAAAAGACATCTTCGAGATTTGTCTCCCGAAGGTAATAATTGCCCCGCGCAAGCGATCCCGCGAGCGCCTTCAGGTCGTCGAGATTGTCGGAAAACAGCAGCGTCACCTGCTGCGACCGGTCGATCCGGATCTGCCGCTGGGCCGCCTCATCGAGCTTGGCCGCAAGCGAACTCGTATCGAACACTTCGAGCACGAACCTTTCAATATTTTTCCTGAGGAGCTGCCGGGGCGGCCCTTCGATGATCCGCTGCCCCTTGTGCATGATCATCACGCTGTCGCAGATCTGAAACGCCTCCTCCATGTAGTGCGTGGTGAGCAGAATGGTCGTTCCTTCCTTCTTGAGAAGCCGCAGCTTGTCCCAGATCAGGTGCCGCACCTGCGGATCAAGCCCCGTGGTCGGCTCATCCAGGATCAAGAGCCGCGGGTTGTTGATGAGGGCGCGCGCGATCACCAGCCGGCGCTTCATGCCTCCGGAAAGCTCCGTAATCCGCGCACTCGCTTTTTCAGTGAGTTCCAGAAAGTCAAGCAGGTAAGCGATCCGCTCCCGGGCGACTCCTGCCGGAATGCGATAGAATTTGGAGTAGATCATAAGATTTTGGATAACGTTGAGCTCTTCATCGAGGTTGTTATCCTGGGGGACAACGCCGGAACAATACTTGATGGCGAGTTCCTCCTCATTGGGATCATAACCGAAGATACGGAGGCGATCCGCTTTGTTTTTGTCCCGGACGCACTTGGCATAAACGATCTTCATGAGCGTGGACTTGCCCGCGCCATTGGGCCCCAGGACCCCGAAGCAAGTCTCCGGCGAAACCTCGAAGCTGAGGTTATTCACGGCCACCACTTTAGGAAATGTCTTCGTCACATGCTCGGCGACAATAATCTTTTCTTCCATCATCTAAAATCTAACAACCTTTCGGCGTCTTTGCCAGTATCCCGGATAAATATATTTTCGGCGCCTTTATGTTCGTAAACTTCCGTCATCGGGGGCCCGCCTGGATGATTGTCCGCAAGCGGCAAGGCGAACAAAACGGTTTCTAAAAATCATACTTCAGGCAGTCCGTCAATAAGATCCCGCAATCGCCGGTCTCTCATTGACAGAGTCCGCTCTTCATCTTATCTTAAATATTAAAGCTGCCCTGTCATCACCGCAAGGCAGGAAGACCGGCACCACAGCGCCGCACTCATATCCATCATCCATCATCGAATTTCAGGAGGCGTCATGGGCAACATCGGGAAACAGCTTCAAAAAGCAACGGATTTTTACAAACAGGACATCTGGAGAATCAAACGCACCACCCTGCCTCCGGGAAAATCTTTTTTCCTGAAGATTGCCAGAACTGTTCTCCTGTCCATCCGGGGTTTCGATGAAGATAAATGCCAGCTTCGCGCATCAGCCCTCACCTTTTATTCTCTTGTCTCGATCGTTCCCGTTGCCGCGATGGCCTTCGGAATTGCCAAAGGTTTCGGATTTGACAAAGTGCTGGAGTCGCAGCTGCGAGAGAAACTCGCCGGTCATGAAGACATCCTGACCAATGTCCTCCAGTTTTCCAATGCGCTCCTGGCCAATACCAAAGGCGGCGTGATTGCCGGTGCCGGCCTCGTTGTTCTTTTCTGGGCCGTGCTCAAGGTTTTGGGGCAGATTGAATATTCATTCAACGATATCTGGGGCGTCAAGGAAAAGCGCACCCTCGGCCGCATGTTCGGAGATTACCTGTCGCTCATGCTGATCTGCCCGGTGATTCTTATTCTTTCCGGTGGGGTCACCGTCTTTGTCACCACTCAGGTCAATCTGATTCTGGAGAAGTTCGCCATCCTCGGGAGCTTCAGTTCCATCATCTTTTTTTTGCTGAGGCTCCTGCCTTACACATTGATGTGGGCTCTCTTTACCTTCCTATACATGTTTATGCCGAATACGAAGGTGAAATTGTCTTCAGCCCTGCCTGCCGGAATTATTGCCGGCACCACGTTTCAGATTGTCCAATGGGTCTATATCACCTTCCAGGTCGGGGTCGCGAATTACAACGCCATCTATGGCAGCTTTGCCGCCCTGCCGCTTTTTCTGGCCTGGCTTCAGTTGAGCTGGCTGATTGTCCTGTACGGAGCGGAATTCTCCTTCGCCTACCAGAATGAAGATACCTACGAGTTCGAACCCGACGCCCTTCTGGCCAGTCACCGCCTTCGAATCATTCTGTCTCTGCAGATAGCGCATCATCTGGTTCAGACGTTTATCCGGGGCGAAAAGGCCCCGACGGCGCGGGCCATCGCCAGCGGGCTCGAAATTCCCATCCGCTTCGTCAACGACATTCTTTTCAATCTGGTAAAAAGCGGTATTCTCTCGGTAACCGAAAGCGATGGAAGCTCTGAAAAAGGATATCAACCCGCCCGGGATGTCAACTCGCTGAGCATTCACTATGTCATCGATGCCCTGGAGGAAAGAGGCTTAAACGAGATGCCCTTCACCCATACCCCGGAATTTGCGGCCCTGTCCGCATCCCTGGCTGCATTCGGAAAGACCGTTGCAGGACTACCCGACAACAGACTGCTCAAAGAATTATGAAGATCGGCCGGCGGCTAAAGCATCCGCTGCGTCCGGGAACCATCCGGATGATGGATGACGGGTTTCGAATCCGATCAGCCCGAAGCCCCCGATCTGTGCCGGATGGCCAGCCAAATCATCAGGCTTGCGGCGATGAACACGATGACCGCAGCAAAGGAAAGAACGGCGGTATAAAGGTCGAGGCGGCTGGCCACAAATCCCAGGGCGATCATCGGCACTGAAAAAAATAAATAGACAATCATAAAATAGAGAGAATTGATTTGACCGCGTTCCTCAGGCGCCGCGAGACGATTGATTTCGGAGATCGAACCAAGGTAGGCCATGCCCATAGCCGCGCCTGAGATGATGGAACCCGCGATCATCAGGACGAGTGATGAAAGGTGCCAGGCGGCAACGATCGCGGCAAGTCCTACGATAGCCCCGGCGAGACCCGACATCAACAGACGAAAATTGGATATGTGAACCAGCACCAGCTGAACCGCGACGCTCGAACCCAGCATGAGCGCGACCAGAATGCCTCCCGCAGCCAGATTTCTGATGTGCAGCAGATTGGAAAGGTAGCTTGGCATCAGCGCCACAAATAGACCCGCAATCGACCAGCCGAGCCCCCCGGCCAGAGAGGCCACCAGAAACCCGGCAAAGATCTTGCGTGACACGTGCGGGCGGTGAAAACTGACAAGTGACAGGACGGGTCTTGACGCTTCCTGGATGCCGGCCACCAGCATAAACGCCAGCGTCAGCATGCCGAGTTCCACAAGATAAACAAGCTCGAAAGGATCAGGCAGATACTGGGCGATGATACCGCTGGCGAGCGTGCCGGATGCCGCGCCGCCCGCCGTGCAGACGGCCATCATGATCCCGGCCCTTCTGCGGTCTCCCGCGGGCTGCATTTCCACCAGGGCCGCGCTGGAATTGCCCTGCGTCGCACCGACGGCCACGCCGACAAGCAGGCGTCCGGCCAGGAGCCAGATCACCCCCTGGGCCAGCGACAGGAGCAAAATGCCGGCGGCGGCCGTGACGATTGCAAACATCAGGACGCGGCGGCGGCAAATCGCATCGCCCAGCGGACCAAACACCAGAAGCGACGGGATGACACCGAAGGCATAGATGCCGAAGATCATGGTCAGCATGAATTCAGAGAAATGAAACTTGACCTGATAGAGCTGATACAAGGGTGTCGGAATCGTGGCGGCGGCGATCAGAACAAACGACGCCAGAGCCACCGCCGCGTAAGACCACGGCCTTGCCGATTCATCGCGCAATCTGCACAATTGCATTCCCTGGGCGTTACAGAGCCGCTCGTCCTGATTCATCCCATCCTCATATTTCCCGGCCAATGAAAGGTAGTCCTAACCTGCCCGTGCTTGTCAGCGTCCTTTGTCTGCTTCTAAAACATCGTATTGGATTTGGTCGTTTTCTCGGGGACATCCTGAATGACATCCCAGTGCTCGACAATTTTGCCGTTTTCGAGTCGAAAAATATCCACGATCGCCCGGCCCCGATCCTGATCATCTTTTCGGCCATGCAAATGAAGAACAACCAGGTCGCCTTCCGCGATCACGCGTTTGATTTCCACATGGTATTGCGGATATTCTCGGAAAAATTTTTCGAAATATCCGCAAAACGCGGCGGCGCCGTCGGGAACGCCCGGGTGGTGCTGGATATAATGATCGCCGATATAGATTTTCGCAGCCTCGGCGGGTTTATGCCGGTTAAAGGCCATTTCATAAAAATCGCGGACTATTTTTTTATTGTTCTCTTCCATCATTCCTCCCATGGCCGGCCATGTCAGAACCATGACCAGCGCCAAAGCAATAAATAATTTCATGATCATGACCTCGGGAAAATCATTGCTGACCTTTAACGGCGGCAATCACCCCAGCAAATCCTGCTTCACCGCGGCCGCCTTTGCCGAATTTTTCCGTTATTAGATTAAGTCTATTGGACCCGGCGCACAATGCCCGTTAATTCATAGTAAAATGACAGGTTGAGACTATCATTGTTGTGTCCGGCCGAGCGTCTCAACTCATCCGGGATAGAATTCCCCTACTCTTTTCCTGACACTTTTTTACCATTTAATCTCGCCATCATCGTCATTAGAGTATGCGTGTTAAGCGACGGAATCATCCCGGCTTCCCGAGTATTTTGCTGAAGAAAATAAAAACGGATCCTGACGGCTGTCTGCTGTATTTTTTGTCTTCCTTCTTCGCTCATCTGTTTCGCGGTTTCTCCCGATCCGAAGGCGGCGGCTGATGATCAAAAGGGAATCCGCGGATTTGAGTCGAGAAAAGAACGAAGCCCGGACTATGTTCCGATAGGACCCTCCCTTCTTTTACCGGTCACCCGGGAGTGCAAAAGGAGCGTATCAGGACAATGAGGAAGTTTTCCCGTCTCGTCATCTTGTGCTCGGCCCTGCTGTCCCTCTTATCAGCCGGTCTGTACGCAGTCGGGGCGACATCCGAGGAACAAGTTTATGACGCCGATCCTCCCTTCAGTGTCACGGGGCTTCGGTCCTATGAAGACGGAGCTGCGGCCGGGAGCGAAAAAACGATCCTCTTCGATCCCAAAAATCCTTACAACATCTTTATCAATTACGAACTCGGCATGCACTGCGTGGGGTTCGACGTATCGTACTGCTGCATTATCCCGCCCTACAACAGCGTCCAGGCGCAAGCGGTCCGGTCAGGCGATCACGGCTCACGCCCCCGGCTTCTCTCGCCCGCGGATAACATCCGGCTCGACTACGGCATTAAAGACAACACCTACAGTGAAGGAAACAAGATGAAATACTGGCGGGTCCTGAAAGATGTAAGCCAGACGGGCAATATGGACAAGCCCGGCGACAATATGGCCAATTACGTCTGGACCCATCTGTTTATTTACAAGGACCTGGAAGGCACGCTGCCCGCCGATCCGGCCTCCTCGGCGCGCCTCTTCATCGGCCGGGACATTCCCGTAAATATCGACGCCGGCCCTTCCGGTAAAAGCATCGCCGGAGGGGAGATGTCTTATGCGGGGAGTAAAGGCGGGAACATCGTTTTTACGGATTCGCTTTTGCCGGACCTGAAGAATATCCCGCTGACGCTCACCTCCTCATACTTATGGGACGCGCTGGGTCTGCCGCTCACCGCCTTCAACGACGGCAGAAGAACCGGGAGCATCCGCACCATCGCCGACCGGGATTTTCAACCGTATCAGGTTTCCGTCGTCCGGATGAAAGATGCGAAGGGCAACCCCATCACCGCTAACGGAAAACCGGTAGAATTTTTTGGAACCAATCCCGTCGATATTTCGAACTGTTCTTTTTGCCACGCAGGCGATGGACTTGCCGCAAAGCGCGCCAGGAATGAGGGATTGCATCACTTCGATGAAGAATTCGCCTACTGGAAGAAGAACTATCCGGATGTCAGCGATTACACGGCGCGTCTCACGGCCACCATGATCAACGTCCTGGAGCTCCATGACAAACACCACAAGACAGCGTTTCTTGTTGATTATAATCCCGCCGCCTCCTCCAACCGGCTCGGCCGGGTGGGCGCGGTGAACTGTGTGGACTGCCACGGCGACAACATGTCCGGGAATCTGCAGACTCCCCGGCCCCGCGCCACGGGATACGCGGTCTCGAAGAGCGGGCCGCTCACCCAATCGGTTCATGCCGTCCATGCGCAGTTTATCCCCATGCCCGATAAGGCGGGGAGAACCCAGAACTGCCAGACCTGCCATCCATCCCACTGGCAGTCCGAAGCCATGAATGACTGGGACGCAAATCCATACCAGATCACAGACAAACATGGCAATGCGCGCTTCACGAATGCCGACCTCCGGACGGCGGGCGGCGGCTGCTACCTGAGGCGCGATGCGCATACGAATCCCCACGTATCTCCTCCTTTCTTCCTCAACGGTATCGGCAAGTGGTACCTGAGGCAAGTCAGCATGGCGGATGAAAACGGAAAACCGCTCAAGGAGATTCGCGGGCTTTACTGCACCAACTGCCATAACGAATTGGCGCATGAACTCTACCGGCAGGACGATTTTCGCGATGCCGTATCCCAGGAAGGAAAAACGCTCCGGAACAAATCCGTAGCAGAGGTCATCCGGGCCCTGGCCGGCATTGATGAGGCGCGGTTTAAGGCATTCTTTGCCGATCCCACTGTGGGCGCTCCGGGAGATCCGCTCTACAGCTACTACGCCCGACACACAAGTGCGGTCCTTTTGAAAACAGCAAAAGGACAAGACGGAAAGCCGGTCGTTTTGCCGTGGAACGGAAGTCAGGGGGAATCGCTCACGTACGCCTCCGTATCCGGGGGAAGCGACTGGTGGCTTTCGCCTGGTGCTCCGCACTGCGCGGATTGCCATCTCGCGCCTTTTGTGGAAAGCGCCGGCGGCGATTACTTTCCCATCGATCAGCCGGGCAAGTATGCGCTTTACCGGTATTCCAAGGCGCACGGCCGCCTGGCCTGCCAGTCCTGCCATGAATCGATGCACGGACTGTATCCTGTCCGTTATGAAGGCGCAAAAGAGACGGTCGACAAGACGTCCCATGAGCAGGCCCTGCAGTTCAGCCCCGACGGTAAATATGCCGGACCGGTAACCTGTGCGGCCTGCCACAGCGTGAATGCCAAAGGCGTTCCGGTCCAGCTGAGAGATACGCGCTACGCAAGCGACTACTGGGCGTCCGTCGTCCTCATTCACTTCATGCGCGGCGAAGATCAGAAATTGCCTTTGGCCGAACTTATGAAGAAATACCCTTATCCCAAAGCGAGGGAAATCGTCAGGAAAGGATGGAAATAATTATGGCTGACACAGAAAATAAAATGACGTCCCCGGTGACATTCCAGGTTAACGGGAAGGAGCATAGTGTAACGGTGCTACCGGATACGCCGCTGCTCTGGGTTTTGCGCGAACAACTTGGTCTGACGGGCACGAAGTTCGGCTGCGGCATGGCGCTGTGCGGCGCCTGCACCGTGCTGGTAAACGGCACGGCCACCCGCTCCTGCGTCACGCCCGTTTCCGCTGTTTCGGGAAAGTCGATTACGACGATTGAAGGACTTTCCCCCGATGGGACGCATCCGGTGCAGCGCGCCTGGATCGAAGATGATGTGCCGCAGTGCGGCTACTGTCATTCCGGACAGATCATGTCGGCTGCGGCCTTGCTGGCCAAGAACCCCAAACCCAGCGACGCCGACATCGACGCCTCGATGTCGGGCAACATCTGCCGCTGCGGCACGTATCAGAGAATACGGCGTGCCATCCACCGGGCCTCGGCCATGATGGCAGGAGGTGCAGCATGAGTCCGATACTGAATTTAAGCCGACGCGAATTCCTGAAGGCCGGTGCGCTCGCCGGCGGCGGGCTGATTCTGGGTTTCCGCATCCCCTTCGGCCTTGAAGCGGAAGCTGCGACGGATCAATTTGTTCCCAATGCCTTCCTGAGAATCGACACCAAAGGCATGATCACGGTCCTCGTCCCGCAATCGGACATGGGCCAGGGCGTCCTCACGTCATTTCCCATGATCATCGCGGAAGAACTGGATGCCGACTGGACGCAGGTCCGGTTCGAGCAGGCGCCGGCGGACAAGGCCTATACGAATCCGATCATCGGCATGCAGCTCACCGGCGGCAGCTCCAGTGTCCGCGGCTTCTGGAAGCCGCTCAATGAAGCCGGCGCCGCGGCCCGAGCCATGCTGGTTTCGGCTGCCGCGGGAGCGTGGAAGGTCGAGGCAACCTCCTGCCGCACCGAAAAAGGCAGGGTTCTTCACCCGGCAAACCGGACGCAGCATTCCCTATGGAGACATCGTCGAAAAGGCTGCGGCACTGCCCGTGCCGAAGGTTATAAAAATCAAAGACCCCGGCGATTTCAAAATTCTCGGAACGCCCGTCAACCGCCTGGACACACCGGTCAAAGTCAGGGGCGGCGGCCTGTTCGGCCTGGATGTCCGGCTTCCCGGCATGCTGACGGCCGTTGTTTCCCGCTGCCCCGTCTTCGGCGGCAGTCAGACGGGCTACGATGACAGCGCAACCAGGAACGTCCCCGGTGTTCGCCGGGTGCTGCCGATCGCGAGCGGTGTCGCGGTCGTGGCCGATACGTTCTGGGCCGCCAAAAAAGGCCGGGACGTTCTCAAGGTGACATGGGACGAAGGCCCGACGGCGGGCATGTCCACTCCCGACATCACCCGGCTCTTTGAAGAGGCGGCCAAAACGGAAGGCCCCACTGCCCGCAACGACGGCGACGCCATTGCGGCGCTCCGGAACGCTCCGCGGAAAATAGAGGCCGTCTATCAGCTTCCTTATCTCGCCCACGCCAACATGGAGCCCATGAACTGCACAGCGCATGTGCGCGCAAACGCCTGTGAAATCTGGGTGCCGACACAGGGGCAGACGCTGGCCCAGCGCGTCGCGGCAAAAATTACGGGGCTGCCTGAAGCCTCCATCGTCATCAACACGACTTTTCTGGGCACGGGCTTCGGCAGACGGGCAGAGCAGGATTTTCTGGCCGAGGCCGTTGAAATCTCCAAAGTCATGCAAACACCTGTCAAGGTCGTCTGGACACGCGAGGACGACATGCAGCACGATCACTACCGGCCGGCAATCTATAACCGTCTCTCGTCAGCGCTCAATGCGCAGGGCATGCCGGTGGCGTGGACGCACCGGATCGTGGGAGCGTCCATCTTTGCGGCGCATGCCGGCGCTTTCGGCATGGCCCCGCCGGTCATCGACCGCGCCGCCGTAGAAGGGGCATCGGACCTGCCTTACGATATCCCCAATGTGCGGGTTGAATACATCCGGCGGGAACCGGGAATTCCCGTGGGTTTCTGGCGTTCCGTGGGCCACTCGCACAATACGTTCGTCACGGAAAGCTTCCTCGATGAAATCGCTTTTGCCGGCGGGAAAGACCCCTACGCGCTGCGCCGCTACCTCCTTGGCAGGCAACCGCGTTTGCTCGGCGTGCTGGATGCCGCAGCCCAAAAAGCCGAATGGAACAAACCGCCGGCAAAAGGTCGATTCCGCGGGATTGCCACCGCTGAAGCATACGGCAGCTTCGTCGCCCAGGTCGTCGAAATTTCACTCGCCGATGACCGGACCATCCGCGTTCACCGCGTGGTCTGCGCCGTCGACTGCGGCCAGACCATCAATCCCCGGACCATTGAAGCCCAGGTGGAAGGCGGCATTGTCTTCGGACTGACCGCCGCGCTCAAAGACACGATTACGATCGATCGCGGACGGGTTGTGCAGTCGAATTTTCACAATTATCAAATGTTCAGAATGAATGAAATGCCTGTTGTTGATGTCCACATTCTGCAAAGCCGGGAAACACCCGGAGGAGTCGGAGAACTGGCCGTGCCCACCGTGGCACCAGCTCTGGCCGGCGCTGTTTTTGCAGCCACAGGCACGCGGATCCGGGAGCTTCCCGCATCCGTTGCGAAGAAAGCGTGACCCCCACGGCACGCGGTCCCTTTCTTCCGTGCCTGCGTCCGGGCTTAAGGCAAAAACGTCGGGATTGAATCATTATCCGGGACAAATAAGAAAGAGGAATCTTTTATGGCTGAAACGAACCAGGCATCCGCAAAGGCGGTGACACTCCAGGTTAACGGGAAGGAGCACAGCGTAACGGTGCTGCCGGATACGCCGCTGCTCTGGGTTTTGCGCGAACAACTCGGTCTGACGGGCACGAAGTTCGGCTGCGGCATGGCGCTGTGCGGCGCCTGCACCGTGCTGGTAAACGGCACGGCCACCCGCTCCTGCGTCACGCCCGTTTCCGCTGTTTCGGGAAAGTCGATTACGACGATTGAAGGACTTTCCCCCGATGGGACGCATCCGGTGCAGCGCGCCTGGATCGAAGATGATGTGCCGCAGTGCGGCTACTGTCATTCCGGACAGATCATGTCGGCTGCGGCCCTGCTGGCCAAGAACCCCAAGCCCAGCGACGCCGACATCGACGCCTCGATGTCGGGCAACATCTGCCGCTGCGGCACGTATCAGAGAATACGGCGCGCCATCCACCGGGCCTCGGCCATGATGGCAGGAGGTGCAGCATGAGTCCGATACTGAATCTAAGCCGACGCGAATTCCTGAGAGCCTCGGGCCTCGCCGGCGGCGGCCTCATTCTCGGCTTTTATTTTGCACCGGTCGGGTCCCGGGGACGGGCCGGCGCGGCGCAGGCGCATGCCGGACCCTTTGTGCCGAATGCCTTCATCCGGATCAGTCCGGATGACACCGTGACGCTCATCATAAACAAATCGGAAATGGGCCAGGGCGTTTATACATCACTGCCGATGCTCATCGCGGAAGAGCTGGAATGCGACTGGAACAAAATTCATCTGGAGCCTGCGCCGGTCGCTCCCGCATACAACCATACGGAATGGGGAGCGATGCAGGGAACCGGGGGCAGCTCCAGTGTGCGCAGCGAGTGGGAGCGCCTCCGCCTTGCGGGGGCCAGTGCCCGGGAAATGCTGATTGCCGCCGCCGCGGCGACATGGCGTGTCGATCCGGGCTCCTGCCGCGCCCAAAAGAGCAAAGTGATTCACCCGGACGGAAAAACTCTGACCTTCGGCGAGCTTGCCCTGAAAGCGGCTGACTTACCGGTCCCCAAAAAGGTGACGCTGAAAGACCCCGCCAAATTCAAATTGATCGGCCGGTCGACCAAGCGACTGGATACGCCCGAAAAAACCGACGGCAAAGCCCTTTTCGGACTCGACGCGCAGGTGCCCGGTATGCTCGTAGCCCTCATCGCGAGGCCTCCGGTTTTCGGTGGAAAGGTAAAGAGTCTCGATGCGGAAAAGACCAGGGCGTTTCCCGGTGTCCGGGAGGTATTTCAGATTCCGTCGGGCGTGGCCGTTGTCGCCGACAGTTTCTGGCCGGCAAAAAAGGGACGCGACCTCCTGCAAATCGTCTGGGATGACGGCGAAGGCGCAAGCCTTTCCACCGCCTCGATGCGCAAAGAGTATGAACGGCTGGCCGATACGCCGGGAATGGTCAGCCGCAGGGATGGAGATACCGCCAAGGCGTTCCGCGGCGCGGCACAGAAGTTCAGTGCCGAGTACGAAGTCCCCTATCTGGCCCATGCGATGATGGAGCCTTTGAACTGCCTGGTTGATTTCCGGCAGGACAGCTGTGAGATTCGGACAGGCACGCAGTTTCAGACGGCCGACCGCGATGCGGCGGCCAGGATTCTGGGGCTCAAAAAAAACCAGGTGAACATCCGGACGATGCTCCTGGGCGGCGGGTTTGGGCGCCGCGCCAATCCTCAGTCCGATTTCGTCTCGGAGGCCGCCTCCGTGGCCAAAGTGCTGGGGAAGCCCGTCAAGGTTATCTGGACGAGAGAGGACGATATCAAAGGCGGCTACTACCGCCCCATGTGGCTCGATAAAATTACGGCTGCGCTCGACGCCAAAGGGAACCCTGTTGCCTGGCAGCATACGATCGTCGGGCAGTCCATCCTCGCGGGATCGCCCTTCGAGGGCATGATGGTCAAGAACGGCGTTGATGCCACATCGGTGGAAGGGGCGGCGGATATCCCCTATGACATCCCGAATATCCTCGTTGACCTGCACAGTCCGAAAAACAGCGTGCCCGTCCAGTGGTGGCGGTCGGTGGGCCATTCCCATACCGCCTTTGTCGTGGAAAGCTTTATCGACGAACTGGCTCATGCCGCCAAAGCAGATCCCTGCGACTATCGCCTGCGGCTCCTCGCCAAAAATCCCCGGCACAAAGCGGTCCTCACACTTGCCGCTGAAAAGGCCGGCTGGGGAACCCGGCTCCCGTCCGGCCGCGGCCGCGGAATCGCCGTTCACGAAGCGTTTGGAAGTTTCATCGCCCAGGTCGCCGAGGTTTCCGTCTCCAAAGAAGGCAGCGTCCGCGTCCACCGGGTTGTCTGCACCGTCGACTGCGGCCGGGTTGTGAATCCGGACACCGTCGCCGCCCAGATGGAAGGGGCTATCGTCTTCGGTCTTTCGGCCGCTCTCTACGGGGCGATTACGCTGACCGACGGCAGGGTCGATCAAAGCAATTTTCACAATTACCAGATGCTCCGCATGAGCGGTATGCCCGTTGTGGAGGTCTTTATCGTTCCCAGTACGGAAGGTCCGGAGGGCGTGGGAGAGCCGGGCGTGCCGCCCATCGCGCCCGCAGTGGCGAACGCCGTATTTGCCGTAACGGGGAAGCGCCTCCGGAGTCTCCCGATCAGAGCCGATGCTTTGAAACAAGGCTAAAGATACACATGTACAATAAACAGCATAAACAACAGGAGGCCGGCAGATGAATGATCTTGCTCTGTTTGAAGAAGTTGTACAGTTGTCCAAAAATAATATTCCTTTTGCCCTGGCAACGGTCGTGGACGGCAGCGGCTCCTCCCCGCGCAAGCCGGGAGCAAAAATGCTGGTGCGTTCCGATCGTTCGATCAGGGGAACCATCGGCGGCGGAACGGCCGAGCAGGAAGTCATTGACGCGGCGCTGGATTCCATCAGCGACGGTAAACCGCAGACGATTTCCCTGGTTCTTACGGAAAAATACGGTCACGTCTGCGGCGGAAAGGTTATCGTCTTTATCGAACCGCTCGGCCTGGCTTGCCGCCTCGTGATCTTCGGCGCGGGCCACGTGGGGCAGGCGCTTTGCCGGGCGGCGAAATTCGCGGGCTTTCGCGTGGTCCTGTCCGACGAACGTTCCGGCTATGCCACCAAGGAACGCCTGCCGGATGCCGACGACATCGTCATCGGGAAAAGCGAAAGAGTTCTTCCGGCCCTTCAGGTCACACCCAACGATTATATCGTCATTGCCACACCCGACCATGAAGGCGATTTTGCCGCCGTGCGCGCCGCCCTCAAAACGCAGGCGGGATTTATCGGCATGATCGGCAGCCGGCGCAAGCGTGCCGTCCTCATGAAAACGCTTGCGGAAGAAGGATTTACCGGCGCGGACATCGACCGCGTGATTAGTCCCGTCGGACTCGCCATCGGCGCCGAGAGTCCGGAAGAAATTGCCGTAAGCATCGTCGCTCAGCTGATTCAAAAAAGGAGTGAAAGTGGAATTAACGCCGCAAGCGATTCTCCTGGCCGCAGGAAGGTCGTCGAGGATGGGAACCGCCAAGCAGCTTCTTCCGGTTCATGATCAGACCGCCGTCGCCTGCTGCCTCGCAACGATCCGCAAGGCGGGCATCAGCGATATTACGGTGGTGGTCAGTCCGGAGGGGCGCGACGTGGTGGAGGCGATCAAGCGGTTCGGGGTGACGATCGCAACAAACGATGTCCCCGGAAGCGATATGGCCGAATCCATCCGGGCGGGATTGAAATCCATCCCGGGAATCCCGCAGGGCATCCTGATTGGTTTGTGCGATCATCCGCTGGTGCTCTCATCGACGATCACGGCCATGATCAAAGAGCACCGGACCTGTCCCGACCGGATCATCGTCCCTACGTGTCATGGACGCAAAGGGCATCCGACGCTTTTTCCCCGATTGATTCTGGAGGAAATCAACCGCAGCGCATCGCTTCGCGATATCCTCAATGCGCATCGCGAAAAAATATGTTTCATCCCTGTCGAGGATGAAGGTGTTTTGCTGGATATGGACACGCCGGAAGACTACCGCAAAATTCTGGAAAGATGCTGACCGCGGCTTCTTTTGAGCGGGCCCAGCCCACGCAAGGTAAGTTCCCCCAATGCCGGCTTGACTCCCGTCTGACCCCGTCTTATAATGTCTCGTCAAAAAATACATCTTCCCGATATGGATCGGATGCGAAAGCGCCCCTATGACTTTATCCGCGAGCCCGCTCTTGACCGATTTGTACCAGTTCACGATGGTGCAAACCTACCTTGACTCAGGCATGGATCAGGAAGCCGTCTTCGAATTTTATGTGCGTCAGCTGCCGATAAAACGCGGATTCCTTGTTGCGTGCGGTCTCGAATCGGTCCTCGACTTTCTCACAACCTTTCATTTCACGTCGGATGAAATCCGAACACTAGCCCGGACAGGCAGATTCTCAGGGAAGCTTTTGGATTACCTGGCCTCGTGTTCTTTTAAGGGGGATGTCCACGCCCTGCCCGAAGGAACAATCTTTTTTGCCAATGAACCCGTTCTCCGGGTGACCGCGCCGCTGCCCGTTGCGCAGATCGTGGAGACCCGCGTCATTAATCTGCTGAATTTTGAAATCAGCATCGCCACAAAGGCGGTCCGCTGCCTTGGGGCGGCCGGCGGCAAAGCACTCCTGGTGGATTTCGGATTGCGCCGCGCCCATGGAGCCGAAGCCGGGATGTTGGCTGCGCGCGCCTCTTATGCCATGGGTTTTGCGGGGACGTCCAATGTCCTGGCCGGCGCGGAGTACGGCATCCCTCTCTACGGAACGATGGCCCACTCCTTCATCGAAGCCATGGGCGGCGAAGAGGAAGCGTTCCTGGCCTTCGCGAGGTCCAACCCGAATAACGTGACCCTACTTATCGACACCTATGATACGCTAAACGGTGCGCACCACGCAGCCCGGGCCGCCCTCGCGCTCGCGCCGGAGCGGATCACCACCAGCGCCGTCCGGATCGACAGCGGCGACATCCTGAACCTGTCTTTTGAGGTCCGCCGCATCCTGAACGGCTACGGTCTCGCTCATGTGAAGATCTTTGCCAGCGGCAATCTCGATGAATATGAAATCGACCGGCTGCTTACCGCCTCCGCACCCATTGACGGGTTAGGGATCGGCACGAAACTGGATACCGTCGAAGACGCGCCTTACCTGGAATGCGCTTATAAGCTGATGGAATATGCGGGCAAGCCGACAATGAAATACTCATCCGGCAAACAAACGATTCCCGGCGCGAAGCAGGTCTTCCGGTGTTTTCAGGAAGGCATCATGACGGGCGATACGGTGTCGCTGAGCAATTCGGGGGTGGAAGGATTGCCGCTTCTGGAGCACGTGATGAAAGAAGGACGGCGGTTGAGCGCTTCTCCCTCCTTCGCATCAATCGCGGCGCACGTGAAAGATCAGCTCCGGGCGCTGCCTGCGAACCTGCGCGGGCTCGAACCGACCGCGTCCTACCCTGTGGATATGGACCCCGGCGTGCGGAGGCTCCGTGAATCCGCACAGGCGCTCATCGACGCCCGGCGGAAGTTGTAAGAGATTATTTACCGCGGCCGAACCGATCGGAGGTGAGATTCTGCGACAAAATCACATCATGCGTCTCAATCATGATATGCTCCCTGCGCATCTCGCCTATTACTTTTTTCATATTGCCTGAAGGGACATCTACGCCCCGGCAGGCGTCGATGATCACCGTGACTTTAAACCCCAGGGCGATTGCGTCCATCGCGCTGAAATAAACGCAGTAATCCGTGGCCAGCCCGCAGATATAAATGTGTTTCACCCCCAGCCCCCAGAGATAATATTGAAGGCCGGTCTTGGTCACTTTGTCGTTCTCTACGAATGACGAATAGGAATCGATGTTCGGATCGTTGCCTTTGCGGATGATCAGATCCACCGGCCCCAGATTCAGGTTCTTGTGCAGCCTGGCGCCTGGGCTTCCCTGCACGCAGTGATCAGGCCAGAGGACTTGCTCCTGATTGACTATCGTCATCACCTCGTAGGGATGGCGGCCGTAGTTCGAGGCAAAGGACATGTGGCCGGGCGGGTGCCAGTCCTGCGTGGCAATCACCTTGTCGAATTTTGATGATATCTTATTGATGATGGGAATCGTTTGATCTCCGCCGGCTACGGCCAGCGCGCCGCCGGGGCAGAAATCGTACTGGATGTCGGTAATGATCAGACAATTCATCATTTTCATAACGCCCACTTGATGAAGAATATTTGTGACGATTTCTTATCACAAGTCTCGGCGTTATGTCATCTGCAAATATTTGGCAAACCAGGATGTCGCCAGATCGGCGACCATCTCCAGCGTGCCTGGTTCTTCAAAAAGATGGGTGGCTCCCGGCACGATGGTCATTTCCTTGACGGCTTTTACTCTTTCCATCGCTTCTTCATTGAGCGTGATGACTTGATAATCGTTTCCGCCCACGATAAACAGTGTCGGCGCTTTGACAATGGAAAGCGCCCGGCCGGCCAGGTCCGGCCTTCCACCCCGGGATACAACAGCCCGGACAATGTCCTGATGCTCGTTTTCCGCGATCATGGCCGCCGCTGCGCCGGTGCTGGCGCCAAAATAGCCCACAGGCATTTTCCCCAAATCCTTCTGCGTTTTGAGCCAGCTCGTTGCTCCGGACAGCCGCGTTGCGAGCAGACCGATGTCAAAGCGCAGCTGCATATTGTAATTATCGACCTTTTCTTCCTGAGACGTCAGCAGATCAAACAGGAGAGTCGCCAGGCCCTCGCGCTGCAGATACTTGGCCACATACCGGTTGCGCGAGCTCAGGCGGCTGCTGCCGCTGCCATGGGCAAAAAGAATGATGCTCGCGGCGCCGGCCGGAATCGCCAGATCGCCTTCCAGCAGCACACGGCCGACCGGGATGTGCACGGCCATCTCGTCTACATGATCGTATATTTTTTTTTGGACTGTATTCATTACATGGCTCCTGCGGTTTCTCCGGGAGTTTCTGCCTCCCGCAGTAATTCGATAACTTCTTGATCAGTCGTTTGCGAAAAATCTTCATACCAGGCCCCCACCGCATGAAACTGCGCCGGGGTGATGCCGCACACGATCTCATCGACAGCCTTGCGAAATTCCTCACAGGCTTCGACTGACGCCACCGGAACGGCAATGACGATTTTGCGCGGTCCGAGCTTGCGGAGCGCCGCGACGGCGGCACGCATGGTCGCGCCCGTGGCCAGGCCATCGTCAACCAGAATAACCGTCCAGCTCTTGACCGCGAGCGGCTCGCGGTCACGCCGGTAGACGCGTTCGCGCCTTTTGAGTTCTTCCGTTTCCTTGGCCGCTATTTCCTGAATCTGGGACTGAGGGATTCGAATGTTCCTCAGGACATCCTGATTGATCACCTGGACGCCGCCCGATGCAATCGCTCCCAGGGCCAGTTCTTCGTATCCGGGAACCCCTAATTTCCGGACAAGAAAAACGTCGAGAGGCAAACCCAGTCCACGCGCCACTTCATACGCGACGACGACGCCGCCCCGCGGCAACCCCAGGACGATGGTATCGGGTTTATTGGCGTACTTTTGCAGCTGTTCCGCCAGATAAACCCCGGCATCTGCTCTGTCTTGAAAACGATCCATAGGCTTTCTCCTTCTTCATAAAAATTTTACCGCCGAAACAAACTACAGCCTTTTCAACGACGCCTCGATAAACGCCGGGAGGTCGGCGGGACTGCGGCTGGAAATAAGGTTGCCGTCTTCGACAACCGCCTCGTCCACAAATGTTGCTCCGGCATTGATGATGTCTTCCTTCACCGATTTCCACCCGGTGATTTTCCGGCCTTTTAAGACGCGGGCGTTGATCAGCAGCTGCGGACCATGACAGATCACAAAAACGGGTTTCCCGCTTTCCATGAATTCCCGGGCGAAACGGACAGCCTCGTCGTTGCTTCTCAGTCCGTCGGGAGAATACCCTCCGGGAATCAGCAGGGCGTCGAACCCATCGATGCGCAGCCCCCTGACCGTCTGGTCAATGACAACCGGCGTGCCCATCTTCAATCCTTTGACGGTATCCCCCGCTTTGATGCCGACGTGTACGACCCGGTGGCCGGCGCGAAGAAAGGCTTGAACCGGCTCCGAGTATTCCGAGTCTTCGAACATATTGGTGATAATCACTGCAATCGTGGCCATGCTTCTTGCCTCCGCTGGGCTCCTCTGGCTGCAGGAAATATTGTCCTGCATTTTAAATAACTTAAGGTGCCTCTATGGAGGATTCAATAAGAATAAATTGTGGGTCGATCGGGAGGGAAAACCTACCAAGCGAAAGGCAAGGAAAATATGAGGGGATGATGCTTTGCCGTGCCGTCATCGCCCCGGCGGCTGCACGGGAAGACATCCATGCCCCTCAAGACCCTGCGCAGGGAATCGCCTAATCGCCGGTCAGCATCACTTTCATGGCCTTTTCGGCCTGGGCATTTTTAAAGATGGTGTAAGCTTTCTCGATCGCCGAAAGCGCGAAGTGATGCGAGATCAACTCCCGGGGGCAGATCTGCTCGGCTGTAATGAGCCGCATCAGAAGCGGAATAGTCTCCGTATCCACCAGGCGGGTGGTCAGCGTAATGTTATGGGACCAGAGCCTTTCCATATGCAACTCGACGCTCTTGCCGTGCACGCCGATGTTGGCGATGCGGCCGCCGGGCGCCACAATCGCCTGACAAATATCAAAAGTTGCGGGGAGGCCGACCGCTTCAATCACCGCATCGGCGCCTTTCTGCGCGGTGAGTTCCATAACCTCCTTCACGGCATCGGTCTTCGAGCTGTTGATCACGCTCGTCGCGCAGTACTTCTTGGCGAGCTCCAGCCGGTAGTCGTTGACATCAATCACAATCAACTGTCCGGGCGAATAGAGGTTCGCCGTCAGCAGGGCGGCAAAGCCGACCGGGCCTGCGCCGACGATCGCCACGGCATCGCCGGGCTTGACCTGGCTCTTGAGGACGCCGCATTCGTAGCCCGTGGGCAGAACATCGCTCAGCATGACGACCGCCTCCTCGTCCACGCCCTGCGGCATCAGGTACAAGCTGGTGTCGGCATGGGGAATCCGCACGTACTCGGCCTGCGTGCCGTCAATGGTGTTGCCCAGCATCCAGCCGCCGTCCTGGCAGTGGGAATACATGCCGACTTTGCAGTAGGGACATTTCCCGTCGGCCGTAATGCAGGCGATCAGCACCTTGTCGCCCACTTTGAAGTTCGATACGGCGGCGCCCACGGCATCGACGACGCCGATGCCCTCATGCCCCAGAATGCGTCCGGGGGTTACGGTCGGAACATCTCCTTTGAGAATATGCAGGTCCGTTCCGCAGATAGTCGTTTTGAGAATCTTGACGACGGCATCGGTTTCCTTTGTGATGGCCGGTTTTTGTTTCTCTTCCCAGGCGATTTTTCCCGGGCCGTGATAAATTAATGCTTTCATGTCGATCTCCTTTCTGGAATACGGTTGGCGCGAAGTCGGACAACGCCGCTTTTTCGGACATAAAAAACGACTCTTTGGAGTGTCGAGTATTTAATTAATGCCGTCCGGGCGCAAAGCAATGGGGAAAAAATGTATGGTGAATCGCAGGAGATAACTATCACCCGGGCTGCTTGTGCCCTGGTGAATACTCCTCGGGAATGCCGCCTCGACCCGCATCAGCTGCCGCAGAGCCCAATTTGCATCTAACCATTGACATAAATATCGATCCTGCTAGTATGCCGGACGTGAAGACAACATGATAAAAAGGAGAATCAGCAAATGGCAAAAATGACGTATTCAATTGAAGACCGGATAGCCATGATCAAACTGGACGACGGTAAAATGAACGTGATGAACTGGGATTTTTTTAATGAACTCAACGCGTCGCTCGATCGGGCCCAGACCGACCAGGCGGCCGCCGTGATCTTTACGAGCCGGCCCGGTGTTTTTTCGGCCGGCCTGGACCTGAAGCTGCTTGCCGTCCAGACGATGCAGGAGGCCCTTATTTTTCAGAGGATGTTCGCCGATACCATGCTGCGGCTTTATCTCTTTCCGATTCCGACGATTGCCGCTTATACCGGCCATTCCATTGCGGGCGGAGCCATTCTTTCTTTCGCCTGCGATCGCTTTATGGCCACCGACGGCCCCTACAAAGTCCAGATTAATGAAGTGGCCAACAAAATGGTTATTCCGACGTGGATCAGCACGATCTGCCGTTCATCCATTCCCCCGCGCTGGTGGAAAGAAGTCCTGCTCCACTCGCATGTCTATTCGCCCCGCGAAGCTTTCGAAAAGGGAATCATCGATGATCTGGCCTGCGATGGACAGGACGTAATGGAGCTTGCCAAAACCTATGCCCGGGATTTGTTCCGGCTCGACGGCCCGGCCTACGGGGCCACGAAGCAGATGATGCGTCAAAAAGAAGCGGACTACGCGATGAGTGTATTTGAAAAAGAATTGGTGACCTGGCTTACCAGGAAATAAACGGACACCTTCCCTTTTTCCGGTCTGTCTGACCCGCCGGGGCATGCCGTCTGAAGAATCCGGGACGGCATGCCCCTCTTTGTTCTTCCCACATTTCGCGGACAGTTATTGACACGCGCGGCCGTTGTTCTTACATTAAGAATCACACAGGTTCATGCGTGTAATCCTGATGACGGCACTGGAGAGTCCATGAATGTGATCGAATCTTTAATGGAAGAACACCGGGTGATCAAAAACACCCTGGATGTGTTTGAGGCGGAAATCGCGCAGATCAAGGAACAGCAGCGGGTCGATCTCTTGGCCATCGAGACCTCCATTGATTTCGTCCGCACCTATACTGACCTCGTGCACCAGGGAAAAGAAGATATCCTCTTTCGGAAGCTCCTGCAAAAGAAGCTTGCCGATGAGCCTGTCCAAGTGCTGAACGAGTTGATTGCGGAGCACAAATACTCCCGCGGCATCATCAGCAGATGGATGATTGCAGCGGAAGAATACTTTGACGGGAATGACACGCCTCAGGGCGTGATCGACTGCCTGCAGGAATTGACCACATTTTATCCCCGCCATATCGCAAAAGAGGACAAACTTTTTTCCGGCCCCGTGTACGCGTCTTTCACACCGGACGAACAGAATAACCTGATCCGGGAATTTGAAGAATTTGAACTCAGCGTTCTGTCCTGGAAATACCGCAAAGTCCAATCAACCCTGAAAGAACGGCTGGAAAAAATCCGGACCGCGTCCGTCTGACGCTTTCCTTTTCACCGCCGCATCCCTCAAGGCTCAACCGCAAGCGCAGAATTCTGCGTCCCGGAGCTGCCGCAATTCCCATTTGCCCCGAATATCTTCAAACCTGCTTCGCAGGAGCCAAAAGCGCGTCGAGCGGACTTTGCGGCGCGTGCGACATATCGCGCAGCACGTGTGTATAAATCATCGTCGTTTCCACATTTTTATGCCCCAGCAATTCCTGTACTTCGCGGATATTGACGCCATTCATCAACAAATGCGTCGCAAAACTGTGGCGCAGCGTATGTACGGTAGCGTGCTTGGGAATTCCGGCAACTTGAATTGCTTTTTTCATCATCGCCTGTACCGTCGCATCGCTCAGATGATGACGGCCGACACGTCCGGTTCGCGGGTCAACAGAAAGATTGCCTGCGGGAAAGACATATTGCCAGGCCCAGTCCCTGCCGGCTTTCGGATATTTTCTGATCAGGGCATCGGGGAGATGAACCTCACCGTGGCCCAGTGACAGATCCTGTTCATGCAGCAGCTTAACGTCTTTCATGTGCGCCTGCAACTGACCTTTAACGGCAGCCGGTAAAATAGTTGTTCGATCCTTGTCGCCTTTGCCGCTGCGCACGGTGACTGTATTCATATCCAGATCGATGTCCTTAATCCTCAGGCGGACCAGTTCCATCAATCTCAATCCTGAACCATACAGCAGTCCGGCAATCAGCAGATCTCTGTCTTTCAAGCAGCCCAGCAGCTTTTTGACTTCCTCAACGGAAAGCACAACGGGAAGCTTCTGTCCACGTTTTGCGCGGACGGTGTCGGAAAGATTGTCGATATCTTTGCAAAGCACGCTGCGGAAAAGGAAAAGAAGCGCATTAAACGCCCGATTCTGAGTGGAAGCCGATACCTTTTCCCTGATCGCCAGACAACTCAGGAAATTCTTGCAGTCATCCGAATTCAACGCCGCAGCCGTTTCTTTTTTTATTGTTTGGCTGGTATATTCAAAAAAGCGGCTGATCCATTGCAGGTACGTCTTTTCGGTACTGTATGAATAATGCTTCAGTCTGATCAGCCTTTTTGATTCTTTAAGAAGTTCGGGGAAAAAGCAGGCGGCATTTGCCGGCAACGAATGATCGGACGTAAGACCGCGAAAATGAAAATAATACAACCGAATTGCATCACCAGCCTGTCTGATCTGCCATTCGGTACAATTTGGATTGGCTTTAAGCGTTTCGATAAACTCGATGACGGCGTTTTCCTGATAGGCATCCGCGGGCAGCTGCTTTTTGCGGGCGAAATTGAAAAATTTGCTCACCCAGAGAGCATAAAAGAAGGCATTCTTATCCGAAGCCAATTTCTTCGCCAAAAGAAAAGCCTGAAACTCCGGAAGAACGTCCGATTTCTTTGTATTGGACAAATTTTCCATAAAAAGTCCAATTTGGCTTTTGGTCCTTATTATCCTGAAAAGCCAAACGCGTTTTTTTCAAGCAGGCTGATTTTATGATGATTTTTCACTTTGCATCTTGCCTCAAAAGGAGTAGGATTGCAACACATTTCGTAAAAAGCCAAACTCAGTATATTAATTGTTACACATGGATAAATTGAAATGGATATTTCTGAAGCAACAAGAAGAGACATCTTCGATTCTATCTTAATCGAAAAAGTTGGATGGAACGGACGACTCGAAGAACCAGACTTTTTAGCTCGTCTATTTGATCTCAAATCAATGCCATCAAGTGATGGACGCTTTTCTGATGCATATGGTGACATATGGCAGCATAGAATCAATAATTACGATTGGGATGACTATTGGGTATTCTCAGACACACGGTTTAATTTACTTCATGGTGAGGATGAAATGTTTCTTCGTTTTCTTTGCGAGACAATTCATCCTGTAGTGAGAACAAATCAAGAAGAGGTTGAAAGATTAAGGCAAAATTATAATCTTCTGCTACGCAACGAAGGCTATGAAATTATACCTAAAACAAAAATGGGCGGTCGGGCTGTATTCGCGGCAAGAAAAATTGCTATATCTTCAAACCTACATGTAGATTCTTTAAAAAAGAAATTCGATGGTACTGACACAAATTATGTTCTTGAACAGATAACAAGAATGGAAACGTCGGTTGAAAATGATCCCCGCCTCGCCATTGGCACGGCAAAAGAACTAGTAGAAACTGTATGCAAAACGATTCTTGAAGAGCGCAAGATTACACTTGAAGGTAATCCAGACTTACCCAAATTGGTTAAAGCAACAGTCAAAGAATTAAAACTAACGCCGGAAGATATACCAGATGAGACAAAAGCAGCAGAGAGCATAAAACGCATTCTAAGTAATTTGGCGACAATTACAAATGGCATAGCAGAACTAAGAAACAGTTATGGTACTGGTCACGGTAAGATTGCTAATTCAAAAGGGTTGGGATCGAGACATGCCAAATTGGCTGTTGGTGCTGCATCAACGTTGGCAATATTTCTAGTTGAAACACACCATGAAAAAAACTTGTAACAAAGGCAATCCAGCCGATCGCTACGCTCCGGCTGATTTTCTCGTTCGATAACTATATATGAAAAAAGTAGATACTAACCTAAATGATCTAATTCAAAATCTTACGAAGATGAACGTGGAGGTTTCAATTGGAGAACCTTGGAATTTTGGTGAGGGCAAAGAAAGAAATCCTTTTGAAGCAATAATAGAGCAAGTCTTAATTACAATTCATTCTATGGGCAATAAAATAATTGTTAAAGAGAGCGTCCTCTTGCGGATAAGACAACCATTTCCATACAATAATCTTAAATGCGAATTTCTTTTAGCTTCTCCAAGACACGAGGGTATTGGCCTACGAAATTTTATTAATGGCAACCTTGTATCCTTTAATTTTCTACGCATTCCAAAGGATGATGCATGCTCAGATAATCCATTCATGAGGGAGAATTCTACATTGAATGATAAATACTATGGTTTGATTGGCTCTATACAAAAAAATAAATGAATATCGAACCAGTCGCTGCACCCGATCGCGGCCCGCTGGGCCGCTCCGGGTGAGCTTTTCGTTATACTAAAATGGAATATTAAATATGGGACAATTAAGTCTTTTTAAAGAGATATTATCATGTCAGAATTGCTTATATTCATGGGAAGGATATGCCCATGGATTTTCAAGAGGACATATTATCTTGATAAAAAATCAGAGGCTATTGTCCATCGCAGATGATATCTGGTACTTATTTCCGAATGGTACTAATTTTGACATTGAAGCACCTTTTGTAGAATTGGGCTGGAGACCGCTGGAGTCCTGTCCAAAATGCAGATCTTTAAATTTATTTCCCCTCAAATATGATTCAAACAAAATGGTTACCGTTGAATGTATAGAAATTAAATTTGACTATTTTAAAGTGATTAATGGACGTTGGGGATTAACAGAAAGCGCAAATAAAATATTTGTATAACCCGTCGCTACAGCCGATCGCCGCTTCGCGGCTCCGGCTGAGCTTTTCGTTAGGTGTGATGACTGATGCGCTGCATATTCTGCAAACAAAACTCTTCAGGGTCTCAGAGCGTTGAGCACATTATGCCGGAGTCAATTGGCAGTCGTAGACGCGTTTTGCCGAGAGGCGTTGTGTGCGATAAATGCAACAACTACTTTGCACGTAAGGTAGAGCAGCCGATCTTGAATCACAAGTGGATGCGAAATCTTCGTGCTTGGCACCAAGTCCCTAGCAAGAAGGGTAAGTTTCCATCTCTTGTGGGACAAATCGCTGGGAGCGAAGTTCAAGTCAATATGCGGAGGGGTGTAGATGGCAAGCTGGAGCTGTCCACAGAGAGACAGAGCGAGTCAGCCGAACTCGCTCGCGCAATACAAGGAAACTTTGATACCCCTCTAATCTTCACTATTGAAGACGACATCCCTCAGCGGGAAATGTCTCGCTTTCTTTGCAAAATGGCCCTTGAGGCAAGTGCAGAGATATTCGTCAATGATGCAGAGGCGCTAGACAGGTTAGTCGACGAGCCTTTCTACGATAATATTCGTCGCTTTGCTAGGTACGGAGACGAATTATCTCAGTGGCCCTTTTCACAGCGCGCTGTGTTTCCGGCTGACACTTTGATGCGTCATCCTGAGACGAATGAATGGGTAGTGGCTGGGTTTGGCTGCACGATCTTTATGACGAGGCACCAAGAAACATTCTTTGCGTTCTTGATGTACGGGGTAGAGTTCGTAATCAACGTTGGAGGGCCATCTATCCGAGGATATGAAGAATGGCTGAACAACCATGGGGGAATAAGTCCGCTCATCGAACGCCTCGGCTGTCGTTTGAGCGTTGAAAGCAAAGGCAGTGATAGGAAATATTACCTAGTTGGTAGCTTCGAAGGCATGAAGGGTTTTGAATTCGACAAGAAGCACGGCTGTTTACCCGAAACGAGTTGATGAAAACATCACCTAACCAGCCGCTAGAGCCGATCGCAGCCCGTGGGGCTGCTCCGGCTCAGCTCGTCGTTATGGTGCAGGAATAAAACCAAATGCCAAATAAATGGATTCATATTAATACTGATGTTGGCGACCCATGGATTTTGCCTATTTGGAATGCTGTAAATGACGCAGAGCGTTCGGGTAAAGCCTCACTTATCCCAAAGGAAGTTAAATCCCAATTGGGTCTGTCCATATCAACGCGATTAGATATGCTACCGCGTGTTGTCCACAGAATAAATGAAGAAGTAAATGATGTCTATAAAGCTACAAAAGCCCACAAAGAAGAACACATTTTCACACAGAAGAGAGAGGGTTACGTATTCGATATCGATGAAATACTGAAATTCAACTTACTCGTCGATATTGATTCGCTTTTGTTTGAATTGAATTCTGTCTGTGAGTTAATGGCAAGTTTATTTTTAGAACTATACACCCATATTGGTAGAAGCATTAAAAAGAAGGAAGTCGGGTTAATCATAAAAAATATTATTGAGGGTGCAGGGGAATCATCAGATTGGTTTAGCGAACTTGATAATCAAAGGAACTTTTTCATGCACGAAGGAGCACCATACTTTGCAGTTGATATTTCAGAGGGACCTGGCAAATATGATCTATTAATCATGAGAGAAAATATAAAATTCTTTAATGATCATTCAAAATTTATAAAATTATCGAACATTAACTCAATTGTGAAAGGTTTTGTAACCGCAAAACCAATAATTCAAAAGCACTTAATTGAGTTGTATAAAAAACCATAACAAAAGCAATACAGCCGATCGCTACGCTCCGGCTGATTTTTTCGTTGGGCAGGTGACGCAAACAATACGTTCTAATAAAATTCTTTTAAGCAAGAAGCAGTTGAGCTAAAAAAGGACTTAATTATCCGAAAGGAATAATCAATTAAATGAATATGAAATGCAAAATAGTAGTAGCGATACTAATATTGGTTGCGTTATCCGCATGTAGTGCCAAAAGATTTTATAATATTCAAAATAGCGAACCGCAGAAACCGGAGTTGCAAAAATATCATTATATTCATCTTGGATGGTTGCCAATCAATGAAGACGATTGGCAGAAATATGAATACGGCTCTAAAAAAGAGTGGATTGAAGTTATTCGGAATTTGAATGTTTATGGTTTGCAAAAAAGTGCGATAACTTATTTAACTAAAAGAAATATAACCGGTGCATTGTCTGCTGATGACAAAGCAATTCCGCCACAAGCGGAGCTGTTTATCCGATTTAACTCCATCAAGATCGAAAATCGTGCGACTACAGGGATAATTGAAGTGGACTTTATAGATGTTAAGAATAATGCAATTGTTTATAAAGCAACAGCTGAGATAGATACAAAAGCTTATCCTTATGGTTTTGAGAACAACTGCAAAGAATTAATGTATTACATATTTAATTTTTTATATTATCAATTAACTTAATTAATTTAAACATTCATACAGACAGTTCATGTTTATTTAATTCGTGCCGTGCAAACAGAGTGTGCTTTGGAATATACTATTTAATAATTGCCCAACAAGGGCAATCCAGCCTATCGCTATGCTCCGGCTGAGCTTTTCGTTAGGCAGTGACCGAATCTATTCACACCTGAAAGGAGATTTACTGCATTGGATATTCCACGGATCTTCAACATCACCGAAAGTGCTCACCGCATCCATAACCCGTTAACACCCGAAAAGCTCGCCACTCTCGGCGCGGCGCTGCGTCTGGAAAGGGGGACCCGGGTGCTCGACCTCGGCAGCGGTTCGGGGGAGATGCTGTGCACCTGGGCACGCGATTACAAGGTCATCGGCACCGGCATCGACATGAGCCAGTTGTTCACCGAGCAAGCGAAACACCGCGCTGCAGAACTCGGTGTCGCCGATCAAGTCAAGTTCATCCATGGCGATGCCGCCGGCTTCGTCTCTGACGAGAAGGCCGGTGTGGCAGCCTGTCTCGGTGCCACGTGGATCGCCGGGGGTGTCGCCGGCACCATCGAGCTTCTGGCGCAGAGCCTCCGCCCCGGAGGGATCATCCTCATCGGCGAGCCCTACTGGCGGCAGTTACCGCCGACAGAAGATGTTGCAAAAGGATGTCTTGCCCACTCAATCTCCGACTTTCTCCTGCTTCCGGAACTTCTCGCGTCTTTCGGCCGCCTCGGCTACGACGTCGTGGAAATGGTTTTGGCCGACCAAGACGGCTGGGACAGATACGAGGCGGCCAAATGGCTCACCATGCGCCGATGGCTTGAAGCCAATCCCGGTGACGAGTTAGCCAAAGAGGTTCGAGCCCAACTGACCTCGGAACCCGAGCGCCACGCCGCTTATACGCGTGAATACCAAGGCTGGGGCGTGTTCGCGCTGATGCCACGGTGATGAGGGGTTTATCGGGCGACTCAGAAAGTGGGGACAATCCAATCATGCCTAACAACTTCTTCAAGCCGACGCCGCATCGCGGCGCGGCTTAATTCACGCGTTGGACGTTGAAGGGAGAAACAGAGATGAACAAGATAGCAATAATATTGTTTCTGTTCTTAGTTGGTTGCGCCGGAATCCCGGAAAATGTGAAGCCAGTTGATAATTTCAAATTAGAAAGATATTTGGGGCAGTGGTACGAAATTGCCCGCTTGGATCATTCTTTTGAGCGGGAGCTGAGCAAAGTAACGGCAAATTATAGTTTACGAGACGACGGCGGCGTCAGGGTGTTAAACCGCGGGTACTCTGAAAAAGAAAAAAAATGGAAAGAAGCTGAAGGAAAGGCCTTCTTCGTTAAAAGATCAGATCAAGGTTATTTGAAAGTTTCTTTCTTTGGGCCCTTTTATGGTTCTTATGTGGTATTTGAACTGGACCATGCGGATTATCAATATGCGCTCGTGTGCGGGCCGAATAAGTCTTATTTGTGGATTCTGGCTCGAAGCCCCATCATAAAACAAGAGCTGAAGGATATGCTGATAGCGAAAGCAGCAACGCTCGGTTTTGACACAGGCAAATTGATATTTGTCGATCATCCGTAAGCGAACCGGACATAGATAACACTTTTATAAAGGCCCAAAAAGGTCGCTGCACCCGATCGCTGCGCTCCGGCTGATATTTCCGTTATCTGCATAAAATATTAATATTATGCAGCAAAATACGAATGGTATCGATTGAATGAAATGGAGGAGCCCCTCATGCAAAAAGACGAAAAGCACTTGGGAGAATGTGACAAGAAGTATGCTGCGGTATGCGGCCTTTTTTGTGAGGCATGCACTTTATTCATCGCTACCAAGGAAGACCCGGCAAGACTCAAGGGACTATCGGAACGATTCCAGCTTTCAGAGGAAGCGGTCAAATGTTACGGCTGTCGGTCCGACAAGAGAGGACCTTATTGTGAGAAATGCAAAATGTTTTCATGCGCCGCTGAACGAGGGATCGATTTCTGCGTTGAATGCCAGAAGTATCCCTGCAGTGATCTAAAGCAGTTTCAATCTGAAAGACCGCATAGGATAGAATTGTGGGATGATCTGGAACAGATCAAGGCCATGGGTTATGAATATTGGCTTAACAGTATTCGAACGAACTATGCCTGTCCCGAGTGCCAGACTATTAATTCCGCGTATGATTTGAAATGTAGAAAGTGCGGTGAAGAGCCTAGTTGCAGTTACGTAGCCAAGCATAAGCAGGAAATTGAACAGTTTTTGAAAAACAACCAAAAAGCATAACCCGTCGCTCCAACGGATCGCAGCGGCGGGGGCGCCGCTCCTGACTGAGCTTTTCGTTAGAAAGACGCACACGACAAATTCGAGCAAAGAGAAGGAGTCTCAAATGGAAAATCATGATCCACAGTGTGTAAAATGCACAATTCTTCGATGTCGTTCTAAAGAAAAAGACAAAAAGGTGCCAGCATTCTGCCCTACAGAAAAATATCCTGGCTTAGTCAATGAAACATTAGAAATGTTATTGCTGCCCGAAAACCAAGCTGTAAATAAAGGCTGGATGGGTTATATGAGTAAAGTCATGGATCCGGAAAAACCAAGAGAAAAACTCTCCTGGACAAGGGTTGATGAAATTATGGAGTATGCTAAGATACGCGGAATGAAAAGGCTGGGCATCGCAACGTGTGGAGAATTGATGCCTGAATCGAAATCTTTATCTGACATTCTTGAAAGTAACGGGTTCGATGTCGTCTCTGTAATATGTCTCTGTGGTGAATTAAATCCGCAGGACATAGGGATGTGGGGGAATAAGATCTGCAACCCAATAATGCAGGCCGAAGTACTCAACCGCGAAAAAACAGAGCTGAACATAATGATGGGGCTTTGCCTTGGGCATGACATACTGTTTCTGCGTTATTGTAAAGCAGAGACAACTCCTCTCGTGGTCAAAGATCGTGCTCTCGGGCACAATCCTGCAGCGGCGTTATATTTCAGCCAGAATCCTATGTTTAAGGACAGATTCATCAGAAAATAAATATGGTACTGTGTAAGCCATGGGCAAAGAGGTTGATCGATACTGGTAGCAAAGAATAATTGCCTAACGAGACGCTGAAGCGGATCGTGGCCCTTGTAATATGAGCAGATACTATTCGCATAATGATGCGCAGGAGGGAATAATGACAGATCAAAGCCTTAGAGATAAGCGAGTGTTAATCACCCAGGCGGATGCGTTTATGGGTCCGACGCTTTGTGAGGTGTTTGCCGAGCATGGTGCTGTTGTCATTGCCAGTACAGAGCCGCTTACGAGCCTTAACGCACCCACCGGCATCGTAGCTGCGGCAGGCCATATCGATGTGCTCGTTGCCAACCTGGCCGTTCCGGCGCCCACTACCCCTGTCACGGAAGTGTCAGTTGAAGAATGGCGAAACATCTTTGCCGTTCTGGTGGATCCGCTTCCCCGGTTGTTTCAGGCTGTGTTGCCTGCCATGATAGAGCGTCGTGCAGGCAAGATTCTCGTTATGGGCAGCGCATCCGCCTTGCGCGGAATGAAGCGCGCATCGACATACAGTGCCGCGCGCGGTGCGCAGCTTGCCTACGTGCAGGCCGTCGGCGTGGAGGTTGCGGTCCATAATGTTCAAGTGAATGCAATCGCGCAAAACTTTGTCGACAATCCGACCTACTTCCCCGCGGAAGTGCAGGAGAACCCTCGATTTCAGGAACGTTTGAAGCGAGAGGTCCCTCTGGGGCGTCTCGTGGGAGCGAGAGAAGATGCTGAATTTGCCGCTTATCTATGCAGTGAGCCGGCAAGCTGTTTTGTCGGGCAGGTGTTCCCTGTCTGCGGCGGCTGGGTGTCCAGATGATAGCGTGGCCCAACAAGGTCAATACAGCCTATTGCTATGCTCCGCGTGATTTTTTCGTGGGCCCAATTCTCGGAGTTTGATTTGTGAAGATATATCATATCCGAAATGCATGCATGATCATTCACAGCAATGAACAGAGAATTTTAGTAGACCCCTGCCTGAATCCAAAAGGAAGCCTGCCGCCCTATACGCTTTTTCGCAAGAGGCCCCGATTCAACCCTATAGTTGATCTGCCGCCGAACTCGGAACTTCTATTAAGCCGGATCACATGCGGGCTCATTACCCATTTTCGTTATGGTCATTTTGATCATCTTGATAAATCCGGATTTCGCCTGTTGGCGCAGAAACAGGTGCCTGTATATTGCAACGCCATAGATGAGCCGTCTCTGAAACGACACCATATCAATGCAATCCCCCTGGCAATGAAGAAGGTCAGCCAATTTCTCGCAGGGAGGATCACCACTTTCCCAACTGCGCACGGACACGGGTTAGCCGGTGTGCTCATGGGACCCGGAGCTGGATATTTTATTGAACTGCCGGAGGACAAATCACTTTATATCAGCGGCGATACGGTGATGACCCGGACTGTCAGAAATGTCCTTAATGATCTTCGGCCTGATGTGTCCATATTGAATGCAGGAACGGCAGCACTTGATTTTGGCAAACCCATTCTCATGCCTCTTGATGAGCAACTGGAGTTTATAAGAACCGCTCCCGGCAAGGTCGTTGCCGTGCATCTGGATGCCTTCAATCATTGTTTGACTACTCGAGCTATGCTGAGAGATGCTGTATTGAGAGAAGGATTGTCCGACAAAGTGATTATTCCGGCAGATGGAGAATTGATGGAGTTCTAAACCCGGCCAACAAATCACTCCCACGAATGGATGACGGCCGCCGTTGACTTAAAACGTTCTGCATGGGAAGATCATTCGTATCAATTGAGAGGCTGAGGGTACTTGAAGAACAAATAATGCAAAGGAGGTGTTGTAATGGGCAATGAAGATAATGACCTCTGGAGAGTCAACCGCCGGAATTTCCTGGCCCTGTCCGCCGGCCTGATTACGGCAATGTCACTCGGTGATATGTTGGGTGCAGGGGATAGCCATGCAGCCCAGATCAAGTTCCCCGAAGGTCGATATGGAGATGAGAAAAACATGAAGAAAAAAGTATTGATCACCTACGCCAGCAAATACGGTTCCACCGCGGGAGTCGCCGATGCTATCGGAAAGGAATTATGCAGCAGGGGCATGACTGCCGACGTTGCGCAAATCAAGAATGTCCGTAATGTCGGTTCCTATCAGTCAGTGGTAATAGGCAGTGCGATCTATATGGGCAAGTGGATGTCTGAGGCGGTAGATTTTGTTAAGAGTAACAAGGACAGCCTGCGTCGAGTGCCTGTCGCGTATTTCCTCGTGTGTATGACTCTAGCCCAGCCGACGGAAAAGAAACAGGCGGAAGTGCTGTCTTACATGGACCCCGTACTTAAGGCTGTGCCGGAGATAAGACCTGTCGGTCTCGGAACATTCGCCGGGACTCTGGACTACAACAATCTGTCATGGCTGAACAAAAAGATTCTCAAATCCAAAGGGACGCCGGAAGGGGATTTTCGCGACTGGAATGCTATACGCACTTGGGCGCGGGACCCGGTATTGGCGAAGTTAGCTCGATAGGGCAGATAAGGAAACGGTTAACAAAACGCCAGAGCCGCTCGCAGCCCGCTTTGCTGCTCCGGCTGATTTTTTTGGAGGTCAAATGAGCATCAAGCAGAAGCTTCGCGATTATCAGGACCAAATCCGTGATCGCGGTTGGCGGATAAAATGGATTCCCTGGCAGGAGCCGGGCCAAGCCGAGTATATTCATAACACCCCGCTGACACTGCTTACCGGGTTTGGCGGTGCTGCACTGTTTTTTGTTTCAGTCCTCTATTTGATCGTTTTTAAAAATGCGCAATGGCCGGTGCTTGCAGTGGGGCTTGCCGGGCTTACTATGATTTTTCTGGGCCGTATTTACGCTTCCATCAATAAGCAGGCCGGGTGGCTTCACCTTACAGCGCGGTGCATTGACCGCGACATTCAGGAACGCCATTACCCGAGCAAAGGGAATGTAAAAAACCTTTGGGAATTCAGGTTGCTTTGTGAATTCATTCATAACGGAATAGAATACAGGGTTACTCCCGAGGCATCCCATATAGCGGGATTCCGGTCACAGGATCTTGTCCAAAAGTATTTGAACGAGCGAATGCAGCCGGACAGCACATGTAAATTGTGGGTCGATCCCAAAAATCCCCTTCATGCTGTTTTTGATAAGAAGCAACGAATATAGAGCTATTCATGGTCTAACACCGGCATACACCGGCTCGCTGACGCTACCGGTGATGCCTGCCGTTGGTGGACAAGATAAATACAGTCATTCATGATATTAACAGAACAAGGAGTAAGCCATGCCAAACGTGACGGCAAATGGAATCCAAATTGAATATGATACTTTCGGTGATCGTTCATTGCCTGCATTATTACTGGTTGCCGGCAATGGCGCTCAGCTGCTTTTTTGGGATGTCGAATTCTGCCAGTTATTAATGAACAAAGGTTATTTTGTGATTCGGTTTGACAACCGGGATGCAGGCCTTTCGACAAAATTTGACGAAGCGGGGATTCCTGACTTTCCGGCGGCAATAAAAGCTTTAATGGAAGGTAAGCCTGTGGAATCGGCATATTCTCTTGATGATATGGCAGATGACGCCGTTGGTCTGCTTGATGCTCTGGGCATTGAGAAAGCGCACATCTGCGGCGCTTCAATGGGCGGTATGATCGCCCAGGTTATCGCTTATCGACATCAAACACGCGTCTTGAGTCTCACTTCAATTATGTCGACCACGGGGAATCCTGATCTTCCGCAGGCGAAACCGGAAACAATAGCTGCTGTTCTCGCACCTGCACCGGAAGGGCGCAAAGCTTTTGTTGAACACATGATGAATGTATGGCGGTCGATTTGGAGTCCCGGATTTCCATTTGAGGAAAACAGAGCCAGAACGTTCATCGAGGAAAGCTATGATCGTTCCTACTGCCCCCAGGGAGCGGTGCGGCAAAACATAGCTCTGATTGCCAATGACGATCGAACAGAGTCGCTTTCATCTTTAAGGATTCCAACACTTGTAATTCATGGGGTTGATGATCCTTTGATACCGGTCGAAGCAGGAAAAGATACAGCTCGAGTAATACCCGGAGCAAGATTATTGATGATTAACGGGATGGGGCATGACATGCCCAAAGGGGTTTGGGCCCAAATAGCAGACGCCATTTCCAAACATGCTGTGCAGGCCATTGTTTGAAATGAATATAAGTAAAGCCGGTAGAGCCGATCGCTGCGCTCCGGCCGCTTTCAGCGTTTATATCGAGGCTAAAGGTGCAAATAATTTATCAAGACAATCTAATAACCATAACGGAAGATGACATTATTTTTGAACATTACTATTTTCCAACGGGTAAGAGCAAGGTTGTACGATTAACCGACATTGAACGTATTACGGTCGAGAGATCGACCATCTGGAATGGCAAATGGCGAATTCACGGAACCGGGAACTTCAAAATCTGGTATCCCAGAGATAATAAGCGCTGCAAGCGGGATAAAATCTTTTTTGCCAGGCTAAAGAACCAATGGGTTGATATCGGTTTTACGGTGGAGAACACCGGGCAAGTTGAGAAGATCCTCAAAGAAAAGAAATTGCTGATCTCCGAATGAACATAGAACCGGACAATTCAGCCAGTCGCAGCCGCTCTTGATTTTTCGTCAGGCCCGATTACCTTATAGGCACATGCGGGTAATGGCCGAGGCGGTGCGGTGGGGAACGTTGGCGCTCTTCTCATGGGGCCGGACGGCGGAGTCACGGCTGCCTACTGGTTCGGCGAACTCGCTCCGAAGTGATCGCAAGGCGCCTGCTTCCGGTCAAAGCCCGACATCAGTGATGTGATCGGTCTTTGCGCCAGATCAACTATGGGTCGGTACGGTGAAGCAAGACGTCAGCAACCGCAAACGCGGCGGCAGGCCCCATCGGGTAAAGGAAAATTTAAAGGAAGCGGCTCTATTTGATGAATGAAAAAAATGTTGCGGGCAGATCGCTGCTTTCGGGCTCCGTCTCACATTACCTGCAGGAAATAAATAATGAATCTCTTAAACAAAGCGGTAAATCCTAAACGTCATCTCAAAGATGATGATTTGATATGCTATTGCTTTCGTTATACCAAAAGAGACATTGAACAGGATTTTATTGAGAATGATTGCTCAACCATCCTGGAAAAGATCAAAAAAGAAAAAAGCACCGGTAGTTGTCAGTGCGAGGTAAAGAATCCCACAGGCAAGTGATGCCTGGGCGATGTCCGCCAGGTGGTGGAAGCAATAAAACCAAAACAGACAAGTAAGTGATCAGAAACGATGCGGATTTTTGCGTTATAAGGAATTCTGTCCCGGCTGATCAACTATTGGCCACAGAACGCCACCGCGATATAAAACACGATCGCAGCTCGCTGCCGGCTATGGAAGAATCGAATACAATTTGATTTATGAGGAAATTTGATTTACCATTACGCCATGGTTACAGATAGTTATTTCATTATCAACATAAGATCAGGGATAGACACATGATAAAAGAATTCAGTCTGGAGGGCAAAGTTGCCTTAGTAACGGGGGCCGGGCGGGGTATCGGCAGAGCGATAGCATCGACGTTTGCCGAGGCCGGTGCCGATATTGTTGCCGCAAGCAGAACGCCGCAGGAATTGGATGAAACGGCCGAAGAGGTCATGATGCACGGCCGCCGCTGCGTTACCGTCCCTACTGATATTAATAACGCGGATCAGTTGAAGAGGCTCGTGGATACGGCACTGGCGATGTTCGGCAAAATAGATATCCTCGTCAATAACGCGGGGCTCGATTCTCTGAAAATGACAATCCCTGTACCGGGCGCAGAAAACATGAAACTTGCTCAGTTGATTCCGGATGTCAACGAACCGCTGACAAACGATGAGTGGAATAACATCTGGAATACAAATGTGAAGGGTGGATACGATCTAACGAGACTCGTGATCCCAAACATGATCCAGAATAAAAAAGGAAAAATCATTAATATCGTATCGACCGCCGCTATTAAATACACGGCACTGCAAGGTGTTTATCCGGCAACGAAGGCTGCAATCGTCGCACTTTCCAGGAGTCTGGCGAATGAACTGGCCGGATTCAACATCACGGTCAATTGTATCGGACCCGGCGGTGTGGTAACGGCGATGCTGGAAAAGATCCATTCCAGTGAGGAAATCAGCCAGGACTATCTTCGGTCGGTTCCACTGGGAAGATTTGGCGAGCCGCGCGAAGTGGGTTTGCTTGCTTTGTATCTGGCTTCCGAAGCTTCGGACTATATGACCGGCCAAACTTTGTATCTCGATGGCGGGTACACGATTTCCTGATCCCGAAAGCGCTTTGCACAAGGCATGGACTTGAGGCAAGTCAATATTTAACAACTGCTGCAAGTGACTATACTGTTTTTGATGATTGCTTTATCGCCTTTGAAAGCTTTGAAGAATCTCAACTGCTATCATAATCCAAATAAATTTTCCCGAGGGTTCGGTCATGCAGAGATGTGATTTTACAATTTACGATATGATTGCCCGTAATGCCGGTTTATACGCCGGAAAAACTGCAATCATCCACGGGGATACCCGTATTTCTTTTCTCGAATTTCAAACGCGGTGCGATCAATGCGCCGCCGGCCTCATTAAAGACGGCCTCACGACAGGCGACCGAATTGCCATATTATCGGGGAACTGCGATGATTTCCTGATCTTGAGCGGCGCGGCGGCAAAGATCGGCGCCATCATCGTTCCCGTGAATTTCCGATTAGGGGAAGGAGAGATCAAATATATTCTCCAGGATTCACAGCCGAAATGCATTTTCGCAAGCCTTGATTATAAGGATATGGCTTATAAGGCCTCGCTGGCTGTCCCATCCATTCAAAAATATTATTTGTTTAAAGCAGAAAACAATGAAGATGATTTCATTCCTTTCGGGGCGCTGTTCTCGAATGATCATCCGGTGACCCCGCCAGCGCCGGCTTCCGAAGGTCAAGCCTTCGTGATTATTCATACAGCCGCGGTCGGCGGGAAGCCGCGCGGCTGCGTTTTGAGCCAGGCAAATATCATGGCGGTCGGCTTCCAAATGGCCGACCTGTTCAAGCTGACCAGCAGTGATTGTCATGTGGGGACTCTCCCTCTCTTCCATATCGGGGGGATTGCGATGACCTTCGCTATTATGCTGCAAGGCGGCCCAAACGTGATCATGGATCGTTTCGACCCGGTTCTCGTTTTAAAACAAACCGAAAAGGAACACGGAACATTTTTCTGTACGTTTCCTCCCATGCTGGCCGCAATTCTCGATGCCCAGGAAAAACAACCCATGGACGCATCAAGTTTGCGAAGGGTCGCAGGAATGGACAGCCCGGATACCATTGAACGGTTTTTGAAAAATAATCCCGGAGCGGCTTTTTACAGCCTGTATGGACAAACGGAAGTCATGCCCGTTTCGGGCTGCGACATCAAGGAGAGACCGGGCAGCATCGGCCGTCCGGCACTCCTGACGCGGGTGGCAATCTTTGATGACTTGGATCGGGAATTGCCGCTGGGGGAACAAGGTGAAATATGTGTACACTCCCCTTCCGTATTTTGGGGTTATTGGAATCTCGAGGCGGACTCAGCCTATACCTCGCGCAACCGGTGGCATCACACGGGTGATCGAGGGCAGATGGACGAGGCAGGCTACCTGTATTACTTGGGCAGAAATCCGGAAAAAGAACTCATCAAGCCCGGCGGTGAGAATGTTTATCCGGCCGAAGTGGAAGAAGTCATTCTTGGTCATGGGGATATAGAGGAAGTTGCGGTGATCGGCATTCCCGATGCCGAATGGGGAGAAGCCGTGCTCGCGATCTCTGTTCTGAAAAAAGGACGCCACTTAAAAGATACGGAACTTATAGAATTTGTAGCATCCAGGATTGCGCGCTATAAGAAACCGAAGCATGTCCTTTTTGTTGACCAGCTGCCGAAAAAAAGCGGCGGCGAAACGGACCGTGAGGCGATTAAGAAAATCTACGCCGTGAAGAAATAAGAAAGAAGCGTGAACTAATACAGCGTTTAAAGACGCTGCATAACATTTATTGAGAGGAAAACGTCATGAAGAAACTGTCCGTATTACTACTATGTGCTGTCCTGAACCTGCTTTTCACGATGGAGACTGCGGCATGTACACGCGTTGTCTATCAGGGTCCCGAAAACACCGTCATCACCGCCCGGTCGATGGACTGGAGGGATGAAATACCGGCGAACATGTGGATATTCCCCCGGGGGCTCACGCGTAACGGCGAAGTAGGCCCCAATTCCATTGCCTGGAAATCACGGTATGGCAGCGTTGTTGTAAGCTCCTTTAACAACAGCACGGCCGACGGCATGAACGAGAAGGGGCTGGTAGCGAACATGCTGTGGCTCGCGGAATCCGGGTATCCGAAATATGACGGCAAACAAAAAGGGTTAACAATTGCCGCCTGGGCGCAGTATGTATTGGATAATTTCGCTTCCGTAAAAGAGGCCGTCGATGAACTGCAGAAAGAAAAATTTGTGATCGTTTCGGATTACATGCCCGGTTCGGATAAATACGCCACGCTGCATTTATCCATTTCCGATGCAACAGGCGACAGCGCCATCTTTGAATATATCGGGGGGAAATTAACGATTCATCACGATCGATCCTATAATGTCATGACGAACTCCCCGATCTTTTCCAAGCAGCTGGCCTTAAATGAATATTGGAGCAGCATCCCCGGAACCATCATGCTCCCCGGAACCAACCGCGCGGCGGACCGCTTTGTCAGAGCGTCCTATTACATCAAGGCCATCCGTCAGACGAGCGATGTCCGGATTGCCGTTGCCGGTGCTTTCAGCGTGATCCGGAATTGCTCCGTGCCCTTTGGGATATCCACAAAGGATGAACCCAATATTTCTTCCACCCGCTGGAGATCGGTGTCCGACCAGAAGAACCTTGTTTATTATTTTGAAAATGTGCTGACCCCGAATGTCTTTTGGGTGGACTTTAAGAAAGTCGATTTCAGTGAAAAGGCGCCTGCTAAAAAACTCGCGCTGGAAAAGTATGAAACCTATACGGGAGACGCCGCGCGTTCATTTAAAACTGCAAATCCATTTAAGTTTCAGGGTTTATAATAGCACATGCCTTCCGCGGGAAACAGATTATCTCGGAAGGCGGACAATATTTTTATGCAGGCAAACGAATCCACCCGGCCAAATGCCGTGCTCCGGCACAGCTTTTGATGAACCGTCCGACACCTGAAAAATGCGGAGTTTTAGATGATCATAAGGAATGAAACAAATTCAGATATAGAGGCCATAAACGAAGTCACGATAGCCGCTTTCAAAAATCATCCGATTAGCAGACAAACGGAACAGTACATCGTAGGAGCGTTGCGGAACGCCAATGTCCTGGCGCTCTCGCTCGTCGCCGAGGTTGACGGAAAAGTGGCAGGCCACATCGCTTTTTCGCCCGTCACGATTTCCGATGGCAGTCCGGATTGGTACGGCATCGGCCCTGTTTCCGTTGGGCCCCAATTGCAGCGACAGGGCATTGGAAAGGCGTTGATTCGCGAAGGATTGTCATTGATGAAAACGCGGGGCGGCCAGGGTTGTGCTCTTGTGGGCGATCCTGATTACTATAAACGGTTTGGCTTTAGAAATATTCCGGATTTAATTTATGAAGGAATTCCGCAGGAATTCTTCCTCGTCTTGCCGTTTAATGAAAAAGTGCCTCAAGGTAATGTTGTATTTCACAAGGCGTTTCAGGCATGCGGCTGACCCAGCAAGTGAGAGCGAAGCTAGGACCTTAAGAGATGTAAGTGAATAAATTGGAAGTGATATTGCGAAACGATATTTTCTTCCGTTAACGATTCAATGAAGGGGAATCAAGCATGAAGAAACACTCCGTAGTCGTCTTGGCATTTGTGCTGATCATTTTATTTTCCGGACCGGTGATGGTAAAAGACTCATTGGCCTCCTCCACCTCGGACGATATCCAATGGATAGCCGAGTGCATGCGCGATAAAAGGAACCAGGGTCAATCGGCCGAAGTGGTAAGGAAATATTGCGAATGCATGGTCTCCAAAATGGACGACGATGAAACGCAATCCGTTACCGAATGGGAAAAATTCCATCCCCAGGAAAGAAAAACGTGCGATAAAAAAGCGGGGTGGAACTAATTTAGGTTGCAACGGGAGTTGAAAGGTTCCGGGAGCGTCACAGCGCCATAATTTCTTTTCTGCGAAAGCAATCCAGCGAGTGGTCGTTGACGAGGCCCGTTGCCTGCATGTGCGCATAGCAAATGGTAGAGCCCAGAAATTTGAACCCTCTTTTCTTGAGATCTTTGCTCAAGGCGTCCGAATCCGGGCTCACTGCCGGATAATCCGCTAATTTGCGGACGGCATTGATCCTGGGTTTGCTGCCGACAAAACCCCAGATGTATTTTGAGAAACTGCCGAATTCTTTCTGAACTTCAAGAAAGCGCAGCGCATTGTTGACGGTTGATTCTATCTTCAATCTGTTACGGATGATCCCGGGATTCTGGAGCAGCTTTTCAATTTTCGTCTGATTGAATTTCGCGACTTTACCGGGTTCAAAATTTTCAAAGGCTTTACGGTAATTTTCTCTTTTTTTCAAAACGGTATGCCAGCTTAGACCGGCCTGAGCCGCTTCCAGCGACAGGAATTCAAAGATCAACCGGTCATCATAAACCGGAACGCCCCATTCCTTGTCGTGATACTCGACCATGTCGGGCTTCGTCAAATCAACCCAGGGGCAGCGGCGAACCTCTTTTTCCGATTTTATTTTCACGGATCAACTCCCTTCCCTTCCCGCTTAAGCGGCAGATCCCGGACGTCGCCGCTCCTAAAAGAAATGAACTTGGCCGGCCGCCCGCGAATCAGCTATCCGTATCAAGCCCGCTCACGCGGATCGACGCCGGCTGCGGAAAATCAAAAGCAGGGCCGTGCCAATTGCGACAAAAAGAAAAATCGCCGGAGCGCCAAGACCGTGAATGAAAAGATAACACATTCCGATAGCAGGCAGAAGTCCCAGGCGGACGAAAGGTTTCAGCCCCTCATGATTTTCGAGGAAACGCGCGGCTGCGGGCGAATGGCTGTAGTAGAACCGGACAAAGAATCTGCCCGGCGCGCTCTGAAGAAGGAACTGATCGCGAAAAGAGCGAAGAATGACAACGCGGGAGTCGAGCGATGAACCGAAGGCCGCCGTTGCGATGAAGCAGCCGCCCCCGCCCCCGCCGCTTTCCGGGGCTGCTGCCGCGGTTGTGTCGGACACGGTGTAAACCTGCGCACCGAAAAAGGGATTGGCCATTCCGACATAAAGCGGATGCGCGGCAATGGTCGACGGCAACAGAACCCGGGCCCCGTAATTGAACGGGTCGCCAAAACCGTCCCGGGTCAAGGCAGACCAATTCACTCCGTCTGAGGTGTAGTAGATGTCGCAGCCCGGTGGATTATCATTATATAATTCTATCGCCTGCAGAGCCGTCTGAACCGTAAGCCAGGCTGCATCGTCGCCGGGAGCGATCACGCCTGCCGTCTCCAGGTTGGCGCGGGTAACGTACTTGAGAAAGACGCGCAAATCGAAAGTTGCTGCGTAAAGTTTCCCGTTGTACTGGGCCATCCACCATAGGTATTGATTGAAAGAGAAATTTGTGTCGCGAATGGCGGCGTCCGGAGAAAGCGTCTGAAGAATATTGGGCTGGAAGAAACCCGCCCCATAATTTCCGATCCGCGACGGGAAAATCGTGCTCCTGGTTGGACCCGCCGTATCGCCGATTACCATGGCGCAGACGTCCGTCTTACTGATCCGATAAATCTGGGGAGGAATCCGGTTCGGCAAAATCAACTCCGCCTTCCCCGAACCAATGAGGGAGGGAAAGGTCATGAGTGTCCCGATATAAAGACTGTCCTGGAAAGAAGCCAGGGAAAGGGTTGTGTTGAATCGATTACCCAGTCCCTTGGGATAGGATGCGGCGGGAAACAGAGACTGGTCGGCAATGATGGGCGTCCAGACCCACCGGGCCAGTGCAGTATCAAATTTCCCTTTGAAAAGCCAGGCTCCGCCGTTATCCGCCGTCTGGGACGCTGCCGGATCGACGTCTTCGGACAGGGTCACATAGAGATAACCGTTAAAACTGGCAAACTGCCAGAGCATCGCTTTTCTGCCGGCGGCGACAAGGCCGCCGAAATCGCTGTCGGCCGCTATTTTTGTCCAGTCGCCCATCGCCTCCGGATTTACGGCCTCATAAATGTCATTGTTGGCGCCGATATAAAGCTTCCCGTTATGGACGGCAATGGGCCGCAGGCTGGCTGTACCCTGAATACGAAAGACTTCCTTGACTACAACATTCTGGGGGTCTGAATCCGCCGAGATTTTCAAGACCCGGGACACTTTGGTGGCGCCGGAATCGGTCACGATGTAAAGCGCCGTTTCCCCGGCCGTGTCCGTAAAGACCTGCATGCCGCGGTAGCCCAGCTCCAGCGGGATAATTCCCTGGGCGTTGGGTGACGCATAGATCAGTTCCCAATCAGCCGCCGCGTTGAGCTTAAGACGGAAAATTCGGGGATGAAGATCCACGTCTGCCTGGGTGGGGTACGTACCGATGTCGCTGCCGAAAAAACCTTCGATATAATTCTTGACTGTCGCAAAATCGGTCGTGTTTTTGGTCGTCCGAAAAAAGCCGGCCGAAACGAGATATACAATATCCCGATTACTTCCAACATAGAGGTAATCTCCGTCGGAATGATGAAGAATGCCCATGCACCAGGCATAGCTGTTATGACGATCGCCGCCCGGCTGCGGATAGAGTCCCTTGTCACCGATTTTTTGGACGGTGAAGGCCTGGACAACCCCGGCAAAAATTAACATCAACATTAAAAGGATAATGGCAATTCCGGCAGTTCTCTTTGATGAGCGATGTGACATGCTTCCCTCCTTATGCATACGGTAAAGTCGGATTACAGATGCCGCGGATGAAAGGCTGAATAGTGCATCCTTTTTGCTGATACCGAGTATAGGTCAAGCAATGTCTTGTGTCAACGGCCAACCTGTTTTTCTCAACGTGATTTGGAAGACTTTGCGAATAAAAGGAAGGAATTATTCGTCCCTACGACGCTTCGATCGCCGTGATCAGCTCGAGGATAACACCCTTCCCGTCGCCGAACAGCATCATGCAGTTGTCTGCCGCAAACAGGGGATTGGGAATTCCGGCAAATCCGGGGCTCAAAGAGCGTTTGATCACGATCACCGTACGGGCGTGATCCACGTTGAGAATCGGCATTCCGGCAATCGGGCTTTGAGGATCGGTTCGGGCCAGGGGATTCACAACGTCATTGGCGCCGATCACCAGAACAACGTCGGTCTGGTCGAAAGTCGGATTGATTTCGTCCATCGTTTTTAATTTGTCATACGGAATGTTCGCCTCCGCAAGCAGCACGTTCATATGACCCGGCATGCGTCCGGCAACCGGATGAATACCGAATTCAACATCCTTCCCGCGCGACTCCAGAAGCACGGCCAGTGAACTGACGGCGTGCTGGGCCTGCGAAACGGCCATCCCGTACCCGGGCACGATGACGATGCGGTGAGCGGCGTCGATGATCATCGCCACTTCTTCAGGGCTTGCTGATTTGACCTGCCCGGCATAAATATCCGCTTCTTTTTTTCCGGCCGGAGACGCCCCTCCCGTCCTTCCGAAAACACACTTCCCGAAAGGCCGGTTCATGGCCTTGCACATGATTTTAGTCAGGATCACCCCTGATGAGCCCACGAGCGCACCGGAAATGATCAGGATATTGTTGGACAGAACAAACCCGGTCGCCGCCGCGGCAAGGCCCGAGTAGGAGTTGAGCAGCGCAATAATCACCGGCATATCGGCACCGCCGATGGGTAGAATCAACGTAATTCCGAGCACCGACGAAACTGCCGCCAGTACCCAGTAGGCCCAGAGGGCCGAAGGATCGATGGTCAATACGGTGCCGAACAGGACGATGATCATGAGCAGAGCGATATTGAGGGCGTCCTGTCCCGGGAAACGCACGGCTTTTTCGGTTATGACGCCCTGAAGTTTGCCGAAGGCCAGCAAACTGCCCCAGAACGTTACGGCGCCGATGAACCCGGCCGCCGCCGATGCAATGGTAAATTGAACCGTGGGAACCTGCTTGAGCGTTATCGCTTCGGCAAATGCCGCGGCGGCCACAAGAACGGACGCCCCGCCGCCCAAACCGTTGAACAGGGCGACGATCTGCGGCACGGCGGTCATTTGAATTTTTTGAGCCATGATCAAGCCTGCCGCAGAACCGATGACGAGTCCGGCGATAATCACTTCATAGCTGAGGATCTGCCGGTCGAAAAGGGTCACGACCACGGCAATCAGCATGCCGAGCGCACCAAGCAGGTTGCCCCGGCGCGCAGTCCGCGGATGCGCCAGGTCTTTCAGCCCGAAGACGAAAAGGGATGAGGCGACCAGATAGGCTATATTTTCGTAAACGTTTTCCACCTTTATTCCTTTCGTTTGAACATATTCAGCATCCGGTGGGTGATGAAGAATCCGCCGACCACATTGATCGTCGCAAAGACGAGCGCAACAAATCCCAAAATCGAAATGAGAAGGGATTCTCCCGTTCCGGAAGCAATGAGCGCGCCGATGATCGTAATGCCGGAAATGGCGTTGGCTCCGGACATAAGCGGCGTATGCAGGATAGGCGGCACCTTGGTAATGACTTCAAATCCGACAAAGGTCGCCAGAACAAAAATGGTGAGGGCAATGATAAAGGCATCCATCATGTTCTTCCTCCCCGGGTCGAAACCGACGCCCGCGCGTCGAGCAGTTTATTCACCGCGGGGTGAACGACTTCGCCCCCTCTTGTAATCATGCTTTCACGGACGATCTGATCCTCCCGGTCAAAATCGGCGGGCGGCGTCTTGCCCTGGCCGGTTAAATGCAGGACAAAATTGGCGAGGTTGCTGGCAAACATCTGGCTCGCGTGATAGGGAACCGTCGAGGCCAGATTGGCGGGTGAGATGATCGTCACATCGTGCCGAACAATTATTTTACAGGCCTCGGTCAGTTCGCAGTTCCCCCCCTGCTCTCCCACCAGATCAACGATCACGGCGCCCGGCTGCATCCCTCGCACCATATCTTCGGTGATAAGAATCGGCGCCCGGCTTCCGAAAACGGCGGCGCTGGTCACAATGACGTGGCTCTCCACAATGACCGGGGTCATCAGTTCACGCTGCCTTAAATAGAAGAGGTCATCCATCGTCCGGGCATAACCGCCTGCGGTTTCGGAATCTGCGTTCTCCACTGGAAATTCAACAAACTTGGCCCCGAGGCTTTCCACCTGCTCTTTGGCTGCCGGACGGACATCCCAGGCCTGAACGACTGCTCCCAGCCTGCGCGCAGTGGCAATCGCCTGCAGTCCCGCAACGCCCGCTCCGATGACGAAAACCTTTGCGGGCAGAATCGTGCCCGCCGCCGTCATCATGAGCGGGAAAAGGCGGGGAAGATGATCCGCGGCAAGCAGGATGGCTTTATAGCCGGCAATCGTCGCCATGGACGAGAGCACGTCCATGCTTTGCGCCCGTGCGATGCGGGGGATGAGTTCCAGGGCAAAGGCGTCAATGCCTTTTTCGGCGAGAGTCCTGGCCACGTCCGGGAAGGCAAGCGGATTCAATAAACTGATCAGGATCTGTCCCGGATGCATCAGGTCCAGATCGGCTTGACTGATTTTTCCCTCCTCGTCGAGGGCGTGCACAAAAAAAATAAAGTCACTCTGGCTAAACAGGGATTGGCGCTCCGGAACAATGATCGCCCCTTTTGCCTGATAGTCCTCGTCTGGAAAACCGGCAAGCCTTCCCGCACCCTTTTGTATCAGAATTGTAAAACCGGCCGCCGCGAGTCTGGAAATAACCGGTGGTATCAGCGCGACACGCTGTTCATCAGGATATGTTTCTTTGGGGATACCGATGTTCAAAAATGTTTACCCCGCTTTATTGAATTCTGCGCCATGACGCAATCATATCTCTCGAATCAAAGGCCGCGCCCTGCATGCTTTGCCGCCGGTAAAACAACGGACCTTACTTTCAAAATAAGGCGGCAAAGGTCAGTAGGCAATCACGATAAACTGGGAGGGTATTCATAGCTAAATCCTACCCAAGCGGACGAGACTTTCGCGTTCAGTTCAACCGATAGGTCACCGCCATTCTGATTTCCGCACGGACCGGCGGCCGGGGAAAAGGCGCCGTTTTTTTCACCGTTTCCACGGCATTCCGGTCCAGCACCCCGAAACCGGAACTGTCGACCACTCTGATCTCATTCACGCCCCCATCTTCGCAGACAATAAAGGCGATCTTGACCTGCCCGCACCAGCCCATTCTTCTGGCCATCTCCGGATACAGGATGTTGCGGGTGATCCGGTCACGGATATAGACAAAATGCTCTTTAAGATAAACCGCCCGGGACTGGTCCGGCGTGACGCCGCTTCCGGGACCCGCCGTCCGCCCCGCCGGCGACGGAGCCGCATCCGCATGAACGGCGCCATCCCCGGTCGCTTCTCCCGCTGCCGCCCGCGGTCGGGCCAATTCTTCGCCATTGGGCGAGATCGTCTCTGTTGCGGCCTCGGCCGGGCCCGGCTCGATCTTGTCGCTTTGCGTGTGATCGCGTGGGGGCGCTTCCCGGGGCTTCTGATCGGCCAAAATCCTTTTTTGCCGCACAGCTGCAACACGCCGGGGCTCAGCCGCCGCGGGCGCCGGCGCCTGCACCTGCCTGGCCCCGGAGGCATCCCCGGCAAAGGTGAAGTCAATGACGGCCATCCTGTTCGGCGCCGCAACCAGCAATTGCAGCAGGACAAAAAGCAGGAGGCATCCCCCATGGATACCCGCCGAGAAGCAGAATCCTTTTAGCTGAAGGTTCATTGTTTCACTTCCGTTTGCAGGCTTATTCTTTTGAATCCCCCGTTCCGGATCACATCCATGACGTCGACAAAGACTTGCAGGGCAAGCCCCCGGTCGGCGTGGATCAGGATGGGCATTTCCGGACCAAACGAACGGATCTCGTCTTGGAGCATCGTCAGCGCCACGGGCCGGGAGTTCAGGTAGATGGCGCCCCCGCGGTCGATTTCGATCGAGACGGTTTTGAGCGCGCCGGCCTTCTGGCTTGTCGCCTTAGGGAGCTCCAGCGGAATCGCGCCCCGCGCAATGAAGGTTGACGTTGTGAGGACAATCGTCAAAAGCACCAGCATGATGTCGATAAAGGGGATGACGTTGATGTAATCAAATTCCTTCTCGTCCATTTTTTATCTCCCATTTAAAAATGAGTTCCTTGGCCCGCCTCACCAGAAAATTGTAAAAGGTCAGAATCGGGATGGCCACCAACAGCCCCACGGCGGTCGCCTTCATCGCCAGGGCAAGCCCTACCATGATCTTGCCCGTGTCCATAAACCCGTCGCGGCCCATCGTGTAAAACGTCAGCATGATTCCCAGCACCGTCCCCAGAAGGCCGATGTACGGGGCATTGCTGGCGATCGTCGCCAGAATGTGCAGCTTCCGCGTCAGGGCAAGCTCCAACGATTTTTTGTCCGCAAAGGCGTCCGGGGAGACCCTGCCGTAATAGAGACGCCGCTCGATAGCCACGGCCACGGCGATGACGCTCATCGCCAGCAAGAGGCCGATGACGCCATAATCAACAACCAGTTTCAGCCATTCCATATTTACACCCCATCCCTTATGATGTCCGTAAATCGGCTTTGGAGGCCTACAGCATGCAGGACGCAGCCTCCGGGACCATGCCTGTTTTCCTGCATTTCCCTCGGCTCGCCGACCTATGTTTCCCTTTGTTTTATATTCCTTTTCTCAAAAGCCCTGGATTCCTTCCGCCTGCCTCACCGCGGAGTCCATTACGGCTCCCCCACGCCATTTCCTGCATTTTCGCCCTGCTTCCTTTTCCTCACGACGCTGATCGTTACCAGGAGAGCCGCGGCTCCACCCAGTCCCGCGCAATGAAAACAGCCGGCACATCCGCCGGTGCATCCGCGAGAGGGATAGAGACCCGCCAAGGTCGTGCCCAGCGCCGCGAGAAAAATAAATATTTTTCGCCCCCAGGTTTTCATAAGGCAAGATCCTTTCCGTTATGCCGGGTCAGGCCATACGAGGGAACTTCCCGGATTACTTCCGCCCCGGCTTCCTTCTGCAATCCATAATGCACGGCATGCTGCGGGCACGCCGTCCTGCACATCCCGCAGGGCACGCACGAAAACTGGTTGATCCGCGCCTGCTCGCCGACCTCGACGGCCCAGACCGGGCAGACCTCCCGGCACTGGCCGCAGCCGTTGCAGCGGCTGGCGTCAACCCGCATCCTCCGGCCGAACTTATCGCCCAAACGGTTGGCCAGAGAATCGAGCGCCCCGATGGGACAAAGGAGATTGCAATAGCCCCGGCCGCCGCGGGTCAAAAAACCCAGACCTACGAGGAGCCCCAGGTTGACGAGGCCCGCGGACCGAAAGAAGAACGCCATATCCGCCTGGGAAAAGGCCGCGCCGAAAAGCCTTGGAACCGTGGCAAAATTGCAGTAGGAACAACAGAGGCTTCCCAGGCCCAGCGCCGGCAGCAGCAGATAAGCGGAAAGATAGCCATAGCGCACGGCAGGCGCGGGAACAGCGTCCAGGGGAATCTTGAACTTCTTCGGGACCAGGCGGCTGCCGAGTTCCGTCGCGCCGCCCACGGGGCAGAGGTGACTGCACCAGAGACGCCCCAGAAAAAAGGTGCTCGCCAGGATTCCCAGAACCAGCGCGACGCCCATGAAGCTTCTCAGCATCCCCAGCAGAAACATTCCGCCGCTTGTCCCGCTGCGCCAGGTGAAAAACATGCGCGGGCACCAGGACCCGCAAAAGCTGCTGTCCTGGGTGAGCTGGAACAAAAACGACAGCGGCGGCATGAAAAGAAGGATGCCGGCAATCAGGATCCAGGTTCTCATGCTTAAAAAGAAAATCTTCTTAGTGCTCGTGGTGTCCTGCATTTCCGACTCCCCCCTTTCCCCGGAAAACAATCGGCACATCGAGCACCGACCGGCTGGTTTTCGTGTCGTAAAAGGCCAGATGATACTTGCCCCGGACGCCTTGTTTCTTCATATATTTTTCAGGATTCCGCAGGAATGCATCTGCACAGCCCTCCGCGCAAAAGACGTATTCCTTTCCCCGATAGGAAATCGTTTTGAACCCCTCTTCATAGACCATCCCGCAGACCGGGTCGATCCTGGGCGGCTTCATCTCCACCCACAGCGCGATGCTGTCTCTCGGTTGCAGGTTATAGAGAATATTGTCTCGGAATTCCGGATTTCGTCTGAGTCCCAGGTCCATGGCGGGTCCGGAAAAATAGATTTTATGTTCCAGGCGGGGCTCGCCTTCCAGGACGACCCGCGCATTTCCGCGATAAGGCGGGATGACGGTAGCGGTGGCGATCAGCATATAGCTGTCTTTTCCACTTTCCAGGAAAGCCGGATGCCTGGCCTCGCCACCTGAGGCTTTGATCAGCCCGATAGAGTGGGCTGAGTCTCCCCACCGCCAGTTCGCTGCCAGAAAGGAAACCGCGAGGGCCAGGACAAAGAAAATGATGATTTTTGTCTTCACGATCACTCCTCCTAAAATTTGTAGCTCAGACGCGCCATCAGAGTCAGCGGGCCGCCGGGCCGGTACTTCGCATCTCCGCCCGACTCCTTGGTGACTTCCATGGCATACCTGGTATTGAAGATATTGTAGGCATCGAAGGTGAGATCCAGCCCCTTCCACTCATAGCCGACCACGGCGTTGGTGATGAAGGAGTACCCCTTGTATTTTTCGGAGTTGGCGTTATCCACTTCATACTCGCCCCATGTGTTTGCCTCGAGCCGGAACCGGAGCCCCGACGAATGCTTGTAGGCCGCAAACAGTGAGTACTGGTGCATGGGGATATAAGGAAGCCGGTTGCCGTCGCGTCTGAAGTTCACACCGTTGATGACCTCGTTGAATTCCGCGAAGGTGAAATCACTGTAAGTATAGGCGCCTCCGAAAAAGAGCCCCTTGAGCGGCTGAACGTGCGCCGCAAGCTCGATCCCTTTTTTGCGCGTCTGTCCCGCATTGCTGTAAGAGGATTCATTGTTCGGCAATTGCGTCTGGACAATATCGTCCTCGACATTGATGTAGAACAGGGACAAGTCGATCCCGTGGCCGCCCGCAAACCTTGCCTTGAAGCCGGTTTCATAGTTGTAGGTTTTGGACGGCACCAGATCCGGATTCAGGCCGAGTTCCGAGGTTTGGGGCGTCTGGAAACCGGTCGATATATTGCTGTACAGGTTCAGGAACGGCAACGCCTTATAGACCACGCCGATCCTGGGGCTCAAGCGCTCGAAGGTTGTATCCCTGAGAATCGTTTGCCGATTCGGGATATAGCGCCCCATTGCATAGCTATACTCCGTAAACTGTTCCGTGTGGATGTTGAAGAGAACCTGGTCATATCTTACGCCGATATCAATGATCCACTTTTCCGAAGGCCTCAGGGACTCCTGCAGATAGACCCCCCACTTGCTGATCGTATTTTTTTCATTCTCGGCGAAACTGCCTTTTTCGTCCGAGGTGGTGTACAAAAGCCGTCCGCCGGGGCTCGCCACAAAATCACGGTAGGTGTATTTGTCGCCGTCGGTTTTGTCGATTTGACCGGCAATCCCCGCAGTGGCGATGGCCTTCACCGGCCCTATGGCGTGTTTGAAATCGGTCTGAAGATCCGTTCCGTAGACCTGGGCTCCTCCGTCGTTAATCAACCCTGTGACGGGATGATAGTGCTGCCACCACTGGAAGTAGGCCAGCGGCTTGAGTTTGAAATTTCCCAGCTCAATTTCCCCCTTCACACTGGAATAAAAGATATTGCTGTAACGGCCCATATTCCGCCAGGGTTCGGTGGTGAGCTGGCTGATATCGTTCTCGAATTGTCCCAGGGTAAGCGCCCCCGGCAGCTGCAGGTCCGCCTTGGTCAGCGAGACCGTCGCTTCCATGGACGCCTTTTCGCTGAAAAGATGTCCGACTTTCAGGCTTCCCTGGTTCGTGCTGAATTCATTCCACTCCCGCCAGCCCTCAGTTGAGCGCCGGCTGCCGGAAACGGAAACATAGGTATTCCCGAAATGGGTCCCGAAAATCCCGTTATACAATTGCGTGTTGTTGCTGCCGTATCCGACCTTGGCGCTCTTGATCTCTTCAAAAAGGCTCTTGGAGATAATGTTGATCACGCCGCCCGCGGCATTCGCGCCGTAAAGCGTTGAATTGGGCCCTTTGACGACATCGATCCGGTCGACCATCTCCGCATCAACAAAATCCAGCCGGGACATCCCGTCCGGGTCGGTAATGGGCACGCCGTCGAGCAGGATCATGATTTCCCGAACGCCGTATCTTGCCTTCAGGCCGGCGCCCCGGATGATCAGCCGGGAATCGTATCCCCCATTTTTCGACTCGGCCTGCACGCCGGGAATTCCGGTCAGGGCATCCTTCAGGTTGAACATTCTCGTATCTTTTATTTTTTCTTTGGTCACGACGCTCACAGCGGCCGGAATGTCTTCCGTCGTCCTCTCCGTTCGCGTTGCCGTGACCACGACGTCCTCCAGATCCATTGTTTTAGCTTTCTGTTCTTGAGCAGGCTCTTCGGCGTGGGCAAAGAAACACGCGAGGACCAACAGGAAAACGATCAATGGGTATAATCTCAGCTTCATGAAACCCAACCTCCATTCTTGCAGTAATTGTCCGGACGTTTGGCCTGATGATCGGCAGCGGATTGGATGCAGAAGCTGATGGGAAGACGCAACACGACTTACACAACCCCGTGAGCGGTGGTTGTTTATCGCATTGATGATAGAATAATTTTCTATATTAAAAAGGGCATTTTGCTTAACAGATCCCTTTTTACGTTTCCTCAATCGGCTTCACTTGGAAAACCCGCGGCGCGATACAAATCAGCCATAAAAAGTGAAGCATCAGACTCAATTACTTGTTTTTAATGAAAAGCACCTTTTCGCGACCGGAAACCGTGACATGGATTTTGCCGTCCCTGATCGTGGTGACGGTGCCCAGCCTGAACGGAACATTGCAGACACATCGGCCGGGGTTCCGGGAGATCGAATTGCAGCACATCATGGGGCATCCGCAGACATAAACCGATTCACCGACTTTCAATTGGCTGAGAACGATTTTCGGCTCATCGGTGCGTTCTGCGGCGCACCCCAGGAGAAGGACAATTGTCAACAGAATGATCATCCGTTTTTTCATGGGCTCTCCCTGATGTTATAAACGTCCCTTGATTCAGACGATTTCACCGGCTGCCTTTGGGGTGCCATTTCCGGTTCGGAAAATATTTCGACGACGACTAAAGGTCTTCTCAGGAATGGATCGGCGGAGCACGGCCCTTGATGGGCGTGATGGATAAAATATGATCCGGGGCAGGGGCCACGGATGGAAAGAACAGCGAGGTTACGAGGAGTGGTTCGATGCTGTCGGCAGCGGTCGCCGAAGGGGGAATAAGCATCGGCTGGCTAAGCGAGCAGACGGAGCAATTTTGTGAATGGTAGTGGCAAAAGTGATAGTGGCTTCCCAGAAAAACCGACAGGAAAAGAAGCCATATTAAAAGAAAAATTATTCTTTTCTTCATACCCACGTCGCCGATCTCCATTTCGGGGAATACTTCATTTGCTTTGAAATGAAGATAAATCAGGAAAGTTCAATAGGCAATCATCATAAACTGTCAGCTTAATGGTAGCTAAATCCTACCGAAACACAAAAAGAGAAACTTCCTTCCTATAGGCATAAAGAATTTTTCGGCTGGGGCATGTTGAATAAAGCAACGTTGATTCCCTGATAGAGCGAGCCTTAAGCACCTATCCTCCTGTGCCAATATTCTACCAATTTTTTATCAATTGACCCAATGATCCGGCAACTTAACTTAAAACTGCCCAAGAAGAATCTTTTTGAAGTCCGCAAAATCGATGAGGGCGGGTCACAAAACCCTTGATCACAAAAACAGGTTATTTGATTTAACATCGGAAAGGAGAAGAAGTTATGAACACGCAAATATTGACAAAACATTTTGCCCAGTCTTTCTTGCTTGCCGTATTTCTCTGCGGAAGTCTGGCTGCGGGCCCCGTCTGGGGAAGCGACCGGGTACCGCAGATCTGGCTGCCCGGAGACGGCATCTTTGGCACGATTGCTTTTACACAACCGCTCCCCGTTTTCGGTCCCGGCTACAACGCGACGCTCCCCAGAGTTAACGCTGCGGCGAATCCTTTTCTAACCGTGACGATGAAGGAAATCGAACAGCCGGTGCTTCCCGGTTATCCCAAAACCCGCGTCTGGGCATACGAGACAACGAACTCATTCACCGGCAGAGTATTGGGTCCCGCTTTTTGGCCCGCGGTTACCCTCGAAGCCCGCAGATTCGTCCAGACCCGCGTCAAATTTGTGAACCATCTGCCCAGCTTCAACCCGGCGAACATTCAAGGTCCGCCCTTCCAGGACGGGCTGGTCCAGGGCCTCATTACCGCGGACCAGTCGATTCACTGGGCGGATCCCCTCGGCAACACGGGGCCGATGCAGTGCGTTGCAGGCGGAATGGCCGTTGATTGCACCCTCCCGGCCAATTCCGGCAATCCGTGCTGTCAGCCCTTTGCCGGACCCGTTCCCGCCGTCGCTCATCTGCATGGCGCGGAAAATTTTTCGGGTGTTGACGGCGGACCGGAGCAGTGGTTTACCCCCACCGGCCAAAAAGGAAAGGATTTCTTTACCTACGGCGCGCCTGCCCCCGGCGAAGCGACCTACATCTATCCGAATCTGCAGGAGCCGGGAACCCTCTGGTTTCACGACCACGCGCTGGGCATTACCCGCACCAACGTTTACAGCGGATTGGCGGCTTTTTACTTCATCCGGGAACCGCTTCTTGAACCCCGGAACCTGCCTGCCGGCGCCTATGAAATAGAAATGGTCATTCAGGATCGGCAGTTTGACACTAACGGGCAGCTTTTCTTCCCGGACGGAAGCCCGAACGGAAACCCGGCCAATCCGGCTGCGCTCTGCGGAGACGGCACGGTCAACGACCCCTGCCTGAACGGACCTCCGCCGAATCCGAACATTCATCCCTTCTGGAATCCGGAATTTTTCGGCGATGTGGTGATCGTCAACGGCGCGCCCTGGCCGAAACTTCAGGTCGAACCCAGACGCTATCTGTTTCGTTTGCTCGACGGCTCCAATGCCCGCATGTACCGGATGAGTTTCGGCGCACCCGGTGAACCGGCTCCCCGTGTCTATATCGTCGGCCAGGATGATAACTACCTGGATGCCCCCGTAAATGTCACGGGGAAAACGATCGTCACATCCGGCGAAACCTGGCCGGATGGAACCGTGCTGCCCGCGGAAGTTTTCATCGCTCCCGGCGAGCGCAACTACGTCATCGTGGATTTTTCCGGATTGCGGGCGGGACAGAAAATCACGCTCATCAACAACGCTCCGGGGCCGTATCCCGGCGGTCTCATTCCGGGCGTTGATGCCGGACAGTTGAATGTGAACAAGATCATGCAATTCGAGATTATTCCGCTCAGAGGAAGCGATGCGAGCTGCAACCCGGCGGCCGGCGGATGCAGGAGACCGCTGCCGATCGTGCGCCTCGCCGACGGCCAGGGACACCTCTCGTCCGGAGTGACGATCAGCAAAGTGAGACAGCTCGTCCTCAAAGAGCACGAAGGTCCGGGCGGTCCGGTAGAGGTGCTGGTCAATAACACGCATTGGAATGGCCTATCGTCTCCGACCATTGCCGCAGATTTTCCCGCAGACGGAGTCAGTGAACTGCCGCGGGTGGGATCTACCGAGCTCTGGGAAATCATCAATCTGACGGCGGACGCTCATCCGATGCACACGCATCTCGTACAGTTCCAGATCCTGAACAGAGAGACTTTTGCCGGTGATGTAGCAACTCTCACCGGCGGGTACTATGATGCGTGGGGGGCGGCATTCCCGGCCGCCACAGCTTTTAATCCGGCATGCACCGGTGGCGTCGCCTGCCCCGCTTACGGCCCTCCTCGTCCCTACAATGTGCCCAATACGGACGGGGCGCTCGGAGGAAACCCGGCAATCAGTCCCTACCTTTTGGGAGACCGCACACCTCCGGCTCCGGAGGAAGCGGGTTGGAAGGATACGGGCAAGGCCTTCCCCGGAAAGGTGACCCGGCTTCTGGCGCGCTGGACACCGACCAGCATTCCCAAGTTTCTGGCAAGACCGGGGTCGAACTTTTACACATTCAATCCCGCCAGCGGACCCGGATATGTCTGGCACTGCCATATCCTTGACCACGAGGACAATGAAATGATGCGGCCTTACAAAGTCACCCGGTAGATATCACGCAGGCAGGGGCGGGAGAACCGCGAAGGATTTTCCCGCCTCTGTTTTTCAAAATTTTTCCTAGAGAAGGAGAACGGAGCAAATGCGGATGAAAACAGTTGAACGCCTGATTCGGAGAACTGTCATGGTTCTTGCTCTCACCGTCGCACTCCTGACGGCGGGCGTTAGTCCCGCGATGGCTTTTGATAAAACCGACGTGGAAAAGATCAAAGCATCGAAATCCTGCGAAGGCTGCAACCTGCGCCACGCCAATCTATCCGGCAAAAATCTTTCGGGCGCCAATCTCAGCCGTGCCGACCTGTCCGGCGCCAATCTGAAGAACGTCAATCTGTCCAACGCGGATCTTTCCGGCGCGAGGTTTACCGATGCCGTGCTCTCCGGTGCGGATCTCACCGGGGCAAATTTGACAGGTGCAAATCTTGCCGGAGCTTATATGACAAAGACCGATTTTTCAGAGGCCAAGTGGGTCAATGGAAAAATGTGCCAGCCCAAATCAATCGGGAAATGTATTCAATAGGCAATTAGGCCGATTTAACACAACATGAGGGGTATCCATGAAACGATTTTCTGTCATCGTGGTGAGCTTATTTCTTTTCATCCCGCTTTGTCGGATTGGAGCCCAGCCGTTCGCGGATCAAAAGACAAAGGACAGTTATAGTCTCGGGTATGATTTCGGATCGAACATAAAACGGCAGGGAGTGGACATTGACTTACCCACCCTCATGGCGGCCATACAAGACGCGCTGGAAAACAGGCAGCCGGTCATCGGTCCCGAAGATATCAGACAAAACTTGATGGAGATGCGCAAAAAGCTCATGGTGCGGCAGGATCAGCTTGCCCGCCGGTACGCTGATACGAACCTGAAGGAGGGGAAAGCTTTCCTCGAACAAAATAAGAGGCAGGAGGGTGTCCGGGAGATGAAAAGCGGCCTTCAATACAAAGTACTGGTCGAGGGTTCGGGCACCGTACCGAAGCCGTCCGATTTTGTTACGGTCCACTATCGCGGGACACTTATCAACGGTAAGGAATTCGACAATTCCTACACCCGGGGGAACCCCGCCTCCCTTCCTTTAAGCAGCCTGATGCGAGGATGGCAGGAAGCGCTCCTCTCCATGAAGACCGGAGCGAAGTGGCAGATCTTCGTGTCGCCGGACCTGGCTTACGGGAGGCGTCAGTCCAGCCGGGTCCCGCCCCAGAGTACACTCATTTTCGAAATCGAACTGCTGGGCATCGACAGCGAGGCGAATGCTTTGAAAAACGAGTCTGCTGTGAGCGACCAAAGCCTGGTCGATTAATTCCCTCCAAAATAGCCGGAGTCGGCGCAATCTGCTGATTCCGGCCAGGCAGACATGTTTCCGGGAAACAAAAGGATCTGAATAACCTGAATTTGATCTATAGAATTTACCTACCAATAAACTGACATATAACTGCCGTTGCCATTTACTCTTATGTAGCTTACCTTCATAACAAAATCGGCAAGGTAGCATAAAGCCGAGACGAAAGGGCTCATGGGTTCGCGCTACTGCCTAAGAGAATAAAATCATGGTTTTTGATGAATCGGAAAGAGGAATGGAAGGCGGCAGGTGGACGAAAGTCTCGAGAACAAAGGGTTTTTAATCAGAGTGCGTCGGGAACAGGCGAACGACCTATCCGTAATTGATTCACCGGCAGCTCAAAATCAGATGGGTTAGTTAATAGATTGAAACAGAGGAGCGAAATATGAAAAAATCATTGCAGGCTTTATTTGTATTAACAGTTTTTGCAGTTATTTTGATGATGGCCTGTGCGGCATTTGCCGGCAAGGCCGAGTGGAGTTATGGCACACCGATCAATATCGGTGAAGGTTCGGATTTTACCGGCGATGAAGTCATGGTCACCATGAAAGGCACCGTGCAGAAAATTGAAAGAATGTATGGCGATAAAAACAGTCTGCAGATGCAGTTTGTTGCAGAGGAAGGTGGGAAATGGACCGTTTATTTGGGACCTAAATGGTTGATTGAGAACCAGAAGATCAAATTAGCCAAGGGCGACAAGGTTGAAGTTCGCGGAAAGAAATACGGCGCGGCCATTATTGCTTCCGAAGTCAGCAAGGGCGGCTGGACCATGAGAATCCGCAGCGAAGAGGACGGCCAGGCTGTATGGCAGTGCTGCTTCCCTTACAAGGATCGAATGTAAGAATTATTTAAAGAGAAAGGCGCCGATCGAAACAACGCGCGTGAACGAAGTTTTTCCGGATAGTTTTTTAGCTCAAAATTAGGTGGGCTAGTTAATAAATGAAAGCAAAGGAGCGAAATATGAGGAAATCATTGTGGGCTGCATTCGTGTTAACAGTTATTGCTACGGTTTTGATGATGACATGTGTTGCATTTGCCGGCAAAGCCGAGTGGAGCTACGGCGTACCGGTCAATATCGGTGAAGGCGGAACTTTCACCGGTGATGAAGCCATGGTCACCATGAAAGGCACCGTGCAGAAAATCGAGAAAATGTATGGGTCGAAAGATGGTCTGCAGATGCGGTTTATCGCGGATGAAGGTGGAAAATGGACCGTTTATATGGGACCGAAATGGTTGATCGATAATCAGAAGATCAAATTTGCCAAGGGCGACAAGGTTGAGGTTCGCGGCAAAAAAGTCGGCGGCGCCATCATCGCTTCTGAAATCAGCAAGGGCGAATGGACCATGAAACTCCGTAACGAAGAGGACGGTCTGGCTGTATGGCAGTGCTGCTTTCCCTACAAGGAAAGATAAGACTAACCTGGAGAATAATAAAACCTAACCCACCTAATTATTGAGCGAATAGTGCAGGATCATAAATTTTAACAGCGGACTGGCGGATTTTCAAAATGAAAGACAAAGCGATGATAAGAAGTTCTTTTCGCCCGGCATGGGAAGTGTTCCAGAAGATTGCAGCGGTTAAAATATCGTTTAGATCATGGACAAACGTATCTTTCCTTGTGATAGTTGCAGCCGGACTCATCGCGAGTTTTCTGCCGGCAGAAGCCCGGGCAACCCCGGCAGCGGACAGCATGCCCCGGATGACCATCCAGGAATTGAAGGAAAAAATGGACAGCGGCGACCGGATCGTTATCCTGGACGTTCGTACCGCGGAAGATTATTCCACAAGCCCCTACAAGATACGCGGCGCCATCCGCATTCCGTTAGATGAATTGAAAAGCCGGTACACGGAGCTGCCGGCTGCAGCGGAAATCGTCGCATACTGCTCCTGACACGATGAAGCGACAAGTGCCCGTGCGGCACGATTACTGTTGGATCTGGGCTTCAAAAAAGTGAGCGCTTTGAAGGGCGGCTGGCATGCCTGGAAGGATGCACAATATCCGATGGAACCGAAGCAGTAACGGCTTCAATTATCGGCTGCGAAATTTCCCGGGACGATCATGTGAAAGCCATTTTTCCGACGCCCCGGGGAGAAACATCAATCTACTTGCCGGCTGGTTCAAATTGCTTTTCCAGCTGTTCCTCCAGAGACCGGCAGTTCCAACAGATGATGCGGCCATTGCGATCGATTAAGGCCTTCACCGGCACGCCGCCGACGCCGTATTTTCTGGAAAGGGATCCCTCCGGGTCCAGAAGTATCGGATAAGGAAGACCGTGTTTTTTAGAGTAGGCCGCAACTTTGGCGTGCGTCTCCTCGATATCGATGCTCAACATGACCAAACCTTTTTCATGATACCGGTTATAGATCGCTTTTAAAGTGGGGATAGACGCAAGACAGTCCCGGCACCAGGTGGTCATAAAAATCAAGAAGATGGGCCGCCCCTTGTAGTCGCTTAACTTGACATCTTTGCCGTTTAAATCTTTCAGGGTGAAATCCGCAGCGTAAACGTCATCCGCTTTGGCATCGCCCGCCGATGCTAAAGCGCAGCCGGCCGAGGCCACATAGACCAATATCATAAGAGATATCAGGAGGCACACCCCCCAGCGTATCATCTTTGGCCGATTCTCCCGCCTATCGTTTCCTTGCGCTATTGTGAACAAAGACCCCGCGAATCCAACAGCGGAAGCCTCCTGTTTAAAAAATCCTGTGTGTTGCATAAACCTCCCATTCCAATAAAATCAACCGCCTCGCAGCAAGCTGCGGAGAACTAACGCTCGTCCGCTTAAGCGGGATCAAAATCTAATGATCCGGCATGCGCGGGTATACTTCCGCCATTTTAATGAATCATTGTCTCAACATAATAACTGTTTTTAATTAATCAAGCGCAATTCATCAGGGGCACATTTCGCGTGGGGATTGCGCTCTTTAAAGATCAATTGAAGTTGACAATACTTAAAAGAGAAATAACCTAGAGTAGTAGCTATTATTCGGAGGCCGGCGGACCTTGTGAAATGAAGGCGGTATCCGGCAAGTCAGACATCAACTTGGAAACCGATTCAAATCGGGCGCATTAGGGTTCCCCTTCCGGAGGATTCGTCAAGGAACGGGCTAAAAGAGATGGGAACCCTCAAGACAAAGGACGTTAAAGGATATCTGAAAGGAGATCAAGGCATGAAACGTAAGGCGTTTGCGGTATGGACAGGTCCAATCAGAGAAGGCCACGGCACATTGACGACGGACAGCGGCGTGTTAAAAGATACGCAGTATTCGTTCGCCACCCGGTTTGGAAATGGCGCCGGCACGAATCCTGAAGAATTGATTGCCGCAGCGCATGCCGGCTGCTTTTCCATGGCACTCTCCGGAATACTGGGCGGCGCGGGACTCACGGCGGAAACCATTAAAACAACGGCAACGGTCATGATCGAAAAACAAGGAGAGGGATTTTCCATCACGGCTGTTCACCTGGACGTTCGGGCAAAAATCCCGGGGGCATCCCCTGACGCCTTTAGCCTGGCGGCCAAAACCGCCAAGGAAGGATGTCCCGTATCCAAGGTGCTCAATGCCGCCATTACGATGGACGCCGTTCTGGAATCCTGAACCGGCTGCGTCGGTCATTGCGTATGACGGAGTTTTGACAGAACGGGAAGGCTTGACCGATGAATAAGATTCTGTAATATAGCATTATGCGCTGATGATCGTCACCGGCTGTTTACGACTTTTCCGGAATCACCCGTAAGCTGTAAAAGTCGGCCTGAGCCGTTTTGATGCTCGAAAGTATAATACCATTAAGGAGGATTTGGTTATGCAGATAGGGAAGAAACTCGTCACTTATTTCTGCGGAATTTTATTGATCGTTACGGTGTGCAGCACAGGTGTTCTGGCCGCTGGGATGCCGCTGAAGGACAATGCCTGCGGTGCCTGCCATAAGGATTTCGGCGCGATTCTGCCCAAAAAGCACCCCGATGTGGATAAGACGGCGCCCTGCCTCTCATGCCATAAGTCGGATGCGGCAAAAACGGAGGCGACAAAATTTTCAACAGAAATCCACAAAATACATCAGGGTGGAAAGACCAAGCTCGAATGTGGTTCCTGCCACGTTCTTTAGAAAATCGAAGGCGGCGTTCCGTTCTGGCAGCGGAGTGCCGCCTTTGTCTGCCCTTCAGCCCCATTCCTCTTCGTTTAATCCCGCTCACGCGGGACGAGCGTTAATTCTCCGTCGCGTGCTGCGACGTGGTTAATTTCCGCCCGGGGCCAATATCCCGTTTTCGGTGTCATGGGTTCATTCCGCTTTTCAGATCTTCAGGTCTTTTTTCAAATCGGCTAATTTTCTTTGCAGCTGGCGGAGTGTCACGCCCAGAATGCGGGCGGCTTCGCGGCGGTTGCCGCCGGTAGAATCCAGGACAAACATCACGTGTGCGGCGTCGTTCTCTTTGAGCGTGCAAAGACGCCGGCAAGACAGAGACGGCGGCAGATCCACAGGCGATTGTGCCCCCAGATTCGCCGGCCCGATGATCGGCCCGTCCGCGAGCAATACGGCATTTTCGACGATCTGCGAGAGTTCACGGATATTTCCGGGATAATCTTTTTGCATTAGCAGATTCATTGCTTCATAACTGAACCCGGAAAGATTTTTCCCATGGCGCTGATTGGCCTTTTGCAGAAAATGGGCGGCCAGAAGGGAAATGTCGTTTCGCCTCTCTCGAAGCGGCGGCAGACAGATATAGGCCGATTTCAGGCGGAACAGTAAATCGATGCGGAATTTGCCTTCCTGACAGGCACGGTCCAGTTCCGTGTTGGTGGCCGAAACCAGCCGGACATCGACGCGCAGGGGACGGCTTGCCCCGAGCGGCGTAAAGGTTTTATCCTCCAGAACGCGCAGCAGTTTCGATTGCAGGCTAAGCGGCAGTTCACCGATTTCGTCGAGAAACAGCGTCCCGCCGTCCGCCTGCTCAAAGAAACCCGCATGATTCCCGTCGGCACCGGTAAATGCACCTTTGGTGTGGCCGAAGAACTGACTTTCAAACATCGTCGCCGGGATGGCGGACACATTGACCGCCACGAAAGGCCCGGCCGGGGCGGGACCCGCCCGGTGAATGCCCCGCGCCATCAATTCCTTGCCGGTTCCGGATTCGCCCGTAATCAAAATCGGATTGCCGCTTCTGGCCATCACCTGGGCATAGGAAATCAACGCTTTCATCTGGGTGCTCTGCGTGACCGTGTCGGCAAACGACGGCGGAATGTCGGCCGCCTCGCAACTGGCGTTAATGGACAGACCGGCCAGCAGTCCTTTTCTTTCGTAGGCCCTTTCGATGGAGAGAAAGAGCAGTTCATTGTCCACTGGCTTCACCAGATAGTCGTAAGCACCCTGGCGCATCGCCTTCACCGTTGTCGGAATATCATCCACGGCAGTGAGGATAATAAACTCCGTCTGCGGACAGAAAGGTTTCGTCGATTCCAGCACCTGCATCCCATCGACTTCGGGCATAAGCAAATCAAGGAGGACGATATCAAAGTTCTCCCGACGGATCCTTTTGATCGCCTCCTTGCCGTTGTCACAAATTTCGACGTTCCGCACACCATGCCATTTCAGAATCCTCTTCACCGAAGACAGAGATACGTCTTCATCATCAACAATCAAAATCTTCATAAATGTTGTCTCCCGAGTTCGTGGATGACTTTCTGGAGCTCGAAAATAGGAAACGGTTTGGCGAGCACAAAGTCCGGCCCGAGCTTGATCCGGGATGGCGGCTGGAGCGCCCGGCGGTCGGCCGAATAAAGAATTACCGGCAGCAGCGGATATTTTGTCTTGATCTGCTCCACGAGATCCCATCCGTCAAATCCCTTTAGCCGGACTTCGGAAACGATCATATCCACTTCCGGATTTTCTGCGAGAAAATTGAGGATATCCGCAGGCGTGTCCTGGGGCTCCGACCGCCAGATCACCGCATCCACGAAGTTGGCCTTCAATTCCTTGAGGTACTTCACATTGTGATCGATGCACAGGAGGGCGGGATACAGATTAAGATTCGTCTCACCGTCCACAGGAAGGTAAATCGAAAACCGGCTGCCTTTGCCGGGACGGGACAGAACACTGATGAGGCCATGGTGCTCTTTGATCAGTCCGTAGGAAATGGAAAGCCCCAGCCCCGTGCCGTCGAGTTCCCGCCGCGTCGTAAAAAAAGGATCGAAAATATGATCCATATTTTTACGTTCAATTCCTTTCCCGTTGTCTTCGATATCCACGACCACCGCCCTCAGGCGTTCGATATAGCGGCAGCGGATGGTGATGAGCCCCTTTTGCCCCGGCTCAATCGCCTGATGAGCATTAATGAGCAGATTGGCGACGACTTGTTCGATTTTTTGAAAATGCCCGGGGAGGAGCGGAACTTTTTCGGCAATCTCCTGATTAATCCGGGATACGGTCCTCCTGACCTGCGCGCCGACAATAACCAGCGCACCGGCAATCACGTCCGGCACGGAAATCAGTTTCTTCTGCGCGGTTTCATCGGAGCGCGAAAATTCCTTCAGGCTGGTGATGACCCGGCTGATGCGATTGGCGCCGATTTTGAACGCCTGGATGATCTCCTGCATGCTGGTGCAGACTTCTTCGTAGGACAGCCCCCGCTTTTCCCAGTCGGGGTGATGGGCGCTCGATCGGGACAAAATCGTCTCCACCGTGTTCCAGATTTCTTCCAGAACCGGCACATTGTAGGCGATAAAACTGACCGGATTGTTGATCTCATGCGCGACGCCGGCCACGACCTCGCCCAGCGCGGTGAGCTTATGCGTCTGAATCATCTGCTGGAGCCGTAATTCCCCCTCTTGGCGAATTCTCTTATCCTCGGTGACATCCTGCCAGGCTCCGACAATGTAACTCGCTCCACCCGCGGGATGCTGGACGACCCGCCAGTAGTCCGAAAACCAGCGGTAGGAATCATCCATGACCCGGAACCGATAGCTATAGCGGTGCGTCCCTTTCATCTGCAGGGATTGCAGCTCCTCGATAATGCGTGTCCGGTCGTCAGGATGAATATGGTCCGTCCAGAAATGATCATCTTCGATGAAGGACTGCGCCGGATAGCCGGTGATCTCCTCGATGGTGCTGCTCACAAAGGTGATGCCGAAATCATCATCGGCCTTCCGCGTGTAAGAAATAATCGGCAGCGATTCCAGAAGCAGGGAGAGGTGGTCGGTGGTCTGCTTGAGGGCTTTCTGAGTCCGGCGACGTTCGAGCAGTTCATTGAGCAGCGCTTCGTTGGCCTGCGCCAGCTCCGCCGTTCTCGATTTGACGCGTTCCTCCAGTTCTTCGTGCGCCGCAAGCAGCGCCTCTTTTGCCTTCTTGCGCCGCGTGATGTCTTCCAGTGTTTCGATGGCGCCGATCAGCTCACCGGCCGCATTGCGGATGATTGCCGCCGTAAACCGCAGCCACTTGCCCTGATGGCCCAGCTCGGGGAAGAAATCGATCGCTTCGTAGGCCTCGTCCAGCAGTTTGGACTTCGTATACTTGCCGGTGTACCACTTGGAAAGATTGGCCTGCTCGCGGCTCACCAGCAGATCCGCCATGCACGGGCGCTTCTTGCTGTAAAAGGCGCGCCATTGCTGGGATGTCCCGATGACATCTTCCGCCTTTATCCGGGTCAGTTCTTCGAGCGCTTTATTCCAGTAGAGGATGCGATGATTCTTGCCGATGACAAACGCGGGGATGGGCGAACCGCCGATGACGCTTTTCAGGCGCTGTTCGCTTTCCTTGAGTTCGCCCTCCGCTCGTTTTCTTTTGATTTCCGACTGCCTGAGCTCTTTGAGCTCGCGGCGCAATTCCTGAATTTTCGAAGCCAGATCATTATCCGATTGCTGCCTGCCTTTCATGATTCCACCTTTGCGTGACGCTGAGAATGAACATGAGTTGCCGGGCCTGCCAAATCTGGGATCAAGCACCTCGCAGCAAGCTGCGGAGAATTAACGCTCGTCCTGCGTAAGCGGGATTCGACGTTGATGAAAGATCGATTCGAATCGTAACGTTTGAAAGAATTATATTGGCTTTACCCGAGAAGTCAAACGTTTCTTTTAACGAAGAAAAGACATCGCGATGATCTGCCGGCAATGGAACAGGAGCCGGGGACCGGGAGAATTTTTTATATTTTTTTTCCGCGGCGCGCCAGACATTGTCCGAGTTTCTTCTTGGCGGCGGCCGGAGGTGCAATTCTTGCGGCGTTTAAAAAAACGACGCGGGCTGATCTTGCGCCGCAAATTTTCGGGCAATCTTTTTGAATAAAATGCTCGGGAAAACTCTCGCCTCTGGATGAAGCTGTCAGCAAAACATTTATTTCATGCCAGGTGGCCGCAGGTTTTGCAGCCGGCAGAGCGTAAACAGTGTTTGTGAAAGTGATCGTGGTTAACAAATTTCATCGTTAGTGGGCAAAAAAAGCAGCAAAACGCAATCCCCGTCAAACTTTAACATCATGAAATATTTGATTATATTCCATTAAATGATTACAGCTTGACACACCCGGACCTGTTATCTTATAAACCTCAACGTCCGGCAGCCGGAAAAGATCCGAGGCTCTGCGGCGTTGTTTGCTTGCCGAACGAAAGGAGCAACCCGATGGAAAAATTCTTCAGCCCGCGCAGTATTGTTGTCTTCGGCGCATCCGCCACTAAAATGAATCTGGGACAAATCGTTTTACTCAATAACAAGCAAGTCGGCTATGAGGGGCATCTGTATGGCGTCGGTTCCCAGGAAGGCGATGTGGGCGGCGTCCACATTTACACGAGTGTCTTCGATCTTCCGGAGGTTCCGGATGTGGCTATCTTTCTGACACCCGCCAAAACCGTTCCCGGCCTGATGGATGAATGCGGCAAAAAGGGCATTACCCATATCGTGATCGAGTCCGGCGGCTTCAGCGAGTATTCGCACGGTGACTTCACGCTGGAGGAAGACATACTGGCGGTGGCGGAAAAGTGCGGCATGAAAGTCATCGGCCCCAACTGCGTGGGCACCGTTAATTTCGATTTGAAAATGATGATGCCTTTTGCGTTCTTCAAAGACATCCCCACGGGTGGCCGTCTGGCCCTGATTGCGCAGAGCGGCGGAGTGGGCGGCTCCTATATGCGCGCCGTGCAGGGCTACGGTATCAAACCCGGCAAGTTCGCGGCCACCGGCAACAAACTCCAGCTCGATGAAGCCGACTTTCTGGATTATTTCATCCGGGATCCCCGGATGGACATCATCGCCCTGTATCTGGAGGGGTTCAAAAGAGGCCGGGCATTTTTCGATCTGGCCCGCGCCTGCGATAAGCCGATTGTCATTCAGAAATCAAACCGCTCGCCGGTCAGCGCGAAAATCGCACAGTCTCACACAACGGCTCTTTCCAGTGACGATTCTGTGGTGGACGGCGCGCTTCTTCAAGCAGCCGCGATCCGCGTGGATGACGAGATGGAAATGATCAACGCCATCAAGGTCGTCCGTATGCCCCTGATGAAAGGCAATCGCGTGGCGGTGCTGTCGCGCTCCGGCGGTCACGCGGTGCTGACGGCCGACGCCTGCGGAAAATACGGTTTTGAAATGGTCCCTTTCCCGCCGGCATTCATTGAAAAGCTCAAGACCATTTACAACACGCGCGTCATCGCGCATCAGAACCCGCTGGACCTGGGCGAAATTTTTGATTACACCATTTTTACGAATATCCTGGAAGAGGCGCTGAAGCTCAGCCATTACGACGGCATCCTGTTCAACCACCTGTATTCGTCCGATTTTGAAGGAGAGATGTCGCGGACATTCCTGGCCGGTGTCGAAAAACTGGTCGCGAAATATCAAAAACCGGTTTGCCTGTCGATGATTTCCGATCGGGAGGAAATTCTGAAAGTTCAGCAAAGTCAGACCTTTCCTGTGTTTTCTTCTCCGCTGGAAGCGGCCACTGCGCTCCATGTTTCCCGGACTTATTTCGAACGCAAGAAGGCGCGCGACAACCGCGGAAGCCTGGAGGACTATCCGCTCGATCTCGGGACCATCGGCATGATCCTGGATCGCTGCCTTCGGGAAAAACGCATTCCCCTTACGGATGAGGCTCTGACGATTTGCGCGGCTGCCGGCCTTAAGCCGGTCCGGGATATTATTATTCGTGACGCCGTCTTGCCTGCGAAAATTCCCCTGCACTATCCGCTGGCCGTAAAACTTATTTCGCGAGATGCTTCGCACAAATCCGACGTGGGCGGCGTGGCCGTCAACATCCTCAACAGGAGGCAGCTGTCCGATGCCGTGACCGCGATGAAAAAGAAGATCAAAGCCCTCAAAAACCAACCGGCCATCGACGGATATCTGATTCAGGAAATGGCGCCCGCAGGCATGGAATGCTTTGTCGGAGGACGGCGTGATCCCGCCTTCGGTCCGATCATCATGGCCGGCATGGGCGGAATCTTCATTGAAATCTTTAAAGATAAGGCCATCCGCCTCGCGCCCGTGACGCAAAACGAAGCCGCCCAGATGCTTCGTGAATTGAAAGTCTATCCGTTGCTTACCGGCGCACGGGGCAGAGCGCCGGCCGATATCCAGGCGTTGACAGGCGTCATCTGCCGGGTGTCGGCGCTGCTTGCCGCCTGCCCGGAGATTACTGAAATTGACCTCAATCCCGTTATTGTCCATCCTCAGGATGAGGGTTTAAGTCTTGTAGATGCGCGTGTCTTTTTCTCAGGGAAGAAAAAAGAGAAATTAAAACAAAAAATAAGGGCTCAGGAAGTATGAAACGGGCCGCCCCGCCAAGATAGAAGGAAGGAAGGAACTATCTTGATACTTCCTCAAGCCCTTTGTTGATTATGTCCACGATTCGGACATTGTCAATTGATCGAAATGCATTCGTCTGAAGATCTTATTTACGACGCCATGCCGTGATTACTCTGCATACCGGCATGGGCAACGGGCAGATAAACCATAAAGGTCGCGCCGCTGCCGATTCTGCCCGCGATATCGACAAATCCGTCATGATCCCTGACCACTTCCCGGACAACGGTCAATTCCAGACCCGTAACGCCTTTGTTCATGAATTTTTTGATATAGAACGGTTCAAAGATGAGGTCGGCATCTTCGTCGGCAAAGCCGGCACCGGTATCGGTTACCGATAAGGCTACATATTCCCCCTCGCGAAGGTCTTCATAACCGGTAATCGGGCGTCCGAGATAGACGGTTCTTGTGGAGATCGTAACGGTTCCTCCCGCACCGGCTTTTTCGTGAGCGATGAACAGCAGGTTGCCGATGGCTTTATCCAGTTGCTGCCGCGAACCATTCACGGCATAAAGCGATGGCTCCAGATCCAGATGAAGGGTTATTCCGGGATACCGCTCGGATAACTTTTTTAATTCGTTCATCTTCAGACAACCGGGGATCAATTCATTCAGATTGACGGAGGTGCGATTCAAGACGTCTTTTCTTGATATTGCCAGAAGATCCTGGATAATGGCCGTAGCACGCTCTCCGGTCCGGAGGATATTCTCAACGTGTCTGTGAAAATCATTGCGGTCCGATTCAGGCTGCATGAGGAGAAGCTGCGAATAACCGAGAATGCCTGTCATAATATTATTCAGTTCATGAATGATGCGGCCGGTCAAATTCCCTACAGCCTTCATCTTCTCCGCTTGTTTCAATACATCCTCAAGTCCGTTTCGATCCGCCTCATATTGTTTAAAGGCGCTGATGTCGCGCATGATGCCCTGATAGCCGATCACCTGCCCCCGGGTATCCCGAAGCGGCGTCGAACTGATGCCCGCCCAGAAATAGGATCCGTCTTTTCGTCTCATTTGCAGCTCGTAAAAAACAAGATCGGTCTTGATCCCCCGCCCCTCTTCCTTAATCCGCAATCCATTGATCTTCCCTAAATGATCAATGCCCTCCGGAGTCAGAAAATCCAGCACAGAACGGCCGACAAGATCCTCTTTATCAAATCCGCCGTATAATTTTTCACAGGCAGTGTTGGTAAAAGTAACGGTTAAATTATTATCCATCTGCCAAAAGGCTTCGGGCGCATTGTCGACCAGGCATTTAAAGGCATCGCCGCTTTTCCATACGCTGTCGCCCGTTGCCCCCGCTTCGCCGGGATAACATTCCTTATTATCGGCTATGCGCATTATGCGCTCGTCCGGAATCTGGACGCCGTCATACGATGATCTCTTTATTTTTTCTGTCCGTGCGCCTATCTCCTCGATCATATCAACCCTGCCTCGCTAAAATGGACTGTTAACCCGGTGAACGGTTTTGTTTCTCCCTAAAATCAACCCGGCACGCACGATTGGGGCCGCCCGATCCATGCATTTTTGATTGATTCTCCGCCTAAAATGAACTATTAAAATCAATAGACTTTGATGTTATTGGACCAGGGCATTCGACGGGCAATTCCTGATGACTGAGGTTGACAAACAAGCCCGGCCGCCTTTCATTAATGCCATAGTACATAATTGTGCTTTTTTGTATTCGACAAACAAAAGACTGTCAATATAGGGAGTCCGCTGAAATGAAATAGCATTTCACAATGAAACGCAGAATTCATTTCAGCGATGCAGCGACAACGTCATAAAAGGGGAAACCTTTAACGACGATCGGGTCCAGGGGATCTGCCGTCACGGGAGAGTCGGAAACCTTCTTTTCGATTATGCTGTCAGGCCCATTTTCGGACAAAACCGCCCTGCTTAAAAGATGCTTCACCATGACGGTCTTACGCAAAAATTGATTTCCAACGGGCCGTCCGCACGAGGCAGCAAACCGAAAAGAAAAAAGATATCTTCCTCAATCGATCTCCCCTCAGGATTTATAAAGGAGCTTTTGCGATGAAAGTATTAAAAAAGATATTGATCGCCGTTGTCGCTCTGATTGTCTTTATCGCCGTCGCGGGATTTTTTATTCTTCCCGCCGTACTTAAACCCGTTCTCGCCAGGAAAGCTTCCGAGGCCCTGCACCGGGAAACGTCCATTGCTCAGATCAAGATCAATCCTTTTGCGCTTTCCGTGACCATCAGAGGGTTTAAACTCGCCGATCGGGGCCGACAGACCCCTTTTGTTGCGTTTGACGAGTTGTACGTCAATGTGGATGGTATAACGTCAATTTTCAGACGGGCTCTCGTTCTTTCGGCCATACGTCTTGATAAGCCGTACATCGGCGTCACCCGCCGGGAGGACGGGTCCTATAATTTTTCCGACCTGATTCCAAAAGAGGAAGAGAAAAAAGAAAAATCCGGACCATTTCTTTTTTCACTCAATAACATCCAGATTGAGCACGGCAGCGTCGATTTCCATGATCAACCCAACAAGACCGACCATGCCATTCGGGATCTCAATCTTTCGGTGCCTTTTGTTTCCAATATTGCCTATTACCTGAAGAATTATGTCGAGCCGAAATTTTCCGCCGTCGTCAATGGCCATGCCATCGCGGCCGCCGGGAAAACCCAGCCTTTCCTGACATCGCGGGCAACCCATTTCATGATTGACCTCAAGGATGTCGATATTCCTTTCTATCTGCAGTACGTTCCGGTGAAGATGAATTTTAAACTCGCGGAAGCACGGCTCGGCGCAAACATTCAACTGAGCTTCATCGTCCATGAGGACAAATCACCAGAGTTAAAACTCAGCGGCCAGGCCGCCCTCACAAAAATTGCAGTGGACGATTTGCAGGGGAACGCCATTCTGCGGCTTCCCGCTTTGCGGGTCAACCTCACGTCCGTCGAACCGTTTATCCCCAGCGTCCATCTGGCGCAGATTGCGCTCGAGGGCCCTAAGCTCGTCATCCGCCGGGACAAAGAAGGCAAAATCAACCTGCTTAATCTTGTCGGACCGGCCGGCAGGGACGAAAAGACGTCGCAGAAATCACCGGCCGTCGCGGCAAAGCCCGATAAAGCCGCCGAAAAGAAAAAAGAGCTCCAGCTGCTTGTCGATTCCTTTCTGATCGACAAGGCCGACATCACGTTCATCGACAAACAGCCGGCCCAAGGCGTAAAGATTTCGATCAACCCCCTGCGGCTCGCCGTTTCTAAAATATCCTTACGGAAGGGAGACACAGCCGACGTCGATCTGGCTCTGGTCATTGATAAAAAAAGCAACATCACCGCAAAAGGTTCAGTCGGCATCATGCCGCTTGCCGCCAATCTGGCACTGGATGTAAAGAGCCTGACCATTCGTTCGTTTCAACCTTATTTTACACAGTCGGTTCAGATGGATGTTACAGGCGGTTCCATATCAACCGCCGGGAAATTTTCTCTGGTCATGGATACCAAAGACAATCCCCGTGTCCGATACGAAGGCAATCTGTCTGTTGCCAACCTGGCAACGATCGACAAGGCTCGCGCGAACGACTTTTTGAAATGGAAACTCCTGAATTTCCAATCGCTCGCCGTCGGCTACAATCCGCTTTTCGTCCATGTCCGGGAAATTGCGCTCAATGATTTTTTTGCGAAAGTCGTCATTAACGACGGCGGCACCACCAATATCCAGGATATCTTCGGCGCGCCGAAAAAGGAAACGGACAAAACAAAGCCTGACGAGGAGACAAAGCCTGTACAAAAGGTCCAAACCGCCAAGCCGGCCGAGATGCAGCCGGACATCAAAATAGGCAAAGTGAGTTTCCGGGGCGGCACCATTGATTTTGCGGACCGCAACATCAAACCGAATTACGCGGTCACCATGCTGAACCTCAAGGGAAGCGTGACGGGGCTGTCCTCTCAGGAGATCACCCGCGCCAAGGTGGACCTCAAAGGCAACCTCGGGTACGGTTCCCCCATCGATATCACAGGCACGGTGAACCCGCTTAGCAAAGACCTTTTCGCCGACATCAAAATCAGCTTCAAGGACATTGAGATGAGCACGGTCACCCCTTACACAAGCAGATTTCTGGGCTATCCCATCACCAAAGGGAAACTTAATTTTGAGGTGTCCTACCTGATTGACAAAAGAAAACTCACAGCCGAGAATAAAGTGTTCTTTGACCAGTTGACCTTCGGCGACAAAGTGGAAAGCCCCGATGCCGTCAAAGCGCCGGTGACACTCGCTGTATCTCTCTTGACCGACCGCAACGGACAGATCAATCTGGATATCCCCTTGTCCGGAAGCCTCGACGACCCGAAATTTAAAATCTGGCCGATTATCTGGCAGGTTCTGGTCAATCTGATCACGAAGGCCGTCACGTCTCCTTTCTCACTTTTGTCTTCTTTGACCGGCGGCGGAGAAGAAATGAGCTTCATTGAATTTGATTACGGCAGCGCCCTCGTCCCGGAAGCGGGTCGAAAAAAGATCACTGCTCTGTCCAAAGCTCTGTTCGACCGGCCCAGCCTGAAACTCGAGATTGAAGCCCATGTTGACCCGGCAGAGGATAAAGAAGCCCTGAAGAAGGCCGAGTTCAGCCGTCGCTTAAAAGCACAAAAGCTCAAAGAAATGATCGATAAGGGCCAATCCCCTGTTCCCGTCGAGGACATCACCATTTCCCGGGATGAATTTGAAAAATATCTGACGCTGGCCTATAAGGCGGCTGATTTTCCCAAACCGCGCACAATGATCGGCATCGCCAAGACTCTGCCTGTAGCGGAAATGGAAAAACTGATTCTGGACAATATCATCATATCAGACAGTGATCTGACGCAGCTTGCAGACAAACGCGCCCAGATCGTTCGCGAACAATTGCTGGAGACGGGTAAGCTTGAGGCGGGCCGAATCTTTATCGTCAAAGCGCAGTCCTTAAGCGCCGCAAAAAAAGACACTGTCAAAAGCAGCCGGGTGGATTTTAAATTGAAATAGGAAATTTGAGGACAGCCCCCGGCGCGCAACTTCTTTTTCGAGGCGGATCGCCGTATGTTCATATTGGCGCAGACACATGGCACACCGAAGATGAGCCGTTTAAGCTATTCGAGCCGAATTCATGAAATCACGGCTTTCGTGATCCTGCTTTGCCTTGGCCTTTTTTTAATTTCCTGCCAGACACCGGGACCAATCGCGCGTCCCGCGGCATGCCTTCCCGGTTTCCCCGATCGGGACGGCTGGTACGGCGCGGACGGCGCTTATTCCATCTTGCTTGACGACCGACGCACCCTGTGGCTCTTTGGCGACACATTCGTCTCCGACGAGGCGGGCAGAAAAGACCGCATCGGGATGGACGTTGTTTTGGGCAATACCGTGGCTGTTTCGACCTGCCGGCCCGGCCAGGGATTTTCGATCCGTTATTTCATAAAAAAACGTGACGGCAAATTTGTATCGTTTTTCGGTGAAAACGAATTTCTTTGGCCGCAAGACCCGTTTATCGTCAACACGGTATTATATATTCCGCTGCTGGTGGTACAGGTCCTGCCCGACGCGCCGGCGCCTTTTAATTTCAAAATCTCCGGATTGAAGATCGCGCGAATCGCTGATTTTACGCCTGCGGATCCCCGTGACTGGCAGGTTCATTACCTGGATTGGACACGGGCGATCGCGCCCGGCATTGAAGCGCTGGCGGCATCGTCCGTCGTTCATTACCCTTACGTTTACTTTTATCCGCTTTACCGCCCTGCGAAAGATGGCCCCACCGCTGTTTCCGGCAATATCCTGGCCCGGATCTCCGTTGACCATTTGGACGACCCGCAGAACCATTTTGAGTATTGGAGCCACAACGGTGCCTGGCAAAAGACGCTCAACCCGCATATCGTGAAGATCATGTTTTCTGCGGGCGTCTCCGAGCTGAGTGTTCGCTATCATCGTGAGGATCGGGAGTGGCTGGCGGTATATTTAACACCAGCCGCTAAGGGCGATCAGATTCTATATCAGACGGCCCCGCGTCCGGAAGGCCCCTGGAGCATGCCTTCCGTGCTCCTCAAGCCCGTCGCCGAAGTCGATCCCCGAAGTCCCTTCTATGATCCGCATACCTTTTGCTATGCCGGCAAGGAGCATCGTCAATTTGCATTCGACGGAAACCTCGTTGTCACGTATGTCTGCAACTCCTCGGAGGATATGACCAACCCCGAAAGCTTTCTTCGTAAAAACCTTTTTCTGTATCGGCCGGTGGTAAAAATCATCAAACGCTGACGGCCTTTGTCTGTGGATAATACCGTCCATCCGCAACAGAGACCGGACAGGTCCCGTTTGCAATCTCCTCCCTTTGCGATGCGGAGCTTCAGGCATAAGTGTCAAAATTTTTTTGAGGCGAGGTCGGGGTGACCTCAGACAACAGTAAGCAGCATATAGGCAACCGAGAAGCGGCCGCTTTCGGGAATGTAGCACAGAAGGGTGTCTCCTTCTTTCAGTCTTCCCGAATGGAACAGTTCTTCCATCATGACATAAATGGATGCCGACCCGGTGTTGCCTTTGTAGGCCAGATTAGTAAACCATTTTTCATAGGGAACGGGAAAGCCGATCGCGGCCATGGCGTCATGAACCTTATCCCGGAAGAATTCCGATGAATAATGCGGCAGAAACCAATCGACATCGGACGCCCGGAGTTTGCGCCTGGCGATGGTCCGGGCCAGACCCTCGTTGACGGTCAGCCGGATCACGTGCTCGCCCAGCAGTTCGGTATCCTGTTTGAGCGCAAAGAAATTCTTCTCCAGCGCTTCGGCAAGAGACGAAAGCTGCCGCCAGCCCGTCACACTGCCGTCTTCATTTTTGTGGCCGCCCGCGTACATGCAGGTGTCCATCTGCCCGGCATAGGAAACGTGCTCGATCCAGTCAATGCGCAGCGACCGGCGGCCTTCATTCTTCCTGGGAGACAGGAAAACAGCGCCCGCGGCATCCGAGAGCATCCAGCGCAAAAAATCCGAGTCAAACGTCAGAATCGGATGATTCTTAAAATCGGGATCGCCTTCCAGATGTTCAAAAAAATTCGACCGCAAAAGAGACGAGGCCAGTTCCGAGCCAGTCGCCACGGCATTGTCGCTCAAGCCCAGCGCGACATTGGCATAAGCGGCTTTAAGCGATGAGATGCCGCACAGACAGATGCCCGACGTGCTGATGACTTCGCAGGGTCCGACGCCCAGCTCGCCCGCCACCATCAGTCCGTGCCCCGGTGCGATCAGATCGGCCATGGATGTGCCGCAGCACAGACACTGAATGTCGTTTGTCGAAAAGCCCGCGTAAGGCTTCAACCGCCGGATGGCCTCCGCCGTCAACCGGGCGTTCGTATAATTGAGTTCGCCGGTTTTCCGGTCAATCGCGTAGTAACGCGTCTTAATGCCGTTGCTTTTGAGGACCCGCGATTTGACACGCGAACGGACGTCATGGATTTTTCCCAGGACCTCCTCGATGTCTTCGCTGGTGACGGGATCATTCGGTAAGAAAGCGGCAATGTCATTAATGTAAACGTCCATGGAACTCCTTCGCTTATTGCGGTTGATGCGGTTTTTCATGCAGCCTTTTGACGAGATCGGCGTATGTTTTGTAGAATAATGCCTCGGGCATTTTTGTTTTCGTCACGGCATTGGTGAACGTATAATAATCCAGATCGAAAATGACAATATCTTTTTTCATCTCGGCATAGAGGGGCGTCCCGGGCATCGGCGTGAGAACGGAGAGAACGGGTACCTCGATTTTCTCGGTCCGGATGAATGTTTCCAGCGCTTCAAAATCATTCTCGGTGTCGCCGGGTGATGCGATAAAGTCGCCCACGATCACAATGCCCAGTTCGTGCAGAATTTCAATAGCCTCCCGGATCACCCTTCCTGGGTATTTCTTATTGTAAGCTTTAAGTCGTTCATCCTGAACATCTTCAAAGCCGACCACGGCAGCGTAAAGGCCGGCGTCCTTCCACTTTTTGAGCAGGTCCGGATGCTTGACGATCGTATCGGCGCGGACGTCGGCAAAGAATTTTTTGCGGATGCCGGCCTTCATGATTTTGTCGCACAGGTCGGCCGCCTGGCTGGCATTGCCGAATGTGTTGGCATCCACCATCCGGATAAACGGGATATCCCCCAGAAGCGACACGTCACGCAGCACGGCATCGGGGCCGTGCGTCAGATATTTTCCGCCGGTCATTCCCGGGATCGTGCAGAAAGAACAGGAGTGGGTGCACCCGTACGCCGTAATGACAAAACCCATGGCCAGCCCGAGCTGCTCCAGGTGGTACTGGCTCCGGTATTTCGCGACCAGATCGTAGCGGGGAGCGATATCCTCCACCAAATCAGCTTTGCCAAACCGCCGCGGCGAAAAGGATAAACGACTTCCGGGCGATGTGCGGGCGACGCCGGCGATGCGGCCCGGTACCTCCGCTCGCGCGAGACAATCAATTAATTGGGCAAAACTTTTTTTGCCCAATCCGATAACGATATAATCAAATTCGGCACGGTTGAAATCTTCCGGGTTATACGTCGCATGATTGCCGCCGACAACGATGATCGGAGATCTTCTTCTGTCTCTGATTTTAGCGGCATAGCGAATAACGGTATTGGCTTCGCAGGTCAATGCCGTAAAACCGACGACATCGGGGTCAAAATCCTCGACAGCGGCAAAAAAGGCGTCTTCCGTCTCACACTTCCCGTCAAAGATTCGAACATCATGACCCGCGAGCGGTCCGGCCAGCACTTCCAGATTGAACGGTTCACCCTTGAACAGCTGCTTGAGAGACGTAATGCCGTATTGCTCCTCCGGGATACTACGGCCGCAATTGGGAGGGTTTGTAAGCAGGATTTTCATTTTTGCGGTAGTGTCAACAATCTTTCGTACTTTTTGATTTAGCAATCCAATGATCCGGTGGTCAATACACCAAGTGCTCCGAAAGTCCCCAAGACTCCGGAGCACTTGGCAAAAAATTGTATAGTTATGGTCCTATACGTAGTCCGTTGCAAACGGGAACAAGTAATTTTACTTTATCGTTTTGCGCAATTGTTTTTAACCGTACTGTCCGCAGTATTACATGTCAAGTAAAATAAAGCCCCGGTCCGTTAATTTCAGCTCATCGGCTTACCATTCTCCGGCGCCGGATATCTGGTGAACATCAGCGGAATTGTTATGTATCAGGAACGCTATTGAAATGCCCGATGCGCAGCAGGCGCAAGCTTATAGGCAAAACCGTTATAAGCCATCGGATTCAGGATGGGAGAGATCCTGGCGCGCTTGCCCAATACCCGGGGCACGATCTCGAGGATAAAACCGGACCGCTTCATATCCCTGGAAATGAGCAGAGTGATCAAGCGCAGGGCAAAGAGGAGGCGGTGGATCATCCCTGCAAACAAATAATCAGGTGAATAAATGTTTAATGATTTGCAGCTGAAATGTTTGATCAACACCTGCCAAGTGGGGCGGCTTCCGGCATCGAAACAAGCCGGAAGCCGCCCCACTCGCTGGAAGGTGGGGTCAGGCATCCTGCCGGCCGGTGCGGTTGTTCCTGCGGCTCATCCACACCAGCCCGAGGAACAGAACGAGCCAGACGGCGGTTCGAAAGATCATGGCGCGAAGACTCTCAATGGCAACAGCTCCTCCGGCCGCGTAAAGGCAGCCGATTGTTCCCAGCACGAGCCAATTGAGCAGGAAGATCGCTGCGGCAGCATGCTTGCCTCGTTCAATATTGCGCCACGTGACGATCCCCGCCGCCACATAGCCTATTCCCATCAGGGTGTTATAGAGCAGCAGGGGCCGAAACACGATGTAGCCCGGATCGGAGCCGGCAAGAACACGCGTGCCGGCGATAACCGTTACGACGCCGAACAGAGACGCCATGAAGGCCAGGACAATCTGGATGGTTCTCAGGGTTCGCGAGCGATTCAACTCAACCCCCGATGAGATGAATATCTAACGTGTATATGGTTTCCAAATCAATCCGCTCCGCCCGCCGGTCTTCTATCTCAATGAGCCATTGACCATAAAGAGCAAGGTTTTGCGCCAATGTTTTCTGCCGGGGTTTAATGTTTATTCCCGATTGCATTCCCCTATCCGTAATAAGTTGACGATCTGTTTGTCTCAGGAAATAATCATTAAGAAAATTTACCGGCGCTTTTTCACAATTGCCGACCGGCGGAAGTTCACGCTTCACCTCCTGAGCCAATGATCACCCCAACAGCCTCATCGTGAAATCCGTGCTCGCCATGCGGCCGATCGATATCGCCGCGAAGACAAAGTAGGCAAGAAGGCAGACTACGGCAAGCCTTTTCTGGATCCGGGGCAGGTCTTGCGACAGGCTCGGGATTCCCCGGAAAGGCATCAAGACTCCCACTCCCAGCCCGGCAATCACGCCTGCGAACAGAGCGGCATAAAGAAGGTATCCGACGTAGCCATATTCTCTCTGTAAGATGCAAAAAGGACAGTGATGCGTCGGCAGTTCGTAAAAATACAGGGAAAGAAAGGAAACCAGGGCACAGCAGGCTATCAGAAAAAAAAGCACGCTGAACAAAGAAAAAAGACGTCCCCATTTCCCCTTCATCAGGTAAAGCAGACCCGTTACAAAGGTCAGGACCAGACTCAAATAAAATATGGTCATCGCGGCGCCAACCGGCCAGGCGGCAATATCTGAACCGACACTGCGTTGATCCGAACCGAAAAGGCTTCCGCAGCAGGAGGTGATCACATCCGCTTTCATTTGTATAAAAAATAACAATTGAAGGACCGATTCCGTGACGATCAGCGGCGCCAGAATCAAGAGCAGGCCGTATTTTATCCGGATCAGGGGATAATCATAGGCCCGGTTGTCTATGGTGTTGATGATCAGCCAGAGGCCCGCCAAAATAACATTGAGCATCTTTAACAGCAGTGTCGGATAGCCATAGGGATCGACGTGCAGGACGCCGGCGGCGCACATGGCCCCGACAAACATATGGTGCAGGCTGTCGGCGGTATAAACATAAAGGAAGAGCGATGCGATCTGAAAAAAGAACACATAGGAGAGGACCGTTGAGATCAGGTAGGTTCTACGCTCCAGATCCAGCTGATCCTCACTCCCGCTTTTCATGTCCCATCTTCTGATGATCCGGATTCCGAAAAAAGAGCTGTAGAAGGTCATCGAGCTTACGAGAAAAGAAACCAGAACCAGCGCGACAATGCCCGGGTGAAGAATCATTTTTCATCCCCGTCGACGAGCCCGTCCCGGACGGCAACCACCCTGTCGATCGAGTCCGCATCAAAGACAAGAGGGTCATGGCTGGCGATGATGATCGTCTTTCCGGATTTTTTCAATTGAGAAATGATTTCCATAAACTCGCAGGAAAGCTTACTGTCCAGATGCGCCGTCGGTTCATCGGCGATCAGGACAGGCGGGTCGTTCATTAACGCCCGGGCAATGGCCACACGCTGCATTTCTCCTCCGGAGAGCCACTCGACCTTCGCGCAGGCGCGCTCCCCAAGGCCGAACATCGTAAGCAGCATTTTTGCCCTCTCCATGACGAACGAATATTTTTCACCGAGAGGGTAAGACGGCAGCAGGACATTTTCCAGAACGGTGATCCCTTTTATCAGATTGAACTGCTGAAAGATGAATCCAAATGTCCGGCGTCGGATTTCCGTCAAAAACCGTTCGGGCAAACTCGTGACTTCAACCTTGTCCACATTGGTTTTTTTCAGGATTCCGTTATCACCTGCAAATTCAATACGTCCCGAAGTCGGTCTGGACATGCAGCCGATAAGACTGAGCAGCGTCGTCTTTCCTGAACCGCTCGGCCCTTTGAGGACCGTGATGCCGTTTCCGGCCAGGGTCAGCGTAACTCCCCGGACGGCAATAAATTCATTAGACTTGCCGACATTAAACCCTTTGCGAACATTCATTAATTTTATCATTTTCAGGACCTCATCACGGTGTCCGGGTCCACAATAGCCGCTCTCCAGGAGGGAATAATCGTGGCGACTGTGTAGGGCACAACCGTCAGGAAAAAGAGAACGGCCAGCTGATACGGATCAATGAACGGTGTGACCCGGAAATCCGGGTAGAGAACGGACCAGCCTTTGAGCGCCGGGGCAAACAGAAAAGCCGAGAAAAAAAACACATGCACATAGGCCAATAAAACACCCATACTGAAAGAAAGAAAAGACGTAAGCGACCCCTCATACGTTTTGACGGCAAGGATATCAGCCGTCTCCCAGCCGATGGCTTTCAGAATGCCTATTTCCCGCTTTTCCTCGGCGGAAAGCCCTGAGGCCTTATCCCAGGCGAAAATGACAAAAGCAAACAAAGACATGATGGTGAGAACGACCACCATGCCCCCGCGCCAGTCAAAGACGGCATCATAGGTGCGGATCATTTCATCGCGCAGGATCGGCCGGGTATCGGGAAGCAACTCCGTTATCTTTCCGGCAATGGTTCGGAGCTCCTTTTGATTTCTGACTTTAACGACGATATCCGTCGCCCGGGAATCCGGCAACCCGAATAAAAGCCGGAAGTCGCCCTCCCCCATCAGAATCAAATCCGCGGACATAAGCTCGGAGGCCGCTGATAATTCGTCGGCGACGGTAAGACTCTGGACCCGGCCGTCAAACGTTCGAAAGGAAAAGATATCTCCCCGATCCAGCGCCCTGGCTCTCGCTATCCCGTTCCCGATGACTATTTTTCCGGAAGCCGGCGGATGCTGACGGGGAACCATCAGGGTATAGTTGGCGCCCGTAACCGGATCATAATAGTACCCCCACAGCCTGGAGTCGGCCCAGATGACTCCCCGGATGTCTTTTATCTTGTTAAGATAGTCCACGGGAACAGGATCATACCGGCCCATCAAGAGCCTTTGCACAACCATTTCCGGAGCGTCTTTCAGAATCAGAGAGGCTTCCCGCTTCATTGCCTGGGTAAAAAACATGGCCGAACCCAGCAGGAATACGACCAGCGTGTAGGTCAGAAAGAGACTGATATTTTTGGCCTTCCTCCGGAGCAGGGAGGAAAGCGTAAAATCCAGGATATTGCGTTGTTTTTCAATCCATTTTTTCATTGTGTTTCCGTAATCCTGCGGGAGGCCCCGCAATAGATCCCGTAGGAAAATGATCCAGCGCAACGGGGTGGTCCTGAAACGCCGAAAACGCATCCGCCTGGGAAAGATGGCGGGTATAGCGCGCCTCCGTGAACAAGCACAAATCCGTGAGCTCCAGCTCTTGAGCCACATAGGCCAGCCGGTTAAGCTCAGGACCGTCGGCCCGCCGCTGCCAGGCGGCATGGCCGAGCATCAGTCCCCAAAGCAGCAAGCAAACACCCAGCACCGTTAAACAGTAACTTGATTTTCTGGCGGGCGCCGGATGCCTGCCGCAGCTTTGTGCGAAAAATTTCCTAATCAAGGCTTTGGATAACCTCCCTTGTCACATCGGTGAACCTCAGAATTTTTTTCCCTTTATGGTCGCGCAGGAACTCCCGCGCATCCGCTTCCAGCGCCAGGGGAATGAGCTCCCTGCCCATGGGGCCGTAAACATCACTGTCCAGGACATACCAGGCCTTGTGCGCGGAAAGCCACTCCAGACGATAGTAGTCCCTGACCATGACGTCCTCAATATCAGCCGCTTTACGCAAAGGATCATAGCGCTTCAGATCAAAAAGATATTTGAACATGTCCTTCGTTCCGTCAAAAAAGACATGGGAGCCATTCTTAAAAAGGACAGCCGTGGTCCAGTCGGGATACTTCGCCACAAACATTCCGCAGACCGGACATTTGTCCCGGGGCGAGGGCGCCGGCATCTTCTTATCGGCCGCCCCCGCCCATGATGACAAGACAAGAACACATACCATGCCGATGATCTGAAGGCTCCTCAGCATCTTCACATGTTGTCTGGTTTTTCCGATCAATGGCTATGCTCCTGCATTTTCTTTTTCTTCATGGCCCTGCGCTCCCGGATCATCTTGGTGTCGGAGGCTAGATCCTTGTAAGCAGCTTCGAGAGCTTCATCGAAACCGGCCAGACTGCCGCCGTTTTCCTGCATGTACTTTTCAGCATCCGCTTTTTGGGCAAAAGCCCATTTGGCGTTCTTTGTCATAACGCCGGGCTTTTTCCCGCCGATAACCCAGTAGGCCGTTTCCGCGTTGATCAGGCCCTTCGTGCCGTAATCGCCCACCTGGATCATTTTCGGCGCCAGATCGAGGTTGAGGGCAAGATCAACCGCTGCACAGTGCAGGGAGCACGTACCCACTTTCGAGCCGTTGTCGTATTCTATCAACATCCGGCTGTGGGCAAAGGTATCTCTGTTCATGCCGCAATACTTGCAGGCGGGTGTCTCTTTCACGTCGGTTTCGACCGCAAAGAGCATGCCGGCTGAAAGCAGGCAATAAATTACCACTACGCAATACAGTGCTGCTTTTTTCATAACGAACCCTTTCTTCTTCATCATCAGAATAATCCATCCGGCCGGCCGCGGAAATTCATCTTCCGGGAAAAATGCGCCGGTATACATTTACGTCTATGGTCTTTAGTGAATCAGCTGATAATGGGCGGCTGGACCGGAACCTCAAGGTAGACCGGCTCCGGCAGGGGAATAGTTTCTATTTTGTAAAGAACCGATTGTATGAAAAAATTCACATCCGGCATCCGGACTGACATTTCCGGCGTTATTCTGGAGACATCCTGATCGATTTGGTCCCGCGAGCAGGCACAGGAAATCATCGGGCACGTTTTTCCGGCATCCCGACAACAAAAGCAGATTAGACCGGCGCCCGGTTCTTCACTGCAAAGCGCCCCGTAGCTCATGGGGGCGCACAGCAGAATAATGAGGACTATCGCAGCCGGAATAAATTTATATTTTTTCATTCTACAACAGCGTCCTGATCATTCGATCCAATCCGTCCTTGTCGGCTGCACCGATAATTTTAAATCGGACAGCCCCTTTACGGGTGAGCACAAAATAGGTCGGAACACCGGAAACACCGAACAGCTTGCGTGTCGATGAATTCGGGTCCAGTAAAATCGGGTACGAAATATTCATATTCCTGATATACGCCACGACGGCTTCCCGTTTTTCTCCCAGGTCTATCGAGCATACGACCACGCCTCTTTTCCGGTATTTTATGTAGGCGGACTCGAGCGCGGTCATCTCCCCGTGGCAAGTGGGGCACCAACTTGCCCAAAAATGAAGCAACAAGACTTTCCCCATCAAATCGGACGGGACAATGAGCTGCCTGCCTTGAAGATCCGTCAGGATCGTCGGCTCCGGCACATCGCCCACCCGCATGGCAGCATCGGCACGGCCGGCCAACCACTTGGGCAGAACAAAGCTCAGAGAGGCTGCCGCGCTCACTTTTAAAAAGTTTCTCCTCCCGATCCGCAAATAAGCTTCCATCGATGGCGTTCTCCTCGAACTGATGATTGAGCAGTCGGGAATTCCAGCGCTCACCCGGGGTTTAACCCTCCATCCATCCAAACCCTGTAAACGGGTATCGGTTCAGAAAATCAAAGCCGCGAACGGCTGCTTTTTTTACACAGTGCCACGGAGGCACATTGTGCCTGCAAGCGCACACACATCGTAGACGTTCATCAGAGAACCAATTAACTTCTACTTCTTTTTCATGCCGGCGATGATCTAATCCGCCATGCCCGCAATTGTTCTGTGCTCAGACCGGCTTTACAGTCCCGCATCACCCCTCTATTTTTTCGGCGCTGCTTTCTTTAAAGACTGCACATAATCAATAATGGCGGTGATCTGTTCCTTTGTCAGAACTTTCTCAAAGGAGGGCATTTTATCCTTGCCCTTTTCCGTCATGGCAATCATCGCCTCTCTGTTCAATGTACTGGACTTAAGGGAAAGCTTTTTGGCGTCTACTTTCAAGCGTTCGGCCGTTCTGGGAACCAAATTGCCTTTCACCCCATGGCAGACTGCGCATCTAGCTTGATAATCCCCCGCGCCGTCAGCAAAGCTGACAGTCGGCACCATAAATAAAACCAGAATAAACATAGCAAACATTTTTTTCATCTTGATACCTCCTTAACTTGATGGTTTTTTCTGTCTATCCGAACCCCTCGTTGACGACACCGCCAACTGAACTCCGCCGCCTGCCCCCCATATCCATCCATCTATAGAAGACTGAGGACCAGCTTCTTCAATATTTCCGGAGCGGCACCACCGAGCATCCGATACCGGATCACACCGCTGCGGTCTATCACATAAGTTCTGGGCACATCCGTCACGCCATATAAGGCGGCACTCTTTGAGTCCGCATCGACCAGGATCGGAAAGGACACTTTCAGATCGGAGGCAAAGGACTTCACGGCATCTCTTTTCTGTCCGACATTGATCGCTAAAATTTCCAACCCTTTCTTCCGGTACGCGCTGTAAAGATGATCCATCGCCGGCATCTCCAGACGGCAGGATGAACAACCGATCTGCCAGAAATGGAGAATCACAACTTTGCCGCTGAGGCTTTCAGGAATTCGGATAACAGTTCCATCAACCGAGGAAAGCGTCAGCGGCGGCAACAGATCACCGATGCGCAGCGTGGCGCCGGCGGTGCACGGCAAGGCCGGCAGAGTCAGCAGCAGCACCACCAGTGCCAGGGTGATCCGTCCGGCTGTTTTGTCACGCAGATTTTCTATTTGTGGTTTGCAATTTTTCATGTTGTCCCGGCAGCTTGTTGTTTTTTGATCTCAAAATTCCATTTCCAGATTTCATAGACGGCAGGGTAAACCATCAGCTCCATCAGAAACGATGTGAATATCCCTCCCACCATCGGCGCGGCAATGTGCTTCATGACATCGGCGCCCGTTCCGCTGGCCCACATGATGGGGACAAGACCCAAAAACATCGTGGCCACGGTCATAAACTTGGGCCGGATGCGTCTGGCAGCCCCCGAGATGACGGCCGCCCGGAGGTCGGCATGCGTGTTCAATCGATTCTGCTGCCTCGCTTCAGCGCAGGCCAGATCCAGGTAAAGCAGCATGAAGACCCCCATTTCGGCGTCAACGCCCAACAGGGCGATGAGTCCTACCCAGACACCGATGCTCATATTGTAACCAAGGAAATGAATAAACCAGATGGCGCCGACCGCCGAGAACGGCACAGCCAGAAGGACAATGGCCGTCTTCGTGAGCGATCTTGTGTTCAGATACAAAAGCAGGATGATGAGCAGAATGGTCAGCGGGATAACCACATAAAGATGCTCCCGGACCCGCTGCATTGCTTCGAACTGGCCGCTCCAGGTGACGGCATAACCGCCGGGTAATTCTATTTTTGTCCTGAGCAGTTTGTCCGCTTCATCAATATAACTTCCCGGATCCTGGCCGGCAATATCGACAAAGACATAGCCGGTCAGCAGTCCATCCTCGTCGCGGATCATGGCCGGCCCGCTCGCCACGCTGATCTCTGCCAGCTGCGAAAGCGCAATCTGTTTCTTCCCGTCTTCCACCGGAACCAGGATACGGCCGACAGCTTCAGGGTTACTGCGAAAATCACGCATGTAGCGCACATTGACCGGATATCTTTCCCGCCCGGAAATGGCGGTGGCAATATTTTCCCCGCCGATGGCATTGGCGATGACCTGCTGGGCCTGATCAATGGAGAGGCCGTAGCGGGCCAGTTCATCGCGGTTCCAGTCGATATCGAAAAAGTAGCCTCCGCCGGTCCGTTCGGCAAAAACACTCCTGGTCCCCTTCACCTGCCGCAGGATTGATTCCACCTGAGAACCAATCTGCTCGATCTGCACCAGGTCGGCGCCCGAAATCTTAAGACCAACCGGTGTGCGGATACCCGTTGTGAGCATATCAATCCGCCCCTTGATCGGCATGGTCCACGCATTGGATAATCCGGGCAGTGTCAGGGCATCGTTCATTTCACTCACCAGTTGCGCCGTCGTAAGCGTATCGGGCGAGAGCGGGCGCAAGAGGGGTTTGAGCCACTCCGGAGCCCAGTCGGAATAAAAGGTGTCCACTCTCCGCCATTGGCTTTTCGGTTTGAGGGTAATCAATGTTTCCAGCATGGAAAACGGCGCCGGATCGGTTGACGTCTCGGCGCGGCCCGCCTTCCCCAGAACTGTATCTACTTCCGGAAAGCGTTTAATGATCCGGTCGGTGGTCTGAAGCAGGTTCTGCGCCTGGGTAACGGAAATCCCCGGCATCGTCGTGGGCATATAGAAGAGAGCGCCTTCATCCAGGGGAGGCATGAACTCTGAGCCGAGCTTCGAGAAAACAGGTATGGTCACGAGCACCAGGGCAACCGCGACACCGATGACCAGCCACTTCCAGCGCAGCGACCAGCTGACGGCCGGTTCGTAAATACGGATGAGGAAGCCGCTGATGAAGTGGCCCGACTCCGAATGGATTTTTCCAACCGCCACGGTGTTGGCGACCCGGCACATCCAGCGGGGACGGAAATCGAAGCTCTTCATGTGAGTGAAAAAAAGCCTCAACGCCGGATCCAGCGTGATGGCCAGAAAGGCGGCGACAATCATGGAGAGTGTCTTGGTGTACGCCAGCGGTTTAAAAAGACGCCCTTCCTGCGCGGATAGCGCGAAAACGGGAAGGAAAGACACGGCAATGATGAGGAGCGCAAAGAAACTGGTGCCTCCCACTTCCTTGACGGCCGTGATGATGACGTCCTGGTAATCTCTTTTCCGTCCCTCCCTGTCCCAGAGCTCCAGTTTCTTGTGCGTCTGCTCCACAACAACAATCGCCGCATCAACCATGGCGCCGATGGCAATAGCAATCCCCCCCAGCGACATGATATTTGCCGTGACACCCAGAAGTCTGAAGGGAATAAACGAAATAAGGATGGCGACGGGAATGGTGATGATCGGAATAATAGCGCTCGGGATATGCCAGAGAAACAGGAGAACCACCAGGGACACCGTGATCATGACCTCAACCAGGGTCGATTTCAGATTGCTGATGGCCCGGTTAATGAGCTCCGACCGGTCGTACACGGGAACAATTTTGACGCCCGGCGGCAGTCCCGGTTCGATCTCCCGGATCTTCTTCTTGACCCGTTCGATCACATCCAGGGCGTTTTGTCCCTGGCGCATGACCACGATACCGGAAACGGCATCCCCTTCCCCGTTGAGATCGGCAATGCCGCGCCTGAGATCTGGCCCCAGGGAAACCTCGCCCACATCCCGGATGCGGATCGGTGAACCACCCTCGCTTGTGGACAACACGATATTTCCAAAATCCTGAACAGACCGGGCATAGCCCCGGCCCCTGACCATGTACTCCGTCCCGCCGAATTCGATGAGCCTTCCTGCGGCATCATTGTTGTTGCCGCGGACCGCCTCCACCACCCGGTTGACCGGAATATTATAAAATTGCAGACGGTTCGGATCGAGGTTTACCTGGTACTGCCTGCGGAAACCGCCGACGGCGGCCACTTCCGCCACACCCTGGACGGATTTGAGATAATAACGCAGCGTCCAATCCTGATAGGAACGCAGATCCGCCAGGCTGTGCTTTCCCGAAGAATCCACAAGCACATACTGGAATGCCCAGCCCAGCCCTGTGGCATCGGGTCCCAACTCGGTCTGCACCCCCTGGGGGAGCCGCTGCAGAGCCGTTGCGAGATACTCCTGCGTTCGCGCCCGGGCCCAGTATAGGTCTGTTCCTTCATCAAATATGACGTAAACGAACGAATAGCCGAAATCGGAAAATCCGCGCACGGTTTTAACACCGGGTGCGCCCAGCATGGATGTGACGATGGGATAGGTTACCTGATCCTCCACAATATCCGGACTGCGGTCCCAGCGGGAATAGATAATGACCTGGGTCTCCGACAAATCCGGAATGGCATCGAGAGGCAGGTGTTTCATGGACCACCAGCCCGCAAGTGCCATGGCGGCTATGATCATAAAAATGATCAATTTGTTGTGGGCCGAAAAGTCAATGATCCGATTAATCATGATTTTGCCCGTCGTCGGTTGTCTTCATGCGCTGCTCCATCTGAACTGTCTTTCCGTCGGGGGAAGTGCCGCGGTTTTTTTCGGACGCGGGCAGGATGGAATCTCCGGGAACGGCAGGCGTAATCATGCCGGGAGGTTGCCGCCTCATTATCCTCTGGTTGCGAAGTTTTGTTGCACTGTCCAGGTTTTCTCCGCGGGGCGCGCTCAGCGTTGGATTTCCGGGAGGTTGTGGTCTGAAATCACTGCTCCCCTGGCCGACCGGCGGTTTTTGCAGCGGCCCGCCGAGAGACCCGGATGGCGCGCTTTGCGGTGAAGACGGCGACATGGATGGCATACCCGGCTTTACCGGGCTTACCGGCGTTATGGCGGAACTTGCAGGAGCCTGCGGCGGCTGATCGGGCACGGCTTTGTTCACGCTGTTGGTCTTTCCCGTGTGCTTTCTTTCCATACGCATGGGTGATGTTTCAGCAGCCGGGACCGGCGATTCGGCCGACGCGGGATGCTTCATTCCGTCGTGATCATGCCGGGCAGCATGACTTGACGGCCGGTCTTCACTTTTCGAGCCGTGCGCCGAATGATCCATGCCTGAGTTTGCTTTCACCCCGGCAGGCGGCATGGTTCCTTTCACACCGGCCGCTTCAGCATACCGCCCGGGCGTTTTGCCGAACTCATCACGGCACTCATTTGAGCAGAAGAAGTACGTCTTGCCCTGATATTCTTTGCTGAAGCCCGCGGCCCTGGACCGGTCTTCGTCGATATTCATGCCGCAAACACTGTCGCGTCCCGCCTTGCCGTTGATCCCGACGGCGGCCTGCTTCATTCTGGACTCGGAATCGATCAGGAAATTCCCCGACACAACGATCTTTTCTCCGGGCATCAGGCCCCGGGTAATTTCCACACGTTCACCGAGCGAGCGCCCCGTTTCCACCTGCCTGGGCTCAAAATAGCCCTTCCCCCGGTCGATAAACACGGTCTTTTTCAACCCTGAATCGATAACCGCGTCCGTGGGAATGATAATTGCCGGCGGCCCGCTCACCGGGATCTCCACATTGACAAACATGTCGGGACGCAACGCGTAGCCCGGATTATTCGCTTCCAGTCGTAACTTGAGGGTCCTTGTTCCCGGATCAAACAGGGGCAAGACGTTGCTCATCTGCGCATACAGGGTCTTTTTCTGATAAGGGAGCTCCATTTTCACGCGCCGACCGGGCTGGAAGAAAGTCGCTTCATTTTCGAAAACGTCGGCCAGAATCCAGACGCGAGAAAGATCGGCAATCCGAAAAAACTCCGCCCCTCTGTCGAAGCGCAGGCCGGGTGATACATTCCGCGAAAGAATAAAACCTGAAATCGGAGCCCTGATATCCAGAACATCGGGAATATTCCGCGTTCTGTCAATTTCATCCAGCTGGTATTCAGTCATTCCCAGGTTGAAGAGACTCATTCGATAATAATTGACCTGATCACGTTCCGCGCTTAGCCCCAGGTTCCTTGTCGCTTCTCTTGCCTGTTTCAGACGGGCTGTGCTGTATGGATCTACTTTCTCCGCCTGTTTACTCCCCTGACTATTTGTCTTGCCTGAAGCAGTGATGTTGAAATAAGTCTGCACCAGGGAACGAGTTTCCGGCGAATAGAACGTGGCCAGCAATTGATTTTTTGTTATCTGCGCGCCGGTTGTCACGGGCAGAACATCTTCAATCGAACCGTTGACGGCGGCGTTGATCCGGTAAACGCGCGTCTCGTCGGGAATGACGCGTCCCAAAACCCGGAGCGTATGACTCCAGGGAGCTTTTTCCACGACCGCAACTTTAATACCGATCAGTTGCTGCTTTTCCAGGTTGACGCGAATCGTCCCTGGCCGCAGTTGGCCCGGAAGAGCCGGCCCGCCTTCACTTCCGGCATAGACGGGTTCCAGCGCCATGCCGCAGGGTGCTATGCCCGGTTTTTCGGATTTGAAGGCCGGATTCATCGGATCGACATAATAGAGAATCTTGCGGTCCGCTGTCTGCGGATGTTTGCTTCCCCAATGGGTAATCCATGAACCGGCAAGAAATGCGCTCACCACCACCAATAAAAGCAATGCTATTCGAAAGCTGGTTTTCAATGTCCATCACCGCAAGTAATGTTGTTCTCCAGGACCTGTATCCTGGATCGTTCATGAATTCTCGCGAGCAGGAGATGATTCCGCTCAAAGCTGCCCAATTATTCTTCAAGACATCCCATATATTTTAAGGAATCTTCCCCTGGGGCGACGCGTTACCCCACCAGGTAAACTTATAAATATCAAGCATTTGGTAATGCTGCGCCTATTTTCTTGTTTCTTTCGCCGACAATACTTCTTCACCTTGCAATGTAACGTTTCAGCGATAAATATTAATAAGGGATTTGTTCGGGTAAGACAATGATGGTTAAATGGTAGGCAAATGGTAGGCTTAAGCTATGATGGCGCCGGGAACCGGCGATTAATGACAACATATGATTATCATTAAAGATTAATCTAAAAGTTTTTTACGTCGGGGGAGGAAAATGATAAAAAGAACACATTGATTCACATTGTGATGTCTTAGTTTTGCGTTGACGGGTATGTTATTAAAATTAATGATTGCAGATAGATAGAACGGACGTTCGCAAAATAGTCGCTTATTTTGCGACAGACGATATATTATTTTACCGGATTCATGTCTTTATTGTTAATAATGATTTGTTTTGGCGGATATGATGGACGTCGGGAGCGGGTAGTCGCTGGCTTGTCCGGCTGTAATCCCGGCATTGGACCGGACGCCTGTCCGGCAGATATTTGCGGTCCTGTGGGTGTTTGGGGTTTTGTTGTTGCCGCTGTCGACCGAAGTCCCGTCGCTGTCGTTTCAGCCGTCTTTCTGTCTTTTTGATCGCGCAGATTAACGACCATTTTGTCCTGGCCCCGCACCAGAACAATGAATTCGGGATTCACTTCCTTGAGGATATACCCGCCGATCATCGAGCCCTCAACAAACGGCACCTGTCTTTTTCCCCGTCCGGGCGTTGAATAAGGATTCTTCTTGTCTTCAATGTAGGCAATTTTCTTCTCGCCGGTTATGACCGAACCGTAAAATATTAGATCCGGTCTGACAACGATCTGTTCATCTTTCTTCTCCGGAGGCATTTTCCTTTCAGGGTGAAACAGGTTCTTTTCAGTCACAATGGCATAATCCAACGCCGCCGGTATATTGACATCGGCAATATTCTCCTGTTTTTGTACCGACTCCGTTTTCGTCTCCGGGACATTTACGGTGCGGTCAGCAATTGAGAACGGATGAAAGAAGGTATTTTCATTTAAAACAAAATTATCTAAAATATTAGGCAAATTTTCAGATCGAGCATTTCCTTCTTTCTTTATTGCCGCCGCTTTTACCCGCGGAATATTTGTTTTTACGTCTGTGCTCAGCAGAGGATATGCCATTGTAAAAAACAACGCCACCGCCAGGACCAAAAGCAGCAAATTCAAAACATTGATATTCCTTAAAGCGTAGTGAACTTTATTCATGACTTATGGACCCGCCAGTGCCGCGACTTTGAGTTTCACCATCAGATCCTTCGGATCAGCGTAATTGCGCACGCGCACATCAACTTCTTTGACAACCAGGTAAGGGATCTGCGTTTCAATGGACGCCAGAGTGTCCGAAAGCGCTCTGATATCCGGAAATACAGCGTCAGTTGAAACACTGATAAGCTTAAACTTGCCTTCCTCTGCGGTTTGTTCCACTCTTTCGCTGTTGATGATCCCATTCCGCGCCGTTATGATTCCCTTAACGGCATTCTGCAAATTGGCTGAAGCAATGGCAGTGGTCTGCCCCGCCATCATTTTGGTTTCCTCATTTTTTCTGGTCTGTCGCAGTTCAGCCATCTGTTTCTGCAGCGATTCTTTCTGCGCGATCAAAGCGGCATATTTCTCCAGCATTTTCATCTTGACATCATGGTCTTCCCTCAGGGCCTCGGCCTGCCGATAGATGTTGACCACGCCATATTCGTAAATAAGAAAAACAGCCATGACGATGATAACGGGAATTGACAAAATCAGCAGTTTACTTTTTCTTTTCATTTTTTACCTCTGCCTTCAGATCTTTCTTGATCTTATTATTTTTCAATTCCATCTTGATCACAAAGCGCTCATTATTTTGCCTGTAGTCTCTAAAAGTGGGCGATGCAAATTCCACTTTTTGAAAGTATCTTGAATTTTCCAATTTCAGAATAATCTCCGTAGCGGACGCTGAGTACCCTTCCATCTCCGCCGTGGTATCTGTTATCCTCAGTCGCGTCAGCCAGGTTTTTGGCGGTAATATCGTCGTGATGTCCTTGATAATATTCATCGTCAAATCGTTCTGAGTTTTAAAATCATCAATGGCTTTAATGTCTGAGGCGATCGCGGCAATTTCGCCTTTTAATACTTCTATTTTTTTCACTGCGGGCTTCAGCGCTTGAATATGCCGATCCATGTCATTCAATTTTTGTTGCTCGAAATACACCGGCATAAGGAAATAAAATGCGAAGATCGCCAGGATAACCGCAAGCAATGCAATTGTCAGAAACAATGGTGTGCGAGTCCGGACATGATTAGTTTTGCTAAGCAGGTTGATGCTTTGTTCATTTGGCCAAAGGGCATCAAACATACCACCCAAGGCAGCGGGGGTTAATTCTTTCTCCTGGACAGGCGCACCGAGCCCGATCGTTTTATCCAGCCGGGAGACTTCAATGCTTCTTAGTTTATCCCGAAATATATTGTATTGTTTTTCGTCGGTGTCGATAAGGACTCTCGGCTGACGGCTTAAGCTGGTCAGCTCGTCAATCAGGAGAGAACTGATGGCGGTCCTTTTAACTTTTATGTCCTTCAATTGGAGCGCCTGCAGATAATCCTGGATCTGATCAGCCCTGGCAACGACGAGCATAACTTTTATGCTTTGAAGATCTTCGCCAAGTATATAGTAATCATAGCAGGCATTATTCTTCGAAAGCGGCGTGAGCCTGTCCAGCTCAAAGGATATGACCATGGAAAGGTTTTCTTTGGCCGCTAAAGGGAACTCGACATTTTGAACAATGGCCCAGTCACGGGGCAGGCAAAGGACAAAATCAGTCCTCGATATATTGAATTCAGCGACAAATCTGGAAACAACTGAAGCAAGATACTCGGGGCTTGGCGATTGATTCTCCTCCAACGGATAGTATTTATAATGCCGAATCATTGTTCGCCAGAGCGCTTTCTCGCCGTAAACGAGATAAATACCAGCGGACTCGACGGAGATGCATACCACTTTCGCAAACGAAAACATATGATCGGCTAGGCTCAATGACAGGAACTTCCATAGCACCTTGCCGAATTTCTCAGTTACCCGATAGGCATTCTGGAGTTTATTTTGATAGTCGATCATTTTTCGGTGTCTCTATATGCGCCGGGCTTTGATAATAAAGTATTTTATAACTATCGGCACCTGCGACCATCACGACCGCTTTGAGTGAATAGCCTCCGGTCATCACGGTTTTATAGCCGATCGCTTCAATGGAATAGGTATTCGAATCAGCAGTCGTTACATAGGGTGAAATCTTGGCATAATCGCCGGCCGGTAGCATGGCTTGCAAACCGGAACCGTCTTTCTTGGTATTGTCCGCCTTCCGGTAACTGATAATACTCTGGAGCATATCATCCGTTAAAAAAGGTATGGCTTTGAGCACCTCAGGCTGGGCTGTATTGATATTGATCAGACTTGCGGAGGAATACACCGTCAGATACTGTATCAGACCGGGTTTTTCGGCCCCGCCGTAAAGAATATCCCGCGTTACTCCTTTTACCAGCAAGAGTTCGTCCAGATTGTCAAAATTGGCGTCTTTCGCTTTATAAGGATTGGGCAGGCTCATATAATAGTCACTCTCCGCACCGTTGAGCCGATGAAGATCATCTGCATCTTTCCAGTCCAGAATCGAGTCGACTATCGTATCGGCGTGATTCTTTTCAATCCCCATATTCACAAGCAAATTATTCAGAACAATACCCGTCGTATCATTCAACTGGTTGATGTCGATTTTACCGCTTTCATCCATGACGGCAACCCGGTACTGCCCGTCCTCCATTTGTCCGTGATAAAATGTACCATCGGTTGAGTATACTTCCGGATTATCCAGCTTCAGCTGATTATTCTTATAGGCGTTTCGATAGTAAATCTCCAGCATGCCCCTGTGCATGCCTGCCTCCGCCAGATACTTGTTTTCCATCTGTTCCTTGAACGTCGTTGTTGAAAACACTTCCGTCCGGACCATCACCGCAAAAGAAAATGTAATGACGATGAGGAGTGTCATGACCCAGAGCACGACCATCAAGGCGATGCCGCTGTTCTTCCTGAGGATGTTCACTTCCAGCCTTAACATGCTTATGCCATCGATTAAATCCACCGGCTCACTTCGCTGTGACCGGCTGCGCAATTGAGGCAGCATTTACAAGGTCTGTTGCGATGAGGACATTGGCCGTCACTATTTTTTTATTGACGCCGTCGGCAAAACTAATCCTTATTTTTCGCGGCATGCTTTTTTCATCTTGAGGCCACTGGTCAACCCATTTGCCTTCTTCCAGTGAATTTTTCAAATAATACTGAAATGTAATCGATTCATAATCCTTCGTCAATCCGGCTTCATTCCCGGCGTTTGTTCCCAAGATCCGTTCTTCAACATGCAAAACGCTTCTGCCCTGGTCAGTTCTTTTGATATAGTATCTGACCAGACTGTTTCCACTGGTGCCTCTCCAGAGGGAATAATTGCTGGCAAACGTCAGGCTGTCTTTTTCACCGGCAAACCGGCTTTTTTTTTCGGCTTGCTCGGTATATTCGCTTGAAAAAGCGGATTGTATCTGTGATTCGATCAGCGGCAAGACGATTCTTTTCCGCTCGAGGGCATCCACTTTCTTTTCGCCCTTCTCCATTGTCTTATAAGCCATGGACAGCGCACCGGTCATGATTCCGACTATGACGGCCAGCATGGTAATCGCGATGATGAGCTCAAGCAGGGTGAAGCCTCGTTGGTTCAATTTCAATTCCCCTCCTGAAAACGGGTCATTATTGACTTTTCAACGCGTCTGATTTGGAAATCATCTTCGCTGTTTTCAGGGTTATCTTCTTTGATCCTTTGTCTTTTGCACTCTGCATAGATACCGTAATCTCCACGAGTTTCACGGATAATGCGTCTGAACGCTCCTTCAATATTTCAGCAAAGCTGATGTCATAAGCATAACCTTCGGCATCGACTTCATGCCAGACCTTGTCTTTAAATCGATCGCTGTCGAGCACCTCGCGCATTTTAGCGTTGGCGCGCTCAAGCGTCTCGATGCGGTCGTCGGAAGCGGCCAGATTGCGTAAATTGGCTGAAGAGAGTTGAATGACGGAAACGACCACAAGGCAGATCAGTACCAGCGAGACCATGATCTCCAGCAGGGTGAAACCCCGCCTGTTTTTGATCACGCAATTATTCATGCCGGTCATCGTGCTTATCATCGGTAATCAAAGCCGTCATAATCGGATCCGCCTTGATCTGAATGATCCGATCGCCCCTGGAAAGTTTGATCCGGCCCCAATGATCGGAACCGGTAGAATCATATGAGATCGTATACTGCCCCTGGGTAACAGGAGCGGTATTGATATCAGATTCATAAATTGAAAGTTTGGTCTTTTCCGGGATCATCTTCTTAGCGCTCCCTTGAATGCCATAGCTTCTGGCGTCGAGGTCAAATAGCAAGACCTGTCTTTCATTTTTGGCAGCAGCCAAATGTTTCGCGTATCTGAGTGTTGCGACAATTTCCCTGGCTGCCGCTTTCTGCTTCGCTCCGGGCAGCGTATTCGAAAATAAGGCGGCACTGATACTCAGGATTAAGGACATCAACATCATCACGACCAGAATTTCCATCAACGTAAAGCCCCGCTCTCCCGAATCCCGAAATCGCTCTCTCTGCTGCATGGTTCTATCCTTAACCCGTTAAAACGGAATGTCCGTAATGCTGAATATCGCCATCAATAATGATATGACGATGAAGCCCGTCACCAAAGCCATGCTCAGAATCAGTGCCGGCTCCAGAATGCTGATGAACCGTTTAATGGAAATCTTTAAACTCTTCTCATACGTATTGGCCACTTTGATCAGCATCACATCCAATTGCCCCGTCTCTTCGCCGACCTTGATCATCGACATGGCCAGCTCAGGGAAAATATTGGCATCGGACAGCGGCTTGGAAATGCCCTTCCCTTCCTTGATTTCTTTCGTCACCCGATCCAGAGCCGTGGAAACCACAAAATTGCCGATAATATCCTTGGCATTTTTCACCGCCTGCAAAAGCGGCACGCCGCTGCGTAACAGCGCGCCCAATGTCCGGCAGAACCTCGCGGTCTCCAGTTTCAAAATGACGTCGCCCATCACCTTGAGTTTCAGTTGATCACCTTTGTATCGGCCTTTGTCGGTTTTGAGATAGCTCCGAATGACAAACCACGCGACAGCAGCGGCCAGCAAAATGACCCACCAGAACATCAGGATGATATTGCTGAATGCGACAAGCACCTGCGTGGAAGCGGGCAGCTGGGTCCCCAGATCGGCAAAAATTCTGGTAAATTTCGGCAGCACAACCGTCACCAGAATGATAACGGACAAGATGCCGGTGATCACGAGAATCACCGGATAAATCATTGCGGAAAAGATATGATCCTTTAATTCCTCCGACGCTTCCAGAAATTCAATCAGCTTTTCGAGCACCAAATCCAGTGCGCCGCTTATTTCTCCGGCTCTGATCATGTTGATGTAAAGCATGGAAAATACTTTAGGGTGCTTCTGCAGGGCGTCGGAAAATGTCCCGCCTTCCCGAATGGACTTGAGGATGTCAAAGATGACTTCCTTCATTTTCTTATTACGGGTAATGGCAAGCAGAATATTCAAGCTGCGGTCCAGCGGCAGACCGGCGCTCATCAGCGTATACAATTCAGTGGTGAAAACCTGCAGCTCACCTTTGGCCGACCGGAAAGAAAATGAATCTTTTCCAAAACCATGTTTGACTTCCTGTATCCGCAGGGGGATGACGTTATTATTCTTCAACAACAGTTCGACTTCATGTTCGCTGCGAGCCTCCATCACAGCTTCTGAAACTGTCCCATCCCTGTTAATAGATCGGTAGGAATAGCTGGGCATCATAACTCCTGTGTCGCTCGGAATATTTCGTTGATGGTTGTCACCCCGGCTTTAACCTTGAGCAGACCGTCTTCCATCAGCGTACGCATGCCATTTTTTCTGGCCGCCTCGCGAATCTGCTGACCGTCGGCGTTTTTGACTATCAAATGATGAATGGTGCTATCAATTGTAAAAAGCTCAAAAATACCGGAACGGCCCAGAAAGCCGGTGTACGCACATCTCTCGCAGCCCAGACCCCGATAGAAAGTCACCTTTTCTTCGGCAAAAAGATCTTTCGCCCGCTCGTCATGGATTGCCTCATGGTCGACCTCACGGCAGTCCGGACAAATGACGCGAACCAGGCGCTGTGCCAGAACACCGCGTATGGTTGCGGCCAGAAGGAAGTTGGGTACGCCGATGTCGAGCAGACGGGTAATGGCTGTAGGAGCGTCATTCGTGTGTAAAGTGGAAAAGACCAGATGCCCCGTCAGGGATGATTGAATAGCGATCTCCGCGGTTTCGAGATCGCGTATTTCGCCGATCATGATGATATCCGGGTCCTGGCGCACAATATGGCGCAGGATATTGGGGAAATCGAGACCGATTTGCGGCATGACCTGTATTTGATTGATTCCCTTGAGGTGATACTCTATCGGGTCTTCCACCGTGATAATCTTTTTGTCAGGGGAATTGATCTTATCCAGTGCGCCGTATAACGTTGTCGTTTTCCCGCTGCCCGTCGGGCCGGTTACCAGAATAATGCCGTTGGGGTTTTTAATAATATTGTTGAATGTGACCAGCGAATCCGAAGGGAATCCCAATTGTTCCATATCGATCTTAATGCCCTTCTGGCCAAGCAGACGCATCACCAGACTTTCGCCATAGAGCACCGGTATACTGGATACGCGCACATCAATTTCCGTTCCGCCGACCTTGAGCTTGATGCGCCCGTCCTGAGGCAGGCGTCTTTCCGCAATGTTTAATTTCGCCATAATCTTAATGCGGGAAAAAATGGCGGCCTGCAGCTTCTTGGGGATGATCTCGATATCATGCAAAACACCGTCGATGCGGTAGCGGACTTTGACCTCATCATCAAACGGCTCGATGTGAATGTCGCTGGCCCGGCTTTCGATCGCGCGCGTAATAATAATATTGACCAGTCTGATAATAGGAGCTTCGGATGCCAGATCCTGAAGATGGCCGACATCGTCCTCTTCTTCGCGGATGTAGTGTACGGAGGAACTATCTTCGATATTTTCGATGATTTTGTTGATGTCCTTCGTTTCCTGACTGTAGAATTTTTCAAGATAATCATCGATGGCCTGGCTTTCGCTGGTATAGATTTCCAGATTGCGGGAAACGGCGATTTTGATCGCGTTGATCACCGCCTGATTGTGCGGGTCGGCCATGACAATTTTTAAGCCATCCTGTTTGAATTCCAGCGGCACAACCTTATTTTCGCGGATAAAGCGGATAGACAGCATTTCCATGACAAACGGCACTTTAGGAAAATCCGCCGGCTCAAGATAAAGTACTTTTTGCTGCAAAATCATGATCCTTTGTTTGGCTGATTGATAAGATTGATAAATTTAATCCCGCTCACGCGGGACGAGCATTAATTCTCCGCAACTTGATGCAATATAATGACGTTCATTTCATACCCCGACAACTTGCTGTGAGGTGGCTGATCGAGACGATTTCTTCCGTTTTCCATGCCTATTTTGGGAGCGCGTAAGAGATGATGAGTCTTCACCGCTCTATATCAAATCCAATATGAACGGTGGGAAACAGGTCTTGCCGATTAGATGATTTGCTCATGACTGTAACTGAATTATGCATTGGAACAAAAGACCGCCAATGCATAACCTTTTTTACACTTCCGATCATTGGCGGTCCATCCTGACAAAGGCATATGATGAATGGGGCCTTAATTTACCGGACGGCAGGATTATTTTTTGGCGTTTCTTTTTGAGGTTCATCGACTTTTCTATGAATGTTCTGTTTAAGTTCTTTACTGACTTCTTCATCTGTAATCTTGTTCGTTACTCTATAGGTCGCGTTGGCAGCGGCTTCCTGATCCTTGATAATATAAGGCGTCAGCAAGATGACCAGTTCCGTTCTGTTTTTTTCCTTTGTCGTATTGCCGAACAGATAACTGATGAGGGGTATTTTAATCAGCCAGGGGATGCCCGCGATGGCATCGGAATCGTCTTCTCTGATCAATCCGCCGATCACAATGGTGTGGCCGTCCTTAACAACCAGATCGGTTGTGGCTTCCGTCTTGTTGAGAATAATCTGCTTTTCATTGGAATATAACACAATCGTCGAAAAAGTGGATACCTCCTGTGATATCTGCAGGCTGATCAACCCGCTGTCGTTGATCTGAGGCTTCACCTTCAGAATAATGCCGATGTCCTTATACTGAATGGTCCGCTGCGGCAGGACGCCGACGGCTGCATAGGTCTCCGATGTCGGAATAGGCACCTGCTGGCCGACCTGAATCCTTGCTTCACTGTTGTCCGACACCATGATATGCGGCGACGCCAGAAGTTTGGCTTTTGACTGTGAGGCCAGAGCATTAATGACCGCCCGGACGGTCGTCCCGGAGTCTATACCGATCACATTCAATCCGTCGGATGCCGGAGTCGCCGTAAGCGACGTGGGATTGAATGATATATTGATCGGATTAAGATTGCCTAGATTTGTTTTAAGAGACCAGGCCAACCCTAAACTCATGTTGTCCGTTAATTGAAGGGAGGCAATGGCGCCTTCAAGCAATACCTGTCTGGGCACCAAATCCAGTTCGGAAATGGTCTGTTTAATAATTTCATAATCATCACGCGTGCCTAAAATGACGACTGCATTTAATTTTTCATCGGCAAATATCTTAACAATATTTGAGACAACCCCCTCATGCCCAGCGGACTGAGCGTTGACGATGACGGGTTGGATCGCAGGAGCAGAGGATGTAGACTCTTGTGAAGACTTTGCTGTTTTGTCCGTTGTTTGCGCCTTTCCTCCCAGGAATATTTGCTGCAGCATGGCCACAATGTCTTTCGATTTGGCATTCTGCACGTGATATACAAAAACCCTGACGCCTTTTTTGTCTTTCATCTCCGCGTCAAAGTACTCAATTAAATTAAGAATGCGTTTCACATTGGCATCCGTGTCGGCAATAATAATGTGATTGGCTTTGGGCACATCCACAATCACGGCGTTTGTGGACACAAATGGGCCAATCAGCTTAATGATCTCGGTCGACTGCATGTACCGGAGAGGCACGATCTGCAAAACGGCTTTGCCTTTCAGCTCGCTATCTACAATCTTTCGTCCGATTTTGATTTCCGAAGGCTCTCTCGACAAATCACTGATGGGAATGATTCTGTAGAGTTCGTTCTCCTCAATAATCGCCACACCGTTTAATCTCAAAATGACTTCCATTAAAGGCAATATTTTTTCTATGGGAACCGGCGCAAAAGACCTGAATGTCACCCTACCTTTCACGCGGGCGTCAATGATGTAGTTGACTTTCAATATCTCGCCGAAAACGGTTTGGATGACGGAATAAATATCGGCATCGTCAAAGTTCAGACTAAAGTTTCCTCTCGAAGAAACTATCGTGGCTCTGTTTGGAACCGCTGCCTGTCCAGATGGTAAATTAGACGGCGCAGACGCACTCTCCGGTTGAGCCGCTTGCATCATGGGGCGTCGGGAGTGCAAATGCGGTGTCGGAGGGGCCGTGAAGGCCGGCTGGGGTTGTGCGGGTTGATCGAGCGAACCATTTTTTGTTGACGGCGGAATCGTCTCCGTGCCGCTCTTTTGCGTGTCCGGAATGGCGGGCGTTTGAGGGCCGACCTCTTTTTGACTGACGGTGATATTCGGTTGCGCCGGCGGGGTGGCAATGATCGGCTTTGTCTGAGCGGGTTCTTTCTTGTTGGCTTCGGAAGCCCCGAGGGGCCCTGCGGAATCCGGCGAACCGGCGCGCAGTAACAACGGGCACAGAAACAACAACAGGACAGTGATCAGTATTGCTTTTCGCATATTTTATATTTTTTACTCCCAGCTTCCAATATCTTTGTCTTCGCCTTCACCGCCTTGCGCTCCATCGCGGCCATAAGAAAAAAGGTCATACTCGCCATGTGTTCCGGGGCATTGATAGTGATAAGGGAAACCCCATGGATCGTTGGGTAACCCTTTTTTCAGATAGGGACCATCCCAATTATCAATATTGGGATTACTGACCAGGGCATTAAGAGATTCCTGTGTGGTAGGATATCTACCCACGTCCAGACGGAATTGATCCAGCGATTGTTCCAGCAGTGCGATCTGTGCCTTAGCCGTGGATTGCTTGCCTTTGCCGAGTTTAGGAAAAAGCCTTGGGGCAACCAGTGCGGCAAGCATGGCAATCATCACCATCACAACAAGTATTTCAATCAAGGTGAAGCCTTTCTTCTTTTGACGCCCGCTACTCATGATTTTAAACATGGCGATCCTTTCCTGATTTAGATAGACGAGTTTAATGTCATCATAAAAAACGTCATAAACATCATCGGCAATTTTTTACCTGTTCTTTTGCTTAATCGTCGTGGACTTCCTGAATCTAGCGGCAATGAAGTCAACCACCTCGCAGAAGCTGTCAAGGTCTGAATGAACGTCATTATATCGCAGCAGGCTGCTGAGAATTAACGCTCGTCCCGCGTGAGCGGGATTAAAATAGTACCTTAACAACTCCGGCAATCACTGCCGTATTCATCAGAATTTGCGTTATGTCTCTTATTTCTCTCAGCCAGGCAATGCGATCAAACTTTTCCGGCACAACAATAACGTCCCCGGGTTCAACATAGTAAGTGTCCCGCTCAGAGACAACGACCGTTTCCAGATGATTGGGGTTTCGATTCCAGTTAAGCAGGCCGCGCTTTGCTTTCCTGGCGCTGCCATCCACTTTCAATATAAAGACATTACTTTCGTCGGCATAATCGGAATAACCGCCGCTCATGTTAATGTAGTCCTGATAATCGGCTTTTTCAGAAAAGATATGAGAGCCCTGACCCATAACGGAGCCAACGACACCGACCACGTTGTTTCTTTCGGGGATAATAAGCTCATCACCATTTTCCAGGGCTATGTCATATTCACTGCCTTTTAATGTCTCCAGCGGCGCCAGTTTCACCGTCATCCGGCCCTTTGCTTTGATGCTCCTGATATTTTCAATCAATTTTTTCTTTTGAACTATTTCATTTTGTTTTGCCTGAACTTCTTCTACGGACACAGATGTAGAAACCTTCATCGTGCCCGTCACCAGCAAATCCTTCTCCATCCGCGCCGCCATTTCCTCCATGCTCCTCTGCTGATCAAGCCGCACCCTCTCTCGTGTAAATACGCTGCCGCGCAAATAGGCCCCGTCCAGATAACCGCCGGCCCGCTCAATGACTGAGGACAGCTTTTCACCTTTTTGAATCATGTATTTCCCGGAGAACCTGACCTGTCCTGAGACGGTGATATAACGCTCCAGCCTCCAATCGGTGATGTTCCTGACAAAAAGCCGGTCATAGGGCTTCAATTCTTCGTTATGCTCAGGGTCGCCTGCTAATGCCTTCCTTAGATTGATGTCTCTCGTTACCATTCTGGCAATCGCTCCGTTATCTATAACCATTGAAGATAGTTCGGCCGCGTCAAGATACGCGGATTCCAGAACATTACCAGCAGCAAATACCAGATCCTTCACGGTCATTTTTTCTGCAAATTCAAAATTGCCGGGTTTGGCGAGAGCACCTCCTGCAGACACAGTTTGTCGATAAAACACTTCGGAAAGAGATCTGATCGTGACGACATCATCTTCCTGCAGCGGAATGTTGTCTTCATCATTCTCATCGAGCGCGCGGGTGACGCTGAAATAAATGATCTGCTCGTATTGTCTGTTTTTTCCGACGCGCAGAATCTGCGCCCGGTCAAGATAGGCTTCTTTGGTCAGGCCGCCGGCGGCCAGGATCGCGTCCTTGACTTTGCTGTTCCTGATCAAATCGTATTTATCGGGGTTGCGCACTTCTCCCCGAACAGTAAAGGATGATTTATCTTTAAAAAACCAGGCGCTGAATATGTAAATATCATCTTTCGGCTTTAAATCGATGTTCGCGCCGGCATCACTGCCGTCCAGCAAGTGACCCAGATGAAATGGGATAAGCAACGGCTCGCGGCTCACCGGAAATGATCTTTTAATCAATGCATACTTTAAATAAGGTTCGGGTAACAAGTCATCAATGTCCCTGACGACTTCCCTGAGCTTCATGCCCGGCTTCAGTTCATATTTCCCTGGTTTTTTGACGTGGCCGTTCAAAAAAACGACGTTGACGTCAGCATCCACGATCGAAAATATTTTAACCAGATCGGAATCCTGAAGATTAACCAGCCTGGTTTTATTTAAATTTTTATCATCAATATCCACAATGACTTGCTTTTCATTCTTCACAATCCGTTCAATTTGAATCTGCTGAGTATAAGCCGTCGGAATGATGCCGCCGGACAAGTCTATTAAATACTGCAATTCAATCTTGTCCTTTAACTCGTAAATTGCCGGCCGTTTCACATTTCCGGCAATCCCGACAAGAGGTCCTGACACGGGCACAAAAACAACATCTCCCGCCTGCAGGATTTTATCGGACGATTTGTCGCCTTTCAGAAGAAGATTATAAAGATCAAAGGTAGTCATGATTTGATCTTTTCTTCTTAACTGAACATTGCGCATAGACCCTATCTCGGATGGCCCGCCGGCAAGTAAAAGCGCGTCCGTGATCGTCGCGAAAGAGCCGATCATGTACGCACCCGGCCTTTTGACATCCCCCAGCACAAAAATGGGAATTGTCTTGAGAGCGCCCATTGTAATATCAATATTTGCTCCGACAATCTGATTCGATTGTTTTATGAGATGGGTGGACATCTGCTCAAAGGTCATACCGGCGACATACTGCGGCCCGATCTGCGGTATGGTGATGCTGCCGTTGCGATCGACCGTGAGGTTGTATTGGGCATTGACGCGCCCCCAGAGCAATATCTTTACTTCATCACCGGGGCCAACGATATATTTCGCCGGCACGGGAATATCCTTCCGCTCGGTCACCACCCGGACAGCCGCCTCTTTGAAGAAATCATAACCGAATGGTTTTAAATCCAGAGAGATGTCCTGATACTTCCCGATCTCCCGCGTGCGTTTGAAAAGCGTCGGCGTTTCCTCGTCGCCGACGCGTCTCTTCAAGTCTCCGCTATCGCGTTTTGCTTCATTGCTTTGTCGGCCGTTTGTTTTGTTCTGTTCCGGTTTTACGGAAGCGGGGATAACACTTTTCTCCAGCAGCTCTTTACCCTGAACAATGTCTTCCGGTTTTAAATTTTTAAATTCCGGAGACTTCTGCAGCGCGTCCAGCGCTTCAGGCGTCAATTCTCTGGAAGGTCTATTCAGTTCATTGCGAAGAAGCTGTTGTTCTTCGGGCGATAATTTCTTCATCACCACTGCTTTTTGCTCGGCCGTTAAATTCCCCCAGGATGTTTGGGCCACAGCGACATCCGGTACATAAACCAGCATCGATAGTAAAATCAGAAAGAATAATTTTCGAAGCAATTTAATCTCCTTTCGCTCCTTTTCTCACGCGATGACCACAATAAATTATTTGTTTTTTTGCGCTTTGATCCGATCTAAGTTCTCTCTAATGAAGACGATCAGGAGGCCGATAAACAAAGAAGATAATAAACCGATCATCACCATCTGAAGCCTTTTGGGTTTAACCTTCCGATCGGGGACTCTGGGCGGATCGATGATTTTAAAGGCAAAATTTTCTTTCACTTCCGCCATCATTGACGTTTCAAGCTGCTGGGCAATCATATTGTAAATTTTTTGTTTGATGAACGGATCCATGGTCTGGGACAGCTGTTCCTCGAGGTAGCTTCTATTGATCGTGGCCACTCTCTTTGCCTCACCGCTCATGTGATCGTTCAGGGCGGACAGATAATAGCCCACGATCTGTGCCGACAAAACCGGATCATCGGATTCGGCTGAAATCTGGATCGTTTTTTCTTTGACGTTGCTCATAATTGCAACCGTGTCGTCCAGTTTACGCAACCCATCCCAGATACTGGGAATGCCCTCATCATGGACCGGGTTTTTATTACCGGCGGGCTTTATGAATCGGATCAGTTTTTTACTCAGCGTAAACGGATTCAGGGTAAAACCGGCGTTTACCTTCCAGGTTTTAGCTTCCTTATTCCATTCTTCAGGAAATAACTTTGGCAGCAGATCATTTTTTGTAATGATTTTTTCCCGCAGAACGTTTGATCTCAGCAACGTGACAATTTCAGAGGAAGATGCCGTTTCGGGAACGGTTATCCCCGGCAGCCCCCCTACCTGCTGCATCAGTGATGCGGCAATACCGCTGCTGCCCGTCTCCTTTGGGGCAACGGGTATAATGATTGCGGCAGCACTGTAGATATTCGTCAGAAACAATGATGTGATCATTGTCAAGACGACGGCTGCTGCTACAAAAATACCGAGAAATTTACGCTGCCTGCTTATGACCCGCCAGTAGAGAAGTATCCCTGCTGTTCCAGAACCACCAAGCGAGCTTTGATCAGTCATCACGAAAATCCTTTACCTGATTTATTTTGTGCAGATGAAACGCTCAAATGAAATATATCAACCCTTCAAGGCAATCATTATGCGAAAGTCATTTGGCCGGCGCAATGATGCAGACTATTTGCCGCAGACACCTGTGGCGCAGAAAGTGTATAATCTTCTTTCTCCGCACTGGTGCTGTTTGTCGGTTCATACTTCTTTTCCCATTCCCACGCCGTCCTGATGATGAATTCCAGATCATCATATTGGGGCTTCCAGCCGAACATCTTTTTTATTTTTTCCGAATCGGCTATAATCATGGGCGCGTCACCGGCCCGGGGCGGCTGTTCCTCAACCTCAAAGTCAACCCCCGTTACCTTCTTTGTCATTTTGACAACGTCCTTTACTGAAAAGCCGTGGCCATAGCCGCAGTTCATGATATTTTGCCGGGTCTTTTGGCTTGCTTGGGCATGCTGATCCCGCAGCACACACAGATGCGCCGAGGCCAGGTCAGCGACATGGATATAATCCCGCACACAGGTTCCGTCCGGTGTATTGTAGTCCGTACCGTACACGGCCAATTTAGGAAACGCACCCCTGGCCGTTTTCAGTGCGCACGTAATCAGATGAGTGGCCTCCTTGTATGCCTGTCCGAGCTGTCCGTCGGGATCGGCTCCGGCAACATTGAAATATCTCAAAACATCAAATTGGAGCCCGGAGGCTCTGGCCAAATCCTGCAGGACATTTTCAACCACAACCTTGGATGCCCCGTAGGGATTAATCGGACACAGCGGCGCCGATTCATCGACAGGGACCTTCGCCGGGATACCGTAAACTGCAGCAGTAGAGGAATAGACCAATCGGCGAACATTGTTCTGGAGCATCGCATTCAACAGATTCAGAGTATTGACGACATTATTCTGATAATAGAGCAAAGGTAATCTGGTGGATTCTTCTACCTGAATCGACGCCGCAAAATGCATGACCGCATCAGGCGCAAATTTCTTTATGGTGTACTTCAATAGTCCGACATCAGCCAGATCACCGACGATCAGATCACCATAAAGAACCGCCCAGTCATGGCCTGTTGACAAATTGTCGTAGACGGCGATGGTATGGTTCTCACGACCCAATTGCTTGACAACGTGACTGCCGATATAGCCCGCTCCACCTGTGACTAGTATTCGCATTTTCCCACTCCTTTCATCTCGCACCTATCCCGAACAGCATCACCGGAATGGTCTGCAGCAGAATAGAAAGATCGAGCCAAAACGCCTCGTTCTTGATGTAATAGAGATCAAATTGGAGCTTTTCCCGAGCATCTTCTTTCGAAGCTCCATAATTGTAATTGATTTGCGCCCAGCCGGTAATGCCGGGCAAAACGGAATGCCGAAACGCATAGTAGGGTATTTCTTTCTTCAATTCCCGAACAAATTCCGGCCGCTCGGGCCTGGGACCGACAAAGCTCATTTCACCCATCAGGACATTCCAAAGCTGCGGCAGCTCATCAATCCGCAAAAGACGGATCACCTTCCCAACACGAGTCGTCCGCGGATCGTTTTCCTGCGCCCAGACGGCGCCATTGGCTTCTGCATCGATATGCATGGAACGAAATTTGTGCAAAACGAAGATCTCTTCGTTTAAACCCACCCGCTTTTGCGAATAGAAGACCGGCCCTTTCGATTCCAATTTAATCAACGCGGCCGTTAAGATAATTAAAGGCGCCGTCAGTATCAGAACGATAACCGCCAGCAGTTTATCCAGAATATTTTTGAGCAGGGTATTGTAGATATTTCTTTTGACGCCGGAGATGTCGGCGTAACCGAACCAGACGTCACTGGTTTGAAGAACCGGTATCTTGCCGGCTATTTTTTCGTAAAAGGTGGGCAGCTCGCAGACCTGCACTCCGCCGAAGTTGGCCTCGACCAATCTGGGATAAACATCCGGTTGAATTGATTTGCCGACGCAGACAATCACCTTATTGACGTCATATCTTTTTGTTAACGTAATTAGATCCTCGCGCCCTCCCAAAACACGCAAGCCGTCGATATTGAGGTCGCGTTTGGCCCGGTCATCATCGACAAATCCGACCACACGATAGCCGGCATTCGTTTTCAGCAGATCATATAATCCCCGTCCGGAGCTGCCGGCGCCGAAAATAATGATCCGAAGCGGCTTTTTTGCGACCCCGGCCATCGAGATAAAAACAAGTCTCCAGATGATCAGCAGCATCACAGTCAATGAACTGCTGATAAAGATGATCAATGAATTATAGTCGCGCAGATGAACAAGATAAATGACAGAGACGTTCACAATATTGATCATGGTGACAGCCAGGAGAAATCTGAACGTGAAGTTTATATTTTTTATCCGCTGCCTAATGTTGTACAAATAAAAGGAATACAGGACAAACAGACAGGCAGACGCGAGAATTACATTCATCGTGTCAATCATCTTTAACGGATTAGGGAAAATTTTATAAAGGACACTCGGCAGCAAAAGGAAGGAGATAGCGATAATCGGGATATCGCCGTAAAGCATGTATCGTTGATCTTTGTATGTTCTTCTTTTCATGTCTCTGTCCTCACGTATTGCGTCATTTTGGCAAGCGGTTTCATGAGAAAGGTTAACGGACTGGGTTTAAGACCGTTCACCTCCCAGGCATGATAATTCTCGACCATGTTTTTGAAGGTATTGGACAATCCGGGACGGCTGAATCCGCCTGTCCTCATTTTGACCAGGCATGCCGGCACGTACGCGGTGGAAACATCGTTTTTGTATAAGAACCGCAGCATCAATTCATAATCGGCCGCGATCGGAAAACTCAGATGAAAACCACCGTATCTTTCATAAATGTCGCGCCTGACAAAGAATGCGGGATGCGGGGGCATCCAGCCCCGCTTGAAGTTCTCCTTCTTGTAACGGTCAGATTTCCAGTATCTGATGGTCCTATTCATGTCATTGCGGTCCACATAGGCCAGATCACCGTAGCAGGTATCCGTATGAGTTTCCCGGAAGCAGTCAACAACCTGCTCGAGGACATTGTCGTTGGCATACACATCATCCGAGTTCAAAATTCCTACGATCTCACCGCTTGATTTCAAGATTCCTTTATTCATGGCATCATAAATTCCATGATCCGGCTCGCAGATTTTCATGGATATCTGTGATTCGTACTTCCTGATCACGTCAATCGTTCCATCCGTCGAACCTCCATCAATAACGATGTATTCGACATTCCGATAAGACTGGCTGAAAACACTGCAAAGGCAATCCTCAATATGTTGCACGCCGTTCAAAACGACTGTGACAATTGAGACCTTTGGTGCATTATCAGTGCCGGGTATCGGCATTGCCGAGCAAATCATGGATTGCCTGCCTTGCTTTCAATTTAATTTTAACCTTTATTCATTCATTGAGACATCTACGCGCCGTTAAGCTTTTACCAAACGGTCTTAGTCGCAGATGCCACGGGCGAAGAAATGGTGATGGAATGGGCAGAGTTTGAGGATTCACAGTCTTCTGGTAAATGAATCATCTTGTAATGATTTCGGCGACACGGTGAATAGGGTTAGATTACAATTGTGCTATTTCTTTGTATACTTTAAAGTGATTCGCTGCACAGTTATCCCACGAAAAAAGTTTTGCTCGCCGCATTCCTCTATTTATCAGGTCATCTCTGATCTCGTCATTTTTCAGCATCAATATGGCCTTTGAGATATCCTCATGCTGAAATGGATCTATTAGAATTCCAGCGTCTCCGACAACCTCGGGAATAGATGAAATATTGGATGCAATAACAGGACAACCGGCACTCATTGCTTCAATTGGCGGAAGACCGAACCCCTCATATGAAGATGTATAGAGCAAACAATACGCATTTCTATAAAGTTCGTAAAGGCGTTCTGAATTAACATGTTCTTCACATACCACCATTCTTTCTACGCCCTTATTTTTGAATGACTTTGTTTCATCTTCACTGAATTTTTGACCTGTGCAGATGAGCTTTATACCTTCTCGCCAGAGTCCGGATAACAAATAACCCTCGAGAGCGCCCGTAAAATTTTTATAACCGGAACGACCACCAACATACAGCAAATAGGGATTACCGGTTTTATCAGCCGTATTTTCCGACATCACATCGGGCCTGTGAATATTCATCCCAAGGTATATGACATAAACAGGACAGCGGCCCTTCAGCGCGGGATAAATTTGAAGAAGATCTCTCTTTGTATTTTCGGATATACAAATGATCGCGTCGGCCATAAAGAAAGACACCTTTCTTTCACGCAAATTAAGTTTTGCTCCAAGACCATTGGCGATAAGCCCTTTTTCATAAATTAAATCATGCGCCGTCGTTACATTCGCGGCCTTGCCAAATATTGAAAACCTGAAATGGGACGAATGAAACACATCCGCGCTTGAAATAACAGGAATGCCTCTGAGCCGCTTATGATATGTCGATTTAGTGACAGCTGCATCATTCATTTGACTGATTCTGGAAGTTATTTCGCGCCAATAAACTGAAATGCCGCCGGTTTTTTGAAGAGAATATATCAAATCATCAAATTCTATGTTGACCATAACTATATTTTTCCGCAAAACGTCGATACCTTAATCCAAAGGGCACTTCCGGTCTAATACTCGTGGACAAACCGGTTCAATAACAAAGGAATGGACAAGGCAAACCAAAATTCAATCCCGCGAATTGCAGGAACAAATAGAAAAGAAACAACACCATATAAAACAACAAAATAAATTGTGCTGTAATTAATATTCTTTTGTTCCAAGGCTTTAAAATCGATAAAAAATAATACAATCCCGATAAAATAAAATAAAATAAAATAAAAATATCCGAAATCCTGAAATGCGTATGACGAGAAATACTGTGCAGGATTCCATTCCCATTCATATTGACTGTTATTAACGAAATCCGGCATCGGCTGATGGATAAATTTGAAGATAAAATATACTGGCCCCAGGATTGTGGAAAAACCATAAGTATATTGAGAGCACGTGTCAATCATCAGCTGAAAGTTGACTAATCCCAGTTTGAAATACATTAAGATAAAATCGATAAGACCTACATTATTTAAACGTTTTATCGATAAATAATTCGCCAGGAATAAGATGGCTGCAATCATTATCCAGTATCGGATTTGTTTCAAGTATCCCTGCTTAAACCCGATAAAAACATTAGCCAATAGAACTGCCATGATCGTTAATCTGTCGAGAGAGAAGAATACTTTAATCAGAATTGCCCCCAGCGCAATGATGCTCAAAATCTTGAGCCTTCGCATATCTGTTTCGGATAGCTTGACGAAATTTAAAAGCCCGAGCGACATCAAATATATTGATAGAGGAGCATAGGCGAAAATCTTAATGATGCCCGGCAAACCGCCTTCATCAGATTTCAGAAGATAAGCCACCCGGATCTCCGCCTCAAAGTCACTGCCGAATAATTGTGAAATATATTCGTTAAGCGGAACAAACAGAATAACCTGCAATACGGCTACGATTGTCCCCGCAAGGGTCAGCAGGTATGCAAAAATATAAAATGCCTGACTTAAGGAATATTGCCTGTCTTCGCTTCGCTCCTCCTGCTGTTCTCCTTTCAGGGCGTAAGCGAATCGTATCGTCAAATACCCTATCGCGGACCAAATGAGACCGATGATATGCATCCAAATTGCTTTGTCCGTATTAAGGGTGACGGGAATCAACGAGGCGTTATAGAAATAGATCGGCAGAAATAATAACTGCGAGCCGATAAAATAAAAATAAATATTATTGAATTTTGCCATGTTCATCGGACAATGACTCCCGTGAGCAATCCCATCAGTTCCGACAAATAATAATGGGTTTTTCTCGGAGCGAAGACAACCGTGTAAGGAACATACAAAATGACTTTCAATAGACGCATACCGTATTTTTTATACATGCGGTGCTTGACGCACAGATGGGCAAAGCCGCGCCGGTAGCTCAATACGCGCTGTATTTCAAGGCTGTCGGCATGGTCGATCACTTTGCGTGGATGATAGATTTTAACTTCCGGCGTATAAAACATGTGCACTTTTTCATAAAGCATTCTTAGTACGAGATCATATGCTTCTTCAGATCCATAATAAGTCCCGACACCAAAGGATTCGTCGAAGGGGAATTTTGAAAATATTTCCTTTTTTATAAACATCGTCGCTTCAATAAACATTCCTTCGTGACGGTTTAATGACAGATAACCGCTTTCTTTGGAAAAGATACCTACAGAATCGGCCAGTGCGCGATCAACACATTTCCCGAATAACACATCGGAGCCTGCGTCTCTTAAAGCGGTCATGGCTGTGTCCAGTGTTTCCGGGTATAATTCGGAATCGTCATCCGGGAAAAACAGGTATTGCCCTTTTGCAAACTGGGCCCCGTAATTTCTTGCCCTGGCCGCGCCTCTAAAACGGACTTTGATGTGCCGGATCGGCAAACGATTTTTATACCCGTCAATCGCCTCATCGGCAGCTCCCGTCGGGTCCTGGTCCACAATGATGATTTCATAGGCCGTGTAGCCGGACCTGCAAATAGACCCCAGCAGTGCGTCCAGTTGTACCGGCCGGCCGATGGTTGGGATGATAATGCTGATCAAGTCATTCTGCATATCGTTCAGTGACGGCTCTTTCTTGCTGTTTCACTCTTGATATCAACCACGAGCGCAGGGGGTGGAACCCTATGGCGTGGAAAGCCATGCGGAGGGGATTCAGGATCTCAAAGGGCAATAGTTTGGCAAAGATCACATAGGCAACATCGGCAGGGGTCCCGTGAAGACGCGCCGTATGGTATAAAATCGTCTGGCACTTTCGAGCCCGCGTCATCACGCCATTCTCCCCGGTGAGATAGTAATCGACGAAATGATCGGGCAGCAGAACCATCCTGGCCCCGTGGCTCGAAACTCGGGCCCAGAACTCAACATCCCCCGGCCAGTATGCCGTTGACATGCCGCCCACCTCGTCGATCACCCGCTTGCGGATAAAGCTCGCAATATGGCTCGGCACCCTCCTTCCGCGGCGAATCCAACTGCGGGGTGTCAGGCTGCGCGGGTCCAGTACAGGCCGATCGTCGATCAGGATATCGGCCCGGGGCGTCGATACATAACATTTCTGCTGACCGAAGATAGCATCAACCTCCGGGTGTTCCAGAAAATATCGTCCGGCGATCCCGAGGGCCCGGGGAAGGAGCACATCGTCATCGCTCATGAATTTGATGATCTCACCCGTCGCACAGGCCAATCCTTTGTTGACGGCAAAATATTCACCCCCATCCGGTTCCGAAACCCACTTGGTAATCCGGTCGCCATAGGCCTTTAGAACCTCAACGGTATCATCGGCCGAGGCGCCGTCGATCACGATGATTTCGAGTGCGGGATAGTCCGATTGAAGAATGCTGTCCAATCCGCGCCTCAGATAGCGGGCCCGGTTGCGGGTGGGAATGATGATGGAAATCTTCGGCAAGTCAGTCATAAAGAAACCAATGTTATGGATTAGTGTTGTTTTGTGAAAATAACCAAATTCCTGTAGAGCGGCAGATGATTGGTCGGGTATTCGTTAATATATCTTGTATTGCGGTTCGTATCCCGGAATACTTTTGTGGAAAGAATGTCATCGTAAGTCCAGCCGGGAAGCATGGATGATATATCTTCAAGCCATGCCGCCATGGACTTCAAGTTGACATGATAGGGCGGATCGGGCTGCAGACCGATGGCAAAAATGACATATTCGGGCTCAAGCCGTTTGATGTTATCAAAGAGGCCTTTTAGTTTTGAGTCAGGTATGTGTTCCACCAGCTCAAGAGCAGACACGACATCAAATCGGGCAGGCGTGCCGTCAGCGGATCTGATGTTCAGCGGCAGGCAGATATCCGCCACGCCATAATTGCTCCGCGGCAACAAAACTTTACCGGCGCGCAAGGCGGCGTCGGAACCATCGATTGCAAAGACATCGGCAATACCGAGACGCGCGGCCTGGAAGGGAAGCGTCGCGCTTCCTGTGCCCATGTCGCACCAGCTATGAACATTACAGGTCCGAATCATGGTCCGTGCCAGCAAAAAATGGGGGAAACCGAAATAAGTCATCATTGTCCCGTGAGGTTTTTGATTATCCGCCGACCAGAGGGCCGGTTCGGCGTTTTCAATCGTGTAGGCCGAGAGCCCGCAACTTTTTAATGCAAATCCGTAACCGGGATGGAACGTCATATAGTATAAGTTTTTCAGGAATTGACGCTGAGGCTCAGAGAGCCAGGAGCCCAGTTTTTGACGAATGACCATGGCTTGAATCATCTCCATTGACCGCTCACCGCTTTCTTCTTCGCGCTTTTCAGTTTAGAGTGCAGTTCGTCAATCATGACGCGCAGGCCTGAGCGCAAATCCACTTCCGGCAACCAACCGGGGATGCGGCCTTTAATAGGCGTCATCGGCGTATTGCCGATCTGCTTGCCGGGAACAACAACAGCACCGGTTTCTTCCGCAATGATCTGGGCAATATCCCGTACGCTGATCCATTCAAAACTGCTGATGTCATAGACACCATCCGCCTTCAAATCCATGGCCCGATGCAGGGCGCGGCATACATCATCGATATGAACAAACTGTCTCTTTTCCGTTCCGGTGGTCAACATCTTGATCCGCCCGTTGAGAACAGCCTGATAAACAAAATCGCTCACAACATGCGTGCGCTGCGAAGGCTCTTCCAGTGGACCATAAACATTCCAGAATCTGACACGAACCCCGTTTATCAAATGCGTCCATACCTCTCCCAAATGTTTTGTTACGCCATAGACGGTATCGCATTCCTCCGCCAACTGGCTGGATACAAATAGAAAGGGAATATCGGCCGACTGTAATTGCAGCATGACATTCATGAGAAGCTTTAAATTCCACTCCAGCTGCTGCAGCTGGACGTTCTCTTCATAGAGATATTTCGCGCCGCCGACATCCCACGCCAGAAAATAGACACGGTCAATACCTGTGAAATCCAACCGGGCATAACGGAGATCTTCCTTGACACTGCGTTTGATGTCGCACTCCACCACCTCTTCGCCAAGCCGTCTCAAGTAATGGACCAGGGGATGACCCACAAAACCTTCCGAACCGAAAACCAAATTGCGCATTGAAAATTTCTCCTGTAATTTATTATTGATATTCTTTGGGCAGCAAAAGCAATTTGCGTCTGAGACCGGATATTGACAAAGTACATACAATAAGGACTGTAATCCACAATAAGCCCACACGCGCCGCGAGCCAGAGTCCCTCGATTGCATCGAAAAAGTAACGCCCGGCCCATCCGAAACATACGGCTAAAATCAACGGGATCACTATCCCCGCGTACCAGTGCCTCGCCTCTCCCTTCAAAATACGGTGATGCAACAGGTTGATAAAGACAAAGACATAAATGCAATTTAGAGCGATCCAAACCGCAGCGGCTCCTGTGCCCTGATAGAAGCGGGTGGCAATGACGAGCGCAGGCACAAGCAGAAGAAGCGCTGCCGCGTTTGTATACACACTCAACTCAACCCATCCTGCCGCCGTCTGTAATGCGTAGGGTAGAGACGCCAGTTGATTTAATCCATACCCGATAGCCAGCAGACTCAATATCAGGTGCGCATGTTCGGCGATATCAGGACTTCCCGTCCAGATCAGGAGCGCCTCCCGGGAAAAAATGGCAAGAAATATGACGGTAGGAATCGTGATGATTGCATTGAACTGACAGCTTCTCCGATATACTGCCTTCAGCTCTTTCTCATTCCCGGCGGCATACAACTGGGTGTATTTGGGAAGAAAAGTGGTAAAAAGGGGAGCCCCGAGATAAGTTACCACTACGGCCGCGGTACTGGCTACCGCGTAATAACCGAATATCCGCAATGGCAAAATTTTAATCAAAATTATTTTATCCAGCTGAAACAAGATCAACGCAAGAACGGAATTAAGGCTCATCCCGGCGGCAAATCGCCAGACCGATTTTATCTGCGAGATCTGGAAAGATGAAGAAATGCCGGTTCGCGGCACAAGACGCCAGAGGATAATGCCCGTGCTTAAGGCCCCGATAGCGGCCACACCAAACTGAAAAATAAAGAAAGTATTTAAGGTGGGAGAAATGAGCGCCAGGGCCAGCACCACTCCCCCGAAGCGCAAGACCGCTAAAACAATGTTAATCACATTACCCAGAACATGTCTCTGAAGACCGAAGATACCACCCGTATAAAGACTCATCGGCCCCTGCACCGCAGCCGTTAATCCCATAAGCATGACCGCGTTTTGCACCGCATGGACATCCAGGGAACCGGGATTGATCCAATACCTGGCGATGAGCGGGGCGACTGCTACAATCAGGATCCCGACCACCAAAGAAATTGCCCAGTAGACACTCTGCAGGGTCTTGAGCAGGCTGCGCATCCGCCGGGCTGCTTCGGGCAAAACCGAAAAGCGCGCAAACTCCCGGCTCAATGTCGAGCTCAATCCCAAATCAGCCAGTCGCAGCAGAGCAGCGAGCGAGACGGAGAATCCGATCAGGCCATAGCTTTCAATTCCCAGATATTTTATATACAGGGGGACAAACAGAAAGCCCAGGATCGCCTGGCAAAACGCCCCCGTATAATTGGCTATGGCATTTTGCCGAACAGAGATTTTTTTTGGCAATTTAGTGTCCATTCGATGATCCGATCAAGCGCAACACCAGCTGATCTGTGATGATTTCATATGCGACGCGGGGTGCCGTGTGCATTATGGATACGATTGAAGATGACTGCTTCGTCAATGTTTTTGCTCTCGAAGTATGAATCACTCGGTCGTGTCAATTCGGGGTTGAAAGAAAGGAAGCATTCGGGGAGGGAGGCCTCCCTCCCCGAATGGTTAAAGGTTGGTTACAAATGAAACACTTCGTGAAACCTGAAACCGCGTTTTGACATCATTTTGGCGCCTTTAGAAACCGACCATCATTGTCGGTACATTCGGCGTCACCTGACTCCACGTTGTGCCGTTGTATTGCCAGATTCCGTCAACCGGGAAGGCTCCGAACAAAGCCGAACCGGAAGCCGCCAAAACCTGCGGATTGTTCGGTGAAATCTGAGCCCAGGTTGTACCGTTCCATCTCCAGATGCCGGCACTCGTGAAAGACCCATACAACAGAGTACCCGCGGCTGAAATGGTCAGTGGGTCGTTGGGCGAAGTCTGAGTCCAGGTTGTTCCGTTCCATCCCCAGATGCCGCCGCCGGTGAAGGCTCCATAGAGCAGCGTACCCGAAGCCGACATAAACTGAGGATTGTTGGGTGTCACCTGAGTCCAGGTTGCCCCATTCCATGCCCAGACGCCTGCGCCCGCGAAGGCTGCATACAACGTCGAACCGACGGCTGTCATAAATTGAGGATTATTAGGTGTAATCTGAAGCCAGGTTGTCCCATTCCATGACCAGACGCCGCCGCCCGCGAAGGACCCATACAACAGCGTACCTGCGGCCGACATAAACTGTGGAGTATTGGGTGTAATCTGGGTCCAGGTTGTCCCGTTCCAGGCCATGATGCCGCCGCTTGCAAACGACGCATACAGCAGATTACCTGCGGCCGCCATACTGTTCGCCTGGGCCGCGTTGATTTGAACGAGCGAAGTGCCGTTCCATTCATAGGTGCCCGTGCCGAAGGTCGCATACATCAATCCGCTTGGGGCCAGAAGAGTATACGCGACCGGTGTGGATGTCACATCCGGTGTTGTTGAAATCCGGCTGGTTCGGACATCCACCGTTACGCTGTGAGGACCGGGAGCTGTTGTGAGAGGCAGCGTAAACGTAGCGACGGTACTGTAGTCTTGCGCAACGACGCCGTCCACAAAGAACCGATAGAGGTAATTTGTAGAACCCGCTCCCGCCGCAGTAAACGTGACGGGATAAGCGTGCGGGCTTGCCACGCTGGGAGTTAAGGTCACTCCCGTAGCGAGAGGCGGAATGATGTCGAAGTCGATAATCGCGGTTGCATCCGGCGGGTCCGTCGCGAGCGCCGTAGATCTGCGCGCGTCGACGGTCAGCGTGTACGAGCCCAAACCATAGGTGTTGACAGGCATGGAGTAGGTAGTCGTGGAGGCGTAGTTCCGCAGCAACGTCGAAGTAGTACCGTTATTGAGCGTCCAACGATACCAGAGCGTGCCGGCGGGGGGATTGGTCACAACTCCCCTGGTCCAGGTAATCGCCGGGTTTTTGAAGTTGGGCGAGGCAGTACTGTTGTAATGCGGATACGGCGTTGCAATCGGCGCCGGGTTACCGGTAGGCGATGCCGCCAAAATGGGATTAAACACAATCGGGCGCATCCCGTCAAATTCTTCATGGGCCAGGATGTGACAATGCCAGACGTATTCCCAGTTAAAATCGGTCAGCACATTGGAGATACCGGCCGGTGTCGGCGTACCCGGAATAGGCGCCGGCTGCACCCAGTTGGCTGTGGAGCCCGCTACAGTCGTCGGATCCAGAAGCCTGCTGCTCCGGGGGATAGCAAAGGGGAGCACCATCGACTTCGGCTGGACTGCCACGATGATGTCCGTAAACGGGTTCGTCTTGATGGTTTCCCGCCAGCCCACTTCGTTGGCATCGGGCGGCAAGATAGTATTGGTCGCGTCCACCCGGTTGACGATCTGGAGGTTGGCCAGGTGAAAGTGCATCGGATGGCTGTCAACGCCCAGGTGTGCCAGACGGAAGACCTGGACTTTGCCGTCATACCAGTAATCCGACGGCGGGTCGATGTACAAGGCCAGGCCGGGCACCTGGGGCGCCGGTGCAGTCGGGTTCAGCGGAACCGGGGTGGTGCCGAGCTGGAGGTTCATTCGGCCGTACCAGGGGTCGAACCCTTCAGTGAGGTTCTTCATATCTATCGGGACATCGCCGACCAGCATGGAATCGGCATTAGCTCCCGTACCGCCTCCTCCGACGAGATAGACAAAGGGAGCCCGGGTATAGCCGGAGCCGCCGTTCGTGACCAGGATATCGGACACGACGCCGGTGGAGATTAACGCCGCGGCCGTGGCCCCGGCACCGGTCGTGTCACCGGCTGCGCGGGTGATTGTGACCGTCGGATTGAGGGTGTAATTGTGGCCCGGCTGGTCAACCGTGATAGCGGTAACCAGGCCGCCCGAAATGGAAGCAAAAGCCGTCGCGCCGGTTCCGGTCACATCACCGGCTGCCGGTGTGATGGTAATTACTGGAGGAAGGGTATAACCGGTACCACCGGCTGTTACCGTGATTCCGCCCGTAACACCATTCAGGTAAGCCGTTGCCACGGCTCCCGATCCGTTCCCGTCGGCAGTGACAAAATTAACGACCGGCGGTGTGGTATAACCGGAACCCCCGATGACCGCCCGGACCTTGGCAACCGCCTGAGGCGTGCCGGTGAGGTTTACGCTATTGTCCGTGTTCCTTATATAGAGATCCGTGCTGGTTGTGCCAAAGGCCGCGTTATAAGCCGCCTGCGGTACGATCGGCGGGGCTTGCGTGGCCTTGTAGGCTTTCGGCAGAGCCGCTTGCAGCGAGGCCAGATCAAAGGGAGTTGCGCCGGATGCTGCTACACGAATCTGCATGACCGTGCGGGTGTTGGGTCCGAAGCCGGGCGAGCTGGAAGGCGCGCCGCCCTGAGCAGTCAAATCGCCCTTCCCCGTGGAGAGGTCGTAGCGGTCGTCATAGAGGGGCATGGGCGCCGGCGCGTCGTTGTAAAGCATGAGAGTCTGCCCCGCGTAAGCGGAGAGGTCCACGATGACATCGGCGCGCATGGCAGGCATTATAAGCAGTGACTTGTAAAGGATGTCCAAGACTGTCGGGACCAGGCGGCTCTGCTCGAACGTGATCGTCTGCGGGGCAATCACCGCGACTTGCGGCAAAAGTCCGCCCTCATTGCCGATCTGGATCCAGGGAGGACCCTGGGTCGTCGGATCGGCTGTCCCGCCCATGCGGCCGTCGGCAGGCCAGGTCGGGTAGGCCGGATTCGCGTTGGCCGGCACCATCTTGACTTCCGTCGGGTTGGCCGGGTCGGCGACAAAGAGCGAAAGGTTGAGTGACCGGTCGTTGCACGCATTGAGTATCCGGAAGCGTACGGCCGTCGGCGGCAGTGTCACATAAGGAAAGGCTGTGCCGTTGACCACCATCGTATCGGCGAAGAATTCCGGCGTAATGCTGGGGCTGGGCAGGTTAGGAAATACGGGGATGGTTGCCGGAGCTAGCCAGGGTCCATAGTCCCATCGGCCCAGGGGGTTCGCGCCGCTCGGATCATAAATATCCTCGTTGGGCATCACCTCGTGGGGGTACCACAGCGAGCCGCCGGCCGGGACAACTCCCGTCCCGCCTACCCAAGTGTGCGCGGCATTGTACCAGAGCGGATCCACTGTCGCCGTCAAGGGAGTCGGAATCCCGGTGAAGCCGGCACCCGGAGGTGTGGTGGCGTCGTTGACAAAAGCCCGGTCCTGGATGACCAGGGGGATACCATACTTATACACGCCTCCCAGATTGGGGAGAACTGCTTTGGGCGTCGTGAAAGCGCCGGAGACATTGGTGCCATCGATCATGTCATCCTCGGCCTGGTCCACGATTAGATAAGGTGCGGCCATGCCCGCATAGACGTTCAAACGGGTTATCCCCTGAGCATGGTCGTGGTAGAACATCAGCCGGGCACTCTGCTGGTTGGACCAATAAAGCGTCGCCAGTCCATCGCCGGGGGTGGGAGACACAATGGATTTGCCCGCACCGATCATGTCGGGCACGTTCTGGAAACTCGCGCCTTTCTGGTAGAGGGCATTGCCCAGCGTGCGCGTTTCATTGGCCGGGGTGAGCCATTGGAAGGGTGTTCCGTCACTGATCCACGGGGTTGCGCCGCCGTGGAGGTGAGGAATGGTGACGCGGTTCTGCGTGTAGTTTTGCCCGTTAACAGGTCCCATCCCTGCGCCCATGAGGGTGGTGTCCACGGGCAGGAAGAAGTTGCCGGCGGCGCCGATCGGGAGCTCGTTCTTAAACAGAACGCGCGTTGCCCGACCGTTTCCATTAATCCCTTGCGGTTTGGTCGGGTCATATGCTCTGGCGATGATCGCGGGTCCCAGATACTGGCTGATATTCTGGATCCGGGGATCCGTGGCATTTTCCTGCCGGTAGCCCCGCAGCCGGGTGGCAGGCAGGTCGGAGTTCATCTTCTGGGTGTACTCAACGGCGCCGAGGACGTAATAGTCAGCATCCGGATAGGTCGTCCGATCCGGAACGGCGAGAGGAATATACTGGCCAAGGTTGTTCTCATGACACGTCCCCGTGCCCAGAGGATTGCCCAGCGTACATCCTGCCGCGCCGAGACCGGGCAGTGAGTCCACAAACTTCCTGATGTTCGGACTGTACGCGAAATTGGGGATGTTGTAGTTCACATTCGGGTTGAATCCTGCTGCTCCCGGCGGTACCACTACAGCGGCACCGGATGGACCGCTTGCGTAGAAGAGTGCGGCCAGAACCGTGAGCAAGCAGAGCCATGATAATAGTTTCTGCGTTTTCATTTAGCTTACTCCTTTCTTCGATTGGTTGATTTAATGTTATTTATTGTCTCCACTTCACTCACGACACCAAGTTAATCTTAATTACCTCCCATTAACAAACTCCAACCCCTGTGGAAGCAGGGGAATAGGCCTCATATTACTCAATAGCGACGAGTTCAATTTCATAGATGGTCGTCTCGTAGGGGCCGATCCGGCCGGCACCCCGCTGTCCGTAAGCGAGTTCGGACGGTAGGAAAAGCTGCCACCTGGATCCTTCGGGCATGAGCTTAAGGGCCTCCCGCCAACCGGGGATGACTTCGGCAACTTTCCTGGAAACAGCCTGCTGCCCGCTTTGCCCGGAATTGTCGAGTTCGGCCCCGTCGATGCGGGTGCCCCGATACTGGAACTTCACCCTGTCGGATTCGGTAGGCTTCCTGCCGTCACCCTCTTTGAGGATCCTGTATTGCAGGCCGCTGGGCAGAGCCACCACGCCTTCATTCGTCTTATTCGCGGCGAGGAATTCCTCCCCCTTCTTCTTATTATCCTGCTGCATCCTTGCACGGTCTTGCCCTCTTTTATACTTGAGCTCCGCAACGGACATCCGTTGGGCGGCTGTCAGATATTCTTCTTTCCACCGGAGCTTGCCGCCCAAGGCCTCGTCCTTCATGCCTTGCAGCACCATATCCAGATCGTAGTCGAATTTTTGCCGGTTGAAGTTTCTCAGCATCTCGACTCCCATCGCGTAGCTTTGCATCTCCCTCTTCTTCCTGGACTGCTGCACTTCCTCGCTTTCCGCCGTCTTAGTCCCGGCTAGGAACCGCTCTTGCTTCTTTCTCTTGATGTCCTGCTCCGCCAGCCGCGCCTTCTGCTCGAGCTCCTGCCGGGACAGGTTTGCAGTGATTCCATCTCTCCTCTCCTTGAATTCAGCTATGATCGTGCTCCGGGTTGCCGTGAGGTCTTCTTCGCTCCAGAGCAGCTTGCCGCCTGCCGCCGCGTCCTTCATGCCTCTCATCACCATATCCAGGTCGTAGTCGAATCCTTGCCTCGCGAAGTTTCTCGGGATCTCTACTCCCGTCGCGTAGCTTTGCAGCTCCCTCTTGTTCTTTGCAAACTGCGTCTCGTCGGCGCCCGCCGGAGCGGTGAGCAGGAATATCCCCAGAACCACGATGATCAATTTGCCTAACCGCCTCACTGCCGCGGCTGTATCATCGACCATCGAAATCTCCATTTTATTCATGTTGCGGGCCTCGCTTTTTTGCGGTGACTTCATTGTTTTTTAGTGTCTCCTTTCGCGCTTCAGGATTTAATGCGAGCCTTGATTATTAGATTAACCCGCATGTAGGTGTATGACAACGCTAAATAAATGTATGCATTATGACAGTAGAAACCTACGTGTGAGGGGCTTTTGTTATCCTTATGAACCGGCGCTCAGGGCCTCGGGGATTGCAATTTCCAGGATGTTTAAAACCGTCAACATTCGGCGCGAGATTCTTATTAACAGACGTCTTTCTGTGAATAGGATGAAAATGAGAAAAAATGGGACATCAGGTTTTTTTACTCGGCTAATCTTTCTACGTCTGCCCATTTTCGCTGCAGGAAGCATCCTTGTTTCTGCAAAAAAATGATCCGCTTCTGCCCGAATATTATTTGCCGACCTCAAAAACTTCAGTTCGATCGACCACACATTTTGTCTCATCATGATTTAGAGGTCATGAGATTGAGGACTTATGCAATACACCTGACCCAGCTCCGCCCCCTGAGTTACATCAGCATCTTTAGCTGAGGAGATTTGCTTGTAAATTCAAATAGAAACGATTATTATTTCAGCGTTATATTAGAGTTGGAAGTATTTTGGGTCAATACTAGTTTAATGAGTGAGGATTGATAGCGTAATACTACTATACGGCGGGAAGGGTCTCATTGGGGATAATTATGTCTGAGGAAGCTGCTCCGGATCTATTCACTTTTTTACAAATCTCGTTCAATTTGATGGGTAAGTATTTGCAAACAATACGGTTATCTTATTTGAAAAATTTCCTTCCATCATCCCTAATCTTCTATTAATCAACATTTCCGCGGTCTGCCCTTTACGCAAATCAGATAAACTCATTTTCTCTTTGATAAGATTTAGGGGCAGTATTCAGCTGTCGTTCGTGAACCATGAAAGAGACAGGGAGGAAGATTGTACAGCTTATTGATATTACTCAAATTTACGAGGCGGAAGGTCTTTTGCAAATCTTATAGAGTCAAAAAAAGAGGGTTTCAAGAAAGTCTTGAAAACCCTTATAAGATGGTGGGTCAGGGCAGAATTGAACTGCCGACACTCGGATTTTCTTATCAGAGGCTTCAAATAAAAAGCAACCGGCTGGATGATTGAACCACATCACTGAAAGCGGGTTAAAACATGCATCGACTGATCCCTGTTTTCCAGTCTTTCGCACCTGCGGACAACCTCCTGAAAGTGAGCGTCCTATGATCTCGCCGGACATTCAACATTTCATACGGAAAATCGACAAATTTTTCATGGAATATATCCTTTGAACAACTAAGATCCATATAGTTGTTGTAAATTAATTCAAGGGATATTAGTTTACAAACCAAACGATAAGGTTTGCAAAATATGTTCTGATTGAGGTTCGTTTATGAAAAAATCATTCAAAAAAATAGATAGAGAATTCAGACAGCATTGGAAGAATTACGTGATGCAAAGTCTCCTTGCTACCTTGTCTGTTTTTATCGTTCTTTATTTTTTGAGCATACAGCATGCTGTAATTATCGCATCAATCGGTTCTACTGCTTTCATCATATTTGCAATGCCCGATAGTATAACTGCGCAACCCAGAAATGTTATAGGAGGTCAATTGGTTGGTCTTTTTTTCGGATTTCTATTTTCCTTACTTCCCCAGTCGGCTTTAGTATATTCTATTCTTGTAAATTCACTTGCCGTAGGAACTGCAATATTCACAATGGTAGTAATTGATATGGAACATCCACCTGCGGCCGGTACTGCTCTTGGGGTTGCCATGACAGGTATATCTTTAGATGTATTTCTTGCGGTCATAATGAGTGTAATACTGCTTTCTTTGATTCATAGATTCTTTAAACCATATATAAGAGATCTGACCTAACTGACAAATGCACTTATGGTTTTAAGATATTATAAAATTATAATTTTACAATTTTATTATTTTATTATTCCTGATTGACATATCGTCAAACCTTTATATAATCTAATTGATTTCTTTCATGCGTATAGATTATCTTTTCTTTAACGAGGGGGCGTATATGAATGCAACGTTTCAGCGTTTTTTTTGTTTTGCCCTAATCTGTTGCATGTTCCTTATTTTTTCTTTTCCGAGCCCTTCGCCGGGAGAGCAGATCGCCAACATAAGAGAGGGCGATCATGCACCTGATTTTACCCTGGAGGATCTGAGTGGTCATACGGTCAAGCTTAGTGACTATAAAGGGAAGCCTGTTATTTTGTTATTCATGACTACCTGGATTCGCGGCACCTGGAAAATGATTCCCCATATGAAGGAAAACTATTCCCTATATAAGTCGAAGGGCTTGGTTATTTTTAATATCGATGTCATGGAACCAGGAGAAAAGGCCGAGCGATTTGCCAAGGGACACGACATTCTCTATCCAACTCTTCTGGATAAGGACGGAGAAGTCTCTCGCAAGTTTGGTATTGTTGGCGTACCGATGGTCGTTTTGATCAATCGCGATGGCAGGATCAGCTGCTGGGATTGTCCGAACCTTGCCAATCTTTTAGAAGAACTATTCGCTCTCAAAAAATAATCACCTGCGCAAACCAGCAATTTCCTATGCCAGTTCTTGCAGACTGTCCTTCTATTCTGCTAGCTTAACCGTCTTTCTTCATTCCGAACCTATTCCAACTTCAATATTGAGTCACATGTTTTGCTGTTCCTGAATGTGGTATGTGTTCCCCTCTCAAAATCAAACAAGGATTAGCAATCGAAATCTTTTCAGAGCATTTCAAAGTGCAAAGGAAGTGGCCAAAATTGAAAACCTTCGGTTCCATGATTTAAGGCATATTTTTGCTACTCGACTTGTTCGGTGCGGGGTGGATATTTACGCAGATCAAAAGTTGGGAGGTGGAAAACGTTGTCCATGGTCACCAGGTACGTACACTACGACACAGACAGCTTGCGTTCCAGCATCGACGTCATGGATAAGGTCGATGAGAAAATTATCACAATTTCATCACAGTCTCAAAAAGAAAGGGGTCACAAACCGTTTTACGACTTGTAACCCCTCTATTTAATGGTGGGTCAGGGCAGAATTGAACTGCCGACACTCGGATTTTCAGTCCGATGCTCTACCGACTGAGCTACCGACCCGCCTTATTGATCTTACCTGCGAAAAGGCTCGAAACGTCTATAAAATCTGGTTTCTTTTGTCAAGGTATTTTTTGGTTGTCTGCTCCCGAAGCTTCTTGAGGAGAGGGCGTTTGCGGCTTTTGGGGTTCCATCGGAGAAACATCCGAAGTTGCACTCAGAACTCCCGGGGAGCCGGGTGTTGTACCCGCATCATCCGGGATGGAAATTCCGGCGGTATTTTCCTCGGGTTCACGGATGATGACCACCGTGCCGGCAATCTTGTCATGCCAGGCCTGCTTTTTTTTATCAAAAGCCGCCCAGATGTAGCCCAATGGTATCGTGAATAATAAACTCGAAACCAGATACCCCACTGATCTCAGGAAGGCGGTACCAAAAGAAATCGGCTGGCCTTCGACCGACACGACCTGCAGTCCCAGCAGCCTTTTGCCGGGCGTCCTCCCGTTGAGACCGAGGAAATAAGTAAAGTAAGCGATAAAGAGCAGTGTATAGAACCCCACGATGGCCATTCCGATTGAACCCAGGCATTCAAGATCGGTCATTTTGCTGATCCAGACCGAATTCTTACCGGACATCGCGCCGGCAAAAAAGGCTATGCCCGAAATCACGGCCAGAATAATGAAGACGATACTGATAATGAATCCATCAATCGAATAGGCGACAAAGCGTCGCCAGAACCCGGCAAACTTGTAAGTCGTCATGTTTCTCCCCCTTTGGCACTTTCGCTGAATATCCCCTTTTCGTATTGGATGATCGATATAATTGCTGCGGCCGCTGTTTCCACTTTCAAAATCCGCCTGCCGAGACTTACGGAAACAAATCCGGCGGTTTTTGCCCGGTCGACCTCATCACGCGACAAACCGCCTTCCGGTCCGACGATTACGAAATAATGACGGGCCCGGGAAAAGCGTTGATCATGGAGAGCATCCCGGATAGTCAGCCGGTCTTCCTCTTCCCAAAAAATCATTTTACAGGCATCCGGCGGAGCCAGGGTGAGCATATCGTCAAAAGACGAGACCGGCTCAATTGCAGCCAGTCGGGGGCTGCGCGAACAGCGGGCGGCCTCTAGGACAATCTTCTGCCAGCGGCCGACTTTGGTCTCGGCTTTTTCTCTATCAATCCTGCCTACCGACCGGGCGGCCGTAAAGGGAATAATAACGTCCGTACCCAGTTCAGCGGCGGTCTTGACAATCAAATCCATTTTGCCGGCCTTCGGGATCGCCTGGGCGAGCGTCAGGTTTATTTTTTCAGCCGCCTGCGCAATGGACGCTCCCAGCGAAAGCAGCACACCGGATGCGCTGAAGCCTTCGATGCCCGCTTCAAACTCGTGCCCGAAACCGTCAAAGACAATAATTTTGTCGCCGGCCCTGAGACGCAAAACGGTTTTCAGGTAACGGAGATTATCCGTTCCCAGCACGCAGGTCGCCGCGTTTTGCAGCGATTCGGGACAGTAGATTCTGGGCAGACTCAAAGCCAACCACTTTCTTTGAAATTATTTTGATCCGCAAAAACCATCAGGATTTTAAATCTGCCCGATTCCTCTTCAGCACATAACAAACCCACTCTTTTTCGGTCAGCATGTTTTGCTTCTCGAGCAGCGCACCGATGAAATGCTCCTCGATTGCCGGAACATCGGGCTCGATGATTCCGGAAATAATCAGATAGCCTCCCGGCAGCAAAAGCCGGACGAGTTGATCATGCAACTTCAGCAGCAATTTAGCCGTCAGATTGGCGATAATCAGATTGCGGGGCTGGCTGATTTGCGCCGCGTCTTCATTCAAGATGCGCAGTCTGTCGTCCACGGCATTGATGACGGCGTTTTGGGCCGCAATTTCCGTTGCCTTGGGATCGTTGTCCACGCAAATGACATCCCCGGCACCCATTTTGGCGGCGGTAATGCCCAAAATTCCCGTGCCGCAGCCGACATCGAGAACTTTCCATTCCTTGACGGAACGATCCTTTAAGATGATATCCTCAATGGCTTCCATGCACATGCGCGTGGAAGCGTGCTGGCCGGTTCCAAAAGCCATGCCCGGATCAATTTCAACCACGATGTCCCGGCTCGCGGGCGAGTACCTTTCCCAGGTCGGTTTGACAACAATATTTTTGCAGACGCGGATCGGCTTGAAATACTTCTTCCACTGTTCGCCCCAGTCCGGATCCGAAATGATTTCCGTCGCAAGCGTCGGCGCTGCAATTTCAGGGAAAATTTCTTCCAGGCTTTTTAAATATTTACGCACTGCATAAATCCGTTTTTCGCTGCGGATATCCGCGGGGAAAAAGGCCTGAATGACCTCGACATCCTCGGCTTCCGGTAAGTCGGCGGCCCCGGGTTGCAGCAGGGATTCGGAAAAAACACCCTGGGCACCGGTTTCTTCCAGAAAATTACTTAACGCATCGATCAGTTCCAGCGGCGCCGTTATTTCAATTTTCAACCACTTTTCAGATTCTTTGGCAGTCATATAAAACCTTCATGGACCGGGAAATGTGTCAATCGCTTCGGCATTATATAGCCTGTTTTTCTTATTATATCAAGCCACGTCACACACATCTCCGGTTTCCTTGAGCGGTCGGGCTTTTTTGGTCTTGGGAAAGAAGCGTCTCTTAAAATCCGCCGGCGGAGTTCTTGACAAATAGCGATTTTAAGTTTATCAATCTGGTAATACCACCAGCCGGATCAAGCAAAGGAAGAAACGAATGCTGGAATCATTACTGCAACCCATCAAAACAGACAGCCTCAAAGAGGTGTTCGTGCTTCGGTTCGAAGAGCTGATTCTTTCCGGAAAAATTCAGATCGGGCAGAAACTGCCGTCGGAGCGCGAGCTAGCCCACGAGCTCGGCGTGAGCCGCCCGGTGGTCCACGAAGGTCTGGTCGAACTGGCATCGCGCGGACTCGTTGCGCTTAAACCCCGCCTCGGCGCCACCGTCAATGATTATCGCAAAGAGGGATCCATTACGGTGCTTTCTTCTCTGGTCCAGTATCACAAAGGCAGACTGGAGCCCGAACTGATGGAGAGCCTCCTCGAGATGAGAATGCTGATGGAACCGGCTTTCGCCTCGCAGGCGGCCAGAAACAGGACCCCCGAGCAGGTCCGGGAATTATCCAGCCATGTCGAAAAAGAAGAATCGACCCCTCACCGCAGCACACAAATGATAACGGACCTTGATTTTGAATTTCACCTGCTCGTCGCCGTGGCATCGGGCAATTCCGTTTATCCGCTGCTCCTGAATTCGTTCCGGCCGGTTTACACGAATCTGTCGGGCCAGTTCTTCAAGGATCCAAGCGTCAGCGCAACGGTTCACACGTATCATCGGAAACTCGCGAAAGCCATTGAATCGGGTGAAGTGAAAAAGGCGTCAGCGGTCATGAAAGAACTTCTGTTTCACGGAGAAAAGTATCTGCGTAAAACGATCGACCGGGAAGTCCGCCCTCTTTCCGGCATTCCCCTCAAAGGAGGTTGATATGAAAGCCGTCCTGGTGCGGGAGCGCACCCTCAAAGAACCGAAAGAATTGTCCGACCGTATCCAGTGGCTGAGAGATTATTATTTCCGGGGAACCGAACGGACCTGGAACAATGAATTCACGGCCTGGACCACGGGGACCCCCTGGGACATCATCTACAATGAACTGACTTTCTATATCGTACCCGAAACCTACACCCTGCTGAACACGCTGGGCGCATCCTATCTTCAGGCGGCAAGGCCCGTCGAGCTTCATCCGGATTTCTGGAGCTTGACGCTCCCCGAAAGACGCGCCTGGTTTGTCCGCGAGGTCATCTTGAACCATGTCCCTCAGGAAATTCTGCCCCACGACCTGATCGCGGGCGCCCGGTTTAATGTTCAGACCTCCATGTGCTTCACCGAAGAAGAAAGCAGGGAGTGGATAAAACAGGTCAAAGGGAAAAACGGCGCCAGAGCACAAATGAAATGGTATCACGATCACGGATACGGAAACGCCGGAGCCACCAGCGGCCATCTGATCCCCGGTTACGAGCGTCTGCTCGCGATCGGCTGGAAGGGCGTTTATGCGGAGCTGATGTCGATCTATAACGCCCTCTCCGGTCAGGAACGAAGCGGTTCAAAAGGCGCCGAGCTCAGAGCGATGATCACCGCCTCCACGATGGCGCGTGATCTGGGCTTAAAATACCGGACGGTCTGCCTGGCCCTCAGTGAAAAAGAGCATGACGCGAATCGAGCCGTCGAGCTCCGGTCGATGGCCGCCGGCTTAAGCCGCGTGCCCTGGGAACCGGCAACAACCTTCTGGGATGCGGTGCAGGCGCTCTGGATCAACCATATGCTGGTCATGACGGATGAAAACTATCCCGGCGCCGGCGTATCGTTCGGCCGGATGGATCAATATCTCTATCCCTATTATCAGAAATCCATCCTCGACGGCATGACTAGGGAATGGGCCAAGGAAATTCTGAAGTGCTTCTGGATTCACGCCAACACGGCTTACGACGCCATGATCCGTAACGGCAATCAGGGCATCACCGCCGGGTTCGGTCAGTTGATCACCCTGTCCGGCCTCGGGGCAAACGGAAAGGACATGACCAATGATCTGACCTATGTCATGCTGGAAGTCATCGATGAAATGTCGCCGATCCTCGAGCCCAAACCCAATGTGCGCCTGCATCGGAACAGTCCCGACATCCTGCTGGATAAAATTGTCGATATGATTGAATCGAGTCAGGGTGCTCCTTTTCTCCTGAATTTCGACGAACGGTCCATGGCCGGCATGATGCGAGAAGCGAGGAGGGCCGGAATCGCCGACTTGATTCACGAGGGCAATGTTCATGAGTATGCGCCCGTCGGCTGTCTGGAAAATACGATGGTCGGCAATGACCGTTCCGGTACGGTGGATGCCAACATCAACCTGCTCAAAGCGGTGGAACTGGCACTGACCGGAGGAAGGGATCTGCTGCCTTTTTGCGATCCCATGACCGGGAAAAGAGAACGGGTGCGGCAGGACGGACCGCGAACGCCGGATGCCGCCTCCTTTAAGACCTGGGAAGATTTCTGGGAGGCTTATGCCCTCCAGACCCGCTACATCATCCGGAAGTGCGTCGACCTTTATGAAACGTCCGAGTCGATTCGTGCGCGGTTTTTCCCCACGCCGTATCTTTCCTGCATGGTAACAGGCTGCGCGAGGCAGGGAAAGGATGTCACACAGGGCGGCGCCGAGATCAGTTTCGTGACGCTGGAAGCCGTCACCTATGCGACCACGGTGGATTCACTGCTGGCCGTCAAGTATCTGGTCTTCGACAAAAAAGCCTGTACGATGAACGAGCTGGTTTCCGCGCTCAAATCCAACTGGCAGGGTCATGAGGTGCTTCATGCCATGGCCAAAAACCGCGCACCCAAATACGGCCGCGACGATGACGAGGCGGACGCGCTGGCCCGCCGCGTGATGGAGCTTTGGTGCGATGAAACCTGGCGGCACAGCACAAAATCCACCTCGCGCAGATTCCGGCCGGGGATGCTGAGCTGGAACTACTGGGCCGGCGACGGCTTCGTCATGGCGGCGAGTGCCGACGGCAGAAGAAAAGGGCAGTTCCTGTCCAATGCCATCTGCCCGTCCAACGGGGCGGACATCAACGGTCCGACCGCCAATGCCAACTCCGTGGGAACTGTGCTGGGCGGAAAAGCGGAGGACGGACGCGGGGAATGGCAGGATTACCGAAACGACCTCCCGAACGGCGCCAGCCACACGATCACGTTTAATCCATCTATCCTGCGCGATCCGGCGCACAAGGATAAATTCAAGGCCTTCCTGAAAGGATATGCCCACAACGGCGGCACGGCATTACAGATCAACATGCTGGAGCCCGGAATGCTGAAAGACGCTCAGGCCCACCCCCAGGACTATCGGCATCTCCTGGTGCGCATTACCGGGTATAACGCCTACTTCACGACCGTGGGCCGCGAGCTGCAAAACGAAGTCATTGAACGGGTCAGCCATAACAAATTTTAAGGCGCGCAAACCATGACACCCTGTCAGACGAAAGAGGGAACCATTCTGGAGATCATCCGCATGTCCACCGAAGACGGGCCCGGCATCCGGACAACCGTGTTTTTCAAGGGATGCCCGCTTTCGTGCACGTGGTGCCATAATCCGGAGAGCATCAGCCCGAAGCCGCAGCTTCAGTGGATCAAGTCGAGCTGCATCGGCTGCGGCATCTGCATCGAGACGTGCCCGGAAAAGGCGCTTGCCCGGAATTCCGGGGGCGTTGCCATCGATCGGGCGCTCTGCACCGGCTGCGGCCTGTGCGCCGCCCAATGCCCGACCACGGCCATGGAGCTTTTGGGGAAAAAATGGAGCGTCCATAAGCTGGCTTCCGAACTCATCAAAGACCGCGTCTATTTCGCTGAGTCCGGCGGCGGCGTTACGCTGTCCGGCGGAGAGGCGGCCCTGCAGCCTGATTTCTGCCTTGCGCTTCTTATGGAACTCAAAGAGAAAGGCATTCAGACGGCGCTCGACACCTGCGGTCAGGTATCTGAAACCCTATTAGCCGGTCTTTTGCCTTATGTCGATGTCCTGCTTTATGACCTCAAGGAAATCGATCCGGCAAAGCACAAATTATTTACCGGTTCGGGCAATGAAAGAATTCTGGCCAATGCGGCCTTTGCCGCGCACTACAAAAGATCCCATCGGAGTCCCCAAACCCTGTGGATACGCACGCCGGTGATCCCCGGAGCCACGGACACGGCCGGGAATATCGGAGGAATCGGCGATTTCATTGAGGCCCGGCTGGAAGGAGCGGTTGACCGCTGGGAACTGTGCGCGTTTAACAATCTGTGCCGGGACAAGTATCAGCGGCTGGGCATAGACTGGCCGTTTGCCGGTTGCGATCTTCCGGAAAAATCCCGGATGGAGGAATTGGCGCAGGTCGCTCAAAGCCGGGTTACGCACTCACGCGTCTCCTGGAGCGGATCGACGAGGCTTAAACAACATTCAGACAACCAGCCGGCGGGTGAAACGGGAGGCAGTACTATATCCATCCCCGGCTGCTTTTGACAGCAGAAAGGAAATACCTATGATCGGCAGGAATGTTTTTTCCGAATCGGACAGGAAAGCCTTTGAACCCTCGGAAAAAATCGGCATTATCGCCACCGTGACGCCTGCGGGTTTGCCGCATGTATCGCTTCTGACGTCGGTCATGGCGCCGTCACCCGCGCAGCTGACCATCGGTGAATTCTGCAAGGGCCTCAGCAAGGAGTATATGCGCGAGACAAAAAAAACCGGTTTCGCCATCCTCACGCTTGATAAGAAACTCTGGCGGGGGAAAGCTCTGTGGACGCATTTTAAAAAAGAAGGCCCGGAGTATGAAGTGTATAATCAGCAGCCCATGTTCCGCTACAATACGTATTTCGGAATAAACACCGTCCATTACCTGGACCTTCAGGAGACATCGGAGGGTGCCTCGCTCCCGCTTGCCGGCATTGCCCGTTCGGCGATTCTCACCAGGATGGCCAGGGGCGGCGCCGCCAAAAGCGCAGCCGGGCGGGTCCTGACGCATTTCGGGGAATCGCTCCTGAACAGGCTCGATGCCCTGAAATTTCTATCTTACATCGCCAAAGACGGATACCCCGCTGTCGTTCCGGTCATCCAGTGTCAGGCCGCGGGCGACAACCGTCTGGTCTTTCATCCGGGTGCATTTTCCGCTGATCTCAAAGAGCTGGAATCCGGAATGACGATAGCTGTTTTCGGCCTGACGATGCAGATGGAGGATATTCTGGTGCGCGGGATATTTAAAGGTTACGCCCGCTGCCGGGGGATCAGACTGGGCAAGCTGGATATCGACTGGGTTTACAATTCGATGCCGCCCAACCACGGACAGATCTATCCGCCGGTGCCGCTTACGGCGGTCGTCAATTTTTAAAACGGCAAAGCAAAGGCCTGCGGATATTTAGAAATAGAATTGCCCGCCCGCCTGGAGAGCATGAGTGCGGACGGGAACTCCATAGAGCGGCATACCCTCGGTTTCAAAGTCGGGCGGAAACAGGGCCCGCCGTCAACAGTGCCAATTAAAGCAAGTTCGTTCATTACTGCTATGCTTGTTCAACCGGCGCCGGATGTCGGTCTGAACACTCCCTCCATCGCAATGTCGGCAAGACTCTTTCGCGATTTCGGAAATTCACGCTCCTGTTGATAATCAGGCAGAACGTCTTTGGGGCCGTGTTTCCCGACGGCAATCATCGCTTCCACCTCGTAGTCGGCAGGCACGTGCAAAACTTCCTTCGCCTTGTCATAATCAAATCCCTGCATCCCGTGAACGACCAGATCCATGAGCGATCCCTGCAGGGCAAAACTCATCCAGGCGGCGCCGGCATCGAATGTGTGCGTCCGGGCGGGCTTGCCGGAATCGAAGGTGGTTTTGGAAATGACGACGATCAGCACGCCGGCATTCTTCGCCCATGCCTGGTTTTCGACGGTCATGAGGCCAAAAATCCTGTCCCAGTCTGGCGACTTCCGGTGCGCATAAATAAAGCGCCAGGGTTGATTATTGTTGGAGGAGGGAGCCCAGCGGGCCGCTTCAAAAAGAGTTTTGAGCGTTTCCTCCGGAATATCCTCGCCGGACATCGCCCGGGGTGACCAACGCCTCACAAACAGGGGATCAACGTCACATTGCTCCGGTTCTCGGAAATCGGCGATATTCATGGATAACCTCCTTTTGAAGTTCCTTTTCTTTTAATGTAACCACGTCGGCCTTTTTTTAAAGGGATCGTCCGAAACAACAGGCGGGGAGTCTTTCGGCAACAGCATTTTTGAACATCCGGTGCGGTTTGTCTTCCGGGATCACGCCTGTTTGTGCGACAGATACGCCTTCACTTGCTTGAGGGTGAGGCAATTCAGACAATCCTCTTTGGTGAGCCAGCCCTTGCGGGCGATTTTTACACCCAGGGCAATATGGCGCAGTCCGTCAACCGAATGCGCATCGGGATTGATCGCAATCTTCACGCCTTTCTTTACGGCATGGATGCAGTTGCGCCAGTCGAGATCCAGTCTCTGCGGATAGGCGTTGAGCTCGAGGGCCTTGGCGTGCTTTGCCGCCGTATCGATAATTTCCTGGATATCGACGGCATAGGGTTCGCGCGACAGAAGCAGTCGGCCCGTCGGATGCGCCAGCATGGTCGTATGGGGATTGGTGAGCGCCGTCTTAATGCGACGGGTCATTTCCGCTTTAGGCATGTTGAAGCCGGAATGCACCGACGCAATCACAAAATCAAACCGGGCCAGGGTATCCTCATCATAATCGAGACTGCCGTCGGCACCGATGTCCGATTCAATCCCCTTGAAGATATAAAACGGGGCGTGCTTTTCATTCAGCCCGTCGATCGCGGCATGCTGTTTGATGATCTGGTCGACATTCAATCCGCCCGCATAGAAAGCCGAACGGCTGTGATCGCTGACGCCGATATACTGAAGTCCCATTTTTTTGACGGCGACAACCATTTTTTCGAGACTGTCCGCGCCGTCGCTGAAATTCGTGTGCACATGGAAAACACCCCGGATATCCTTCATCTCCAGCAATCGGGGCAACTCGCCTTTTTCGGCCGCTTCAATCTCACCCATATTTTCCCGAAGTTCCGGCTCGATAAACTGAAGGCCCAGTGCGGTAAACAGCTCTTCTTCCGAATGACAGACGATATTTTTATCGCCCCGAAAGAGGCCATACTCGTTCATCTTCAGGCCCAGATCCTTGGCACGGCCGCGCATAGCCACGTTGTGCTCCCGGCTGCCGGTGAAGTGATGCAGGGCGTAGGGGAATTCGCCCGCCGTCACAATGCGCAGGTCGGCATTGATGCCTGCCTTAAGCGTGATGCTGACTTTCGTGTCGCCCAGGGCAACGACGGAAGCCACCTCGCCATACCCGGCAAAGGCCCGCGCGAGTCGCTCCGGATGTGCCGACGATGCCAGGATATCGATATCTTTGACCGTCTCATTGCCGCGCCTGAGCGATCCGGCAAGGCTCACAGCCTCGGCATCCTTCTCCTTCGTTAAGAAGGCAAGCAGAGCTTCGGCATGACCGGCTACTTCATCGTACAGCCGCCTTTCCGAATAGCGTTTGAGCTTTTCAATACCGACCAGGATATTGTCCTGCGTTTTCTTGCCGAAGCCTTTAAGGTCCACCAGGCGATTTTCATGGCAGGCATATTCCAGCTCGCCAATCGTTGTAATTCCCAGTTCCTTGTACAATGCATGAATCTTCTTGGGGCCAAGTCCGCTGATTTTAAGCATTTCCAGATGCCCGGGCGGGACGGACGCCTTGAGCTTGTCGTAATAGTCCAGTTTGCCCGCCTGCACGAGTTCGGTAATTTTCTTGCCGATGGCTTCGCCAATGCCCTCGATTTCATAAAGTTTCTCCCCGCGCACGAGTTCGCCGAAATCCTCCTCCACGCGCTCCAGGTTTCGGGCTGCCGTGGAATAGGCGCGGGACTTGAAGGGGTTTTCTCCGGTCAATTCCAGGAGTACGGCAATCTCTTCGAGAATTTCGATAACCTTTTCTTTCGTCATCATATGCGATCCAAAAAAAGAATGAGGCGGTGCTTGACATTCCGGTTTGAAAAATATATAAGGCGCAACTTACTTAAACGTCAGGCCAAAGACGTCCCCATCGTCTAGAGGCCTAGGACACGGGCCTTTCACGCCTGTAACTGGGGTTCGACTCCCCATGGGGACGCCAAATAATAACGAGGGTTTACAAACAACAACCCTCCCCTTTTCCGACCGGACACAAGATCCGGACACAAGACCTTCAGAAATGCCCTTCTAAAGGTCTTTTTTAACCATTTTCTGCCTTTGGAAATTCAATCACGTTTGCCGGCATCTTCAATCCTTCTTCAAGTGCACTACGAGTATCTTCCAGTCCAAGTTTCCTTAAATACCTTGTCGTAGTATTTGGATTCTTGTGACGCAGGATTGCCTGAATTACTGATACTGGATTTCCCTTTCTATAAAGAATTGATGCCGTCAAATGTCGGATTGCATGGAATCCAAAAGGTTTAACCTTCGCCCTATTGCACAGCTTTTTCATAAAATGCTGGCGATGTTTGAACGGTTTCCCATAATATTCTCCGCAAAAAGAAAACTTATCGAGACAAAGAAAAACATGGTCATTGTCAGTCGTCGACTGAGCCAACCGTTCTTCTCGCCATTTCAATAAGGAGCTTCGAAGCTCCGGCGTCATCGGTAAACTATCACATTCCTCATTTCCACCCTCACGTTTTCGGGTCCAAAGACGAATCCAATTGCCGCTGAAATCCACGTCGGACCACTTTAGATGAAAAACCTCGCTACGTCTTGCTCCTAAGTTAAGATACGCAAGCAACATGACTCTGTCCTGCCCCGTGGTCAAGTTAAAGGCTTTCCAAAAATCATCCTCTGTGGGAACATACCTCGGTTTGCGTTTTTCTGGATATTTTTTGGTGGAAAGAAAGGGGTTAAATCCTTCTGGCCATCCCTCTAAATCCAGACCCCATGTGCAGGCAGTCCTCAGATTTTTTCGATCCTTGTTTGCCGCGTATCCGGAACGCTCCACCTTTTGTTTAAGGAGAAAATTTCGACAAATTGTCAAGGTCATGTTTTCAATCGGCGAATTCTTTTGAAGTCCAGTGTTCTTGAAAAATCTTATGAATACTGCTTTCTTCTCATCAAAGGTAACTTTAGCAAAACGCTGTTCAGCGTCTTCCAAATATTGATTTACCCAATCACCAATTGTCAAAAATCCCGTATTTATCTGTGACAGCTCTTTCTCCAAGCTTTTTCTTGTTTCCTCTTCCCAAAGATAAGCTTCCCTTTTCGACTTTTGTGAATTGTCCTGAAATATCCTTTGTCTCGTTATTCCTTTTACCGTTACACTGGCTCTGTATCGTGATATGCCTCTTTTCAAAACCTTGCTCGGCATTGAGAACCTCCATTATTCTGTTTTCAAAGAACCGCCATGTATTGGGTGTGACTTCCACACCACCCCAACGACTAGCATACTTTATCACTGTGCGGCGGTCAAGGTGGAGAAATTCTGCCAATTCTGTAGCGGTAATACAGCATCCGTAATTTTGGGCAAGTTCAGTATTTATCATTTGAAATCATTATTATTGAATATATCAAGCCAAGGAAGAAGCTTAGCTTGATGTATGTATCTATGTTTAATCATGACAGGACTCCTTCCTTTTGTTTAATTGTTTACTTTCATCGCTATTTCAATAACCCTGCAGTGCAGGGAACCCTGTTTCATCCCATCCATACGATGCGTAGAAGTTTGCTTTCTCTGTGTTTATGACCGATTTCCGGCTGGTCATTATCTCACCACCGTTACCATTCACTGAGCGGTTTTCGATCTCGGGCTACTCGCTGCCGCCCTATGCCCACACGGCTCTCAGTTTTTGGCTCCGGTATTCTGTTGTCAAGGAGCATCGTTCAGACTTATCCCTCTTCTTTTTTCTGCTTTCTTTAAAATAGAAGGGGCGTCCATTAATTCTGCAACAACATTTTGCAGATTAATAATCTGCTTTCAACAATGGCAATGTCTGTGCCATACGAAAATAAATTAAATCTAAATTGTAACATATTGATTTTATATTAATATTAATTTAATTGCTTATGAGTGTAGATAAAGACAATTATTGCCCCAGATGTTCTGGGGTAACTCTGGGGCATTTTTAAGATATATTGAAGCGTGCCGGGGGACGAAGATTTAAGGATAGATCATAAAATTGTAGACAGAAATGAGCATTATGATAAAAGTAAAAAAACGAGGTTTAATAATATGGCCGACGTAAAAGTGGAAAATAAAAATAATAACAACTCGAAAATAACGAATTTAAACCCGCATAGTTCTGTCCCGACAATCATTTCTAATTCAAAGGTTATGACCGATGTCCTGGAATTAGTAGATAAGGTTAGCAAAACAGAAAATACGACTGTCCTGATCACTGGTGAGTCGGGCACAGGCAAGGAATTAATTGCTCGTGCAATCCACAATAATAGCAGTCGGAGAGATAATCCTTTCATAGCAATTAACTGTGGAGCTATTACAGAGACACTTATTGAAAGCGAGCTTTTCGGTCATGAAAAGGGGGCTTTTACTGGTGCAATAGGCCAAAAGAAAGGAAAATTTGAACAGGCAAATGGGGGAACACTGTTTCTTGACGAGGTAGGGGAATTATCTCCGAGTGCGCAGGTTCAATTGCTACGGGTCCTTCAGGCACATGAATTTCAGCGTGTAGGCGGTTCAGAAATTGTTCGCGTAGATGTCCGTTTGCTTACGGCTACGAATCGTAATCTTGAAGAGGATATCAAGGCAGGAAGGTTTAGGAATGACCTTTATCACAGGATTAAAGTTTTTACGATTCATATGCCATCCCTTAGAAAAAGGAAAGAAGACATTCCTTTATTGATTGAGTACTTTGTTGACATGTTCAACACAAAACTGGGCCGGACAATATCCATACCAGGCAAGGTGGTTAATGTCCTTGTTGATTACTCATGGCCGGGCAATGTTCGGGAATTGCTTAATACTATGGAAACAATGATGATTAAGGCCAGTGGTAATACAATCAGCATAGATAATATCCCGCAGAATATTTTTCAAAATAGCAATCTTGAAAAAGAGACGGTACCCGCGTTTAATCAAGAGGCACAAAATTATAGAAATTTGGTTGAGTGGATTCTAAAAGAAGAAAATTATCTTAAAGGGAAACAATGTGAAAAACAACTAAAAACGCAGGCAAAGCAACTTGATATCTGGCCAACAAAACAAGGAATTGCAGGCATTGGACGTAGCTTAATTAAGGTGCTCAATACAAATACTGAATTCTTTCAAGATATAGATAAAGAAGGTATTAAAAATATTTTTGATTTGCTATTCTTGTTAGCTCCAAGTTTTAAAACGGAGAAAGCTAAATCTGTCGAGCGTCTTTTGAGTAAGTGGCCAAACGAAAAAGTTGAAAAATTGCCAGCAGAAGAATTTATCTCAATGGATAATAAAATACCAGAAACCTTTATCACTCAACCGGAATCACTTAATAAAGCAAAAGATCATTTACCGCCCACCCCAATTACAGCTCAAGATAAGAAACCCACAAAAGAAGGCTTATCCGACAAGGATATCGAAGCTCTGATAAAAATTGTTATTATGGTCTTAGTACTGATATATTTTATTTTAATGTTTTTCTGGCCCGAAACTTGGCTTGTGCCGATTATTCGGAGGATTAATTTTTTAGTTAATATTTTCAGTTCCAGGTACTGACAAAGAAGCTACAAAGCTATTATTCATATTTTAGCTGTACCTCCAAGTAGCTATGGTGGCTTTCCCATTAACTCTCCGGCAGTCATTACAGCTATGGTTACAGCTATGATCACGCGACTTGAAGAAGGTTGAATAGCTGCAAGTATTATTTTGGCATAGCTAATACCACAGTAGCTACAACAGTAATCATCACTTACCATCTATGTCTTTCTTAACCAATGTGGCAAAGGTTATTGTTTCGGTGCCGTGTTTGTTTCTTATTTTGTCCATAGCATTGTCAATTCGTTTATCCTTCTCACTTTTTGTATTGTCTTTTATTTGATCAAAAAGCGACAGCTGATCTGAAACGCAGTCTTCATGAAATCCCGAAAGGCTTATTCCGATTAATCTTACTGGATGGGTCCTATCCCAATTTTGTTCAAGCAGACCGCAACCAGCATGATAAACTTCCTTGGTGGTATGAGTCGCCGGAATGGTTATCTGTCTGGTGACGACCTGAAAATCAGAATATTTCAGGGTGATATGTATTGTGCGACCTTTTTTGTCATGTCTTCTTGCAGTCATGCCAATATCATCAGCAAGCTCCATAAGGACTATTTTTGCTTTCTCGATGTCAGATATATCTTCAGGCAGTGTTGTCGATCGCCCGATGGATTTCATATCATCAGCCATGCGAGCCAGAACAGGAGAATTGTCTATCCCATTGGCGTGCAGATGAATTTCATTCCCACCTTTCCCAAAACTTTGGACAATAAGGGCTACGTCACGCTTTGCAAGATCACCGATGGTCTTTATTCCCATGCGATTCAGCTTTTCAGCAGTCTTAGCACCAATACCGTACATTTCTTTCACTGGAAGCGGCCATAGTTTTAATGGAATGTCAGGTTTCCATAGTTCGGTAATGCCGAGTGGCTTCTTCATTTCAGCTGCCATTTTTGCCAGAAACTTGTTTTCAGCGATCCCGATTGAGCACCAAAGTCCGAGTCTGTCTTTGATCTCAGCCATGATACGTTTAGCAGCATCCAGAGGGTTACCAAAAAGACCTTCGCACCCTGTCATGTCTAGCCAGGCTTCATCGATGCTGTTTTGTTCCAGGATAGGAGTATAGTTCGATAGTAAGTCCATGACTTCTTCTGACTTCTGGCCATAGAAATGATGATCTGGGGGGACTAAAATTAATTTAGGGCAAAGTCTTAAAGCTTCATGAAGAACCATGGTAGTCTTGATTCCACACGCCCTTGCCTCATAGTTTGCCGCTAGAATGATGCCAGAACGCTTCTTCGGATCGCCGGCAACAGCAGCTGGAGTTCCGACAAGAGAATCGTTCCTTGTCATTTCACAACTTATAAAGAAGGCATTCATGTCAACCAGAAGTATAACCTTTTGCGTAGTGCACCTCTTTCAGTAATTGGCTTGGTTACCATGAGTCTAAAACCATCGAATAAGGTTTAAATATGGCCATCAATTCCTTCTTTGTTTACGGATGGATATCAAGATTTTGTTTTCGGCCGTCTATGGTCGTTAATGTTAATCACGTTATTCTTTATTTGCCTATTACCAGGTAAATCTCCGTCTTTAAAATATAGTTTCCGGAATGCATCTTTGGGACGGTTATAGTTCAAATATGACATCGGAGATTCATTCAAAAGAAATGAAACATCAAGTGGCGATTTCTGACCCTCAGATAGATGGATCTTGGCCTGAAATATAAGATCGTTCATTGATCCCAAGACCCGCCGATCAACTATTTTAGAAAAGAATATTCTTTGCACCTCCGGTTCGATGATATTTTTATACACGGCTTTATTCCCGTCGATGATCATAAACTCTTCCATACAGGATAATGTTTCTCGAATGAAATTCTTATCGTTCGTAATTCCTCTTCCCAAGAGAATCATGGAGTATAATGATGCAGTGTTTGTTAGAATTATATATTGGGTGCGCTGGACTGTGAATAGATGTGCGTTCCAGTCAAGTATGGGGTTTCTGTTATCATCATATGGGATAGCTGATAATGCAGCGATCCCGATTTTCTTGGCCAGTTTTGAGGTGAGACGAAATATCATTGTTTAAATTGCACTGTATTGAGTTTATTTGATCAATTACCGTTCAGAATTTAAGGCAGACTTCAATACTGCTGAGGGTTTAAACGTAACAACTTTTTTTGCATCTATGGTCATCCGATCACCAGTCTGTGGGTTCCTGCCGATTCGCTCCCTTTTAGATTTGACAGTCCATTTACCAAATCCGGAAATTTTTACTGAATTGCCTTTTTCGAGTTCATTCTTGATTATCTCAAAGGTTGACTCAATAGCGGGCACACATTCTTTTCTTGATAAATCTGTTTGCTCATAGTGAATGTCCATGAGATCTTTTTTAGTCATTGCCATAATGATCCTCCATGTGGTTTTTGATATTCCATAATATAAAAAACTTTTCTCCCGAAGAACAATTTAATATATCATTCTGTGTCTACCTGTATACTACCGGCATTATTCTATGGGTGTTAGGATCTGTAATTGAATGGACTGCATAAATTCTTTAACTGAATGCCTAAAATCAGTCATATGAGGGGATATACCGTGATTCTTCAGCGCTTCGAGATTCTCCCACTTCTCCAATATTACGACTGTGTCAGGTCTATTCTTTATTTGAAAGTTGGAACCGGTATCTGCATCTGCTGTTGGAGTATATTCAATACATCCTTTTTCTCTTCGCACTATGGGTACTATCTTGCGTATTTCTTCTAAATAATTTTCCCTCATTCCATCCTTTAAAGCGATTGTAGCAACTACACAAATCATCTTTGTCCTCCTTGCTAAATTATCTTTTGTTTAATCCGATAGCGCAGGACTCTGCGTTTCACATTATCCCGCCAATTCCAAGTAAGACTTCTCTACTACTTCATCCATGAGAATCAGAAAATAGTCAGCATCATGCAAACATGACTGCCGTTGTTGGGGTGTTACGAAGCTTTCATTTTCCCTGAAGAACCGATCAAGCAATTTTCGATATTTTACTTTTACCTTGTTGGATACATATTCACTATTTGAAGATGAGTACCTGCGAAGATCAAGAACGGCGGATTTGATTTCATAGATTGATTCAATGTTGGTCATTGGAGAGGGCTCTTATCTGGTTTTGGTTCTTTTGTTTTCATGCATCAGTTTTTCAAGTTGATGCGTCCTTCTGTTGAGAAAGGGAAATTGAGGCTTCCGAATACCGAACCGACGCTGGCATTCCCCTCTATCTTGTATGGCAGATCATCCCCCGCAAAAATAACATTCAGGGTTTTATTGAAATCTCTAAATTTTACAACGAGAGGCACCATTATCTGCGTCGTTGATGATGAGGGAATCAAGATTCCCTTCTCCAAATGCCCATTTCCAATATCTTCATTTCTAAGGTAAATGGTGTAGACAAAAGATTTAAGTGTCAGATCATAATTATTGGGATTTTGTACATCGAGATCGAGAATAAGATTCGTCTCTGTAAAGGAGACTGGACGGATATTGACTGCACGAAGAGTGAAGGATGGCTTCTCCAGTAGCCAATTTGCACAAGAGACAAGCAAGATAGAAATGACAAATAGGAATGATATTTGGCAAGGAATCTTTAATGCTTTATTTGGGTAACATTTCTTCATTAAGGACATCCATTGAATGGCAGAAAAATACTTTCCATACAGCATTATCTCACTCAGAGTGTTTCTGGAAGGATAATTTGCCCCAGCGTATCATTGATATGATAGACGCTACTCTAAATATTTCATTCTTACCAATGGTTCACCTATGACTAAACGCCGTCAGCATTCCGTGAAAAGCAAAGATTACCGTTTGGAAGGGTGCATGACAAATGTCAAAGCATCATTCTTGCCGGGTCGGAAGCGTGAAGTAGAACGTTGCACCCTTGCTCACTTCCGATTCCGCCCAGATGCGGCCTCCGTGCCGGTCGATGATCCGCTGAACGATGGACAAGCCCACCCCGGTGCCCTCGAAATTGTCGGCGCTATGGAGACGCTGGAAGACCTTGAACAATTTATCACTGTACCGCATATCGAAGCCGACACCGTTGTCGCGGATGTAGTATACCGTCGCATTCTCCTCAATGCAGTTGCCCACTTCAATGAGAGCCTCTTCCCGGCCCTTAGTGAATTTGACGGCATTGGAAAGAATGTTGATGAGGACTTGTTTGATGAGGGCGGTATCTCCCCAGGCGGGCTGCAGTTCATTCATCGTCAGCGTCATCCGCCGGTCCGGGTGGAGTCCCTGCAGCTCTTCCCACGTGGTCGCCAGCAGCTGGCGCATATCGATCTCAGTGATGTGCAGATCTTTTCTGCCCATCCGTGAGAACTCCAGGAGATCATCGATCAATTTTGCCATAGTCGCGGTAGTATGCCTGATGACGTTGAACCTGGTCTTCGTCTCGTCATCAAATTTGTCGCCCTGCTTACTAAGAATCATCCGCGAATACCCGTCGATGGCCCGCAGGGGGGCGCGCAGGTCATGGGAGACGGAATAGGCGAAGGACTCCAGTTCCTGGTTCATGGCTTCCAGCTTTGCCGCCTGATGAATGACAGCGTCCGCCGCCAATTTGCGTTCGGTGATGTCGCGGATGAATATACTGGATCTGACGGTTCCTCCTTCATCCCGGAAGCTCACACTGGTGATATCCACTGGAAACTTGGTTTTGTCTTTGCGCATGTAGGTCAATTCACCTTTGAACATACCGGTGCGTGCACGCTCTTCCATCGCGGGACCCAATCTCGGATCGCTGCTGTCGGCGATGCCGTCCCTGCCCAACTGCACTAATTCTGCCTCTGTACAGCCGAACATCCGGCACGCTGTCGGATTTGCGGATAGAATTCTGCCATCCGGCAGCATCTGCAGGATGGCATCCATGCTATGTTCGAAGAGCAGCCGGTGCCTCTCCTCGCTCTCGCGCAGAGCCATCTCGTGCTGCTGAAGATTCCTGAACATCAGATTATAGGGTTTCGAAAGGCCCATCTCAATGATGGCCTTATAAATGAGGTAGAAGGATATAATTTTCAGGTAGTGTCCGATCAGGTTCGGAATATCATAGAAACCTACATAGAATGTGAAAGCGAGCTCCGATCCGATCGTGATGATGATCGACAGGGTCAGGAGGACCAGGATATCCCGGTCAAATTCATTCCGATTCCGGAGCAGCAGTATCAGTGAGCACAGGAGAATGGCGGAGATTATATACTCGCTAATGATTTTGAAAGGGGTCAGGCCGATTCCATCGATATAGCAATCGGGGAACAATCCGCCGAAAGCGGACGTCAGGAGAACCACCGTCAATGCAATGTAACTGGCAAGGGTCCAACCGGGTTTCAGTTTCCGGTGGATGAAAAAGGGGGCGGTGAGGAGCGATATGCTTTCGACATACCGCGCGGCGATCCATAGTTGGGTCGGCAGGTTCGTTCCGTATCCGATGAAAAGGTTGATTTCCCTATAGGCAAGCGTATGGATGAGATCCAGGCCGGCCACGCTGACGTAGGCGATGCCTATGAACACCAGATAATTGTTATCGATGATCCGCCGTGAATTCCAGAGCAGCATGAACAGGCTGAATCCGATGATGATGCCGAAAAGCTCGGCGATCGTGTGGAATGCCGGATAGCTATAGCGGCTGATGACATACAGTCCGACGAGCGCGATAACGCCGACTGCTGCCTCGCTGAGGCTGAATAAATTCGCCGCTTCTCTTTTCATAAATCACTGTCTTTATTACATCATCTATGTTTTAATTTTCGGAAATGGCACGTCTTGCATCATTCACCTATGAGTCCGCACTTTCAGTATATCGAGAAAAGTAAAGATTGCCATTCGAAAGTGTGCTGCAGCGGAGACAGCTACAACATCAAAATGGCGATTTGTTTACTGAAACCCAGTAAAATCCGATGTGAGCGACAACTTTTGTAAAAGTTTCGAATTCGACCGGCTTCGTGAGGTAGCTGCTCACGCCAAGGTCATAGCTTTCGATTCTGTCTTGATCCTGGGGAGATGATGTAAGCACGACAACCGGCATCGTCTTCGTGCGTTCATCAGCCCTGATTCGCCTCAGAATCTCCAGTCCGTCAATTTTGGGTAATTTAAGGTCGAGAAGAATTAATGTGGGGCGCTCACAAATGCCGCAAGTGCTGTATTCTCCCTGCCGGAAAATGTAATCTACTGCCTCCTGGCCATCTTTCAACACCTTGACTCTGTTGACGAGGTTGTTTTCTTTCAGAGCATCCAAGGTCATTTCAATATCAGCGGGATTATCTTCCACAAGAATAATATCGAGAACTGTATTAATCATTTTCCTTTCCTCTTTGGGATTAATGAAGAGGTAAGAATTTCGGCAGCCTCAACATAATATTTAGGAGAAATGAGGTAAGTAATCTTACCGAGAAATTACCTGTCTCAAATCTAACTGGTAAACTCTGCGCTTTCGCCTTCGGAGAGCCTGTGTTTTGTCAGGTCAATCATGGCCAGATGGCATTCTTTTCTATCTTCCGACAATCTGGCTTCAAGCCGGACGCATCGCGATGGTACACCCTCCTTTTCCAAAAGCATCAATTCACATTCCTGGATAGTATCGCCTTCAAATGTTTTGTTGAAAAATGCATTGAAGGAAGGATAAGATGTGTTCGAGATATGAGATCGAAATTGTTGACCTATCAAGCGCCTGCGTTCGATTCCAAGTAGTTTTGCACCGGTAAGGTTGGCCTGCATGATCTTTCCATCAGCATTCAGACTGAAGTAGCCGACCGGGGCGAAGTCATAAATGTCACGGTATTTTGTCAGGAGCGCTTCGGTTTCGTCTCTTGATTGCCGAAGTTCTTCATTCATCATTTCAAGCTCCGTTTTGTAGATATCTAATTCCTGCAAAAGCTTTCGCGCATCAACTTGGTCGCCGGACGGACTCGAACCAGCATTTTTCTTGATCATCCGCGCTATTGCCTGCTGCCGTAACTCTACAAAATGCGAAGATTCCCGAGACTCGCTATTTTGGAGCTCCATTTGCAATGCCTTCCGCAGGACTGTCTCCGTTTCCAATTCCGCCGTTCGAATTTTAACCCTCCGCTCGATGACCTTGTATGCTTCGCGAAGTTCGGCCTCTGCCTGTCTTCGCGCCAGGTGATCTTCCGCTTCCGTAAGAGCTCTCCGGATTGCCGGCACAAGCCGTTGTCCAAGGCGGTCCTTCAAGACATAGTCCTTGGCCCCCTGGGTGAGGATTTCGATCGCCCGATCTTCACTGACAGCACCGGTCACCAGAATAAACGGGGTATCGGGGCGTCTTTTTTTCGCCTCGGCTAGCGCTGAGGCTCCGTTGTATATGGGAAGGTCATAGTCGGAAAGGATAAGGTCAGGTTTGAATTCCTGAAGCTCGCGAATAAAATCTTCTTCTGTTGCCACTAATTTTGAGGTGAAGGTGATGCCAGCCTCTTGCATTTCAAATTGAACCAGCTCCGCATCGGAAGGATTGTCTTCGAGAATAAGAATGTGAAGGGTCTTAGCCGTCATCTAATCACCGGAATGGGCAGAGCAAGAATTTGTTATGTCGTGAAGACTTGCATTTTTTGAAAAAAACAACAAGTAAAGATTCAGGAAGTACGTAATTTTATCAATTTTCAAAAAAGGCTGGTGCTTGAGACATCTACTTAGACGTATAAGGAATTTACCACTCTTTTTTTAAATCCCTTTGCCATTCATACATAGCTTCCCAGCATTTCATATAAGCATCATGCCTTTGGTAGTCCTTGCCCTGAATCGTATTTTTGAAATTCGAATAGTCTAATTCCATGACGGCACTAACCAAGAATGTTGCGATCATGTGTCTTGGAACAACTATACGAAATGCGTAATCGGCTTTTGGTGTCGATAAGATTTCACCATCGAAGTTGAATTTTTCTTCGAGCTGCTTTTGCAGTTTGTCAATATCAACTTTGCTCCGTGTCCTCACCAGAAGCTCGTCTTTTTGACACGGTGGTTTGTAAACTACGGAATAGAAGCCAGTGTTAAGATAGATCCACATAACTCAACCCTCCAAATGCTGCTTTTGGCGTCATCAATATTATGTATTTTTGCTTATCGTTGTTAGTAAGTATTTCATAAATTGATGTCAAGAGAATTTTAACTTATTGCACATAATGAAATTCCGTTATTCATGCTTTTATTTTATGATCACCGCTCAACGCCTTTTCCGCCTATTGTTTACCGTCTTTTACACCTTCCTGTCTTTAACGCCTTTTTTAGATCATCAAAGCCCTTGATCTCACCATCACAGCTATTCCAAGTCAGTATCAATTGCATGGTGATATGGGCATCCGTGTTATATACACAGGGGATATTGTGCTCTTTGAGCATTGCATAAAAATCTTTTTTCTTTTTTTTGGGTATTCCCCTGCATTCCACAGCATCAAGGCCTGTTTCAAACAGTTCTTCATCGGTGTAAGTATTGCCGTTCCTGAAAGGATGGGCGGCAATAGCCAATCCTCCCTGTTTATGGATTTCTTCGACTTGCTTTTTCACAGATAGACGTTTGTCAATTTCATGCTGAATACCGATGGCCAGGAGATGGACTTTCCCCGTAACTTCCTGGCCCGGTATGCAGAGCAAGCGTTTCTCGGCCAGGCATTGGGAGATAACATCATTGCATAAAGAGGAGCCGCCAAATTTATGATCTGTGATGGCTATAAATCCGAAGTTCAAGCCGAGGGCATATTGCACCATTTCTTCATAAGTGTTCTTTCCATCGGAGCAGGTGGTGTGCGTATGGAGATTGCCAATAGTCTTGGTCTTAGCCTCGGTCTGGTTCAGCGGCTGCGATGATTCATCTGTAGTCTTTCCGGATATCACCAAATCTTTTGAGCAGGAACTACCTGTGATAAGCAAAATGACTAGCAGGATCGCAACAGGAAGAATGCGCTTACGTCTCTTGTAATGATTAGTGTTGATATCCATAACATTATAATGGCTCTATCCTATTTCATCGCGCGCTACGCTGTTGATTTATCCTTTGGATATGATCATCCTCGATTGAACCATTTTCATTTCGTCCAGCAATTCTTGTTTACTAATAATGCCTTTCCGGTCCAAGATATTGATCAGCGCTTCAGATTGAATGACTTCGGACATGAGCAGTTCCTTGAAATCGATGGTCTGTTTCTGGTCAAGTTTTTCTGCCATTAGTCCTTATTCCTTTTCTTCTGTTCAGAATCGTTAATGTTGTTCCGACTGTCCTTGCTGTCCATATCAGTAATCAGAAGCCCTATGACAACGGAAAGAGCAATAAGTGTCAACACAAATAAATATTTCATTTAGGCGCCTTCACAGATTCATCTATATCAGCTTACTCTCCGCCCGATACTTCAACTTCTTACGGAAGTCTCTCGGTCTTTCATAATTCGGCAATGACCATATCCCACGTCTAGCTGATTTCGCTTCCTCTTCAGCCTCCAGAAACATTGTTCGATAAGGTGGTTTTAAATATTCCACAAAAGCTTCTGCGTATCCTTCCCTCACCATCTCCATATTGATATTGCGATCATCGAGCCAGATCATCCCGACCATACGTTTGTATTTGTCAATATCAAGAATTTCCAACTTCACTTGCTTGCCCATGATTTTACTTTTAAGGGCTTTCCAAGATTCACCACCGTAGGGTTGCCCAGGTTTAATAATTTGACCCGTGCGATGATTGATTTTGGGCGTTTCCGGTGCGTCAATCCCATGCAGCCTAACTTTGAGTTTGGTTTGTTCCGGTGTTGTTAAATGAATTGAATCGCCGTCTGATACCTTGGTGACTGTCCCTGTGACCGTACGAATGACAGCTTGGGAATCAGGTGCAGCTATGAGTATCCCCAACAATGAAACCAGCAATGAGAAATAGATTACAGCATTTCTTTTCATGAAGAGGCCTCGGTGAAATTAAATAATTGGAGAATTGTATAGGCATATATTTTCTTAAAAAAAAGGTATTTTGAAGATAATTGACGTTTTCTTAAAAATAATTTCTATGGTCTGCGACAGCAATTTTGTGGATTATTTATCTATAAAAAGATTTGTTAACAATTTTTTTGAAAAGTAATTTCTGAGTTTTGTATAAACGAATTATTATATCCTTCATATCTTCCTTAAGCTGTTTCCTTTAAAAGGCATGATATACCCACACGTTTTTTGATCATTTTTGCATTGTTGCATAATAATTGGCCACCATGAAAATAATTCTTTGGCTTGTGTCCAAATATTCTTATCCGCGAAACCGCCACCAAAAAAGAATGCCGTTAATCCAGATTCTTCCCATGCTTTTTTCTCAGCCCGTCCCCTTGTAATGCGCGGATCTCCTGAAACTATTATCCAATCACCTTCTTTTGCCAAACAAGTTATCCAATATTCGTCTTTTACATCTCTTGGAAACTTATCTGTAAGATGCTTTATTTCACAACCGTTTGACTCTGCTATTACCTGCAAGGCTTTTGTCAATTTATTAGAAATACAGCAATCCAAGAAGAATTTCATGCCACAAGTTTTTCCTCAAATTCGCACGCGTCAATAACTTCTTGTTTTTCAATTTCATACCAGTCGGTCACAAGATCAATGGACTGATTCGCTTTTACCGATTTATAAAGAATCATTGTCGGAATACCACCTTTGGCAACTATCGGCGCTCCGAAAGAACGTTGAGGATCAATAACAATACAACGTTCCCTTCCTAACGGCCACCACTTCTCTGGTTCATCAAACCTGTTATACTCAAGTCCATGAAGATATGGAGCGATAATATTTTCAAAAACATATTGATCTTTAATTATATCCAATAATACTTTATCATAGATGTCAGTGCTGATCTCGGTGAGAATAGTCCTTCCATCTGTTTTAAATAGCCTCGTTGAAAATGGCCTACTTCTTTTAATAATCTCCTGTGCTTTTCGGGAGGCAATGTGGATTGTTTTCCAAGCAACCCCTTGATTTCTAAAAGCGTTTAAAAACATGATTTCTATGAGGTCCGCAAAATTAAGAATGGGGGCCCCTTTCTCGCGGGAATATTCCATTGATATTATGGGGGGAGTAAATCTGATTTCTCCCTTGTATTTGAAACTATAACCTTTGGTCCATCTACTTATTCTTTGGCACGGAACTTTAGTTAGCCTTGCAGCTTCTGCAATGGTGTAGGCACCATACCCAATTTGTTTAAACCCGCTATTTTGCATTTATGAATTTCCTCTTGGTCAAGTATGTTTTCAATTATATTAGATTTCTATGGAAATAAAGAACTATCGTCATCTCAACTAAAAACAACTCTTTCGGGAGAATATTGCGAATATGCCGTCAATGAACAAATCTGATGTTTTCACCCCAACCCCGATTGATTAAATTATAATATGCGATTTTTTTAAAATAAGTACTTAGGGTGTCCTAAGTAGATATATCATAAAGTAAGAAACAATTTGTCAATTATATTCCCAAGAGGTCGATATTGGTCACTAGGAATGTCATGATAAAACTCATGTGGATTATCATATTCACGAAATGATAATATAGAGATTGAGTTTTTGACTAAATGATTTATGAGATCATTCCTGATCGCGGAGACCAGGTCAAAATACGTATGACCTCGATATTCGCGTACCAATAAGCGAACACTACCTGTATCATATGCAACAAATGTATCCAATTGAAGAAGGGATAGCCATTTAGCTTTGTATATCGTGCTAATATCGGCCTTGAATGATTCAGCATACGTGCGGAATTCCTTATTATACCAATCAGTACATAGTAGGTTTGTTGTAAGTGGTGGAAATTTTTCCCACGTAGTTTTGAAGGAAGAGATTGCTTCATGTGCGTTTTTGCCACGTCCTTCTTTTGTTCCTAATGAGACAGATTCCCTCATCTTTTCATCTACGTAACATGAGAGAAAATGTGCATTGGCAATTTCAAAGGAAACGCCTGGCTTGCGTATGTAATGATGGGTACAATTAAATTGTTTACATAGGCAATGATCATTACACGGACATGGAACCCAATAATAAAAGTCATTTAGAACTTTTGAAAAGGCAAGAGGGTAATGATTACGATTAGCCTTACTCCAGTAGTTTGAAACACGAAGAATTGATTTTATTGTTGTTGGGTCAAAAGAGCTAATAAATGGCATTTATTCTTATTCCCCTTTTCATTCAATCAATAAACAACCGTACCCCCACAAATAAGTATAGATGGAAATACTTATAAATAGAAATCATTTACGGCTGTAAAACATCGTGAATCGAAGTGGCATCTTTGAAGTTTACACCCAATGCCTTAAAATGTGCTTTGCCACAGTCCACTCTTTCATTTTCAGTTTCTCTCCGTTTATCGCGGTCTAAGGTAGACTTCGTTTCTCGCACAAGGTAAAGTTTGTGAGTATCTTCCACGACAACAGCCCAGTCCGGATTATAGTCACCAAGTGGTGTTGCGACTTTAAACCAGCGAGGCAGTTTACAGAAAAATTTCACTTTGTCGTCAAGGTCGAGAAGTTTTGCAATCTCTTCTTCAACACTACTTTCATAGGCTATATAGTCATAAGGCGTGCGATTATCCTTGCTTTGAACCTGATAAAGCCTGTTTAGATACTCTTCTACTTCACGAACTTCAAATAAACGCATTTCATAATATTGACCATGAATCGGCTCGTATTTAATACCGTCAATTATAAGTTCATGTAACGCACGGTTGATGAGTTTGGCTATTTCGGTCATAAACGCCTGAGGATTAATTGTAAATTCCTTTAACTTGCCAGATGACTTTAGAATATTCACTAATGTGCCACGAGTGAGTTCTGTCTCTCGTTGCAAGAACGCCAAGATATCCGGCAATGGTTGCTCATTACTGACAATATGAGTTCTACTGCCTGTTATAAGGCCACCTTCCAGACCGGATTCTTTAATCTCCAAATCTCTTTTTGTTATCTCGATTTTTACAGGCTTAATGTCTGCCATATTCTTGATTTTCGTGGATGCAAGTTCAATCAATTTTTCCGTTTTGAATTCAACTGAATAACGTGTTTTCTGGCTGATCTTATCCCATAGCGTTTTGAAATCTGCATTTAGCTCAACTCTTTTGTTGTAAGAAACATTTTGGCGTTTTCGCGCATCCTTTACAAAATCACGCGGCAGATATTTTCGCATTCGGTTTATAACCGCATCTTCCAAGCCTGTGAATGGTTCCGGCAGTTCCAGTTTAAAATCAGGTTTGTCGGGTTGGAATTTTTCCGTAAAATCACCGACCGTGTCAATCAAATCCTGTGCAGCAACACAGTCCCAAACCGCCTTCGATTCTTCTTGAGTCAGATAACCAGTTCCTTCAGCGTTGAGCACGGGGGTAAAAGCAATATGCGGAACACGGCCAAATTTAAAACCACCAGATGGGTCAATAGCCGCTTCAATATCGGACTGCAAACCTTTGGCAAAGTTCTCAAAAGTCTCATTTGCTATAACTGTTAAGCGGTTAATCTGCTCATCATAAATACGGTCGCCATCCTGATTAACCGGCAGGCGTAAGCCACGTCCAATAGTTTGACGTCGCTCCCTGTCGGTACCCATTTCCCGAAGTGTGCAAATCTGAAATACATTGGGATTGTCCCATCCTTCTTTCAAGGCTGAGTGGCTGAAGATAAAACGCAAGGGCACATCAGATAAAAGCAAACGTTCCTTATCTTTCATAATAAGCTCATAGGTCTCATCATCTTTTGCGGTGCTGCCGCTGGTATCCAGTAGATCCACAATCTTGCCCTTTTTCTTATCCATTGAGAAATAACCATCGTGTACTTCTTCCGCACCGTAAGGGATAAGCTCTTTATACATGGGCTTATTGCCAATTGTTGCATAGGCTTCTTCAAACCAACGTGCTATCTTTTCTTTTTGGGGATTCCCTTGATCATCATATGAGCGGTAGCTTTTCACATGGTCAATGAAAAAGAGGGAAAGAACTTTTATCCCCTTATCCTTGTATTTTTTCTCCTTGGCAAAATGGGCTTCGACGGTTTGTTCTATCTGACTTTTTATGCGTTCATCGTTCATGCCGCCGGTTTCCTGTAAGACCTCTATGACAATGCCGTTTTGAAATTCCAAATATTCATTACCCGGCTCTGCATTGATGTCTGTCACAAGATATCCATCATAATCTGACCGGTTAGTTTGACTGGAAAGGTCAGTGCCGTGTTTTATTTTTATCTGTTTTTCCCTAGTGCCGTTGGGTGTATTCTCAAAAATGGTTACCTTAGCCTGAGGGGTCTTTGAGTTTTTCGGATAGAATATGGAATTTAGCCGGACAAGTGTCTGGTTGAAGTCCTGTCCGCTTGATGCATCAACGACTTCAATTTGTTTTACCAGGTGAAGATCAAATGCTCGTATTGGGTCAAGTTGAAAGAGAAGATTATAGGGATTGATGTGTGTTGCAGAATATCTCATGCAAAACAGTGGGTTTAGGTTGCGAATTGCCTTTTGTGACTTTTCAGTATTGTCCACACTTTGCGGTTCATCAATAATCAGAATTGGATTAGTCGCCTGAACATACTCTATAGGACGACGGCCAGACATTTTATCTTGCTCCTGATGTATGATATTCAGTTTTTTCTTCTTTTCATCTGTTAGGGTTGTATAGTCGACATTTTCACCGGCATCTTTCTGAAATGCCTGAATGTTGATGACCATGATCTGAATTTCATTATTAACTGCAAACTGACGGACACGGCTCAAATCTTTGGATTGATAGACAAAATCGTCGAAGGCAACATTGTTATATAATCCTTTAAAATGATCACGCATCAGTTTTATAGAACTGGTTACACCCTCACGGATGGCAACCGAAGGTACAACGATGATAAATTTCTTGAAGCCATAGAGTTGATTCAATTCAAAAATGGTACGGAGATATACATAGGTTTTACCAGTACCGGTTTCCATCTCCACCGAATAATTAGGAAAGGAATAAGGGTTGCCGGATTCAATGAGCATCCTTGATTTAGGTACATTATTCCGGGATTGAATATTATGCATGTTTTTGAGTATTTGCTCTGGTGCGAGCATCATACTGTTGCCAATACCCAGCTCATTAAATATACTTCCATCCGTCTTGCCAAAATCGATTTGAAAACCTGCCGACTGTTCAGGCAGACCTTCAAAAAGATCAGTAATACTTTTTATGGCTTCAAGCTGGTAGTCGAGGCCGGAATCGAATTTTAGCTTCATTTTCTGGCCCCCTATATGGTCTTGAATATTATCTGGTTATGTTTTTCCTTCTGCATATTGCGTGCGGCGAAGGTCTGCACTGTGTTGGCCTTGAGTTGGTCATTTCCTTGGAAGGCGGCATCCAAACAGATAAACTGCATGGGTTCGGCTTCGGCTATGGCGTCTACCAGTTCCTTGGTGACTTCATTTTCCAAACAGAGCAAGAGCGCACCTTCGGCAACAGAAAAAACATTTTTATCAGCGATTGTTTTTGTTTCAATCTTTTCAGTTGGTGTAAAACCTGCTTTGAGAAGGATTTCATAGAGTAAGTCTTCAGGCGTGGCTTTATGTTCGATATGATCAATGTGTAGTTCTAATTGTTCAACGATTTTTTCCGAAGTTATTGATGGTTCGAGTTTTTGCCACTGTTTGAAGTTGGATTTGTCAAGTTTTAAAACTTTGAAGCCTCTGTCTTGACTTCCTGATTGTTCAAGGTCTAGTATGCCTTCCTGTTCTTTGTTGAGTTTTTTAATTACCCGTTGAATACGTTCTTTCCCAATATCGGCAATGGTTTTATAACCAGCTTTGAATGCTTCGCTATCGTCTGTGCATGGCTCAGGGAGTTGAACCATAATAAACTTATGGTTGCCTTTATCTTGTTTATTAAGTTCGAGAACAGCGTGTGCTGTTGTAGCGGAGCCAGAAAAGAAGTCGAGGATAATATCTGAATCCTCTAATTCGGGTGTTATTTGTATAATTCTTTTTATTACCTGTGTTGGCTTAGGATTATCAAATACTTTACATTCCATTAACTCTCGTAAATCAATACTGGCTTTTTTACTTCCCTCAACATCTGTCCAAAGAGGTGATGGTCTTTTTGTTCTACCTTCTAAATATGTTTTTACATATGGCCACCACTCTTCATTTTCTCCTTTTCTTCGTTTTTTCCAAATCAGAAAATTTTCCTTTATAAGTCTTTCAACCCCTTTTTCATCAAATCTCCAACGACTTTCATATCCTGTGGGACCAATCGGAAATACCAAATTGCCATCTGGATCTTTTATAGAAAAATATAATTTGGGTCTATCTTCTCTCCGGTCATTGCTACCTGTTTTACGTAATTGCCATAAAGCATAATTCCCTTTTTCATCTTTTTCTTCATATCGTTCTAAATCACTATCACTTAAAGGTAATCCGGCAAGTTCTGTTTCTGTGTTTTTTGAATAAACTATGGTGTAATCAAAAGAAGAACCGAGACCACCGCTATCTTGACCTGTTGTTTGCCCTGTTGCACGTACAATTGTGCCCTTGTAATTTTCTTCCCCGAATATCTCATCGCACATTTTACGCAAATTATTAATTTCATTATCATCAATACTGATAAAAAATATTCCATCATCATGCAGGAGATTCCTAGCGAGGTAGAGTCGCGGATACATCATATTCAGCCACTTAGTATGGAAGCGTCCTTCGTTGGCCGTATTTGTCGAAAACTTTTTGCCTCCACTATCAATTAGTCCAGCATATTCCAAATATGTTTCCAAACTTTCGCTGTAGTTATCGGGATAAATAAACTCTTTACCTGTATTATATGGTGGATCAATGTAAATCATCTTCACTTTACCATAATAGCTTTTCTGCAAAAGCTTCAATACTTCCAAGTTATCGCCTTCAATAAAAAGGTTTTCAGTGATATCAAAGTTCACCGATTCTTCCCGACAGGGTTTAAGTGTTGCGTAGCTGGGTGTTTGTATCAGTCTAAGGGCTTCTTTCTTGCCAGGCCAGTCCATACCATAGCGTTCCCGTCTGGATTCAAATAGGTCAGTGAATGTTCCAAGTTCGGCTTTGAGTTTTTCAAAGTCGATGGTTTCGACCAGTTCACTTTTGTCATTTTTTGTTTCGGTAAAGACCGTGGGAAAAAGCTGTTTGAGCCTAGCGCGATTTTCTGCGGATATATCAAGAGATGTGCCGCTAATTTTTTCAGTTTCATTATTCATTATTAAAACATCTCCTATCTTTCTGGGATATATTTACGGATATAATGCGATACATATTCTTGTGAAAGGTTTGCATCCAATACACCTTGATTAATTCTATTGATATATTCTTTTTTGGGGATACCTTCCTCAATAATGGGGTCAATATAAACGAGACATTTATAAACCTTAGCTTCAATGAACACATCACATGTTTCTTTTATATAGGAACCACTATTGACTCCTTCATGCCGATCCAAATTAGCCTCATCAGCTTTGGTAATTTCATAAACAACACCAAGTATCGTATCATCAAATGATTTAACAATATTTGCATAACCGCGTCGAGAAATAATCCAACGATAACCATTCAACAAGCCAATCCCTATCAGCTTATGACCTGGACAACGTTTTTTCATTTGCTCACGCCATAAGTTAGAACCATATGCAAAGTATAAATTGGACAATAAATTCACCTTTCATTTCAAATATTCATATAAGCGACCAATTAATTGTAAAAATTGTTTTTTCCTCTATGGTCTGCTTGAGCTTTTCTTCTACGGTGTCCAGTAGTTCATCTTTCTGTGTCTCAATTTGCTTCGCTTCTTCGTCGTAAGCCTTCCATGCGGTATCGCGTTTTTTGTCGATATCCCGCAGTTGCTTCTGGATAGCTAACTTATCGGGCAAATTTGCCGCTAGTCTGGCATCCTTCTTTAGAACTGTAATTTGATCATCGTAATCTTTGAGTTCTGCTTTCAGTCCTTTGCGTTTGTCCTCTGCCCAGAAGTTTAGTTTTTCTATTTCTTCTTCAAACCAGTTGGCCTGACGCGCCGATAATTCGGATAGAATAACTTGTTTTCTTCTTTGAACCTCAGTTGTTAATTTTTTAACGCTTTTTGTTTCTTGTGTGGTTATCTCTTTCACGGGTAAATCAAAGAAACGTTTTGCCGTCTCTTCAGAAATAACTTTGCCATTATCAGATATGGCACCGATTATCAGATGATCCTGCTCATCCGATCCATTAATGGAAAGTTTGAAAAGTATCAATGACCCGGATGTTCCAACAAGAGGTTTAAGACTTTCGGATTTCTGCGGCCACGCAGAATAGTTAAAACGGATGTTTGCCCCGTTGGGCTTAATCTTTTTGCAATTAGCAATGATCTTTTGTGCCAGCGGGTGTCCGATTCGGTAGCGGTGAGCATCAACAATTTCGCGTGTAAGCGCATAAGTCCCTTTGGGTATGGCACCGCTTAAGTTATCTATGTTGTATAGCGTAAATTGCAAATGTTCATTATCAAAGTTTGCCTGTCCATTTAAGGCATAGCATGTCAGATTCCAGAGCATTTTATCATATCTGTTTAAATAGGCACGGCTTTCTGAAAGGTTTACTCTCAGTCGGTCATGAACATCCGCGTCAAAGTTTTCCAGAAGTTTTTTTCGGGTGTCACTCATTGTGGCCGAAATCTGAGCTTCCATTTCCTGTTGCAGACGGTTAAATTCAGCTTCGATGTCTTCGGTTGTGCGACAGTTTTGATAAATGGCAGCAATCCGCTTTTCAAAGTCTACTCCGGATTCTATTACTCCAAGCACTTCATCGCTTGCGCCAAAAACGCCGGAAAATAATTTAAATTTTTGATCAAGCAATTCATATACGCGCTGATCAGCAGCGTTCTTACGATTAATAAAATTGATAACCACAACATCGTGTTTTTGACCGTAACGGTGGCAGCGGCCAATTCGTTGTTCAATTCTCTGCGGGTTCCAGGGTAAATCGTAATTGACAACAATGGAACAAAACTGCAAATTAATGCCTTCTGCACCGGCTTCCGTGGTAATCATGATTTGTGCTTTTTCTTTAAAATAGTCAACTAATGCTGTTCGCATATCGGCGGTTTTTGAACCTGAGACTCGGTCTGTGTTTTTATGTCTTTCCACCCATTCTGCATAAATCACTTTTGATAAAGCGTCAGCATTAGTGCCATTAAATAAAACGATTTTGTCTTTGTAGCCGTTGTCTGTAAGAAGATTTACTAAATAGTTTTGTGTTTTTCGCGATTCGGTAAATATGATCGCTTTTTGCGTAGCACCTAATTCAGTGGCTTTTTTAAAGCCATGTGATAAGGCACTGAGAAGTGCATGACCTTTTGCGTTTTCAGTGATGCCGACTGCCAAATCCCGGAAGAGTTCTAATTCTTTTATTTCCACCTCGATTGCGGCTTTGTCGGCAAGCGTTAATTGATCTTTTTTTTCTTCTTCATCCCATTCTTCAGCTTCTGAGTCAAATTCTTCAAAATCTTTTTCAATCGCTTCCAGTTCACCGCCAAAGTTGGCATCTTTCAGTATCTTTTTTAATCTATTAGCCAACGAGTCTAATGCGCCGGCAATGGCAAAAGTTGATGACGCCAGGAGCTTTCGGAGGATCAAGGTAATAAGTTGTCTTTGAGAATTTGGCAGAGCATAGAGGGCCACGCGCTGAAGGTACTCTGTGACCATATCATAAAGATCAATTTCATCCTTTGTCGGATAGAAATCTTCCGTCAAGGGAATACGGTTTGTGTAACGGATATATTCCAGCACCTGCCGTCTAAGGGTCCGATGACAAAGTGGTGCAAGGCGGGCTTTCAATTCATCAAAGGCATCTTCACCCGTCAGGCGTGCATATTGCGTCTTAAAACTTTTATCATCGCCAAAAGCATAGTCATCAATAATACTCACCAGACCGTAAAGCTCCATCAGTGAGTTTTGAAGTGGCGTCGCCGTCAATAAAATTTTAGGGGTATTGTGTAATGCTGCCTTGATTGCTTTTGCAATTTTATTGTCCGGTTTATAAACGTTACGCATACGGTGAGATTCATCAATAACAGCCAAATCCCACGGCTCGATCATAATGGCTTCACAGTTTTTAGCGGCAAATTGATAGGAGCATATAATGAGGCCGTTCTGGTTAAATGGATTTTTTTTACCTTCTTTTTTAAATTGCCTATAGTTTTTCGTTTCAAGAATAAAGGCTGGCAAATAGAATTTTTCTGCCATTTCCATTGCCCATTGTTTCCGTAAGTTGGCAGGTGTGATAATCAGAATTCGCCGTTTACGCTCTGACCATTTCTGAGCAATCACCAATCCGGCTTCAATGGTTTTACCCAGACCAACTTCATCAGCAAGAATAGAACCTTTAGACAAAGGTGAGCGGAAAGCAAATAAGGCCGCATCTAGTTGATGAGGATTCAAATCAACCTGTGCATCAGCTAATGCCATAGCCAGCTTTTCTGAATCATTCAGAGAGTGCCTTCTGCTTAATTCATGAGCATAATAGAGTGCGTGATATTCAGTCATTAAAGCTGCGCCGTATTATAATTATAAATAACTATTTCGTTCTTTATCTTGTCTTTATTAAAGCAATCGCAGGTTAAATCATTAAAAAGCACAATATCATCATAGCTGCCACATACGTTGCCAGTGCCATCGCATGTATCTAGAAAATCGTAAACCGGTCTTTCATTTTCCTCTTTCCATTTTTCAAATTTTTCGTAACCCTCTATGTCATCAAAGTCATCAGGTGCTGATACAATAATTTGCCCCAAAATGTCTGAGCACAAATATCTAAACTTCTCATTGCCTTTCTCCACATGAGCAATAGAAGAATGAAATACGCGCGCCAATTCAATTGCTTCAACGCGGATAGTTCCACAAAGACCGCACTCTACATAATGCATGCGACTTATGGATGCTTTTATTTTTTCAAAAATATGTTTATCTGCGAGTTCTATTTTTGCTATTTCCATACTTTATTTTCAATGCACGCCGCTGGCCAAGTCTAAGATATAAATTTATTCTATTTGGGGTGGATATCAAAATTATCTATTAGTTACGGCATAATACAACATCCAAAGAACAATGCAACTGGTAAAATGTTATCAAAAAATCAAAAATCGATCATAACATCAAAGATATCAGCTCAGTAACTATATATCACACTTGCTCCCCCATATAGTGTCCAATAGAAAAATATGTATTGGCTAACCAAAAAAAAGAAATATGACTTAAGAAAATCAGCACAGACCCCCTCTCGGAAACCCATGCTGACCCTAACATCTTTCTTCTTCTTCTTCTTAATCCACAGCCTGCTTCACCATCCCCAGAATCGTTCCGCCCACTTTTTCCAATCTGAAGCTACTCTCTGCCGGCAGTTCCTTAAACTGCGCCGCCTTGGTATAGACATTGACCATATGAAACATTGTGTATCCGTATTCAATTGGCAATGCCCATTCCACGGCCTCTTTCTCCGTCTTATTTAACAGAAACTGGCTACTGAACCTGTTAATGGTGCTCTCCGGATAATCAACCTTGCTTTCCAGAGACAATTGGACCTGCGCCTTCTGTCTTCCCAGTTCTTGGGATACGTTGTGAAAGACTTCTGGGAGTCCTGTAAGGATTTTCGCTGATACATGGCGATAGGATGCTGTTACTTCAGTCTTGGAGATAAGACCATTCGTGCAGATTAACCTGAGCATAAACGAAGCAATTGACAATGAAGCCAGTCCCACTTCGGAATTACTGACAGATATGCCTGGAGTCATCTTCTCTCCATTCACATTGAATGTCTGTCTGCCATCCGGAATGCTCAATGACATAAATTCATCATCCAAACTGCACTGCACTTTTGTATCAACTGCATAATGAAGAGCATCAAGCTTTTGCAGGACTTCCACGTTATCTGTCGGGATATATCTCGGCGTGAAAATGGCCCTTACCTCATCACCATCAAATCGAAAGAATAATTCTTCATTCTTTTCGTATTTAATCCAGTGATTCAGATTGAGCGCCTGGATATCCTCAGGACATTTTCTCAGATATTGAATGGGTATTCCTAATCGATTGGCAATGGACTGCTGTGCTATGGGTTTTAACACATGCTCATCACTGCCAATGATGATGGTGGTCAGGTTTTCAAAGGATATTTCCCTGGTTTTGATATTTTGATCAACATGGTTCTTAGACATACTTTCTACTCTTTCCATGACTGATAAGAGCGTTGTCATCTGTGACATGGTTTCCTCCTTGTCTTATAAGTTTGGGAGATGCATCTTTCACCACCTGATGCATTATATTTCCCCTGACGAAGCTACAGGGTGCGTATCCAAATTAGCGGACGGGCGGCTCCCAATGGTTTATTGATTATTGAAAAACTTGATCGCAGGACTTGTGATTCTGATCGCTGAAGATGCATTGAGCGCAGATAGAATTATCTTTGCATTTGGCGCATATCTTTTTGGGGTCGATGAACATCGTGATGTTCTTCACCACGAAATCAAGGGATTTGGTCATCGGTTTCCCCAGCGCCCATGCGATCCTTCTTAAGGTTTGTGATCCTTCTAATGACAGCTCAGGCGTATAGGCCATAAATCACCTCCATTGATTCAGGCTGCCTGCTGCTGATCCGGAGATAGTGCTTTCTTGGATTTGGCACGGGGTTTCTTCTTGTTCTTTAAAGCTTCGTGAAAAGCTTGTTCTTCAACATTGGAATGAACTTCATTGTCATTTTCAGCTTTATCCGCCTGATTGCCGTGAAGGTATTTATCAGCTAATTTCGAATCGATGACAGGGTGATCTGGTAAAGGTTCTTCCTTCTTCTGTTCATTTTCCTGATAGATTTCCCCTGGTCTTCCCAGATCAAACAGGACGATTATCACCGGCAGGCTTATTGTGGGATGAAGCATCTCGATTTCCTTGGAAACCAGTTCCTTTGTCGTTCCCAGTTTGCTCTTGTCACTTCTCTGAGATGTGACCATGACAATCCCCATATCAATCTTCTTCTTGTCGAATCCCACTTGCAATCTGAGGAGAGCGTCCTGGATATACTCATAGCTCGAAAAGCTGCCGTCAATGGCCACACGGTTCTTAAAACCCTTGTAAAAGTATCTCCGTCCATCCAGAATGTTCAGATCACCGTTCTGGCGCCAGTTCATTTCGGTCAGTACCTGACGCAATAATTCGCTTTTATGATTGGTGCCGTATAAAGCGTCATTGAGGTAATCCATGACCGACTTCACTTCCTTGGTCATCTTCTTTTCTTTGATAATCTGGTTTGCATTGCGAAAATGCAATATTTCATAAGACATGGTGGTTCTCCTTTACTGTGTTCAGTGTTGGTTTGTGTTTTTGGGAAAGGTAATCGCTGATCTGATACATATCTTCTATCCGGCGACCTTCTTCAATTTTAGCTGACAGGTTCTTGTATTGCCTCCTGGTAAAGAGTCCATCCTGATAAACAGCGTCGATGAACTCCTGGACTTTATCAAATGACGCTTCGCCGAAACCCCAGTGCCAGACCCGGTCATTGTAAATGATGTTGCCGAACTTTTCGTTTGAGCCGAGATACCAGAGGTTACAATCTCCTCTCAGCGGCAGGCAGCATTTCGCGTCTTTTAATAGGAAATTATAAATTTCCTTACCGGTGGCGTACCTGTCGATCATTTCCTGGCTGAAATTCTCCGTGTAGATTTTGCAATAGATGCTCACAAAAGCTTTTGACCTGTTCATGGGTTATATAACCTCTCATTCTTTGATATATGAAAAAGGGAAGGCGTTTATTCCTTCCCTGATATTGGGGTTAGCTGCTGGCTGTTTTCATGTGGAGAAGCGTTTAGACGGTTTAAGCGGCTGTTATTGAGGTCTGCTCAGACCCTGTGATTTCATCGATAAACAGGGACTTCTTCACAGCTTGTCCCAGAAAGGTGTGTGAAAAGCTGATGTAGAGGATTTTCATGGCTCGGGATATGGCCACAAAGACTATTCGCCGTTCTTCCTCCATATCGCCTTTCTTGGTGGGTGTGATTCCTTCGACCAGACCGATGACAAAGACGATTGGAAATTCAAGTCCCTTCGCTTTGTGGATGGTCATCAGAGCCACTCCTTCTTTGTCATTGCTCATCTGCTCATCAAAACTATCCGTGTATTCCAGGAAGGATTCAATGCTGGAGTATCGGGCTGCTGACAACTGAAGCTGATTCAGGTTGGCTACCTTTACATCATCCGGCGTTGGGATATCCTCATCTGTAATAAACCGGTCATAATCCAGCTGACTTCTCAGCAATTGGATAACTTCAACAGGGTTCAGATTAGGCGCATAGTCAGCTAAAGGACTGATAAACGAAATGAAGTCCTTTACATTCTTCCGGAGGTAGGGGAGGTCAACCGGCATGGACTTTAAACCCTGAAACAGATGGACATTGGTCTTATTGGAAAACTCAGCCAGTTCCTGAATGAACTTCCTGCTGATATACCGGTTAGGAACATTTAATACTGACTTCAACGCCTCGTCGCCATCTTCAGAGTCCGGATTGAGAATCAATCTCAAATATTCCAGAATGTATCTGACTTCTGATCGCTGATAGAAGTTCAATCCGTTCTCGATGTGATAGGGTATTTTCATCTGGGCAAAGGTTTCTTCAACGACTCTGCTCTGGAAATTTGCCCGGTATAAGACAGCGACGTCTTTATACTGATACCCTTTCTGGTCAATCAAATCCCGTATCTCATTGACCAGGTTTAATCCTTCTCCTTCCTCCGATGACGATTCCAGGATAATGACCTCCTCTCCATTTTCATTATCCGTCTTCAGCGTCTTTTCTATTTTCCTGACGTTGTGATGAATCAGATTTTGACACGCTTTCAATATCTGCGGTGTTGAGCGGTAATTGACATTCAGGATGAAGAGTTTTGATTGTTGAAATGTACTCTGGAAATTGAGGATGTTATTGACGGAAGCGCCGGCGAAACTGTAAATGCTTTGCCAATCGTCTCCCGCAACCCAGTAAGATTTCCCTTCATTGTGATCCTGATCGACAATCAGCTTGATAATCTCCAGCTGAACAGGGTTTGTGTCCTGGAATTCATCGATCAGAACATGGTGATAACGGCTGGCGTATTTATCCCGGATGGCATCATTGGTATTTAATAGAAAATAGGTCTCCAGCAACAGGTCATCAAAGTCCAGCAGGCATTTTTTTGCTTTTTCCTTCTCGTAACTTTCATAAATATCGGCTATTTTCTGCATGTTTTTGTCAGATTCATAAAGAGCGCGAAACTCCTCAACGCCGATCAGGTTGTTTTTAGCGAGACTGATCTCCCTAAGCAACGATCCTACGGATATATCCATCCGCTTGCGCTTCATGAGGTTTCTGACAAAACTGAACTGCTCTTTACCGGAGATTATCTCAAAGAGTTTTCCTTCCGTCCTCAACAGGTAATGGCACCAGCTGTGAATTGTTGACAATGTTACTCTTTGCGCCAGTTCCCCCAATACAGGAACCAGTCTCCGGCGCATTTGATCAGCTGCGTTCCTATTAAACGTGAGTCCGATGATGGATTCAGGCGGCACGTTGCATCGTTTGACCAGATTTCCTATTCTTTCCATCATGACGAGAGTCTTTCCCGCGCCTGGTCCTGTTATGACGGCTGCTATGCCACTTGTGAAGCTTGCCGCTTTCTTTTGTTCCCTGTTCAGGCCTTTCAAGTATGATCACCTCCTCTCCTTCCTCCAATGTTTTGATCGCCATGCTTATTCTGAACATCGCTGCCACAATCCGATCCACTTTTTGATGGGTTTTATCGATGACGATCATGCTCTTTAATGAGTTTGTCTTTTCCCTGAGATAATCTTTCAGGAACCGGATCACTTCATTGGTGTTGTGACGCTTAAATAGAGCGTGAATATCAATGATGCGTTTGTAACCGTCTTCCGTTTTTACCCTCAGATAATCCTGAGCTTCCAGAATAGATTCTTTTGTCATGCGGCCTCCTCCATAAACCAGGAATCGCAGTTTTTCTTAAACGAGCAGCCTTTGCACTTCCAATTCTGCGGCGAATCATTGGGAATGAATATTCCCTGAGATATCCCTTTGGCCACTTCAATGATCTTTCTTCTCGCCCGGATTTCATCCGTAACGCTGCGGGTGGTGTAATAGGAATCGAATTTCGGCTGTTTTGTTTTGATTAAACAGTCAAACCTCAAAAGGATATCCGAATCTGCATATCCAGTTGCTCTGGCCGCCATCTGGTAAAGCGTCAGCTGGAAGTTTTTATCGACTTCATCATTGGAATAGCTGCGAGCCGATGTTTTGAAATCGTTGATGATGATGGTCCCAGCTTTGTCCTTCTCCATGAGGTCAATGGACCCGATGATAGGGAGGGGACAACCTTCAATGGTAAAACTGAAAGGCTCTTCAATCCCGATGCATTCAAATTCCCGCCAGGAGGACTTGTTGTAATAAGCGGTCAGTAATTCCTGACCCTGTAAAAGGAGAATCTCCGGATTGTTGCCTTCAGCGTATTTAATATCGTCTCTTGTATTGGTCAGTTTCCTCCAGTGCATTTCAAAAAACTCATGCAGCATTTTCACGCTAGGGAATTTCCCTCTCATCTTTTCCATGTGGAAATCAGCCAACGCCAGATGAACGGCGCTCCCGAACTCCAGTGCATCCGGTTTAAAGTCCGCCTGTATTTTATCGATTCTGCCGAACTTATACAGAAGACCGCAGTCGATATAATCGTTAACTGAACTTGCCGATAAATGTGCCACTTTTCTTAAATCGGTTAACTCCATTCTTCACCTCGTTTCTAAAAAGCGCAGACCCCTGCGTATTTGGGATAGGGACAGGACAACTGATTGGATAATAGGATAGATGGACGAAGATAAATGGATGTTATCCTGTCCCTGGTTGCTGAAGAATCGCTTTATTGATTTGTTTTATAGTTGATTAAGTGATCTATGATGCAGCTTGCAGATAGCGGATGAATTCGCCGGCGCATTCTGAAGTCAATTGCTCTACCGAAACTCCGTATTTATCCATTGATCTGGTTTCGATGTCTTCCAGGGAGATTCCGCGTCTTCTGGAGAGATTGTAGAGCGCCGACTTTTGCGCTTCAGACATCAAAGGGGAAGCTGACGGTTTTGACTTGCCATTGCCACCGTTGCCATTACCATTAGATTTTGCAGAAGCTTTCACTGGCGCCGGTTTTGTTTCCTTCGCTTCTTCCTGCTGAGGCTGAGGTTCAATAACAGGGGTCTGTTTCTCAGGCATGGAGATGACATTATCCTTCACCGGCTGGTCAGGAGCGGATTCAGCTTTCTGACCGTCACCATTTCCGGATTTGAACACGGATTTAACCTGTTTGGCAAATTTTCTGACGTTGTCAGTTCCTTTCTGTGCAGGTTTCCTGTTTTCATCATTACCGATAATGTCATTGAGGTCACCCAGTTCCTCTAACGCAGTCATTCCGATGTTATCCATATCCCGGAATGCTCTCGCTTTTGCCCTGGTTGATGCCATTCTGATAAGATGTTTCGCCACCTTGGAATTGCAGTTCTGGGGGTTGGCGTCTCCGATGTCTGAGAACTTCCTCCCGTCGATCGTTTCGACTTTCGCTTTGCAGATCGCGGTGTATTTGTTTTCTTCCATGGGATACTGGAGCAGGTCCACGTCAACCATGCAGAGGTTCTTCTGGTGAGCTACATCGAGCAGTCCGGCATAAAGGACAAAGTCCTTGTCATCGATCTGTTTGACAAAGGTGTCATCCAGCTTCGGTCTTCTTTTCTCCAGGAACTGGGCATCCAGCACCAGATTCCTGGGGATGGAATTCATAACGGCGAGCAGATGCTTGCATTTGAAATTGGGATCATTCTTGGATCGTGTGGCGAAGTCTCCGCAATTGCAGTAATCACCCTGATCCGCAATGCAGCACTTATAGGCGATCTTGCCATCTTCGCTCTCGACGTAAAACCAGGTGTCATCCACCTGCCATACTTTGAGCCATTGCGACTTTTCACTTCTTTTCAGTGCTTCCTGACTGGTCATTTTTTGTTGCCTCCTTTATTATCGTTTTTATTCCTTGTTGAGATAAAGATGTTGGCGATAATTTCCGCGATCTTTAACAGTACGGCGATTGTCTTAGCCTGCATGAATAGTCCTCCTTGAGATGTGTTAAGATCAGGGGTGATTAAATGAAACATCGTCGTTAATGGCTTCAACGCTTGCCTCTCCGTCCTTGAATCCGCGTCCGTCTGTTTTGATGAACTCCAGAGAGTTGCCGATGATCTGAAATGTGCTGCGGTTCTGGCCATCATCAGTAGTCCACTTGTTTTGATCGAGGATTCCTGAAATGGCGATCCTGGCGCCTTTGTGCAGATAGGTAGAGCAGACTTCCGCCAGCTTGTGGAACGTGACGACTTTGATCCAGCAGGTTTTCTTTTTCCCTGACTGAAAAGCGAGATTGAATGATGTGACCGGATTGCCCTCCGGTGAATAAAATACCTTGGGATCGTCACCAAGGTTTCCTGTTAAGACGCATTGGTTGAGCATGTTTGTTTCTCCTTTCTAAAAATGATTTTGATAAAGGTTGATTTTGCTGAAGCTTTGACTTATTCTCTGAGCGTTAGAGATTTCCCCCTTTCCTAAAAGTAGTTGTTTAAATAAGATTCTCATTTATAAGTTATATATGTGGTGAATTGGTTTATCCCTGATCGTCAGGCATTCAACTGGAGGCTGCATTGAGTAATAATGTTTTGGACAAAAAAGACCTGCTTGAAATCATAAAAAACTATTGAAAACAGACGCTGATCTGGACTTTCTGTCGATTTTGCTGGAAGATGATCTAAAGACCCTGGTGTATTGCATACGGGAACGGTTTGATCATTAGGAAAATAATCAGTGAAAATTATATTGATAAGGAAACGGTATGAATAAATCGGATTTGATCGAAGTTTTGGCGAAGAAGAATAACCTTACTGAAAAAGAGGCAACAGACATTGTTAATTTAATGTTTGACGGTTTTGCAGATGAGCTTAAAAACGGCTGTAGGATCGAGATCAGAGGGTTCGGGAGCTTTGTCGTGAAGAAGTATGATGCTTACAAGGGCAGGAATCCTAAAACAGGAGAAAATATAGACGTAAAACCGAAATGGTTGCCGTTTTTTAAGGTTGGCAAGGAATTGAAGGGGATGGTGGATACTAAATAAAAATTACAAGCGGTGCGAATATTGAAGCGAATTTTCCAGCAGTGTTAACCAAAACCGGTAGAGGTGCTTACGATGAAGGAATTGATTAAGTCTATCGCTCAATCTTTAGTTGATAGTCCCGACAAAGTTGAAGTAACCGAAGTCATCGGCGTGCAAACATCCGTCATTGAATTGCGTGTGGCAAAGGAAGATTTAGGGAAAATTATTGGGAAGCAAGGGAGAACGGCCAAAGCTATCCGCATTATTTTGAGTGCCGCGTCAGCCAAAGTGCATAAACGGGCAGTTCTGGAAATATTAGAGTAAAAGCTAGAGCTCTTTGTTTTTGAGGGGTGGCCTTATATGGTTGAGAATATCCGGGAAAATAGAGTTAAACAATTTAGAGAAGCGATTCCCCTTAGTGTGTCAGCATTAGCCCGCAAGGCTTGATTAACACCGCAAACAATAGCCAAAATGGAAAAAGGGCTACCCACAAGAAAGAATTCCGAATTAAAGGTCGCAAAAGCATTGCAAAAGAGATACGAGGAATTGTTTTATTAAGAAGACAGCATCATTGCTTGTAAATCTATTCTATAGATAGAAATAAACAGACCCTGTTGGGATCTGAAAAGTTGGCTTCCCACGAAGTGGATATTTCATTTCAAGGAGGCTTTTCTATTTTCCGAGGTTATACATGACTACAGCACATGTCTTTGCAATATTGGGAATAACGGGATCACTGATTATGTGTGTCAGTGTCGTTCCTCAGATTATAAAAACGTATAGGGCAGAACGCTCTGATGGCTTGAGCATTTCTTATTTGATAATCCTGATGACTGGCATGTCCCTGATTATGATTTATTCTCTCTACGTGAAGGACATTGTATTCATCTTCGGGAACGGTCTGGCACTTTTGTTGACAGGAACATTGATAGCGCTGTGTTTTCGGTATCGAAGTAATAAAATTAAACCTCTGAATATTAGAAACTCCCTCTTCCATAAATAATTTTTCAATTATGGGAAAAAGAAAAAGATCGAGCTATGAAAAATATCTTAAGAATAGGATTTATCGGTATTCTTCACGCAACGGTGTACTTATGGCTTCTGCCTTTCGTGATTCTGCCGAAATTCGGAAATACAGGCACAAAAATTACAGTGACCGTATTGATAATTATTTCCTTGATTGTATTATCCAGCCTGTTTATTAATAAGAAGAAGCAATCATCCGCTGCTGGAAAATAAAAGCGGGAAATCGTTTGAAAGCCAATTGACAGGTTCAAGAAGTATTATTAATTAGAATTAATAATGATCGACCTATCTTTGCTTTCAATAAAGAACCACCTTTCAAGAAGACGTTTCGGACAACAGGAAAAGGAGAGATGTAATGGGAGACAAGGGCGGCAAGAAAGATAAGGAAAAAGGTCAGAAACAGAACGCTGAAAAACAGAAACAAAAGTCGCGAGACAAGTTTGACAAGCAGCCAAAGAGAAAGCCATGATAAAAATCCAGAGATTTGCATGGCGACTTTGTTCGCTTGAAGTCATTGGTCAACAATAACGGTCATCAAAATGAAAGTGTCATATAAAGCCGCACTTCTGTCCGCATTCGTCTTCCCTGGCGCGGGCCAACTTTATTTAAAAAGATATTGGACGGGGCTGGCCATCATGTTGTTTGCCTTTGCCGGATTAGGCTACATAATCTGGTCGGCCACAGTATCTGCACTCAATCGCCTTGACGAGGTTATGGTTAAGATGCAAGGTGGTAGCATGAATCTTCAAGAGCTTTCAGATATTGTCGGATCAAAAATGTTAACCGCGAATCCCTATTATGATGTTTTTATTTGCGTTATTGTTTGTCTTTGGATACTTGCTATCATAGATGCCTATAGAATCGGGAAGCAGAGAGAAATTCAAAACGTCGAAACACAACACAAGGAGGATTAAAATGCCAGAAGGAAAAGTAAAGTGGTTTAATGAAGCAAAGGGATTTGGTTTTATCGAGCAGGAAGGTGGCAAAGACCTTTTCGTCCATCATTCCGCAATTCAGGGACAAGAGGGATTCAAATCATTGGCAGAGGGCCAGCGTGTCAGTTTTGACGTAGTCCAAGGCGCTAAAGGTCCGGCTGCCGATAATGTCCGCAAGCTGTAAAACCCTATTTTAGGGGCGTTGATCTCTGACATGTCCCCTGACGGTGATAATGAGCAACGCTATTATATAAGCGACGATATTCTGAGATGTGCGTATCGAGTCTATTCTACTGGATGTTAACGAAATAAGAATCCTAAGGTCTTTGTGGTGTTTGTTACCCGTAATGGACCGGATGTTAAATGATGGATTCCAGTAAAAAAAACAATACGGCATAGGCGGCTCTCGTTTTTATTTTATGATAACGGCACAAATTGTGTGAAGCAAAGCATATGACGGCTACGAAAGAACCAACTGAGATTTTTAAAAAATAGAAGGTGTAGGAGGTATTGGTATGTTTGAAGGACTTTTGCAACCGATGCATCTAATAATCATCCTGGTCATAGTTTTGATTATCTTTGGTCCGGGTAAACTACCGGAACTTGGAGGGTCAATCGGTAAAGCAATCAGGGGGTTTAAAAAAGCAATGGATGAACCGGAGAAAAAACCGGAAGAAGAGACAAAGAAGATTGATAATGAAACCAAACAGTAGAAAATCCCATCAACCGGTCATGGCAGTCAATTTTAGCAGGAGTTGATAATCAATGCTTTTTAGTTTGCAAAGTCTAGCTTTAGTTGCTGTAATAGCACTGATTGTCGTTGGGCCTAGAAAACTGCCGGACCTAGCCAAAACTTTAGGCAAAGGCTTCAGCGAATTCAAAAAGGCAACTGAGGGAATAACCGATGATTTAAAAGGAGCCTTGAAAGACGATGTAAAGCCGAAGAGCGACGATGGCTGGAATGATTCTCTTTTAATGAAGAAGCCCTATGCCGAAGAAACAAAAGCAGATTCACCTGATAAAATTCCCCCAAAACAATAAATTTAAAATAATTGCATTTTAAAGCTGAAAACAGGCGATACAATGTGTCGCATCAACAAAGACCACGCGGCGCAAAGCATCCAAGTTTGTATACGTATTCAATGAAATAGTTAAATAAAAGGACCTTTGATCAATGCAATGTATTTTACCATTTCTTATTAAGTATTCTTACATCGGAATATTTGCTGCATTGGGGCTTGGCATTTTGGGTCTACCCATACCTGATGAAACATTAATGGCATTAGCCGGATTTCTGGCCTTTAAAGGGACTATCAGTTATCCTTATGCTGTAATAGTGGCATTCATGGGAACGGTATGTGGTACTTCCATTGGATATGTTTTGGGAAGGTACTTTGGCCATCCTTTTTTAGAGAAATATTCAGCCAAAATGAGAATTAATCCTGAACACCTTCATAAAACAGAAGAATGGTACAACAAATATGGAAAGTTCGCGCTGGTCATTGGTTATTTTATTCCTGGGGCAAGACATTTAACGGCTATATTTGCAGGAATTTCAGAAATGCCTTACAAGGTATTTGCCTTGTATGCCTTCCCTGGTGGGCTTCTATGGACTGTAACATTTGTGACGATGGGGTATTATCTGGGTGAGCATTGGAAACGGGTTTACACTTATTCATACCGCTACATCCTGCCTATTGCAATCATAGCCATAGTGGTTTTTCTGTTGATAAATTATCTGAGAAAGAACGGCCGCCAATAGAAACACCGCTTGCCCGGTTTATTGTTTTTTCGTCATCGTGTTTAACCGAACTCCGATTATGTAAGCCATGACTCCTATAGCTTCAGGAGATAATGTGCTGCTTTTGATTGCCAGTAATGCTATTGGACTTCTTCCTTTGTTAATGTGAATATACTGAACGCCCAATAGACTCTCATCCGCAAAATCTATTAACTGCGTCGGGTGGTCTTTAACAAGTGTCAGCCGGTTTTTAACCCCCTCAGAAATACTTGACTCCGCAGTTCCTGTAAAATCATCCCAGTTACCCTCTCTATAGACGTGAATTGAGCAGTATTCTAAGGAGAAAATGCGTAATGCTTCAGTCGCAATTCCTGAAAGTGTGAGTTGTTCGTATGGTGTGGTCAGAAGTAATTCTGCAAATTCTTTAAGTTGCTCCATCGCCTTCTTTAGCTCTCTTACCTCTGCTGCATGTTCCGCTGCAGACGCAGTAAGATGACTTATAATCGCAGAAGTGACAAGGAAGGCTATCAATGAAATCCAATCAGAGTAGGCAGCAATATGGAAAGTTCCAAATGGTGGCAGAAAGAAATAGTCAAAACAAAGCGTAGCGACCATTGATGCGATAATAGCTATCAATAAGTCGCCAAAAAATGCTGATAGTAAAACAATGATTAGAAAAATGAATGCTGCAGTTGAGGGGGTTGAGATTGCTGCAAAAGCACGTATAATCTGCGTCACGCCTAAAATTAATGCACTAAATAATAAGATTTTCCCAATTCTTACGAGAGTTGCTTGATTGCTTTTTGTGAGATTCATAACAGCCTCCTGCAAATATGCTAGATAGTCACCCTAACAGAAAGGCCTTTTCTCGCCGCTGTCATCGAGCTATAGGCTTTGAGGTAGACATCATCATACTTTACATTTTTCCAAAGACGTTCAATAAAAACGTTGTCCATCCAGCGGCCCTTGCCATCCATGCTGATTGCAGTGCCCTTTCGAGTAGAGAGTACTGGTAAAGACTTCCGCAGTAAACTGACTGCATTGATCCGTGTTGAAAATTTCAGGACATCCATAACTGGCAATAGCTTCTTCCAGAGCCTCCACGCAAAATGAACTGTCCAACGTATTGGAGATTCTCCAGGACAGAACCATACGACAGACCAGTCCACGACTGCGACCAAAGTAATTCCATCAGACATGAAAATTATTAACCGGAATAGTAATATGCAGATCCCTTTTTAGCGTTTAGCCTCCAACCTCGTACATTCCCCTCCCAACCGATTTAACCTGTTTCTTTTTCTTCAGGGCAATCAACGTTCCATTAACCTGAGTCTTTTTAAGTCCCGTTTTTTTAATAATATCCTTTACAGCAATCGCACCTTTAGCATTCTCGATGACTTTAAAAATCGCACCTTTTATAGCACCCATTTTGACTTTTTTCTTCGATCGTAAGGTTGTCTTTATAATCTTCTTGCCTTTCTTTACCACTTTTACCGGCTTGACCTCCTCACTACCAAAGAGCTCCTGTATCTTATCAAAATACTTTTTGACGAATGCTTCTGTTCCCTCTATTTCGAATTCTCTTGTCGCTGGGTTGAATTTGATTCTTGATTGCGATGTCATGGCAATTCTCCTTTCCACGTATTGGTCATTGGTCTATCAGTCTCTTATCGCTCAACAACTGCTATTACTGATAATATATTGCTGATGATCTTTATAGTCAATGCTTACAACTTGCACACACGAAGTAGAACCTCCCAATCATAGGGTGTTCTATTTTTGTGCAATCGTTATCATGCCATTGTCTGTTCGTTCATGCTCTTTCCCTCCTATAATCGAATTGTTTTCTTTGTCATACTGGGCCAGCCGAAGGTTAATGCCTTCTCGAATAAATTTTGACATGGGTGTCTTTTGCAGTCTGGCGATCATTTTTATGCGTTGATAAATATCCGGCTCAAGTAACAGATTCATTGATGTGTGTAATGTTCTTTCTCTCATGGTTTATTTCTCCTGTATTGCTTTAAATAAAAAGGCCATCACAATGGCTTTAATCGTGATGACCTTTTAAAGTGTCTGCTTAAAGTCAAATTATAGCGATGTTATGCCCTGTCAGACTGGCTATGCTTCATTTATGGGAATACGATTAACAATAAAACATTCACAGCAAATGCTAATGCCCGAATAGTTTTCAATGCGTTCTTTTAATTCATCCCAGTCTATATTCTTCTTTGCACAGAATTTCATGATATTTCTAAATGGGTCATAATGTGCCGGCGGATCAAAGTGGTCTATACCGCAGGTCCAATAATCGACGATGTTACTGTCATTGACACAAGGCTCCAGTTTTGTTTTTAAAAAATCTTGAAATTCCCTGAGCAAATCAATGAATTGTTTTTCCGATAATAACGATACATCTAATTTCTGTTTTGCATTACTAATCATTTCTTTAATCTCCTTTATTGAAATTATTTTGGTTGAATGTTGTCAATTTTTCCCGAATCGCTTCCCTGATGTAATCTGAGAAACCAATGTTTACCTGGTCTGTAATGGCCTTAATTTGATCGAACATCTCGACAGACAGCATCACAGATACTGGTCTGGTGAAAACTCTCTTTTTCATAGGCAGTCACCTCCTTCATAAAATGATTTTATAAATTTCTAATTCATATATTTGTTCTAAGGTTCAGCGGAGATCAGATAAATATTAGAAGGGGGTTACGGTAAGAAGCGGACCGGGGTGCGTTTTAGAAACTGACTGGGATAAAAAAATGGCGGTTGGTTGCAAACTGTGTGAAAAATATTAATGCAGGATTGTTTCTTATCTTACTGGTGACGTTTTGCCGAAGATCATGGTATTTACCCAGAACCAGCGATTTTGGCCATGAATTCTGGAATGATTATAAACGGCTGGAGTGCTGAAAATCATGGTTTGAGAATCTTTGCGGGATGGGAGCCGATTGAAGTTAATCTTTGCGACTCATATGGATGTGTAACGGACTTCTATCCGTTTTATGCAAACGAGTTCAAGGGAAATCTTAACCTTGTCGGTTGTTACGTTCACCTACCTATACGTAACATAATCAGACTTTCCAATTGATATTGTTATGTTACGCTATGTTATTAATAACCATAAATTTTAGATCCATCAGGTTTATTTTGCTGCCAGCCCCGCCATATGGAGTTATCCATAGCCGCAACCCGCAGCTTTTCAGCGTAGCAAAGGCGGGGGCGGCTGTGGGTAACTCGCACTCACTCCGAAGATTTAAAACCCTGCCCGTTGTTTTGGTTGCAAGCCGTTCGTTGCATGATCACCTCCATAGCTCTGTAATAATCTCTCTGCACTTTCATGTTTGATACTCTGCAATAACGTTGCGTCGTCCTGATAGAGTTATGCCCCAAAAGATCCTGGATCGTAGAGAGATCCGTGTCCGCATTCAACATCTGCGTGGCCATTGTATGGCGAAGATGATGACAGGAGATCCTCAGATTTGTTTTGCATGCATAATATTCCATTCGTTTCTGAATGCCTCGAATGGAGATGGGTTGCCCGGTAAGCGACCCTTTCTCAACCAGAAAAACTTTCTTTACTTTGCTTGTTGGCCTCACTTTAAGATAGTCCAGCAATGCATAAAGGGCATCGTTGCTGACATAGACAATCCGGTCCTTGGCGCCCTTGCCATCCTGGATGAGCAGCATTCTGCGTTTAAGATCAATGTCAGCAAGAGAAAGATGGACCACTTCTTCTACTCGCAATCCACAACGAAGCATAACCATGAACATGGCCCGGTCCCGGCATCCTTTCAGATTATTGAAGAGTATTTCTATCTGCTCGTCTTTCAGATGTTTGGGAAGTCCCCGTGGGAGCTTCATGATGTTCGGTTTCTTTACGGGGTTGACAATCTGGATTCCCTCCTCGTCTGAGAGGTAGCGGTAAAACTGGCAGATACTGTTGAGATAGCAGTTGATCGTCTTGGGCTTTAACCGCTGGCCCATCAGATAATCGATATAAACATTCACCTTCTGGTGCGTAACCATTTCAAGCGGCACGTCAAGCCATAAAATGAAATGCTTCAGACCATGCAAATAGTTCTTAACGGTATTCGGTGAGACGTTCTTTCTCTTCAAAAAACGCCTGTACCTGATGATCGAGTCGGTAATGGCCATCAATCTCCCCCCTTTCTATAATTGTCATCGCTCGGAAGTATTCTTCTTCCCGTGTCTTGTCCGTAAGCCGTGCATAGCGGCGCGTCACGTCCAGAGATGTATGCCCCATTAACGGTTGAAGACATTCGATCCGCATGCCGGCATTGAGAAGCTCGCTGGCAAACGTATGCCGCAGCGCGTGCAGGGAATGCCCCTTGTGCGCAAGGTCGGCTTTTTTCAGACACCGTGAGAAGATAAGATGGGCGGTACTGTAACACATGGTTCTGCTGCCCCGGGCATAAAAAAGAAACTCATGATCAACCTCTCTTATCTTAAGCCATGCTTTCAAGGCGACCATTGCGTCATCACTGAGGTAGACCACTCTCCCGATCCGGTTCTTTTCCCCCTCGTAAATATCAATCCGGCGATCCTTCAGGTGGAGATCCCTCATCTTCGTGCCAAGCAATTCGCCGATTCTCATCCCCGTCCGCAGAAGCACGGTGATCATGGCCCGGTCTTTTGTATTGTCAATTACACAGAGCAGCTTATTAATGTCATCCGGATCCATGGCCCGGGGCAATGCCTCCGGTTTTTTCAGGCGAATCCTTCGTGCCAGAACGTCGGCAGTGACAACTCCGATTTCAATCAAATAGCCTAAAAAGGCATTGGCACAGTGAAGCCTTGTCCGCACCGTTGACAGCATCAAGCCCCGATCCTGTTCGTGCTCAATAAAAGTTTCAATATCCTGTTTGGTGATTTCTTCCAGACGGTTTTTCCCCGAATCCTTGACAACGGTGAGAAAGACTTGAATCGCTGTCAGGTTGCTGACGTAAGTCTTTGGTCTGAAGTTCCGTCGATACATGTGCCGGAAATAGTTCTCCACATGCTGTTTGCCCGGCAGGTCCCATCCAGCAAGGCGCTTTAATGCCCATCGCAGCGCCTTTGCTTCCTGCTCGTACATTGTGCTCTCTAATTTTTCAGGAATGTTTTTCTTGAAAACTTTCGCGGAACGACGACACACGTCTTGATCCATGTCGCTATAAAATGCCAGGGATTCTTTTGTGGATTTGATAATGTGCTTCTCTGCAGCTATTTGGTCCATCGCTATCTCCTTTCCAGTGAATCAATAGGAAATACCGATAGATGATGAACCTGTGTTGCCTAAGTTGCAATCATCATTTTGTTACGTATAGCACCTACTTATCTTCAAAGGCGAGACCGTCTGTGAGCTGAGGATTAAGGTTTGAAAGGTGCAACAAAAAGCGGAGCCGGAGCGGCCCAAGGGGCCGCCATCGGCTCTAATGACTTGTTGTGAACTAACTTATTCATAAGGAATCCATTCTTGATGGAGTACTTATTTTTTCTTTTTTTTGGGTTCGACAGCCCTTTGACTGTCTGAAGATTTTTTCATGCAAGAAACGTTAGTAGTTCCACCGTAACCATCACTAACTCCGGAGCAATAATATGACTGACCATTGCACGTGGCGACCCAATCCCTCGCTTTACTTATCCCATGAGTATCTAAATCTGTAATTATCACCTCTTTTGGTGGACATCCTATCCTAGTTGAAGAAGCAGATTGATATGACGATAAATTAGACATACCTCCAGCACAACCAACCAGCAAAAATAAAACCATAATTGCCATTAACACTTGACTCTTTAACTTCATGAATTCTCTCCTCCCGTTATTAGTTAATTACATTATCTCAAATTCACAACGCTTAATATTCTTGGCAAGTATTTTCTGATTATTGCTTGTAAGCCTAATCTGTTTGAGACAGAAAGAAAAGCAGATAGATGATGACCAATATCTATTAATCTGTCAAACATCCACTTGGTACGTAAAGCGGGAAGTTATAAACAGCCTCGATCATCAGACCATCAGCTTTTCCGAAAAATGCACCTTTCATGCCGTATTCATTGACTCGGTACAACCATAACCCTCCTGAGAGCCATTCCTGTTCTCATCCATCCTCATATATTCGTCGATAAATATCTCTCTCCCTGGAAGGCTCAGGAAGGTTTTAGTGGGTATTGTTGAGAGCTATTCAATCATGGTTAATATATTCCGTTATCCAGCTCAATCAGAAACACAGACTCCTGCGTTTAGCTAAATCAGAAGCCACTCATCGAAAATGGAGAGCATAAATCCGCAAAGACCATCTTTTACTTCCTACCACAAATACAAATACATAACATTTTTGGTCAATTTTATGTTGACATGAAAGACCGACAAGTCTAAAGTTTCCACCGCAACAAGCAGCATCTTATCAAAAATATAATGTATAAACAGGAAGCACATTGCCCTGTGGTGGTGGATTTCCAAGAGCTATATTTTCACCGGTTATGGCTAAGTAAACCACAGAACATCTAATTCCTGAACTGTTGATTTTGCTTCAGGCTTTATATCCCACCTTTCAAAAGGCCATGGATATTTTATCTTCAAACCATTGTGTAAAGTAATTTATCAAAAAAATATTCAGAAAGGATTTATCTAATGAAAAAGGTATTTTTTTATTTCCTTGCTACAATATTTTTATTCAATTTTACGGGATGCGCTACAACGCGCACTATGAGTAATTTTTTGAGTGCCAAATCGTATCTAGATTCTGGCGAATATGACAAGGCTATCATTGCATGTCAGGAGGCACTTGAATCTAATCACGAAACACCTCTCAAGTTGAAACTTGATGGTCAAGGAGGCATCAACGCTGATTATTTTGCCAGGATATGCCTTGGCGCGTCATATGGCTTTATTGGGGATATAGATAAAGCAGAAGATAATATGCTAAAAGCAATTCCATTATTTCCGGATAAAGCATTTTTTAGTTATCTGTTATTATCCGACTTATATTATAAATATAATAAAATCGATAAGGCATACCGATGCGCGTTAAAAGCAAAAGAAACTGTCGGCACTGCTCGTTATTACGAAATGATGAAAAAATCTGCTCTAGCTCAGGATCGTGATATTTGGGTGGACGCTGTAGATGCTGCAATTGCTTTTTATGAATTAAGATCGACTTATAAGGATCTTGAACAGCAACTTGCAATTGCTAATAAGAAAAAGGCTATTCAGTTAGCCACAAATATTCTGAATAAAAAATATAAAGTACACTTTGGTGCAAATGGACATGACACTGTCATCGATTTTATCAATAAGGGTGGAATGGCAGATCTGAATGGACTCATGATAGCTGATAAAATATTAATGATAAACAATGCGCCTGTGGAAAATGAAAAAGCAGGAATGCACGAATTAGCCAAGCTTATGACACAGTATGGTAATACAGTAATCTATAAAATAGAAAGACAGGGAAGGAATATCGAGATAGAAACGCAGCTTGTCTATCCCGAAGTGGAGGCTGCAAAAAGAATTCTTGCTGATCTTAAATCGAATCAATCAGATAGTTACAAACATATAGTAAAGGCAGATTCCAAGGGCCCTTGGATTAAGATTCTCGAACCTAAAGCCGCCAGGGGTGTAAAAATTATCTCGAATCAAAAAGCTTCATTTGTCATATTAGCGTCCGGCAGTAATAAAATTACAATGGTAACTGTGAACGGCGTTAAATGTAATAATTCGGATGCTGATGCGTTAGAAAAAACATTTTTATTAGAGCCAGATAACATAAATAAATACACGATTGATTTACCCCTTGCGCAGGGCAGAAACAAATTTGTCATTATGGCTATTGACGCGAGAGGAAACAAAACGAAAAAAGATATAGAAATTGATGGGAATCAAACCTTCAGCAAAAAAATGAATAAACTGTATGATCGAAAGGTTGCTGTCATCATTGGAATTAATAAATATAATAATTCGGAATATGAACCTCTTGATTTCGCGATAAGAGATGCACAAGCCATTAAAGAACAAATTGTCAAAATGGGTTTTGACAAGGTTATCGAGATCCCTGAAGCTAATGCAACGAGAGCGGGCATTTTACGAGTGCTGGCAGACGAACTGCCATATATCTTGGGCCAAAACGATGCACTCTTTGTATATTTTGCAGGACATGGGGATACCGAAGAACTGAAAGGCGGTGAAATGGAAGGATACATACTACCTAGGGATGCTAAGAAAAAGAACTATAGAGGTACCGCCATTTCCATGGAGAAAATTCGCGAAGTTATCAAAAGATATAAGGCCAAACACATTCTGTTAGTTTTTGATTCTTGCTATTCTGGTTATGGTGCAATACCAAAAACAGTAAATAAAAGTTCTCATCCGCATGACACTGTGCAAATCATAACGGCTGGCGGCAAGAATGAGACAGCGGGTGAAGATTCAAAATTAAGACATGGTATATTCACAAAAACAATTTTGGATGCCTTCAGTAATAAATCTCTTTATAGTGACGATGGAATTATTCTGGCATCCGACATAGGGCATTTTGTTAAAAAAGAAGTATCGAGACAAACAGATGGAAAGCAAAATCCGCAATTCCGTTATATTGAAGGAGAAGGCGATTTCAAATTTGGAAATTTTGATTAAAATCCAGTAAAACTTAGCCTTGAATAAATTGTAACAAAGACATGACTACATTTTAAAGCATATTAGGGGAAATTATTAAACTTAGAAATGGATATTAAATGAGAAATAATTTTTCGTTAGCAAAGTTGTTTGTTCTGAGTTTATTACTATTATTTTTAACCGGTTGTACTTTATCACACTTAGTTAGTGGTGGGTCGGATTTGCAAGCAGGTGAATACGGCAAAGCAGTCCCTGCCTGTGAAGCTGCACTTAAATCAAATCAAGATGGGAAACCATTAATGCTCAGTCCCTATGGCGAAGCTGTGAATGCAGATTATATAAGCACCTTCTGTTTAGGAATATCTTATATGATGCTGGATGATTACACTAAGTCAGAAAAATATTTTCTGCAAAGTATTGCTTTGTATCCAGACGCAGCCTATATGAGCTATATGGCGCTTGCCCAAATGTATTATAAGCAGGGTAAGCTTGAAGAAGCTTATCGTCATAGTTTAGAAGCAACCAAAACGGTTGGAACCTCCAAATATTATAAAATGCAGAAACATTTGAAAATGCCTCCCGATTTCTACAAAAACATTATTGAAGCAGCGCGAGATTTCTATAACATGAGATTGTTATTTAAAAATCTAAATTATCAAATGGGATTGGGTAATTATCCAAATGCGATCAAAATTTGTAATCAGATATTAAATAAAACCTATAAAGTCCATGTTGGTGCTGATTCTGGAGGAACAAAGATTGAATTTATGAGTGAAGGCGGGATGGCTGATTTGAATGGCATTATGCAAGGGGATCAGCTTCTTGAAATTAATGGAGCAAAGATTGGAAGCACACAGGATTTATGGCGTGAAGCAGATAAAATCTTAACAATGTACGGAAGTACTGTTCGTTACAAGATTGAGAGAACGGGCAGGGTTATCGATATTGAATCCAAGATGGTATATCCGGAAATTGAACAGACAAAATTAATTTTACAAGAAGCTAAATTAAATCTGGCAGGGAAAACAAAGAAGACCGTCAAGAAAGACACAGAAGGTCCTTGGATAAAAATTCTTGAACCCAAAACAGCACGAGGAATAAAAATTATCGGAAATCAAATGGCTGCTTTTGTGATTTTAGCATCTGCTAGGGATTTAGTTAGGATGGTGACGGTGAATGATGTTAATTGCATTTCTGCAGAGGCAAGCTTGTTGGAAAAAACCATTTTACCGGGAAACGTGAAAAGATATACAGTTACCTTGCCACTTGTCCAGGGTAGTAATCGATTTGTTGTTAAAGTTCTGGATGCAAAGGGAAAGAATGTCAGACAGCAAATTGAGATTCAAGGAAATGAGACATCTAGCAAGGTAATGGATAAGATATATGACCACAAGGTTGCCGTCATCATTGGAATCAATAAATATAATAATTCGGAATATGAATCTCTTGATTTCGCGGTGAGAGATGCACAATCCGTCAAAGAACAAATTATCAAAATGGGTTTTGACAAGGTAATCGAGATACCGGAAGCTAATGCAACTAGAGCAGGCATTTTACGTGTACTTGCGGACGAACTGCCATATTCTCTAGGTAAAAATGATGCGCTTTTTGTATATTTTGCGGGACATGGAGACACTGAAGAGCTTAAGGGTGGTGAAATGGAAGGATACATACTACCTAGGGATGCTAAGAAAAAGAACTATAGAGGTACCGCCATTTCCATGGAGAAAATTCGCGAAGTCATCAAAAGATATAAAGCCAAACACATCCTATTAGTTTTTGATTCCTGTTATTCTGGTTATGGTGCAATACTGGGTACTGTAAATCAAGGTTCACATCCGCATGACGCTGTGCAAATTATTACTGCAGGGGGCAAAAATGAAACAGCAGGGGAAGATGGGAAGGCAGGACATGGTATATTCACAAAAACATTTTTGGATTCTTTCGGCAATAAATCACTTTATAGTGGCAAAGGAATTATCCTCGCATCTGACATAGGGTATTTTGTTAAAAAAGAAGTATCGAAGCAAACAGAAGGAAAGCAGAATCCGCAATTCAAATCCCTTGAAGGAGAGGGCGATTTCAAATTTGGAAATTTTGATTAGCATCAAACGCAGCTTACGCTAGATTTAATAAATGTGTGGAGGATTAATGAAATGTTAAATCCAATATTATCTGCTCGAATGAAGTTTCAAATTTTCTTACTTGTATTTATACTCTTCGTTGTAATGTTGAATATCACATTAGTCCAAGCTGCTGACCAACAGGAAGGGAATCAGTATCTTCAAGCAATGCAGTATTATGATGCAAAGGATTATTCACAAGCCTTTAGTGCTTTCCAGGATTGCGTTCACCTTGCTCCAAATGCAAAAGACGCTTTATATATGCTTGGCCTGATGTATGAGAATGGTTATGGGGTCAAGCAGAATGATTATGAAGCTTCAGAAATGTATCGTCGAGCGTGGAAGGCTGGTAGGACTGACGCCTATGATAAATTAAAAGAACTCTATAGCACCGTTTTGGAATCACCTAACCCAAAGCAAGGAGAAGCAGGTCTCTCAAATATCGACTCCGCCGCAACGCGAGATCCAAACAATGAACCTGCACCACCAATAACAAGAATTTTCATAAAATTGCCTCCTCACCTATTCGAACGTTTTAATATAAGTATCCCGGCAGACGCACCAACGGGTGACAATTATGAACTCATGGTATCGTGCGACAATTGCACTGATCTTGAAGCACAGGCGGAAAACATTGCGGCAAAACTGGGAGCTACCGTCACATATACTGATTCGGCGCCAGTTGCCGGGGAAAGAGTAAGGTCTATCCTCGCCGGTAATCGTACAGAGCAGATAATTGTACAAAGGCAAATATTGTCAGAGTCTCGCAGTAGTGATGGAACTGAACAACTTACAATCAACCTCAACTGCGGGGGGTGGTGCAAGGTTATCCAAAAGGTTGCTGAAACAATAGTAGCTGTAATTGAGGTAGTTACACGATCGACAGGGAATGAAGAATTATCTTCTGCCGAAGCAAGATCGCTTTCAAATTCATTAATGCAGGGAAAATTCTATGGTCTGATAATCGGCATCAACAGTTATCAGCATGTCAATAAGCTAAAAAATGCAGTAAACGATGCTACCGTTGTTGATCAGGTTCTACGTGATCGCTATGGATTTGAGACCAAACTGCTAATTGACCAACAGGCAACACGCGAAAATATAATGAAAGCGCTGAATGATTATCGCAAAAAATTGACTGAACAAGATAGCCTTCTTGTTTTTTACTCCGGACACGGTGAATTCAATAAAGATACCGGCACATCTTACTGGCTTCCTGTTGATGCCGATCGTGATGACAATACTGAATGGTTGGAGGCGAGAAGCTTATCGGATCAGTTCAAACTGATCAGTGCCAGACATATACTGGTAATCGCCGACAGTTGCTTTTCGGGTACCATGACACGATCCATCGATACAAGTCCGTCAAAAAACAGTACTCGTGAGAATTATCTGAATAAACTCTTTAATAAGCCGTCGCGTGTACTGATCGCCAGTGGTGGTAATGAACCTGTGACCGATGCAGGCGGCAAAGGACACTCCATTTTTTCAGATGTATTAATCACAGCTCTGAATAATACGAATGAAAATATTTTCACGGCTGAGGAATTGACCACGCGTTACCTAAAGGAATCGGTGGCGGGTAGGACTGAACAAACCCCTGAATATAATATTATCCGCAATTCCGGACATGATGGAGGCGATTTCATTTTTAGAAAGCATAAGTAATCATTGTGATTCACACTCACTATCTCTTGGAGAATATCATGAAAAAAATCATTTTGTGCCCGTTCCAATTCGTTAAATATTTGCGGTTAGTCTTTCTTGTCCCCATTCTTATCCTAAGCAATACAGCCCATGCCGATCTGACCGTGTCTGTGGAACCTAATAACAGGGGCATCATTTCGTTTCTAAGCGATTGCAATATTGTTCTTTCAATAGGAAGCGACGCCGAAATCGATTTGAGCAAGCTTTTAATCAAATTAAATGGAGATGATGTAACCAAAGAAATCAGAAGCCTTGGAAAAGCGATTTTGAGTGAAGATAAAAGGAAACTTAATATTTCCTATCCGGCACGGGCATCCGATTTTCATCAAGGGGAATATACCTTTGAAGTATCAACAACAAGTGCAATATGGGATAAGGCGGCATTGAATATCCAGGATTTTAATGGCAAAGCAATTTGCATAAATTGTGACAGCACTTCAAGAAGTTTATCCGATGCTGATTTGAATAAGGTTATTGAGGAAGAAGAAACGAGGGCGGCGAAGAAAACTACTAAAAAGCCTAAGATAGATGGTGCATGCGGTAGTAGTAACGGCTCGACCCTTGCTTCAAAACCTTCATCAAAATTATGTAACTCTGGTACTTCAACTAATGTAAAAGGATCGGGGCCTTGGACATGGAATTGTAATGGTGCAAATGGTGGGAAAAATGCGGTTTGCTCAGCAAAGGTAAAGACCGGAGGTACTTTTTGCGATGGTTGGTGCACATATGGTGTTGCGAAAACCAAAGGAGCTTCAGTTACGTTAAACGGCAAAACTTGCTATTCACTTCCTTGGAGCGGAAACGCGATTGATTGGTATCATAACGCCACAAGTGAGAAAGGGTCACATTCAAAAATAGGTGCAATCGTTGTTTTCAAGGCAAGTTCTATTAATGATTATGCTGGTCACGTTGGGATTATCATTGATAAAAATGGCATTCAAATGAAAAGCATGAACATGATTTCTGGAAAATATGTGTGGGATACAACCAATATTGCTGACTACCCGAATAAGTCCTATGTTAAAAAAAATGGTTCACAGGTGGTAGGATATATATATCACAACTTGGAAAAATTGCCCTAACTTCCCGAAAAAGCGCTTAATAATATAGCCCTTCGGGATGGGACATTTTTCAAAACCTCCATCGGTGCTGAGTGCATGAAAAAGGCATCTAATGGGCTTTGCGCGAAAGAGTTACGAGAGGAAATGGTAGACATGATAGAGATAGTAAATGATGCTCGCAAAGTAGTTGCTATACCGTTGGTTACTGGAATCGGGTTTATTCTTGTTGGTGCCATTATTGGATTGTGGGTTTCTTTTAAAAAAGTGTAAATAAGATAGGAGGTTTTGGAACTGGCATACGGTTTGATAAATGAAGTATTCTTGAAAACAAATGCAAAAAATGATGGTAAGGCATTACTTCCTGTATTGTTGATTTCGGAATGTTAATAACACTATCCATCACCAAACAAAATTTTCTTTAAATAATTGAAAGTTCTCTTTTTCCCCTCCCCAAAAGAAAGTGAAGGACAACTACTTGAAGATCATGGCCACTAGAATAACATTAGATTAACTTGTTCATGTTCAACAGCTCATATTCCAGAATAATTTGTAAGGCTTCCCGAAAGATTAACTAGATTAACTAAAAACTCTATCCTTTTTGGACATTAAATATTTTATATTAAATTCTATTATTGATATTTATTTTGGGAATGTGTCATTTCTATGTTAATAAAGTTAATCTTTACTCTAAGCATATATAATCTATCCATTATCCTGTTTTTCTGGCCTTGTACTTGTTAATCTTTTCTTAATCTAAAGGTTATGATCTGGTTCAAGATAGATAGTCCCTTTTTCTTTTGGGGAGGGGAGAAAAGCTATAATATTCACTCCCCTCCCTCATGGTAATTTATTTTTTCAATTCAGCTTTACGTTCAGGATACAAACTTTATTATTACGTTTTGTTGAACTTTCTATTTTATAGCCCATATCTTTGAGCCTTATCTTAAAATCATTTTTCACCTGTATGTCTGGTTTTTCTTCTCGTATGCAGTATTTCACATAAATGTCATAGGTATCACTGAAGACGACTATATCCTTTGGATCGTTTGATTTCTGCATGCACCTCTTCTCGAAAGAACTGATGCTGTCACTGGTAATGTCATCACGATATTCCTTCTTCGACATCTTCATGGACGATGGTTCGCTCAGGGCAAATTTCTTCTCCTTTAAGGTCTTATATCCTTCCAGTGCCCAGTTGAATATTCCGGAGAGTTCACTAACCAGCTTCTCTTCCAGTTGTCGATCCATGTCCGTTTCAGTGAAGCATCTGTTGAATTCCAGAACCCATATTCTTCTCCACATTCCATGGGATTGATCAGAGATGACGGGAGGTTTATTCATAGCCAGAAAGTGCTTGGCAAATGGTCTGAATTTCATGGGTGCCTTGTATAATTCTCTTCCTGTGATCCAGTCTCCGGCAGTTGCAGCTTTCACTGCATCCGTATTGATACATTTATTCTGCGGAGTTTCACCGGAGATATTAATCATTTTCTGAAAGAGCTCCAAGACGTAATATTCATTTGACAAGGCATTAAAGCTGACGTTGGAAGTATTTTCCTTTCCTATCAGACTGGCAATGGTGTTGATGAAAACTGATTTTCCGTTGCTGCCGCCGCCAACAAGAAAGAATGCAGCCGGTGTAGGAAGTGATTTATGAAAAGCATAACCGACAGCTTCCTGGACAAAGTCTATTTTTTCCTGATTATCTTCAAATATTTCTTTCAGGAACTGAATGAACCTGGGGCAAGTTGCTGTTGAATCATAATTGTAAGGGAGAAGATTAGTCGTAAAAATATCACGGGAATGGCCAATCAGCTCACCGGCATCAAGATCATAAAGCCCATTTTGCAAAGTGAGATATTTGACCTGATTGATTCTTGCATTATCACTATTTACAAGGGCATCGCCAATCGCGTAATGAATCAGTTCATTCAGATTCGACTTGGCAAAAAGATACCGGTAATCCGCCAATTCATTCTGGCAAAGATTGTTTAATGTCTTCTCGGTGCAGTGTTCATAGCATTTTCCGTTATATTTAAAGAATGCATTTTCCTGATCCATGACCTTGATCATATATTTTTTCACCATGTACTCCTCATACTTCAAGACGTTTAAGCGACAGCCTTTATCTGTCTTTGTAATGGCTCCTGATATGAAAAGCGGGTTCTGCATTTCTTCTTCCGTCAGATTAGACATTTCTTTCGCCTTTTGGATATTATGTTTCAGATAGTCATCTGGCGCTGAATGTTCACGATACTTAACGCCAACGGGATATGTCTGAAAAATGCTTTTGATTTCATTCTCGCTTAGGCCTTTATTAACCAACGATAAAATTACTGCCATATCTGCTTCACTACGCGATGTATAAGAACCATCATTGCCATGCAGAATGAGGAATTTAATTTTTTCAGTTACCGGCAATTTATCGATTTCAATATTATTGCCCCTTGAAGTTTGAACTGGTTCTTTATTATCAACTAATGAAATAGTTTGTACTTCAGCTTTGGCCTTGGATTTAATCGGTTCATCTTTTATGATCGCCAGCACTTCGTTAAAATCATCATACTCATACGTCAAACCACTCATAGATATGATTCCAACTGGCCTTGGATTCTGCGGATTTTTAAAGTTAAAGGTTCCTGGAACGCGAAGCACCCTTGAAATATCATGAGTGCCTGGATCGCCATTAAGAGATTGAGTGAGTGCTTTGTTGATATTTTCCAGTGTAGCTATTCCATAATCTGATACACGTAATGGAGTTTTTAAAACCCAGTAGCAATGGAAACCGCCGCCGGAATGAATAACAGCAGAAGGTTGCAAATGAAAATTATTGATCGCGTCCATCGCTTCTTCGTAATTTGCAAATTCTGTTTCCTTTTTATGGCCAATGCTGCCGTAATCAATCTCAGCGTGAAAGGAAGACAGATAATGAACATTCTCTTTTTTCCCCTTCTGTCCTGTTCTGGGATTAACGCCGACATAAACGTCTAAACCTTGATTGCAAAGGTCGATAGTTAATTCAGCCGCGGCTTGAACAGACCTAAAGAAATGAGATGCTGCTTGGGGTCTAAATATTCTTATTTCAATTTCACCCGCGTCTTGGTTTAGGGATGAGTGGAATATAGCGTTTAAAAAGCTAGTTGCTGCCTTTATGGATTCTTCTTTGGATAAATTAGTATCGTTTATCATTTCTATTTTTCTCCTTCCTTCTTTGTTTCTCCAGATATTTCTTTTAATGCCGCTAACAGCAATTCCGTTGCAATTGACGATCCAGTTGTAACTTGACTTGGATCTGACATGACCCGTTCTGCCGCCATTCTCCGGAGCAGATTGCGGTATTGCTCGGGGATTGATAGATTGATTTGCACATTGGTTCTTGTTTCCATGATGTAGTCCTCCTTGAATTGAATTTAATATTTGTTCTAGGCAACAAGACAGATTGGTTCGGGATTGTTTCTTGGGCATTGAACGGGATGAAATAAAAAAGGACTCATCCCCTGTGAAGAGAGAATGAGCCCCTTTGTGTGTTAGCTGTCTGGATTATTCATTACATTTTGTAATTCCAAAGATCCGATTGACGAGAGCATCAGGTTTTTCATTCGTCGAAAGTTGTTCCTTGATAATGGGAAATACTTTACATCCAACCTCCAGCAGTGCACAAACAGCCATTTTAAATTCCTTTTTATCAAGAATACCATTGCCAATCATAATCCCTTTAAGAAGGACCACGCGATGGGATTCCCTGTGAATAAAGAAGTGATTTGGACCATGTCCTCGATTGAGATGGGTTACCAATTCTGTCACCATTGGAATCTTCTCATGGGGAACAGTAAACGGAGGGGCAAGATTCATGGTGATTATTTCATTTTCATGGGCCAATTCTATACCCATACGCAAAGGAATATCCATATCCTGAAATACGAAATCCTTGATAAACATATTTCCACGTATTTCAACCTCTGTCCTGGACATTTTGAGTTCGGCAAAAACCGATTTCATATCGCCCAATATTTTACTTATAACTTCCTTTGAGAGCCTTCCTTCCATTTTCATGATGTCCTTATGATCATCCATAAAACGATCATAGAGAATCTCCGGGTTGCCAGCCTTTGCAACTTCTTCAATTAACGGGAAACAAAGGTATGCATCATCAAGCATATCTTGAACGAGCCGCTTGAATTTGCCCTTGGGCAGGATCTCTTCGGAAAGGAACAAAGCTGATCGTAATGATATGCCATTACAGCGGGGACAGATCGAGTAATGATAGATGGGCATCATTCCATTTAGAAGATTAAGCAACTGCCAGACATTAACCATTTTAGCCGAAGGTACTTTAGGGCTAAAGTTTATATCAATGCTTATAAAGTCGACTTGGTCATGTAATGACACGAGTGCAATCGCGCAGACATGATCATTACAGATTTGAGAGGTAAAGACTATTTCACTGTCCTTATCGAATTCATTATTGTTAATGGGCAAATCTAAAGATTGAAAACATTGCTTAGCATCTCTTATGATCTGATTCCTTTTGTTCGGTGAATATTTACTCATAATATTTTCTCCTTTAATTTATTGTTGGTTTTGAAAATAGAAAAGGACCGACTCAACATTGAACGGCCCCTTTCATTTTTCGGGTTCATTTTAATTAAATTTTAGTTAGAGACTTTCCATATAACCATTAAATCAAATCATATAACATCGCCCCTTTCTCAAAAAACGCAGCATCCTGCGCTTTTGCTATGCCAGTGTTACTCCAAGCCGGGGTCAGCATTTATTCATCAGTTTCAAATCCTTTCTTTTTATGAATATCAGTGATGATTTTTTCAAGCTGCACAAAGTAATGTAAATTGACCAGCTGCTTGTTGTAATGTCCATCCTTGCCGATCAAATCATCATGCTTAAGCTTGAATGTGTTCCACAGATATTCCTCAAATTCTCTGCGGTACCGATACCTGGAAAAAGTTATTCCATCATTTGGGTCTGTCTTGATGTATTCCTCCAGATAAATGCGGTCGGTTTTATTCTCACTCTTTTTCTGAGGGTTCCAATACCGGATTTTCCCCCAACCGCCTTCTCTCGCCCACATGGCAGTGTCACAGGAATGGATGGGTGTATTGGCCAGCAGATCAACGTTTGTCTGACCGAAGAGGTGTACCTTGATTCCCGTGCCCTTAAACCTCAGCATGACTTTTTTGAGCGTTGCCAGAGTCTTAATCTGTCTTGAACCAAGGGCAACACGGCGATAATTTCTATTGATGTAGGTTTGAATTTCCTTGCCTTCGATGTCGTGGACGACCGGCACCGGAAAAAACCCGCTTGCCTCGATCTTGAGCTGATTGGCATAATTTTCCTCAAAACCGTCTGATTCAAAGTTTGAGTCAAAATTGAAATAGAAATCAAAATACTTTGCGGCAGTGCGCAGATAGGCTATATATCTCTCAACCGTAATGTTTGCCGCTATTGCTGCCGGAGCCTGATTCAACGTCCATGTTCCTGAATCTAAAATCAGGCCTCCGATATGCGGACGGAACCTCTTGCACAACAAGGCAACATCGGCATCCAGAACAGCAAAGCTTCTGAGAACGTTGATTCTGCTATCCGGGAAAAGCTTTTTATATTTCATTACGACCTCGACAGATAAACTGCTGTTGTATATTTTCATAATAATCTCCTTATTTAATGGGTGCCTCCGGTAAAGTTGACCCTCGACCAGAGGCACCCATTTTAATTAACACCATGGATTCAAAGTGGTGTGTTTACCTGTTTAAAAGGGCTGTCAACGCCTCAATGGATTGCCGGAGGTCATTGATGGCCAACACATTGATTTCAGAAATTGCGTCCGTTTCTTTTGTATAAAACTCAACTATTTCCTTCAGCTTTTTGGAAATTCTCTGGACGCTTTCCAACTTTTCAACCCGTTCAATCTGAATGTTTCCACCGCCTTTACCCAGAATAGCTGTGTCAATGTATTCAGCAACGTTGCCGCCGGCTTCTTTTATGATCACCATATTATTGATCACCTTGGATTCAACTGGTACATTGTTGTCGATCAGCTTTTTGACCTGGTCAAAACTCAGTTCCAGATCAAGGTCTTCTTTCTTTTCCGCCTGTCTGATTTTTTCCATGGCTATTGCGGCATCAATGCTCGACCGCCAATCGTCCATGGAAGTTTCACCTTCAGGGTTATATGTAAAACCATACTTTGCAAGAAAAGCTCCGATAGGGTCATCACCCGAAGCAAATGACGGGATCGCCCGCAGAATCTCAATCAACCTTTCCTTCCCAAAGACCGCGTAACGGATGATGTTAGGCGTACTTGCCAGCCGCATATAGTCCTGAGCTGAACGAAGATTGCTTGCGCCATACTTTTGATTGAACCACTCTATCCAATCCATATCAGGGCTGACTTTCCGGAGAAGACGCTTTTGATAATTATAGACACATCCCAGCCTGATCTGGTGTTTGACGAGAATTCCGTTGGAAACATTCACGGCAAAATTTATCTGTCTATTGTACGATTTGGATATTGCAATCAGTTGCGGCAAGAGAAGGTTTATGGCCTCGATTGAGCCTTTCCTTGTCAATGCTTTGGCCTGATTAGTGAACTCGATCATCTCATCCTCAAGTTCTTTTTTTTCGAAAAATTGCCCAGTATCATCCGAAACTTTCAGATAAACATCACGAAGCGGGGCGGAATTGCCGAGAAGGGCCATGTGAAGATGCTCAGGATGTTGAGGCTCAGCGGTGACATTGGATTGCGGTTGAATTTCCTGAGCACTGACTGGTTCATTTACATTCTCTGAATTTTTGTTATCAACTAATTCGCTCATAAAGTAATACTCCTTTTTTTGTTTAAAAACGCAGCACCCTGCGTTTCTGGGTTTTCGAACAAAGGTTCACACTGCCATAATTGACAGCTGATGAACCATTGGTTCAATGGTTAGATTTTAGATACAAAAAAACCGACCTCAGTATTCAGAGATCGGTTCGCCATCGCGCCGCTGAAATTCACAAAACTTGTCTTTTAAATTTTCATAAGTTGTGCCTCCTTTGTATTGATAAAATAAAAAAAGCCCCTACTATGAGAAGGAGCTATTTCAAATGCGGACACAAGCGCGGACACAAAACGTAGTGTCCATAGTGCCTTTTATGACTCTAATGTTAGCAAAAAACTCTGTAAATTCAATACTGGTGGGGTGGTGTGGACGCCCTTTCACGCCTGTAACTGGGGTTCGACTCCCCATGGGGACGCCAAAATATTTATTACGATATCAAGTTATTGCAGAAGTCACCACGCAAACTGAATTAGCCATTTTAGGAGTTGACGGCTCTTAAGACGGCTTTTTCTTTTTGTGCAGGGTTTTCTACCCCGCTTTCCTCCCGTGGCTTGAAAATCAAAATCCTGCCTTTTTGTTGCGACAAGGCTTCCAACGCTGAACGTACTCCTTCGCCCCCCAATGATTTTATATATCTTGCAGTGGTCGTTGCACTCTCGTGCCTTAAGACTGCTTGAATATCGGCAACCACATAACCCAGTTGATAGAGGGTCGATGCCGTTAGGTGACGGATAGAATGAAAACCAAAAGATTTTACTTTCGCCCGTTCAGACAGATTCCCCATAAAATGCTGCCTGTATTTAAAAGGCTTGCCGTAGCTTTTCTGACAGAAATTCTTGTCCTCTAAACAAAGGAACACATGGTCAGCATCTTTAATCGGTCTGTTTTCCTTCCACCAACGAAAAGCTGAGCCGGAGCGGGCCAGAGTTTTCCGCACCCAATTTCCAGCATGAGCATAATTGGATGCATAGAGCAGAAAGACAAGCACAGGCAATCCTTTGAGATCAGGAAGTGTCTTTACATAATCGATTACTTTGAAGGGCGCACGCCAGTGATATACCGGCAATCCGATTCCGAGTGCGCCATAACCATCAAGTCGTGGAGGCACTCCGTCATTCATATTATGGAGGTCAACCTCGTGCTCCTTGCTCGGCAAACCGGCGAGGATAGCTTCTGCAACCTAGGCTGTTGTCCCACCTTGGGTAAGGTAAGCGATCAAGTTTTTCGTGGCAGTCCTCTCCTTTCGGTTAACCAGGCTTCGTTCTCTGTCTATTCTCTGTCTTTGAATTCCTGGGCGATGCGATAGAAATCTTTCTCGAACTGGAGGAATATTTTTACAATATCCGGATCGAAAGCGGTTCCGCTGCATCTTCTGATTTCTTCCACCGCTTGATCATGGGATTGGGCGGCTTTATAAATGCGCGGGCTGGTAATGGCATCATAGGCGTCGGCCACTGCCATTAGCCGTCCTGATATGGGAATTTCATAACCCTGTAGACCTCGTGGATAGCCTGTACCGTCCCATTTTTCATGATGCGTGAAAGCCATTTCCCAGGCTAGCCTGAGAAATGCATTGGATTCCAAACGTGCATCGGAGTAGGAGAGCGCATTATACCCGATTATCGCATGTTTTTGCATTTCCTTGAACTCTTCATTGGTCAATCTGTCGGGCTTCATAAGGATACTATCCGGCACTCCCACTTTCCCTATATCGTGCAAAGGGGCCGTCTTTTCGATTTGCTCGATGACTTCCGTGCTCAGGAAATCTTTAAAATTGGGATCGTCCTTGAGTTTATCGGCCAGGAGTCGAACGTATTTCACAGTGCGCTTGATATGTTGCCCCGTTTCCATATGACGGTTTTCCGCCAGGAGCCCCAGGGATTCAACCATGGCATCACGTGTTATCTCCAACTCGCTTGTCTTCTCCTTTACCAGTTCTTCCAATCTATTTCTGTAGCCTTGCAGTTCCAGGTGATTTCTCACTCTCGCACTGATCAAAGCCGGATTAAACGGTTTGGTGATATAGTCGACAGCTCCCAATTCCAGACCTTTGGTTTCATTCTCCGCCGCGGCTAAAGCCGTCACAAAAATCACGGGAATACCCGCGGTTTTCTCATCAGATTTAAGTTTGCAACAGACTTCATAGCCATCCATTGTCGGCATCATTATATCAAGCAGGATCATATCAATGTCCGGTACCATTGATACGATCTTCAGTGCCTTCTCTCCACTGGCTGCTATCAACACATCATATTGATCCTCCAGGATACCCGTCAGTACATGAATATTTTCCGGTCTGTCATCGACAACCAGTATCTTCTTTTGTTCCTTTAAACCTGCAGTCATTTCCGTCTGCCTCACGTTACAGGGAAATATTCAAGCCCGATGCAATCGCCTTTAATCTTTCCAGCGCCTTGTCCATATCAAAAATATCCACATCGCTTTTAAGTTGTTTAATCTGTTTATCCACCTTGGTGTTGGACAAATATTTCTCCAGCATTTCAATCTGTTTCATTGATTTTGATGAGCCGATCTCCAGCATTCGGGCAAGATCGATCATGAGCGGCCGTATAGCATCCCGATCGGCATCTGCTTTAATGACATCCTGCTCTTTTATTTTTTGTTCAACATCCAGCTCTTCCAGTTTTTTTATACTGTCCATAACTTCTGTGAACGATTCATCGAATTTAGCAAGTAAGGCGCCATCAAAACCAATACCTCCGCTCATCAGCGCCGATTCCAATTCGGCAGCGACAACTGCAAGTTGGACCGCCCCTATATTGGCGGCCGTGCCTTTAACTGTGTGCGCCAGCCTGCATGCCGTCATGTCATCGCCCATGGTTGTGGATAAGGCTGTTTCCAAGTTATCTACTGTATCGACATTACTCGCTCTGAATTGCAGAAGGATTTTCTTATACAAGTCTTGTTTGCCATTCACCCTGTTCAATCCGTCAGCAATTATTATTCCCGGCAAGTCGGGCCAGGATAAATCTTCCGTATTTTCAAACTCGTTAACTGATTTGCCGGGTTCAGGGGCCGGCAATTCCTTGATATTGACATATTTTGTTATAACCGCGAGAAGTTCATGTGGATTGACCGGTTTATTTATGTGGTCATTCATGCCGCATTGATTGCCCTTCAACCGATATTCGCTCATGTCATGGCCGGTCAAGGCAACCACGGGTAGATTTGGCCAGCGGGGATTGCTCCGGATTCTTTTCGTAGCTTCATAACCATCCATTACCGGCATCTGTATATCCATAAGAACCATGTCGTATTCAGCCTCTTCCAGCTTTTCTAAGGCCTCTAACCCGTTTTCGGCGATATCTACTTTCAAATCCAATTGGCTCAAGAGTGCAGTTGCGACCAGTTGATTGACTTTGTCATCTTCAACCAGCAGGATTTTAATTCCCTTGATTTTCGCGGAAGCATGCAAATCCGGATCAGTTGCAGAGTATTTATCGTTATCGCTGAATATTCCCGTTACGGCATCAAACAACTTTGATAGGATAATAGGCTTGGAAAGACATTTGGTTACACCGAATTGTTTGGCTTTATATGCCAGTTCCGGCAGGCTGCAATTCGAAATCATAATAACCTGGGTTTTAGGACCTGTTGCATCCAAGAACTTTCTCCAGTGAGTTAAACCCTTGCTATCCATATCAGCCGTATGCCAATCCATCAAAACAAAATCGACCCCAGTATCCTGATCCCTCTTGAGTTCGGCCCATCCCCGTTCCATGGAAACAGCGCCAAGGGTCGCAAAACCCAGGGACTCAAGCATATTCATCTGGGTTTTCAGCACGACCGGATTGCTATCGATGACCATGATTTTAATGTTTTCATTGGGGACCGGTAGCCGGTAGTCCTTCGGTGATTGACCATATTCGACTACGACTGTGAAGAAAAAAGTACTCCCTTCATTGGGCTCACTCTCCACCCATATCCTGCCGCCCATGAGTGTTGTCAGCCGTTCGCTAATGGCCAATCCCAAACCGGTGCCGCCATATTTGCGGGTGGTGGAAGCGTCCACTTGGGAAAAAGCGTGAAAGAGCTTGTTTTGTTGTTCTTCGGTCAAGCCAATACCGGTATCACTTACCGAGAACTGCAGCGTAACCTTTTGCTCTTCCTTGGCTATAACCTCAACTTTGACTTTGATCTCGCCTTCGCGGGTAAACTTGAGGGCATTATTGGTTAGATTGATGAGTATTTGTCCCAGCCGGAGCTGATCCCCCTTTAAGCTCTGTGGAACATCCGCCGTGTAATCAAAGATCAATTCTATTCCTTTTTCGCGCGCCTTCATGCCGAGAAGATTGGCCAAATTGATAAATATATCATCTAAAGTAAAATCTATCTTCTCGATGTCCAGCTTGCCGGCGTCTACTTTGGAAAAATCAAGGATGTCATTGATGATACCCATCAATGTTTGAGTAGAGGATTGGAGTTTCTCCATATAATCCCGTTGCTTAATACTTAAATCAGTTTTCATGGTCAGATAGGTCATTCCTATGATTGCATTCATAGGCGTACGGATTTCATGGCTCATGTTAGCCAGATATTCGCTCTTTGTGGTTGCTTCCTCGGCAATCCTTTTCTGTCGTATGATTTCTTTAATGGTCAAAAATAATTTGCGGGTAGTGCGCTCCCAAAAATATCCACCTGCTATACAGACCAATTCAAGAGTCCACAAGGCAAAGGAAAGAATGGGCGTATCCAAATTTGCACTGGGTGCGAGGTGTGCCCTGAAAATCAGGTCAGCCTGATAAGCAGCAACATAAATAAGCGTCCCGACGGCCGCATACACGAACCTGAGGCGCAACATGAAAAAGGCGAATATCATACAGGCAATTATGCCGGCGATAGTCAATATATCCGTTTGCAATACATGATTGCCCAGATAAATGAAGTATAATCCCGCCAACAAATTGGCTAGACCGGTCAGGGGCTGATAATACTTTACAAGATATGGGAATCGAGTCACTATCATGACAGCAGCAAAACTAGGGTAGAGGCAAACAGCGGTTGCCATTGTCACGAAGAAAAATTTTTCAGGATAGACAATATAACAAATAAAGTCTACGCCTAACCAGGCCAGAAAGGAAAGCACGATCCCAAACTGGTTGAATATCTTCATTTCGGCATCATTGGATTTGATGAATTCGTTCTCCAATGCCGGATCCGAAAACCGTAAGCTAACCGGATGTAGCCGCATGTCGGACTCCCATTTCGTGTGTCTTATGATTGAAGCTCTCAGGAGCAAGCTTCGTAAAACCTTCGATTCCCAGGGAAAGAATCTGAAACATGATTCGCTTGCTTATCCATGCGGCAAACTGCAGGATATGCGCTCGCCGCCGAATTCAGCATCCGGAGGCTTTAACAAATGGATCGACCAAATCACCAGTGAGATACAGCATTAGATTCTGGCTTGGTTTCACTTAAGAAACAGGGCGCATCGTGCTTTTTACAGATCTTTTCTAACGTCTCAACGGTATAATCGATTTGTTCCTTTGTATGCGCCAGATTCAAGATAAGTCGTATTCTTCCTTCGTGCTTTTGAACAGCAGGATATACAATCGGCGTTGAATATATACCTTCCTCATAAAGATCATCGACAACGCTTAACAATTTGACAGGACTTGGAATCATGATTGGGATTATGGGACTTTGACTGTGTCCAAGATTGAATTTTTTCGCGTTTAACAAGCCGCGCATATACTGATTTTTCTCATGAAGTTCTCTGATCATCGCAGGATTGCTTTCGATCTCATCAAGACATGCAAGAATGACCGCAGCATCCGGCGGCGTTAAGCATGCTTGAAACATGTAAGTAGGTCCCCATCTCAATATGCCACAGTACTTATGTTTGGATGCAAGGAAGCCTCCCAACGAAGCGGTCGCTTTAGAAAATGTTGCCATAATAAAATCAACATCTTCAGTGACACCTTGTTCGTAACAATATCCCTGTCCTTTCTCCCCATAGAAACCAAAGGAATGCGCCTCATCGACATAGAGATAAAACTTATATGATTTTTTTAGGGCGGTGATTTCTTTCAGTGGAGACAAATCCCCGCTCATCGAATAGGCTGATTCCACAAGGACAAAAATGTTTTCATATTCATTGCCGTATTTTTTTAGCTTTATTTCCAGGTCGGCAACGTCGTTATGCTTAAACGCCATTTTTCTTGCTATGGATAATTTGCAGCCATTGATCATTGATGAATGAGATTCTCCATCGATGAGAATGAGATCCCTGTCCCCGACCAGATAAGAAATTCCCCCAAGGTTCGCGGTAAATCCAGTGGGAAAGACGACCGCCTCTTCTTTGCCGACAAGTTTCGCAACGCGCGCTTCTATTTCCTTATGCAGAGACGTCATTCCGCATGAACAGGCAGATGTGCCGCATCCGGTTCCGTAATGCTTCATTGCCCTGCAAGCTTTTTCGATCACGTTTGCATTTTTATTTAAGCTGAGATAGTGGTTGACACACCACATTATGCATTCTTTAGTGGCCCTGGGATATGTCGTTATGACATTCGCCGCGGTTGAAGCCCCGTTTTCAAGATATCGCTCATAAGCATTTCCGACGCCTTTACTAGCCTGCTTATTAAGAAATCCCTGGATTATCTCCGCCCTTTCTTCGATATCGGAAATATTCTCCACTTTTAAATAACCCAGCACTTCTGCAATGGAAATAAACTGATCGATCATCTTAATCTCCTCCTAAGGAAGTTAGCTCCATTGGCTTTTGATGAGTCGTATGCTCTATAGAATAATACAGTGACATGCACGATTTTATCCATAGCCACACGACCTCCAAATAACTCAATCGGTCATTTAATGAATAAAGTTTAATCTCTAAGGGTATAATTCCCCGCCGCTTGCGGCGAAAAAATGATATAGTAAGTGTATGTCGAAAAGCAAGTACATACACAAGTCACACAATGTATCGGTGATATTGTATCATTCCGTATGTCCGGCAAAATACCGGAAAGTAGTATTCAGCCCGGCAGTTGATATAGCGATAAGGAAATCTGCCTTGAAATCCCCAAACGATACCAGGTGCATTTTCTTGAAATTGGAATAGACAAGGATCATGTTCACTTTTTGGTGCAGTCGGTTCCGACGTATAGTCCGACGAAAATAATAACGCTCATAAAGAGCATAACGGCACGAGAGGTATTTAGGCATCATCCGGAAATTGAGGCGCAACTTTGGGGTGGTGAATTTTGGACAGATGGATATTTCGTGAACACAGTAAGCAAATTTGGGGATGAAGATACAATATCAAAATATGTGAAAGAGCAGGGTATAGCAAAAAGCTATAAAGTGTTACACAAGTCAAAACAACTCGTCCTCTTTTAGAGGACACTGGATACCCCGCTGCTTGCGGCGGGGTTGTTCACTCTCCGCAAATCCCCTGTCCATATTTTTGTATTCTATGGATATTTGATAAGAACTTGCTTTCATTGGGAGCGAGTATAAGAATCTTGTAATTGTGTGTCAAGAAAATCTTGACCACAAAATGTGGGGAGTGTCACCAATGACCGCGTTGAAGACACATTGCGACATCCAGCCTTATGAGAAATCTACTCACCTTTTGGTCTACTCAGCCGCCAAGAAGATCAATTTGACCGGAATTCAGGCAAACTTCTCCTGCACACCTTTTTTTATGATGTATTATGATTCTATTCTGGAATCAACGGCCTCAATGCTTCTTGAACAGCTTCAAATTCTTTTTGGATATGGGCAAACAGATCCGCCGTCCCTTCAACCTCATTTTGCCGACCGAGGAGTTCCAGGCCCTTGAGGAGGCCCGACAGTTGCATGGCGCCGACAATGGCACTGCTGGACTTAAGTTTGTGAGCAAGCCGGAACATATCCTCGCTATTTCTTTCATCGACTGCCGAGCCGAGGCTCTTCATGATCGCCGATGACTGCTCTACATAGGTGGTAACCAGGCTACCGATAAGGTCCGGCGTTCCCGCCTGTTGCAGAGATCGATAACTGTCAAGGACAGACCTATCGATAACCGGACCGCGATCTTCCAATATGTCCTGCTCGCCCTGTCTTTGCCCGGTGGGTTTCCCTCTCATTATAATCCTCTCATTATGTATTTTACAATCTCGGGGACATTATTTAATCTCTAAGGGTATAATTCCCCGCCGCTTGCGGCGAAAAAATGATATAGTAAGTGTATGTCGAAAAGCAAGTACATACACAAGTCACACAATGTATCGGTGATATTGTATCATTACGTATGTCAGGATGTCGGTAATCTCCCCCGCCAACTGATTTACAGTCAGGCCGGAAAACCATCCGTTCCCGCGCCGTTGCTGCCCACAATCAGCTTGAATTTGGGACCGTTTCCCGCTGACAGGCTGTGGCGTGGGCGTGCAGTTCCCGCAGAAGTTTCAGAGACTCTTCGAATTCACCCTCAACATGCTGATAGGAGATGAACTTGACGCAGCTCGGAACAAAAACTCCGAGGCTCGGTTTAGTAGAGAAATTTCTATCATAATTCAGGGACATCCGCTGGTATCAAACAGGCATAAATCAAAAGCTCTTTGCCTGCATTACGGATCTGATGTTCTTCATTCGGCGGTACAAACAGGACTGTTCCCGGCTTTACTGAATTCCATTTTCCGTTGCCATACATTTCGCCCTCACCGGAATGAATGAATATTTCATGTTCCCAGGCGTGGGCGTGCCTGGCCGAATACCCTCCGGGGACAACTTCAAAAATTCGCATGCAGAAATGATTTGCCCCGTCCGCCTTGCCGATCACGACTCTACCGGAAACACCCTTGGCCTGGTCGTTTTCAAATTTTGTCGGTGTAACAGATGCGTAACTAATTATTTTCATAATAACCTCATTTTTGTTTTAAGGATGCCAATTCATTGATCTCGCAACCAGGACTGACGGAAAAAGACGCCATCCGCATTGGGATTTTTCGACATTCCGGCCAGAATGGATCGGGTATGCGATAGATTAAGGCCGGTCTCGACATATCGACATTCATGGGGATACTGGGTGAAGTTGTCGAAATTGACCGAAACCGGCATCTCCTTTTCCGCCATGGCGGCCAGTTTTTTGCGATTTGTTTCGTTGGGCTAAGGAATCCTTCCCGATGACCAGCCCCCCCCAAAGCTGGATTACTTTTGGGAGGGCTGGTCGGTTCATCAATCATTTCCTATTCAGTGTAAGGTGGTTCCCCCTGGATGGATCTTACCAATTCCATAGCTTTCTTTACTTGATTCCGGGTTCCCCTGAAAACAAGCCATACCGACCCTTCCGCGCCGCTGACTCCCCCGGCGCTGCACTGGAAAGCCTTGGCTCCTGTCAGAATCTCAATGGCTTCCAACTCTGTGACAATCTCGCCCGTGAGGAGCCACTGGGAGGGAAGAATATGACCGGGAAATGGCGTCGACGAAGCACCGGCGGGCGCAGGCAAAGATTCCATCGGCTCACGCATTTTCAATGTCAGATCCACCAGATCCCCTGCGACCAACTTCTCGAGGCCGACCGGAATGACGAGGTAAGCCTTGCGGGCCACTATGAAGGGCATCGTGATCCCTGTCGTTCCGCCTGCCGGGTGCAGAATATTGACCGCCGCCAGCTTGTTCTTGTAATCCAGGGCATTGGCACCCTTCATAACAACATCGCCTCGATTCAGCTTCTTTGCGGCATCTTCCAGCGAGATATCAACTACCTTGCCTTTCTCCAGAATTACGTGGTTAACAGCTTTCACCTGGGGCAGTAATTTGGCCCCTTTCTCGGGTTCAATTCTTCCCGTCACAAATGCGGCATGCGAGACTTTCTGCCCGGTGATCTCCTCTGCCACGTAGGCATTGGTTGTCCCCTTGATGATAATGACCATACCGTTTGCAAGGGCATTTTTGACGATCGGCATCTGTGCCACAGCCTTGGCGATCAGCCTCTTGGAATCGGCTACAGTCAGAATCGCTCCGCTCTGGACAATCTTATCCGGTGCCGCCGCGTACAGGATTCCTGAAAACAGCAGTGGTCCGCCCATAGCAATCATGATCAGAAAGATAACCCCCTTCAATAATCTCTTCATTCTGTGTTCCTCCTTTCGCTGTTAGGATTACTTTGTCTTAATGTTAGGCGCTGCATTTACCAAAACGGCGTAAACGACCCCCTCGAACAACTATCGAGTCTTAATGCCACCCGGCCGGATATCATCTCGAAGTACCTGTTGACTCGGGTGCATTTAAACGTTCAGAGGCGTCCGCGCTCGCTACGACGGCGCTGACGCGCCTCCTTGATATGGGCGTGGCTACCCAGGTAGTGCGCCTTCATCTCTTCGTTTGTCAGCAGATTGGTGGCCGTATCGGCCAGCATCACCCTGCCCGTCTCCAGCACGAACCCGCGGTTCGCGATCAAAAGCGCCATCCGGGCGTTCTGCTCCACCAGCAGGATAGTCGTCCCCGCCTTGTTGATCTCCTTGATGACCCTGAATACTTCCTGCACCACGACCGGAGCCAGCCCCAGGGAGGGCTCGTCCAGAAGCAGGATCTTTGAGTTGGCCATCAGACCACGCCCGATGGCCAACATCTGAAGCTGGCCGCCGGATAACTGCCAGCCCAGCCGCCCCTTGAATTCTTCAAGTTGAGGAAAGATGCCGAAGACGTGGTCAAGGTCCTTTTGAATCTCTTCCCTGGACACTCGCTTTCTCGACGTCGCGCCCAGCATCAGGTTGTCCATCACGGTGAGTCCCTGGAAGATACGCCGCCCCTCCGGCACACAGGCGATTCCCGCTTTCGCAATATCCTCCGCTTCCATCCCCGTGATGTCCCGACCCAAAAACTCGATCCTGCCTTTCGCCGGCTTCATCATGCCCGTAATGGTCATAATGGTAGTGCTCTTGCCTGCACCGTTGGCGCCGAGCAGGGCCACGATCTCCCCCTGCTTTACATCCAGGGAGATCCCTTTCAAGGCCTGAATGGCCCCGTACCAGGTTTCGATTCCTTCAACTTTAAGCATTTCCCACCTCCGTTCCCAGATAGGCATCGATCACTTCCTGGTTCTTCTCGATCTCCTCGGCGGACCCTTCGGCGATCTTCCTGCCGAAGTTCAGAACCGTGATGTGGTCGGAGACATTCATAACCAGATTCATGTCATGCTCGACGAGCAGGATTGTAATGCCCCGGGTGCAGATCTGAAACAGGAGGTCCACCAGCACCTCAGTCTCGGCGGCATTCAATCCGGCTGCCGGCTCGTCCAAAAGCAGGAGTTGGGGATCGGAGGCCAGGGCCCGCGCCAGTTCAAGCAGCCGCTGCTGGCCATACGGCAAGCTGTTGGCCTGGGCAAACTCCTTGCCTTTAAGGCCGACGAATTCCAGTATCGTGAGCGCCTTCGCCCGTATTCCGGCCTCCTCGGCCTTTTGGGAGGGCAGATGCAAAATGCTGGTAAAAAGTCCCGCCCGAGAGTGGCAATGCCGGCCAATGAGCACGTTTTCCAGCACCGTGAGCTCCCCGAAAAGGCGGATGTTCTGGAAGGTCCTGGCCATGCCCATGGACGTGATGATATGCGACTTTTTCCCGGCAATGGCTGCACCGCCCAGGCTGATCTCCCCGGCCGTGGGAACATAGAGGCCGCTGAGCATGTTGAGGATCGTCGTCTTTCCGGAACCGTTCGGTCCGATGAGTGCCTGAATTTCGCCCCGCCGGACTACCATGTCCACCCCGTCCACCGCTTTCAGACCGCCAAAGTGCTTGGCCAATCCCCTGACGGTGAGCAGCACCTCGCCCGATCCTGAACAGTCTTCGATTTTAAAAGAACGCGGGTCTGCCTTGGAATCTTTCAATGGATGCATGCTTGCCGCAACCTGCCGGGCTGCCATTGAATCGGCATTCCACCACGTCCGCAACCGCAGGCTGACAGGCAGGTTCTTCACCAGGCCGGCGATGCCGCTGGGCATGAAAATCATGATGGCCACAATGCCGGCTGCATAGAACATCATATAGGAGTCCTTCAAAAACCGCAGTACCTCAGGCAACATCGTCAGCAGCGTGGCGCCCACGATAGCACCGATGATCGAGCCACTCCCGCCGAGCACCGTCATCACCAGCATGATCACAGACTGTTCGAAGGAAAAGGTGTCCGGGCTGATATAATGCGAGCAACTGTGGGCGAACAGCCAGCCCCCGATGCCTGCGTAGCCGGCCGATAGCGCGAAGGCCATGATCTTATAGTAGGTCGTATCCACCCCCGTGGTTCCAGCCGCCATTTCATTCTCCCGGATGGCCATGAAGGCGCGGCCCACGCGGGAGTCTTTGAGGTGAATTGCGCCCCAGGTCAGAAGAATCAGAGAAATCGCCGCCACGTAGAAGAAGGTGCCTGGATCTTTCAACTCAAAGGAACCGATCCAGGGCGAAGGAATCTTGGTGATCCCATCGGAGCCGTTGGTGAGCCAGATTTCGTTGACCAGGATGAGCTGGAGGATGATCCCGAACCCGATCGTCGCCATCGCCAGGTAATGACCCGACAGCTTTAGCGTGGGAATGCCCAGCAGTACTCCGCAGAGGGCCGCCACGAAGAACGCGGCGAACATCCCTGCCCACACGGGCAGACCCAAGTGGGTGGTGAGGATGGCAGAGGTGTAGGCCCCCACTCCCCAAAAGGCCGCCTGGGCGAGTGACAGTTGTCCGGTGTATCCAAGGACGATGTTCAGTCCCAGACAGGCAATCGAAAAACTGATGGACAGGTTGATCAGGTTCAGCCAGTAGCTGCTCGTTACGAACCGGGGAATGATCAGAACAACGACGACCAGAAGGGCAGGAATAAGCAGGTTCTTTATGCGTATCTTCATTGGCACACTCCCTATGCCTTCTCGGCGATCTTCTCGCCGAAGAACCCCTGCGGACGCAGCAGGAGAACAAGGATCAGAATGATGAAGGCGAAGGCATCGCGATAGGCGCTGGAGATGTAGTATGAGGCGAAAACCTCGATCACGCCCAGAAAGATTCCCCCCAGAATCGCCCCGGGGATACTCCCAAATCCCCCCACAATGGCCGAGCAGAACGCCTTGAGTCCGATCATTGCTCCCATATCCTTGGTGACGAAGAAAATGGGCCCGACCAGGATTCCAGCCGCGGCCCCGAGAATCGAACTATAGGCAAAGGTAATGGCGATCATCGTCGTCACCCTGATGCCCAGGAGCCGCGCCATCTCCTTGTCCTGCGCCGTCGCCAGCATCTTTTTGCCCAGGATGGTCTTTTCGAAGAAGAAGTACTGGAAGCCGAGCAGGGCCAGGGTGCACAGGATGATCACTATGAACTGGGGGTCCACAAACACTCCAAATATATTCAGCGCAGTCGCGGAGGTCGGCCGCGGCATGGACAATGGTTCGGCACCGAAGATGAGCTGCGCTGCGTTCTTCAGAAAAATGCCCACGCCGATGGTGCTGATGATGACCGGCAGAAAGCTGCGGTTACGCAAGGGGTAGTAGGCAATGCGCTGGAAGACGATGCCGAAAACGCCCATGAAAACGACGGTGATCACGCAGGTCAAGGCTAAGGGGATATTCAGGCTGTTCATCAGCCACACAGCCACGAAGGCCGGGATCATCGCAAATTCCCCCTGCGCAAAATTAACGACATTGACCGCGTTGAAGATGAGGACAAACCCCAAGGCCACGAGGGCGTAAATGGACCCCATGGCGAGTCCTGCAGCTACCATTTGAAGGTTTGTAGACAAATCCATTCAGAATCCCTCCTTGACGCGCCCGGTCCCGGCACAGAGCCATTGAGCGGAACCGGACGCCTGCTTTATCGATCCATCCGTCGGGAGACGCTATTTTGCACCCAGGTTAACGATCTTCAGGAGTTTCGGCTTGCCCTTCTCGATCTGGACAATGCTAACTTCGCTCAGGCCGTCGCCGTTTGGCGTAAAGGAAAAGGTGCCCTGGACGCCCTTATATCCCTTCATGGCCAGGATGGCTTCCCGGATTTTGCCGCGATCTTCCCCGCCGATCTTGATGGCATTGACCAGGATCTTCAGCGCGTCATAGGTCCACACATTGAGGGTATCGTACTCTTCGTTGTACTCCTTCTTGTAGGCCTCGGCGTAGCGCCTGTTCTCTGCACTCTGTCCCGGCACGAAATCGACAACGGCCCAGATCCCTTCGGCGGCCTCCCTGGCAAGGTTCAGACTGTCTTTCGATGCGGCACTGGGCGAACCGAGAAACTTGAAGGGAGAGCCAAGCTGGCGAAGTTGGCGCTGGAGCAAAGCCGTAGCTTCCTGGTGGCCGTAGTAGATCAGAATCTGCGCTCCTGCATTCTTCATGGCCAGGAGTTCAGCAGTAAAGTCCTTCGCCGCGGTCGTGGTCTTCTCCCGTCTCACCACCGTCAGGCCCGCCTCTTTGGCGCCTTTCTCCACCAGGTCGGCACCGCCCGTGCCCATGGCATCCGCATCATGCAGGAGACCGATTTTTGTAAATCTGGTGTTTTCTTTGATGTATTTTACCATGGCGCCGGCGGCGATGGAGTCATCGGGCCGCACACGGAACAGCCAGGGGTTTCCCTGCCTGGTGATGTTGACATTGGTGGCGCCGATAATAGTGGGGATGCCGTAGTTTTTGATGGCATCCGACGTGGCAAGAACCTGAGTGCTGTACAGACAGCCAACCAGGGCCAACACCTTCTCCTGATCCACGGCCTTCTGCAGCGCTGCCAGTGCGCCGGGGTTCGAGGACTGGCTATCGATGATCCGGAGATCGATCTTCTTCCCGTTCACCCCGCCGGCCGCATTGATCTCTTTGAGGGCCAGCTTGATCGCCTTGACCTGGAGAGATCCGCCTGCCGCGTGTACACCGGTGATAGGAGGGGTAAATCCGATACGGATTTCTTCAGCCGCGGTGACAAGGCTGCCACCGAAAATTGCCGCAGCCATGACAGATAAAAAAGTAACCCAAAAGATTCGCTTCATGTTTATCATACCTTCTTCCTCCCTTGCTGTTGGATGTAAAGTCTGATTAAACCACCATCTGGATCGAACCGATTTCAATCTTCGCTATTAATTCCCGTTGTTCTCCGGGAAAGAAATAATCGTTTCCGGTCACAGTCAGTTCATACATTGTGACCACGGCATTCATCGAAGACCGGATCATCGGATCGTCCGCCGCATTTTTAATCCGCTTGCCCCAATATGTACTTTCTGCTTGAGTTCTCTTGAGCTTTCCTTTCAATTGCCGGGCTGTGATTCACGGCAAAATATTTTCTTTCATCCTGCTTGCGCGGGTCATACCGCCGGTTTTACGCCCGGCATCGTTCGGTCAAACGCACCCAATCCTCGTCCACCTGTTTCTGAAAGTGTTGATGGTCGCCGGCTGATAGTGTTTTGAACCGGCCCTGATATTTTAGATAATTGTCTACGTTTGTCTTGTCGGGCATGGGACTCAACTGCCAGGTATCCCCGTTGAACACTTCATAAAGCGGAAACACCCGGCTTTTAACTGCTTCGCGAGCCACCTCAACGGACAGCTCAGGGGCATGCCGCCAGCCGGTCGGGCAGGAGGCAAATAAATGTATAAAGCGTGAGCCTTTAATATCTTTGGCTTTGCTGAGTTTGCCTTTGAGATCCTCCGGCACGCCAATGCACGCAGTGGCGGCATATGGGATGCGGTGCGCCGCCATGATTTCTACAATGTTTTTCTTCTTCTGAACCTTCAGGGCTGAATCGGGTGTGGTAGTGGTCCACCCCCCGGCTGGTGTGGCCGAGGAACGCTGGATACCCGTGTTCATATAAGCTTCGTTGTCATAGCAGATAAACAGGATGTCATCGTTTCGTTCTACCGCGCCGGAAAGGGCCTGCAAACCGATATCAAAGGTACCGCCGTCACCCGCCCAGGCGAGGACGGTTGTATGGTCGTTATCCTGAATCATCAAACCGGCCTTGACACCGGCGGCGGTGGCCGCAGTGGTTGCAAAAGCGACCGAAAGCACAGGCACAGTCAGACATGAGTAAGGGTAAATGCCGATCAAAGTGGACCAGCAGCCGGCCGGCATCACTACAATCGTATCCTCACCCAGGACCGACAGGGTTTGCCGCATGGCCAGGGTCGCGCCGCATCCGGGGCAACCATAGTGCCCGGGGGTGAACAGATCTCTTTTCTCCTGTGTGCATTCCTTCACGGCAACACCTCCGCCCAGAGTGTTGTCCCTGCCTCGACCGCGGCTCCGTCTCCACAAATCGCCTGCCTCACCAGAGGGATAATTGCCTCTGTGGAGAGATCATTTCCACCGACGCCTGCAATAAAACCTGTCAATTTCATTTTCCCATGGTGGTCAAACAGAGCCGCTTTCACCTCCTGTGCCACGATGCCCTCGGCGCCGAAAGAAACATCCCGATCGATAACAATCAAATGTTTGGCGCCGGCTATTGCTTTTTTAACCGTTTCACGAGGAAACGGTCGGATAAGCGCAAGCCGCAGACTGCCGACTTTTAAACCTTCTCCCCGTAACCGGTCGACCGTCATCCGCATGGCGCCAGTGGCACTCCCGATGCCGATGATACACACGTCGGCGTCTTCCGTCTGATACGCCTCTACGGATGGATGCAAACGGTTAAAATGGCCGTAGAATGCTATCGCCGTCTGGTTCCAAAGCCTTTCCAGCGAAAGGGTGTCAAAATGTCGCTTGTATTTAATAGAGGTATAAAGGTCTGATCCGCACACATTACCGAAGGTTTTGGGATTATCCACATCCAGCTTGCTCAACGGCCGATAAGGAGGAATAAACATATCCACCGTCTTTTGATCAGGCACATCCAGAATCTCGGAGGTGTGGGTCAGATAAAATGCGTCCATATTGATCATGATCGGCAAAAGAGCCTGTTCGGCAACATGGTAGGCAATCAAGATGGCGTCAAGCACATCCTGGGCATCGGCACAATAATACTGGATCCAGCCGGTGTCGCGCTGGGACAGCGAATCAGTGTGGTCGCAATACAGGTTCCAGGGGGGAGCCAGGGCACGGTTGCAGTTGACCATCACAATCGGAACCCGCGCCCCGGCAGCATAATGAAGCATCTCATGCATATAGACCAGGCCCTGCGAGGAGCTTGCTATAAATGCCCTTGCTCCTGCCATGGACGCGCCGACACAAGCGGCCATGGACGAGTGTTCCGACTCCATCGACATGAACCTGGCCTTCAGTTCTCCCCGGCCGACTATATCGGACAGATTCTCAACAATAAAGGATTGAGGGGTAATCGGATACGCCGCGATCACCTGAACCCGGGCCAGTCTTGCGGCCATCGCGGCGGCTTCGGTCCCCATCATGACTTCTTTCATGATCTCGTTTCCTCCATTGTAATAATCCCCCGGGGGCATTCATGGTCGCAGATGCCGCATCCCTTGCAGTAATCGTAGTTGATGTTCCTCGATCCGCTCACTCGGTCGTGGATGACAGAAAAGTCGGGGCAGAGAAGATAACAATTGTCGCATTGATTACAGACCCCGCAATTGAAACACCGCTCGGCCTCCTGTATCGCGATTTCTTCCGAAACCCGCAGATCGATTTCATTAAAATTCCGGACCCGCTCGTCGGGCACAAGCCTCGTCTGTGTCATCCGGTCGGTATAATGGAAATAATTTGTGTTGATCTCAGCATACCGGACCACGTGACGGCTGCGCTGGCTGCGGGGACCACCCATGTATGCTTCCATGGAAAGCGCTGCGCCATCCCCGACTCTGCAGGATTCAAGTTTCGGAAGGACGGCGTCGGCTCCCTCCCGAAACAGCGTGTCGAGCGACATAGCGGCCTGCTTCCCCGAAGCGATGGCATGGACGACGCTCTTTATATCGTTAAAGACATCGCCGCCGTAAAGAAGCGGCGTCGCCCCGTTTTTTTGGACGAGGGAGCAGCTTCCGAGATCCAAGACGCCCGCGCCTGAGTCAGGCGGTTCGATCCATTGATCTGCGGCTTCTGCGCCCGTGGCTTTGAAGAGCCGTTTGACTTCGACCTCGCAGATGAGAGCGTCATCCGGTTCTACACTCGCGCGCCCTCTGTCGTCGCCTGTCACGCGCATTCTTCGCAGCACGATTCGGCAGCCTTCGGCCGTGGACTCGATGGCTGCGGGGGTAACAAGTTCCATCAGCTCCACGCCTTCATCAAGGGCCATCTGGACCTCGTCTCCGAACGCAGGCATGTCCTGGCGCCGTCGCCGGTACAGGATAAGGGCTTTCCCTCCAAGGCGGACAATGCTTCGGGCGACGTCGACGGCCGTGTTTCCTCCCCCAACGACGGCGGAAAGACCCGGGACGGCAGGCCGCTTTGCATTCCGGAGGTTCGCCAGGAAAGACAGGCCATCCAGAACGGCGGGATGCGTCTCGCCGGGGATGCGCAGAGACGTCGTTTTACTGTGTCCGCAGGCGACATAAACGGCTTGGTGAGATTTGAGAAGCTCATTTAATCCTTTTGCGTCAATCGCCTTTCCCGTGCGGATACGAGGTCCGAGCGCCGCGATTTGAGCGACTTCGCGTTGCATGACGGAAAGCGGAAGCCGATAAAGGGGAATTCCCCAGCGAAGGATACCGCCCGCTTCCGCCCGGGATTCGAAAACATCACACGCGTATCCAAGCCGGGCCATGAACCATGCAGCGGCAAGCCCTGAAGGACCCGCTCCCACGATGGCGATTCGTTCCGGACGGGCACAGAGCCGCTCAAAGTTTGGCTTGAGGGCATAGCGCTCGGCCGTATCGGCCGTAAACCGCTCGAGCGTGTGAATGGCTATGGCATGGTCGAATTCTCTGCGGTTGCATTCTCTTTCACACGGGTGAAAACAGACCCGGCCGCAGACGCCTGGGAAGGGGTTCTCCTGCAGGATCAATTCCCAGGCTTCCTTGAAAAGCCCCTGGGCATTGAGCATCTCGATACGCGCCGTATCTTCTCCGGCAGGGCAGGCGCTGCTGCAGGGGGCTTGTTTATCAGCGACCTGCGGCGTTAAATAACGCCACTCGCCGGTCTGGTTCCAGGCCATGGTGCCGATCGTTGACGGCATTGTTGGAAGTTCCGATAGACTTGCAAATATTTTTTTAGGCTGCATCGATATCACCTGATATCCTGAATACTGCCCGATACGCCGCTGCGGCGGCAGCCATGTTCTGTTCAGGATTTACCGGTACGCCTTTTTCAATAGCTGCCAGCAGATTGGAAAGCGCAAGGTCCCCGGAAACTCCTGCATAGGCGCCGAGGATGACGGTGTTAATGTTCGGAGCCATTTTTGAGCCCAACTCGTGCTGAAGCGCTATTTTCACGGCGTCCACACCAGCCACTCGAAAGCGCCCCTTGATGAGATCTTGCTTCTCATTTTCCCTGCAATTAATCAGGATCAATGCATCCGGCTGGGCGCCACGAGTCACATCCACTTTGCCAAGCAGTGAAGAATCCAGCACGATCACGACATTAGGGCTTTTGATTTCTCCGCGCTCGACAATAGCATCGCTATCCAGCCGGACAAACGCGGATACGGCAGCCCCTTTTCGTTCCATACCGAAAGACGGAAAAGCCTGAACATAGAGCCCCTGTTTGAAATAGGCATGAGCTAAAATTTTTGAAGCTACGACGGCTCCCTGCCCCCCTCTTCCATGAAACCGAATACCTACCATATTCATATTCCTCAGAGTTTAAATGGTGTCCCCGAAGTTTATGGCTCACTCAATGTACTTGAGATTTTCGCGGCCGTTTCCGAAACAAGTTTTGCAAACGTGTCTCTCGTCTTTGCGGTTACCCGATTTTTCGGAGCTGAAATACTGATGGCTGCCACACATTCTCCCTTTGAATTCAATATGGGTGCAGCAACACAGTAGACCCCTGCGAGGGCTTCTTCATCATCGACTGCCACCTTCCTGATCCTGACTTTATCGATTTCCCGAATCAGTTCGTCTACAGAAGCAATCGTATTGTTCGTGTATTTTTTTAAAGATTTATTCAGGCTATAAATCTGCCGGATGTCTTCATTGCTGAAGTATGAAAGCAATATCTTGCCGGTCGCGGCACAGTAGCCGGGAAACCGTGCGCCAGCCGGTGTTGAGATTCGAAGCATCTCTTCAGACTCCAGCCGGTAGATGTAGCGAATGCCACTATATTCCCAAACAGACGCGTTCACCGTTTCTCCGCAAGTCTCATAGAGCTTCATCAGAAAGGGGGCCATGGCCATGCGCAGAAATTTTTCTCTTTTCGAGTCCATTCCGATTTCCAGCGTCCGCACACCAAGACCGTACATTTTGGTTTTGCTGTTCTGCTGCACGAATTTTCGTGCCACGAGGGTGCTCAGGATCCGATGAACCGTTCCCTTCACCATGCCAAGTTTCTGGCTGATCTCTGTGATGGAAAGATCCCGGCCATGGTCAATCACCAGTTCCAGAATTAAAAGCGCCTTGTCAAGCGATGTTACGCGGTATTTATTTATGGGGCTCGATGGAGTCTTCGAAATTGATGGTGTCTGCTTCATGGTAAAAAAACCTCCATGAGAGATTGTTCCATATGTTGATAATTTCTTTTACCCTACAGAAAAATGGGGTCAAGCAAAATGTTCTGCATTTTTAATAATCAGTTCTAATATACGGAACAGAAAGACGGGAACATCATTTAAAAAAGAAAAAGCGGACCTGCTATAGATCTCTGGGCAGGAAGATGTTCTGCTCCATATGTATGAAATGATGGGTTAAGATTGTATAATGCTTGATAGCACCGAAAAATTCCGATCCATTGATACGACGCACGAGCGTTGGCTCGAAGTATAGTGGATGCCCTGGAGCGAAGAAGTGAAAGTGCCGGCAGAGCACACCTTGCCAGAGGAAAGCCTGTTCAGGGCAGAGGCAGCGCTGAAATGCACACTCGTCACCTGCACCAAGCACCCTGCCCCAGATTTTTCTCCTGCCGGAGAGCCGGAACACTTGCCCTCGCTTCCCAATCTTCATCAACCTTCATCATTAAGGAAGCGGCAATTTTTGTTTCCGCCAATAATTAAGATTTTTTTACTCCCATTTTTTTAATCAGAGCAAATAACTCTTTGTGGAGTGTATCAAAATCCCATTCCACCACTGGTTCAAAGAACGGGAGGCTTGCCTCCAAGCTATATTACGGCAGACGGCTTTAAAAAACCTTCAAAAGCATTTAAAATCAGGTGGAAGACACTCTTTATCGCCCTTTCACGCCTGTAACCGGCGGTTCGGCTCCCCATGGGGACGCAAATCATATTAGCGGTTTAGAATTTCATCTAAATCGCTTTTTTCTTTGGCGGTACTTTCCCGAAAAATGTTTCCTTCACCCTGCGTTGCGGTCCGTACTTAATTGACAAACAACACCAATAATGTAATAGACTTTCCCGATGAAGCAACACACTCGCGTATCAAGAAAGAAGGAGATCCAAGATGAGATGTACAGGTAAGACAATTTTAGTTTTTTTATGTGTTTTTTCGATTTTCTGTCTAACAATCTATGGCCCGTCTGCGGCCATGGCTCAGAAAGCGGAAAAGAAGGCGAAAGTGGTTAAATCGGATGCATTTGAAACCTGGTCCAAACCGAATGCCAAATTTGATGCCAATAAGATGGGCAATATGTCCGGCTTTGATCCGGCCAAGTGGGTAAATCCCGAGGGTGACACGATCAAAATTGCCGTCGTCTGGCCCTTCTCAGGCCCCGGCGCACTCAATGGCGAACTGGCGTGGGCTTGCATAACTTTTGCCGCGTACGACATTAATCAGCGCGGCGGCATTCTGGTTGACGGCAAAAAGAAGAAGATTGCCTTGTTCAAGGCGGACAGCATGTCCAAGCCGGATCAGGGTAAGAAGATCTGCGAACGCATGGTCCTCCAGGAGAAGGTTCATGTCCTGCTGGGCACTTCGGGCAGTAATATCCAGAAGATCCTCAACGAGGTGGCCAACAAATACAAAGTCATCGGCGTGAATATCGGTGCACTGTCCGACGACCTTCAGGATGCGACAAACTTCAATCGTTATTCCTTCATGAGCTCCGATACAACCGACTCCATCGGCCGCGGGATGGCCTATTATTACGGCCAGATTCGCAAGAAAGAAAAGAAATTCTATATCCTTTGCCAGGATTACTCCTTTGGCCATGGAATGGCCGAAGGATTTAAGCATGGTCTGAAGGAATACTTCCCTGAAGCGCAAATCGTGGGAGAGGACTACCATAAGCTTTTCCTAACTGATTTTGCCCCTTATCTGACGAAGATCAAGGCTTCGGGCGCCGAGGTAGTCTGGACAGGAGACTGGCTCCCCGATTCCGGAAACCTGCTCAAGCAGGCCCGCCAAATGGGGATCACAATCCCCTTCGCCAATCTCTATCTGGATGAACCGAATATGCTCAACGAAATCGGTGTGGAAGGAACCAAGGGACTGGTCAATATCACACACTATGACAAGGCAGGACCTGCTTTTACATCCCCCGAAACAATTAAGTATTACAAAGCGTGGAACGATGGCTGGCAAAAAAGATGGAAGACAGCCCCATATACCAGTCCTTTATTCCGTCATCCATCGGGTACGCTCGGATTTTGGCAGCAACAGACTTATTGGCTTTTGAGCGTGATCGAACGGGCCGGCAGCACGGACCCTGAAAAGATCATCAAGGTTTGGGAAGGGGATACGTATCAGTGGGTCAATGGCCGGATCATCAAGATGCGGGCATGCGACCATAAGGCGATTCAGGGTTTCCGGGTAGGCGAGTACGTGCCGCCGGCGGAACAAAAGGTATCGTTCAATATGCCTCCTTACCATTGGTATGAAAATGCATCGAATATCGGGCCGTCGTGGGAAATCCCGGCCGGCAAGGTTCTGCCCCTCATGGACCGGAAACTGGATCGGTGTACGGGTAAGAATGACTGGGGACAGTAACTAATTAATAAAGAAGAGCGCACAGTGTTGTTTCGCCGATGATCAAGAGGAAGCGGTGGTCCGCCGCTTCCTCCTTGACCTTGCGGTTATCTGAACCATCCCCCATATAAAAATGTTAGTCTTTAAAAGCTAAGAACCGATTAAGAGAGGGGTTCTTTGCTCAAGAATCCTTCTTCCTTATCGTATTCCATTAATTTTTCAGATTTCAAAGGCAGACCCGGGACCCATTTCAGCTCCCGGCGGGCCGGCCCTCCGTTAGCCGCAGCAACGTCCTCACTTATTTTCATCGGAAAGATTTCTTTTTTTCCCAGTAGGGTTTTCCCTCTCATAAAAGCGGGAATATTCTCGTCTATTTGGGGCCCCTACCCACTTGTCTCTTCCCCGGACATATTCTAACACTCATCTGGGAAATCATAATCTACGCACAAGGAGGTTTCTATGTCTGAAGCAGAGCGTAAAGTCATGACCGCCAGTGAGGCCATCGGTAAGTTTGTTCACGATGGAAGCAGTCTGATTCTGGGTAACTACACGGTTGCCGCCGCCATGGCTCTTGTTTATGAAGTTGCCCGTCAGCAGAAAAAACATTTGACCGTGTATTCGCAATCCGGTGTCATCGATGTCGAGGTGCTGGTGGCGGCCGGTTGTGTGGATCGCCTGGTCAGCACGTATGTTTATCGGGGAGGGGGCCGGGCCGGAGGATCCTGCGTGGAACGCTCCCTGCAAGCGGGAACCCTCCAAATGGAGGACTACACGAATTTTCAATACAACGCCCGTCTCGTCGCCGGGATGCATGGCTTTACATTTATACCGGTTTTGGAGGGAGCGATTGAAACCGATTTGTTCAGGAAGCGCACTTTTTTGGGTGAAGATAAATATCGCATCATCAAATGTCCTTATACGGGCAAAGAAATTCTTACCGTTCCGGCAGCAAATCCCGATGTCTGCATTGTCCATGTCCAGCGGGCGGATAAACACGGCAATGCCCAATACTGGGGTGCCCTGGGCAGTGTGGCTGCCGCATCCCTAAGCAGCAAGAAGATCATTGTCTCCTGTGAAGAAATCGTCGAGCATGATGTCATTAAATCAAGTCCGCATCTGACGTTAATACCTGCCTATCGGGTTGATGCCGTGATTGAAATCCCGTGGGGCGCCACTCCGACGGAGGTCATCGGTTACTATAACCTGGATCGCTTCATGTTCAGTCTCTTTGCCATGGCTTGCGGAGATGCCAAGGCCATGCAGGCCTGGATGGATGAATGGTGATAGGCTGCAAGGGCCGTGCAGCCTATATCGATCATCACGTGGAAAAATTCGGCAGCGGCACCCTGGACGGTATCCGGGCGAATGCATTTTACTCGGCGCCGGCCAATTACGGGGCTGCATTTACCTCCATATGGAATGGGGAAGGACGTGAAAGAAATATGGGCGTGACGATGGAAGAATTTGAAAAGTTCCTGCAAGAAAAGGGGGTGCTTTATGAATAAGGCATACACATTGGAAGAATTGTTGATCATTACCGTTGCGAAGGAAATTCATGACCATGAAAATATTATTCTGGGGGTTGGATTGCCCACGACTGCGGGAGCTCTGGCCAAGGCCCTGTATGCTCCCCATGCGACGCTCATGATGGAATCGGGCATTATCGATTTCGAACCCCTTTTGCCTCTCAATCACGCCAATGCGTTGCGTGGATTTGCCTATGCTACCGATCTGTTCTCGGCGTTTACCATGGCTTACCGGGGATTTGTCGATGTCTGTTTTCTCGGTGTGGGTCAGGTTGACAAATACGGCAATCTCAATACCACCGTGATTGGCGACTACTATAACCCGACAATGCGCCTGCCCGGCTCAGGCGGCGCAGCCGATTTCATTTCCTATTGCAAGCGGACAGTCCTGACCATGCTGGGCGGCGAGTTCGTGAAAAAGCTCGATTACGTCACATCCCCCGGTTATCTCGACGGCGGCGGCAGTCGTGAGAAAACAGGTCGTTTTCCGAAGGTAAGCGGCCCCTCCATGCTCCTCACGACCAAAGGCGTCTTCCGCTTCGATCCGATAACGAAAGAGTTGTATCTGGCCCAGATTCATCCGAAAGTTCGTATTGAAGATGTTAAGAAAGACGTCTCCTGGGATTTGAAGGTATCGCCGGACCTGAGCGAAACAGCTCGTCCGACTGAAGAAGAAATCAATTTTGTCAGGAAATTTGCTCCGGCTCAAGCCGCGGGAAGGAAGCTGATGACGGAGCTCGTTGTAAGTAATCTTACCAGGAAGATGCAACAAAAAAATGGCAGGGCGAACTAACTTGAATGATGCAGGGGGGATTGTCGCGGCGGGTGATCTGAAGACCTTTTCACGCCTGTAAACCTGGTTTGACTCCCCTTGGGGACGCCGGATAATCAACAGCCTCGCAGCAGGCTATGGAGAATTAACGCTCGTCCCGCGGAAGCGGGATTAAAAAAGGCAAACTGTTGAAATCCAGTTTGCCTTTTTTGTTCGGAGAGTCTATGCCGCCGGAGCTTCTTCCTTCTTTTTCTTGGGTTTCTTTACCGCTTCCCCTTCTGCCGCCGGTTCCTTTTTCTTTTTGGGCTCTTTTTCCGCCGGCGCGGCTTTCTTTTTCGCTTTCGCTTCTTTTCCCGGAGCCGCCTCGGTTTCTTTCGGTGCGGATTTCTCCAGAAGCTTCTTCGCTTTGTCCTGCTTCATGGACTCGACTTTTACCGTGTTCTTATCGATAGCGGCGATGCGGATATTCGTTTCTCTGATCTGTGATTTCAGACTTTTCACAAGAGGATCGGTCTTTATCTTTTCAGCCGCTATCCCCTGCCCGGTCAGATTGGAAAGCCGCATTTCCAGCTTCTTTTCCAATATCCGGCGTTGTTCCAGTCTCACGTCCTTACTTTTTGATGCCATCTTGTCCTCCCTGAAATTTTTGAACATAATTTTCGTCGCGTGGGGAAAATAGCAATATTTTCATTGGAAAGCCATAAATATTTTTGAAAGTTGCGTCAGGGCGAATCCAGGACTTCCCGGACTTTCAAAGACAGGTCTTCCAGGCGAAACGGCTTGGGCATAAACGCCCGGCAGCCCTGCTCGATCATGGCCGCGATTTGCTTATTCAGGACATAGCCGCTGGCCAGAATAACCTTTACCTCCGGGTTGATCCTTTTCAGGGCCTGAAATACGTCGGCGCCGTTCATTCCGGGCATGACCATGTCCTGAATGACCATATCAATTTCATTCTTCCTGCGGCCGTAAATGTCAATGGCGTCCTGACCGTTGCGTGCAGCAATGACCCGATATCCCAGAATTTCGAGCATGTCGCGCGCCACATCAATGATGATAGGCTCATCGTCGACAAGGAGGATCGTTTCATTCCCGTCGGCCAGATGGTCATCCGGACCGTCTGCAATCTTCCGGGGCCGGCACAATGCCGCCCGCGGTCTGTCCACAATGGCTCTGTCTCTTTTTTCGTCTCTGTTCATAGGACTACGCTATTTATGGGCGGGATTCCGGAAATCCCGCTCGGTAAATTCAATGGATGAGGATTCCTGTCAACATCATCATACCACGTGATCCGGGCAAAACTATATTAAATTTTTCATTTCAATGAGTTAAATGATTTAGGGGAAGAGATTTATGAGTGCTCACCCAAAGCTGTCAACAACGGATCCCCATGATTCGCACCTTGATCTCGTAGAGCTTGCGTATATCGATATGCCCCGTTCTGTCAATGAATTTATTCCTCCATAACAACTATTTATGCAAAGGGGTCTGATGTGTCCTCCACCTCGCAGCAAGCTACGCGAAAATTAACGCTCGTCCCGCGTGAGCAGAATTAGCAAATACGACCGGCCGATCATCTTTGCCGCAGCAGCGCCACGGTTTCGATATGCTCCGTCTGCGCGAACATATCCAGCGGCTGCAGACTTTGCAGATCATAGCCTTGCTCATTCAGGAATTTCACGTCCCGCGCCTGTGTTGCCGGATTACAGGAGATGTAAATGATACCTTGCGGTTTCAAGCCGGAAACCGCCGCCAGCGACCGGGCGCTCAAGCCGGTGCGCGGCGGATCAAGCAAGATGAGATCGACGGCATCCCCGAGCAGCACCCGGTCCGCCAAAACCTCTTCGACATCACCCTGGATAAATTCCGCATTTTGCACCCCCTGTCTTCGGGCATTGATGCGGGCATATTTTACGGATCTAGCGTTGATTTCGATTCCCAGTACGCGCTGGGCGTAAGGCGCGAGGAAAAGCGAAAAAAGCCCCGAGCCGCAGCAGGCGTCAACGATGGTCTTCACCTTTGGGTCGATCAGACTGCAGACCACATCCACCATCCGATCCGTCAGATACAAATTGGCCTGGAAAAATCCGGTACGGGGAACGAGGAAGTCTTTGTTTTTCACAGTGCGGGCAATGGCCTCGCCTTCGGCATCCGGCGGGCCCGACCAAAAGATCAAGTCATCGGTATCCTTTGGAACCATCCCTTTTGTTCTGGCCTTCCGGATCAGATCATTGATGGTTTCATCCATAATCGCGCACCGTTCAATGTCCACAAGTCGGCCGCCGGAAATGTCCATAAATCCCAGTTGGAAACGACCCGCTTCTTTTGCGGCATGAAGTTCGGCCTTCCCCCGGTAGGCGTAAATGCGGGGCGAGGAAATAACTTCGAAAACAGAAGGCTTAGCTATTCCACCTATCCGCTCAAAAGCTTCGCAAATCTGCTTGTGTTTGATTTTAAGCTGATGCGCATAATCGATATGCTGATAGGAGCACCCGCCGCAGCGGCCGTAATAGAGGCAAGAAGGTTCGGTCCGCCCGCTTGAAGGTTCGATGATATTTAACAGCCTTCCGCGCGCAAATCTTTTCTTACGCTCAACGATTTCGATCTCCAGGACATCGCCCGGCGCTGAAAACGGAACGAAAATTACGAGCCCGGCGGCGCGCGCCACGCCCTGGCCGCCGAAGGCAATGGATTCAATTGTCACGTTTAATCGCTCTTTGATCGGCATAATCACCTGCATAACGAAAAAATCACCCGGAGCGCAGCGAGCGGGTGGATTGACGGGTTATGATTTTCTTTTCTTCCTCTTTAAATAAAATGACGCGATTACAACACTCAAGCCGCCGACAATAACGCCATAAAAACTACCGGCAGCAAGTGCGATAGGCCACATGGATGCACCGCCTCCCATATATGGAAGCACAAATTCAGTAAAAAGGATAAACGCGGGAATGATACAGCAAGACAAAATCCAAGCAATGTATTCATTGATTCCGCGAAGCCGGAGGATTGATCCAGCGAGAAATGTTATAATCAAAACAATTATTGTCGGCATATTTTATCTTTCATTGAACGTAAGCCATATTATATATTCGGAAGCGGTAGTCAAGAACGGGGTGCATTTTCCTTTACAACTTGATGTATTGTTGTTAATTAATCCCAATCTAAAATCGTAAGGAATTCATGATGAGCGCTGCCAGAAACTCTATTTTGTGCCCCAATTGCCGGAAATTGATCAGCCTGGACGAACCGGTTTGTCCATACTGCGGATTGAAACGTCCCGGCCTGCATGCATCAGCGGGCAAGCTTCGCAACATTTTCTTCGCTTTCGAGCCGGTGCGAGCCATCATCTATGTGAATATCGCTTTTTACGTGCTGGCCCTGCTAATCGATCCCCGGGGTATTTTCATGGGCGGCAACCCGCTCGGGTTTCTCTCGCCCTCCAACCAGAGCCTCTTATATCTGGGGGCCAGCGGGACCCTCCCCGTCTTTCTGTATCATAACTTCGCAAGCGTCGTCTCCGCGTCATTTCTGCACGGCGGAATTTTGCATATCCTCTTCAATATGATGGCTCTTTACCAGCTCGGCCCCTTCGTGCTCAGGGAATTCGGCGTGCACCGTTTTGTGAACATCTACCTGCTGACCGGCGTCGCAGGCTTTATTGTTTCGGTGCTGGCCGGCGTCTCTTTTACAATCGGCGCATCCGCTTCGGTTTGCGGTCTCATCGGCGCCATCATCTATTATGGGAAGACCCGCGGAGGATATTACGGGGAAGCCATCTACAAGCAGGCGCTGGGATGGGTGGTCGGTCTGGTCATCTTCGGTTTTATCTTCAGCGGCATCAACAACTGGGCGCACGGCGGCGGCCTGCTTTCCGGACTGCTCGCGGCCTATGTTATGGGATACAACGATCAGAAGCCCGAGAGCGCCTGGAGCAAGATATTGGCATACGTCACGATATTGATCACCGCGGCCATTCTCGTCTGGGCGGCCGGTTCTGCGGTCTGGGCAAGATTCGCGGCGTAGCCATTGACAGATGAATTGCCTTACTCTATAACGGGCATCATGCATCGCCGGAGGTGGATTTATGAAAACAAAGTTGATTTTACTTGCCGCTGCAGCGTTCCTTCTTTTCGGCTGTAATGCCGCCATGGTCATGAACGGCAAGGTCGTGGGCATCCAGTCCGGCAAAGCGATTTACCAGGACGGCTATCTGACCATCCGGTACAAGGCGGATATCGAACCGGTCTGGCAGGCGTGTGAAAAGGCCGTGGTGGACTTGAAGGGCTGGAGCATTGAAAAAGAGCGGAAGATATCCACGGGATCGATCAAGGCGATTATTTCGGATGAAAAGGTGACCATCGGGGTTGAATATATAGAAAAAGATGTGGTCGCCGTTTCGGTGCTGACGGGCGTCTCGGGGAACAATATCGCGTCCAAAATGATTCATGACCGGATTGCGGCCAACCTGGCCGCGCGCTGACCATCAAGTCGTTAAGCAGAAGTGTGCCCTTCAGGGTACGCGTGACCTTCAGGTTATGCATCGCGGCCAATTTATAATTTTCTGACGAGCAATCCTTTGAGATACCGTCCTTCGGGGTGCCCGAGGGCGAGGGGATGATCCGGCCCGGCTGTAAGGGTGGCCAAAAGCTGCAGCTGTATTTCTGCATCGCGCGCCGCTCCCTGCACGATTTTGTAAAATAAATCTTCTTCGATAAAGTTGGAACACGAAAAAGTCGCGAGCATCCCGCCTTGCACCAGGTGCTTCATAGCCTGCATATTGATGTCTTTATACCCCCGCGAAGCTTTGGGGACATCCCGCCTGGCTTTGGCAAAGGCAGGCGGATCAAGAATGATCAGATCAAATTCCTCCCGCAGATCGCGCAGATATTGAAACACATCCGCTTCAATCACCGGATGATCCTGCCCGGAAAAGCCATTGAGGCTCAAATGCCGCAGGGCCGCTTCACAGGCCGATTTAGATATATCGAGAGAAACAACTCTGGCCGCCCCGCCTGCAGCAGCATACACCGAAAAGGCGCCGGTATAACAAAAGCAGTTCAGAACGGATGCTCCGCGGGCCAGTGCGCCGAGCTTCTCTCGATTGACGCGCTGATCCAGGAAGAAGCCCGTTTTCTGGCCTCCGACCATATCCACGTCAAACGCAAAACCGTTTTCCGTCACGCTCACGACGTTACGCTGATCATCACCGTAAATAAAACCCTTCTCTTCCGGCAGGCCTTCCAGGCCGCGCGAGCGGCCTCCGCTTTGCTCATAGATGCCGGTGGGCTTCATCTCTAAGATGAGTGCATCAAGAATGCTCTGCCTTTGCTTTTCCATGCCGGCGGTCGAGATGGATAGAACCAGTGTATGATCATATACGTCTACGATCAGGCCGGGGCACCCGTCGCCTTCCGCATTAATCAGGCGAAAGGCATTGGTGCGCGCATCGAGGAGCTTTCCGCGTAATTCGGCGGCCATCGCCACTCGTTCCTTCCAGAAAGCCGCATCAATAACCCTTTCAGCGTTTCGTTCGAGCACCCGAAAGGAAATATCCGTTTTACTGTTGAAAAATCCGAGAGCCAGCGCCCGGCCCCGGGAATCCGAGGCCGATACGATGTCGCCGTCGGACGGATGCCCGTTTATTTTGGCGATCGCACCGGAAAACACCCAGGGGTGCCCGCGCAAAAGCGCTGCTTCCCGTCCGGCTTTCAATATGATTTCGGGATAATTATTATTTATCATGAGTGACAAATTAGCGTTTCGGACTTGAATTTGCAAGCCGGAATGTATTATGAGAGGTGCAAAGGAGAATGCCTATGCATGCAGTGATCATGGCCGGCGGACGGGGCACGCGATTCTGGCCGCGCAGCCGGGAGAAAAAACCCAAGCACCTGCTGGACATCGTGAGCGACCGCACCATCATCCAGGAAACCGTTGACCGGATCAAACCGCTCATCGGGCCCCAAAATATCCTCATCGTCACGGGCCGGAAACACGCACGGGAACTGATCCGGCAGCTGCCGGAAATCCCGGAGAAGAATATTCTTATCGAACCGGTCGGACGGAACACGGCCGCCTGCATCGGTCTTGCCGCTTTGTATGTTCAAAAGAAAGCCAAGGATGACGTCATGGTTGTTTTGCCGTCCGATCACGGCATCGCCGATCCCGTCTCGTACCGGAAAGTTATTGCCGCCGCCGCAAAGGCCGCCAAAACCAGGAAAGCGCTGGTGACCATCGGCCTTACGCCCTCAAGCCCGCATACCGGCTTCGGCTACATGGAAGGCGGCGCCGCGGCCGGAACCATTTCCGGCCGGACGCTGCTGCGCGTAAAATCTTTCCGGGAAAAACCGGATCTCCCGCAGGCCCGGGCCTTTCTGAAGAGCGGCAATTTCTTCTGGAACAGCGGCATGTTTATCTGGAGGGCGAAAACCATCCTGGATGAAATCCAACGCTTCCTGCCGGATCTCTATTCCGGACTGATGACGATCAAATCATCCATGGGAAAAGATTCCGAAGCCAGAACGGTTTCGGCGATCTACAAACGGCTGGCTTCCGTTTCCATCGACTACGGCGTCATGGAAAAAGCCGAAGACGTGCTGATGATTCCCGCAGACTTCGGCTGGAGTGACGTGGGCAGTTGGGATACTCTGTGGGAAATATCCGGCAAAGACTCTAAAGGCAATGCGAGCACCCGCGGCTCTTACGTCATCCTGGAGGATACCGAAAACGCACTGGTCTGCAGCCCTCATAAACTTGTCGCGCTGGTCGGTATGAAAGACGTCATTGTTGTTGAAACGAAAGACGCGCTTCTGATCTGCAAAAAAGGACGCTCTCAGGACGTCAAGAAAATCGTCGACGCGCTGGAAGCTCGCGGGAAAAATCATTTGCTCTGATTTCCGGCCGGAAAGGTCTGCACATAAACCGGCTTGCCGGATACGGAAAACGTACCGTCTTTTAATGCCTTTTCAATGAGTTCGAGGCTTGTTTTTTCGTCATCAAACGCGACGATCAGAATATTCGGCTGCTGAATTTGATGCTTCCGGACACCTTCAACTTTTTGCAGGATAGACCCTATCCTTTTGCTGGCGCCTCAGGAATAACAGCCGGGTACGGTCATTTGAACGATTTTCTCAGCCGCAAAGGCCGGAAGAACCGACAGCACGAAAATGAATATTAAGAAAAGAGCCGCGACTTTTTTCATAGTGAACTCCCATTTTGGATTCGCGGGTTAAATACGCCAACTCCCCGAAAGATGCAACGGCAATTTACAATTGACAGACCCCGTTTTATTTGAAATAGAAACTCCACCATTGAAACAGAAAGAAATCAAGATGACCGTTTCGCTATCGTCTCCTTTCATTTTAGCTTCCGCCTCTCCCCGCCGCGAAGAGCTCCTCAACTCCATGGGGTTAAAGTTTAAGATTCTCCCGGCGCACATCGATGAAACGTATCTCGCCGGCGAAACACCGCGCACGCATGTCAGGAGACTCTCCGGGGGTAAAGCGAAGGCCATTGCCTCGCAGCACCCGAAAGCCCTGGTGCTGGGCGCAGATACCATTGTCGTGATCGACGGCCTGATTCTGGGCAAGCCTGAAAATGAAAAAGAGGCGCGCCAGATGCTTAAGCGGCTGAGCAATCGCACACACATGGTCTTTACCGGCTTCACCCTTGCCCATACGGATCGCCGGATATCCCGGACAAGAGTCGTCCGGTCCGCTGTGACCTTCAAGGAAATCAGTCCCGAAGAAATGGATTGGTACGTGGACTCTGATGAACCGTACGATAAAGCCGGCGGTTATGCCGTCCAGGGCAAGGGAGCATCTTTTATCAAGGCGATCCGGGGTTCTTACACCAATGTCATCGGACTGCCGCTTTGCGAAGTATTGGAAGAGTTGAAAATCTTAAACGCCATCCATTTCAGGTGAAGGCTATGACGACATCCATCGCCGAAAATATTGCCGGGATCAGACGTCGCCTAAACGGCGCCGCAGCCCGCGCGGGGCGCGACCCGGAGAGTATCCGGCTCATGGCCGTGAGCAAAACCGTCGAGCCGGACCGCGTGCGTCAGGCAATTGATGCGGGCATTACGCTGCTGGGCGAAAACTACGTTCAGGAAGCCCGCGAAAAAATCCCCGTGATCGGTCATGGCGTTGAATGGCATATGATCGGCCACCTGCAAACCAACAAAGTCAAATACGTCGTCAATCTGTTTGACTGGATTCATTCCGTGGACCGGCAGGAATTGGCGCATGAACTGGATAAACGCGCGGGACAAAACGGCCGGACATTGAACGTCCTCGTCGAAGTCAACCTAAGCGGCGAGGCCTCCAAAAGCGGCGCCGAACCTCCACAGGTTCTCGAACTTGTCCGGCAGATTGCCACGCTGCCCCATTTGCAGGTGCGCGGCTTGATGACCATGCCGCCCTATTCCGATCAGCCGGAAACCTCCCGCCCTTATTTTCAGTCCCTGCGCGGACTGCGCGATCAGATAAGGGCCGCCGCCATTCCCAACATCTCCATGGATGAACTTTCCATGGGCATGACCGACGATTTTGAAGTAGCCGTCGAGGAAGGCGCCACCATCATCCGCGTGGGCCGCGCGATCTTCGGCGAGCGCACCAGATAATCCTGCGCATTGTCCTTTTCTCCATCCTTAAAGTCGTAAGACCCACTGTCTTTGTTTTCCCTCAAATCGGCATGATGTCTTGTCGAAAGAATAGCCGATTTTTTTTAGAAAAATTTCTCCCCGGACAGACGCCCGCCTCGAACCGATCAACCACCTCGCGCAAGCTGTCGAGATATGAAATAAACGTCATTATTTCGCAGCAAGCTATGCAGAATTAACGCTCGTCCCGCGTAAGCGGGATTAAAAAGACCATTGAAAAGATAAAAGGCCTGGTGTAAATAATTCATCAAAACAATATCTCTTATGATTTTCACGATGTGCGAATGAAATAATTGAAGGCGGCGGCCCGGGCAGGGAGGTACGGGGTGCGTGCCGGAAGGTCGTGAATGCGGTTTGCGGCCCGACGGCATCGTTATCCGATCGGCACGCAAAGGAGCTGCGGTCAAAAATTCGTATGGCCTGGCCATTTACTTACCGACGCTCTCCCCCTCTGCGCTCTATTCTAAACTCGATTTCTCCAAACAGGTTGGGGTAAATTTTCGAAGTCCTATTCAAAAATATCGCGACAGCGCTAATAAGGGTTTTGATAGGTTTTACCTACCATAAAGCTACCACCTTATGCGCATTGCATTGATCATCATTGATGATAGTATACAGTTGCGCGAAAGGTGCAACGCATCGATGACAATGGATAGATGCCGCAGGCTTTGCGGGGGAAGAATCGGAAATTCAATATGATTCGAAAACTCTTTACAAACATCAAGGCATATTTTATAAAATATTCTCGCTCCATTCGTAGACAAACTGTCGCTCTGACTTCGCGGCCCTGAAAGAGATAACATGGACAAGCCCCTTCGTATTCTTATCCTCGAAGATAATCCGGCCGACGCCGAACTCGTTCAGTTTGAACTCACGGAGGCCGGCATTCCCTTCACCGCTTGCGTGGTGATCAAGGAAAATGATTTTGTCCGCAACCTTCAGGACTTTGCGCCCGATCTCATTCTTTCCGACTATGATCTTCCCCAATATTCCGGCGCCCTGGCGCTGGCCGAAGCCAAAAGGCGCTCGCCCGATATTCCCTTTATTCTTGTAACGGGCGCCGTCAGTGAAGACCGCGCCATAGAAATATTGACCAGCGGCGCTAAAGATTATGTCATGAAGAGCCGCTTAAGCAGGCTCGCCCCCGCCGTCCGGAGAGCCCTTGCGGAAGCCACGGAGCATCGGGCGCGTAAAGATGCCGAAGAGGAACTGCGGGCGGCATCCCGCTATTCGCGCAGTCTCATCGAGGCCAGTCTTGATCCGCTGGTCACGATCAGTCCCGATGGAAAAATCATGGATGTGAATCGAGCCACCGAGAAAATTACCGGAGTTCCACGGGATCAACTTGTCGGCAAGGATTTTGCGGATTACTTTACGGAACCTCAAAAAGCCCGGGCGGGATATCAGAAAGCGTTTCTGGAAGGGTCGGTTAAAGACTATCCGCTGCAAATGCGGCATACGTCCGGACAGGTAACAAGCGTGCTTTATAACGCATCGACTTACGCCGATGAAAAAGGCGAAGTTCAGGGCGTTTTCGCGGCAGCCCGCGATGTCACGGAGCTTATCAAGACGGAACTCGACCTTCGTGAAATCCGCAGAAATCTGGAAGATAAGGTTCGGGAAAGAACCGAGGACCTGGAAGATGAAATCGAAGAACGCAAGAGGATCGAGGAAGCCCTTCGCGAGAGCGAACGCCACGAGCGCGAAAGGGCCATGGAACTCGAAGCATTTCTGGATGCCGTCCCCACGCCGATCTTCATCGCTCAGGATCCGGAATGTCTTCACCTCACCGCCAATCGGGCCGCGGATGAACTCCTGAAAGTGTCTCCACTATCAGAGACCTCTCTCACCGCTCCCGCCGATATCCGGCCGCGGCATTTCCGGGCGGTAAAGGACGGACGCGAGTTACAAAACGATGAGCTGCCCGCGCAGCGGGCCGCCCGCGGCACTGCCGTAAAGGACTTCGAATTCAGTCTCGTCTTTGAAGACGGTACCGTCCGCCATGTGCTGGGCTACGGCACGCCTCTTTATACCAATGAGGGGCAGCCGCGTGGCGCCGTTCATGCCCTGGTGGACATCACCCAGCGTAAGCGCGCCGAGGATGCTCTTCGGCAAAGCGAAGAGCGGCTCAGACTGATCCTCCAGGCCAATTTCCTGGGTACGTTCGAGGTTGACCTGCTGACGGGAGAATCTCACTGGAACGAAACCGAATTTGAGCTTTTCGGACTCCATCCCGGCGACGCCCCGGACGGTCCGGAAACCTTCTTCCGTTTCGTTCACCCCGACGACGTGGAAATGATGAGCACGCAATGGGAGATGGCCAAGCAAACCGGCAGATTAGACGTCGAGTGCCGGATTATCCGCGCCGACGGACAGGAACGCTGGATGGCCGGCAAAGGCCGGTTTGTCTTCGCGGGCAATCCGGACGGTGATGAAACGGCGGCAGATGGAAGGGCTGTCCGGTTCATGGGCGTGAATTTCGACATTACGGAGCGCAAGAAAACCGAAGAGGAAGCCCGAAGTTTGCTGGACGCCATCCGGCAGGAAAAAGACAAGCTCTCGGCCCTGGTTGATAGCATCAGCGACGAAGTGTGGCTGGCGGACACCGAGAAGCGGTTTACCCTGGTCAATCCATCGGCACTGCAGGAGTTCGGGCTTGCGGACGACACCCTGGATGTGGAGAAGTTTGCCGCCAGCCTGGAAGTGTATCGCTCCGACGGCAGCATTCGACCCGTCGAGGAAGCGCCGCCCCTGCGCGCGCTGCGCGGTGAACTTGTTCGCAACGAGGAAGAGATCATCCGGACGCCCGCCAGCGGCGAACTCAGATACCGGCGGGTAAGTTCATCGCCGGTCCGGGATGCAGCAGGCACTATTGTCGGCTCCGTTTCCGTCGCGCGGGATGTGACGGAGCGCAAGCGCAGCGAGCAGCGCTGGGCGACCACCCTGGCCAGCATCGGCGATGCCGTCATCGTCGCCAATGCCGAGGGCCGGATCACATTCATGAATACCGTGGCGGAACAACTCACGGGTTGGTCCGTAAGCGAAGTCATGGCCCAGCCGGTGACAAACGTATTTCGCATTATCGATGAACGGACACGGCGCAAGGTGGAAGACCCCGTCGCCCGGATCCTGCGCGAAGGCACGATTGTCGGTCTGGCCAATCATACGCTGCTTATCAGAAAAGACGGCAAGGAGATCCCCATTGACGACAGCGGCGCGCCGATCATCGACAAGGCCGGCATAACTCTGGGCGCCGTACTTGTCTTTCGCGACATTACAAAACAAAGACAGGCACAGGCGGAAATGGCGCATGTGGCGTCGTTCGTTATGCTGAATCCTAACCCGGTCACCGAAATCGATCTGGACGGGGTCATTCATTTCATGAACCCCGTTTCCGAAATCCTGTTCCCCGACCTTCGCGAAAAGGGATTTGCCCATCCCTGGTTTGCCGGTTGGGAACATTCTTCACCCACGCCTTTTAATGGTGGAATGGATCTGAAAGCGCGGGAAGTTCAGATCGGCGACAAGTGGTACGGTCAGACCATGCGCTTTATGGAAGATTCCCGGAGAATCCGTATTTACGGACGTAGCATCACCAAACGCAAGATGGCCGAAGCGGCGCTGCAGGCAAGCGAGGAGCGGCTGCGATACGCCCTGGAAACCAGCCACACGGGCGCCTGGCAGCTTAACCTGAATGATCACGGCGCCTCGCGGTCGCTCGAGCACGATCGCATCTTCGGCTACTCGGAGCTGCTGCCGGAGTGGAGCTATGAAATTTTCCTGGAGCATGTCCTCCCGGAAGATCGCAGTGCGGTTGATGCCAAATTTCAGAAGTCCATCGCTACCGGTGAGGATTGGAATTTTGACTGCCGCATCCGGCGTGCCGACGGTCAAATCCGCTGGATATGGGCCACGGGAAGCCACCACCGGGACGAAAGCGGCAGGCCGCATAGCGTAACGGGCATCGTGCAGGACATTACGGAACGCAAAACGGCTGAAGAGGCGCTGACGGAAAGCCGCGAGCAGTATCGCGACCTTGTGGAGGGATCCGGAAGCGTTATCCTGCGGGCCGATAAGGACATGCGCATCACCTTCATGAACCAATACGGACTGCGATTCTTCGGCTATACCGCGGAGGAAATCATCGGCCGCGGCGCAGTCGGCACGATCATTCCCCGGACGGACTCCAAGGGCGCTGACATTGCCGGAATGCTACAGGACCTCAAAGAGCATCCCGAGAAATACCCCACCAATGTTCATCAAAACTTGTGCAAGGACGGCCGCCTGGTCTGGATGTCCTGGACCAACAGGCCCATCTACGATAACCAGGGTAATCTCAAGGAACTCCTCGCTATCGGGAATGATCTCTCCAAGCTCAAGGAAGCGGAAGAGCGTTATCACACGCTTTTCAACACTCAGACCGAAGGGTTTTGCATCATCGAAGTGTTATTCGATGCCGATAACCGCCCCGTGGATTACCGCTTTCTGGAGACCAATCCGGCGTTCGAAAAACAAACCGGCTTGCATGACGTTCAGGAGAAAAACATCAGCAACTTGATTCCGGACATTGAGGCTTATTGGTTCGAAATCTATGGAAGAGTCGCCAAAACGGGCGAACCGGTGCGCTTTGAAAATGAAGCCAGGGCGCTGAACCGCTGGTATGAAGTGTTTGCCCATCGGATCGGCGATCCGCGGGACCGCCGCGTCGCCGTTCTGTTCAACGACATCACGGAGCGCAAGAAAGTCGAAAAGGCGCTCATCGAATCGGAAGCCAGGGCCAATGCCCTCATCAAATACGCCCCGACGGGCATCTATGAAGTGGACTTGCCGGGCAATCGCTTCCTGAGCGTCAATGAATCGCTGTGTCAGGTTCTGGGCTATACACGGGAAGAATTATTCGCGATCGGTCCGGCGGCGCTCCTCGACGAGGAAGCCCGCGCACTTTTCAGCGAACGGGTCAGGAAACAGATGGCCGGCGAAAAAATTGACCCCGAGGTGGAGTACCGCGTCCGACGGAAAGACGGCAGCATCATTTACGGCTCCCTCAATGTCATGCCCCGGCTCGGCAAAGACCATCCCGGCTCGATCCTCGTCATCGCGCACGACATTACGGAGCGCAAGCGGTCAGAGGAAGCGCTCAGGGAATACGCGGCAAATCTCGAAGCCGCGAACCGGGAGCTCGAAAGCTTCAGCTACTCCGTATCGCACGATCTGCGCGCACCGCTTCGGGCTATCGACGGCTTTTCCAAGATGATCCTGAGAAAGCAGAAGGATCACTTTGACGAAGAAACCGTGCGGCTATTCAACCAGGTGCAAGACGGCGTCAAATCCATGGGGAAGCTGATCGACGACCTCCTGGACCTGTCCAAGCTGAGCCGCCAGGATCTGGACGCTAAAATGCTCGACGTCCGCCGGTTGATTGAAAGGACGTGGCAGGAGCTGCAAAGCCTCTATCCCGATCGGGCAATGAACTTCGAAATCAAGGACATGCCACAGGGATTTGGAGACAGGGCGCTCGTGAAGCAGGTGCTAGTCAATATCCTTGCCAATGCGATCAAGTTTACGAAGACACGGGATGTGGCCATGATTGAAGCGGGGGGATATGAAGAGGGAAAAGAAATTGTCTATTATGTGAAGGACAACGGCGTCGGCTTCGACATGGAATTTCATGATAAATTGTTCGGCGTCTTTCAGCGTCTGCATGATGCATCCGAATATGAAGGAACGGGCGTCGGCATGGCGCTTGCTCAGCGCATCATTCACCGGCACAAGGGACGGATCTGGGCCGAAGGCAAAGTGAATGAAGGCGCAGCATTCTATTTTTCCCTTCCGAAGCAAGGGTAACTCCTTTCGTTGAGAAAATCGTTCATCCGGGTTATCGCACTTAAATGAACAATCCATCACGCCGCCCCGGCAACAGCACAATCACCGTTGGATATTTTTTGAAGATGCGCTATAGTCCGGACCATGAATAACGCCTATCCTGCTCACTATGAAACAAGTTTTCAACTGAAAGACGGCAGAGTCGTATTTTTGAGGCCCATTCTGCAGTCTGACGAATATCTTGTTGTCGATTTATTGAACAAACTGTCGCCTGATGCGGTCTATCTGCGTTTTTTAAGGCCCGTCCATGCTCTCCCGGAAGAGCTGCTGCATCAGCTGACACACATTAATTACACGACCAATTTCGCCCTGGTCGCCGCGATCGAGGAAGACGGCCGGCCAGCACTCATTGCCGTCGCCCGCTATGGGTATGATCCGGATGAACGGATCACGGACTTTGCCATCGTCGTTCGCGACGACTGGCAGCGCGGCGGCCTGGGGAAATTTATGCTGGGCGGGCTCTTTGCGATCGGCCGGGAACACGGCGTCACCCGCTTCGTGTCTATTATTGATTCCACCAACCGCGCCATGAAACAGGTCCTCAGGGAACTGGGCTGTACCGTCAAGTATTCCTATAAAGGCAGCGCCACGCAGGTTGAGGTATTGATATAGAAAAAGGGAAGAGTGCCCCATGACGGTTCGCGACATTATCCATCGGACGACGCTGAAGCTGGAAGCGGCGGGAATCCCCTCGGCCAGGCTCGACGCTGAGGTGCTCCTGGCTTTTTGTCTCGGTTGCGATCGCATCGATTTTATCAAAAATCCCCAAAGGCAGCTAAGCGACGAACAACTGGCAGCCTATGGACGGCTGGTTTCCCGCCGGTTGCTCTTTGAACCGGTCGCCTACATCACCGGCGTCAAAGCCTTCTGGTCTTTCACGCTGGAGGTAAACCCCAACGTTCTGATCCCCCGGCCGGATACGGAAGTGATCGTCGAAGAAGCGCTGGCAGTCTTCCGGGCACAGGCCTTGAGCCGGCCGCGGATTCTGGATATCGGCACGGGCTCGGGCGCCATTGCGCTTGCCCTGGCCAGAGAAATACCGGATGCCCGAATCACCGCCACGGATATTTCACCTGCGGCTCTGGCCGTGGCCCAAAGAAATTCCCGCCTGCTGGGTCTCGGCGATTCGATCATCTTTCAGGTGAGTGATTTATTCGAACAGATTCAGGGCACATTTGACATCATCGTTTCCAATCCACCTTATATCGGAGCAGCGGAATATGAAACTTTGGAACAAGGCGTGAGAAATTTCGAACCGAAGCTCGCGCTCCGGGCCGGTCAAACAGGTGTGGAATTTTACGAAAAATTGATATATCAGGCACATAGTTATTTGAATGAAAACGGCTGGCTTTTACTCGAAATCGGCGCCAGTCAAAGTGAAAGTGTGCAGTCGATCATGAAGACAAATGATGGTTCTTACAGCCATATTGAAGTACGCACCGATTACGCGGGACTTTCGCGCGTCATCTTGGGAAGGAGAAAGTAATTGGATAAAATAGTCGTTCACGGCGGCAAGCCGCTAGAGGGTGATGTTCGGATCAGCGGCGCGAAAAACGCCGCTCTGCCTGTTCTGACGGCGGCGCTTCTGACGGAAGGGACCTGCACGTTCTCCAACATTCCTGATCTGGTCGATATCAAAACCATTTATAAGCTGCTGCGCAATATGGGAATGGAAATTGAAGGCGGCAGCACCGTTCAGATCAGCGGCGAAAAGCTGACCAACTGCGTTGCGCCTTACGATCTGGTCAAAACCATGCGGGCGTCCATTCTCGTCCTCGGACCCCTGGTGGCGCGCATGGGCCGGGCGCGTGTTTCCCTTCCGGGCGGCTGTGCCATCGGTGCCCGGCCGGTCAACCTGCATATCAAGGCGCTTCAGGATATGGGAGCCACTGTGGAGCTGCACGGCGGTTACATTGAAGCCAAAGCGGATAAATTGAGAGGAGCGGATATTTATTTTGATCTGCCGACGGTCACGGGCACGGAGAATATCATGATGGCGGCGACACTGGCCTGCGGTACGACGGTTCTCAATAATGCCGCGCGCGAACCGGAAATCGTCAATCTGGCGGACGTCCTCATAGGCATGGGCGCAAAGATCAGCGGCGCCGGGACGGACGTCATCACCATCACCGGCGTAACATCTCTCAACGCCGTGGAAGCCGCAATCATTCCGGACCGGATTGAAGCCGGCACATTTATGATTGCCGCCGGCATGACCCACGGCGAAATCAATGTCCTGGGTTGTGTCCCGCAGCATCTGGAGGCGCTGATCAACAAACTGCGCGATACGGGAATGAAAATCACGCCGATCGAGGGCGGACTTCGTGTTAAGGCCGGCAAGAAGATCAGCAGCGTGGACGTGAAGACTCTCCCCCATCCCGGTTTCCCTACGGATCTTCAGGCGCAGATCATGGCCTACATGTGCATCGGCAGCGGCCTTTCCGTCATTACGGAAACCGTTTTTGAAAACCGTTTCATGCATGTGAGCGAACTCATGCGCATGGGTGCCGACATCGTGATCCAGGGCGGCAGCGCCATCGTGCGCGGCGTCCCCACCCTGTACGGCGCGCAAACCATGGCCACGGACCTGCGGGCCTCCGCCTCCCTGATTCTGGCGGCGCTCGTCGCCCAGGGGACGACGGAAATTTCACGCGTCTATCATATCGACCGCGGCTACGAGACGATTGAAAAGAAATTCTCCGCACTGGGGGCGGACATCAAAAGGGTGAAACAATAAGATGAAAATCATTCGATCCGATGCAAATGAATTTCGGAGCTTCTTCCAGGCCCTGCGCAGGCGCGGCGGTGCATTCACGCCGGATCTCCTGGCTTCTGTCGCCCACATCATCCATGAGGTTTCGACACGCGGCGATGAAGCGCTCTTTCATTATACCCAAAAGTTTGACGGCTGCGCTCTCACTGCGGAAACCGTCGAAGTAACGGACCCGGAGAGGAAAGAGGCGGCGGGCCGCGTTGCCCCCGAAGACTGGGAGGTGATCAAACTCGCCGCCCGGCGCATCGAAAAATATCACGCGCAGCAGATCGCTACGGGCTACACCGTCACGGATGAAAAAGGCGTCGAGCTCGGCCAGCGGATCATCCCGCTTACGCGGGCCGGCATTTACGCGCCCGGCGGCAAGGCGTTTTATCCGTCTACGCTGCTTATGGCGGCAATCCCGGCGCGTCTCGCGGGTGTCAAGGAGATCATTCTGGCAAGTCCCGTGAAAGACGGCGGCTTGAATCCGCTCATCGCCGCAGCATCGTATGTCGCCCAGGTTGACCGCATCTTCAAGATCGGCGGTGCGCAGGCCATTGCCGCTCTGGCCTACGGCACTGAGACGGTCCCCCGGGTGGATAAAATCGTCGGCCCCGGCAATGCCTATGTCGCCGCCGCCAAGAAGCTCGTCTTCGGACAGGTGGCCATTGACATGATCGCCGGCCCCAGCGAAGTCGTGATCATCGCCGACCGCAGTGCCAATCCTGCGTTCGTCGCGGCGGACATGCTGGCGCAGGCCGAGCACGATGAAATGGCCGCCGCGGTGCTCTTCACGCCATACCCCGACCTGGCTCGCGCTGTGGCCGCCGAGGTTCAAAAGCAGCTCCTGGCTCTGCCCAAGAAAGGGATCATCAAGAAATCCCTCTCCCGGTACGGCGCGATCATCATTACGTCCGATATCACCGAGGCCGTGGAACTAACCAATCTCTTCTCGCCCGAGCACCTGGAACTGATGGTCGAGAAGCCGTCTCGTGTCGTGGGGAAAATCCGCAATGCCGGTTCCGTGTTTCTGGGATCCTATACCCCGGAGGCGCTGGGCGACTACACGGCCGGCGCCAATCACATTCTGCCCACAGAGGGCACGGCGCGTTTTTCCTCGCCGCTGGGCGTTTATGACTTCTACAAACGGATGAGCGTGCTCTCCTTTTCCCCCGCGGCTTTCCGGAAGCTCTCCTCCGCAACGGAGCGGTTTGCCCGAATGGAAGGGCTCGATGCGCACGCCAATTCGGTAAGCGTGCGCCATAAGCCCGGCAAAAAATGAGTGAACGGACGGCGCAGCCCTTCGCGGGCGTTTGCCGGTAATGGAACACTTAAACGAAACGCTTCAAAAAAAACGGCTCCATCTCTCGCATGAGGGATGGAGCCGTTATTCTATCGGCAGCCCGGAGATTGTTTCCTGATGCCGCTGCCTGGCGATATTCAACCGCCACGCAGCAAGCGATAGGGAATTAACGCTCGCCCCGCTTAAGCGGGATTAGGATTCATCACACGTAAAAACGACCCGATTCAATAATCGGTTTGTCGTCGTGATCGATCGCGTAAATGATATCCTTGTTCATCTCCGCTTTGATGAGGTCTACAACCGGACGTCTCTTATTTTGCAGTTTGGCAAAATTCATGACTTCATCCATCAACTGGTCAATGTGGCAGGCCTTGGTAATCACGTGATGCTCCTCCAGCTCCTGCGCGGTGATGCGTCTTCCGGTGAGGACCATTTCATCGAGTTTGTAACGCGGAATGGCCTTCTTCATTGCCGTCATCATGCCCGGCAGGAACGGAATACCCAGGTCGACTTCCGGAAAGCACATGAAGCCCCGGTCCGACCGCATAAAGCGAAAATCAAAGTAGCAGCACAAGATCGCACCGCCGGCAAAGGCATGCCCGGTCATCGCGACAATCGTGGGCATCGGATACAGGGCAATCCTCCGGAAAAGCGTCATCATCGTTTCAATGAATTTCTTGGCCGTGGCCGTGTCGTTTTTCTGCATGATCGGCATCAGCCATTCCAGATCAATGCCGTTGCTGAAGATCTTATCATGCGCGCCGCGCACAACCAGCACATTGGCCTCGCTCTTCTTTTCAACCTCATCCAGGGCGTTAAGAAACTTCCCCAGGAAATCCAGATTTAAACGATTCTCTCCCTCATTCAGCGTCACAACGGCCACCTGGCCTTCCATCTTGATTTCAATCGGCATAATTTCTTCTCTTCTTTCTTAAGGTTATTTGGAAACTGTCCTCGGGCAGTTTGCAGGCAGTTTTGCAGATGCGGCCGGGTTCACTTCTACCCGTTTGGCCAAATATTTTCAATACGAATTTCGGAGCCCGAGCCGTTCGCTTGGGCCTCATGTGATATTCAGGAAACTGACTTCTAGTCCTTTGTCCTTTGTCCTTTGTCCTTTGTTCCTTGTCCCTTGAACCTTGCCCCTTGAACCTTGTTCCTTGTTCCTTGTTCCTTGTTCCTTGTTCCTCGTGCCGCCCGCAGGATGGTGAACCTTATTTTTTCTCCAGTGCCAGCCTGGCTTCTTCTTTGGTCTGAAAAATGTGGGGAGCCAGATGCCGTCTTTTCAGCTCATCGCCCAGCTTCATGCGCAAAAATGCGCTCGTCGTATAACGCGTCACGTCGCTGTAATACTTGGACACAACGAACTTGACCATTTTGATATACTCGTCTTCCAGCTCCGGAGCGATCGAAAAATTGTCGTAGTTCACGATCGTCTTGACCCGCGATCCCAGCGGCGCGCAGACCTCGGTCACACGCTCGCGGATCGCCTCGATATCGCTCCTCGTCTTAACGGCCAATCCCTCGAAGTTGACGTAAAAAATATTGGACTCCTGATCGTAGGTGATGCGGTCATGAATCGGAACACTGAGCAGATCGTCTTTGAGTCCCATCGGCGCCGGCTTGAAAATACGTTCGTCCATCACCCGCGGATTCCGGACAATCGGTTTAAAGTCCATCCGCGCCAGGATGTCCTTCTCCAGATCGAGGCCGGGGGCTATCTCGACGAGTTCAACGCCCTCCTTCGTCAGGGCAAAGACGCACCGCTCGGTGATGTAATAAATCTGCTGATTCCCCGCCTGCGCCGTGGGGCCGCTGAACGTGATCTGCTCCACGTCTTTCACCAGTTTCTTGAAGGCGCCCTCTTTCACAATTTTCAGTTTACCGTCGTCCACGGCCAGTTCGGCTGAGCCCGCCATGAATGTCCCGGCGAAAACAATCTTTTTGGCGGTCTGGCTGATGTCGATAAAACCGCCGCAGCCGGCCAGTTTGGGACCGAACTTGCTGACATTGACATTGCCGTGTGAATCCATCTGGGCTAGGCCCAGGCAGGCCAGGTCCAAGCCCCCGCCGTCATAGAAATCAAACTGGAAATGCATGTCCACCAGGCAATCCATATTGGTGGCGGTGCCGAAGTCCAGGCCGCCTGAGGGAATGCCGCCGATGGTGCCGGCTTCCGCCGTAAGCGTCAGAAAATCGAAAATGCCTTCCTCGTTGGCGACATTGGCCACACCCTCGGGCATGCCGATGCCCAGGTTAACGACCATGTTCGGTTGAAGTTCAAAGGCAACGCGCCTGGCGATGATCTTTCGTTCATCCAGCGCCAGAGGCTCAATGCTTGCCGTCGGCACCTTGAATTCGCAGCTGTAAGCCGGATTGTAATAACTGCCGTACGTCTGCCAGTGATTCTCCGGTTTGGAGACGACGACGCAGTCGACCAGCATGCCGGGAATTTTCACGTGGCGGGCGTTCAGCGCTCCTCTTTCGGCAATCCGCTCCACCTGCACGATCACAAAGCCGCCGGAATTTTTCGCCGCCATGGCGACCGGCAGGGCATCCATCGTGAGCGCTTCCCTTTCCATGGTAATATTGCCGTCCATATCCGCCGTCGTCCCGCGTAAGAGTGCAACCTGGACGGGCAGCGTCTTGTAGGCCAGATATTCCCGGCCGTCGAAGGTGATCAGTTCCACCAGGTCTTCCGTTGTGATGGCGTTGACCTTGCCGCCTTGAATGCGCGGATCGACGAAGGTGCCCAGGCCCACATGGGTGATGGTTCGCGGCGCATGCCCGGCGCTGTCGCGCAGAATGTGCGTGATGACGCCCTGGGGAAAATTGTAGGCTTCAATTTTATTTTCCAGCGCCAGGCGCTGCAGCTTGGGAACGAGCCCCCAGTGGCCGGCAATCACGCGCTTGATCAGGCCTTCGTGCGCCAGACGGTTGGCGCCCCGATCCTTGCTGTCGCCGATGCCGGACGCATAAACCAGTGTGAGATTTTTCGGCTCGCCCGTTTCCAGAAACCGCCTCTCCAGGCTGATCATCAATTCCTCCGGCGCAACGCCGCCGATAAATCCGTCGAGACATACCGTATCGCCGTCCCGGATCACACGGATCGCGTCGTCAACGGATACAATTTTCCCCCGCTTCATGCCCGCGCGGATATCCGCGATGACCGGACTGACAATCCCCTTCTGGTTCATCCGTCCCTCTCCCTGTCTTGATTATAAAAATTTGCGACCGCCGCGATAACCCGGCGATCGGTGCGACTCCCCGTCTGTTCGTGCAGCGTTTCATGATGCTTTATCATATCGACCCCCATAGCTGGGGGCAAGACCGAAGGGAGATATCTTTCATAGATACTTCGCCTAGGCTCAGGACATGGATTTCTCACTGCGCTCGAAATGACATGACAAAGCTAACGCTGATACGGTGCACTACGACGTCATAGCGCCACCGTCCACATAGATCGTATCGCCCGTGATATAGTTTGCGAAATCGGACGCCAGAAACATCACCGCGCCGACCACATCCTCCGGTTCACCGATTTTCCCTTTGGGTATCATTTTGCAGATCAGCTGTTCCACTTCGGGATTGGACCAGATGGGCTTGCTGAACTCCGTGCGGGTAAATCCGGGTGCAACGGCATTGACATTAATTCCCAGTTGCGCCCATTCCTTCGCCATGCAGCGGGTCAGGTGCTTGAGCGCTGCCTTGCTGCAGCCATAGGCGGCCATGCCAGCTTCGGCTTTGTCCGCGCCGACCGTGGTAATGTTAATGATCCTTCCGCCTTTCTGTTCGATCATCGGACGGGCGACCAGGCGGCTCAAGAGCCACACGGCTTTGACGTTGGTGTTGAAACACTTGTCCCAGCCGTCCTCGCGCAGATCGAGAAGACCGCGCAGAAAACTGCGGGCGGCATTGTTGACGAGAATGTCGATCCGGCCGAATTCCTTCATTGTCGTATTGACCAGATTTTCGAGATCAGCATGAACCGTCAGATCGGTGACGACCGCGAGCGCCTTCGCGCCCTTGGCGCGGATCTCATCCGCAACGGCGTCGAGCTCAGCCTGGTTCCGGCTGCATATCGCAACGTTGGCTCCGGCTGCGGCAAGCCCCAGTGCAATCGCTTTGCCGATTCCCCGGCCCGCGCCGGTCACAATTGCCGTTTTTCCTGAAAAATTGAAAGTAGCGCCCATGATTTTTACCCTCCTGATTTTAAAATATACTGAAATAAGACTATGGATTACTGTTTCTCAAGGTAACTTTAGGCTCTTTTATAAGCCTTTAAAAAACGGTTTGCAAGCAGTGAAACAAGTATTTTTGGAGGGGGTCAGCGCCCTGTCCGACGCCCCTGAAAATGAAGATATTGTCATTCTTGTTTCCGGCGGCGGATGACCGGAGATAGGATTTACATGCCAATAAACTCGCAGTGAACTTGTATAACCCGGGGCGCATGATTCGTCTGACGCCGCCCGGCAGTTATCCAAGAAGGGAGTGGGGAATTTGCCGGGGCGGCCCTGCGCTGTGGTTATAAAAGATCATTTTATTTGCCCGACTGGAAGGGATCCCAATCATATCCCCACAGCGCGCTGCCCATGGGCATCTTGTAATGCCGCCGCTCTTCGTAGGATGGGTAGCGCCGGTTGCCGCCTTCCTCCGGATGGAAGTTGACGGGAAATTTCGGCGCAATGAGTCCGTTTTCGCGGGCTTCCTTTTCGAGCCACGGCCGGTCCTCCGGATGCGCAATCGAAATCAGCGCCGAAGCGCGTTCGTAGCCGTTTAAGCCCCGTAAATTCACGATGCCGTATTCCGTGCAGACATACTGGGCAAATTGCGCGGGTACGTCCACCACTGTCCCCTGCGGCAGGAAAGGTACGATGCGCGGCGTGTTATGCTTGCTGCGCGACGTCATGGCGGCGACTGAGCGGCCGCCCCGCGACTGCGCGGCGAAAATGACAAATTGGAAGAATCCGCCCGTGCCGGAAATCGGCCGCCTGTCATAGAACGAACAGGACATCTGCCCCAGGAGGTCGACCGACACGGTATTGTTGATCGCGACCATATTGTCGATGCGGCGCAGGATATCGAGGTTATTGGTGTAGTCGATATCGTAGACGGCCATGGCCTGGTTGCGGTGAATCGTTTCGTAATACCACTTCACATCCACCGGGAAGGCGAATGTCCAGACGCTTTTGCCGTGATCCAGATTCTTATAGGCATTCGTCACCTGCCCCGATTCGATCATTTTGATAAGGCCGTAATTGAGCATTTCGGTATGGATGCCGAGATCCTTGAACCCCGCATCCGCCAAGGCGGCGACGCATGCCGACGGCAGCGAACCGATCCCGAGCTGCACGACGTCGCGGTCGCGCATGATCGTCATAATGTGCCGGGCGATTTCCTGCTCCGTAGGTGTCGGGACGATGGCTTTTTCATTCATCTGCGGCCATTTGTATTTTTCGCAGTCCACCTCGACCCAGTAATCGATGTCGTCGATGTGAATCGTGTTAAACCGGCCGCCTTCCGCCCAGGGGTAGTCGGCGCGCACTTCAAACACAATTTTTTTCGCTGTCTGTTTAAAAACGTTGCTGCTGTTGGTTCCATAGGACATGTTGAAATAGCCGTGATTGTCCGGCGCTGTGGCTGCATTGAACCACCAGTCGATGCCGCGTTTGAGCCTGTCTTCATGGGCAAACCGGTAGTGGTGCGCCCAGACGCCGCCCGCCCAGCCCCAGGGCGTCCAGCTCGTTACGCCGTTCTCCTCGCGGGCCTTGCGGTTCCACGGGAAAAAGAAATGTTCGTGGACACAGTGGTACTGCTGGCACGGATCGATCTGCTGCAATTCCGGATGCGGATAGAAATTGCCGTGAAGCCAAAACTCGATATCTTTGAGATCGCCCGGGCCGGGGCCCAGCCGCGAGGCTACCGCCTCGGTACAGACCGTGGAGTCGCCGCCGACCGCTCCGTGATTGATCCAGTCGCCCGATTGGACCATATCAGCTATCTGTTTTGCCGTCCGCTTCTTGTCTCTGATTTTTTGCTGAATGGGTGTTGTCATACTCTTTTCTCTCCGCCATAGAAAATATCCGAACCTTCCGGAAATATTTTCCCGATAAAGTAATGCCTTTTCTTGAAGGCATTACTTCACGGGTTCATTTCTTCTGTTTCGGGTTGACGGCTGCTATATCATATAGCCTGCGGGAGTCAAATATTTTTGTCGGGGGGAAAATAAGCGTCTACAGGTATTCTTTCCGGAGCTGTTCCACGATTTCATCGGTCAGTTTTTCCGCCTTGCGCAGCTCGCCGAACTTGTCCAGAAGATCATCCACGGTGAGCCGCTTTCTTTCCGCTTCGGGGATATCGTCGATGATCTGCCCCTTGTGCATCATCAGGGTCCGGTGCCCCAGGTCCAGGGCCTGCTGCATGCTGTGGGTCACCATGAAGGTGGTCAGGTTTTCTCTCTCCACAAAGGCCCGCGTCAGCGAGATGATCTGCGCGGCCGATTTGGGATCGAGCGCCGCGGTATGTTCATCAAGGAGCAGCACGTCGGGTTTGCGGATGACGGCCATCAAAAGGCTCACAGCCTGGCGCTGTCCGCCGGAAAGGGATCCGATGATGTTGTCCAGGCGGTCTTCGAGCTGCATCTCGAGCCCCGCGACCTGTTCGCGGAACTGGGCAAGCCGTTTGGCGGAAAGCCCCATCCGCAGATGATGCGTGAGGCCCCGGAGCGAGGCGATGAGCAGGTTCTCCGCAATGGTCATGCCCGGAGCGGTTCCCATAAACGGATTCTGGAACACCCGCGCAATAACCCGCGCCCGCTGATGATCCTTCTGCCGCGTGACGTCTTGGCCCTTGATGAATACGCTCCCGGCATCGGGTGCAATGGAACCGGCCAGCAAATTGAGCAGCGTGGATTTCCCCGAACCGTTGGTGCCGATGATGGTGACAAATTCACCCGGACGGATCGTGAGGTTAATGCCCCGGAGCGCATATACTTCGTTCTGCGTTCCGGCATTGAATTTTTTATGAATGTCGCATAACCGAATCATGGCTACCTCTTTACCGCGACCGCTTTTTTGAGATACTCGTCCGGAATGGTCACACCATACCGCCGGGCCAGCGTGAGCGAAATACCGATGGCCTCGGGAACGTATTCCCGGATGGGAATATTCTGCGGCTTCTCCCCGTCGAACACGCGGGCCGCCATTTTTGCCGTTTCCACACCGACCTGAAAATAATCCGCGCCGATCGAAAAGAAAGAACCTCGCTCCAGATCGGACGGATCGTTGGTAAAATACGGAATGTTATGATCCTTCATGACCTGCGCCACGGTCGCCGAAGCCAGGATCACCGTGTTGTCGCCGGAGGAGAAAAACAGATCGACGCCGGAATTGATGACGGCCAGCGCGGCGTCTTTCACTTCGTCCGTCCGGGTCACGTTTTTTTCCACCAGTTCAAAACCATACTTCCGGGCCGCGGCGCGCGCCTTCAGCGTACAGGCTTCCGAATTCGCCTCCGCGGGATTCCAGACCAGCCCCACGCGTTTCGCCTTCGGGAAAATAGCGCGCATCGCCCGCATGGCCGATTCCACGGGCTGGAACGTCGCAACGCCCGTGATGTTCGGAATGTGTTTGGCCGCATTCTTTGCGACCCCCATCCGGTAGGGATCGGTGACCGTGCCGAAGATGTGCGGGATTTTCTGGTTGCCGGCGGCCGTGACCTGCAGCGCCATCGTCGAGACCGTGATGATGTAGTCATAGTCCTGCCGGACAATGTCCTGAACGATCGCCAGCGCGGTCCCGTAATCGTTCTGGGCGTTTCTCACATCCACGGTCATGTGGTGCTTCGCGAGGACGCCGCTTTGCTTCAATTCCTGCAAAATACCTTGCACGCTGACCTCGAGGGAATAGTTGTCTGAAAAAACGAAGACCACCAAGCGCTTGGGCCGCGCGTCTTTTTTCGGGGCGCCCGTGACCAGCGTGGCTCGGGCCAGCAAAGACTGCGGCAGTTGGATGCCGAGTTTTTTGGCGACCTCGGGATTGACGCCGATGGTCAGCTTCCGATACCGCTCAAACGGAATGCGCGCGGGGCTTTCGCCCTTGAGAATACGGTCCACCAGGCGCGCTGCCTGCTCGCCGCTCTGGGTGTAATCATAGCCGCAGGCGGCCAGCGCCCCGTCCTGCAGGCGCTCCACGTCACTCAGGATTACCGGAATGTTCCGGGCATCAGCCGCCTTGATGACAGACTCCAAAGCGGAAAAAACAATGTTGTCCGTCACCAGCACAAACGCGTTGATGTCCTGCTGCGTGAGCGCCTGCGCCGCCTGCTGCACTTCCGATGAACCGGTGACGGTGGTCCCCGTAAAGGTGATCTCGGGGTGTTTGTCGATCTGGGCCATGAGCTGTTTGACATTGAACACAGCGTTGACCTGCGATGGATCCCAGAGACAGCCCACTTTGATCTTTCCGGGCAGAATCGCAGTGGCGAGCTCGATCATCTTGTCCATCGGCACCGCCCCGTAAACCCCGGTGACATTAGGGAGGTGGTCCGTATCGGATTTTCCCGTGCCGATGAGGAACGGGTTCGCAACCGTGGCAAAAACAACGGGTTTATCTTTGATTTTGTTGACGGCGGCCTGCGTGCAGCCGGTGGAAATCGGAACGATCACATCCACGTGGTCGTGAATAAACTTGTCCAGGATCGAATTGACGGTGGCCATATCGCCGTTGGCGTTTTCCAGATAAAGGGTAACGTTCTTTCCATTTTCATAGCCGAGCTGGCGAAGCTCCCGGATAAAGCCGTCCCGCGTCATGTTGAGGACGCCGTGGTCGGTCAGCTGCAGCACGCCGATACTCACGTGGCGCGTTTGGGCCTGAAACACTTTCTTGAAAAGCGCGTAGCCAAAAATCGCCGAGAGCGCCACAACGGCCAGCACACCGAATACGATCAGCGGTTTCTTTCGGGAAAAAAATGACGGCAGATGTGACCTCTTCGCGCCGGCCTTAAGGTATCGCTGATGAAGCATTTTCGGCCCGATCAGGATGATCAGCACGAAGAGGGCCGTAATCAGCTTCAAATCAATCGGGTTCAATCCAACATAGAGCGCGAGGGCCACCATGAAGCGGAAGACAATCGATCCGATAATAACGGAGAGCGTCTTGGCCCAGATCGACTTGAAAGGCAGGATCGTCTCACCGATTATGACGGCCGCCAGGCCGAAGACGATGGAGCCGATGCCCATGCCGATGTCGGCAAATCCCTGGTACTGGGCAACAAGACTTCCGGACAGGCCGACCAGACCGTTCGCCAGCGCAATGCCGAAAATCTTCATGCCGTTGACATTGATGCCGGAAGCGGCCGCCATGTTGGGATTGTCGCCAGTGGCCCGCATGGAGATGCCGAAATCCGTCCGGAAAAACAGGGAAATCAGAAGCCAGAATACAAGGACCGCCGCCCCGAAAATCAGGCACAGCCATACTTCGTAAGGCAAGCCGGGATTCATGTGCTTGAGGGACGCGAGGAGACCCGGCTCATTGAGCAAAGGAATGTTGGATCGGCCCATGATGTGAAGGTTGACGGAATACAGCCCCGTCATCACCATGATGCCGGCCAGCAGTCCGGCGATTTGAAAGCGCGTATGAATGAACGCTGTGGCGGCGCCGGCGGCCGACGCCGCGAGAAACGACATCGCCAGGGCGAGCCAGGGGTTGACGCCCGCCACAATCAGAACGGCCGTTACGGCGGCGCCGGTAACGAAGCTGCCGTCCACGGTGATATCGGGAAAATCATGAATGCGAAACGTGATGAACACGCCCATCGCCATAAAGGCGTATAAAAAACCCAGATTGACGGCGCCGATCCAGAGCTCCAAGTTACACCTCGATTTCTATGATGCCGGCGAGGCCTGTGGAAAACCGGGATTGACCGAGGAGGTGCTGAATCTTGAAGACATCCAGTTCATCGAAAATGCGCGTAAGTTCGTTGTCAAAATCCTGTGCGTTGCTTCCGATGGGCGCCTTATCGAAAATGCCGCCGTGGAGATGAAAGGTATTGCCCCCGGAAAAGAGCGACCGGAGCGGTCCGGGCAGGGCCTGCGGATTGGCCGCGGCAATGCCCGTCGCGGCCACAACCGAACCCGCATAGGCCGGCTCGACGGGAAAGTCGAACCAGTCGGGGAATGAGCAGCTCTGGAAAATGCTCTCGGGCCGCGAAGATTGCAGAGCGGCTACCGGCGGTTTCCGGATGTTCATCCCCCAGAGGCCTTTGCTTTCGGCAAGTACCGTGACGCCGATGAGCATCGCGGAGGAGACGGTAAGGATCGTATTCATGAGCGAGCCCAGATCCACGGAACCGTTTTCGCTCTTAAATGACAGGAGGTGGCGGTACTCGCCGCTTATCCCGAACCCGTGCAGAAACTTATAGGTGACCCCCGGATCGGAATGAGCGCCAAGCAAGAAATCCACGGACGGATGGCGGACCGCCGGATAGTAAAAAAAGTTGCCGTTAATCACCATGGCCTCACCGAAAAGATTCCGGTAATCGTCAAAGGAATCCCCGAGCGCCGCAAGTCCGCAGCCCGAGCGCATCCGGGACGCCGGTACCGCCGCAACGTCCGCTTCATCATAGGCGGCCTTTTCCATTTTTTCCGTCGATCCGATGAGAAAAATCGATCCGGCCGGAGCCGCCTGCTCGATGAGGTCTATCGACACCTGGTCGGTCTTGATCCGGCGCGCGGGTTGGGTCTGCACATTTCCGTCCACCGGGATACCGGCGGCGTCGGGCCCCGGCACGATGCGAAAGAGCTTTTCGAAGCCGCTCATCTTGAAAACATCCAGGACCTGCGGCGTAAGGCCTGAGAGGAGCATTTCTCCTCCCACTTTTTTCAGCCCTTTTTGCGTAACCATAAAAACGCGCAGGCCGGCGCTGCTGATATAGTGGACGCCGGACAGCTCAGCCAGCAAAAGGCGGCTGCCCTCCAGAATCAGCTGCTGAAACACACCCTGCAGTTCCGATGCGGAAAGCGCGTCGATGCGGCCTCTGGCCGCCACACAGTGGCAGGAATTCTGATGGGTAATGGTGTATTCAAACATGCGGGGACCGTTTTGCTGACGGGCGAACGAACACCTCATCGAAGGCCGTAATCCTGGATAAATTTGTTCAGGCACGCTCATGCATGCCCCTTCCTTATCGCGAAGTGGCTATAGCATAAATAGAAACCAATGCCAAATTAAAGTACTTACAAACCATGGGGCTGTGCTGCCGTCTGAAGAGGGAATCATCCCGGGCGGGAAAACCGTCCCCGCGGATGTAAACTCTGTCGCTTTTTTTACCTCAAACAACACAAGGGGCTTTGCGTTCAGAGACAAACGCGTGCACAACAACTCCCTTATCCCAGGGGTTGAAATAAGGCATTCAATGACCCGCCGCCGAAGAATATTCTTATTGACACAACGCCTGTTCTTCCTATAATTTCCCCGGCAAGCGTCAAGTCGGTTTATTCGTGTCCCCCAACCGGACGCGAAACGGAAATCGATTCCTCAATCACATCAAGAATCAGGTAGGCTTCCGGCGCCAAACGTCAAAAGCGCTGAAGAAACGCAATAAGAAACCTGCTGTGGCTCATCCGCCATCGAACGATTGCCGGAGTCCAATATGGTCGTTAAAAAATTATTCGAAAGGGTTTTGCCCCGCGCTGAATTTCAGGATCTTACCGGATGGCGCATCTACTATATCAGGGTCATGCTCTTTCTCGCCTTAATCGTCTTCCCGATCGGGTTTGCCTTTTCCATTCCCACCTTCCTCGCCCAGGGGAAACAGGTTCTGCTCGCATTGGACATCGGCGCCATCCTCCTCATCGCCACGGCCATACACTTCCGTTACTCCGCTCCGTCCGTGAAAATATTTTTTGCGCTGCTTTACGGACTCATGCTGATGTTTATCATCATGCTCGGCCCTTTGTATGCCCGTTCGGGCTGGCTGGTGATGTGTACGGTCAGCGCCGCCTTTCTCTTTGGCGTTCGGGCCGCCGCGATCACAACCGCCGTCAACGCCGCTTTACTGATGCTCTTATACTGGCTGGTTGGCCCTCACCTCCCGGCCTGGGCTCCGGTCTATCGGGACCCCCCGGCAACCTGGATCATGTTTGTGGCAAATATTTCGCTGGTCTCCCTGTTTGCAAGCATGCCGGTGGGTTTGCTCCTGAATCAAATGAACAGGCTCCTGATTCAGGAACATAATCTCAGCACAAAACTCGCGCTGGAATCCAGGAACCTGCAATCCGCCAACACAGAATTGCAAAACGAGATTTCCGAGCGCCGGAAAGCCGAGGATGAAAAAAAGCGTCTCCAGACCGATCTGGACCAGGCCCAGAAGATGGAAGCCGTAGGAGAGCTGGCCGGCGGCATTGCCCATGACTTCAACAATATTTTATCCGTTATTACCGGATATTCACAACTGGCATTGGACGACAAAGCGGTCCCTGAAAAAACCAAACAAAAAATCACCCAGGTCATTCATGCCGGCGAACGCGCCAGAGAGTTGATCAATCAGATTCTGGTCTTCAGCCGCAAGACCGAAGTCCTCAGAGTGCCTCTTAAGCTCGGCGAGTCCGTTTCCGATGCGCTCAAAATGATGCATTCGCTGATCCCGGCCAATATCAAAGTTACGCAAACCTACAATGCTTCGGGCATGATTCTGTCAAGTTCGCTCTACGTCCATCAGATCATCATGAATCTCTGCAGCAATGCCATCCACGCCATGGGCAAAGACGGCGGAGTGCTGGACGTCCGCCTGACGCGGGAGTACCTCGATGAACCCGCGACGCCGGACGACCTGTATCTTCAGGCAGGGCCTTATCTGAAAATGACGGTCAGCGATACCGGTCACGGCATGACACCCGAGATTGCCGCGCGCATATTTGAACCTTATTTCACCACCAAGGAGCCGGGGCGCGGAACGGGGATGGGGCTTTCGGTCGTCTACGGTATTGTCAAGGGCCACGGAGGTTTGATTTCGTGCTGCAGCACACCGGGGTCGGGATCTTCTTTTGATGTCTATTTCCCCGAAATTGAAGACCGGCGAAATCCGGAAAGATCCCGGGAAGAAGAAGCGATGCCCACTGGAACGGAAACCATTCTCTACATCGATGATGAACCTACCCTGTGCGAAATAGCCGGTGAAATGCTGGAGAGGCTGGGCTATCAGGTTGTCGGTAAAACAAGCAGCGTTGAAGCGTATGATCTCTTTATCGCCGACCCTCAGCGATTTCACGCCATCATCACCGATTTGAGCATGCCGCACCTTTCCGGCGAAATGCTTGCGGAGAAAATTCTTGCGCTCAGGCTCGAGACCCCTATTATTATGTGCACAGGATACTGTGAACAAACCTCCCGTGATGATGCCTTCAAACTGGGCGTCCGGGAGTTTTTGATGAAACCTTACACTATGAATCAACTGGCTCACGCGGTGCGCCGGACGATTGACGGCAAGCGCTCTTCTGAAACCGGCCCCGGCGCATCGTAATGCGTTTTAATCAACCACCTCGCAGCAAACCGTCGAGGTATGAAATGAACGTTATTATATCGCAGCAAGCGACAGGGAATTAGCTCTCGTCGGGCGGCAGCGGGATCAAATCTTGGAGGTCTGCATGTTCAGAGTATTCCTGTTTTTTCTCTTGACGCTGTTTCTATTCGTAAGCCTTGCCGAGGCCGATTTTTATAAATGGGAAGATGAGGAGGGGAATATTCACATCACCGATTATCGCCCGCCATCCAAATCGGTGAAGAAACTCAAGGTTCACCCCACCGAGTCCAATGCCGACCGGTCCGTGCCTTCCTCTCCGCAGAGGCCCGCGGCGTCGCCCCGCACCGTCGACCGGCCTGACAGGGATCATGAAGTGGACCTGTACACCGCACGATGGTGCTCCGCCTGCAAAAGAGCAAAAGCCTTCTTTACCGCCCGCAGCATCCGCTTTAACGAATATGACGTGGAGACGGACCGTGAAGCGGCCCAAAGAATGAAAAGGCTCACACCAGCCAGAGGGGTTCCTTTTGCCGTTGTCAACGGCCGATCCATTATCGGTTATGACCCCGGGCAATACGAAGCGGCGTTGAGAGACAATCGCTGACCCCGAAGCTTTTTTTCATCATTGACTTATCCGGAGCGTCTTCTTATAGTTTCGCCAAAATATAAGGAAGACAGCACCGGCCCGACCGACGGATCTGAAAAAGGAGACTTCATGAGCGCACCCCTTATCATCGCCATGTCCCAAGCCAAAGAGATCACGCTTCTGCCGAATATGGCCAACCGCCACGGATTGATTACCGGCGCCACGGGTACGGGGAAAACCGTTACCCTGCAGAAAATGGCCGAATCCTTCGCGTCAATCGGCGTTCCGGTTTTTCTGGCCGACGTCAAGGGCGACCTGGCCGGCATTGCCGCTCCGGGCATAGCTTCCGAAAAAATGCTCACCAGGCTCGCATCCATCGGCGTCAAGGACTTTAAGCCGCGCGCCAATACCGCCGTTTTCTGGGACGTGTTCGGCGAAAAAGGGCATCCGGTGCGCGCCACCATTTCCGACATGGGACCGCTTCTGCTTGCCAGGCTGCTGAATCTCAACGAAACCCAATCCGGTGTTCTGACGCTGGTCTTCAAGATTGCCGACGACAACGGACTGCTCCTTCTGGATCTGAAAGACCTGCAGGCGATGATCCAGTTTGTCGGTGACAACGCCAAACGCTTTACCACCGAGTACGGCAACATCTCCGCGGCATCCATCGGAGCGATTCAACGCGGCCTTTTAACGCTTTCGCAGCAGGGCGGCGACAAGTTTTTCGGCGAACCGATGCTGGACATCGACGACTTGATGCAGACGGACGGTGAAGGCCGCGGCGTCATCAATGTACTTGCCGCCGACAAGCTTTATAACAGTCCCAAGCTTTACTCGACCTTTCTTTTGTGGATGCTCGCCGAGCTGTTTGAAAAACTGCCGGAAGTGGGTGACGTCGAAAAGCCCAAGCTCGTCTTCTTCTTCGACGAGGCCCACCTCTTATTCACCGACGCACCGGCCGCCCTCCTGGAAAAGATCGAACAGGTCGTGCGCCTGATTCGTTCCAAGGGTGTGGGCGTTTATTTCGTCACGCAGAATCCGCTCGATATTCCCGAAACCGTTCTGGGGCAGATGGGCAATCGTGTCCAGCACGCCCTGCGCGCCTTCACGCCGCGCGACCAGAAAGCGGTTAAAACAGCGGCGGACACCATGCGGCCCAATCCCGCTTTCAATACGGCGGACGCGATCACGGAGCTGGGCGTCGGCGAGGCGCTGGTTTCTTTTCTGGATGAGAAAGGCCGGCCGGCTCCCGTGGAGCGGTCTTTTGTCATCGCCCCCGGTTCACGGCTGGGCGTTCTCACCGATGCCGAGCGGTCGGCGGCTATCAGCAGCTCGACGATCTACGGACACTATGAAAAAACGCTGGACCGCGAATCAGCCTATGAAAAGCTGCGCGCATCCGTCCAGGGCGCGCCCGCTCCCGCCCAGCCGATGCCTCTCCCCGGCACACAACAGGCACCCGCGCAGAGCGGCGGCGGAATTATGGGCGGCGCGGTGGGTGATTTATTGTTCGGCCGAACCGGTCCGCGCGGCGGCAAAACCGAAGGCCTGGTCCAGGCTGCGGCCAAAAGCGTGGCCCGGACCATCGGCTCATCCGTCGGACGGGAAATCGTCCGCGGTGTGCTGGGGTCTTTGCTGGGAAGGAGAAGATAGACTATTAGGCTATTAGACTACTAGGCTGTAGGCTGTTAGGTGGAGCGGCGCGAACGCGTCGATTTTATAAGGGCCGAAGGCCCACAAAATAGACCTAATAGTCTAAAAGACTACAGCCTAATAGCCTTAAAATGGAAGAGGCACCTGCAGCAAAGACGCATAGCAACGGCGGCAAACGCGCTTCTGATAAGAGCGCGCCCGGCAGGCATCCAAATCTATAAAATATCCGAACTTGACACACCAGGTACTATCTCTGCCGATTTTCTGCGCCGGGAGCCGGCGGGCATCCACGTTGTTTTGACGGACTGCTTTTTTCATGAAGATGCACTACTCAATCTCAATGCGCTCAGAAACCGGTGCCGGAGCTCTGACCATAAAATTCACCCTGCCCGCAAATCCGAGGGCCGACGTGATCCTCTATCGTCAGATTTATCTATGCTAATTATTTCTTGGACGCTTTCTTTTTTGCAACCGGCTTCTTCACTGCCTTTTTCGGGGCAGCCGGTTTCTTTGCAGCCGGTTTCTTTACAGCCGGTTTTGCCTTTTTGACAACGGCTTTCTTCTTCGGCGCGGCCGCCGCTTTCTTGGGCGGCTTGGGGCCTTTGTTTTCCATCGGCTCATCGCAGCAGATCACATCGGCTATTGCACAGCCGCATTCTTCATCTACGATGACAGCAAGTCCGCATACTTCACAACTCAGGACATCACCAGATTTAACTTTTGACATGTTCACACCCTCCTCGTTGTTGATGGGTCTTAACTTCCGCCCTCCATTGTCCAAATTATTTTTGATTTTAATTCAAATATTTCTTTCTTTCAAGCATTGATTGTTTTTTTATTCATTTTTTTGCACCGGCGGAAAAGTCCGCCGGGCATGAGGCCAAGGAGGCTGTGTCGTCATTAGAGTCCCCTTGCAAAAGATCCGCAGAAACGGCAGGCGGCCCGACAAAGGACAACTTGACTTTGTCCGGCGGTTTGATATGATTTTTCAAAGGAGACAAACGCTCGATGCACCAGAAATTGAAAGCAATTCTGCAGATTACACCTCTGAAAATTACGTTTGTTGTGATTGGGGCGGCTCTGGCGCTGTTCTTGATTGATTCGCGTTTTTTGCGGCTGGTGGAACTCAAGACCCTGGATTTGCGCATGGCGTCCCGCGGCGTTCTGAATCCTGGGGGAGAAACCGTCATCGCCGCCATTGATGAAAAAAGCGTCTCGGAACTGGGGCGCTGGCCGTGGCCGCGAACGACCATTGCGAGGCTCGTGGATCAATTAAAAAAGGGAGGCGCCAAGGCGATCGGCTTTGATATCGTCTTTTCCGAGCCCGATGCGAACACCAATCTGAAAACCATCGACGCACTGGCCGCCGAAATGAAAAAGAACGGCATGACCCATGCGAGTATCTTGAACCTTCTTGCCCGGCAGAGAAGCACCGCCGACACGGATGCGATCCTCGCCTCTTCCCTGCAAAAAGCGGGCAACGTCACTCTGGGGTACTTTTTTCATTTTCCGCGCAAGGACAATGAGAAAGAACTGGCCCATATTACCGCGCGTAAAATCGCCCAGAATGCCGTCCGCATAGAAAATTCCCGCTATTCCATGATCAACTCGACAACGAATGCCCCGAGCGATGCGTTCCTGCCGCGCGCCTATGCGCCGGAGGCTAATATTGCCGTTCTGAACAACGCGGCGCAAAACAGCGGCTATTTCAACACGCTTCCCGACAGCGACGGCTCCAACCGGTGGTCGCCGCTGGTCATCGCTTTCGGCAGCAATTACTATTCCTCGCTCGCCGTTTCGCTCGTTCACGCCTATCTCGGTTTTCCGGCACTATCCCTGAATCTGGAACCCTACGGCGTAAGGAACATCGGCATCGGCGACATCCTCATCCCTACGGATGAATCGGGACGGCTCTTGATCAACTATCTCGGGCCGCCGCGGACTTTTCCCCACTACCCCATTGCCGACATCTTATCAGGGAAAATTCCTGCAGAAACGTTTCGCAATAAGATTGTGCTCGTCGGGGCGACGGCCATCGGCATTTACGATTTGCGGGTCACGCCTTTTTCCGCAACCTATCCCGGTGTCGAAATTCACGCGACGGTCATCGACAACATTCTGCACCGCAATTTTCTCAGCCATTCCTCTTTGACGCGCTTTATCGATATCTGCATGATCATCATCTTCGGCCTGATCATCGGGCTCTTGATTCCGCGCCTCAGACCCATATCCGGGATGCTCTGGGCCTTTCTCGTTATCGCCGTCTTTCTCGTTATTAATTACTTCGTCTTTATCTCGTTTAATGTCTGGCTGAACCTGGTGTATCCGTTTTTGACGATGATCGTTATCTATCTGGGCATCACGATCTACCATTATTTCAAAGAAGAGCGGGAAAAGAAGAAAATCCGGGGAGCCTTTCAATACTACCTGACCGCATCCGTCATCAACGAAATGCTCAAAGACCCGGCCAAGCTCAAACTCGGCGGCGACAAGAAAGACCTGACCGTTCTGTTTTCCGACATCCGGGGCTTTACCACCATGTCGGAGAAGCTGACGCCCGAAGAGCTGGTCGCCTTGCTCAATGAGTACCTTACGGCGATGACCAACCAGGTGTTCCAAAACGACGGCCTGCTCGATAAATACATGGGGGACGCCATCATGGCCGTATTCGGCGCACCGCTTGATCAGCCGGACCACGCCCGCCGGGCCTGCGTGACGGCACTGGCCATGATGAAGGAACTGCACCGTCTGCAGGAAAAATGGAAAGCGGAGGGACGCCCCTCGTTTAACATCGGCATCGGCATCAACTCCGGCGACATGGTTGTCGGAAACATGGGCTCCGAGATGCGGTTTGACTATACCGTCATGGGCGACATGGTGAACCTCGGATCGCGGCTGGAGGGGACCAACAAGGAATACGGCACCAATATTATTCTGAGCGAATTTACGTATGAAAAAGTAAAGGACATCATGTGCTGCCGCGAGCTGGACGGCGTGCGCGTCAAAGGCAAAGTCAAACCCGTCAAAATTTACGAATTGCTGGGAGAGAAAAAAGACGAGCCGGACTTTAAAGCTCTGATTGACGCCTTTGCCCGAAGCCTGGTCCTCTACCGGAAAGGCAAATGGGACGAGGCGATCGCCGCGTTTGGGCAAGTTCTCACCATCCGGCCCGGCGATTTCGTATCGACGATGTATGTTGAAAGGTGTAAGAATCTCAAAGAGCATCCGCCGGCCGAACCGTGGGACGGAGTCTTTGTCATGACACGAAAATAATGATTTGCAGGGGACGATCGCGACCACCCGGACGGGTGGCAAGATACCCTGATACCCTGATACCCTGAAGGGCACGCGAGGTCACACGCCGTTCCCCACTTTTGCATGTAAGAAGGATTGAAAAACGAACCATGCCCCTGAAAAGCGAACAGAAATACCGCAGCTGGGTGGAAGTCGACCTCGACAACTTTACCGCCAATCTCCGGGAAATCAAGCGACTGCTGGGAAACGGCGCTGATTTCATGCAAACCGTCAAAGCCGATGCCTACGGTCACGGCGCCATTGAAATCTCCTACGCCGCTTTGCGGGAAGGCGCGCGGATGCTGGGCGTGGCCAATGCGGATGAGGGCATTCAACTGCGGGTAAGCGGCATTGAAGCGCCCATCGTCATTCTGGGGCCTTCCACGCTGTCGGAAATCCCCGATATGATCAAATATCACCTGACGCCGTCCGTCTCCGATGCGGGATTCGTCCGCGCCCTCGAAGAGCAACTGGCCAAAGCCTCCCGGACGCTGCCCGTTCACGTGGAGATCGATACCGGCATGGGCCGCGGCGGCACGATGCACAGCGAAGCGTTGGCACTGATCCGCTATATCCGGACCCTCCCCCATGTCACGCTGGAAGGCCTCTTCAGCCACTTTGCATCGAGTGAAGTGATGACGCCTTACAACGATGAGCAGTGGCGGTTGTTTTCCGGACTGCTTGCCGAATTACAGCGCGCGGGCATCAACATTCCCGTCAGGCATATGGACAACAGCGGCGCCATCCTCAATTACCCGGCGCTCAAACTGGAAATGGCGCGTCCGGGCATCATGACGTACGGCATTTATCCTTCGGAAGAGACCCAAAGCAAAGCCGCGCTGGCCCCCGTGATGTCGTTTAAGACGACCGTGGTGCTCATCAAGGAATTCCCGGCGGGCTACGGCATCGGCTACAACCGGACGTATATCACGAAAGACAAAACCCGTGTGGCCACCATTCCGGTGGGCTACGGCGACGGGTACCCCTTTATCCTGTCGAACCGGGGCGAGGCGCTGATCCGCGGCCGGCGCGTACCGGTGATCGGCCGCGTGTCCATGGACATGTGCACGCTGGACGTCACGCACGTTCCCGACTGTGAAGTCGGAGACGAAGTGGTTCTGCTGGGGCGCCAGGGCGGAGAATACATCAGCGCCAATGAAATTGCCGCCAAGGCCGAGACGATCAGTTATGAAGTATTGTGCGCCCTGGGGAAGCGAGCCCCGCGCGTCTTCCTGCAGAAGGGAAAGACGGACGCCGTGGAACCGAGGCTCCGGAGAATCTTTGTGCCCGGCGAAGAAAAATCCATCGCCCGCATCGACAACATCATCCGCCACTGCCTGCAGACCCGCACCCGCGACGAAGAACTGGGCGATGCGATTTATTACGAAATGTTTGAGACGCTGTTCGGCAAAGAAGACCGGCAGCTCGAACTGCGCTCGTCTTTCCGCTACGACATTACCATCGCACAATTACCGGACGCGGACCACCGGCGGCGCGCGGAGGCTTACTTTCAGCTGCGGACGCACGTCGAATACAGGAAAACCATCCGCAGCGATCTCTTCATGATCGGCTGCGCTTCCGACAGCAAACAACTGGAAGCCCTGATTGAAGACGAGCACTGCGAATACCGCTGGATTCTGGGCGGCGGCGAAGACCTGGTGATACAACGCGACTTCACGGTCGAGAAAATGCGCATCGACGGCGAGGACATTCCGATCATCGAAGCAAAAATAACGGACAGGGGCTACGAAGTCTGGTTCGGAAGCGACACGCTCAAATCAAAGATCAATCAGGAAGTGAAAATAGAAATCGAAATTCTGACCAAGAAAGCCAAGGGCAACCGGACTTTCCCTGTTTATCTTCTCTATCCGACGCGCGGACTCGAGATCAACTTCAACTACGAAACCGCCAATCTGAAAAATGTCCGGGCGGAAAGCTTTTTTGCCGGCCGTCATCCTCAGGCGGACATCCGGGCCGTCAAGGGCAAGTCCATCGATATTAAAATTTCCAACGAGGAATGGGTTTTTCCGACGAGCGGCGCAATCTTTATCTGGGATGTATAGCCTCGCAGGCTATTAAATTGCAGGCTATTAGGCTGTAGGCTATAGACTATAGGCGGGGCCGGCAGCGCATCACGGGAAACGACGGGGCCGCAAAAAAGCCGCAAGACCCATGGACAAAATCGAAAATAACTTATATTGAAGACGAAACAGTCAGACAAATAGCAGGAGGCAGACATGATCATCGACTCACATTATCATTATATGACGGCCATGAGCGAAAAGGGAGCCTCGGAGATGGTTCAATTGATCGTCCACGAAGGGCGGAAAATGGGGATGAATCCGAACCCGGAAGCCCTCCTGAAAACAGCCTCGGAAACGTGGGGAGACCCGCTCGCGGACCGGCTCATGGAGAAGATGGATGAGGCGGGCATCGATGTCACCGTCGCGGTGAACGTAGACAACATCCACATCAAACAGTTCACCGTCGAGAGAATGCAGATGCAGAACAGGATGCTGGGGGAGGCGGTTCTCAGGCACCCCGGCCGCATCATCGGCCTCGCCGGCATCGATCCGAGACGGCCGGAAGCGGCGGACATGGCGCGGGCCTGTTTCTCGGAATACGGTCTGAGAGGAATCAAATATCATCCGGACCACGGATTTGATCCGGCCGGCCCGGAATCCCGCAAAGTCCTGGAGGTCATCGCCTCGCATAAAGGCGTCCTGCTCACGCACAGCGGGCCGCTGATGCCCCGCGGGCGCTGCAAATTTGCCGATCCGCTGATGCTCTCCGACATCGCCCTTGACTATCCGGAAATCAAGGTGATTGCCGCCCACATGGGCGGGTACATCAACTGGCGCCCCTGGGCGTCTCTGGCGGCTTTTCAATCTCCGATGTACGGAGACCTCGCGGCCTGGGACATTCTGGCGTGCCGCAATTACAGCCTGTTTAGCCGCCAGTTGCGCGAGATCATTGATCTGGCCGGCCCTTCCAAGATTCTGTTCGGTTCCGATTCTCCCATCCAGACACTGCTCTACCCGATCGGAACCCTCCTTCAGTACATTCGCGACCTGCCCCAAAAGGCGCCGGCAGGCATTCATTTCACAAAGGATGAAGTGGACATGATGCTGGGCGAAAACGCCCGGGCGGTTTTCGGACTGTAGATCCATTCGTGTCGGAATCGGTAACCTGTTTTATTTGGAATAAAATGCGCTGAGGAAGCGAGGATTTCATCCTTACCGCCCGGCCTGTCAAAAAACAATAAACTCTAAAAGGAGGATCTATGCTTAATTTCACTCTTTACAATCCGACGAAGATCATCTTCGGCAAGGACACGATCAAGGAGATCGCCAAAGAGATACCCGAGGATGCAAAAATCATGATCACTTACGGCGGCGGCTCCGTCAAGCGCAACGGCGTATTGGACGAAGTCAAGGCGGCGCTTTCGAAACACCCGATCGATGAATTTCCCGGAATTGAACCGAACCCGACGTATGAAACGCTGATGCAGTGCGTGGAAAAAGTGCGCAGCAAGAAGAACGACTTTTTGCTGGCGGTCGGCGGCGGCTCCGTCATTGATGGAACAAAATTTATTGCAGCCGCCGTTTACTATGAGGGCGACCCCTGGAACATCGTGAAGTCCTATGGCCGGGGCGTGAAGAAGGCCCTGCCTTTCGGAACGGTTCTGACCCTTCCGGCAACCGGTTCCGAAATGAACAGCGGCGCGGTCATCACCAAGCGCGCAACGAAGACCAAATTGCCCTTTGCCCACCGCCTGGTATATCCGAAGTTTTCCGTGCTGGACCCGACCAAAACATACACGCTGCCGGCAAACCAGATTGCCAACGGCGTCATCGACACGTTCGTCCACATTACCGAACAGTATCTCACCTATCCGGTGGCCGGAAAGGTTCAGGACCGCTTTGCGGAAGGATTGCTGCTGACTCTGATTGAAGAAGGTCCGAAGGCCCTGGCCGATCCGACGAATTATGACGTTCGCGCCAATCTGATGTGGTGCGCCACGCTGGGTCTGAACGGTCTCATCAGCGCCGGCGTCCCCCAGGACTGGGCCACGCACATGGTCGGCCATGAACTGACCGCGCTCGCGGGCCTGGACCATGCCGTTACGCTGGCGATTGTCTTGCCGGCCATGCTCACGATCCGCAAAAACGAAAAAAGGGAAAAGCTCCTTCAATATGCCGAACGCGTCTGGGGAATAAGCAAGGGCGATCCCGACGCGCGCATTGACGCAGCAATCGAGGAAACCAAAAACTTTTTTGAACGCATGCAGATTTCAACACGCCTGTGTGATTACGGTCTTACTCAGGAGATTATTCCTCAGGTCATCGAGCAGCTCAGAGCGCATGATATGATGAAACTGGGCGAAAAAACCGATGTCATCCCGGAAATGGTCGAGAAGATATTGAAATTGTGCGTCTAGTTCGCCTGCCTGCGGGCGCCTCAGTTTCGCGCCCGGGAAAAGGAGATTTGATGTTCGGAAACATTTTTTCACCCATCCGCATCGGTCAGCTGGAAATCCCCAACCGTCTGGTTGTGCCGGCCATGGTCATGAACTTCTGCAACGCCGACGGCACCGCAACGGAGCGCTATACGGCTTATCATGAAGCGAAAGCGCGGGGCGGCTGGGGCCTGATTATTACCGAAGACTATGCGGTATCCCCCACAGGCCGTGGGTTCCCCAACATTCCGGGGCTGTGGGCAGACGATCAGATTGAGGGCCACGCCAGGTTCACCCGGAGAATTCATGAAAGCGGCGGCCTGATTTTTGCGCAGATCTATCATGCCGGACGCCAGACCTCGCAGTTTTGCATCGGCAGCCAGCCGGTCGCGCCCTCGCCTCTTCCCTGCCCGCTGCTTCAGGAGATGCCCCATGAGCTCACGGGGCCTGAGATCGCCGGGATTGTCGGGCAATTCGGCGACTGCGCCCGCAGGGTCAAAGAAGCGGGATTTGACGGCATGGAAATCCACGGCGGTCACGGCTACCTGATTGCCCAGTTCATGTCACTCGCTTCCAACAAGCGGACCGACGCCTACGGCGGAAACCTGGCGAACCGGATGCGTTTCCCGCTGGAGATTCTCGACAGCGTCCGCGCCCGGGTAGGCAAAGACTTTCCCGTCATCTTCCGGATATCCGGGGACGAGCTTGTCCCCGGCGGCAGAAATATTGAAGACACAAAAGCGATCAGCCGCATGTTGGAAGAGGCTTCAATTGATGCACTTCACATCTCCGCCGGCACGTACGGCAGCTTTTACGCCATTGCGCCGCCCGCCGCGGTCGGCCACGGCTGGATCACCGATTATGCCCGCGAGGTCAAGAGCGTTGTCCGCATTCCGGTCATCACCGTCGGACGAATCAACGATCCCTTTCTGGCCGAAGAAGTAATTGCCTCCGGCAAGGCCGATCTGGTAGCGATGGGCCGGGCGTCGCTTGCCGATCCGGAGCTGCCCAATAAAGCCGCGCGGCGTCAGATCGACGACATCAATGCCTGCATCGGGTGCCTGCAGGGCTGCATCGGCCGGATATCCGTTTACCAGCCCGCGACCTGCATGGTCAATCCCACGCTGGGCAGAGAAGCCGAACTTGCGATCAAACCGGCGGACGTGCGCAAAAAAGTCTTTATCGCGGGAGGTGGACCCGCCGGAATGGAAGCCGCCATGGTCGCCGCCAGGCGGGGACATGAGGTCCACCTTTTTGAAAAGTCCGCAAAGCTGGGCGGCGAGTTTCATACCGCCGCCATCCCGCCGCACAAGGGCGAGATCGCCGGATTCATCATCTGGCTGCAAAAGCAGCTGGCCGATTATCACGTTTCCATCCATCTGGCGGCAGAGCTTACCGCGAACATCGTCACGGAGCAGAAGCCCGATGTCGTGATCATCGCGACGGGCAGCAAGCCGCTCGCCATGGCCCTCGCCTGTCCGCCCAAGGTCAATATCGTGACTGCTCAGGATGTCCTCACCGGAAAAGCCGATGCCAAAGGCCGCATTGCCGTCATCGGCGGCGGGATGATCGGCACGGAAACCGCGCACCATCTGGCGTATCACGGAAAGCAGGTGACGATTGTGGAAATGCTGCCCCGGATCGCCGGGGACGTAACGCTTTCGGCCAGAGAGTTTTTGCTCAAAGACCTGGCGGCAAAAAATGTCCGTATTTGCGTTAGCTCCAAAGTCAAAGAAGTGCGCCCCGAAGGCCTGATCATCGAGAAGGATGGCCGCGAAGAAAACATCGGCCTCTTCGATACGATTGTCCTGGCCACGGGCGTCGAACCTGTGAACGAACTTGCCGAAACACTTACGGGAAAAGTTCCGGAGATCGTCGTTATCGGGGACGCTGTGAAAATCCGCAAAGCGCTCGATGCCATTCATGAAGGATACATGGCAGGACTGAAAATCTGACCCGGTTCCCGGATGAAACTTACCTTCTTCGGGCTGCCGCTGCTTCATCCTGATTGCTGCCCGCGCGTCCTTCATGTGATCAGTGCCTTTGGAAACGGCAGAATATTTTGGCCAGGAAAGCGTCACGAGTGTAGGAAACACCAATGGATGAGATCAGGGATGTAATTGTTCGTAGGATGAATCGGGAAGACGTTCGTCTGGCCATTGACTGGGCCGCCCGGGAAGGCTGGAATCCTGGCCTGCACGATGCGGAGTGTTTTTATACGGCAGACCCTGATGGATTTTTCATCGCCGAGCTAAACGGCAAGCCCGTTGGATGCCTGTCGGCAGTGGCCTACGATGAGCACTTTGGCTTTGCCGGATTTTATATTGTGGAACCCGGGCTGCGCAGCCATGGCATCGGCCATCAGCTTGCAAGGACCGCTACGGCGTACATCGGCAGCCGCACCGTAGGAAACGATGCGGTCGTTGCCCAGCAGGAAACGTATCGGCAATTGGGTTTTCTCACAGCCTATCGCAATATCCGTTATCGCGGAGCCGGTTTGCAAAGCCAGAAAAATGTTCCCGAAATCGTAGACCTGCGCAAAAGTCCTTTCAATGATGTAGCCATTTACGATCGCGGTATGTTCCCTGCCAAACGCGCTGCCTTTCTTAATTGCTGGATCAATCAGCCGGACAGCACGGCCTTCGGCTATGTGCAGAGCGGGAAGTTATCCGGTTACGGGGTTATCCGGAAATGCCGGCAGGGCCACAAGATCGGACCGCTCTTTGCCGACCACGAAGAAATTGCCGAACATTTATTCCGGGCTCTGATCGACACAATACCCGGCGAAGAATATTTTCTGGACATCCCCGAGCCCAATGCCGCCGCCTGCGCGCTCGTTCGCCGCAACAACATGCCCATGGTTTTTGAAACCGCCCGCATGTATTTGGGCGAAGCCCCTTCTCTGCCGCTTACGAAAATATTCGGCGTGACCAGTTTTGAACTGGGGTAGTTCGGGGCCCTTCCGCGATCAACCTATACGGATCGGTCTTCTTTTAGATCATCAAGAAATAATTGAATTTTCATATCGAATGGACTATCATTTCGTCCATTGGAGCAACGAATGAATCTGCTTGCCCAACCGGTCAGGAAAGGTATCTGTCTCGCCGGTGCAAGCATGCGCTCGGCGACATATTTCTGAAACTGAGGCAAGATCTGATTCATCCGTGAACCTCCATCTACATAGACATTTTGACCACGTTTCACAAAAAAGCCATAAAATACGTACTCGGTATTTGCTGGGTATTAAGGAACTTTTACCGAATACGTAATTCATATTGTGTTGATTTTAAACAAGTTTCTGTTAAGCGGTTGAAAAGTCTTTTGCACCGGGAACCAGATTTTACGGGATCAGTATATTAATTGTTATGTTAAAAGTAATTACCGAGAATTATGCAAAAAGGAAGATATCTTATGAGCCATATTGATTACATGCAAATTATCGGATTTGTTGGAATTGCGGGAATCTGGATCCTCGTTGTATGGTTTGCACGCCTTCTGTTAACGCTAAAAAATGGGATTACTGCTCAGAAATCAATAATTGATTCTTTTGCTGCCCAAAGTTCTTACATTAATAATGTTCAAGGTACTTTAAGCAAACTCTATGACCCAAAAGAAATTGAAAATATTGTTACAATTAAAGTGGAACATGCACGAAGGATAGATTTTCGAGAGAGTTCCAAAATTATGTCGGACATAACGCAGAAAAACATTGTCGCACCATTATTCTTTATCGCGCACAGCCTTATATATATGTCCGATTTTACAATTGAAGAGGTTTTGAAAAACATAAGGCATAAGGATGAAAGCCATTTTATTGAAGCCTTTGTACGCGACACACGAAAGGGAATTTTAGAAGTACGTAATGCTGAAGTCGCTAAGTATCTTGCACGAGGTCCAAACAACGAAACATAACCCGTCGCTACAGCCGATCGCAGCCCTCTGGGCTGCTCCGGCTGAGCTTTTCGTTAGGCCACAGACCAGGAATATATAATGTGTAATACAGGAAAATTATTAGAGAGCTTTGTTAAGCAAATTGAACAAATTCTTCTTCCGCACAATATCTCTATTTCACCCAATGAAAAAGTGTATAACGACGATGGGGTTCAAATTGCAGAATTCGATATTGAGATCGAAGGTAAAGTTGGTACAACAAAATTCAAGTGGTTAATTGAGTGCAGAGATCGACCGACACAAGGTCCTGCGCCGGGAGCGTGGATAGAACAACTTGTTGGTAGAAGAGATAGATTTAACTTTGATAAGATAATTGCTGTTTCTACGACGGGATTTTCAGAAGGTGCTAATGAGTATGCTAAAGAATCAGGTATTGAGATTAGAACAGTTACGGAAACGGATGTAGATAAAATAAGTAATTGGCTTCCATTGGACAAAATACGTCTTCGTAAGCGTGGCGGTATTCTTGAAGATGCCCGTCTTATGATAGATAAGAATGAAAGTGAAGACACCCGGAATGCCCTGAGAGAAATATTAAAAGAAAATAATTCTAAAGCAAAACTATTATTATCAACTGAAACAGGAGATCATATTTCAGTGGGTACCGCCTTTATTATTGCAGCGGCTAACATTGATGGTTTGTATGATGAATTAATTCCACTAGGTGGTTCAAAAAAAATAAATTTAAGAGCCATTTATCCACAAGATAATAGTCATTACGTTGTTGAAACAAAGCAAGGTAATGTAAGAATCAGAGAAATCTTATTTCAAGGAGAAATAACGTTAAGAATAGAGGCAATACCTTTAGCAGCAGTGAAACAATATTCAAATACTTCAAGTAATGAAGATATCGCCACGACAGCAAGTTTTAATTTTAACGTAGATGGAAGAACACTGGAATTATCATTTAATAAGATTGCTGATACCGGAGAGACACATATCTTACTTAGCGCATCAAATATCAAGGCCTAGCAAGTGCAATCCACCCGATCGCTTCGATCCGGCTGATCTTTTCGTTAAGGATAAAGTTATCTGGGTACGATTAGGAACATGAATATGTCGTCTGTTGCAGAGGAAAACCAAAGAGCAAAAATAGAGTTTATCGATGCCTTCTTTGATGACTATGATAATAAAGCAAACTATCTAAGGGAGCTTTACAAGGCTGACAAACGGGACGAAGCGCGTATCCTGTGTGCTTGTTATATTGATGCGTTAGCATCCGCCTTATATTGGCCAGACGATCGCAGCAACTACAATTATGTCGCTATCCTAAAAGAACATGGTGGAAATGAAATCTTTGCTTACGTTCATCCCAAAATGCTAGATGATGCCCTCAATAAACTATCAGAACGCAGAAAGTGGAAGACAATTCTACATACTATTTCTGACAAGCTCCAAGTCGCCGACAGACGACTTTACGAAGAGCATGAAATACTTGAACTGCTTGCTCCACATTTGAATGCTACTGAACTTGAATTTGTCCATAAGGAAATATGGCGCGGCACATTTGCCGCTATAATCTACAGCCGATTTCGCGTTTCTGCAGTTCATAGTTTTGGTCCCCCTGATGGCACTACATTTGACTTAACTACATTTCAAGGTAAGTCTATCCCCGCCATTGATTTCTTTATGGTTCATAGTTGCCTTAAGAGAATTATTAGTGTGGTCAGAGATATCTCGAAAAATTCGGGCAAATGGTTTGGGCACGATTTTAAATAAAAACGATGGTAACAATAACGTAAAAAAGACGATTAACAAGAACATACAAGCGATCGCTAACGCTCCGGGTGATTTTTTCGTTCTGCATAAGAAAGGAACACTCACAAATGTTCAATAGCCTTCTATCTCTGGTCTTTATCCTCATCCTCCTCTTGGCCGTCGTTGCTGTAATCAAAGTAATTCTGAGACAAAAAGCCCAAGGGGCGCAGAACTACCCATATGAGAAGAAACATGCGTTGTTCTCTCCTGCCGAACGCTCTTTCCTGGGCGTACTTGAACAGGCAGATAATGGTCGCCATCGTTTCATGGGGAAAGTCCGTTTGGCAGATATCGTGAAGGTGAAAAGCGGAATGACGAATAGGGCACGGCAAAGTGCCCTCAATAAAATTCAGAGCAAGCATGTTGACATAGTTGCATGCGATCCAACGTCCCTGAGCGTTCAATTTGTAGTGGAACTTGACGATAGCACCCACAGCCAATCAAAAAGACAAAACCGGGACCAGCTCGTTGACAACATACTCAAGGCTGCTGGTATTCCTGTCATTCATATTACGGCGAAAAAGAGTTATTCTGTGCAAGAAATCCAAAGTGTACTCTCACAAGCGGGCGTACCGGTAATAACATAAAAGGAGATCTGAACAAGGAGTTAGAGCAGCTCACGTCTCGCTGGACTCCGACTCAACTTTTTGCTAGAGGTTACCCATGAAACAAGCATTGCTGCTCATCGACATTCAAAACGACTACTTCCCTGGTGGAAAAATGGAGCTTAAGGGGAGCACTGCGGCGGCGGCGCAGGCGGCGAAACTCCTTCAATCGTTTCGGGAAAAAGCGCTGCCCGTCATTCACATTCAACATATCTCCGCAAGACCCGATGCAACCTTCTTTTTGCCCAATACACCCGGAGTGCAAATCCATAAGAGCGTGGAACCGGATAGCGGCGAACCAGTTTTTCAAAAACACTACCCCAACAGCTTTCGTGAAACGCAGCTACTGGAACATCTGCGTGAGAATCAGATTTCACAGCTTGTAATCGCAGGGATGATGACCCAGATGTGCATTGATACCACCACGCGTGCGGCAAGCGACTATGGATTCCGGTGCGTTCTGGCTCATGATGCCTGTGCTGCAAAAGCCTTGTCCTTTAACGGTACGAATGTCTCTGCCGAAAATGTCCATGCGGCATTCATGGCAGCCCTGAGCGGTCTGTTTGCCAAAGTGGCGTCAGTGGAGGAAATATTGAGCCGGCTCTGACGAGATCAACAAAGCCGCTCACAGCCGCAGGGTCCGATCCGGGGCAGCTTTCCGTTGGGCGGGACTAAATTGGACGAAACATGATGAACGATGACAAATCATCCAGACAATTCATCATAAAACTGGCATGGGGCCAGGCGATCTTTTTCCTTCTCATAGCCCTCGCAGCAACCTTTATCTTAGGATCAGCATTGAACTTATTCTCGGATGGATTGTGTTGGTTCTCTTAATGGCAATCGGCGTGCTCGGCGCCTACGGAGTTCATAAATTCATTCTCAGTCTTGGTGCTATTCTTGTTGCACTTATACTCCTGACGGCTTCCTTTATGCATCAGGAGACATGGGTTGTAAAACCGGAGCGACTTCAAGAGTGGTCGATTGCAGCAGCGGCATTAGCCTTCTGGATATTTGCTTTCGATAAACGTACACTGGGGATATACCCTTTCATAGCTCACCTGGCTGGGCTAATCACACTTTTGTCTTTGCTCGCATATGCAGCCATTACTTTGATCTACGGCCTAACGCTGACCACAGGCATAAAGGGCCTTCTATGTCTTGCGATCATATTTGCCTTCTATAAGATGGCCGGACAACAATGGAAAATACCCCTATCCATTGCCGCTCTTATAGCAATGGGAATACTCATCGCCAAAGTTGCTAAAGAATTACCTTAGATCCTATAATGTTCCCTACATTCGCCCGGAGGCTGAAAACTCATTTTTCAAGACCTGGCCCTAATATTTTGAAGCATTACGGCCATTGCGGAACTTCACCGCCTGATGAAAAAAGAGGGGTTCTCTTTTGAAGAACCCCTCTTCCCAAACAGTGAACGGGCGATTAGAAGACCAACACCTTTATATCAGGGTAGCCCATGAGTTTAAGAATAAAATAGTTTACCGCCGCCTCTCCGGGATCATCCGAGAAGCAAACGAGTTCCGCGTATCTCGGGACACCGGCTTTGGCCAGAATATTCCAGGTATCCTTTGCCATTTTCGGACTGCCATCCGCATTTAAGAGCTCCGTGTAGGGAACATGAACAACTTTGCCCTCCACAGCTTTCCCGGGGACATCCTTGCCTGAAGCGATAAAGACTTTGGGGTAAAGTCCTTTTGTGCTCTTCGGATCGGTAATGATGATGTCCTTGCGGAACTTGGCCGGGTATTCAGTGGGCGGAATGGACAGATCATGCCGGACTTTTTTAGGTCCGACCACGGTCGCGTCTTTTTTCAGCGGGAAACCGCGCTCCGCCCATTTTTCCATGGAATCCATGAAAACAGAAACTTTATTCTGCCCCAGCTTCTCCAGGAGCAAAAATGCGAGGGCAGAGTCTTTCGTGATGCCCGCGCCGGAAATGACAACCGCTTCATCAGCGGCGTTGACGCCGGCAGGCCCCAAAATCCTGGCCAATGCTCCGGCGTTTTTGACGTTATCCTTAAACACGTCCACAGGGATGTTCAACGCAAAGGGCACATGCCCCTGTTTATAGGCATCGGCGGAACGCACATCCAAAATGCTGACGTGGATACTGCCGAGGCTTCTGGTCCTCTGACCACCCCACCATTGCAGCCAGCTTGTGCCTCGCATCAGGTACGGGGCGTCATACGTCCAGAACGGAAGCTCTCTTTCATCGTAGAGCCATCCGAGTTGAGAGTCGGTAAAATGTTTAACTTTCGGGTAATCGACAATGAACTTCAGGGCGAAGAACGGCACACTGCCGCCTATTCCGCCCCCTCAATGCGTATACACACGCTGTTCCGGCCTGATCCCCAGATACGTGAGCATCCTTTGAATTTCTTCGCGCGACTTGTATGTTTTATCCGGATTGAAGAAATCGGTGAACGACAGCATGATCGCAAAAGGAATGTGACCGGGTCTGTCATAGTTCAGCGCCTCCCCGAAATGCCAGACGGCGGGAAGCCCTTCCACCAGGACGTTGTTAACTCGATCACCGCTGGCCGCCAGAAACTCCGGCAGTTGCACTTTGATGTTTTCGTTGACTTTCGTAATTTTGAAAGTCCCTTTTTTAGGCGCGGGGGTCACTTCTTTGGTTACCGGTAATCCCTCTTCCTGCCATTTGGAAAGGCCGCCGTCCAGGATGTAAAGATTCTTGGTCGGGAAGCCATGATAGTACAGCGAGAAGAAAAGCCTGGTGGCCAGAAATTGTCCGCCCTGGTCATAAATGACAATCTTTTTGTTCGGACTTATCCCCCAGGACTGGTAGAGTTTGGTCATTTCATTGACGGGCATCTCCTGAAAAGCATAGGGGCAATTTTCCGTGTCGGTGAAGTAATCCACACCACCGCCGTAAGACAGGTTCACACCCTGCGACTTGCTCTCTTCCTGGGTAAATGACACGCTGACCGCGTCCGGAATGTGTTTTGCCGTGTACTGTTGCGTGACTGACGCGTCCAGCACCAGAACATCGGGCTTTTTTAGATTTTTCTCAAGCCAATCGATGCTCACAAGATTTCCCTTGATTCCATGGGCCATCACCGGCGCCGCAAACAGCAGGCAACCCGCAAGGACCACGGGGAAACAGGTCTTCAAAAACCTTAACATGATTTTCCTCCTTCATTCTTTATTGTTACTGCTTCTTATAAACTCTGAACGCTTTTTGATCATAGATCAAAGCACTGTTTTGCTTGGAACCGTCTTTCGGCAACGACTCTGCGGTAAGGAAGCCTTCTTTATCGGCCGTATGGCATGGCCCGCAGGTCCTTGTCCTCGCCGTTTTCTTGCGGATGTTGTGGATCGGCGCCGCCCAGAAATTGGCGCTCCGATCAAAGTTATCCATAAAAATCCCCGCAGAGGCGAAAGTGTCTCTGACGGCGGGCGTCAGTCGCAGGGTCACCAGACGGTCTTTATTTTGAGGATCCCTGCCGAGAAGAAAAGCCTGGGATGACGAGGCCCCTTTGCCGATATGGCAGGATGAGCATTGATTGTAAGCGCTTGCGACATGGCACGCATGGCAGCTGGTTTTCGCCGCGTGCTGCGCATGGACTTTGCCGCTGGGGGCGGAAGCATCCAGTTTATGACAGTCCGTGCAGGACTGTTTCCCCTGCACGTTGGCTTTGCTGTCCGCTTCCGTGCCGTTTCCGTGAAGCTCCTGCGCCTTGTGACAATCAAGGCATTTCATCCCCTTTTCAAAGTGTATATCTCTGACCCCGCTGTCTCTTCCTGTAAACTCCGCGTAAACCCGTCCGCCGTGACAGGCGGCGCAGGTCTTGTCTTCATTTTTTTTCTGGAAACGATGATTGGCGAAGAGGCCCTGATTGACGCCGGAAATGGTCGGCGTATTCACATGGCAGTCTCCACAGGTGGCATGGCATGACCGGCAGGACTGTTCAAACACTTTTGCGTCAAACTGTTGGGCCTGCGCTGCGGAAAAGCGCTTATGGATGCCTTTGCGCAGACCGGCTGTCGTATAATGGAGAGATTTTTTATAATGGCTGCTGATGTCTTTATGGCAGGTCGCACAGGTATCGATGTTTTCGGACGGCTTCGCGATCAAACCCTGGTGGGCATCTGACTTTTTTGCGGCTTCGGCGTTTCCCTTATGGCATTCCCGGCAGCTTCTCTTCAAATGAATATCTTTGGTCAGACTTTCCTGTGTAACCAAAAATCCTTTATAGGCCTCCGTAACCCGCGGAGGAGGTCCGGCTCACCCATAGCCTTCCCCGCCCGGGGGTTTGTTGAAGTCTTCATCGTTGATCATCGACTTCAATTGATCTGCGTTGCCGTGACACGCAAGGCAGGTGTCTGCAGCACAGCAGTTTGGTGAAGTTACCCCGGAGAATAAGAAAATTGCGAAGACAACGAAAACTGCAAGAGTACTTTTAAACATAATGTTCCTATCAACCTGTTTCTTCGACCGCCGAAAAAACCGGTTAACTGTGATTTCAAAGTACATCCCGGGGTTCCGGGTGTCAAGAAAATTTTCCTTTCCAAGTTGGAATCATCTTGCATTTCCGGAAATAATTATTAATATTTTACAAAACTAAAAAAAATGCTACGCCTGAAACGGGCATGAAACAAAGTTGCAGGGACCTTAGAATGCCAGGGGGAAGCCGCTTAAAAAAGTGATCAAAAAAAATTCATATATAGGAGATGAAACATGAGCAAGAAAGAAGTTGTATTTGTCGACGGAGCCCGCACGGCTTTCGGTACAATGGGAAAAACGCTGCGGAATTTTACAATGGAGCAGTTAGGTGGTCTGGGCCTGAAAGGGCTCGTCGAAAAATCGAAAATTCTGGAAAAGGGCGGCGTCGTTGAGGCGGTTTATATGGGCTCGGCCCTGGGCGCTACGTCCGCGATCAATCCGGCCCGCTGGGTGACACTCGCGAGCGGCCTTCCCGAAAGCACGTCCGCATCATACGTAGAGATGCAGTGCGGTTCGGCGATTGATTCGATCAACCACGCAGCCTACAGAATCCTGGCCGGCCATGCCGACATCATGATTGCCGGCGGCGCGGAGTCCTACAGCCAGGCAACGGCCAGATTTTCCATGGCCACCGAACCTTTTAAAATGATTCCCCCGCTGCCCATCCAGACGTCGCTTTCCCCCACCCTGGATCCGGCAACGCGGAATATGGGACTTACGGCGGAAGCCCTGCAGAAAATGTACAACGTTTCCCGCAAGACCCAGGATGAATTCGGTCTGCGCAGTCAGGTGCTGGCCAAGAAGGCCATCGAGGCCGGTTATTTCGTTGAGGAAATTATTCCCGTCCTGGTTCCTCAGGGCAAGAAGAATCCGCCGCTTGAGTTCAAAGTGGACGAGCATCCGCGGGCAACCTCGATGGAAGCGCTCTCGGCCCTGCCCCCCGCGTTTATCAAAGACGGCACGGTGACGGCGGGTAATTCTTCCGGGCGCAATGACGGGGCCGCATTTGTGCTCATGATGACCCGGGAAAAAGCCGAAGAGCTGGGTTACAAACCGATGGCCCGCTGGGTTGCCGGCGGTGACTACGGCGTGGATCCCAAGATCATGGGCATCGGCCCGGCTTATGCGGTGCCGATCGCGCTCAAGCGCGCGGGCACGAAGCTCTCCGAGATGGACGTGATCGAATGCAACGAAGCCTTTGCGGTTCAGAATCTGGCGGTGGCCAAGGAACTGGAAAAGCAGACCGGCGATAAAGTGGATTGTTTCAGCGATAAGTGGAACCCCAACGGCGGCGCAATCGCCTTCGGCCATCCCAATGGGGCATCCGGCGCCCGTCTTTGCATTTTCACCATGAAGGAGCTCATCCGCAGAAGCGGCCGGTACGGCTGTTTCAGCTCGTGCTGCGGCGGCGGTCTGGGCGTGGCGACGGTCATCGAGAACTTGCAGCGCTAAATCTTCATACTGTATTGTAATGCTGGCGGCCCCAAAATCTGGGCCGCCGGCACCAGTATTCTGTCATTTCGACCGTAGAGAGAAATCTTTTCAATAATTTTTTATAGATTTCTCAGTCACTTCGTTTCTTACCCTGATGACCTGAAGGTCACTCGAGGGCACGCGTCGAAATGACAACTTATTTTCCAGGTGGGCACTAGATAATGCATATTTCCCAGTGGCTTTTGTTAAACATGTACCGCCGGGAGATCTGACTTTTCTATTCTTGTTTCATTTAGCAGGGTGTTCCCCCGGGGGCGCGCTCCCGCAGGGAGGCGCATCATGTCTAGAGCCGCTTCCCTGCCGGTTGAGCCGAAGGCGAAACAAAAGGCTTAGAGACAAGGCGTCGTGAGGATCGAGCAGCGGAGCGTACTCAAACGTACGTGAGCATGCGAGAGCCGAAGCGCAACGCGGGATATGAGCCTTTTTCAACAGCCTGTTGGAAATAAATTCGGGACTTTTAGAAGGCATATCACATGGACACGGAAAAATTATGGACAAAAGATTTTGTAACGGTGTCCGTAATCAATTTTCTGGTATTTTTAATCCATTTCTTATTGCTGGTTACGATCGCCGCATATGCCGTAGATAAATTTCAGGCGTCCGCGAGTCTTGCCGGACTCGTGGCGGGGATTTTTATCATCGGGGCTCTGATCGGGCGTCTGGGGGCGGGGCGCCTGACGGAAATCACCAGCAGCAAGAAGATCTTACTGATCGGAACCATCCTTTTTATCATCACTTCCCTGCTCTATTTTGCCGCGGTCAATTTGACCCTTTTGATCATCGTCAGACTTTTTAACGGCATCGCTTACGGGGTGGCCAGCACCGCAACAGGAACGATCGTCGCCCAGATTATTCCGGACAACCGGCGCGGCGAAGGCATCGGTTATTACAGCCTGGGGGCGATCCTGGGGGTGGCGCTGGGGCCTTTTCTGGGCATTCTTTCGCTTCATTATCTGCATTCACTGATGATTTTCGTTGTCGTTTCGATATTTGCCTTTGTCAGTTTTATCCTGTCTTTTTGGGTGACCGATCGGACCGACCCAAAGCCCGAGCCGGTTCGGCCCGAAGCCCAGGAACAATTTCAGATTTCGAGATATCTGGAACTGAAGGCAATGCCCATATCGCTTGTGGCCTTGACGATCGGACTCAGCTATTCGGTCGTGCTGGCGTTCATGTCTTTATATGCGGTGGATCTCCACCTGGAAAAAGCGGCGAGCTTCTACTTCCTTGTATATTCCGTGGCGGTCCTGGTCTCCAGACCTTTTTCGGGGCGCCTGCTGGACGTCCGCGGACCCAATATTGTCATGTATCCTTGCTTTTTTATTTATTGCGTGGGTATGCTGTTATTCAGTCAGGCCAGTCAGGGAATCACACTGCTTGCCGCCGGCGCCATCATCGGTCTGGGATACGGCAACTTCATCTCCTGCGCGCAGGCGATGTCCATCAAAGGGATCCCCGCAAACAGACTGGGATTGGCAACATCGACTTTTTTTATTTTCGTCGATCTCGGGTTCGGCGCCGGGCCCTATCTGCTGGGATCTCTGATTCCGTTTACCGGATACCGGGGGTCATTCCTGGCCATGATTGCTTTAATTCTGGCGGCCATTGTTCTGTATCATTTTTTGCTCGGGAAAAGAGTGTCGGCCCCGGCGACGCCGGACCAGCCTGTTTCATGCGATTGGAAGTAAATGAAACACAGGAGGAATAAAGAATGACCACGTCACCCTTCATCATCACGATCAGCCGTCAGCTGGGGTCCGGAGGAGCGTATATCGGACAGCAGCTCGCGAAGAAACTGAACATCCTGTATGCGGACCGGGAAATCATCCGCGAAGCCGCAAAGAAGCTTTCGGTCGGCGAAGCTGCCCTGGCCCCGCGCGAGGAACGACTGAGCTCCTTCTGGAAATCGCTTTTGCGCTCCTATTCCATTGGAGCACCCGACGTTTACATACCGCCCAAAAACAACGTGCCGACCAGCCGTGAGTTATTTGAAGCGGAAACGGAAGCCATCAGGCAAATCGCGAATGAGTGTTCGGCCGTCATCATCGGACGAAGCGGCTCGCATGTTCTTCGCGACCATCCGAATCACGTCAGCCTGTTTATACACGATCAAACGGCTTCCCGGATCAGCCGTGTGCAGAAGATGTTCAATGTATCGGAGGAAGCCGCCGGAAAAATGATTGAGCAAAGCGATAAGGAAAGAGCGCTCTATCATCGCACCTTCACAGGCAGAGAGTGGGCGGACGCGCGACGTTACCACCTGGCGATCGATACGGGCAGACTGGGCCTCGATAAAAGCGTCGACCTCATTTTGAAATATCTGGAATGGATTTAGGAAGGAAGGGCTTCTCCTGACGTCTCGTTTGCATCAGTGCTCTCAAGCCATGGGTCAGGAGCGGGAACATGCCCATGACCCCGCCGGAATCACGTTTCCGAGCCCGGCGCCGGGGCTGTGTAAACGGTGTCGCAGACCGGATCACCCGCGGCTCTGGTTTGCAAAATCGTGAGCGTGGTCCTGCCGTCCGTCGCCGCAGCAAAATATTCGCGATCAATCGCCATCACCGCTTCACAGAGCTCGCGCGATGTATTTTCCAACCCGAACGGGCATTTTGTTCCCACGATCTGAAATTTTTCATCGGATAAACATGGAACGTCGACGGTTGCCGGATCGAAATTTTTGGCAAAGGCCGCGGCCACAGTCGACAGCCTCTTGTCCGCAAGCTTGCCTGCGGCTTTGAGACCCAGCGCCCGCCCCTGGCGGCCGAGAATGTCATCGATTGCAGGCAAAGCGTCGCTGCCGCATTTTTCGTGGAAGGCTTTAATTAAAAGGCCCTGCGCTTCTGTCGCGTTTCCGGGCAATGCTTCGGTGATCTTTTCGGACATGCTGTATCTCCCCCGTCCGGCTTTTTCGTTCTGGACAGCTGCTCGCGGCTTCTCCGGTTATGACATCCGGATCAGGTCATGTTGATGGTGTGGAGCTTCAGCAGAAAATCCTTGAACTGTTCCTTAGTCGTCTCTTTGATGGACTCCAGTTTAACAACAACCGCTTTATTGTAGAACGTGTAACCGTTTTCGATGATATCCGGATCATTATCGTCATCGATGAAGCGCTCCATAAACCTCATCGTGAACTTTCTTGCCTCGTCTTCATTTTTCGCCGTTACCAGGTAATGATGATAGTCCAGATCTTCTTCTTTCGTCTCGCTTATCTTGATTCTATAGTCAGGCATATATCTCCTCCCCTTGATTTGCGCATCGTGCCGTGCCGTACGTTTAATACATATGAATCGGTTCGTAGGGTCTTTAAATCATTTTGGCAGTGACATCAAGGAATTTATACATTTTTGTTTAAGCGATGGATGCAATTAACTTTTTTAGTCCATTGCCGGATACGGCATCCGGATCCCCGCTTCAGCTTTCTTTTGACTTGGGCCGCCTGCCGTCTTCCCCTGGAAACTCCTGGCCGCTATTCCCCTTTGACAGCAGGGTGCTCTTTTGATACCGTTTGCCGGTATCGCAATCTCCTTCGAGGAGTCCCGCGTTGTGAAGATTCCGTTGATTCCCTATAACAGCAAGATAAAGATCGGCTGGGATTTTGTGATGGTCGTCGCCGTCTTCGCCTCCGGTCTCATCATCCCGTACCGGATGGTGTCCGGACAGGACCCCGCGGATTTGCTTTACTGGCTGATTACCATCCTTTTCTGCCTCGACATCATCGTCATTTTCAGTACCCAGGTAAAAACCGGACTGAACGTCCTCGCGGACCGGAAATCGGTGGCAAGACATTATCTCCGCACCTGGTTTTTCCCGGACCTTCTCGCGACGCTTCCCCTTGCTCCTGCGTTCGCTTTGTTCGCGTGCCAGGACGCGTCGGGGACACTGGTCTATCAGGTCCTGATCCTCTTTCGGCTGCTCAGACTGCTGAAGCTGATCAAGATTTCCACAACGTTCAACGCACTCACGGAATTCGTCAGTATCCCGCCCGCACTCCTGCGCCTGATCGTGTTCTTCTTCTGGTTTGCGCTGATCGCGCATTTCATATCCCTGGGCTGGATCGCCATCGGAGCCAGCGAAGCGGCGCGCTCATTCGGGGATCAGTACATCCGTGCTCTGTACTGGTGCATCACCACCATCGCCACGATCGGCTACGGCGACTACGGACCCAGTCATGACAGCAACCTCCAGATCATTTACACGATCATCGTCCAGATCATCGGCGTCGGCATGTTCGGCTACATCATCGGCAACGTGGCCACGCTGATTGTCAACATCGACACGGCACGGGCGGACTTCCGGACCAAGATGGAAGAAGTCGGCAATTATATGCGGACCAAGCATATTCCCGCGCCCATCCGCGACCGTGTCCGGAATTATTACAACTACCTGTGGGAAACGCGCAAAGGAATTACCGATGTCGATTTCATGACGACGCTTCCCAGGACGCTGAGGCTCGAGATTTCATTGTATCTCAACCGGGGCATCATCGAAAAAGTATCGCTCTTCAAAAATGCGGACGACGTTTTCATTCACGAAGTCATCGAGGAACTGGAGCCGCTTGTTTTTCTGCCGGGCGATTTCGTGATCCGGCAGGGGGAACTGGGCGATTGCATGTATTTTCTCAGCACGGGAAGCGTGGAAGTGATCGCGAACGAAAAGCGCATCGCCGTGCTGGCCGAGGGCTCGCCCTTCGGCGAAGCCGCGCTTCTTCAGAATGAAAAGCGCAACGCCTCCGTCCGGGCCCTTTCTTACTGCGATGTCTACAAGCTTTCCCAGCATAGCTTTCACCGGCTGAGAAGAAAGCACCCCGAATTCGACAAACGGGTCACCAAAATTGCCATGGAACGTCAAAATACGGCGGACAACCTCAGAGGCCTTGATCCGGACAGGCCGTAACCGGGCTTAGCAGCCGGCAGTTGCCTGTCTTTCTAAGAGACACTTTCAACGACGGCAGGCGACTGTCATTTACTGTCCCCTCAGGGGCTTGCCTTTCACTTCTCCAGGATTATATTTTTAATACGGATGACAACGGAAACTTTGGAGGTTTGGACCATGAACTTACGGAAAGGAACAAGGGGCCTTCTCATGAGTTTTTCATTTGTACTGATGGCACTTACGGGAACCGGCCAAACGGCTTCGGGAATGGCGCAGATGGATGCGCCGGCGATCAAGGGATACGACGCCGTCGCCTATTTCACGGAAGGCAAGGCGTTGCAAGGCAGCGCGTCGTTTAATTATACCTGGCATGGCATGACCTGGCAATTCATAACCCCAGAGAACCGGGATCTGTTTGCCGGAAGCCCCGAAAAATACGCGCCGCAATATGACGGGTATTGCGCCTGGGCGATGACAGATGCCCGCAAGGCTCACACCGATCCGGAGATCTGGAAGATCGTAGATGGGAAGCTCTACCTCAATTGCAGCCGCCAGGCGTTTGAAAAATGGAGCCGGGATATCCCCGGCAACATCAGGAAAGCCGATGAGAACTGGAAGAAATTTTCCGGCAAAAATTAAGCGCCGGCTTCCTGGCTCCGCCCTCAACTTCCGTAAAGACCAAACGTCGGGGATATCCGGGCAGGCACCCGTATCGTTGCCTGCGCACTACTGACTGATATCGTGGAAGGCCGTGCTGAATATCTGGCAGATACGCCTGTGGGGATCGTTAACCAGATTTGACGCCTGAACCCCCGCCGGCAGTTCTTCACCTTTCCCGATGATTTTTCCCGGCTGAAGGGATACATGCTGCAGGTAGGGCTTTATCCGGACAGAGAGGGAATGATCCAGATGGTTGCTGACGCTTTTGGCTCTTAATTCAGAGAGTTTCTGATTGAGCAAAAGCCGCTTCTGCCGATTTCCGCCGTCCCGCAAAAACCCCGATGAATCCGTATATCCGTAAACATCAATTTGCAGCATAATCTTCTTACCCGGGAAGAGTTTCAGGTTGTTTTCGATAATGGCGACGATCTTGTCGGCAAATTTATCAAGCGCGACTTTTCCTTCGTCCGCGAGTTCGGATTTGCCCAGGGCAAAGGAAATGTCGGATTGTAATTTTTCCTGCTGACTGCTCTTGATATCGGATTCGTAAACCCGTAAATCACTGGTGATGCTGGCCGCCTTAACCAGCGACATGCTTTCCAGTTCCTGATTATCCCCCTGGACCCGGTTGGCGTACTGTAATATTTCATCCAGCTTGGGAATTAATTTCTTCAATGGCGTTGCCGGATTTTCTTCCACCTTCCTGCCGATCTCTTCTTTCATCACGGTTACCGTGCGGGTAATGCCCTGAAGAAGAACGCGCTTAGCGGCGGTGATACTTTCCTGTCCGTAATAGATTGCGTTTCTGTAATCGCGATTCGCGAAGCTCTGTTCGCCGTCCGTATAGTGTTTGGCTGCGGTGGACACATCGGGAGAAATGCTTTCCGTCATCCCCGTTCGTTTGATGGCTTCCTGGTACTCTTTAGCTTCATCAAGAGTAGTCCTCGCCTGTTGAAGCTGCGCACCGCAGCCCATGACCAGAATCAATAGCGGCACAATGAACGACAATGCGATGCTTGCTTTGTTTCTTGACATGTCCCCTCCCTCCTGAGAATCTCCGGCTTATTTCTTTGTCAGCCGTTCACACAGCTCTTCCTGATATTTGTCTCTCGTTAGAACCATGTTTCTTCGCGTTTTTCTGACATCTTCATCACGCGTTGCCTCATAGTTCGCCTGCAGTGCGTCTTCAATATTTTTGAAGTCGCAGATAATTCTCTTCAGAGTCTCGATGAATTCGGAACGATGCTGCTTCCCGTCCTTTTTCATTTGATTATAGAGGACCAGGTGCCCCTGCGACAGCCGCATGACTTCTTCCAGCGGCAGCGTATTCGGACCGCATTTGACCAGACAGGGGTCCGTTGTGGTCGCCGCAGAAGGACCGCTGAAATAAAAATCCCCGCGGAGCGATGTCGACTCCCAGGGAACCTGCTTGTTGTTGGTTTCGTCAATAACGCCGTTGCGCACGCCTTTAAAGACTTGTTCAATGGTCAGTCCGGGGACCATGATTTGCTTCAGGAGATGTTTGGTATAGACGCCGTTTTTTCCCGTCCCGTCCGAGGCCACGGATTCGGGAGATGTCGCATAGGCGACAATCGATCCCACCGGCGCATCCATCCGGGCGAGACCGGCTCCGGACGACCGTGCACTTCTGGCAAACGGATTATCGCGGCAGGCATCCAGAATAACGATATTAACGGGATTGCCCGCGTCCTCCATCTTGCCCAGAACGCGGCCGATGTCGATCGATTCATGCTCAACATCGGATTCCGTTTCAATGCGGGCATCCACGGGGATTAAATAATTTCTTCCCTTCACCTGCATGCCGTGGCCCGCGTAATAAAAAAGGCCCGTTTCGCTCTGGCGAAGCTTCGAATAAAACGCCCGGACGGCCTCATCCATTTTCCGGCGCGTCGCGTCTTCCTCGTAGATGACTTCAAACCCCAGCTTCGTGAGCGCAGCGGATATGTCGCGGGCATCATTCACGGGATTCTTAAGAGGGCCGGAACCGTAATGGCTGTTGCCGATCACCAGCGCCAGACGCTGACTTCTGCTTTTTATGGTCAGCGATCGATCATCCGAAAAAGCGTTGAATACGGCCAGGCATAAAGAAACGGCGATCAATAACGATATTCCTGTTCTCTTCATATCATTCACCGTCCGCGTTTCTTTAGTTTTTCTTCCGACTCATTCACATGTTACACTATAGCAAATGGCCATTTGAGTCAACTCCGCGATACGAGCCGGAGGCATCTTTTTAATCCCGGAAGGAAATCCGGAGAAATCTTTCCGGCCCTTGCCGCTCAAGGGCCACCTGTGATCGGTCTTCGTCGGGGGCTCAGCCCATGCTGTTTGAGCACGACACGATCAATGATCCGCTGTACGAGACGCCCTTACGATTTCAAAAACAAATTCCATCCGGCCACGAGCGATCCGGGAATGAAATCCAGCGCGCCGGAAGCTTCAGCGACGGGCGTAAATCCGCAGGCGTCACAGTTGATCGTACCGCGGCTTTTGACATAACAGCCCCTGGTGATGGTGCCGTCCGGGTCGACGTTGATGAGAAGATCATCGTGGCAGCGCCAGCGGTTATCGGCCATCGCCCGGATTCGGGCCTGCGAGTTCAAAATGGGGAGCCCTCTTTTTTTGAGTTTCAGTAATTTATCGATTGCCGCGAGGCGGTCATCGGGATCCAGCGCGAGATCGTCCTCTCCCTGATGGTAGGGATAAAAGAACTGAACGGTCATACCCTGCACGGCCGGGACGTCCCGGACCCAAGCCGCAAGCGTTTCCAGATCGCGCCAGTTGCGGCGATTGAGCGTGCAGTGGACAAACACACGGGGATGTTTTGTTTCGCGGAGATTGGCCCAAACCCGGTCAAAGGAGTTGCTTCTGAGAGCGTCCTGCGTTTCCTTCAAGCCATCGAGGCTCACCCAGAGCGTGTTTGCGGGAACATCCAGGGGCAGCGTTCCGTTGGTGGTCACGGCCACACGAAGGAAGTGCCGGCGGGCGTAAAGGACCAGGTCATGAAGACGGTATGCGCCGTCGCGCCACAGGAGCGGCTCTCCGCCTTCAAAGACCACCAGGCGCGTGCCTAGGCGCCGCAGAATGTCCAGCGCTCCGACGGCGGCGGACCAGCTGATATGCCCGCTTTCATGAGATGAGCGCAAGTGAAACGGGCAGGCCAGGCAGGTCAGGTTGCAGCGGTATGTAACCTTGAAGCTTGCCAGCAGCGGAACCCTGCGGCCCATGACTTTTCGCTGCCAGAAAAACCGCGCCAAATCCAGCGGCCAGGGAAGATGCATTCTCAATAACCCATTCACGGCCTTCTAGGAAATTTCTTCAATCCCCAGCGGATATTTCGACAGGACCTCGCAGCCGTCTTTGGTAATCACGATATCATTTTCATAGCGGAAGCCGATATGCTCCTCCGGGGCGGCATACTGCATCGCGCAGACGACCATTTCATTTTCCTGATAGACGTGATCCTGATCCGTCCAGTAGGGAAGATCCGGATTGACGACGGCGCCGATGCGCCACTCATCGCCGAAAAGACCGATGCCGTGTTCGCAGGCCGGCTGGATGAAGTCGCCGCAACCGCGCGATTCCGCAAAATCCATCATCAGGGCGGCGAGCGTCCCGGGGGTTGTTCCCGCACGGTAGTGATCAATCACTTTCTGAATAATCGCGACAAAATTATCCGCATGCCAGCGCTGCCGTTTGGTGGCCGGCCCGATCAGATAATTGTGAGAATGGTCGCCGAGCGCCAGTTTGAACATCGCATGAAAATCCAGCATGAGCGGTTCGCCCGCCATGATCTCTTTGGTGGTGGGCGGCGTGCAGGCGCCCAGTCCCGTGCGGACGCCGCTTGATATTTCGTTGAGGCCCGCAAAGTTCCACTCCGACACGCTCCCCGCTCTGCGCATGGCGAGCGCCGCAATCCCGGCGATGACCGTTTCCGTCATACCTTTATAGCCGCCGTTTGTGAGCGCGGCCCGCGCGGCCTTGTGGCCTTCATCGACAATCAGCGAGGCGGTGCGGAAGCGTTCGATAGTGCCCCGGTCCTTGATGAGCGAAAGGGCATCAACAATGTCGTGCGCGTTGACCCATTCAAAACCGGGAAGCGCATCCTTAAAGTGCGTGTATTCCCAGTGCGACAGGTTCCCTTCGGCCGTGTACGTGGAAATCCCGTCCTCGTAGCCCAGGCGCCCCTTTTGGATGCCGAGTTCATCCTTGATGTAATCGGTGATCGCGGAAACCTGATCCATACCGCCCATCGGCCCGTAGGCCCGGACATGGTCGGAGTCGAGCCAGGTTTCGTCGGCCACGCGCAGCGCGTCCACCACAAATGTGAAATAAGCAGGCTGCCCTTCCCGCGGAATGATCAAATAGCTTCGCCAGGGACAGAAAGTGTCCATCACGAAACTCATGGTGCGGATGCGCGAACCGAGATACACGTCGATGCCGCGTTTTCTCATTTCTTTCTGGATGGCCTCTACACGCCCGGGATTGTCGATATAATATTTGTCGCCGGGATCTAATATCCTGGTCATAATTTATCTCCTTTAATATTGGGTTGGAATCCGCGACAACACCTTGTTCAGCCGATCGGCCACCGCGGCCAGTTTGAGCGCGCGGGCCAGATTGCCCTTGAGTTTAAGCTTCCCGGTCATAAGCGCCTTTTGCGAGCCCAGTTCGGCGCGGGAGATTCTGGCAAACGTTTCATAGTCGCCGATGATGCGAAACTCCGCCTGGGGCGGTTCTCCGCTTCCGGTTTCCACGCGGGTCACTTTGCCTTCCCGGCATTCGACGAACAGGAATTTTTCGTCTCCGCCGGGGCAATTCTTGTAGATATTAGACATGGATGTCGTGACGTTGTTCATCTTTTCCGGCGGAAGCTCGGTCTGGAGCCTTTTGAGTGCTTCATCGCGCCAGGACGGGCCCAAATACGCGAGTAGATCGGACATGCTGATTCCTCCTGTCTTGTCTGTTGGCCGGTATCTGATGCACCGGCCGGATGGATTTCGCACGAACGCTGTGCTCCGTCTTCACGATGAAACGGCAGCCATCCCCGGTTCAAAAACTATAAAAGCAAAAGGAGGAACGTGTCAACACAAATCAACCAGCTTGCAGCAAGCTGTCGAGGTATGAAATGAACGACGCGATATCGCAGCAAGCTGTGGAGAACTGACGCTCGTCGCGCGTGAGCGCGGTTAAAATACCGGGCTATTTTACGGCGGGATGAAAATTAACCGCCAAGCGATCAGGGGTTGACAAATCCGTTTTTTAGGCGCTAATGAAGCCGGGATGGAATCAGCATCGCGCCGGCGACTCGCAGCGGATCGGGAATACCCGAATCCGGAACCACAGAGAGGCGGCAAAATCCACGAAGTGAGCAGGGCCAGGCACGATCATCATGACTTTTGAACGTCAGAGCACGAATAAGAGGGTCATCAGCGATCTGAAAAAGCGATCGTCATTCGGTCTCATTTTCTATATCCTTTTGTCCTTTGTTGTTGTTTTTGCCGATAATTTCTATGACAGGCATGCCACGCTCACCCTGATTTTTCTCATCACACTTGTCGGCGTGTGCCTCTTTCGTCTGGCTCATTTGATCATTTCCCCCAAAATTCCTGAACGTTACACAGCGCTGAGCAGCGGCATCTTCCTCGGCAGTGTCATCCTGTCCGCCCTCATATGGGGGGTGACGCTGGCAATGGTCATGCTTCAACAAGACGAATCAAGCACCCAGCTAGTTATGACGGTATGCGTAGCCGGCTTATGTGCGGGCGGCGTGGTCGCCTTTGTTCCCTATCTCAGGCTGGCCGTTATCTATGATTTTGCGATGCTGTTGCCGGCTGTTATCGTCATGCTCATCAAAGGATCAAGTCTGTCGCTCGCTTTGATGATTTTTTCATTTGCTGTTTACATGGTGCTCATCGCGGCCCGCGGCAATGAGGAATACTGGGAAGCTCTGGAGAATGAATATCTTCTGGAGATAAAATCCCGGGAGCTCACAAGGCTCAGCAATACAGATGTTCTGACCGGGCTTTTTAACAGGCGGTATTTTGATGAAGCCCTGGAAAAGGAATGGAAGCGTTCGGGGCGCATCGACAGCACGATCGGCATCATCCTTCTGGATATCGATGATTTTAAGCGAATCAATGACACTTTCGGTCATCCGGCGGGCGATGCTTACCTGAAGGAACTGGCCAAGAGACTGACGTCCGTCTTCAAACGGGATACCGACATTGTCGCCCGCTACGGCGGAGAGGAATTCATCGTCCTTTTACCCGACGCGGATGCGGAGCGGGCCGTTAAGCTCGCCCGCGACGCCGTTTTGAGGATTGGCTCCATGACTATCGATTATCAGGGCCACGAGATCGGGGCCACGATCAGCGCGGGGGTCTCCGTCTGCGTTCCCGATTTCAATTTCCGTCCGGATTCCATTATCGCCTGGGCTGATAAGGCGCTTTATCTGTCCAAGCAGCAGGGAAGGAACCGGGTTGTTTATTGTGAGCCCCAAATCAATGAGGCCGTCGTCTGACGCGGGCATGCGCCCGGGTTCGCGCTTCCCAGGTCTCACTTTAGGATGGGTCGGAGGTCGAGAGCGCGTTTGACACGCCGTCCCATCGATGCTATTTCATAACCGTTCAAGGTCCATTGTAATCGCAAAAGAAAAATCTTCGCAATCGAGCAGGGGTGCATGAAAACGAAAAGTGTCCTTTCGGAACTGAAAGAAAAAGAAAAAATGGCAAGGCGCGCCATCATCATCGATGCCGCGGAAAAGGAATTTACCATCAAGCCTTTTCCGAAAGTGACGATGCGGGACATCGCAAAACGTGCCGGTGTATCGCCCGCGCTCATCTACCGGCACTTCCCCGATCAGCAGTCGCTGTTTGCCGAAGCGTTCATGAGAGGCATCGGCCGAATATTCGAAAAAATATTTGTCACGATCGATGAGTCCCCCGACGGCGCCATTGAACAGGTCGTTGCGGATTTTATCGAATATTTTACGCTGAACGATCAATATTTTCAGATGATGATGAACTTCTTTCTCGGCGGATCGGTTGACCCGACGCTTTTTGAAAAACTCACCGTGATTGAAAGAGAAATCCTCGGCCACTTCGACATCATCTTCGAGAAGATGAATGTGGATGGCAACGTCCGCCATCAGTCCCATACACTCTTTGCTACGCTGACCGGCATTGTTGCCACCTTCCGGAACCACCCCGACAAGAACATACAGCAGGTGCTGCTGCACAGGCAGAGAATAGCCCACAACCTGGCAAGACTTTTAAGAAAATCCCAGATTCCCCGTACCGAATAAAAATTCCCGGAAATGTCTTGACATGATAACGACGTTCTTGTATGTAAACATCGTTTACAGAAAAGGAGATTACGTTCATGAACACACAGTTAAAAATGGCGGAAATGGATAAATTCTTTAATCCTTCCGCAGTAGTAGTCATCGGCGCCTCTAATGCGGCTTTCAATCTCGGGGCAACGATCTGCAAGACATTGAAAGAGGACATCGCCTTTCCAGGGCAAGTCTTCGCGGTCAATCGGGGCGGAGAAGACGTGCACGGGGCACCGGGATTTAAGTCGGTTGCCGACATCGCAGACGATGTGGATCTGGCCGTCATCGTTGCGCCGGCTGCCGTGGTCCCCGGATTTGTCCGCGATTGCGGCGAGAAAGGCATACGCAATATCGTTATCGAAAGCTCGGGCTTTTCGGAGCAGGGAAACGGCGGGCAGAGGCTTCAGGACGAGATTAGCGACGCCGCCCGAATCCATGGGATACGCATCATCGGCCCGAATTGCCTGGGAATCCTGGATAACCATAAAGCATTTTGCTGCCTCTACGGCGCCAATGAACTCGTGAAAAAAACGGTTGAGAAACCGGGGGGAGTGTCCTACGTGATTCAAAGCGGCGGCGTGGGCGGACTGGTGGCGGAACGCATCCTGGAGGATCTGCCCGGCGTCAACAAGATGGTATGCATCGGGAACAAGTCGGATGTGGATGAATCCGATTTCATCGATTACTTTAATGCGGACAATACCCGCGTCATCGCCCTGTACCTGGAAAATGTGGAACGCGGCGACAAGCTGATGGCGGCCGCGTTACGCAGCACCAAACCGATCCTGGTTTATAAGTCCGGCCGGAGCGAGGCGGGCAGCGCCGCCTGCGTGTCTCACACCGCAGGCCTGGCCAACAACGACGCCGTTTTCGACGGCGCCTGCAAACAGGCCGGGATCATTCGTCTGCAATCGGCCGAAGAACTGCATGCGCTGCCGAAAATGTTCACGGAAATGCCGCTCCTTGCGGGAAAGCGGATCGCCGTCTTTACGAACTCCGGAGCATTCGGAACGATCGGCGCCGATCTGCTTGCCGATACCGATCTGGTTATGGCTAAGTTCTCGCCCGAGACGCGCGAAAAGCTTGGCCGCCTTCCCGGTGTCTTCAACGCCGGAAACCCGGTCGACATCGGGCCCGCGCTCCCGCAGATATATCTGCAGATTTACGACATTCTGCTTGGCGACCGGAATGTGGACGGACTTCTGAATATCGTGGGCATGTGGCGAGACTATGTTGCGGATGTCCTCAGTGAACTCATCACCTTGTGCCGGCGGCATCACAAACCTGCCGCGCTGTTCAGTTTCAATGCCATGGCGAGCGTTCAGGCCGCGCGCGCCGACAAAAACCTCCCGCTGTTTAGCACACTCGAAGAAGCGGTGCGGGGGCTCGTGGTATCGCACCAGCAATTTCGCTATCTCGACAAGAAGGAGAATCATCGTGGAAAAAATCATTAAAAGAGCTGTGGAACGCGGCCAGAGCGCGCTTTCGGAATACGACTCCAAGCAGGTGATCCAATCCGTCGGAATCTCCGTCACCAGGGAACGGCTCGCCCGGTCGCGCGAAGAGGCGCTGGCCTTCGCCCTGGAGATCGGCTACCCCGTTGTCCTCAAAGGCTGCTCGGACAAGGCCTCCCACAAAACGGAAATGGGGCTCGTCAAACTCAAGCTGACGAATGCCGAAGACGTTGCCAAAGCTTACGATGACATCGTGGGCTCGGCACCCGGCCTCGACGGCGTGTTGGTGCAGGAGATGATCAAAGGCGACCGCGAGTTTGTTCTCGGCCTCACCCGCGACCCGCAGTTCGGCCCCTGCGTCATGTTCGGCGCGGGCGGAATTTTCACGGAAGTCATCAAAGACGTGACGTTCCGGGTGGCCCCCCTGACCGTCCGCGACGCCGAGGAAATGCTTGATGAAATCAGAATGACGAAGCTCCTGGACGAGTTTCGCGGGAGCCCTGCCGTTGACCGCCGGGCGCTGGTTTCCGCGCTGATCGGGCTGGGAGAAATCGGCTGCCGGCATGATGAGATTGCGGAAATCGACATCAATCCGGTTATCATTTCCGGCGAAAAGCCGGTCGTGGTCGATGCGCTGGTGGTGCTGAAACGCCGGTAACTGCATGATCGCCGGACGCCTGCAACGATATCGTTTCCTCCGCGTCATCGTTGCCGGGGCAATTGATTTCCGATGATCGGCTGCCGATCCATCTTGGATGATTGACAGTCCGATCACGTATTGGTAAGATGCCGACATCTTTTTATTCCCGAATTCTGATGGAGCGGCTGATCATGAAATGGACCGGAAAGAAAGTTGGCCTCGCGCTCGGCGGCGGCGGTGTACGCGGCCTGGCTCATATCGGCGTCCTCAATGTTCTCGCCGAGGAAGGCATTGACATTGACCTCATCGTGGGAACCAGCGCCGGCGCACTGATCGGCGGCGCTTATGCGGCCGGCCTGACGACGCGGCAAATATCGGAAAAAGTGGATGCCTACCTGAAGAGTCCCGAATTTGCGGAATCGGCCATCAAGTCCATCGGCCTGTCGTTTTCACCGGGACCGAAAACTCTTTTCCAGAAGATACAAAACTTCACGAGAAATCAATATTATCTGGCGCGGGCTTTATTCAAACCTTCGATCCTTCCAACTGAAGATTTTCAGTCCCTCGTCAATTACCTTCTTCCCGACGTGGATATCCGCCACACCCGCATTCCCTTTTACGCCGTGACCACGGACCTCATCACCGGTAAACAGGTGGTTCTGAGCGAAGGGCCGCTGCGTCAGGCCGTCCTCGCAAGCAGTTCCGTTCCCGGCGCCTGTGAACCTGTCCGCCTGGACCAGTGCCTTCTGGCCGACGGAGGCGTGACCAGTCTTGTTCCCGTCCATGCCGCGCGCCAGGCCGGAGCGGATGTCGTTATCGCCGTCATGGTGGATCGTGATTTGCCGGCCGATGCCGGCATCGAAACGGCCAAAGATGTTTTATACCGGGCCGGCGAAATTACGGCCAATGCCCTGGAAGCCGCCGAGCTTCAAAATGCCGATATCGTCATCCGGCCGGACGTAGGAGACCTGCACTGGACGGACTTCAGCCGGTCGCACAATCTCATCAGGAGCGGAGAGATTGCCGCCCGGGATTCCCTGAAAGAGATCAACGAATCTCTTCCCGTGTCCCGGCGGTTGTCCCGTTTCGCCAGGCGCTTTTTAAAAGCACAAAAAATAGGGGAAACCAAGGGAGCTTGAGGTCGGTCCCCGGTAAAGCCAACCGTCGTGAGACCGCCCGCAGATTAGAGCTTTGGCAATCTCATCTTATCCCATCCGTCACTGGCCTGAAATTTCGATCATCACGCTGATGGCGCGGTCTCCGGGATCGGCGGGTGTTATCTTTTCCTGCACCGGCCCCGTCGCTTTTAATTTCGCGAGAATGTCTTTCCAGTGTTTGCCTTGCACCCGGGCGCGGATCGTCACGCCGTCTTCGGTCGGCTGCCGCGAAATATTCCCGGCGCCGTATCCGGCAAGAATTTTCTCCACTTCCAACCGGGCGGCATCGGGATCATGAACCTTGACTGAAGCCACGGCCTCGGGAGCCACATTCACGGAGGCCGTAATCGGCGGAGCAGCGGCGGGTGCCGCCGTTTTGTACGACTCCTTCTTCCTTGCCTGGGCCGGCAGGGCATGGTCCGCAGCTTTTTGGTCCCGCGCTACCTCTGCTTTTGCGGCTTCCGGTTCATTTTGCGGGGCCCGAAGCGATCCCGCGGCCGTCTCTTCGCTTTCGGCCAGCGATTTCGCTCTGGCGGCATCAGCCTTATAAGAGGCGCCGGGTTTGCTCTCCGGCACCTCTGATTTTTGCATCTTGTCACTCAAGTCCGCACCGCCGGTTACTTGCTTATCCTCTTTCTTCTCTTTCCGGAGGACAGCTTTTCTTTCGGGCAGGCGCCGCGGCAAAACCTTTTCCGCGGAGTCGCGCAGCTGCGCCGGTGTCTCTTTTTGCATTTCCACCGCGGGTTTTGGAGCGCCCGGCAAGATCTCTTTCACCTGCTCGTTGCCGGACCGGTAAATGTAGACGGCGAGCACGGCGATGACCAGGGTCGCCGCAATCTGGACAGGAATCCTGAACCCGAGCGGATAAAACCATCTTCTTGCAGACTTCTTCTTATCCGCCTCCTGGCGCACCCGGGCCATGATTTTTTGCTCAAACCACGGCGGGACCTCCACGGGCGGAAGCTGATCGACCAGTTGACCGGCTTTTTGCAGACACGCCAACTCTTTGCGGCACGCCGCGCACTCCGCCAGATGCTCTGCGACGGCTTGCTTTTCCGCATCCGTTAAAATGCCCTCCGGGTAAAGTGACAGGAGATGCTCAATGTCCCGACATTCTTTCATAACTCACCTATGATCTTCTTGAGGCAATCCTTCATCGCCAGCCGCGCGCGGGAGAGCCGCGACTTTACGGTCCCGTCGGGTATCTGTAAAATATCCCGGATTTCGTCATACGCAAACCCCTGGATGTCCCGCATGACGAGGACTTCCCGATAATCGCCATCGAGGGCCGAAATGCATTTTTGCACCTGCGCTTCGAGCTCCCGGCGTTCGAGGAGTTCACCCGGATCGCCGCCGCACGATCCCGTATCGCAAACAGCGCATTCTGCACGCTCCCGCGCGGGATCGTCAAGCGACACCCCTTCGCGCAGCGAATGGCTCTGACGTTGCTGGAGCCTGTTCTTCGTATGGTTAACAACGATCCGGTACAGCCACGTGGAAAATTTCGCTTCCGCCTTAAACCGTTCGATGGCCCGGAAAGCAGCCAGGAATGCCTCCTGGGTCACGTCGCACGCCTCGTCGTAATCGCCCAGCATCCGGTAGGCGATGTTGAGCATTTTTTTTGAATGCCTTTCGACCAGAACGGAAAATGCCTCCGTATCGCCCTTTTGGCAGGCCGCAACGTACGAGAGATCGTCGTCGGCCGGCGGCGCGTTTTTGTTCACTATGGGTTTAGACATTCGCAACAAGGTTTTTGTTCCCCCGGCTGGGCTCGTGATTTTTACGTGAGGTCTTTCTATCACACAATATTACGATTGACTACTTCTAACATTCTGATATTATATACATAACCCTTAAACAACCTTGCCTGCACCTCTGAAAGGAGAATATCATGGCCCCGAAGCAAGTCATCGATGTTCATTGCCATCTTTTCAATGCCCGGTATGCCGTGATGGAACTTGCTGCCGCGACGTGGAATCATCTGCGGGGCAATTACCCGCATGAAGAAGGCGCGGCCAAAACAAAGGCCGTCAGGGAACCGGGTAAAGAATTGGACGGGGTCAAAGAATTTGCCGCCTGGATCGCAAAGCTTCTGAACGTCAGTTTAGTGGATTGCGAAGGGAATTTTAACACGGCGAGGAATTGCTTTCACGCAAGCTCGCCCGGCAAAGACGCATCGCTCGCGGTGACGCCGCTCATGATGGACATTTATTTTGCGCTCTCCGACAACGCCGATGAAGAGACAGCCTCGCGCAGAACGGGCCGCGGCGCGCCGAAGATCGCAGCGTTTGCCATATCCGAAAATCAGAAAGAAGACTTTGACGCACACTTCGCCATGATCCGGAGTCTCGTGTCGGAGAACATCCGCAAGCAGCCGAAAACGAGAAGACAATTATCTTCCGACCGGACACTTACCACCGTCTTCGACGGCGCCAAAAAAGAACTATTGGCCGCTCCCCTTAAACTGCGCCGGGGCGCCGATCCCTATGACGGAATCGAACTAACGCCTGGCTACAAAAAACACATGCTGGAACTGGAAGCGCTTGCCGGAAAATATCCCCGACAGGTGCAGCCGTTTCTGGCCGTGGACCCCAGACGGATCGGCATCATGAAACTTGTCGAGATGAAGATTAACAAAGGCAAAGGAGTCTTTAAGGGCGTCAAGATTTATCCGCCGCTGGGTTATCTGCCGACACATCCGAACCTGGAGCCGGTTTTTGAATATTGCGAAAAATTTGATATCCCGATCACGCTGCACTGCTCGCCTGGCGGCATGCAGAATTTCCGGGGAAAGAATTATGTCCGAAGCTGGGCCGGAGATAATCACTGGGAGGATTTCCAATCGCTTTGGGGCAACAAGAGCCGCTTTTACACCGCGCCCGAAAAATGGCTGCCGGTCTTAACCCGGTTTCCGAACCTGCGCATCAACTTCGCCCATTTCGGCGGCGGTGACCAGCTGGCAGCAAACGAGACAGCCTGGATGAAGGACATCATCGCCATGATCCGGAATCACGCCTTGGTCTATACGGATATATCTTACCATGCGAAAAAAGAGCTGCCCGGAAAGATTCTGGAGGTCATTCGTCAAAATGAGTGCCTGCGGAGCAAACTGATGTTCGGCACGGACTACATCATGATCATGATGGACGCCAAACTCGGCGGGCTAACCAAATACTTCAACTTCTATACGCCGTTTACGGATAAGCTGCTGCACGGCAATGCGAAGGATTTCCTTAAGCTGTAGGAAACGGGCCGTCATTTCCGCCGCGACCCCAATCCGCAATCCCCTCCGATGATCCGTTCCGAATTATTATCCGGCTATCAACCACCCGAGCAAGCTGTCGGGGTATGAAAGGAACGTTATTCTATCGCAGCAAGCTGCGGAGAATTAACGCTCGTCGGGCTTAAGCGGGATTAAAATTTAAGACTGATCCGGTTTCGGCCGTCGGTAAATGAATGCTGGCGCCCCTTCACCATGTTGCCGACAATGACCATCCCCAGATGATCGAGATCGTCTTTGGCATCCGCATAACGGAAGGGATCAAAATTCTCTCCCCGGTACGTCAGGCCTATGGATATTTCATCTGCCTCTTGGGCATAGGCAATCGTAAACGCCATGTCCGGCTGCCTGTCCGCGCAGCAGGATTTGAATATTTCCATAATGAGTTCTTCGAGGACGAGCTGAATCCGGGAAATCTGTTTCGACGTCATGTGATATTTTAAACAGAAAACCTCGATCTGGGCATTCATGCTCACCATGTCAAAATCACGGGAGTGGATTTCGTAATTGAAGGTCGAAAGCCTCGTTATGAAAGCCCGGGTTTTTTCCTTTTGCGGATGCTCAAAAATATCGGCAGCGGTCCCTTCTTCGTAAATTCCGCCTTCGTCCACATAGAGGACCCGCTGCGCCGCCTCGCGGGCGAAGTTCATTTCGTGGGTGACAATGAGCAGCGTCAGATCCATTTTGATCAGTTTGCGGATAATCACCAGCACCTCACGGGTCATGGTGGGGTCGAGCGCCGAGGTCGGTTCATCCAGCAGCATGATTTCCGGTTCCATCGCCAGGCACCGGGCAATGGCAATCCTCTGCTGTTGTCCGCCGGAGAGTTCACGCGGATAGCTCTCGGCTCTCTGGGTGAGGCCAACCAGGGAGAGCAGTTCCCGGGCCTTCTCTTGCGCTCTTTCCCTGCTTTGTTTTTTGACCCAGCGCGGCGCAAGCGTAATGTTGTCCAGCACGTTTAAATGCTGGAATAAATGAAATCCCTGATAGACCATCCCCATCTTTTCCCGGACACGGTTCAGATCGGTACCCTTCCGGGTGATATCGGTGCCGTTGATGAAGATCCGCCCATTCTCCGGACGCGTTAGCATCGCCAGGCTGCGGAGGAATACACTCTTGCCCGCTCCGGATGGCCCGATGAAGGCGACGCACTCCCCTTTCCGGATGTGGACATTTACGTCTTTCAATACGACGAGATCTCCGAACCGTTTACTTAAACCCTCGACAAGGATCATGCCGCGTCACCTCGCTTTTCTCCGAGAGAAAACAGGAAGTATACGAGATACGATATTCCCAGGTAAATCAAAACCGCCAGAAAAAGCGCAAAGAAAGGATCGCCCGTTCTGGCGCCGATGTTATTCACGGTCCGGGTCAGGTCCGTGATCGTGATATACCCCACGACGGAGGTCCACTGGATGAGATTGATGACGGCATTCTGATAAACCGGTTTGGCGACCCTTCCCGCCTGAGGCAAGGTAACGGCCAGGAACGCGTTGAGGCGCGAGAAGCCCAGCATCCGGGCGGCTTCGATCTGCTTTTGATCCACCGCCGTGAGAGCCGAACGCATGACCTCGGCAATATGGGCGCCGCTGTTGAGTGCAAATCCGATCACCGCAATGATCACCGGATTGATTCGGCTCGCCGCAAAAACAACATAATAGAGAATCATCAGAATCAGCAGAACCGGACTGCCGCGCAGGACGGCGATAATCCCCCGCGCGGTTTTTTGGAAGATTTTGATTCGGGACATCGCGAGTGAACACAGGACGGCCCCCCAGATCGTGCCGAACAATATTCCGAGGGCGGAGATGATCAAGGTCACCCCGAGCCCTTCCAGAATGGTCAGATAAGAATTCCCCGCCAGCAGATTAGCCCGAATGGAATCGGCCACGGATTCAAAGAAGCTGTCCATGTTTTAGTTTGCTCCCGAAGAGCGAGGTCAAATCACCGCCGGAATCGCCTGACTTTCCTCAAATCCGGCTTTTGACGGATGCGGGCCCTGAGCTCTCTTTAGACGGCTATCAACTCTTTTCTCTTGCGAACCTTCTCATTCCAGGACGGACATCACACGACAACTGACACGGCTTTCCGACGCGTCGCAGCCCGAATCAACCACCTCGCAGCAAGCTCGCGAGGTATGAATTGAACGTCAGCGTTTCGCAGCAAGGACAGGGAATTAACGCTCGTCCCGCGTGAGCCCGATTACAGGACTGCTCATTTTTTGACCAAAAACGACGAACCGTAAAATTGGAAGTACGGGTCGGTCAGGGTCCACTTGCTTTTGGTATATTCATCGGCCAGGAGACTATTATTCACCTGAGAAACATAGAGATGAATGAAGATCACGTCGATCTTTTTGCTTTGGAGCGCGGCAAATTTCGCCTGACTTTCCAGAGGAACGAACTCGAAATTAATTTTCGACAACTTCCCGATTTCCGTGAGCAAGGCCACATTATAGCCGGCCGGACGGCCGTCCGCCGCAACATAGTCCATGGGAACCAAATCGCCGCATACCCCGACATGGACCGTCTTAGCGCCGGGAATTTTCGGGATCTGTTTTACACCGGGTTCGTTATCGGGCGGCAAATTGGTGATCCAATCTTTGCGCAGTCTGCTTAAGGTGCCGTTTTGCTCAAGCGCGGCAAGGGCCTTATTGACGTCTCCTCCCAACTTGGCGTCGTCACTACGTACGGCCATGACAACATTGAATTGCGGATTTCGTTTTGCGGCAATAATGTCGAGCTTCTTATTTCTTTTTGCATAGTAGTCGGCAACGACGCTCAGTGTGTAAACCGCATCGACCTTTCCGGCCAGAAGCGCCGCAGAGGCATCCGCCAGTCTGTTGAAATAGACGATATCCCGGGGCTTGACCCCCAAATTGGCTGTGACAACTTTCTCATAGCTCTCCCGGGAGATGCCGATAGCGTTTACCCCAATCGACTTCCCTTCCAGATCCGACAACTTTCTTATTTTGGCCTTGTCTTCGTTTCCGCAGCCTGCAATGAGCACCGCCATCACGATCAAAAACATCAGCGCTGATTCCGGTTTGCTATTCATCGCTTCTTTCCCTCCTGATATTTTGAAATGGTCTGCTGAGGCATTTTGATCCATCTTCGACAACGGCAACCCGCATGCCCGAATTAATCTTCATCCCGGAGCAATGTTCCCGCTGGATATCCGGCCAACTATTGGGTTTGCTCACATTATTTGTAAAGAAGGCCGGCTTGTATGTCAATGAAAAACTGTCCATGCGTAAAAGGTGAACAGGGTCGATAGAGTTTTGGAAAATGGCGTCATCAAAAATAGGACATTATTTAATCCCGCTTAAGCCCGACGAGCGTTAATTCTCCGCAGCTTGCCGCGATATGATGACGTTCATTTCATACCTCGACAGCTTTCTGCGAGGTGGTTGATTGCATCCACACCGTTCGAGGAAAATCATCGTCAGGTGCGCCGGCAGATCCGAACAAGGGCATTGACATCCCATCACAATTTGCCTAATCTTTTCTGAAGCGAAAAAGTTCTTAAAAAAAGCTAAGGAGGAAAAAGAATCATGGGAAATGCAATTTCAAAGGAAGTGCTGAATCCGCCTGCCTGGAAAAAGCCGCGCGGCTATTCCAATCTTGTCAAAACCACCGGTGGAACGATGCTGTTTGCGGCCGGTCAGGGGGCTTCGGACCCTGAGGGACACCTGGTCGGCGAAGGGGATATTTGCCGGCAATATGAACAGATCCTGCAAAACATTCAGGAGGTCATGGCAGTAGGCGGTGCCAAGATGACCGACATTGTAAGATTGACGATATACTGTACGGATCGGGACACCTTTTTAGCGAAAGGGAAAGAGTGCAGCCAGATTTACAAAAAATACTTTGGCGATTATTACCCGGCAAGCACCTTGGTGGAGATCAAGAAACTCTTTTTCGACAGCATGCTGTTGGAAATCGAGGCAACGGCCGTGATTTAAGCATTTGGAGAAGCCGTAAGCCGCCTGAATCGTCTCGTGACGCGCGTGCGCAAGGATGAGGTGGCCAACGGACTTTTCCCCCCGGCAGCAGTCATGTTTGCTGGTTTTGTTTTTTGAAACATCCTTATGTCAGAAGCGGTTTCGCTTTAAGCGCGGATAGGCAATTGCTAAAACAGCGCAAACGTGTCAGGAGAAAAGGCAGATCGATCTGCCATCAGAAGTCAGAGAGGACATATGCTGAATCCCCAAAGCCTGATCAACCAATTTACTGAAGAATGCACGGCCTGCGGCCTTTGCGTTGAGGTCTGCCCCATGGTCGCTCATACGGAGCTCAAGGACGCCTCACCGCAGGCGATCATGGAAGAAATCCTCGATCTCTTCCGGCACGGGAAGATCGGACCACTGGCCCGCACGCGAATCTATTCCTGCCTGTTTTGCAACACCTGTTTGTCTTCCTGTCCCCGGGCGCTGAACCCCGGCCTGACCTTCGGCACGGGCAAGGCGATTCTGCAAAAGCTGGGGGATCGGCCGCCCAAAGGCGTGGCGACCATCATGAGTCTGGGAGAAACGCTCCTCGAAGGTGCGGTCCCGGCGTTCCGGAAACGCCTCGACGAACCGGACCGGCTGATCACGGCCATTGGAAGCCCGAAGCCCGAACCCGTGAAAACGATTCTTTTCTCCAGTTGCTTCGGCCTGATTGAAGGATCAGTCCTGCATACGACCTTGAAGATCCTGGAGCGCATCGATCCCGGTGTCCGGGTCCTGGGCGGTTACGAGTATTGCTGCGGAGAGTTCCAGTTCATGGCCGGACAGCCCCAGGCCGCCCACCGGCAATTCGATAAATTGATCGCAGGGCTCAGCGCCCTCGCCCCCGAGCAAGTCGTTATCTTCTGTCCCACGTGCAAGATGACTTTCGATCATCACCATCCGCAAACGGATTGGTCATGGACGTTCATCACGGATTTCATCGCCGACCGACTCGACAAACTGGGTCCGCTCAAGGAAGTCAACGCCACGGTCACGGTTCACGACCCGTGCCATTTCGTCCGCGGAGTCACTCCCGCTTCGGACTCGCCCCGGAAGATACTGGAAGCGATCCCCGGCATCAGCGTCGTCGAAATGAAAAACACCGGGGACGACGCCTTATGCTGCGGCGCCTATGCGATCACAGGAACAGGAAAGCCGGGATACAGTTTCCGGGACGCCAGGCTCAGGCAGGCCCGTGAGACCGGCGCGGATATGTTGAGCCTTTATTGTCCGGGCTGCCAGATGGTTCTGGGCGGTGAGGTCCAGGATATAATGCCTCGTGTTACTTCCATTCTCAGCCTCCTGGGAGAATCCCTGGGCATCGGCCATGCTTCACCGCAGCCCTGACAAAACTTTCGATTCGGAGAGGAGTTGAATCATGTTTAAAAGAATCGACCATGTGGAAATTGTGCCCGAAAATGCCGAAAAGACCATTGACTTCTATGTCGATATTCTTGGCTTCAAAATTAAAAACCGGAAAGAAATAAAAATGCCGCCCATGAGAGAGGTCATTTATCTCCAACTGGGTGATACGGTGATCGAGATTATTTCCGTAGATGGTCCCCAGCCGAAATCAGAAATCCCCTGGCAAACAGGATATCGGGGAATCGCCCTGGAAGTTGCGGATATGGCAAAGGCTGTGGATTATCTGAAGAGCCGGGGGATAACCATCGCCCGCGAACCCGTCGATCTGGGGGACTCATATCGCGGAGAGATAAGAGATCCGGACGGACTTTTTATTGAGCTGCGCCAATGGAAACAGCCGATAAAACCAGTATAGGAACACTTCACTTTATAATTTTTTAAAATTAATAATCAGGTTCTTATTGATTACCTCCTGGAAAGTGCAGGGCCTGTGATTGATCAGGTCATGCTTTCTTTTCAATCCGAAAGAATAGCGATCATTTAAATCGCGATCACGACTATCCCGGCGATAGATACTTTAGAACACGTCTTTTTTGCCTTTAAATCAACAAACTCGCAGCAAACTCTCGATGTATTAAATGGACGTCATTTATATCGCAGCAAACGACAGGGAATTAACGGACGTCCCGCGTGAGCGGGATTAAATTCCCACAATACATGGTTAATATTAGTCGTTATAAGTATGAATTAGTAATTTATTGTAATATTTTATCTTGACATCCGGGAATCCATTGCCTATCAATTTTGCTGTATTGAAAGGCGTTCCCAATGATCGAACGGGAACTGGAATGGATCAATCTGAAATAAAAATCTGAAAGGAGTTCAAGATAATGAAACGATATTGGATTTTTCTGTTGTTTGTATTTTTTCTCTTTCCCGCTTGCAGCACCATGAATACCGCCGGATCGTCTCAGGAGAATAATTTCGTTCTTCTGGCCAGCACGATCGGGCCAATCGATGCCGGGGTCGTAGGTGCACTCGAGGAAGGTTTCGAGAAGGAGACGGGAATCCGGGTGCGTCACGTTGGTGCCGGAACAGGGGCCGCGCTGAAGATGGCCGAAAAAGGCCAATTTGATCTGGTTTTAGCTCATGCCAAGTCTCTGGAGGAGAAGTTTGTAAAGGATGGTTTCGGCACTGAACGGATAGCGATCATGTACAACGATTTCCTCATCGTCGGACCCGCGGACGATCCGGCGGGGATCAGAGGGATGAAGACAGCGGCCCAGGCCCTCCGGACGATCGCCGCCAAACAGGCCACCTTCATCAGCCGGGGGGACAAGTCCGGGACTCATGTCGCCGAGATGGAGCTCTGGAAAGGGGCGGGGGTCAAACCGGCCGGTTCCTGGTACGTCGTTTATGAAAAGGGATCGACTGGCAACGTGCCGACCTTGCGCTACACAAACGAAAAGATGGCTTACACGGTCATCGATCGGGCGACCTACCTCTCTGTGAAAAAAGAGGTTAAGCTGGCCGTTCTCGTGGAGAACGATGAGGCGATGTTGAACTTCATGTCGCTTATACCGGTGAATCAGCAGAAGTTTCCCCGGGCGAATCGGGCCGGAGCGATGCAGTTCATCGGCTGGGTTACCGCTCCGGACAAAGGCCAACTTATTATCCGCGATTTTGGAAAGGACAAATACGGCGAGCCCCTTTTCTTCCCCAACTCAGAGGCCTGGCGTAAGAGCCAGGGAAAATAATCGCGACACCACTCTGACCAGACCCGAATGTTACTGGAGGCTTCTGATGGAGCCTCCAGCCTCGCACCCAACAATTGATGGATGCACTGGAATGCCAGCCGTGTTTTATGTGCTGACCGGCGAAAGAAAAAGCCCTGGCCAGCGTTGGGAAAAGCGATACGGCTCAAGACAACGCTCGAAGAGTGAGCAAAAATGGACAAGAACGTATAACCACGCTCAATTACGTCTCATTGACGCCTCAATATTGTCTCATTGAGACGGTAATGAATCATTTATTGATGCAATAAATCCGGAATTTTATAAAATGTTATATTATATCAATAACATAAGAATATCTGTTGCTTGGCATGATGAATGCTATTGCTATTTACCAACATGGCTTTCCAACTGATGAAAACGATTCCATATAAATAATCGGTTCGCAAGCAGCAGGAAATCATAAACTCATTGATCTTTTATTGATGAAGCATTTCCGGGATGATCGCTGATATCAACCGCGCGATGCTTCTAGAGCCGGCAGCGCTGGTGCTTGCTGCCAGCGGATTGATGGTTTGATCTGCAGTATAACATCGCACCACGGATTCACCGGATGGTGCGTTGCAAAACCTAAGGATGCAGAAGGCTTCACCGAGATGGGTGATCTTCTCTGCAAGAGTTAATAAACGGGCATACTAAGGAGGATGTATGGATTTAAGAGATGCGTATTTTGTAGACGGTGTACGGACGTGGTTCGGAAAGGCCAGACAAGATGGTTTCTACTGGTACACACGGGCGGATGACATGGTTACGAAGGTCATGAAAGAGCTCGTCAGAAGAAATCCGACCGTTCCATGGGGAGAGGTAGATGATTGTATCATGGGCGCAACAACTCAGTCCGGAGATCAAGGAACAACGATGGGCAGAACGGTTGTTTTTACTTCGGGCCTTCCGGAAACGGTTCCCGGATTTTCTGTTGACCGGATGTGCGCGGGCGGCATGACCTGCCAGAGCATCGGCTCGTCCTATATCAGAGCAGGCGTTGCCGATATGATCATTGCCGGCGGTGTCGAACACATGGCCCACCACCCCATGGGGGCGGGTGCTGATCCGAATCCCAGGATCGTTACCGAAAAGATGGTCGAGCCGAAATATTTTAACATGGGCAACACGGCGGAAAAGCTCCATGACTGGATGCCCGAGCACGGCGAACAGCCGGTGAGCAAGGATGAGGCGGATGAGTATGCCTTCCGTGTCCTGGACAGATACTTCAAGGCACTGGATGCCGGCTACTACGATAAGCACTGTGTGGATATGACGGTATTTTCCCCCACAGGATGGAGGGTTGCGGACCGTGACGAACAGGCCAAACGCGGCACCACGCTGGAGAGCATCAAAAACCTCAGAAAATTCCCATTTAAGGCGGAAGGCCATGTCACCGCGGCGAACGCCTCGGGCTTGAACGACGGCGCGTGCGTGTCTCTTCTCATGTCCGGCCGGAAATGCAAAGAGCTGGGGATCAAACCCAAAATGAAGTTCGTCGGAGCCGCCTTCGTCGGCGTCGATCCGTCCATCATGGGCTGGGGGCCTGTTCCGTCCACGGAAAAGGTTCTGAAGAACTACGGTATGAAATTTGATGATCTCGATATCATTGAACTCAACGAAGCCTTCGCTGTGCAGGCTGTCGGGTTCATGAAGCACTTCGGCATGAAGACTCCGGAAGATCCCAGACTCAACCCTTATGGCGGAACCATTGCCATGGGCCACCCGCTGGCCAGCTCCGGTGTGCGCCTGAGCATGCAGCTTGCGCAGGACTTTGAGATGAATCCGAAAGCCAGGTACGGACTCACCACCATGTGCGTGGGCTTGGGCATGGGCGGTTCGATCATTTGGGAAAACGTAGTCGGGAAAACAATCTAGGAGGCTCATACAATGGCTAAATACATAACAGAATGTAAATTAAACTTCTTTCAGTCAAAGAAGGCAGGCAAGATAGCGATGGTCACGATGGACAACGGGCAGTTTCCCAATATCCCCAATACCTGGGGCATTGAGGCCCTGGAGTCACTAAACAAAGTCATCGACGTCGTGGAGAAGGACAAGGATGTAAAGGGCTGGTTTCTGACCGGCAAGCCTTTCATCTTCAATGTGGGCGCCGACATCATGAGCGCAGATCCGAATGCGACGAAGCAGGCGGCCCTCGAAATCGGCGCGGCAGGACATCAGGCCTTCAAGCGCATCATGGGGCTTAAGATTCCTACGCTGGCCGCATACAACGGTGCGACGATGGGCGGCGGAGTCGAGGTCGGGCTTTATCACAACTACCGCACCATCTCCAAAAGCCCGGGCGGATGTGATCATTATGCGCTGCCCGAGTGCTTCCTGGGCCTCGTGCCGGGCTGGGGCGGAACTCAGCTGGTCACCAAACTGTGCGGGCCGGAAGCCGCCATCGAACTTGTCATTTCCAATCCGCTCAACATGAACAAAATGATCAATTCCGTAAAGGCCTTTGAAATGGGCCTGGCGGACAGACTTATCGCACCGGCGGAGTTTATGGACGAATCCCTGGCTTTGCTGGAGCGCATCATCACCGGCGAAGAAAAGATCGAACGCAAGAAGGTTGACCCGAAGATGAGCGACGAGCTCTACAACAAGACCAAAGCAATGATCACAGGCAGAGTCCATTCCGGTGCGTTGTCACCGTACCTCGCGCTTGATCTCATCCGCGGCGCAGGGACATGGTCGCTTGATGAAGGGTTCCAGAAAGAGAACGAAGCGCTGGCCGATATGATCACCTCCGATCAGTTTAAATGCGGCATTTATTCCTTCGATCTTACCCAGCGCCGGGCCAAGAAGCTTCCCGGCCGGCCGCCCAAAGAAGTCAAAGGCAACAAGATCGCCAAAATCGGCGTCATCGGCGCCGGCCTCATGGCCTCCCAGATGGCCCTGTTATTCGCACAGCGTTATCAGTGCCCGGTGATCATGAAGGACATCAAGCAGGAATTTGTGGACAAGGGTCTGGCCTACGTCAGGGAGCAGCTGGCCAAGACGGCGAAGAAAGGCAAACTGACTGCGGCCGAGGCCAAGTGGATGGGTGAAGAGCTCATCACCGGAACCATATCCTATGATGAATTCAAAGATTGTGATTTCGTCATCGAGGCCGTTTTCGAAGAGATGTCCGTTAAGCAGAAGGTCTTCGGTGATCTGGAAGCCGCCTGCAAGCCCGAGTGCATATTCCTGACCAACACCTCGTCTCTCGACGTCGCTGAGATGGGCAAATTCCTCAAGGATCCGTCCCGCGTGGTCGGATTCCATTTCTTTAACCCCATCGCCATGATGCCGCTTGTCGAGATCATCAAGACAGACAAGACCAGCGATATCGTTCTGGCCACGGCATTCGACATTGCCAAGAAGATCAAGAAGACGCCGGTTCTCGTGAAGAATGCTTCCGGCTTCCTCGTGAACAGAGTTTTGACAGCGATGTCGGACGGCATCTTCCGGTGCCTCGATGAAGGGGCCGACTTCTTACAGACGGATAAAGCCATTCACGAGATGGGCTTCCCCATGTCGCCTTTCGTCCTGACCGCCCTGGTGGGCCCGGCCATTTCTCTGCACGTGCTTACGACCCTCAACAAGGCGTGGCCTGATCGTTTTGCGGTTAATGCCGGCCTCAAGAACATGGTGGCCAAGGGCAAGAAGGCCTTCCTGATTCCGGGAGACAAGGGGGCCTTTATCGTTGATCCCGAGATTTTAGCCGGCTGGCCGCAGGGAAACAAGAAGTTCACGGATGACGAAATCCGGGAACGGGTTTTGACACGCATCGCCGTGGAAGTCGACACGATCCTCAAAGAAGGCGTTGTGGCAAGCCCCAAAGATGTGGATACCGGCGTCATCATGGGTGCGGGTTGGCCGCTCTTCATGGGCGGGATTACCCCCTTCCTGGATCAGAAAGGCATTGCAAAGAAGGTTACCGGGAAAGACTTCCATCCGAACGGATTTCTGGCAATAGAAAAATAGTGTGTTGGCTCTGAGCCTGATTTGCTCCATTTACTGATCAATTGTGACATTGTAGCTTTGTAGGGAACGGTCACACGGCCGTTCCCTACATGATTAAAAATAACTTCTGAGTTAAAAAATTGGAATGAGGAGGTTTATATGGCAAGTTTGTGGGTTGATGAGAGGGATATAAAATTCCAACTGAATGAGGTTTTTAATATAGGAGAGACGGTTCTGGGCAAGGGCCGCTACGTCGATCACGACCTGGATATGTGCAACATGGTGCTCGATCAGGCGCAGAAATTCGCCGAGAACGAAATAGCCCCCACCTATCCGGATGAAGTTCATCGGAAGCCTGTCGAGGCGGTATTCAAGGACGGCAAAGTGTTCGCGCCGGAAGCCTATCACCGCCTTTGGAAGCTTTACTGCGAGGGTGGCTGGATGTCCACATCCGATTCGCCCGAAGTCGGCGGTCAGGCCTTCCCGTTTATTATCGGAGGGGCTGTGGCCAATATGTTTCTGGCCGCCAATCAGGCTTTTGTCATGTACACCGGTCTGAGCCACGGTGCGGCGCGCCTGGTGGAAGACTTTTTTCAGCACCCTCTGCGCGACGTGATCATTGAAAAGATGTTCACCGGCGTTTGGGCGGGCACGATGTGTCTGACCGAACCGGGGGCAGGCTCCGACGTGGGAATACTTAAAACCACGGCCAAAAAGAATGCCGATGGTACCTACTCCATCACCGGCACCAAGTGCTTCATTTCCGCCGGCGACCATGACCTGGCTGAGAACATCATTCATCCGGTCCTGGCCCGCATCGAAGGCGATCCGGAAGGAACGAAAGGCATCTCTATTTTTGTCGTTCCCAAGATCCGCATTAACGAAAAGGGCGAACTGGGAGAACCCAATGACGTGCAGTGCGGCAACATCGAAAGCAAAATGGGCATCCATGGCAACTCCACCTGCACGCTGAACTTCGGCACGGACGGCAAATGCATCGGCTATCTCATGGGCGAAGAGCGCGACGGCATGAAGATCATGTTCCAGATGATGAACGAAGAAAGACAGGGCGTGGGCATGATGGGTGTATCCCTGGCCATGTCCGCCTACCTGCATGCACTGGACTATGCCAAGCAGCGCATCCAGGGATCGAACATTATTGCCGTGGCCTTGAAGGATCCCAATGCTAAAGCGGTTCCCATCATTCAGCATCCGGATGTGCGGCGCATGCTTATCAAGCAGAAATCAATCACCGAAGGAATTCGTGCTTTAGCCCTGCTTTGCTACTATGCCATGGATCGTGAAGTCAATGCCGGTCTGGAACAAAACGAGCAGGACAAAGAATACTGGCATGGCATGATTGAGATGCTCACCCCGATGGTCAAGTCCTACTGCACCGAGAGAGGCATGGAAGTATGTTCGGATGCCGTGCAGACTTACGGCGGTTACGGCTACTGCCGTGAGTACCCGGTCGAACAGATGATGCGTGACCAGAAGATCAACCTGATCTACGAAGGTACCAATGGTATTCAGGCGATGGATCTGCTGGGCCGCAAACTCGGCATGAAAAAAGGTCTGTATTTCATGAATCTCCTGGGCCTGACCCAGGCGGCCGTTGCCGAAGCCAAGGCCAACGAGGGTTTAAAGGCAGAGGCCCTCATCGTCGAAGGCGCACTCAATGCCTGTGCGGGAACCGCTATGGAATTCGCCAAGATGATGAAAACAACACCTTATGTTCCGTTGATCGCCGCCGCCGACTTCCTCAACTGTCTGTCCGACGCTCTGGTGGGCTGGCTGCATATCTGGATGGCCAATGCGGCAACCAAGGGCCTGGCCAATGCCCCGAACGACAGGGATAAAGCCTTCTATAACGGTAAAATCCAGGGGGCAAAATTCTTCATCAACCGTATCACCGGACTCGTACCGGCCAAATTGGACAATCTGAAGAAGGATGAGCAAAGCGCCATGAACATCAGCGAAGACGCCTTTGCCGTCTAAGAGTACTGCAACATTTTAACCATGAAGGAGGAACCGCGCGGTTCCTCCTTTTTTTGTCGCAAACAGAAGTGGCCCGCTGTTCGCCTGAGAGGTTGCAGTTGAATCGGGGCAAGCCTTCGTTCAGAATGACCCTTCAACTATGGCTCTATGGCTCATTCAGCGACAGCCGAAAACTCGCCCTCCAGGCCCGAAACAGTTCGGCTGTCTGATGCTTCACAACGCCTCGCGCCACAACGTTTCGGTCATATTCGCTTAAGTCATGCCCCGCTTCAACTGCAATTTATTTATTGATTAAAAGATGGAACTTTTCTGTAAAGAGAAATTCTATAGTCAATTGTGCAGATGCAATCCTGATTCTTTCCTTACCGGCAATCCGGCATTTCCCGTTCCTGCCATCCGCAAACCGCTAACGGTTCTTCAGCGGTCAATAATCATTTTTTTCTCATGACAATCCTTCGGTTTGTGTCCGTTGAATTGCTAATCCTTCTGAAACTTGCACATAATCTTACCGTCTGCTGTATTGGCTCCGTCAAACCTCACGATCTTCCAATCGGAGCTTTCGCAGTCGACCATACAGCTGCTGCCGTAGCCACCACTTGCACATACTGTAGTCATTGCGTTTATGTGGTAGGGATCTTCACCAGAAATGGAATAAGGACATCTGGCGCCTGTTTCAAAGGTGACGGAACCATTCGCATGAATCTTTTCCGTCTTTGTATGATTCCCCCCGACACCGTAATGAAGCTTAATGGTTATATCTTTGCCGCAGTAATCCCTGACCTTGACTTTGTAGTTTATCCCTCCCTCCGCCCAGGCTATTTGCATGAATAACATGACCATGATCGACGACAGCGCCAGTATTCCGATTATTTTTTTCAACTGATCTCTTCGGCTTTTCATTTCAATAATCTCCTTCCATTTTGCATTGATAAGAATTTTGAGAACTCAGTGGTATCAGGTATATGGTAGTGGGGAATTGTGAGTCAAGAAGATTTTGACCATACGGATATAGGGGGATGGATGAGATGACCGCATGAGGGATCTCGCTGATTCTTTGTTGGCAGGGGGGACACCCTTAAGTATTTAAGTTATTAAAAATAAATACCGTTTTTAATCTGATAGTATAACATCAGCCCTTAGAAAGCTACTTAACAACTTAAGGGTGTCCCTCTTTTTCCTCATGATGAATGATTGCCGATCGGAAGAAACGCCGACTATGTAAAGACCTTATTTGCTCGTCGCTCCGATCAACTGCGGAGATTGTTCATTATTGTACTGCTTCCTGGCAATGCGCTCAACCCGGGGTTTGATGTAGCCATACAGGTCTTCCATCTTTATGGAACCATCCAGCTTTACAACATCTTCATTCTTAATGCCTTTGAGGAGGAAGTAGGTAAAGAGCCCATGCCCCTTCTCATCATAGGTCGAGCTAATCTGTTCGCTGGACGAAGCAGAAAGAACTGTTATGTTCTTTGATAAAGCTATGTTGCTCTGGAGATTCATCACCAGTGGCCTCGCGCCCTTGGCAATAACCGATCTTCCACCCCCTCCGGAAAAACAGGAATCCAGCGCGACAATGATTTCTTTAGCCGGGAGTTTGCTCAGGGATTCATAGAGTTTCTTCAGGGGGTATCCGGTCTGCTCAATAAAGGACGGGTCCCCGTCATACGGCACAAGATAGGCGTCCCCTGTCTTTGCATTTGGTGCACCGTGTCCTGAATAGTAGATGAAGACCGTGCCATTTCTTTCGACGTTGTTAGGAAGCCATTTCTCAAAGTATTTCGCAAGATCTACATTGGTTGCATTTTCATTCAAAAGAGTTACAACATTCTCCTCCGGATAGCCCATAACCTTTGTAAGGTATTCCGTCATGGTCTTCGCGTCCTGCGTCGCATAATCAGCATTGGGGAGCTTCTGGCGATACTGCTCGATGCCAATCACAATGGAGTACGCGTTTTTATTCGCCTTGGCCTTGATTGCCGGAAGATCATCGACATCGGATTTGATTGCCGGAAACGATTTGACCAAGGCTGCGGTTTTCACCGGTTTGGGCTGATTAGAGTCCGTCATTTCCCTTTTTAATCCATAAAGAAATTCCACGGCCTCCTGCCTGCGTTGTCTGTCTAAGAAAACAATCGCCTTGTCAATATCCGCACCTTTATTAACCAAATATGTTGCGATATCCCTGCGGTGATGGAGCGCTGAAGCAGCCAATGGAGTTTCACCCCACCTAGAAGTAGCGTTTACGTTTGCACCCCTCTCAACAAGAAGTTTTACAACCTCAAGTGGCGCATTTGCGTAACCAGCATACGTTAATGGACTGTAACCCGGATCTGAAGAAGTACCTGCCTCTATATTAGCACCCCTTTCAAGGAGTTCTCTGGCTGTTCCTATATCGCCATTAAATACTGCATCATGCAGAGGTGTAGTTTTAGTGAAATTGAAACACCCCGTAATCATGACACTCACAAGCAGGAGAAGGCTTGCGGAGATTATCAAAACAATACGCCTCTTAGGTTCGCTCCTTGCTGAAAGGAGACACGCCGGAGTAATCTCCTTTAAGATTAATCTTTTCATATAACGCTACCTTCCTCAGATACAAAAGTAATCGGGTCGAGGTTCGTTTCCTCCCTGTTTACCGGCGGTGCCACATTATCCACGATGTATCCGTTGGCTCCGGCCCCTCACAGACAATTCGTCCATATCATAATTGTATGGGGAATGACATCATCGATAACGGATTGAAGACCAGCAGACTCGTGGCTTTTTGCTCAATACAGAAAGAAGCAAAAACGCACTGTTCCGAGCGGACACAGGGACGCTGTTTCCTTATTAACTTCCTCCATCTTGTGCGTACGTCTAAATTGACGAATCCGCAGCTGCATCGAGGTGTGACTTTAGCGAATTATGGCCGAAACGTTGTGGCGTGAGGCGTTGTGGAGCATCAGATGGCCAAACTGTTTGAGCCGCAAGCGAGTTTTTGGCCGTCGCGCAATGAGCTTAGCGCCACAGTTGAGGACATTGAGCGAAGGCACACCGCGGTGCAACTGCACTCTTATAGACTTTCTGGATTTCCGATCAAGTCGGTATGACGCGCGGAAAAGATTGCCACGCAGACCGAGGGTCTGCTCGCAATGACGGAGAATTGAATGGAATGAAATATCAATTGGAGTCAGGCAGCGCCTTCTTGTATTCCTTGATCAGCGCTTTTTTCGGGACGCCGACTTCGATGAGGTCCCAGGGCAGGAACTCATCCGGATCTTTCTCGCGATAGACGTAGAAGTCGGGATTGATATTGATGTCTTTGAGCGCCCGCATCCAGTTGCCATTGAGGCGATGGACGGCCAGCAGAATATCACCCACGCGCCGGTCACCCACCGACAGGAGCGCCTGCACGTAGTTCCACTTCGGTACGTCGGCTATGACATTGATCTGCTTGTCTTGCCGAAAGGCATGAACGATCCTTTTAATCTTCTTCGCCACGTCCTGAACGTCCGCGAGCGCACACCACTGCAGGGGCGTGCGGGGTTTGGGAATAAACTGATTGATGCTCAGCGTCACGCGCCGGAACTTCTTTTTGCCTTCCGTGTGGCTAAACGCCGTGTGCTGGATCTTTTTGGCAAGATCGATAATGGCATCGATGTCTTCATCTGTTTCCGTGGGCAGCCCCACCATGAAGTACAGCCGGAGATGGGAGATGTCCTTTTCGATCAGGAGCCGAACCGCCCGCAGAATATCATCCGTTGTGATGCCTTTGCGCAGCAGATCGCGCAGCCGCTGCGATCCGGCTTCCGGCGCCAGCGCGACCGTCTCGATGCCGCAGGCCCCAAGCACATCCACCATCGTTTCGTCAATCTGATCGATTCGCAGCGAACCGACGCCGGCCTGCGCGCCTTGCTCCACAATATAGCGGCAGATATTTACCAGATCCGGATGATCGGAGACCGCCGTCCCGACCAGACCGATCTTACTTTTCAACGTGAGGCCGTGATCAATGACCGAAATAATTTCTTCATAGCTGCGGAACCTGGGCGGCGCATAGACATAGGCAGCGGCGCAAAAGCGGCAGAAATGCGGGCAGCCGCGATTGACTTCCACGAGGAACATGTCGGCCATTTCGGAATCAGGGGTGCTCACCACTTCGGCCGTGGAAAAAGCGCTGATATCTTTGACCGGGGAAATTCGAATCTTATCGGGCAGCCCCTCTTCTTTCGGGAGTATGTCCCGAATCTTTCCTTCGGGAAAATAATGCACCGCATAAAGCTGCGGAACATAAAGCCCCGGTATTTGTTTTTGCAGCCGGACAAGCAGGGCTTTGCGATCAAGGCCGGTCCGCTGCGCTTCGGAATAAACACCGGCGAACCTGGGCAGAACGTCTTCTGCTTCACCTAAAATAAAGGCGTCAAAAAATTCGGCCAGCGGCTCCGGATTCAGCGTGAGTGCAATGCCGCCGCCGATCACCAGCGGCTGACTGCCGTCACGGTCCTTCGCCTTGAGCGGTATGCCGCCCAGATCAAGAATCTTTAAAATCGACGGGTAATCGTTTTCAAAAGAAACGGAAAAAGCCAGAATGTCAAAATCGCTGAGGGGTTTGCGGTTTTCCAGAGAAACCGTTCCTGCCGCGCCGGCGGCGAATTCGGCGTCGTCGCCGGCGGGCAGAAACACTCTTTCACAAAGAAAGGAAGGGAGCGCGTTAAATATCTTGTAAACCGTCTGGAATCCGAGGTTGGCCATGCCGATCCGGTATACGTTGGGATAGGCCAGGCAAACCGTGTGGCAGGTTCCCCAGACTTTTTTTTTGAAACCCTGTTCGCGCGCCAAAAGGGCTTCGTATTTTTTTTTCTCTTTCCAGTTCATGGGTCGGTCATGGCCTCCGCCTTTTTTCGTCCGGTCGGAGGGCCACAAACACCTGATTAGTCCGCCTGCCGGCGCAGAAATGTCGGAATTTCGATATCGACGTGTTCGCTTTCATCATTCAGCCCCATCGTCAGAACGTTGGCCTGATCGCGCGATTTTTCCCGGCGCATGAAAGCGGGCGTCGAAAGGTCCTCTTTCCGGAAACCGCCCAGGTGGGCGACGTTCGACGGCGCTTGCTTCTTTTTCATGGCATCCTCAAAGCCGGTCGCGATCACCGTGATCCTGATCTCGTCCTTCATGTTCTCATCAATCACCGTCCCGAAAATAATATTGGCGTCTTCGTGCGCCTCGGACTGGATGAGCGATGAAGCCTCATTGACTTCGTAGAGGCTCATGTCCGGCCCGCCGGTGATGCTGAGCAGAATGCCCTGCGCACCCTGGATCGTGTTGTCTTCCAGGAGCGGCGAGGAGATGGCCCGCTGCGCGGCTTCAATAGCGCGGTTCTCGCCGCTGGCCGTGCCGGTGCCCATGAGCGCCATGCCCATGTTGCTCATAATGTTTTTCACGTCGGCGAAATCGAGATTGATCAGCCCCGGAACAATGATCAGATCGGAGATGCCTTTCACGGCCTGATAGAGGATATCATCCGCTTTCTTGAACGCGTCCAGAAGCGACAGCCCGCGCCCGCCCAGGCTCAGGAGCCGCTGGTTGGGCACGACGATCAGGGTGTCCACGACGTCGCGCAGCTGGATAATACCGTCCTCGGCCTGTGAATTTCTTTTCTTGCCTTCAAACTGAAACGGTTTGGTCACCACGGCGACGGTCAGTGCACCGCACTCACGGGCGACTTCCGCAATGACAGGCGCTGCGCCCGTCCCGGTGCCGCCGCCCAGGCCGGCCGTGATGAAAATCATATCCGCGCCCTCCAGATGACGGCGGATTTCATCGCGGGATTCCAGGGCCGACTGCCGGCCGATGTCGGGATTGGAACCGGCGCCCAAGCCCTTGGTGACTTCGGCCCCGATCTGGATTTTGTTGGGCGCGGCCGACGCACCTAGCGCCTGGGCGTCCGTGTTGGCAATAATAAAATCGACGCCCCGGAGCGAATATGAAATCATCGTATTGACGGCGTTTCCGCCGCCCCCTCCCGCACCTACTACTTTGATTCTCGCCGAATTTTCGATGCAGACTTCTGTTAATTCAAACATGCGCACCCCCTTTTTTGTCTAAAAAAACTCTAAAAACCATTTTTTAATCGTTTTAAAAAATTCACTGAAAACGTTACCCGTCTTGCGATAGACGGAATCGCTCGATGTATTTTTACTGCCGTAGATAATCAGGCCGACCCCGACGGCAAACGCCGGCGAATTGGCGACGTCGCTCAGGCCGCCGACACCCGTCGGATAGCCGCGGCGCACCGGCATGTCGAAAATCTGCTCGGCCATTTCGTTGATGCCCGGCAGGAGCGACCCGCCGCCGGTCAGCACCAGTCCCGCCGCCAGCAGATCTTCGTAACCGGAGCGGACCATTTCCTTGAGCGCCATGTTCAGGATTTCATCCATCCGGGGCTCGACAATGCGTCCCAGGATCTGCCGCGACACCATGCGCGCGTCGCGGCCGCCCACGCTCGGGACTTCGATGGTTTCTTCCTTGGGAATCATCGACGTCAGTGCGCAGCCGTACTTCAACTTGATTTTTTCCGCTTCCGCAAACGGCGTGCGCAGTCCGGTGGCGATATCCGAGGTGAGAAAGTTGCCGCCCACGGGCAGAGTTGCGGTATGCTTAATGCTGCCCTCCGCAAAGATGGCAATGCCCGTCGTCGATCCGCCGATATCGATCAGGGCGACGCCCAGGTCCTTTTCATCGGCGCTCAAGATGGCTTCACTCGCCGCCAGTTGTTCCAGAACGACATCATCAATGTCGAGCCCGACGCGATTGACGGATTTCACCACATTCTGAATAGACGCAGCAGCCCCGGTTACGATATGCACTTTTGCTTCCAGGCGCACACCCGACATGCCCACGGGATCGCGAATGCCGTCCTGGCCGTCGACCACATAGTTTTGCGGCAGCGTGTGCAGAATCTCCCGGTCCACGGGAATGGCAATGGCTTTCGACGCTTCGATCGCCCGCTGCACATCATCCTCGCCGACTTCCCGGCCCTTGACGGCGACAATCCCCAGCGAGTTTTGTCCCTTGACGTGCGGGCCGGCAATGCCGACATACGCGGAATTGATGCGGCAACCCGACATGTGTTCGGCGTCTTCCACGGCTTTTTTAATCGCCTCAACCGTGTTGTCGATATTGACGACGCCGCCCTTCCTCAATTCTTTGGCCAGCGAGATACCCATACCGATAATATCAATGCCGGTATCAGTCACCTCGCCGACAACCGCCGTCGTTTTCGTCGTTCCTATATCGATCCCCACCAGAACATTGCTTTTTCTTCCCATACGTTCACCCTTTTGAATAACCGCCCCGAGACTGATCTGCAGCCTACAGTCTGTATTGCGGCCCTTTCTTCTGCTCCTGAGCTTTTCCCAGTGCGTCATGGCGCTGAACCGTCACCTTCGATATATCCGCCAGGTCGACAAACAGATGACCGTCTTTCATGCCCCGCTTCTCCAGATCCGCCAGGACGACCTGGAGTTGGTTGAGCTTGCCTGCAAAATTCTCGCGGCCCAGTTTTAAATGCAGTCCCTTATCCGTCAGGATGGATAATCCAAACACCTCATCCATATGCACTTCGGAAATGGTGCCCAAAAATGCATAGCGGTCCGCGGAGGACAGCATGTCCAGCAGCTTCAGCGCCTGGGGCAGCAGCGCGGACTTTTCCTTGGCCAGAATGTTGACGCCGGTGAGGATGGCCAGGTCGACTTCATCGGCATTCGACAGCTTTTTGAAGACGAAGCCTTCCGCATCCATCAGGTAAAAGTCACCGGACTGTTTCACCAGGGCAACCGGTGTGCGCTCACGCACATCCAGCACCAGCCGGTCGGGAAACTCCCGGCCGACGTAAATAGCTTTGACCCAGGGATTAGCCGCAATGCGGACGGCGACGGCATCCGTATTCACGGCCAGGATATTCGAACGCGGCCGGATATCGGCCAGGGCCAGGATGTCTTTTTCGTTCAGTTCCTTGACGCCGCGCACGGAGATATCCCTGATCTCAAAATAGCGGGCGCAAAACAGACTGCTGTAGGCATAAATAAACAGAAGGCAGGTTGTCGTTGCGGCGACAAGCAGACCCACAGCGGTGAGCGACTCACCGAGAGACCCGATCAGACGCCGGCGCAAACGGCTTTTTCTCGCTTCCAGGCTGACTTTCATTTTTCCGCTCACACGTCTTCTCCAATAATCACAATTTCCGTCTCCAGGTTGACCCCCTTTTCTTTTCGGGCCGCCTCCTGAATGATCTTGATCAGCGTAATCATGTCCGAAGCGGTGCCCTGCCCTTTATTCACAATGAAATTGGCGTGCTTTTTCGATACCTGGACATCACCGTGCCGCAGACCTTTCAGCCCCAGTTCCTCAATCAATCTTCCTGCCGGCATTCCCGGCAGGTTCTTAAACACCGATCCGGCGCTGGGATACTTGAGCGGATGTTTCTCCTGCCGCGACTTCGAAATCTCAGACATCCGTTCCCGGATCTGCGCGGCGCTGCCTTTTTGCAGGACGAACTGCGCCCGGCAGATAATGACGTCTGCGGGCAGATTCGATTGCCGATAAGCAAAGGCGATCTCACTGCGCTTCAGTAATTTTTTTTGTCCGTTTTGATCCATGACCGTCACTTGAGTAACAACATCCTTGATTTCTCTTCCATAGGCCCCGGCGTTCATCCAGACGGCCCCGCCGACACTGCCGGGAATACCCGTGCAGAATTCCACACCGGTCAATTCGCGAGAGGCGGCCAGATTCACTACTTTAGCAAGCGTTGCACCGGCTTGGGCATCGATGCCGTATTCGCCGTCCGGGCCCGGCGTAGCGTTGACTTGATCCATTCCGCGCATCCAGACGAGGACGCCGCGATAACCGCCGTCGCGCACCAGGATGTTGGTCAGATTGCCCACGGGCATGAACGGAATTTGCTTTTCGGCAAGCCTCTGCAAAACATGGCCTAGCTGCTCCTCATTTTCGGTCATCACGAGCGCATCAGCGGCACCGCCCAGTTTCAGCGACGCATGACGCGACATCGGTTCGTTAAACCACACGTTGCCGACCGTCACGCGGTCTAATGCATTCTTTATGGCAAGATGACCCGTCATTACTTCTTTGTCTCCTGCTTTATCTCATCGAGAAAGGCCTCGCCGATCTTGTACACACTGCCCGCACCCAGCGTAATGACCGTATCGCCCGGGCCGGCCGTCGCCTTGAGGAAGTCCACGGTGGGCTTGGGCTGCCCGATATATTCGACGTGCGCATGTCCGCTCTCGTTGATCGCCGCCCAGAGAGCTGCAGAATTAATGCCGGGAATCGGCGCTTCACTGGCCGGATAAATATCGTTCAGCACCAGAATGTCCGCATCACCGAATGCCCGGGTGAACTCATCAAAAAGCGCCTTCGTGCGCGTGAAACGATGCGGCTGGAAAACGACGATCAATCGGCCCTTCCACATTTGCCGCGCCGCGGCAAGCGTCGCCACGATTTCCGTCGGGTGATGTCCGTAATCATCCACAACCGTAATGCCATTGGCCTGACCTTTCATCTCCAGACGGCGCTGCACGCCGGAGAAGGCATGGAATCCTTTGCGAATGGTTTCCATATCCAATCCCAGCTCGCGCCCGACGGCTGTCGCCGCCATGGAATTGTAGACATTGAAGAGACCGGGCACGGCAAGTTCGGTATCGCCCAGATCTTCTCCGCGATAGGACAGTCGATATACCGTCTTCGCTTCCAGAAACCGGATATTGCCTGCGCGGTAATCCGCCGGGTGCTCGATGCCGTAAGTAATGACCCGGCGCTTGATGGACGGGGCAATCTCGCGTACGTGATCGTTGTCGTTACATATGACCGTGCAGCCATAGAACGGGACAATATTGGCGAATTTTAAGAAGGCGTCCTTGATTTCGGCAATGCCGGGATAATAATCCAGATGTTCACGGTCAATGTTCGTGATGACGGCGATGGTCGGCGACAACTTCAAAAAAGAGCCGTCACTCTCGTCCGCTTCCGCTACAATGATGTCACCTCCGCCCAGCCGCGCATTGGAACCGATTGAGGCCAGCTTTCCGCCGATGACCATCGTCGGATCGAGACCGCCTTCCGCCAGAATTGTTGATACCATGGATGTCGTCGTTGTCTTGCCGTGGCTTCCGGAGACGGCGACGGAAAATTTCATCTTCAGAAGTTCCGCCAGCATTTCCGCGCGCGGGATGACCGGAATATTTTTGCGGCGCGCTTCCACCACTTCCGGATTATCTTGTTTGACTGCCGTAGACGTCACGACGACGTCGGCGTTGCCGATATTTTCCGCCGCATGTCCGACCGCAACCGTCGCGCCTAAACGCTGCAGGCGCTTGGACGTATCGGACGATTGAACATCCGACCCGCTGATCCCGTAACCGAGGTTCAAGAGCACTTCAGCGATGCCGCTCATCCCGATGCCGCCGATGCCGACAAAATGAATGCGCTTTACTTTGCGCTGCATGAATCCTGTTTCCTGGTGTTTTCCCATTCTCTGATTTCTTCTTTCTTTATGAGCACCCGTGTCTGCCTGCCCAGGCGAGCTGCATGCAGGCGTCGACAATTCTCGCGGCGGCATCCAGACGGCTAAGCGCCCTCGATTGTTTTTCCATATCTTTTAACTTCTGCTCATCCGCGAGCAGTCCTGTAACCGTCTTGAAAAGCTTCTCGGCGGTCAGATCGCTCTCCCGGATCATCGCCGCAGCGCCCGCTTCGACCATGGCCTGTGCGTTCAGCGTCTGATGGTCATCGGCCGCAAACGGGAAAGGAATCAGGATCGAGGCCTTTCCCGCCGCCGTAATTTCCGCAAGCGACGTTGCCCCGGCGCGGCAAATCATCAGATCGGCGGCCGTATAGGCCGACACCATGTCGACAATAAACGCTCTGACATCCGCCGCGATGCCCTGCCCGGCGTAGGCCTTCTTCACCATCTCCAGATCACGCTCGCCCGTTTGATGGACGATCCGGACGCTGTCTTTCACCTTCCGCCAAAGCGGCAGCATGGCCACGACCGTTTTATTAATGGCCGCCGCTCCCTGCGAACCGCCGAAAATGAGAACCTGCCGCCCGGCCTTCTTTTCCTCCGGACGATCCAAACCCGCGGCAAAGGCTGCGCGGACCGGATTGCCCGTCACCAGGACCTTGGCGGCGGCAAACTGCCGTTTGCTCTGATCGTATGTCAAAAATACTTTATCGACGAACTTGCCCAGAATACGGTTCGTGTTTCCGGCCAGCGCGTTCTGCTCGGCAATGGCCGTCGGAATGCCCATCATCCATGCCGCGATCACTGCGGGACCGGACGCATAGCCGCCGACGCCGATCACCACGTCCGGCCGAAAATCGGACAGGATACGTCTGGACTGCAGCATGCTGTTCGGTATTGCGTAAAGGCCTTTAATCAATGCCTTCATCCCCCGTCCCTTTAACCCTTCAACGTCAATTTCTTTGAGCGTATACCCCAGCGCTCCCAGCAGCCGGTGTTCAATACCTCGCTTCGTACCGATAAATATCACCCCGCTCTGCGGATCGCGCTTCAGAAATTCCTCCGCCACGGCAATGCCGGGGAACAAGTGACCTCCCGTTCCTCCTCCCGCAATGACTATCCGCACCGGTTTCTTCCTCTCCTGCACGCATTGTGCACGCTCTTATTCCCCGCCGCGTTCATGTCCGCTGCGTGGATATATTGAGCAGAATCCCCACCGCCAGCATGCTCATGACAAAGGACGTGCCGCCATAGCTCAGGAAAGGCAGCGCCAGTCCCTTGAGCGGAATCAGTCCCATGACGCCCGCGATATTAATGAAGGCCTGCATGGCGATCAGCATCGTCAGCCCCGCAGCCAAAAGTGTCCCGAAAAGATCCGGAGCTCGAAACGCAATCATGAAGCCGCGCAGGAGGAAGAAAATGAACATGACAATCACGATCGTCACGCCGATAAAACCGCTTTCCTCCGCGATCACCGCCAGGATAAAATCCGTGTGCGGTTCCGGCAGGTAAAATAATTTTTGCATCCCATCGCCGATCCCCATGCCCGTCACGCCGCCGGAGCCGAAGGAAATCAGCGACTGGATCAGCTGAAAACCCGTATTGTCGGCATCTTTCCAGGGATCCAGAAACGCCGTCAGGCGCGCCATCCGGTAGCCCTTGTGCATGATGAGCCAGACGCCCACAGGAATAAAAGCCGCGCCCAGAAACAGCAGGTGGGTGATCCGGGAACCGGCAAGCGACAGCATCAGCAGCAGAATCGACATGATAATCACAACGGTCCCGAAATCCGGCTGCAGGATGATGAGCCCCATGATGAAGGCCGTGACCGAAAGGGGAATCAGTACACCCCGGCTGAACTTCTTCAGCTGATGCACTTTGCGGGTCAGAAGATGCGCCAGGAAAATCACCATCGCCACCTTGACAAGCTCGGTCACCTGAAACGAAAACACGCCCATGTTAAGCCAGCGTGTCGCGCCGCCTCTCCGGATGCCGATGTGCGGAACGAAAAGCAGCAGCAGTAAAACGATCGAGACGATCACGCCGGGATACGCCACGCGCTTGAGCTGTTCATACGGAATCTTGGTCATCACGATCATCGTCACGAGGCCTACAAAAACAAACACTAAATGCTTCTTCAAAAAGAATTGCCCGTCCTTGAACTTTTCCAGAGCCAGAATCGAGCTGGACGAATAGATCATCGCCGTGCCGACCGTCACCAGGATCAAGGTGACGAGCAGAAGAATGATATCCGGCGTATTCGTCTCTTTTTTTACTGCTGCTTCCATTAGAGAGTCCTGACCACGTCCTTAAAAAAATCCCCGCGTTCTTTGTAGTTGGCAAACTCATCAAAACTTGCACATCCCGGCGACAGAAGCACGATTTCCCCGGGCCCGGCAATCTTATAGGCATGCACAATGGCCGCTTTGAGCGTCGGCTCCAAGACCGCCGGCACGGCCGTTTTGCCAAGCTGAGGCAAAATGCGGTCGCGCGCCTCGCCAAACAAAATGACCTGCCTTGTCTTTGCTCCGATGAGCGTCTGCAGCGCTGCGAAATTTCCGTCTTTGTCGCGCCCTCCCAAAAGCAGAATAACGGGCGCGGAAAAAGTCTGAAGCGCGCGGATGACGGCATCCACGTTGGTGCCCTTGGAATCGTCATAAAATTTGATTCCGTTTTTCTCGCCGGCAAATTCGATGCGATGAGAAAGGCCGCGAAATTCGGACACGGCTTCGACAATGCTTTCCTGAGAACACCCGCAAAAACGCGCCGCAACGACTGCCGCCATAACGTTTTCGACGTTGTGCAAACCCGGCAGATGAATCATGCCGACCGGATAATATTCTTGAGAGCCGTCCGGTTTGCTGTAAACGATATCGTCATCCTGCAGGAATATGCCCGGCCCCATCTCCCGGCGCGAACTGAACCGGACAACTTGCGCTTTCATTGCTGCCGCAAGCCCTTCCTGCGTTTCATCTTCCGCATTCAAAATGGCAAGATCGTTATTCTGCTGGTTTTCAAAGATGCTCGCCTTCACGCGCCGGTATTCTTCAAACGAACCGTGATAGTTGACGTGATCGCAGGTAATGTTGAGGAGCACCGCGGCATGCGGACGGAATGTTTTGATCCACTGGAGCTGAAAACTGCTGATCTCCGCGACAATAAAATCGTCGGTCTGGGGAGATCCGGCATATTCAATCAACGGATTTCCGATATTGCCGCCGACAAAGACTTTCTTTCCGGCGTGAGCGAGAATTTTGCCCAGCAGTGTCGTCGTGGTTGTTTTTCCATTTGTTCCCGTCACAGCAATGATCGGCACTTTGATAAATTGATAAGCAAGTTCGATCTCACTGATGATGGGAATCTTCTTTTTCTGCGCGGCAACCAACAGGGTATGATGCGGCGGGATTCCCGGCGACGGCACGACCAGATCGGCGCCGTCGAGCGCCGACGCGTCATAGCTGCCGACGGTCAGCCAGGGCTCGCGGCTAAGCGGCTGGAATACCTCGCCCCAGTCGCTTGACGGCTTTTCATCGACCGCCACGACTGACGCACCGTGGCTTCCGAGAAACGACGCCGTCGCGATGCCCGTCCTTCCCATGCCGATAACCACTATTTTCTTTCCGCGAAGTTCCATTTTTCCTCTACCGCAATTTCAAGGTGATGATGGCCAGGAGCGCCAGCAGGATCGATATAATCCAGAACCGGACGATCACCTTGGGTTCCGCCCAGCCCTTCAGTTCAAAATGGTGATGAATCGGCGCCATCCGGAAAATCCGCTTGCCGCCCGTCAGTTTGAAATAACCGACCTGAAAAATGACGGAAAACGTTTCCATAACGAAGATCCCTCCGACAATCGCGAGCAGGATTTCCTGCTTGGTGATCACCGCGACGGTTCCGAGTGCTCCGCCCATGGACAGTGATCCGACATCGCCCATGAATATTTCCGCAGGGTAGGCGTTAAACCACAAAAAACCGAGCGCCGCGCCCATAAAGGCCCCGCAGAACACCGACAATTCTCCGGCGCCGGGAACATAAGGAATCTGCAGATAACCGGCTATTTTGACATTGCCGGCAAAATAAGCAAAAAGCAGATACGTCACAAAACAGATGCCCGCGGGACCGGTCGCAAGCCCGTCGAGACCGTCCGTGAGATTCACCGCATTGGCCGCACCGACGATAATAAAAGCGCAAAGCAGGATGTAGCCCCAGCCCAGATTGGGCAAAACGGTTTTAAAAAAGGGAATCGTCACCTGCGTGTTGAATCCCGGCTTGAAGTACAGGATAACGCCGACAAACAAGGCGATCACAATTTCTGCGGCAAGCCGTGTTTTGCCCGAAATGCCGCGGGAATTCTTGCCGGCCAGCTTCCGGTAATCATCCAGAAATCCGATGATGCCGAATCCGATGGTTACGAGCAGGGCAAGCCAGACGTAACCGACTGCAAAGTTTGCCCAGAGCAGCGTGGAAATCACCACGGCAAAGATAATAAGGATGCCGCCCATGGTGGGCGTGCCTTTCTTCGCCAAATGCGTCTGCGGTCCGTCATCGCGGATCTGCTGATCAATCTGCATATTTTGCAGTTTGCCGATGAACAGGCGCCCCAGGAGCAGGCAAATGAGCAGGGCCGTGATCGAAGCAAAGATCGTCCGAAACGTGATATAACGAAACACGTTAAAGAATGAAAATGCCGTATGCAGCGGATATAGAAATTCGTAAATCACTTATTTTCTCCCGGCCTTCCCTCTGTTTTTTCGACGCCGACATCCTCGCAGATTCGGGTCACGAACCTGTCCATTTTCATCCGGCGCGACCCCTTGACCAGAATCCAATCTCCCTTGCGCAGCTGTTTTTTCAATTGCGCCACCGCGTCTTCATCGCCTTGCAAAAAAATGATCTGCCCGTCGCCAAGCCCACCCTCCCGGGCGCCTGTCGCCGTCGCTTCCGCAAAATCGCCCTGAAGGAAAACAGCCGTCACGCCGATTGTCGCCAGAAGCATCCCGACCCGGCGGTGCATCTCGGGAGCGGCGTCTCCCAATTCCAGCATGTCGCCTAAAAAGACAAAGGCGTTGTGTGAATTTTTCAAATCCTTCAGCGTCAGCAAGGCCTCCCGCACCGATGCGGGATTGGCGTTATAGGCGTCATTGATGATATACGCGCCATTTTGCAGTTTAATGATCTCCATCCGTCCGCCCACCGCCGCAAATACCGCCAGACCCCGCCTGATCGAATCCGGGCTTATCCCGCAGGCCAGAGCCGCGGCGGCGGCCGCCAGGGCATTGTAGACATTATGGATGCCGGCAATCTTCATATCCACTTTGTGAGCCTGCCCGCAAATCAGCAGGCTGAAGCTCATCCCCCGCGCACCGTTTTTCCGGATGTCGATGACTCCGACATCGGCGGCGGCGCTCATGCTGTAAGTGACGCGGCGGCCCGACCACTGATCCGCGGTCTTGCGCACGGCTTCATCATCGAGGTTCACCACGGCAATTCCGGCCGGATTCATATTCAGGAACAAATCACCTTTTTCCTCCCGCACCGCATCCACCGTTCCGAATCCCGCGAGGTGCGCAGGACCGACATTGGTGATGAGCCCGATGTCCGGCACGGCAATTTGCGTGAGCCTTTTGATTTCGCCGCGCGTGTTCGTCCCCATTTCCAGGATGACGATCTCGTCCCGATTCGTTATGCGCAGAATGGTTTGCGGCAGCCCGATCAGGTTATTTAAATTTCCCTCCGTCTTGAGAACCTTCTTCTCCTGAGTCAGAATGCCGGCCAGCATTTCCTTGGTGGACGTCTTTCCGGAAGACCCCGTGAGTCCGATAACGGGAACGGAAAACCGCTGCCGGTAGGTGCGCGCCAGATCCCCCAGCGCCCGCAGGGTATCGGCCACCTCAATGACATTGGTCTCATCAGCAATCGCTCCCACATTGATCTTGCCGGCATCGGAGACGATGACGCCGGCCGCCCCGTCTTCGACCGCCTTTTGCACGAAAGCATGGCCGTCAAAGTTCTCTCCCGAAAGAGCGATAAAAAGATTGCCCCGTTCGATACGCCGGGAATCGGTGGAAACACCGTAAATCATTTTTTGGCCGCTTCCGGCAATCAGACGTCCCCCGGTCGCGGCCAGGATTTGGGCCACAGAAAACTCCGGGGATGTCCCTTCCGAAAGCCCGCGGTCTCTTGATTTCAGGGCTTCCATCGCGACAATCCGGTCGTCAAACGATATCTTTTTTGTTCCCAGAATCTGGTAATCTTCATGACCCTTGCCGGCGATCAATACGATGTCACCGGTTTGGGCCAGTCCGATCGCGGCGATAATGGCGGACTTCCGATCGGCCATCACCGCATAGACATGCACGTCTTTTGTGAACTGCAGATGATCCGGAGGCACCTCTTTTATTTTCTGCCGGTTGATGCCGGCTACAATTTCGCCGATAATCGCCATCGGCTCTTCAAGCCTGGGATTATCGGACGTTATAATCGTCAAATCGCTGTACCGGGTTGCCGTTTCACCCATCAGCGGTCTTTTGGCGCGGTCACGATTACCGCCACAACCGAAAACAGTCAATAGTCTTTTTTGCTTCAGGTGATCTAAATTCGTAAGCACCTGTTTTAACGCGTCCGGCTTATGGGCGTAATCGACAAAAACATGAATGCCGGCCACGGAATCGATCCTCTGCAGCCGCCCCGGAACGCCGGATAAATTCAGGATTCCGCGGGCAATCACCGGCGCTTCCACGCCCAGGATGGATGCGGCGGCCGCCGCCGCAAGAATGTTGGAAAGATTGAATTGTCCGATGAGTCCGGAGACGATGGGGATTCTGTTTTTGCCGAGGTTGATCTCGGCCCGGATGCCGTCGAGCGTTATTTCCTTGTGCTCAGCCGTCACGCCGTCATTTTTTTCGATACCGTAACTCAGTGCGGGCGCTGAGACATCGCCAAGCAGCCGTTGCCCCCATGAATCATCGGCGTTGATTACCATTCTCGGAGTGGTGGTCTTTTTGCCGCGGGTCAGAATTTCAGTAAAGAATCTTTTTTTGGCCCGGAAATAATCTTCCATGTCCCGATGATAGTCGAGATGCTCCGGACTCAGATTCGTAAAGATGCCCAGATCGAAATCGCAATCGTCCACCCGTTTTAAATCCAGCGCGTGCGACGACACTTCGGTGATCACATGGGTCACCCCGGAGCGGACCATCTCGCTCAGGATTTTTTGCAGTTCGTAGGATTCCGGCGTCGTGTTCGGAGCCGGAACGATATTGTCGTTGTAACGATAATTGACCGTTCCCAAGACGCCTGTGCGAAAACCGGCGGCCTTCAGGATCGCTTCGAGAAGATAAGACACCGTGGTCTTCCCGCTGGTTCCCGTAATGCCTACGAGGGTCAATCGGGAGGACGGATCGCCGAAATAGTTCCTGGCGAGCTCTCCCAGCGCGCGGCGGCTGTCCGGAACTTTAATCCCGGCAATCCCTTCCGGCAGGTGAACATCTTTCTGATAAACAATGAAGCGCGCGCCGCGCTCCACGGCCTGACGAATAAAATCGTGCCCGTCGTGGACGAGTCCGGGAATGGCGACAAACAATGATCCCGGTTCACAGCGATCCGCAGCGTAGCAGACCGACGATACTTCACCGGTTTTGCCGGACTGCTGCCCGGTCATGGTGACGCCCTGGAGTAATTGCCGCAGTTCCATCATGCCTCAGTTTTTCATCTCAAATACAATTTTGCAAAGACGCTCATCGCCCAAAACAGAGCCCGGCGCGGGAGCCTGACTCACCGCCCAGCCGCTGCCGGAAACGCGCAAGACAATCGACCGGGATTTCGCTGTTTTCAAGGCCTCGCGGATGGTCAGGCCGCGAAAGTCCGGCATTCGTAATTCGCTATCGATTTGATTTTCACCCGGATCTACACCCTCGATAAGAGATTGATCCGCCGCAACCAATTGCACCGCGTTTGTTTTTTGCGGTTCGAACACCGGCGTTTCCCGAATGTTCGTCTTAAAACAGTTAAGAATCTGTTCTCCGATATTCTTGAAAACCGGCGCAGCGGCCACGCCTCCCCACTTGTCGTGCTGCGGTTCATCCAGCATGACGAGGATGGCCACCTGCGGATTATCGGAGGGGAAGAATCCGATAAAGGACGTGCGGACTTTTTCCGAGGAATAACTGCCGCGGGCGAAATCAAATTTCTGCGCGGTTCCGGTTTTACCGGCGACGGCGACATTCATGATATGCGCCCTTTTACCCGTGCCGTCCTCAGCCCCGACGACCTCCGTCAGCATGGCCGTCAGGCGTTTTGCCGTTTCCGCAGAAACGACCCGGCGAACGGTTTCCGGCGCATACATCTTAATCGGATTGTTGTTTTTATCCGTCAGGCCCCGCACCAGATAGGGTTTCATTAAGACTCCGCCGTTGGCGATTGCCGACATCGCAGTAATGAGCTGAATGGCTGTAACCGAAATACCCTGACCGAAACCGATGTTCGCCGTGTCCACCTTGGTCCAGCTTTTCACCGGCCGCAAAAGTCCCGCCGCCTCGCCGGACAGGTCGATTCCCGTCTTCGATCCGAAACCAAAGTTTTTAATATAGCTGTAATATTTTTCCTTCCCGAGCTTCTCCGCTATTTTGGCGGAGCCGATATTGCTTGAGTATTTCAGGATATCGCGCACGGCAAGATAGCCGTGGCGTTTCCGGTTGGCTTCCCTGATCACGCGGTTGGCGATGGCATAGTGTCCGTCTTCACAATAAAACCGATCTGATTCCTTGACCACTTTTTCTTCCAGAGCACCGGCGACCAGAAAAGGTTTAAAGGTCGAACCGGGATCAAACGCATCCGCGATCGCGCGGTTCTTCCAGGCATCCGAGGTCAGTCCCTTGATGTTGTTGGGGTTGAATCCTTTCTCGTTGGCCATGGCCAGAATCTCGCCGGTTTTCGGGTCCATGACGATCGCGATGCCGCCCTTCGCTTCCTTGTCCAGCACCGCCTCCTTCAGATGCGATTCCACCAGGTACTGAATACGGCTGTCAATCGTCAGCACCAGATTGGCGCTGTCATTTTTCGCGGCGGCGTTGTGTTCAACATGCAGAAAGAGTTTCTTCCCTTTGGCGTCCCTCGCCCAGGTCAGACTCTCCGGTGTCCCCTTCAGATACGCATCGTACTTTCTTTCGAGCCCTTCGAGCCCCTCGGCGTCAAAACCGGAAAATCCGATCAAATGCGCGGCAAGCTGGCCGTTGGGGTAAAATCGCTTCGGCTCTTTAATGAGAAAAACGCCCTCGATGTCCGCCGCCTCCACCTTTGCTGCTTTTTGCACGTCAATCTTTCTGGCAAGCCAGCAAAAGCTCTTGGGCTCCGATATTTTTTTATAAACGGCAGGCTGGTCCAGGTTAAGAACTGCGGCGATCTGCTTCGACGCTTTCGCCGGATCCGAAATTCGCGTCGGGTCGGCGCACACGGAGTCCGCCATGACCGACATGGCCAGCTTCTCACCGTTACGGTCGTAGATCATGCCTCTTTCGGAATGAATGGGCAATGTGGTGGTATGCTGCCGCTGCGCCAGCTTCTTCAATTTCTCGCCGGATAAAACCTGTAATTGAAACGCCCGAGACAACAGCGCAATAAACAAAATCAAAAAAATCGCCAAAATGCTGGCCAGCCGGAACTTCAGCCATTTTTTTGAATCTGCCGCCATATTCACTTCCCCGTTTGTTTTATAACAATCACCTGCTCCGCCGTCGGATAGGACATCTGCAATTTATTTCTGGCAATGTCTTCAATTCTCTGCGGCGCTTTGAGCATTGCCGTTTCCAGCTTCAGTCTTTTTTGTTCTTCCTGCAGCAGCTCTTTTGCGGAGAGTGCTGCGGCAATATCGTATTCCATCTTGGTCATGCGGATATGCAGACCGACGTAAATCACCGCGACAAACATCAGGACCAGAGCCACAACAATGAACGTCGGGTATTTCACGCCGAAAGACGCGGCAGCGTTTTCTTTAACGGGCCTGCTCTGAGGGATTGCCTGGGCTCCTGCGCTTTGCGCCATTTTCAAATCCTTTCCGCCACGCGCAACTTTGCGCTGCGGGCACGCGGGTTCTGCAGGGTTTCCTCGGCAGAAGGCACCACCGCTTTGCGCGTTAAAACTTTCAGGACGGCCTTTTTCTCGCAAACGCAGTAAGGAATATCTTTCGGGCAGACACAGGTCGCCGCGAAATCACGGAATGTATTTTTAACGATCCGGTCTTCAAGGGAGTGAAAGGAAATAATGCCGATACGGCCGCCTTTCGCCAGAGCGCCGGTCGCGCCTTCGATCCCCGGAACGATGCAATCGAGTTCCCGGTTGACGGCGATCCGCAGCGCCTGAAAGGTCCGCGTGGCGGGATGAATCTTCTGATGCTTCATGCTCCCGGGCATGACGGAAGTGATCAGGCCGGCCAATTCCACCGTTGTTTCAATCGGCGAGATTTGTCTTTTTCGTGATATTGCCCTGGCGATTCTTCCAGCCATCTTTTCTTCCCCGTATAATCTGATGATCTTTTCCAGCTCAGTTGGCGTGAAATGGTTGACAACATCATAAGCGGAGAGCTTCGAATCCTGATCCATCCGCATATCCAGCGGTGCTTCCTGGTTGAAACTGAATCCTCTGTGCGCCGCATCCAGTTGATGGGATGAAACCCCCAGGTCCAGGAGCACACCGTCCACATGATCGATACGCAAATCCTCGAGCACCTGGGCCAGCTCGGCGAAGTTCGCCCGGACGAGCGAGACACGCGATCCGAAAGGAGCCAGCCGCTCTTGCGCGGCCTTGAGGGCATCGAGGTCGCAATCCAGTCCGATCAAACGCCCGTCGGTCCGTTCCAGGATTGCCTGCGCATGCCCTGCCCCGCCTACCGTACCGTCCACGTAAACGCCGTCTTTTTTCACCGCGAGCCAGGAGAGCACTTCCTCGAGCATCACCGGCTCATGGGAGAAAGCGGCGCTCATCGTCAGATCCCCAGGCTGGCGGCGATTTCGTTGTCCCTGTCCATTTCTTCACTGGCCGTCTTTAATTTTTCTTCAAATCTTTCCTTGGGCCAGATTTCGATATTTCTCAGCATGCCGGCCAGAACAACGTCTTTCTCCAACCTGGCATATTCCCGCAGTGTGGGCGGAATCAGCACCCGCCCCTGACTGTCGAGATTGCAGTCCACTGCCCCGGACATAAAGAATCTCTGAAAATCGCGAAACTTTTTGTCCAGGATGCGTTTCTTTGATATTTCTTCTTCGATGATCCGCCACTCGGCGTAAGGAAACACGATTAAATATCCATCCCAGTTCGTGATGACCATCTTGTTGTCATACTGCTCGGCGAATATATCGCGGAACTTGGACGGGAAAATAATCCTTCCCTTTTCGTCAATGCTGTGATGATATTGCCCACGAAATACGGACATCGAAGTCCCCTCCACATTTATCCACTTTACTCCACGTGGCTAACTATAAAGAGGGAAAATAGCTTTGTCAAGGGAAAAATGAATCTTTTTCCCAATCAACTAACTTAAAATCACTGGGAATTCGGGAAATGTTCTTTGGTCCGGACAGGCGTTTCGGAAAGGAGACTTCCGGGGGTGTCTTCGGCGACCATTTCGCTGCCACCGGTTGAGTCAGCGCAGGCCCAAATTTGGCGTTTTCGGATACTCAAATTGAATTGCAGAAAAGACGAAATTTGCCGCTCGTCGGGCAGCCGCATTATTCAGGGCTTGTGACATTCCGGAAACGGAGAACGGCTCTATTATGAGCGTCCAGGGATGATGAGAAAAAGTGGGTGCCGTCTTTTTGGGATACGAAATAGAGATAGTCGGCATCCGCCGGATTGAGAACTGCCTGAAAAGAGTCCAGCCCCGGGTTGGCGATGGGCCCCGGCGGCAATCCCTTTATGACATAGGTGTTATACGGAGATTCTCTTTTGTAGTGGCTTCGCAGAACTTTCCCATTGAAATCCTTGAGATCATAGACAGTCGTGGGGTCGCTCTGCAGCGGCATTCCCTTTTTCATCCGGTTATAGAAGACGGCGGCAATCATCGGCTTTTCAGCCGTATTCCCCGATTCTTTTCCGACGAGAGATGCGAACGTCACAAATTGATTCGGGTTCAATCCTTTGGCCGCCGCTTTATTCATCATCTCCTTTGAAATCTTACTCCAGAAGCGATCTACCATCATGCGCATAATCTGTTTTGTACTCATGGACCGATTCAAAAAATAGGTATCCGGAAAAAGATATCCTTCCGCGGACGATCCCACAACGCCCAGCGAAGATAAAAACGCAGTATCTCCGGCCAATTCAAAAAACACTTTTTCATCGACCAGCTTGTATTCTTTAAGACGCTCGGCAACTTCCTTGAGCGTGTAGTCCTCGTGAATCGTCACGCGATACGTTTTGATATCCCCGCGGATGAGTTTGTCGATCATTTCGAAAGGCGTTATGGACGTGGCGAACTCGTACTCGCCGGCGCGGATCGACCGGGTGCCTCTCTTAATCCAGACCAGGGTACAAAACAAAAACCTGTTTTCAACCAGCCCGGCATTGCTGAGTATTTCAGTCACCTTGATGAAACTGGTGCCCGTCGGGATATCGACCAGGACAGCGGCGTTTTGCGCCGTATCAATCGGCTTCCTGGCGTAGATCAATAAGCACGCGCAAAGAATGACGGCTCCGATACAGAGCAGCAAAACGCTATAAGACAGAATTCTTTTCATTTTTGCATTCATACGTGATCACAGGTGATTATTCTTTGATCGGAATATCAAGAGGCAGGATTCAACTGCCCAATTTATGGCTTATCGGCTGAGTCCAGATAGCTTTGAAGAATCAGACAAGCCGCCAGCCTGTCAACTTTTTCTTTTCTTTTTTGCCAGCGGACACCTGCCGAAATCAAAATCTCTTCAGCTTCTTTCGTTGACATCGTCTCCGGCCATTTGACCACGGGCAGGGAAAACGATTTATTCAGCAAAGCGGCGAAACGGTTAACCTTCTCACACTGTATGCCTTCGGAGCCATCCAGCCGCAGGGGATATCCGATCACTATTTTCTCAACCGCATAATTCCGAATCCATTGACCCAGCATTTCCAGGTCGTACTTTTTCGCTTTGCGGATCAGCGTCGGGAGCCCCTGAGCGGTCATGCCCAGTTCATCACAGACGGCCGCACCGATTCTTTTTTCGCCGTAGTCTAAACCCAGGATGCGCAAAAGACACCTCATTTTGGTCTGCTATCTAACAATTCCGAATCGTATTTTCAAGAATTAAATCCCCCGGTCAGCTTTCCCGAAAAAACCCGCGTCTTTAGGAAATATAGTGTTGTGAAATTACCGGGAGTTTGTTATTTCAAATCCAGCACGGGTAAAGAGATAGCGGGGAAAAACATGCAGCACTTCGTTTTGGGAACAGCCGGTCACGTGGATCACGGAAAAACGTCGCTTGTCAAAGCGCTGACCGGCATCGACACGGACCGTCTCAAAGAGGAAAAAGAACGGGGCATCACGATTGAACTCGGGTTTGCCTCGCTTAGGCTTCCTTCCGGCCCGACGCTCGGCATCGTCGATGTGCCCGGTCACGAAAAATTCATTAAACACATGGTCGCCGGCGCGGCGGGCATCGATCTTGTTTTGATGGTCATTGCCGCAGACGAAGGCATCATGCCGCAAACAAAGGAACATCTGCACATCTGCTCGCTGCTCGGAATTACCACCGGCCTTGTCGCTCTGACCAAGACCGACCTGGTGGAACCGGACTGGCTAGACCTGGTGCGTTCCGAAATTACCGATTATCTGCAGGGGACATTCCTCGCCGGAGCACCCATCGTGCCGGTTTCAGCAGTCAATGGAACCGGCGTCAAGGAATTGCTCACCTGCCTGGATAACACCGTCGCGAGGTTGACAGAAAAGGTCGATGACGGTATTTTCCGCCTGCCGATCGACAGGATCTTCACGATGAAGGGGTTCGGCACGGTGGTGACGGGCACACTGATTTCCGACCGGATAAAGGTGGGTGAGGATATTCAGATTCTTCCGGAAAACATCTCCGCGCGCATCCGGGGGATCCAGGTGCACAACGCACCGGTTGAGGAGGCTTTCTCCGGCCAGCGAACCGCCATTAATCTGCAGGGCATTGAAAAATCAACCCTTGAACGGGGCAACGTTCTGGTGCGCCCGCAGACCGTCTGGCCTACCCAAAGGCTGGATGTTTATTTCGAATACCTGGACGCCAATACGCGGAAACTTAAAAACAGGGCACTGGTCCGCCTGCACACCGGCGCAACGGAAATCATGACACGCATGGTCCTTCTGGAAGCGGATGAGCTGTCGCCCGGTCAAAAATGCTTTGCCCAGCTTAATCTGGCGAGTGAAGATGTTGTGGTCGCGGGCGATCATTTCGTATTGCGCAGCTACTCGCCGGTAACTACCATCGGCGGCGGCCTCATTCTCGACCCCCAGCCCGGCAAACACAAAAGAAAGAACAAGAAGATCCTGGAGGACTTGCAGATCCTGCGCGACGGTACGCTGGCTCAGAAGATCCCGGTTCTCCTGGATCGCGCCGGCTTCGGCGGCATTACGAGCCGGGCGCTCGCTCTTCGAACGGGCGTCCATGTGAAAAAAGTTCGCGACGCTTTGGAGAAATTATTTTCCAGCCATCAGGCTATCCTCCTTTCGAGCGAGGAGGCAACGTCTTTATCCGCCCGCTTGTATACGCAACTCGAAGAACTGATTACCAGCAGTCTTGCCGACTATCATCAGAAGAATCCTCTAACGGCGGGAATCTCCAAGGAGGAACTCAAAGCCGCACTTGCCGATACGGTATCGGTCAAGCTCTTTAACATGGTTCTTACCGGCCTCGGCAAAAAGGAAATCATCGTGAGCGATAAGGACAATATCCGCCTGGCTTCCCATCACGTGCAGCTGGCGGTTGACGAAGACGCTTTGCATCAGTCCATTGCAGCGACCTACGCGCAGGCCGGGCTCGCGCCGCCGTCTCTTTCCGACGTCCTGAGTCCTTTTAAAGATCAGAAGGCCAAAGCCCAGACCATCGTCAAGTTGATGCTCAAAGACGGGGAACTGATCAAGATCAACGAAGATCTGTGTTTCGCGCGCGCCGCGCTGGAGAAATTGCGCGACGAATACAAAGCGCAGCTGATCCGGGACGGTCAGGCGACGCCGGCATCTTTTAAGGATTTGACCGGCTTATCGCGCAAATTTATCATCCCGCTCATGGAATATTTTGATGCGAGCAAGCTGACGGTGCGCGTGGGAGATCACCGGATCCTCCGGGAAAAAATCTGATACGAACAATCGAAACGGATCATACAGAAAGGCGGTTCATTTGAAAAAAAAGGAAATCTATCTTCAGGACATCAAGCAGGGCGACAAAATCGCTTCATCATTTCTGGTGGCGGAGAAAAACATGGCCTTCTCCCAGAAAGGATCAGCCTACTTGAATGTGCGCCTCAAAGACAAAACGGGCGAAATCGACGGCAAGGTCTGGGACAATGCCGTGGACCTCGATCGCATCTTTAAGAAAGGTGACATCATCTTCATCGAGGGCCGGGTTCTCAGTTATCGCAACACGCTGCAGATATCGATTGTCACGATTAAGCCTTGTGCGCCCGAGGACGTTGATCCGGCGGATTTTCTGCCGGTCAGTAAAATAGACACGGCGGCGATGTTTCGGGACTTGACTGCCTACATCGATACCCTTTCGTCAGAGCCCGTGCGGAAACTTCTTGCCGCCTTCTTTCATGATGATAAAACGGCTGAACTTTTCCGGCGCGCGCCTGCGGCCAAGGGGTTTCATCACATCTATCTGGGAGGACTTCTGGAACATACGCTTTCGGTTGTCCGATTACTCGACCGGGCAGCCGAGCATTATCCCCACCTCAACCGCGACATGCTGATCGCCGGAGGCATGCTGCATGATATCGGCAAGATTTACGAATTCTCTTATGACAGCTTGATCGAATACAGCGATGAAGGCCGGATGATCGGTCACCTGGTCATGGGAGTGGAAATGATCAACAAAAAAATTGAGGCGATTGCCGATTTCCCGCCAAAGACGGCTCTTGAGCTGCGTCACGTCATTTTGAGCCATCACGGTGAATTTGAGTACGGATCTCCCAAGCGTCCGAAAACCATGGAAGCGCTGGTCATTCACTTCATGGACGATCTCGACGCCAAGCTCAATGCCTTTCAAAGCTTTGTCGCCGCCGATGCCGCCAATGCCGATTCCGACTGGACGGCCTACAATCGCTTCTTTGAGCGATACCTCTATAAGGGCCGGTAGGAGACAGTCCTGCAAATCACCGGCGCTAAGAATCCAGGGCTTCCCGGATCTTTTGCGACAAATCGGTCAGCTCAAATGGTTTTTGTATAAAGCTGATGTTCCCGCCCCGGCTCAGGATCTCCTGTGCCTCCCCGTCGAGGCTGTACCCGCTGGACAGGATGATTCGGGCCTCGGGATTTTCCGTCCGGATGGCGTCGATAGCCGCTCCGCCGGAGAGGCCCGGCATGATCATGTCCATGATGACCAGATCGATCCGTCCGGAATTTGCGAGGTAAACATCCACGGCCTCTTCTCCGCTCCCCGCCGTCAGCAATTGATATCCCAGCTCCTCGATCATGGCTCCGATCACTTCCGTTATGTTCGCTTCATCATCCGCGAGCAAAATCGTTTCCCGGCCGAGCTTTGTTATCTTTTTCGGCTGTGGTTCACAAATAACCTCCTTGAAAGAGGCCGGAAAATAAATATTGAAGGTCGCACCTTTTCCTCTTTCACTTTGGACGTTGATCGCACCCTGATGCCCCTTGACGATGCCGTAAACTGAAGCCAGCCCCAGGCCGGTGCCCCGGATCATGCCCATTTCCTTCGTCGTAAAAAAAGGTTCAAAAAGCCGTTCCCGGGTTATCTCGTCCATCCCCACCCCGTGTCCTTGACGGTGAGTTTCACATAAGGTCCCGGACCGACATCCAGGCTTCGGACATGAGACCTTTCCAGCACAACGTTCCTGGTCCTGATGAAAATTTCCCCTCCGCCGGGCATGGCGTGCCACGCATTGACCAGGAGGTTCAGCAGAACCTGCTCCATCTGACCGCGATCCGCATCTACAATCCAGAGGTCTTCGGCCAGATCCTGCTCGATGATGATTTCTTTCTTGGTCCTGCCGAACATAACCGCCGACTTCTCGACGATATCATTGAGGTTGACCGGTTTGACTTCATAACGTCCGCCGCGGGCATATCCCAGAAGCTGCCGGGTTAAATCCGCACCGCTGCGGACATGAGATTCGATGGCCTTGAGCCGCGTGAAATGCGGATGCTCCGGATCGGTATCGAGCAGCATCAAAGAGGTATAGCCCTGAATCCCCATCAACAGGTTGTTAAAATCGTGTGCGACACCGCCAGCCAGGGTGCCGATGGCTTCCATTTTTCTCGCCTGGCTCAGTTGTTCGCGCAAACGATCCTGCTCCTCCTCCATTTTCTTCCGCGCCGTCATATCCCGTCCGATATTGCGGAAACCCACCACGTTCCCCCGGGCATCACGGATCAGCGTCACGATGGATTCGATCGCCTTGGTCGAGCCGTCCTTGCACCATACGTTCACCGTATAAATTTTCGCCGGATCGCCTGTCCGGTAAAGTTCATTAAATGTAGCGAAAACTTGCCGGATATCTTCCGGACCGGCGAAACGCTGACGATGATGCAACTGCAAATATTCCTTGCGGGAATACCCCAGCATCCGGTGTGCCGCCTCATTGCAGAATGTACACCGGCCGCGCAGATCAAACTCCGCGCAGGAATCTTCGATACTTTCCATGAAATCACGATAACGCGCCAGTTCCTGCTCCATCGTGCGGCGTTCGGTCACATCGCGGCCGATGCTGCGAAAACCGATCGGATTGCCGTCGGCATCCCGAATCAGCGACATCGCCGCTTCCAGCGATTTGATTTTGCCGTCTTTGCAGAGAAATTCGGCAACCACAATATTAACGGGCAACCTCTTAACGTAGATTTCGTGAAAGGCGTTAAAGACTTTTTCCGCCTCCTGCTTGTTGGGGAAGCGTTCATGATGGCGGAGCCGCATCAGCTCCTCCCTGGAATAGCCGAAAACCCGAACGGTCGCCTGATTGCAGAACGTGCACTTGCCTTTCAGATCATACTCGGCGCAGACATCATCCACATTTTCAAAAAATTCGCGATAGCGCTGCTGCTCATGTTCCATCTTCTTCCGCTGAGTGATATCGCGGCCGATACCGCGGTAACCGATGACCTGACCCACCTGATTCCGGATGATCGAAACGGAAGCCTCATAGTCGCGAATTTGCGCATCACTGCGCAGGATCTTGTATTCCAGCATGCTGGAAGAGACATTATTTTTATACATCCGGTCATAAAGGCGGAATACCCGTCTGCCGTATTCACGATTAATGTGTCTTTTCCATCGGTCCAGTTTTAGAAATTCTTCGCGGGAATAACCGAAGATTCGCGGCAGGCCTTCATTGCAGAAAATGATGTTTCCCTCCAGATCAAACTCATAACAGCCGTCGTCAATATTATCCACGAAGGTCCGGTAGCGTTCGCGTTCTTCTTCAATTTTTTTCCAATCGGTCAGATCACGGGTAATACTCCGAAACCCCGTTGCCTTCCCCTGCGCATCGCGGATCAGTGAAATGGACGCTTCGACGACTTTGGTCGTGCCGTCTTTACAGACAAGATGGGTAAAGATCAAATTGACCGTTTTGCCGGTCCGTTGGATTTTTCTCACGGCATCCCTGGCCCTATCCGCCTCTTCCCGGGTCAAACCGACCAGGGCACACGCCGCTTCATTACAGAAGGTGCATCGGCCTTTCAGGTCGTACTCCGCACAGCCGGCAACGGCATTTTCCACAAAGTTCCTGTATCGCTCCTCGCTTGCCCGAAGTTTCGCCTCCTGCTCCTTGATTTTTTCATATTGCAGGCGCAGGGACGTAAGTTCCGTAATCAGCTGTGCTTTTGTTTTTCCGTCGTCTCTCATGGTTATGTTCACTTCCGAAGAGAATTAAGAACGATATTTTTTCACCGCTGACACATATGTATTGAAGCCGCAGACTTTGGCGATATGAATTCCGACGGCAAAAAGGGGGGATTATCTTCGCGCGCCGTTATTCAAGAGGACACGGGTTACGAAAGAGCTCAAGCACCTGCGACACGGAATGCCGCGGAAAGCCGCTGATTTAACAATCTGAATATCATTCCGGCATAAATGAACCGGGAAACCGTGGCGTCTGCAAGGTGCCGCCATAGCTCTCTTCATCAGGAGAAGATCATCAATCAGAGTAGTGCTTCAGCAGGGTTGCCCGCTAATCGACAAGATCGCCGGGGTCCTGATCATAAACAAGAGGGCTTTCACCTTGCGGCAAAAGCCCTCAAATAATGTATTGGAGAAGATGGCTTACGGATGTCTGCTAATTACTTCTTTTTCGCCAGATCCGCGAGTGTCGCTTCCAGGTGCTTCTGCGCCACAGTCGGAGGTTTCACGGCTCTGGGCATGTCGCCGAATGCATCGACGTTATTCAGCTCGGCCATCACGCTGCGCAGACCTGCATCAAAAGAAAAGGCGCGTACCGGCTTATCAAAATTGATGTCTTTCCCGTACTGGGACACGAACGATGCCGTTTTTTCGGTAATCATAAGGCCGTCGGCAGAATCCCCGTTCTGATCAAGTGTCTGCAGCAAAACGCAGATATTCACAACGCGCTGATCCTTAACATCTTTCGCGGCGGGGACGATATCCAGAGGTGTAACCACCGGCTTTCCGGCCGTGGAACCCAGCACCAGAGTGCCTACCGAAAAAGTAACGGTTTCACCCGCCTTATATTCAAAGATACCATCTGCTTTGGTTACGCCTTTAAGCGTCGGGGTAGAATAGTTCAGTCCGCCAACCGGCCCATCCATAAAAACGCCCTTTAAAGCACCCGGCGCACTGCTTACGCTCGAATTCAAAGAGCTGCAACCCATCACCAGTGCTATCAGAAACACCCCTGAAACCGACAAGACAAAACGACGCATCAAAACATTTGATTTCTTCATAGCGTACTCCTCTCTTTAAAATTAATTTTGCACCTTAATAGTATAGATGGGTCATATTGTCAATGATTGAAAAACAAGAATAAGATCGATTTTATCCTGAAGTTATTTCTGCCGATTTTGCAGAGCCTTCCTTCTCTGGCATGGGCAAAATACCCGGCACGGCAAAGAGATTCACACCCCCGGAGTTAGCAAAAAAGAGCCTCCCGATCTGGGCCTCGACGGCAGCCAGGGGTCGCTTCCGGCGCAATCATTGTGCACGATATTTTTGCTATACGGCTTTTCCGTCCCCTTGCGCGGACATGCCGCTATGCCGATGAAGCAGCAGACAGCCGGACAGGCAGACTTCCGTGCAGTTCCCATCACAGGGTTCCACGTGAATGGTAACGGCAGCGGCCGGAAGTTTATCCATAATTACGTGTTTGAGTTCACGGGTAATACCATGCGACGCCTCTACCGTCATCTGCGGATCAACTTTAATGTGAAATTCGATGAACCGGAAATTGCCCGCCTTGCGTGTCTTTAGCTGGTGATACCCATGGATCTCCGGCTTGCGATTTGCGATCACCTCGCGGATCCATTCCTCTTCATCCGGCGGCAACTTCACGTCCATCAGATCGCCGAGCGCCTGCGAGGTCAAATCATAGGCCGCCTTCAGGATAAATGTGGCCACGAATATCGCCGCGACCGGATCCAGCCAGTGAATACGCGGATCAACAAAAAAGAAATGGCTGATCCAGATGATAGACAGGCTGATCATAACGCCAACGGATGTGAAAACGTCGGTCCGCAAATGCCAGGCATCCGCCGTCAGAGCGATGGAATCGGCTTCTTTTCCGACGGCAAAAAGCCTCTGAGAGACAAAAAAATTAAGGACGGCGGATAAGAACATCACGGCAACGCCCCATCCGGGCGATTCTACTTCCTGCGCAGATGCCAGTTTTTTGAGCGCCTCGAAAATGATCCAGAACGCTGCAAGGAAAATCAAGACCGCTTCGATCAATCCGGAGATGCTTTCAACTTTGCCGTGTCCGAAAGGATGAACCTCATCTGCCGGAAGGTGCGATTTCTTAACCGAGACCATTGCAATGATCGCCGCCAGTAAATCCATACCCGAATGAATCGCTTCCGAAATAATCGACACTGACCCGATCAGAGCGCCGACAATGATTTTAAAAACAACCAGTGTCGAATTCGACGCGACCGACAAAATTGCCACCCGTTCTTTACGTTCCTGTATAGAGACCACCGGGAATCCCTCCGATTGCAGATATCTGCTCTTGCATATCATGACCGCTTACCAAATTCTCCTTTTTTTTAGGTTTTGGCAGCTTATGGATTTCCTTTGCACGGGCGGGAAATTGTGATACGACACCTGCCGCAAATGGTCTAAAATGTTATGGATAAGAAAAAAATGCTTTCTTGTTTTCCGGATGCGTCCCGTCAGAATTGGCTGGATTGGCACTGGCAATTTAAGAACCGCGTCACATCGATTGCCGGGCTGGCCGGAATGTCGGACAGGCCCGTGACCGACGTTGAAAAGATGCGTCAGGTACTGGGCATTTATCCCATGGCGGTTACGCCCTACTATCTATCCTTGATTCACTTTGACGATCCCAACGACCCTCTGGCCTTGCAGTGTATTCCGGATCTGCGGGAAATTTCCCTTGCCCCTGACTGCCCGGCGGATCCGCTCAATGAAGACAGCTTCATGCCGGCGCCGAAACTGCTCCATCGCTATCCCGACCGGGTTCTGGCCCTTGTGACAAAAACATGTGCAACCTACTGCCGGCACTGCAATCGCAAGCGGCACTGGAAAACCCGTGACGCCTCTTCGCTTGCCGGCCGTCTGAAAAAGATGGTCCGTTATGTTTCGGACTCCCCTCAGGTTCGGGAAGTCATTCTGTCCGGCGGTGATCCCCTCACGTACGATGATGAAAAGCTGGAGATGATTCTTAAAGCCTTTGCCGCCATACCGCATGTGGAGGTGTTGCGCATCGGCAGCCGCATGCCCGTTGTACTGCCCATGCGGATCACAAACAATCTCTGCCGGATCCTGAAGCGCTGCCGGCCCCTGTGGTTCAATACGCAGTTCAATCACCCGGCGGAAATTACACCGGAATCCGCGCGCGCATGCGATATGCTTCAGGAAGCGGGCATTCCGGTTTCCAATCAGTCGGTCCTGCTCAAAGGGATCAATGATTCTCCGGACGTAATGAAACGTCTGCTCTACGGATTACAAAAGGCATCGGTACGCCCCTATTATCTTTTTCACTGCGAACCCGTCAAAGGCTGCACTCATTTCCGCACGGAAGTCAAATCGGGACTGACCATGATGGAAGGGTTGCGCAGGCATTGCTCCGGACTGGCGCTGCCGCAATATGTGGCCGACCTGCCCGGCTCCGCGGGAAAAACTCCGCTTCTGGCCATGTCGGCGTCAATAAAAAATGATTTGCGAAAACATCAAGATTTCTTTGACTTTTTTTAATATTTGGATTAGGAAAGGCGTCAAAATAAATCCTGACAATATTAAAGGATGAGGAGAAATACGTTTTATGTACACGGCAAGTGATTTAAGAAAAGGTCTGCGCCTTAAAATCGACGGTGATCCCTATGTAATCACCGAATTCAATTTTGTGAAACCCGGCAAAGGCCAGGCTCTGTATCGCACCAAGCTTAAAAACATGATCAACGGCAACCAGTTCGAACGCACGTTCCGTTCCGTGGACATGTTTGAACCGGCAGACCTACGCGAGAAGAAAATGCAGTATCTTTATAAGGAGGGCGATAAATACTGTTTCATGGATAATGAAAACTATGAACAGGTTTATCTGACGGAAGCACAGGTCGACGATGCCATCAATTACATGACCGACAATATCGAAGTAGAGATCCTGCTGTTTGAGGATCGGCCCATCGGCATCAGCCTGCCCAATTTTGTTGAACTGGTCGTTACGGAAGCCGAACCCTGGGCGAAAGGGGATACCGTCTCCGGCGCAACCAAACCGGTCAAAGTGCAGACGGGCGCTACGGTTCTGGTACCGACATTCGTTTCCGAGGGAGAAAAAATCCGCATTGACACGAGGACCGGAGAGTATCTGACACGCGTCAAAGGCTGACAGCTTTTCAAAATGCTCACAGGCATCGTTGCGCTTCGGCCCTCGTCGCTGCGGCGTATAACCTGAAGCCCTGAAGGGCACTCGAGGTCACGCGTATAATAATACGCCTCATTCCTCACGCCTCGCGTGCCGTGCCTCTGAAACATTTTGAAAAGCCGTAAAATCATGAGCACATTCCAACAGGATGATCATTTCTATCTGGCGCGCAAGTCGCAGGCACTGCACTTGCGCGCCAGATTTATTCAGGGCCTTCGCGATTCATTCATAGAACGTCGTTTTCTGGAAATCGAAACACCCGTTCGCATCCCCGCCCCCGCTCCCGAAGAACATATCGAAGCCATCCCCTCGGGCGACTGGTTCCTGCAGACGTCTCCCGAGCTGGGCATGAAGCGGCTCCTCGCGGCAGGCTATCCCCGGATTTTTCAATTCTGCAAATGCTTTCGCGCCGGGGAACGTGGCGGCAGACATCTGCCGGAATTCACGATGCTCGAATGGTATGTTGCCGGGTTCGATTATACGCAGCTGATGGATCAATGCGAGGAGCTGCTCAGCGCCGCGTTTACGAAGATGGGGTTTAACGGGCACATCGTCCGGCAGAATAAAAAAATAAGTATCGAATCACCCTGGGAAAAGCTGACCGTCGCCGACGCTTTTCTGAAATTTGCGCCGATCTCTGTGCAGGAAGCCCTGTGCCAGCAGCGGTTTGATGAAATCCTGGTCGAGTATATCGAACCTCGCCTGGGCGGCGAACGCCCGACCTTCCTTTGCGATTATCCGGCACCTCTCGCGGCATTGGCCCGTATAAAAAAGAGCGATCCGGCAGTCGCGGAGCGCTTTGAGCTCTATATCGGCGGCATGGAACTGGCCAATGGTTTTTCGGAATTGACGGACGCGGGCGAACAAAGGCGGCGTTTTGCAGAAGCATCTGAGGCACGGGCCGCCAAGCATTGGGCGCCTTACTCCATGCCGGAAAAATTTCTCACTGCTCTGGAGTACCTGCCGCCATCAGCCGGCATCGCGCTCGGCATCGACCGCATGATCATGCTGCTTATCGATACGGCCGTCATTGATGATGTCGTTGCCTTCCCGCCGGAAAGTCTCTGATCCTTCCAATGTCTGCAGATTCAGAAATGTCAACTCCTTGATGAAAGACCGCGACGGATGGAGGCCTGCTTTTACAGTGCCTCCATCCGTCGAAAAGTTTTACCTTGTGCTGACTTGAAGGAAATACACTGGGATCGTGCCGACAAAGGGAACACTCACCTCAAGGGTCATAGTTCCCACGAGGAAGTTCCAGTCATCAGAGGCCTGTCCGTGGTAGTTGCTTCCGGACATGGTGACTGTGCCCGATGAGGTGAGGGATCCAGTAAATGGAGTGGTGGGCCTCCTACTCTTAAAGTTATCATTATCGCTGTTCCAATCAATGCCGAATGTCATGTTACCGCTGGCATCGACTGTATTGCTGCAGGAAACCCAGCCGGCCCCCGCCAGGGAATTGGTGCTTTTGGCCAGGATACTGCTGGACCATTTGGAAGCGGGGAGCGACCCCGCGGGATAATCATTGCGCGTGGTTAGTTGAATAATCATCAGCCGATATGTTGATGTTGCGGTGTCCGTGTATGTCCCGACAACCGTTCTCTTATCGTCAGACAGGAAACCCTTGTAGTTATTCACCATGCCTGAGCCATTCATCGAGACGACACCGCCCGCGTCCACCGACATGGTTCCCCAGACCACCTCCGACGGCGGTTTCGCCCCGGACGGTTCGTTCAAGCTCGTCAGGGCGAAAGCACCGGATGCGTCCGTCGCGCCGCTCCCATAGCGCCATTTTGTGTTTGTGCTGGCCCCGACGATCATTTCATGGAAAACAAATTGTTTGCTCTGTATGTCGGCGCTCGAATAAACCGTACCCGGGACAACCTTCTGAATGACCCTTAATTGCGGGTATGAACCGCTCAAGCTGCTGCTCGTTCCCGCGATAAAATTCTTCGTAGACGTCATTGTCATATGAACTGGGCCTGTGTCCGCACTGACGCCACTTTCAGGGGTGATTACGCCCCCGGCACTGATTGTCCACGTAAGTGAACCTGCGGCCGGGCATGTTGTGCTTCCCGCGCTGTCCAGACAAGACGACGCAGCGGTCAAACTTCCGGCAGCATCAAACGTAAGTGTGCGACGGAACCATTTGCTATAGCTATCATTGCTGTTTGTTTGCAGGACGCTGACATTCCACGTCCCCGTCAGATCGGCCTGAGTATAGGCGGTTGATGATTCGAAATTGATACCACTCCTGTTTGCTCCGCTAACGACAACCACGCTGCTCGCCGGGCTGAAGTTATTGCCCGCTATGGAGGGCGTCACCGTATAACTGCCGTTCACAAGGTTCGGGAAACTGTAATTTCCGCTGGCGTTTGTTGTGGTCGAAGCTGAACCGGCGCCGCTTAACGTCATGGTCACACCTTCCAGGACTACTCCGCTTACCGTGCCGGAAATCGTATAGGTTGGTTCAACATAGACAGCCGCCACAAAATCGATGCCGGTAATGTTCGCTCCACTGACAGTCACCGTTCTGCTGCTGTCGGTGAAGGTAAAGCCGGTTTTTACGGGAGTTACCGTATAAGAACCGTTAAAAAGTCCTGTAAAACTGTAGCTCCCGTCTGCTCCGGTTGTTGTAGAAGCGGTTGCCGCGCCGGTCAGATTAACCGTAACACCCTCAGCCGTCGCACCGCTAACCGTGCCTGATAGAGTGTATGTGGGAACGGGAATAGTCTTGGACGTAAAATTTTGGTTCGTTAAACTGCTGCCGCTTATGGTTATGTCGAGCTTGTCGGGCTCAAAAATATAGCCCGTCAGAGAAGGCGTTACCGTATAGTTGCCATCCACAAGACCCGAAAAACTGTAATTGCCGCTTGCGTCTGTCTGTGTTGTCCCGGTAGCGGCCCCGCTTAAGGTAACGATCACGTTTGCCTGCACAACGCCGGATACCTTGCCGGAAAGGCTGTACGTCGGATCAACACTGGTTGTCGCCACAAAATTGGCATTGGTTACATTTGCCCCGCTGACGACGACTCGGGAAGTGACCGGGTTGAACTTAAACCCCGCCTTCACAGCAGTGACCTGGTATATCCCGTTCGCCAGACCCGTAAAGCTGAATTTGCCGTCCGCCGCTGTTGTGGTCGAAGCAGTCGCCGCACCGGTCAGGTTGATCGCCACGCCAGCAAGCGTATCACCGCTCACGGCACCCGAAATGCTGTAGGTCGACGGTGCGCTTCCTCCTCCGCCGCCGCCACAACCTGTAATAACAGTCAAGAGTGCTATGAACATGAAACTTAATTTAAGGATAGCTTGGGCGGAAACGTTGGGCCTGTACATATATTGGTCCCCCTGAATGAATTTTAAAGAATCAGACGTTCAATCGTCCTTCACAATGGCGAATCTGAAATTACACTGATACGGAAAAATGTCAACTGCAAGCTGCTCGGCCGCGGACGTCGAATGAAGTCATTCATCGTTTTCGTCGCAGTCGTCCGGCTGCCTGCGGCGGCCGGGACGCATCGCGCTTACTAAAAGATGTATTGACAAGCCCTTTTTTTTCCTTTACGTTACAACGCAAATTTAAAAACCATTTTTGGAGATTATAAAGTGAAAGATATTGGGTCTTTAGGCATAGGAAGCAATTTTCACGGCTCTCTTCTGGGCATGATTTTAGATGCCGGTTTGATCGTTCAGTTTGTTTTATTGATCCTGCTCATTCTCTCCGTCGTCTCATGGACCATCATCTTTATTAAATTTCGGTATTACCGGAAAATAAAGAGCGAAAATGAAGCCTTTGATTCCGATTATCAGCGCAGCAGCAAACTCTCCGACATTCTGCCGGCGGCGAAAAAATATTCCTATTCCACAACGGCGGAAGTTTTTCGTGTCGGCTATGCCGAACTGACCAAAGTGAACCGGCTCTCCAAAGACGCAACGCGCAGCGAAGACATCAGCCTTTCATCCCTTGATAACGTGGAGAGAGCGCTCAACCGCGCCTCCGGAACGGAAATGACCAAACTCGAAAGTGCGCTCGGTTTTCTGGCCACAACCGGCTCCGCAAGTCCTTTCATCGGCCTGTTCGGAACCGTCTGGGGAATCATGGAGACCTTCAAAGCCATCGGCGCACGCGGTTCGGCAACGCTGGCCGTCGTGGCCCCGGGTATTTCCGAGGCGCTGATCGCCACTGCGGCGGGACTTGCCGCAGCGATACCAGCCGTTATTTTCTATAATTACTTTTTAAACAAGTCCAAAACCATGGTTCAGGAAATGGACAACTTTGCAGACGAGTTTTTGAATATTGTTGAACGTTATCTTATTCACAAATAGATTGATGCTTTGGTGATGCATGATGCGGCAGATGCGCAGAAGAAATTCCGACAAAAAATCGATGGCTGAAATTAATGTTACACCACTGGTTGACGTTATGCTGGTGTTGCTCATCATTTTCATGGTCACGGCGCCGATGCTGTCCATGGGCATTGATGTCAACCTGCCGCGCGTCAAGTCGAAAAGCATCGACATCGCCGAAGAAAAACTGGTTTTGACCGTTAACGAAAATAAGGAAATTTTTCTCAACAAAACCCGGATGCCGCTTCAGGATCTCAATGCCAAGCTTGCCGCAATCTTTGCCGAACGCGTCGACCGGGAGGTTTTTCTGCGCGCCGATAAAAGCGTTCCCTACGGCTTTGTGGTTGAAGTCATGGCGGAAATACGCAGAGCGGGGGTCGATAAGCTTGGCATGATTACGGAACCGCCTGAGGGCATAAAATGACGTCCCGGCCGTCCAATAAGAATCCTTTCGGCGATACCGGCAGCCCCTACAACATGTTTTTCGCTTCCCTGCTTCTTCACCTCATTGCCTTTGCTGCCCTTATCATTACCGTTTCCGGCCCATCAAGACAGTTAACATTCGGCGCGCCCTATACCGTTGCCCTCGTGAGCCCCGAAGCTGTGCTATCCTCACAGGGGCTAGCCGGGACGAAAAGCCTTCTGCAGTCGCCCTCGACGGATCATGCGGTCATTCTCAAGCGCAGCCCCATGGATTCGAAAGTCGTGCCTCTCGTTAAGAAAGATGAAGCCGTCAAAACGGATATTGAAAAAGCGATCAGTGCCATCCGGCAAAAAGAGCTCGAAAACGCCGGAACGAACAAACCGGCTGCTGCCACGCCGCCTTCGGGCATCGCCGGCAAAACGACGGCCGATCAGCAAACTCGGATCAATGACTACAGCCGGTTTGTCTGGTCGAAAGTAAAAAAGAACTGGACGCTGCCCCAGGCATTAAAACCGAAAGACAACGTGGAAACGATTATCGATGTGCGAATCGCGCAGAGCGGCGTATTGGAATATATCGGATTTGAAAAACGCTCCGGCAACAGCTACTTTGACGAATCCGCTCTTCGCGCAGTTAAAAAGTCAGCTCCTTTCCCGCCGCTTGCCGGATGGGTGAGCGGCCGCTCGCTCGAAATCGGCATCCGGTTTCATTCCGCGGAATTGCAATAGAAAAGAAAAAAGGATCAGCCCATAAATGAAAATCACATATACCGCGAAGTTATCGACGCTCTTCATTCTTTTATTCATCATCACCCTGCATGGTATGGCCCAGGCTAAAGTGTATATTGATATCGATGCACCGGGTTTTCAGCAATTCCCGATCGCGGTCTGCGATTTTCAAAGCAAAAAGGCACCGGCGGCCCCGACGGACATCAATACGGCTGTTGCCGACCATATCAGGCACTATCTGGATTTGTCGGGAATATTTAATCTTCTGGACAAAAAGAGTTTTCTGGACGGCGTTGAGCCGGGACAGCCGGAGACTATCCGCTTTTCCGACTGGTCGGTCATCGGCGCGGACTTCCTGCTCAGGGGCGACACGATCGTTAACGGAAAAGATATCACCGCTGAGAGCCGCCTGTATGATGTCACGCGCGGTCAAATGCTCTTTAATAAGAAATATACGGGGAATACCGACACCCCCCAGACTCTGGCCATCGCTATTGCCTCTGATATCCTCCTGGCACTGACCGGAGATGAAGGAGACCTTAACACGCGCATTGCTTTCATTATCAAAAAGAAGAGCGGTTCCGATATTTATGCAATGAACTATGGAGCGTCGGATGCAGGAAATGTGACCAGTCATCGAAGCATCCTCGCTGCGCCCCGCTGGTCGCCGGACGGCAAATATTTGGCTTTTACATCATACAGGAGCGGCCGGCCGGAAGTGTATCTGCATGACTTAAAAACAGGAAAAGAAAGAAAAGTTTCCTCGTTTCCAGGCCTCAATTTATGCGGCTCTTTTTCTCCGGACAGCAAGAAACTATTGTTGACATTAAGTAAAGACGAAAATGAAGAAATCTATGTGCTGGATATCGAAACGATGAAATTTAACCGTTTAACCCGCAGTTATTCCATTGATGTTTCTCCCGCCTGGTCACCGGACGGCAAAAAGATCGCTTTTGTTTCCAATCGCTCCGGAACGCCTCAGGTATTTGTCATGGATGTCGACGGCAACAACGTCAAGAGAATCACATTTGAAGGCAATTATAATACATCACCTTCCTGGTCTCCCCGCGGCGGCAGAATCGCCTATGAAGGCCTCATCAACCATAATTATCAGATCTTTTCCGTGGACGAAGAAGGAAATAATCTTATTCAGCTGACGTTTGATAACGCGGACAACGAGTACCCTTCCTGGTCTCCTTCCGGCAGGCAGATTGTTTTCAGCTCACGGCAGGGGACGGCAAGCCGCATCAGCGTCATGAATTCCAACGGGCTCAACACGCGTGTCCTTACGGAAAGCAAAGATCCGTTGGTCATGCCGGCCTGGTCACCCAGACTCAAATAAAAATATTTATACGTTGGGGTTGTTATTTTTCACCCTTTGCCGTATAGAAAGCATCATGATTAGGTCTAACTTCGACAGGGACATTGAGAAGCAGCGCGGTTGCCGGGCTTCTCCCTGAGCACACACATCATATTCCATTGTTTTTTATATTATTTTTGTTGACGTCGGCCTGTATGTTATGTTTTACTTTGACCGTTCGTTAAATCTTTTGAAAACAACGATTTCAGTAACGAAAGGAGAATATCATGAAGAAACATTTAGTTTTAATAGGTATGTTGATGGTCTTAGCGTTTGGTCTATCCCTTTTCAGCGGTTGCGCGGAAAAAAAGGCAGTGGTCAAGGATGAGGCCGTCCAGGAACAGAAGGCACCGGCCAAGGCAGCACCGGTTGCAGTACCGGATGATGAAGCCGCCCGCAAGGCAAAAGAACAGGCTGATCGCGAAGCCGCTCTGAAAGCCCAGGCCGCAAAGGATGCGGCAGCGAAAAGGAATGCGGCGGCACTGGCCGACCTGAATATACAGAATATCTATTTCGATTTTGACAAATCCAGCATCCGCCCCGACGCGCGTGAAATTCTGAAAGCCAATGCCGAAATATTCACCAAGAACAGTGCTGCCAAGATCGTCGTAGAAGGGTATTGCGATGAGAGAGGCACAGCCGAATACAACATGGCCCTGGGTGAAAGACGTGCGCAGGAAGCCAAGCAGTATCTTACGAACCTCGGCATCGGCGCTTCGCGCATGGAAACCGTCAGCTACGGCGAAGAAAAACCGCTGGATCCGGGCCATAATGAAGCGGCCTGGGCTCAGAACAGACGCGTACAGTTTCTTTTGAAATAACACAGAAGGAGAGCAGCTTTGAAACGCGCTCTATTATATCTACTATTCTCGGCGCTTGCTTTTAGTCTTGCCGGTTGTGCAACGTCCTCCGATTTGAATGCGGTGCGTTCGGAATTAAACCAGCAAATGGAGGCAAAGCTCGCCTCCATGGACACCCGCCTGGACTCCCGGCTCGCTCACCTGCAGAAAGAGCAGGAGAAAAATGCAGCGGCTCTGGCGTCCATGCGCAAAGGCCATGCCAATACGACTGCTGACTTTGCCGAGTTGCGTGATCAGATCCAGCAGCTGCGGGGCCAAATTGAATCTTTAAAGAAGGAAGTCGCCCGGGACAATAAAGATGATAGTTACAAAGAGAAGATTGACAACCTTCTTTTGAAAGTTAATTTCATCGAGAATTTCCTGGAAATCAGCAAAAAGGATTCTCCGACCGACGTCGACACATCGGCCCAGGCGAAGGATCCGGCCGGTAAGCAGGATAAGGCTGCACAGTATGCTTCGGCTTACCAGACATTCAAGAACGGCAACTACCCGAAGGCCAGAGAAGCTTTCCAAAGCTTCCTGGCCGCTTATCCGGCTGGCGAATATTCCGATAACGCCCAGTTCTGGATTGGCGAATGTTATTTCTTTGAAAAGAAATATGAAAAAGCCATTCTTGAATATGAAAAAGTTACCAAGAAATTCCCGAGCAGCAACAAAGTTCCTTATGCGCTTTTGAAGCAAGGGATCTCCTTTCAAAACCTGGGCGACAAGGTCAGCGCCAAGCTGCTTTTGCAACAGGTCATCAAAGATTATCCCAACACGAGTCAGGCGCGTATTGCACGCTCCAAGCTTCAGGAAATCAAATAGATCAGCCCGATCGCCCGGAGGGGTGTTTATAACGAAGTCCCCTCCGGGCATCCACTATCCCGCGACACTACCCGCAGGCTTTTTATAACTCGACACATTTCCGGCCATCTTGCACCTGGAATTGTCTTGACGATCATCTTCGTAAAAAAGGATGGCCGTGATCCTTGCGAACATGGGAAATCTTTTTGAGATGATCCCGGCCGAATATGGACGTTTTGATTTTGTTCTTTTTAATGCCGGGGGATATCTCTGCTGCAAATACCTGCGATTCTGAATACAACCCGGGAAGAATGGGACCGTCTTATGGAAACCAATAAAGCGGCCTCCGGTTTTGCCCAAAAAGTGGAAATTCCCATCATAAGAAGCGGGGCGGCGACGTGATCATCAATCCCGCTTCAATCCTCGGGATTACCGGCGAGTGGGGCTGTCGCACTACAACGCTCCCAGACATGCGAGCGTTAATGCAAAGGGAATTGTAGTTCGCGGGGGACTGCCTTCGCTCCGGATCGAAGCGGATCGAAATACAATCTGCAAAGTCCGGGGAGATGAGTCAAACCTCTCTTTTACGGACTAATCCAAGTGAATGGTTTTGCTTCCGGGCGGCACCGGCAATTTAAAGATGGACAGATCGCCGTTCTTTTCGACTTTCAGGTCGGAATAGCTGACGGAAACGGAAGTCACATTATCGGCCCATTGAATCATTATTTTTTCAGCAAAAACACTCCCGGGCGCGTAACCGTCAAAAAGCGCCCGATACGTCTCCCGGCCGAGCGGATCGTAACGGACCAATTTCACCAGTCTCTCATTTTTCGCCATCCAGATCGTCTGCGACGGTCCCGCGGGCGTCTTCATGTCAATGCGCAGCAGAGTGTCCTCCGGGTAACTTTCATAAGACACGTTTGTCCCGTCAAGCGGCGGATAAGTGCTGGACAAGATCATAACAATTTCTTCAAGGGTAAAAGACCAGGGTAAAAAACGCGCCAGATTTTCGGCAGTAGGCTTCCCTGAATAAAACTCGCTTTGCGACGGAATGAATATATTCATCTCATCGGGCGACGCCGCGAGAAAGAAATCCGGAGTTCCGATCACCGGCAGCATCTCCAGACGGAGATAAGACGGTCTCTGGAGTATCATAACGGCCCTGAGCGGATAATGCCCCTGAGCCGTCACCAGATCAATTTGCGCGATGGCCGTCATCCTGTCTGTTGCAGAATGCGCCGCAGAAATCATCCCCAAAGCCTTTGGCGGCATACCGGGTCCAAGAGCCGCCTTTGGGGCACACCCGCCTGAGCCTAACAACATCGCCGCCACAAACAAAATCATCAATCGCTTGCCGGGAAAATACGGCTCACACATACCCGAGACACTTTCTGCAAACCAATTGCAATGGCCTCTTCACGTTATTTTTCAATCATCAGATTGTCGAGTTTCTTTTTGAGTGCGGTATTTTTGGGATCGATCTTCGCAGCTTTCCGGTAGAATTCGGCCGCCTTTTTACTCTGACCGATCTTCAAATAAACGTCCCCCATATGCTCAATGATATTGGGGTCATCCGGAAGGAGTTCGAGCGCTCTCTTGAGTTGATTCAATGCCTTCGTGTATTGATTTTTTTTGAAATACACCCAGCCCAGAGAGTCCAGGATGTAACCGTTGTCCGGTTTGATCTTCAAGGCTTGAACGATCATTTGTTCGGCCCGGTCGAGATGCATTCCCCGATCGGCATAGGAATAACCGATAAAATTCAATGCGTCGGCGTTTTGGGGATCCAGCGCCAGCACTTTCTCCATCGACTGAATACTCTCCTCAAACCGATTGACTTTTTCCAGAATCGTCCCGAGTGCATAGTGCAGATCCGTATTGCGGGGGAAAAGCGCAATGCCTTCCCTGATGATCTTTTCCGCCTTGACCATGTCCTTGCCGTCTTCATACAGCGATGACAGATAAAGATATAAGACCACTTGATCGCTCTTCTTCTCAATAGCCCCAATGATGACCGAGACGGCGTCGGCAAGCCGGTTCTCCTTCTTCAGAATCATGGCCGCATGAATTTGGGCATTAGCGTACAATTCAAACGTCGGCGCGATTTTTTGATACATCGCCAAAGCCTGCCTTGTATCCCCTTTTTGCTCCAGGGCATTCGCCAGAAGGTAGCGCAGTTTGTCATCCTGAGGCGCCATTTCCAGAAGGGAGGAAAACTCTACGACCGACTCATCAAAGCGGCGCATATCGTAATATAAAAGCCCCAGCGCTATGCGCACTTCACGGTTCGCAGGATCAACTTTCAAAATTTCTTTAAATTCTTTTTCCGCCTGGGGCTCCTTATTCGCCTTCACGAGCAACTCGGCAATCTTCATCCGGAAACCGACACGCGCGGGATTTGTATCCAGATAACGGCGATAGACGTTGATGGCTTCATCAAATTTGTTTTGAGTTTCGTAAAGCTGAGCCAGGCTGAGCCAGGCCGCTTCAAATGCCGGCCTTTGTTGAATGATCTTTCGATAGAGGGCTTCGGCCTCTGCGAAGCGATTCATCTCGGTCAACATCTTTGCGTAATAGTAACCGCCGATAATATTTTCGGGGTCGATTTCGAGCATCTTTTGATAGGCCTTCTCCGCCGCCGGATATTTCTTTTCCTGAACGTAGATGGTCGCGAGGTATAAATAAGCCACCAGATTCTTCGGATCAATATCGACAATCGTCTGATATTCCCGAACGGCCTTGTCGTATTGGCGCACTGTAAAATATAGACCGCCCAGGATGGAGCGAAGTTCGATATTCCCCGGCTGCCTGACCAACGCGGGCTCTCCGACCGAAAGCGCCAGGTCAGTATTGTTGTTCTCAACATACAGGGAGACCAGTTCCGTGGTCAGGTAGGGAGAGTCGGGCCCCGCTGCGAGCGCCTGTTTCATTTGATCGATCGCCCCCTTCAGATCTCCGTCCAGCCGCATTAACACGGCCAGCGAATAGTGATAGGCGGCTTCTCCTGAATATTCTTCCTGGACGGGCGGATAAGAAACGGATGGCCGGTTCGCCGGCAAAGAAGCGCAGCCGGCAAACACCGCGGGAATAATCAATCCGCAGATGATGAAGGTGATGGTCTTGTTGGGCATGATGATCGTTACTCTCAATTCTTATCTCCCGGAAAACGGACAGCCGGGACATACCTTTATGACGGTTGCTTCTGCAGCAATTTGGAGACCGGGATGATCGAAACTCCTTTTTCCCTGAATACTTTGCTGGCGTCTCTGATCGCCCGAATGGTTTCCGGATGAGGATGTCCGATGATAATCAGCGGCGAACCGTCAGCCGGCGCTTCAGCTACCTCCATCAGGATCCGGTAGATCTTGGAATAATCACGCTCATTATCCAGAAAGATTTTGCGTGATGCGACCGTTAAATGGACTTTCTGCGATGCGGCAGTCGTTTTGGAATTTCCGGTCGTCCGCGAATCTATAAAAAACAAACCCCTTTTTTTAAGTTCTTTAAAAACCGGCAGAAGCCGTTCTTCATTAGACATGAATTTGGAGCCCATGTGGTTGTTGACCCCCGAAACGTATGGAACGGAAGCCAGGTCGGAATTGAGTTGAAAGACAAGCTCGTCATCATTCATGTCCGTAAAAAGAGCCCCGTTGCCCGGTTTTTCCTTCGGGTACGAGAGCGGTTCCATCGGCAGGTGCAACAACGTTTCGTGATCGGCCTTGTGCAGCATTTCGGCTGCTTCCCGCGAATGGGCAACGAGCGGCAAAATGGCGTAGGTGATATCCGCATCGATACTCAGCAGTTCCCGCACGGTGGCGAGATCATACCCGATATCGTCGATAATGATGGCTACCTGCTTCAAAGGTAGCCGCTGGGGCACATGCCTGGCAACGACGATCTTCTCTTTCTGCGGGGGCTCATTACCGGTTTGCGGGAGCACAGGAGTCTCCTGCCCTTCTTGCCTTGTTTCTTTATTCGGCATCCGGGGCGCAGCCTGGGTCAAAGACTTCGCTTTCGCCGGCGCCTTGACCGGAGACTGCAAAGACGGCTTTTCTTTCGAATCAGTCTCCCGAATCTTTGCGTGCTTCTTCCCGGCCGGCCCGGACTTCCCCGCAATCATTTCTTCCTCGTGAAACGCGATGACGTAAACGATCGCGGCGATGGACAAAACAATCAGCGTGATTAAAGCCGCCGTGACATATTTTTTTTTATTCTTTTTTTTCATAGCCGGCAAAAACAGCTCTCTTAAAAAAACAGGGTCAGTTTACCGGATTCTTCTTCATGATCTGCCAGCTTTTCAGAATATCAACGGCCGCTTTCAATTGATTGTCCTTGTCCAGATCCGTCGTCTGCTTGAGACCTTCGGCTTTATTTTCCTCCAGCTGCGTACCGTCTTCCTTTGCCGGTTTAATGTGCCCCTTGAGATCTTTTTCCCGGACGCGTTCTTCGAAACGATCTTCTTTTTCATCGGCCGGCCGGACCAGCCTCACGATAATGTCCGGCTTGATGCCTTCGGCCTGAATAGACCGGCCATTGGGCGTATAGTATCGGGCTGTCGTCAGTTTCAGCGCGGAACCGTTTTCCAGGGGAATCACGGTTTGAACGGACGCTTTGCCAAATGTTTGCGTTCCGATGATCAGCGCCCGGCCATTGTCCTGCAGAGCTCCCGCAACGATCTCCGCCGCACTCGCGGTACCTTCGTTCACCAGGACGACCAGCGGAACATTGATATCCTGATCCCCATTGTCCCTGGCCATCGTCTTGGTTTCCATATTTTTCGTCCGCCCGCGCGTCGAAACAATGATGCCCGACTTCAGGAACATATCGGAAACCTCAATGGCCTGATTCAGAAGTCCGCCCGGATCATTTCGCAAATCGAGCACGAGTCCCTTGATCGGTTTTGTCTTTTCACTCACTTCGGACCATGCTTTGCGCAGATCGGCAGCGGTCCTTTCATGAAAAGATGCAACGCGGATGTAACCGATGTGGTCATCAAAGGTTTTGGCTTTAACGCTCTTGACCTGAATAATGGCCCGGGTCAGGATGATGTCCCTGGGCTGGGTCATATTCTCCCGCATGATCGTGATGGTGACCTTCGTATCTTTCGGGCCGCGCAGCTTTTTAACGGCTTCCAGAATGGTAATGTCTTTTGTGGATTTGCCGTCGATTTTGACGATCTGATCGCCGGACTTTACGCCGGCATTAAATGCAGGTGTATCTTCAATAGGAGAAACAACGGTCAACACGTCCTTCAGGATCGTAATCTCTATGCCAATTCCGCCAAAACGACCCTGCGTTTCAACTTCCAGTTCCTTATAGATATCGGGAGTCATAAACGCGCTGTGCGGGTCCAGGGATTTGATCATACCGTTAATCGCTCCCTGAATCAGAACAGAGGGATCCACTTCATCAACATAGTTCTTCTGCACCATATCCAGAACTTCGTTGAATGTTTTAATTTCCTTGTAGATATTCTTATCCTTGGCAGGAACCTTGCTGTCGGAGGAGGATCCAAAGACAACAAGAATCACCAGGAGAATAATGATGAATACTGACCATTTACCGGATACGTTTTTCATGTTCTGCCTCACCGCAAATAATGTATTTAATAATATGAAGATATGACATCAATGCAAAAAAGTATATACTATCGCCTAAGTTATTTTCCATATATTTCAGCAAAAAGAAATAAATATTAAGCGTGTTTTTACGGATAAAACATGGAAAAACCGGCAGGGGGCGGCTCTCACTCAATCGACCAGGTCGTCCGGCCTTTAGAATCCTTTAAGGTAACTTTCTGCAAAGCCAATGCCTGTCGAATATCATCGGCCCGGGTCCAGTCTTTTTCTTCACGGGCTTTTTGCCTCTCCTCAATCTGCGCCTCGATGTCCGCCGCCTTGAGGCCGCGCTTCCGGACTTCGACGTCCCGGTCGACCTGGAAAAAGACGTCCGGATCCGACTGAAAAACGCCCAGTCCGTTGCCGAAATGCATGAAGACGTCTGCTGCGGTCGCAAGGATCACCTGCTTGGCCGGCATCGGCATCTTCTTTTCCGCCATTGTGATTTGGTTCACAAGCCTCGCCGCGTCAAAGACATATCCCAGAGCCTGGGCCGTGTTAAAATCATCGTCCAGCGCAGCATCGAACTTGCTTTTTAATTCGTCCAGTTTATTGGTGTATTGGGTCTCTCCGGCAGTCGGTTTTTCTTTGCCTGGCTCGGCAATCATGGCCCGCGTTTCTTTCATCTGCTGTAAAGCGGTATAGCAGCGGATAAGCGCTGTCCGGGCCTCCGTAAGAGATGCCTCCGAATAATCCACGGGACTTCGATAATGGCTCTGGAGCATAAAAAGGCGCAGAACCTCCGGGTGGTATTGTTTGACAATTTCGCGGATGGGAAAGATATTCCCCAGCGACTTCGACATCTTTTCCGCGTTGATCTTCACGAAGCCGTTGTGCACCCAGTAATTTGCAGGGGGCTTCCCCGTCGCCGCCTGGGATTGCGCGATTTCATTTTCGTGGTGCGGGAAAATCAGGTCTTCGCCGCCCCCGTGAATATCAAATGTTTCGCCCAGATAACGCCGGCTCATGGCGGAACACTCGATGTGCCAGCCAGGCCTGCCGTTTCCCCAGGGACTCTCCCAGAAGGGTTCGCCTTCCTTGCTTTTCTTCCACAGGACAAAGTCGAGCGGATTTCTTTTCTTGTCATTCACGTCCACGCGGGCGCCGGCCATCATCTCATCGAGATGACGCCCCGATAAACCGCCATAAGCAGGGAAACGGTCAACTGCAAAAAACACATCCCCCTCCACCGAGTAGGCAATGCCTTTTTCTTCGAGCGTCTTGATCAAAGCAATCATGTCCGCCATGTGATCGGTCGCCCTTGGCGTTACCGTAGGCGTCAGAACATTGAGTGAAGCCATATCCTCATCATGCAGTTTAATGTATCGCGAGGCTATCTCGCCGATGCCGACACCCTCTTTATTCGCCCGATCGATAATCTTGTCGTCGATATCGGTAAAGTTCTTGACATAGGTGACCGTGTAGCCGCGGGTTTTTAAATGCCGAAAGACGACATCAAAAACCACGGCGGCGCGGGCATGCCCGACGTGACAGACATCATAAGCGGTAATGCCGCAGACATACATGCCGACGGCCCCTTCTTTAACGGGTACAAACGTTTCTTTTTTTCTCGTTCTGGTATTAAATATTTTCAGGGACATGTTGTATGACTTTCCTTAGGGATAAAGAGGGGGCATCGCAAGACCGCTGTCTTCCGCCAGAGCGCAGACCAGATTCATGTTCTGCACCGCCTGTCCGGCCGCACCTTTCATCAGGTTATCAATCGCGGAAATAATAATCACCCGATGGGTTCTCGGATCATGGGCAAGTCCGATATCACAGTAATTTGATCCGCAGACGGATGAAATATTCGGAGTGGCTCCGAGCGGGCATATCCGCACAAACTTTTCACCGGCATAAGCCGATTGATAAACGGCGTGCAGTTCGGCCAGCGTTATGTCCTTCGTCAGGGTGGCATAAATCGTCGACAGAATACCCCGTTTCACCGGCAATAAGTGCGGGGTAAAGGAAATCGCAAATGTTTTCCCGGCCTGGGCATTCAATTCCTGCTCAATTTCCGGTGTGTGCCTGTGTTTCCCGACTTTATATGCCTTGAACCCGCCGTCCACTTCGCAAAGAAGCGACCCGACAACAGGATCGCGTCCGGCACCGCTCACTCCGGAAGCGGAGTCGGCAATAATCGTAGAGATGTCCACGAGCTTGTTTCGGAGAGCAGGCGTCAGCCCCAGGATAATGCTGGTCGGATAGCAGCCGGGATTGGCAATCAATTGGGATCTTTTAATGGACTCCCGGTAAAGCTCGGGAAGCCCGTAAACTGCCTGCCCGAACAAGTCGGCGCTATGGTGTTTGGCGTACCATTTCTCGTAAGTGGTCAGATCCCGCAGACGATAGTCGGCGGAAAGATCGACTACTTTCCTGCCCGCCCGGATAAAGACGGGTGCAATGTCCATGGAGACGCCGTGCGGCAAAGCGAGGAAAACCACATCGCACAGACCGGCAATCTCTTCCGCCGTGGCGTTTACGTAAGTAAGCGACGTCAGCCCGAAAAGCGATGGAAAAACCTCCGCCACTTTAACTCCGGCATAGCGTCTTGATGTCGCGGCTACCAGTTCCACCTGCGGATGGCAAGATAAAATCCGGATAAGTTCCTGTCCGGTATACCCGCTGGCACCGAATACCGCTGCTTTAATTTTCATAAAAAGCTCCAAAAAAAAGGGAGGCCTGAAAGCCCCCCTTGGATGATTAACGTTTGGAGAATTGGAATCTCTTGCGGGCTCCCGGCTGGCCGTATTTCTTTCTTTCAACGACGCGGGCGTCACGCGTTAAAAACCCCGCCTTTTTCAGAATGGGACGCAAATCGGCGTCGTACGCCAGAAGGGCTTTGGAAATTCCGTGTTTGACAGCACCGGCCTGACCGGCAACGCCGCCGCCGCTGACATTAACATACAAATCGAACTGGTCCTTCTTACCGGTGATTTCCAAGGGCTGCCGGATAATCATTTTCAAGCTGGGACGCGAAAAATATTCCTCGTAGTTTCTCTTGTTCACCACGATATTGCCGCTGCCCGCCTTCATATAGACGCGTGCAATAGCGCTCTTTCTCTTACCGGTTGCATAAAAACGTTGTACTGTCATGATATCTCCCAAATAAATTTGTAATCGATCGTCGCCCCAGGCGATTTAAACGGTCAAAGTCTGCGGACACTGGGCTTCATGCGGATGGGCATTCCCGCTGTAGACCTTCAGTTTCTTTAGCATTTTTCTGCCAAGATTGTTTTTCGGCATCATGCCGGCCACTGCAATGCGAATTAAATTTTCCGGCTTTTCCGCCAGCATCTTCCCGGCTGCCGTTTCTCTTAATCCTCCCGGATACCCGGAATAGGAATAATAGATCTTGTCCGTGAGCTTTTTACCGGTCAGAATAATTTTTTCCGCATTGACCACCACGATAAAATCGCCGGTATCCACATGCGGCGTGTAAATAGCTTTGTGCTTGCCCCGAAGGCGCAGGGCGATCTCGCTCGCCAACCTTCCTAATACTTTACCGGACGCGTCAACCACGTGCCAGTCTTGTTTTGTCTCTTCTGCCTTCGCTGAAAATGTTTTCATATTAAACCGCCACTTTAGTTAAAAATTTAAAGATGCAAGCTATGCAATTACCGTCTGTTTGTCAAGAAAAATATTTGCATCGCTCGACAATTCCGCCCGCTTCCCGCCAAAATGACGCCCCCGCCGTTGATCAAACGGCATAGCGGTAAAATATGCAATTAAATACCGAGCATACCAAGCCCGGACAGAGAAATTTTCAGCATAATTCTTTCATCATCGAACGTTTTGCTGTAGTCCGCTCCGATGCCCCAGCACTGCTGGGTATACATAAGCCCGACCGTGCTTTCCACGGTTTGATTATTGAACTGGTCGAACCGGACAACCAGTCTCGCACTTAACCGTTCGGTAATCATCGCCCTTAAGTCCATATTGATCTCTTTAATGGAATCCAGCGTATAGCGGTAACCGAACGTCAATTTATCGCCGCGCCAGTCATTCAAACCCAGATCATAATTCATTTCTTTCCAGCCGCTGTAAGGGCTGTATCTATTGCGCGCGGCAAACGAAACATACTGATGAGGCTTCACATCCAGCTCGATTCCGAAATCGGACAGGGGCCGCCTTTCCGTAACGGAGCCTGTCATATCCTTTTTGGCTTCATGAATATCGTAGACCTGAAACAGCTTGAAGCGGAAAAATTCCAGATAGCTGTTCGTCCCGGTTTTGTCTTTCAGCCGGGCGGTAACTGTATTGGTGATCGCCCAGGCCACTGCATTTTGCTCTGTCCACTGATCGATGGTAACACTCTTATTGAAAGACGTAAAGGGATCAAGCAATGAACTGATTCTCGGCAAATAGTCGGGGATGTCGTTTTCACGGACGCCCGGCACGTAGGAATATACGACCTCCGGTTTGATTTCATGGCGGACCTTATCCCAGTTGAGGACGCGGACATCGAAGACTCTGGAGAGCTGGGTGCTGGCGCTAAATCCGGCGTTATACATAGTCCGGTTGCCGCTCCTGCCCTCGGAACCGATCTGGCCGTCATCCCGGTTCCAATAGATTTCCCGCACCGTAAGCTGGGGGGCAATTTTCGCATACCGAGACAGGCTCAGAGGCAGCGACAACGTCGGCGCAACATCCGCATAATGCCCCCTTGTGCCTTCGCCGCGGTAAAAGTAGTCATAGTTGCCGGCAAACGCAAAATAGACAGGCGTTTTAAAAAGCGGCTGCCGGATGCCGGTCAGAATAACTTCCGGGTAGGTCTGCAGGGTCCGGTCATTATTGGTCGCAGCAAAATCATCCGTTGAGCTGATCCGCGCCATGATATTATAATTATTCCATCCCTTAAACACTCGCGCCGATGATTCGAGGGACCGCAATGACTCATTCCCCTGAAAGGGAACTCTCCGAAACGGGTCTTCCTCCGATGTCGAAAAGTTTGTCAGGTAATAGTTGTGAGCGCTGAAATCGCGGAAATACCAGGCATCGGAGACACGGCGCAAATCCGTCCGGATATAAAACTGGGAATCGAATTTTGTTTCGGTGTTGGCGTAGTATGACCACCGGCGGTGCATTTCCTGCCAGTCGCGGGACAGGCCGGAATCGATAGTTTCCGTGATATGCTTATTGTCCTCCATGAAGTCGCCGTAAAGGGTGCCGGAAAATTTGCTGCCCGCAAAATACCGGAATTCCGCTCCCTGCTTGTATCCTCTTTTTTCCATATAGCGTGAATATAAGGTTGCATCCAGCTGGGGATTAATCGCCCAGAAAAAGGGGATCTCAATATCGACGCCGTTCTTGTTTCTGGAATAAGCCAGATAAGGAAGGAGAAACCCGGTCTGACGCTTGGTCTTTGCGGGAAACGCGATAATCGGTGTATAGAAGACCGGAACACCTTTTGTCAGCAGGCGGGCATTTTCCACCCAGCCAAACCCCTCCATGGTGACTTTCATTTTCGAACCTGCTATTTGCCAGTCGGGATTGTCCCCGTCGCAGGTCGTCGCCACCGGCCGTTCAAGGGTATACGTGTTGGCTCCGGTTTTTTCAATCTTATCGGCCTTGATATAAAAATGATTGCGTTCATAAAAAACTTTGGAGTTGTAAGCGACGCCGGTTTTATCTTCCACATTCACGACAATTTTATCGCCTTGCAATGTGTCCTGCGCCATTTTTAGAAATGCTCCGCCTTCGGCGGCCGCCAGATTTTTCTTGCGATCGAATTGCACACGCTGCGCGGTCAGGACGCCTTCACCATATGTCACCACAACGTTGCCTTCCGCCGAATAAATGTCATGTTCATTATCATAGGACAAATTATCCGCTTCGATTTTCACGGGCGCGTCGGCGGGAATCTTCATATCCTGGGCGAAAACGCCGCTTACAAAACACAAGACACCGCAGATCACCGGAAGCGCACGGCCCAGATAATGTTTGAATGCGATCAGCAATACGTTCACCTTTCGTCTTGTGCACGGCATTTACGGCTCCACCTTCTTCCACCCGATTCTCGGGGTTGCTGAAGGTTCAGGGCGGCAGGCTTAGCGTGCTCCGCCCCGGGGCGCATTATTTTTTCTTCCGCGCTACGCCTTACCACAAGATCGGATTTGATGGAATGCCTGTTTTACCTCGCCCGCAAGATATAAAGATCCCAAGGCGCAGATCATGTCTCCCGGATCGGCCGTGTCCAAGGCCCGGCGGATTGCCTGATCAACGCTTTTCGTCACCGTCGACCGGTAACCCAGCTCTTTTATCAACGAGGCCATCTGCTTTGGCGGGGCGGCCCTGGCCGTCTTCAGCGGCGGTAAAATGATCCGGGCGGCCAGGGGTGCAATGATTTGCAGCATCCTGCGATAATCTTTATCCGCAAGCGCCGCAAAAATCAAAATCAATCGCCTCCAGGAAAAATCCTTTTGCAGGGCACGGCGCAAAACGGTCATGCCGGAAGGATTATGAGCACCATCAAGCAGGAACAATGGATCGGCGCACAGGATTTCCATCCGGGCTTCCCAGCGTGTATTCTTCAAGCCGGCACGGATCGAACCGTCATCAACGACGAAGCCGCTTCTGGCGACAATTTCCAGCGACGCCAGCGCCAATGCCGCATTGGCTGCCTGATGCCCGCCGGGCAAAGAAATCTCCAGACCCTTTAATTGCCTGCCGATCCCGCGGTAGTCAGCCAGACCGTTCGCGCGTTTCGTCATCCTGAAATCCGTCCCGAGCCGGTAAAGGGCGGCTTTTTTTTCACAACAGACGGCTGTGATCGTCTGCACAACTTTCTTTTGCGTGGCACCGGTGATACAGATGCCCGCCGGTTTGATGATCCCGGCCTTTTCACCGGCAATCGCCGTCAGGGTATTGCCCAGATAAGCCGTGTGTTCGAGACCGATATTGGTGATAACGGAAACCAGCGGGCGACAGACATTTGTCGCATCGAGCCTGCCGCCAAGTCCCACTTCCATCACAGCGATATCAACCTGCTCCTGTGCGAAATAAATCAGCGCCGCCGCGGTCAGAGCTTCAAAATAGGTCAGAGGCCCAACGGCCCGATATTTGATCTCCGAGAGAATGCGACTGAATTTTTGAGGGGGGATTTTTTTACCGTTAATGACGATCCGTTCCCGGACGTTCCGCAGATGGGGAGATGTATAAAGCCCCACCCGATAACCCGCTTCAACGAGGACGGCCGCCGCCATCGCAGAGGTCGATCCCTTGCCGTTGGTGCCGCCGACAAGAAGGGTCGGATAGCTGCTTTGCGGATTGCAAAACCGGGTCAGAAGTTCGCCGATCGCTTCCAGGCCAAAATGCATTACATCGATATTCAGGCCGGAAAGATAAGCGCCGGGATTGAATTTATTCATGAGCTTGCCGGTAAATTAAACGCGGATGACCTGACCGTCTTCAATGATATGAATTTTCTTATTCTGAAGTGCCGCGACCTCGCGACGGATCTCTTCCGCATACTGAGGCTTCATATGATGAAGATAAATCTGCGGAGAAACATTGCTCAGTTTCTTCAGTTCCGCCGCCAGCGTCACCGGGGTGAGATGTCCGGTTCGATCTGCTATGTTCTGCATGCTGCCGGGCAAAGATGTTTCAATAAATATCGCTTTGAGCCCCTTCGTGTTACCGGCAATTTTCCAGACAGCCTCAGTCGGTCCGGTGTCGCCCAGAAAAAAAACATTCTTCCCTTTTGACTCCATTAGAAACCCCATGGTTTCTACGGTATGATCAACACCCATCGCCCGCACCTGCCATTTGCCCAGCATTTTCGTCCGGCCGGGTGTGAGGATCTCGAATTTGATCAGGGGGGCTTTTACGCTGGGAATTCTGGAAAAATCCGGCCAGATAACGTTATTGAACAAATGACGGTGAATCGTCTCAATGATTCCGCGGCTGCTGCAGACAACCAGCGGTTTCTCCCGCTTCGCATAGTAAAGATTATCCGCAAGAAACATGATATCGCGCACATGATCCAGATGGGCATGCGTAACAAAAATGTAGTCGATGTGCAGTTGTTCTTCCAGTGTCAACACCGGCGTGACGGATCCCGCGTCCATCAGAACATTTTTTTCAATCAGAAAGCTGGTTGTATTGCGATGAGGCAGTTGTGAACCGTGACAACCCAGCACCCTTATTTTCATGTGGAGCTCCTCGCCTGATCATGTTCCGGGAAAAATTAGTCTCGGTGAAGGTATCATACCTTCGGCGGGCAGGCAATAATTTTATGACATCGCGCAATGCCCAAAAAAAGAGGGTCCCGGAATCAATCAAGGCCGCGCTCGCCATCACCATCACAAAATCATGTTGAATATTACGGTGAATCATGATCAAATCTGAAACGGTAATTGAGAAGAAAAGGCGACCGCGAAAACCGGAATCGAAATGGGAGCACTGTATGGCGGCAATCATACCCGAGCCCTCCTGTTTAGCCGACGAGGCCTTCGCGGACATTCTGCCCCGACGACGGCGTCCGCACGAATTTATTTTTTTTCAGGTCTCCGGAGGGGGGTCGATCAACACTCGACGCGGGTTTGCTGAAATAATTTTTTTGAGAAGGGAGATTATTTTATGCCGAATGTCAGCGCGGAAGTAACCAATTACCAATACGAGTTCCGCACGATGAACGGAGAAAACGCGGCATTTCTTTATCTGTTTGACGCCCGAAACAAGCTCCTGTGCATGGCCGCATTCGTCGAAAGAACCGGCCGGCTGCCTGAACCGCGACAAGGTTTAAACGGCACCGTGTTTCTGAGTTTTCACCGCTCGGATCTTTTTTCGGTCACCGATATGCTGCGCAATGAAAAGCCGGTCATGTTCAACTGGTCTGCCGACAATCAATCCGCGCAAATCACGACGGGAAAAGAGCCGGTCGGAGAAGAAGAAGGCCGGCATATCGCTTCCATCCTGGCCCGGAGAAAACCGGCGGCAGGCGTTCGTAAAAAGAAGTCCGTCCAGAAAAGAAAAATGAAAAAATAGCCGGCGCCGGCTTGCCGCATATCGCGCAGGCAAATCGTCCTGGGGGTGCGGCCGCCCATTTCGGCCCGATCGGGTCGAGCGGACGCAAATTTCTAATTTTTGTCAAAGGACTTGTCTATGGAAAATGAATTCGGGGAAAAGAAGAAAATGCGCTGGCTCGTGTGGCTTGCGGGTTTCGTCCTGGCAGTGCTGGTCATCGCAATCTCTTATGCCTGGCTTACTCTGACGTGGAGTTTTTCCACGGGCGAGCGGGTCGGGTATATTCAAAAACTTTCCAAGAGCGGCTGGATCTGTAAAACGTGGGAAGGTGAGATGGCGATGGTTACGATGCCGGGCGCCATCCCCGATAAATTTCTGTTCAGCATCCGGGATGACAAGGTGGCGGGTCGGATCAACGGGCTTGCCGGAAAACGTGTGGCACTCACTTACGAACAGCACAGAGGCGTTCCGACCAGCTGTTTTGGCGATACCGAATATTTTATTGTAGATGTCCGGGCTGTGCAATAAGAACAGCTCTCCCCTCCCTTTGCCGAACCGGGAGAGGCAATCATTTTTCTTGCCCTCCCTCTGGTTCCCCGACAGCATCCGCTTCGTCTTTTACGATAACTGCTTTTGCCGGATAAGAGGCTCCATGCGCAGCGCCAGCAGGGTGATGTCATCGGCCGGATCAGACCCTGCGGCAAATTGATGCACCGCCGCGATGGTTTTTTCCACGACACCCCGCACCGCGAGCCTGTTCGTTCCCGTAAGTACGTGCAGAAGCCGCACTTCGGTAAAGAAATCTTTCTGCCTGTTCGTGGCCTCGGTGACTCCATCGGTATAGAGCACCAGCGTATCGCCGCGTTCGAGCCGAAGCTTCTCTTCCGAGAACGTCTTATCACCTAAAACACCCAGGGGAACATTCGCCGTGACCTTGAGATAAGAAGCTTGCCCGTCAGCTTTCACAATCGCCGGCGGATTATGCCCCGCATTGACGTAGGTGACGTCGCCGGTTTCTATATTCAGAAATCCGCAAAAAGCGGTCACGAACATCGAGGCGTCATTCCCTTCGCAGAGCGTTCGGTTGACGTCGGATACGATGGGCCCCAACCCGAGGCCGCCCGGCTGCATTTTGGCTTTCATCACGGTTCTGCTCACGGCCATGAACAGGGCAGCGGGCACCCCCTTCCCTGAAACATCGCCGATCATGAAAAAGAATTGATTATCGCCGACAAAATAAAAGTCGTACAAGTCACCGCCGACTTCCCTGGCCGGTTCCAGCGTGGCAAACAGAGAAAACTCATCTCTCGCGGGCACAGGGGGAAAGGTTTTCGGAACAAGACTCATTTGAATTTCGCGGGCCACACTGAGTTCGCCTTCCATCGTATGCTTGGCCTTTTCCAGTGCGCGCTCTTTAAGCAGATTGGTCATAATGAATCCATAGACGCCGATGCCGAGGGCATTGGCGGTAACGATCGGGATGATGGTGCCCTCGACGATTGCAACGGCCTGCTCCCAGGGCTTGCTGATGAAAAGGGCCATGGCCATGTGGACCAGTTCCACGCCGATCATAAGCCCGACGGCGCGTCCGATGCCCAGAAAACGGTCGCGTTTCAGAAAGTAAACGATGCCACCCGCCACCCCGCCCACGACAGGCGCAAGACCGCATGCCACCGCTGTAAAACCGCCCTGCAGATAGCGGTGAATCCCGCCGATGAGTCCGGCGCCTAAACCAACCAGAGGACCCGCCAGGAGACCCGCAACGGTCGGCCCCAGATCACGAATGCTGGCAATGCCGCCGAGGATGGGAAACCCGGCAAGCGTTCCGTAAATAGAGAATAACCCGAAGACAAGGACCATGAGAAGCTGGTCCCGCCAGGTCATGGTTTTTTCCAGAACGCGGTTAAACAGGGGACTACGGGTTAAAAAATAAGCAATAACGACGATGACTGCGGCGCTGTTGATGAGTGATACGAGCGTTGGTATAAGCGATTGCATAACCTTTCTTTCTCCGGTTTTTCAATGACCATTGCGGCCAGCATAATAAATTCCAGAATAATTGCAATCCCTTTTAGGCCCAGCTCCCGGGGGGGGCTTCTCGACGGAATCAACCACTTCGCGGCAAGCTCCAGAGAATTAACCCTCGTCCCGCGTGAGCGGGATTAAGCCTGACACAGCTGCGCCGGTTATAAGACCTCGTCTTGACAATCGCAAATCAAGTGATGAAACTACTTTTAACGATATCTTATTTGTATTTTGGGTCTTTGAAAAAACGGCTCGGGGAAGATGAGTTGGGAAGGGGAGAAAAATTACAATTAAATCAAAGATGATCTAAATGCACAGGGGTGTGAGGTCCACCGGTCGATGATCAAGAGACGTTTTGCCAAAACCGGGGAAAAAACCGGACATATGCATCGGTTGCCGTTGGGAATCATGTGCTTGATTTCTCCAAATCGGCAAAACCCATTCACATTAAACAGTGAAAGGAGAGTTATCATGGACAGACTTCATTTAACCGAGAGCGAGGAAGGCGAGCTTCTGACTATTCTTGAGCGGTACCTGCCGGAGCTGGAAAGCGAAATTGCAAACACGGATCGGAAGGAATTTCGCAAGGAACTTAAAGTTCGGGAAGCCTTCATGTCAGACCTCATCAATCGTTTGAAGCACTGATCTGATCAGACTCAGTGCGCAATGACATGTGCACGGGTCAAGCATACGGGGGAAATCTTGAAGGTATCCCTTTTGGTTATCACCCTTCAGATCGGGGACTAAACACCAAAACGGGGGACGGAAGAGGTGCCGGGAGACATCCGGACTTCTTCCTGCGGCTGACGAGGTCCTCCACTCCAGTTATCTCTTGATGGAAACATCATAAACCCGGCCGTCTTTGACAACCCATCGGGGCGTCCGGCAGGCTTCAATCTTTTCCAGCGGGTTTCCCTTGAAGACGGCCAGATCCGCAAATTTGCCCTTTTCAATCGTCCCGATCTTGTCGGCCAGCCGCAGAATCAGCGCATTGTTGATCGTCGCACACTGCAATACTTCGTTGTTGGTAAAACCGAGGCGTCCCAACATTTCCATTTCCCGCCAGAGCGTCCCGTGGTAAATGAACGGCACGCCCGAATCCGTGCCGCAGCCGACGAGAACACCCGCGCGCTTCATCTTTAAAAGATTCTCCGGACCTTTGAGCAGGATATCAAAATAAAGATCCGGCCGCGCCAGAAATTTTCCTTTCCCGGACAGGGCCTCGCAGCCATTCGCCCGAAGGAGTTCCAGAGTCTTCAGATTGGCCCGATGAATTCCGGGTTCGACGTCATCGTCCGTGCAGGAATAGAGATACTCCTTCCGGATGGCGAGCTCTTCGCCGATAAAATCCGTCCGATACTGAAGCGGAAGCTCCCGGTAGGCTTCCGGCGCTGCATACATCTGCGCAATCATCAGGGTCGGAACAATAGCGATACTCTTTTGCGCCATGACGAGCGCATCCTGATCCGTGACAAAAGCGTCTCCGATCGAGTGCTCTATGGAGTTGAGGCCATAGTGAAGCGCCCTGTCAAAACCGAACCGGGTATGAACGTGTCCCGCCGTCGGCAGGTTTTGCATCTCCGAGAATTCCTTAATGGTGCGCAGATGCTCATCGGAATAAACCGGTATTTCCCCGCGTCCGCACATCACGGACCGTTTGTCCATGGTCAGCTTAATGAAGGATACACCGCCCGTGGAATTTTCTTTCATCCGGTCTTTGAGTTCCCGGGTGTCTTTGAACCACAAACTGGGATTGCCGGTCACGGCCAGAGCCAGACCCGAAAAGATGCTGACGTCCGCAGGATCAATATCGGGATGGCTTCCGTAGACATTGGTAAAGGCATTGCAATAGACAACCCTCGGGCCGATGATGTCGCCGTCCGCCATCCATTTGAGCCCGTCATGCAGCAACTTCGGCATCGCTCCCATGTCCCGGACGGTCGTCACGCCATGCGCGAATTGCTGCACATAATTTCTTTTGAATTGACGATAGGTGGTGGTGAGGCCAAAGACTTTCAACTCGGCCTCACTGGTCAGCGTGGTGTGGCAATGGGCATCAATCAGTCCCGGCAGGACATAATGATTTCTAAGATCAATAACAACCGCCTGCGGATCGGTAACCGGCAGGTCGTCGGTCACGGCAGCAATGAGGCCGCGGCGGATCACCACGGTTTTATCCCGCAGGACAATGCCGCGAACGACGTCAATAACATTGCCATGGATGAGATGCAGGCTGGCGTCGTCTCCCGACGCCAGCTTTTGATATTCGGGCAAAGGCGAACAGGCGGCAATGCCGGGAAAGGCAAACCAGGCGCCCGCGAGGGCGCCAGCCTGGAGCAACTGCCGTCTGCTTAGCCATCCGGTTTCGTTCTTATCGTTCACTTCGCCGCATCCTTGGCCCAGATACAAAGAAGACCGCCATCCGGGGTTGCCGCAGACTATTCATTCATCGCGTATTCGCCGTTTAAGGCGTACACATATTTTTGCCAGATGCGGTTATACTGGGCATCATCGCCGGCAGCTTTAATCAACATAATTTCTTTGCAGTAGGCGCGCTGCTCTTCCTTCGTGTTGTGCATGCCGTAAATCTGCAATGCAAAGCGTGTAAAATCGCGTACCATGAAATCAAAAATCTGATTGATGATATCCGGATCCACGTTGTCGAATTTCGCCTGTTCCAGAATCAGCTGGCCATAGACCACGATGGAGAACATCTCCCCCAGCGGCAGAGAGAACAGCGGGTCCATATCCTGAACCTTGTCCGGACCGGCTTTCTCCAGCAGTTCTTTGAAGAGTTCAATCTGTTTGATGAAAATCGCCACATTCGGCAAACCCTTATTGGCTTCAAAGACCGGTTTATAGTCATGAAACTGGACCTTGCCCAAACCTTTGGTCGGTCCCTGATTAAACAGGAACACGTCGTCTTTGATCGAAAAGTCCGGCGCGACCGGCTTATACTCGGCCGGGCTGAAAAAATAGTTCTTCATGAACTTGCGGATCAGCTGGACGTTGACGTGAACCGTGCCTTCGAGTTTGGAAGGACCGCGCACGTCGGCGGCAGCCAGTGAGAAGAAGGTGTCCTTCTCAAAGCCCTTGGCGGCGATCACTTCCCACAAAAGGTTGACCACATCCTCCGCCTGCAGGGTAACTTTCATTTTACTGGTGGGATTATAAAGCAGATAGCGGCGGTCATCGGCACTGGCGTTGCGGAAATAGTCGGTCGCGCGGCGCTGGTAGAGTTTCATGCCCACGATCCTAAGCCAGGCATCAATGAAGTTCTTGCGCACATGCGGCATATCGGTTACGGGAAAACCATAGAGAACACGGTTAGCCGCATGCGTGATCGCTTCATAAAAGCAATGCTCGGTAATCCCGATCGATCCCGGACCGATATTGAATTTCCCGATATTGACGGTATTGAGCGAAGAATCCCAGGCGAGCGGTCCCCGGGACAAAATATCGTCTTTGGTGATGGGGTAGTCGTGCAGCGCGAAATTGGAGACATACTGCTGATGAGAAACGACGTTCTTTTTGAGTTCATAGGCTTTATGATGGAAATTCGTAACGAAAAAGGTATAGTCGTCCGTACCGTCCTTGATCTTGCCCAGCGTCGAAACCATCTCCGCTTCGTTGCCGTTGCCGATGTAGTACTTCTCTCCATTGGCCACCCAGGTGCCGTCGGGTTTGGGCGTCAGCGTCGTTTCGGTGGAATAAATATCCGCGCCGTGCGTCCGTTCGGAAAGTCCGAAGGCAAAAATCGCCCCTTTCTTAAGCAGTTCGGCAGCTTTCTTCTTGGCCGTTTCATTGGGGCTCATCCAGATAGGACCAAGCCCGAGGATGCTGACCTGGAAGCAGTACCAATAACCCAGGCCGTAAAAAGCCAGCAGTTCGGAAAATTCACTGTTGCGGGCCGTATCCCAGCGGCAATCGGGATCACCACCGCCGTATTGACTGGGGGTGAGGAGCTTGGCAAAAATCTGTTCCTTGCCCATAAAATCAACAAACTCCCGGTACCAGACCTTCTTATTGAAGTCCTCCGTAATTTTGGTTTTGCCCATCGCTTCAAAGAACGCGATCGTTTTGTTCATGATTGCTTTGGATCCTTCATCGGACATCAGGCTCTGATACTTCTTCGGCTGCAGCAGATAATTCATGGGACTCTCCTTCCGGGGTCAAATAGTCATTAGCAGTCAGGACAAATATCCTGTATTCCGCTTTAAACAGTTTACACATTTTTAAGAAAAAGAACCAGAAAAAAAGCCGTAATGGCTCTAAAGATATCCTGATAACGCTGCAGAACCTTGCCTCGGCAGGAACTCTTCCTGCTCATGAAATACCCGATCACGACACCGGCCAACAAGCCGATTACGGCACCGATCATCATGGTATTAAACGATTCCCGGGCAAGCGACATAAAAACTCTTTCCACACCCGGCAGGCTCTGCCCCCTGGTTATCACATGTTGAAAAGGAAGCTGCCCGATCACAAAAGCGGACGGCCGAAGAAGAAATCCGATGAAGCCACCGGCCAGACAGCCGATGCTCATGTTGACCATGAATATTCTTGGACCACGCATTATTCCTCCAGGCCCCTATAAGAAATCTGTGTGTACTGATAATGTCCGGTCTTCAAAAAGTCAACCGGTTTCGCCGGTTGTCGGACCCCGGAAGTTCGGGATGGCCCGATTGTTGAGAGCTCCGGGCCGCTGATCCGCTATCAACCAAAAGAGAACCGGCAAAGAGAAAATGCCGGCCCTCCCAGTGACATCAGGGCACGAGGGAAACAATCATTGCACGAGCAGTTTAAATGTCAGAGATGAAGACGATCCGCCGAAAGATTCTTTCATTAAATATTAAGAACATTCATATCGATCCCAAAGCACAGATGGTGATTTGTCCGGTATGCGGGAAACCCGCTGGCCGGCACGGCGCGAATGAGGCGCGTACGACTTCTATTACGGGTAGGTGATATCGGTCTTCGCCCTCACGCTCATTCGGACAGCAGACTTTGCCAGGTCGGCCGCTCCAGGAAAGAGCCGGGAACATTTTGCTCCATTTCCTCAAAGAGTGCCAGCGGGGCGGCAAACGTCATGAAGTTGGGATCGCCCAGTTGCTTGCGGGCATAGACGCGGGCCGATAAATCCGTCAGGCCGACCACGGCGCGGGACCTGGCCGATTTCGCTTCGCGATAAGGATAAATGCCGATCGTCTGACAACCCGCCGCATAAGGGATGGTGACGTTTTCATTGTCGCCGCGTCCGTAATTGGCCAGCACCGTCAACGCCGAGAGTTGATCGGGATTGACAAAGAAGATGACCGCCTGAGGCTTTTCTTTGGTCAAATCGACGGCGGAGAGGGGTTTAAAGACGACGTAGGCTGCAGGGATATCCGCAAGAGGCAATGCCTCGATGAACTTGCGGACGCCCTCAGGATTCTTAATATAACGTTCACCGTGCAGGAAGTTATCGTGGCTTTCTTTGGTCATGTAAGGTTTGACCTGTTCGGCCAGCTCCGGGCCGCCCGGACGCCCGGCATTTCCCGAGGAAAGAAAGTGGCAGAATCCCTGCTCGCCGCCGGGGAAGCTTTGATACTGATTGCCGAAGCCCAGACCCACGCCGCCGCCGAAGCAGCCGAAAGTTTTCCTGTCGGCAACGGCGGGCTTGCCCTTGGCCGCGGCAATGACCAGCCACATCACGCAGCCCCACTTGCCGGGGGAGAACTGCATCGCGCCTTCCGGTTTTTCATCGGACCACAGAAGCGCTACCGGTTGATATCTGAGGTGGACGGCTTTGGCTATTTGGCTTTCCATTTTCGCCTCCATAAGAAATATTCTGTAACTATACTTTTTGAACCGGAAAAAATAATGATACTTTAGTGCCTTGACCCAGCTGGCTTTCAATTTCCATCTTCCCGCCATGCACCAGCATCAGGTGCTTCACGATGGAGAGCCCCAGACCGGTTCCGCCAAGTTCTCTGGACCGCGTTTTGTCCACGCGGTAGAACCGTTCACCAAGACGCTGAATTTCATCACGCGGGATGCCCACACCGGTATCGGAAATTCGCACTACGACGAAGCCTTCTTTTTCCGCTCCCTCGAGCGTAATTTGACCTGTTTCCGGTGTAAACTTCACCGCATTATCCAGAACATTGACGAAAATCTGGTTAATCCGGTCGCGATCCGCCTTGACTGGCGGCAAATCCCGAGAAAGGCGGTTTTCCATCAAAATTTTCTTTGCCGTCGTTTTGGCTTCCAGAAGCGCAATGACGTTGTCCGCGACATCATGAAGCGACACGTCCTCAAAACGAAGAAGCACTTCGCCCAACTCGATCTTCGACAGGGTCATCAGATCTTCCACCAGGCGATTGAGCCTCTGTGCCTGTTTTAGCATGATATCGATAAAGCGCGAGGCATCATCTGTATTCTTGAGAGCTCCTGCCTGAAGCGTTTCCAGATAACCGATGATCGCTGTAAGCGGCGTGCGGATTTCGTGCGTGACGTTGGCGACGAAATCCGTGCGAATCGTTTCCAACTTTTTGAGGCGCGTAATGTTGTGAAAGACGACCATGATCTTTTCTTCGCCGGGAAATCCCTGCACCTGAGAAAGACTGACCTTCATGATAACCGATTCGGTGATGCCCAGCGTGATTTCGCGCGAAACCTGATTTCGCGTTTGCTTGAAGGTCTGAAACGCCTTCTGCAATTCAACATTACGGAACGCTTCCATCAGGGTCTTGCCCGTGACATCCCCATACTCTCCGGAGAGCGTATCCGCCAGCGCGGGACTGATGAATTCAATTCTTTCGTCATTGTTCAGAATCAAGACGCCCTCATTAATGCTGGTCAGAGCCGTCATCAGTTTGCTCTTTTCTTCCTGCGCGAGCCGGATTTTATTTTGCAGTTCCTCGACCAGATAGTTGATGTTGTCCGCCAGTTTCTTCGTTTCGTCGGCAGTATGCAATATGATATTCCCGGAAGGCTCGCCATGACGAAGTCTTTCGGTAAACCTTTCCATCATCCGGATGGGCTCAGACAGACGGTAAGAAATGAAAAGGGCTATCAGCAGGGATAGGGCGGAAACGATCATGATGGCGAGAAAAATAGATTGATAAACTTTCCCGATCAGACTCCGTATTTCATGAAGAGGACGGGCAAGCCTGACATAACCGATAATCCGGTCTTTTGCTTTGATCGTCACGGCGACATAAAGCATGTCCACGCGCAGGGACTGACTGAAGCGGATGGACTTCCCTTTGCCGCGCAATCTCGCTTCCTGTATCTCCGGACGGTTCAGATGATTCTCCAGTTGGGCGACATCTTTTTCCGAATCGGCAAATACCCTGCCCTGAGCATCGACCAGCGTCACCCGGGAGCCGGAGATGGCCGCAATTTGCCGCAACTGGTCGGACATCGCCTTGGGGGAGCTGAGGTCAATCAATTCCGCGAAGCTGAACAGTTCTTCTTCAATCTTTCCCGCCATTAGTTTTTGAATTTCATTTTTGATAAAAAAATTCAAAAGCAAGAAAGCGAGACAGATGATGACCAGATAGGAGAAGAATATCTTAAGAAAAAGATTGCGTTTCACGCCGCACCCTCACTCGTTTGGAGAACATGTCTGATGGCGGACACATTCGCCTGTCACCATGTAGGTTACCATATCCGCAATGCCCTTGGCATGATCAGCAATACGCTCCAGATTCTTGGATATCTGCATGATCAGCAGGGCGCGGTGAATGGATTTGGAATCCTCCATCATGAAGGTCAACAACTCCCGAAATATCTGTTCGTTTAAATCGTCCACAGCCTGTTCCGTCCGGCGGACTTTCTCCGCCATCGCGAGATCGTTGCCAATAAAGCTATCCAGGGAATCCTTGATCATCGAGCCGACCAGGTCGGTCATGCGGGGCAAATCGATATAGGGTTTAAGCTGCGGCTCCTGATTCAGCAGCAGGACCTTTTCGGCAATGTTGACCGCCATATCGCCGATTCTTTCCAGATGGCCGGTAATTTTAATCGCCGTGGTGATAAACCGCAAGTCGATTGCCGTGGGCTGCCTCAGAGCCAGAATCTTGATGCAGCGCTCCTCAAGGTCCGTATCCAATTTGTCGATTTCATCATCATCCTTGATGACTTTTCTGGCGATATCCGAATTTCTTTCCGCCAGCGACGTCATCGCCAGTTGAATAGCCTTTTCCGTCAGGACGCCCTGATAAATGAGGCCGTTCTTGATTTCCTGCAATTCCTTTTCGTAGTGCAAACTGGTGTGCTTTTTTTCTTCCATATCATTTCCTCCAGTTGAAAACTCATTCCCTATTAAACCGAGAGGGCTTTGCAAAATACCCTAAAAGGCACGCGAGGTTTAGATGCAAGGCACTCTATTGTATTCGCCTGGCGGCTCATACCGGCAACGTCAATATCCCTTTTTATTGTGCCCCCTCGCCTTGGCTCGGGGTAACACTCCCGGAGCATGAGGAATGAGGCGTATATTAACATACGCCGCAAGTAGCCTGCCCCGGCGAAGGCCGGGGAAGAATGCAGCGCAACGCAGCAGACGCGTGCCCTTAAGGGTATAAGCCTCGCGTGCCCAAAGGCACCCTTTAGGGTGCCGGGGTATTTTCCAAAGTCGTCCACTCAGCCGAATCTCCCCGTGATGTAATCCTCGGTCTGCTTCATATCCGGTTTGGTAAAGATTTTTCCCGTTTTATTATACTCCACCAGGTTGCCGATATAAAAGAATGCGGTCTCATCAGAAATACGCGCCGCCTGCTGCATATTATGCGTAACAATGATAATTGTATAGTCTCTTTTCAGCTCTTCAATGAGTTCTTCAATCTTGGCGGTGGAAATCGGATCGAGGGCCGAGGTCGGTTCATCCATCAGTAAGATGTCCGGCTTCATGGCCAGCGCCCGCGCGATGCAAAGCCGCTGCTGCTGACCGCCGGAAAGATTCATGGCGGATTTATTTAAGATATCTTTCACTTCCTCCCATAATACCGCCTGCTTCAGACTCTGCTCCACCAGCATATCCAGGTCGTTCGATTTCACGCCGTTCAACTTCGGACCATAGGCGATATTGTTGAAGATCGTCTTCGGAAAGGGGTTGGGCTTTTGAAAGACCATTCCGATCTTGCGCCTGATTTCCACCGGATCAACATGCGGCGCATAAATATTTTCCTCTTCAAAAAGAATTTCCCCCTCGACCCTCGTCCCGTCGATCAGATCATTCATGCGGTTTAAAAGCCTGAGCAGCGTGGATTTGCCGCATCCCGAAGGACCGATGAGCGCCGTCACTTTATTTTTTCCGAACGTCATTGATATGTCCGTCAGCGCCCGGCATTGTCCGTAATAGAAATTTACGTTTTTGAGCTTGATTATGGCATCCATTTCCATTCCTACCACCTTTTATTTCTCCTCATGTAGCTTCGAATCACAATGGCCGCAAGATCGATGCCCAGGACGACTGCTACCAATACGAGCACCGTTCCAAACTGGATCGGCCGCGTTGCCTCAATATTCGTACCGGCCGTCGCCAGCACGTAGATATGATAAGGCAGGGCCATCACTTCATCAAAAATCGACTCGGGCAGTTTGGCCGTAAAGTACGCAGCGGCAGTGAACATGATCGGCGCCGTTTCACCTGCAGCACGGCCGATTCCGAGGATGGAACCGGTCAGAATGCCCGGCAGGGCATTGGGCAAGACGATCCGGTATGTCGTCTGCCATTTGGAAACGCCCAGGGAAAGTGACGCCTCCCGGAAAGTCTGCGGAACCGATTTGAGCGCCTCTTCCGAAGCACCGATGATGGTCGGCAAAATCAAAAATCCCAGAGTCAGCGACCCGGAGAGAATGCTCGATCCGAATTTCAAAAAAATGACGAAGAAGCCCAATCCGAAGAGTCCGAAGACAACGGAGGGAACGCCGGCCAGACAATTAATGCCGACTTTCAGAAACCGGACGATCTTGCCCTGTTTGGCATACTCCGTTAAATAAACGGCCGATGCGATCCCCAGGGGCAGGCCGATCGCAATCGCTCCAAGGGTCAGATAAATCGTCCCCAGAATGGCGGGCATAATGCCGCCCTTGGTCATGGAGTCCGTGGGTGGTTTGGTGATGAAATCCCAGCTGATGGAGCCGATGCCGTGATAGACGATATAAAAAATGATTCCCCCGAGGGCTAATGTGATGATCAGCGCTGAGGCCCGCACCAGACCAAAAAAAATGTTCTGCTTCAGATAGCGCCATTTAACGGAATTATGATGAGATGAATTCATAGAGCATCCGCCTAGAGCGTCCCCGATCCAACCTGCCGGAACTTGTGCGAGATATAGTCGGCAACGAGGTTGAAAAATAATGTCAGAAAAAATAAAACGATACCGATGGCGAAAAGCGCCTGATAGTGGGCGCTCCGGAAAGGCGCTTCACCCATTTCCGCGGCAATGCTCGCCGGCATCGGACGCACCGAATCAAACAGGCTCTCCGGAATCGCAGCCGCGCCTCCGGCAACCATCAGAACGACCATCGTTTCGCCAATGGCTCTGGCCATCCCCAGCATGACCGCCGTAGAAATGCCGGACATCGCGGCAGGTAAAATCACCTGCGCAATGGTTTCAAATTTGGTCGCACCGAGCGCGTAAGACGCCTCTTTGAATTCGCGGGGCACGGCGTAGAGCGCATCCTCGGCAATACTTGATATCGTCGGAATGGCCATGATGGCCAGAATCAGCGAGGCGTTCATGATGTTCAAGCCCGTGGGCAGGTCGAAGGTGTCTTGCAGCCAGGGAGCGATGATCACCATCCCGAAAAACCCCAGGACGACGGAAGGCAGGCCGGCCAAAAGCTCGATAATGGATTTGAGAATCTCTTTGGTTGCCCGCGGCGCAATCTCGGAAATGTAGATGGCCGCCATCACGCCGAGCGGCACGGCAATAACGGTCGCCAGCAGCGTGACGACCAGTGAGCCGACAATCAGCGGGAAAATTCCGAAAGACGGCGGGTCGAAGGTAGGATACCACTCCATGCCGAAAAGAAAATCCTTAATCGACACCTTGCCGAATATCGGCAGACCCTCCCGAAAAAGAGAAAAGACGATGAGCCCGAGGACAATGATCGAAACCAGGGCAAAAACAAAAAAGACGTATTTGATGATAATTTCTTTTGTCTGACGATTCATGTTCACTTCTTTTCTGTTACAGCCGGTATGGCCCAAGCGGGATGTCACGGAGACAGCGGACAATCCATCCGTCAACGCGTTCAGAAAAAGATTCGCCGTGGGATGAACGCTTCTCACGCCACCGCAAATCTGTTTTGCATTTTAATCCCGCTTAAGTGGGACGAGCGCCAACTCCCTGTCGCTTGCTGCGAAATAATGACGTTCATTTCATACCTCACAGCCTGCTGCGAAATGGTTGATTGAATGCTATTTCTTTCTGCCAGTTTTTTTCACATCCGTCAGCGGAACAAAGCCTTCTCTGGCCACGATCTTCTGCCCGTCGATTGATTTTACAAACGCGATGAACTTGGCAACTTCGCCTGCAGGTTCGCCGTTGGTATACATGTAGAGTTCGCGGGACAAAGGATATTCCTTGGATAATGCCGTCTCCATCGTTGCGGTTTTGCCGTTGACCTTCACGCCCTTTATGGTTTTATTGACGTAACCCATACCCAGATAAGCGATCGCATAGCGATTTTTAGCAACAGCGGTTAAAAGGGCACCGTTCGATGCCAGCATCTGCGCACGGGGAGTCACCTTTGTCTTTTTCATCACAAAATGATCCCAGGTCTCAAAGGTTCCGGATGATGAATCGCGGGAGATCACCACAATCTTCAGATCTTCGCCGCCCACTTCTTTCCAGTTTGTAATCTTGCCCTGGTAAATCTGGCTTAACTGGTCAATGGATAAATCAGTCACTTTATTTTTGGGATTAACAACGGGAATAATTGCATCATAGGCCACGACGTGGGCAACCGGTTTTACGCCACGTGTTTGGGCCAGCGTAATTTCTTCTTTTTTGATTTCGCGCGACGAGTCGGCGATATCGGCTGTTTTATCCAGCAGCGCCTTGATGCCTTCGCCTGAGCCGCCGCCGGACAAAGAAATCTGCACACCCGGATTCTTTTTCATGTACGCTTCCAAAACGGCCTGGGCAATCGGCAGAACCGTGGTCGATCCCTTGATCACGATGGATTCGGCGGCAACAGCCGCTCCGGTCATGAAAATTAAGGCTAAAAGCCCTAATGCTGTTTTTTTAATAATATCAAACATATGATCCTCCTCAAGTTTAGTTTGGACGAACTATACCCTGCCAATGTTACAATGTGATGACGAATCGATGAATCAACGAAAACAATATGCGTAAGGGTTTACCGAACCGGCAAACTGAAACTTAATATAGGAAGAATTATTTCAAAGGCAAGATTGTTTAGCTGCCGGTGTGTTTGAAGACGTATTACAATGATTAGGAAAGTTAGAAAGTTATTTGATTTCAGCAAATTTATAGCCAAATCCCCGGACGGTTAGAATATAGCGAGGATTTTCCATATCTCTTTCGATCTGGCTGCGCAGCCTGCGGATATGCACATCGACGGCGCGATCCGTGATGAAGGTGTCGTCGCCCCAGACATGATCCAGAATCTGATCCCTGGAATAAACCCGGCCGGGATGACGCGACAGGAAAAAAAGAAGTTTAAGCTCTGTGGGACTCAAGGAGACCGGCCGGCCGGCCACATTGACCGAGCAGGCCGTGTAATTGATCGTGAGTCCCTCAAATTCGAAAGTTTGCCGGACCGACTGTTTGTCCCTCTCCTGGATACGGCGGAAAATAGACCGCACCCGGGCCATGAGCTCCTTAACGCTGAAGGGCTTGGTCATGTAGTCATCCGCGCCTATTTCCAGTCCGATGATCTTATCTACCTCGTCGGCCTTTGCCGTGAGCATAATAATCGGCAGATGCGCGGTTTCCGGATTGGCGCGAACGGCCTTGCACAGGTCCAGACCGTTCATGCGGGGCAACATGAGATCCAGAATAATGAGATCGGGCTTCTGCGTTTTAACGGTTTTGAGAACATCGCCGCCGTCATAAGCCTTGATCGTGTCGAATCCTTCCTTCTCCAGATTGTAGGCAACCAGATCGGCAATATCCTTTTCATCATCCACGACTAATATTTTTGCCATGCACTGAAGCCATTCCAGGTCATTTCACGAGCACTATCATTACAGTGTCATTAACTGCCGCTCACAATACACTCAAGTTCAATCGAAACTAATCCGCCACTACCTTAAACACTTCGTCACCCGGGCGCACACGATCGGATACCTTGAGACCGATGGAATCGCCGGCAACTGCTTTTTGCACGGGTTTGTTGTCCACTTCCATGGACTGCACAACATCGATAAATTCCGTCGTATGACCCGAAAATTTAATGCTGTCACCGACCTGCAATTCGCCTTCCGTAATGTGAACGGCGGCAACTGAAGGCTTCGCAAAAAATTTAACCACTTCGCCGATCTTTTTTTCCGCCATAACCATACCTCCGTCTTTTATTGTGCGGTTTGATTAAATGTTTCGCAAACAAACATGCTTTGCGGTGAGAGTATAAAAAATTCGGCCGATCATGTCAATTGAATTAGAATTGAACCGAAGCCCGCAGTTTCCTCGCATCTTGCATCTTAGCAAACTCGTTTGCCAACCTTCATCAAACTGAAATACAGCCAAGCTATATCGGCCGCGGAAATGGCGGGAAGCAGGCCGGGAGGACAACATACCCGGTTTCATCGGTCAGGAAAGGGGAAAAATGAATTTGTCAAAACTGAAGCTCGGAACAGCCGGCCGGGCTTCTTTGCCCGCCCGGCCACCGTCTTTTCATCTGCTGCTTCGATGCGCCAACTTTTTAGAACGTCAGGGTCAGCTTGTTCATGACCATAAAATCGTTCTGAATTTGATTGGTGCCTGCGGCATTGATTCCTTTATACCAGTCACCGGTAAACAGGTAGCCGCCGCCCAGCATATAGGACAGGTTTTTGGTAATTTTGTAAGTCGCGGTCAAATCCACTTCATAACCATAGTCTCGGCTTTCCCACTTCGCCTGCGGCGTTTTGTCGGCATGTGCCCAAGAGACCGATGCCATAATATCCAGTTGTGAAACCGGTCTCACACCCACTCTGCCTTGAGCAAACCAGCCATTGGCCATCGCCGTGTCCTGATTGGTTCCATTCCAGCTGGAAAGTCCGCCCGCCCAGTTCGTGCGGTCATAATTCCACGTGATCAGGCAGGGTTTCCAATCCCGGCCGCCGTTGATAATTCCGCCTTCATTCTTGTCCGTGGTAGCCGTATCATCACCGGAGACGTAGGCCACGCTGCCGCCGGCATAAAACATGCCGAAATCAGCCGTTGCATCCACATAACCGGTGTAATTCTGCAGCTTCACGTCCGGGGTAACACCGCCGTTTTCATATTTGTCATCACCCGTCAGGTAATTCAATTCCGCCTGCAGGGCCACCGGGCCGAATTTGGCGAACACGTAAGGCGTGAACAATAAACATTTTCTATTAAAGGGCAGCGCAGCTGTCCGTGCATTGGCAAAGTTATAATAGTTGATCTGCATACCTGCTCTGCCTGTTTTCCAGGTGAAAATACCTTCCACACCATATTTATTATTATCCGCATCAACTATGTTTGTTGTATTGATGGCCGTATTGCTGGCTTCTTTTTCTTTGGTATAAGCCAGATTAATGGTTACCGGCGCGAAGGTGTAGGAATACTTGATTCTGCCTTTCGGACCATAACTATCGCCGAAAACAGTTCCCGTAGAGCCGTCATTCATATAGCCGGCGCTGAAGATACCAATCGGCGATTTATACTCAATGTAAGCCCAGTCAAAAGCAATGTTTTCATTTTCCGCGCGTGTGCCCGCTGAATCGGCGGCCTGTGTTGTGCCGGGCGCGCTTCTGGCTGCGCCCCAGGCCCGCTCCATCGCATCAAAGCGAGTCACCAGAGTTAAACCGGGGGAAACAACAAAATCAGTTCTGACCCTCAATCTCTGGAAATAGAAGGCGGTCGATGTTCCGCTAAGCGGGTCTGCGTCCTTTACTAAACTGGCACGGTCCAGATACATGCCTGACGCGTAGTATTCGCCGCTGAATTTGACATCCAGAGCGAAAACCGTTGTGCTGAGAACTGTGATCGGTCCCAGCGTTAACAAAACAACCCAAAATCTCTTCATTTCTTTCCTCCTAAAATGGTTTTAATAAAGATCAGCCAAAGTCAGCGGCTTATCCTCATTCGTCATGGACCAGCTTATAGAGGTTGTTTATTACAAAATGATGTCGATACAGTTATAAATTGGGAAAGATAAGCCGGCATCCCTGAATTCAATTGGGACGCGTTGTCTGAGCACTTTGCAAAACGGCTGATTCAGTCAACCGCCTGGATTGACGAGGTCTGTCTGGTTTCGGAAATTATTTGAACGAGGAGGAAACGGACACATCTCACGATGCCTGGCGGACACACAAAAAAAAGGCAGGGTTTGCGCCCTGCCTTCTGATTACTCATAGAATTTGCTATTCCGCCGTCTTGGCCTTTGCTTTTGATTTCGGTTTGGCCTTCTCTTTCTTTTTCTCATCAGGAAGGTATTCCAGAATGGAAACAGGCGCATTGTCGCCAAAGCGGTATCCGACTTTGAGGATGCGTGTATAACCGCCGGCACGATTGCGGAATCGCTCGGTCAGTTCCCCGAAAAGTTTACCGACCATGTCTTTATCCCGGACAATCGATAGTGCCTGCCGTCTCGCATGAAGGTCGCCTCTTTTGCCCAGCGTGATCATCTTGTCCGCCAGCTTGCGCACTTCCTTGGCCATCGTATCCGTCGTCCGAATACTTTCATGTTTGATAATCGATGTCACCATATTGCGAAACATGGCTTCCCGATGGCTGGACGTTCGTCCTAATTTTCTGCCCGCCTTACCATGATACATTGTTTAACTTTCCTTTCCTGACTGTCCAATCGTGACGATTGATCAATAGTGTTTTCGTTTTGGGAGACTTCTTGCATCGCCGCTCTTCAGGAATTGATATCCAGCTTCATTCCGAAAACAAGGCCGTATTCGTTCAGGATATCCTTGATCTCGGAGAGAGACTTGCGGCCGAAATTCTTTGTTTTGAGCATGTCGGCTTCGGTCTTCTGAACCAATTCCCCGATCGTATTGATTCCCGCGTTCTTCAGGCAATTGGCGGACCGTACGGAGAGCTCCAGATCTTCAACAGACCGCATGAGAATTTCGTTGACATTTCCTTTTTCGTCTTCTTTTTCCGGAACAATTTCCTCTTCGACTTCTTCAAAGTTAATGAAGACGTCCAACTGCTGTTTTAAAATCTTAGCCGCGTACGCGATGGCGTCGCCGGGATTCAGGCTGCCGTCGGTCCAGACTTCCATCACCAGTTTATCATAATCCGTGATCTGGCCGACGCGGGCGTGTGAAACTACGTAATTCACTTTTTTGATCGGAGAAAAGATGGCATCGATATTGATCGTGCCTTCCGGCTGATCCGGTTCCAGTTCCTTCTTGGCCGCCGTATATCCCTTGCCCATTTTCACGACCATTTCCGCCTTAAAAGAGCCGCCGCCCGATAAGGTGGCGATGTAATGATCTGGATTTAAGACCTCAATGGTTCCATCGGTGACAATATCACCGGCTGTAATGACGCCAGCGCTGGTAATATTAAATTTTACAACTTTTGTATCGGCTGTTCCCAGTTTGAAGCGTACACCCTTCAGATTCAATATAACATCCGTGACGTCTTCTTTAATTCCGGGAATCGTAGAAAACTCGTGCAGGACGCCATCAAGCTTGATTGACGTAATCGCCCCACCTTGAATGGAAGACAAAAGCACTCTTCTCAGCGCATTGCCCAGTGTTATACCAAATCCTCTTTCTAACGGCTGAATTGTAAATTCTCCATAAAACCGTGTATGTGTCGCTTCATCAACATCAACACGTTTGGGACGAATCAAACTCGACCAGTTTCTCTGCATAATCAACCCCACTCTTAAGCTGGTTTATTAAATATTATATTTGCTTACTTCGAATAAAGTTCTACGATAAGCTGTTCCTGTACCGGCATGGTTAAATCTTCACGAACCGGCAACATTTTAATGGTCGCCTTAAAGTTGTCTTTATCCAGTTCCAGCCAATGTGGCATGCCGCGCCTCGCGACGGTTTCCATTGCTTCCAGTATTCGATTAATCTTACGCGAACCTTCTTTAATCGTGACTTCATCGCCTGCCTTGAGCAGGTACGAAGGGATGTTGACCGCTTTGCCGTTCACCAGAAAATGGCTGTGGCTGATCAGCTGCCTTGCCTCGACCCGGGAATTGGAAAATCCGAGGCGAAACACCATATTGTCGAGCCTGCGTTCCAGAAGCACCAGCAAATTCGTACCGGTGATGCCCTTCTGCCGATCGGCCTTTTCGAAGTAACCGTGAAATTGTTTTTCTAAAAGCCCATACATTCTCTTGAGCTTTTGCTTTTCGCGTAACTGCGTGCCGTAATCCGACTGCTGCTTCTTATGGGATTGTCCGTGATCTCCCGGAGCATAGCCCCTTCTTTCAAAGGCACACTTTTCTGAATAACAACGATCGCCTTTCAGAAAAAGCTTCAAGCCTTCCCGGCGACACTGTCTGCATGAGGAATCCGTATATCTTGCCAAAAAACGCCTCCCTTTAATCTCTAATCTTACTTGAAATATTTATTGTGTTATACCCTGCGCCGCTTCGGCGGTCTGCAACCGTTATGCGGGACAGGCGTGACATCTCTGATCATGGTGATCGTTAATCCGGCCAGCTGCAACGAACGCAAGGCCGACTCCCGGCCGGCACCCGGGCCTTTGATGTAAACCTGAACCCTCCGCATGCCCTGATCCTTCGCTTTACGCACGGCGTCTTCCGCTGCCATCTGCGCGGCAAAAGGCGTGCTCTTGCGGGAACCCTTGAAGCCCTGCAGTCCCGCCGATGACCAGGAAACAACGTTGCCGCTCATATCCGTGATCGTGATAATCGTATTATTGAAAGTGGATTGAATATGAGCAACCCCTTCCGTTATATTTTTCTTTTCCTTTTTCTTACCTGTTTTTCTGACTGCTTTCGCCATGTTTCCTCCGGTCGAAAATTAATTCCAACTACTTTTTCTTACCCGCGATTGCCCTTCTCGGACCTTTTCTGGTCCTTGCGTTGGTATGCGTCCTCTGCCCTCTTGTCGGAAGGCCTTTACGGTGGCGCAAACCACGATAAGCACCGATATCCATTAAGCGTTTTATCGACATGGAAATTTCCCGGCGAAGATCGCCTTCCACCTTTCCTTCCCGATCGATAATGCCTCTGATCGCTGATATTTCGGAGTCGGCCAGTTCATCAGTCTTTGTATCCGGGCTTACGCCCGACTCTTTCAGGATCTCCTTCGCCCTCGTCTTGCCGATACCATAAATGTAAGTTAGAGCAACTTCCATTCTCTTATTTTTCGGTAAATCAACACCTGAAATTCGTGCCACCTATAACCTCCTGAAATGTTTAAACTAGCCCTGACGCTGCTTATGTTTCGGGTTTTCACAAATGACGCGTAAAACACCCTTGCGCTTAACGATTTTACACTTCTCGCATATTTTCTTTACGGATGATCTTACTTTCACGCTGCAAACTCCTTATCTTCAGTAAAAAAAAACTTTATTTCGTTCTGTAAGTGATCCGGCCCCGGGTCAGATCGTAGGGGGAAAGCTCTACCGTGACTTTGTCCCCCGGCAAAATTTTTATGAAATGCATCCGCATTTTTCCGGATATGTGCGCCAGAACCTTATGCCCGTTTTCCAGTTCAACCCGAAACATGGCATTGGGCAGCGGCTCAAGGACCCGACCTTCAACTTCTATTGCTTCCTCTTTCGCCATATCTTCTTTCTAATCATTCTGCCGTTAAATTTAAGAACTTAATTAACTTAATCTGCTTAAAATCTCCGGTCCGTTATCCGTGATTGCCACGGAGTGTTCAAAATGAGCCGATAAACTTCCATCCGCGGTAATGACTGTCCAGCCGTCCTGCAGAATCTTAACTTTATGTTTCCCGGCATTGACCATCGGCTCGATGGCCAGAATCATGCCTTTTTTCAGTTCTATTCCCCGGCCTTTTTTTCCAAAATTCGGTATCTGGGGGTCTTCATGCAAACTCCTGCCAATGCCATGACCAACAAAATCCCGGACAACCGAATAGCCGTTCGCTTCGACTGTTTCCTGCACCGCAGCCGAAATATCCCCCAGGCGGTTTCCTTCGCAAACCTGGCTAATGGCCTCAGACAAGCTCTGCTCGGTCACCCGCATGAGGCTTGCTGCCTGGTCACTGGCCTTGCCGACCGGAAGCGTTATGGCTGAGTCACCGTAAAGTCCCTGATAATAAACACCAAAATCAAGTCCTATAATGTCGCCCTCGACTAAAATCCGATTCGAAGGCATCCCATGAACAACTTCTTCATTGACCGAGGTGCACAGTGAAAAGGGGTAACCCCGATATCCTTTGAACGCCGGTTTCGCGCCCCTTTTTTCCGTAAGACTCTCCGCTATTCTATCCAACTCCCGAGTCGTTACGCCCGGCTTAATCTTTTCTCGAAGAACACTTAATACATCTGCCACAATCCGGTTTGCCGCTCTGGCTTTTGCTATTTCATCCGGCTGCTTCAAAAGGACCATGAGCCTTAACCTTTTAGGATAACCAGATTACCGTCTGCGTGCAATATGACCTTTTTTCATAAACCCTTCATATTGACGGGTTAACAAGTGCGACTCTATCTGGCTTGCCGTATCCATCGCAACGCCGACGACAATCAGCAAGGATGTACCGCCGAAATAGAACGGCGTATTTAATTGCGAAATCAAAACGCTCGGCAGAACGCAGATGATGGAAACATAAATTGCTCCACTGAACGTGAGCCTTTCCAGAATTTCTTCGATGTACTCTGCCGTTTTCTTGCCCGGCCGGATTCCCGGAACATATCCACCGTACTTCTTCATATTTTCGGCCATGTCATCCGGCTTAATCGTAACCGCTGTATAGAAGAAGCAGAAGAAGAAGATCAAGGCCACAAAAAGGATTTCATACCCGACCTGTCCCGGTTTTAAAAACCCGGCAGCCGTCTGCATCCAGCCCTGCGGCGCGAAGTTGGCAATCGTCGCCGGAAACATAATTACCGAAGATGCGAAAATCGGCGGAATAACTCCAGATGAATTAATCTTGAGTGGCAAATGGGTCGTCTGTCCGCCATACATCTTTCGGCCGACAATTCTTTTCGCATATTGAACGGGTATTCGTCTTTGCGCCGCTTCCACAAAAACGATGGCACCGATGACTAAAATCATAAAAATAAGTAATAAGAACAAAATAGCAAAATGCAATTCACCGGATGTATACAACGTCCATGTGCTGCCGATCGCCCGCGGAATGTTGCAGACAATACCCGCAAAAATGATGAGCGATATGCCGTTGCCAATACCTTTTTCAGTAATGGTTTCGCCGAGCCACATTAAGAATGAGGTACCGGAAGTCAGTGTAATAATCGTCATTAAAATAAATGACCAGCCGGCATTCAAAACAATGGGAGCGCCGGACGGACTCGCCATGTGTTGCAATCCCCACGCGATGCCAAATCCCTGAATAATACTTAAACCGACTGTGCCGTAACGCGTGTACTGCGTGATTTTTCTGCGTCCGTTTTCGCCTTCCTTGGAAAGCTTTTCCAGATGCGGAATGGCGACGGTCAATAAATTAATGATAATCGACGAGGTGATATATGGCATAATGCCGAGAGCAAAGATTGAAAATGTGCTCAATGCGCCGCCCGCAAACAAATCCATCAAACCCAGCATGGAGCCGCGGGCATGCTCAAAGAAAGCCAGCAATGCGGTATTGTCAATTCCAGGGGTTGGAATAAAGACACCGACACGATAAACTGCAAGAAGAAGCAGCGTAAACAATATTCTTCTCTGCAATTCCGGTATTTTAGAAACGCCGCCTAATCCCTCTAGCAAATTAGATTACCTCTTCAATAGATCCGCCCGCAGCGGTGATTTTTGCTTTTGCGGCCGAACTGATTTTAGCTACTTTTACGGTTACTGGAAAATCAATATCGCCTTTGGCCAGGATTTTAATCCCGTCGGCCTTCTTCTTGACAAGTCCACTGGCTAAGATAGCCGCCTCATCGATGACGGCGCCCTTCTGAAATTTGCGGCATAAATCCATGATATTCACCGCAACGTAGCTTTCGCGAAACAGATTGCGGAAACCTCTTTTCGGCAACCGCCGGGACATGGGCATTTGACCGCCTTCAAAACCATCCCGCACATAGCCCCCCGAGCGAGCCTTCTGGCCCTTATGACCTTTGCCGGATGTTCCTCCGTGACCGGACGCATCCCCTCGGCCAACGCGCTTTCTTTTCTTTGTCGCTCCGGCGGGTGCATTGAGAGAACTCAAATCCATAACCTACTCCTTTGACTCTTCCACAGAAACGAGGTGGATCACTTTATTTATCATGCCACGGATCTCCGGAGTATCCACCAGAGTCACAGTGCTATTCAATTTCTTAAGTCCCATACCACGCAGAATTTTTCTTTGTTTTTCCGGCCGCGTGATAACGCTTTTTACCATTTTTACTTTTAACATTTTAGCCACTGTATCAACACCCTCGTCATATTTTACTTGCCACGCTGGGCAGCAATATCCGCCGGACTCTTCAACTGGCAAAGCCCTTCGACGGTTGCCTTGACCAAGTTGTGCGGATTGTGTGAACCTAAGCATTTTGTCAAAATATTATGAACACCGGCCACTTCCAATACGGCTCTCACTGCGCCGCCGGCGATCAAGCCTGTTCCTTCCGACGCCGGTTTCAGCAACACTTTACCCGCGCCGAACTTTCCCAGAACTTCATAGGGAATCGTTTTGTTGGCCACGGCAACCTTAACCATATTCTTCTTGGCCATTTCCATCCCCTTGCGAATTGCTTCGGGAACCTCATGCGCTTTGCCCAAGCCGGCACCGACCATTCCCTGGCCGTCACCGACCACGACGATCGCACTGAAACGAAACCGCCTTCCTCCCTTAACGACTTTTGCCGTACGATTAATGGCAATGACTCGGTCGAGGAGCTCTACATCTTTCATTTCCTTTTTTTCCAACGATTCTTCCCTTATCATGAGTTCTATTCACTAATTGAGTTAAAATTTAAGACCAGTTTCCCGCGCTGCATCGGCTAGGGCTTTCACGCGGCCGTGATAGAGAAATCGCCCTCTATCAAAAACGACTTTTTCCACGCCCAGGGTCTGCAAACGCGCCGCAATCAGTTTGCCTACTTCCTTGGCCACATCCACTTTCTTAATGCCTTTGAATTTACCGGCCAACTCTTTGCTCAACGTAGACGCCATGGCGATTGTTGTCCCCTGAGCATCGTTGATGACCTGAGCGTAGATGTGTTTATCCGACCGGAAAACAGAAAGACGGGGCCGCTCTGACGTTCCCGTAAGTTTTCCCCTGACTCTTTTTTCTCTCTTATCTCTGATTTTTAGTGTCTTTTTGGAAGCCAATGTTCCACCTCTTTTAGCCTATAAGTAATGAATTCTTATTTAGCGCCCGCCGCTTTTCCTGCTTTGCGCCGTATATGCTCACCCACGTATTTGATGCCTTTGCCTTTGTAGGGTTCAGGCTTCTTCAGCGAACGAATTTCCGAAGCTACCCGGCCAACGAGTTCCTTATTAATTCCGGAAACCACCAGGTTTACCTGTTTATCGACCTTTACATCAATTCCTTTGGGAATGCTGTATTCCACGGGACTCGAAAAACCTAAAACAAGTTTCAGGGTCGAACCGGCGACTTCGGCACGATAACCGACGCCCGATATTTCCAGTCCTTTTTCGAAGCCGGTGCTGACACCTGTCACCATATTGTTGATCAGTGTTCTGGCCAGGCCATGAAATGAACGGACAAGACGATCTTCTGATTGCCGTTCGACGGACAATTGATTGTCGGAGACGACCATCGTTATACCATCCGGCAATTTCGAAGATAACGCGCCCTTCGGGCCCTCCACTTTGACAATACCGCCACTTTGGCTGATTTTTACATTCTTGGGAAAAGTGACCGGCTTTTTACCTATTCTCGACATGAACAAGGACTCCCGTCTAAAATCTATATTGAATTACCAAACCTTACAAAGAATTTCACCACCGACATTGGACTCTCTGGCTTCCTGATCCGTGATGACACCACGGGACGTCGAAAGAATCGAGACACCAAAACCGTTCAGGACCTTGGGAATCTTATCCGCCGGGACATAAACCCTGCGTCCGGGCTTGCTGACTCTTTTGATGTCTGTGATCACCGTATGTTTTGCATCCGGATATTTGAGAGTGATCTTCAGCATCGGACGGTCCTTCTCATCCTTTGTTGTATCATAATTGTTGATATACCCTGTCGCTTTCAAAACTTTGGCAATATTCATATTCATTTGCGACATGGTTACATTAACGCTTTTGAAACGAGCTTTATTTCCGTTTCGAATTCTGGTCAGCATATCGGCAATAGGATCCGTCATCCCCATGCTTTTTCTCCTTAAGCTATAATTACCAACTTGATTTTATAACACCGGGAAGCTCGCCCTGAAGGGATAGTTTCCTTAAACAAATTCTGCACATTTCAAATTTTCTATAATACGCCCGGGGTCTGCCGCAAATCTGACAACGGTTGTACTCCCTGACCGAAAATTTTGCTTTCCTGCTTGCTTTTGCGATTAATGACTTTTTTGCCACGCGAATTTCCTCCGGTGCTTACTCGTTAATTCTTAAAGGGTACACCCATCAGCCTCAGCAACATGCGCGCTTCCTCATCGGTTCGCGCCGTCGTCACTATGGTGATATTCATTCCCTTGATCTTTTCAATTTTATCGTATTCAATTTCCGGGAAAATAATCTGTTCGTGCAGACCGATGGAATAATTTCCCCTGCCGTCAAACGCGGTCGGCGAGATACCCCGAAAGTCTCTCACTTTCGGCAATGCAACATTCACAAGGCGATCAAAAAATTCATACATGACTTCTTTTCTCAGCGTCACCGAGCAACCGATCGGCATGCCCTGGCGAAGTTTGAATGTTGCAATGGATTTTTTCGCTTTGGTGATCACCGGCTTCTGTCCCGTAATCATGGCCATTTCCTGCACGGCGCCATCAATGATTTTGACATTCGAAATGGCCTCGCCTAAACCCATATTGACGACGATCTTCTCGATCTTGGGTACTTGCATGGGATTCTTGTAATCAAATTCCTTGACCAGAGCCGGCACTACAGTCTTTAAATAATAATCTCTCAATCTTGCCATTTTTTCTTAACCCACATCGATAACGTCATTGCACTTGCTGCAGATACGAATCTTCTTGCCGTCTTCGAGAACACGATTCTTGATCCGGGTCGCTTCTTTGCACTTTCCGCAAATAATGCTGACCTTGGATATATTCATCGCCGCCTCTTTTTCCACGACACCGCCTTTGCTCTTCTGATCAGGCCGTTTATGCTTCTTGATCACGTTGATCTTCTCGACGACCACTTTGTTCTTCTCGGGTATGGCTTTCAGAATCTTGCCGGTTTTTCCTTTATCCTTACCGGCCAGAACTTTTACCATATCTCCCTTTTTCAATCTGCCTAAACTCATTTTTCCCCTCTTCAAAACAGGCTTACAACACCTCTGGAGCCAGCGAGATAATCTTCATAAACTGCTTTGCTCTCAGTTCACGGGCAACGGGTCCAAATATTCGTGTCCCGACCGGTTCCATCTGATTGCTGATGAGAACGGCGGAGTTGTCATCAAACTTAAGGTAAGATCCGTCCGGCCGCTTCACTTCTTTTACGGTGCGGACGATGACCGCTTTCATCACATCGCCTTTTTTCACCTTGGAATTTGGTATCGCCTCTTTTACAGCCACGACGATGATGTCACCCAGGGAGGCGTAACGCCGCTTCGATCCGCCAAGCACCTTAATACACGCAACTCGCTTGGCGCCTGAATTATCGGCAACATTGAGTATTGTCTGCATCTGAATCATAAATAAACTCCACCTAAACAAGCTCCTTGCCATGATAGACAAGTTTCTATTTCGCTTTCTCCAGAATTTCCAGCATCCGCCAGCGTTTGTCTTTACTCATCGGCCGCGCTTCAATGATTAATACGGTATCTCCCGTTTTGCACTGATTCTGCTCATCATGGGCCTTGTATTTGACATGTCTGCGGACGTATTTATGAAACACGGAATGCTTGACGAGTCTTTCGGCCTTCACCACGATGGTTTTATCCATTTTGTCACTGACGACTACGCCCTTAATCGTGCGCTTGTTGCTCTTTTCAGCCATATTAACCTGCGGCCTCCTTTTCCTTCAGCACCGTTGCGATACGGGCAATTTCCTTGCGCAGCCGCCCCAGCGTCGCGGTTGATTCGAGTTGACCCGATGCATGCCGAATCTTCAACCGAAACAATTCTTCCACTAATTCCTTACTTTTGATTTGAAGCTCGTTGATTCCGAGACCTCTGATTTCACTAATTTTCATCAGATATCTCCCTCGATAAGAACTTTGTCGAAATTGAGAGTTTATGCGATGCCAAACGAAATGCTTCTTTAGCCACCTCTTTGGTTACACCTTCCATCTCGTAGAGGACTGAACCTGGTTTAACAACGGCCACCCATCCTTCAGGCGCCCCCTTACCTTTTCCCATTCGGGTTTCAGCAGGTTTCTTTGTGATGGATTTGTGTGGAAATACGCGAATCCATATTTTGCCGCCGCGCTTTACATAACGCGTCATCGCAACGCGCGCCGCTTCGATCTGACGGGCCGAAACCCATCCGCATTCAGCCGCCTGCAAGCCATAGTCCCCGAAGGCAATCGTCCCGCCTCTGGTCGCCTTTCCTCCCATGCGGCCTTTCTGCAATTTTCTATATTTTACCCGTTTTGGCATTAACATAATTCAAAACTCCCGTTTATCTTCACAGCAGGACCTATAAGGAGGCCTCACCGGAACTATGACTGTTTTTCATTCTTCGTGGGCAAAACTTCTCCGTGGAAAATTAAAACTTTTACACCGATCAATCCGTACGCTGTATGTGCTTCGATGAATCCGTAATCGATATCCGCTCTCAGGGTATGCAGCGGAACTCTCCCTTCGCGGTACCACTCAGAGCGGGACATTTCGGCACCGCCCAAGCGCCCGGAACACGTGATCTTAATGCCCTTGGCTCCGAATTTCAGGGCGTAACCGACACACTTCTTCATCGCCCGTCGAAACGCGACACGTCTTTCCAATTGCATAGCGACATTTTCGGCGACGAGTTGGGCATCTGTTTCCGGTTTGCGGACCTCTAAAATATTGATGATAATTTCAGCCTGAGAAAATTTTTCAATTTCCGTTTTCAGCTTTTCTATTTCCGATCCTTTTTTCCCGATAATGACGCCGGGCCGGGCCGCATAAATATTCACCTTGGCTTTGTTGGCCGCCCGCTCAATTTCGATATGGGAAATACCGGCGTGGTACAGCTTTTTCTTAAGGAACTTTCGCACCTTTAAGTCTTCCAGCAGCATCCCACTGTAATTCTTTTCGGCAAACCATACGGACTGCCACTTTTTGATGTAGCCTAATCGTAATCCTACCGGGTTAACCTTCTGACCCAATATCGTTCCTCCTTACTTTTCATCCACGACAACGGTGATGTGAGACGTTCTTTTTTTAATTCCCGCCGCTCTTCCCTGGGCTCTGGCCCGCCAGCGCTTCAATGCCGGTCCCTGGTCCACAAATATCTCTTTGACGTAAAGTGTGTTTTCATCAATATTGGGATTCTGGGCCGCGTTGGCGACAGCGGATTTCAGCACCTTCGCGATAATTCCCGCAGAGTACTTCCTGGTATAACGCAGGATATTGCCGGCTTCCTGCACTTTCTTCCCACGAACCAAGTCAACGACCAACCGGACTTTCTGCGGCGACATCCGAATATATTTTGCAACTGCTTTTGCTTCCATATCTTATCAACTCCAAACCTGTCCGATTGCGCGGAAATGATTACTTCTTAACCTTTGTTTTCCGGTCGCCGGAATGAGAATAAAAGGTCCTCGTCGGCGCGAACTCGCCCATTTTATGACCGACCATATTCTCTGTCACATAAACCGGGATGAATTTTTTTCCGTTATGGACGGCAAATGTGTAACCGATTAACTCGGGTGTGATGGTTGAACGCCGCGACCAAGTCTTAATTACATTCTTGCTGCTTTCGGCTTCCATTTTCCGCACCTTGGCAAGCAAACTATCTTCAATATAAGGACCTTTTTTGATCGAACGTGCCACGTTATCTTAACCTCTTCTCTTGACGATATATTTATCGGTTCTCTTGTTTTTTCTCGTTTTGTGACCCTTTGTAGGAACACCCCAAGGCGTACACGGATGTCGGCCACCGGATGACTTTCCTTCGCCACCGCCCATCGGATGGTCCACCGGATTCATGACAACACCGCGGACATGGGGACTTTTACCCAGCCAACGGGTCCGTCCGGCTTTACCGATGCTGATATTCTCATGGTCATTGTTCCCGACCTGACCGACCGTTGCCATGCATTCGATGAATACTCTGCGGACTTCACCGGAAGGAAGTCTCACCTGGGCATAGGTTCCTTCCTTAGCCATCAGCTGGCCATAAGTTCCCGCAGAACGAATCAGTTGCGCTCCGCGTCCTACTTTTAATTCCACGTTATGAATTAAGGAACCCAGCGGGATATACTTAAGAGGGATGGCGTTGCCCGGCTTGATATCTGCCTTGGGACCGCTCACCAGAACATCGCCAACATTGATCTGCGCGGGTGCTACAATATATCTTTTCTCACCATCGCGATAATTGAGTAATGCAATTCTTGCCGACCGGTTCGGATCATATTCTATCGTAGCCACTTTTGCCGGAATATCCGTCTTGTTGCGGCAGAAATCAATCATCCGATATTTACGCTTGTGACCGCCGCCGATGTAGCGCGCAGTGATCCTGCCGTAACTGTTACGACCGCCGGTTCTTTTGATCGGCTTTAAAAGGCTTTTTACCGGTTCATCTGACGTAATCTCTGCAAAATCAGAGACACTCTGAAATCGCCTGCCGGGTGATGTTGGTTTATACTTGATAATTCCCATGTCGTTTAATCCTTAAGTGTTCTATACGCCTTCGGCGACTTCGATGCGGCTGCCCTCAGCCAAAGTGACAATCGCTTTTTTCCAGGAACTCTTTTGCCCCATGACCTTGCCCATTCTCTTCTTCTTGCCTAAAACGTGAAAGACATGGACATCCGTAACTTTTACCTTAAATAGCTTTTCGACCGCCTGCCCGATCTCAACTTTATTGGCTTTGCGATCTACTTCAAAGTAATACTTATTGCCCGCTTCGCGGTCAACGTTGCTCTTTTCGGTAATTAATATTCGTCTAATAATCTGATGCAGTTCCATTATGCCAGCAATGCCCCCTCAATCTTTTTTATAGAGGGTTCAAGAAGGACCAGATGTTCATAATTCAAAATATCATAAACATTGATGCCCTCCGACCGAATCATTTTAACATTTTTCAAATTTCGCGATGATTTCATCAGAACGGCGTCATCCTGATCGATAACGAAAAGTGTTTTTTTGAGGCCGAAGAGATCCACCACTTTCTGAAAAGCCTTCGTGCTGATTGTTTCCATTGGAAAATTCTTCAGAACCGTCATTTTCTCTTCTTTCACTTTCATACTGAGGACGGAGATCAGCGCCTTCTTCCGCACTTTTTTCGGAACGCTGTAAGAGTAATCCCGTGGTTGAGGCCCGAAAACAATACCGCCGCCTCTCCAAATGGGTGATCGTGAAGTTCCAGCACGGGCGCGGCCTGTTCCCTTTTGACGCCAGGGTTTCTTTCCGCCGCCTCTTACGTCGCTTCTTCCCTTGGTTGCTGACGTTCCCGACCGGCGCGATGCCAGCTGCATCTTGACCACGTCGTGGATCGTTGCTTCGTTGATCTCTGCGCCGAATACGGCGTCGTTCAACTCGACCTGGGCAACCTTCTTCTTTTCAATATCAAAAACATCTGCTACTGCCATGTCTATAACTCCACTGCTTTACGCACTTTTTTTCCGGGCTTGCTTAATGATGACATAGCCATTTTTGCCGCCGGGAATGGAACCTTTTAATAGTAATAAATTTCTATCAGGGCGCACTTGCCAGATCTGAAGATTCTGAACGGTTTTACGAACATCTCCCATATGACCGCCCATTTTCGTTCCCTTAAACACACGGGCTGGATCAGCGCTGGCGCCAATGGACCCCGGAGCTCTGTGGAACATGGAACCGTGCGTTGCCCGGCCACCACCAAAACCATGTCTTTTCACAACACCCTGAAAACCTTTGCCCTTCGATGTTCCGACCACATCGACGTAGTCACCCGCCTGAAAAATGTCAGATGCGATTTCCTGTCCGGCTTCGTACTTGCCGGCTTCGCCCGGAAACTCCTTCAGGATACGGAAAAATCCTTTGTTTGCTTTATTAAAATGGCCCTGAAGCGGTTTGGTCACGTTCTTCTGCTTGACGCGGCCGTATCCGATCTGAATGGCGTCATAGCCATCCTTTTCTTTTGTCTTCACCTGGACGACAATGGACGGTTCAACTTCAATGGCTGTAACACCGACCGCGGCACCATCCTCGGCAAATACCTGTGTCATCCCTAATTTTTTTCCAATGATTCCCTTGTTCATCATCATCCAACTTTTATATAAATAAAGCCACGATATTCAACATTCCGGAAACTGGTAACACCCGGACCACTTTCCACCGTCGTTACTCTTCGCCTACGCTTTAATCTCTACATCCACGCCCGCCGACAGATCCAGTTTCATCAACGCATCAACGGTCGCTTGCGTCGGCTCAACAATATCAATCAATCTCTTGTGTGTACGAATTTCGAACTGCTCCCGGGATTTCTTATCCACGTGCGGTGAACGATTGACACAGTATTTATTGATTTCCGTAGGAAGAGGTATGGGACCGGCGACACGTGCGCCGGTCCTTTTGGCAGTTTCCACTATTTCTTCAACAGAACGATCCAGCAGTTTATAATCGTAAGCTTTGAGACGAATTCTTATCTTTTGTTCTTTCATCGATCGGATAACCTATTTCCCGTTTCTATTCAATAACCTTGCTTACGACACCTGCGCCGACTGTCCGGCCACCTTCACGGATTGCGAATCTTAACTGCTCTTCCATGGCGATGGGCATAATCAGTTCGACGTTCATCTTTACGTTATCACCGGGCATGACCATTTCCACACCTTCGGGCAGCGTTGCAACACCCGTCACATCCGTTGTCCGGAAATAAAACTGCGGACGGTAACCTGAGAAGAAGGGTGTATGACGACCGCCTTCCTCTTTGGTCAATATGTAAACGGCTGCTTCAAATTTCGTATGAGGGGTAATGGAACCGGGTTTGGCAACAACCTGGCCTCTTTCCACTTCTTCCCGCTTAATACCGCGAATCAACAAACCGACGTCGTCGCCTGCACGACCTTCATCAAGGGTTTTACGGAACATTTCCACACCGGTTACAACGGTCTTAATGGTGGGGCGGATGCCGATGATTTCAACTTCTTCGCCGACCTTCACGATGCCGCGGTCAACTCTTCCCGTCACAACCGTGCCACGACCGGAAATGGTGAAAACGTCGCCAACGGGCATCAGGAAAGGTTTATCGGTATCGCGCTTAGGTTGCGGAATATAATTATCGACGGCATCCATGAGTTCCCAGATGCATTTCACATCGGGTGAATTGCTGTCTTCTGATTCCAGAGCTTTGAGGGCGGAACCGCGGATGATGGGAATATCATCACCCGGAAATTCATACTGAGTCAAAAGCTCTCTTAATTCCAGTTCGACAAGGTCTAAAAGCTCGGGATCATCAACCAGATCAACTTTATTGAGGAAAACGATGACGTAAGGAACCTGAACCTGACGGGCAAGGAGGATATGCTCGCGGGTTTGCGGCATCGGGCCATCGGAGGCGGCCACAACCAGAATCGTTCCGTCCATGTGCGCAGCACCGGAAATCATGTTTTTGATATAGTCAGCATGACCAGGGCAATCGACGTGGGCGTAATGTCTTTTTTCCGTCTCGTATTCTACGTGAGAGATATTGATCGTAACACCGCGTTCCTTCTCCTCCGGGGCGTTATCAATCGAATCGAAAGGCCGGAATTCCGCAAAACCCTTTTTTGCCAGATGCTTGGTAATTGCGGCCGTTAAAGTGGTCTTGCCGTGATCCACGTGACCGATTGTTCCTATATTTAAATGCGGCTTAGTCCTTTCAAATTTTTTCTTTGCCATCTCACCTTTCCTCCTTAACTTTGAATGGTTGTTTTCCTTGTCGTTTAATATTCAGTCTTTTAAAATTTATAATGCGCAAAGGCCTTATTCGCCTCGGCCATTTTATGCACTGCTTCTCTTTTCTTGATTGCGCCACCTCTGTTGTTTGCCGCATCGATCAGTTCTGCCGCCAGTTTTTCACGCATCGTTTTTTCAGTACGCTCCTGGGCATTGGAGATCAACCAGCGGATAGCCAGAGCTGTGCGCCTGGCGGGGACAACTTCCGTCGGAACCTGATAGGTGGAACCGCCAACACGACGGGATTTGACTTCAATCATCGGCTTCACGTTATTGACTGCTTTTTCGAAAAATTCAACGGGCTGTTCCTTAACCCGCTTCTCAATAATGTCGAAAGCGCCATACAAAATACTTTCGGCAACACTCTTCTTGCCTCTCTTAAGCAACGAGTTCACAAACTTGGCAACGAGCTTATTATTAAATTTGGGGTCCGGTAAAATATCCCTTTTTTCAATTTCGCGTCTTCTTGGCATTTTTTTGTCCTTCGTTTAGCTGGGCTTTTTAGCGCCGTATTTTGATCGACTCTTTTTGCGGTCAGCGACACCAACGGCATCCAGCGTGCCTCTGACGATATGATATCTTACACCGGGCAAATCTTTTACTCTGCCCCCGCGAACAAGCACCACCGAGTGCTCCTGCAGGTTATGGCCGATACCGGGAATGTAAGATGACACTTCATATCCGCTCGTGAGACGAACTCTGGCCACTTTACGCAAAGCTGAATTCGGCTTTTTGGGCGTCGTCGTATAAACCCTCACGCACACACCGCGTCGCTGCGGCGAACCGGCTAAAGCCGGGGCGTTGGTTTTTCTCTTAATTTTGGTTCTGCCTTTGCGAACCAGTTGACTAATTGTCGGCATTTCTCCTCCCGAACTCTTTGCTGCAAATTTGCGGGCAGCAGCAAATCTGCGGTAACTATCAATTCAAGCTGCTTCTGTCAAGATATTTCTTCCTTTTTTTTATCTATTCTGCAGCCACTTCTGCCTCTTCATCTTCAACCTTGATACCCAGTTTGCGATACATCACAAGACCCGTGCCTGCCGGGATTAAACGGCCCATAATAACGTTTTCTTTGAGACCGCGCAGGTAATCTGTTTTGCCGGAAAGCGATGCTTCCGTCAGCACTCGGGTGGTTTCCTGGAAGGAGGCCGCTGATATGAAACTCTGTGTACTAAGCGATGCCTTCGTGATTCCCAGAAGCAGAGGATCACCAATGGCGGGACGCCCACCTTGAGCGATTACCTTATCGTTCTCTTCCTGGAAGCGGTAACGCTCTACCTGCTCATCGGCGATAAATGCAGTATCCCCTGGATCGGTTATCCGGACTCGACGCAACATCTGGCGGACAATAACTTCCATATGCTTATCATTAATTTTAACACCCTGCAAACGATAAACTTCCTGAACTTCATCAACCAGGTAACGGGCCAGTTCTTTTTCTCCCTTAATCGCCAGAAGATCATGTGGGTTATTGACGCCATCCATCAGAGCGTCGCCGGGTGTCACTCGGTCCCCTTCCTGGACACTGATGTGTTTTCCTTTGGGAATCAGATATTCCTTTTCTTCACCTATTTCCGGAGTCACAATGACTTTGCGCTTGCCTTTGGCGTCTTTACCAAAAGCGACTACGCCGTCGATTTCGCTGATGACGGCAAAATCTTTGGGTTTCCGCGCTTCAAACAATTCTGCGACTCTAGGCAAACCGCCTGTAATATCCTTTGTTTTCGTCGTCTCCCGGGGAATCTTCGCTAAAATATCGCCGGCTCGCACATGATCGCCTTCAGAGACAACGATATTGACGCCGACTGAGAGGAAATAACGGGCCACTGAATTCGTGCTAACCAGCTTAGCAGTTTTCCCCTTGCTATCCTTAATGGAAACTCGCGGCCTTAGATCACCGCCTTTGAATTCAACAATAACTTTACGGGACAGGCCGGTGACTTCATCAACCTGCTCCTGCATGGTTTTACCTTCGGTGACATCACCGTATTTGATCGTTCCGTCCACTTCGGCAAGAATCGGAATAGAGAAGGGATCCCATTCGGCAATCAGCTGCCCGCGCTTTACGGCGCTGTTATCACTGACTTTGAGATGAGCCCCATAAGGTACGGTGTATTTACCGCGGCTGCGATTTTGCTCATCAAGAACGTGCACTTCGCCGTGACGGTTCATGACCACATAATCGTTTTCACGGGTTTTCACCGTATTCAAGTTGACAAATTTGACAAGCCCGTCATGACGCGCTTCGAGCGTGGATTGCTCATTAAATTTCGCCGTACCACCGATATGGAATGTTCTCATGGTCAACTGCGTACCCGGTTCGCCAATGGACTGTGCAGCTACAATTCCTACCGCTTCGCCGATATTCACGATATGCCCGTGGGCCAAATCGCGGCCATAGCACATGGCACAAACGCCATGCTTGGCACGACAGGTTAAAACGGAACGGATATTCACGCGCTCGATACCCGCGCGGTCGATTTTCTCTGCCAATGCTTCATCAATCGCCTCATTGGCTTTGACGATCACTTCATCGGTAAAAGGATCTCTGATTTCCTGTAATGCCACGCGGCCCAAAACGCGTTCTCCGGCGGTTTCAATCATTTCACCGCCTTCCATCAGCGCCGACACGTAGAGTCCATCGACGGTTTCACAATCCTGTTCGGTAATAATACAGTCCTGTGCCACATCGACGAGCCGACGGGTCAGATAACCGGAGTTGGCTGTCTTCAGAGCTGTGTCGGCAAGCCCTTTACGCGCACCGTGCGTGGAGATAAAATACTGGAGCACCGTCAGGCCTTCACGGAAATTCGCTGTAATCGGGGTCTCGATGATTTCGCCGGAAGGCTTAGCCATCAAACCACGCATACCGGCCAATTGCCGAAGCTGAACGCCGGAACCGCGGGCGCCGGAATCGGCCATCATGTATATCGGGTTAAAACTTTCTATTTTACGCTTCTTTCCATCAAGGCCGGCGACCTCTTCCGTGCTGATACCGGTCAACATTTCCGAGGCAATTTTCTCGGTCGCTTGCGCCCAGATGTCGATCACTTTATTGTAACGTTCACCGTCGGTAATCAGCCCGTCCATATACTGCTTTTGAATCTTCAGAACATCCTTATCGGCCTGCAAAACAATGGTCTTCTTATTCTCAGGAATAATCATGTTGCCGACGGCAAATGACAACCCTGAAATCGTAGCGTATTTAAAGCCAAGATCTTTCAGCCGATCGGCCAAAAGGACGGTCGTCTTATCCCCGCACAGTCGGTAGCAATGATCGATCAGGTTCGCCAGCTCCTTTTTATTCATCAGCTTGTTGATCGCGTCAAAATCAATTTCCTCGGGAATAATTTCAAACAGGATAATGCGTCCCGCAGTCGTTTCCTTCAACTCTCCGTTGATACGAACTTTAATTTTGGCGTGCAGGTCGATAGCCCCTGCATCAACGGCCGACCGAACTTCTTCGGGCCCGGAAAAAATCATCCCTTCGCCCTTTACATCCTTCTTTATCCGCGTCATATAATAAATGCCCAGCACGATATCCTGACTGGGAATAATGATCGGTTTGCCATTGGCCGGTGATAGGATATTATTCGTCGACATCATGAGCACACGTGCTTCCGTTTGCGCTTCAACAGACAGAGGCACATGCACCGCCATCTGGTCACCGTCGAAGTCCGCGTTAAAAGCGGTGCAAACCAACGGATGCAGACGAATGGCTTTCCCTTCAATGAGTATCGGCTCGAAGGCCTGCATACCCAGACGATGCAGCGTCGGAGCGCGGTTGAGAATCACCGGGTATTCGCGAACCACTTCATCCACGGCATCCCATACTTCAGCCGTCTCTCTTTCCACCATTTTCTTGGCGCTTTTGACGGTTGTCACATAGCCTTTTTCCAGCAGGCGGTTATAGACGAACGGTTTGAACAGTTCGAGCGCCATTTTCTTCGGCAAGCCGCACTGATGAAGTCTTAAATCGGGACCGACGGTAATAACCGAACGGCCGGAATAATCGACGCGTTTGCCCAGCAGGTTCTGACGAAAACGTCCCTGCTTGCCTTTAAGCATATCCGAGAGCGATCTGAGCGGCCGCTTGTTGGTTCCTGTAATTGCCCGACCGCGGCGGCCGTTATCAAACAGAACATCCACGGCTTCCTGGAGCATACGCTTTTCGTTACGGATAATGATTTCCGGCGCATTGAGTTCCTGTAGGCGTTTCAGCCGGTTATTTCTATTGATGACGCGCCGGTACAAATCGTTAAGATCGGACGTTGCAAATCGCCCGCCGTCCAACGGAACCAAAGGCCGCAAATCGGGCGGAATAACCGGTAGAACCGTTAAGACCATCCATTCCGGTTTGTTTCCTGACTTGCGCAACGCTTCAACCACTTTAAGCCGTTTGACGATCTTTTTCTTCTTGGTATCGGAAATGGATGTAACCACTTCTGCACGAAGTTCTTCGTAGAGCTTTTCCAGATCGATTTCTTCGAGCAGCTGTCGGACAGCTTCTGCGCCGATTCCCGCTACGAATCCCGTTTCTCCATACTGCTCTTTTGCTTCAATATACTCTTCATCGGTGAGGAGCTCTTTCTTTTTGAGCGGCGTGTCTTTCGGATCGAGGACGATCCAGGATTCAAAATAGAGAACTTTTTCCAGTTCTTTGAGTGTCAGATCCATGACATTGCCGATGCGGCTGGGCAGACTCTTCAGAAACCAGATATGCGCCACCGGCGTCGCCAGGGTGATATGCCCCATCCGCTCGCGGCGGACTTTGGACTGAATAACTTCGACACCGCACTTTTCGCAAACAACACCGCGGTGCTTCATTCTTTTATAACGGCCGCAAAGGCATTCATAGTCCTTCACCGGCCCGAATATTTTTGCGCAGAACAAACCATCGCGCTCCGGCTTGAATGTCCGGTAATTGATCGTCTCAGGCTTTTTGACTTCGCCGTTGGACCAGGAAAGAATCTTTTCCGGCGAGGCGATCGAAATCTTCATTGCATTGAATCTGATCGGATTTTTTGGTTTTTCAAAATAACTGAAAACGTCTTCCACAGATTATTCTCCTACTATTTAAAAGCTTTTGTGAAATCTTGAAGATTACTCTTCCTCAACCAATTCCACGTCTAATCCGAGACTCTGGAGCTCCTTCACCAAAACATTGAAGGATTCCGGAAGACCCGGCTCGAATGTATGCTCACCCTTGACAATGGATTCGTAAATCCTCGTCCGGCCGGCAACATCATCTGATTTAACGGTCAAAAATTCCTGTAGAGTGTAGGAAGCCCCGTAAGCTTCCATGGCCCAGACTTCCATTTCGCCCAGTCTCTGGCCGCCGAATTGTGCCTTGCCGCCCAGCGGCTGCTGCGTAACAAGCGAATAGGGACCGATCGAACGCGCGTGAATTTTATTATCAACCAGATGATGCAGTTTCAGCATGTAAATGATGCCGACAGTCACTTCCTGATCAAAGGGCTCTCCGGTACGGCCGTCAAACAAAACCGACTGGCCGTTTTCCGGCAGTCCCGCCGTTTCCAGCAATTTATGGATCTGAGGTTCGGGACAACCGTCAAAGACGGGGCTCGCCACCAACATGCCTTTTTTCAGACGGCCAACGAATCGCTTGACATCTTCCGCAGACGCACTTTCCAAGAACTCATCAAAATCGGGGCTCGAATAGGTTTTCTTCAACTCGGCTTTAATCTGATTCAGGCTATTGTTCTTCTCCAGCAATTCATTGAGGCCTTCGCCGATCGATTTAGCCGCCCACCCCAAGTGGGTTTCCAGAATCTGGCCGACATTCATACGGGACGGAACGCCGAGGGGATTGAGAATAATGTCCACTGTCGAACCATCCGCAAAATAAGGCATGTCTTCTTCGGGCAGGATCCTGGACAAAACGCCTTTATTTCCGTGGCGGCCGGCCATCTTGTCACCAACCGATAACTTTCTCTTAATCGCGATATAGACTTTGACCATTTTGATGACGCCGGGAGGCAGCTCGTCGCTGGCCTTAATTTTGTCCAGCTTTTCTTCAAAATGTGCTTTTACGAAATCGACCTTTCTTTCCATAACAGAAAGAAGATTGGTGAGCTTTTCTTCAGAGCCGTCATTTTCAGCAAGCGTAATTTCTTTCCAGTAGGTAAAAGGAATATCCAACCAGATTTCCTTGGTGATTTTATCACCTTTTTTCAAAATTGTTTTCTTTTTCACATCGACAATTTTGCCGGCTGCTGTTTTGCCGATCACCAGCTTGGCGATATCCTTTTTGATGGATTCTGCAAGAATGCGGATTTCATCATCCCTGTCCTTCGTCAGCTGCTCGATAGCATCTTCTTCGATGGCCTGTGAACGCAAATCTTTGTCGGCTCCTTTGCGCGTAAAGATTTTGGCGTCGATCACAGTGCCTTCCACACCAGGCGGAACACGTAGCGACGTGTCTCGCACATCGCTGGCTTTCTCGCCGAAAATGGCGCGCAGCAGTTTCTCCTCGGCGGAGAGCTGTGTTTCCCCTTTGGGTGTGATCTTACCTACGAGGATATCACCGGGTTTCACGGAGACGCCGATACGGATAATTCCGCTTTCGTCGAGGTTACGGAGCGCTTCCTCGCCGACATTGGGAATGTCTCTCGTTATTTCTTCCTTGCCCAGCTTTGTATCACGGGCCATGGTTTCGAATTCTTCGATATGAATGGATGTATAAATATCTTCCTTGACGATTCTTTCACTGACCAGAATCGAGTCTTCGTAGTTGTAGCCGCCCCAGGACATGAACGCAACCATGACGTTTCGTCCCAAAGCCAGTTCACCGTTATCCGTTGCCGGACCGTCGGCGAGAATATCTCTCTTATGAACGCGATCGCCTATGGCCACAATAGGTTTCTGGTTAAAGCAAGTGTCTTGATTGGATCGCTGATATTTGGACAGCGTATAAATATCCACGCCGGTGTCCAGGCCATCCTCTTCTGGTTTATCGGCACGAATGACGATGCGTGAGGCATCCACACTCTCCACAAGACCCGGGCGTCTGGCTATCACAACAGCTCCGGAATCGCGGGCGACAATGGCTTCCATGCCCGTGCCGACGACCGGCACTTCGGGACACATCAGGGGTACAGCCTGGCGCTGCATGTTCGATCCCATCAGCGCACGGTTGGCATCATCATGCTCCAGAAACGGAATCAACGCTGCCGCCACGGAAACAAGCTGATTGGGAGCAACATCCATCATTTTGATCTCTTCCGGCAGCACCGAAATAAAGTCGCCGCCTTTTCTGACGGAAATGAGCTCTTCTTCAAATTTGCCTTTTTTGTCGAGCGGCCGGTCAGCGGGTGCAATAATCTGGTTTTCTTCTTCGATCGCCGTCATGAACTTTACGGTTTCGAGGACTTTGCCGTTTTCAACAAGACGGTACGGTGTCTCAATAAATCCGAATTCGTTGACACGGGCGTAAGTGCTGAGCGATACGATCAAGCCGATGTTCGGACCTTCCGGTGTTTCAACCGGGCAGATGCGGCCGTAATGCGTCGGATGAACGTCGCGGACTTCAAATCCGGCGCGTTCCCGCGTCAAACCGCCAGGCCCCAATGCGGACAAGCGGCGTTTATGTGTGATCTCCGACAGGGGATTGGTCTGGTCCATGAACTGGGACAACTGGCTCGATCCGAAAAATTCATTAACAACTGCCGAAACCGGTTTGGCATTGATGAGGTCGTGCGGCATCATGGTTTCGATGTCCTGCAGACTCATTTTTTCTTTAATGGCCCGTTCCATTCGTACGAGGCCAATTCGGTACTGATTTTCAATCAGCTCACCGACGGACCGCACGCGGCGGTTCCCCAGATGGTCGATATCATCGACACTGCATTCGCCCACGCCGTTTTTCAGATCGATGAGATACTTAACGGACGCCAAAATATCCTGGTTACGCAGTACCGTCAAATCGGTCGGAACATTGAGACGCAATTTATAGTTCATTTTGGCGCGACCGACATCCGATAAATCGTAAGTCTCCTGCTCAAAGAAGAGGCTGTTGAAAAACTTCGCTGCCGTTTCCGGCGTGGGAGGATTGCTGGGCCGAAGTCTGCGGTAAATCTCCATGATTGCGTCTTCCGCGCTATCAATACGATCCATGAGCAACGTATCGCGTATCGAAGCATTGTCCAGATCTTCGTCGATGTGAATGAACTTCAATTCCTTGACGCCCTTCTCCTGGGCGATCTCGAGCCCGTTCAACGGCAACTCTTCGTTGCAACGGAAAAGAATTTCTCCCGTCGCGGGATCATGAACGTCCGATGAAAGAACTTTGCCGGTTAAATCCGCTTCTTTAATGGATACGCGCTTAATCCCGGCATCCATGACTTTCTTAAGCAGAGGCTTGGTGAGCTTTCGGCCTTTCTTCACAATGATTTCGTCGCTCTTCGGATCTTTAATATCCTCCGGCGCCTTCTGGCCGGACAGGGATTCATCGACGGCAAAATAAATTTTTTCGCCCTCAATCGCAATTCTTTCAATGCTATAAAAATAGTTTAAAATAAATTCCGTCGAATTGCCCATGGCCTTGAGCAGTATTGTAACAGGCATCTTCCGGCGCCTGTCGATCCTGACATAGAGCAGATCTTTGGAATCAAATTCCAGATCCAGCCATGAACCTCGAATGGGAATGACTCTCGCCGAGTAAATCAACTTACCCGAAGCGACGGTCTTCCCCTTATCATGATCAAAAAAGATACCGGGCGACCGGTGCAACTGGCTGACGATCACCCGTTCCGATCCATTAACGATAAACGTGCCGTTTTCCGTCATCAGCGGAATTTCACCGAAGTAAATTTCCTGCTCCTTAATATCACGGATCGGCTTGGTCTCAGCCGCTTCGCGATTGATCTTCCCGTCGGCGAGACGATCCGTATCAAACACGACCAGCCTGACCACAATTTTCAAAGGAGCAGCATACGTCATGCCTTTCTGAATGCACTCCTTCATATCATACCGGACATCACCGATCTTGTAGCTGACAAACTCCAGAGAGCACTTTCCGCTGAAATCCGAAATCGGGAATACGCTCTTGAAAGCACCCTGCAAGCCGATGTTGCGCCGCTTTGCCAGCGGCACATCGGCTTGCAGGAATTTTTCATAAGATCGCGTCTGAATCTCGATCAGATTAGGAATATCCTGTATTTGCTTTACACGACCAAAATTTTTTCTAAAGTCACCCATAGTATCCTTATAAAAATAGTTTATAAGAAATTATCTTATTTAATCTCGACGGTTCCGCCCACTTCTTCAATCTTCTTCTTGATATCGGCGGCTTCATCTTTGGAAACACCTTCTTTGACGGACTTGGGAACACCTTCCACCAAATCCTTGGCTTCTTTCAGACCTAGGCCGGTGATCGCACGAACGACCTTGATGACCTGAATCTTCTCAGCGCCGAAACCCGTGAGAACGGCATTAAACTCTGTTTTCTCTTCAGCAGCGGCAGCGGGTGCGGCACCGGTTGCCGCCACGGCGGCCATCATAGGAGCGGCGGCGGATACACCGAATTTTTCTTCCAGTTCTTTTACGAGAGCGGAGAGCTCCAGCACCGTCATATTTTCAATAAATTTGACAACATCTTCTTTCGTTATTTCAGCCATTTTTCTTTCCTCTTTAGTATGTATTTTTTAGGTTTAATTCTCTTTCGTTTCAGCGTAAGCATTCAGAACTCGCACAAATCCGGCGGGAACCCCATTGAGCACTCTGACAAACGATGTCGGCACTGCCGCCATGACGGAAACCAGTTTGCCCAATAGCACTTCGCGGCTGGGCAAATCGGCCAGAGCAGAAATGTCTGATTTCGAAAGCAGCTTGCCATCTAACACTCCGACTTTAATTTCCAATTCCGGGTTTTTCTTGGCAAACTCAATCAGGGCCTTCGTCGGCGCGACCGGGTCTTTATAGCTCAAGACAACAGCAACAGGAAATTTGAAGTAATCTGCCAGAACGTTGAAGTCCGTCTCTTTTGACGCTATATTCAGCAGCGTGTTTTTGACGACTTTCAGCTCCGCATCATTCTTACGCAAAGCATTTCTTAAGGATTCCATTTTTTCAACGTTCATCGCGTTGAAATTGGTCAGAACACCCAGTTTAGCCTGTTTGAGTTTCTCTTGAAGCTCGGATACAATTTGTTGTTTTGTTGTCCGATCCAATCTATCAGCCTCCTTTCAAATTATTTTTGTTCGAGGCCGGAGAGATAAGCCACATACTGAAGTTGAAAAACGGGTCATCCGCCCAAATGCCGATCCCCGTTTTCAGAAAAATGACTACCTCAAAAAATACAGTAACATTTTTATTCTACGAGTCTCGGCAGGCCACTTTCCGTTTAAACTGTCGTACCTGCTGTCTTCGACCTAAACCAAATTCTTTTTACACGCGTCCGGGCTATTGTCTTCAAGCCCGTCGCAATGATATGCTCTATGTTGCGCTCTTAATATCCAGAGGATCGATTCTCACGCCGGCACCCATCGTGCTGGACAGCGCGATACTCTTAATATACGTGCCTTTACTCGATGCCGGTTTCAGCTTAATGATAGTCTCCAAAAGAGCATTAACGTTTTCGTAAAGTTTTTCAGCGCCAAAAGACACCTTACCCACCGGCGAATGAACAATCCCAGCCTTCTCAACGCGGAATTCCACTTTACCCGCTTTCAGTTCCTTCACGGCATTGGCAATATCAAACGTGACCGTTCCAACTTTGGGATTCGGCATCAACCCTCGCGGGCCCAGAATCTTAGCGATTTTCCCGACGGAACCCATCATATCCGGCGTAGCAATAACGCGGTCAAATTCCATCCAGCCGCCTTTTATTTTCTCGATAATTTCATCGTTGCCGACCATATCTGCTCCGGCTTCCAGCGCTTCTTTTTCTTTATCGCCTTTAGCAAAAACCAGCACGCGCACGGTTTTACCCAGGCCATTAGGAAGAACCACGCTGCCTCGAACCATCTGATCAGCATGCGCCGGATTGACGCCCAGCCGGACAGCGGCATCCACTGTCTCGTCGAATTTGACTCCAGCCAATGACACAACCATTTCCGTAGCCTCTTTCAGCGTGTAACGCTTGGTCGGCTCAACCTTAGCTTTCGCAGCTATGATGCGTTTGCCTCGTCTTAACATGATAAACCCTCGTTTTAATTAACCTGCTATTTCAATTCCCATTGATCTTGCCGTGCCGGCAATAATCTTGACCGCACCTTCGATATTGACGGCGTTCAAATCATTGAACTTCACCTGCGCAATGTCCTGAACCTGTTTCGCGGTAACCGTTCCCACTTTTTCCCGCTTGGGATCAGCTGCTCCTTTGGCGACCTTGGCCGCTTGTTTGAGTAGGACGGAAGCCGGTGGCGTTTTCGTGATGAAGGTAAATGACCGATCGGCATAAACAGTAATTACGACCGGAATGATCATCCCTTCCTGATTTTGCGTTAAGGCGTTGTAGGCCTTGCAAAATTCCATGATATTCACACCATGCTGTCCTAATGCAGGTCCGATAGGGGGTGATGGTGTCGCCTTTCCCGCTTTAATCTGCAATTTAATATTCGCAATAACTTTTTTTGCCATAGCAATCACCTGATCTTAAAAATTTTTTAGGCTTTAACCTTGCGCCTTGAAACCAATTATCCTTATTGCCCCTGGGTTACCTGAATGAAATCCAACTCCACCGGCGTAGGTCGTCCGAAAATGCTCACAATTACCCTGAGTTTACTTTTTTCGGGGCGCACTTCGTCAATGACGCCATCAAAATTGGTGAAAGGACCATCGATGATTTTGACATGGTCGCCAACATCAAACTTGAATTTCGGTTTTGGTTTAAGGGTTCCCTCATCAATTCTTACTTTCAAATTCTCGACATCTTTGTCCGGAATCGGGGAAGGCTTATCCTTGCTGCCGATAAAACCCGTTACCTTCGGCGTATTCTTGACAATATGCCAGTTTTCATCGCTCATCTCCATCCGCACCAGGATATAGCCCGGGAAAAACTTACGCTTGGATGTTTTTTTCTCTCCTGAGATCAACTCCACAACATCTTCTTCCGGAATGAGAATATCCGAAAAGGCAGCTTGAGCGCCGGCCAGTTCAATTCTTTCCTGAAGGCTCATTTTGACCTTATTCTCAAACCCCGAATAAGTATGTACGACGTACCATTTAAAAGCCATGAAGTTAACCCAAAAAGAACTTGACTAATTTTGCGAGAATCAGATCAATAATTCCCAGATAAAGAGCCACGATTGCAACAATAATCACAACAACGCCTGTCGACGCCAAAGTCTGTTTTCTGGTCGGCCAGGCAACTTTTTTCAGTTCAGCTTTTGCCTGCGAAAGAAACTGTAGCGCTTTATTTGCAAACAACTTGATTTTTTCCATATCATCAGCCTCTTTATCGGGAAAACTGGCAGGCCAGGAGGGACTTGAACCCCCAGCATCCGGATTTGGAGTCCGGCGCTCTATCCATTAGAGCTACTGGCCTGTCCTGGTTTTAGCTACTTCGTTTCCCTGTGCAGTTTGTGTCCACGGCAAAACTTGCAATATTTTTTCATTTCCAGACGGTTTTGCATGGTACGCTTATTCTTTGTCGTCGTATAATTTCGCTGCTTACATTCCGTACAAGCTAAAATAATATTATTTCGCATAATTCTCCTTCACTGGAGCCCACGACCAGGATTGAACTGGTGACCTCATCCTTACCAAGGATGTGCTCTACCAACTGAGCTACGTGGGCACGGCTGTTAAACTTTTCAACCGGCATTCAAAAAATACCTGGAGCGGGAAACGGGATTCGAACCCGCGACCCTCAGCTTGGAAGGCTGACGCTCTAGCCCCTGAGCTACTCCCGCTTACCTATTCATAAAAAACTGGTGGAGGGGGGAGGGTTCGAACCTCCGTAGGCTCCGCCGGCAGATTTACAGTCTGCTCCCTTTGGCCGCTCGGGAACCCCTCCAGTTATGTTGCTCATCTGGAGCTGGCGATGGGACTTGAACCCGCAACCTGCTGATTACAAATCAGCTGCTCTACCGATTGAGCTACGCCAGCAAACCTTTTATTCCCATCATTTCGCATGAAGCCCCTGCTTTGAACGCAAGAAAACACCTACACTGCTTCGTGCGAATTGCGGACTTTAATTTTTATGCTTGTTTTTGTCAAGTAAATTTTTAATTTATTCCAAAAAAATGCGAAAAAGAACAAGAAGGAATTTTAATCTTTATCGCTGAAATAATCTGCTGAGAAAATATATATTTCAGTTTCCTTATCTTTCCATGCCCGGGGTGGCAAACCGGCCTTATAACAGGTCTCTTTCAGAAACGTTTCCCGATCCCAGCCATATTCCGTTGCCACCTGCGGCAGGAGCAAGCCGGAATTATAACCCCGGACGATAAAAAGTCCGTGCTTCCCTACTTCAATATCCTCAATATTTTGTATCTTTTGCAACGGACTTAGGACGGATATCTCGAAGCTTAGATCCCGGATCTCTTCACCTTTGACCGATGGGAAGCGCGGATCATGAAAAGCAGCGGCGACGGCCATTTCCTGCACCGTATCGCCAAGAGGTTTAACTGCCTTAATGTATCCGATGCAACCCCGCAGGTGTCCACGCTTTTTCAAGGTGACAAAAGCTCCCCTCTTTTCTTTGAGAATAGGCAAATCTATCGTTACTTTAGGTAATTCTCTGTTTCCAGCCTTGGCGACAATCGCCCTTTTAGCTATCTCCAGAAGTGTCTTTTTTTCCTGATCTGTTAATTCCATATTATCCCCTGCTTTTACCTATAAAGAGCTGCCGACATATAACCGACCACTGACTCTTTATCTCCTGTTACATCCCCTGAATTGGCGTATTTCAGCAACTGCGAACGATGGGCGCCCAATTGACTTGCAGCCAGCATGGCTACAGCCACCGGCCCCCCTCCGCAGGCTTCGGTTTTCCCATGAGCCAAATCATTCAGGAGTCCTTCTGCATTGTCATTTTTTATTTCTTTAAGAACAATTTCATCAAGTTCTTTTGCCTTTTGATAATTGTGAAAATGAGACAAATCGCTGCTGGCCACAATCAAAATTCGGCGCCCTTCGGCCACTTGACTGATCACGGAGGCAAGTTCCCGACAGATCGCCGCGCTCTGATCTCCCATAATCAATGGAATAAAAGAAAACCGCCCTAAAACACTTTGCAGGAAAGGGAGTTGAATTTCTAGAGAATGTTCCTGAGCATGGGCGGCCGGGTAATCAACAATAATTTTGTTTATATGCTTCATTTCTGCGGCGATGCGCTCATCGATGGGAGTCACGTCCAGAGGCGTTTCAAAAGCTCCTTGACTGTATATGGATATAACTCGGAAAGCGACTCTGTGACTCGGTCCGACAATAATGACTGCATCATAATTTTTTCCCTGAATCAGCTTGTAGGCATAGGCTGCTACCTGACCGGAATAAGTATAACCGGCATGAGGTACAATTATGCTTACAATATCACCTTCCAGCTCTTGGTCGGGCACATTTCGAATGTATTTTTCGATATCACGTCTCAAAATGTCAGGATCTGCAGGATACCAGGATCCTGCTAAAATTGATTTTCTTAATCCTTCCATATTATTCCTACCTGAAATGCCAGATTGCTCCGCGTGGACCGTCCAATATTTCGATGCCGCTCTGGGCCAATTGAGTTCTCAGCGCATCCGCTTCTTCCCATTTACGAGCTTTTCTGGCAGCTTCTCTTTTTTGAATTAACTCACTAATATCATTGCGAAGCGGGTGCTCCTCGAAATCCATTATCCCCAGTATTTCATTTATCTTCTCGAGAGCTTTGATGACTTTTCCAGCATCCGTCCTGCCGATTTGCCCCTGCGCCAGCGGCGTGTTAATCTTACCGATGAAATCAAAGAGCGACGCTAAAGCACTCGCTATATTCATATCATCATCCAATGCGTTTTCCAGTCCATGATGAAGATCATAGATAGCCTGATCAATATCAGTAAATTTTTGAACATCAATCTCAATCGCTTGAAGCCGATGGATGAATGTGTCCATTCTCTTGATTGTGTTTTTTGCTACCTGCAACGCTTTCTCAGAATAGCTGATCGGCTTGCGGTAGTTCATTCCCAGTAGAAAGAAACGGATGTCTCTTCCAATATAACCATCCTGTTTCAGGTTGGCAATCGTGACTGCATTATTCAATGAACGGGACATCTTTCGACCATCGACCAGAATCAGTTCCACGCCAATCCAATAGTTTGCTCCGCTATGGTTTGAAAACGCTTTGTTAATTGCCACAATATTTTCACAATGGGGAAAAGTCTCATCAGCGCCGCTGATGTGAATGTCGTACGCCGTACCCAAATATTTCTGCGATATCGCTGCGCATTCCAGATGCCAGCTCGGCCGGGCATTACCCCACTTTGTTTTGTGATAAATTCCCCTTTTCAGCTCACCCAAATTCGCCCGCTTCAGCAGAGCAAAATCAGCAGGACTGTCTTTCTCATAGTCATCAAGATCAATTGAACGACGCAGCCTCGTCTTGGTTAAATCGATATTGGAGAGACGCCCATAATCGGCCAATTTGGAAATATCAAAATAGACGGAATGCAGTTTTTCGTATGCGTAGCTTTTATCGACCAGTTTCTCGACAATTGTGAGCATGGCATCAACGTTGTCGGAAGCTTTCACATATATGTTATCCGGTCGAATCTTCAAAAAGTGCGCATCATCCAGAAATATCTGCAGATATTTATTTGAATAGTCCGACAGATCCATTGCCGCTTTTTCCGATCCTTTAATGGACTTGTCAGTAAAATCAACAATATCAATGACATGCTTAACCTTGTAGCCCTTAAACGTGAGATAGCGGCCAAGCAAATCGGAAATCACGAGTCGCCGATAGTTCCCCAAATGAGGCGCATCGTGGACCGTTGGACCGCACGTGCGCATCAGCACTTCTTCCGATTTCAACGGTCGAAAAAGCTTCTTTTGCCGTTTCAAAATATTATAAAGACTTATCGAGGCTAATTCTTCTTTGACAGCAAATAATTCGGTACTTAAGTAACGCTCTCCGCTATCCGGGAAAATGACCACAATGAGACCCTGTTCCATTTCTTTGGCCTTTTCAGCAGCCACAAACATAGCCGCTCCGGAACTCATGCCCGCCAGGATACCTTCCTCCCGGGCGAGCCTGCGGGACATCTCAAAAGCGTCTTCATCCAGAATATTTACTTTCTCGTCAAGACGCTTCTTATCAAAAATTCCCGGTCGGTAGGACTCGCGCATATTCTTGAGTCCTTGGATCTTGTGCTGCAAATACGGTTCGACACCGATAATTTTGATATTTTTATTGAGTTCTTTGAGTCTTTTAGAAATACCCATTGCCGTTCCCGTCGTACCAAGTGTGGCAACGACCGCAGTCACCTGACCTTCCGTCTGATCCCATATTTCCTGGGCGGTCCCGAAATAGTGGGCGGCAACATTGTCTTCGTTGTTAAACTGATCAGTACCAAAAAACTTTCCGGGCTGTTCCCGGAGCATCCGATAAGCAACCTCGATGGCACCATCTGTTCCTTGAGATGCGGGCGTAAAAATCAATTCCACTCCCATAGCCCTTAATATTTTCTTTCGTTCTTCACTGGCCGACTCGGACATCGTGAGACAGAGCTTATAGCCCTTGGCCGCGGCGATCATGGCCAGTCCTATGCCCGTGTTGCCGCTGGTTGCCTCCAAAATAGTCTTGCCGGGAATCAACTCTCCCCTTTTTTCGGCATTTTCAATCATGTATAAGGCGGTACGGTCCTTGATAGAACCGCCAGGATTGGAAGACTCCAATTTGGCAAAGATTTTTACCCTTTTGTTTGGATTAAGTTTTGATATTTCCACAAGAGGCGTGTTACCGATACCATCAATGATACTTTTGTACGAGTTCATCATAAGCTATGGCCTTTTATCAATAATGAGTCCTTCCTTCATAGATAAAGGATTCTTAACAGTCAAGAAATCTTACTGGAGATTTGGTGGATCAGCTGTCCATTTTGGGCAGAGGAATTTTGATGAATGAAACACCTTCTTCTTTCAGGTCCGCTTCTTCCTGCGGAGTCGTTGTACCCTTGATGTTTCTTTTCTCTTCATCCCCACAGTGTATTTTCAGTGCAACTTCAGCGAATTTATTCCCGACATCTTCAAAATTGTTTTCAATATATTGATGAAACAACTGAAGAGCTTGATCAGGGGACATTTTTTTATCAATAGCTTTGTCAACTGCTTTAGAATCCTTGCCCATGATCGTAATGGACGAAGGTGCAATTTCCACATTTGAACTGTTACAGACCGGACAACAAATCAACCTCTGGGCATTTTGTTCAATCCATGCCTGACGGTCCTTAAACCAACCTTCGAACTTATGGCCATTTTCGCATTTCACGTCGTAAATAATCACGGATCAGTTACTCACAATAAAAATAATTTCGTCTCACATTCATAAAAACATGTGGACATTTGGTAATAAATTTTATAACGTCCCACACCGTGTCGGGATGTGGCCCAGCTTGGTAGGGCACTGCGTTCGGGACGCAGGAGTCGCGCGTTCAAATCGCGCCATCCCGACCATTTTTATTTTTCCTCTTCAGATCATACGACAGATGCCAGCTTGAAGATCGGCAAGTACATAGCGATAATCATACCACCGACTATCCCGCCAAGAAAAATCATCATAACCGGTTCCAGAAGAGATGTCATGGCCTCCACAGCCGCATCGACTTCATCATCGTAGAAATCGGCAATTTTATTGAGCATGGAATCTAACGCACCGGTCGCTTCACCAACCGCTATCATTTGAACAACCATCGGCGGGAATATGCCGGCTACCGATAACGGCTCGGCAATAGACTGACCTTCGCTGATGCTTTGACGGGTTTTCATCAAGGCATTTTCCACAACCACATTACCTGCTGTCTTGCTGACGATATTCAATCCTTCCAATATCGGAACGCCGGAACTCATCATGGTCGCCATAGTCCGTGAGAATTTAGCTACCGCAACCTTCTTCATCACCGGACCGAAAATCGGAGCGCGAAGGACAGCCGAATCTATCACCCACCGGCCTTTCTGGGTCTTATAGAATTGACCAATGGCTACCACGATCAAAATGATTACCGCAAAAATAATCCACCAATAACTCTGTGCAAACTGACTCATCCCAATGACCATCGCCGTCGGGCCGGGAAGTTCGGCTCCAGAGCCTTCAAACATTTTTTGAAAGACAGGGATAACTTTAAGCAGAAGTACGGCGACGACCGCAAAAGAAATGACGAGAACCGCTATCGGATAAGTCATGGCGCTTTTGACCTTTCTCTTCAGCTTTAAAGCTTTTTCCAGATAATTAGAAAGGCGCCCCAAAACGACATCCAGAATACCGCCGGCTTCGCCGGCTGCAATTAAGTTAACAAATAATTCATCAAACACCTTCGGATATTTTTTCAGCGCATCCGTCAGACTGGTGCCTCCCTCGATGTCCTCTTTTACGGAGCGGATGATTTTGGAGAAAGCCTTATTTTGCTCCTGCTGAGCCAGCAGATCCAAACACTGGATGAGAGGTAAGCCGGCATTAATCATCGTAGAAAAGATCCGGCAGAAAACCACGACATCCTTCTCTTTTACCCGTCCTGCCAAAAAGGGGAGGTACTCCATCAGATCTTTTGGTTTTTTCCGAACCTCAATGGACTTATAACCCTGCCGTCTCAACGACGTCCGAACGGCTAGTTCGTCAGCGGCTTCCATTTCGCCTTTTTTCACTTCATCCTTTTTCGTTGTTCCTTCCCAAAGGAAAACAGGCATAGTTGAGATCCTTTCTTTAATCAGAATAATTTCTTTTGCGGAGTATCATAAACCATCTCCCATGTAGTTTCAACCAGTTAAATTAGAAAATCATTGATTTCCGGTGCGCGTGTGCGCCGCATCACAGATTATTTCATCTGGCGCTGAATAAAGATTTCGTATTGAATGATTCCGGCTGCAACAGCGACATTGAAAGAGTCGAAAGTTCCCGTCATGGGAATCGTGACCAAATAATCACATTTTTTCTTCACCAGAGGCCGTATTCCCCTGGCTTCGCTGCCCAGGACCAAAACGACTTGACCGTTAAAGCTCTGTTCCCTGATGTTCTTTCCACCATGGGCATCAGCCCCGTAAATCCAGAAACCTTTATTTTTCAGATAATCGATGGTCTGGGATAGATTCGTCACGCGAGCGATCGGCAGTTGTTCGGCACTGCCGGCAGATGCTTTAATCACAGTCGGTGTAACTGAAGCCGTCCGATCTGTGGGGATGATCACGCCGTTGGCACCCAGGCAATAAGCGCTACGGATAATCGATCCCAAATTCTGAGGATCGAGAATGCTGTCGAGCATCAAAATCAGATCATTCGCTAGCTGAGGGCAGCGGTTCTTAAGCAAATCGTCCAAATCGGCATAAGCAAATAAATCGCGAAGGCCGATGATCCCCTGATGATCCGGAGATCCGGCCATCTCATCAAGATGCTGGCGGGATCTCCATTCCACGGGTATCTTCCTTTGACGGGCGGTATCAATAATTCCCTTGATGGCTGGACCACTTCGGCCGTCTGCAATAATGATTCTTTTGAGAGGCGTCTCTTGCAGGGAAAGCAGGCTCTTAATGGGGTTTATGCCGTAAACTGCCTCCATGCCCTATGCCTTCCATTCAAAAAAAGGAATTATCATGAGCGGTTTTGGCAAACGAGGCCGTCGGCAATTTCCTGAGTGATGTGGCGGCACGCATCCAGCGGATCTTTGGCCTGGCGGATAGGTCTGCCGACGACAATATAATCGGCCCCTGCTTGAATCGCTTCAAAAGCGCTCAGCGTTCTTTTCTGATCATCCGAAACCTTTTCAGCAGCGCTGCGGATGCCCGGAGTTACAATGACAAAATCGTCTCCCAGCGCTTGCCGGAGAGCGATGATATCCTGAGGCGAAGCCACAACGCCTGAAGCTCCAGCCTTTTGGGCCATAGTTGCCAGACGAAGAACTAAATCATTCGTGGTTATTCCAAATCCAATTTCCTCGAGATCGCTGTTATTCAGACTGGTCAGAACGGTAACTGCCAGGACAATGGGAGTCGCTGTTCCCCGCTTTGCAGCGCAGGCAGCCGCAGCGTCGACTGTTTCCCGGATCATCCGGCTCCCGCCCGCAGCATGGACGTTAAACATATCCACGTCCAGCGCCACAGCGGCCTCACCGGCACGGGCGACGGTATTGGGGATGTCGTGAAATTTCAGATCGAGAAATACCCGGGAACCGTTCTGCTTGATCTCGCGAACAATTTGCGGCCCGACGGATGTAAACAATTCTTTACCCACTTTAAACATGCCGACATGACCGGAAAGAAGCTTTATCCAGGATAACGCTTCTTCATAACTTCCTGCATCCAAAGCAAAAATGAGCTTGTCGCCGGGGTTACTCGAGATATTCTTCATCGCCAATAAACTCTGTATTATCAGGAATCGGTTTAAAATCTTCCTGGGATCCTTTTAGGAATTCGGGATGAGCATAAACGACCTTTCCCGCCGCAATTTCCCGAAGCGAAAGAACAATTTCCCTGTTTTTACTTTCCATTAACGGTTTGGAGCCCTTGAGCAGCTGTCGCGCCCGCTTTGAGGCAAGCGACACCAAGCCGAACCGGGTCTGCGCCACCCTTAAAGAATCTTCTACTGTAATTCTTGCCATGAACCTGATACCTCCTAAATATCTCTATTCATATATTTAAAAAAACGATTAATTTTATCCTGCAAGCGGCTTGTTTTGCATTTCTCAGAGCGGTAAATCGCGATCACCTGTTTGACGGCCACTTCCAGATTGTCGTTAAAAACGGCGTAGTCATACCACAAAACTTCTTTTAATTCACCCTCGGCTTGAGTAAACCGCTTTTTAATAACCTCCGGACTTTCATGCCCCCGTTTTTTCAGCCGGTTCAGGAGCTCATCTAAAGAGGGGGGCAGCACGAAAACAAAAACGCCGTTATCAAATTTCTTTTTAATTTCTTTTGCGCCGCGCGGTTCGACATCGAGCAACAGATCCTTGCCCCGGTTTAAAACTTCTTTCATCAACTTGCCGGATGTTCCATAAAAGTTCCCATAATTCTCTATCCATTCGACGAACTCTCCCTCACCCATCCGCCTTTGAAAATCTTCACGGGAAATGAAATGATAGTCCTTTCCGTTGATCTCGTTGGGACGAGGCGTTCGGGATGTGTAAGAAACGGAAAACTCAACTTCGGGGCAGGCCGCAAGCAAACGTCGACAAATACTGCTTTTCCCCGTCCCGGATGGCGCAGACAAAACAATGAACAATCCCTGGTCCGGCATATTTTTCACTCGATATTCTGCGCCTGTTCGCGCAACTTGCCCAGCTCGCTTTTCGCCTCAATAACCTGCTTGGCAATCTCTGCATCGTTCCCCTTGGAACCGATCGTATTAATCTCGCGGTTCATTTCCTGTAAAAGAAAGTCGATTTTCCGGCCTTCCGCATCCTCGCTTTGCAACAGGGCGTCAAACTGACTGATATGACTTCGCATTCGAACAATCTCTTCCGTGATATCACAGCGATCAGCCATGATCGCCACTTCCTGAGCCAGGCGGCCGGCGTCGACCTCCAATCCGGCCGTTAGCTCCTTGATCCTTTCTGAAAGACGTTTTTGATACTCGAGCACAACCTGCGGTGCACGGGATTGGATGGTCGCCATCGTTTCCTGAATCGCTCGAAGCCTCATTTGCATATCGGAAAAGAGAGCAATGCCTTCATCCTGCCTCATATTAGCCAGCAGTGTCAACGCTTCCTGCACCGTTTGCCCCACATGATTCAAAAAATCGGCATCCAGTTGTGTCTCCGCAGGCGGCGTAAAAATATCCCGAAAACTGATGAGATTCTTCAGACTGATCGGTTCTTGGATATCCAATTCATTCTTCAATCGGCTCAAAACATCGAAGTAATCTCGGGCAATTTCCATATTCAAGTTCAACCGTGATGTATCAGCACCTTCGCCCTCCAACCGGATCGTCACGTCAATGCGCCCGCGTTTGAACCTTTCTCCGATTTTCTTTTTGTATTCCATTTCCAGCGGATTCAGGGCGGCGGGCGTCCTGAGGGCAATCTCCAGAAAACGATGGTTGACGGATTTGGCCTCCACTACAATACTCCGGCCGCCGCACAGGGTATCCACCCGACCATAACCGGTCATGCTTTTAATCATATTAATCCTCTTGCGAAATTATTCTATAACGAGTCAGTCATTTTTAACTGCAATAAATACCGCGACCGGATTGAACCGAGCATAGCCAGCTGCTGCTCGTCTGCGTAATCCGGATAACTCCAAGGCAGCGTACAAAATTTTTTCCCTTGGTATATTAATGTCAGATCCGCATAAATCCCGTCGCGCAGATAAGGCCTGTGAGTATATCCTTTGCCGGTAGCCAGAATCAGGTGAGCCTGAGATAAGTACCCGGGATCAATATTCACTCTCCGCTGATTATCGACTGTTGACTCTCCCTCCAGGATATTCGTCGCCAGCTTGATGTCCGGCAACGTCTCCGGCCGGATCAACTTCTCCATCGACAGAAATCTTCTAACCAGCGCCTCTCCCATCTCCGGACGGTAATAATCCGTATAATCAAAGGCCATCTGTCCGCTGACGAAATCCGGCCAACCATAAAGGGCGGACAGGTTCTTGATCGTATCATTGATTAAGCCGGTCGCGGGAGCCAAAACACTGAAGACCAGTTTGACCGGCAGAGCCTGCGTCGGTTTACTCATAACACGCCGATTAATTCCTGCTGGGACACGGTGGATGTTCCCACCTTACCCACAACGATCCCGGCTGCGTGGTTCGCCAGTGATGTAGCCTCCTTCAGATTCGCCCGCGCAGCCAGAGCCAGAGCCAGCACCCCAATAACCGTATCACCGGCACCCGTTACATCGTAAACTTCCTTCGCCTGCGCCGAAAAGTGCGTGTGGTCAATCTTACGCCCTCTTTCGAAAAGGCTCATGCCTTCCTCACCCCGTGTGATAAGCAGCGACTGAAAATCAAATTTTGTCAGCAGTTCCTCACCCAGTTTCAGCAGATCATCCCCGTTGACCATTTCCATTCCGGCGGCACGCGCGGCTTCATGGTGATTGGGGGTGATGACATGGACGCCCGAATAAACAGAGAAGTCACTTTGTTTCGGATCGACGCATAAGAAAATATTCGAATCCCGGGCGATATTCTTAATGCCATCAATAAGTTCTCTGGAAATGACGCCTTTGCTGTAATCGGAAATCACGATGGCGCCTATTTTATCGCGGAGCGATCGCACGTAGGCAAGGATTTTGGTGCGACTCATTGGGGGGATAGGTTTTCTGCTCTCCGAGTCGAACCGCACCACCTGCTGTCCATGGGCAACAACTCTTGTCTTCAACGTCGTCGGCCTTCCTTTTTCGACGATGATGCCGCCCGTATCAACATCACGTTCTCTTAATTGTTTTAGCAATCCTTTGCCGATGTCGTCAGCGCCGACAACACCCGCAACATAAACCTTGCCGCCCATAGCGTAGATCGTATTGAGAACATTGGCGCAACCGCCCAGCATCACGGAATCCTTCTGCACATCGACCACCGGCACGGGCGCCTCCGGAGAAATACGCGATACTTTGCCCCAGATGAAATGATCGACCATGACATCTCCGACGACAAGTACGCCCGATCGTGTAAATTTTGAAATAATTTCCAAAGCTTTCTTCTTAGTAATCGTTTTGTTCACGCGACACCTTACCTCTGATTAAGATATCCCTAAAAAGTAAAAAAGCGCCAAACGCGCTATCGGTTTATTTAGATGTTGAGAAATGTTATTATCAAGCGCCGGATTTGTCAATAATTATCGTACCGGATTTCTAATTACCGGCTCATCCGTGCGGAAAAGTGAAAAAAAACTTGATTGGGGGTTAGCGTGACTGCAAGCCTGAAAATAAAGGAGCCCGGAGATTGTCGCCTCCGGGCTCTTTATTGTGAATCTGATTTTACTTAAGCCTGATGTCCATGGGCGTCGGATTTCGTTTCCTCGCCCCAGACAACCAGCTTGCCTTCATGCTCCATCTCCTTGACCCACTTCGGATGCAGCATGGTTAATACCCGCTTGTCCATCCAGCCCGTGATCATTGCATCGACCGATCCGGGGTTACCAATGGTGCCCAGATACAGGTGAATGAAGAAGAACGCAAAGATCGCCACAAACCCCAGGGCGTGCAGCGGGAACATCCACCGCACAAAACCTGTCGGCAGGGACCCGGGAAACCACATAATCAATCCCGTGATAATCATGATCACACCGAAACCCGCCACAACCAGGAAAAAGGCTTTCTGCCCCGGATTGTATTTCCCCGTCTCCGGTACTTTGTCCACATGCCACAGGTATCCGCCTGCCGCCAAAATCCAGTCGAGGTCTTCGGGGAACACAAAAACGCCCGCTTCCTTCCACCACATCCTGATCACCAGAATGAGCGAAACCGCAAACACCAAACCGGTAAAATTATGAACCAGTTTCAAGCTCTTCAAACCGCCAAACAGCGCGCCGATAAAGTTAAATGTCTGGAACATCATGCCCAGTCCCGTTACACATAAAAGCAGGCAGGAAATCGCCAGCATCCAGTGCAATATTCTTTCATAACTGTCTGTTACTTGTACGTATCCTTTTTGCATGGTTATTCTCCTCCCTTCTTTTCTTCCGGGCCCGTTCCTTCATGCGGCGTTTTCGGCCCGTGAATCATGTAATGGAGGAATGCTCCACCCAAAACACCGCCCGCGGCCAGTAAACTCAATGGCTTTAGCCAGCTCTTCCAGATCGTAACAGACCACGGCACGCTCGGGTCTTTATGAATGTCAGCGTAAACGGCCGTTTTTTCCTTGAGCACATACATGAAGTGCGTGCCGCCGACATATTTATCGCCGTAAGTCGTGGCATCACCACCCAATTTTTCCACCCGCTTGGCGGCGGCTTTCAGCATTTTATCCTTCAGCCCCCAGGATAATGCGCCAGTCGGGCAGGCTTTGACGCAGGCCGGATCCAGACCATTGGTGATGCGGCTTTCGCACATATCGCATTTGTAAACCTTATCCGTTTTCGCGTCATACTTCGGAATTTCAAACGGGCAGGCGGAAACACATTCTTTACAGCCGATACACTTCTCGTGATCCAGCGCCACCGTGCTGGTTTCCTTGTTGTAGTGCAGAGCACCACTGGGGCAGACCGTCACACAGGCCGCGTCCGTGCAGTGCATGCAGGCTTCCTTGCGGAAAAGCCACTTGACGTTGCCGTCCTTATCCACGTAATCCTGATAGTGAATGAGCAGGAAGGTGTTCGGGTTAAGCGCCGGCGGGTTCTGGTAAGTGCCCCGATTTTCCGTCTGGGAGGCTTTCAGCGCGTTCCACTGTTTGCAGGCGAGCTGACAACCGCGACAGGCGGTACATTTCGAATCGTCGTATAATTTAATTTTCTCGGTCATCTTACTTCACCCCCTTCTTCACAACGTTCACCATGAAGGCTTTGCTCTCCGGGATCATGGTGTTGGCATCGCCGATGGTCGGAACCAGAAGGTTCGCCGCATCTCCGTGCGTAAAGACCTCCGCTTTCTTATCGCCGGGATTATAGGATCGGTCTTTCGTTGTGATCCAGCCGAAATGCCAAGGTATACCCACTTCGTGAATCATGTTGCCGTCGATGTTGAACGGTTTGAAACGCGGTGTGACGATGGCCGAACATTCAACCTCGCCGCGCGCCGAGCTGACGATACATTTATCGCCGCTTTTAATACCTTTATCCTTCGCCAGTTCTTCTCCCATTTCCACAAACATGCCGGGCTGCATTTCCGCGAGCCACGGGCACCAGCGTGTCAGAACGCCCGTCTGCCAGTGTTCACTGACTCGATAGGTTGCACAAATGAACGGGAAGCGAGGATCACAGCTGGTAACACCCGAGTATACATCCAGATCCGCCCCCACGCCCTTTTTGTCGAAACGCTTGATGACCGGGTTGTTTTTCTGCGGCGACATCAGGTTCTTCTCCACCGGACATTCCAGCGGTTCATAATGTTCCGGGAAAGGACCATCGGTTAAGCCCGGTCCATAGAGGCTGGCCACACCGTCCGGTTTCATGATGAAAGGCGGCCGGCCCTTGCCGGGATCGCCGACACCGTCCGGAACGTCGCCGACCCATTTTTCGCCGTTCCATTTGATGACGGCTCGGGACGGATCCCAGGGTTTTCCGTCCGGGTCAACGGAAGCGCCGTTATAGATGATGCGGCGGTTGACCGGCCACGACCAGGCCCATTCAGGGAAGAGTCCGAGGCCTGTCGCATCGGCTTGCCCCCGGCGCATGGCCAGATTGCCTTTTTCGCCGACGGAGCCGCAATAGACCCAGCAACCCGATGATGTCGAGCCATCATCCTGCAGCCAGGCGAACGTGGGAACGGGATCGCCCTTCTTGAATTCTTTGAATTCGCCCTTCTTGGTCGGGTTTTCGACTTTTTTGTCCGTGAGGAAGAAACCGTTGATTTCGGCTGCTACTGCCCGCGGATCATAGTGGAAATGCTTTCCAACCTTTTTGCCATACGGCCAGGTTAACTGCGTAATGGCTTCTTTGTGCGGTCCACCCTTCTTCTCGTAAAGTTCCTGAACTTTGAAGAGGATTTCACTCATGATGTCGCCATCCGGCAGAGCATCGCCCACGGGACTCACCGCTTTATAGCGCCACTGCATCAAACGGCCGCTGTTGGCGATGCTGCCTTCTTTTTCAATGGAAGACGCGCAGGGCAGCATGAAGACTTCCGTCTTGATTTTTTTGGGATCCATACCGGGACCGCGCCAGAAGGAACCGGTTTCGTTATCGAACAGGTTGACGTTGACCATCCAGTCGAGCTTACCCAACCCCTGGCGCACTTTGTTGGAGTGGGCTCCGCTGCATGCGGGATTCATCCCCCACGCGAAGAAGCCGGTAAATTTTTCTTTGTACATCTGATCGAAAATCATCAACCAGGAATAGTTGGCGCCATCATCGATCTTCGGCATCGTCGCGTAAGCATCGGTGATGCTCATATTCGCGCCGTACATCGAGCGCAGGAAACTGGCCGAATATTTCGGAAAATTCTTCCACCAGTTGAGCGAATCTTTTTCCTTGGTTTTCGGTGTCCGCTTCTCATTGTATTCTTTTAACGTTGCAAGTGACGCTGTCGGTGCACCCAGATAACCCGGCCAGATATGGAACAACAGGCCGTGGTCGGTGGAACCCTGAACATTGCCTTCGCCGCGCATTGCCGCAACACCGCCGCCGGCGATACCCATGTTGCCCAAAAGCAACTGGATCATACACATCGTCCGGATGTTCTGCGTGCCGACCGTATGCTGTGTCCAGCCCATCGCGTAAAGTTCCACGCCCGCCTTGTCCGGTTTGCCGGTTGAAGCATATAGTTTGTAAACTTCAATCAGCTTGTCCTTCGGGCATCCGGTGATTCTCGAAACGAGTTCCGGTGTGTAACGGGAATAATGTTTCTTCAAAAGCTGGAAGACGCAGTTGGGGTCTTTCAGGCTCTTGTCCTTCTTAATCACACCGGCAGCATCCGTCTGATACGACCATGTATCTTTCTCATATTTTCCGTTGGTCAGACCGGAGAAGACGCCCTTGTTCTCTCCGGGCATTTTGAGGGCCGGATTTACAAGGAAGGAAGCGTTGGTGTAATTCTTCACATATTCTTCAAAATACAGTTTATTGTCGAGAATGTATTTAATCATGCCGCCCAGGAAAGCGATATCCGTGCCTGAACGAAGCGGGGCATACAGATGCGCTTTGGAGGCTGACTGTGTGAAGCGCGGATCCACACAGATAATTTTTGCGCCGCGCTTATCGACTGCGTCCTGTATCCATTTCCAGGATACGGGATGATTGGAAGCGGGATTGCTCCCCATGATCAGGAGAACATCAGCATTTTTGAAATCGACCCAGTGATTGGTCATTGCGCCACGTCCGAACGACTCTGCCAGAGCCGGTACAGTTGGACTGTGTCAGATACGGGCCTGATGTTCGATGTAAACCAGGCCCAACCCCCTTAAGAATTTTTGATACGTGAAGCATTCTTCCAGGTCCATCGCCGCGGAACCGACGGAGGCAATGCCTTCGGTGCGGTTAACGACTTCACCTTTAGCGTTGGTTTTCTTGAAGCTGGCGTCGCGGCTCTTCTTCACGTTTTCCGCGATTTTCTCAAGGGCCCATTCCCACTCAACTTCTTTCCATTTTGTGGCGAAAGGTGCGCGATATAACGGTTTGCCCAGGCGATTTTCGTTGACGGCCATCTGGTAAATCGAACCGCCTTTACTGCACAGCGATCCCCTGCTGATGGGGCTGTCCGGGTCCCCCTCTGTGTTGATCACCTTCCCGTCTCGCACGGATACGATGATACTGCATCCCACTGAACAGTAAGGACAAATCGTTGTGGTTTCTTTGGCGTACTTGATCTTCAGCTGCTGGGCATGCGTGGATGTCGGGCTCAGGCTGATGCCCAAACCGCTAACCGCCGCGACAGCGCCGGAAAGTTTCAAGAAACCTCTTCTGCTGACGTTCATGAATTCCTTCTCCTTTCCTCAGAAAATATATGCATTCTTTTTCATGCTCTTCGACCTCAAACATTCCACTTTTCCATTGAGCCATCTTTCAGGGAAAAGCTTTTAGAAAAAGCAAGGTACTCCAAGCACGACGTTTTTTGAGAAAGTAACGCTTTAACTGCGCTTTTCTTATATATTCAAGATCAAGCGTTGTCAACGCAAAAATATGAGTAATTTCGTCTATTTATGTCATTTATGACATAATAAAAACAGCAATCAGATCGAAGTTCTATAGGAATCCAAAATACCGAACGCAAAAAATAATTGACTTTTGGTCAATTTAAGTCGAGGCCGCTTTTTGCCTTTTTTGAAATAGGAGTATCAAATCTGCCCGTGAATAAAGCCGTCAGAAAATCTACTCGTATGATTGACATGCGGAGGGGTCACTCCTATATTTGAAGCCCTGACATGGAGAAAAAGAAGCATGTTCGTCTTCATTGGCTTTGATGATACGGATATTGCGGGTTCGGCAATCGGTACCGGCAAGCTTGCCCGACTATATGAACCATTGATCCCCTCGGCCTGCAGTATGCGGGGCGTCGTCCGTCAGCAGCTTCTTGTCGATCCAGCCATTCCTTACACCTCCCACAACAGTTCAGCCTGTGTCATCATCGAATGCCCGGACATATCTTTTATCGAGACGCTAAAGAGCGTTGCCATAGCCCACATTGAAGCCATGTCTCTTCCCGGTAGCGACCCCGGTCTTTGCCTGGCGGCAGAAGATGATCCGGCCCTGCCCGCGCTTCAATCCTTCGGGCTCCAGTGCACAGCTACAATTGTGAGTCAGCAGGACGCCCGTCATGCGGCAGGACGTGCTCACCTTTCCGGACACGGCGGCACGAACGATGGCATCATCGGCGCCGCGGCAGCCGTCGGTCTGACCGCAGGCGGATGGAGCGGCCGTTTTATCGAGTATTCGAACTTAAGAGCCTTTCCCGACCGGGTCGTTGTGAGTGAGCTCTTGCAAAAGGGCATCCGGGTGGTTTCTCTGGATCGGGACGCCTGCTCGCCTCGCCCGGAAGACATGGTGGATACGAAAGGCTGGCTGAGGCCCAGACTTTGGGGGCATGAAGTCGTGCTGCCCGTAAGACCCGCAGGTATTGGTTTGTGGGAGAGCCTGGGAGAAAAACGAAATCCCAATAAACAAAAAATTTAGGGAGGTGTCCGATGTCAGGAAAAATATTTTATCGCGAGCGGCATAAAGTAGGAACCAAAGAGAAAAAACCGCGCTTCAAACTGGTGGCCGTGGCCGATGTGAACATCACCTTTTACGCTGAACATCTGAGAAAGAAAGAACTGGAAGAAATTGCGGCCGCTACAGGCGCGGATCTGATTTTGCTTCCGGCACCCAAAGACGGGAAGATGAAGGAAGACGAGATTGAGGTTAAAGAATAGACTTTATGGCACTTTTTAGAGAACGGGATGGTCGAAGACTACACGTGAAAAGCAGACTCATGGGAGAGAGTCTGGTGGGTAAAACGTTTATGGAAAGCCTGCGGATCGCCCCCCAGGAGCGGCTTTTCCCGGACGTCAATATCGTGAAGATCGGCGGGCAGTCCATCTGCGATCGCGGCGTCAAAGCGCTGCCTGCGATCATGAAAGAAGTTGTCGCCAACAAGAAGAAACACAAAATTCTCCTGACAACCGGTGGTGGAACGCGCAGCCGCCACATTTATTCGATCGGCTTGGAACTGGGAATGCCGACCGGCATCATCGCCAAGTTCGGCAGCTCCGTTTCTGAACAGAATGCTCTCCTGGTGGCGACACTCCTGGCGCCCTGGGGAGGCATCAAGATCGGCCACGATGAAGTAACGAAATTATCGAACTACTTTGCCCAGGATTGCATCCCCGTGATGCACGGCATGCCGCCTTACGATTATTTTGCGCTACCCGTTACCAAGTCGCGCATCCCCATTCATCGGACCGACGTTGGCACGCTGGTCATCGCCGATCTGATCGGCGCCAAAAGCTGCATTTTCGTCAAGGATGAGCGGGGTCTTTACTCGGATGATCCGAAGAAGAATGAGAAGGCGTCGTTCATTCCCGAAATCAGCGTACAGGATCTCCTGAATAGAAACCTGGATGATCTCATTATTGAAAGGCCCTGTCTGGAAATCCTGCAAAACAGCGAGGTGCTTAAAAAAATACAGATCATTAACGGCCTGGAAAAGGGAAACCTGACGAAGGCCCTCGCCGGGAAACCGGTGGGCACGATCATTTATAAATCTTAAAAGGAATATGCAAACCCGGGGCATTTGCCATCGATGGCGATAATCAGAGCATCAAATTAACGAATCGAAGGTAAGGCCGGAGCGCCGGAGTGCCTCCGCCTTCGGAGATGATCTGTAGCACCCGGGCAGAATCATTCACTACGGCTCCACCCAACTGAGTCAACGGAGTATCCGGAAAGATCTCGGCCGCAAGCGGTGTTGATGGACCCATCAGGACGGCTACGCGCGGTGACCCCAGTGCATCCATCGTTTCCTCAAATGTGTTGTTGAGCAGGGTGGTAGCGGTGATGATTACAACATCGCATTCCTTAAGCGCACGTCGGCGATCCTCTGCCGGAAGCAAATCCAGACGCTCCGGATTCTTTTCGATGATGGTGAGCCGGGCGCCTGTTGCGCGAATACGATCCACTAGCGGCGAAAAAAGTCCGACCATGGCCACTTTTTCACCGGGTTTTAAATTGAATGTGGTTGTCGCTTCCCGATCTTCGTTTTTATCTTCGGGCGGCCCGATCACCGCATTGGCCGCGGCAAGCCCCATCGCCAGATGCAGACTGCTTCTGCCGTCCACAAGATATTTCAGCATCTGCGCCGCGCCGGCCCCCGCATAGGTTCCCGCTTCTTTCAGGACCGTGCAGCCGGCTGGGGTTTTATCCGGCAGAAAGGCGGCGATCCCCGTGGCGCCGTTGTCCAGTCTCACTCCCACATAACTTAATCCCAAACGCAAATCATCAATCCGCCGATTTTTTGCAGAAGGTTCAAGGCGTTTATGGAGACGCGTCAGTATGGTTCCGGGTTTGAGCATGGCACATTATTCTGCGGTTTTAACGGCAACGACGCCTGAATACGGTGTATCGCCCTGGCAACTCCGGCATTTGTCACCGTCTTTTGACGGGTAAGCTTCGCCGCAGTCCGGGCAGACGCCTACCGGGCCCAGTTTCCTCCGGCGTACTTTTTCAGGGCTCACCTGCAAGTGCTGGATGCCGAGCAGGTCGTGACCCGCCTTTTTGATCTGCGCGAGAAGCACATCTTTGTCCTGCTCGCTCTTTTTTTTCTTTTTGAGATACCAGTCCCGGATCTCCGGCCACGCATTCAGTCTCTCGGTGTCGAGATAGACCCTCACACCATGGCCTGTGTATTTTTCATACAGCGTGACGGCAAATTTGCCGAACGGGACGATGCTCAGCCAGCCGTTCCCAATGGTACAGGGCGTCAGAATCTGCACGGCATCGGGCAGACAGACCGGCGTTTCGCAGACGGCGTCAAAAAAATCACCCTCCGGCAAATGCTTCATCGCCAGATCGACCATAAAGCCTCCGATAATCAGACCGGGCGCGAGATTGCCGTGAAAAGATTTAACCAGATGGAGATACTCTTCGTAGGAATAGGTACAAATGTTCATTGAATTATTCTGCTCCTTAATATTCTCTTTCCGCATCCTGCCTGACGCATTTTTTGCAGAGAACGTCTCATGAACTCGGATAAGCTCGCGCCGCTTTTACGTTAAGGGGGGTCATTAGGTTTTTGAAATCGTCTCCGGCGTCTTCTCTAATACACCAGCGACAGGCGCGGTTCTCTCGCCCCCTTGGTTATAGCTCCGTCCCCCGGATCGCGCGTGATGGTACGTTGCAACCAGCCATCGTCGATCTTGCCGTCAACAACCGGCATGATCTCATCGGCCAGAAACAGGGCTTCGTTGATGTCATGCGTTACGTAAATAATGGGGCAGGACAACCGGCCCTTCAGGTTCTTTATTTCTTCGCGCAATCCGCGTCTCGTCACGACATCCAGCGCAGAAAAGGGCTCATCCAAAAGCAGCAACCTGGGGTGACGGGCTAGCGCCTGACAGATGGCGCAGCGCTGACGTTCTCCGCCGGAAACCATATTGGGTTTACGTTCACGCAAATGACTGATTTTGAAAAGATCGAATAGGGCATCAACTTCTTTCTTATCGACCGCAGCAAAAGCCGCATTGTCGAAAAGGTTCAGGTGCGGGAAGAGACTGTAGTCCTGAAATACATAACCCAGCCGGCGGTCCTGCGGCCGTACATTCAGGCGGTGAATAGAATCAAACCAGACCTCATCGCCGAACACAATCCGCCCTTCGTCCGGTTTTTCCAGCCCCGCCAGTATGCGAATGATCGTTGTCTTACCGCCGCCAGACGGTCCAATCATCACCGTCATTTTTCCCGCCTGGCAGCAAAGCGATAAATCCACATCAAAATATTTCAGTCGTTTTCTGAAAGTTGCGGATATCGTCATGGCCGGGACCCCTCGTTGAGTCTATTAATCAGCAACAGAAAGGCATAGCTGATCGGGATGAAGCTCAGCGCGATCATTCCTGCGGCTGCATAGTTCATCATTTCGACGGCTTCATAAATGGCAATCGAAGCTACTTTGGTCTGGCCCGGAATACTGCCTCCGACCATGAGCAATACGCCAAATGCCCCGATCGAATGCAAAAAAACCAGCACAGCCGCTGCGGCAATACCCCCCAGTGAGTTGGGTAAAATGACACGGATAAACGCTGCACGCTTCGACAGCCCCAGGATACAGGCGTTCTCCAAAAGCCGCCGGTCAATTTTGACAAAGGCAGCCTTCATGGGCTGAACGGCAAACGGGATGGAGTAAATGATGGAAGCGATAGTAATGCCCAGAAAGGTGAACAAGAGTGACCCGCCGGTGAGCGTCTCCCAGATGCGTCCGGCAAAGCCCCTGGGTCCCATGGCAATGATCAGATAAAAACCGATCACTGTCGGCGGCAGAGCCATCGGCAGATAAATGAGCGCCTCCAGAAAAGATTTCCCCGGAAACCGGACATAGGCCAGAAAGTAAGCCACGGGTGCGGCGATGATGATCAGGAAAACCGTTGTTACCAAAGCAAGCTTCACTGTTACAAAAAGCGCTAAATAATCCATCTACTTATAACCAAATTTCATTTTGATCTTCTGAGCATGTTCGCAAATCAGGTAAGCTAAAAAAAGCTCCGCACATTTCTTGTTTCTCGCGTTCTTGGACACACAGGCGGTCTGGACGATATCCGCGGCTTCAGGGATGCGGTAGAAGCAGCCGCCCTGACCCTGTGAACTCGCCGTCGCCGACAGCGCACAGAAACTCATATCTACCGCCTGCGTGCTTGCGTACTGAAAGGATTGCGCTATGTCCTGCGCATTGATCAACCTGCCTTGCAGCCCCTCCCACAGTCCGGCTTTTTGAAGGGCTGCTTTGGCTGACGCGCCGTACGGCGCCGTCAGCGGGTTGGCCATCGCGATCTTCTTGATCCGGTCATTCTTCAGGGCGTCCGTCCACGTTGCCGCTTTGCAAAGATCCTTATTGGCTGACCACAAGATGACCTTGCCCCGGGCATAAATGATCGTTCCTTCCGTCCACCCTTCTTTTTGCAGAAGATCGGGCCGTTGTTCGTCGGCGGATAAGAATACATCATAAGGTGCACCATTCTTGATCTGATTGTAAAGACTGCCGGTCGAGGCGAATGTCGCCTCCACCTTTATACCCGTTCTCTCTTCGAAGTCGGCAGCGATTTCTTTGAAGGCAGAAATAAAATTGGCCGCGACGGCCACAGAAATTTTTTCCTGAGCGAAAACGTGAAGGGGCGTTGCCAGAACAGTCACAAGAAGCAGTAATACCAGGATGATTTTTTTCATGGAAGCCGGGTTCCTCTCCGTATTGAATGTGTTATTAATAACATATAAACTTGCAAAAAACATCCCGCTACTTGCGCGGGATGTTTTACCACGCATTTCAATTTGTTAACCTATTTCAATTTGTCAATCCGGACGGCGCAGGCCTTGTATTCAGCGGTCTGAGTAACCGGGTCATAAACCGGATTGGTGAGCCAATTGGCGCACGCTTTCCGGAAATGAAACGCCATCCAGACGAGTCCCTGGGGAACCTGCCGGGTTACGCGTGCCTTGACGACAATCTCACCTCGTCGGGATTTGACCGAAATCATCTCACCATCGAGAATGCCTTTTGCTTCGGCATCCGCTGCAGAAATATCGGCCGTTTCTTCACCAAGCAAATCATTAATGCCCTGAGAACGTCCTGTTTGCGTCCGGGTATGGTAATGATATAAGCGGCGTCCCGTGGAAAGCACCAGCGGGTATTCTTCATCGGGAACTTCCGCCGGCGGTATCCAGTCGATGGCTTTGAGTACGCCGAGGCCGCAGGTAAACTTGCCATCTTTATGCAGCGTCGGTGTGCCGGGGTGAGTTTCCGTGGGAGCCGGCCACTGGATTCCGTCGTTTTCCAGGCGGGAATATTTGATGCCGGCCATAGACGGCGCCAGCACGGATAATTCATTGTCCCAGATTTCCTGAGCGCTGTCCGACTTCCATTTATGTCCCATCCTCTTCGCAATTTCCTTGAAAATCCACCAGTTGGGATTGGCTTCGCCCGGCGCAACACTGGCCGTGCGCACACGGTTGACGCGCCGCTCCGAACTGGAGAAGGTACCTTCATTTTCACTCCAGGCGGCTGCCGGAAGAATCACGTGTGCAAAACGCGTCGTTTCCGTCGGGAAAATATCCTGGCAGACCAGAAATTCCGCGGATTGCAGACAATGTTCGACGTGATGAATATCCGGCTCGGTATTGGCCAGATTCTCGCCGAAAACATAGAAGGCTTTAATTTTTCCGGTGGTCAGGCCTTCCATCATAGTGGGCATCACCATACCGGGCTTGTCCGGAAGAGATTTAACATTCCACGCCTTCTCGAACTTGGCCCGCGCGTCCGCATTATCCACACGCTGATAGCCGGGAAAGACATTGGGGAGTGCGCCCATATCGCAGGCGCCCTGAACATTGTTCTGACCGCGCAATGGATTGACACCGCCGCACTCGAAACCGACATTGCCTAGGAGCATCTGGAGATTGGCACAGCTCATGACGTTATTGACGCCGCAGATATGTTCGGTAATGCCCAGAGTATACATGAGCATCGCCGGTCTTACGGAAGCGAGCCTGCGCGCAACATCCCGGATCATTTCGGCGGAAACGCCGCTGATTTCGGCCGCTCGCTCCGGCGGATACTCCATGACTTTCTTTTTGAGGTCTTCAAAACCGACCGTGCAGGATTCTACATATTTTTTATCGTACAGCTTTTCGCTGATCAGCACATTCATCACACCGTTGATAAAGGCCACGTCCGACCCGACTTTGATCGGCACATGCAGCTTCGCAAAGTCCACCATATCCGTACGCCTGGGATCGACGACGATGAGCTCGGCGCCGCCAAGCACGGCATCCTTAACAAATGTTGCGGCAACAGGATGCGCTTCGCTCATATTTGTACCGACCATTAAAATCATCTTCGCTTTGATAAAGTCGGCAAAAGAATTCGTCATTGCACCGGAACCAAAAGAGGTCGCGAGACCCGCGACCGTGGGGGCGTGTCAGGTGCGGGCGCAGTGATCGATGTTGTTTGTCCCGATCGCTGCGCGGAAAAGTTTTTGCATTTGATAGGAATCTTCGTTAATGCTGCGGGCGCAACTGACACCGGCAATAGCGTCCGGTCCGTCTTTTTTGATAATCTCTTTAAATTTTGAAGCTACAAGATCCAGCGCCTCATCCCATGACGCTTCACGAAATTCACCATTGGCCTCGCGAATCAGCGGTGTTTTGAGCCTTTCCTCCGAATAAATAAAATCGTATGCAAAACGGCCCTTTACGCACAGGCGGCCCTGGTTCGGTTGAGCATCTTCGACAGCGGTGATTTTGACAATTTTGCCATCGCGGACATGCAGCCACTGCTGGCAACCCACGCCGCAGTAAGGACAGGTCGTGCGAATTTTTTGTATTTCCCAGGGACGCCCCAGACCCTTGGCCTTCTTCTCGGTGAGCGCACCAGTCGGACAGACTTCCACGCACTGGCCGCAAAAAACACATTCACTGTCATTGTATGGGCTGTCACCACCGGTAACGATCTTGCTTTCACCGCCGCGATATCCCTGCGATATAGCACGATTCACAACCAACTCGTTGCAGGCCTGAACGCAGCGGCCGCAAAGGATGCAACGGCTGAAATTACGGACAATGAAGGGGTTCTCATCTTCCGTCGGATAGATATCGCTCAGTTCTTTTTCTTTAAACTGCAACTTGGTGATTTTATAAAAATAGGCTAGATCCTGCAGACGGCAGTTGCCGTTGGCTTCGCAGGTCAGGCAGTTGTGGCGGCCGGAGGCGAGCAGTAGCTCAACATTTAATTTCCTGGCGCGATGAACAAACTCACTGTCCGTCGTAACTTCCATGCCCGGGGTAACCGGCGTCGAGCATGATGCCATTAATGACCGGGCTCCTTTAACTTCGACACAGCAAACTCGGCAGGCGCCGGTCGGTGTCGCACCCTTTAAGTAACAAAGGGTAGGAATTTCAATCCCTCCATTTCGCGCCGCATCCAGAATCATTTGACCTGGTTTAAAGGGCGTCTCTTTGCCATTCAAGATAAACATATCGCTCATATTCGCATCTCCCGAAATTCATCTATGACATCATTGACATATGCCGAAATTGACATATAATGTAAGTTATTTCATACAAAACTCTGACTATCCTGTCAACACGTAAGTGCCCAAGCTGCAACCTGAAGTCAAAATATCAAGATCATCCGGCTATTGATTAATCAACTCAAGCTATTCCAGGTACAAACCGCCATGGGCTCGTAACCTTTTTCCTGCATTATCATATCCAGATGAACCAGACTGATTGCTGAAATATCCATGTCCCGCGCATGCAAACGACCGGCGCGATAAAGTGTTATTAGATATTTATTGCACTTGTCGCAAACAAAAGCGGATTCCTGTGTTTTGTTCTCGACGTAAAAATAATCCATTTCCCGCTGGGCTTCTTTTTCACAGTAGGGGCAAACCACACGCGTAAAGCGCCAGTCCTGGCCGCAGGAACTGCAATGTAAAAAGCGCTTACCGCCTTCTTCCTCAATTAACGCAATGGAAGGGAACTCCCCGCAGATCGGACAATAACCTTTTTCCCAGGCAAATTCGCCAAGCGCCGCAGTGGCTTCCCTGGCCCGCCGCTCCAGCAAAACGCGGGCTACCAGACTCAATAAGAAAGTTGCATTGGAGGGAGATACTTTCAGATCCCGGCACCAGTGATCCATCGTCTTGTTTTCACGACCCGGATCTTCCTTAAAGTAATCGGCGAGACGGAGTTTGCCTTTGGCAATCAGATCCGACAGTCGATCAAGCTCTTCCGTGAGTGCCGGCATCCCCTCTTTTACAGCTGCCGAAAGCGACAAAGCAATTTCGGAAAATGGGTCTGCCGGTGTAAACAGACTGATCTGCCGGATGACAGAGACACCGGCGCGTAGCTTTTCACGGTCAATGGCCGAATAATCCAATTTGGGCGGGGCAATGGAATCCGTTAGTTGTCTTTGCCGGGTGATTATCGGCCCGAAAGCCTTCAAGAGTTCACTTGCGCGAGGATTTTGCTCGATGGCACGATCGATAATTTGATCCATGACGGGTGTTTCAGTTTTACTGATTATCATTTTTTTCCTTAGTAACTTTAATCAGCAGAAAGCGGCGCGCACTGTTTTGATGCACGCCGCTTGTTACTGATGTTGTTGTTTTTATTGATAAAATAAATGGCTACGTCCTAATGTCCATGGGCGTCGGATTTCGTTTCCTCGCCCCAGACAACCAGCTTGCCTTCATGCTCCATCTCCTTGACCCACTTCGGATGCAGCATGGTTAATACCCGCTTGTCCATCCAGCCCGTGATCATTGCATCGACCGATCCGGGGTTACCAATGGTGCCCAGATACAGGTGAATGAAGAAGAACGCAAAGATCGCCACAAACCCCAGGGCGTGCAGCGGGAACATCCACCGCACAAAACCTGTCGGCAGGGACCCGGGAAACCACATAATCAATCCCGTGATAATCATGATCACACCGAAACCCGCCACAACCAGGAAAAAGGCTTTCTGCCCCGGATTGTATTTCCCCGTCTCCGGTACTTTGTCCACATGCCACAGGTATCCGCCTGCCGCCAAAATCCAGTCGAGGTCTTCGGGGAACACAAAAACGCCCGCTTCCTTCCACCACATCCTGATCACCAGAATGAGCGAAACCGCAAACACCAAACCGGTAAAATTATGAACCAGTTTCAAGCTCTTCAAACCGCCAAACAGCGCGCCGATAAAGTTAAATGTCTGGAACATCATGCCCAGTCCCGTTACACATAAAAGCAGGCAGGAAATCGCCAGCATCCAGTGCAATATTCTTTCATAACTGTCTGTTACTTGTACGTATCCTTTTTGCATGGTTATTCTCCTCCCTTCTTTTCTTCCGGGCCCGTTCCTTCATGGGGCGTCTTCGGCCCGTGAATCATGTAATGGAGGAATGCTCCACCCAAAACACCGCCCGCGGCCAGTAAACTCAATGGCTTTAAGAGGTCTTTCCAGACAATCACGGATAGAGGTACTTTGGGATTCAGCGGCAATTCGTCGTAAACCTCCGGTTTGAACTGCAGAACATAGATCACGTGGGTACCATCTACAAACTTATCGCCGTAAACGTTGGCATCGCCGCCGAGTTTTTTAACCCGGGCATAGGCCTTCTTGATCATCGTGTCTTTATCGCCGATGGTCAAAGCGCCGGTCGGACAGGACTTTACGCAAGCCGGTGCATGGCTTTCCTTGATGCGGTTGTAACACAGATCGCATTTGTAAACCTTGTCGGTCTTGGCATCATACTTGGGAATATGGAACGGACAGGCCGCCACACATTCCTTGCAGCCGATGCATTTCTCGTGACGAATCCCGACGGATTTCATCTCTGTGTAATAAAGAGAGCCGCTGGGGCAGACTTTCACACAGGCGGCATCCGTGCAGTGCATACAGCCGTCCTTGCGGAAGATCCACGTGAAGTTTTTATCTTTATCCTCATATTCCTGGAAGCGGATCAGCGTCCAGGTATTCCACTGCAAATCGGGCGGATTCTGATAGGTGCCCAGCTGTTTTGTTCTGAAGCCGGGCAGTTCATTCCACTGCTTGCAGGCCACCTGGCAACCGCGGCAGGCGGTGCACAGGGTGGTATCAATCAACTTTACGAGTTCAGGTTGTTTATTCATGGTCGCCTCCCTCCTACAACTTTTCTACGTTGACCATGAACGCCTTGTACTCGGGGCAGAAGGTGTTCGCGTCGCCAACGGTTGGGGTTAACATATTCGTGCTGTCACTGCCGCTGTCCTTGGGGAAGAGCCAGCCGTAATTGAAGGGCATGCCGACTTGATGAACCGTTTTTCCTTCCACCGTAAACGGTTTGAATCGCTTTGTCACCATAGCGATGCAGGGAGCCTCGCCGCGTATGGAGGAAACCTTGATGCGCTCGCCGTTCTTAATGCCTTTTTCCCTGGCCAGCTTGTCGCCGATTTCCACGTAGAGTTCCGGTTGCATTTCCAGGAGCCACGCCTGCCAACGGGTCAAAGCACCGGTACACCAGTGTTCCGTGCACGAATAGGTTGTGCAAACATACGGGAATTTTTCACTGGCATTGGCCACTTTATCCATATCGCTTTTGAAGATTTCAGTAGCCGGATTCATCAGCTGTCCCGACAGAGGATTCTTGCTAAGCGGTCCTTCCAGCGGTTCGTAATGCTCGGGGAAAGGACCTTCGACCATGCCGGGACCAAACAAAGCGCCGACGCCGTCGGTCTTCATAATGAAAGGATATTTTCCTTTCTCTTTGTCTGCTTGCGGCGGCCAGGGTCCGTCCGGTACGTCGCCCACCCATTTATCTCCCGCCCACTCCAGGAGTTTGCGCTTGGGATTATAAGGCTTGCCGTTTACATCGCAGGAAGCGCGATTATAGAGGATGCGGCGGTTAACTGGCCAGGCATAAGCCCAGTTGGGGAAGAGACCAAGACCTGTTGGATCTTCCTTGCCTCTTGACGCCATCTTGTTTAGACCATCCGCAGTGTAGCTTCCGGAGATACACCAGTTGCCGCACGCCGTCTTGCCGTCGGCCTGCAGATTGCCAAAACCCGGCACCAGCTGGCCTTTCTTGAATTCGGTCTTCGTTTTCTTGGCCTTGTCTTCGATCACCGTGTCTTCCAGGAAGACGCCGTTAATCCGTTTGGCCACTTTTATCACGTCAAAGTGCCCTTTGCTGTCCAGATAATCCCACTTGAGATTGACAATAGCTTCGGCATTGGGGCCGCCTTCTTTTTCGTACAGTTTCTTAACTGCCGCCACGATCTTGATTTCAATTTCACCCACTGGGAGGGCGTCACCGGGCGCCTCGGCAGCCTTGTATTTCCACTGCACCCAGCGGCCGGAGTTGCTCTGCGAGCCTTCCTTCTCCATGGTCGCGGCGGCAGGCAGGAGGAAACATTCCGTCTTGTTTTTTGTGGGATCAACGCCGGGGCCTCTCCAGAATTCGTAGGTTTCATTGTTGAAAATATTTTCGCCCACCAGCCAGTCCAGATTTTGGAGCGCTTTGCGGACTTTGTTGGAATTCGGAGTACTGACGGCCGGATCCGCACCAATGGCGAAGAATCCCTTCACCTTGCCCGCATACATCGCATCGAACATATGCATTGTGGAATAGTGTTTCCCGTCTTCCATCTTGGGCAGCCAGGAATAGCCGAATTCATTCTCTTTTGTAGCCTTGTCCTCCCAGAGGGATTTCAGGAAGCTGACAAAAAACTTCGGATAATTCTGATAGTAGTTTGCCGACTGGGGATCCTTAGATTCCGGTGTATATTTTTTCAGATAATGCTCCAGCGTGTCATAAGAAGCCGAAAGCATCTTCAGATAGCCGGGCAGATTTCCGTATAAAATGCAATGGTCCGTCGAACCCTGAACGTTGGGTTCGCCGCGCAACGCGTTAATGCCGCCGCCCGCGATCCCCATGTTGCCCAGCAGCAACTGAATAATTGACATGGTGCGGATATTCTGGCTGCCGGTTGTATGATGCGTCCAGCCCAGGGCGTAACATTCCGTTCCCGCCTTATCCGGAACGCCGGTGGCACTGTATGCTTCACAAACCTTGAGGAGGTTTTCTTTCGACACACCGGTAATGCTGGAAACCTTATCCAGCGTATAGCGGGAATAATGTTTTCTCATCATTTGAAAAACGGTACGGGAACTTTGCAGAGACATATCCCGTTTGGGAATTCCCTTGCCGTCTTTTTCCAGCACCCAGGTTGCCTTATCGTATTTCCTTTTCTTGGCATCATAGCCGGAGAAGAGACCATCTTTAAAATAATAGTCATCTCCTACAATAAAGGAGGCGTTAGTGTAGTTGAGAACATAGTCTTTGAAATATTTCTTGTTCTCGATGATGTAAGAAATCATCCCTCCCAGGAAAGCGATGTCCGTTCCGGAACGCAGCGGAACATGAAAATCGCAGCGGGCGGATGTTCTGGTGTAACGGGGGTCAACGTGAATAATCGTTGCGCCTTTTTCTTTGGCTCTCAGTATCCATTTAAAGGCGATGGGGTGATGCTCGGCAGCATTGCTGCCCATAATGAGAATGACATCGGCATTCTTTAAATCACAATAGTGGTTCGTCATGGAACCGCGTCCGAACGACTCTCCCAGAGCCGCTACAGATGGACTGTGTCAGACCCGGGCCTGATGGTCTATATAAACCAGCCCCAGCGCTCTGGACTTAACGCTCATGAGCCAGCACTCTTCGTTGTCCACATTGGAACTGCCATAGTGACCGATCGTCTCGCAACGGTTAACCAGTTCACCCTTGTCATTTCTTTTGACAAAACCCTTGTCACGAGTGTCCTTGACCAGTCGGGCAATCCGGGAAAGCGCAAAGTCCCAGTCTTTTTCTTCCCACTCGGTCCCGTAAGGCTTGCGATAAAGCACCTTGGTGAGACGATGTTTATTAGCCTCGGTCAGATCGAAGAAACCCGCGCCCTTGGCGCAAAGTGACCCTTCATTGATGGGGTGATCGGCATCGCCTTCGATGTTGAAAATTTTTCCTGTAGCCTTATCCACGCTACAGACCAGACCGCAACCAACGGAACAATAACAACAGATCGTCGTTACCTGCTTAGCAATTTTAATCCGGTCCATCTTGCTAAGCTCGTCCGCGTATGCCCGGGTCGGCGTCAGGTTAAGCCCCAGACTCGACAGGGCAACCCCGCCTCCGACGGCACCGGTCATGGTAAGAAAACCTCTTCTTGTAATTTGCATAAAAAGCCTCCCGGTAATTATGTCAATTTTGGTCTATGTCAGACGTGGCATATCATTGACCGAAAGTCATAAAAATGTCAATATGTTTAATTAAACACACTACATAGCGATTCATCGAGAAAGATGAATAACGAATTTTATTGACATTTTGTAATGATCTTCCCTATAAGCAAATTCACTCGAAGCATAAGGGGGGGGTCTCCTGATGGAAATCAAATATAAAATTTGGATCGAGAAAAACGGTAAAGTGGTTTTCGGCAAAGGACGTGACAACATTCTGAAGGCCATCGATGAACAGCGCAGTTTAAATGCCGCAGCCAAAAAGCTGGAAATGTCCTACCGCGCGGCGTGGGGAAGATTGAAAGCTTCTGAAGAACGGATGGGAATGAAGCTGGTGGAAATTGGCACGCATGATAAATCCATGCAGCTGACGTTTCAGGCCCGCTCCATTATTGACCGGTTTGAACAACTGGAAAGAGATGTGGAAAAACTGCTGCATGAGGCGGATCGGGACTTTCAGAAATTAATCGGCCCCGACGGTAAAGACTGATCGGCGATACTTAATCGGCAGATCTCCATAAATTTATGGTTCTGATAAATATTGTAATAAATTCGATTTTATTGTCTAAAATGCTTGCGCTTTAATCCCTTTAATAAAAACTTTGAGACTCTCTTTGACGGTCGTATGGATCCTCTCCGTACGCTTTTCCGGTGCACCTGTATAGATGTAGAGAGAAATGATTCCATTGAATAATCCCCAGAGTGCATTTTGGATCTGGCGGATATCAATGTCCGGAACAAATTCGCCCGACTCCACGCCCTTGCGGAGGATTTCAGAAATCGTGCGGATATTTTCATTCGTTGTATGAATCAACTGCGTATTTTGATCTTCAGTCAAATTCATATTTTCCGAATGCAGCATGAAGGTCATGAGAATTCTGAATAACTCATTATTATCCAGAAAGAAATCGACATAGTCATTGGCAAACATCACAAGGAGTTCGGAAGCAGTTCCTTCCTTCTTGAGAAAATTTTCAATTTCCTTGCGCCGCTCTATACTTGCCGAAATCAAAATCTGAGTATAGATTTCTTCTTTGCTGTCGAAATAGAGATAGATTGACCCCTTGCTGACCTCCGCCTTGGCGGCGATCAAATCAACAGTAACGGATTTAAAACCGCGCTCAAAGAAAAGCTTGCGCGCCGCTCTCAGAATCGCATTTTTGCGATTTTCCTTTTCCTTTTTTCTTCTTTCTTCCGAGCTCAAGACCGATACTCCTCTCAAATAAGATGAAGACGCATTCAGGCTGGCTTTGGCAAATTAAGGTAAATACAGGAAAACAATCGCCAGCGCTAGCTTATGACTTACGGTCATGAGTGCGTATCGCAATTGATTTCTGCTGTCAAGGAAAATTACAGCCAAAATTTCTTCAAACACCGGCCAAGTAGGAATAACCCTTGAAAATAGACTTAAAAAAAATCAATTTCGGGGGCTCATAATGTATGATCAGGCCGCTTTCCTGATATTGATTATCTTATCTTTACAATCTGGCTGATGATACTTTCCAAAGGCGGCCTTTCATTGATATCATGTACATCGATGTAGCGAATAATCCCTTTTTTATCAATAATGATAATGGCGCGCTCCGCCGTGCCATCGGATCGCAAAATGCCATATCGGGATGCAACTGCTCCATGCGGCCAGAAATCGGAAAGAACTTCGAACCAGAGATGCCCCATTTGTTTGGTCCAGGAATACAGTGTGGGAATATTATCGACGGAAATTCCCAACAATACGGCGTTATTCTCTTCGAACAGGTCCTGAACAATATTATAACCCGGCCACTGATCGGAGCAAACCGGCGTCCAGGCGGCAGGGACAAAAGAAAGCACAATATTCTTTTTGCCGATGTAATCTTTCAGGGAAACCCTCTTGCCGCTCACGGCTTTCAGAGAAAAATCAGGCGCCTTTTGGCCGACTTTGACCTTTAGAACACTATCCACAGATTTAAGTTTGCCCACCGGATAGATATTTTCCTTATACGCCTCGGACAGGGCAAAAGCATTTGATGCAAAGAAGCTGATGACACATAAGACGATAAAGATTTTTTTTCTCATAACCGCCCCCTATTTAATATCGGCCACTTTAACGATCTCGGCCAGGAACGCATCGACATCTTCATGCCCGCCCAGTCTGGAATAAACAACTTCCAGCGGTCTGGGACCGTTTAACTTCACCACGATGAAATACGGCGTGCGGACCTCACCGATTACCTTATAAATCTTAAAATCCCCGTCGGGGATCAGCGGAAATTCCACCTTGTATTTTTTCTTGAAGGTTGCAACTTCAAAGGACGTATTCCCCGCGCCAATGCCAATAATCTTTATTTTGCCTTTCAGCGCCGGGTTCGCCTCCATAATCCCATAGAGCCGGTTGACATTGGGCGCGTCTTTTTGACAATAAGGACAATACATGCTGAAAATCTGAATGATCAACGCTTGCGCTTTGACCTGGTCCGCCGAAAAAGTGCCGGACCCGGTGAGTCCCAGGTATTTGAGTTCTCCGGAATCAGCCGGTTTAGGTAACTGCACCGCGGGCAGAGTCCCCCCCGCCGGCGGCGGTTCCTTGAATGCGGCTATGGAAGCCGTTGATGCCAAAACAAGCGCCGCGATAATGATAGAAGCTAAGCTCTTTTTCATGATTTTATCCTCCTCATCAATTTCGGGATATCAAATGATGCACCGCTTTTTCCAACCCGTCGAGCGACAATTCAAACATCGGAAAAATACCAGCAATGGTTTTCACCGTCCAAGTATAAAACCAGTGATCCTGCGGTTGCGGATTGAGCCAGACAGTATGCCGGAACGTTTTGGATAAGAATGACAGATAATCCACCGATGGCCGGGACTCGTTTTGGCCGACATAAATCGCTCCGCGCGAATCGGCCAGTTCGTAGGGCGCCATAGACGCATCGCCAACGAGAATCAGCCGCGTTTCCGGATCCGACCGGAGCAGGTCGTCAACCGGTACGGGCTTTTTGAATCGGTTCGGATCAAGCCAAACCTTCGAGTAAATCGTATTGTGGAAATAATAAATCTCCAGTTCTTTGAACTGAAACTGTGCATAGTGAAAGAGCGCCTGGACGATATCGACATAGGGATCCATCGACCAGCCACCGTTATCAATGAGCAGCTTGACTTTCAGGCGGTCAGCCAGTCGCCTGTCAAAGACGATTTCTATTTCACCGGCATTACGCATAGTTTGGTAGATCGTTTTATCGATATTCACGATATCTTTCGGCCCTGCAGGCTGAAGGTGTTTAAGCCTCTTGAGCGCTTCGCCCATTTGCGAGGCGGTGATCGGTCCGGACTGAGAGTAATCACGATACCGTCGCTCCATCGCGACCTTGATAGCGGATTTGTTGCGTGACTCACCGCCCACCCGCATGCCGCCGGGATGGACGCCGGAATGTCCCGTGGGGGATGTCCCGTGCGTGCCGATCCAATGATTTCCACCGTGATGCTCTTCCGTCTGCTCTTTGAGGCGCTTTAAGAAGTGGGCAACGAGTTCATCCGGCGTCATCTGCTTGATCTCGTCTTCGGACAGCCCCAGCGCCTCGGCCATACCGCCGGGGTCCTGGAGCCAGTCGGAAAGCATCGCCTTTACGAGATCCGACAGTTCTTCGTCCGTCGGCTCGACACTGGTCATGCCGCGAAACGCCACGGCAAATACCTGGTCGTAAGTGTCAAAATAGCGTTCGCTTTTCACGAGCAAGCTGCGTGTCACGCTGTAAAAATCCTCAAGTGATGTAATCAAGCCCATGCCCAGCGCTTTTTGCAGGCGCAGAAATGACGTGGGCGTCACGGGGATGCCCTTATCGCGCAGTGTATAGAAAAAATTAACAAACATTTTTCTTCACTTATTGGTGTGCTGCCAGGTAAAGGTCAGTGCTCTTTTTAAACAGCACGCCTAAAAACGGCACATTACTTGACTTCAGACTTTTGACATTGAAATCGGGATCAGCCTGCAGAGCGCGCATCCAGTTAATCAATTCCCGGGTGGCCGGCTTTTTTTCCACGCCGCGCACTTCGCGCAGGCGGTAAAACGTATCCATACAGGCGGTTGTCAAATCCTTGTTCAGATCCGGGAAATGCACGCTGATGATCTTGCGCATCATATCGTGATCGGGGAAAGCGATGTGATGGAAATTGCAGCGTCCCAGGAAAGGATCGGAAAGATCTTTCTTTGCGTTGGACGTGATAATGATGACGGGCCGGTTCTTGGCTTTCACGGTCCGGTCGATTTCCATGATATCAAACTGCATCTGATCGAGGATGTCGAGCATGTCATCCTGAAAATCCGTATCGGCCTTGTCGATTTCATCAATCAGCAGCACGACCTTCTTATCGGCTGCGAACGCCTGACCGATTTTACCCATCTTGATATAATCTTCGATGTTGCTCACATCGCGTCCGGAATCCGCAAAACGGCTGTCGTTGAGACGCGTGAGCGTGTCGTACTGGTACAGGGCATCGATCAACTTCATGCTGGATTTGACATTCAAAACAATCAGCGGCATGCGCAGACTCTCGGCAATCGCGTGTGCCAGCATGGTCTTTCCGGTTCCCGGCTCGCCTTTGAGCAGGAGCGGCATTTCCAGCGCCATCGAAATATTCACAATCTTGGCCAGCTCTTCATCCAGAACGTAACGCGCTGCCCCGCTGAATTTAGCAGGGCGGTTTTCAGACATCATCATTCATTAACTCCTTCAATATTTTATACGCGGGCAACATTCCCTTTCAAGATAATACCCTGAAGGGCATCGTCAAGGCAGGGCGGCCACGACTTTCATATACCGGTTCATAACACGTTTTGAAGCAAAACTTAACGCGGAATATTCTTTTATGTTCCCAAATCATTTCCTTGTCATTGAAAGCCCGACCATCATGCAACCTTGTATGCGTGAACGGCTGCCGTAATTCTTAATTAGCCTGCCCTTTTGCTGATGGTCGGGCCAATAAATGAAGCCTTTTCCAAAACGGATGTTGTCATGACCTTTTAAAATAGCAACATGTGCCCCCTGCAATTCCTGACTGGCGTATGCCGACAAGGGATGAGCCGGCCAGTTTGTATGATGCAAGAAGAACCCATCCGGCACCCTGCACCCTGAGCAGGAAATTTCAACATTCATACGACAACGGATTTGATAAGAACGACCTGTTTCGCAAAGCTCTCAGCCGAGACGCTCGGTTCCGATGCTGAACAATTCAATTTCGTTTATGGTAAAGAGTTCCGATATCTCGAGTCTCATACTTACGGCATTCGGGCGCTTTCGGTGCGTTCTCACAAACAGGACGATGATCCCTCATACAACATTTTTAGGTCGCACTGTCTTAAAATCACTCGTTCGATAATTGAATCCATTTATTTAATAGCAGCCTGTTCTGAATACCCGCAGTTCGTGCGATCTTTCCGTAAAAATCCTTCTTTTCCGTTCGGAAATTCCATCATTATTGACGACGATTAATTTATATATCCGTAATCATTAGATAAAGATAGATCCATTTTTTGGCACATTTATTGATTGTGAATCTAATCGTTTAAAGTTGGTGCCACAATCCACATTTTTAGCCAGAATTTCATATACGCACAGGGTCGAGTTCTCTGTAACTCATTAAATAAACAGAGAATAATCATCAATTTTGTTTAGTGAATTCACTTTCAAGGAGGCAAATTATGAAAAAATTTGTTGTACTGATGATGGTCGTTGCGATTATGGTGTGTTTTTCCGGCTTTGCCATTGCAGGATCGAGTAGCGATGATGCCAGGGCGATGGTAGATAAGGCGGCGGCCTATGTACAGGCCGACGGCAAGGATACGGCGCTGAAGGAATTCAACAACCCGAAGGGTAAATTCGTCAAGGGAGATCTTTACATCTTTGCCTACGACATGAATGGGACCCTGGTCGCCCATCCCATCAACGCAAAACTCGTGGGGATGAATCTCCTAAACGCCCCTGATGTGGACGGCAAGTTCTACCGGAAAGAGATTCTCGAGATGGCAAAGAAGAGCGGTGGCGGCACAGTCGACTATAAATACAAAAACCCTGCAAGCGGTAAGATAGAGCACAAGATCACCTACTTGAAGAAGGCAGGAGACATTGTCATCTGCTGTGGTGCCTACAAGTAATAAGAGGCCGGCGGCCGGCCCGTGTAAAATGCATGGACCGGCCGCATCACTTGAAGTGTCCTGCTTAAAGGGAAAGGAGATCCCATGCAATCCACGCTCAAAAACCTCAAGATGAACCTTAAGATCATGATCTCACCTGTTATTGTGATGGTCTTCATGATCACAATCGCAGGCATGTCCTACTGGGGAATGTCCAATCAGAAAGGGGCCTTGGACGATATTGTCAACACCCGTTTTCAAACTTCTCTGGAGGCCTCTCAACTGATCACTCAGATTACATCGGTAAATAAAGACATTTACCGCTTATTGGGTTTCGCAAACATGGGGGCGGATGCCAACAAGATCGAGGCCCTCGGCAAAGAGATATTCAAGGCAATGGGCGATACTAAAACGCTGGTCAAAAACACTATCGCCAAACCACTTGACACAAAAGAGAAGGCCCTCTTTGAAGGCGTCCTGAAAGAGCTTGACGCCTATGAGGCGATGCTCATCCAGGTCACCCGGATGTCCACGGCGGACGCCGCCGTGGCGCTCACCATGATGACCCCCATCGAGAACGCTTTCCAGGCGCTGAACGGCAAACTCGGAGAACTGTTGACCTATGAACAGCAACTGAGCCGGCAGCAATACGGATCCGCCGATACCACGTTCAAACTTGTCACCACAGCCTTTTTGATCGCCCTGGCTGTGGCTATCGCACTTTCTATCCTTGTGAGCCTCTTCATGGGCAGATTGATCATCCGTCCCCTCCGGCAGACGGTGGGCGTCATTCGGGAGATAGCCGAAGGAGACCTGACCAAGGAGATCCGACTGGAAACCAGGGATGAGATCGGGGAACTTGCCCAGGCCGTAAACGCGATGCGCCTGAAGATGGGCGAAGCCGTCGGGCAATCCGCCTACACAGCCCGGAAACTCTCCGATGCCGCCTCCAAGCAGGCTTCCGCGCTCGAAGAGACATCATCTTCGCTCGAAGAAATGGCCTCCATGATCAAGCAGAGCGCCGGCAATGCCGCCCAGACCAACCAGCTCATGTCTACCTCCCAGGATGTTATAAAGAAGGCCGATTCCTCCGTCACCGAGCTTAACGGCTCCATGAAAGAGATCACCACCGCCAGCGAACAGACCCAGAAGATCGTCAAGACCATCGACGAGATCTCCTTCCAGACGAATCTCCTGGCACTCAATGCCGCCGTCGAGGCTGCTCGGGCCGGGGAAGCCGGCGCCGGTTTCGCTGTCGTCGCCGACGAGGTTCGCAACCTCGCCCTGCGGGCGGCCGAGGCCGCCAGAAACTCCTCCGCCATGATGGAGGACATTGTTGCCAAGGTCAAAAACGGCGAAAAGCTTGTGACCATTACCTACAATGCCTTCAGACAGGTCACCGAAAGCTCTGAACGGGTCGTTGGCTTGATGGGTGAGATCGCCAAAGCCACGGAGGAACAATCCCAAGGTATTGGCCAAGTGAACCGTGCGGTCCTCGAGATGAATCAGGTCACACAGGAGAATGCCGCGGGCGCCCAGGAGCTCGCTGAGGTTATGTCCATGTTCAAAACCGAAGCAGCCGCATAAGAAAAGAAAAAAACAGGAAATCGAAAGGGAGACGCCCTCTGCCGGCTGTATCATGTCCTTCCGGCACACTTAAGGCTGCAGCCGAAGGTGGGTAACAGGGTCGGGACTTCCGGCTAAAAAATAAGCAAAAAGAAAGTATTAAAAAATAACCCTTGACTATTATGCACAATTACTTTAAGGTGCACGTAACTTCGCGGGTCATAATTGAAAAAAGCGAAGGAATAAGTTGAATGGTGTCATGATAAAGCGCAAGGTTGGCCGCCCTGGTACTTTGAATTTGGCGGCCTTTTTGTTTCTGCCATAGTGATAATTCGACTTAGGAAATTTTGAGAAAGGAGGATTAGTACTATGTCAGAAGGTAAAGTAAAGTGGTTCAACGAACGCAAAGGCTTCGGCTTCATCGAGCAAGAGGGCGGTACGGACATTTTCGTGCACTTCAGCGCGATTCAGTCCAGCGGCTTCAAGACACTGAATGAGGGCCAACAGGTCTCTTTCGACGTCGTTCAGGGCAAAAAAGGCCTGGAAGCGGAAAACGTCAGAGCCATCTAGTCGTTCATTTGAAACGAAAAAGCGACGCTCCGGACCTTAACAGGCCGGAGCGTTTTTTATTTGTGTTCCTTTCACCTGGAGCGCACTGGGGTGACTCCAAAATCAATCCTCACCATTTGCCCCGTTTTTCCCCAAAGTCGGTATTACCACATCGAGACAAAGACTTTCCGCAAGCACATGGAAATCTTAATATCTCTTGACAAAAACAAAACATTTGAGTTAGTCCCTGACTAATTTTTTGACAGGCAATCCTCTTGAGGTTTTCCCGCTTGCGACCCTTTAATCATTAGCGAGGAGAGGTCGTGAATGCTTCTTATTGCTGACCCTTCAGGATCACTGTCTGTCGACGACTCGAATCAACAGGGGGTAAAATTGTATTTTTCGGACGAGACACAAAAGACATCTCAAAAGCTTTCTGAAAAATGGGGAAATGATGTTCAAGAAGCATTGAAAAGTAATCCCGACCAGAAAGACCGGTTTTCCACCGTTTCCGATCTGGATATCAAAAGACTCTACACACCGGAAGATTTAAAGGACATGAATTTTGCCCGGGACATCGGCGTTCCGGGTGAATATCCCTACCTGCGCGGCAACCAGGTCACCGGTTACCGAGGACGGCTCTGGACACTTCGCATGTTCTCCGGCATGGGAAGCGCTCAGGACACCAACGCCCGCTGGCATATGCTTTTGCGCGAAGGGCAGACAGGCTTGAGTACGGCTTTCGATTTTCCGACCCTTATGGGTTATGACAGCGACTCCCCCCGCTCCCTGGGAGAAGTAGGCAAGTGCGGCGTTGCCATCGACACGCTCGAAGATTTTCTGGCTCTGATCTGCGGCATTCCGCTCGATCAGGTCACCACATCCATGACCATCAACCCGCCGGCCACCGTCCTGTGGGCCATGTACTGTGCGGCGGCCGAGATCAAAGGCGTACCGCTTACCAAAATCGGCGGCACGATTCAAAACGATATGCTCAAAGAGTTTATTGCGCAGAAGACGTTTATGTGCCCGCCGGAACCCTCCATCAAACTGATCAGCGACACCGTGGAGTTCGGCGCCAAGTACGTTCCCCGCTGGAATACGATCAGCGTGAGCGGCTATCACATCCGCGAAGCCGGCGCCACCGCAGTTCAGGAACTCGCCTTCACACTCCGGGACGGCATCGAATACGTTGAAGACGTTATCCGCCGCAAAAAAATGAATGTGGATGATTTCGCACCACGCCTGTCATTCTTCTTTAATTCGCACATCGATTTCTTTGAGGAAGTCTGCAAACTGCGCGCTGCGCGCCGCATCTGGGCTAAAATTATGCGCGACCGTTTCGGCGCAAAGAATCCCCGTTCGTTGTGGATGCGCTTCCATACGCAAACCGCCGGCTGCTCGCTCACCGCTCAGCAGCCTTACAACAACATTATCCGCACCACGGTGGAAGCGCTCGCCGCCGTTATGGGCGGAACGCAATCGCTGCATACCAACTCGCTCGATGAAGTGTTCTGTCTGCCGTCCGAGCACGCCGTGGAAGTGGCATTGCGGACCCAGCAGATTCTGGCTGAAGAAACCGGCATCGCGAACACCATCGATCCTCTGGCCGGCTCCTATTTTGTTGAATCCCTCACCAATGAAATCGAGGAAAAGACCTGGGAGTATATCGAAAAGATCGACGCCATGGGCGGCATGATCGCGGCGATCGAAAAAGGTTTTCCTCAGATGGAAATCGCCGATGCGGCCTACAAATTCCAGCAGCAGATTGAAGCCAAAGAAAAAATCATGGTCGGCGTCAACAAGTATGTCACCGAAGTTCAACATGCAGTGCCGCTGATGGAAATTAACGAAAAGATCGGTGAAGAGCAGATCAAAAGGGTTCGGGACGTCCGTCGCAAACGTGACAACCGTGCGGTGAAACAGTCGCTAGGCGACATCCGCGCCGCCTGCAAAAACGGCACGAATGTGATGCCCTACTGCATCGTAGCGGTTAAAAATCTGGCAACCCTGCAGGAAATCTGCGACGTCTATCGCGACGTTTACGGGGAATACAGGGACCCCGGCTTGTATTAAGAAACCAGGCTGCCTGGATAAGGCTGCCTCTGTTGGCTGCGTCACGGGCGTCCTCAGCATATAACCTGAGACCCAAACGGGAGCTCGGCAGTTACTTTAGAAATAAGCCTCCGGCGCCTCCTTCTTGCCGCCGCGGCATCGTGATAAATGCGATTCGGCATTAGAAGTATTGTAAGGAGAGATTATGTCAGCAAGAAAAATTCGAGTAATGGTGGCTAAACCCGGTCTGGACGGCCACGACCGGGGTGCGCGCATCCTGGCCCGCTGTTTTCGCGACGCAGGATTTGAAGTGATTTACACCGGCTGCCATCAAACACCGGAGCAGGTCGCCTCCGCAGCCATTCAGGAAGACGTTGACCTTGTGGGATTGAGCTGCCTGTCGGGAGCGCATCGTATTTTGTTTCCGCGTGTGGTAGAATTGCTTAAAGAAAAGAACGCGGCGGATATTACCGTGATCGGCGGCGGCATTATCCCCGATCAGGATTTCCCCATGCTGTATGACGCGGGCATTAAAGCCATCTTTACGCCGGGCGCCTCGCTCGATTCGATTGTGGACTGGATTCGCACCAACATTCAAAACAGAGACTGATCGCTATCATGGATATTACGGATAAAATATGCGCAGGCGATGTCCGCACCGCTTCGCGTCTGATCCGCGATCTGGAAGACAAACTGCCCGAGGCGCGACCCAGACTCCAACAGCTGTTCCGGCACACGGGCAAATCGTTTATCATCGGCATCACCGGCGCACCCGGCGCGGGTAAGAGCACGCTCACGGACGCGCTGATCGGCGAATTCCGCAAACATCAAAAAACCGTGGGCGTTCTGGCCGTCGATCCGACAAGCCCTTTCACCGGCGGGGCCATCCTGGGCGACCGCGTCCGCATGCTTCGCCACGCGGAAGATGACGGAGTGTTCATCCGGTCGCTGGCCACGCGGGGCGCCCTCGGCGGGCTCTCGCAAGCCGCGGGCGACGCCATCCACGTCATGGAAGCCATGGGCAAGGATGTGGTCATTGTGGAAACGGTCGGCATCGGTCAGCAGGAACTCGACATCATCAACCATGCACACAGTGTCATCGTCGTGCTGGTTCCCGGGATGGGCGATGAAATTCAAACCATGAAGGCCGGCATCATGGAAATTGCCGATGTGTTCGCCGTTAACAAGGCCGACCGCCCCGGCGCGAAGCAACTCCAGACCGAGCTTGCCGCGCTGCTGGCCGCCTCGCGAAAGTCAAAGGGATCATGGCAGCCGCCCATCGTGAGCATCGGCAATCTGTACGAACCGGCGGACTTTGCCGAAAAAACGGCCCAGCTTGCGCAAAAAGTATCCGATCACTATGCGCATCTTGTCATCAGCGGACAACTATCCGAACGCATGGAACGAAAAGCCCTGATGGAAATAACAGACGCGCTGCGGTCCTGTATCCTGGAACCCGTTCTGGATCGCCTGATCAAAAGCGGCGAATTGAAAAGTCTCGCCCAAAGAGTAAGAAATCGGGATGTGGATCCTTATACGGAAGCGGAAGCCATCGCGCATCGCTTTCTGAAACCGGGAGAAATACCATGACAAAAGCAGTTCGCCAAAAAGCAGGAAGGAAGCCGGTCGCTGCCGGGAAACCATCTGCCGTTCCACAACCGCCTCATCGCGGGCTGGTCATTGTGATTACCGGAAACGGCAAGGGCAAGACGACCTCTGCTTTCGGTCAGGCCTTGCGCGCCGTCGGCCAGGGCCTAAAAGTCTTTATCGTCCAGTTTATGAAAGGTCGCAACTATGGCGAGTTTGTTGCCGCAGAAAAATACCTGCCGCGACTGACGATTATCCGCACGGGCCTGGACAGCTTTGTCATGCGCGACCGTCCCGCACCGATCGATATCGAGCTCGCCCAACAGGGGTTCGATTTGGCGAAAAAAGCCGTCGGCTCGGGAAAATATGACATGGTGATCCTTGATGAAATCAACGTTGCCGTGGATTTTAAATTGATCCCTCTCGAAGACCTGATTGCCTTGATTACCCACAAACCGCCGGCACTGGACCTGATTCTGACCGGCCGCTACGCGGCGAAAGCCGTCATCAAACTTGCCGACACAGTAAGTGAAGTCAAGGAAATTAAACACCACTATGCAGCCGGCATCAAGGACCGGGCAGGTATCGAATATTAGCTTCAAACCGCATTCGCAGGAAGCGGTATAAATCATCGATCTGCGGCAAGACCATTCCCTTGACCGATATTCCGCCTGCCGTCTGACAACATCTTTAATTTGAAAACGGAATTAAACTAAGCTATCGTTTCTTTAGTGTTGGTATTAAGCATAACCAGCGGACAAAGTTTTCATCCTGCTGGTTTTTTCAATTTAATTGAACGCATGGAGAGAGACTATGTTTGCCTGGTTTGCCAGTCCCGAGGCTTGGATTGCCCTCGGAACCCTGACCGCTCTGGAGATTGTCCTCGGTATTGACAATATCATCTTTATTTCCATTCTGGTCGGGCGACTGCCCGCCCGCAAAAGAAATCTGGCCCGTAATCTGGGATTAATGCTGGCGATGCTGACCCGCCTCGCGCTGCTTTTTTCCATTGTCTGGGTGGCCAATTTGACTGAGCCCTGGTTCTCTATCTTCGGACAGGGCATTTCGGGACGCGACATCATCCTCATCGGTGGAGGGTTGTTCCTGCTCGCCAAAGCAACCCATGAAATTCACGGCAGCCTGGAGGGTCTGGAAGAGGAAAGACCAAAACTCAAAACGGTGCAAATGGCGCCGGTGCTGATTCAGATTGCCATCCTCGATATTGTTTTTTCTCTGGATTCCGTCATCACAGCCGTCGGACTGGCCCAGCACATCTCGATCATGGCGATTGCAATTATCGTTGCCGTCGGCATCATGCTGATTGCCGCGAAACCGATTGCCAATTTCGTGGATGCACACCCGACCATCAAAATCCTGGCCTTGTCCTTTCTCATTCTGGTGGGTGTCACGCTCATCGTGGAGGGTTTCGATGTCCACGTGCCGAAAGGCTATATCTACTTTGCGATGGCTTTTTCCGTGGCCGTCGAGATGCTCAATCTTCGCATGCGTAAAAAACAGATCAAACCGATTAAATTGAGAAAAGAAATCAGTGAATAAACAGGACACCGGACGCCGCTATCGGAACCGGCCTGCAGAAAACAAAAGGATCAACATTCATACTGTTCCAGAAAATTATGCAACGCCGTCTTGAGCCAGGCAAAAGATTCGTCACTGGTTATAATAAAAAGGTAGCCGCTGATATTCTGCTCATTAAATTCAAAGACGGTTCTCAGCACAATCGCCAGATTATCCGGGACGAAGAGACGGTCTGATATGATTCCCCGCTGGCTTCTTTCCACAACCACCCGGGGTGGAGAATATGTGATGACATCCCCCAGCAGTTCGGCAATCTTTCCGATGCAGGCGCCGATCAGGATATTACCGACTTCGCGGAATGTCTCTTTTTCCAGTTCATTGATGGGGTCCGATTCAAAGTATTGCTCCGCCCCCCCGTCGAGAAGGGACAGAATTTTTTTGCCGCTGTCCGCCGGAAAAACCAGGAACGCGCTGCCTTTAAACTTCCCCCAAAAGTTCTGTTCAACCAGAGAAACCTTGTCATAGGCTCTAATTTCGGCGCTGATATAAGGCGGGAGGTCCGATGACCTCAGCAGCTTGACGAACGGAACGCTGAGGATAACCAAAATATCGATGTATTCGGCGAGATCGGAAGCGGCGCGACCGAACGCGATATTCATGATTTCCTGCAGGATATCGGTTTCTTCCGCGGTGATCATGGCGTCTTGAATGTTTGAACTCATAAATTATCCCCGCGCCATGAGCGCTTTTTCAACTTCTGAAATCGCAGCGGCGATATTTTCTTTTGTCGGCGGTTTTCTCACAACGGAAAAAGCACCGAGGTCATGGGCTCGGGCAATGGCCTTAATCTGAACATCGGCAGTGGCAATCACGACCATCGCCCGGGAATCCAGTTTCATGATTTCCTGCAAGGCTTCGAAGCCGTTCATCACCGGCATGGTCAAGTCCATAAACGTCAGATCCGGTTTGATTCGTTTGAACAACTCCACCCCGATCTTGCCGTCTGCCGCATCGTACAATTCATAGGTGCGATCCCTGGGGAGGCAGCTCTTGATAATTTTGATGGAAACAGGCGAATCGTCAACAATCAATATTTTTCTAATCATGACCGACCTCGCACCCGGGGAGATAATGTTTCATGTCCTGCCGTAAACGCTCACATATCAAAAATGGCGCTTCAATCGTCTTTCGCCGAACGAACAACTTCAAGCTGGTTGCGTCCCCTGTTTTTCGCCGCATACAGGCCTTCATCGGCGTTTTTCAAAAGTGCATCCGCCGTTGCCGTATTTATTCCCATCGCCGATACTCCCAGACTGATCGTGAGACGGATACGATGATCCTGAAACGAAAATACGTGGCCGGCAATTGCCTCCCGGAACCGTTCAGCGAGGACAACCGCCACGGAAAGCGGAGTTTCCGGCAATATACAGCAGAATTCTTCACCGCCATAGCGTGCCAGAATGTCTTCGCTGCGGATGGAAGTGCTAATCAGTTCGGCGATCGCCTGAAGGATGGAGTCGCCGCACTGATGACCATACGTGTCATTGACGTGTTTAAAATGATCAATGTCGAACATGATCAGGCTCAAAGGACGACCGTGTCGTTTATGGCGGTCTACCTCGTCCTTCAAGTGCAATTCGAGGCTCCGGCGGTTATTCACGCCGGTCAATGCATCCATCATGTTGAGTTCCATCAGCTTCTGCTCGAAGCCGACGGTTTCCGTCACATCGTGAACGGCAATAAAGAGATGGGTAATATCATTATTTTCATTACGCAACGGTCCGATCGTGCAGTTTTGCTGCATATATTTGAAATCAGAATCAAAAGAACTGATCGGTTTAAGCGGGAATAAGTAATGGTGAAGCTTTTGAGAAAAAAAACAAAAATTTCCGAAAGTGAAAACGGCTTTGCAGTTATTTAAAAACCGCGGCCGCTTTAAGTTGGGGAAAACATCGCACACAAACGATCCGATGATTTTTTCGGGCTCGATATGGCTGTGAAGATGCATCCAACGGTTCCAGTAACTGACGCGCAGATCATGGTCGAGGATAACGAGACCGATGTCCACCATGTCAAAGACTTGATGAAATATAATTGATTCAATACCCTGCGAAATATTTCCAGTCGGGGACGGCTTCATAGATTCAAAAAGTACCCGTTATCATTCGTTCGAATCGATAAGCAGACGACATGCATTCACAACGCTTTTTTGATCAATTCCCCCGGATCATCATCCGTGAGACATGAGATCACCAAAAGTCTTTCGTCACTTGGGCGGCATTCTGAGCGCACCGTCCAAACGAATACAGCAGCCGTTGAGCATCGGATTTTCGATAATGTGCAGGACCAGCCGGGCATATTCCATGGGCCTTCCCAACCGCTTCGGGAATGGAACTCCCTGGGCCATGCTCTCTTTGACCGCCGGCGGCATACCGGACATGAGCGGCGTTTCAAATAGTCCCGGGGCAATCGTCGCGACCCGAATGCCGTAATCGGCGCATTCCCGCGCAATCGGCAGCGTCATCCCCACGATTCCCCCCTTGGAAGCCGCGTAAGCCGCTTGACCGACCTGACCGTCAAATGCTGCAATGGACGCGGTATTTATGATGACCCCTTTTTCGCCTTCAGCGTTGGGAGTGTTATTAACCATCTGTTCGACAGCCAGACGAATCACGTTCAAGGTTCCGACCAGATTGATCTGAATCACTTTGTTGAATGAGGCCAGCGGCAGAGGACCTTTCCGGCCCAATATTTTGCCCGCGTCCGGAACGCCGGCGCAATTCACCGCAACGCTGATTCGACCAAACCGGTCAACCGCTTCTTTTATCGCGAGGCGAACATCCGCCTCATTGGTCACATCCACCGGAACGAAAACGACGCGCTCCGGAGTTTCGGCGGCCAGAGATTCACCCTTCACCGCATCAAGATCGGCGATGATGACTTTAGCTCCCCGCGCGGCTAACTCCTGCACCGTAGCAGCTCCCAACCCCGATGCTCCGCCGGTCACCAGGGCAACAACTTCCCCGTAATTCATGTCCCCTCCTCTTTTACGATCAATTAATCATGCTTGCAGTGAAGTTTTGCTTAGCACAAGAAAAATAACCTTACAACACAATATCGGAGGTTTCCGCGAAGAAAACCGCCGGCTCGTCACGTCAGAAAAGCGTAGGCAACAAATCGTCCGTCATGGCTCATGCTGATGTCTATTTGCGTTTTGATGCCATCAAGATAAACCGCCGGCGGTTCAAGCTCGCCGCGCTCGCGGGGAGCCCGGAATATTTTGACTCGCGCCTGCTCAGCCTGAAGGAACCCGGACAGTGCATCCGTAAGACATGAACGGACATACGCGGATGGATCTGCGCCTCTCTCGTCCCGTCCATCGGGCAACACGGCGACGCGCCAGATGACCTTCTCGAGAGAATCGATCTGATCGGCGGCGAGGCCATGAACATAGGATGGAGAGGAAAGGAGCAAGAAAGGGATGTCGTCTCTCTCCGAAGAAGCGACATAACCGGCAGTGCTTGCCGTCAGATTTTGATTCTGTGCTTGTCCCTTGACCGGATGGAGACCGTTTCGTTCAGGGTTTGGCCGAGAGCACCGGAAACAAACAGACCAGCGGCGCGGCATAAAAGCCGCATCGCCGGTCTGTTTCTTCATAACTTTATAAGCCGCTTCTTTGCAGGCCCAAAAAGACCAGAGCGCCGCTTCGGGCTCGCTTGCGCAACGGACCCGCTCAATTTCAGTATCGGTGAGGATTTTCTTCAGAAAGCGCAAATCCGTGCTTTTTTGCACATTCGCCGGACTGGTCAAATCCACGACGTCGTTCCCGATATGAGGCAAAATACGTCTCCTCCATCTTGGCAAGCCGATCGATAATCTGCGCTGCATACAACCGCTGCGCACGCAGACCCTCTTGGTTCACAGGCGCCGGTTTAAGTACTTCCATCTGCGCGTAAAACGTATCTCCCCAGGCGGGAATCAGGCTGTATTTATGCTGCTTATCACCACGCAGGTAGATGCACATGACGTTGCAGTCTTCCGCATCCTGAACAAACCGGCCGACACCGTAGGAAAAATTTTCTTTATCCACACGGCCGGTGCGCGATCTGCCTCCCTCCGGGAAAATCATGATGGAGTGCCCGTGGCGAAGGAGATAGATGCAGGTCTCGAGCACCTGCTTCATCTTCTCCCGGGAACCACCCCGATCAACGGGAATGCACTTGGACAGATAACATAGCACCGCCAGAAAAATATTGCTTTGGAAATTTCTTCTTTCCGGCAGATTCCACGGCAGCTTTTTATACTGCGTAAAGTGCCTGCCGAAACTGAAGGCCGCGTAGCTCAGCAGAAAGGAATCAATCATGGTTAAATGATTGGCACAGACCAACCAGGGTCCCTTATGCCTGGCGAATTCCGCCGCGCACTGACGGCGGAGTTCCCGCAGGTTCCTGATGCGGTAATGGAACGCATGCGCAAGGATAAAGTAAAACGGTGCGACAAAGGTAATGGCCAGGCGCCCTAAAAAGTTCTGCAAATGCAGCCAAAATTTGGATCGTACATCCATTTCTTTTACCCGAGTTTTGATTTAATGATCTTCACTGCATCGCCGATGGTGCGAATCTTGTCCGCCTCATCGTCGTCAACGCTGATCCCGAATACGTCCTCACACTTGATAATAACATCCACCAGGCGTGCCGAGTTGACTTTTAAATCATTCAGGATATGCGTATCCAGCGTGGCCTTTTCCAGAAGGGTTACGTCCTTGGTATACACCTTGAGAATATTCACCATTTCTTCAAAAATTTTCTTTTCATCCATTTTTATTGAACTCCTTTAATATTATTATTTTTCTTCCCATTTCTTAAATATAATGCAGCTGTTTACATCCCCAAAACCGAAACCTGCTTTGGCCAGATACTTTAACTCGGGAAATTCGATGCATTTCTGCGGAATCTTCGAAGCATAGGGAGCAATATCCGGATGCACGTCCTCGCAGTTGATCGAGGGATGCACAAATCCCCGGTAGACCTGCAGCACAGACGCGACGCTTTCAATTGCGCCGGCGGCGCCCAGGCAATGGCCAATCAGTGATTTTGTCGAGTTGATATACGGAAAATTTTCCGGCGTCCTCTCGAGAGCCGCGGCCCAGTTTTTGACTTCAATGGGATCGGCATAGGTTGCTGTTAAATGCCCGTTGATGGCATCCACCTCATGCGGATCAATACCCGCGTCGGCCACGGCTGCGCGGATGCAGCGTCTCACACCCTCGGGATTGGGAGCCGTCATGGAACCGCCCATTCGCTGCCCTCCGCTGTTCACCGCTCCGCCCACGACCTCTGCATAAATTCTCGCCCCGCGGTTAAGCGCGGTTTCCAGGTCTTCCAGAAGCAGCATGGCACCGCCGGAGCCGGGCACGAATCCACAGGCTGAGGCGGACAGCGGCCGGGAACCTGCGGCCGGATTATCGTTAAATTTGCGACAGATGACGCGCATGGCGTCAAAGCCGCCCCAGATATAGGGCGTCGCGCCCTCCGATCCACCCGCGATCATCCGTTTGGCCAGACCGTCTCTTATTCTCCAAAGGGCGTCGATAATAGCCTCGTTCCCCGTGCTGCAGGCCGATGAATTCGACGTCACTTTATTCCCAGCGCCGATCAGCCCGCCGATGCGGGCGCTCGTGCCGCTGTTCATCACCTGCTCCACAATTCGGCTACCCAGGCGTCGGACGCGGCCCTCGTTAATCATGGGCACAACACTTTGTGCAATGGTATCCATGCCGCCGATGCCGGAACCGGCAATCACACCCGTGTCCCAGTCCACTGTTTCGTCATCGCCGTCGGGAATCTTGAAACCCCCGTCCGTCCAAGCGTCCACCGCCGATACCGACGCATAACCGATATTGTCGTTGATCGACATCAGTTTCTCGTGATCGAAATAGCTCTTACGGATCGCATCAAAATTTTCCGGAATCCCCGCGATCTGGCACCCAAACTTCAGGTCCGCCAACAATTGCTGAAAGCGTATCCCGGAACGGCCTTCGCGCAGCGCCTGTTCAAAATTTTCCAGACCATGAGCGTTTGGGGCAGCAACGCCCATTCCTGTAACCACGACTCTTCTCATCTTTCCACTCCCATTCCGGCCAGTTTTCCTTCACAGACCACTTCGCCATTTTCTCTTTCCATACTGACGTCCACTTTTAGGGCCCCTTTTCGCATATATATTTTCTTCCCCCTCACAATCACTCTTTCGCCGGGCTTCACGATGCCCTTAAATTCGATATCTTCGGCCAGTGAAAAAAGACTGAGCGGACCTTTCATTTCGCTTGGCCGCACATTTCGCTGACGGGCCAGCAAATACATGCCGTAGGCCACGACGCCGATCTGCGCCATCGATTCCACCAGGATCACCCCCGGAGTAATCGGCCGACCGGGGAAATGCCCCGGATAAAAAAATTCGTCTTCTCGAAAACGGTAGGCCCCGACAATTTCTTCCTCATCGAGGCGAATAATCTCGTCAATGAAACGGAACGGCTTTTGCTGCGGCACCAGCGCCAGGACTTCGCGGATGATGCTTTCATCAGCCCCCATAAAGGCCTCCGTTGACGTGAATCACCGACCCGTTAATGTAACTTCCTCTCCGGGCGAGAAAAGCGACCACTTCCGCAACTTCGTCAGGCCGGCCGATGCGTCCCAGTGTAATACCGGCCATAATCTTTTCTTTCACTTCCGGGGGCAGTTCTCCGGTCATGTCCGTTTCAATAAAACCGGGGGCGACGGAATTGACGAGAATGTTGCGTCCGGCCATCTCCTGTGCCAACGATTTCGTGAAGGCGTCGAGCGCCGCCTTTTCCATGGTGTAGGCGATCTGCCCGGGATTGCCGGTGTGACCGACAACGCTGGAGATATTGATGATCCGGCCGGATGAACTCCGCATCATAAACTGCCTCAAAATTCTTTTGGTCAGATACCAGACGCCTCGCGTCAAGACCCGCTGCGCATCGAACTGCTCAATTTTCATCGAGATAATATCGGCGTTGATGGAAAGACCGGCATTATTCACCAATACATCGATCCGTCCGGCCTGATCCTTCAGCTTAGCGGTCATCGCATCAATTTGTTCGATGCTGGCAAGATCCGCCTGAACCAAAAAACCGTCTTTAATTTCGGCAAGCAGCGCCTGTGCCTTTTCACCGCTTTTCCGGTAATGAATACCGACGCAAAACCCTTCCGCCGCCAGTGCCCGCACGCAGGCAGCGCCGATTCCGGTGGCGCCTCCCGTTACCAATGCAACCGGTTTATCCATTAAGGTTTATCCTCTACTTTCAGCATCAGATGCGCCCAGGACAGCCCCGCCCCGACGATCGACATGGCGACACGGTCGCCCGATTGCAAATCATCCCAGTGTGCGGAGAGCACTGAAGGTGCGCCGCAGCAGCCGATATTGCCGAATTGATCAACGCCATACCAGTGATTTCCGGGGGCAATGCCCGTGCGTTCACAAACGGTCTCGAGCATGCTAAAATTGGCCTGATGCCCGATAAAAATAAATCGTTTCGCCTCGGCGGCATAGATATCCTTCAAATCCCGTATGCCCTCGGTGGTCTTACGGATGGCAAATCCCTGGACTGCGTTGCCGTCCTGATAGAAACGCCATTTCCAGTCAATACCGACTTTCTCCCAGGCGGAAGGACGTGACCCGTAACTGCAATCGCAAAAAACAGATCGGGACGGTACTTTTGTCGAGACGACCGCCGCACTGCTTCCATCACCGAAAAGAACAGCCATGGACCGATCCGCATAACTTACCGACTTGGTCAGTGTTTCCGAATCAACGACCAGCACATAAGATGGCAGAGTCTCCGGATCCATTTTAGACAGAAAATTCATTTGCATCCCGAAGGAGCTGCACGCCGAGTTCATGTCAAGGCAGGGCACTTCGATCCCCAACTCCGCGGCGACAGCCGAGGACTCCGCCGGCGCGATATTGTCGGGGGATGAACTCCCCGCGATCACCATGCCGATATCCTCAGGTAACAACGACGCTCGCCTTAGCGCCTCCCGGGCCGCTTTTGCCCCCATCTGGGCATTGGTATAAAGCCGCGCTTCAAAGGCGGCCCGGAAGTCTTCGTTCTTTGTCCGTTTAATATATTCCAGGGGTAAAACGGTCCGGCGATTGGCGATGCCGACACGTTCGAGAATCCACTCGTTGCTGGTCCCGATATCCAGGTCTTCCAGAAACTGATTGGAAATCACAATCTCCGGATTGAAATGCCCCATGCCATGCAGGTATAACATCGCTAAACGATCTCCCGCCCGATGATCATATTCTGAACTTCGCGGACGCCCTCATAAATGTCGATGATATGGGCGTCGCGCGCCAGCTTGGATATTTCATAGTCTGTTGTAAATCCATACCCGCCATGCAGGTGCAATCCTTCAGTCGAACAAAAGACCGCAGCTTCGGCGCAACAGTTTTTCGCCAGTGACGCATAGATGCCGGCATCCTTGGCTTTCTCCTGAATTTTGCAGGTCGCCTTGATGAGCGACAACTCGGCCAATTCGACTTTCTTCCACATGGTCGTGATCATGTCCCTGGCCACCGGCAGATCACAGATGCGCTGACCGAATTGTTTGCGTTCCCGGGTATAGGCGATCGTCACATCCAGCGCTCTTTTGGCCAGCCCCAGACCGATCGCCGCGACCATCGGCCGCGCGTAGTCGAGCACATCCACGATATATTTAAAACCGAAACGGCGATCCCCGATGATCTGATCCGGCTGGATGATGACATCGTCAAAGGTGACGCTCGCCGTGTTGGACAGTCGCTGCCCCAGCTTATCTTCAGGTTTGCCGATCGTAATTTTACCGCCGGTGGGTAGATTGATCTCCCGGGTGGAACCGCCAACGTCAGGGAGATCGGTGGACGTCACGTGCGGAACCGGAATGACCACGCAGGCCATGAAGTTGCTCGTGGATTTTCCCACCTTGCATAAAACGGTGAATTGAGATGCGTAAGATGCATTGGTAATGAAACACTTCGATCCGTTCAACACGTAAGTACCGTCATCGCGTTTGGCGATAAAACTGGTCATCATGGAATTATCCGAACCGGCGCCTGGCTCAGTCAGACAAAAAGATGCGAGGAGCGGCTTCTCGACAAAGGGACGCAGGAAACGTTCTTTCTGCTCTTCCGTGCCGTGCCGGCTGATCACGACGTTGGCCAGATCATTGCACATGGCGGATGTGGCTATGCCCGTATCGCCGTAAGAAATTTCCTTGATAATGAGCGCCGATGAAAACACATCGATATCGAACCCTTTCACCGATTCCGGAATGCACAGATTGACGATGCCCATTTTCCAGGCCGTTTCAATAATCGACCAAGGAAATCGATGCGCCTTCTCCAGTTCCAGGATGTGGGGTGTGATTGAATTTTTGACCAGCTTGCGCACGGTCTCCACATACATGAGTTGATTGTCACTAAAACTTAAATCCATAGTCTGCCTTTCGTTATCTTAGAGGAGAAAGTTATTGTTTGTTTATTGATTCGCTTTCGCAAAGATTTTTTCCGCCGCGGTAAGCCCGGTGATGGATTCGCAGGTGACACCCACCGTTTTGAAGAAATCTCTCAACGGCCGTCCCGGGCCGATTTCGTAAATCTGGAAGGCCTTGGCCGACAAAGCCTGCATGTTATCGCGCCACAATACGGAATGGGACAATTGACTCACCAAATTGCCCGCCACCGCATCGATGCTTGCAGCATGATACGACCCCTGATAATTGGACGTCACCTGGGGCGCATGATCCGGCTTGAAGGATTTGCTGAATCTTTTGAGCGTCCCCGCAAAAGGTTCTTCAATCTTTTTCATAAACCTGCTGTGAAAAGGGGCACTGACATTGAGCTGTATAAACCGACAGGTCTTGGGAGCCTGAAACAGTTCTCTACACCGGATTTCAGCTTCCGGCAGAGAAGCGGCATCCCCGCTGATCACGACCTGGTTTGCAGAATTGATGTTCGCGATATCGATCGGCAAATCCGACAGCATCTTCTTTAAAGCCTCGACATCGATTCCTTCGGATATGACGGCCGCCATCGAACCGACGCCAACGGGAACGGCTTCCTGCATCAACTTTCCACGCTCGCGGACAATCTGCACCGTATCGGCAAAGGGCATGACCCCCGCGGCGACCAGTGCAGTGAACTCTCCCAGAGAATGACCACCGAAATAATCCGCTTTAAATCCATATTTTTCTGCAAGCCCGCGGAGCATCGCTACTTCAGTCGTCACAATGCAGGGCTGCGTATATTCCGTCAGATTTAGACGGGCGTCTTCCTGAAAACAAATCGCTGCGATATCCAATCCGAGGGCATCCGACGCTTCCTCGTAGGTTTGCCGGCAGACTGGGATCTGATCGTAAAAATCTTTCCCCATTCCCTGTCTTTGCGATCCCTGGCCGGGAAAAACAACCGCCTTGCCATTCATTTCGTTCATTTTATTCCTCAAATGTCATTACAAAATATCCACGAATCCGTTATACGCAACTGCCCGCGAAGAAGCACAATCCATGCCATAAAGGCTTAATTGGCGTTGGCGCCAAATGAAGCTGTATTTATTCATCATTTATAAAAGAAGGACTATTCATCCGCTCCTTTATTCTCTAACTGGACGTGTAATTTGTTTTGCACTGCGAAGAGATCTTCGCATGGAAGAGATCATGCGTTTAGCACACGGAAGTTGACATTAATCAGCATCATGGTGCAGGATTATTAAAACGAAGATCAGGCTAAGTCAAGTTGAATTATGCCGCTTCTCGACTGGGGAAATTGATGATCGCTCTGGACAGAAAATTCTATCACCGTCCGACACTGGACGTCGCGCGCGATCTTTTGGGTAAGAGACTGGTCCGCCGGTTGGACAACGTGGAGCTTTCCGGTATCATTATCGAAACAGAAGCCTATTGCGGAACTGATGACAGCGCCTGTCATGCGCACCGGGGCCGAACCATGCGCAATACCGTGATGTTCGGAAAGCCCGGTCACGCCTATGTTTATTTCACGTACGGCATGCACTATCTTTTGAACATCGTGACCGAGGGTGAAAACAAACCGTGCGCCGTCCTGATACGGGCGATTGAGCCGCTCACGGGCCTTGATCAAATGCGCGCTCGCCGCAAGCGTCAGGACCGTGACCTGACCAATGGACCGGCAAAATTGTGCCAGGCTTTGTCGATTGACAAAACCTTCTATGGCTGGGATTTGACGAAGAGGAAACAACTGTGGGTGGAACCTTATCGGGATATCGCCCCGGACAATATCATGGCCACACCCAGAATCGGTATCGATTATGCTGCCAGGAAAGATCGCGATGCGTTGTGGAGATTTTTGGCAAAACCTGCTTGATCATTCCAGCCGTTTCCGGGTTTCCCTTATAAAGCTGCGGGCCATTTTCGCCGACGGAGTAAATGACGCATTCACGGCCGGTAAGTCATTCATCAACTAGAGAGTATCGAGTGACGGATCGGATATCACTAAAAAGAAGAATCCGATCTGTTCCGGTGTTTATAGAAGCGCAGTCTCACTCCGCTGCCGGATGAGCACCGATTTGACATGAATTCTCTTGCTGCCCGGCATGATCCTGCCCCCTGCCTCATTCATCCTGACCAAGTATTAGAAAAAGCGGGGAATGTGTAACCCAGATGCCTGACAATCTCAAAGAGGGCGCGAGACTTTATTTGTGCGGCAGAGCCTAGCTGTGATATGATCCCGCAGTAAAAGGAGGCCTGTTTGAAAACCGATTTGACCCTGTTTTTAAAAGCCCTGAATTTTTCCGCAGAAAAGCACCGACATCAGAGAAGAAAAGATACAGCCGCTTCACCCTATATTAACCATCCTATTGAAGTTGCCAATATCTTGTGGACGATCGGCGAGGTTTATGATGTCACCACCATCGTCGCTGCCCTCCTTCATGATACGCTTGAAGACACGGACACGACCCCGGAAGAGATCTGTCTGAACTTTGGAAACGCGGTTCTGGCGCTGGTCAGGGAAGTGAGCGATGATAAAAGCCTGCCCAAACAGGAACGGAAACAAAACCAGATCATCCACTCGCCCCATCTGTCACGGCGTGCCCAGGAAATCAAACTGGCCGATAAAATTTGCAACGTCCGCGATATTGCCAGCGCGCCGCCCGGTCACTGGCCGCGGGAGAGACGGCTCGATTACCTGAACTGGGCCCGGGCTGTCATCGACGGCCTGCGCGGCGCCAATGATAAACTCGAAAAATACTTCGATGAAACGCTTGTTCAAGCCAGACAGTCAATTGCAGAAGAAACTCCCTGCGGTGGATAATCTGGAGCCATTATTGTGCAGTCACCGCAGTCAGGCTGCGCTGGCTTGCCGCTTTGACGGCTTCGGGCAACATGCCGCGTTCTTTGCTGCGAGCGCTCACTTCACCGTCATCCCCACGACCCGGTAATTGAATTCATAATTGAGAGCGCCGCTCCAACCTTCGGCAAAAACGCTCTTGTAACGGGTGCCGTAAACAGGACCGACCGGTTTTCCATACGTATAAAACCAGTTGACAATCGGCGTCCCGGAAAAACCAAGCGCAATCCAGTAGGCGCCCGGCATCAGCACCGGCCTTTCCTTATCGGCAAAAGTAAAGTTGACCCAGCGATAGCCGGGCTTTGCGGAAATATCGTCCAGACTCATCATCTGGGTTGTACATAACGGTTCTCCCGGACGTCCGTCATCGTCTTTAAAAATATCCACCCAGAGCCAGCCTTCGCCGCCGAACTTGTGCAGCGCCAGTCCAACTTTATGAAGCGTTGCCGGCTTGGCCAATTCCACGACTTGTGCATATTGCGTTGCGTTCGTCGTTACATATTCAGCCGTCTCCACAAGAAAATTGCGGGACATTTCAAAGGAGCCTTTGCCTCTGGCCTTCGTCACGCGGGGAAAAGCAAAGTCGATATTTTCCGGAAAGACCAGATTGCCGAATACGAATGGAACCTCGTAGCGCAGTTTCTTCTTGATCTCCGGCGGGATAATCACCGGAGGCGGCGGTTGAGGCGGACTTTCGATCTTTTTGAACTGCGCCTGGACATTGGGCCCCAGGAGCAGATTCTTTGGACCATAATTCTGTCTGGTGGCCATCACCTTCGTCGAATCCGTCAGGAATCTTGCATCGATGGCTTCCTGAAGTCTCGGCTTATTACGCGCCTCCGCGCTCTGAGCCCAACGGACCAAACCATCATTCTTGGTTTCATTATTATCCACGCCCACTTCGATACGGACAAATCGGTTGGAAACAAAAAACTGCGTATTCTGCGGATCATAGGGAACCCAGCCCAGATCGGAGAACCAAACCTCTACCCAGGAATGCCTGCCCTGACCCATCTTAAATGTCAAGGTTCCCTTTTCCCAAACCACATTGAACGGCTGATTCATCGTGACGCCGTTGACGATCCGCACGGGAATGCCGACGTTGCGTAAAAGCGCGGCGGCCAGATGGGAAAAATTCTGGCAGTTTCCCATGCCGGTACTAAGAGAGTAAAGCGCATCGTATTGCTCCGGAGGGTTAATATATCGGACATGATCCACCACCCAGCTCACGACCCGCTGCACGGCGTCAAACTGGGTCTTCACATCGCGGGTCAGTTGATGCGCCAGTTCCCGGATGGCCGGGGCATCAGTCTGCACCTGCTCGGATGTCTGCAAATAGACTTTCAGATGATCAGGCACGTCGGTGAGCGGAAAGGGGGCGTGAGTCTCAATGGCTTTAAGGCCCGTGTTGGTTTGTGCATCAAAAGACACAACGGCATCAATGACGGACGGGACATGATTCCACGTCGCCAGAATGGTCTTATTGCCGCGGGCATCCGTGTTGGTCGTTTGTTCCTGGGCTTGCGGCGAAAAGGTAATCTTAAAATTCGTAATCGATTGCTTGTACGTGGGAGAGTCGAAACTTTCCGGAACGACAAAACTCAGCATCAGTTTTTGCATCGCATCTCCGGCCGTGATCTGATGCTGCAACCGGTAATGGATGGTCGATGCCATATCACCTTTGACGGTAAAATTCTCCGCCGCAGCCGGAATGGCTGTTGCCAGCATCAGGGATATGAAGGCGGCTTTAATGATATTCATCAGAAGGTCTCCCTTGTCGAATATTTGATTGCCAAAATCATAAACAAGATACGTGAGTATTGTCAACATAAACAAATTTATCATTTGATAAGTAAATACGGCAGCTTGACGCAAACACCAAAATTGTAATTGACAATAGACCAAATATGGATAAGTTACGGGAAAGATTGGTGTCGAAAAGACATCGCCAAAAGGAGAACGTGTATATGCTTACAGTTACAGACAAAGCCTCGGAAGTTATCAAGGATTTTCTCAAGGATAAGAATACGGATGCGGCCATCCGCATCACGATGTCGATTGGGTGATCCGGGCCCTCTTTGGGCATGGCTCTGGACGAGCCGAGGAATGAAGACGAAGTGATTGAAGAGAAGGGAACAAAATTTGTCATCGACAAAGACTTGTTGAACCAAGCTCAACCCATCAACGTTGATTTTATCACCACCCCTCAGGGAGCGGGTTTTAAGTTAACATCCAATCTCTCTCAGGAAGGCGGCGGTTGCGGTTCCTGCAGTTGCTGAAACCCATCGGGGGAGAATCTTCTCCCCCTTTTTTTTGCCTATGATTGAAACCAGCGACATGACAGGGAAGCTTGACTTGGCCGACCGCCTCCTAAAGCAGGGGAAATATATTGAGGCCATTGCCGGCCTGGAAGAGATCCATGGGGTTCATCCCGAGGATGAATCGGTGCTGCTTCGTCTGGCTTGGGCCTTCTGGGATAGCGGCGACAAAGAGCGTTCCGTCCACTACTGGGAAATCCTGCTGGATCGTGAGCTTCAACGTAAAGTCTTTACCGGTTTCGCCTATGATGAACTGGTGCGGATCTACAGGCAGGAGGGCGCAATTGGAAAACTCGTCCGGCTTTGCGAAAAAGCCGTCAGCGTCCAGCCGCAGGACATCGGGTTACTCGAAGAACTGGGCAACGCCTATCTTCTGGCAGGCAACAACGAAAAGGCCTGCGGCATCTTCAGTCAGCTGACTGTGATGGAAGCAGACAATCCCGCATATTACTGCCGGTTGGGCGAAGCTCTGCTGACTGCGCAAAAAATTGAAGCCGGCGAAGAAGCATACCGGCAGGCGGGTCTCATTGATCCCGAGGAAACGGATCGCTATCTCTTTCAAGCCGCCGGTTTATGCCTCAGGGGAGGCCATCTCACGACTGCCAAAAGACTGATTGAGGAGTGCCTGACACTTGCTCCGCAAAACAGCCTGTATTATTGTTTTCTGGGAGACATGCTGGTCGCTCTAAAAGAGCCGGATAGTGCTTTCGCAGAATACGAAAAGGCATGCCGATATAATCGTTCTTTTGCGGCGGCCTATTTCAACCGGCTGGGCAATTGCCTGATGAAAGCGGCATTGTTTACCGATGCGGCCAAAGCGTTTGAAACCGCTCTTGCCTACGATGAATCGACACCCTGCCGCAGCCATCTGGAAGCAGCTTACATAGCCTCGGGTCAGACGCCCTCTCGGGGTTAAGCCAATAAGAGTTGATATTTGCACGTATGACCTTGCGCCATCTTGGACATCACCCTGGTCGCACACCGGCAAACCGTCTCTTACCCATTTGTTGCGACGTTACTTTTGAATCTTTTCCTTAAAAATGTGATAGAAATCTTCGTGTTCCGCCATCGCCTGGCGCAATATTTTTTCTACCGAGCCGACATCACGCTTGTTGATCAAAAGATTAACACTCTTGTTATAACTTTCCAGGTTGTCCATCGTCGTCAGAGTGGAGCTGACCAGGGCGACAAAAATTTTTCTGCGGACGGCCATATTCAGGTTTTCCAGGTAGCGTAAGACGTTATTGGTATCCCAGACGCCCGTATCAAAATCCTCATCGACGAAAATAACATTGAAAAGATGAAAACGCATGTGCTTCAGGGCTTCTTTGTACGAAGCCGGCTGAGCCGTCAGAAACCCCATTTTCTTGAGTTCCGATACGATCTTATCCCGAATGATGGGATCCTGTTCGCAGATCATTGCTGTGTCCGCATCCGGCATGATATGCCCGAAAGGTCTGCCTGAATAGTCCATTCCTTCTGACGCCGTTTTAGCACCCGGCCTGGGTTTCTCTTCTGCCATTGATATCTCCTTACTTATCCGTCGGGAAAAGGACTTTGCCTCTAACTCCAGACATTTTCTCCACCTTTATTTCCGTAAGATCGATCGACCTCAAGTTTGCCCAGATCAGTTGTTTTTTCGCCGCGGGCATTTTTAATGGCATCGATACCGCGTCCCACATTCGAACGATTAGACGCATAAGCCTTTGCCGTATCTTCGGTAATGAGCCCTTTCTCATAGAGCTCGATGATGCAGTTATCAAATGTGACCATGCCGAAGGCCCTGCCCTGCTGAATAATATCTTCAAAACTATTGCCATCCTTTTCACCGTGAAGAATCAGGTCCTTGACTCTCATAGACGTCCCGAGAGCTTCGAAGGCGGCAACCCGAGCGCCGCCGACCTTGGGCAGCAGCCGCTGACAAATAATCCAGCGCAGCGAATCGGCAAGCCTCGTTCGAATCTGATTTTCCTCATCAATCGCAAACATGCCCAAAATTCGGTTAATGGTCTGACCGGCGTCGGTCGTATGCAGGGTGCTCAAAACAAGATGGCCCGTTTCTGCGGCGTTCAGCGCTATTTCAATAGATTCCCGATCGCGCATTTCGCCAACGAGAATCACTTTAGGCGCCTGACGCAGGGCTGCGCGCAGTCCGCTGGCAAACGAATCGAAGTCTTTGCCCAGTTCCCGCTGATTGACGGTCGCCTTTTTCTGCGTGTGCGTATATTCGATAGGATCTTCCAGTGTAATGATATGTATCGGACTTTTCTCGTTAATGTCGTTAATCACAGCGGCAAGCGACGTTGTCTTACCGGAACCGGTTGCGCCCGTGACCAGAATAATGCCGTTTTTCTCCACAGCCACACGGCGGTAGGCTTCCGGAAGACCTAATTCGGCGAACGACGGGATCTGCGTTTCGAGCTTTCTCAAAACAAGAGAATATTGACCACGCTGCGAAAAAATATTCACGCGGAAACGGGCGATGCCGGGCAATTCGTAAGATAAGTCGCAAGATCCTTCGTTAATGAGAGCATCCATCAGCCGGCGGTCCTGATTAATCAGATTCAGAGCAAATACCTCCGTCTGAAACGGCGTCAGCTTTTCGAAGTGCGGTTCGAAATCGACCGGCAACAGGATACCGGCGGCCTCCACTTGAAACGGCTTATCGACGGTCAGGATCACGTCGGAAATGTTGGCATTGGATTCCAGCATTTTGATCAGGATGTGATCGATTTCCGGTTTTCTCATAAGAAATCCTCTCTAGGCTTCGGTAAAATCTGTCGGTGGATGTTTCAAAAGCGAACGGAATCTGCCCTTATCATTCGCCTTTATATATGCGTCTTCTCCGCTGATCCAGCCCCGGTTGTAGAGATCCATAATACCATCATCCAAAAGCTGCATGCCGTATTTTCTACCTGTCTGAATCATGGACGGAATCTGATACGTTTTTTGTTCCCGGATCAGGTTGCGAACAGCCGGTGTAGCGATGAGAATTTCGAGGGCGACACAGCGTGCCTTGATATCCACTCTTTTGAAGATAACCTGGGAGATGACAGCCCTAAGTCCGTCGGCCAACGTTGAACGGATTTGCAACTGCTCCGATTCCGGAAATATCTCGACAATGCGATCGACGGTTTTAACCGCACTGGTCGTATGAATGGTGGCGAACACCAAGTGGCCGGTAGAAGCCGCTTCGACCGCAAGCGCCGTCGTTTCCAGGTCACGCATTTCGCCCACCATAATGATGTCCGGGTCTTCACGTAATGCGCCGCGCAGTGCGTTGGAAAAGGTTTTCGTGTGAATCCCGACTTCGCGATGATTGACGATGCAACTCTGGCTCTTGTGGACAAATTCGATCGGATCTTCAATCGTGATGATATGGTCTTTGCGCAGGCGGTTCGCCTCATCGATAATTGCGGCTAGCGTCGTGGATTTACCGCTTCCGGTAGGCCCCGTTACCAGTACAAGGCCCCTCGGCAGCATCGCCAGCTTGGACACGACAGACGGCATCCCTAACTCCGCGCACGTGGCAATCTTGCTGGGAATCTCCCGAAACACGGCCGCGATCCCGTATTTTTGTTGAAAAAAGTTGGCGCGGTAGCGCGCAAGCCCCGGAATCTCGTAGGCAAAATCCACATCGCCCGTTTCTTCAAAATTCTTAATCTTATGCTCCGGCGTGATTTCATAGAGCAGAAGCTTCAGTGCATCATTGTTCAGAATATCATATTTAACCCGTTCAATCTCACCGCGAATACGAATAGCCGGTTGCTGGCCCGATACCAGGTGAAGGTCGGATGCTTTTTGATCGTGCATCAACTGAAAAAAAGCGTCTATTTTTGCCATGAATTTCTCCCGTGAATTTAAGTTTGTTTATGTATCGGTCGCCTCATCCAGATTATTAAATCGCGGCTGCGCGTCAGAATGTCGATGATTTTTGCATGTTTTAAAGTATAGGGAAAATGGATTGGATTTGTCAAGACAAGTTTGGGTTGACGCCTGCACAGCATCGCCGGTTTGCCAAGTAGTTCTTGACACTGGGGCAAACTAACTATATGCTCGCAACGTTTTTTTGAACGGTTGGGGATGTGGCTCAGCTGGGAGAGCGCGGCGTTCGCAACGCCGAGGCCAGGGGTTCGATCCCCCTCATCTCCACCATCCGTTCGGAATCATTATATCTTTTCACGAAAACACAAGGGTAGCTCCAAAGTTGTACACACAGTGATACACATTTTGGAGCTACTCACATGTCAAAAACATCTTTATCCTATCTTTTAAAGATTCCTCAGTCTCCGCACTTCTATTTTCGAATAACGTGAACCTACCCCAGTTTAACGGACACTTCAAAAAGTATACAGAGTCGTATACAATAAAGAAGAAAGGAGTGTCCGATGAGAAAGCAGAGGCAGTCATTTAGCCGGGAATTTAAGCTGGAAGCAGTGAGGTTAATGGAAGAAGGAAAGAAGCCACCTGCGGAACTAGCCCGGGAGCTTGGGCTAAGGAGAAACCAGCTTTATAAATGGAAAGAAAAGAGGATCTACATGGTGGCGGTGCGTTTCCCGGACATGGGCGACGAGCTTCAAGCGGAACAGAAGCGGAAGAGATCAGCAAATTGAAACGCGAGTTGGAACGAGTTAAGGAAGAGAATGAAATCTTAAAAAAAGCCGCAGCGTTCTTTGCGCGGGAAATGAAGTGAAGTATCGGTTTATCCGGTCGCAGAGAACGCAATATAGAGCAGCGGTGATGTGTAGAGTATTAGAAGTATCCAGAAGCGGATATTATGATTGGACGGATCGCCCCGGAGAGCGCCAGAGCAAAACGGCACCAGGATTTAACGGTTAAGATACGGCAGGCGCATCTTGCCAGCAGGAAGATATATAGCGCGCCGCGCATTCATGGCGATTTGATTGATCAAGGGGAACAAGTTGGTCGAAACACCGTGGCCAGTTTGATGCGGAAAGCGAAGATTCAATCAAAAGTACACAAACGTTTTGTGGTAACGACCGATTCAAGAGGAACCAGAAAACCCGCTGAGAACTTACTAGGCGGAGAATTTACATCAGACACAGCCAATCGGAAGTGGGTATCTGATGTGACATTTATACCGACCCGGAAAGGCTGGTTATATTTATCGGCGATCATAGACCTTTATTCCCGAATGGTTGTTGGCTGGTCAATGGGTGAGAAAAACAGTACCGAGTTGATTGAAGATGCCTTAAAGATGGCGGCGGCTCATCGGAAAAACATTAAGGGTGTGCTTTTGCATTCCGATCAAGGTGTGCAGTATGCGTCGACATCTTATCAGCAGCTGTTAAGCAGCCTGGGTGTCATCTGCAGTATGAGCCGGAAAGGTAATTGTTGGGATAATGCACCGATGGAGAGTTTCTTTCATTCTCTGAAAACCGAGTGGGTAGGCTTTGAGGATTACAAGACCCGATCGGAAGCCCGAGCCAGCCTGTTTGATTACATCGAGCTCTTTTATAATCGCAAACGCAGGCATTCTGCGTTACAGAACAGAAGTCCCTGGGCCTTTGAAAATGCCGGGGTTTTCCCTTAACCGAGGTGTCCGTTTTTCTGGGGGAAGATCAATATTTGCTTCACCTACTTTATCCGCACGCAGCTACCTAGCGGAGAATCGATGAATACTGTTTGAAAGCATCATCCTTGCGAGGCCGGAAGCGTGAAGAAGAACGTTGCCCCCTTGTCCACTTTTCCTCCCGCCCAAACCCGGCCACCATGGCGGGTGATGATACGATGGACCAGGGCCAGGCCGATTCCCGTCCCTTCATATTCGGCATCGCTGTGCAGACGCTGGAAAACACCGAAAAGCTTGTTGTAGAATTTCATATCGAAGCCGATACCGTTATCCCTCACAAAATAAACCTGCTCATTGTCTTCCATATAGCTTCCCGCCTCAATTATGGCGGACTCCCGCGTATTTGTAAACTTGACCGCATTGCCCAGCAAATTGCTATAGACCTGCCGGATCAGTGTCTTGTCTCCGCAGGCTGCTGGCATTTGTTCCATCTTTAGAGACATAGCTCGGCCGGGATTGATCGTGACCAATTCGCCCCAAACCTCCCGGATCAGCTCATCCAATTCGAGATCCGTTTTGGCCACTTCTTGTCTTCCGAAACGGGAAAAGGTCAGTAAATCATCGATAAGTTTTCCCATCTTGTCCACATTATCTCTGATGACCTGAAATTGACGCCTTGTATCTTCATCTAAGCGGTCTCCCTGCTTTTTGAGAATCATCTGCGAATAACCGTCGATGGCCCGAAGCGGCGCCCTGAGATCATGGGAAACGGAATAGCTGAAGCTTTCCATCTCGCGGTTGGCTGCTTTCAGCTGGGCAGTATTCTCCTGTAATTGCATTGACTGTTTCAGTAATTGATCTTCCACAAGCTTACGTTCGGTGATCTCTCTTTTTAAAGTATTGTAAGTTTCCTGAAGTTTTGAAGCCATAGTATCGAAAGCGGCTGAAAGACGGGCAAACTCATCATTGCCCTTGATATCGATCCTGTGATCCAGGTCTCCATCCCCGATTGTCTCTGCGCCTTGACGGAGCCTTTGGACTCGATCTGTTATGGCTCTGCCCATTGTCCATGAATTGATGACGATAACTGCGCAGATCAGTAGAAGCATGGCGAGGATTCCTGCACCCGCTATTCTGATCGTTGATTTACGGGCCTCCCTACTCGACTCCAGCAATTTGCGGCTATGGATGACTGTTTCATAGTTCTTCATATTCAACTGGCTTTCCAGCCGATCTTCCGTCTCGATTTCGAGCAGGTCAGTATGGGTAGCCGACGTTTTTCTATCCCGGTTTTTCATGATATTCTGTACAATTTTTACGTTTACTTCATGATTTTTAATCAACTCACCAATGATATTTTTATCTTTCGGGCGTGTGAAATTATCTGCTGCGATCTTTAAAAGTCCGGAAAGCTGTTCTTGCTTGGCAATAAGCTGTTCTTTTGATCGTTCATTGCCCGTCCGCAGATAGTCAGTCCGAAGCGTGACCCTTTCAAATGAAATCAGAGTGATGTCGCCGGCGATTTTCGCCAGATTGTTTGCCTTGTTGATCCGATATAAAGACAAAAAAAGCACTAGACCAATTAGCAGAACCGTTAACACCGACACGACGACATTGATTTGCAGCCTTTTTTTGATTTGCATCGTTCCCATATATCCTATCTTAAAATCGCTACGGCATCAGGTTTAACTAACTTCAGAGCATCAATGTGAATAAATTCGAGATAATTTGGTACTTTCTTTGCGCGGGTCAGTTTGTAATTGATCGCCCAGCGTGACTCATCTTCCAGGGCTAAGATTAGTGACTGGTCAAGCCTCACGGCAAATCTGGAATCGGCCCAGATATGCTGCACAACGTCTGGCCTAATCCCACAGAAATCAGCTACAATTTTTTGCGCCTCGGTCTGATTTCCTGCAACAAATTCCTCGGCTTTGATGAGAGCACGAAGCACCTTCCTGACTTTGCCAGGATTTATACGGATAAATTCCTGCGTTGTGACCAGGTTAAAAGTCGATGTGTAGATATCTTCATTGTAGAACGTAATTCCTTTTCCCCCCAGCCTGTTTTGCGTCCGGCTTAAGAAAGGATAAAATGCGGATATGGCATCAACCTTTCCATTCGTGATGGCGTTTTCACATTCTTCCGGCTTCAGGTTGACAATCGTCACATCCTTCCTTGCTATCCCGTGAGTGGCAAAGAAAGCGTCCATAAAATAATCAGCCGTGATACCCACGGTTGTGGCAATCTTTTTGCCCTTCAGATCCTTAGGCCTTTGAATCCCCTTATCTTTTCTTGCAACAATGGCATGATTTTTCTTGGAGCTCTGGAAGGTTGCGATGATAGATATTTTCTCACCGTTCAGGATTGCGAACATTATGGGCGTTTCGGCGACGGTCGCAAAATCCGCCTTGCCATCCAGCACTTCCTGAAGGGCAAGTTTCCCATAAGAATGTAAGTGTGGAGTCATCTCTAATCCTTCTTCACGGTAGTATCCCTGTGACTGCGCAACCTGGGGAATCGCTGCCTCAACCAGGGTTGCGTAAGCTATGGTTATTTTTTCAGCGGGGACAACGGATTTTTTATCTGTACGGTCACATGCCAGGAAACACGAACTCATGGCCAAAACCGCAAATCCTCCTATCGCAATGAGGAGAATATTTCGTTCATACCAGAGTCTTAAATGGGTCATCATATTTGCTCCTTGTATATTTTCCCCGGCCGAGAGCGACGGAAAGTCGCTTCTTTATGTTAACTCTTGTTAATTCAAAGATGATTTAATACCTTAGCTTAGTGTCTCGAAATATACTTACCTCATAAATATACCAAATGCTATCTCCCCGTCAAAAAATAATTCATCGATTAGCGATCGAAAGTTTGCAAATCGAAAGCGGTGTCATTTTTATTTAGTACAGGAAGCTATACGAACTAAATTCTGTTTTTCTTATTGATGTTAATCAGTTGCACATTGCGTGAGTTTTCATATTTTTGTTCTTTCGTCAAGGACTGTGTTGGCTGCAAACCGTTCGCTGCATAATCACCTCCATCGCTTTAAAGTAATCCCGCTGTACTTTAAGATTTGATATACGACAATAACGTTGCGTGGTCTTAACGCTGCTGTGTCCTAAAAGATCCTGGATGGTGGAGAGATCAGCATCGGCATTCAACATCTGTGTGGCCATTGTGTGCCGGAGATGATGACAGGATAATTTGATCTTCGCTTTGCGGGCATAACGTTCCATGGGATCTTAAGGTCGGCTGACAACATCCATTCGTTTCCAGTGCCCTATGATGAGGAAATCGATTTCCTGCGCCGTTTTTCTCCGATCAGTTCGTTTCCAAATCAAGTGGGCGTGCAAATGATGGTGGAAAATTTCATGTCCAAGATGGTGGCAAATAATATATAATGATCCCATAAAACTGATCCGTCAAAAGGAGGATGATACCAATGGCACAAAAGATTGAGATCAAGGAGGAGTGGAAGGCCCAAATCGGCGTCAACTCTCCGCCCTGGACCTATGAGGTGACCACCACCAGCGTCCGGGCTTTTGCCCGGGGTGTGGGGTATACCGATCCCGTTTACTATGACATCGATGCCGCCAGGGCGGCAGGGTACCGTAATTTGCCGGCGCCGCCTTGCTATCTGGGAACCCCGGTGTTTATTCCTGGAAAATCCGATGACACTTTTTCCGGACCGAAAAACGCGGGGATAGACTTTCTCCAATTCGGGCTGATCAATGTTCTCGACGGCGGCACCGAAGTCGAATATTTCGACACGATATGCGCCGGCGACACCTTGACGGCCGTCAATCGTCTGGTTGGGCTCGATGTACGTGAGAGCAAGGCACTCGGTCAGATGCTGATTCTGAGCTTTGAAATGGAATATAAAGATCAGCGCAGTAAAGTGGTCATGGTTTCACGTGGCCAGGCGATACTATATTAACAGGCTGTTGAAAAAGGCTCATCTGCGGCGTTATGCTGCGGCTCTCGCTGCTCACGTACCTCTAAAAGTACGCTCCGCTGCTCGATCCTCGCGATGCCTTGCAGCTAAACCTTTTTGAACAGCCTGCAAAACAGGGTATTTCAACACACAGCTAAGGAGAGACGAAAATGGCTTTAACGTGGGATAGCGTGAAAGAAGGGGATAGGCTGCCGGAAATCAAAAAAACGCCGACGGTCACCCAATTGGTAAAATATGCGGCAGGCGGCGGTGACTTTAACCCGATGCATCATGATTACAATTTTTTCCAATCCAAGGCGATCGGATCCATCATCGTCCATGGTAAGTTTAAATGGTCCTCTCTGGGAGAGATCGTATCGAACTGGCTGGGCCATCAGGGGCGCATCAAAAAGGTGTCTTGTCAGTATCGGGGCATGGATTTCCCGGATCAGGAAATGACCGTTAAAGGGGTTGTCGAGAAGAAGTGGCAAGATGCCGGTGAAAAACTGGTGGAAGTGTCGGTCTGGACTGAAAACGCGGCAGGTAAGCAAACAACGCCAGGCAAAGCGGTCGTAGTGTTTAAATAACTTCTTCGATTTTTTGTGCAGCCCTTCCTGCAAGAGATAATTTCTGTATCATTTAAGATTATGTGGATTTCAGGGGATATGACTACTATCGGGACTTTCCTGTCGAGCAGTATTTCCGGGATATCCGGATCGATGCAATCCTGGAAGGGTCCACCGGAATATGCCTGACGGGCCGTCATCGTTTTGTAATGCGAGGGACAGGATAGTACCGTCAGAAAAGGAGCGGGCGTCGATAATCTCGATTCCCTTTCGACCCGTTTCCTGAAAAATGGGGACAGGAGCGGCCGGCGCCGCTCCTGTCCTTCTTCGTCATTCGTATATGATTTCGTCCGCAGCTTCCGCTTCAAGCGCGTCTTGCTCACTGTCCCGGGTCAATCCCGCCGCCTTGGCCAGGAAATACTCCCGATACCATTCATGGGCGGTGATCATCGACATGACCTCACTTGTTCCGGTCCAAATGGAGGCCAGTCGTATATCACGGTGGATGCGCTCGATGGGCAAAATATTCGTGTAGCCGATTCCGCCGCAGACCTGCATGGAGTTGTGAACGACCTTCTGGCAGGCTTCGGTGATGAATTTCTTTGATTCGGATACCATGCGCCTGATGCGGTTTTGATCCGCACCGCTGTCCACGGCCCGTGCCGTCACATAGGCCATAGAACGGGCCGCATCAAGGAGCATCACCGCCTCGGCAATCTGAAAGCTCACCCCTTCAAACTGTGCAATAACCTGACCGAAGGCTTTTCTCCGGGAAGTATAGTTCGTGGCCACATCCAGGGCGGGCCGGGCAGCGCCGATGGTCATGGCAGCCGTACCGAGTCGCTCCGGGATCATCATCGTGTTGAATACGTCATAGGCGCCGTTGAGTTTCCCGACGATATTGGCCTTCGGCACTTTCGCGTCTTTGAAGACAAGACGCGCCGTTCCGCCGCCCCGGCATCCCATAAGGCCATAGAGATATTTTGTCTCGACGCCCGGTCCGCGGTCGACGATGAACGCGGTGATGGACTTCTGCGGTTTGGTTTTGGGGTCAAAGTCCGTCTTTGCGTAAAGAAGAAAGAAATCCGCTCCTTCACCGCCGACGATGAAACGCTTTTGTCCGTTAATCAGGAAATAATCTCCCATATCTTCGGCTTTTGTGGTTGCTCCGAAGAAATCAGAACCGCCCCGGGGCTCCGTCAGACATTCAGCGGCAAAAATATCTCCGCTCAGGAGGGGTCTGACATATCTTTCTTTCTGCTCATCCGTACCATGAAGGATAATCGCATCACAAACCAATTCGGCGCCCACGCCGTAGACACAGGCAAATTCGTAACCCAGTACCCCGATTTCCTCCACGAGCATGCACGTCGTCACCCAGTCCATATCCCGCCCGCCCCACCGTTTCGGATAGCGGCAGCCCAGGAGATTCCGTCTTCCGGCTTCACGGAGAAATTCTTTGGGAAACTTGATAGTATCCGCGTCCATGTCAAGAATCATCTGACGGGGAATAGACTTAACGAGATCCCGTGCCTCATCCCTGATCTTTATTTGCTCTTTCGATAAAAGATAGTCAAACATGAATGTATTTCCTTTCTGTTCATAGCGTATTTTTTACTTATACTCTTCACGCAGCTTGTATTTCATAACTTTCCCCGAGGGGGTGTGCGGCATCGATTCGACAAAACGGAACGTCCTGGGAATTTTGTATTTGGCGAGCTTCTCCGACAGAAACGCCGCAAGCGATTCGCCGGTTAGCGTTTTTCCCTTAGCCGGAACAATGATGGCCGCAACGGTTTCCCCCCATTCCGGATGAGGTACGGCGATAACGGCGGATTCCATTACGTCCGGATGTGTGGCGATCGCGTCTTCGACCTCTTTGGAATAAACGTTTTCGCCGCCCGTGACGATCATGTCCTTCGTCCTGTCGACGATAAACAGATAGCCGTCTTCGTCAAGGCGGGCAACATCTCCCGTCCGATACCAGACACCTGTAAAGGCCTCCGCTGTGGCTTCCGGATTCTTGAAGTATCCCTTCATCATGCTGTCGGCTTTCAACCATATTTCGCCTGCTTCCCCGGGAGTGGCCATCTCTGTTGCGGATTTCATGACCTTCACATCGCACCCGGGAAGTCCGCCGTGGCCAATGGAACCGGCTTTGCGCACCTGATCCTTCGGCCGGAGCGTCGTGCCCGTCGGTCCCGATTCCGTCATGCCATACACCTGGTAGAAAAGATTGCTCTTGTATTTTTCCATAAGCATGCGGACCGTGTCGGCGGCGATCGGGCCGCCGCCGTAAATCCAGGCGCGCATCGAAGAAATATCAAAACTATCGAAATTGGGAATCATCTGGACGGGCATAATATAAGAAATGGGCGCGCTGAAATATATCGTGCATTTTTCGTTCTGGATCGCCTGAAGAAAATGGAGGGGATGATATTCGCGAATCATGACCGTTGTGCATCCCACATACTGGGCCGCCATGAACCAGTTGTTGAGTGGAGATGAATGCCAGATGGGCATGGCCATCAGCAGGCGGTCGTCCTCGTCGAATTTCATCGTTATGGCGCCGGTGATGCCGCTCATGATCACGCTGCGATGGGTGTGGAGGCAGCCTTTCGGCTTTCCTGTTGTCCCTGATGTATAAAGAATTTCCGCGAAATCTTCGTCGGAAATCTCCACGGGTTCGAAGGCCGGGGCCTTTTCAAGAAGAAGGTCCAGCTGTTCAAATCCTTCCGCAGGGCTGTCTAAAGAAAGGAAGCGTGCCGAACGATCGGTGATCTTTCCGGCGACACCGGCCAGGGCACCGTCGAAGAGAAATATTTTCGGCTCACAGTGTCCCAAAATATATTGCACTTCCGGTCCCATCAGTTTGTGGTTGATGGGCACAACAACACCGCCCGCTTTCAGAACGCCATAGAAGGCGATAACGAAGCTCGGCGTATTGAGGCTCATGATGGCGACCTTGTCATCTTTCTTCAATCCCCATCGCTGGAACAATGCGGCGGCTCTTTCCGCGGCATCGAGGATAAAAGCATAGGTATAACCCTTCCCCATGTAGCGAATACACTCTCGATTCGGGTTTTTTCTTGCTGTGCTGTCCAACAATTCAACCAGATTCATAAGCGTCCTCCTTAAGTCATTTATTTTTGCCGAGCCATCTGCGGCGGATATCCGTGAGGCAGACCTTGCATCTCGTTCCTGATTTTTAATGATCAAACTGTCGTGAGACGTTATGACAAATCGTCATAAAGAGACGCAAAAAAAGGGTGCCTGTAGAAGGCACACCGAATTTTTTTATGACTCATTGTTATAGTTAATTATCACAATTTGTCATTTTATCAAGGACTATTTGCGGAGTTTCACGTCATGATCACAACTGACCTGAAATGATCATTTTTTGGACATGGCTTGTTCCTTCGGCGATCCGGAATGCCTCGGCATCTCGATGGATTTTATCCATGAGAGATGGCCGCCTGTAGCCCATCTGACCTAAAATCAGCATACCCTCTGTTGTGGCTCTTACGGCCAGTTCGCTTGCGTAAAGTTTAGCCATGGAGGACGCGACCGTGTGATCCCGGCCCAGTTCTATGAGTCTGCAGGCGCGCCAGACAAGGGCCCGGGCTGCTTCCAGCTCCGTGACAAGCTCGGCCAGCAGAAAGGCTATGCTCTGGTTCTTGATGATCGGGCGTCTCATAATGACGCGCTGTTTCGCAAAACGGATGATTTCCTCAATGGCCGTGCGGGCAAGTCCGACGGCAATGGCAGCGCTGATCGCACGCCCCCAGTCGAGAATCTGCATGAGCAGAAGATAGCCGCTTCCGGCAGGGCCGATCATATTCTCCTCCGGAAGGCAAACATTCTCGAAATGAACGGTAGCCGTCGGCGCCGCACGGAAACCCGGTTTGTCGTGATAGGTTCCGAAACGGAGGCCGGCCGCCTTTTCGGGTATTAGAAACGTGCTGATTCCGGCACGATTCTTCGTGCCGTCCTCGTTGGCCCAGACCACGTAAAACCGGCCCTGTCCCGCATTGATAACGGGATTTTTTTCACCGCGCACGATAAAGAAGCCTGCCTTACGACTGAAAGACGTCGAAAAAGACGACGTGTTGGAACCGCTTTTTCCCTCGGTGACACAAAAGCCTGCGACATGGCCTCCCGGTGGAAGGAGAAGCGGGAAAAAAATCTTTTTCTGCTCTTCGGAACCGCCGATGAGCAGAGCGGCAATACTGTGAAACGTCTGCGCGTAGACAGCTGCAAAACCGGCGCACCCTGCGCCCAGTTCTTCGAAGAGGATGGCCAGACTCATCCGGGAAAGCGGCGTGCCGCCGTATTCCTCGGGAATAAGGAAGGCATTGAGCTTCTCTTCGGCAATAACAGCCAGATAATCAGGATCAACGCCGGCCGGCGTAGCGGCATCAATCAGCATGGATCGGGGTTGCAGCCGTTCCATCGCCAGACGCTGAAAGCGCGCCTGCAGGGCAAGCTGTTTCTCGGTTGGTTCGAAGGAAATCATTCGACGCCTCCTCTCTTGCTTTTCTGCCAGAGGATATAATCCAGAATGGTCTTGCGTTGGGTCGACTTCAAATCACGAGATTCGTAGAGGATATCCTTCAGATAGGGCTCCCGCAGAATCGCTTCCCAATCCGTCAGTTCATCGTTGTCCTCGCTGCCGTCATCGAGAAAATACGTGATGGATTTTCCCAGGATCTGCCCTATCCGCTGGAGGTCCGTGATATACAGGCGGCGTTTCCCCAGTTCATAGTTGGATAACGACGACTGAGTGTATCCCAGGATTTTGGCCAATTCCTCCTGGCTCATTCCTGCCTCCTCGCGCGCTCGCTGGAGTCGATGTCCGATTTGTTCATAGGCTTTCATCATCGATAGGCCTCTTTTTCATTTTTTAGTACCGAATCGTCATGATTGTCAAGACCATTCGGCCCTCTCCGATAACACCACCGAAGGACATACAATTAATCTTTTGCGGCCGGTGTAATCGACATCGATCTTACGCGGCAGGAAAGGTCGAGGCTCCTCGTGCAATTGCTGACATGGAATTTTGTCAACCTCTATCGATGGACAGCGGAGGGAAAGCACAGAGAAGCGGCGATCGGGTGCCTGCAATGAGCAAGTTCGATGACAATATTCGGCATAGCGTTTCCCGGAAGGTGTCGCTCGACTGAAACCGGAATCAGACTGCGGATTGGCTCCCGGCAAAACCTCCACTGATATCCCGGCGATTCTCCCGGCCAGCTCGAAATGACGGATCAGACGCGGAGTGCAAAAGAGGCGGGCTTTTAAGTCCGCCTCTTTTGTGTGTTCCGATTATTTTCTCTTCTTATTGTTCGGTGAACCCTCGAACATTTTCGCGAGTTCCCATTTCTTGCGGGTTTTCCAACTTCCCTTATGATAGGCAAAACTGGCCAGAAGCGGCAGGACGGTGGTCGCTTCGGCATACACCATCTGTTCACAACTGCAGTCCACCTTGCCCCAGGAATTGGCTTCTTTCAGCGTCGAGCTGGAACAGGCGCCGTCGCGCACATCGGCTACCGTGATTTGAACGGCGTATTTATGCATGGACACGTCATACCCCATAATTTCGGCGCAGACGACCGTATCCTGGGCAAAGTTTTTCGGCACGCCGCCGCCGATCATGACGAGGCCGCTTGTACCCGCCTGGATTTTGATCTCGGTCAATTCCCGGAAATCGCGAACGGAGTCGATGGAGAGGTGATTGTCAGGATGCTCGATCTGATGCAGTACCAGACCGAAACCTGCGGAGCTGTCCGAAAATGCGGGGCAGAAAATGGGAACATTGTTTTCGTAAGCTGCCTGAACCAGCGAATCTTTCTTTTTGGCGTTCTTTGTCAAATATTTACCCATTTCAGCAATAAATTCCCGCGACGAATAAGGACGCGGTTCAAGTGCATCCGCTATTTTCTTTATCGTGCCGTCACAATGCTGCAGATCGTCCTCGCTGATGAATGTATCGTATATGCGGTCGATATAGAGACTGCGTAAAAGTTTGTCATCCACAAACGGCGTGCCCTGATAGTGCTTGAAGCCCAGCGCCTCAAAAAAATCCATGTCAACAATGGATGCGCCCGTCGCCACAATCACGTCCACCATATTATTCTTCACCAGATCGACATAGACCTGCATGCAGCCCGCGGCACTGGTGGAGCCGGCCAGGGTCAGGATCACCACGCATTTCTTTTCCCGGAGCATCCGGTCGTAAATATCCGCGGCGTTGGCCAAATCCCGCGCGGAAAAAGACATCTTTTTCATGGCCTCGATGATTTCCACTGCATTAATGGCCTTAATATCGATATGTTCAACAGCTTTCTTCAGCAAATCCTTCTTCTTCATACCCTCACCGATCCCTTGTTATTTTTTATCTCTATTTCTCGTGGCTATTAAATCATGGTGCGTTAAAAGTCAATACATCACAATACGGAACAAAGCTGCGTTGCCGAAAAGAAGGAAGGACGGCTTAAATTTTTGTTTAGCTTTTTCTTCTTCATGCGTTATATACTTTTCTCCAATACAGGAAAGCGGATACGGAAAACCCATGGATATTTTTACACTGGCGGCAACCAGCTTTACGATAGCCCTGTCTCTTTTTATCACGGGGAAAATGGACGAGTTGCAAAAATCTTTTGCAGCCTTTTGCCTGGCCATCTTCGTCGCGCAGGCGGCAGCCTTTCTTCGAGGCCTTTTCGCAGCTGATTTCTGGATGCACGTCGAGCATATCGGCATCCTGACCATCGCTCCCCTGGCCGTCTGGTTTTTCCGGCATCTGACCCACAACAAGTCCTATCTGTCCCAGGGGTCGGTTGTTCTGACGGCGTTCATCAGCGCGGCGGGCCTCCTGATGCAAGTCACGCCTCTCGCCCCTTGGCGTTATTTTCATGTCGCACTAATTATCTATGTCATTGGCGTGCTCGTGATCTGCTATTTTGCATTACTCAGGCACGTCAATAAACTATCACCCAGCACGGAAAAGAGGCGGCTGCGCTATCTGCTCATCGCCTGCCCGACCGCAGCGCTCATCTGCGGCGCTGATATTCTGGGCTATCTGGGTTACGGTGTTCCTCCCGTCAGCGGCCTCGCGCTCGCGGCTCTGCTCTACTTCCTGCTGCTCGTTATCGCGTATCCCCAGCTCTCCGAATTGCACGACTTTTTCGCCCGGGCTCTGGTCATCTTCATCAGCACACTTACCGGCGCTATTATTTTTTACTTCGTAGCCTTCTTTTTCAGTTCCAGTCTTCCCTCTTTTACCAGTGTCATCATGGCGTCATTTCTGATCGTCATTTCCGTCACGCCGGTCAAGATGATCCTGAAGAAGATTTTCAGTTTTCTTTATCCGGACAGCAAAGACGTCTTTACGTCTCTGTATGAATTTGATGAAAAGCTGGAAAGAGAGAAAGCCCTGCTGCTCGCGGAAATGGCGCCCGTTTTCGCGCACGAAATCCGTAATCCGCTCGGTTCCATCAAGGGAGCCGCACAATATCTTCAGTCCGAAGCCGCAACAGAAGAGCAAAATCAGCTTCTGAACGTGATTATCGAGGAAGTCAACCGGCTCAATGCGGTTGTGAGCCAGTTTCTGGAATATGCCCGCCCGGGGAGCGGCAAAGTCCAGGCCCAGGACATCAATGCCGTCATCCTCAAAGCCATTGCGATCATCTCGGCCAATCGGTTGTCCGACAAAATCATCATTTCCCCCGAACTGCAGGAGGGACTCCCCGCGGTCAAGGTGGATGAGCAAAAAATGATTCAGGTGATGATCAATATTGCGTTAAATGCCATCGAGGCGATGCCGCAAGGCGGAAACCTGACCTTCCGAACTTCTAAAATTGAGACAAGCGCCGGTCTTGCCGTCGGCATTGCCATCCGGGACACCGGCACGGGCATCAGCCCGGACGACATCAAAAACATCTTCAAGCCTTTTTATACAACAAAAGAGCGGGGCGTGGGTCTGGGGCTGGCCATCTGTCAGAGGATCATCAAAGAGCACGGCGGGTCCATCCGGGTCAAGTCAATTGCCGGTCAGGGAAGCGTCTTCTTCATCCGGCTCAACGCGGGAGGGGAAATTTAAGGCACAATCGATCTTGATTAAATCGTCGAGTCATAATACTTATAAACAATGAACAAAATTTTAATCGTCGATGATGAATTGAATATGCGGCTCGTTCTGGCCGCCATGCTGAAGAAAGAAGGCTATGAGGTCGCCTCGGCCGCCGACGGCTCCGAAGCACTGCAAATTTTAAAAGCGGGGCCCATCGCCGCCGTCGTCACCGATTTGAAGATGCCGCGTATCGACGGCATGGAGCTGCTTAACCGCGTCAGTCAGGAATATCCTGATGTCCCCGTGATTATGATCACCGCTCACGGCACGGTGGCAACCGCCGTCGAAGCATTGAAAAAAGGCGCTCTGGACTATATTACCAAGCCGTTCGAACTCGAAGAATTAAAGCACGTCGTTTCGAAAGCCGTAAAAACACATACCCTGATGGAAAATGAACTGTTTCTGACGCCGGAGGAAATCGAACACGCAGGCATTATCGGCGCCAGCCAATCGACGCTGGGACTGTTCGACGCCATTAAAAGAGTGGCACCGACCACGACGACCATTCTGATCAACGGGGAAACCGGCACCGGCAAGGAACTGGTCGCCGAAGCCATTCATCGTAATTCGCCCCGGAAGAATAATCCGCTGATCAAGATCAATTGCGCGGCCATTGCTGAAACGCTGATGGAAAGTGAGCTGTTCGGTTATGAGAAAGGCGCTTTCACGGGTGCGGCGATCACCAAACCGGGTAAATTTGAGCTGGCGCATAAGGGCACATTGTTTCTAGACGAGGTGGGCGAAATTCCCCGCGATATGCAGGTCAAGCTGTTGCGCGTTTTGCAGGAGCAGGAATTTGAGCGGGTCGGCGGCCTCAAGACCATCAAAGTGGATGTGCGTTTCATCGCGGCCACCAACAGAAATCTGATGCAGAGCGTGAAAGACGGAAATTTCCGGGAAGACTTATTCTATCGCCTCAATGTCTTTCCCATCCATGTCCCCCCCCTGCGGGAGCGAACGGATGATATCCTGCCTCTCGTGGATTATTTCATCGATAAATTCAACAGGAAGCTGGGACTGGCCATCGTCGGTGCGGACGACGCCGTCAAAGAAATGCTTCTGCGCTATCGGTGGCCCGGCAATATCCGCGAACTGGAGAATTTGATTGAACGGATGATGCTCCTGGCCGAAAACCGGATGATTACGCTCGAAGAAGTTCCCCCCGAATTCAAGGCTGATTTGGCAAAAGAATCGATGGAGGGAGGCGGTCAGGACAAGAAACCGTTTAAGGATTTCATGCGCACACATATGGAAAACGTCGAGAAACAGATGATCGTCAAATGCCTCGAAGAGTCCGGGGGTAATGTCACAAAAGCCGCCAAACAGCTGGGCCTCAGCCGCAAGGGTCTCCAGCTGAAAATGATTAAGTATGACCTGCGCAAATGATGATGGCTATGCGCCGCAAATCGGTCCTGGAAAAAGGGATCGATTTCGAAAGATAATTCTCGGGAGATATGGGAATACCTGAATCAACCACCTCGCAGCAAGTTGTCGAGGTAGGAGATGAACGTCATTATATCGCAGCAAGCTGCGGAGAATTAACGCTCGTCCCGATGAAGCGGGATTAAACGCCAAAAAAACCTGCAGATCAGGCGAAGCGAAAAGGGCATCCTGATGTCAATAACATGAACTCCAAATGCATTTGCCCGTGTTTATCATTTCCCCTTATGCGTCGTCACCGCAGGTGAGTCCGCAAAACTCCGTCGGGAATTCATTGCGAATCCGCTGAAAACTAAATGTCAATCGGTGTAAGATAAAGGGTTGCTTGTTAATTTAAGTTCAGTGTTGCTTCGATGCGACAGATCAGTTCATCCTTGCTGACCGGCTTGGCGATGAATTCCCGCCCTCCCACCCGTCCCGCCTCTTTATCCACTTCATCTTTTTGAACCAGTGCAGTCACAAAAATGACGGGGATGTTTTTGGTTCGCGCATCAAGCTTAAGTTCCTCTGCCACTTCGGCACCGGACATATCGGGCATCATGACATCCAGCAAGATGAGGTCCGGCCGGGCGACCTTGGCCAGTTTCAGGCCTTCCGTCCCGCTGTTGGCGGTTGTCACCTTGAACTCGCGTTCTTTATAGGTTTGAAGATTAAGCTTGACAAAGAAGGTGAATGAATCTTCATCATCGACTGCCAGAATATGAATAGGTTTTTCCATAAAAACACCTCATCGATATTATGACGGAAAGGGCAGTTTGATAATCATGGCCGCTCCTCCCGCATCCGAATTTTTAGCGTATATGATTCCACCATGCCTGTCAATGATTCCTTTGGATATCGAAAGTCCCAAACCCGTGTTTCCTATGGCTTTCGTTGTAAAGAACGGATCAAAGATCCGCTCGATGATGTCCTCGGGAATTCCATGCCCGGTATCCTTAAAGGTCAGCTGAAGAACCCTCCTGTCCGCATCGTCTTTTGTCGTTTGGACGTTGACGGTAAATTTACCCCTCTTCGGCATTGCTTCGATGCTGTTGAGAATCAGGTTAATAAAAACCTGTTTCATTTGATTGCCGTCAACCGCTACCATCGGCAGATCCGCCGCATAATCCTTAATCAACGTGATATTCTTGGCGTGGAATTCATGTTCCGTCAACGTCAGAGATTCATCAAGCAGCGTCCGGACGTCCTGTTCAACGAGAGCCACGGGCTGCTGGCGGGCATAACTGAGCAGGTCCTTGACAATGCGGTCAGCCCGGCGAACGGCTTTGTTCAGCCTTTCGATGACTTCACTCGTCAGCGAATCCGCTTTAGCGGCTGTCTGCAGATAATCGATACCCTGCAGGATAATGGCCAGGGGATTTTTAATCTCGTGCGCGACGCCGGCAGCCAACATCCCGATGGACGCCATTTTTTCCTGCTGGAGGATCATCGCCTGCTTCTTGCGAAGATCTTCATACGTCCTGATAAGCTCAAGATTCTTCTCGTCTAACTCCTCCTGCACTTTCTTGAGCTGCGTCACATCAAAAAGGGTTGCCCTGGTCTGGATAAAACGGCCGTCTTGATCCTTAACGGTCGTTGCGTTAAGCAGCACTGTGAAAATGGATCCGTCTTTGCGGACGACATCATACTCCAGATCGCTCATCCAACCTTGCTCTTTAAGAATCGGAAAGATTTTCTGAAATTTTGCCAGGCTCTGCGGGGTCAGTACGTCGGTCCATTTTTTCTTTTCGATGATTTCATCAAGGTCATACCCCAGCCATGAAAGCTCCGTATTATTGATACGGAGAAACGTTGCATCGGGCCTCAGGGAATGGTATCCGCAGGGAGCGTTATCGTAAAGATCCCTGATCTCCTCAGCGTAATTCCTCAGCTTGATTTCGGCCGTCTTGCGTTCGGTCACATCGTGAGAAATCCCCCGGAAGCCGACGGGTTCGCCATCGGCATTACGCATCAAAGAAGCTGAGACGGAACTGTAGGAGATCGTTCCGTCTTTTTTGATATACTCCACATCGTAGGCCTTCACGGGTACCCCCGTGGCAAGTATTTCTCCGAAAAGTCCGTATAACTCCTTTAATTTTTTCTCGACGACGTATTGTCGGGTCTGCATCCCGATCAACTCGTCCCTCGTGTAGCCGAGATGGGCGCACAGCGCATCATTGGCAAAAATAAAGCGTCCTGTGAGATCGATTTCGTAATAGCCGTCCGCCATCCGTTCGATGATCGTGCGATACCGTTCCTCGGACTGCCGGATGGCCTCCTCCATTTTCCTGTGTTCGGTGACATCGCGTGCAATCCCCCGGAAGCCGACGGGTTCCCCCTCGGCATTGCGCATCAATGTAGCCGAGATGGAATTGAAGGAGATCGCTCCGCCTCTTTTGATATACTCCAGATCGTAGGCCTTCACGGGTACCCCCGTGGCAAGTATTTCTCCGAAAAGTCCGTATACCTCCTTTAATTTTTCCGCGGCGACGTATTGTCGGGTCTGCATCCCGATCAACTCGTCCCTCGTGTAGCCGAGATTGGCGCACATTGCGTCATTGATAAAAGTAAAATGTCCTGTGAGATCGACTTCGAAATAGCCGTCCGCCATCTGTTCGATGATCGTTCGATACCGTTCCTCGGACTGCCGGATGGCCTTCTCCATTTCCTTGTGTTCGGTGACATCCCGGACGACGCCCCGGAAACCGGATATTTTGCCCCGGGCATCCTTTATTAAAGATGCCGAGGCCTCCATGCCTCTTTTGACTCCGTCCTTTCTGATCACATCATAACTGTATGTTGCAGACGGGTTGCCTGTTTTGTACATGGTATTAAATACGGTGAAGAGTTTTTTCGCGGTGGCTTCATCGGCATAGCTGCGGTAATGCAGTCCGGACATTTCCTCTTTGGGGTACCCGTACATCCGGCACAGAGAATCGTTAAAAAAGATCATATGACCGGCCAGGTCAACTTCGAAATAACCTTCCTCAATACCGGCCAGAATGCTCCGGTATTTCTCCTCGTTCTTTTGCAGTTCTTCTTGAGCCCGTTTGCGCTCCGTCAGGTCAATGATGGCCCCTCTGACCCCAATGGGCCTCCCCTCATGGATGATAACGCTCGGGAAAACCAGAAAAGGAAATGTGCTGCCGTCTTTTCTTAGTCCCCCGTATTCTGACGTACCCTTTTTCTCTCCGCTCAGCACCCGCGGAATATTCGTCCCGAGGCGCCCCAGATCATCCGGCATGACCAATTGAACCGCATTCAGACCTTTTTCGAGATCGGATCGCAGATATCCGAAAAGGTCGAGAAAGGCCGGGTTTGCTGAGGTGAAATTGTTTTGAATGTCCATCTCAAACAGTGCGATGGGTAGAGAATCAACCAACTCTCTGTGCTTTCTCTCACTCTCCCGCAGGGACTCTTCCGCCCGCCGCCGCTCCGTGATGTCCCGGGCAATGCCCAGAAGGGAATGAGGCCTCCCGTCCCGGTAAACAAGGGACACTTGGGCTTCCACCTGAACGATCCTGCCGCTTTTAGATTTTACTTTGTAATCGCTTGTATAGTTCTGGTAACCGGTGCGGACGATTTCTTCGAAATCCTTCATCGCTTTGGCTACGTCGGATTCATGAACCACGTCTGGAATGCTCAGAGAAGAAAGTTCCGACCAATCATATTCCAGCATGTTGAGCGCCGAGAAATTGGCGTCAATGAGGGTGCCGTTAAGATCCAGAACGTAAACGTAGTCCTTGGAGTGGTCAAACAGGGAGCTGAACCGCTCTTCGCTTTCTTTCAGTTTTGCCTCGGCCCTTTTGCGTTCGGTGACATCCCTGGCCGCGCCATGGAGACCGGCTAAGTGGCCCTGTTCATCCCGGATCCCGCTTATGACAATATCCAGCCAGCGCGTCGTCCCGTCCTTGTGATAAAATTCCAGTTCCAGATTCAGTGTTCTTGCGGGATCGGCATCACCGCGTTCTTCGTGGCCCAGCTCCCGGGCCAGGGCATCCAACACCACGGACAGGGAATCGGGTGTCAGTTGGTCACTGATATGCTGATGCATTCGTTCTTCCCGGGTGAATCCCAGTATCTTTTGGACGGAAGGGGTCACATAAGACGTGTTCAAATCCATCCCGGCAGTCCATACGATGTCGGTCATTCTTTCGGTAAGGAACCGGAATTTTTCCTCACTTTCCCTTAAAGCCGTTTCCGCCCGTTTGCGCTCGGTGACATCTGACAGAAAATTCAAAGTGGCGGGACTCCCCTCCCAGGAAACAAGCGTCGAGCGTATTTCTGCCCATCTCACTTTCCCGTCAGGGGTGACAATGCGAAAAACATACTGGTGGGGCACCTCTTCACCCTTGACCCGGCGAAGATGATTGGACAGGACCATCTCACGATCGTCGGGGTAGATAAATTCTGTGAACGGGGTTGACGTCAGCCGGTCATAGGAGGAAGCAAACAGGTCCATCGATGCGCGATTGATAAATTTCACGACACCCTGCTGGACGATTAATATTACCTCATTGCTGTTTTCCACCAAAAGGCGGTATTTTTCTTCGCTGGCGAACAGTCTATTCTGCGTTTCTATCCGCTCGGTTATGTCATGATATAAGACAACAACCTCATTGCTCGGCAGTTTGTAGACAAAATTCTCACGCCAACCCTGAATCCGGTCGTCATGATAATGCGTGACGGGCATTTGCTCCGGCTGGCCGGACCTCCATACACGCTGCAGAACATCCAGAAAACCCATTTCCCGGACGCCGGGAAATGTCATAAGCATCGATTTGCCGATCAGTTCTCTCCGATCGACCTTTTCTGTTTTCTCCGCAAAACGGTTGAGGTACGCGAGCGTAAAGTCCGCGCCATCATTTTGCGCTTCATAAATGATGGCGCAGATATTCATGTTCTCGAACAGTGATTTCAGCCGAAACTCGCTGCCGAAGCGCTCCTGTCCGGCTCGTCTTCGCTCGATTCTGGACTTTGTTTTGGCGAGCTCTCTTTCAATGGCCGGAATCAGGCGGGGTAAATTATCTTTTCTGACAAAATCGCGGGCCCCCGATCTCATGAAATCCGCCGTCGCTTCCTCTCCTACGGCGCCGGAAACAACGATCAGGGGAACATTGATATTCAGGTCTCTGACCAGGGCAATCGCCTGAGAAACATCAAAATCCGGCAAATTGCAGCCGTATAAAATAACATCCCAGGGCTTGTCCCGGAGGGCGTCACGCGCGGCCTGTTGGGTTTTCACCTGCTCATACCGGGGAGCAAAGCCGCCTTCTTTCAGGACGCGAATGATCGCGACGGAATCTTTTTTCAGACGATCAATCAGTAGCACCCGCAAAAGTTTCTCCATACTTTTCTCCTCGCGAACAGGAAGGCCGATGCTGCTATCCGACTCCGGCGGGTAAAGGGAAACAGGCGGTGATTGAACTTTTACATTTCTATCTCAGCCGGCCTTCCTGGCGCAGCTTGGAAATGATCTGCTCGATCGCCGGCATCGCTTCGGCCGCCGCTTTTTCGCCTTCCATGATCGCTTCATGTCTTTTGCTGAAATCGCTGGAACCGATGTATCCCACCTTTGGTTTGATGATGATGTCGGCATTCTTCAGTTGCGCCGCCGCCATTTTGCCGTACATGATATCGACCGCCTGCATGATGGATTCGAAGGTCCCGGTAGGCGCGGAAGATGTTAAACTGCCCGATATATCAACGGCAATGATGACATCGGCGCCGTACCTGCGCGCCACATCGATGGCCACGGGGCTGACCACACCGCCGTCCACGTGAGCCTTTCCGCCGATCATGACCGGATTAAAGATACCCGGAATCGAGCAGCTGGCCCGCACGGCGCGGCCCGTATTTCCCCGGCCGAAGACCGCCTCTTCACCGGTTTGAATATTGGTCGCAACAGCGTAAAAGGGGATCTTGAGCTTATCGATCGTCGTATATTTCACTTTCTGATTGATAAAGTTCTCCAGCTTCTCCCCTTTAATGAAACCGTTGTCCGGAATGATGTAATCGGCGATATCATCTTTTTGAATGCCGAAGGCGATGGTCTGCAATTCATAGGGATTGCAACCATAGGCATAAAGACTGCCCACAAAGGAACCGACGCTCGTGCCGACCACCATGTGAATGGGAATGCGATGGGATTCCAGCACCTTTAACACACCGATGTGTGCAAACCCCTTTGATGCGCCCGCGCCCAGCACGACTGCAATTTTTGCCGGTTTTGCGGGAGGCACAACGACGGGTGTCGTTGCGCAGGCAACAAGCAGGAATAAACAACCCGCAATGACCAGGGACCGGAATCGCAATGACCGATGAAATGTAAACCGCATGGCTATGAAGTCCTTGGCTTTCTGCTTCTTGAGCGCGGCCTCGTATCGGGGCGTTTGGGTTGCGGCTGCGGTTTAGGTTCACTTTTCTCGACTCGAACATCGGCAGCGGGTTGCTCCGGCGGAGCATGCAGGGATTGCTGATAGTAATCGTCGAGCAGCATGGTAATAATCGACAGTTCTTCTTCGGACTGCGCCAGATTGCGGGCCAGCGGCATAAAACGCTGCATGCGTTCAATCTGGATATTATCACGGCCGCGGAGCCTGGCCTCCAGAAGCGCGGTGATGCGCTCGGTAACCACGCGCTCCAGCTCTTCGTCGTCCGGCAGCGGACGTTCTTCCATGTGGATATTGTAATAGCGCGCGATACTGTGCAGTTTGAATTTTTCCATTTCCGCGACGACGGAAATGACAACGCCGCTCGACCCCATCCTCCCGGTACGACCGGCGCGGTGAATGTAGGCTTCGGGATCCTCCGGCGGTTCATACTGGATAACATGCGAAAGATCCGGAATGTCGATGCCGCGCGCCGCCACATCGGTGGCCACCAGAAATCTCAGCGCGCCGCGCCGCACCCGGGCCATCACTTTTTCCCTTGCGTTCTGCGCCAAATCCGAACTCAGTTCATCGGCGTCATAGCCGAACCGTTTCAGAACGACCGACAGATAATGCACGGTATCTTTCGTATTGCAGAAAATGATAGCCGAGGCGGGATTTTCAATTTCGATGATCCTGACCAGAGAACGTTCCTTGCGCATGCCCGGCACGACATAGTAAATATGCTCGCTTTCGGCGATGTGCACCTCGTTGCCGCTTAAGCTCAGCAGTTCGGGGGCATGCAGGAATTGACCGGCCAGCCGGATAACCTGCGGCGGGAATGTGGCGGAAAACATGCTGCTCGCAATCCTGCTTGTCGGAATATATTTACGGATCTTGACCATATCCGGATAAAATCCCATAGACAGCATCCGGTCGGCCTCATCAAAAATCAGCATCGTGAGATAATCCAGCGAAAGCGTATTTTTAAGCAGATGATCCAGGATCCGTCCCGGCGTGCCGACGACCAGCTGAGCGCCGCCGCGGAAAGCCTCCAACTGGGCGTTGTATCCGACGCCGCCGTAAACAACTGCTGTCCGCAACGCTGTCCCCTCCGTCAACATCTCCGCTTCCCGGGATACCTGCAGGGCAAGTTCACGGGTCGGGACTAAAACCAGCGCCTGCGCCACATTTTTTTGCACATCGATTTTCTGCATAATGGGCAGCAGATAGGCGCCTGTCTTGCCGCTGCCGGTACGAGACTGAATCATGACGTCGCGGCCGGCCAGCAGATAGGGAATGGCTTTAGCCTGCACCGGCACCAAAGATGTCCAGCCCGCACGAACGCAAGCCGCCTTCAGGTCGTCTCTCAGGTCTTCCATGCGGATTTCCGGAAGGTTGTCGTCTGACAAAGTATCCGATTCCTTATCAGGGTTAACATCGCTCATAAACTATAAACCTCTTATCTATAAAATATTTATACATTTCATTTAGTTTAGTGCAGCTCAGGAATCAAGAGAAAATTTATGGATGATGTGGTTCACATCATTTAATCTTTTAGCAGCCAAGAAAATATCTTGACAGTTGATCGTGATTCATATAGCCTATTTCCTAATTCGTGAGGGGTGACTTTTTTAGCCCTGCCCTTTGGAGCGATTCAAGTATTCAAAAAAACAAGCCGATATTAAATCCGTAACTGCTTTAAAAAATCGTGAATCTCCTCGTGCGTTTCTTGAAAATTAATGCAGTAAATACAAATCGTTTCAATTCAATATCGAGCCTGTAACTAATCCAAGATAAGGAAATATTTATGAACATCGAAGACATTAAGCGGCTGCCCATCAGCGAGCTCAACAATCTGGCCAAGGAACTGGATGTCCCGGGAGCCAGCGGCATGCGCCGTCAGGATCTGATTTTTGCCATTCTGCAGACGCAGGCCGAACAAAATGGCGTCATTTCCGGCTCGGGGGTTCTGGAAATCCTGCCGGACGGTTTTGGCTTCCTGCGCGCCGTTGACTACAACTACCTGCCCAGCCCTGATGATATTTACATCTCACCGTCGCAGATCCGCCGCTTTAATTTAAGAACCGGCGACACTATTGCCGGCGAGGTTCGCCCCCCTAAAGAAGGTGAAAAATACTTTGCCTTGCTGAAAGTCGATACCGTAAACTTTGAAAGTCCCGAATCAGCCCGTGACAAAATCCTTTTCGACAATCTGACGCCTCTTTATCCTCAGGAAAAACTGAATCTGGAATTTGATCCGGAAAATTTCTCGACCCGAACGCTGGATTTATTCGTGCCAATCGGCAAGGGACAGCGCGGCCTGATCGTTTCTCCGCCGCGCGCCGGCAAAACCGTGTTGTTGCAGGATATCGCGCACAGCATCACGGCCAATCATAAGGAAGTCGTTTTGATGGTGCTTTTGATTGACGAAAGACCGGAAGAAGTGACCGACATGCAGCGCAGCGTCAAAGGCGAGGTTATCTCGTCCACGTTTGACGAGCCGGCATCGCGACATGTCCAGGTTGCCGAAATGGTCATCGAAAAGGCGAAGCGTCTGGTCGAACATAAAAAGGACGTCGTCATTCTGCTCGATTCGATCACCCGTCTGGCGCGCGCCTATAACACCGTGGTGCCGCCTTCCGGCAAGGTGCTTTCCGGCGGCGTTGATTCCAATGCCCTCCATAAACCCAAACGATTTTTCGGCGCGGCCCGTAACATAGAAAACGGCGGCAGCTTAACCATTATCTCCACCGCTTTGATCGATACCGGAAGCCGCATGGATGAAGTCATTTTTGAAGAATTCAAAGGCACCGGCAACATGGAACTGCATCTGGACCGCCGCATTGCCGACCGCCGCATCTTCCCTGCCTTCGATCTGATCCGCTCAGGCACGCGCAAGGAAGAGCTGCTGATCCCTAAAGCCAATCTCAACCGCGTCTGGATTTTGAGGCGTCTGCTGCAGGAAATGAACCCGGTCGATGCAATGGAATTCATCATCGGGAAGATCAGGAAAACGGAAACCAACAAGGAATTTCTCGATTCCATGAATTCATAGAGACGGCAAAGCGCTCACCCGACCCGTCAACAATTCGCTTGAATTTTTAGAGCTTATGGTATAGGCAGCACATCTGCTTAAAATTATAGAGACCTTTATCTAACGACAACCGATAAAGAGTCAGGAGGTAGAAGGAAAAATGAAAGTAGGCATTCACCCGGATTATAAAGAAACAACAATTACTTGCGTATGCGGTAATGTCATTGAAACACGGTCCACTAAGAAAGACATCAAAATCGAAATTTGCTCCAACTGTCATCCGTTTATGACCGGCAAGCAAAAGCTCATGGATACGGCGGGACGCGTGGAAAAATTCAAGCGGAAATACGCACCCAAAGCCGAAACCGCCCCGGCAACGAAGAAAACGACAAAAAAAGCGAAAAGTTAACGCATACCCGCAGGCATGCCTTTTTGGACTTTGTCCTCATGATCAACAGCAGGTTACAGAATTCCCGGCATTTATAGCTGCGTCCTCCCAGAAAGAGGAGCGCTATAAGTGCATCTTTATCCTCCACAACCAACATTCCCTGAAAATATACCGGCAGATTAGGCTATGGATAATATACTCAACAAACTACGCGATATCGAACTCCGTTACCAGGAACTCGAAGGGCTGCTTTCCGACGCCCAGGTGGCTTCCAGGCAGGGGCTGTATCAGAAATACGCCAAAGAGCACTCCGACTTAAGTGACCTGGTCGATACCATCCGCCGGTATGAAAAGAACATGAAGCGCATCGCCGACAACAAAGAATTGCTCTTCGAAAACGATGAAGACTTGCGGGCCATGGTTAAGGAAGAGATGTCTCAGCTGGAGCAGGAACAGGCTGAACTGGAAGAAAAAATCAAAATTCTGCTTCTTCCCAAAGACCTCAATGATGATAAGAACGTCTTTTTGGAAATCCGCGCGGGCACCGGCGGCGACGAAGCCGGTCTCTTTGTCGGAGATTTGTTCCGCATGTACGCGCGCTACGCCGAATCGCAGGGCTGGCGGGTCGAAATCGTCAGTTCTTCACCGGCGGGCGGCATGGGCGGCTTCAAGGAAATCATCGCCCAGATCGAGGGCAAAGGCGCTTACAGCCGTCTGAAATATGAAAGCGGCGTGCACCGTGTTCAACGCGTTCCCGTCACCGAGGCGCAGGGCAGAATCCATACATCCGCCGTCACCGTCGCCATCATGCCGGAAGTAGAAGACGTGGAATTAACGATCGATCCCAATGAATTGCGCGTTGATGTCTACCGTTCAACGGGACACGGCGGCCAGAGCGTCAATACCACCGATTCCGCCGTTCGCATCACGCATCTGCCGACGGGGCTGGTCGTGACCTGTCAGGATGAAAAATCGCAGTTAAAAAACAAGGCCAAGGCGATGAAAGTGCTGCGGGCCAGACTGCTTGACGCCATGGTGCAAAAACAAAACGCCGAACAGGCGCAGGTGCGCAAAAGTCAGGTGGGCACGGGCGACCGCTCCGAACGCATCCGCACGTATAACTTCCCCCAGGGACGGATTACCGATCACCGCATCAACCTGACCCGCTATGATCTTGACAGTTTTATCAACGGCAATATCGGCGCCATGATCGACGCGCTCACTTCTCACCACCAGGCCGAACTGCTCAACAAGCAGGGATAGAAGGGATAGGAAATCCGTGGGCGGAAACGGCCGACTGCTTCGTCTTAGTCTGCCTGAGCAAACCGGCGTTCAAACCTTTCATGGCATTTTGCGGGATTCTCGCCTTTATTTTTAATCATGGAATGCCGATAAATAAAATACGGAATCGCCATTTCCTTTAGCTGCTCACACGGCAGTGTGAAGTTCGGCAGGAGAAATCTTCATGGGAATTATTGCCAACAGGACAATTTTTTCTATGCGTGCCCCGCTTGAGGCTGATTCCTTTCATCCATCCTCTAAATATTCACCGAGAGATACGGACCACAAACTGCCGCATTTAATTGTTGGGGTCATCATCGGCGTCATTTGCCCGATCCTGGCGGTTGCCGCCACCGATACAACGGCCGGCAACCCCGAATGGGTCAAGGAGGCGACAAAGCGCTATTCACCTGTCTCCTGGGATTTATTAATGCGCTATGAGAGTCTGCCTCCGGAACTGGAAAGTGCCAGAAAAGGCGGGTGGACTGTCACGATGAAGAAGCCGGCGGCGACTTTCGACAATCTGAAAGGAGGTACCAGCAGGTCCGAATGGATTGACCGTATGGCAATGAATATCGCGTGCGTCGCCTTGGCCCTACAGCGGTTCCAAGTTTTCAGCCACACACGGGAGAATAATTTACTGATGGACTGGGACAGGGCTGAAGCATTCTTTTACCTTTCTTCCTCCAGATCCTTTTATGTCTCTTTTCCAATAGGATCCTTATTTCCGGCAGGAGAGCTGGCGGCAGAAATTCCGGACAACCTCAGAACGCCTCTCTTCAATGCTTATCTCAAAGAAAGCACCATCATAAAACGCTTTGGTGTGATCGGACTTTTGGAGGAATTTCATTCCCATTATTTTCAATCAAAGTTTTACCTGGATATGCTCGAAGCATACAAATTTGCGGAAGAATCGGATGCCGACGGGTTTCTGGGATGGGTTCGGCATTCACAAAGTACAATGGATGCTTTCTTTGAATTCGACTTTTTTATCCGGGAGTATCTCCTGTATATGAAAAGAAATCGTGCTGCCGATTATGAGGTGTTAAAATCATGCCGGCCATTCGTTGAAGCCTACGGAGCCATCCGTTCATCATACGAAGGACTGGTCATCCAGTACCTGGATCTTATCCAAACCGAGATACAGCGCCTCAAGGCCTCCGGAAAAACAGAGGTCGGCCTGGAAAACAATATCTTGTGGATCAGAGCGGTCGGCAGCCGTCAAAGTAAAGGCGCGAGGGTATTGCCCGTGAAACATAAACTGACCCCGGTCCTTACCAGTGACCGTTACCTGAACATTATGCCGGATTTTCCGAAGCAATAGATCCGTGAATCGTAAAATAAAAATTTCACCGGCGCTTTGAATCTTCCCGCTTCAAATCAACAGTTTCTGAGCCTGATGATATTTTTACGAATCACGCTGCCGGACAGTCAAAGGCCCCCGAACGGTCGCAGACGACGGCAAAGAAGAATCCGCATCTGGAATTGCCGGCCGCGACGCAAGCGTCTGCCTCTGAACCTGCCTGCAGCCCGTCTTCCTATCTCAGCCCGGCACCCTGCATTTACTCCTTTACCAGAACCTATGGAGAAATGATGCCGGTGGAGGAATTTGTGCAACACATGGATAAATCCATTAAGATGATCAAAGAGAGAACCGGCAAAGATCTTTATGCCCGTATGGATGATGAGATCATTCTCGATAGAGACGATCCCTCCCCGCTTTTGATGACTCTGAATTTCTGAAAGAAGATTTGAGGGCGCCGGAAGGACCTGGACTTGAACATAAGGCTCGCGGTACCGGTCGCACCGGTAAACTCCGGCAATACGTTCGTTAATCGCCGCAAGACCTGGAGGGCTTCCGGGGTTCAAACTGATTTTTGGCTGACCAGAACGAAGGCAGATGGCGGATCAGATAAGCCAGGCTTTTGCGGTGCTGCCAGAGGCGCCTGCGAAAGCGTTTGCGCCAGCCGGGATCGGAATAAAAGCGTTTGACGTGTTCATTGTAAAGCATATCCAGCCTTTCGCGCGATGAAATTCCTTCAGGAATAAAAACGAAATTGAGACAGTTCATCAGACGCCAGTCTTCCTCGAAAGTCCCCTCGTCGCGGATGGTGGACCACAACGGCGCGCCCGGAAACGGCGTAAACTTGGCCATGTTCATATCATCGAGGCCCAGCGATATAATAAAGTCGGACGTGCGTTTGATGGATTCTTCCGTCTCGCCCGGCAGCCCCATCATGAAAAGTCCTTTGGCGCGCAGGCCCGCGGCCTGAATGCGCGAAACGGTATCGCGCACCTCGTCGAGTGAGACGCCGGACTTGTGGCGCGCGAGCATTTCGGGATCCGCCGACTCGATGCCCAGCGACACCATCAAGCAGCCGGCGCGCTTCAGCATGCCCAGTAAATCATCGTCCGAATACCCCACGCGCACTGCGCAGTTGAAGTTCATGCCGAGCGGCCGGCGCGCCAGTTTCTCGCAGAGTTCCACAATGCGTTTGCGGTTGGCGGTAAAAAGATCATCGTAAATATTGACGTGGCGCACGCCAAACCGGTCATGCAAATATTGCATGTGTTCGTAAATGTAAGCTGCCGAGTTGTAGCGGAAACCTTTTTGAAAGACGGATCGGTCACAGTAGGAACACTGATACATACAGCCGCGCGACGTAATCATCGTCGCTCCCGGCGTCTGTCTGTAACTGAAAAGCGGCAGATGATAGTCACGGGGGAATCCGCGCAGCTTTTCGTACGCCGGAAAAGGCAAATCGTCGAGATTAGCGATATGGGCCCGGGGAACATTCGCCACGGCCGTCCCACCGATCTCCCGCCGAATCAGCCCCGAAATGTCAACCGGGTTGTCTCCGCGGGCCAGTTCGCTCAGGGTCAGTTCACCCTCACCCACCGCCAGATAATCGAATGCCGGATAACGATCGAGCAGCTTTTCCTTCAAGGCCGAGGCATGAACGCCTCCGCAGACCGTAATGACACCGGGCCGACTTTCCTTGATCATTTGCGCCATATCGGCCGCATCGGGAAAGGACGATGTGGTGGCCGAAAATCCGACGATCCGCGGGTCCAGCGCCAGAATCTGCCGGACCTGTTCGTGAATGTCCGCCGGGGCACCGGGTCCCAGACAGTCAAAGACCTGCACATCATGACCATCGCTCTGCAGCTGGGCCGCAATGGAGAGCATCCCCTGCGGTACCATGCGGTTGGCAATGTCAGTGATGTCGCGTTTGCCCGGAAACCAGTTGAAGCCGCGCGGATGAACCAGGGCAATGCATCTTTTTTGTCGGGACATGGTTGTGGCCGTTTCAGTCACTTCATTCAATTATGCTGTAAAGTTTTCGCTACGATGATGGCGGTCTTGCCGGAAGCCAGTTGATTATAATGGATCAAAAGAGAGGCCGGATTTGTCCGCATCGCACGAGCCATACCGAAGGCGGAGGCGGTCGGATGAATACCGCAAGACTGCAGATAATCATGCAAACCAAAACCCTGCGGGGCGTCCGGATTCCTGAGGCGAAACCCCGGAAGCCAGACGCGGCAAGGACTGTCCGCAGTAGCGGCTGACAAGATGGAATAACTTTCGCTTCTCAAATATTCGGAAGGTGATATCGCCGCGGATTGCATTTGCACGGTCAGAATCTCGCCGATTCTTTCCGGTTGATCCAATCCAAGCAATAGCCATGAACTGCCTTCACCGATCGGAAGATCGCGGGAGTTCGCGGGCGATGTGTTCATCCGCTCACGATATTCCTCAACGGTCGGCGTATAAACATCGCAACCTCCGACCAGTGCCAGATCGATTTCTCCGCAGGCGAGATAGCTTTGCGCCAGCCACAGCGCCGCCTCGAAAGAAAGCTCCTCGTCCGATACCGTCAAAATGATCCCCCTGATATCGGACGTGCGCGCCAGAAAGAAAGCAGCGGCGTTGCTTACGGAGTTGGCAAACTGATTCGGGCTGGGAAATCCGCCGTCGTGTTTGAATACCTGCGTAACGAAGGGCAGAATCTCATCCCCGTTGCCCAGACCCGTCGCCAGGAAAATACCGGTCCGCTTATTCTTCAGTGCCGCCGGCGGCACCTCCCTTAAACAGGCCACCGCGCCGGCGCAGACCATTTTGATAAACCGCCCGGCGCGACGCATCGGCTGCCCCAGAACCTTCTGCACCAGATCATCGCAGAGATGCGGCAGCGCCGCCTCGTCCCACGGCAGATCCTCATTGGGCGAAAGCGACGGCCCCAGGTAACTGGCGGCGATCACCGATATGGACGTATGTTTTTCTTCAGCAGTCATACAGCAATAAATTTCCCCGAGCTTTATATTTTCCTGATGACATAACTCGTACACGTCGCCCCGAAACCAAAGAAGGTAAAGAGATAAGCGCCGGCAGGCGCGGGACGGTTGATTTGCGACGGCGCAAATCCGATCTCCGGATCTATTTCGGTAAAGCCGAAACTCTGCGGAAGACTCCCTGCTTCCAGGCAGGAAAGCCACAGCGCGGTCTCCACAGCGCCGGCTGCGCCGAGTTCGTGGCCGACAGCTCCTTTTAACGAAATCACGGGCGGCAGGTGATCACCAAAAACCTTCGCGAGGCCACGCCCTTCGGAAAGATCATTATCCCGGGTCCCTGTACCATGCGCCTTGACTGCCACAATCGCCTCCGGGGCAATTTCCGCCCTCCGCAAGGCTTCCTGCACAACGGTCTTCACCATTTCTCCATCCGTCCCGGCAGAGGTCAGGGACGTGTTATCGTTGAAAAGATAGCCGCCCGCAAGCGTGTAACGATTTTCCCCCGCGGTTTCAACGTGGCCGTCCTCCAGGATGACACAGGCGGCGCCTTCCCCGATCTGCATTCCGGATCGGGTATTGCAAAACGGCCGGCAGCGCTCGGAATCATAGAGCAGGAGGCTTGCAAATCCATGCAATGTCATATTCAGAAGTGGCTCAAAGCCGACCACAATTGCCCGGCGGATTTTCTTTTGCTTTAACAGCCCCGCCGCAACAACCAGTGCATGTGAACTCGACACACAGGCCATACTCAACGTAAACGTCAGGCCGCCGATGCCGAACTTTTCGGCGATGAGCTGCGTCACTTCACCCGGTCCCCGGTTGCGGCAGGAAATAGGCGGTGATTCCTTATCCGGATTCAGGCGCACGGACTCGGTAAACTCAAATTCATTGCGGATGAACAGTCCGCCGGTTGTGCCCACCAGAAGGCAGCTTTCGGCGATTTCCTCTTTTGTCAGCCGCGCCCGTTTGAAGGCTTCGGAAATCGCAGCATCGAGCATGGCCAGTGATTTTTCCAGCGGATTGCCGTCATAAACGATTTCAAACGCCTTAAAGTCGCGAGTGGTCAGATGCGAAGATGAACAAACGGCCGCCTCGTGGACATGACCCGCGATGAGATTACGTGCAGACTCGGCAGCGCTCCACCCCAGCGTGGAAACAGCGCCCCATCCGCGGATATGAACGGCGTGATCGGTCACTTTTTAACCTTTGGTGCGTTGATGACAAAATCGGCCAGCGAATCGAAAGACTGCATCGCCTGGGCCGCCGTGGACGCGTTTTTCAACTCGACGCCGAACGTGAACCTGAGCTCCATTGCAATTTCCATGGCATCGAGCGAGTCCAGTTTGAGCGGACCCGGCCCTCCGATAAACGGCACATCGGTCGGCACATCCTCGGCACGAACGTCTTTGACGTCGCAGGCGCGGATGACCAGTTCCTTGAGTTTGAAGATGAGGTCCTCCCGTGAGGACACGTTTAATTCCTGGTAAGCCTTCTCTAAATCCATTGAACTCTCCTTCCGGCGATATAAAAGCAGATTCCTGCAAAAACTGTCAACACAATTAATCTGGGGGCGATAACGGCAAGCGGTGCATCGCGCAGGAACACATCGAGATAGGCCTGATGCGCCCAGTACATCGGCGAAATCATCGCCAATTTTTTCATGAAAAGCGGCATGACGACATGGGGCACCATGATGCCGCCGAAAACGGCCATCAGGATGGCAGCTGTCGCTGCAAGCGTTGAAGACTGCTCCGGCGAGCGCGCCAGCGACGCCACCAGAACCCCGAACGCCGTGGAAGACAAAGCCACGATCAGGGTCACGGGAATCAGATGCCAGGGGGTTTCACCAAGCTGCAAAGACATTCCCAGAATGCGCGGCATTAAAAATACGCCGACCAGCAGCATGAGCCCGAATTGCATCAGATTAATTAAATAATACGGAACAACTTTGCCGGCAGCAATGATATTGGCGTTGACCGGGTAATTGAAAAGCCTTTGCAGTGTACCGTCCGCCTTTTCCTTGATAAACCCGATCGACATGGGAATGGCGATGAAGAACATGGCAAATATCGCGTAGGCCGGAACTGTCTGTTGCAGAGGCGTCGGCAAGTCCCTGTTCGGCTTCGTCTTCTCGACAAGCAGCCCCGCAATCACGGTATCCAGGTTATCGATCCCCATAACCACCTCGACAATCAAACTGGTCATCAGCGAACGGGCCGCTATTTTGTAGCCGGCATCGATCGCGGGATCAAAATAAATCTCGACGGGGCGTTCTCCGTCTTCAAAACCGGGCGGTATGGTCACGACGGCCTGCGTCTTGCCGTCTTGGAAAATCTTGTCCTTGTCCATGCCCGGCGGGCCATCAATGGCTTGAATCTGTTTATTGGACTTTATCTTTTCCTCAAGCAGATTGGCTTTGGCCGAATGGCTCTCGTTCTTCACGACAATCTGAATCTTCCGGCCGGTCAGTTTATCTGTCCACACGCCTTCCAGCGCGAGCGACAGGAAGAAAATCAGCGCAACCGGCATCAGGAAAAGCAGCATGACCGTCTGCCGGTCGCGGATCAGAATCAGGATTTCCTTGCGAATCAGTTCTTTTAATTGCCGAAAAATCAAATGGCCATCACCAGGGTTCAATATAATTTTTACCTTACCGTACCATTATCGCAAAAACGGATTATGGATGATCTCTCCATCAATCCCGCAGATCAGCGATTCCCAGAAAACGAAGTCCCAAACAGTCGTACTCCGTTTCGAAACAGGTTGCGCGAAACGCACGCGCTGCCGAATTCAAAGCCCCGGCGCAGCCGACGAAGTGATGCGCCGAAGAATCCGTTCCTGTTTACTCATCGCGCAATCCCCGCCCCGTCTTCTGCAGGAAGAATTTTTCCAGATCACCGACATCCGCCATCGGCCCGTCGAAAATCGCTTCGCCCTTATCCACCAGCGTTACGCAGGAACACAGGCGCTGGGCCTCTTCCATCATATGGGTGCACAATAAGACCGTCATGCCTGAAGCGTTGAGTCGCATCAGGGTCTCGTAAATGTGGTAGCGGCTTTGCGGATCGACGCCGACCGTGGGTTCGTCGAGCAGGAGCAGCTTGGGAGAGTGCAGGAGGGCCACCGCCAGATTCAAGCGCCGCTGCATTCCGCCCGAATACGTGGAAACCTGTTCCAGGGCATAATCGACAAGCCCCGTCTGTTCCAGCACGATTTCGGACCGCCTCGCAATCTGTTCGTCCGACATCCCGGCCATCGCTCCGAAGAAGCGCAGGTTTTCCCGGGCCGTGAGAGCCGTATAGAGCGAGATGGGCTGCGGTGCATACCCGATGGACATGAGCGCATCGCGGTTCGGCATTCGAACACCGTAGATGAAAATCTCCCCCGAATATCCCCTTAACTGCCCGGTAATGATCCGCATCAAAGTCGACTTGCCCGCCCCGTTGGGCCCCAGCAGCGCCGACATCTTACCATCGCCTGCGGACATGGAGAAATGACTCAATGCCGGGGCGAGAGCTCCTTCATACCGGTAAGTCATCGAGGAAATGTCCAGTGCGTTCATGCCTTGAGCTTTCTTGCCACACTATCCAGGTCCCTGAAAAGCTGTTCCTCCCGCCCGGCACAGATGAGCATCAAACCGCCGGCCTTGGCGAAGGTTTCTTCGTCCTGCCCGCGTTTTTTGATAATGCGCGCGGATACGACCGCAAACTGCCGCCAGACATCGCCGATCGCCGTCATCTCCCGTGAAAGATCGGCGAGATCATTTGATCCGAAAAGTTCAGCCGCCTCCTGCAGAAAAGCCGCATACATGAAACGAAACCCGGCGCCGCCCGTCCCGACTTCCTCCTGCATGCGGACGATATTGGCGAGCCGCCGGCAGGCATCTTTGAATCCGAGTTTCTTCTCACTGGCGATCGTTGCTTTGGCCAGATACCGGATGCCCCGAATGCCGACAAAAGGAAACGGCGTTCTCAGCATCATCTTGCAGGAATCCTTTATCGCCTCAATACAAGCCGGACGCAGATCGGGATTGGCCGGTACAGTCTCCGCGTAATACATGAACCCTTTAGGCTCAAGCGGCCCCCGGGCAAAACGCGCCCGTTCGAGATCTTCGGTCAGGCAGTCCACCGGATGCTCGAGAATCGGATCGCTCAAGCGAAACCCGCCCGCGACTTCGCGCAGAACGACAATATTATGTCCGTTGAATTGAAACCGGAATCGGTCGGGAAAATACGAAAGCCAATAGATGTTGGTCGTAAGCCCGACGACGTGCCCTTCCCGGAGCAGGCGGCGCATTTCATCCATGCCCTTTTGCACGTTGCGGTATCTTTTCGTGACAAACTTCGCCCCCAAACGGCCGGCGACCTTCGAAATGAGCGCTCCGGGGCGGGCGCGATAGGTCGTGATCGGCAGTCCGACCCACTTGATAAACGGGAGATATCCGAAGTAAATGCCGCTGCCGATACCGAAAACCATCGCTTCGGAAAGTTCGACGCCCTGATCACGAAACAAGGCGGAAACAACACCGCTTTCGCAGTGCGAGGAATGATGATGGATAAAAGGCCTGCCGGTGGCTGTGATCTCTGTGGTCATTAATAATTGGTTACCTTCCCTGGGGATTAGTGCGGCACGGTTTTGAGTTCCTGAACCGTCACGGCCAGCGCCCTGGCATACCGGGCCAGAATGGACGGCCCGAGTTTTACGAATACCTCCGGACGGAAATGCCTTTTGACGCGAAACGCCGCAACCCCGGCCGTCTTGCCGAGAATGTCCGGGTTCATCTGCCGCCGCTCCATGTGATAACACAGCGGACTTTTCGTGCCGGCAAGCACCGCCTTCCTGGTTTCCTCAAGCGCCGCCGCCAGTTCGGAAACGGCAAGGCCGTTGACCACGGCTTCGTCATTCCATCCGGTGCTCGTCACAATAACGTATTTGCCCTCGTCATTGAGGGCGTAGCAGGCTCGTTTTTCACCGTTGTAATACGTAATGTCCTGTGGCACTTCGTTGACTTTCACTGCCGACTCCCGACGTTAGCATTTAGTCCCGCTCACTTGGGGACGAGCGTTAATTCCCTGTCGCTTGCTGCGAAACAATGACATTCATTTCATACCTCGCGAGCTTGTTGCGAGGTGGTTGATTGGTTCTAGCTTCTTATACTAAAATGAACATAGCGCAAAGAAAATTCTGAACCCGCGACTAATTATTGTTTTTATTGATTTTATCGCCAAGAAACGGCTCGAAGTGGTGCCACTCGAAAGGGTGCGCCGCAGCGAAGCGGGCCAGATCATCGGCGTAGGCCTGAACCGAGCCGAGGACCGCCTTCTGGCGGTCGGCGCGTTTTGCAGCCACCACCTTCCGTCCCGCCGACACCGTGATATGATAATGACCCGGCGCTGCTTCATAGACAAAGAAGGTCATCAGCGGCGCGCCCGTCATGAGAGCAAATAAGTGGGGTGTATCCGGCAGACGGGCTTCATGGCCCAGAAAGTTGACAGTGACGGACGTCTGGTCGCCCCAAATCCGGTCGCCGGTCATGGACACGATGCCACCGTCGCGCAGAAAATTGATCCCTTCCAAAAGTGCAAAAGGTGATTTCTCCTTTTCATCGGTGGCGACAATTTTGATACCCGCATCGGCAAGTTTTTCTTTCTGGATCTTTTCGACCTGCTCCTTATGCTTGGCACCGAGGTAGAGCATGATCGGCAAACCTTTCTGGTGCAGCTTCTGCGCCGCGAGCTCCCAGTTGCCGATGTGCGACATGACGATGATCGCACCGGTCTTGTCGGCCACGGCGCGGTCCAGATGCTCGAAGCCTTCGCGCGTGATGACAGCCTGCTCGGCCGCCCAGGGGATAAAACGATGAATGTAAACGTCGGTGAAGTTGTGGAACTGCTTCCAGACGCAGTACAAATGATAGGCATGACCGCGCGCGGGAAACAGCGCCCGGTAAAATTTCAGGCTGTCCGATACCCGCCCCGGAAAGAGAAAGAAATATCCTGTCGCGATGCACCAGGAAAACGTCCGGAAGAACCACACCCCCAAGGTGTGCGACCCAAAAAGCGCCACTTTGTAAAATAATTTTTTCACGATGCTCCCGCTTCAGCAACAAACCACGAATAGAGTTACAGTGCTGACCGTATTAAATGCAATTATGTCAGTTAAGCAACAGTTTTTTATCAACGTCCGGGATAAATTTGTCAGACAAACCATCATACAAGTTAAGGACAAAGGCCCACTCAATGCGGTGCTTTCTCCCCGTGTCGGATACTATTTCTGCGGGAAGGGTTGATATTGAATGGTTGGTAATAAAATCAATATATTAATGCACCTTCTGTTACCGCGGCACTTGGCCTGTCTCAAAGTTTCATGTCGATCTTGATTTATCAGCAATTTGGTAATAAACTAAGAGCACCTCAATGATTTATTGCCTCACTTATTTGAACGGTCTATTCGCCATCTAATCTTTTCTCATCAGAGCGCAAGGCACCCTCTCCTGCTGATTTCCAGACGGTCATCGGTCAGAAAACTGTCAGCATCATCGGAGTAAGACATGAAAGGGATGCTACAAAAATTGCCGATAGGTTCGGCCCCATGAATTTTGTTTGGTCCATGGGGCCTCATGTCGGCTAGGTTTTGGCTGATATGCTGACTATACAATTCTCCGGCATAGCAAAAGCCGAAAAGAGATGGCTATGAATCAAGCAAAAAACCGCATACAACGCCCACCGTGAAAGGAGGAGGAAAATGAAAAAAGTTGACATTTTAAGAATGGCGGTGATCCTGGCGGGGAGTATTTTTCTTTCATGGCAGGCCTCTGGACAAGAGAAACAGGAGCAGACGCCGCATCTGGAGACAAAGCAGATCGGCGGAATCAAATTCGTCAAACTGCCGGGGGGCTCTTTCATGATGGGTTCACCTGAAAACGCCCAACAGGACGACGAAAAACCCCGGCACCGGGTCACGCTTGATCCGTTCTATATGGGGATATACGAAGTGACGCAGAAACAGTACCGTGACGTTATGGGTGAAAATCCAAGCCGCTTAAAGGGCGACAATCTGCCGGTGGAGAGCGTCAGCTGGCAGGACGCAATGGAATTCTGCAGGAAATTCAGTGAGAAAAATAAAGTGAAAGCGCGGCTTCCTTATGAAGCGGAGTGGGAGTATGCCGCCCGCGCCGGCAGTACAACAACTTATCACTGGGGCGATCGTTTTAACGGCGATTATTGCTGGTACGATAAGAACTCGGGCAGCCGACTCCATCCGGTGGGGTCGAAGCTTCCCAACGCCTGGGGGCTGTATGACATGAGCGGCAACGTCTGGGAATGGTGCATGGACTGGTACGCATCCGACTATTACAAATCCAGTCCGGAGCAAAATCCGCAGGGGCCCGTGATTCAGGGCTCCGATTACTGGAGCTTCCGCGTTTTGCGGGGCGGCTCGTGGGCCTTTGACGCAGCTGCGGCCAGATCCGCACGCCGGATCAAGAATCCGTCCCGCTTTCATTTGAGTTTTTGCGGTTTCCGTGTGGCACTGTCCATTCCTCCGCCCGAGGAATCTAAAAGCGAGAAACAGCACGTTCTGATCGGTCGATAGAGCGGTGAGTGGTCGGGCCTTCAGGGAGATACTTGCATATTGATCATCCATGAAATTGACGCCTCCGGGGCCAAGGCGCGCTGCACGTACACGGTGAACAGAAAAGATACCGGAATCGAGGAACATCAGGTCTCGGCGGCTCTTGCCTCCGATCCGGACCCGAAACTGGAATTTAAGCTGCAAAATCGTAAATTTCAGTTTGTATTCAAGAACGATGAATTGGAGGGAAGTGCTCACGGTATGATCCGCGGCTATAAAACGGTGAATCACATCACGATGAGAAGAAACCCCAATAACTGAGACGAACGGCGCAGCGAATGAATGGACATTTGGATTTAATGAGCGGGAGATAGTCCTTCTGCTGCACTGCGAAGAGTATTCCCTGTGCCGCCTGCGGGATAAATCAAATCGTCAGACCGGGCGTCGCAGGGAACAGTTTTGAACTGTTCCCTGCGATGTATCCTAAAAGGATACAGCCTACAGTCTAATATGCTTTTCCGTCACCCCGCGAACTTCCCTTCGGCCTTCAGCTTCGCGATCTCATCTTTTTCCAGTGCGTTGTAAGCGATCTTCCCGACGAGGGTTTTGGGGAGGTCTTCCCGGAACTCGATGGAACGGGGGCAGCTCCACTTGATCAACTGGTCACGGCAGTAGTTGATCAGTTCCTTTTCCGTTTCGGTGCTCGCTTCGCCTGGGTTCTTCAGGACGACAAACGCTTTCACGGTCTGAACCTGCGCTTCATCGGGAACGCCGATCACGCAGGCATCCTTCACTTTCGGATGCTTGTAGAGAATTTCTTCCACCTGGGCGGGATAGACGTTCATGCCGGAGGACTTGATCATCCGCTTCAGCCGCAGTTTAAAGTAAAAGAATCCGTCGGTATCCATGCTGCCGATGTCGCCGGTGTGAAGCCAAGTCCGGCCGTCCGCATGCTTTCTCAGCGTATCGGCGGTTTCCCCGGGCTGGTCAAGATAGCCCATCATAACGGCAGGGCCGGCGACGCAGATTTCGCCTTCCTCGCCGACGGCGGCTTCGTCGGTGGTCCCGGATTTCACAATCTTGGCCAGCATATCAGGGAACGGCACACCGACACTGCCTTCACGGTAGCTCCCGAGCGGCGTCGCCATAATCGCGGTGACCGCCTCGGTCAATCCATAGCCTTCCAGAAGCTGGACATTGCCGCCCTGTTGTTTGACCATCCCCTCAAACCGTTCTTTAACCGGCCGCGGCAGCGTATCGGCGCCCGAGAAGGTCGCCCGCAGGCAACTGAGGTCGGCCTTCTGCATCTTGGGATTGCGCGACAACGCATCGTAGAGGGTAGGCACGCCGATGACAAACGAGGGTTTTCGCGAACGGATCAGATCGGCCACCGTCTCCGGCGTAAACGTCGGCACCAGAATGCTTTTTCCGCCGCCCATGAAACAGGCATTGATGCAAACCCCCAGGCCGAAGCCGTGGAAGATCGGCAGAATGGCCAGGATGGAATCCGCGCCCGAGAGCTTCCCCCACTGAGAGACCTGCATCCCCTCGGAGATGAAATTCATGTTGGAGAGCATGATCCCCTTGGGCACGCCCGTGGTCCCGCCGCTGTAAAGAATCACGGCGAGCTCGTCCGTATCCATTGGCGCCTGCGGCGCAACCGGATAATTGGCATGCATCAGATCGGCCCACCATCTGACCAGCGGGTCTTCGGGCACCTTCGGTATCAGCCGGCCTTTGGTCAGGTTGAAACCGATCTTCTTCACGAAACCCAGGTAATCGGGGATCCGCGCGAGGATAAGCGTGGTGAGCGGCGTCGTCTTTTGAACTTCTTTGAATTTGGCGTAAAAGGCATCGAGCGTCAGGGCAAAGCGGCTTTTGGCCACATTGAGATAGAATTCTATTTCCTTCGCCGTGGAGAGCGGATGGATCATTGAGGAGACGGCGCCCAGTTTGTTCGCGGCATAAAAGCAGATGATCCCCTGCGGCGAGGTCGGCATCGAGATCGTGATGCGTTCCCCTTTTTGCAGACCGAGTGCGGCAAGGGCATTAGCGCATTGGTCAATCTCGGCCATAAACTGGCGGTAGGTCGAGGTGGTGCCGAGGAAGTCGAAAGCGATTGAATCGGGATTCTGTTTTGCGGTTTGTGCCAGCGCTTCATACATGGTGACACGGGGATAATCGATGCTCTCAGGTACATGCTGATAAAACTTCAACCACGGTTTCTGCTCGTACATTTTGCACCTCCTTTAGATTGCCACCCCCTTGTCAGGGGTTAGTCCCAATAACATTTCAGGTCCTTTTCCCTTGAGCCTCCAATCTTTCCTTGTACCTTGAACCTTGTACCTTGAACCTTTATCCCTTCCTTCCTACAAACCACTTTTCTTCTACACCGGGTGTCGGTGATTGATGGACTTCAACTTCAAATCCGGCGGCGGACATGAATCCGGCAATTTCATTCTCCAGGCGGAAACGTTCCGGGGTTTTGATCAGTTTGAGATGCAAGGCCTCGATCCAGCGTTTCCAGGGTACCTTTCTGCCCGAGGGAATGGTCGCCCGGATCAAGAGCGTCCCGCCGGCCTCAAGCTTCTCATAAATACGCCCCAAAACCAGCCGCAATGCTGCGTCGTCAAGATAATGCAGCATATCCAGCATGGTCACATAATCCACCGGGCCGTCGACGTGAGGCAGGTCGGGTGCAAGTCCTGTCTGCACAAATCCGCGTTCGCCGATGACGCGGTTGGCAATCAGCACTCTCTCCTCATCCGGGTCCAGACCGAACACTTTCGCCCGGGGATAAATTTCCAAAAGCCAGACGGCCGGAACGCCATAACCGCACCCGACATCGATGATCCGCCGCGGATTTTGCACATACTGATGAAGCTCGCGGAACATCGGGTCGAGCATGATTTTAAACCGCGCAAATATCCGCGGATATCCCGGCAGATGCCGGTAGCGCAAAAGCGTCCGGCGCAAATGTTCTTTGGAACCAATCACCAATTCGCCCGTCGGATATTGAAGGGGAGCAAATATCCTGCCCATCAGGGTCGGGAGAATAAAGTAAGCGCCGATCAGCGAATAACCGATACCCAGGAAAGAGACAATTCCGATGCTCCGCAAAAGCGTATGCTTGGCGAATATCAATACGCCGAAACCGATCAGGGTGGTAAAAGCGGCCAGAAACATCGCCAGTTTGATGGTATGCATGGCCGGATGATTTTCGTCGATATAGCGCTGGTACGTGCAGATGTAATAGACCGTGTAATCAATCCCCATGCCCATGATGACAATCCAGAGCATGATGCCGGGGATATCGAGCGGATGGCCGATAATCTTCAACGTGCCCAGGGTGGCCGAAAGCGCAAAGGCGGTAGGGGCGAGCGCCGCAAGCGATATCCGCCAGTCCAGAAAAAACAAAAAGATCACCAGCACGAGGCCGATGCTGGTGATCAGAGCGATTTCCAGAAAAATATTCTTCAGAAATTCTCCCAGCCTTTTGTTAAACAAATCGGCGTCAAAAAGGCTCGCGAGTCCCGTCGCAGAGAGCCTGGCGAAGAAATCTTCGGCGCTGTAATTTTTCCCGGTAGAAAGCAGACTTAATTGAGAGTACCCATCAGCCGTTTTGGCAATGCCGAGCATTTCAAAATATTTTGGCGGCACAACAAAAGTGCGGGGCGAGCGCTCGTGAATCATTTTCCAGAAAGGCCCGAAAGCGTCCGGCGCAAAGCCGTTTTCCCGCGCCGCCCGATCCAGGTTGCGCTTTAACTCGGCTACTCGGTCTTGACTCCAGAAACTCTGCCAGGCCGCCAGATTGCTTTGCGCCTGCACCTGTGGCGGGAACAAAGCGGATGGCAGAAATACCGGGGCCAGTTTTTCTTTCTGCACGTCGCCTGCCAGGAAGGTCATCAACCGCTCATCCTTTTTCTGCAACTCCGCAACGCTTGATCCCGTAAGCAAAATATAACACTTGCCGGAAAGATTGCCCCACGTCTCCCGCAGCTTATTTTCAGCGCTGATGGTATCTGGGCTCACGGAATTCATGGCCTGCAGATCGACATTAAAAACCGGTTTGGCAAAAAGCAGCATGATCAAACCGAAGATAACGGCGGCGGCCAGTTTCCATTTCGCGGAGGCGGCGACTTTTATAATCGCAGCAAGAAGGAAGCGGTTGGTCCGGCGTTTGGAGGGCGGCATGGCCGGGAAGATATTCGGAAAAACAAAATGAACAAAAATGAGTGCGAACGTCACGCCCAGAGCGGAAAAGACGCCGATCTGGGCCAGGATTTTAAAGTCGCTGACCAGAAGCAGCAGGAATGCACCGACGGTGGTCAGCACCGACAGCAGTTCCGCCGACCAGACTTCGCGCGCCACCTGTTTTCCCTTCGTGGCATAAGGCTGATCCAGATACAAGAGATAGGTGATCCCCAGGTCAACCGTAAAAGCCATGATCGCTCCGCCGAAACCCACCGCCAGCATCGACATGGATTTGAACAAAAAAGAGCACACTAAAAAAGCGGCGATCGCCCCGACGGTTGACGGCAGCAGTGCCAGGAGTCCGACGAACGGACGGGGGAAAGCGAAGATCAGCAAAAGCGCAATTCCGAGCGTCGTGAGTACGATTGCCAGCCGGGTATCGCGTTTGGCGATGGTTTCGTTATCCAGCGCGGCACGGTATGCCCCCACCGGCGTCAGTACGTAGTGATCTTTTAAAGTTGAATCGGCGGCAAGTGCGCGGCGACAATCGTCCAAAAGTTTTTCAATCCGGGCCGCCTTGGATGTATCGGTTCCCGAACCGGCAATCCGCGCAATGATAAGCGCATGCCTGCCGTCGGCGGACACGAGCTGCCCCGAATAGAACTGCGCTTTGTTGGCCGGAAGCAGGGCGGACATTTGTCCCAGAATAATGCCGGAAAACCCCAGCGGGTCCCTGGCCATCATTTCCGACCGGCCAATCCCTTCCAACTGTTCCAGCCCCTGACGGTTCTGCTCCATGGCCTCACGGATTCTGGCAGGTTCCAGAAGCGGCCGGATTTTCTGGTCCAGATCTTCTCGGTTAAATAGCAACGGCAGGTTGTTGCCGACGTGCGCAATCATCTCGGGGAAAATCCCCGCTTCGTCACTGATCCCAACCTTGTTGAATAAACCGCTTCGGCTCAATCGGTCTGTGACGATAGATCCGGCCCGAACCAGTTTGTCCCGGTCATCGGACGTTTGCTCCAGATCAATGAATATTTTATCTTGAATGGGCAGGCGGCTGATCACCTGACGGGCAGCCGCCAGCACCGGATCCTGGTGCGGCAAGGATTCCAGAATATCCGTTTCAATATTCAGCCGGCTGGTTTCCCAGAAAAACAACAACCCCACAACGAGGGCAGTGACAACAACGATCGACCATCTTATGGGGTATCTGGGCTGCGGCATGCAAACCTTCAGTAGAGCAGGGTTATTTGTTGATCCCGCTCACGCGGGACGAGCGTTAATTCCTTGTCGCTTGCTGCGAAATAATGACGTTCATTTCATACCTCGACAGCTTGCTGCGAGTGGTTGATTTATTTTTTTAACCATATTTCCCCTGTGCAGGCAAGGGAAAAACCGGAAGGTGCGGGCCGTTTATTTTAGCAAAAATAATCAGGAATTGACTGCCGGGTGGTTTTGATATTTTCCTTCTGCAGATTCTTTCGCCGAATGTCGGTTCTTCTATTAAAGAGTTCCCGGGGCGTTTGCAGATAACTTAAGGATGACGGAATCCAGTAAAGAAAAAATTACAGCGGCTGCCAAATATTCCCCAACCTGAGGCCGAAACAAATTTCCGGCGATTCCAGCCGCATTGATGAAATATATACGAAGTGCTTTGCGCATCATGTAAAGAAATGTGCAAAAAGGGCTCACCGCGCCCCACAAAATAACCTGACAACTTACAGCGGACGGCCTCTTGCATTATGACCAGAATTTCCTGTTGTGCATTTTCATATCAACAATGCGTTTGAAAATTTCTGCGGATGAGATGACATTCTGCTCCATGAAATATTTCCCGATTTGCGGCTGAGCCAGTCTTTGTTTTTCCAGGATCTGCGCCATTTGGTGCTTCGAGAGTCGACCCAGACGTATTGCACACTCACCGAATTTTTCCCCGTACTTTCGTGACCGCAGGATATCCAGAACGTCGGAGCCCACGAGCCAGCCCCAACTCATTGCGATAGCCCCGACGGACGGCCGCTGCAGCCGCTGCCAGACAATCGCCTTGATGAGCGTGGACAGTGATATTTGACCTGAATAGTAAAGGTACTGACCGAAGAGGAGTCTCCGCTGCGGCATCCGGCCTGCGTATAGCGGTTCCCTGGTCCCGGGGGACGACTTTCTGCGGGCGGCGGGACGCGGGGGCGGCTCTCTGCGCTCATAGAGCCTGCCGTTTTCGGCAAGAGAATATTTCCAGGGACAGGCCAGGAACTCCTGCAATAACTGGTAGGCCTGACTGATCTCTTTGAATTGATCGGCCATGAAATCGGCCTGGCCGGCCGTCGCCGCCGCGCGGTCGGGGTGCGTTTCCATAGCTTTTTTCCGATAGGCGGCTTTGACGCCGGAGGGCTTTAAATAGCGCAAAAACTCGACTGATACATCGATATCCGTTCCAAAAAGCGACTCGCAGGCTTTAAACAGATCCTGTCTCGAAACTTCGGCAAACGGCAATGCGTTATCTCCTCTGCCCGTTTAATCCCGTTCACGCGGGACGAGCGTTAATTCTCCGCAGCTTGCTGTGATATAATGACGTTCATTTCATACCTCGACAGCTTGCTGCGGCGTGTTTGATTGGCGTCAATCCGGCTTCATCTTCGCAGATTGAATACCACACGACGCTCCGCAAACACAAGCCGGAACTATGCATTAATGCCGGCTGAATATCCGGGTAAAGATCAAACGGGTAAATGTTTTGGTGTTGCGCAGGAAATCAACAAACGGCCGGAAGTGGGATATTCTCGATCCGTCCAGATGGTACATCACGCGAATCGGGGCTTCAATAATCGGGATGCCCCTTCTCCTGGCATGCACCAGTATTTCCACTTCGAATTGAAAACGCCTTGCCCGTGTGTCGAGGCCTAACGCCTCCGGCAGCGGATAAATTCTCATACCGCTTTGGGAATCCGAAAGCTTCGGCCCGCCGGACAGGCGAACCCAGAAGTTGGAAAACTTCCGTCCGAAGCGGCTGGTCCAGGGAATGTGAGCGCCCAAACTTGCCGTCATCCCCTCGCGCGCCCCTATGACCAGGGGCCGCTTCTTGGCCGGGATGGCGTCAATCAAGACCAGTGCGTCTTCAGGATAGTGCTGCCCGTCCGCATCCAGCGTTATGGCGAAATCGGCCACGTGCGATGCCGCCATAAAACCCGTCATAATCGCCGCGCCTTTGCCTTCATTCTTTGAATGCTGCAAAAGTGTAATGCCTCTGATCTGGGCCAGACGTTTTGCTGTTTCATCCGTTGATCCGTCATCCACGACAAATACAGGATAGCCCAGCTCCTGAGCCTGCCGGACCACTTGAGCAACCGTCGCCGCATGATTGTAAACCGGAATGATAAAGGCAAAGCGGATGTTCGGATTTCTTGCCGCCCGCCGTTCGTCAGTCGGTGCTTGCTTTTCGTCGTTTATCGTCAAAGTCAATTTTCCTTTTATATTTTCAGAAAAGCCACTCCCCACGTCCCCGGCCCCATGTGCACGCCGGATGTGAGAGACAGCGGCTGCAAAATGATGACCGCCTTCGGATAAAGCTTTTGTATATTGCCACGAAATTCGGAGACCTGCCCGGCGTTATCCGAATACTCGAGCATGATGAGCGCGCGACTTTCCGGGGAAAGGGACGCGGCCAGCTTCGTTTGCGCCAGGCTGATCTGATCCTTCCGATTCCTGACAACGGCCACTTTCCTGACGCCTTCCGGCTGCGGTGAAATAACCGGCTTCATCTTCAGCATATCGCCGAAAAAAGCGCTCCCTTTGGAAAGCCTGCCGCCCGCTGCGAGGTACTGCAGCTTTTCGAGAAAAACATATTCTTCGCACGTTTTCACCGCTCTTTTAGCGAAGGCAACTGTTTTTCCCATATCCTTTGTGTGTATCAGGTACTGCTGCGCCGCCAGGACAATCGTTCCCAGCCTGCCGGAAGCCGCCCCCGTGTCAATCACAGAGAGCCTGTTTTCCGGATCATGCTCTTTCTTCCAATCCAGCGCGACGGAATAATTACCTGTGAAGACGGAGCCGACGCACAAATACAGAACTTTTTCAAACCGGGCTAGCACGCTCGAATAATATTCATGCCGCTCGAAGACGGAGGCTTGCGACGTGGAGACCTTGATGCCCGCACGCATGGCGCTGTATAGTTCGTCGGGATGTAAATACGTTTCGGGCAGCGACTTATCACCGACATTAATGTAACTGTTCAAAAGCGTGAAGCCGTATCTCTTCGCGTCGTCGCGTGTGAGTGATCCGGCGGCATCCGTCATGATGTGCAATCCGGAACTCGCCGGGGCATTCGAAAATTGCGCGATCTGGGTTGTCAGATTATCATCTTCCCAATTCAGCACGGAGCCCAGGGCGCTCATCTGCGATTTGATCTTTTCTCTATCATCCGTGTGCAGGTGGATCTTGTAGAAATCACCCTCCTGAATGACGATCGCGCTCTCCTCGCCCCCGGCGATCTTCATCAGATCCGCAGAAGAGCCATCGGCCTTCACCACGAAGTCGACACAATAACCGGACTCCGCCGTTTCGTGAAACGCAGAGGAAATTTTCAAACGATCTCTAAAGACATCCGTCACCGGACGGTAAACATCGGCCAGCCCGGCCAGCGTGTAAAAGAACCCCTCAAAGAAAATATACATCCCCAGGGCGCCGGCATCCACAACGCCGGCTTCCTTTAATTTCGGCAATGTGTCATGCGTCTCGTGGACAGCCTGCTCCAGGTGCGACATGATTTCATCCACGTTGTTTTGATCCGGAATAAAATCCTCATCGCCGAGAATCTCTTCAAGTGCATCAAATACGGAGAGCATCGTTCCCAGCTTGGGCTGGCTGACGGCCTTCCATGCCCGGGCATTGCCTTCCTGTACGGCCTCTTTCAGGCGACGCGTGGACGTAAGCGTGTAAAAGGCCGAAAAGAACTGGGAGGCGATATTGCCGGAATTGCCGCGTGCCGCCATCAGCAGTTGACGAACCAGGGGATCTTTCTTTTCGCCGGCCTGCCTCAGGGGGAAAAGGCTGATGGACAGATTACGCCCCGTATCGCCGTCGGCCACAGGATACACGTTAATGGCATCAAGCAGGTCCGCCCAGGCCGCTACCCGCTCCACGCCGGCTACGAATGCTTTCTTTACGTTCTCTTCCATTAGTATCCCAGTAATCGACGGATGTCCTGCGGAATGGAAAACAGCGTCTCCATTTCCGGCGTTTTCACCGCTACCTGTTCCGTGCGGCCCCGTGTGCACACGCTGCCGTCCGCAGCCTTGCGAATTTCAAAATCCACCACCAGCTTAATATTGACGTCGACCAGAGTGGCCTTACAGATGACGCGGTCGCGGTGTTTCAGCGGTAAAATATGCTTGGTCGATGTCCGGATAATGGGGAAAATGATTCTTTCCCGATTATAATACGAGTAGAGATCAACGCCGTAGTGTTCAAAAAGCCCTGCGCGCGCCAGTTCAAAGTAATTGAGATAATTGCCGTGCCAGACGATCTGCATGGGATCGAGATCAAAAAAAGGCACGCTGATTTCCACTTCGAAGCTCTTCTTTTCGGGGCTCATGTTTTCCCTCTGAAAAAATCGGTGTAGCGAATCACCACACACATTCTTTCGATATCCTCGTCGAGCGGCCGGTCGGAAACCACGGGGTCACTGACCTGCCGGATATTCTGCAGGACCTTGGCCAGAAGGGGCCGCACCCGGATGTTCTGCCGGATATCGCACGCCTGGGCCGCCGCCAGCAGGTGGATGGCCACCACCCGCTCCGTGAGCGTGCAGACCCTCTCGCAATCCCGGGCCGCAATTGTACCCATGCTGACTTTATCCTGGTTATGGGACTCCGTCGACCGCGAGAAAGAAGCGGCCGGCATCGTCGCCTTGAGTGCTTCGGCAGCGAGCGCCGAAGACGAAATCGACATCGCTTTGAAGCCGTGATGCAGCCCGTCGCCACCGTTTGACCGCACCAGGTCGCCCGGCAGTCCGCGATTGAGATTGGGATTGACGAGCAGCATCATCTGCCGATCACACATATCCGCAGCCGAGGCCAGCGCCGCTTTCAGTCCGTCCATGGCGAAGGCGATGTGGCCGCCGTAAAAATTCCCGCCCATCAGCACCTGTCCCGTGGCGGGATCGAATATCGGATTGTCATTTGATGAATTGGCTTCGATTTCCACCCATTTCTTAATCCAGGAAAGCGCATCGGAAAGCACGCCCAGCACCTGCGGAGCGCACCTGAGCGAGTAAGGATCCTGCAGGGTTTCAAGCGCGTCGTCTTCGAGCTGGCGAGCGGATATCCGGGCGGTGAGCAGTTGAGATATTTTCTTCGCCACATCGGCCTGCCCCGGAAACGGCTTGGCTTCCGAGATAACCGGGTGGTAGTGATGGGCGTTGCCTTTCATCGCGTGAACGGAGAGCGCGGTTGCATAAATCGCCGCATCCAGAAGTCGATCCGCGCGCTCCGCATTGAGCGCCGCAATCCCCGTCATGGTCGTCGTGCCGTTTACCATCGAGAGCGGCTCTTTCGGCAGATAGTGGTAGGGTTTGATGCCGGCTTTCTTCATCGCCTTTGCCGCCGGCATGATGTCCCCTTCATAAAAGACATCGCGCTCACCGGCAAGCGCCGCACCGATATAGGACATGGGCGTGAGATCGCCGGAGGCGCCGACGGAACCCTCCGCGGGCACCACGGGGGTGATTCCGGCATTTAAAAAATCCGCCATTTGCTTGAGGAGTCCGATCGAGACGCCGGAGTAACCGCGCGCCAGACAAATAATCCGGGCCAGCATGGCGGCCCTTGTTTCTTCGATACCGATCGGGTCCCCGGTGCCGCAGCCGTGGAACCGGAAGATATTGACGCCGTTCTTCAAGGCCGTTTTCATGCTGATCCGGTTGCCGCACGATTTGCCGTAACCCGTGTTGACGCCGTAAACGGCGACGCCGTTCTGCAGGGCGTCCATAAGCGCCTTCTGGGTCCGGCCCATCCGCTTCGCAAACGCCTTGGACTGGTTTACGGATACCGGCAGGCCGTCTTTCGCGACGGCCAGAATAGCCTCTAAACTGACATAGCTGCCGTCAATCACCACGGCAGCCTTCCTGTCACTCGTCTTCATCGGTCCTTTGAGCTCCTTTCGCGGTGCGACGTTCTATCCGCGTCTGCGGGCCTTGAACGTTCCGTCCGCTTTTTCCTTATCCATCACGCGCTTGAGCAACTTGAACATCTTGTAGTTCGCGGGCTCGTCCTCGTAGAATTTGTCCCAGCAGTAATAATACATCTCCTGAAGCTTTTCGGGCGACATCAGCTTGGGCTGAATAACCACCTTGCCGCAGGTGTAATCGTTCCAGTCACGGGAGATGATGCGGTTGGCGTTTTGCATGTCGTCGTAGGTCCGCGTATGGGGAAAAGGCGTGAGCACCGTGAATTCCGCCATATCCAGTTCGATCTCGAGGAGGAAGTCCACCAGACGCTTGATATAGTCCTCGGTATGATAATCCAGACCCAGCAGGATGCTGCCCTCCACGCCGATGCCGTAATCGTGATAGCGTTTGATGCGGTCGCGGATGTGATCCGAAGAATCAAATATCGCCTGATAGATGAACCACGCGCCGGCCTGCGCCGCCAGATCCAGCACCTGGTCGTCTTCTTCAATGGGATGGCTGCACCATTTCTTTTTGAGCGGGATCATCTCCTTGAACAGCCCGATCTCCCAGTCCTTGTCCTGCGCCAGCGAGTTGTCCACGATGAACAGGCGGTTGTTGTCGATGGACGCCATTTCTTCGACCACCTTATCGTAGGGACGGGGACGGAATTTGCGGCCTCCCAGAAATCTGACGGCGCACGGATAACAATTGAAGCGGCATCCGCGCGAGGCGTGCACCAGATCGACCATCTGGACGCCGCGGTAATTATACATGTCCCGGTTCAGGATGCTGCGCCTTGCCGTGCCCACGCTTTCAATCGGCGGCTGATCTTCCATGTAGTCATAGACCTTTTGCAGCGTGCCGGCCTTGAAATCGGCAAAAACCTGCTCCATGCGCCCCTCGGCTTCACCCAGGAAAACCGCATCCGCATGCAGTTGGGATTCCTCGGCGTGCAGCATGGTCGATATGCCGCCCATGATCACCTTGACACCACGGGCGCGAAACGCGTCGGAGATTTCCCAGCCCCGTTTGGCCTGCGCGGTCAGCATCATCGAGACGCCGACAAGATCGACGGCGGCATCAAAGTCAATGGGCTCGACATTCTCATCAATGAACTGCACCTCCACATCCGCCGGCAGCGCTGCGGCCATGACGACCGGCCCGTGGGGCGGCAGGGTAAAACGCGTCTGACGATCCAGTTTTTCCCATTTCGGATAAATCAGCAAAAGTTTCATACGTCCTCTTTTTGGTTTCGGTATTATTTCGTGATCGCCCTGGCGATAATCTGCTTCATGATTTCATTGGAACCGGCCAGGATCCGCGTGACCCGGATGTCCCGCCAGGCCCGGGCAATGGGATACTCCTCGCAGTAGCCATAGCCGCCGAAAAGCTGCAGGCAGCGGTCGGCAACTCTCCAGGCCATTTCCGTTATCCATAATTTTGCCATGGAGACTTCCGTGGTTACCGCGTTTTTCTGCCAGTGTTCCACGATCATTTTATCCATAAACGTCCGGCCGATCTTGACTTCCGTTGCCATTTCCGCCAGCGTAAACTGCGTATTTTGAAACTGGTTCAGCTTTTTTCCGAAGACCTCGCGCTCTTTGCAATAGCGAATCGTTTCCTCGAGCATGAATTCCGCCGCCGTCTGCGCGCCGATCGTGCAGATCAGGCGCTCCTGCTGGAGATTGGTCATCAGATTCCTGAAGCCCGAACCTTTCTTCCCCAGGCGGTTCTCTTTCGGGATCCGGCAGTCGGCAAAAAAGAGCTCCGCCGTGTCCTGAGAGCGCCAGCCGATTTTGTCGAGCCGTTTTCCTTTTTCAAAGCCCCGCGTCCCCGCCTCTACCAGAAACAGATCCACGGCGGTGTGCGGATTCGTCTCTGCGGGATCCTTGGCGGCCACGATCACCAGGTCGCAGTTGATGCCGTTGGAGATGAACGTTTTCTGCCCGTTGAGGACGAACGAATCCCCGTCTTCCACAGCCGTGGTTTTGAGACCCGCCAGGTCGCTGCCCGCCGCCGGTTCACTCATGGCGATCGCCATGATGATATCACCGCTCACGCACCGGGGCAGATATTTTCTCTTTTGCTCTTCGGTGGCCAGCTGCACGAGGTAAGGCGCAGCGACATCGCCGTGCAGGCGCGCGGTGAGGCCGTAAAAATTTGCCCTGGCCATCTCTTCAATCAGGATCGCCGAATACAGAAAATCGGCTCCCTGCCCGCCGTATTCGGGCGGCACCGATGTGGACAAGAAACCCTGATCGCCCAGCTTTTTCCAGGCCCAGCGCGGCACGATGCCGTCTTCCTCCCACTGATTCACATGAGGAATGATTTCTTTTTCCAGGAACCGCCGGAAGGACTCCCGGAAAATGCGGTGTTCGCCGGTGTAGGGAATGATATCCATTTATTGATCTTCCATCCGTTTTTTTAAAATGCGCTTCAAAACCTTGCCGCTTTGATTGCGCGGAAATTCCTCGACAAAGAAAATGCTCTTCGGAATCTTGTAGTGGGCGATTTTGCCCGCAAGCGTATTCAGGATATCGGCCTCCGAAACGATGCTGCCCTCTTTCAGGATTACAAAGGCGCCGACGACCTCGCCCCGTTTGGGGTCGGGCATTCCGACAACGGCCGCTTCCTTGACTCCGGGCACGGACTGGAGCGCCCGTTCCACTTCCGCCGGATAAATATTTTCTCCGGAGGAAATGATCATTTCCACTTTTCGTCCCACAATATGAACAAAGCCGTCTTCGTCGCGGCGTCCCATGTCGCCTGTGCAAAACCAGCCGTCCTTGAAGACGGCCCGGGTCGCCGCTTCTTTATTCCAATAGCCGGCAAATACGTTGGGTCCCTGAACAAGAATTTCTCCCGGATCCGTCGTGTGGATATCGCGGCCGTGATCATCAACGATGCGCAGGTTTACGTGGAACACTTCCTTGCCGACCGAGCCCGCTTTGCGGATTGAATCCTCCAGATCGAGCGAGGTGAGCCTTCCCGTCTCCGTGAGCGCATAGCCCTGCACAAAACCCACGCCCTTTTCTTCCTGGTATTTCCTGATCACCGGCAGGGGAATCGGTGCACCGCCGGAAATGAAAAAGTGAACGTGCGACAAATCGGCATCGCGCCACTCCGGTGCATCCGCAATCATTTGATACATCACGGGTACGGCAAACATATAATTGATTTTCTCCCGGCAGATCGTCTTGAGCGTTTCGGATGCATTGTAAAAGCTGCTGATCATCAGGCTGCCGCCCGCGTAAACGATCGGCGTCACGGATGCCGCAAGCGCACCGATATGGAACAGGGGAGCGACAACCAGCGACTTGTATGAACGGTCCACGCCGTAGCCCAGAAGGGAATGAATCGCGCCGAACAGAATATTCTGATGGGTCAGAACCGCACCTTTCGGATCACCGGTCGTGCCCGACGTATACATAATAAACAGGGGATCGGGTAAATCGACGCCCAGAATCTCAATCGGCTCAAGGGTCTCAAAACGATCGGCGTAAGCCGAAAAATCCGGATCCCCATCGCCTTCGATTTCCCCGAGCCGGTAAAAACGCTGAACATCGGCATTCGCCGCCTTGATTTCGCTGATCTTTACTGCAAATTCGGACGAATAGATGAGAAGTTCCGGAGCACTGTCGCGAATAATATATAAAAGCTCGGGTACGGCCAGGCGGAAGTTGAGCGGCACCAGGATGATGCCCGTCTTGGCACAGGCGAAGAATATTTCCAGAAACTCGCTGGAATTCGACATCAAAACGGCAAGACGCATGCCTTTGACAAGCCCGAGGTGAGCCAGCGCATGAGCTGTCCTGTTCACCCGCCGGTTAAATTGCCGGTTTGTGTAAGTTTTGTTTTTTTCCGTCAAAAACGGTTTATCGGGCGCGATGATCGCCCGCTTCGTGATCCATTCCCCGATATTCAAGATTGTTCCCCTTTAACCTTTACACCGCTGAAAATCAGATACGCATAAGTTCCGCCGAACGAAATGCCGGCCAGAACCGTGTGATCCCCGTTCATTACTTTCTTCTCGCCCATAACTATATTCATCGGGCCAAGCGGTTTTGTGAGCCCGACCGCCGGAGGCAGCCATCCTTTTTCCATAGATAAGGCCAGAGCGCAAGCCCGAATCCCGCCGCCAGAAAAACTCTCGCCGATCGCGCCTTTGATGGAGGTAATTTGCGGCTTCGGTCCGCAGGAGGCAAAAAATTCATCGTAAGCCCCGGCTTCCGTCTGATCCAGCAGCCGACCGCCGTTTGCCGCGGCCATGATGGCCGTGATATCCTCGGGCCGGACATCCGCATTTCGCAGAGCCCGCCGCAAAGTTCGTTTAATGCCTTGGGTCTCCCGCGGCCAGGCGGTGGGTGACGACGGAGACGATCCGAGACCCGCGCCGGTTATTTCACAATAAATTCTTGCACCCCGCGCGCGCGCGCCGGCCAGAGACTCCAGGCACACGATACCGCAGCCCTCCCCTGCAATGTAGCCGTTACGATTCTCGTCAAAAGGACGGGCGCCTTCGGGGCCGCCGTCGTCCGGCGACAGGCCGTGAAACCGGGTCAGGGACTCGTAATAGAATTTGGATAAAATATCGACGCCTCCGGCCAGCATCACATCAGCCACACCGCGGCGGATTTCCGAGACTGCATAGGCGATGGCGGTTTCCGCGGAGACTGCGAAATGGGTGACCGTGGTATTGACGCCGCGGAATCCGAGTTCAATGGACGCATGCCCCGCAGGCGCATTCATCACGGTGTTGGGCACCAGAATCGGATTGACCGCCCCAGGGCCCTCGCCGATCAGCGTTCCGGCAAACAAGAGCGTGATATCCGTTGCCCCGAAGGCCGTTCCGAGAAGAATTCCGACGCGGTCCCGGTTATCCTGCGTCACGGCAATACCCGCATCATCGAGCGCCATGCGCGCCGACGCCGCCGTCATCAGCGACGTTCTGTCCATCCGCCGCAGGTTCTTTACCGAGATGAAATCGCGGGGCGCGAAATCGCGCACTTCCGCGCCCAGATGCGATGAGAAGGCTCGGGTATCGAACGCCTGCACAGGGTCAATTGCACAATCGCCGTCAAACAACCTTCGGGAAAATTCCTCTTTTCCTACGCCCAGCGGCGTGACAAGCCCCAGGCCCGTCACCACGACGCGCTCCTGATCCGGCAATGCGCAAAATTTATCCATGGATCGCTCCCTGCCCTTCATATTTGCCGAAAATGACGGTCGTATTGTTGCCGCCGAACGCAAACGAATTGGACAGGACCACATGCAGATCGGCGGTGCGCAAGCCTTCAGTGACATAATCCAGATCGCATTCGGGATCACGCGCAAGCGAATGAATGGTCGGCGGGATAAATCCCCCGATCAGCGCCAGCAGACTGACGATTCCCTCCAAAGCCCCGGCAGCGCCCAGGGTATGGGCATGCATGGATTTCGTCGAGCTCACGGGAATTTCATAAGCCCGCTTACCGAATACTTCTTTGATGGCTCTTGTTTCCGTAATATCATTGACGGGCGTCGCGGTTCCATGGGCATTGATGTAATCGACGTCGGAAATCGAAAGCCCGCTGTCTTTCAAAGCCGCCTGCATCGAACGAATGGCCCCCGAAGCCTTTTCATCCGGCGCCGTCATATGGAAGGAATCACAGGTCACGCCGTACCCCAGAAATTCTCCGTAAATTTTTGCCCCGCGGGCGAGAGCCGCCTCCAGCGGTTCCAGAACCAGAATGGCCGCCGCCTCTCCCAGTGAAAGCCCGGCACGATTCCGGGCAAAAGGATGGCAAACATCTTCATCCACGGATTTCAGGGCGTTAAAGGCGGCATAGGTGAGCCGGCACATCGGCTCCACACCGCCGGCAAGCATAATGTCGGCCTGGCCGTTTATAATCAGGTCCCTGGCATACCCCAGCGCCGTCGCCCCCGCGGAGCATGCCGTCATAAAGGTGGCCTTGGGGCCCAGAAGTCCCAGATTGGACGCGATCCGGTCTGCGGACGAGGCGCAATAGATAGTGGAGAGATGCGAAAATCTCGCCCGCTTCGCGCCTTTTTTGAGAAGTTCCGCATAGAAACTTTCCGCCTCGAAGAGTCCGCCGGACCCGCCGCCGATGGCCACACCCGTGTCTTCTTTCATGGATTCCGGCAGCGGGTAAAGACCGGCATCGGTGAGCGCTTCGATCGTCGCAGCAAATGAAAGCTGGTCGGCCCGCGACATCCTTTTCAAATTAAATACTTCCGGAATATACCGGCGGGGATCGAAATGCTTAATCTGGCCGCCCTTGTGGGTGCGGAATTGGGCCGTATCGAACAGATCGATATCGGAAATCCCGCAGATGCCCTGTCTCAGCGCAGCCGCAAATTGAACGACGTCGTTTCCAATCGCGTTTTTAGTTCCTAACCCAGTGATAACAATCCGTTTTGTTTTATTCATGCTCAATTTTCAATTGTTTCCTTTAAGTCTTCCCCGTAACGGACCGAAACTTAAAATGGGGAATGCAAAAAGTCAAATAAATATTAATGAATTTGCCCGCCGATTATAATCCAGCAACGTTTGTCGGGAATAAAAAGGACATCCGGGATGGAGCGTAATAAATAGTTGACTTGACTGGATGACCTTCTTATACTTTAGCGAAATTTCGTACAGAACCGCTAACTGTTGCAGATGAAACCGGCAGTGAGGTTGCCATGGTGTCCTACAGAAAGCAAATTATCTACCTGATCCTGGGCACTCTCGTCTGCATCACCCTCATTGTTTCCATTTTCAACCAGGTCGAAGAAAGCGCCATCCGGGAAATGAACGAACGCCAGATGATTTATGCCCGGCTGGCGGCAAAAGGCATCGAATCCTTTCTTGCCGACCACATCACGACGCTGCAGGTTCTTGCCGACAACCCTCATATCATTGACATGAACAAGGAAGGCAAAGAACTTTTCCAAACGGGAAAGAACATTGCCGGCCAGTACATTAAAGGAATGACCCGCGTCAGCGCCGGCGGAGAAATTATTTATACGTACCCCGTTGTTGCCGGCGCGGTCGGCACGAATATTTCCGGGCAGGCGCATGTTCGCGAAATACTCCGTTCACAAAAGGTGGTCGTCAGCGATATCTTCAAAACCGTTCAGGGCTTTGAAAGTGTGGCGATCCATGTTCCGGTTTATCGCGCCAAAACCTTCGACGGCACAATAGCGCTCTTGATTTCCTTTGATGAACTGGCCAAAGGTTACCTGGATGACTTATATATTCCGGGTAAGCGCTATGCTCTGCTCGTCAATCCGCTGGGCAAAATCATCCATTGCAACACCCCCGAGCATCAGGGACATTATCTGTCGGATTTTCAGAAAGATAAGACCCAATCCGCCGCGATGATCCGGAAAATGACGGCAGGCACGGAGGGAGAATCCGTCGTTACCGACCGCTACATGGAAAACGGCGTCAGAAAGACGCGGAAAATGTATGCCGTCTATGCGCCGGTGCGCGCCGGCAACGGCTTCTGGTCGGTGGCGGTGCTTTCATCGGAAGGGCTCACGCTTCCTGCTGCCCACACCACACGGTATCAGATTATCATTCTCGCTGTGGCCTTAATTATCTTTTTTGCAAGCACCGTTTATATCGTGGCGCGAATGCGCGGCGCGAGCATTGAGGCGCAAAAGCGGCAAAAGATTGAAGAAGATCTGATCAAATCGGCCCAGGAAATCCGCGACCTCTACCATAATGCCCCCTGCGGTTATCACTCTCTGGACGCGGCAGGCAATATCGTCCGCATCAACGACACGGAGCTCTCCTGGCTGGGCTATGCCCGGGAGGAACTGGTCGGCAAATCCTATACTCTCGTTTCGTCGGAGGCCAGCCGTGGCAGCTTCAATGAGGCTTTTGACACGTTAAAGCAACAGGGCCTGGTCCGCAACGCGGAATACGAATTGAGACGCAAAGACGGAACAACTTTTCCCGTTCTCGTTACGGCATCGGCCGTGACCGATCCGCAGGGCAATTTTGTCATGAGTCGTTCCATGGTCCTGGATATGACGCTGCGGCGCCAACAGGAGGAGCGGCTGCGCGAAAGTGAAGCCCTTTACCGGACGGCGCTCGAAACCACCAGCGACGGCATCAGCATCATCGACGTCCAGGCGGGCACGTATTTATACGCCAACCAGCGGCTGATGAATACCATCGGCAGACCCGCCGAAAACATCGCCGGCCAGCCGGTCGATATCTATCTGCATCCCGAAGATGCCGCCATAGGCAGAAACAAGTACCAGGCCATCAGGGCGAGTGGAAAAGACAGAGTGTATTATGAACTTCGCGCGCTTAAACCCGACGGCACCATTGTGATGCTTGGCGTAACGGCCACTGAAACGGTTTACCAGGGAAAAGCGGCCATCATCAGCTTTGTCAGCGATGTTACCGAACAGAAACGCACCGAAGAAGCTCTCCGCGAGAGCGAGGAACTCTACCGGACCGCCATCGAAAAAACCAGCGACGGCATCTCGATCGTTCAGGACGGGAAATATGTCTACGCCAATCAGAGATTATTGAAAACTCTCGGCCGGGAAGGGGCGGAAGTCGTCAACCAGCCGCTCGGGATTTACATGGATCCCGACGGCGCCGAAATGCTGAGAAGATATTTCGTTGCCCGGATTCAGGGCAACGAGGCACCGGAGAGCTATGACGTCAGAATCATGAAGCCGGACACATCCTACGTCATGCTGAACGTCAGAGCGGCCAAAATTATCTACAAAGGAAAACCCGCCACCATCTCGTTCGTTACGGACATCACGGAGCAGCGGCGGGCCGAAGAAGCCTTACGGCAAAGCGAAGAGCGCTATCGCACCATCTTCGAAAGCATTGATGATGATTACTTCGAAACAAACCTCGAGGGCTTCTTCACCTTCTTAAATAGACCCGTCTCCTGGACACAGTTCCGAAGGGATGAACTTATCGGCACGGGATTTGACCGCTATGTGCCACCCGAGATGGCCCGGAGAATCAGAGCGGTTTTCAACACCATTTACCGGGAGGACAAGTCTCACCGGATTCCGGAATGTGAAATCGTCCTCAAAGACGGAACCATCGGGCATCTGGAAATGTCCGTGTCCCTGATACGCGACGCTAGCGGGCTGCCTGTCGGCTTCCGAGGCGTCACCCGGGACGTTTCGGACCGTTTTAAAATGGAAACGGAACATAGAAAGCTGATGGAGCAGCTCCATCAGGCGCAAAAGATGGAAGCCGTCGGCACTCTGGCGGGCGGCATTGCGCACGACTTCAACAATCTGCTGATGGGGATTCAGGGCTATACGTCGCTCATGATGCTGGAGATTGATCCGACCCATCGCTATTTCGAGCAGCTCAAGGCGGTGCAGACGCTGGTGCAGAGCGGCGCCGGCCTCACCCGGCAGTTGCTGGGGTTTGCGCGTGCGGGGCGTTATGAAGTCCTGGCCACCGATCTCAACGATCTGCTCAGTAGATCCATCAATCTTTTCGGCAGGACCCGGAAGGAAATCCGGATCTTTGAAAAATATGAGGAAAAATTATGGTCGGTGGAAATTGACCGGGGGCAGATCGAACAGGTGCTCTTGAACCTGTTCGTTAACGCCTGGCAGGCCATGCCCGGAGGCGGTTCCCTTTATATCGAAACAAACAACATCTTTATGGAAGAGCCGCTGGTGAAGTTTTACGATTTGCAGCGCGGCCGCTATGTGAAGATATCGATCACCGACACCGGCATCGGCATGGACGAGAAAACGAGGCAGCGGATATTTGATCCCTTCTTCACCACCAAGGAAATGGGACGGGGCACCGGTCTGGGACTGGCTTCCGCCTATGGCATCGTTAAAGGCCACGCGGGAATGATAACGGTTTACAGCGAAAAAGGGCAGGGAACGACATTTAATATTTATCTGCCGGCATCTTCAAAAACAATTGCCAGCGAAGAGTCTGTGGAAACAGAACCCGCCCCCGGACACGAAACCATTCTGCTCGTAGACGATGAAGAGGTGATTACGGACGTCACGGGCCGGCTGCTCAGGGAACTGGGCTACACGATCACGACAGCCAGTAACGGCGAAGAGGCTATTAAAATCTATACCCGAAAGCACGCCGACATTGATCTGGTCATCATCGATATGATCATGCCAGGAATCAGCGGCAGCGATACTTTTGACCAGCTCAAAGCCATCAATCCATCCATCCGGGCAATCCTGTCGAGCGGATACAGCCTGAACGGCAAGGCTCAGGATATTATGAACAAAGGTGTCCGGGCTTTCCTGCAAAAGCCTTACCGTCTTTATGATCTCGCCCGGAAAATAAGAGAAGTGCTGGCTGATTGAGGTGCAAGGTTCAAGGTACAAGGTACAAGGAGGGGCGCGGAGCGCCCGCACATTTTATCCTTGAACCTTTATCCTTGACCCTTATGATCGGCCGGACGCGTCGGCGGCGTTTGTTTGCTTGAAAATTTCTTTCGCCTGATCCCCCAGGACGTTGACTGAGAAATCGCCGGCCTGATAATCCGGCGTGAGCGTGGCAATCAATTTCATTGAAATGACATTCCTGGCAAGCATATGGAAAGAAAATGAGCCGGGAGAAAACAGGCTGTCGGTCCCCCGGATAGAAACCAGCCGCAGGCCCGTGTTGCAGTAACGGGCGATGCTGAATACGCCTTTATTGAACGGCAGAAGCCTGCCGCCGCGACCGCGCGTCCCTTCGGGAAAGACGAACAGGTTGCCGCCGTGGGCGAGGTGGCGCTTGATCCCTTCCAGGTTCGCCGTCATCGCCGGGCTGAATATTTCCGAGGACGATGACGGCACGTATCCCGCCTTTTTTAGGAACCAGCCGAAAATCGGCACGGGGAAAAACGTATGTTTGACAATCGTCGTGTGGCGCGGGAAAAGCGACACCAGCAGGATCGGGTCCAGATACGAAATATGATTACAGACGATGATGGAGGAACGAAGTGCACGCACCTCTTCATCAATCTCAAATTTTGTGCGGGGTGCCAGAAATCCCAGCCAGATGAAAAAGCATTTCAAATGCAGATGGTTCATTTTCTGCAAAGCGGCGTCACAGCGCTTCAGTCGAACATAAACAGGGATGAAAAATAACAGCAGAATGATGAAATAGCCGAAAAGAAAATAAACCCACAGGAGCACCGTGAGACAAAATTCGCTGCAGCGCTGAAGGGGTCGAAGAATGGCCATGTTGATTTCAGGTCAACTTTCGAATAAGCAGGCTGGTATTAACGCCGCCGAACGCAAAATTCTGGATGGCCGCGGTTCGGACGGGCTGTTCGATGAGCTTCTGGACGTGACGCACCATTGCGCAGCGTTCATCAATATCTACCAGATTGAGCGTCGGCGCGATAAATCCTTCCTGCATCATGTAAATCATTAAAACCGTCTCAATGGCGCCGCAGGCCGCCATCGTGTGCCCCATATAGCTCTTCAGAGCCACCACATAAGGTTCACGGCCGAAAACCGCCCCCGTGGCCTGCGCTTCGATGATATCGCCCATCTTGGTGGCTGTGGCGTGAGCGCTCACCAGATCAACCTCCGAGGCATTGATCCCGGCGTTTTCCAGGCTGAGTTGAAGCGTCTTGGTAATCCCGTCGAGATTGGGCAGGATCAAATCGCCGCCGTTGGAGTTGCAGGCAAACCCGATTACTTCGGCCAGAATGTTTGCGCCGCGTTTTTTCGCGAATTCATAATCTTCCAGCATGACGGCGCCCGCGCCTTCGGCGACCACGAGGCCGTCGCGCGCCCGGTCAAACGGACGGGGCGTCTGGTCGGGCCGGTCGTTAAACGAGGTGGAACACGCCAGCAGGTTATCGAAAACGGCGACGGTGATCGTATCATACTCATCCGCGCCTCCGCAGAGCATGGCATCCTGCAAGCCGTACTTCACCGCTTCGTAACCATAACCGATCGACTGGCTGGCCGTGGTGCAGGCGGTTCCCGACGCAATGATGCGGCCGGTAATGCCGAACATCTTCGAAATATTGACGGCCGTGGTGTGCACCATGGATTTCAGATAATCCACTGCGCCGATGCTCTGGTAAGTGCTCTTATCTTTGGCTTCAAAAAAAATCTTGTAGATATCGCGCTGCACGGTGGGCGAGCCGTGAATCGACCCGAACGCAATGCCCAGACGGCCGCCCGTCACGAATTCCCCGGGAAGCCCGGCTTCCGCCAGCACTTCCTTGGCAACCTGGCAGGCATAGTAGGCGACCGGTCCCATGGTTTTGCGGTTCTGGCGGTTGAAATCATACGCGATCGGATAGTCCACCGTGCCGTAAACGCGGGAATGAATGAAACGGCTGATCATCTCATCTTCGCGCAGCGTCTTGACGCCGGAGATTCCGTGGGTCAGGCTGGCGACGATGTCATCCTTGCCGTGCCCGATGGGCGAGATGGCCGAACAGGCGGTTATAACGACTCTGTGTTCCATGATTTATTTTGTCTCCAGCACAATCCCGCGTTTTTTGGCCAGCATTTCGATATAGTCGATAATCTGGTTCATCGTCCGGATGTCCATGGCCTTCTTTTTTTCATCCTGCGTCAATTCCGAGCCCAGGAACTTTTCGATCTGCAAAAGCAGTTCAATGGCGTCGATACTGTCAAATCCGTAGGCTTCCCGCAGATTGACATCGAGTTCAGGATTCTCAATCTCAAACTCCCTCAAGAATATGCTGCGGACTTCGTTTTCAATATCCTGACGTATCATTGACTTGGAATAGCTCCTTTAGTTGTTTTCTTGAGTCCCAAAAGGACTCGACCGCTTTTTCCGGCGCGGACGAAAAGCGCCGCGAAAATTAACATAAATCAGCGCCGCCGTCCAGCATTAGAGTAGTGCACGAAATTCCCGGGCAAAACGCTCATCGCCGACGATTTGCCTCGCGGCGTTGAATGATCCGAGGATACTGCCCAGAACGCCCGGCGCCATTGCATTTTGCCCGGCCAGGCAAAGTCCGCCGATCGGCAGATGATTTAAAGAGGCCATCTTCAAAAGCTGCCTCGCAGAGCGCAACACGCCGTAACAGGATCCCCCGGGACAATTCATGTAGTCACGCAGCGTCAAAGGCGTAAACACGTCCAAAATCCGCACATTCGCCAGGGGTCCGAAGATACCCTCTGCTTTTTTCGTCAGATCGCGGGCAATCGCCATTTTCTTTTCCTCATAGGCCCCGCCGCGCCGTCCGGACAGCGTATTTTCCCAGGGGCTCCATTCACTGTAACATGAACGGGTGATGATGGACAGCAAATGCGTCCCCGGATCGTTGCTTTTCCGTATCTGATAAAAAATACCGGCTATGACAGTCCCCTTTTCGTTGTATTGCAGGCGGTAAATATTATGTTCAACTTCAGCGTGGAGAGCCGCATCGACTGCGGCCTGCACGGCAATCACGCCATCCGTCTCTTCGAGCTCCAGAATTCTCTCCCGTAAAGACGCGCGCAGAGCGCCTTCCTCAAGCATTCCGAGCATCGTCTTGGGATGGATTGCCGCGACGACGGCATCTGCCTCAAGATCCTCTCCGGTTGTGAGATGGACCCCGGTCACTTTCCCTTTGGCGAGGTTAATTTTTTGCACGGACGCATTCAGAATCAGCTTTCCGCCCAGCCCGGTAAACCTTGCGGCAAAGAGATCCGCCATTTTCGCACCGGCGTCTTTCAGACGCCACGATGAAAACAGATATCCGGCCACCACCATGTGATGAAAGATCACCGGACAATCCTTAAGCCAAACGCCGATCAATTGGCAGGGCACGGCCAGTATCGCTCGAAGCCTCGCAGACGCTGCGAGCTCGTCGAGCAACTCCCCCATCGGCCGGAAAAAGTCCACATTCTGAAAGGGATCGTTCTGCTTGAGGAAAAACGACGGCTCCATCATCTGGCCGGCAATCCCGCGCAGATTCTTCATCAGGACATCCAGCGCCGCACCGTCTGCCGGACATGCCTCGCGAAGATTTTTTTCATAGGCGGCAAGGCCCGTCGGCAGATCAAAAATGAAATCATCGAAGATGTAGCGGTCTGTGACGTTAGTGCTGCTCATGCGGTAAAACAGGCTCTCCGCTGGAATACCCAGGATGCGAAACATTTTCCCCAGCGGTTCCGACGGATCCAGCCCGCCGACATAATGGACGCCCACCGGACAATCGATTCCCCGGCGCGTATAAGATCGCATCAGGCCGCCCGGCTCACGGTTTCTTTCCACGACCGTGACGTGATAATCAAGAAGCGCAAGCAGAATGCCGGCGGAAAGGCCGCCGACACCCGATCCGATAACGATAATATTCTTACCTTCGACGGGATTTCTCATGAGTGGGGTCCTTTGATCTTATCTTCAGGCAGGGATTCATTCGGCACGGCCTCGGATTCAATCAACGTCATGATCAGCTCGTATTCGAATAGGCCCGCTGCGTGCAGTTCTATGGTGGAATAGGGATTGGCGCCCCCCGCAAGCGTGACGCTGCGCTCAAGGCCGCCCCGCTGCGAATAACGCCGGATTTGGATGCGCCCGTCACGGCCCGTCCCGACATCGATCCAGCCCGCAGACCCTTTGTACCGGCAGACGGCATCGCCTCCCGCCAGGACGCCCTTCTGAACGGGCGCTTCCTGCGGCGCAAGAAAAATCAGCCCAATATCGTCCATCATATTCCGGGCAAAATCCCCCGAATCAAAGGGCGGAAGCGCGCGGCTGACGGCAAGGCCATCCGGCCCCTGCGAGGCTTCAAAGAAAGCTAGGCCTTCCGTGCTCACGAGCGCACAGGAAATGGTGCGCGCGGCCGGATCAATCAACGTCACGCCGACCATGACGGTTTGCGCCTGACTGGCCAGGCGCACTTCCAGTGCATGAATGAATCGGTATTTCCCCGTGCAATAAGGAGACGGACAGACCATTGGTTTTTCCGCCTTGCCCCCGGGCGGAGCGATGGCCGGCAATGCCGCGCAGGAAACCAGCAGCAAGGCGCTTATCAGTAAAAGGAAACCTCTCATTGAACATCTCGAAACACGGACGGATTAATTTCTTTATTGATGACGACATGCTGGAAATCGATACGGGTTTCGGCGGTCGCGCTTTCGATAATCCGCACGGATTTAACCGCCATATCTTTGCGTGAAATAGTGATCTCAATCTTTTCGATCATGCCGGACATGCTCTTCTCGACCGGCGTCAGCGTGATCACCGTGGGAGGCCCTTCCTTAAGCGCGGCGGCAAAGGAGGGGTTGGAATCAAACCTGCCGCTCATCCAGCCGGCGACTTCATCAAGCACAATTTTCATCGCCCTCGCGCCGCCGGTTTTGTCTTCGACCATTTTGCCTTCGGAGGCAATATAGCGTTTGGCAGCCCCCTTGCTGGAGATGACGACGCTTTTGACGGGTTTATTATACTCCCAGCGCATGGAGTCGGGCTGAGCAAAATAAAACTTCCCTTCCGAAACCAGCGGCTTGGACAAAATTTTCATGAATTTCTTCTGAACGAAATCAGCGGAAATCGTTGAAATGCGCGCCGAATCCTTGCGCAGCCCCGCAAAGTCATCCGCCCGGACAGCAAGCGGTGACGTCAGCAGCACAGCCAGTAAAAGCAGAGCCGTTCTTTTCATCGTCTGAGACCCGGTCATCTTCAAAACATCCCGCCGTTGACAGTAATCACCTGCCCCGTAATGTAGGACGCGTCCTCCGAACATAAAAAGCGGATCACGCGGGCGATTTCTTCCGGCTTTCCCACGCGCGCCATCGGAATGGCGGCTTTGATCATACTCGCGTCCATCGGCATGCTTTTCAGCATATCCGTTTCTACCGGGCCCGGCGCAACAACGTTCACCCGGATGCCGAACCGCGCCACTTCTTTGGAAAGAGACCGCGTGGCCGCGGTGACACCGGCCTTGGCGGCGGCGTAATTCGCCTGACCGCGATTGGGCATCTCGGCCGAAACGGACGAAACCGACACAATCGAACCACGCTTCTTCCTGACCATTTCGCGCAGGACGGGTTTCGTCACATTAAAAAATCCATTGAGCGTCGTATTGATTACTTTCAGCCATTCCTCGTCGCCCATCATCATAAAAAGACCGTCGGCCGTGACACCGGCGTTATTCACCAGAACGTCGATCCGCTTGTGCGTCGCTGCAATCTTCGCCACGGCTTCTTTGACTTCCTCGGCGTTAGCCACGTCGAATTTTTGTATTTCACCGTCCGACCCCGCAGCCTGCACCTGGGCAAGCGTTTCTTTTGCCGCCTCCTCGTTGGAATTGTAATTAATCACGATATAGTATCCGGTTCCGGCCAGCTCCACGGCAGTTGCGCGTCCTATGCCCCGGCTGGCGCCCGTTACAATCGCTATTTTCCTTTCATCCATGTCCTCACGGCCTCCTTTGTTTATTTATGAAACATCCTGATTCAGGCGCATGGCCTGAAGAACGGCCGTCAGCAGAACGTCATCGCCGGATTTAACGATTCCTTCGATCACGCCATAGCTTTCCATCGCGTAAAGACTTTTGACGGCCACCGTGATGCGGGTTCCTACGGGAACGGTATCCTGTTTGAAGTCGGCCGACTTGATGCCGACAAGCCAGCCTTTTGTCGCGCTCTTCCCCTGCCTTTGCCGCTTGGCTCCCTCCACGATGGCTGCCGTCTGGGCAATGGCCTCAATTAGAATAAGCGACTCGACGGACCGGCCGTCGCACAACGGCCAGTGTTCATTGACCACGGCGGCAGCGACCCCGGCATGATCCTCCAATTCTATAACTTCCGTAATGATTTTCATCGGGTTACGGTGCGGAATCAAAGATTCGATATCAATCATAAGCCGTTTTCTTCTCTTTCTTGAACCGGGATATCGGTGCCTTTCATCCTTGAATACGGGAAGGACGATAACCGTTTCTTTCGCTGCACCATGCTAATCCGTACCTGTCTTGCAGGGTGCAGATTCGTATGTTGCCTTTCTCCCGCCGCCGCGAGGCGGTCGGATCATCGAATTGACAAGTCGATCATGCTAGATCATGCATCCGATTGCACTTTCAGAACTGGAATGATTAAATTAATGAAAAAACAGCTCACAGTCAACAAAAAACATTCCAATTGATCCGCAAACTCCATGAAAAATCGGGTTATGAACTGAACCGCAAAAACCTGCATTGCTTTTTTTTATTATTTCTTATAAATATTCCATAAAGTAACTTATGAATAATAATGATATGGCCATAGAAGAAAAAGACCATTTTATCACTACCTATAAGAAGATTCTGGTCCCCTCGAAAACACTCTGCCAGAAAGAATTCACCTATTGCGGGCATACCTACGGCGAAATTTTTGAACTCGCCGCCGGCTTGAAGAAAACCCTGGCCCGGCGCGGCGGAGGAAAGTCCGTCTGCCTCTGTACGGAAAACAAAGCGGTGATCGCCGCCTCCATTCTGGCTTCGCTTTCCGGCGCCTGCCGGCTGATTTTGCCCTACTCATTTTCGACGCACGCCCTGATGGAAATGTACGAAGCGGTCGGTTTCGATACCGCTATCGCCGATCATCCCGAAGAAATGCCGGGCGTCGAGATCATCACGCCGGTTACGGGAAACCCCGCCGACTTGAATCCCGAAAATATGCGCGACCCCGACGAACCTTTCTTAAGGCTTTTTACCGGCGGATCGACCGGCAAACCCCGGGTCTGGTCCAAATCGCCGCGCAACCTTCTGGCCGAAGCGCTTTATCTGCGCGATAAATTCGAACTGACCGACAAGGACCTGTTCCTCTCCACCGTCCCCCCGTATCACATTTACGGCCTGCTCTTTTCCGTTCTGGCGCCATTTCTCGCCCACGCCCGGGTCATGCCCGAAATTTACACCTTTCCGCAGGAAATTATCTCGACTGTCAACCGGAACAAGGCCACCGTGCTGGTCAGCGTTCCGATCCACTACCGGTCTTTGAAAGTCGATAATCTTGCGGCACCGTCGCTCAAAATCGCCTTTTCGTCTTCGGGCGTTTTAAACCGCTCCGACGCAACGCATTTTTTGAAAAAAACCGGACTGGGCATCAATGAAATTTACGGTTCGACGGAAACGGGCGGCATCGCCTCGCGCAGTATCAGCGAAAATACGGAAAGCTGGAAGCCCGCCGATGTAGTCTCCTGGAGGCTCTCCGGTAAACGGCTGGCCGTACGCTCGGATTTCGTCTCCCGCGAGATGGAGACGGACGCCGACGGCTATTGCGTGACCGGCGACGAAGTTCAGCCGGATAAAAACGGACGCTTTCTGCTGCTCGGGCGCGCCGACGGCATTGTGAAGGTCGCCGGAAAGCGCGTCGATCTCCTGGACGTTCAGAACAAGATCCAGACGCTGCCCACCGTGCGCGACGCCGTGGTCATCGCGCTTCCCGCCGAAAAAGGCCGCGAAAGCGTGATTGCCGCTCTGGTCGCCTGCGAACTCACCGAAATCCAGCTCAAAAAGATGATCCTCGAAAAGCTTGAACCCTATGCCATGCCCCGTCGTATTAAAATCGTCCCCTCCATTGTCCGCACGACCACCGGCAAAATAGACTTCCGCCGCGTCGAGCAGATTTTCCTGAATAAAAAAGAATCGTAACTTAGCTTAAACGGTTGCCCGTGAAGAGTGAAGCGTCTATTTCTATGACGATTCTTCAATTTGCGTTTTGCCGCAAAAAGAGTAGAATTGCGACAAATTTCGGAAAAAGCTTGCCACGTATATTAATTGTTATGCCTATAAAATATGGATACCGTAATCAAAAGAGCTGAATTAACGAATAGTGTAAATTTTGCAAAATTGAACTGTAGCTTTTGGAATACAAGTTATAATGATTGTGAGAAATTTTATCAGAATACCATGAGATTATTTCTTAACGGTTATTTCCTTGCAGAATTAAATTCTAAAATAGTTGGCAGTTCTGAGGGGTTTCCGATTGAATCTATGAAACCAATTTCTTCCTTAAACACAAACAGAGGAGCGCACGATTTATTCAATTTGAATGGCAAATATTATTATATTCATCTTATTCAAGTATTGTCGGAGTTTCAGAATCGTGGAATCGGCGATTTACTTTTTAAGGCACAGCTAAATACAGGATTGAAACATGGCGCTGAGTATGTTTGCGCAATGTCTGTAGAAAAGAAAATACATCACTGGATTAAATATGGTTTCGAAGAATATGGCAAATCAGAATATCTTGAGAAGTTTGGTATTTTAAAATGGCTAAAAATGAAAATTGAATAATTATGGAACAGGGGAAGTGTGAGTGAAGAAAGAGATGGAAATTAAATAAGCATAACCCGTCGCTCCTGCCGATCGCGGCCCGCTGGGCCGCTCCAGCTGAGCTTGTCGTTCAGTGATACTACTATATGAAATTGAGAGATCTGGGATTTGACCAATGGTTTGAAGTTCATTCCCCTGAGTTCTGCCAGGAGGGTTGCAGCTTTGTGCGCATATCTGCAGTTGACCGCGGCTCGTATCTTATCAGGGACGAATCTAGAGAAATTCCGGCTGAACTAACAGGGAAGCTTTCTTATCAAATTGAAAGTCCCGTTAATCTTCCCTGTGTCGGAGACTGGGTGACGGCACAATACTACGATAATGACACGGCAGCTGTCATCCACCGGGTGTTTCCGCGAAAGACGTTCTTGCGGCGCAAAACCGCCGGCGAAAAGATCGACTACCAGATGATTGCCGCCAACATAGATATCGCTTATATTGTTCAATCGTGCCACTTTGATTTTAATCCACATCGGTTGGATCGCTACCTCGTAATGGCAGCTGACGGACATGTTGAACCAATTGTCATACTCACAAAAACTGATTTGATCTCCCCTGATGAATTGGATCAGAAGATTGCAGTCATCAGATCTGTCACCAAAGCAAAAGTGATCGCCCTTAGCAATATCACCGGCATCGGGTTTGATGAGTTCAGACAAACGTTATCCATGGGAAAGACGTATTGCCTGCTTGGTTCATCGGGTGTCGGGAAGACGACTCTCATCAACCGCCTCATGGGTCGGGAAGCCTTTAACACAAAAACCGTCAGTGGTACGGGAGAAGGCACTCATACGACTTCCCGCCGTCACCTCATTGTTCTTAGCCAAGGCGCGATGTTGATTGATACGCCCGGTATGCGCGAGCTGGGTATTGTCGGCGCCGGCGAGGGGGTCAACATCGGGTTTGAAGAATTTGTCGCACTTTCGGCAAAATGCCGATATGCGAATTGCAGCCATGAACACGAGCCCGGCTGTGCCGTCCGGGCCGCAGCCGAAAATGGTGAGCTGTCTGAAGACCGCTATTCCAGCTATATCAAGCTCAAGAAGGAATCAGAGTATTACGAGATGTCATACCTGGACAAACGAAAAAAGGACAAAGCTTTCGGACGTTTCATCAAATCGGTAAAAAAACAAATAAAGGACTGAAATAGAGAATCATTGGAGAAGGTTCTATCGAATAATTGCGCGACCGACCGACGGACCGAACACAGCCCTGTGAAACGCTCAGGCTGAGCTTTCACCAGACATAAGGGAAAGACAACAAACGAGAGGAAAGCAGCATGTTTGAAAACATCACAACCGAACACAGTGCAACTCTTGACGTCATTATCAGAGCGCGGCACTCCGTGAGAGCATTCAGTCCCGCCCCGCCAAGCAGGGAGGATGTTGAGGCGATCATCCAGGCGGGTCTGCTGGCGCCCTTTGCGGCGCTGGCCGTTGCCGGGAGTCCTGATTTTCGTAAGGTATTCGTGATTCAAAGATCGACGGCAGCGATGGAAGCGGCGGCGGATATTCTGAAAAACAGGATAGCGAGGCAGGCCGAGGAACTGGAGAAGAAGGCAGGTCTCGTGCCTTTTGTGCAGAATCTAAAGCGCGTCGGGCAACAGGGTGTACCCGGTGTGGGCAACGCGCCGTACTTTGTTGTTGTCGCAGAAAAAAAGGGAATGCCGCCGATTGCAGCGCAATCGCTCAGCTATTGTCTGGCAAATATGTGGCTCAAGGCAACGTCGCTGGGGATCGGTTTTCAACTGATCAGTGCAACGACGCAAATGGATGGCGACCCGGATTTTTGCAGCCTCCTCGGCGTTCCCGCCGGAGAATACGCACTGGATGGCTGCGCACTGGGATATCCGGCAGCCGGGTATCAGCCTCCGTCCGTCGAATATCCGACGCTGGCAAAATCGGTACGCTGGTTGTAACTATCAAAAGACCAGGTCACCCTAGATACGAGAAATGGAAAATCTTCAGCGGAGAACTTTTTGACCCGCAAGGTCATGCCCGGTGCCGGGCTAATACAAAAGAATGGAGCGGAACGCTTAGCTCCGGTCGATTTCTTCATCAGCAGTCCGGGGCAGCGGCTTCACGTCGCAACAGGGAGGGTAAGATTTTGAAAGCCACAAGCATCATTGCCGGACTGTTGATCATGCTGACAGGGATGATCGTCGATGCAACCCCCTGCTGTTATGCTTCCGGGGAGCTTACGCTCAATGATGCGTGGCAGGTGATCCGGACAAAGAAATTTGTTGATCTCACCCACGCCTTTGCTCCCGGAGTGCCTCATTGGAAAAACTATCCCGATGAAAAGCGTGAGACCCTGTACTGGTATGAGCCGGGTAGGGGAACAATGGGGAGCGGCTTTTATGCACAGTCCTTCACTCACGTCGGCCAGTGGGGAACGCATGTAGACCCGCCGGCTCACTTCGTGAAAGGCGCCCGCACCGTGGATCAGATTAGTGTGAAGGAAATGATCCTTCCCCTGGTCGTCATCGATGTTCACGCCAAAGCTGCCGGGAATCCTGACTACACCATCACCATGGAGGACGTGAAGAATTGGGAAAAGCGCCATGGCCCCATCCCGGAAGGCTCTTTTGTCGCGATGCGCACAGACTGGTGCAAACGCTGGCCCGATATGAAAGCCATGTATAACAAGGATGCCGGTGGAACTGCCCACTATCCCGGTTGGAGCCTGGAGGTGCTGAAATATCTCTATGAGAATCGCAAAATCACAGCATCCGGTCATGAGACCACTGACACGGATCCCGGGATTGCCACGTCGAAGGACGACTACTCCCTGGAAGTTTACATATTGCAGCAAGACCATTACCAGATTGAACTTCTGACGAATTTGGACCAGGTGCCCGAAACAGGCGCCCTGGCGGTGGCGACTTTCCCCAAGCCAAAAGGCGGATCCGGCTTTCCGGCCCGGGTGTTCGCCATCCTGCCGTAGGAGAAACCGCTGACGCGGGCTCCTGCGGAATCGGCATTCCATTGGCACTCGATCTTAAGGCCCCAGGCGGGAAAGGGCCGACTTTACCGGCTTCGGCTGATCCTGCTGCCTGCCTGTCGCCTTTCTGCACCGTGGATCGCTGCCTTTTGTCCGCGGCAGGGCTTCCTCCTTTGACTTCCGACGTCCGCATGGAAATTAATCTTGACTTGCATTGGCCGCCTTCACTATAATCTCAAAATTAAAAATCACGAGGGTTGTCTGTTCCGGTTTCCAAAACGGCAGCCGCGTTGTCATTCCAACCACCCGCCAAACGTTTTATTTTTTTGCTAAACAGCACAGGAGAAAGACATGACGCATTTTGCCGACTATGAGAAATACGACGGTCTGGGGCTTGCCGAACTGGTCAGAAAGAAGGATGTAACCCCGCTGGAGCTGTGCGAGGCAGCGATCGGGCGCATTGAGAGCGTCAACCCGAAACTGAACGCGGTCATCTACCGCATGGATGAGTCGGCGCGCAAAGCGGCGGCGGGACAGATTCCGCAGGGTCCTTTCGCGGGCGTGCCTTTTTTGTGCAAGGATCTCGTCTCGGCCATCGCCGGTTTTCCGATGACCAAAGGCAGCAAATCCTGCAAAAACTATGTGCCGACGGTGGACAGTGAAATGGCGCGTCGCTACAGAGCGGCGGGGCTGATTGTTCTGGGCAAAACCAATACGCCGGAATTCGGCCTGATGGGGGTGACCGAACCCGAACTGCACGGCCCGACGCGCAATCCCTGGAATCTTAATCATACGCCCGGCGGATCAAGCGGCGGATCGGCGGCGTCGGTTGCCGCGGGGTTTGTCCCGCTGGCGTCCGGCGGCGACGGGGGCGGATCAATCCGCATTCCGTCTTCCTGCTGCGGGCTATTCGGCCTGAAAGTTACGCGCGGACGCAATCCGCTCGGACCCGAATCGGGCGAAATTTGGCAGGGGGCGGAGGTCGAAGGCGTGGTCACGCGGTCGGTGCGCGACTCGGCGGCCATCCTCGATGCCACAAACGGCGCTGATCCCGGCGCGCCTTACATCATCCCCCAGCCGACAAGACCGTATCTCGCCTGCGCGGGCGAGGACCCGAAGCCGCTCAGGATCGGCTATACGATTCAGTCGCCGCTCAGGGCAAACGTCCACCCCGAATGCGTCGAAGCAGTTTTGGGCGCAGCCAAACTTCTGGAAAGTCTCGGACATCACGTCGAGGAAGCTAATAACGGCATTGACGGGGAGGCATTGGGCAAAAGTTACGTGATGATGTATTTCGGAGAAGTGGCTGCGGATATCATGGAACTGAAAAGTGTTGTCGGCCGGCCGCTCAATCATCATGACACGGAAGAGTCAACCTGGGCCTTAAATTTGCTGGGTAAAACATTTTCCGCGGGCGACTTTGTTCTGGCCCAGCGTCAGTGGAATACCTTCTCGCGGCAGATGGCAAAATTTCACGAAACCTATGATCTGTATCTGACCCCGACAATCGCTTCACTGCCGCCGAAGATCGGCGAGCTTCAGCAGAAACCGGCCGAACAATTCATCCTGAAAATTATCAACGGCCTGAATCTGGGCGGACTTCTCAAAGCGTCGGGTATTGCCGATATGCTGGCCACCAAAGGCCTCTCCAAAATGCCTTTCACACAACTGGCGAACCTCACGGGCCAGCCGGCCATGTCGGTGCCGCTCCACTGGAGCAAGGGCGGACTGCCCTGCGGCGTGCAGTTTATCGGACGTTTCGGTGAGGAATCGCTCTTATTCCAGCTGGCCTCTCAACTGGAAAGAGCAGCGCCCTGGTTTAACCGCCGGCCGGCCATCTGATCGGGATGAGTGCGCGGAAAATGACTCAGGGAATCAATGCTTCGGCATGAATATAAAGCGATTGTCCAGTCGTAAACCTGATGCTTTTTTGACGACGAGCTGGCTGAAATCGAGTGTCTTGCTTCTTTCTAACTGCCGGCCTGACCGGCCATACCAGTGTTGACTGCCGTCACGATCGCTATCCAGGAATGAATTGCCGCAAAAAATTCGATTCTGCATACTCCTTCCTTTCTTCATCAAAGTAATGCTGAGCCGAATTAGTATTTTACGTAAGCCGGCTCTGACCTGTGTTTTATCAAGCTTTACCCCGCTTTTTCCCTAAAGACGGATTATACGTACCAGTCTCCTGAACGGGAAACAGTAACGATCGTCACAGGATGCTTAAAATCATCAGGAAGAGCGATGATGGCAAAGCATGGTTTTTTACGGCAGAAGTGTCGTTGGGGGTGATAATCGACCACCTCGCAGCAAGGGGGTCGAGGTATGAAATGAACGTCATTATATCGCAGCAAGCGACAGGGAATTAACGCTCGTCCCGCTTAAGCGGGATTAAAGAAAACATGACAGTTTCCGGCGAACCGGCGGCAAGGTCTTTAAGAGCGGAAAAAACATACCTTTGCGACTTACGTGAGACCGATCCGGGTTCGGGCGCTCCGTGCATATTTCACCGTAGCGTTCGTCTAATTGCCGTTCGCGTTTTTTCAGGCAAAGAGGGTTTAACGACTCGGGTCAGGCCACGGGCTCGTACCCCGTTTGTCCGGCGCTGAAATGTCGGGCCAGCATTTCCAGCAATGCTTTTACCGAAATGGGTTTAACGATATAACCGGCGAACCCCAGGTCCTTCGCCTTCGCCTTATCACTTTCCATGGCAAAGCCGGAAACGGCAAAAACAGGAATGTCCTTCAAGTCGGGGTCAGCTTTGATAATCCCGGTCGCCGTCAACCCGCTCATAGACGGCAGTTGTATATCCATGAAGATGAGGTCCGGCCGGTCCTCCTTCATTAATCGCAGACCGGTTTCCGCATCGGCTGCTTCCAGCATCCGGTAATTTCCGATCTGGAGCACGGCCCTCATCAGTTTCATGTTCATTTCGTTGTCTTCGATGACCATAATCGTTTTTTGTTTCATGATGCGCCTCAGATTTCAAAGTTGAGATTCTTATGGATCTTCGCCCTAAGCATCAAGAAGATGATGAAAGGCTTTCGCAGGTCCCCTATGCACTCTAAAGCGGAAGCGTGAAGCGAAAGGTTGATCCCTTCCCTGGTCCGCCGCTTTCCGCCCATAACCGGCCGCCGTGCATTTCAGCCAGATTCCGCGCGAGGGCCAGCCCCAATCCCGACCCGGCATACTTCCGGTTCAGCGCACTCTCCGCCTGAGAAAACGGTTCGAATATTTTATTCATGTCTTCCGGTCTAATGCCGATGCCGTTATCGGTCACACTGATCTCCAGGATTTTACGACAGATCTCGGAGCCGGCAAAAGCTTCCGACCCCTCGCCCGTTTTCAGGCAAGCGTTAAGGCTGATGTTACCGCCGTCTTCGGTAAACTTCACGGCGTTGGAGAGTAAATTATAAATGACCTGCTTTATTCTCCGCTCATCGGCGACAATATTTTCGGGGATCTGATCCATACGAGTCGTCAGATGGATCCCGCGGCGCAACGCACTATCCCTGACAATGGACAGACTTTGCGTAAGCAGGATGATCAGATTGACCGGCGCAACTTTGATTTCCAGTTTGCCCGCTTCGATCTTCTCAATGTCCAGAATATCATCGACCAGGGAAAGCAGGTGCTGACTGCTTTGATATACATCCGTCAGATACTCTTCCTGAACTCCATTGAGTTCTCCAAAGTTTTTCGCGAGGATCAATTCAGTAAAACCCATAATATGGTTCAAGGGGGTTCTGAGTTCATGACTCATATTGGAAAGAAATTGTCCCTTGGCATCATTGGAGGCTTCTGCGGCAATCTTCGCCTGGTAGAGTTGCTCGGCCCGCTTACGCTCCGAGATGTCCCGTGACACGCCCAGAAGTCCGACGGCCCGGCTTTTTTCGTCCCGTAAAAAAGATGTCGTCACCTCGACCCAGCTTAGCGATCCGTCTTTATGATACAGCTCCACTTCCAGAGTTGCCGAGTAATTTGGATCGTTATTCCCTGCGGCCTCTCTGGCCAGCCCTTCCGCCAGCATAGTCATCACCCGGCCCATGGATTCCGGTGATATGCTTTTTTCGAGCGGCATGGCCATCGCCTCCTGGACCATGAAGCCTGTCATCAGCTGAACCGACGGGCTGATATACGTAAACTGCAGCGGTTCCAGGCTCATCGTCCAGATCGTATCCGTGACGTTTTCGGCCAGCAGCCGGTATCGCTGCTCGGACGCCTGCAGTTCAGCCGTGTAGCTTTCCAGGCGCCGGTTGGTATTCGCAAGTTCCTGCGCCAGCTTTCTCACTTCATCATATTTTTGCTGGATGATCTGATTCGTTTCCTGCAGATCGTCAATGGCTTTTCGATAAACCCAGTACTGTTGAAAGAGGCGCTTCCAGATCGGCGGTCTTTCACCGGATGCCCACTCGATGCGGTAGAGACATCCTTTGCTCCCGTAAACCGGTTTATCGGTCCATTCCCGCTCGCCATACACATGGGCCGCCACCTGGCATTCAATTTCTTCCACGCGGGCCGGCGGCATACCGAATACGGTGGGGATGCCGGTGATGATTCCCCGGGTATAGTCGCAATCGTGACGGGTCTTCGTCGCGCCGTCATGGTAGCGGTCTTCCAGGACCACCCAGGAATCACCGACCTCATGGATGTAGACGTCGCCGTTCGCTTTGAGCAGCCTGTTGTATCGCGGCGCCTGCGAATAGATCAGCTTCGGATTGCCCAGCAGACGCGCGATCCGCTCCAGGATGTTCAGGGACTGGTATCGGTCGGACGCCAGGGCCATCTTGTAGACCGGATATCTATCGCCCAGGATCTCAGACATTCGTGCATAGAGAATATGGAGGAACTCGTGGGAAACCCAGTTGTTGTTATCGCAGAGATAGGCCTCGTCCAGTTCGAGATCCGTAAGCAGGTTTCCGAGCGAGCCGTTCGTCTCCCTGACATACATAATCAGAGTGCGGGTAATCCGGCAGCTGATCTCTCTAGTGGTCGCCGACTCAAAATCCATCTTATAGAACCTGAAGGAGCTCGTGGGTAAGGAATAACTACTTCGTGCAAAAAAGTATAAAGAACACGATCATGCAAGTCAAAGGAAATCTGAATCGCTAAGACTTGTTTTTGATGCGCTCCGGCAATCCTCGTCCGCCAGAAAGAAAATTACGTATCTCTCCGGTTTTGCTATCTAATTTTCGAGGCAGGGGCAACTGCCCCTTGAGGAAAAACCTGATTGAGTCGCTTTCCGGAAAGCAGATTTTGCGGTTTTTGCAGGTCAGTGAAAAAAAATTATTGACAGAATATTAAAATTCGCTATATTCAACCCAGTTTACGTTAAGTGGGATTAGAACAGCATTTGTTTGAAATCATGCATGAGGTCTCAGCTGATCCGTCTGACTGAAAAAGACCTGATCATGTAATATCAATCTATGGCGAGGTGCTTTTATGTCCGATTTTGTGAACAAGACAGTGGGAGAAGTGGTTAAAGAAACAGCCGGGCGGTTTCCCGAAAATCCGGCCCTCATTTCACCTCAATTTAAAATTCGTCAAACCTACCGCGAGTTCTATGAACAGTGCCGCAAAACGGCCCGGGGACTGATGGCGCTCGGCATTCAAAAGGGCGATCATGTTTCCGTCTGGACGACCAACATCCCGGAGTGGATCTATCTGCAATCGGCGCTGGGGATGGTCGGCGGGGTGCTGGTCACGATCAATACCAATTACCAGTCGCATGAGCTTCAGTATATTCTCAAACAGTCCGATTCCACCACACTGTTTCTGATCGACACTTACCGCGATACCAGCTTTTACAACACGGTGCGTCAGATTCTCCCGGAGTTGGACCGTCATCAGCCGGGGCAACTGGCATCTTCCCAACTGCCGCTCATGAAAAATGTCGTCTACATCGGTTCAAAAGAAAACACGCCCGGCATGCTGGGCTTCTCCGAAATGATTAAAAAGGGAGCAGCGATTTCCGAGGCCGAACTGGACCGCCGGATGGCATCGCTTGACGCCGACGATGTGATCAATATGCAATACACGTCGGGCACGACGGGTTTTCCCAAGGGCGTAATGCTCTCGCACACCAATATCGTGAACAACGCCCGGATGGTAGGCGATGTCATGGGCATGACTGAACGCGACAGCCTTTTGATTCAGGTGCCCCTGTTTCATTGTTTCGGCTGCGTCATGAGCACGCTCAACTGCATCTATCACGGCTCGGCCATGGTGGTCCTGGAATATTTCGATCCGGCGCTGGCCCTGGCGGCGATTGCCGCCGAGCACTGCACGGCGATCAACGGCGTTCCGACCATGTTCGTGTCTATTTTAAATCATCCGGATTTCAACCGGTACGATCTGACGTCTCTGCGCACCGGCATTATGGCGGGAGCGCCCTGCCCGGTGGAATCGATGAAGCAGGTCCGTGCAAATATGCATTGCTCCGAAATCGTGATCGCCTTCGGCCAGACGGAGTCTTCGCCGGTCATGACCATGACGCGCCGCGATGACCCGGTCGAACTGCGCGTATCGACTGTCGGCCGGCTGCTCCCCGACATCGAAGGCAAGATTGTCGATCAGGAAAGCGGACAAGACGCCCCGCCTTCTACCCAGGGCGAAATCGTCACGCGCAGCGCCTGCGTGATGAAGGGCTACTACAAAATGCCGGAAGCCACCACCGATGCGATCGATAAAGACGGCTGGCTGCATACGGGCGATCTCGGCGAAGTGGATAAAAACGGCTACTTCAAGGTGACGGGCCGGATCAAGGATATGATTATCCGGGGCGGTGAAAATATTTATCCGCGGGAACTGGAAGAATTTTTCTTTACCCATCCGAAAGTGGCCAACGCCCAGGTCGTGGGGATTACCGACAAAAAATACGGGGAACAGGTTCTGGCGGTTATCCAACTCAAAGACGGCCTGGCGGCAGCGCCGGAAGAATTTGCCGAATTCTGCAAAGGGAAGATCGCCCGTCACAAGATCCCCCGCTACTGGGAGTTTCTCAGAGAATTCCCGATGACAGCCAGCGGCAAGATTCAGAAATATAAGCTCAAAGAAATGTTCGAAGAGAAATACAAACAAGGTTAAAGGTTAAAGGTTCAAGGACAAAGGATAAAGTTTGAAGGCCACCGCTTGACTTGTACCTTGATCCTTGCACCTTGATCCTTAAAGAACGAAAGGAATATATATGAGCAACATTTGTTTCCGCGACACGATCGGCGACATGGCGAGGCGGGCCGCAACAAAATACGGCGACAAGACGGCAATTATTTTCCGCGATCTGAAGCTTTCATTTTATGAACTCGAACGTCAGGCACGGCGCTTCGCCAATCTCATGACCAGCTACGGCGTCAAAAAAGGCGACCGGGTGGCGGTTTATGCGTATAACTCCCATTATTACCCCATCAGCATGATCGGTCTCGCCAAGATCGGCGCCATTCAGGTGCCCATCAACTACATGCTCAATGCCGATGAAATCGCGTACGTGATCAACCATTCCGGCTCCAAGATCTTCATCGTGGAAGACATCCTCTACCCGATCATTGCCAAGGATCAGAATAAATTTTCCACCGTGGAGAAGTGGGGTTTTCTCCCTCTGGGCGATTCTCTGGTTCCCGAGGGTTTCTTCAACCTGATCACGGAAATGGAAGCCATGCCGTATGATGAGCCCCAGGTGGACGTCAGCGCCGAAGACGTTGTCCAAATTCCCTACACGAGCGGAACCGAGTCCAAACCCAAGGGCGCCATGCTCTCGCACCGGGCGCTCATGTCCCAGTACCACAGCTGTATTTTCGACGGCCAGTATGAGACGGACGACGTGAGTCTGCATGCCCTGCCCCTGTTTCACTGCGCCCAGCTGCATTGCTTCCTCATGCCGTATCTGTATATCGGGGCCACCAACGTCATCATGCACAAGGCGGATCCTGCGGAAATGATCCGTCTTATCGAAAAATATCAAATCACTCACATGTTCGCTCCGCCAACGGTCTGGATCGGCATTTTGAACCATCCGGAATTCAAGAATTACAATCATGCCAGCCTGAAAAAAGCGGCCTACGGCGCGAGCATCATGCCGGTGGAGATCATCAAACAACTGGCCGTGACCTTTCGCGGCCTGAAACTCTGGAACTATTACGGCCAGACAGAAATGGGGCCGGTGGCCACTATTCTGAAGCCGGAAGATCAGCTTCTGAAACCCGGCTCGGCCGGAATGCCAGTTCTGAATGTGGAAACGAGGCTCATGGACGATGACGGAAAATTCGTTCCGATCGGCGACGTCGGAGAGATCGTCCATCGCTCCGGTCACGTCATGACCGGCTACCTGAATGACCCGGAAAAAACCGCCGACGCGTTTGAGTTCGGCTGGTTCCACAGCGGGGATCTGGGCCGGTTTGACACGGACGGCTATCTCTACGTGGTGGACCGAAAGAAGGACATGATCAAGTCCGGCGGCGAAAACGTGGCTTCCCGTGAAGTCGAAGAAGTGCTCTATCAGTATCCGGGCATCGAAGAAGTGGCGGTCATCGGTCTTCCCGATCCCAAGTGGATTGAGATTGTGGCGGCGTTTGTCGTGCCGAAGAAAGGTGCCTCCATCAGCGATAAAGAGATTATCGCTTACTGTAAGGAAAAACTGGCGGGCTTTAAATGCCCCAAGAAGGTGGTCATTGCCGAGAAGCTGCCGAAAAATCCCTCTGGAAAAATTTTGAAGCGCGAGTTAAAGCAGCAGTACAGCGCATCATAAATGCTTTCCGGCCTGGTTTTTACGCCCGGGAGAAAATCTTTCCGCTGATCAGGGGTTATCATGAGCGAAGAATTTACATCCATCGGAGAGCTCTCCAGGCAACTGGACATGAGCCAGCGGACGATCCGCTACTACGAAGAAATCGGTCTGCTCAATTCCATCAAACGCGTGGAAGGCGGCCGCCGCATCTATACCGACGCCGATCTCAGGCGCTTGAAACTGATCAAGCGCCTGAAGATCATGGGCATGACTCTCTCGGAAATGCAGGAACTGGAAGCCATGTGGACTTACGAGAAGTCCAATGAAAAAGTGCTGAGGAGGCTTCTGGAGCTGCTGGGCAATCATTTGAAACGCCTCGACGAGCGCATTGCCGACCTGGACATCCTTCGCCACGAAATCCGCGAATATCAGGAACGGATTTCGGTCAAAATCTCCAAATAGATTACCCCGGCCGGGATTAGAAATCACCCTCCGGCAGTAAGCCGCATCGTTTCGTCCGACGCTTTATGAATGGGCATCCGGTAATTTCCGTACTTTCAGGATCCGTCAGGGAGCGTATGCAATGAAATTTGCATTGCCTGCCCTGCCGCCTTTCGGTATAATCACGAAAAAGCTAATCGGCGTTGGACAAAAATCGTCCGGTACAAAACAGGTGGACGCGTGATGCGGCGACGTTTTTCAGGTAAGGACACAGCGGCCGGGATGGTGAAGACCGGAAAGTGAGATGACTATGGAGAAACGTGATGTTCAACCCTACGTTCAAGGGGTTCTTGACCGGGACCGGCGAATGCTGGCTAAAACGATCACACTCGTGGAAAGCTCTCTTCCGGCCGATCAGGAATTATCGCGGCAAATCCTCGATGCATTGATGCCTTATACGGGCAAGACCCTGCGACTGGGAATCACGGGCTTGCCGGGCGCCGGCAAAAGCACGTTCATCGAAAGCTTCGGCACAATGCTGACCCGGAAAGGTTATCATGTGGCGGTTCTGGCGGTTGACCCCAGTTCGCCTAAAACCGGAGGCAGCATTCTGGCCGATAAAACGCGGATGGAAAAGCTGGCGGTAAACGACAAAGCATTCATCCGTCCCTCCCCTTCCGGGAAAACCCTGGGCGGTGTTGCCCGCAAAACCCGCGAATCGATGCTGGTATGCGAGGCGGCAGGATTTGACGCGGTCATGATCGAAACCGTCGGCGTCGGACAATCGGAAGTCGCCGTTGCCTCGATGGTTGATTTCTTTCTGGTGCTGATGATTGCCGGAGGCGGCGACGAATTGCAGGGCATTAAGAAGGGCGTCATGGAACTGGCCGACGCCGTTGCCGTCAACAAAGCCGATGGAGACAATATCGAACGTGCCAAAATGGCCAGACGGCAGTATGAAATGGCCTTCCACCTGCTTTCGCCGCCCTATCAGAGCTGGACCCCGCCGGTTGTAACGTGCAGCGCCATCACAATGGCCGGGTTGGAAGACATTTTGAAGATCGTCCTCGACCATCGTGAAAAGCTGACGGCCAGCGGCGAACTGCAGAAAAAAAGGCGGGAGCAGGCCCGGGAATGGCTGAAGTTCATGGTCCGCGAAGGCGTTCAAGAATGGTTTTATGAAAGTCCCGCAGCCGCGATACTGGCCCGGTCGCTTGCGGATGTTGAAAAAGGGATCGTTACTCCCACAACCGCCGCAGCCCGGGTACTGGATTGTCTGAAAGGGCAGAAGTTTTAAGGCTAAAGGTCCAAGGCACAAGGATCAAGGTTCAAGAAAAAGGATAAAGCAGCTATAAAGTACCCTGGTTTACACTATCGACCATTCCCGATAGCTGTAGTGAACGCTCGCGAGCGTTCACTGCGAACACCAAAATATGAAATACAAATGACGATATAAACAAAGGAGAGGTAATGAACATTTTAAAGGTTGATCACATCGGTATTGCCGTCAAGAGCCTCGCGGAGAGCGCGAAGCTGTATGAAATGCTGGGCATCAAATCAACGGGAGTCGAGGAAGTGGTCCAGCAGAAAGTGAAAGTTTCTTTCTTTCCCGTAGGGGACTCGGAGATCGAGCTTTTGGAATCAACTTCTCCTGACGGTCCCATTGCCAAACACATTGAAAAGAACGGCGAAGGCATTCAGCACCTGGCCTTGCGCGTGGATAATATCGAAGCGGCACTTGCCGAACTCAAAGCCAAAGGCGTCCGCCTGATCGATGAAACGCCGCGCTATGGTGCGGGCGGCGCGAGGATCGCTTTTGTTCACCCCAAATCGACCGGCGGAATTCTGTTGGAGTTAAGTGAACGATAAGAGATTGCGGATCAAAGGCAAAAGGCAAAGATCAAATAAACGCCGCGATCAACAACCTCGCAGCAAGCTGTCGAGGTATAAAATGAACGTCACAATTTCGCAGCAAGCGACAGGGAATTAACGCTCGTCGGGCTTAAGCGGGATTAAACAAACGGCGGCCTTTGAGAAAAAGGTGTGAAAAATGCCGGGGGAATTCAATATTCTCTCCGGCATCATCGGTTATTTACATTCCCCGATGGATCCCGTTTTGCACAGGGTCCCGTTGATCCATGTCGCCCCGCCAAGTTTCGCGTCTTTCAAAGTTACTCCCTGCAGATTACTTTTCCGCAGGTTTGCCCCCTGCAAATCGGCTCCCTCCAAATCCGTCCCTCGCAGATTGGCCCTGCTGAGATTTGCTCCCTGCAGATTTGCCTTGATCAAGGTTGCTCCCGCCAGGTTCGCCCCATAGAGGTTCGTTCCGTGCAGATTCGCCCCATCAAGGTCTGCTCCGCTGAGGTTAGCCCCGTAGAGGTTTGACCAGCTCAGGTCACAGCCGGAACACGCATTTGTCCTCTTTAATTTTTGAATATCCATCAAGGCAGCGGCTGTCGCGCCGCTGGGGATCAGAAACATGGCTGAAAGCATAACCATAAGAACTCCGGACACAATTCTTTTCATCAGATCTGCTCCTTTCCATCGTCGTGCTTTTCATCAAAGATCGTTATCGCAGTAAGCAACATTTTGTAAACGTTTTCAAGATCTATCTTCCCGTGATGCAACAGCCGGTCATATTGAATTCCCTGCAAATCCATTCGGGAAACGGATGCCCTTCTCAGCGGGCTGGCAGCAGGAGTCCGCAGGTATTATTGATCGATGAGGCGGCTTTGACTTTTCAATCGGGCAAGGGGTTTGCCGGTTTGATCCGGCCGTCGGTATTGGATCTGAAGACTATACCCGGGGCGCCGCCGCCGAGGCCGGAAGGCCGCCCGCCGAATAAGATCGCCATGTTTAATTGCGGCCCAGCAGGGACTGGACCTCATAATAAACCGCGATCAGCTGGTTCGTCAGTGCGAAGACACAGACGCTGAAAAACATTTTGGCCGCGTCACGATAGCCGGGCCAGACCAGTTGCAGATGCGTGTCATAGATCTGCACGCCCGAGCCGAAGCGCTCCATCACTCCGACAATAGTTATTCCGATTAAAAAGGAAGCAAAGAAAAGCAGTCCCTGCATGATGGCAGACACGACCGATTGCTGAGTGGTATTGAAAATGAGCCGCGAGATGATCGGGACAAAATAGAGAATAAACAGGGTGCCGAACTGAAAACCCATGCCATACCAGATGCCGCCCAGCAGTCCGAGCGGCAGCACAATCGCCAGAATAACCAGACCCGCGAGCAGGAGAATCATCAGCGGGCCGCCTCCGGCCATTTCTTTGGCGCGCTCCAGAAGAAACAACCACCGTTCCCTGCCCGCGACCATCATCAGCATGAAGACCAGCGGAATGGTTGCCAGCAAGGCAAACATCAGCATGCGTGTATATCCCGAATTCATCCCGGGCCGAATCATGTGCCTGATGATATTGACAATGAAATATCCTGAAATACAGAAATTTACGGCGGCAATAATCCGATTCATGGGGCGCCCCCAATAAATTTAAAAAATCTGCGGCGCAGGCTTTCAGTCCCGGCAGGGCAAAACAATATTTTCTTTCCCGTTCACAACGTAGAACCGACCGTTGATGGCACGGACAATACTTAAGATATTATAGTGCCGCAGCAGCCCGACGCTCATCGTCGTGGGCGATGCCCGCGTGATCAGCACAGGCGCACGGGCATTAATGAATTTGAAAGCAATTTCACTGGATATCCGGCCGGTCGAACAGATCATTTTATCTTCCAGGCCCAGCCTGTTCAGGGCCGCGTAACCGATAATTTTATCGATGGCGTTGTGCCTTCCGATCTCGTCGAAAAATGCCAGGCGCTCTCCGGCAAGCGAATACAGAGCGGCGCCGTGCACCCCGTGCGTGGCTTCATGCTCCCGCGAATAGGTCAGAAACTCGCTCATGGATTGCAGGATGACTTGGGCCCGCACCTCGGGAAGACTCCTGCGGATCAGATCCTCAGGAGGGAGGTTCTTTTTGCTTCTTCCACCGGCCGCCGAAATGGTCTTAATGCGCTCGAGTTTGTCGGCGATGATGCCATCGTTAATCAAAACGGCGTTGACGGTCAGATTGGCTTCGTCGATGTCCATTCTTTCCACCTGGTCCGTGCCGCTGATGATTCCCTCCGTGATCAGGTAGCCGGTAATATGCTCCCGCAGATAATTGCCGGAGCAGGCCATCGTCACATACGGGCTGCCGTTGACTTTCAAGAGTACGGCATATTCGGTGGAAAACGGCAGCGACACGCAGGCGAGCGTGCCTTCGCGGTATTCATGAAGCATGATATTTTGGACAGTGGGCAGCATGGGGTTTCTTCCCTTTTTGCTTTCTTTTACCAGTAATAATATTGATTGACAAGAATTAAGCAAATTAACTATCTTGTCGCATCAAGAACGATAAACACCGGAGGAATCATGCTAAGCCGCACCGCCGCCGTTTTAATTATGATCGACTTTCAGGGCAAGCTGTCCCAGGTCATGGTGGACCAGGAAAATCTATTTGCCAATAACGTCAAATTGATTCAGGGATTCAAGGCGCTGAACCTGCCGGTCATGGTGACAGAGCATATTCCGGAAAAAATGGGGCCGACCATTCCCCAACTGGCGGGGGACCTCACCGGCGTCAGGCCGATTGCCAAGGAAACCTTCAGCTGCTGGGCCAACGCATCTTTTCATGACCAGCTGGAATCGCTCACCCGCCGGCATGTCGTGCTGACGGGCATCGAGTGCCATATCTGTGTGTATCAGACGGCGCTCGATTTGATATCCAACGGGTATACCGTTCATCTGGTTGCCGACGCCGTCTCGTCACGGACGGCCGAAAACCGTGAGATCGGCATTCAGGCCATCAAAAGCGCCGGGGCGCACATTACGTCCACGGAAATGGTTTTATTCGAATTGCTGCGTACCGCGGCCGATCCGAAGGCCAGAGATATTTTTAAAATCGTAAAATAAAGGAACCCTATGCTCGGCATTGAACAATTTCGCTACGGCGATAATTTAGCATACCTGCTTTACGGCACGACGGAGGCAATGGCGATTGACGGCGGAGCCTGGCAGGAAATACTGTCTTTCCTGGACGCCAACCGGCTGACGCTCAAATTTGTCACCAATACGCATCGGCATTACGACCATACGCCGGGAGATGACCATCTGCTTAAGAAAACAAAGGCCCGGTTTCTTGATTGCGCGATGCTGGCCGACAATGAAACGATCCTGGTGGACGGCGAGACGATCACCGTTTACCGGACTCCGGGACACTCCACGGATTCAGTCTGTTTTCATACCGGCAACAACCTCATTACCGGCGACACGCTCTTTAACGGCACAGTCGGCAATTGCTTCACCGGCGACCTGAAGGGATTTTTCAATTCCATCCTGCGTCTCAGGGCCTTGCCTGACGAAACGCGCGTATTTGCGGGGCACGACTATATCCGCGATTCTCTGGCTTTTGCGAAGCACCTGGAGCCGCAAAATCAGGACATCGAACGCTTCCGCCTAACCCTTGATCCGGACTTTCTTTATTCCACGCTCGCCTTTGAGCGGAAAATTAATCCCTATTTGCGATTCAACGAGGAGCCGATCTTAAAACTGATCAAAGCCCATGGCCTGCCGCACGCCACGGAATGGGAGCGCTGGCAATCGCTGATGTCCATCGACTAAACCGGGACTGAGCGGTTGTCCGGAATCCGTTAGAATATATTTAAAACGGCCGCTCGCCCGGCAGGCGCTGAAGTCAGAACGCTCGCCCGGAATAACCGCAACCCACTTCGCAAAACTCTCGCAGGCCTGCGCATTGCGAAGCCGCGCCCTGCCGACTCGCTTGATCAAATCCTTTTGAGGGCTTGACATCCATCATCAGTGTTATTTAACTCATTACAGAATTATTTCGTGTGGTTGTTTTTTCTCTGCGTTTTTTCGGATAAAAGGAGAACATAAAATGGACAGGATCAAAGTCGGCGATGTGTTCGGAGACTTTTCTCTGAAATGTCAGCGGGATGTGCCGATCGATACGGCTCAGCTTTCAGGGAAGAAGATTCTCCTGTCATTTCATCCCCTGGCCTGGACGGACGTTTGCGCCAGGCAGATGCAGTCGCTCGAGACCCATTTTGATGTCTTTGAGTCGCAAAATACCATCCCTCTGGGCGTGTCTGTGGATTCCGCTCCCTGCAAGAAAGCCTGGGCCAAAAGCCTGGGAATCGAAAAAGTCGACATGCTGGCCGATTTCTGGCCGCACGGCGGTCTCGCGGCGAAGTTGGGGATCTTCATCGACAAGTTCGGTTTCTCGGAACGGGCCAACATCATTCTGGATGGTGAACGAAAAGCAGCCTTTGTCAAAGTCTATCCCATGCGGGAACTTCCGGATATCAACGAGATATTGGAATTTCTCAAAAAGTGAAGCCGCTTGGACGGCAAAGATGATAGCACAGCGGCCGGACGATGCACCGGAAGCGCGCGGATTCATGCGTTCGGGCGACCCCTGGCCGGTGTGCGGCTCCAACAAAGATAGTGTTTTGCCGGGTCGCGCTCTCCCGTGAGCGGAGCGCCCGGTAAATGGTTCCCTTGGCGGGAGTATTTACCCAAATGGCAAATACTTCCTTTGGATGTGGTATCAGCTCATGTAGCTGTGCAGGCTGGGCAGCAAATTTACACCCAGATAGGTAAACAAGACACAGGCGAATCCGACAATCGCCATGATGGCCATGCGCCGACCCCTCCAGCCGCGCACCAGCCGGGCATGCAGCATGACGGCATACACCAGCCACGTAATCAACGACCACGTCTCCTTCGGGTCCCAGCTCCAGTAAGAGCCCCAGGCATAATGCGCCCAGACCGAACCGGTGGCGATCCCCAGCGTCAGGAATATGAACCCCAGGGCAGTGCTGGAATACATCAGCTCATCCATTTGATATTCTGAAGGGAGCCGACGGTCAAGCCCTCCGGCTGGGGAATCCTTCCCGTTCTCCTTACCCTTGATCAGAAATATGATGCCCAGCGCGAACGCCACGGTGAATGACGCATACCCCATGAAGCACGTCAGGACATGGGAAGTCAGCCAGTTGCTTTGCAGCGCGGGAATCAGGGGTTCAATGCGACTGTTGATTCCCGGCGCGATAGAGGCATACGCCATAATCAGAAAAGCCACCGGCATGACAAAAACGCCGATGCTGCGGTTCTTCATCCGCCATTCCATGAGCAGATAAAGCATCACAATGGTCCAGGCGAAAAAGATCAGCGACTCGTAAAAATTGGACAGCGGGGCATGCCCCATGCCGAGGTCGTAGGATGTTTTCCAGCGGATGATGAGCGCGATGCTCTGGGCAACAAGTCCGGCAAAGGCCACCCAGGTTGCGATTTTCCCCCAGAATTCCTTTCCCAGGATCATCCGGAAAAGATAAAAAACAAATGCGGCAAAATAGACGAAAGTCACCCAACTCAAAATGGTGGTATTGATCATTTGGACGTCTCCAGATTATCCCTGAGCTCAGAGAGCAGGTATTGTATTTCTTTTTCCAGCCCGGCCTGATTCTTATAGCTTCGTCCGGCAATGCTGATCAGGACCTTATCTTTTTTCTGATCGACCCGTACCCAGATCGAGCGCGCATAGGTAAACAAAATGATCATCAATCCGCCGATCAAAAGCAGGGCCGCGCAAGCGACAACCGGTGTCCCCGGATCGCGGGTGACCTGCAGGCCGGTATAATATTTCTCTTCGAGTCCGGACAGGGTAAACGTGTAGGGACGGAAAAGGCTTGGATTGAACATCGGAACCTGTTCAAAGATATCCGGGCTCAGTTGTTTGATCTTGTCGATATCCCGGAAAACCCAAAACGTTGCCTCTTCTTTTTTGGACCGGATGGTGACTTTGACCGCGGGCCCCATCTTCATCAGATTCTGCTCGACTCTTAAAACTTCGAAGGTCCCTTCTTTGCCCGGCAGGTCAAATGTGAATCCCGCCGCCACATTCATGACATCGCGGCTGCCGTCTGTGGTCAAGACCAGCGTCGCTTTCCCCCCCGGGGCCGCACCGTAGCTTGCCTGGTAAAAACGGAATCCCTCGAAAGCAATAGGATGATTGACGCGAAGCTTTCCCGACAAGACCGTTTTGTTATTCTTCAGAAAGGCCAGATCCGATTGAAACGTCTTGGGCGCGCCGGTTTCGTAAAATTCCACCGTGAATTTGTCACAGCGCACGGAAAACGGCAGGGGCATCGGTTGGTTATTGCTGCGCAAATTGATGCTGCTGATCGTCTCGCCCTCGGTGATATTAACATATCCTTCAGTGCCGAACACCGAACCGATAATCGCTCCCGCAATGAGAACCAGAAAACTCACGTGAACAATATAGACGCCGAAATGAGAAAAACGGCCTTTTTGGACGCAAAAGGAAATGCTATCCTCCTCATCGGCCCGGGTAAACGCCCGGTATTTTTTTTTCAGGAGTAAAGCGGCGGCATCTGCGGCTTTTTGTTTATCCGCTTTCGCCGGGAAAGTGTTATCTGCGGGAAGGCCTTTAAAGGCATCTTCATTAAGGGGTGAAGGCTTCATGCGGAAACGCCGCCAGGCCATGGGAAATCGATCCAGTGAACAGATGATCAGGTTTACCGCCAAGAGCCCCGTCAGAAGAAAAAACCAGACGGAGTGATAAAGATCGAAAATCTGCATCTTCGTGAGAAATGCAAATAAGGTTGGCGACAGACTGCCCGACAGCTCTGCGGCAGCTTCCCGCTGAGGGACAATCGTTCCGATCACGGCAAAAAAAGCGATGAGCGAGAGAAGAACAATGGCCAGTTGAACCGAGGAAAAGAAAGACCAGATGCCGGATTTGTTTTTTGTCAAAAGAATTTTCTCCTGGATGTTTTATTACCGCGCGTCCGGGTTAATCTAAGAACGCGCTGAAAAAAGTCAAGCTATTCATAACAATGTCGCCCTGACCCCGCGACGCTTCGCTTTGCCCCGACAAGATCGACTAACAAATTCCGGGCGACTTGCCTACGCTTAAGGTGGATCTAGCCCCGCTTCACTTCGGTACGCCACGATAAGATCGACTAACAAATTCCGGGCGCTTCGACCGCCTTCTCTTAAGGTGGATCTAACCCCGCGACGCTTCGCTTTGCGGGATAAGAGCGACTAACAAATCCCGGGCGCTTCGACTGCCTTCTCTTAAGGTGGATCTAACCCCGCGACGCTTCGCTCTGCGGGATAAGATCGACTAAACAAATCCCGGGCGCTTCGACTGCCTTCTCTTAAGGTGGATCTAACCCCGCGACGCTTCGCTCTGCGGGATAAGATCGACTAACAAATCCCGGGCGCTTCGACCGCCTTCTCTTAAGGTGGATCTAACCCCGCGACGCTTCGCTTTGCGGGACAAGATCGACTAACAAATCCCGGGCGCTTCGCTTCCGGGATTTGAGTCGATCTAATAGAATATCACGGCGTAGAAAATAAGACCCAGCAGCAGAAGTCCGAGAACCAGACTGGCTAGGCCGAACACGGAAGCAAACAGCTGCGTCCACAGGCCGGGACCCTCACGTTTGAGGGATTCCAGTTTACCCTCGGCAACCATACGCTCGTATTCCAATTCCCGCTCTTCACGCATCGCCTCCAGACGATACCGACCGGTAAAGATGTTCGGCTCGAGAGGAAACTTGTTGGGCACGATGTGGTTGTTGAAGAAATGCACCGTGAAAATGAAGACAGCCGCCAGATAGGCCTCTTCCGAGTGCACGATGGTAGCAATATTGATGACCCAGCCCGGTACGACATAAGAGAAGGCTCCGGGGAACCACAGCATGAACCCGGAAAGGCCGATAGCGGTCATGCCCCAGAATACGGCCAGAAAATCGAATTTCTCCCAATAGGTCCAGCGGTCAAACTTCGGCATCGGCCCTTTGCCGAAGAACCACAAGAACATTCCTTTGATGTCCCGAAGATCCTTGAGGTTGGGAAACAATGAATCCGGACCGATCAGACGTCCGATCCAGCCGCGCCATTGCCACTTCGGAAACAGGAACCGAATCGACAGCCAAAGGGTATAGAAAAAGAGCAGGCACAAAATGGAGGCCGCGATGCGGTGGAAGATACCGGACATTTCCGGGCCGCCCCACATGTTGACGAGCACCTTTGCCCACGCGGTTCCGGCATACTTCAGCGGAAAGCCGGTCAGGACCAGCGTGAAGAAGGAAAGAATCAGCAGCACATGCATGATCCGCTGAATCAGGGGAAATCGCTGAATCTGCTTTTCGTCGCGGCATTCCGGCCCAATTGTATTTTCGATGAATCCGGCTTTGTGCAGACGGCACTTGTCCAGATAGGCGCGCCGCCACCACAGCACCGTGTGCAGCCAGAAAAACGCGAATACACCGGCCAAAAGAATAATCATGAATATCTCGGCGATATGCAGGGAACGGTAAGTCCTCCCTCTGGCGGCTCCGGGATGGGGCTCAAAGGAGGCAAAGCGCTTGTGAATAGTCACATGACAGGCTTTACATGACTTATACAGATTGTCCGGATATAGTGCGGCGCGGGGATCGCTTGCCTTCAGTGTGTTGTGGCCGGTGTGACAATCGGCGCATCCGGCAACCCGTTGAGGAAACCCGATCTCCATAACCTTACCGTGATAGGTCTGATCATAGGTATCAGCCACTGCCGTCGGCAAATTATTCCGGGCGGCGAGCGCCTTATCGGCATGACAAGATTTGCATTTCCGGGTGTAGGCCTCCTTTTGCGCCGCTCTTTCCTTTGCTGACGCACCGCCGTAGAGCATGATTTTGTGCAGACTGTGACAATCCGTACACGCCGCCGAATCCACATTGCCGGCAAGCACGGCACGTCCGTGACCCAGAAGCGCATAATCTTCCGGTGCATGGCAGGTCAGACACTGTTCGGTCGCCGCTATTTTCGGGGACTTAGCTGATTTCCGAATCGCGTGGATTTTCTGGTGGCAGTCCGAGCACGTCATGTTCTCGGAGACGGCGTGGACATCTGCTTTGTATAAATCAGCAACTTCTTTATGGCAGCTTGAGCAGCGGACGGGATTTGATCTTTTTTCGCCTGCACTGTGCCTCGCAATATTATCGATCCCCGTATGGCAGCTGGTGCAGGAATTGTTGCCGTGAACCGATGCGGCAAACGAATCACCAAACGCTGCATCGGAATGACAGGTCTGACATGCCGCCGTTTTCGCCTGCGCATTCGCCGGCGCAGGAATCGTGAGCAGACAGGCAGCGGCGATCAAAAATAACGCATGAAAGAAAGGTCTTTTCATTGCACTCCCCGTTTGGTGTTGGCCATGCCGCCTTGCAGCCTGGATGCGTTCATAAATCCCTTGCGGGCCAGATAGCTTGCCGCCAGAAAACCGGCCCGCCCGTCTTCATCTACAATCAAAAGCGTCCGATCCAGGGGGATGTCCGCATATTGCACATGCAGTCGTGTCAATGGAAAGTTCACCGCCCCGTCGAGATGCCCCGCGGAAAAAGCTTCAGGGGAACGGATATCGATCAGCAATGGGTTTTTGGCCTTCTTTTGCCATTCGGAAAGGTTGCGCGGCTTCACCGCGTAATCCGCGACGCGCGGTATTCTTTTATCCGAAACAACAGGATTGCCGGCCTTTCGCCACGAGACAAGCCCGCCCTCCAGAATGAAGAGGTCCGTAAATCCTGCCGAACTCGCCTCCCGGATCAGACTGCAGTTTTGATCTAACGGCTGGTAGGCCGTATAAAAAACAATTTTAGCCACCTTCGGCAATGAAGAAAAAAAAGGTTTGCCGCGGTCATCATCGCAGGGCAGACATACGGCGCCGGGAATTTTGGCGTCCAGACACGCAAGCAGACTGCCGGCGTCAATCACGACTATTTTTTCCGATGAAGTCATGCCGGACATCAGCTTTCCGACATCCATGACACGGATTGTATTTTGCTCCGCGCCGGCAATTGCCGTGAGGCAAACCATCTGAAGCATCACCATCAGAAGCAGGAAAATTCTATTTTTCACGGCATCACCTATTCAAATGCAGGGACTGACCGCAGGCCCCAGGTCTCGTATTGCGGGGCGGCGTTCGGATTTTTCATTACCGGATAATCTTTTTTCAGGAACTCGCGGATATTCTTGATATCCATTTTTGTAAAGAAGGGCGACTTGTCATCGTGGCACTGCATACAACCGTCGGGCCGTCCTTTCTGGCCGTAGGTCCGTTTTTGAGACAGGTCCGTTACATCGTGTTCGACTGTATAGTAAAGAGTCTTTTGCGTCAAAGGCGAGAAAATCAGCTTTGCATTTTTTAACTCATAGATCCGATCCGAGACAAAAACGACGTTGGTAAATCCGGACCTGGCGAGCGCCCCGATCATTTCCGTCACATCGCGGTCGGAGACGACCGTTGTTTGTTTGGTTTTTTTACCATCAGACTGACGGGCATTGATCACGGTCAGATTCCCGACCTCCCGCGCCGCCTTGGCTACATAATGAAGCCCGATAGGCCGGATTTCTCCATTCGTCATCTTTTCTCCGAACCATTGCAGGTGCTTGGGTACGGCGGCTTGATATTTCTTTGTGCGCATCTGCCAGGGCGGCCAGGGTTTCGGCGCAGGTCTCAGATAATCACCGGGGGGGGCGGCGGCGCTCGCAAAATCATCAGCCGTGTAACCCTGTTCCCGGCCGGTGCTCATGTCGAGGATCGTCAAGGCGCTGAGAGGTTGTGCGGTGATATGACAGCTTTGACAGGAAACGAGATAGGTGTGAAATACGGCTCCCGACAGGAAACGCGCATGTGTTGCCTGAGGATTTTTTGCCTGGAGCATAGCGCCGCGGCGGACAGACTGATATTGCCCGCCCGAGTGGCAGCTTGCGCAGGTTTTCATTGAGGCGCCATCCAGATCATCCCGGACATGCCCCACAAGCGATGCCCCTTTGGCGATCTGATGTGCGAGACGCCGATCTTTCGTCGCGCCCACGAGCGGATGACAGTCGGTGCAGGTCATGCCTGCTTTAATGTGTACGTCACTGGCCGGTGTAAAAGCCGTGCCGGTATTTTTTGCTTCGCCCTCGGCGTGGCACTGCAGACAGTTTTTTGTGGAAACGGATTTCTTAATCAGGTTGCCCTTTACGCGGCCATCGGGTCCGAACATATTCGGGTCCGACCAGTTGTAGGAAACAACCGGACGTTTGGAGAGGTTCCACGATCCTGCGGAAAAGTCGTGTTCCCCGGGCCCGGCCGCAGGATTCTTGTAAGTGAAGATCGCGCCTTTCACCTCACCCAGTCCGGCGCCGGCCGTTGCGGCCCAGCGGTAGTTGCGCCTGTAAAGCTGTTCATTTCTATCTTCCATGCGATAGCCGGTCTGATGACAAATAAGGCAGTCCGCTTCGACCACGCCGCTTTGCCGGAAGCGGCTCAAACCGTCCGGTGTGGCGCGTGAACTGTAATCACCGTCCAGGCGATTAGCAGCGGTTGATTCACCGGACGCCAGCGTCACAGCAGTATCCGCCCGGCCTGTTTTATCCCGGCCATACTCCATGGGGCCGCCGCCGGGATGGCAGGAACCGCAGGAAGACGAATGGATTTTATATTTGGCGGTGTATTTGCCGGAACCGATCCAGTCGTAGGTGCTGAGATCGATCTGACGCACATGGGTGTTACGTTTGGCCGCGAGCCTTCCGGCTGCCGCCGTGGGAAGCCAGCTGCCGAACATTCCCGGCGATAGAAACCAGGGCTTGCCTCTATCATAACCATCCCTCATCACATCAAAGCCCTGCTGAAAATGATAACCGGATGTTATCGCCGCATAGCTATGGCATGTGCCGCAGGTCTTTTTCGGACTGTAAGGATCAAGGCTGTTAAGGGCGGGCGTTATCCTGTCGCCCTGTTCATTCTTGAGCCAGACGTCCTGATGCGGCCCCGCCAGAGCCGGCACAGACAGCAAAACGATAAAAGCGATAATAACGCTGCAGTTTCGATACATCGATTGATCCAGCGAAAAAAGCCGCCGGATGCCTTCACGCCGAGAGCATCCGGCAGCAGCTTAGTTATGGTTCGATGGGAGCCGTCTCATCCTTTGTCCATTCTTCCATCGAGCCGTCATAATTCTTCACATTCTTATAACCGAGCACTTCACTTAAAATAAACCACCAGGCACTGGCCACGCGGCCGGAATCGCAATAGACGATGATTTCTTTGGATGGGTCGTTGCCGACCACACCGGTGGCCATGTTTTTCAAAGCCGCAACATCTTTGTATGTCCAGCAGCATTGCTCCATATGCTCGCCCGGCGGATACTTATCGAAGACCTGCACGGTGGGCAGATTGACGGCTCCCTTGATTCGCCCTGCTTTGGCCACAAACGGCAATTTCTGCTGGCCGCCGAAGAAAGCCGGTTCACGCGTATCAACGATGATTGCTTTGCCGATCTGATTTTTCACGTAATCTTTTTTTGCCAGAACATCTTTATTGAACTTACCTTTGTAAGCTTTAACCTTCGGCCGGACCACATCCGTGGACAGCTCTCTCTTTTCACGAACGGCCCATTTTTCAATGCCGCCGCTCAATACCGATACCTTTTGAACTCCGGCGTACTTCAATGTCCAGGCCACGCGTGTGACATTGACCCGGTCGGGACCGGTTCCTGTCGACCCGTAAACAACGACCAGGGAATCCGGCTGAACGCCGTTTGCGGAAAGCAGATCCATCAGGTCATCGTCTGCGGGAATTTCATTTTGCATGGTCCCCTTCCCCGGCGCCCAATTGTTGTAGAACACGCCTATCGCGCCCGGAATGTGGCCGGCTTTATAGTCTTCCACTTTACGGATATCCACGATGACCACACTGGGATTTTTTAAGTTTTTTGCCAGATCGTCCGTCGATAGAATCGGACTCAACCCTTGTGCCATTAATGCGGTCGGCAGCAGGATAAAAAGCAACACCGGCAGTACCTTCCATAATTTTATCATCTTCATATACATCCTCCTATCGGTTAATTGCTTTGGGAACAACGATTAAACCTTCATTAGCCTTCGAACCGTCCTTGATCAAAAGTTCCTTTGTCAAAAATCCTTTGCGGTCCACATGACACGTATCGCAGTTGCGTGTACGGTCCGTGCGTTTGCGAATATTGTGGGCCGGCGTATTCCAGTAATTGGGCAGGGCGTCATAGTTTTCCATTTTGATGCCGGCCTTGGCAAACGTATCCCGGACGGTCGGAATCAGACGCAGCGTCGTCAACGTCTTTTTATCGCGGGGATTCAAACCTAAAAGCATCTGCGGATTGGATGTGGCGCCTGTCCCCAGATGACATTGCTGACACTGGCGATAAGCTGCTCCCGCATGGCAGCCGTAACAGGTCACTTTGCCGTCGTGTTCGCGATGCGCAATTTGCGCCGTCATCTTGGCTTCATTCCCCAGTTTATGACAGTTCCGGCAGGAGGGCCGATCTTTTACCTGCTGCTTGGAAAGATAAGCTGTGCCGTCACCATGAAGCTCCGTTTTCTTGTGGCAGTCCATGCACAACATGCCTTTCTGGTAGTGAACATCCGGAGAACCGCCGTAATCGCCCGTATATTCGGGATATACCCGGCCGCCGTGACAAAAGGCGCACGTCTTTCCTTCGTCTTTTTTGACAAATTTATGTTTTTGAATCAGGCCGATGCTGATCCCGCCGACTGCCGGAGCCTTGACGTGGCAGTCTCCGCAGGAGGAATGACAACTCCGGCACGACTGCTGAAAGACTTTTTCATCAAAGGTCTTTAATTCCTCCCTGGAGAAGCGCGGCATCACGCCGTTTCTCAGCCCCGCCGTCGTGTAGTGCAGGGACTTGGCATACATGTCCCCGATCTGCTTATGGCACATCATACAGGATCGCAGATTATCCGAAGGCCTTTTCACCAAATCCTTGTGGGCAGCTTCCCGGTTGAATTCTTTGGCATTTCCTTTATGGCACAGGGTACAGCCCATCTTCAGATGAGGATCTTTATTCAAAAGCTCCTTATCAACGATATATCCTTTATACATGTCTTCCGGCCGAACTGGCGGAGGCGCCCCTGCTCACCCTTCGCCTTCGCCTGCCGGCATGGGGGGTGGTTTATGCAGGGACTTCATCAAAGAATCGCTGGTATGGCACATGACACAGCTGTTCGTGTCAGCGGCAAAAGACATTGAACTGCAAAACAGGAAAATAAAAATGGCCAGAAAGCCGAGGAACGATTGTTGCTTTTTCACAAAACCTCCAAACAGCCGGTTGAATCAACCACCTCGCTGCAAGCTGTCGAGATATGAAATGAACGCCATTATATCGCAGCAAGATACGGAGAATTAACGCTCGTCCCGCAAAAAAGGGATTTAAATAAATTTAACGATTAAGAATACCCGTGTCAAATTCATTTCCATGAGGCTTTTGTCATCCTTTATGGATCGATGATAGAGTCCGTTATGAAAGGGATAAGGACTCCCTCCTACCTTCCAGGGCGAGCTGCTTTGAAAAAAGACTCAACGGCGGAGCAGATAATCTCCGCCGTTGAAAAATCCGTCATTATTTATGGAATCTTGAAATCAAACTTATGACACTGCGCGCAGTAATTTTCCGATTTGGCGTGCTGGTGATGACAAAGGTTACAATCCAGCTCCGTCCCGTAATGAGGCGACGTATGCGGATTGGTCGGTTTGACATCCTTTGTTTTTTCCATAAGCTTGGCCGTGCTGCCGTGGCAGGCGACGCACTGTTCCATGGTCAGCGCTTCCGGTGTTTTGGTCTTGCCGTGGCATTTAATGCAATTGACACCCGCCAGCTGATGAGCGTGGCTGCCCGGTAATTTGCCGATCAGGCTCAGATTGTCCTTGGTATGGCAGGCCTTGCATGCGGCCCAGGTCATTGCTTTGGTATCGGCGTGCTTTTCCGGTAATTTCTTTTCCTTAACATGACAGGCGGCGCAGTCACCCCCCTTGAATTTCGCTTGTTCCATTTTGGGTGCGGCCCAGACAGCCTGACTGAAAACCACAGCAACCATGAGGCTGAATAAAACCGCAACTGCTTTCGTTAATTTTGGATTAAGATTTCTTTTCATACGCCTCCAAAATGATTCTCATAGAAGGCCGGACAACCGGAAACAAGGCTATGCGCATTTCCTGTTATCCGGGGAAACGATTATTATCAGGCCTTCTCACCCTGCAGCATTTTTGCCGGCAATACGGCCGAAAACGATGCAGTCTGCCATGGCCACGCCACCCAGACGCACTGCCCCGTGGACACCGCCGGTTACCTCTCCGCAAGCGTAGAGTCCTTTAACGGGATTCATGTCAAAACCATAAACCTGAGCGTTTTTGTTGATCACCAATCCGCCCATGGTATGGTGAACTTTAGGCCAAAGACGCGCTGCATAGAAAGGCGCTTCGACGGTCGGCTTGGCGTCCTTGAAGATCATGCAGTCGAAATCATCATCCTTCTTCTTTTCGACAAAAGAGTTCCAGCGCTTGATTTCTGCGAGGAAGACTGTCACCGGTATATTGTACTCTTTGGCCACCGCTTCCAGAGAGTCGAATTTTTTAATGGCCCCGGACTCCATCCCCAATTTCAGGGCGTTGGGGAATACCTGTTTGGGCACGGCATAGGAATCTCCCATGATAATGACCGGATGTCCGACGAGGATGATGGCATCCGCCCGCTCTTTGCGGTTTCCTGTTTCCTTGAAAAAGCGCTTGCCCGTCGAGGGATTGACCATCGGACCATAGCCGACAAGTCTCTCGCAAAACAGCGGGACCTGCCCGAAGCCCTTCTCGTCCGGGCTTGTCCACGGGCCAAGCTGTATCCAGTCCATCTGGACGTCCATGGCGCCCACGATGCACGCCGCCAGCAGGGCCTCGCCTGTTGCGCCCGGCTGATTCGTCGAGAACAACTTGTCCGTCAGGCGCGGATCATGAATCTGGCGCAGCGCGACATCGTTGGAAAAACCGCCTGAACTGAGTACAACGGCTCTGCGTGCCTTGATAAAAGCAACCTTTCCCGAATTATCATCGGGGAATTTATAACCCTTGCGTACCTCCATGCCGACAATCCTTCCTTCTTTATCGGCCAGGAATTTCACCAGCTTGGTGCGCAGTTGAATTTTCACACCAAGCTCCTTGGCTTTGGCCAGTTCCTTACTGACCAATTCTGACCCTGAAGAATTGATCGTCCCGTTGGCCCGCTTGACAGAGTGGCCGCCATGGAAATTCAGCTTCGTGTACTTTACTCCGAGATAGGATTCAGTCCATTCCAGAGCTGCTTTAGCATTATAGGCGACAATTCCGGCAAGCTCGGGATGATTCAGATAAAGCCCCGCTCTGAGCATGTCATTCAACATGAGCTCGGGCGAATCCTGAACACCGTTTTCCTTCTGCAGCCTGGTATCCGGAGCGCAGAAATCCCCGCCGTTGATGATCGAGTTTCCACCGTAGACCGGCATTTTTTCCAGGACGACAACGTCCTTGGCTCCGGCATTTTTCGCCTCGATGGCAGCCGCCAGTCCCGCAAATCCGCTGCCGATAACTACGACATCATACGTTTCGTCCCACTTTTTGGGCAGCGGCTCGCAGGCCGCTTCCGCTTTGCCCGGAAGTATCGGAAGACCAGTTGTGGCCAGCCCCGCAATCGCCGCCGCTCCTCCCGCCGTTTTTAAGAAATTTCGTCTACTTAATGATTTATTCGAATCGTCCTGCTTCATTTGAGACCTCCTCTCCGATGTCTATCAAAGGACATGTTAAAAAATACTTTTCCGAATACTTTATGAAATGAGCTGACTTTTTGCTTCAGGACTGACAAGATCAATGCGTTTCAAGCAAAATTCAGATCATCCTACTTGACGACGTTTAGTATACCTACATAACAATTCAAGTCAACGGTAAATGTTTTCTGTACGGATCCGTAATGGTTTGCCGCAGAGAATTTTCACAACGGACAGCGATTGGGATACAGCTTGCATCATCATGAATATATTGATGTATTAGTGAGGTTGCCTCTAAAGCTCTGTGATCTCAGGCCAAACTCAGCCGTGCAATTTATGCAAAGACGATTTTTCGGCAAGCCGTTCAGGGGGGTCTTCCCGCACAAAAGAGCAAATGAATTGCCCGTCCTTAAATGGAAACGAGGCCGCATGAACGGCTTCGGGGACATGTTTTGAATGCGGTGTATAAATATGGAGATTCCTGCCGCTGCAAGAAAAGGAGCGTGATAAATGCCCGATGGATTGATCCGGCCTGGGCAAAAAGAGCAGGCAACGGCCTCAGAAAAAAAAGAGCTTTCCCGTTTTGAGGATAAGCTCTTTTTATGGATGGTGGCATGATTTCCCGCAGGGAAACCATCGTTCTTATGTTCCCAGGTACGCTTTTTTCACCTTCTCATTGGTGATCAGATCTTTGCTGAGTCCGTCGAGGACCAGATGGCCGTTTTCCAAAACATAGCCGTGTCGCGTGATCATCAGAGCGATTTGAGCATTTTGCTCGGACAGAAATATCGTGATTCCCATTTTGTTCAGTTGGGTGATCGCATCGGCAATGCCTTCTACAACGAGCGGCGCCAATCCCATGGAGGGCTCATCCAGAAGGAGCATTTCAGGCTTGGACATAATCGCCCGGCCTACTGCCAGCATCTGCTGTTCACCACCGGAAAATGTTCCGGCCATCTGCTTGTATCTTTCCTTCAGCCGCGGGAAAAGGGTATAAACCTGCTCCAGAGTCTCTTCAATGCCTTTCTTATCCTTGCGATGATAAGCGCCCAGCATTAAATTTTTATAGACGGGAAGCTGAGGAAACAGCTGCCGGCCTTCCGGACAAAGTGCGATGCCTTTGCCCACAATTTTATGAGCGGGCAGATGGCTGATATCCTCGCCTTTGAATTCGATCTTGCCTTTCGCCGTCGGAAGTACACCAACAATCGTCCGAAACAGGCTGGTTTTCCCGGCGCCATTGCCTCCGAGCAGCGCAACAAAATCTCCCTGAGCGATATGCAAAGATACGTCGTGGATGACCTGGTGCTCGCCAATCATGGTTGTTACATTTGTTAGTTTAAGCATCCTTTTTTCTTCCTAAGTAGGCTTCGATTACCTGCGGATCCGCGGCGACATCCGCCGGCTTCCCTTCAGCAATTTTCTTGCCGTAGTTTAAAACAACAATTCTGTCGGCCAAATCCATGACCATCCGCATCTTATGCTCGATCAGACAAACCGTAATGCCTTTTTTATTTATTTTGCGGATCAATTCAGTGATCATTGCCGTATCTTCCTGGATCAATCCGCCCGTCGGCTCATCAAAGAGAATCAGTTTCGGTTCGCTGATCAGGGCGATGCCGATGGAAAGAAGCCTTTGCTCTCCCTGAGAAATCGTGGACGCCGTTTCTAAAGCCTTGGAGCCCAGCCCGACAAAATCAAGCGTCTCGATCACTTTTTCTTCCACTTTCTTTTTATCTTTTTGCCAGCCCGGTGTATGGAAGATCGATCCCCACAATCCGCTCGTTGTACATTTGTAGTATCCCAGCGCGAGGTTAGCGACAACCGGCAACTTTTCAAAGAGCGCCGTGAGCTGGAACGTCCGGGCGATGCCCTTGCGGGATATCTGACTGGCGCTGAGACCGGCAATTTCTTCTCCGGCAAATTTAATGCTGCCGGAAGTCGGCTTGCCCGAGCCGCTGATCAGACTGAATAGAACGGACTTCCCGGCCCCGTTGGGACCGATAATGGACAGGATCTCTCCTTCGTTGACTTCAATGGTCACATCATTGACAGCAATTGTGCCGCCAAAACTTTTTACCAGATTTTCACCTTTTAGCAGCACGTTATGCCCCCACCTTTGATTTCTGAATCTTCTCACGTACCTTCGCAAACAATCCCATAAAACCAGTCGGGAAGTACATAATCACGACAATCAGCAGGAATCCGAAAAGAATCATCTGATAATCCTGCAGGAACTGCAGATATTCGAGGAGAATGGGAATGATAAAGGCACCGACAATCGGTCCCGCCAGCGTTGTAATGCCTCCGAGAAGCACGTACATCAGGAAGTTGAAGGTCATGCCGATCGAGGCAACCGACGGGGAGATGCTGCCGATCAGGCTGGCATAAATGCCTCCGGCCAGCCCGACGAAAAAATTGGCTACGATGAAGGAAAGCAGTTTGGTGCGGAAAGTATTGATTCCCACTGCCTCCGCCAGATCTTCATTAATGGCTGTTGCCAGAAAGGTCAAGCCCCGTAATGCTTTGACCAGGCGATGCATAACGAATATGGTCAAGAGCAGGAAGAATAACACCAGATAGTATTGCGCCACCTGAGATTGGAAATTGATTGGGCTTAGGCCCGGAATAGCAATGGGGCTGGGGACCGGAATTCCCACGATACCGTTGTGGCCTCCCGTCAGCTCCATCCAGTTGCCCGCAATCAGATAAATAATTTCTCCCAGGCACATCGTCGTAATGGCAAAGTATGATCCCCGGGTGCGTAGCGCCGGCATGCCGACCAGGAGCCCTATGAATGCCGACAACAGGGCCGACACCGGCAAGGCCAGCCAGAAATTCCAACCCATGTTGTACGTTAAAATCGCCACCCCGTATGCACCGATGGCAAAAAAGCCGCCGTGCGCCAGCGACATCTGGCCGGTGTAGCCCAGAATGAGATTCATACTCAGAGCGCCGATCGCAAACAGGCAACTCATGGTGATCACCTGAGCATAATACCGGTTCGTGATAAAGAGGGGCAGAACCAGGGCTATAATCAGAACAACCAGATAAAACCAATTCGTCTTCAACCACTTCATCATCTGCCCTTAATCTCCTTCCCGAACAAGCCCGTCGGCCTTATGGCGAGGATCAGCACCAGCGCGCCGAAACCAAACACGTCTTTGTAGGCGGCCGAAAAATATCCGCCGCCGATAGCTTCAATCAAACCTAAAATCAAGCCGCCGACAATCGCCCCGGGAATACTGCCTAACCCCCCGAGGATCACGATAACGAATGCCTTCATGCCCACCAGCGATCCCATGCTGGGTGATATCATAAAAATGGGTGCGACCAGGCAGGCGGCGACCGCAGCCAACGCTGTCGAAATAGCAAACGTGAGGGCGGAGACCTTGTTGACGTTAATGCCGACAAGCGTGGCGCCTTCTTTATTCTGGGCAACTGCTTCGATGGTGCTGCCCAGTGTTGTCTTCTTAATGAAAAGTTGGAGCAACACGATCATACCGATCGCAACTCCGATGACCAGCAGACGCTGCGTGGACATTGTGATTCCCAGCACGTCGATAATCCCGGGATAGGGATTCGGAATGCGGTGACCTTCGGGTCCCCATAAAACAACGACCGCATTTTCCAATATGATCAACGCGCCCAATGCAGAGATAAAAGGGGTAATGCCTCCCGCATTGCGCACCGGCTTGAAAACCAGAAATTCCAAAACGACACCGGCCAGCGCCAAGACGATCGCCGATAATGCCAGCGCCGGCCAATAGGCGAAGCCGAATATCGTGACCAGAAAGAAACAGACATAGGCACCGAGCATGTACATCTGCCCATGAGCAAAGTTCGGCACGTGCAGAATGCCGAACACCATTGTCAAGCCAAGCGCGACGATGGCGTACGTACTGCCCAACATGATTCCATTAAATACTTGCTGTAAAAATAGTTCCATTTAGACTCCATCGCCCGATCGGCATTGCCCCGCACACTCACTTCAATGTCAGCAGAGGTGAGGCGGCGTACAATTTATTCATGCTTATTATATCCAACGTTGGTTGCGTTCATAAATGAGCGACACCTTTTTGTCAAGGGAAAAAAACTTTTTTCTCGTTAATTTTCGCAAATCCGCAAGGAGCCTGAATCACAGAGCCTGCCTGCATTACGCCGTGACCAGCAGTCACCAAAAACCTCTTTCCGAGGTCCTTTCTGCGCGCTTAAAAATGAGTGCGCAACGACCGTAATTCACTGTTGACTTCAACTACATTATCAAGTAAAAAATGCATCTTCAGTCTCAAGTAATCTGATCAAGGGATAAATGCAGATGATTCGTTCGGCACTCTTAGTGACATTAGGCGTAGCGATTACGGCATTTCTCTCGTTCTGGGCTGTCGTTTTTTCCTTTTTTGCCAACGCGGAAAATAACGTTCATAAACTCGCCAACCTCTGGGGCAGGATTCTACTTGCGATCTGCAACACAAAGGTTGAAGTCATCGGCAAGGAAAATATCCTGAAGAGCAGGCCGCAGGTATTCATGGCCAACCATCAAAGCGATTTTGATATCCTGATTACCCTGGCCTATGTTCCCGGTCAGTTTCGCTGGATTGCGAAAAAAGAATTGTTTGCGATTCCCGTCTTCGGCCGGGCCATGAGGGGCGCGGGCTACATTGAAATCGACCGGCAAAATCATGAAAAGGCCATGCAGAGCCTGGACCTTGCCGCGCTCAGAATCCGCCAGGGCAAATCGGTCATGACCTTCCCTGAAGGCACGAGAAGCCGGGACGGCGAGATCAAAGCTTTCAAACAGGGAACTTTCTACCTGGCCATTCAGTCCGGCGTGCCTATTGTCCCGATTACCATCATCGGCAGCGGCAACATCATGCAGAAGCGCTCACTCAAAATCAATCCGGGAAAGATAAAGCTGGTGATCGATAAACCGATCTCCACAAAAGACTGTACGTTGGAAAACCGGCAGGAACTGATTAATAGAGTCCGACAGGTCATCATCAGGAATTATGACGCTTATCGGGAAGCAGGCGCGGCAAGCATCAAAGACGTCCAGCCGGAAATGAAGACGGCACTCTAATGGAAAAAACCTCTCAGGACCATCCTCATAAACGAATCCGCGAGATTAAAGGCGTCATCTGCCTGGCCGTGGCCGTGTTTCTCCTGCTGTGCCTTTTTTCCTATTCGCCGCAGGACCCTTCTTTCACCCGCTTCGTAGCCGATGGATCACCGACGCACAATCTCACCGGCAAATTCGGTTCTTTTACGGCTGATTCGATCATCCGCCTGCTGGGCATTGCCTCCTTTATTCTCCCCCTGGCGCTCCTGGCCTGTGCGTTTCAATATTTCCTGCGCTCTGCTTTTACTCTGGATGCCCAGCGGATCATCGGATTTATTTTTTTTACACTTTCGTGCGCCGGCTTATTCGGCGCGCTGATTGAAGGGGGCATCACCGTCCACGCAGAAAAGCTCCGGGCGGGCGGATTGGCGGGCGCGGGCATTGTCCGATTCCTGCTCGGTTATTTCAATCTGGCGGGCACGTATATTATTCTGGTCTTCATTTTCATCGTCTCTCTGTTCTTTATCGTCGAATTTTCTCTCGTGTCGGTAACGGAAAGATTTTCAAAGTGGGTGCAAAAGGGGCTTTTATCCCTCAAGAACATCTTCACGTCTTTTTTTACCCGCTTCTTCTCCCGCCTGAAGATCGAAAAGACTTTGCCGCCCATTATGGAAGAGTCCGAGCAGACAATGGCTCCCAGGAAAGCGAAACCGAAAAAAATCGAGCAGACGCATTTCGATTTTTCCAAGCTTAAATCCGACGGCAAGTTCCAATTGCCCCCGTTCACGCTGCTCGAAGAGCCGCCCCAGAAAGACGCGCGCGTCAAACGCGACCACCTGATAACGAATTCGCGCATCCTGGAAAAGAAACTGGCGGATTTCGGCGTGGAGGCCCGCGTCGTAGAAGTGATGCCCGGTCCCGTCATTACCATGTATGAACTTGAACCCGCACCCGGTGTCAAGATCAACCGCATCACCACGCTGGCCGACGATCTGGCGCTGGCGCTGATGGCCCCCAGTATCCGCATCCTGGCACCGATTCCCGGCAAGTCCGTCATCGGCATCGAAATTCCCAACCTCAAACGCGATCCGGTTTTCCTGAAGGATGTTCTGAACAATGACGCGTTTACGAACTCGTCTCTGCGTCTGCCGATCGCACTGGGCGTTGATTTTGTGGGCACGCCGGTGATCGCGGATCTGACCAAAATGCCGCACCTGCTGATTGCCGGAACCACCGGGTCGGGTAAAAGCGTGGCGCTCAACGCCATGATCTGCAGCATCCTGTTCAAGGCGCAGCCCGACGATGTCAAATTTCTGATGGTCGATCCCAAACGGCTCGAGTTGTCCTCCTATGAAGGCATTCCGCACCTGATGCATCCGGTCGTGGTGGATCCCAAGAAAGCCTCGCAGGTGCTGCGCTGGACGGTGGAAGAGATGGAACGCCGGTACCGGGTCATCAGCGCACTGGGCGTGAAGAGCATCGATGCCTATAATGAAATGCTCCTCACCGGCGCCAAAAGTAAGCCTGCCGCGCCCGTTAAAGAACTCCGGGCGGAGACCCTGCCCGGCTCGGAGACGGCGGAAGATTCGGCAAAAAGCGCACCGCCCTTTCAGCATGTCCGGCTTCCTTACATTGTCGTCATTATCGATGAACTGGCCGACCTGATGATGGTCGCCTCCCGGGATGTGGAAGAATCGCTGACGAGGCTCGCCCAGATGGCGCGCGCGGCCGGCATTCACCTGATCCTCGCGACGCAGCGCCCGTCCGTGGACGTCATCACGGGGCTCATCAAGGCCAACTTCCCCACGCGCATCTCGTTTAAAGTTTCATCCAAAATTGACTCACGCACCATTATTGACCAACCGGGGGCCGAACTGCTTCTGGGCGCGGGCGATATGCTTTTCATTCCGCCCGGCACATCCAAGCTCACCCGCATCCACGGTGCCTACCTGTCTGATTCCGAAATATCGCGCATCGTTGATTTCATCAAAATGCAGGCCCAGCCGACTTATGACGCATCGATCGAAAAATTTCAATTCGAGTCCTCGCAGACCCAGCATGAAGAAGACGGGTCCGATGAAAAATATGACGAAGCCGTCGCGCTGGTCGGCGAATTGGGGCAGGCTTCGATTTCACTGGTCCAGCGCTATATGAAGATCGGTTATAACCGCGCCGCCCGCATGATTGAACAAATGGAACGCGAAGGCATCGTCGGCCCCTCCGACGGCGCAAAACCGCGTAAAGTCCTGATCAGGAAACTGCCGCAGTGAAAAAGAACCATCCCGGAAAGCTGCACATCATTTCTTTAGGCTGTTCCAAGAATCTCATTGATTCGGAAGTCATGGGCGGTCTGGCCCACGCATCGGGCATGACACTTGTTGAAGATCCTCAAAACGCGGATGTCATCATCGTCAATACCTGCGGCTTCATCCAGCCGGCCAAGGAAGAAGCCCTGGAAATCATCCTGACCCTGGCGCACGAAAAAAAGAAACACCGTCCCGAGCTGAAGCTGGCGGTCGCCGGCTGTCTCGCCCAGCGTTACGGGAAGGAACTGTTCAAAGAAATTCCGGAAGTCGATTTATTCATCGGCACAGGCGAAGTCGGAAATGTCGCCTCGCATCTGCAGAACTTGAACGCGCTGAAACCACGCCGTGCCGCCGTCCTTTCTAAACCGGATTTTTTGATGACGGCCCGGCATGAACGGATTTTATCCTCCGCATCTTCCACCGCTTACCTTAAAATCTCGGACGGCTGCTCCAACTGCTGCACCTACTGCGCGATTCCGTCGATCCGCGGCCAGGCGCGCAGCCGAAGGCCCGATGACATTTTGCGGGAAGCTGAAAATCTGATCGCCCGGGGCGTCAAAGAAATTATCGTCATCGGCCAGGATACAACAGCTTACGGCCGGGATTTGCAGGATCGCCCGAAACTTTCCCGACTTCTCACGGACATGGCCTCACTCTCGGGCCTTCGCTGGCTGCGGCTGCTTTATGCGCATCCGGCGCACATGACGACGGAGGTTCTGGAAGCCATGGCCAACCACAAAAATATTTGCCGCTACATCGATCTACCGGTTCAGCATATCGACGATACGATCCTTGCCGCCATGAACCGCAAGGTTTCATCAGACCGGATAAAGGAAATCATCCGTCAGGCGCGAGGCATCATGCCCGACGTTGCTCTGCGCACATCTCTGATTGTCGGTTTTCCGGGAGAGACGCCAAAGCGGTTCGAACACCTCATCGACTTTGTCCGCAAGACAAACTTTGATCATCTGGGTGTTTTTACCTATTCCCGGGAGGAGGGCACTGCCGCGGCGGCACTGCCTTCACGGATTTCAGAAAAAGAAAAGGAACGTCGCCGTGAATCAATCATGAGCGAACAGGCCGATATTTCTCATGCCATCAACCGGAAATTGATCGGGACGATTCAGGACGTGTTGATCGAAGAAAAGAGCGACCGTGACGGGTATGCCTTTGTCGGACGCTGCCGGAGGCAGGCCCCGGAAATCGACGGCGTCACTTATATAAAGGATGCCGGCGCCAAGATCGGCGATTTTATCCATTGCACCATCACCGACGCCGATCATTATGATCTGTTCGGGGAAATTACTTAAAACTCATTTGACAAGTATCCGTCATTTCCAATATAGTCCCCTCAAATCTGTTCGAGGTCAGAACGTTCATGCAAATTGCCGATGTTTTCTCAGCCTATCGCAGCGAAATGAGCCAGGTCGAAGTTCATCTGGACCGCTATATCACCTCCGACGTCAAATTGATCCCCGAAGTCGCCCATCACCTGATCGACAGCGGCGGAAAACGTTTCCGCCCTCTTTTGCATCTGATCTCGTCGCGTCTGTGCGGTTATTCGGGTGAGTCGCGTTTCCCCCTCGCGGGCGCCATCGAATTCATTCACACGGCAAGCCTCCTCCATGACGATGTCATCGACGAAGCGGTCATCCGCCGCGGCAAGACGTCGGCCAACAACGTCTGGGGCAACGCCGCAAGCGTCCTGGTCGGCGATTTTCTGTACTCCAAAGCCTTCAAGCTTTTGTCCGAAATCGGCGACATCAAGATTGTTCAGGTCATGTCGAAGATGACGAACATCATGTCGGAGGGCGAAGTCTTTCAACTCATGAAATGCGGAGATACATCTCTATCAGAGGCGGAGTATTTGAGCATCGTTGAAAAGAAGACCGCCGTGCTCATTTCCGCCGCGTGCGGAAGCGGGGCGGTCCTGGGCGGCGTAGCGCCTGCGCAGACCGAAGCCCTTGAACAATACGGTTATAAAATCGGCATGGCATTTCAGATCACGGACGATACACTCGACTATATGGCCCGGGAAGAAGATTTCGGAAAATCCATCGGCAAGGACCTCGAAGAAGGCAAGATGACGCTGCCGCTTATCTACACACTCGCGACATGCAGCCAGAACCAACGCGACATGATCAAGGGAGCCATCGAGGAGAAGGCACTGACGCCTGATGCCGTCCGGAATATTTTTGCCCTGGTCCGGACCTCCGGAGGCATTGAGTATTCACTTGCTCGCGCGGAAAAATTCGTGAGCGAGGCAAAGGACGGACTGGCGGTTTTCCCCGACTCAACTGAAAAAGAACACCTGTTTGCCGTGGCCGAATACATTCTTTCCCGAAAAATTTAACGCCGCTTTCCTCGCGGCCAATCTGCAAACACCTCGCGTCGACCGCCTTACCAAGGCGGAAATTAATTATTTCCCGTCCGCCGCCGGATCAGTTGAGGCGTCTGCGCGTTGTTATATTGTTTCCTGGCAATTCGCTCCACCTGGGGCTTCATATAAGCATACAAATCGCCAACGGCTATTGCGCCGTCGGATTTTACCACACCCTCCTCCTTGATTCCTTTGAGCATAAAATAGGTGAAGAGTCCGTGGCTCTTTTCCTGATAGGTCGAGCTGATTTGATTGCTCGCTGCCGCCGCCATAACGGTTACATTTCCGGGGATCACGAAAGCGCTTTGCAGATTCATGACGAGCGGCCGCGCACCTTTAGCCAGAACGGACCGCCCGCCGGCGCCGGAAAAACAGGAATCGAGCGCCACAACAATTTCTCTCGCGGGCAGCCTGCCGAGCTGCTCATAGAGCCTCTTGAGCGAATATCCCGTGTCTTCGATGAACGACGGGTCGCCGTCGTAAGGCACAAGATAGGCGTCCCCCGTATTCGGATTCGGTGCACCGTGTCCGGAATAGTAGACGAAAACGGAGCTGCCTCTTTCAACATTGTTTTGCAGCCACCTGCCCAGATATTTATCGAAATCGCTTTTAGACGCCTTGTCATTGAGGAGGACGATAACATTCTCTGCGGGATATCCCATAACCTTCAGGAGATATTCCGCCACAATCTGAGCGTCATGTGTCGCAAAATCGGCCGGCGGAAGCTTCTGCCGGTACTGTTCAATGCCGATGATGACGGCATAGGCGTTCTTGTTTGATTGCAATTTTGCATGAGGAAGTTCGTCAACATCGGAGATGGCTTCCTTTCGGGACTGAGCCAGAGCGTGGGGAGATCCTGTAGCGTCCGGCACCTTTCCGCCTGCCGCCAGAAAGGCCTGCCTGAGCACCAGAAGACTGTCGTCCGCGTCGACAACATGGGCCAGATCCTGAAAAGCGTGCGCCAGCGTCAGTTTGGGATCAAGCCCGCTTGCCTGCCCCAGATAAGCTTTTCTCCAGAGGTAGGCGCCGGTATTGGAATTGATGACGGTCAATTCCAGGAAGACCTCCGCTTTGATGGTTTGAGAGTCCGGTGAGGCTCCGACATTCGCTTTCCTGATGACTCCCCTCAGGATGAAGGGAGAAGGCCCCTGATGGATTCCCCGGCGCTCAAGGGACTTCTTCACCACGTCTTCAAACACTTCGGTGATGTCGCGGTCGGACGTAATCGTTTCAGTTCCGGCGAATCCCCCTTTGCCGAGGTTATCATACTGACCGAGAATGCTCCGGTTGGACCGCTCATCACGGAACCTGTCCAGCACAACCGTAAAAGCGGGCTCTCTCGCCATGACACCCGTGGATGCAGACGGGACAAGATCGGAAACGGGTATCACAATGGGGGCTTTGGATGTCGGGAAACATCCGCAGACGAGGGCAAACAGTAGAGTCAAAAATCCAAGTCGCCATTTCATAGATTACCTCCCAGCACCGCCCGGGATATCTAATTTATAAAGGGTAGTTCCCCACTCGCCGGCCAATTCACTGAGAATCAATGACATCGTCGTGTTGATCCCGCTGATCCAGCCGGGGCCCGGGTTAAATGCGCTCCATTTGAAGTTATGCGACGGGGATATCCCCTTCGTGTTGAAAATCTCGCTGTTCTGGCCATTCAGCACCGACATCGTCCAGGCCGCCGTGATATCGCACGTTTCGCCAGTGATGATCACATGTTCTTTGGCCAGGATCTGCCCGATGTTCAGATTGACCACGGCATCATACTGGCCGGGCGCCGGCAGATCACGCAGAACCACGACCTGCTTGAATCCCTGGGAGAATGTATCATACGTAATCTTGGACAAATCACGCTCGAGCAGCAATCCCTGCGCACGCATATCGGCCGTCATGTCACGCCTATAGCTGCCCTCCCCTTTGTAAAAGAGCGAATAGGGCATGGGGTCCTGGATCACGACGCCGAGTTTGAGCGGCCTGACGTGCGCCTGCGCAATATTCAGGTTAGGTGTGACGGGTTTGATCTCAATAGGCGGCATCGATGCACAGCCGATGATCGCTGAAAATGCCGCAAGCAAGAAAACCTTCGCGAATTTCTTCATAAGCTCCTCCTCCGTCCATCAGATACATTAATGATTCACTGTCAAAAGAATCCCGTGACACGACATTCAGTTTATTCAAAACTTCCTCGTCATGAAGGAAGCATAAAAAAGGAAAACTTGTTTACCGATCCCGTTAACCGCATCACAGCCTCACCGACAGCGGATCACGGTTTGAAGGCTTCGACCAGCGCATCCATTTGCTCGCCTGCGCCCAGCATTCTCACCTTTATAAAGCCGGCCTCTTCGAGGCCCTTTCTGATTTCAGCGAAGGTATACGTGGAACCGCCCTTCGTATTCACGAGCATATTGACGGCAAAAATTGCCCCCGCTTTCGGCCGGGTGCGAAGAGCGTCCATGACATGGTCGCGGATGATCATCCGTCCCCCCGATACCAGTGCGCGTTGCACTTTTTGGAACAGTTCGACGTTTTGGGCCGGGCTGTTTTGGTGGATGATGGCGGAAAGCATCGCCAGATCGTGTCCGCCGGGCAGCTCATCTTGGTAAAAATCGCCGGCCACAAGACAGACGCGGCTGAGCATTCCCGCTTCAGCCAATCGCTCGCGGGCGATGGGAATGACCGCAGGCCTGTCAAAAAGCGTCGCCGTCATTTCCGGAGCGGCCCGAAGAAAAGCGATTGTATAAGTCCCCGAGGCGCCGCCTATATCGATAAGGTTTTTTGCCTTGCCCGGCCCGACGGCCGTGACAATCTTTTGCGCCAGTGGCGCTCCGATCACATGCATCGCCCCGATGAAGGCCTGGAGTTCACCGGCATTCCGCGCCGCGGACGGGTCCGTTCCCGTTGCTTGTGCCGGCCTGACTTTGTCGGTCAGGCCCGACCAGCTTTCCCAAAGGTGCACCGCGTGGAGGACCATCGGCAGGACCGAACGCGGGCTCTTATCGCTCAGGAAAGCGGCGGCGTCGACTGTCACGAGATAGGTATTGTCTTCCTGTTTGATAATCAAATCCATCGCGGCCAGAGCATCGAGAAGAATTGTCAGACCCCGTAAATCGGCATGCAGTCGGCCAGCCAGACCTTCGGCGGTTGATGGCTCTTCGTCGAGCAAGGTAAAAAGATTAAGCTCGGCCGCGGTGAGAAGAATCCGGCTTTCCATGAATTGTCTGGCGAGCGTAAGGATAGCTTCCGGTTGACGATCATTCTTCATAGGTTCGGCACTCCCTCAATAAACCGGTCTTATCCCGAGACTTTTTTAAGAAGCCAGGCCATCCGCTGGCCGAGAGTCTTCGCCATCTGAACGCCTTCTTCATCGCTCTGTACGTCCCCGATATTTCTGCCGATTCCGATTGCCCGTCCCGCAATGATCATCTGGCCGGCGAGAAAAAAATGATTCAGCGAATCAATCGTGTGGATGCCCCCCGTCCGCCGCAGAACGGCAACGGAAGCGCCGATTTTATTTCTGTAAAGCCCGCCGTTGGCCATCGATACGAACCCGGCGCGGTCGATCAGCGCCTTCATCTCGGCCGTCATATCGGCAAAATAAACGGGCGAAGCCAGGATAATCCCGTTCGCACCCGTCATCTTTTCGATATATTCATTGGCGGAATCGTCTTTGACCCCGCAGCGGCCATCCCGGTTTTCAAAGCATTTATAACAGGCGATACACCCGTGGATCTTCATTCGGGACAGTTGAACTGCTTCGGTTTTCACCCCTTCTTTTTCAAGCTCGGAAAACACGTGGCCGATGAGGATTCCCGTATTGCCGTCTTTTCTCGGACTTCCATTAAACGCCAGAACTTTCATGTCTTATCCTTCCTGCAAAATATTGACTCTCCGGGAAAGTTCCCGTGAGACCGGGCCGCATCAATAAAGCAGCGCGAACGGATCGGCTGCTCGCCTCCTCAACCACGGGAGACCGGTTCGCCTCAGAGCTATACCAGCGGCGGAGCAAAATATTTTCTTTCGATCGTTCCCGCCCGGTCTTCCTTCAAGGCCTGCGGCAGATGCTCCAGAATATCCGATGCAATGATGCCGTCCTGGCCTTTTTGGGCTGCCGCCAGATCGCCCGCATAGCCATGCAGGAAGACGCCTTTGCGCGTCGCCATCTCCGGGCTCAACCCGAGGCCGTGCATCGCCGCAATGCAGCCGGTGAGAACGTCACCGCTTCCGGCCGTCGCCATGCCCGGGTTGCCACTCAAATTCACATACACCCGGCCGTCTGCAAGGCCCACCAGGGAATGTGCGCCCTTCAGAACAACCGACGCATTCAACTTCTCGGCTGTGTCCCTCAAGACGCCGATTTTATCGGCATTCACCTCGGCCACAGTCTTGCGCGTCAGGCGCGCCATTTCTCCCGCGTGAGGCGTCAGAATAGTCGCCGCCTTCCTTTTGAGCAGTATTTCCGGCCGTTCGGCAATGGCCGTTAAGCCGTCACCGTCGATGAGCAGCGGCCGGGAAATAACGGCGGCCAGTTCCCGGACCAGCTTTGTTGTTTCATCCTGCAGGGACAGGCCGGGACCAATGACCACCATATCGGCCTTTTCCGCAAGGGCCAGCAATTCGGGTTTCGCCTTAAGCGACAGGCTGAATGAGGCCGTCTCCCGCTGAGGCAGAAAAACAATTTCCCTGCCGGACTGTGCGATAAACGGGATAATCGAGGCGGGTGCTGCGAGCCTCGCATAGCCGCCGCCCGCCTTCAGAAACGCCATCGCGGAAAAATAAGGCGCGCCGAAGTAGTTGGCGCCGCCGGCAATGAACAGAACATCCCCCACTGCACCTTTGTATGCTTCCGCGAGCCTCGGAGGCAACAAAACCCGCTCATTGGTTTCGATCGTCAGTTCAGCGCGGTTACACAGCGCCGGCGGAAATGAAATGTGCGTCACGGCCAGCGCCCCGCAATACTCATAGCCGGGATAAAGCAGATTACCGATTTTCGGCAAACCGAACGTGACGGTACAGGAAGCTCTCACCGCAGCGCCCATCACCTGTCCCGTATCGCCGGAAATGCCCGATGGAATATCCAGACTCAACACCGGCCGCTGGCATTCGTTGATCAGATGGATCACGTCGCAAGCGAGCCCCCTGACTTCCCGATCCAGCCCCGTGCCGAAGATGGCATCGACGATGGCATCACAATGCAGGGTATCGGCTCTGGCCTCATCGACGCGAGTCAGCAGGTGAATGTCCCCCTCCAGATTGCACAAAATGTCGTAGTTGGCCTTGGCCGCTCCACTGTATTTCTTGGGAGAGGCCGTGAGAAAAACTTTGACCCGGCCGCCCACCGAGGCGATGAGGCGCGCTACGGCCAACCCGTCGCCGCCATTGTTTCCGGCGCCGCAAAAAATCACAAATTTCCTGCCCGGAATCCCCAGCTCCCTCTGCAACAGCCCGACCGATGCGAGCGCCGCGTTTTCCATGAGGAGCTCTTCGGTAATCCCCAGCGATAGAGCGGCATATTGATCCATCCCGCGCATTTGTTTCACAGTAGTCAGTTTCATCTTTACCCCTCACCCGTTCCCATCATTTGGTATGAAATTCTGTACGATTAGTATAAGATAGCCGCGGCGTTTTGCCAATCATATTTTTAAGGAGGTTTCATGACACCGATATCAGAAACCATACGCAAACGCTATTCCTGCCGGTCATACTCCGACGATCCCGTCGATGATGACGTTTTGAAAGCGTTTCGCGAGGCGGTAAGCGCGCCGCACACCGGCCCCTTCGGGAACAAGCCGCGCTTTGCTCTGATCGCGATGGACGCGCTCGCGGCCAAAGAATGGAAAATGCTGGGAACTTACGGCATAATCAAAAACGCGCATCTGTATCTGGCCGGGATGATCATCCCGGCGCCGATGGCACCGGAGGATTACGGGTACTGCACCGAAAAGCTGATCCTCAGGGCCGCCGAATTGGGTTTAAACACCTGCTGGATGGGCGGCACATTTGCGATCAGCGCCTTCGGCCGCGCCGCCGGAATGCGGCGAAACGAGCTCCTGCCCACGGTCAGCCCCATCGGCTATGCCGCGTCCCGCAGAAGCCTCACGGAAAGGGTCATGCGCGGCTTTGCCGGCTCCGACCATCGTCTGCCGTGGAGCGAACTTTTTTTCTCGAATAACGCCGCGTCGCCGCTCTCTCCCGAGGAGGCCGGCATTTACCGTGAAGCTCTGGAAAATGTCCGTCTGGCGCCGTCGGCATCCAACAAGCAGCCCTGGCGAATCGTCTACGATAAAGACCGGAAGACTTTTTTATTCTATCTGTCGCGCGCCATCGGTTATCGGTATCTGCGGGATGTTTCTCTGCAGGGGATCGATATGGGCATTGCTCTGTGTCACTTCGATTTGACGGTCAAAGAGCTGGGGATCGCCGGAAGCTGGCGGCACGAGGAGGCCGTCCCGTCCAGGAAATCATGGGAGTATGTGGCAGACTGGCAGGCCCATGGGTGAGAGCGATCTCGTCATTTTTTTATCTCGTATTTCGTATCTCTTGATGCGGGTTGTAATCCATGATTAAGACTTTCGCACCGCGGATCATACCTGATTTCAGTTCGGCAAGCGCCCGGTTGGCGTCGGCAAATGGATATTCCTCGACATCCGGTATAATAGGAACGCGCGGGGCGAGTTCCAGAAATTCGTAAATATCCCGTCTGGCTACGTTCGCCACGCTTTTGATCTCTTTTTCCTGCCACAGATGCAGCGGGTAGTCGATATGCAGCAGTTGATCTTTATCCATTTCTTCTTTGCGGATGGCGTTCACCACCAGCCGCCCTCCCGGTGCAAGATTTTCCAGCGCTTTCACAGCGGGTTTCCAGGCGGGCGTCGTGTCGATAATTGACGCAAGTTTTTGCGGGCTGCGGCAAGCGGTATCCCCCGCCCAGCTTGCACCGAGGGACAGCGCAAAATTGCGCTCCCGCTCGGAACGGGCAAAAACAAAGACCGCGGAATCCGGGTAAAGGTAGCGTGAAAGCTGCAAAACGAGATGGGCCGACGCGCCGAAGCCCGTGAGCCCCAGCGGCTCGCCATTGCGAAGCCCGGTCAGGCGAAGCGAGCGGTAGCCGATGGCGCCCGCACATAAAAGCGGGGCAGCCTGACTATCGGAAAATGCTGCCGGGATAGAGAAAGCAAAATCTTCGGAAACGGCAACATACTCTGCGTAACCGCCGGGGATGTCCCGGCCGGTCGCCTTGAAATCCGGGCACAGGTTCTCCTGCCCGCGAAGACAGTACCGGCATTTTCCGCACGCCTGCCCGATCCAGCCGATGCCGACTCTCTGGCCTATGGAAAACTTCCCTGCCTCAAAGCCGCGCTTTTCGACCACGCCGACAATCTGATGTCCTAAAATAAAGGGGAAGGAAGCAGGCGGCGTCCGGCCTTCGATTTCATCGAGCTCCGTGTGGCAGACGCCGCAGGCGGCGATTCGAACCAGTATTTGTTTCTCCCCGGGAACCGGTATGGGCAGATCCACAAAAGAAAGCGGCTGCGGATTTTCACGAATGCTCGTTATGTTATCCAGTACAGCCGCTTTCATATTTATTCGCTCGCTTTTTGAACCGCCTTGGGCGATGGATTCTTTATCAGCCTTTCAGCGCCGCAGGCATTTTCAGCGGGACGTCAATCAGCTGAATACATTTATCCATGACGGCCCTTGTTCCGTTAACTTTGAGTTTATCGAACAGGAAAGCAAACTGACGCTCCAGCTCCGCGCAGATGCCCGCACGGATATCCGCCGGCAGATGCCATAATTCCAGCTTGAACGGGCCGAAACCCTTCTTGCGGGTTTTATAAATGAACTGTTCCTCAGTGTCCTTCTCCTTCCATTCGCCTTTCAGATCGGACTTCAGATGATCATAAATTTTTGCCCTGAGCTGGGCCGGAAAATTTTTGCTGTCGAAGATAATATTCTGAAAGCCGGTCGCGAGGTGAATCTCGGCGGTGCCGGTGGCGGGAAAACGGTCAAACGCTTCATCGGGCAGCGTGGACGCGCCATGCTGAACGGCGCCGGACAGACCGTACTGCGTGCGGGAGGTCTCGGACAATTTCTCCAAAACGTCAAAATCAATTTTGACTTTTGCCACCGTGCCGTCGGCCAGCGGAATGCCGCCGTGCGTCGTCCCGGTCTGCACGCTGATCTTGCTGATGCCTTTGAAAGCGTCGCCGCGCTTCTTCAGCTCTTCCAGATAGCCGTCCATGAAAACCTGCAATTCCTCCACGGTGCTGTTTTTACCGCCGACCTCACCGATCTCGCCGCCTACGGAGATCGTAATGCCTTCCGGCTCCAGATCGCGAATCATGGTGGTAAGTTCCGCCGCCAGTGAAAAATTCGTCCGTTGCTGATCTTTGACCGTGGGCTTGGATAAATCGACCAGCGTGGAGGTGTCGATGTCGATGTTGTAAAATCCTCCTTCGATGGCTTCCCAGATCAGATTCTTGACCGTCTGTGTTTCCTTGTCCGCGTCAGCGGCAAACTTCTTGGCGTTCATCTGAAAGTGATCGCCCTGCAGAAAAACCGGACCGCGCCAGCCGGTTTTGACCGCCGCCGCCGTAATGGCGCAGGTATATTCCTGCGGCCGTTGCTTCGTATAGTCGATTTCCGAGCGGGCGATTTCGAAGAGGACCGGTCCGACATTCCCTTTCAGCGCGGCGCGGAAGACGGCCTGGGCGGCATCATAGGCGATGCCGCGGAGATTGATCGCCGGGACGGTGAAGCCGCCGACTTCCTTGCGGCCCATCGCCTCATAGAGTGCTTGAATCGACGCGGACATAATCCCCAGCGCCGCCGCTCCCCGGCGAATCAGAAAAGCCGCCGCATCTTTCGTACCCGGATCGGGGCTGAATACGACGGTATAAATCAAATCGTCAATCAGTTTACTCTGAAACCGGCCTTCATCCAAAACGCGAACATCATCGCCGTCGATGGCCAGTACGTTTTCGCATCCTTTTTTCAATTGATCCTTGTTTTCGTAAATCATGGCTGCTCCTTCTAATCTGTAATTATTGCGACAGGAATTGTCCCGCCATCGTCACTTCCGTCGCTGAGCCGATATAAATCGGCGAACGCTGATTAACCGATGTCACCTGCAGAGCAAGAATATCTTCCTTCCCGTCGGTGGCCTTACCGCCGGCCTGTTCCACAATAAAAGCCATCGGCTGCAGCTCAAATAGCAGGCGCAGTTTCCCTTGAGGTGATTTCCTAAGCGCCGGATACGTAAACAAACCGCCCCGCTTGATGATCACCTGGTTGATATCGGGAACAAAGCCGCCGCTGTAACGCAGCTTGTAACCGTCCTGTTCCAGTTTTTCAATAAACTTCAAATGGGCATCCGTCCAGTCCTTGCGCAGACCGCCGGGTGAAAAGATGGAGCCTTTCTCCTTGAGCCTTATTTTTTCTTCAGACAGAACGTATTCTCCTTCCCGATCGAGAACAAACTCGTGGGCGCCCTTCCCGGCTGAATAGATCATCGTGATCAACGGGCCGTAAGTGATATAAAGGGCCGCCACCATCGAGTTTCGTCCGCAGTCAAAGATGGATTTCCGGTGGATGCCGATGATGGTGCCGATGGCCAGATTGGTATCTACGAGCGACGAGCCGTCCAGCGGATCGGCCGTCACAATGTATTGCTCCTGTCCATTGCCGATGGCAACGATATCTTCGAGCTCTTCGGACGCATAGTGACTTACAAATCCGGAGCTCTGCAGTTTATTCTTCAGGATGTCGTCGGAAACACGATCCAGCGCCAATTGTTCTTCACCGTAAATATTTTTGAACCCGGCCAGCTTGCGGTTGGATTCGTGAATTTTGGCGGAAATGTACTTGCCGACCACGGCAATTTGCCAGATCAGCCGGCGCAATTCCACTTCGATCCCTTCCATCCACATGTGGCGTCTCAAATCAACGACGTTTTTTGTGTAATCACTGATACCTTCGCCCATAGATTTCCCCTTACGTTTTTCGGAGGCCGTCACCCGCCGGGATTTTCCCCGGAGAACTCTTCAATTCTTGAAGCGGGTAAGGCTTGACCATTGCCCCGACAAAGCCGTATTTCCAGTATTCTTCAGTGACCCGATCGTTCATGCAGCCGCCTAAAATCACGGCTTCACTTCCGGATATGTTTTTCTCCGCCGAATGGGTCACGATCTTTTCCCCCTCATCGTCACGCATCGTCAAATCCATCATGCTGAATGAGAAGGGTTTATTGGCTTCTTTGGCCTGTCGGTAATATTCCATGGCATCACCATGACTTTTTTTATCCGTTACGACATCATACCCGATATGTTTGGGCATGCTGTCCGTTACATCCGGGGAACCTGTTCATCATCGATCAAACGAGCATGCGGTCCGGACAAGGTCACGGGCTCAATGGCTCGTCATTGAAAGCCGCAAATTCCGCTTGAATTATTAATCAAATATCCATGACCTTTACAAGCAAATATTTTATAAAAAGTTCGGATGGGAATGCAGCATCGCATGAAAACGACGCTGAAAAATGTATCAAATTTATTTAAGGCTTGACTAAATTTACTTTAACTTGATAGTTCGGCACAATATTAATTTACCCGACGCATCGGATCAGACGTCAGCCGATGTCAAAAAAATGGTGAAAATAAAAACCCAAGGGATCCCTCTCTCATGAAAGCTTTAGGAATTTGTCTGGGTGCATCGACCGTCTCGATCGCCGAATTGCATCGGCAAAACGGTCGGGTTTGCATTGACTCCCACTCGGTCCGGCCGCATGAGGGGAATCCCCACAAGACGCTGCACGACGCGCTGGCCTCTTATGATCTTTCCTCTTTTGACCGGATTGCGGCCACGGGCCGGAAATTCCGCGAACTTTTAAATGTCACCTCCATTTCCGAGCCGCAGGCCGTCGAATACGCCTATCGTTATCTTCGGCCGCCGGATTTGTTCTGTCCCGCCGTCGTATCCGCCGGCGGTGAGACGTTCATGGCTTATGTGATGAACCGGCGCGGACAGATTTCCAGCGTCCTGACCGGCAACAAATGCGCCTCCGGTACCGGCGAATTCTTTCTGCAACAACTCAGGCGCATGAACGTGAGCCTGGACGAGGCAACCGGTTTTGCGGCGACTGAGGAACCTCACGCGGTATCGGGCCGCTGTTCGGTCTTCTGCAAATCGGACTGCACGCATGCCACCAACAAAGGCATTCCCAAAGCAAATGTCACGGCCGGTCTGTGCAAAATGATGGCCGGCAAGATTCTGGAACTCCTCAAAAAGATACCCCGTAAACACATTATGATAACCGGCGGGGCAGCCCGCAATGCGATGATGATTGAATATTTGCGGCGGGATATCGAAGGGTTGATCGTACCCGCCGAAGCATCGTATTTCGAAGCGCTGGGTGCTGCACTCTGGGCCTGTGAAAACGAAACACGGCCGGTTCACATGCATCAACTCGTCAAGAGCGACTCCGAAGCGTTTGAAACGCATCCGCCGCTTGCCGATTTCCTCAATCGCGTGGAATTTAAAACCCTGAGCCGCGCGAGCATAGAACGCGGCGATATCTGCATCCTGGGGCTGGATGTCGGTTCGACCACCACCAAAGCCGTGCTGATCCGCAAGCGCGATGATGCACTGCTTGCCGACTGTTATCTGCGCACCAACGGCGATCCGACGGGCGCAGCCAGAAACTGTTACCGATCGATTTTAGAACAGATCCGTCGTCACACCGATCCCGCGTGCGTCGCCATCGAAGCCGTCGGAATCTGCGGGTCGGGCCGCCAGATTGCCGGCCTGCATGCCCAGACGCTCGGCGTCATGAATGAAATTATCGCGCATGCAACGGCCGCCGCTCACTTTGATCCGGAGGTGGATACGATTTTTGAAATCGGCGGCCAGGACGCGAAGTACACGTTTCTCGTGAGTTCAGTTGCTTCCGACTACGCGATGAACGAAGCCTGCTCGGCCGGCACCGGCTCGTTTCTCGAGGAATCCGCCCTCGAAACACTGGGAGTGCCGATGGAAGACATCGCGGCGCTTGCTCTTACGGGCACGCGCCCGCCCAACTTCAATGACCAGTGCGCCGCATTTATCTCTTCGGATATGAAGAACGCTATCGCCGAAGGCCGGGCGCGCGAAGACATCCTGGCCGGCCTCGTGTACTCCGTTTGTATGAATTACGCCAATCGCGTAAAAGGCAACCGGCCCGTGGGCAAAAAGATCTTTATGCAGGGCGGCGTCTGTTATAACCGGGCCGTCCCGCTGGCCATGGCCGCGCTCACCGGCAGCTTCATCACCGTTCCGCCGGAACCGGGACTCATGGGCGCATACGGCGCAGCGCTGGCGGTTAAGAAGAAGATCGAACGCGGAGGGATGGAGGCTTCGTCCTTTGATCTCGAAGAGCTGAGCCGCCGCGACGTTCACCGCGGCAAGTCCTTCATCTGTAAAGGCTCGCCGGAAAATTGCGACCGCCGCTGTGCAATCTCCATCATAGAAATGGACGGGAAGAAATATCCATTCGGCGGCGCGTGCAACAAATACTATAACCTGCAGCACGGCATCAAGCACGATTCACGGTCGCTCGATGCCGTCGCGGCCCGGCAGGAGCTGGTCTTCGAGAAATATGCCGCGGCCCGGGGCTCGGCGGTCCGTTCGATCCGGGGATGCGTCGGGCTTAACCGCAGTTTTCTCACGCATACTTACTATCCCCTGTATTCAACGTTTTTCACCGAACTCGGGTATGAACCCGTCCTGGCGGATACGTGCGCGCAGTCGGCTATCGACGAAAAAGAAGCGAGTTTCTGTTATCCCGCGGAACTGGCCCACGGCTTTTTCGGAGAGCTTCTGAATCAGCGCGGGCAATTGGATTACATTTTTCTGCCACATTTCAAGGCGCTGCCCAATGCCGGCGGATCCACGGATTCTCAGGTCTGCCCGTTCGTCCAGGGAGAAACCTTTTACCTGCAAAGCAGCTTTCGACGCAGGCTTGCCGATATGAAACAATCGGGGACAAAGATCCTGACACCGCTTATCGATCTCACGGAGGGACTTTGCGCTATGGAAAAACCGCTCGCGGCGGCGGCAAAAATAATGGGCGCGGGCAAAGCACAAATAAAGGAAGCCTTTCGAAAAGCCCTGCACGTGCAGCAAACCTGTTTTGCCCAAATGCAGGAATCGGGACAGAAAGCACTTGCCGGCCTTGAAGAAAACCCCGATGATATAGCCATGGTGATTTTTGGACGCCCCTATTCCGGGATGGCCTCCGAAGCCAACAAGGGGATCCCCCGCATGTTTGCGTCCCGGGGCTGCCGCGTTATTCCGCTCGATTTTCTGCCGCTTGCGCATGAACAGAACAAGGCCGACATGTATTGGGGAACCGGTCAGCAAATCATGAAAGCGGCTGCGTTGGTTAAGAAGCATCCCCGGCTTTTCGGCGTCTACATCACCAATTTTTCCTGCGGCCCCGATTCTTTCCTGATGACCTACTTCCGGGACATCATGGGCGACAAGCCGTCGCTGACGCTGGAGTTGGACAGCCACACAGCCGGCGCCGGTCTGGAGACCCGCATTGAAGCCTTCCTCGACGTTATCGCTGCGTATCGGCAATTGCCGGCGGACAGGGCCCTGCCGAGCGGGGCGAAAAGCTTCCTGCCGGCAAAAACGAGATTCGACGGCGCCGCCGCTTCAATAACAACGTCCGACGGCGAGTCTCTGCCGCTTGCCCATCCGCGTGTCACGGTCCTTTTCCCGTCCATGGGGGAAATCGGCGCGCAGATGCTGGCCGCAGTCTTCGCGAGCGAAGGATTCCGGACCTTTGTCCATCCTGCGGCGGATGAACACATCTTGAAAATCGGACGGGCTCATACGTCCTGCAAAGAATGCCTGCCGTTGATTCTGACCACCGGATCGCTCATCCATTATGTTCAGCACCTGCGGAAACCGGGAGAGATCGTTGCCTATTTTATGCCGACCGGAACCGGCCCATGCCGCTTTGGTCAATACGCCGTCTTTCTGGAAGACCTGATTAAGCGGATGAAAATTCCGGATGTCGCCATCCTGTCCATCACCTCCGAAAATTCCTACGCCGGACTGGACGGCTTTTTCCGTCTGCGCACCTGGTGGGCGGCCGTCATTTCCGACACCCTGGAAGATATCCGCTCGCTCGTCCTGGTAAAGGCGGACGATCGCCGGCTGGCGATGCGCATATTCGAGGATGAGGCGGCAACGCTCATTCGGTCACTCACGCAGACCGATTTCAAAATCCTGACGACCGAGCTTACGAAAAGCCTCGCCCGTCTGAAAGCCATCCCCGGCGTCAGTCGTCCCCGCCCGGATCTGCCCGTGGTTGCTCTGGTAGGAGAAATATTCGTCAGACGGGACAACCTGTCTAGGCAACATCTGACGGAAAAGCTCGCTGAAAAGGGCTTCGCCGTGATCTGTTCGCCGGTTGGCGAATGGATCCTCTATACGGACTATCTGGTGAAAGAGAACATCGTCCGGCATGATTTCTCCATTCCGGGGCGGTTGAGATTCCTGCTGGTTGAAAAATATGTGGAACGCTACACAAGAAAACTGCATGCCGTCATGAGCGCTTCGGGCCTTGTTCTATCCCATCCGGTCGATGTTCGCGACGTCATCCGGCATGCCCTGCCTTTTATATCGCCGCAACTGACGGGGGAAGCAATCCTGACGATCGGGAGCGCCATCCGCGAAATCGCGACCTCGGTCTGCGGCGTCATTTCCATCGGTCCCTTCGGCTGCATGCCTAGCCGTATTGCAGAGTCCATATTAAACGAAGCCATGCACCGCGAGACCAAAGCCGCCAGCGATCCTGACAATGCGCGCCTCAGCAAAACCTTATCGGACTTTGACGAATTGCCTTTTCTTTCCATTGAAAGCGACGGATCACCTTTCCCGCAGATTATCAATGCGAAATTGGAAGCTTTTTGTCTGCGCGCCGCCCGCTTGCATGAGGCGATGAAGACCGCTTTGTGAAATTAATTTCCCCTTTTGTATTTATTCAATTGACAGGCATTCTTGTTTTTCCTATACTGCCGTCACAAAAGTAAATAGAATATTGTACTGTAAGTAATTAAACTAATTATACTTTAGAGACGATTTACAGATCAACGAAGCTGATTTTGTTCCATCCGTTTTGTTTTGGCAGCGTCACACCTACGCTCGGGCTTTATAATTCGATTTTCAAGATATTGAAGCAAGGGATACTAAACAAAAGAGGAGGAGGAAGGAAGATGAAGCATGGGAAAGGTATTACTGTTCTATCGGCTATCTGTCTCGTCATGTTGTGGGCGTTCATCGCAAGCGCCCAGGATATCGTCATCGGTTTTTCAGGGCCTTTAAGCGGACCGGCGGCTGAGTATGGCCAGGATATGCTCTATGGTGTTGACATGGCGGTGAACGAAATCAACGCCGCCGGCGGCATCACGGTGAAGGGCAAGAAGTATAATTTCAGACTGGAAAAACTCGATGACCGCAACGACCCGACGGCGGCCGTCAACAACGCAAGACGCTTCAAGAACAGCGGCGCCATCGCCGTTTATAACGGCGTGTTTACGACGCTTGCGGCCATGGCCAAAATCAACGAAGAAAAGGGAAATGAATTTCTTATCATGGCTTACACGAGCACACCCAAGGTTACTCAGCTCGGCAATAAACTGCTTATCGGCACAACAGCCCCCAACTTTCTGGTCTATGTTCAGCAGTTTATCGAGCTGGCCCAGAAGGAAGGCTGGAAAAAAGTAGCAATGGTCTGTACCACCGGCGGTTATGGTGAAGAATGGCGCGTTGCTTTCCGAGACAGATGGGAGAAATCCGGCGGGGTCATCACGACCGATAAACCCGCCAACTACTACGCGGAAACGGATTTTTCCGCACCGCTCACCGCGGCACTGGGCACCAAGCCGGATGCGCTGCTCATCGGCGGTCCTTCCGCAACAACCGCTCTGGTCATCGAGCAGGCGCGCGGTATGGGCTTTAAAGGCGGATTCATCTGCATCGACCAGGCGAAACTCGATTACATGGGCAACCTGCTGAGGGGCTACAAACTGATGCACAATACGATCGGCGTCGCCGCTCCCCCGAGCGTCCCCGTTCCCGTAACCTCTTCGTTTATAAAGAAATTCCAGAGCACCTATAAACGAATCGTGACGTCGGAATGCTATCGAAATTACGGTGCAACGATTGCCCTGTCCAAAGCGATTGAAGCCGCCGGCACAACAACCGATGTGCGCGCCATCCGCGCTTCATTTGCCAAAGCGCTGCCCATTTTGGGCGATCGGATCCCTACGGAAATATTCGGCATCGCCGATAACGGAAGGCTCCTGATCAACGGTTCGGTTCAAATGGTCAAAAACGGTCAGCTGACGGAACCGAATCAATATTTCTGGTGGATCAAGAGTGATAAGGAATGGGAGAATATCAAGAAGATCTCCAAGAGCAAGGCCAACATGGTTCGCTTCCAATCCAAATTCGGCCCCATCGAATAATTTCTGGCTAGGCATTTTGATTTTTCCGGCGGTCCGGGGACCGGGGCCGCCGGTTTTTTTATCTTCCGAAGAGTGATCCTCCGTCATCTGCTCGGGGCGAACTGCCCGGGATCGACTCCCGAGACGGCTTACTCGTGTTCGCACATCCCGGCGGAAATCATTTGTTCGGTGCCGGCCGTTTAGCAAAGGCAGGCTTTCCCAATTCTTTTTCAATTTGATCGGAATCGGCTGCGTTATACTGGAGAATCCTCTTTAAGTGATAAAAGCTATCTTCATCCATCTCCATGAATGACGCAATCGTTTCCTCTTCACAGGACCTAAGAATCTTGGCTCTAATCGACAGTTGAATTTCTTCATCGAGACGCAGGTGGATTTTACATTTGTCATTCACCGTAAACGGCTCGGCGCTTCTGAAACTGACACCGGTCATGCTGATGTTTTGAGTTTCTACCTTTATTTTTCTGCCCCCGACAACAATATTCAGGTCAAAGCAGACGGGAACTCTGGTGCGCTTTCTTCGTTCCTTGATCATGGTTTTCCCTTCCGTTGAAGTCTGATGGACTGTGAATACTCCGGAACATTGACATTTAATTCTTTTTTGGCGACGTTTTACAATTAAGAATTCTGGTCGAGCCTGATTTTCCCCAGATCCGGGAATATGATTCGTTCGCCCTCCAGCCGGTAGGCCAGTACGTCAATGTGAATCAGCTGCAGTCGCTGAAGATAGAGATTCATCGCCTCTTCCGGCATGATGAGAATAGCGGCCGGATGATCGGCTTCGGCGGCCTGCTGCAGAAGCAATTTTGCGGCCGTCGACATGACGTGACTCTCTTCGCCGCAGGCAGAAACCGCCAATACGTGAGATAGTCTGTCTGTGACGGGGTGGATAAGAAATAACTCATGATTCACATCATTGCCGACTTTGAATTTCCAGCGTTCGAGAAGTTGAGCCAGCTGACTTAGGACCAGGTTTCGATCGCAGGCACAGGTCACGTCATCGAACGGCAGCGGGGGCGGACTTCCGACCAGTTCTTCATGAAAAGAGACTTCGGAAAAATTGAGCGATGTCTGCCGGGATAAAGCGGCTGTTGATTTCAACCGCCCGATCTTCGCTACGAACTGAGCCACCTGCAGAGCAAAGCGGCCGCTCCCGAGGGCGCCGACAACCGCAACCTGTGACAGGGCGTCGCCATCATCCATCCAGGCCCAGACGCCCCGATAGTATTCTTCAAACAGGGATTTGCCGATTCCCTTTTTACCGCCGCCGATTTTGCCGCGGTGAATGACGTAAGTACGGTTCCAGGCGTCGCGCGCAAATGCGGCGCCGGTTTTGCGGTCAATACCCGCCCAGGGGAAATTGATTTCAGCCGTGATCGGCACGTGACCGCCTGCCTGCGGCTTGCTCCGGCCGAATGCGTTCCAGTAGCGGACTTCTTTCGTCGCTTGAGAAAATATCCAGAGACCCAGTTTTTTGGACCACGAAACTTTCGCCTGGGAGCTTGCCCCCTGATGCCCCAGTTTTACTTTGATGGACTCATCCGTAAACGGTTTGAAACTCCGGGCAAAAAGTTTTGCATATTTCCGGATCAGCATTTCATCATCAATAACTTTCAGCATGCCTTATCCTTGCACCTTGTACCTTGTACCTTGCACCTTGTACCTTCTCATACCCTAATCCAACCGTTTTTTAAAGCGGGCAATTGCACCTGAAAAGACGATGATTCCCAGAATGGCCAGGTAGACATACTGAGACCAGAGAACATGCATCCCGACACCTTTCAGAAAAATGCCCCGCAGGATCACGAGGAAATACCTCAGAGGATTAAGGTAGGTCAGCCACTGGACAACAACCGGCATATTGGCAATAGGGAAAACGAAGCCGCTGAGCATGAAGAAAGGAAGGATAAAGAAGAAGGTTGTCATCATCGCCTGCTGCTGCGTTGCGGATATGGTCGAGATAAACAGACCAATGCCCAACGTGGAAAGCAGAAATAAACAGGCGGCAAAAAGCAATAGCAGAACACTCCCCGCCAGCGGTATTTCAAACCAGGTGATGGCGACGACAATAACCACCGTCAACTGGACAAGGGAAATGATAATATAGGGAATCGTTTTCCCGAGAATCAATTCATAAGCTTTCAGGGGCGTCACGATGAGCTGCTCCATGGTGCCCGCTTCTTTTTCCCGGATAATGGCAATCGACGTCAAAAGCAGGGAAATCAGCATAATGACGAACGCCACAATGCCGGGAACAAAGAAATACTGGCTCTCGATATTGGGGTTATACCAGGTGCGCACGCGCGCATCGATCCGGCCATAGCTCATCGGCTGCGGATAGAGTTCATGGAGCGTTTCCTGGTTGAACTTCTGCAAGACGCTGCCCGTGTAGGCCATCCTGAGCGAGGCCATATTGCTCATGGAGCCATCCGCGATAATCTGGACGGCGGCCGTCTCTCCCTTGCGGATTAAGGCCGCAAAGTCAGGGGCAATTTTTATCCCCATATCCACCTGACCTCGCAGGAGCAGATCCTCCAGCATTCGTTCATCGCTTAACGTATGCGTAATGGAAAAAATGCGGCTGCCCTCGAAGGCATCGGCCAGAGCGCGACTTTCCCGGGTATGGGAATAATCCACAAACGCAACACGGATATTGCTGATATCATAGTTGACGACATAGCCGAAAACCAGCATCTGGATAAGCGGCGCGACGAAGAGAACCACCCGGTTGCGTTTATCCCGCAAGAGCTGAATAAATTCCTTGCGCACCAATTCCCGAATCCGCGGCCAGTTCATAAACCTTCCTTTTTCAGCATGAGGTAATTGAGTGCTATCATGACCAGACACATGCCCCCTAACACCGCCATATCAGGGCCCAGATACTTAAGGCCGGTATCGCGCAAATAGACGCCCACCAGAATATCGATGTAGTATCTGGCCGGAACCAGATACGTCACCCACTGCAGCACAATCGGCATATTGATGATGGGGAAGACAAAATTAGACAAAAGCAATGACGGCAGATAGGTCAGCATGACCGCGGCCTGGTTGGCCATTAACTGTGATTTGGTCGCGGATGAAATCAGGAGCCCGAGGGAAACCGCGCACACCAGATATAAAGATGTGGCCAGGATCATCAGCCAGAAACTCCCTTTCATCACGACGCCGAAAAGGACCTGCCCCAGGAGCATGGCGATGAGCACATTGGCGAACCCGATAAAAAAATAAGGGATCGCCTTGCCCAACAGCATTTCGCCCGCATGAATCGGCAGAGACTTAATCGTCTCCATCGTGCCGCTTTCATATTCCCGCGCGATCACCAGGGATGTCAGCATGGCGCCGACAATCATGATGATGATGGCGATCATTCCCGGAAGGATAAAATTGCGGCTTTCCAGATCCTCATTAAACCAGATGCGGATTCGGCCGTCCACGGGAGACTTGATCGTCGTGAGTCCCTGCCGGTTGAGAAACGAAGCCAGCAGCTTCGAATTATAAGATTCGATGAAGGCGGTTAAATACCCGCGTACGGCTCCGGCAAAAATCGGATCGCTGCCGTCGATGATCACCTGCATCTGCGCTTCCCGATCCGCGCCGATATTTTTCGTGAAGTCGGGAGGAATGACGATGGCCACAGAAACTTCGCCGTGATCGAGATAGTCGGCTATCTGCGCGGATGAGTCGAGGCCGGCGACGATATCAAAATAGGGCGATGCATCTAACTTGCCGGCAAAATCGCGGCTCAGTGCAGTTTTGTCGGAATCCACGACGACGGTCTTGATATGATCGACATCCAGACTGAGCGCATAGCCGAAAAGGATGATCAACAACAGAGGAATGGCAAAGGCGAGATACAGGCTGCGGTAATCCCGGATCAGGTGATAAAATTCTTTGCGGACAATGGCTTTTAATCTTAAGGGATTCAATCCTGCGTCCTTTTCATCAACGTGATGAAGGCATCATTCAAGTCGGCATCGGGCGAACCGGGACAGGCGGCCCGAATAATTTCCGAAGGGGAGCCTGACGCCACAATGTTGCCCGCATTGATCATGACAATCCGTTCGCAAAAGCGCGCCTCATCCATATAATGCGTCGTAACAAAAATCGTAATTCCGCCGCCGGCGAGTTGCCGGATGAACGTCCAGAAATGCTCACGGGTAATCGGGTCCACGCCCGACGTAGGCTCATCCAGAAACAGAATTTGCGGTTTATGCAAAAGCGCGCAACCCAGCGCGAGCCGCTGACGCCACCCCGGTGGTAATTCCCTGGTCAGGCGGTGGCGGACGTCCGTGAGTCGCGTCATATTCAATATCCAGTCCGAACGCTCCCGCCATTGATTTTGCGGAACGCTGTAAATACCCAGATAAAAACGGATGTTTTCGTAAGGCGTCAGATCTTCATACAATGAAAACTTTTGCGACATATAGCCGATGGCCTGTTTGATATCTTCGGGCTCGCGGATCATGTCGAAACCGGCAACCCGGCCGCTGCCGGATGTCGGCGCGATGATTCCGCACAGCATGCGAATCGTTGTGGACTTGCCGGAACCGTTCGCGCCCAGAAACCCGAAGATTTCGCCTCTCTTAACCGAAAATGTGATTTTATTGACGGCAACAAAATCGCCGAACTTTTTTTCCAGTTCGGAGACCACGATGGCGTCAGATGGAGAAGGCGTCATGGGCAAGCTCCTTATCCGCTTCCTTGATCCGGGCAATGATGGCCGCCTCCAGCGACGGGAAGTCCCCCTGCATGATAGCGGGCGCATTTTGCTCCAGGATGACCCCCGAATGCATCAGGGCCAGTTGATCGCATTTCTCACCCTCGTCCAGATAGGCCGTCGAAATGAGCAGCGTCATGCCTGCCTGGCGCATCGTCCCGAGGATATCCCAGAATTCCCGCCGGGAGACCGGATCGACGCCGTTGGTCGGCTCATCCAGAATCAGCAGCTTGGGTTCATGAACTAAAACGCAGGCCAGTCCGAGCTTTTGTTTCATGCCGCCGGAGAGATCACCGGCCAGCCTGTCCACAAAAGGCAACAGATTGGAAAACCCCAGATACTTTTCCTTGCGCTTTTTCCTCTCGGCACGCCCAATGCCGAACACATCCATAAAAAAATCCATATTCTCCTGCACGGTCAGGTCCGGATAAAGACCGAAGCGCTGAGGCATGTATCCGATGAGGTGTTTGATTTTTTGCCGGGCTTTGGCGGAATCGAGCCCATCGATCGTGATTTCACCCCGAGAGGGTTTGATCATACCGGCAATGAGCCTCAGGACGCTGGATTTTCCGGCCCCGTCGGAGCCGACCAGACCGAAAATACTTTGGCCCGGCACGCTAAATGAAATGTCTCTGACCGCCTGCACCTGCTTAAAGGAGAGAAAAAGGTTTTTAACTTCCACGACCGGACGAGGGTTGTCGGACAGATCCACCATGTTGTCGCTCCGTTATGGATTCAGGCGGGTGTCTGCCGGCATGCCCGCTTTCAGCTCATAGAGAGGATTGTCAATGGAAATTTTCACCAGATAAACCAGTTTGACTCTTTCTTTTTGCGTCTGGATAATTTTTGGCGTGAATTCACCTTCCGGCGAAACGAAGGAAACCGTTCCCTCGTAAATCTTGCCGGGAAAAGTATCGACGCTGACGGCCGCTTTCTGGCCGGGTTTGATCCGGCCGATCGCGGCTTCATCAACAAATATTTTCAAATCCACGCGATGAAGATCGGAAATCGTGATCACTTCTCTCCCGATATTCACCGTCTCACCCGGTTCAATATTGCGGCTGACGACCACGCCGTCCTGCGGAGATATCAGCTCAGTATAGGCGAGCTGAATGCCCGCCTGATTGAGCGCTGCCCGGGCCACATCGATCTGCGCCCCGGCCGTGGTAATGTCATCTCTGGCCGCCTCGATGCGCCCGAGATTGCCTTCGGCCAGCTTAAGCACCGATTCACTTTCCGCGAGCCGCGATTTGGCCACATCGTAGCCGAGCTTCAGCGTATCGCGCTCCTTCTCCGTCACCACACTCTGGCGAAACAATTCCTCATAACGCCGGTAGTTCTTTTCGGCATCGGCCAACGAATCTCGCGCGCTTTTCACCCCCGCCTGTGCTCTCGCGACTTCCGCCGGTAAAGTCCTTTGGCTGATTTGGAGTGCCGTAATCAACTGCTGTTTTGTTTTCACGGCGCGATCGAGATTGGCCCTGGCCTGTTCATAGCGCGATTCGAATTCCGCCCGGTCCAGCAAGGCGATGACCTGGTTTTTTGCGACCGACTGGCCTTCCTGAACCTTGACTTCGGCAACACGTCCGGGAACCTGAAAAGACAGTTTGGCCTGCGTCGTTTCAATCGTGCCGGAATAAAATAGACCGCCCGCCTTCTTGTTGTTCTGCCCTATATAAACAAACAGTCCGACGCCGACAAATGTGAGCGCGAATACAATAATGATGATTTTCTTTTTCACAATTCTTCCCCCTAAACGAGTCTCCGCGACCCTTACCCCTCAGCCGGTATGTTGCGGTGCCTTGATGAACGATCCTGAACGCGAGGTACAAGCGTCAGGCAGGGTCGGCGCCGGTGCATACTGCCCGAGCGCGCCGATGCGGAAATCAAACCCGCCGTCAACGCCATCCTCCGGATGAAGATGAAGGCAGGAGCTTTACTTCTTGATCGCCCGGAGAACAAGCTTCCCCACTTCTTCTCCCAAACTGCCTTTGAGCTTTCGATCGCGGGCTTTGAGCGCTTCCGGAAGCCACGTCTGCTGATCCTTAATCGGTGCACTTTTTTTATAGAACAGGATCGTGCCCATGATCATCATATGGATGAGAAACGGCACGACCTCGACAAAAATTCCTTTTTTTCTTCCTTCATCCAGAATTCCCAGAAGAATGGTCAGAACGGAGGCGATGTCTTCCACGACTACTCGGGGCAAATGGGCGCCGCCTCCGGCCATCTCGCGCATCATAATCGGCGGAAGTTCGGGGTTTTTATCAACCGCCGCGGCAATGCAGTTAATATACGTTTTCAATTTTTCCTCAGGATTTGTCGCCTTCCCCACGGCATCAGCAATGACTTCGGCAATATTACCCAGAACCTGGTGAATGACATTGGCGTAAAGCGTGTCTTTATCGCCGATCTGATAATAGAGCGTCGCCTTGTTAACCCCGGCGCGCGCGGCAATTTCATCCACGTGCGTCCCGCTGTAGCCTTTTTCAGCGAAAACCGCCCGCGCCGCATTGATGATCTTTTCGGCCGTCTTGCCTGGCTTTTCCATATCGGTTACCTGCGTTATCGAATCCGCATCTGCAATAATTTAATTTCCATCCCTGCGAAAAGCAATCTATCGGGATCTCTTTTATCCGGCCAAATAATCAACCCCCTCGCAGCAAGCGACAGGGAATTAACGCTCGTCCCGCGTGAGCGGGATTTAACCGTTTGGTTTAACCGTATGGTTAAATATTTGGCTCATGAAAGTCAAGCAGATTTTCAAATAACACTGCCCGGGCCGCACAATGAACCGGACAAAGCGGGAAATGAGAACGTGTCTCTCTGTTGGATCCCTCCAAGATTGTTGCGGAGACATTCAGAATATTATCGTGACGCACTGTTAGAATTTCAAGACAGCCATTGAAATAAAGTCATTTGAAAGAGGAGTTTTTTTAATCACAGGTCACGCTTGGTGAGCTTTTGTCTTAGCGGTTGCAGCTTGGAGACAGGCAATCTTTTTTACTTTCGGCATCCTTTTGATTTTTATCTCAAGACGCAGGGCCTCACTCTGATTCATTTCAGCGCTTGCCGCCAACAGGGTGACCGGTCTTCTCGACCGGGTGTATTTGGAGGCCGTTCCCCTGTTGTGATCCAGCAACCTTTTTTCAAGACGATTGGTCGCCCCCGTATAGAAACTGCCGTCCGCACAGCACAAGATGTAGACTATCCAGGTTACCCGTTTTGGTTCATCTTTTGACCTTACCATGTATTGACTTATACAGCAGAGGAAAGCGTATTGCCATCAAAAGCGTCCGGCTTCATTTTGTTTTGACCAATCGGGCAGCCCGTGTTAAGGCTTACCCATCGATTATACGAAGGAGTGAAGAATGTTGAATTTTCTGCCTGATTGGCTGATGGGCTGCATTGCAGTAACTTTGTTGGCTTTGAATGTCGTGTTCTGGGTAACGATTTTGTTTGTTTTTTCCTTCCTGAAATTTCTTTTGCCTTTTCGGCCGCTCACCCGTCTGTTCAATAAAATCCTGCCGTGGCTGGCTGAAAATTGGATTGCCGGCAATGGCCTCTGGATGAAACTGACCCAGAGGACAACCTGGGATGTGCAGGGCTTGGATAATTTAAATTACCGGGGCTGGTATCTGGTCATCAGCAATCATCAGTCCTGGGCGGATATTTTTGTTCTGCAAAAACTGTTGAACCGGCGGATACCGCTCATGAAATTTTTTTTAAAGAGGGAGTTGATCTGGGTGCCGTTCATGGGGCTTGCCTGGTGGGCGCTGGATTTTCCTTTTCTGCGACGCCATAGTGCGGCGTATCTGAAGAAGCATCCCGAGCAAAGAGGAAAAGATTTTGAAACCACCAGAAAGGCATGCATGAAGTTCACGCAAATGCCGACCAGTGTGATGAATTTTCTGGAAGGAACGCGATTCACAAAAACCAAGCACGGCGGGCAGAAACAATCTTATCAATACCTGCTCACGCCCAAGGCGGGCGGCATTGCGCTGGCCTTGAGCGTGCTGGGAGACAAGTTCCACTCTCTGTTGAATGTTACCATCGTCTACCCGGACGGCGTTCCGACGTTCTGGGGATTTTTATGCGGCAAAGTAAAGAGGGTTATGGTGCGAATTTCTGCGCTGGAAATACCCGAGCGGTTTCTCCACGGTGATTACGAAGGCGACAAAGAATTCCAAACCGCTTTTCAACAGTGGGTGCAAGACTTGTGGAAAGACAAGGATCAGCAGATTGCCTCATTAATGCAGGAAGCCGGAGCTCGATAAAGCTCCGGGCCTCCCGTAGGGTTAATTGATATTTGGTTATGCCGCTTGCGGCGCGTGGGATGACCAGTTCATCCGTCCCGCGTCTTTAAACGAACGCTGAGAAGGCCGTCTGGCGGACGGGGTCCGGTTGGAAAAAGGTTTCCTGCCGTTATTGTTACTGGGTCTCGTCAGCTGATGTGCGCGGGCTCCCATCGCTTCACAGATGGACGGATTCATGGTTAACCCTTCAACATTCTGATACTGCAACTTATCTCCCAGCATTTTCTTCAGTGACCTAAGCAGCTCGCCGTCCTCTCCGGTAATAAACGTAAACGCATCCCCGGTCTTCATGGCGCGTCCGGTTCTGCCGATGCGGTGCGTGTAAGCATCCGCGGTAGACGGCATATCGTAGTTAATCACATGCGAGATCCGGGTCACATCGATGCCGCGCGCAGCGATATCCGTGGCAATCATCACCTCATAGCGGCCGTCCCGAAATCCATCAAGAGATTGCTTGCGTTTCTGCTGCGTCAGATTGCCATGCAGGGAGGTCACTTTGTGCCCCACTCTGTTTAACTGCTCGGCCAGGCTTTTGGCGCGCGATTTCGTCCGGGTAAAGACCAGTACGGATTCAGTGTCGGTCTTCTCCAGAATATCCTTGAGCAGAGCGGTTTTCTGCTGGGTCTCGACCGGATAAAACTTGTGGGAAACGGTCATGACCGGTGCGGTATCGCCAATCTGAATATGGACAGGATCGGAAAGCAGATCATCGGCCAGAGAGCGAATTTCGCTCGGCATGGTGGCGGAAAAAAGCAGGGTCTGGCGCTTCGCCGGCAGATGCTTGACAATTCTGCGGACATCCGGAAGAAAACCCATATCGAACATGTGGTCCGCTTCATCGAGAACCAGAACTTCCACGTGGGACAAATCCAGGGTTCCGCGCCCGATGTGATCAAGCAGACGACCCGGACAAGCCGAGACGATATCAACACGCGAGCGCAGGCGATTGATCTGGGTGTTGATGCTGACGCCGCCATAGATGGAGGTGCTGCAAAGCCCCGTTTTCCGTCCCAATTGCATAATCGCTTCATGGGTCTGTTCGGACAATTCCCGCGTCGGAGCAACGATCAGGGCGCGAATAGGGCCGCGCTGACCCTTCATCAGGCGATGCAGAATCGGCAAAACAAAAGCGGCTGTTTTCCCGGTTCCGGTCTGGGCCAACCCCATAAGATCCTTCCCATCCATGATGGAAGGAATGGACTCGGCCTGAATAGGCGTCGGCTTCTTGTATCCGGCGGCATGAACGCCAGCCATAATTTTTTCATCTAACTTAAACTTCTCAAAACTCATTACTTATCCTTTATTGTATGATACCAGCATCTATTTAAACTTAAACCCAATGAAAACCGTCACATGGCTGGTAAAGGCAGGCCTTTTAACGCAAATCCGGCGTCGGAAAGACTTAGTCTCAAACACGGCAAACCATCTGGATTCTATTATGATTAGCGGGATTACCCTTAGCAAATTTCTGATTAAGAAAGGTGGGAAGGTCAATATGTATCGCTATTCCTGCGAAGTCTTTACAGGCAATGAGTCCGAATAGCAAGCAATATCTTTTATAAATTCGGGATATGACTGCAAGAGGCAGTTGATTGCTCAACTGCCTCTTGTCAAAACGAACCGGAATAAGATCTACTTTAACGGAAAATGGGTCGCCTGGGACGCGATAATATACCAGGTGAGAAACAACCCATTGACGAACGCGCCGGGATAGATCAACCCGGTTTTTTCAAAGAAATATGTCGAGATGAAGGTAACGACAATAAACAGGGGCAAAACCTGGATGGCGACAATCGCGTAAAGAATCAAGCGAATGTCCGGCATGCCGAGCGGCCCGCCGGCAAACAACGGGACGTAGAGAAGCAATAGCAGCACAAGATAACCCAGTGACGTCACCACGACCGCCTTGATCATCCGGCTGGCAAGCGAGCCGGCGGCCGATCGCAGTTGGCCATGCAACACGACCGCAAATACCAGATAAAAGAGCAGGAAGGGGATCACATAGCGCAGGCCAATCTTAAACTGCAGAGCGCTCATGGGTTTGAGCTGCATGATCCAGAACCGGTAATCCACAGTGAAAATAGCAGAAATCAAGACGACCGACAGATAGGCCATGCCGATCACGATGATGGCAAAAATCGCCGAGAGACCGATTTTTTTCCAGGTGGCCCCGTGGGCATCGGCTATGCCGTAGGAAACGGCATTACCGCCTTTTTGCCGATTAAATCCGTGCCAGATGAGGAAGAGAACCAGGGAGATGACCATATTGACGATAAGCCAGAACATAATCGTGTTCGTCACCTGCTGGGGAAAGAGCCAGCTTGCCTTGACGGCAGAATTCCCAATGCCATTGAGCGGAAAATAAGTGATGGCGGGGATGACAATCATCAGCAGGGCTCCGATCCACCAGGCCACGCCTTTAGCCGGCCTGGGATTTTGCGGGGCGCCGGCAAGAGCACTGAAGAACCGGGTCTGCAAAAGCAGGCAACCGAAGGCAAAAATAAAAAGAAGACAGCCGATCAGGCTGATGAGCGTTGCAATCTCTTTCCAGTACCAGATCTGGTTTGCGGCGGGAAGAGGCTTCACCTCTCCCAGGGTTTGCTGGAACCACTCAATCGCATAGCCGATCGCACTTACGGAAATGTGATCGCCGGGATGTGTGGTTTTCGGCTGATAGAGAACTCGTGCGGTGCCTTCTTTGATCGAGCCGTAAATCTTCCCCGGTTCGACGGTGGCCGCCGTTCCGAAAACTTTTTTGAGCGGTTCGCTGTTGATGACGTCTCTGCCGACCGGCACTTCCCACATCAGCATGGAGAACTCATCGCACGTGCTGAAAACAACGGCGAGATTCCGGGGAAAGGTCGGGCTGCCGGGAATCGGGACAAACTTCTGGGAGAATTTTGTGGCGGTGGACGAACCTTCCAGCACCATCGCCGCATAATCATCGGGACGGGTCGCCGCTGCAATAACCGAGGCCCAACCGCCCATGGAATGGCCTTCCAGGCCGATCTTATTTTTATCTACAAAATCCAGGCTCCTGAGATAAGCCAGGCCGTCAATTGCGCCATAACCATTGGCGCCCACAGGCGGCGTAGAATAGCCATGCCCCATCTGGTCGAGTTCCAGAACCACCCAGCCGCGTCGGGCAAATTCAATGGCAAAACCCGATTGTGTTTCCCGGGAATTGATATAGCCGTGAATCGCCTGAATACCTGGAGCCGGGGTCTGAGCGGTGGCATTCCTGGGAACATAAAGCAGCGCGGAGAGCGTAGCGCCGTCCTTACCCGGAAAGCGAACATCCGTCACTTTAACCTGGCCGAAGTCCTTTTGAACCTGGTTGGCGATAATACCACCTGCCAGGATCATGATAACGGCCACTATCAATAACCCTTTCCTTTTCATAAACAGTCCTCCTGTTAAAAAAGAATTCCCCTTCACATGCGATATGAAGAGGGATGGTAAGGATCAAAAAAACTTATCATGCCCGCCGGCGTTAAGAAATGAAATGGTCTATAGGAAAGCAAAATCAGTCCCGAAGGACATTTTTTGGCGCGGTAGCGAAGTTAATGCAAGAATGAAAACGATATCAGCCGGGGTTCAATGTTTCACATAGTCAATCGCCAATACGGATAGTCTATGAACCCCTGTCAGTTCCTTGGTGAAAATAATCATAAATGGTATTTGCCCGCTGGCCGGTATTTTGTCTTCCGATACTTTACTTTTACCGAGTTCGGAAACCAGACCGGCTTCATCCAGATTTTCCAGTTGCGAGTCAATGAGAATCTGACCGCCGAAAGATTCCATCGAAGCCAGTAACGCTCCGTCTGCAGCATAAAGATTCGCTACAATTTTGATCTTTGAAACGGGCTGCGAGGTTGGATTTTGAGCAATCCCTTCGACCACGCGGATACTTCTCCCTAATTTTACATTGTAAACCAGCCTCTGCCGCACACCGAGCAGATTAATACCTTTGGCGGATGAAGTGGAGGTGCCCAACTCGGTCTTGAATAAATTTTTGACGCCGGGAATAAATGATTTCGAAAAGAACCCCAGGTATCCGACAAGCAGCAAAATAATTACGACAATAAAAATCCCGATCAATTTGCCTTTGCCGATGCCCTTCTTCGGCGAATAATCATATGGAGCGGCGGTTTCTGTTTTCTTCTCCGATCTGATATCCGTTGCCGCTTTCCTGATTTCCGGAAGCGGTTTCGTTTCCAGTGGCTTTATTTCCCGTGATTTCATTTCCAGTGGCTTCGATTCCGGCAGCTTTGCTTCCCGAGGTTTCATTTCCAGCGGCTTCGATTCCGGCAGCTTTGCTTCCCGAGATTTCATTTCCGGCGGCTTCGATTCCGGCAGCTTTGCTTCCCGAGGTTTCATTTCCAGCGGCTTCGATTCGGGCAGCTTTGCTTCCCGAGATTTCATTTCCAGCGGCTTCGATTCCGGCAGCTTTGCTTCCCGAGGTTTCGATTCCGGCAGCTTCATTTCCAATGGCTTCGATTCCAGAGGCATTCGTTCTTCAGATTTTATTGTCCTGTCAAACCGGGTCATCGTCTTAAAACTTTCCAGTGGTTTGACGCCGGAGGGAACCTTTACTCTGAGAGGCGCTTCCGCCTTTTTTTCTTCATCCATCGCTAAAAATGACGATATTTTATCCGACCTCGAGCCGGATTTTTCCGCACGTCCCAGAGGCTCAGGATCAGCATCCGCAAACTTGGAAATAAATTCTGACGCGTATGCTTTATCTTTGCGGGTCGAAGGTTTCGGCACTTCCATTTTCGCGGCCGGGCGATCCGGCTTCAATCCGGCGGGCTCCCGCTGCAAGGCTTCGAATGCAGATTTATTCTTTGCTGATGAAGAAGGTGTTTCCTTTGCCGGAACCTCACCTTTCGCGGACGGAAACACCGATGCGCCATCTCCGGCAATCGTGGACAAGAAAGTGTCCAACTCCCGCTTCTCTCGTTCTAAATCAAACAATTCACTTTTATTATCCATTCGAGCGTCCTTCATAGCAGTTCGATCCGGGTTAATGCTGTGTTAGCCTGAAAAATTTCTAAATCTTTTCAGCCTTGATTTCCGCTTTTTCTCCTTTTTTGTAATACGCTCCCTGAGCCGGAATGCGAATGATTTCATTACAGGCCCGGCAAATAAAGATCATCGCCTGGCCTCTTATTTCTTCGGCTTCAATGATATATCTTTCTCCACATTCTTCACAGAATACGATCATGCAGGAAACCTGTCTTTTCCGTTCGGCTGGAAATACATTGAACTTGTTTCTCGATAAGGGTCAATTTTTACTTTCCCGGCAGCCGTCTCGGGGAAATATCCGCGCCGATGCACGCTCACCGCGCATTCTTAAGGATTCGGACTTCTTCCTTCAGGGCGTCCAACTCGGACTGAAACTTCTTCTTAATCTCTTCCACCGCGTAGATAAACGCCTCGTGGGGCGGCAGGTCTTTTATTGCGGCAACCGCCTTCTCGATGTCTGTACCGCGAGCTTGCGGCGTTATTTCTTCAATGACGGTTGGCGGCGCGGGGGGGACAATTTCCGGTTCTATGAAGGCTGGTTCTTCTCTCTCCGCCGAAAAACGTTGGAATGGCTCTTCAACTGCTTTTTCGAAGGGGACATCGGCAATAGGCTCGAGGGAAACCTCGGCGATCGGTTTGAGGGGAACATCGGCAATAGGCTCGAGGCGAGTCCGGATATCCGCTGACGGTTCTTCATCCGCTTTCCACTCTTCGGAGAACTGCTCTTCCGACGGTTCCGTAATCGGATATTTGTCGGGAACGGACTCGGATTCCCGTGCGGGAATTTCTCGAGAAGGAGATTCAAGGTCGACGCTCTCCACCCATGCCCTGTATCGCTTGATGCTGTCACTGATGATGACATGCTTCTTTGCTTCTGTCATCCCTTCGGAGACCATGACACTCTCCAGATGGTCGTAAATATAGAGAAGCAAGTTAATGGAATCCTGAGTGGAGTGAACGCCGCGGACTCGGACGTACCTTCCCAGGAAACGGAGGATCCTCAAAAACCCCTGAATGACGCGGTCGCCCGTATACATCAGATAGAGTTTATTGATCTCGTCCTCCAATTGTTCAAGGATAGTGTCGTTGATTTCCCATTCAATGGAGAGAATAATACTTTTCATATCCTTCAAAGGAGAGTGGAGAACGGAAGACGAAGATGAAGACAGATCTTCCAGGGCCAGACCGGCAGGCTTAATTTCCTCCGGCTCGGCTGCATTGATGTTTTCCAGATCATCGCGCTTTGCAGTTTCTGCGGCGGCTTTAACCCCTTTATCGTCTTCACCGAATATCGCAGAAAAACGCTTTTCGATTTCTGAGATAAAAGACGACTTGTCTTCAGTCGGGACGGGTTCCGAAAGAACATCTGATTTATGGTTTGGTTCGGCGATGGCTGGAATTTCCTGGGTTTCCTCCTTGACAACAGCAACGGGCGGAAGTTCCTGCACGGCTGCCTGGGGAGGATCTGAGTCTTTTTCTACCAGTGGCTGGAGGTCTTCAGCAAAGAGACTATCGAGACGACTTTCTACTCCCTGAAGAAATGAAGACTCTTCTTTTATTTTCATTTTATGGCTCCTGTTTCAGTTGCTTTTCCAGAGACGACATCGTGTAGTAAATGATTTTCTTAAGGGTCAGGATAACATTATGCCCTTCTACGGCGCTGGCTTCAAATGAGGGAGCCTTTAAGTCTGCATTGAGATCGTTTTCCAGGGTCTCAATGTCCAGAATTTCAATGCCCTGTTTATCAAGATCTCTTTTGTTATATTGAATGACGAGGGGGATTTCGTGGATATTTTTATTGTAGAGCGTCAGGTTCTCTTCCAGATTCCGGATCGAAATAATGTTCTTGTTTCGGCGTTCAGCCGATGAGTCCGCGACAAAAACAACGCCGTCAACGCCTTTTAACACAAGACGTCTTGTGGAGTTGTACTTGACTTGTCCGGGAACGGTGTAGAGTTGTATTTTAACATCATACCCGCTGATTTTCCCCATATCAAACGGGAAGAAATCAAAAAACAGCGTGCGATCGCCCTGCGTTTTAACCGTGACCATCTCTGAATTGACCTGCGTACGGCATTTATCATATATATATTCGAGATTCGTTGTTTTGCCGCATCTTCCAGGACCATAATAAACGATCTTGGCTTGAATCACTTTGTCTTTCAAATTAATAAACGCCAAACTTGCCACCCCCTGCTATCTGAAACGGCGATTAGTGATCTTCGCCTTTTATCTTCGAGAATTCATTTAACTGCTACAAAGTCAATAACTCGAGCAATTCCTCAACAACCTTGGCCATCTTCAGTCTAAGGAAACCGAGCGAAATCTGATTGTTAAAAATGTTCACGAGTAACAACTCTTCATTAACTTTGCAAAAGTAAATATTTTCCTTTTCTCCCTTATGGAATAGCAGAGAAAATTCATCCTCACCAACGATCCTGGCCATGCAACTCATCGCACCGAAGTTGGCGGCGGCCAACGCCGCAAGTGAATACAAGTCCATCGTTTCATGCCCGTTATTGATCGATGCGATCACATTACCTGCCGTATCAATCAACATTACGCTCTGAACACCGGAACCAATGAGATTTTCAGTTAAAGTATCGTGTATTTTATCGAGTTGCTTTTGACCTAAAATCATATTTGTATATCCTCTTGTCCAGATTGTTGTACGCCCGTTCCCCGGAGCCTACAGATGTGCATTCCACAAGTTTATTTCCCGCTAAGCCATGTGCTCCAAAGTGGAACTGTTAAACCAGGTTAGGGACGACTAAAACGAAAATAGTTCATTATCTTACCAGATACCATTATTCCATTTATGAATTTTTTTCAAGGATAGAACTCGCGATGTCTTTCATCCTCTTCACGAGCTCTTCTGTATCCTTCATTTGGGACGCTCTGTTAAGCGATATCCCTGTCCGGGTGGCAAGCTCCATACGGCCTTTAAGGCCTGATTGCTCCTGAACAATTTCGAATATACGAACAAGTTTTTCTCCCATAACCCTTTTTCCCCCTCCAGCATGCCTTAAGAAACAACGGCATCTTCGAAAGCATTGATGATGGCCGGCAATACGACATTCAGGAGCAGCCCCAGTTTGACCAGTTTCTTATTAACCGTTATCGTCCACTGGAAATCGCCAAATGGGATAACTAAGACCGACATATTGCCGGCGACGTCGACATAATAGTACTGGCCTAATTCCGCCGGATAGGTTTTCAGCGCATTCCGGATAAAAGCAGTGGCATCGTTAAGTAGCGTCGCTTCGGCGATATTCGCCTGATCCGTAGCCACCAGCACCTGCCCGTCTTCCGTCGTGATAATACATGAGGCGACAAACCCCTCTCCCAAATCCTTCTTCAAGATGTCCAGGCAAACATTCAACTTCTGGATATTCATCGGGCCTCCTTATATCGTTTCATCCTTTATTCATTTCATTAAATGCTCTGATAACCTTAGGCAGGATAATGTTCCGCAAAAGACCCAGTGTGCACTTATCGTTCTTAAAAGCGATACACCATTGATGGTCCCCGATCATCAGAACAACAAGCGTCTGTCTGTCTTTCAAATCGAGAATCATGTGATCCCCCAACTGATTGGACGTGTTTTCGTCAAAGGCGTTGGTCAAGTACCTCGTTAAACGCAAAAAAGCTTCTGCCGTTTCAGGGGCCGCCTGGTATGACGCCATCACTTTTCCTTCGCTGACATTGGAGATACTGGCGGCCATCAAGGCATCATCCATATCCTTGCTCATAATATTGAGGCAGGCGTTAAGTCTTGCACGTTCGGCCTCAGCAGCAGTGATCTCGACATCTGCCTGATCTTCGGCCTCTTCCTCCTGGTCGGGCCGAGTGTTACGTTCGTGGACCTCGTCACGGCGTCTGGACCCCTCCATTAACAGCAGCATGAGATTCTTATCAATTTTTCTCACAACACTGCTGGTGTTAAGAATTTGCTTGATGTTCAGCCGGACATTTTCCCAGGAAATCATTTCCATCGCAGCTGTTTCTCCACTCAAATTACCGTAAACAGCATCGTGAAGTTCCCCCTCTACAAAACAAAAATGTCCCCAATGATTTGCGTTGAGATAGACTTCCATAATGCAGGTTTGCTGCTCCATTGCTATCACTTGTAAGAAACTACCTACGGAAAGACCAAAAAGAGGAAAGCGTTGCACTTCATCTTTGATACCTGCATCCGCGGCAGAGATACCACCCGGATCCTCATTATCGATGATTAGCTTGAAATCCTTCTTCACGTCTCCTCCCATAAAAACACTCCTCATGCACCAAACGACTACGGCATCGTTTTCTTATAGTAATCCGAGCTAAAAAACCCAGATGCATAACTCGTCTTCTTCAGTCCCCGCTCTCGAACATCTTCTGTGTTTAGAACCATCTGGTCTGATTTAATGGACAGCGCCGCAAGGACATTATCGGCAACAATGTTAATATCCAGAGGTTTTTCCAAGTAACGATATACTCCCATGCTGCTGACAATTTCTTCGATCTTGGGTGTACCGTAGGCTGTCATGAGGATAACGGGGATTTGGGGATAGTTTCTGTTCATGTAAGCCAGAAGCTCAAAACCATCCATTTTGGGCATGCTCAAATCTGTAACAACCAGATCTATCACGGGAGAAGACTTCAGTACCCTAACCGCCTCCGCTCCGTTCGTCGCCGTGTGCAAATTAAAGTAATTCCTATAAATGCTCAACCCTTCGGAAATCGTTAAGAGAAGTGGCTCTTCGTCATCAACAACCAAGACTTCTCGAACGCGCCATACCTTCTGTTCTTTTCTATCCACTGAAGGATTTGACTGTCCGTTTAATAAATCAAATCCGTTTCTTGCATTTGTCATATTTCACACCATTCCGATTCGGAAGAAGATCATATAAATATCTGCCAAAAGGTATATAGCAAAAGACATGCCCGAATCCGATGATCAACTAAGTCACTTCACTAGCAGGGAAATTGCCTTTTCTCTCTGTCTTTCATATGTGCATATCGAGCAAGATGGACTGTTCATTTTGATCAGTGACTCACGGATTTATCATATTCGGGGAAAAAATTCTTCTATTAAAAATTGTCTTGACAACATGATGCTCCCCAAGTATTCTTAAACACTAAGAAGTCTGACAGCTTATGCATTTAAGCGACGTTGTGATTCTGGCGAAAATGGTGCATAAGTCCAGTACGAAACACTTTTTTAGAACAATCAAATCAAGTTTTGGATCGGGGGAAGAGCAATTGTAATTTATGGGCATTATCGTCATTACTAACCAGAAATTATGAGAGAGGAAAAATCTTATCATGAACTCAAGCAATAATTTGAAGTCGGGACAAAAAGCGCTAACCTTACGAATATTGATTCTGGCCATCGTTATTATTCTCATTGCCTTCATCGGTTTATTCATCCAGAAATCCTCAATAAGCAGCACATTTAACAGCGGTTTCAAAGACTATCAGAGAAGTACAAAACTCTTAAAAGATGTTAATGCAGTTCATGCAAATCTTTACAAAATCAAGAGTATGGTTGCGGCAAGTCAGGACAAGCAGGAAATTACCAAGCTTTCCGAACAGCAGATCGCCCAGATTGCCGAAGACGTCGCCCTCGTAAAGAAAGCCCTGGATAGTGACGTTAGCGCGGAGCAGAAGAAATTCTATCAGGCCATCCTGGACAATCTTGTCGAATATGAAAAATCAGCTGTCCAAGTCATTCGGCTGGCCCCCATGGGATCGGGCACCGCATACCTGAGTTCGGCCAATGAAAGAATGGAAGCCGTCACCCAGCTTTTGGGACAGCTTCTTGCTTTTGAGAGTAATGTCGGTGAAAAAGGATACAGCTCGGTGAATACAACCTTTTACGTCGCCGCCGTTCTCCTTATTATCCTGCTTGTCCTGTGCATCGTTTTGATTCCTTCCTTCATCAAAAAGATGCTGACGGCAAGCGTTATCGAGCCGCTGGAAGAAACATCAACAGCTCTCAGGGAATTCGCCGCCGGGAAATTCAATAGATCGCTTGCCTGGGATGAAGATGATGCCATCGGTGAGCTGGTGCAGTCGGTCAATTCGCTCCGTTCCAGAATGAGTTCAGTTTCGTCGGCACCTGCACAGAGGCAGGCACCCGAACCAGCTCCTGCGCAAAAATCTGTTGCACCGGAACCAGTCGCTCCCGGCGCAGACGACAAGGCCAAGTCCCTGTCCGGCATGGTCAAGAAGACCCCGGATGCGGATCAGCTGGTTACCTCGTCGAAGAAAGCCATTGATAAATTGCAGGATATCTAATGCCATCGATAACGGTGAATGAATTTCTAATCAAATGAGGAGGGGAAAATGAGGCATTTTAATAAAATATTGTGTTTACTCGCCATGGCTTCCATTGTTTTCTGGAGTGCTTCCGGTTTCACGGCCGAAATTGTGATCGGCTTTACCGGCCCGTTGAGCGGCCCCGCAGGTGAATACGGGCAGGATTGCGTGAACGGCATTGATATGGCGATAAAGGAAATAAACGCATCCGGAGGCGTCACCGCCGATGGTCAGAAGTTCTTTTTCAAACTCGAGCGAATGGATGACAAGGTCAGCCCCGAGATTGCCGTCGCCAACGCCCGTCAACTAATGGGGAAAGGGGCTCTGGCGGTATTTGATCCTGTTTTCACATCGGCTGCGGCACTGCTGAAGATCAACGAAGAAGAATGCGGCGAGTTTATCGTCATGGGTTATACATCCTCTCTTAAAGCCGATGCTACAAAAAATAATCTCCTGCTGATCGCTGCACCGCAGTTGACGGATTACGCCAAGGTATACGCCAAATTCGCCTGGGGAAAAGGGTGGCGTAAAGCGGCCATGGTTGTCACTCTCGGCACTTACGGAGATGAATGGCGGCAGGTTTTCAAGTCTTATTGGGAAAAAATGGGAGGAAGGATTACGGCGGACAAGCCTGCCAATTACTACACGAGAACTGATTTCGTCGCTCCACTGACTGCAGCGATCGCCACCAATCCGGACGTTATGCTCATCGGCGGTCCTTCGGGAACAACGGCGCTCGTCATTGCCCAGGCGCGCCAGATGGGGTTCAAGGGCGGTTTTCTCATCGTCGATCAGGCCAAAATGGATACCATCGCCCAGATGCTGGACGGAACCAAGTTGATGGAAAACGCCATAGGCACGGCCAACGTCTCTTCGGTTCCATCGCCGGTTTCTTCAGCTTTCACCAAGAAATATCAAGATACGTATAAGAGAATCGTCACCTGGGAAGCTTTGATCCATTATGGATCCATGCATGCCCTGGCTAAGGCGATTGCCGCCGCGGGAACGCAGGATAACGTTTATGCGGTTCGCGCCGCTTTTCCCAAAGCCCTGCCGATGCTGGGCGACAAATATCCCGCAGAAATGTACGGTGTTTCCGATGCAGGGCGCATCTATATGCCCGCCGTCATTCAATCCATTAAAGGAGGGAAATTTGCTCAGGCCGACGTTTATATCTGGTGGACCAAAACCCACGCAGAATTTGAAAGTGTTAATAAACTCTCCAAGATCATGATACCCAGGAAACCGCTTAATTAAGAACCGGGAGGCTTTATTATCGATTGCAGCCGAAGGTTAATCGACAGTCATAAACATTAAAGAACGTAAAAGTCCCGGCCTCATTACATCCTGTGAGACCGGGACTTTTTTTTAATCAACCACCTCGCAGCAAGCTGTCGAGGTATGAAATGAACATCATTATTTCGCAGCAAACGACAGGGAATTAACGCTCGTCCCGCGTGAGCGGGATTTAAGCATCTTTCGACCTCTCTATAGAAAAAGAGGCAGGGAGGATCAGAGGCTACCGGGTATTAATACAAACCCGGTGCACCTGCCTGATGTCCGTCAGGCCCTGAAAAGCCTTCAATATTCCGTCCTGGTAAAGCGTCAACATGCCCTCGGCCATGGCGATGTTGCGGATAACGTCAATGCTCTCCCTCCGTTCGATCGATCGTTTTTTTATTTCTTCCGTATTAATGAGCAATTCATGAATGCCGATTCGTCCCCTGTATCCCGTTCTATCACAGGCATCACAGCCTCTGGGCCGATACAGCATCAGATTTTTGGAGTAAGGGATGTTTTCCTTTTTGAAAAGTTCGACGCCGTAGCTCTTCGCAATCTGATCATATTCGGCCTGGGTCGGATTATAGGCTTCTTTACACTTGTCGCACAGGGTCCTCACCAGTCGTTGCGCGAGAACACCCAGCAGAGAATCTGAAAAATTCAACGGATCAATCCCCATGTCCAGAAGCCGGGAAACGGTCTCCGGAGCACTGTTGGTATGCAGTGTGCTCAAGACCAGATGACCGGTCAGCGAAGCTTCGACACCGATTTTGGCTGTTTCGAAATCTCTCATTTCACCGACCATGATCACATCCGGATCGGCGCGCAGAAACGATCGCATGGCTGCAGCAAAATCGAATCCGATTTTGGGCTGCACCTGAACCTGCCTTAAGCCGCGCTGCGTGATTTCCACCGGATCTTCCGCCGTCCAGATTTTCCGCTCCGGCTTGTTAATATGACTCAAAATCGCATGAAGGGTCGTCGTTTTCCCTGAACCGGTAGGACCGACACATAGAATCATTCCATAGGGTTGCTCACAAATATTCAGGAGTTCCTTGTAATTTCTTGGCGTCATATTCATGGCGTGAAGCGGCAGCGCGTCTCCCTTGGCCAGGATACGCATGACTACATCTTCTACGCCCCCCTGGGTCGGAATGGTCGCCACACGCAGTTCAATTTCTCCGACACCCGCTTTTTTTAATTTAATTTTGCCGTCCTGCGGAATCCGCTTCATGGTAATATCCAGGTTAGCCATGATTTTGATTCTCGAGAGAATGGCTGACCGGTAACTGTAGGGCAGCGTCTGATACAGTGCACAATCCCCGTCTATCCGGTACCGGACCAGAACATTTTTATCGATGACATCCGGCTCAATATGAATATCCGATGCTCTGCGGGAAAAAGCGTCGTTGATGATCTTATTCACGATCTGAATAATGGCGCTGTCGGAATCTGTCACGGACTCTTCGCTTTCATCTACCGGCTGATCAGCGCTATCCAGCTTGCCGAGAAGGTCCGTGAATGATGCATCTTCAGCGGAACGCTCCCCGTAAAAATATTCGATGTATTTGAGGATGTCATCCTTTAAGGCGATATCGTATTGAATCGATTTCGTTCTCAATAAATTTTCAATGGCATCCCGCTTAAGAATATTCTGCGGATCATCCACAATGACGCGAACCGTTTTGTCGCTTTTTTTTTCCAGCGGGACCCAAGCTTCCCGCGTCAAATATTCCTTTTTCAGATTCTTAAGAATGTCGCTCGGGATGGGCGTATTGGGATCAAACGAAACGAACTTACACTGGTAGAAATACTCAAAACATTGGCCGATATCGCTTTTGCTGATTTTATATCTCTTCATCAGGACGTTTTCCAGCGGTTCCTGCAATTCTCTTGCCTCTTCTCTGGCCTGATTCAGATCTTCTTCCGTAATCAAGTCATTAGAGGTTAAATAACTGAATTTTGACCTTTTCACCTTCGGATCGATCCGCTGCTGATTATAAAGGGCAATGGCCAGCACCTCAGCAATTTCCTGCAGAAGAACCGGTTCATTATCCATGAATCGCCGCTCCGGTCCTTTTTTATTAATGATCTCAATGACGCCCATCGTTTCGCCGCCGTAAATGATCGGCATTGCCAAAATTTGCCGGACATTCACACCGAACCTTGTATCCGTATTTGAATCAAGAAGGAGATCCGAATATTTGCTAATCTGCAAATTATTACTGAAATCGGAGATACTAACCATTTTCCTCGTGTTGGCAACATACCCGGGTATCGTAAGATTACTGACGGCAGTCTTTCTTTCCTTCGTTTGATCCCCTAAGGAAACGAACGTATAAATTTCTTCTTTATCCTTACTGTTAACAACGTAAATATGCGTTGCTTCGACCCGAAAAAGTTGGGTGATTCTAGGCCGGGCATCAAAAATAATCTGTTTAATACTCTGCGCCGCATTGATACAATTGGTTATGTCCTGCAACCCCTTTCGCAGTCTGAGAATTTCCTGTAATTCGGCGATTTCGGCGTTATCACTCATGAATGGCATCCTTTTGATTATCGTTGATTATCGGCGTCAACGGTCCTGATAGAGAAAGTAGCATGCGATCAAGCACACGTTCTTTGTGTGATGGCATTGATTCAGAATGGTTGATGGACAAGCCGGGATGATTCTTATTGTCCATAATGGTTCAACCTGCTTGCCAGTCCGGAAAGGAATAACATTAATTACACTAATATTTTTCACAAAAAAACCTTTTTGAGGTTAAACACAGGCAAATAGACGAGTCAAGATTATTTTTACGGCCGGGCTTCCAAAGCGAACGAGTGGCTATTTTAGAGTTCCGGAAGAGTACATCCCAATAATTCTTGATCTTTAAAATATGTGTTCACATAAAAATATTGAAAAAGTTGGAGAAAAGTTAAGAGGCATTTAAAAACGTTTCTAGACTGGAAACAGACGGTGCACAAGCGTGTGGGCGATGATGATTTTCTGTTTGTCGGTCAGCGCGGGCTCGGACAAATCAGGCAATTCAATTGATCGTGAAGAAATACCTCAAGCAGCTTGATCTTGATGAGCGGGCAAGTCGGTTCACGCTCTGAGACACTCTTATGCCGTTAAATTGTATGCTGTTGAGAAGGACCTTCGCGCTGTTCAAAGACAGCTCGGGCACGTTTCCGTTCAATCAACGATGGTATATGCAGACATAACAGACGAAGCAATCGGTGATCCGATTAAGGAACTCTGGAATTAGGCGCGACAGTCAGGACTTTTGTATGACTTTAAATGGTGAAGCTCTGGTCAAGGGGTAGCCCCCCTTGGTTAAATAGAATTGAACCTTTTTAAAAGCCCTGATATCCTCGCATATGACTTATCGGAGAAACGGGTTTTCATGCAGGTAACGTTATTTGTTAGGATTCAGAAACGGGCTAAGTATTACTCCGTGTAACAGATAAATCGCCAACCTGCACAAATATGCAATATTTCAACCCGTAATCAACACTATTCGCGCCCGGCAATAATCGACACGCACCTTGTATTTTGTGGTCAAGATTCCTTTAATTCGAACTGGTAATAAATATCTTTATCACCCGATGCAATACTCCTGACCTTTTTCACAGCAGTTTTTTTCCCGAACACTTTGAGGGCCTGCTGGTTGTAACCCATAACAAGTTGTTCGAAGTACAAATTCTTTATATTAATCCCTGTGATTTTGAGATGAACGATGTTGTTCTCTAACTTCGTGATCACTGTACCGCCGTCAAAAAACGCCGTCCAGAGCTTAGGCATGTAAACCTCGACAAACTGCTTTATATCCTTCGTGAGGATAAAAGCTTTGTACGGGCCTTCCGGAGACAGGGCGTATTTAGCGCCTATCTTTCCAAACATCAAGTATGACATTTTGTCGTTGTTGAAGAATTCGGCACACATCTCATCAAAAAATATAATTAACTTCTCCACCGGACTGAGCGTAATGGACATAATCATATTTTTGAAATATTTGTCCTTCTCTGCCAGCTTGGTCATAAAGGACTTCCAGCGTTCCTCGCCGAAAGCTGTGGTCATAGCAGTCTTTGTCAAAACATAAAAAGTGCCTTTTACGTTCATAGCAAAACCTCCTAAGAATGCCCATTTGGATTAAGTTCGTTAATAATATATATTTGTGGTGCATTAATATGCAAGCATATCTTTATCTGAATGGAGAAAATCTGCCAAGTTCCCTGAAATGAAAAAAGATGATTACAATGGTAATCCTCAATTTATATGACTGCCAAATATTGTGGATAGGTGGGTGAAGTCAATGGTTCGAAACAATCTATGATAAGTACCATATATCCAATACTTTACAGAAATCCATGATTATTCAAACCGCACCAGGGATCACGAAAAATGGAACCACAAGATAGCAATAGGAGTAGCAAAGGGAAAAATGAATTGCTGATTGCCGCCAGGTAACTGATTGATTTTACTGGAGCCGATGCCCGGATTTGAACCGGGGACCTACTGATTACGAATCATATTTTTTAACTTTCATATAGTTTCAGTTAGAACAATAATCTATTTGACATTTAAACTACTTAGAACTATATCACCTTCACACGGGGTCACTCTGAAATAGTCTGTTTTAGGGGAAAAAGTGGTAAAGGAGTGGTAAAGCAAGACATACTGATTAATAAAGGAAGGTATAAAATGCCGATCCAATGGGTAAGGACAAATCATAAGGGGCTGAGATATTACGAGAACCCAAAACGCAAACATGGCAAAAAACTGGACCGCTATTATTCAATTCGATTTCGCGTTGACGGGACATTGCATGACTTTGGCGTCGGTTGGCTGAGCGAAGGGATTCCCGACGAAATCCGCAAGGACGAACCCGGCCTAGGCTTTGAAGATTATTGTTTGAAGCTGCTAAGGCAGTATAAAGGAAATATCAAGCTCGGCACCGGACCAAAATCACCAAAGGAAAAGCGCATTATCGAGCAGGAAAAGCGCGATCTGGCTGAACTGGAACGAACGCAAGCGGAAAAGGAAAACGTCACGTTTGACCATTTTATGAGGGATACTTACCTACCACAAAGCAAACTGGACAAAAAAGCCAAGACCCATGATGTTGAATCCATGCTTTATGAAAGACACATTTCCGATGCAATAGGCTCCCTGACTTTTCCAACGATCAACGCCTTCCACCTGGAAAAAATAAAAAAGACAATGGCCGATCAAAAGCTGAGCGCCCGGACCATTGAATATGTTTTGCAGGTGATTAGACAGGTTTTCAATATGGCACGGAAGCTTGGAATTTATACTGGGGATTCACCGACAAGGGCCGTCAAGTGGCCGAAGTTAGATAACATGAAATTGCGATATCTGAGCATTGAAGAAGCGGAAAAACTGCTTGCGGCGCTGGCCGTAAAATCCAATAATATTCACGACGAAGCGCTGCTGTCATTGCATTGCGGCTTAAGGTTTGGCGAAATTGCGGCGCTGACATGGTCATGCGTAAATCTTGAAGCGGGCACACTGGCTATTCTGAACGCAAAGACCGGATCACGAACGGCCTATTTGACTGACAGGGCCAAAGCGATGCTTGAAAACCGAAAGAAAGGCCGACCGGAGGCACTTATATTTCCGAAGCGAATCAAAAAAGAGACCGGGGTAATGGCGCAATCGTCTAAAACATTCAGTCGGACAGTAGATGATTTAAAATTAAATGATGGCGTCACCGATAGGAAGCAACGCATCACCTTTCACACCCTGCGTCATACATACGCGACACACCTTTACGAAAGCACCCATGATTTGTACTTGACGCAAAGGAGCCTCGGCCATGCCACGTCAACTATGACAGCGCGTTACGCAAAAATGAGCGAAAGCCGATTGCGCGAGGGGGCGGCAGCCCTGCAAAAAGCATTTACAGCAAACGGTACGAAGATAACGTCGCGCAATAGAGAGCGCAGCCGACAAGAAGGTCTTTGATTAATCTGGGGCGCGCTCTAATGACAAACCATGTAAAAGGATCCACACCAAGTAACAAACCTAGTGCAAACCATGTAAAACCCAATAAACCCAATATTCCACACAAGGGATAATAAATATTTGTTTGTGGAAAATATATATATTTATTTAATAGGTTTGTGGGTTTACTAGGTTTACATGGTTTTGGTCTTTGAAAGAGGTATCCGCACTTGCCTGTGGATACTATTATTCAAGTATTATCTTTAGGCTGTTCATATAAATTATGATTACAGAGAAGGTCGAGGTAGTCATCATAAAACTCTGTGTGCTTTTTAGAAAAGATAATTGGATCATTGTTTAGTGATTTTGAAATGTTAAATAACATAACGGCTAGGATTACTGGCGTTAGGAAATAACCTAAAGGGTGACTATTGGCACGCAAAGCACCAGGTTCTGCGGAAATATAGGAAATAGTGTCTTGTGTCTTGAGCAAAGTAGCCAAGCTCGAAATGTCGGCACGCCCTGAGCATGTTCGACCGGATGGATTATAGTGGGCACAGATCAAATGTGGATCAGGTCATTGATACGATAAGGGGAGGATTTGCCGTACGTAGTATCTACTATTTTTGATTTGACATCACGGTGCATGATGGTATGTATTTAATCGTAGTCTGAATAAATCCCTAATTATGCACCCCTATGCACGGGAGGCAACATCGATCTTGAACCACGGCAATAAATTATGTTCTAACTCTTATCGCCTTAGCTTTACATCTGTTTCCCTGCGTCCTGATTTGGCTCGAATTGCTGCTGATTCCTATCTTGCCTGCGGAACGTGGGCGGGTGCACGTCAACAGGTTCTCGCGGACAATACCTTCCAAAGCCGAACAAAGTCATCCCTCCACAGAATGGAGAGGGAGATCCGCACTCGCCTGGAGAACCTTACGAAGGATCAAATTGTTTTACTTGCCGAGGGTACGAGTGAAGAAAGAGCATCGATGGCCTGGTTGGCCGCTATCAAGTACTCCGCCATGATTCGCGAATTTGCCGCTGATGTGCTGAGGAGCAAGTTGTCAGATTTCGATTTGGTACTTCGGCCTTCGGATTATGATAATTTCATTGCAGCCAGACTTCCTTCTCATCCGGAGTTGGGCGAACTGACCGAATCCAGCAGTAGAAAGATTCGGACTGTTTTGTTGTTGATGCTCACGGAGGCCGGAATGCTACGAAAGAAAAACGGGGCACGACTGATTATTCGACCATTGCAGTCGAAACGGGTCATTGACAGCATCGTCGCCGATGATGCACAGCTTCTTGTCGGATTTCTATGGACCGACAAGGAAATCGCGGCTATTCGGAAGGGTAAATGAAAAATTCACCGGAACAGCTTTTTAACATTCTCAGTCACCCGGACTTCCTGGCAATGAAGGGCTTGGCGAATGAAGTGCCCATTTTCATCCAAACCTATCATTCTGCGAATGAAGACAAAATGGAACTAACTGTCGCCGCCACCATAGCACGGCTGAAAAAAGAGGGTATTTCCGTGGCCCTTGTTGATCTGTTTGATATGGTTCTCGATCTTCTCTCTGCCTCCGGCCGGTTGGACAAGGCCATCGAAAGCGAACCTGCCATGCCAAAGCGCAAGATGTTGGAAATGCTCAATAACATAGCTGATCCGGCCACCCGTCTGATTCCCAGACTCTCCCAAATCATAGGTGAACCGGACATCAAAGTCAGCCTGATTAAGGGCGTGGGGCATGTTTATCCGTTCCTCCGAACCCACACCATTCTTGAATCACTGCAACCCGCCATGATGAAGCACCCCGTCGTCATGTTTTTTCCCGGAGAGTACACCCACGAAGAAAACGGCGCATCACAGTTGCGTCTCTTCGGACAGCTTATTGATCCCCCGCAGAGTAAAAGATTCACAACATCGTATTATCGCGCATTCAATCTTGACCATTACAGGATAGACCAATGAAAATTCATGAACTCTTTATTAAACCCGTTGAACGCCCCATCGAGGGAGTCATCAAGGCAGACGATGACCGTTATCTCCAAACCGAGGTCGAAGAATACGTCGTCACCGGTGAAATCCGCAAAGGCTTTGACCAATTAGCCAACCGGTACCTGAATGAAACAAACGACAACGGGGTGTGGATCTCCGGCTTCTTCGGTTCTGGAAAGTCCCATCTTCTCAAGATACTTTCCTTGATCTTGGAGAACCGGACTTTACAGAACGGTCAGACTGTCGCCCAAATAATCCTGCCTAAAATAGATGATGAGATTGTGCAAGGCGACCTGAAACGCGCCGCATCCATCCCCTCACGAAGTTTACTTTTCAATATTGATCAAAAAGCAGACGCAATCGGTGGGGATTCGACCGCGCCTATTCTGGAAGTATTCGTCAAGGTTCTTAACGAACTGCAGGGCTACTATGCCAAGCAAGGGCATATTGCCGAGTTTGAATGCGACCTGGATTCACGCGGCGAACTGCAAGATTTCAGAAAAACCTATGCTGACGTTAGCGGTCGTTCCTGGAAAGAGGATCTTCCCGTCATCGAGACTCTGGAAAACGAGACCTTTGCTAAAGCCTACGCAAAGCATTCCGGGAAAACGTATGAGGAGTGTTTGAAACTTTTTGACCGCAAACGGGATAGCTACAAGGTTTCCATCCAATCGTTCGCCGAACGGGTGAAATCCTATATTGAAAAGCAGCCGCCGGGATTTCGCCTGAATTTCTTTGTGGATGAGGTTGGACAGTTCATCGGTCAGGACTCAAAGCTCATGCTCAATCTCCAGACGGTAACGGAAACCCTTGCGACGGTGTGCAAAGGACGCGCCTGGGTTTTCATCACTTCCCAGGGAGATTTGCAGAAGGTTCTGGTTAATTTTCGCCCCGAACTGGGTCAGGATATCAGCAAGATCGCGGGACGTTTCAAAACCCAGTTAACCCTTACCAGCGCGGATGTGCGTGAAGTCATCCAGAAGCGCCTGCTGGCCAAAAAGGAAGATGAACCACCTGTCTTGACGGCGATCTATGATCTTGAACGCGATAATTTGCAGACCCTCTTCCGTTTTGGTGATGGTTCAATGGAGTTCAAGGGATGGCGTGGCAGCGATGAGTTTTGCGGTTTTTACCCCTTTCATCCCTATCAATTTGACCTTTTCCAAAAAGCCATTGTGCGGCTCTCGGAACATGACGCGTTCACCGGCAGGCACACGGCCGTTGGTGAACGCTCCATGCTATCGGTATTTCAGGAAGTTGCGAAAAAACTCACAAAACATGATGTCGGCGCGCTTGCTCCGTTTGATCTGATGTTCGACGGCATCGCCGCATCGATTCGCGGCGATTTTCAGACCTCCGTCCGCCAGGCGGAAAGACAGCTGGACAATCCTGTGGCGAAACGTATCCTCAAGGCCCTGTTCCTTCTGAAATGGGTCAGAGAATTCAAGGCGACGCCGCGCAACATCGCCATACTGCTTATCGATAAACCGGATGTGGACATTGCGGCCCATGAAAAAGCGGTCCGTACAGCACTCAATCTCCTCGAAACCCAATCCTATCTCCAGCGGAACGGGGAGTTTTACGAATTCCTGACCGACATGGAAAAAGATATTGAGGTTGAAATCAAGAATACGGAGATCGAGGAATTTCAGCTTATGAAGCTCCTCGGCGACATTATTTTTTCGGATGTGCTCCGTGATCCCAAAATCCGGTATGAAGGCAACTACCAGGATTATACCTGCGCCCGGCGTCTTGACGATCATTTGGTGGGCAAGGATGCGGACGTGGGTATCAATGTCATCACCCCCGATCATCCAAATCACGAAAATCTTACGGCGTTGATTGCCCAGAACACCGGCAAGGCTGAACTTCTTGCCGTCCTACCAAGCGATAATCGGCTCATCGACGAGGCCCGTCTCTATCTGAAAACGCAGAAATACATCCAGCAGAATACTGGGGCAGGGATTGAGGAAACGCGGCGATCCATCCTGACCGAACGAGGTCAGCAAAACAGCAAACGCCGCAGCGACCTGCAACTGCGCTGCGCCGAATTGCTAAGCAAGACCCCTCTGTATCTGAACGCGTCACGGCTGGAAAGCGTCGGCGAAGGAGATGCCCGCAACCGTTTTGCCAAAGCTGCCCAGGAACTTATCCGCTTTGCCTATCCGAGCCTGAAGATGCTGAAAGGCACGTATGACGAGACGACATTATCTAGGACGCTGCTTGACCCAAGTGATTTACTGGAAGGGATAGATCTTACCCTGTCCGAGGCGGAGCAGGAAATCCTGACCTATGTTGATCGCAACCAGAGCAGCGGAGAGCGGGTTTCCGTGGAGGAGATCATTCGTCAGTTTGGAAAACGGCCCTGCGGCTGGTATCCCATGGCCGTCCTCACTTTTATAGCCCGTTTGTTCCGCCTTGGAAAAGTAGAACTGCGCACGACCGACCTCCTCGATGCGCGAGCCGCCCTGGATGCGCTGAAAAATACCCGCCAGCACGGCGCCGTGCGTGTCCGGTTGCAGGAACAATTCAGCCCGGCCACAGTAGCCGCATTGAAACGATTCCATCAGGAGTTATTCGACCAGATGAACGATGCCACGGACGCCCGTTCCGTAGCCCAACTTACCTCTGACATGCTGATTAAGGAAGGTCGCGAGTTGCGAGCGTTGCAAGACCAGCAAAGCCGCTATCCGTTTCTGGGAAATCTCGAACCGGTAATCCGCAGCATCGAGGACTTAGGGGGTAAGTATTTCACCCATCTCCTCAATAATCTGGCCGATTTTCAGGACGAATTACTGACAGCCAAAGGCGACCTCCTTGATCCGATCAAGGCTTTTATGAAAGGACCGCAGCGGAAGGTCTACGACGAAGCGATGACCTTTCTCCGGGAAGAGGAAGCCAACTTCGCCGAAGTATCCACTGAAGATATTGCCCCTCTGCGGCTCTTGGCGACATCCATCCAACCGTACCGAGGCCCTGTCATCCCCGATGCTAAAGCAGCCGTGACCCTTGTCCGCGCCCTGATTGACGCGAAGCTGAACGAAGAGCGTTTGCGAAGTACGGCAGTCCTCGAAGAGCATGAGACGAAACTAAAGGCAGTGCCGGATTTTGCAGGACTCAGCGATCCACAGAAGACCCAGGTGCTTCAGAAATCGGATGAGATCCGGCAATCCTTGAAATCTGCCCGGTTCATCAGCACCATCAGGGATCGCCTGGCCCGTTATACATCGACAGATTATCCGGCCCAACTCGCCTTGCTGAACCGCTTGGCGACACCGAAACCGCGTTCGGGCAATTATCCTGAGAATACTGGGGATAAACCAACAGGCATCGCTGAAGCGCGTTTTATATCCGCAGCCAGCTTAAAGGCCGAATGCGGTCTGACATATGTCGCCACTGAAGAGGATCTTGACCGCTGGCTGGAAGCCTTACGCAAGATTGCTCTCGCTGAGATCAAGAAGGGCGTGCGGATCAGCCTGTGAGGAAAAGATGAATTTGAATGCTCTTAAAAATTTTGCCCCGGCAGTCCGCCTCCAACTAATCGAAGCCGTCGGACGGAAACTCGATTTCGTCCTCACCGGCGACACACCGGATTTGCGCGAAAAGTCGCAGCAGAGAACAAACATCAAGGGGAAGGCGGAAAAGGATTGCACCAGCCTTGTGGAACGCGTGGCCTATACCTGGTTCAACCGTCTTGCCGCCCTGCGCTTTCTCGATGCACGCGGCTGGCATCCTTTCCTCTGCCGCGTCATTACGCCGGCGAACGAGGAAGAAACCCAGCCCGAAATACTGAAGCTTACCCGTAATGGTGCATTGCCCGCCGAACTTGTCCCATTTACCAATCCCGTCCGGATCAACGACCTTCTCGACGGACGGATACCCTCAACGGACCCTCAGGGCGAGGTTTATCGCCTTCTTGTCCTGGCTGCCTGCCGTTATTATCATGATCTTATGCCTTTTCTCTTTGAGGCGCTGGACGACGAAACGGAGTTGCTCCTGCCTGATGACCTCCTTACCGAACATTCCGTTGTGCAAGGCTTCCGCGATGATATTACCGATGACGATTGCGCCGAAGTGGAGATCATAGGTTGGCTATACCAGTTTTACATAGCGGAAAAGAAAGACCAAGTCATGGCTCGTAAGAGTCCTGTACCCGTCGAGGACATCCCCGCCGTCACCCAACTCTTCACGCCACACTGGATTGTCCGATACCTGGTTGAGAACTCCCTTGGTCGTCTCTGGTTGCTGAATCGTCCCGGTTCTGCGCTCCGCAAGCACATGCCCTACTACATCGAGGGCGAACCCGAGACCGACTTTCTCAAAATCACCAAACCAGAGGAAATTCGTTTGCTCGATCCGGCCACTGGCTCCGGGCACATGCTCACATATTCATTTGACCTTCTCTATCTTATTTACGAGGAGGAAGGGCATGCACCCGGCGAAATTCCCGGACTCATTCTTCGCCATAACCTCTTTGGCCTGGAAATCTGTTCACGGGCAACCCAGCTTGCCCAGTTTGCCCTTGTCTGCAAGGCTCGCGAGAAATCCCGTTTAGCGTTCCGAACACCCATCCAGCCGCAGGTCATGTGCCTGGAGGATGTGAAGATCACTTCAGAAGAGATGACGGATTACCTCCGTCTGCCCGGCCTGCGCGAACTCTTTTCGGAAAATGTTTTGCGGCAAGTTCACCAGTTTCGTGAGGACACTTCTACATTCGGGTCACTGATCCAGCCTTTACTGAGCGCAGCGGAAATCGCCACTCTCAAATCCCGGTTAGCAATGGTGAACCCAGGCGACGATCTCCTGTGTCAAGAAACGCACCGCAAGGTCCTCCGCGCCTTTGATCAGGCTGAAATGCTCACCCAGCGGTATCACGTCGTCGTGGCCAATCCACCCTATATGAAGAGCAAATTCTTCAACGGGCCACTGAAGCGGATGACTGAGAAAACGTATAGTGAAGGACATCCAGACCTCTATGGGTGCTATATCCAGCAAAATATCAGACTAGCATTGGACGACGGGCAAATTGGAATGATCACGATTCCAAATTGGCTGTTTCTTTCTTCGTTCGCTGATCTCCGTGAATCACTGATTTATGGTATCAATGTCCAAACTTTGATCCACAATGGCAGAGGCGTATGGGGTGCCGACTTTGGGAGTTGTGCCTTTACGATCAAAAACTCCCTTCCGAGCAGTAAATTGGCGCACTTTCGCCGTCTCTTCCAAAAGACAAGCGAGGTTCAGTCCAACGCCCAACTGGAAAGCAATTTCTTCGATAGGAACAATTATCCTATCCACAACTGCGACTGTAGCGGTTTTCAACCGCTGCCTTTTCACATCTTTGCCTATTGGATTTCTCCAGCCCTTGCGGCGGTATTCGGTAATTCTCAAATCATCGAAGATGTGGGGATTGTGCGGCAGGGCTTCCAAACAGGAGACAACGATAGATTCATGCGTTTCTGGCACGAAGTTGGGCACTCAAAATCAAAATATGACGCTACTACCAAAGACGATGTCAGCGGACAAATCAAATGGGTTCCATATAACAAAGGGGGCGAATTTCAGAAGTGGTATGGGAACAACGACTATGTCGTCGCGTTTGATGAAGAAAATTACAACGTATTGTTGACGAGCGGGAATTGTCTACCATCGCGAAACCTTTATTTCAGGGAAGGCGTGACTTGGTCCGCGTTATCAATATCGCTATTCTCCGCCCGGCACAGTCCACCTGGCTTCACATTCAGTGCAAAAGGAGCAGGTTGTTTCCCTTCCCAATCTGAGGTTTTCTTCATCCTTGCGCTCTTGAATACGGTTGTCGCACGAAAGCTGTTTGAATTTATGGCGGCGACAGTAGATTTCAATGTGGGGTCGATCAGGCAGGTTCCGCTTCCAAGAAACCACGCCAGCTTCCAAGCTGTAGTCACCAAGCAGACACAAAGTTGCGTAACCCTCGCCCGCGCCGACTGGGACAACTTCGAGACCTCATGGGACTTCAGCGACCAGCCATTGCTGCGGTCGGGGTTGAAGGGAGCGACGCTTGAGGCAAGCTGGCGAAATTGGGAGACGCAGAACACCGCCGCCATCCGCCAGATGCAGGAATTGGAGACGGAGAACAATCGGCTCTTCATCGATGCCTATGATTTACAGGATGAGCTGACGCCAGATGTGCCCGAGGAGCAAATAACCCTTGCCCGCGCCGATGCCCGCCGCGATATAGCGGCCTTCCTGGCCTATGCCGTCGGCTGCATGATGGGCCGCTATTCACTTGACCATCCTGGCCTCATCCTTGCCGACGCAGGCGACACCTTGGAACATTACCTCTCCAAGATTGGCAAGCCGTTTGACCAGCTTACTTTCACGCCCGATGCCGATGGCGTCATCCCGGTACTCGACCGAGAATGGTTCGAGGACGACATCGTGGCCCGCACACGCGACTTTCTCCGCGCAACGTTCGGCGTGGCCACGCTGGAGGTGAATGTTCGTTTTATCGAGGAATCCCTCGGCAAAGACCTGCGCAAATACTTCATGACCGACTTCTACAAAGACCATCTCCAGACCTACAAGAAGCGCCCCATCTATTGGCTGTTTCAAAGTCCAAAAAAGAGTTTTTCCGCGCTCATTTACCTGCACCGTTACACCCACGACACTGTAAACGTCCTGCTCAACGGGTATTTGAGAGACTACTTGCACAAACTCCAATCCCGCATTGAGCATTTGGAACACGTTCAGGCCACCAGCGAAAGTGCCCGGGAAAAGACGGCAGCCCTTAGGGAAAGCGACGCCCTCAAGAAGACTCTTCGCGAATGCGAAGAGTACGAGCGGGAGATTATCCTGCCCCTCGCCCAGCAGCGAATCGAACTGGACCTTGATGACGGTGTGAAGGTCAACTATCTCAAATTCGGCAAAGCCCTTGCCCCAATTCCCGGCCTGGCAGCCAAGGAGGAGGATTGATGAAACGCATCCACGATAGCCTTCGTCAGGTTCTTGGCCGGCATCGCCTTGTTTTCTGGTATGACGACACAGGTGATTGGAAGAAGGAATTTGAGGCTTTCACCGCCGATGGTGTGGAAATGGTGCGCGTCGAGAACAACGAGTTCGGCGTTAAGGTGCGCATCCTGCGCCATCCGGACAGGAATATGCGATTTCTGGTTTATTGCCCCAGTCCCCGCCCAAGCGATGCGGATAACTGGCTTCTTGACCTGCTTTTGCAGGGTCATGAATTCAAGGCGGACCGTGCCTCTTTGGCTTTGCAGGACACCGGCCTTTCCTATGACTTCCATCCTGTCGTCGAACAGCATCTTGACTTTTTCAATGCACAAAAACACATCGAGGCCCTGCGGGGAATCCTGGACAAGGACGATGATGCCGACGCTGTCCGCTTGAAGATGATGGCCGTCCTGACAGGAACCACTCCTGACGTGGACGCTTTACTTCTACATTTCCTCAGGGAAGCAACCCGGGCATCGCTGTTCGACCCCGTCACGGAAGCGCTGGGTCCGGCTGAATTGGTAGGCGACTTTTGGAAGGCGGCAGCGCCGCTTTTCAATTACACGGCTGCTGAACCGTCGCTTGTCGATTTTGTCGTGAGCCTTTTCCGGGGGGCCAATCCATTGGAGACTTCGGCCTCGTTGAATTCCCACGGACGGGTATTTCTTCAGAGATGGAAGGATAGCCAGAGTCACGCGGATACATTCAAACATTGGTCTGCCCGCATGGAGGCAGATCTGCACGTCGAAGCCCGGTTGGAATCGCTTGCAGACATTGCCATCATTCTGGATGCAGATGAGTTTCCCGTTTTCGAGAAGAAGGTCATTCATTCGCTTTGCCGTTCATTCGAGACGGGCGCCGACAAGGAAGCAATCCTCTCAATTATTCAGCGCCGCCGCCGCTCGTTCTGGTATCCGAATCATGAGCAGGGTTATCGAGCGCTGGAGCATGCTATCGAAATGCGGGAGCTGGTTGCAGGGGCAGAGCTGAGTGTGGGCACCTTGAATGAAGGTCTTACCCGTTACACCCGAAGTTGGTGGCGGATCGACATGGCCTACCGCCGGTTCTGGTTCCATCAGCGTGCCTATGCGCAGACCCATTTGATGGGGCAGATAACCACCTGGGTGGAAAAAACCTATGTGAATAATTTTCTTCTTCCCCTGACCGACCGCTGGAGCGACCGAATCCGGGAACTGACGCGGTGGTCGTCAGACGCGCTTTCCCCGCAAACAATATTTTTTGATCGCTACGTGCAGCCTTTTTTGGAAAGAGGTCAGAAGGTCTTTGTGGTGATCTCCGACGCTCTACGCTATGAAGCAGCCTGTGAATTTGCCGCCTTGCTGAGAAATGAGGATCGGTGGACATGCGATGTGGAGGCAATGCTCGGTGCGCTGCCTTCCTACACACAGCTTGGGATGGCGGCGCTTCTTCCCGGCAAGACCCGTGAAATAGACGCGACGACAGGCAATGTGACTCTGGACGGCGGCAGTACCATAGGAACACAAAACCGCAGCGAGATTGTGAAGGCCAAGTTAAATGGAAGAGGCATCGCCCTGCAGGCCGAACAGTTTCTGGAACTAAACACCAAGACTGAGGGACGCGCCCTGATGCGCGATCACGACGTGGTCTATATCTATCACAACGCAATCGACGCCGTGGGCGACTCCGTTTCTACGGAAGCTCAGACCGTGGAAGCGGTCGAACGCGCCTTTGGCGAGCTGATGAAAATTATGAAAAAAATCGCTAACATCAACGCATCGAATATGATCTTGACGTCGGATCATGGTTTCCTCTTTCAGCAGGAGGCTGTGGCAGAAGCCGATATGGCGACCCTGCCGCAGGCGGTTGAATGGACATACCGCAGCCGGCGTTTTGCGATGGGCAACCATGTTCAAAACGGTCCGGGTGTGAAGCTCTTTCAGGCTGCTGATCTTGGTTGGACCGGGGAGTGGACGGTTGCCTTTCCCCTGTCGCTTGGCCGTTTCCCTTTGCAAGGGTCCGGAAAACGCTACGTTCATGGCGGTACAGCACTCCAGGAAATCGTTGTGCCCGTGCTACGTATCCATAAGGCGCGCGCCAGTGACACAAGCCGTGTCGAGGTGGACGTTCTCCGGCTGCCGTCTAAAATTACGACCGGCCAAGCCAGTTTCGCTCTTTATCAGGAGCAGCCGATTGATGACAAGATTCTTGCCCGGCAGCTTCGGATAGGGCTGTTCTCCAAAGAGGGAGCGCCTTTGTCTGAGGTACGCGCTGTTTCCTTTGACTCCTCCGACAGCGAAGCCAGACGGAGAGAAACGACGATTGTTCTTGCTCTTTCCAGGAACGCAGACGATTGCAATAATCAGGAGATTGAATTGCGCATGGAGGAGACGCTGCCGGGGACCAGTCAGTCCGTCGTTTACAGAAGCTACACACTAAGATTGCAGAAACCATTTGGGAGTGATTTCGATGAATGATGAACCTTTGCCGAATGCGGACGAAACACCAGCGCCTTTGGATCTGACAGCAGCCAAGCTCAGCGCTCTTGATCGAAAGATCCTTAAATATTTTCCGGGATTGGTGGTTCGCAAAGACCTGACCAAGGGACTCAAGCAGAACGCAATTGTCCCCACCTATGTCCTAGAATATCTTCTGGGACAGCATTGTGCCACCGACGATCCCGCAGCGCTGGAGGCCGGAATGGAAAGCGTCAGGAAGATACTGGCAAAGCACTATGTGTACCGGAACCAGTCAGAACTTGTGAAATCCACAATCAAAGAAAAGAGGAACCACAAGATCATCGACAAAGTAACTGTCGAGTTGAATGATAAGGGTGGCTATTACGAAGCTAAGTTTTCTAATCTTGGACTGACAAAGGTGCCTGTTCCGGATGATTTCGTTCGCCGCCATCCTAAACTTCTTGTTGGCGGCATCTGGTCTATTATAGATTTAAACTATGAGGTTACGGAAGACCGGAAATCAAGCCCTTGGCAAATTGACGCGATTAAACCGATTCAGGTTTCACGAATCGATTTCGATGAGTTCGTAAAAGCCCGCAGCCATTTCACATCGAATGAATGGCTGGGCGTCCTGATGCAGACTATCGGTTTCAACCCGGAGGTCCTGAGCCGCCGGGCAATCTTCCTATTTCTCCTCCGCCTTATTCCTTACTGTGAACACAATTACAATCTCATCGAGCTGGGGCCGAAAGGAACGGGAAAATCTCACATCTACGCTGAGTTTTCTCCGAACGGCATCCTCATTTCCGGTTCCGAGGTTTCAGCGCCGAAACTCTTCGTAAACAACTCTAACGGTCGTATCGGCCTTGTGGGTTACTGGGACTGTATCTGCTTTGACGAGTTCGCGGGCAAGGACAAAAAGGTGGACAAGGCCCTTGTGGACATTATGAAGAACTATATGGCCAACAAATCCTTTTCTCGCGGTATCGAACAATTGAGCGCCGAAGCCTCAATGGTCTTCATGGGCAACACGAAGAAATCCGTCCCTTACATGCTCAAGCATTCCCATTTCTTTGAACCACTTCCAGAGCAATATATTGACTCTGCCTTCTTGGATCGCATCCATGCATACAGCCCGGGCTGGGAGTCCCCCGTTATAAGCAGCGAGCTTTTCTCATCCGGGTACGGGTTCATAGTGGATTACCTTGCAGAAATACTCAAGCACATGCGCAATGAAGATTTTACGGGAAACTACAAGGCACACATGGAAATCGCTTCGGAATTGTCCACCCGCGACGAGACCGGCATCGAAAAAACTTTTTCAGGTCTGATGAAACTTATCTACCCGGATGGTAAGTGCAGTGAGGCGGAATGTGAGGAAATGCTGCGGTTCGCGATGGAGGAGCGCCGCCGGGTTCGGGAGCACATTCTGCGCATCGATGACACGTTCGCACCACATGATTTTGTTTATCGCCGTGTATCAGACGGGAAACTTCAGGAGGTTCTAACGCCGGAAGAGGAACAGTATCCCGCTTTTTTCCGGAGACCAACCAGAGAGGCATCAAAAGAAGATGACATGAAAGGGGTGCAAGAGGGAACTGAACAGGCTGCCGGAGCAGAGGAATCCTCCGGAGCAGTCTCAGCAAACCCGACTCCCGCAGGTGAAACAACATCGGGTGTTGGTCAAACATCAGCGCCTTTTCAGGGTCATTTGACGATTCCTGAAAATGCCCGCGGTTGGAGTTATCGCCGTATCTTCGCCGATCACTTACACGGTGCGAGAAGAATCATTGTCCATGATCCTTACATCCGGCTTTTCTTTCAGGTTCGCAACCTGATGGAATTTCTGCAAATGGTCCACGAGGTGGTACCGGAAGGAGATGAGGTGGAAGTCCATCTGGTAACGCAATCCGATCCAGGTACATGCGAAAAACAAGCAGAGTTTTTCGCCCAGATTGAAGAAACCTTCACCGGTTCCCGTGTGAGTTTTTCCTGGGAACTGAGCCACAGTCCAAACTTTCACGCCCGCAGCGTGGAAACGGATACAGGCTGGAGAATCTCTCTGGATCGAGGTCTCGATATGTTCCAGAAATTTGAAAGCGGCGCTTTTTCCCTCGAAGCTGGCGTCCAAGAAGCCCGAATGATGCGGGGGGCAGAGATTACGTATCTGAAATAAGGAGAAGCAAAGCAACAGCATTGAGAGTTTTAATGGTGAGTATAAACCTTATCTCATTCATTCTTGGCAATCTGCGACATGGCCTGAGGGGCCATAATATATTTATTGATGCGCCCTAATCTGAAAACTTTTGGATAATATCACTTAATCTCCGGCTTCTCGCCATGCTCGAACCTCGCCTGGCGCGCTTTCTTCAGTGCATCCTCGATCGGTCCAACAATGAATTTGTGATCCCTGGCAAGCGTGAAGTGTTCAAGCATAGGACCATTCAAGCTATCTCCGTATATTTCGCGGTCTGGACTTGATATATGAACGTTCAAAGTGACCTGACCATTGGCGACGCACCAAAGAGCATTGCTATCTTCATATTCGCCGGCACTGCTGCTCGACATATCCGATCCGAAGAACCATATTTTGTGTTTGCCCGGCTGACCGGCGACACAAGCAACAGGCCACGGCTGACAATCCCTGAATCGCCGCATCAAATTAAGTTCCGGACAGGAATATAACTTTTCAATCCTTGATAAGGCAGCGTTATAAAAATCCGGCACTACGTATTCAAGGAAATTCAACTCACTCTTGATCTCGACCCACAGTTTTAACGAAGGCAACCAGAAATCCGGCAAATATTTTGTGCCATCATTCAGAACGAATCCTTCCTTTTCGTATTCGAATGGCATACCGAGCGCATCAAAGAACACGGCCCATCGTGCTTCGAGCCTGCATCTAAACCGATACCCCTTATAAATTGTTTCGATGGCTTTGGCGTAGTAATTCATAATTCTCCTTTCTAAAATAGAAATATTTATTAAGAAGACAGAATAAAATCAATTCCCATGACACGGTTGAACTTAATATCAGGCGGGGCATGAAGTTGCTTTAAACATGGTCCCTGGCTCGTTAAAATGCGTTTCCCGGGGTGGAATCTATGCTGGCCGTTAAAGTGTATGTCTACCCAATGCTCGCCTTTACAGACGAACCTGGTGCAGGCGAAGCATTGTGGTGTGTCTACCGGAGTCTGTGCAAATCGTAACCATTGATCTTTGATGCGCGCCGACTGTGCAACCGAAGGTTGCAAGCAGGGGCGGAGGCGCATCAGAGGCGCTGAGAAACGGGGAGCCCTCGGGGGCGGACGGGACGGGAGGCAGGGGGATAACAAACCCGCTGCAATGCCAACGCAGCGGCGCAGCAAAGAACATCTGCATAATCATTTTGCATGGCATTCCTTTTTGGCAACTGATATGACCGAAAAAAGGAGGCATGTATGGGAATCAGAGGACGCGATCACACAGACACGGATTTACGGACGACGTGCCGCAAGTGCGGTGCAATATTGAAAAAAGGCGATCCTGATAAACAGTTTGAGTCAGTCAAGACCGGAGAGCTATACCGGCGGTATCAAGGCGACTGCAGAGAATGCACGAGGGCCCGGACGATGTATTTGAACTGGTCGAAGAAGAAACCGGCGGAAATTGAAAAGCAGATTCAGAAATACAAGGAGCGCGTAACAATCCTCAAAAAGACTTTAAAAGCAAAAAAGAAATAGAGCCGACTACAGTAAAGAAATAAATCTATTAATAATAGACGGCAAGGTTGCATAACTTGTTATGTTTAGTGAGCAGCGGGAAGTTCTTTGTCAAAGAACCATGTTGCATAAGGCGCCTTATGCGACGTGCCGCTGCGAACGACTTGCCATACCTCATAGAACGATAAATCGGATTGCAACGCTCTGAGCCCAATCAGCGAATGCGCCTGGGCGAATGTTGCGTACCGCTTAGAACAGAATCAAATGGACAGGCACTTGAGAGCGTGTGGAACGAATGAAGCAACTGGCGACCAAACCTTAAAACGACCATGGACGGACGCTTGTTGCTGAAGCAGTGGAGCATGCGACCATGTGCCACACCGCATAGAAACGCGCATGGCAGCAAGATTGCAGTAAGGCACGATGCTCGGCGCGATCGCCTGCAGGGCCATGCAGGCGGCGTGACGTTGCATGGTGCCGGTCAACTACGCACAGGGTAGCGAAGGCGCAACCTTTGCGAATGCAAAGGGTGTGACTGAGTGGGCCTGTTGTAACGTGCATGGCAGCAAGGATCAGGGAGTCATGAAGCAGAGAGCGAACCGCCGAAGGCGGTGAGCATCCGTCAAACCCGGGGGTGCCTAAATATCCAGGTTCTCAGTAATAGATAGTAACTCCACTTACAAAACGCAGCATTTTTTCTTAGAATTCGAAATATCTGGAAAGCGCCCATAAAAGAGATGTGAAGGACTTTTGTGCATTCACGTATTCAGCAATTTTAATGGAATTGTCGAAATGTCGATAATTGGAGAATTAGTTACGAGTGGCGGACTCACGCGTGATTTGACTTGACTATCAATATCTTGATATTACACGCCTATCTCTGAAATCTAATCATAAGCGCATTTAGAAGAAAATATTTCTTGACAATAATGTGAATAAAGTTCACAATGTTTACTAAATACACGGTGAAAGCAGTGTAAACGCTGAGGAGGATCATGGAAAATCAAGATATAGTAGGAATTTATGAAATTGCTCAGATGGCAAGAGTTACGCCGGCCGCTGTTGTAAATTGGCGTTCAAGGCATGCTGATTTCCCGAAGCCTGTCTTAGATTTGAAATCTGGCCCGGCATTTAATGTTGACCAAATTCGCAAATGGCTGAAGAAAAGGAGGAGTAACATGAGTACCGTAATTTCGACAATCAATTTAAAAGGCGGTGTGGCAAAAACAACAACGACAGTAGCTATTGGTGAAATGCTTTCCGAGGCTTTTCGTAAGCGTGTTTTGATAATTGACCTCGATCCACAGACTAATGCAACCACGATGCTTATTGGTGAAGAAAAATGGGATATTCTTAATAAAAGAGGTTTTACGCTTGCCACATTGTTTAAAGATGCAATAAACGAAACAAATAATTTTATATTGGAGAAAACTTTACAAAAAGGCGTCTCTAATGTACGTGACGTAAGAACGCTGGATCTTATTCCATCCAGTATTGACCTTATCGATATTCAAGATCAACTTGGGACCATGCCCAGTGGTCGTTTTTATGCAAACAATCCAACAGAGGTTTTACGGAGGGCGGTTAAACCAATTCTCGAAGAATACGATTATGTTTTAATTGACTGCCCTCCAAATTTAGGTTTGATAACATTAAATGGTTTGCGAATCTCAAATGGATACATTATTCCCACTATTCCTGATGTTTTATCTACTTACGGAATACCCCAAATTATCACGAGGATAGATTCTTTTGCAAAAACGATAGGTGAGCCCATATATCCATATGGGATTATTGTAACAAAGTATCAGGCCGTATCGCCCTTACACGGACGGACTTTAAGACACCTTCGAGAGGATAGAGCAAAGTATCCAGAAATATTTGGAACAGTAATTCCTCAAGCTGATGCCATCGGTGCGGCAGCAGAATATGAACCGGTTAATACTTTGCGGCAGAAATATGGCTACGGCGGAAGATATGATCTATTTTATAATCTTGCTAAAGAGATTATGGAGGTTGCAGGATAATGAAGATAGAGAGAATCCTTAAGAACATTTTTCAAGAAATGCTCAGAGAAATGGAAACTAACGGTGCTTTTCGAGATCGTATAATCGGATGTATTAAAAAGGAAACTGATTTTGATTCTGAGAAACCAATACGTACGCACCGAAGAAAACCAGGGCCATTTGATCCAATGCTCGTTTACAGTGATCAGCCTGATGCCCTTAAGGCGCGCCTTAGTGAATTATCAATCAATGAGTTGAAGGACATTATTGCAGAACATGGAATGGATAGATCCCGGCTGGCTTTAAAATGGAAGAGTAAAGAACGTTTGACGGATCTGATAATAACAACCGTTCATAACCGATCACAAAAAGGAGATGCGTTTCGTTCTATTAATACGGATCAAAAAAAAGAAGATGTTGAACGCTCGTAAAAACATTTGATCCCATAATCTAATAATGATCGTCTTCAAGAAAAATAAAAGCAAGCGTTCATCTTGATAGTCATTCTTCCATGTAATGTTTGCTCTCCACAGAATCTACAAGGGGCAAAAAAGGTATGATTAGCGCCGCCAGGGGAGTTCACATCACCCGACTCATCAATAATTATCGGCTTATGATTATAATGATTACCGCTTAACCTATGTGGTATACGGTATTGATATTGCCTTCAATACGAGACCTGCTCCGTAGTCAACGTCACCCGCCCATTTAAGTCGTTATTTCGATCGGCACAGCTATACCGACCTGAATGGCGACCGGCGTGTACACGTCGATGCGCTCTTCTGGAGTTGTGATTGACACAACCAGAGAATACCGTGCTTGGCGATTCCACCTGCCAAGATAGGCGCGCTCCCTCCACCAGCCAATACGAGGTGAAACTGCAATAATATTAGAGTCCGCAAGCTGTTGGGCTGTACCTTGCCAGATGTCTGAATGGATAGAGCCTCGGTCGCGAGCCTGGCCGATCTTCCAGTGGTCGGAAGGGCTTTGTGTGCCGGGATGCCCTTCTTCCTCTTCCCTGGCCGCTTTATTGATGCGCTTTACAAACTGTTCTTTTGTCTCAGTGGGAGATTTCAACTCGAAGCGCAGTGCATGGGACGCATAGCGATATCGGTCCTGCCACCCAATCTCACCGGGACCGGGCTCGATGAAATAAGATAGCGTAACTTTCATCTCCACTTCCGTACCATCCGGCAAGCTGCGCAGCACCTCTTTGGGCCACGGCAACTCATAAAGGTGCATATCCTTGGTTCGGTATCCCGATTTCGCGTTGCCCGCCTCATCTATTTTTTTGTCAAAGGGCTGAAGCTCAGCCTGCGCGATAAGGGTCAAGGAATTCGATGCACTGAATAGTGCCCGCTCCAGGTTCGGCACGCCGTAACCACATATGCTCATCATTCTCTTGATCGCGGTTTTCGACCCATCGCCACTGAGCTGTTGCCAAAGGCCATCCGGCCAATTGGCGGAATGCACCAGCAATGCACGAATTGTTTCCGGCCAGAAATTCGGATATTGCGTTTGAATATGGGCAGCCATCCAGGATGCCTGTGCAGCGGCGGCGCTGGTCATGTTAAATGGGTAAAAATGGCTTGTCTGCGGATCATAGAAGGTTGAAAGGAGCGATAAATCGTCACACTCAGTCACAAAGCCACTGCCATCACGCGCCAAATTGCCACCTTCCAGAACAATTTCCGGCTTGATCGGCCACTTGTTATCTTCCCAGCAGAAGGATGTCGTTGAAAAAGGAGAGAGCCCACTCTTGGGAGCAACTGGCATGTAACCTAGAAGCGTTGGTTCCAGAATTGTGTCCAGATCTGTATATGCACCAACCGTCAGCGCATTCCAGGATTGACCCGGATCATGGATCGAGTCCGCGATCTGAGAATCCGGATATTGTGCTCGCCTTGCCGGGTCTGAGTTGCCGGCACTTACGATCAGAAGTCTTCTGGTATCATCATCGGTCCCGGCCGTGATCTGATCTAGTTGCCCTGACCAGGAGCTCGGGCGCCCACGGTCGCGTGTATCCATAGCAGCCACGGCCATGCAATGGATTCGCTTTCTTGCGGGTGCTTGGATCTCGGCAAGGCTGATGGCTTGCGATGTTATATATCCCCATAGGTCGGTAGGACTGGACCTATTCGGCGGAAGAATCTTGACCGATTCAAGACAGTGTTTTACGTTGATAGGCCCGCTACTCGATAGTGCTGTGACGAGGTCGCCATAGACGGCAGCTCCCGCCATCAACGTACCGTGTTTGTCGTGGTCGTGGGTTCCCCAAGCCGGATCCACCGACTGGCAGTCGTCATCGTTTAGGATTGGCGAAAGGAGGGGATGCCCATTGTTCACGCCGGTATCCAAGATACACACTGAGACGTCGGATATTTGCTCATATTGAGTGCGGTTAACCAGGTCTTTCACCCAATCGACCTGACCTTTGTTCCGCAAACTTGTCCAGAACTCGGCGGTGCTTTTAGCTAAGCGATATTCGGCGATGTCATCAGATGAAAGGGAAAGCTGCGCCAACTGGTCTCTACTTGCAAAGACGACCTTAACGGTACGTTCCGGAAATCGGATAACACCTGTCTTTGATTGAAGTTGTAAACTGTTTAGGAGTTCGTCAAAGCGGACTACGGTCTCATTCGTATCGTTACTCAGCCAAATCTCGCACCATTGGGGGCTGTCGTCAGGAATCAACGATCTGTCATCTTGCCAGAATGAATCAATCGCTAATGCTTTTTTGATATCCGCGATGCTGTTAATCAGATCAGCATTTTTCGGTAATCCTTTGGGGGTGTCCCTTTCCGCATATTCCTCGATTTTCCTTAAAAAGTAATCTTCTTTTTCGTTAGCGACAAAAACTGTTGCAAAGGTAGTAACCACTTCTTCCGGCTCATTGGTAATTTCATTGGTAACCGTCTCCTTCTCTGTGCGAACATTGAGCAGGCGAATCTTCTTGGATTTCATCTCTTCGAGGCTTTTTATAATCAGATCAGCGCCGGGATCGCTTTTGAATTCGATGTAAACACCGTTACGTTCGACATGGGTCACGGCGCGCTCGTTTTTAGCATCCAGCCAAGCCTGCTGAAGTCTGCTTTTCAAGTAAGCACTGTGAATGTCACGAGGACGCTCAGGAATTTGTTTTTGTCCACCAATGGATCGGGTGCTGGTGAAGTCACTGTTTTCCGGTTGTTCTCGAATGAGGATGTGTGGGAGCCGAAAGTCCGCCACTTATTATCGCCCCCCAATTCCTCTGTGCGCATCTGATCGTTCATTCAGCGCAGAACACAGTTCATTCACTTTCACCTTGGTTTTTTCAGATAGTATCGCTTTCTTGATGGCATCGCGACAGGCTTGATCGATTTCTGCGTGGCTTAAACCACTACTGTCTGAAATCACCTGTTTCCATTCAATACAAGTCGCCAAATAGGAGCCCAAGATATTCTCAATCAGACGTTTGCGCTCTTCGTCAGACGGTTGCCCGTAGTATAGAACATCATCGAATCTGCGGAAAAGCGCACGATCCAGCAGCTTCGGACTATTAGTTGCCGCGACCACAACACTGTCGGATGAATCCTGCTCGATAAATTGCAGGAATGCATTCAATACACGGCGCATTTCCCCCACATCGTTTTCTAATAAACGCTCTCCGCCAATGGCATCGAATTCGTCAAAAAGATACACACCTACTTCATTTTGAATGAGGTCGAATATCTGGCGGAGCTTGGCGCTGGTTTCTCCCATGAATTTGGTCACCAAGCGATCAACCTGAATTGTATGCAATGGCAAATTGAGCTCATGTGCCAACACTTTGGCAGTCATGGTTTTTCCGGTGCCGGGAGGCCCAATGAGCAATATTTTGCGTCGATGGGTCAGTCCGTGAGATTTGAGTTTGTTCTGTTGACGGTATTCATGGATGATTCTTGCGATACGCTCTTCAAGAACCATGGGAATAACGAGGGCTGACATGGAAACTTCCGGATTTTCCGATATCACTAGGCCCAGCATGTCCCTAGGGAACCGAAGGACTACCGCTCCTTTGGCCCTACGTGCCTTTTCGACAATATCGCGAATATCGTGCGCTAGTGCGATATGCCCCTGCTTGGCTTCGTGAGCTGCCAATTGAAGGGCGATTGAATAGAATCGCTCAGGATCATCGTTAAGGTGAGAGCGTATCAGAGATTTTATTTGTTCCGCAGTGGCCATCGTTTCCTCCTCCGATTGAATAATGGTTTACGTCGCCACTCGTGAATCTTGGGCACAGAAGTTATTAAATTCGACAAGAACTGTCTTTTAGTTACAAGTTATGTGCAGTATAGGAAGTGCAGACTTCTGTGTCAAGAATATTCTGTCCATCCAAAATGGACATAGTTCATGCATTAGAAATGCGTTATCGACTTTGATCCCAGCACTTCTTCTCAGAGCATTCCAAAAGTAGCGTTCAGAACTTATTACCGCAATATAACTACGCTCATGAATCAGGTCGACAGCTGTTTGAATGAAATTGTCGCCATCAAGGTCACTTACTACAGCGATTATCTTAAAGCCTTCTCCCCGTTCTTCTCCTGACACACCGCCACAATCAAGTAATAAGAAATCAATCATGCAATCATCTATATTTATTCCTCACACTTACTTTGCGCTCCGGAGCCTTCCAAGATTCTTCGCCATAGGGGCAGTGCCCCGGTTTATTGACTCGGCGGCTCTGACCGATCATCGTTGGCGTTTCCTGGGCATCGATGCCGTATAGCCTGACTTTGAGTTGGTCTGTTCCGGTATCAATATTTGAATCGAATCACCGCCTGAAATTCCAGTTACAAGGTCGAGGGGAGATCAATTCATTAAAAGTTTAAAATGGAAGAAGTTTGAAAAACAATCAATAAATTCGTTGATAAATAAAATAAAATATAATAATACACAGCGCACTTAATTTGATAATCGAATAAGGTAAACGTATTAATGTCAGCAAAAATTGCGCTGTATAAAGATCAGTTACCTAAAATTAAAAGCCTAAACGTCTTAAAAATATACACGATAATCGGTACAACTGCATCGCTCCTCGCCATATTCCTTGGTTTCGTCTTTGGCAGAGAAGGTAAAATTTTTTCAGAATATGTATTTGAAATATTTCTATGTATTATCGTGCTATTGTTAATAGGGTATATATACATAAGAGAGAGACTGAAATTACATCGTTATGCAGAAACTGTTTATTTCGTTCATTTTGTCAATCACCTCATTCGAGACACATTAGCGTATATTCAAAATAATAAACCTCAAGATATTGATAACAGAATTCAGGAAATTTTATTTGCTATCGCAACTAGCTTTTCAATTCTAACCGGGAAGACATGCACATGCGTTCTAGAAGAAATGAGACCGACGAATAATGGTAGCTTTGAAGTTGTATCTGTTAATAAAGATTTTCTGGCAGATGATGTTATTGACAGAATGTCAAAGAGAGATAACTTTAAACACTATATAGACGACAATACTGACTTTAAAAATTTGTGGTATTCTATTAATGGATGTAGTAGATATTACCTGTGTAATAACGTAAGGAAAGAATGGAAAGCGCGTAAATATCAACATTCTTATTTTAAAATTAAAGACGTGGGAGAACCAGAATTGGTGACGTTCTTAGGTCTCTTCTCGTTTGTCACTCGGTGGCCCCTTAATTTCAGAAGTTGTCTTATTCTGCCGATTAGATTTATCGGCGATGCAGAACCACCAGTATCTGGCTCAAATAGCGGCAAAAGCACGAATGGTAATGGGTGGGATTTTTGGGGTTTTTTGTGTATATACTGTAACAGTACAAAAGTATTTAATCATAGATATGGTCCGGAATTAGGTTTGTCGTTTGCAGATTTGCTTTATGTTTTTCTTAATCAACTAAAAAAACAAATTAGTAGTAAGGAAGCCTAGAGCGGGAGAAAAACAAATGAATAAAATATATGATAAAGACAAAGATGCTTGCAGGACTGAAATAGTAGGTCAACCAAGTAATCAATTAGATCAATGGATAGCTAAGGTTACTTGTGGTAAGGGGAGTAAGAAATATAAAGATAAAAAGTCGCATTCGCATTATATCACCGTCAATAGTATTTCATCGCTAATACGAACGGCCAGTAAATTACATGACTAAATAAAAAAAGCTATTGAATTGGATAGCTCTGACAACATGCTCTGTCAGAGCTGTTTTTGTATTCAGATGAAATTTTCTTTAAATCAGCGGTATCCTTTATATCTCAGATCCCCGTTTATGGAAATTATGTTCTTCTTACCGAATGGTAGAAATTGTTCTTAGCCTGAAAAGTTATAATATTTTAGATCCCTGGTTGTGTTGTCAACATACGTTTTGGTTTCTTCTTTCCGCGCAATTCTTATTCCGTCGAGGATCAGAACATCACTGCTGCCGTAACTATCAAACGCATTTTTAAAAGACTTTCCCAGTTGCCTCCTCGCATTTTCCTTCTCATCCATTGTCATCGCTTCAAAGTCATACCCGGGCTTAACACCTGGCAACGCAATCCCGTGAAGACCAACGGTTTCAATTATATCTGACGCCGTTATCCATTCTCCTCGTCCGGCCTTGATAACGGCCAGGGCGATGTCTCGTAATTTTTGTAAATACGGTGACGTTATGCGACTGTGCACTTGTTCATATCCATCTAGAAGCGGTGCCTGCCCCATGATATTTTGGACAATCCAGTCCAGACTTTGGGCCCATGGCGTAAATGAGCTTTCATGTGCTGTAGTCGATGTTTTCGGCTTTCCCTCAAGGACCCATGGTCTTATGATCGAAAAGACAGCGCCAAGAAACTTTGATTGGTTATGCCGGACATGATCAAGGATGCTGCCTTCTGGAAATTCTTTATAGCTGTGCCCGTTCCGTTTCAATATAGCAACCGGGGAGGTACGGTTCATCAAGTCTTTTGACAGCGTGCAACCGTTCGTCGTCATTTGAATGATATGCAGCCGTGGATTGATGAACATTCCCTTTCGAAGCATCCTAGCATAATAATTATCCTCCGTCATAAAAGAGCAAAGTGGCTCGGAATCAAACACGCCTCCTTTGACCGGCTTAAGGTTATCGAGATTGATGAAGATCCTTGCTTCAATCAATGCCTGGTTGAAACTTTCTCCCATGCCGCCCACACCACCACGATGCTGATTGATGGGATACGGCGTCTCATTATAATAGGCGGCGTTTATTCTGGTTCTAAATCCCTTTCCTGCCTGACTGTCGTCCGCTTCGGACAAATCGATGGGCGATCGAAAATTTGCAATTCCACCCATAATAATGGCAGGCGTGATAATACTCGCTAAAGCGCGAGATTTATCTGCGGGTGATTTGAAATGAAATTCATCGATGCTCGACAGTATGATTTCAATTGCCTCATTAGCATCCACTTCCGCCGGCCGTTCGCCCATCGCAAATATTCCGGTGCGCCGGTCATAAGTATTGATGATTCTGGTACCGCCGTTTGCGGCCTCAATTATGACAGGGCATTTTGCAAACATTCGAAGTGGCGGGAGCCTATTCATGAAATTTGGGCAACATAAAATTCGTTTTGTGTCATTTTCTGTTAAGACCGCATGGACAGTCTTATAATTTTTATAAGTTGTAATTCGGGCAACTTTCTCAAATTCAGAGCAGGCCAGCGCTGCCGACAACATCCTTAGGCTTCTGTCGTTGGCTACAGTCTGAACTTGCGGCTCATGGCCATCGGCCGATATCCTGCGGAAAAGCACTTCTTTTTCTTCGTATAATTTGCCGAAGTTTTCTGCTGTTTCAACGATTGTTACACCGGTACCGTTCTTGAATAGGAGGACTTCCGGAAGGATATCATCCCGCTTTGGCTCGAGTTTTTCTGTTCGCCGATTCAGGTCGCAAGATCGGTTTTCAGAAATAGTACCCTCCTCGTCATAGATCGATTCCTGTCTTTTTTGGTTGTCCGCATTCCCGGCAATGGCGGCCGAGGGCTTCTCTATTCCTGACTTCTTGGATCGTTGAATTTCCGGAAACGAACTGATTGGTATATCAATAAACTCCTGAAAATCTGTCGTTGAATAACCGCTCATATATTCTGCACCTCCAAAAGGGTTATCGGCGCCGGCGGATTAAGTGATCTATTCCACGTGCCGGGAATTCGTTGACGGTTTGTAATGCACGAGGTGTTAGCGATTTTCCAACCATGACGCTGCGCTTCGGCAATCAGTGTATTTTGGAATTCATTCGATAATTTCGATATCTCATTCTCAGTAGGGCGGTTATTGACAATAAATGGTTTCTCGAATAACCAGTAGGCTTGGAGCTCGGAAACAGCGTTCACAATAATTTGTGGCTTCATCTTCCGCGACTTCAGAAAGCTAATCGCTTCAGCCTCCGAAGGCAGCCATTTTTCTTTTTTCGTCGAATCCTGAATTTTCACATTTATCCACAGGCCAGGCACGACGGCTCGACCCTTCCGACCTCGATAATTCTTGTCTTCGACATGATCGTCGACCAATCCGATGCAGAAAGATAAATCCTGCGTCTTCGATTCTTCGACAACAAATCGCGCAATGGCGGAATTTTGCATTGGATCAGCGATCATTAGAACGCCATTTTCGGAGACTAAGAGAAGCTGGCCAAAGGGCTTATTCCCGTATAGCTTTTTGATAAACCATTTGGCTCCATACGTTCCGTAGCACTCCTGCCCTAACGCTTTGCCACTTCCCAACGACACGGTCTCACCAATATCTTCATATGCAATGCCGATCGCATCTTGAAATTTAACAGTATCAGTCATAGTTTGCCTCCTTATGTTAAAGTGAATTCAGCCATTTGACTAATTCGGCTCGCGGATATGCAACGCGTTCCTTCATGTACTTTTTTTCAGGACCCCTGCCCTCCGAATCTAGGTTTTGCATGTAAGAACGCTTGAACGGCAGGCCGTACTTTTCAGCCAATGTATCCCACCGGCTACGCCACACAGGATCGGGAAGCTGATCTAGTAAATGGCTCCAGTTAATTTTGTCGGTGTTATTTTCGATCATGATAATTCCTCCTTCAGAATCATTTATTTTGTAAAGGAATGTATCATCGATTTATTAATAGTATAGGAAACCTACGGGAAGAACTTGGATTAGAAAAAGTTTATATGTATTTTATATTATTTGTTTTTTATTTGTTTCTTGATGGAAGTCTCTTGTAATATTTTAAAATATTCTCCATCTACTAATTCTTTAGCGGAATTGAAATATGAAGATACTCTCCTAGTGCCTTTAAATCCTGGATAGTCATTTTCGAGGTCAGGAAATATAACTGGCGCAATTTCACTTGGTTTTATTTTCGCTTCGTACGCATCCAAGATTCTAATATATTTTCCCCATAAATCGTGTTTCCCCGTATTTTTACGATCGAGGATCCTTTTTCCACGCAAGAATTCATTCTGCAAGGCCAATAATTCTGCTTCATTTTGATCGTATTGCTGTTTAATGCGATGATTAAGATCAAAAAGCAAAATAACTTGTGATTTTTCGATACCCAGTACTTGCAGTATGCTGAATTCGTTATCGTGAAATAGAAGCCCCGCTTCATAAAAAAGAGGCATATTAAATTCATTATTTCGTTTATCAATATCTATATCGGGATCAACAATATTTTGTTCTAATAATCCCCACCGAGATCGCGCATTTTTAAAAGATATTCTTTCGGGACGCTCATTTTCCGCATTGTAACCTTGATCGACCAGTTGTCTCCACGAACTCTTTCCACGGTTTCTTCTTTTATTCCATTTTGCCAATGCTGTTTCCCAGTCTTTACGGTATTCTTGATTTCGCCGCAGAAATTCCCATGCCCATAATTCAGACGTGTGATTACCCATGTAATCATAGTCTTTTTTGTTCTTCCAGTCTCTGGGCATGCGCAATGGACTCCGTGAATAGAATCCGAAAGTGGTAAAGAAGTGGTAAAACACTTTCGGACAAAGAAAAAGGGATTAAGCATTTATTGCCTAAACCCTTAATTTAAATGGAGCCGATGAGCGGATTTGAACCGCTGACCTACTGATTACGAATCAGTTGCTCTACCAGCTGAGCTACATCGGCATCCGAAAGAGACGTCGTATTTATATTAAGGAATTGACCTTGTCAACATCAATCTGCGGCTTAGCAATTGACATCGTGTTCATTTTCCTTTAGCCTTCGACAACAATTACGGATAAACAGGAAAATCAGATGATTCTTTTTCTTTTAACTTTTTTTTGTCTGTATGGCGGAATCAATTTTTACTTCTTTTTCCGCGCCAGAAGTATCCTTCACTTTTCCGGTCTTCTGCAGGGCATCATCCTGATCTTCATCATCCTGCTGATTCTTGCTCCGGTCATTGTCCGGACGCTGGAAACCATGCGTTATGAGCACCTCGCCCGCCTGGTCGCGTGCATCGGCTATATCTGGATGGCGTTAGTCTTCCTGTTTTTCTTTTGGAGTGTTTCTCTGGAATTGATTCGGGTCGTCCACAAGCTGATCGTTCCCGAAACCGGAACCCTCACGCTCAAAGCGGTCACGTTCGGCTTGGCCGCATTTCTGGCCGCCGCCCTCGTCGTTTATGGCTATATTGACGCTCAGCACATCCGCGTCAAGAATCTGCAAATCACAACGGATCAAGTTCTCCCCGGAGACGGACACCTTCGTATTGTCCAGATCTCCGATGTGCATGTCGGAATCATTATCCGGAACCGTCGCTTAAGTCCTCTTCTGGAACTCATCCGGGAAAGCCGACCCGATATTCTGATCTCCACGGGCGACCTGCTCGACGGCGAACTCAACAACATCATGGACGATGCCAAACGCTTTGCCGAGATCAAAGCCCCGTACGGCAAGTTCGCCATTCTGGGCAATCACGAATACTATGCCGGACTCCGGGAATCTATGGAATTTACACGGGCGGCAGGCTTTGAGCTTTTGCGCGATGACGTTACCAGCGCCGCAGGCATCACGATTTTCGGTGAGGATGATGAAACCGGTCACCGATCAGGTCTGACGAAGAAAGCGGAAGCCTTTCTGAAGGCACTTGCCGAAAAACATGACGGATTTGTTTTACTGTTGAGGCATCAACCTCATATCGATAAGGACGCGAATTTTGATTTGCAGATTTCCGGCCACACGCATGCCGGCCAGCTTTTCCCTTTCAGTATCGTTACCCGTTTATTTTTCCCCAAACACTACGGCAGATATGAATTGGCCCCCGGTAAGCTGCTCTATGTCAGCCGCGGAGCCGGGACCTGGGGCCCCCCGGTGCGCGTCTTTGCTCCGCCGGAAATTACCGTCATCGATTTGATCGGTAAGAAACAGTAATCCAGAACCCGAGGCAAAAAGCAGAGGTGACAGAAATTGTCCCATCGTATTGAGAACGGCCGGTATTGCATTCTTCTTTTCCTGATTATTATCTTTTTCATTTATGGCGTCGCCCGGGCAGATGGCCCTGTCCGTTATGCCGATCTGGGGGATTTCCGACTGGAGAACGGGAGTATCATCCGTGATTGCCGCCTGGCTTATCTCACATCCGGAACATTGAATGCCGATAAGTCCAATGTCGTACTGATTCCGACCTGGCTCGCCGGAACACCGCAGGAGCTCGTCGAGATCGGCTTCCTGGGACCCGGCAAAATCTTCGACAGTTCGAAATTTTATGTTATCGCAATTGAATCCTTCGGGGGAGGCGGCTCTTCGTCGCCCTCCAACAGCCCGAGTCAGCCGGGCAGGTCCTTCCCAGGCTTCAGCATCCGCGATATGGTCCGCGCTCAGCATGCCGTGCTGACCGGAACATTAAATATTCATCATATCCATGCAGTGACCGGCATTTCGATGGGCGCTATGGAGGCGTTTCAGTGGATGGTTTCCTATCCGGCCTTTATGGATCAGGCAATCCCCATCCTGGGGGGTGCCTGGATGTCCTCCCCCGAAATGCTTTTCTGGTCGGCACAACTCGGAATACTCGAAAACATCACTGAGTGTAAGGGCAGTGCGGCTGCGATGAAGGCCCTGGCACCACTCCATATTCTACATGCCTGGGCGCCCGATTATCGATCGACCAATACAAGCGCGGCCGCCTTTCCCGCATTCCTCAGCTCGCAGCAGGAACGTCTGTCCAAATATGATGCCACAAACTGGGCCTGGCAGGTCAAGGCCATCCTGGCGCACGATATCCTGAAAGACTTTGGCGGGTCCCGCAAGGCCGCTGCCGCAGCCATTCGGGCCAAATGCCTGCTCGTCACCTCCGCGCAGGACCAGATGTTTAATATGGAGGATGCCAAAGCCTTTGCACGACTCTTCGGAGCGGAAACAGCCGAGCTCAATGGCGCCTGCGGGCATTTTGCTTTCTTTTGTGATCAGGAAAATTTAAAGTCCATCGTCAATGCGTTCCTGTCCCGGAATATGAACCCTTCCCCGATATCGCCCGCGGCCGGGCAGAAATAAACATTTCATCTTTATTATTGAAAAGGCGGAAAACACACCATGAAGAATAAGTACGTGCACGGCTATGATCATAGAGAAAATGTACGCTTGCAGGATCAGGCATCTACGCTGGTCGATTTGCTGCACTCCGATACCACGTATCCCGCAGGAAGCCTCGTTCTGGAAGCGGGCTGCGGTGTTGCTGCGCAAACCTTAACGCTCGCCGGGAACAGCCCCGACGCCTTGATTACATCTGTGGATATCTCGGAGACCTCGCTTATCGAAGCGAGGCGGAAAGCAGACGAGGCGGGTCTGGCGAATGTAAAATTCCAGCAGGCCGATATCTTTGATCTGCCCTTCGCAGCGGAGTCATTCGACCATGTTTTTATTTGTTTTGTTCTTGAACACCTGGCGCGCCCCGGCGAAGCGCTTTCCTGTTTGAAACGTGTTTTGAAAAAAGGGGGGACAATTACTGTCATTGAAGGAGATCACGGGTCGGCCTATTTTTATCCGGCAAGCAGCGCAGCGCACCTGGCGATCGAGTGCCAGGTTGAGTTGCAGCGGCGCGCGGGCGGCAATGCCATGATCGGCAGGGAGCTTTATCCATGCTTGAACAGAGCGGGCTTCAGCCGGGTTCATGTCTCACCCCGGATGGTGTATGTCGATTCGGGAAAGCCCGGACTGGTTGACGGCTTCACGAAAAAGACATTCACGGCCATGATCGAGGGCGTTCGCGAAGCGGCTCTTGCGGCCGGTCTCATCGAGCAGGATATCTTCGATCAGGGCATCAGGGACCTGTACCGCACGGCGGAAGACGACGGCGTTTTCTGCTACACGTTCTTCAAGGCTGTGGGCGAAAAATCTCTGATGTAAGAGGATTTATTTTTTGAAAATAGCGAGACAGTAAAAAACGCGGCCTGCCCGGAAGCACAACCGCGTCATATGAATGCTGACTAGAGGGCGTTAACTTTTTTGGTCAGGCGCGAAATCTTGCGCGAGGCGTTCTTCTTGTGGATCAGGCCTTTAGCAGCGGCTTTGGCCAGGTCGGGAACGGTCGCTTTGAGAGCACTTGCCGAAGTCTCCTTGTTTTTACTGTCAACGGCTGCAAGAACCGTTTTGACTTTTGTTTTGATCGCGGACTTGGCAGCGATATTGCGCTCCCGGCGGACTTTGCTTTGACGATCGCGTTTCTCTGCTGATTTATGTGTTGCCAAAAGTATCTTCCTCCCGAACATCTTTTTTTTATTAAGGTCTGGCTGTTTAACGCAATTATTTCAGGCTGTCAAGCGCAATTTATCGCGCAGGCGGTTGATCGATGCATAAAATGGCCGGCGCAATGATTATCCTGACAAATTAGCATGTTCTGCTATCAACAAAACACTCATTTAAATCCTTAATATTTTTTCGCACGGTAAAGTCACTTTAAAAAATTTATCGCGATCCTGACGGATCAAGGAGATGGACGATGGATAAGATGGAAATCAAAAATGATGCTGCCGGAGCAAAAAAAAGACCGGCGCGCTGCTCGTCAGAAATTCCTGGGGAAAAACCTGGGGTGGACACGGGGAATTTTAGATAGAGCTGTTAAGACTTTTAGACTGTAGACTGTTAGGTCTACAATGAAAGGCGGAAGGCAGGCCGTTTGGCCCGTCTTCCGCCTTTAGGTTTTTAATCTTCGAAATACTCGTTTTTCATCGTCACGGTCAGGCCGTCGCCATTCAGCAGTCTGGTGGACAGGCCTTCAATCTTGGGCAGTTCATAGCCGAAGAAATAGTAGCAGGTGGCGAGCTTTCCATTGAAGAAATTCACATCAGCCTCGCCGGGATTCTTCGCAAGCGCCCTCTTGGCTGCCGAGGCCTGACGAAGCCACTGCCAGCCAATCGCAATAATACCGAAAAATTCCAGATAAAGCGTGGCGTCAGCCAGGAACATCTCCGGCCCCTTCGTGGCGGCCACTTCAAACTGATGCGCCGTCACTTTTTCCAGGAGAGCCACTGCTGCGGTCAGTTTCTCGGCAAGCGGCTTCAGTTCCGCATCGCCTTCGGCTTCTTTGACGGCCTTGCGGACTTCCGTCAGGTACAACTGGGCGGCTTTGCCCTTCTTCATCATCATCTTGCGGCCAAGCAAGTCCATGCCCTGGATGCCGGTGGTGCCTTCATGAATCGGGTGGATCCGTACATCGCGGTAATGCTGTTCAAGGGGGAACTCCTCGCAGAACCCATAGCCACCAAGAATCTGCAAGCCCTGCGAACAGGACAAAATACCCATTTCCGATGGATAGGTCTTGGCAACAGGCGTCAAAAGTTCCAGAAGCAGGTTATAATTTTCATGCTCCTCGCCTTCCGTTACGTGCTCCAGATCCTCATAAAGACCGCACTGGACCAGCAATGCGAGCGACCCTTCCACAATGGATCTCTGGAACAGGAGCATCCGTTTGATGTCGGCATGCTCGATGATCGGTATCTGCGGAGACAGCGGATCTTTGGAGGTCAATTTTCGCCCCTGGGGTCTTTCTTTGGCATATTCCAGAGAAGCATAGTAGGCAGCGGATGAAATACAGGCGGCACCCAGACCCACGTCGATTCTGGCTCCGTTCATCATCTGGAACATATAACCCAGCCCTTTGTTAGCCTCTCCGACCAGCCAGCCGCGGCAATCATCGTTTTCGCCGAAGGCGAGCTGGGTGATGGGCGCGCCGCGATAACCGAGCTTGTGATAAATGCCGGCACAGTTGACATCGTTGGCTTCGAGCGACCCGTCGGCCTTAATGCGTTTCTTCGGAATAACGAAGAGCGAAATGCCTTTCACGCCGGGAGGCGCGTCTTTGAGTCTCACCAAAGCCAGATGAACGATGTTATCCGCGCCGTTATGATCGCCCGCGGAGATGAATAGCTTCTGGCCTTTGATTTTATAGTAACCCTGATCCGTCGGCGTTGCCGTCGTCGAGAGGTCGGTGAGCGAACTCCCCGCCTGCGGTTCGGTCAGCGCCATGGTACCCTGCCATTCGCCGGCAATCATTTTTGGCAGATAGGTGTCTTTCATTTCCTGCGTTCCGTAGGAAACGATCAGGCCCGCGGCACCGTGCGTCAGACCATGATAGACGGCGGCGGAGTAGTTCGCCGCGCCAAAAATGGCCGTCGGCACCATGACCCCGACGGTGAACGGCAGTTGCTGTCCGCCATCTTCATAGGAAAAGGGCGCTGCAATCCAGCCGCCCGCGCCGCACTCCCGCATGATGTCGCGGACTTTGGGGTGAACTTTGACCTCGCCATTCACATATTCGGGCCCCTTGCGGTCCATTTCCTCAAAAAGGGGCTTAAAGAGATCCTTGCCCATTCTCATCGCAGTTTCCATGATCATGTCGAAAACTTCCCGGCTGTGGTCGGCATAACGGGGATACTTTAAGAGAGATTCCGTATCGTTTACTTCATACAATAAAAACTTCAAATTTCGATCGCTGATAAATTTTTCTGCCATAGCTTTTTCCTTTTCTTTGTGCGGCATGCCGCAGTCCGGCTTTTACTGATGTTCCCTTACCGATCCGCTTAACCTTCAGTTTACAAGTAAATGCCGCCAGGCGATTTGAACCTGGCGGCATTGGAAATCAGCATTAATGTTCTATCCTGCGCTTAATCGAGCACGCCTGTCGTAAAAAGATTATACCGTCAGGTTCTCGATAACCGTCGCAACGCCCAAGCCACCACCGCAGCAGGAGCTGTAGCAACCGTACTTGCCGCCTTTTTTCTGCAGTTCGCGCATCGTGAAGATGCAGATCCGCGCGCCGGAAGCGCCGTTGGGATGACCGTAGGAAATGGCACCGCCGTTCGGGTTCCATTTATCCCAGTTAACTTTATCACCGGTCTGTTTTTCCAGTTCCGCGGCCACCGCCAGATTCTGCACGGCGAAGGCTTCATTGCACTCGATAACATCGAGCTGGCTCATCTTGATGCCTGCGCGCTTGAGCGCCATCGGAACCGCGTAAGCGGGGGCGATGCCCATGATCTTGGGATCGACGCCATAGTCGCCGCCGGAGAGCCACTTGGCCCAGGGCTTGAAGCCTAACTGTTCGGCCTTTTCTTTGGTCATCATCAGAACGAATGCCGCACCGTCATTACGACCGGAGGCGTTGCCCGCTGTTACCGTTCCTTCTTTAATGAATGCGGGGGGCAGCTTGGCCAGGCCTTCCATCGTGGTTTCCGCACGGGGGAATTCATCGACCTTGAACTCCAGCGGAGGATTCTTCTTTCCCTGGGGAACTGTAACCGGAATGATATCCTGGGCGCAGAAGCCGGAATCGATGGCTTTCTTGGTGCGCTGCTGGCTGCGGTAAGAAAATTCATCCTGCGCTGCGCGCGAAATATTGTACATCTTCTGCAGGGCTTCCGCCGTCAGTCCCATGTTCATGGTCGCCGGATCTCTGGTCGGCGATAAAGAATAAGCGATCGGCAGCGGGGGAATCATCTTGAAAGGTTCGGTGTTCATCGGGAAACGGCAGGGGGCCTGGCTGTATGATTCGTAACCGCCGGCGATCATGATGTCCGCCTGACCGGCCAGAATTTTCCAGGCGGCGTGATTGATGGAATCAATCGCGGAACCGCATTGCATTTCAACATAAGAAGCCACCGTGCTCTCCGGAAGACCGGAAGCCAGGACGGGCCAGCGAGCGCCGTTAATGGCTGTGCTGGGTCCGATGGCCGAGCCCATGAAAACACCTTCAACTACTCCACCTTTTTCAATAACCTTTGATCTTTGGACAAGACCCTTGATGGCCATGCCGGCCAGCTCTTCGCCCAGAATGTTGCGCAGGGTTTTGCCGAATGTTCCAAAGGCCGTCCTAACACCATCTACAAATACAACTTCTCTGCTCATAACTCCTCCTAATATATTTTTTGTATTTTAACGATGAAATCGTTTTCTTGATATCCCAGAGATTAACACCATTCAACGACGCAGCTCAAAGTTATTCTGAGGCGTTATCACACCTATAAGGTCACGTCAAGAGCCTCTTATAACGCACGTTGTAAAAAATAGCCACTGCCACTCAAAATGGCTGTTTTCCCCCGCAATTCCCGGAATTTCTATTCGGAACCCTCGATGACCTCCGGGGCCCGGGGCAAGGACATTAAAGGTCGAGTCCGCAGCCGCCCGCTTTTTCAGGACGCAGCCTTATCTTGCCGGATGTCCAAGGGAAATGAAAAATAAAAAGTGGCACCCTCGTTTTCTTTTGCTTCCGCCCAGACCCGTCCTCCATGCCTCAGGATGATCCGCTGGACGATGGACAGACCGATCCCCGTGCCCTCATAATCGTCCGGACCATGAAGACGCTGAAAGACGCTGAACAGTTTATTGTAGTAGCGCATATCAAAACCAATGCCGTTGTCCCGCACGTAATAGACAATCTCGTTTTCCCTGACGAAGCTGCCGGCTTCGATCAGAGCCGCATCCCTTATTTTGGTAAATTTCACTGCATTTTCGAGAAGGTTTTTGAACACCTGTTTAATAAGCGCCGGATCGCCCAGGAGCGGAGGCAACGGCTCGAGTTTGAAATCCAAAGGCCTGCCCTGATGCGCCGTCGCTAAATCTTCCCACACCTCCTGGCACAAGTCTTCCATCTTGACCTTCGATTGAGTCATGGCCTGCCGGCCCAGTCGTGAAAAAGCGAGCAGATCTTCAATGAGATTGTTCATACTGCCGATATTTTCCCGGATGACATTGAATTGACGCTCAGTTTCCGGGTCAAATTTGTCCGCCTGCTTTTTCAAGATCATCCGGGCATATCCGTCGATTGCGCGCAGTGGAGCCCGCAGGTCATGGGAAACAGAGTAGGAAAAGGACTCGAGCTCCTGATTGGCGGCCTCGAGTTTGGCCGATTGCCGGTTCAGCACCTCCGTCGCTTTTTTGATCTCCGTAATGTCGCGACCCACGACCACCGACCCGACGATTGCGCCTCCCTTGTCGCGAATCGGGCTGAAGCTGTAGCTTCCAACCCATGTTTCGCCCGTATCCTTGCGGCGCAAAGTGTATTCGGCATTCGTGTCGGTCTCCCCGCGCAAGGCTCGGGGTACCGCCCACATGTCCACCGGCGCCGGGGACCCGTCGGCCATGAAGACGTCGAGAATGTCGGGATATTCGGCAAACGTTCTGGCGCATTCGTCCTTGCTCCTGAATCTATGGAAGGCCGCAAAGGCGTCATTAAATTCGATAAACTGCCCCGCAGCGTCCGAAATGAAAACGGCGTCGGTCATGCTGGCCAGGGCGGCCTCCAATTTTGCCCGGCTCCCGCGTATTGTTTCTTCAGCCCGCTTGCGTTCGGTGATTTCCTGTTTTAATTCGGCATTGACATAATCCAGTTGCTTGACGTTTTCTGTCAATTTTTCCTCATTCTGTTTCAACTTCCGGTATAATATTTCTTGCGGTTTGGTCAGACTCGTTTCAATAAAAGCAAGGTAGACCAGATAGAAGGAACCGATCTGAAACAAATGACCAATCATATTGGATACACCGAAGGGATCCGTATACAGACTGAAAGCCAGACCGGTAGCAATGGCCAAGATAATGGAAGACACAATAAGCCATAGCACTCTGGAATCGAACGAGTCGCGATTGGCGAGCAGCATCCCGATCGCCCCCAGTAAGATCAGGCAAATGACATAGTCGCTGACCACCTTGAAAGGCGTCAGGCCGACGCCTTCGACGATGCAAATCGGAAAGATCTTCCAGTAGAGTATCGAAAGCAAAATAAGCAAAGTAACGCCGGAATAAACGGCATACATCACAGACGTGTTGAGCCTGCGGGTTATAAAAACCGGGGCGATCAAGAGTGAAATGCTCAGGACATATCTGCTGGCAATATAAAAGGTGGGGCCGAGATTGCCATACTCGGGAAGTATGCCCATATTCTTGTTACCCAGCAGATGCATTAAATCCAGGATGGCGAAAAAAAGAAAGGCGATGCCGATGTAGAGAAAATAATGGTTGTCCACCAGACGCCGTGAATTCCAGATGATCGTAAAGGCACTGGCGGCGATGACAATGGTTACTCCGTCCACCAGGCTGTGAAACAGGTTGTAATTCTGCCGGCTGATGAAATAGATCACAGGAAGTGTCAATATCCCGAATATTGCAATTCCATATTTGGACAGGATCATGCGATGTTTAATGATTCCGTTTCTCCTTAAGTGATGTGATAAAGCTCCTGTTCCTTATCGATGCTTTTAAACCGATCGACACGGCTGCCCGGGTCAGCTCACGAGTCCGATTGTAAGGTAATACTTACCAAAACCTGCATCATATTGCAATCGTCACGCCCAACAAACTTGGGCTTGTAAAACGATTTCGATAATGTGCTCAATCCAAGTCAATGCCTTTTCGCAGCCGCCTCCCTTTCGCGGGGGCAAGCGGATTTACCTATCAATAGCTTTCTCCTCCTAATGTTCTATCATTTAATTATTATTGCCGAATCTCCATGATGAACTAATTAATATCACGCGATTGTTTAAGGATCACATGGCAAGATCATTCAAATTTCGGAGATGAAAGGGGACATAAGAAATGAAAAAAAGATTGCAGGTTTTTTTTCTGTCGATGACGGTTTTAACAGCGCTCACGCTCTGCGGAATCATTGTTCTGCAGACGACGCCGGCGTTTGCCGATGAGAAAGCCGATGCACAGCAGCTGGTCGAGAATGCGAAATTCACCTTCCATAATCTGATGACAGATTCCAACATGGGGATTATGCGCGATTTGATGAAAGATGCCAAAGGCGTCTTCATCATTCCTCAATTATTGAGAGGAGCCTATGTAATCGGCCTGTCGGGCGGTAATGGCGTGCTGCTCACAAAAGACGGGGGAAATAAATGGAATGGGCCGGCATTCTATACCATTGGCGGCGCCAGTATCGGGCTGCAGATCGGCGGCGAAGCCTCGGAAGTCGTCCTGGTGATAATGACTGAGCGCGGCATTAATGCTTTTCTGGCGAACACCCTCAAGTTCGGCGCTGATGCCGATGTCGCCGTCGGGCCGGTCGGGATGGGGATCTCCGCCCAAAGCGCCAATTTAAGCGGGGATATTCTCAGTTTCTCCCGATCGAAAGGTCTTTATGGCGGTGCATCCTTGCAGGGCGCCGTGGTAGCCACCCGGGATGGTTTGAACCAGGCTTATTACAAAGAAAAAATCAACGGCCCGGCAGATATTCTCATTAACCCCAAATTCACAAACCATCAGGCAGCAGGTCTTTTGGAAGAGGTAGCCAAAGCAGCCAGGAAATAAGGCGGTGGTTTAAGAAAAGTTGAATACCTTAAGACGAATCATTGACACAATCCGCCGCGGACTCGGAAAGATAAGGCTGAGACGGAACTGCGCCGGTCCCCTTGCCTATTCGTATTACAGGCACCCCCGGCCTGTCCGGATCATGCATTGGCTGAACGTTGTCTTCGTGACGGTACTCCTGATGAGCGGACTCAATATTTTCGAAGCGCATCAGGCGCTCTACTGGGGCAAGTCCTCTTACACGGGCCGGCCGCCAATAATGGAAATCGGGAGCCGGGAAAATGATGAAGGCGATATTTCCGGCTACACGCGCATCTTTGGCCGCGAGTTTGATACGACCGGCGTCCTGGGCGCCTCCCGAGACGCGTCCGGTGAATTAGCCGACCGGGCCTTTCCGTCCTGGATGACCCTGCCTTCCGGTCAATGGCTGGCCATGGCGCGCCGCTGGCATTTTTTTGCCGCCTGGCTGTTCGTGATCAATGGTCTCGGTTTTGTGTCCTATGCCGCAGGCAGCAGGCACTTGTCCCGGGATCTGGTCCCGACGAAAAAAGATTGGCGCTCGATCGGCAAAACGATCATCGATCATCTGCGGTTCCGGCATCCGGCGGGTGAAGCTTCCACACATTACAACGTCCTGCAGAAATGCGCCTACCTGGGAGTGATCTTTTTCCTCATCCCCCTGATGCTCCTGATGGGGCTTGGCATGTCGCCGGCGTTGGATGCACTCATCCGCGGCTGGGTGGATATCTTTTTCGGCCGGCAATCCGTGAGGACGCTTCATTTTGCGATCGCCTGGGCGCTGGTGCTGTTTGTAGTCGTCCATGTGTTTATGGTCGCAACGACAGGTTTCTGGAACAACCTGCGGTCGATGATTACGGGTTACTATAAGGTCAAGCCGGAGGCGGATCATGAATGATGACGGCAAGCTCAACCGGCGCAGTCTCGTGGCGCGCCTGCTCGCCGGGGCGGGCGCCGTGGCGCTTGGCGGCTGTGAAAAACTATCGGAAACCACCTGGTTTCCCAAGGTGCTGGGCCTGGGCGAAAAGGCGACGTACAAAGCTCAGCGGCTCGTAGTGCCCCGAAAAGCGATGGCCCAGGAATTTTCCGAGGCCGACCTTTCGCCGCAATTCCGCAGCAACGGGACGGCTATGCCGAACAATCCGGACTATGCAGCACTGGCAGCCGGCGGGTTCAAGGACTATCGCCTGCAGGTCGGGGGCCTGGTGGAACGGCCTCTGTCGTTTTCACTTGCCGACCTGCGGACGCTGCCGGGCCGCACCCAGATCACGCGCCATGACTGCGTCGAGGGCTGGAGCGTCATCGGCAAGTGGAAAGGAGCGCGCCTGAGTGCGCTCCTCGAAACGGTGCACCTGAAACCCAATGTCCGCTTTATTATTTTCTACTGCGCCGACCCCATGGAGGAAGACGGCAGCGCGCCTTACTATGAAAGCATCGATCTGGAAGACGCCTTTCATCCGCAGACGATCCTGGCCTATGACTTGAACGACAACCCGGTGCCGATTAAAAACGGCGCGCCGATTCGGCTGCGTGTGGAGCGGCAGCTCGGTTACAAAATGGCAAAGTATGTTATGCGTCTTCACGCCGTCGATGATCTGTCCGGGATTGCCGGCGGGAGGGGAGGCTTCTGGGAGGACAGGGGATACGAGTGGTACGCCGGAATTTAATCCCGCTTAAGCGGGACGAGCGTTAATTCCTTGTCGCTTGCTGCGAAACAATGAAGTTCATTTCATATCTCGACAGCGTGCTGCGAGATGGTTGATTAACCTCTTTAGAAAATTGCAGCGACGGCGTTTCCGGCTGTGCCGTTAATCATCACCTGCGAAATCAGATAGGATTGTTGAAATGACCAGATCGGCGGCCAAAAGCATGAGACAGGGTAAGGGAATTCCGCGTCGTCCGACGCGCGAGGAAATTCGCCAGGCATCAAACAAAAAAGTGCCCGATGTTATCGCGCCCGGCCTCATCGTTCTGTTCTGCGGAATTAATCCGGGTCTCTATTCCGCCGCCGTCGGTTATCATTTCGCGCGGCCGGGAAACCGCTTCTGGCGAGCCCTTCATGATTCCGGCTTTACCGAGCGGCTTTTGGCGCCGTGGGAAGGCGCCCTTCTCCTGCTCCGCCATATCGGCATTACCAACCTGGTCGCCCAAGCGACGGCTGGTGCTGATGAGCTCACGAAAGCTGACCTGATTCATGGCCGGCGCCTCCTCGAACGCAAAGTGGTGCGTTACTCGCCACGATGGATTGCCCTGCTCGGCATCGGCGCCTACCGAACGGCATTCGGGCGTCCCCGGGCGGTCTTCGGACCTCAGACTGAGCGAATGGGAACGGCCGGCATTTGGGTGCTGCCGAACCCCAGCGGCCTCAATGCCAGTTACCAAATCGCAGAGCTGACCCAAGCATTCAGTAATCTGCGGAAAGCCGCCGAAGGCACCCAAAACGTTTAGCCGTCCTGTGAAATGGAGTCGTCGATGTTGAATGAAAGCGGTGGTGGATGAGATGAAAGAAAATGACCGTTATCAAAGAGGCTGGGAAAAGCTTAAAGAGATTGACGGCGCGGCCGGCGAGCGGGTCATAGAGAGCCTTAAAGACATTGCGCCGGAGTTTGCGCGATTGCTGATTGAATTCCCTTTCGGAGACATTTATTCGAGACCGGGCCTGGACCTGAAATCAAGGGAAATAGCCGTGGTCGCCGCCTTAACCGCCCTGGGAAATGCCGCCCCGCAATTGAAAGTGCATATTCACGGTGCGTTAAATGTCGGCTGCAGCCGGCAGGAAATTGTGGAAGTCATGATGCAGATGGCCGTTTATGCGGGATTTCCCGCCGCCCTGAACGGGTTATCCGCCGCCAAAGATGTCTTTGATGAAAGAAAGAACACAACTTGCGGCTGAGACGGATATCAACAAAGCTGCTGCAAGGCTGGGCAACAGCCCGTCTTTCCGGCTGCCCACCCACCACAAAAACAAGAGGGCGGAAAATTCCGCCCTCTTTTAAATTTGCTTTCCCTCTCAACTGCGCCAATGTGCGCGCGAGTCGCAGAGGTCTGCCGGTTCCATTTCACTTATTTCTTGGCCTGCACGACGCCGGGAACGAATAGAGCATGTTCTTCAATGGAAAGAAATCCATCCTTGTTTTTATCAATTTCATTGAACCGCTTGGTCATGGCCGCCATGAATTCTTCCAGAGTCACTTTTCCGTCATGGTTCGAATCCATGTCGAAGAAGTTTGCAGCCCAGAAGGCAATACATTCGTCATCGCCGATTATGCCGTTTTGATCGGCATCCAGTTTTTTCGTTTGTTTTGCCTTGACTTTATCGGAATACACGGCCTTCGGCCCGCACCAGACGGCAACATATTCTTTGGCAACCAGCACGCCGTTTTTGTCCGTATCCATTTCCCCGAAGAAAGCTTTGGTTGCTGCATTGAATTCCGCCGCTGATACTTTGCCGTCCTTGTTGGTGTCGATTTCCTTGAAACGACCCTGCCAGAAGGCCGCATGTTCCGTCACGGTAATCACATGATCCCCATTGGCATCCATCTGCGAATAGACCGATCGGGCAACCGCAGGCTTTTTGACCTCAGCCGACCCCTGACTTGCAACCGACAGCACCATCATCAACACAACGAATACGATAAATCCTTTTCTCATTACGATCCTCCTTTAAGAAATGATGAACCGGCCCGGAGCTTGAATTCGGGCATCCGGCCCTCGGTTTTTGTTCACTTTCTGGTAATGATGACTTCACAGCACTCATCGCCGTGGTTCAGGTTTTTCGTATGGGCCACGTGGACGCTAACGTCGCCGCCGAACAGACCGCCGATGATCCCTTCGTAAGATTGTATGGTGACGATGCCGCAGTCGGCGACGCCCGCTTTGGCAATCGCCTTCTGAGTTTCACAATCCGTAATGCGGACTGTTATCTGATCGCCGCTCAGCGAAACTTCCCGGCCTTCGATTCTCAAGACGCGGCTGAAAATATCCAGTGCAACGAGAAAGCTTTCTGGCCAAACGGGATTTGAAATATAATTCTTTCGGAGATTTTTCCCGAAAACATACGAAAATTGTTTCCAGGCTTCTACGTCCATTTCCCAGGCCATCTTAATGCCGAACTTTTTCGCCAGCGCCAGAAACCAGGCCCCGTCCATCCGCGTAAAAGCATGCTGCGCAATTTCCACGATTTGTGTGTCTGATATATTCATTGCTGCTCCTTATCATTTAATCCGCGCCACCTTCCAGGAGATGGACCTGTTTGTCAATACAAAAACTGCTCAGCATCAATGGACCGTCCTCATCTATTTTCGGGCATCCGGCGCGGACACAATCTCGGATTATGAAACGCTTGTAAAAAGCCCGCGATACTCCGGAGGCGCCTCTCCCGCGTTGTTGCAGCCAGCGCCGCAAAAACAAAGAAAAAGGACCTTGTATTTTATAACTTCCACTCTCCGGGGTTAAATTCAGGCACGAAACCGGACGGACACGATTTCAATCCGGTCCGACCCGATGGCACGGCTGAATACGCCCCGCACAGCGGGTTTGTCCTGGGGATTTTCAATCCGGCTCACATACGGGGCCCAGCCGGAGAGCACCTGCTCAAAAACGCCAGCGGCAACCGGCTGGCCGCCCGTGGCCATCGCGCGGCCATTGTCCATGATCAGCACCTTTAAGGGAATCCGCCGGGAAAGCGCCTCGAGCAATCCCATGTGGCCCGCGGCCAGAAAGGCATAATCGCCTGTTACGGCCCAGGCTTTTCCTCCACCGGCAGCCTGGAAGCCGATCGCCAGCGGGAGACTGCCGCCGTAACAACTGCACGCGTCGACGCAGGCAAAAGGAGCAAAGGCAAAAAGAGAAGATAACCCGGTGTCTCCACCGGCAAAAGGAATCTGCGGCCTGAGCTCCTGAAACACTTCAAAGACGGGAACAAACTGCGCTGCCGCCTTTCGCCAGGCGGGTGGCAGACCCTGCGGAACAGGCGGGAGGCTGGGCGGGGGAATTTCCCGCCAATTCTTTCCGGCCAGTTTCGCCTCAAGGACTTTGCGCTGATAAGGTGCGAGCGGCGGGCACAGCACATGGCGCAGCGGATCACGCTTGTATTTTGTTTCCGGGGAATAAAGACGCTTACGCAGAGTTGTCGTATTTTGGCTGATCAGCTTGGAATCGACAAACAGAACGACGGGGATTGTGAGTTTCTCCGACCAGAGAAAACATTCCAGGACATCTTTGTAGATCGTGGCGCTTCCCGCCTTCTTAAAGGGAATGCCCGTTCCGATCAGAAATTCCTCCAGGCCGAAAATATTGTCGGAGTGCGTCCCCAGGGGATCGTCGAGCGCAATAACGACAAAACCCGCAGTCGTTCCGAGCGTCAAAGAATCGACCACACTGTTTGCCGCCTTGGCCAGACCGTGTGATTTCAGCACAGCCGCCGACCGGACACCCGCCAGGGCCGCACCATGGGCGATGGTATAAGCCGTCTCTTCATTGAAGGCATAGGAAGGTACTGTATGGGTGAGTTCGTTGTAAGCATCAAAGATGGCCGTGGCGCCCGTTGCCGGAACATGCGTGGCGACCTTAACGCCGGCGTCTTCCAGAGCCAGGGCAACGGCGCGTTCTGTCTTTACGGATTGCGCCGCGGCGCCCTTATTCGACCCTGCCCAGAGTTCATTCGGCAGAATAAGGCCGGCAACAGCCAGGCCGCCAAGTTTCAGAAACTCCCGGCGCGACCGGTTGAAGTAGGTCAGTTCGGTTCCCAAATCCGGATTGGCAAGAATTGATTTCTCATGAGACATCACATTCCCCTTTTGAGCCCGGTGATAATTCGTTTTTATGACGGATGCCGCAATTGACAAGAGCGGCCGTTGACTGCCGTCAGGCACAGGCGTCAGGGTCTTCCCTGTCCCGCTGACGGACGATCGTCAGGCCAATGAGCCTTGAAACAACGACGGCGATGTAAGCAACTCCGGCGAATTGCTCCAGCATCACGAGTGCCCGCGCCGGCGGCGTGATCGGCAGGATATCGCTGAGGCCCGTTGCCGAAAGATTCGTAAAGCTCGAAACAGCATCTCGATGAACGTTCGCGGCCCCACAGTCGGGTGGGCCCCGCCGGCAAAAGATACCGGAGACCACACCTGGCAGGCCGTATACAGATAAGCAAATCCCCAGGCGAGCAGCGTGAACGTGGCGCCCGCGGCAAACAGCTCATCGATCGTCACCCGCTCATCCCTCATCATATAGGTGATCAGACCGCCTGCTCCGTATAGATACAACGCCGCCTCCAGGAGCGCCGCCCAGATCACCAGGCTGGGACTGACAAACAGCCAGGATAGCCCTGACAGCACAAGTGCCAGGGCCGCGAGGATACATCCAATCCAGGAGATGGCGGGGCTGCGGATGACGACCCAGACCACCAGCACGAGAACCAGCGTTCCGAAAGCACCGAGCAGAACCCGCCCGCCCGGAACTCCTTCAAATACCGCGTAGAGTGCCAGACTCGCCAGCTGGGCGGCAAGAAGGAATGCAGAAGGCTGGCGGCGCGCAAGCGCCCGCAAATGGACGAACAAAGTACTGCGATTATCAATATTTTCGATCATGTCTGTAAACCCCAATTGGGAAATTAATGAATACCGGCAAAATAAATTTCCTGCTCTTGACGATAGATTTCTATTTTTGTATCCGAATGCAGGAATCGGCATCTGCTAAATGAAACCAATCACCATGAGCACGACAGATGCAAGGCTGAGCGATGCGCGCACGATATTGGCGGTGCGCAGTTTCCGGCGCTCCTCCTTGAGCAGGGCTACATCGCTTGCGGAAGTGGCGTCAACTTTCGCATAGATCGGAAGAGCGGTGGCCTTGGAAACGATCGAGGCAACCACCCACATAACGAGTCCCGCCGTAAACCAGCGGTTGCTGACACCATAAAAGATGAAATAAGGGATCATGCCGAGAAACGTAATGCTGGATACGCCGATCGCGTAAGGTGATTTCAGGGCGCGCGTGTGCAGCAGCGTCAGAAAATTTTTGAACGCGGCTTCATCCAGATCATTCATGACCGACTGAATGACCCCGGCAATAAAGACGACAAAACCGGCGCAGAGGGCCGTGGGGACCAAAAGCAATATCTCCACAAAAGTTTGAGTCGGGATGCCGTTCATTGTATTTTCTCCTGAATCTTAATTTTGCGCCGCGGCGCAAACCCGGGGGCGCGTTCGTCACCCGCAGTTCTAATCATTCGGCAATCTGAGTCTGGATATTACAATAGAATAAATACGGGCCTGCTACAATAAAAAACTTTGTAGCTTCTAATGCGTCGCTTCTCCCGGCGACAGCCGGGGATCCGCCGACCTGGCCGATTAACTCACATTTTTCGCAAACAGATTGATGATCTCCTCCGTTGAGAGGATGGCTGCGTACTCGCCCTGCAGGTTGGCAAGCGACATGGCGTGCACTTCTTCGGCTGTGCGGGGCTTTCCCGAATAATCAACCTTGTCGAAGGTGGCTGTGGCATCCGATACCACATAGGTTTCTAAACCCAGATCGCCGGCCATCCGTGCGGTGGCCTCAACCGAGTTGTTCGTAATGACACCGCAGATCACCAGTGTAAAGATGCCCCGTCTGCGGAGCAATACGTCCAGGTCCGTGCCGACAAACGCATTATTTGTATGTTTAACGAGAATGTGCTCGTCGTCCCTGGGCTGCACCTCCGGCTTGAATTCGCATCCTTCCTGACCGGGTCGATATGTGGACGCAGGCTCTCGGGAGATATGACTTACATGGATGATTGTTTTCCCGGCGTGACGCCATGCGGCAAGCAGGCGCCCGATGTTCTCTTCCGCCTGCGGGTTGTTTCGCCTTCCCCAACTCGGATGATCGATCGCCTTTTGTACATCAATAATGAGTAGCGCCGCATTATGCGATGTCATTTCCACCTCACTTGATAAGTTATGCAGGCATCGACGGTGAACATCCCGAGTCGATTGATTCGCGCCTTCTTCTCTTTACGCAATTCCGAGGGATTTGCATAATTTGGGAAAGTTCTTCGTCCACCTTTTGGCCGTGGTCAGATCCGCATACGCTTTCTCCCCGATTTCATGCGGGATCGCTCCGCCCTTCTTGATACGTACCGGAATGATGCACTGCCTGCCTTCCTTGTTTTCTTTCATCATCGCCATTTTGAATTCTTTCTTGACCCACGACGTCGGCGGCCTTTTTTCAAAAGACGGGCTCAAACAGATTACGTAATAACGGCACCGGGAAATACCCTCAGACATCTTCCGGATCATGTCATCGCCGGGCAGGATCTGCTCATCATCAAACCACAAACTGGCGCCCCTTGCCTTCAAGGCTTCCACGAGCCTCCCCACCTTCACGGCATCATTTTTTGAGTAGGAGATGAAAATATCGGCCACGGTGTAATCCTTTCATTCTTCAGATCCTGCGTACAGCTGTACTGGTCACCCCAATAATCATTCCCCTTCTTCTCACAGGGCCACAGTGATTGCAATAAGCGGTATCAGCAAGAACAAAAGGATGCCGATCTTATAGACCGCAAGGCCGGCGTAATGAATGGCGTCAAAGGTCTCGGCGGAGAGACTGAACCATCGCAGATGCATGCCGTAGATCCAGTCATGAGCAAGGACAAAGGCGGCAAACCAAGTGATGAGAACCGCATAATTAATAACGACGCACCCCAGAAGAACGATCTTGATTGCCTGTACCGTCATAGAACACCTCCATGGCTTTTAGCCTCGATTCAATGGACATTGAAATAATGGTTTGCGTGTTTGGGATTGGATCATCCGGTCGCCCCCGATACCTCTTTGAAACGACAGCTCAGATAAGGATAGGATCGGTGTGAATAAAACCATAAACGAACAACGGCTGTCAACAATATTGTTGACAGCCGTTTCGGTGAAACAAACTTCAAAAAAGGGGACGTTACGGCAGCGCCGGGGACCCAATGGGCAAGAGGTTGGAGATGCACCGAAAGCCCCAGATTGACCGGCAACTGCTTTTATTTATTCGTCATGGTAAATCATTTTCTCTCAATACCGGTGATGACACTGAGCCGGCGGGCAAGCCGCTTATGTTCCTCGGGCGTTATCCATGGCACCCGGAGATAATCGAAAATGGCATCATCGCTGAGGCCGATGCGGCGAGCCTCCCGAACGGTAATCTGGTAAGCCTCGATTTCAGTTTCCCGATCAACGTAGGCCGTTCTCCCATCGTAAAGATCCCGTCCTTGAAAATGCTGCTTCACATGGCATAGCTCGTGAACGATATCCAGATATAGGACTTCGTCGGACGAGGAATCCAGATGCGTGAGGCCGATGGTAATGGCGCCGTCGTCGTTATTGACGAACATCTCATTGGGCTCGTCCACGACGGTCACCTTGATGTTCGCCATCACGTCGGAGATTTCTTTCGCGTCGGCAAAGATGGTAGACAAAATATCATACGTCCGGATATCCGGAAAAACATCCGTGAGCCGGTATTGTCCGGGTTTGAGCCTGCGGTTGATGCGATAGGTTTCTTTCATAAAGCATTTCACTTTACTGATGCAAACGCGGCGATTGCCTGCAGCCAGCGGACATGGAATCACTGCTTGAAGAAATCTTCAATCAGCGGATTGATCTTCTGGGCCTGCTCGTGCTGAATCCAGTGCGAGGTGCCGGGAAATTTAATGAGACAGCCCTCTTTGCAGTAGGCCATGCTTTCATCGGCCAGTTGCGTCAGCATCGCCACATCCTGATCGCCCCACATCAAAATCATCGGCATGGTGACTTCAAAACTCTTCGGCGGCTCCTGCTTCGTCTGAACCATCGCGCGGTACCAGTTGACCATCGCCGAAAAGGCGCCGGGCATGGCAAACGCTTTGAGGTAATCTTCGAGCTCGGCGGGGGTGAAAGCGCCCGGATTGGCCGAGGTGGTGATCATCTGCAGCACCCATTCATAGTTCGTCGAAGCCGCCAGATGCTCGACCGCGCCCGGAATTTGGAAATAGAAAATGTACCAGCTTTTCTTCATCTGCTCCACATCGGTGAAAACATGCTTGGCCATAACCTTGGGATGCGGCACATTGAGAATGACCAGTTTCCTGATGCGTTCGGGGTATTTGAGCGCGACCCACCAGGAAACCGACGCGCCCCAGTCGTGGCCGACCAGGAAAATCTGCTTGCGGCCATAGGCGTCGATGAGGCCGATAATGTCCTTGGCCAGCTCATCAATCTTGTAGGCGGCGACGCCCTGCGGTTTGTCGCTCAAGTTGTAGCCGCGCTGATCGGGCGCGACAACCAGGTATCCTTTGTCGGCAAAGTATTGCAGCTGTTTGCGCCAGGCGTACCAAAATTCCGGAAACCCATGGAGAAACAAAATCATCGGGCCTTCCTGGGGCCCGGCTTCCATGACGTGTAATTTGATTCCGTTGGTCTCAATGTAGCGTTCGCGTAAATGCATTTCGGTCTCCTTGGTAAATGTAATATGTTTTAAGTATTTTGGAAGCGCTTCGCGCCATCAATGTTTTTTTACGTAAAACCTAAAACGTAAAACTTAAAACAATTATTCTTTGAAAAAATCATTCAGCAGCTGGGCGACTTCCCGGGGTTTCTCTTCCTGAACAAAGTGCCCCGTCTGGAGTGATTCTACTCTAATGGAGTTAAAACAATCTTCGATATGGTTTAAATTTTCCGCGATGATCACAGGATCTTCATTACCGTGAATGTAAAGCGCCGGCATGGGATATTTTGTCCTGCCCAAGCCGGCCCAGCGTTTGGCATCCTCACGCATCGCGCGGTAGTAGGACGCGCCGGTGGCGGGTGTGTTTTCGATGCAGTAGCAGCGCACATACTCCGCTATGGCGGCAGGTGCAATGGTGCCGTCCTTGCCTGCCCTGCCGAAAAAATGGCGAATCCAGACGTCTTCATTTCCTTTGATCATGGCTTCCGCCAGTTTCGGCATCTGCTGAAAGTACTGATACCAGAAAGGAACGGCGCCGCGGCTGTAAATCACTTTCATCGCGTCACCAGTGCCTTTGGTGTTGGTGATCACGGGAATATTCATAATCGCTAATTTTTTAACCCGGTCGGGAATAAGCAGGGCGACCTCCTGGGCGACAATACCGCCCCAGTCATGGCCGACGAGGAAGAAGGAATCGATTTTCAAAGCATTGAGCATTTCGACTACATCTTTTGCTAATTCCGCTTTCTGATAGGCGGGCACATTATTCAGTGTGCGTTCGCTTTCCCCCAGCCCCCGCAAATCGGGCGCAACAACGCGCAGCGCCGGATCAAGAAACGAGGCAACCGCTTCCCAGCAATAGGAACTCTCCGGCCAGCCATGCAGCATGACCACGGGGGACCCGTCTTTGTTTCCCCGGTCCCGGATATTGAATGTTCCTCTAGGCACTGTGATTTTGTATGTATTCATCGGCATAAAAACCTCGCATCTCGTATTTCGTATCGCCTATATCTTGGTTCACAGGAAACGGTCTTAAACCACCCTGCAGGCGGCAAGACCGTTCCCTATGCTTTTTTCCTTGAACCTTGAACCTTGTACCTTTCTTTATAGCTCCCAGGCGGCCTTCGCGCCACTCGTCGTCGCTTCAATAATTCTTCTGGGGGCAACGGCGTCACCCACGACAAAATGGCGGATGCCCTTCTTTGCCAGCATGTCCTTGAACGCACTGCGGGGCGTCACGCCAATGGCAATGATCACCTGGGCTACCGGTTCAAGCCGTTTTTCTTCGCCTTTCACTTCGATGACCACCGCTTTCTCTTCGATCTTCTTTACTATGGTCCCGAACATCAGCTTGATGCCCGCCGCCGCCAGGCGGCGATAAAGCATCTGCCCGTGCGCCGCCTGCGGCAGCACGGGCGGCTTGGCCAGCATCTCGACCACCGTAATGTTCTTGATGCCTTTCTCTCTCATGTAATCAGCCGTCTCCAGGCCCACCAGTCCGCCGCCGATAACCACAGCCGGCTCCTGCGGTTTAACGGACCCGTCCAATACCTCCCAGGCGTCGCAGACGACGGAAGCATTTACGCCTTCCGCAGGGCAGGCGGTTTTATCCGCACCGATCGCCAGAATCACGGCATCGGGCTTTCCTTTTTCGATCATGGCTTCGGTGACATCCGTGCCCGTTTTGATATCCACACCCTGCTTTTCGCATTTCCGCGTCAGCGTCCGGACAAACCGGTCATAAACATCCTTATGCGGCGCCATCGCGGCGTAGCGCACGTTGCCGCCGGTGCGGCTTTCACGTTCATAGAGTGTAACCCGGTGTCCCAGGCGAGCGGCCTCCAATGCCGCCGTGAGTCCGGCAGGGCCTCCGCCCACGACCCATACGGTTTGCTTGTTTTTTGCCGGGCCTTCCGGCCGGAGCAGTTCCTGTCCGGTCTGCGGATTGATGGCGCAGCGGATCGGCTGCATCTCCAGAGCGAGACGCTCGATACAGCCCTGGTTGCAGGCCAGACATTCCAGCGTTTCTTCAGGATGGCCGGCCATGGCATTTTTCAGAAAATCGGGATCGGCCAGATGCTGGCGGGCCACGGCGATCATATCCGCATCGCCTGCCGCGATAACCTCATCCATGAAAAACGGGTCGGTGTAACGGCCGACAGAGATGACCGGAGCAGAGGTGACGTCCTTCACTTTGCGCGCCAGGAACGACTTGAACCCCGGTCCATATTCCACGGGAGCGCTGGCATTGGGCGTATCAATGTTGACGTCCGCAGAACCGTGCGTCCCGAAAGACACGTCGATGATATCCGCACCGGCCGAAACGAGATCGGGAATGATCGTCTGCATGTCGCTGATGGTGTAGCCGCCCTTGACGCATTCTTCGCCGGAGATCCGGATGGAGATGGGGAAATCGGAACCGACCTCCTTGCGCGCGGCCTGCAGGCATTCAATCATGAAGCGCGCGCGACCTTTGAAGTCGCCGCCGTATTGGTCTTTGCGCTGGTTGGAATGCACGGACAAAAACTGCATCAGCAGATAGCCGTGCGCCCCGTGCAGTTCGATCATATCGAAACCCGCGGCTTTGGCCCGCTTCGCGCCCGCTCCGTAAGAGGCAATGATCTCATGAATTTCATCGAGCGTCATCTCCCTGGGCGCTCCCAGGAAGCCAAAGACAAAACTGGGGATCGCCGAAGGTCCGATGGCCTTCTTCTGTTTGAGGAAGGCGTAATTTTCCCGTCCGGTATGATGAAGCTGGAGAGCCGCTTTGGCGCCCTGGGCGTGAATGGCGTCGGCCATTTTCGTCAGGCCCGGAATAAACTTATCGTCCCAGACGCCCAGCGACGTAGGCGACGCGAGGCCGGACGGGTGAACGCACGTAATCTCCGTAATAACGAGACCCACACCGCTTTGCGCCCGGCGCTTCATGTAGGCCAGGTTCGCGTCGCTGACCGTCGAGTCCGGATTGCCGAGAGCCGTTCCCATCGGCGGCATCACCAGCCGGTTGGGAATGGTCAGCGATCGGATCTTAATAGGGGACAACAAATGCTGCAAAGTTTTCATGGAAGGACTCCTGATTTGAATGGCGGATAAAATGTTGTGGTCAATGGACCCTGGCCGTCTTCCGCAATGGCGGAGGACGGCCAGGGCTTAATTTTTAAGAACGATCAGGTCGTCGCTCCGGCTGATAAATGCGTGCCGAGCAGAAGGCCGCCGTCAATGATGATTTCAGCGCCTGTCGTATAATCGGATGCCGCTGACGCCAGGTAAAGCGCGGCGCCGGCGATATCGTCCGGGTCACCGATGCGGCCGGTCGGCAGCATTTTCTCCAGGGCTTCCTTTTCTTTTTTCGCCTCTTCGGGAGACAGGTGCCCCCAGTGCGAATTCATCATCTTCGTGCTGATCGGACCGGGTAAAATCGCGTTGACCTGGATATTCATCCCGGCCAGTTCCATGGCAAAGGCGCGTGAAAGCTGACGCACGCCGGCTTTCGATATGGAATAGACGCTGACAAAAGGTTCGGGATTGACGCCGTCGATCGAGGCGACATTGATGATTTTACCGCCGCCCTGTTTCTTCATGACCTTCCCCACAGCCTGACTCATGAAATAGACACCCTTGAGGTTAAGGTTCATGATGGTGTCCCAGAGGCGCTCATCCGAATCGAGGACCGAGCCCATCGCGGGGCTGGCGCCGGCATTGTTGACCAGAATGTCGATCCGGCCGAACTTCTTCACAACCGTGTCCACCACCCGCTGGATTTCCTCAAATTTGCCCAGATGCGCCGGCACGACCAGAACTTCGCAACCGATGGCCGTCATTTCGCACGCGGTCGCTTCGAGGTCCTGTGCCTTGCGGCTGGTAATGACGACCTTCGCGCCGGCTTTGGCAAAACCATAGGCAATGGCCTGGCCGATGCCGCGGCTGCCGCCCGTCACGATCGCCACTTTTCCCTTTAACGAGAACTTTGAAAGATCAAACATAGCAGTGACTCCTTTATATTTTTTGATGTTAGAAAAAAACAATTTAAGCTGAAATTGCAAGACATTTTTTACACAGGTAAGATTGTCGTTCCTCCGGGCCATCCGGCAGGAATCTTCAAAGCTGTAAAAGAATGAAACTCAGGCGCCCCGGTTTAATCCCGGGACGCCTGAGGATGATGTCATAACTACTTTTTGGCTTTTTTGGGCGCCAGTGCTTCACGGTCGCCGCCGCTCATGCCGGCAATGTACTTCACCAGCTTCTTGCGGGATTCGATGTCGTACTGGGTCGTGATGGCAATCTGCTCCATGATCGGAGAGCCGCCGCCGTGGTAGTTGCCCACGTTCATGATACCGCCTGTTGCGGAGCACAGGTGATCTCCCAGATAACGCCAGAACTGCGCCTGATCTTCAGCCGGCATATTGGGATTGCGCTTCGTGTATTTCAGGAGCGCTTCGCCGGTTGCCGGATTGGCAAAATCTTTCTCATGCGGGAAGGTTGCCGTGACGCCGCCGGAGATGTCGCAGAGAATTTCGGCCTCGCGGAAGACCGCCTCGCCGGACAGGCAGCGGCCGACGTTGCAGTAAATGGAATTCGGAATATAGGAACCGGGTCCGTAGGGAACAAAGCCGACGCCGGGGATATAAACTTCGGGCTTGCCCAGGGACGAAGCCGTGTAGCCCGCGGCATAACCCAGCTCGATGACCATAATGAGCTCGGCCAGTTTCTCGCGAACATGCGATTCCTTGTGAATGTTGTTCACCTCAGCTGCCAGAGCGGCTGTTCCCAGAAGGACATCGCCGATCGCCGGTTTGCAGCCGGAGTAGGAGTGGCGATGGAACAGGGCAAACAGCAGCGCGCAGGCGCCGCCGTGCTGATATTCGCCGGCCAGGAAAACTCTTTCCCACGGAACAAAACAATTCTCAAAGATCATGTAAGAATCGGTCGCACCCGGCATAAAGCCGCGTTTGTAATGCTCACGGGGACGCAGGTTGTGAATCGTCGTCACCTGCTTGAGGCCATCCCAGTCGCCCGGTACGGCAAACGCCACGGCGAAGTCTTTGTCTTCTTTACGCAGCGCGCGGGTGGGGACTACCAGAACTTCGTCCGCCACGGAGGCTTCGGAAATATGAACCTTGCAGCCTTCGACAATAATGCCGTCCTTGGTCCGCTCTTTAATATGCACATAGGAACCGGGATTGGGCTGGTCCGCGGGACGCAGCATCCGGTCGCCCTTGGTATCGGTCTGCGCGCAGCAGCCGATCAAATCTTCCGTCTGGAAACGGGTCAGCCACTTCTTGAAATTCTCGTGATACTGGGTGGCGCCGTTGTTTAACTTGTCCGCTTCATAGGACACATTGTAAATGGCGTTCGTGCCGTCGATGCCCATGCAGCGCTGAATGCAGCCGCCGACCTTCTGGCAGAGCATGCGGGTCATGTCCTGTTTCTTGTGCAGATCGTCCGTGTTCTGGTGGATGTGCGTATAGCGGTTGATCCGCTCGCCGGTCAGGTGAGAGATGGCTGTGCACAGTTCCTGGTTTTCGGGTTTGGCCGCTTCGTCATAGGTTGTCCCGATAACATTAAGACAATCCATCTGCAATTCATCGTCACGGTCGATTAGCTGCCCATCAAAATAAATGTTCCGTTTCATTTTGGAGAGGCCTTTAATGTAATCCTGCTTTGTTCTCATGTCGTCATCCTTTCTATTAAAAGATTCGATACTTAAAGAGGCCTGGCTATTCAGGCCTCTTCTTCTTGTTAAGCTTACTTTGCTTTCTTGGGAGCCAATGCTTCCCTGTCGCCGCCGCTCATGCCGGCAATATACTTCACCAGCTTCTTGCGGGATTCAATGTCGTACTGGGTCGTGATGGCAATCTGCTCCATGATCGGAGAGCCGCCGCCGTGGTAGTTGCCCACGTTCATGATGCCGCCGGTAGCCGAACAGAGCATATCACCAAGGTATCTCCAGAAGTTGGCCTGATCTTCGGCCGGCATATTGGGATTGCGCTTCGTGTATTTCAAAAGCGCCTCGCCGGTTGCCGGATTGGCAAAATCCTTCTCATGCGGGAAGGTTGCCGTGACGCCGCCGGAGATGTCGCAAAGGATCTCCGCTTCTCTCCAGACTGCTTCACCGGACAGGCAGCGGCCGACGTTGCAGTAAATGGAATGCGGAATGTAGGAACCGGGTCCGTAGGGAACAAAGCCGACGCCGGGCATATAGACTTCGGGCTTGCCCAGATCGGAGGCGGTATAACCGGCCGCGTAGCCCAGTTCAATGGTCATGATGATCTCGGCCAGTTTCTCGCGAACATGCGATTCCTTGTGAATGTTGTTCACTTCGGCAGCGAGAGCCGCTGATCCCAGGATCATGTCGCCGATGGCCGGTTTGCAGCCGGAGTAGGAGTGGCGATGGAACAGGGCAAACAGCAGCGCGCAGGCGCCGCCGTGCTGGTATTCGCCGGCCAGGAAAACTCTTTCCCAGGGCACGAAACAGTTGTCAAAAATCATGTAGGAGTCCGTCGAGCCCGGAACAAAGCCGCGTTTGTAATGCTCACGGGGACGCAGGTTGTGAATCGTAACCACCTGCTTGAGGCCGTCCCAGTCTCCCGGTACGGCAAAAGCTACGGCATAGTCTTTGTCTTCTTTACGCAGCGCGCGGGTGGGGACTACCAGAACTTCGTCCGCCACGGAGGCTTCGGAAATATGAACCTTGCAGCCTTCGACAATAATGCCGTCCTTGGTCCGCTCTTTAATACGCACATAGGAACCGGGATTGGGCTGGTCCGCCGGACGCAGCATCCGGTCGCCCTTGGTGTCGGTCTGGGCGCAGCAGCCGATCAAATCTTCCGTCTGGAAACGGGTCAGCCACTTCTTGAAGTTCTCATGATACTGGGTGGCGCCGTTATTCATCTTGTCGGCCTCATAGGAAACATTGTAAATGGAGTTCGTGCCGTCAATGCCCATGCAGCGCTGAATGCAGCCGCCGACCTTCTGACAGAGCATACGGGTCATGTCCTGTTTCTTGTGCAGGTCGTCCGTGTTCTGGTGGATGTGCGTATAGCGGTTGATCCGCTCGCCGGTCAGGTGAGAGATCGCCGTGCACAGATTCTGGTTTTCGGGTTTGGCCGCTTCATCGTAGGTGGTGCCGATGGTATTGAGACAGTCCATCTGCAGCTCGTCGTCACGGTCGATCAATTGCCCATCGTAATAAAGGTTCCGTTTCATCTTGGACAGGCCTTTAATGTAATCTTGCTTTGTTCTCATTTGTGCTACTCCTTTCGTTCTTTGTATATCCTTTAGTTATTGGTAAGTTTCTTTATCTTTTTTTTGGTCTTTAGCTGCGGCCGCGGCTTCTCCTGATCGAGAAAAAGTTGCCCCAGTGCCTGGGCGTCTTCGAATTTCAAGTGCAGGGTGAGCCCTTCCTCCTGCTTCCTGGCGCGGATCCCGGACAGGACGATTTCCATAAACGGGTCGAGCATGTCCATCATGCTTCTTTCACGTTTGGGCATCCCCTGCATGTGCCAGTGGATAAAGATGTGTTCAATGGTGCCCATCAGCAGGGAGCGGATCAGGTAAGCATCAGCATCAGAACGGAATGTTCCGTTGGCAATTCCGTCGCGAATGCAATCGAGCAGCCGATGCGCCGAACGACGGATGGCTTCATGCGCCGCAGTTTGCCGGAAACGTTTGTTGGACATGAGTTGAAGTAAAACCAGCGCGGAATAGTGGGGGTTATTCTCATAAAGCCGGACATAACTCAAAAGAACGGCGCGCATCCGGCCTTCCACATCCTTGATATAGGGCAGAACCGCTTCCGATTCTTCAAACGTGTCATTGGAAATTTTTTCGGGAATGGCAAACAGAAGGTCTTCTTTGGTGCCGAAGTATTCGTAAATGGTGGCTTCGGAAACACCGGCCTCCTTGCTGATTTCGGAGATAGTCGCTTCCTGAAAACTCTTTTCGGCGAAAATGCGCAGGGCCGCATCCATAATGCGATCTTTCCTGGTTTTTGCTCGAACGTGGTCCGTCATAAAGACATCCTTTTTCACTGGGCCATAACCTAGCTTACCATAGTGGCACTGTCAAGTATTATTTCATTCCATAGTCAGACTATGTTTTTTAAACGATATTTATAGTGACTAGTTGGTCAATTGGTCTATCTGACGGTTTTTGCTCAAGGAAAAACAGGCTATTAGGCTTTAGGCTGTTAGGCTATAGGAAAAAAGGCCATCAATAGTTCTGACGATACCTGCCAAAAACCAAGGAAAAAACCACTTCTGCATTTGCAGATAACAAAGACCAATTATGGATAGCGACAATTAATATTTAATTGATATTTAAACACTTTTTGTGCTAGCTGAAATCATCTCCAAAAAACAAATTTTGTACAAAAAACCAGGTTTTGCATATTACATATATTAATTGTTATACAAAAACTTAAAAAGGAATCTAACATGCATCCTGACAAAGCACCAAACTTCAAAGACAAAGCAGTTTTGTTTTACCTTGCAAACTCTGAATATGATACCACGATCCACAATCCAACATTTGAACTTCAAAACGGCAAACTGTTTGTAACTGGTAGAATCGTAGAAGGTAGTTCTCAAAACGGTTGGCTGTCTGGCCTCACTGCATCTTTGGCGTGGGACCAAATCCAAGGATATGTTATTTTCGAAAGCGGAGAGGATTACATTTCTCGGTTAGCGCTCGCATTTAAGAAAGGTGAACTTCAATAGAGAATTAATAGTACAACAAAATCAATACACCCGATCGCTGCGCTCCGGGTGATTTCGTTGTTGGAGTAAAGGAATAAACAATGGAAAGAGATCCGATAACAAATGCAATCTATGGAGGCATAAAAGAAGGAATCAAGGTAGCAGTTGCAAATAACTGCTATGGATCTGCGGTAATTTTGATTCTTTCTGGAATTGATTCTATGGCATTTCTTAATATGCCTGCATCACAAAAAGATGTGACCAAAACTGACTTTATAGATTGGGTTGACCGCTATATTAAATTTCCTTGCACAGAACAAATAACCGGCTCTGATTTGTATGGCGCAAGATGTGCTATGTTACATACATATGGCGTTGTTTCCAAAATGAGCCGTGATGGTAGATGCAGGATGGTCGGTTATATGTCCGAAGCTGTCCCTGAAATAAGATTTAATCCGGCAGTAAATGATAAATTAGTTATGGTTTCTATACCGGCACTCGCTGAATCTTTTTATAAAGGAATAGATCAATTTTTAGTAAATTTGTTTACCAACAAAGAAAAAGCAAAAGTTGCTGAAGAGCGTTTGAAATGGTTCATACAAGAATTACCATTCAAAAGTTAAAATATTCTCTAACAAAAGCAAGGGGGGATCAGGGACGCCCTCAAGTATTTAAGAATCTCGATAAATCCGCAGTTGCAGCGGGGTGTGGCTTAGCGAATTATGCCTGAAACGTTGTGGCGCTCGGCGAAATGGAGCATAAGACAGCCGAACTGTTTGAGCCGAAGGCGAGTTTTCGGCTGTCGGGTAATGAGCGTAGCGCTATAGTTGAAGGCATTGAGCAAAGGCACGCCTCGGTGTAACTGCCTCCCCTGAGAATTCTCTTTCTCACAATTAATAACAGATCCATTTTCCAGATAGACAATAAGATTACATTAAAATTTTGGATTCCCGCCTGCGCGGGAATGACGACTTATCCGAAAAAACAATACAGCCGATCGCAACGCCTGCCGTGCTCCGGCTGAATTTTTCACAACACCTTACACCCATCATCAGGAGCCTTGCCACCGGACGGACGATAAGGCTCTTTTTCTTGCCTAATTAATTTTCAGTTTCGGTTTTTGGCTATCAGCCTACAGCCTACAGTCTATCAGGCTATTCAACAGCCTATCAGCCTTAATATTCCACTTCCACTTCAAGCGCTACCCTTGTTGGCGTCGTCGCCGGCTTCCTCGGCGTATTAGGATTTATTTTATATTTCTCCGTTTATGATTTCTTTTATGATTTGAACGACTGCCGCCGCGATGCGCTCTTCCGGCAGTTCGCGGCTATCGACGGTCTTGCCGGCAATCACCACCCAGCGTTTGGCCAAACCGTCAAGCTCGGGCTTGCGGGCGCAGGCCGCAGGACAGCCGCAGATCAGGATGCCGGCCTCATAAGGTTCGGCAGCCGCGTCCGTCGTGACGTGATGGTCCGCTCCAAGCGGGATTTCAATATCTTTGATGATCTTTGATCTATCGATTTGACAGTTGCAGCCGCCGCAGTATTTAACGACAATATCCAAACGAGTTATGCTCCGGATCCTGCCCGGGATTATCCCTGGGTGCAGGATTGAATAAAATCGGCAATCTGTTTATCATTCAGGCCAATGCCGGGTTTGCCGTCCAGGCGCTTGACGACCTGTCCTTTTTCGAAAAGGATCAGTGTCGGAAAAATATCAATTCCGTATAAGTCCGCCACATGTTCCTCGTCATCGGTCACCAGCAGCAGAGTATGCGGCGTTTCGCTTGCCTGTTTTTCAAAAACGGGCAGCGCTTTCCGGCAGAAAGGACACCAGGACGCATAAACCATGGCGATGATTCTGCCTTTTTCCTTGAGAGCTTGTTCCAGATCACGAAGGTTATCCACTACAGCGCATGACTCGTTCGGGCTCATAGATTTCTCCCTTCTTGACGTGCAAAGGGAACGGTTTGTCCGCACGGTTCGGGGCAAACCGCTCCCTGCGTTTGATTATTTTGTTTTCAGAGGCCCCCCCGAAAAAAACCGCTGCTGCAGCCGGCGCATCCCCTGAAGCCACCGGGTGTAGTCCGCCGCTTTTCTCTGCATGTAGGTTTTGACTTCCTTGTGCGGGAGAATTAAAAATTCATCGGCGGCAAAAGATTCCATGACGGCGTCCGCCAGCTGTTCGGGCTTCATCAGGCCGTCAACACCGGCCACGCCGCCGCCTTCGCTTAGCTTGGTCATTTCCGTATCCACCGCCTGCGGACACAAAGCAAAAACCTGAATCCCCTGATCACCATACGTAATCGCCAGGTTTTCCGCCATTCCGACCGCCGCGTGTTTGGTGACGGAATAAGGGAGCGAGCCGATCTGGCTCAGGAGCCCCGCCGCCGAAGCGGTAATCATGAAAGCTCCGCCGCCGCGTTTGATCATGCCGGGCATGACCGCCCGCGCTGCGAAAACATGCGCGAGGACGTTAATTTCCCAGATGCGCTGCCACGATTCGTTGTCCACTTCATAACCGCCGATGGCAATGATCCCGGCGTTGGAGCAGAACAAATCAATGCGGCCGTACTTGTCTTCCGTAAATTTGGCCAGCCGGATAATATCCGCTTCTTTACGCACATCGCAGGCAACGGCGTCGCCCTTGACTTGATCAGCTACAGCTTTCGCGCCTGCTTCATTAACGTCCGCCGCAACAATTGCTTTGGCGCCTTCTTTGGCAAACCGCAGACACAACCCTTTGCCGATGCCGGAGGCCGCGCCCGTTACAACAACAACCTTACCTTTAACTTCCATATCAACAATCTCCTTGCTTCTGATTTAATTTATAACCATTCGAAAGCCTCGCCATCAAACGAGGCCATTTCTTCACTATCGCCGGCGAAGGAACGAGGCATCCCAGAAAGGCTGTATCTCTTTCTGACGCGGTTCGGCCTTGAGCGCCTCTACCAGCATTTCTTCGGTGAGTTCGCTTCGACCCATCGTGATTTTGGCCTTTTCCAGATCAGCATCCAGACTCAGCGTCTTGGGCAATCCCTGGATATTGGACCAGGGCGACCACTTGGGCAGACCGGACTTTTCGCGGTTGGGGTTGCCCGTCCGGGCAAACTGCGACCAGTAATCCATCATGGCATTTTGGAGCGCCACGCGCCCGGGCTTGTTTTTATCGTTAAAGACCACTGCTCCCAGAGACGCTTTCTCCGTTCCGAAAACAAAATCGATTTCCATCGCGTGGCACGAGCCCAGAATGATATTCAGCGGCGGATTGATAACATTGTTTTTTGCCCCGCCCGCGCCCCATAAAAACTGATACGTAAAGATAAAAGGCTGGCCGTCATTGTCCCGCAGAATTCTCGCGGGCCGATCCACAGCCATCACCTTCCAGGCGTCACTCTGATACCCGGCCGCCAGATCATATAATTCGGTCTTAGCCGGATCCTTGAATAGAGAACCGTCCTGACGCCAATCTGCAAAGGGTTTAACGCCTCTCAGAAAGAGTTTGGATTCTTCCTTATTCGTTCCTAAAATCATGGGAACTTTACTGTAATTGCCGGAGGTCAACGCACCGTAAAAATCAACCGGCAGAATCTTGCCGTCGCCATAAGATGTGGGAAAAGAGATCATGCCCTGCGCTTTTCCTTCGGGATACATCGCCAGAAAATCCGCCGCCGTCTTCGATCTCATGTAGGCGTCAATATCTTTCGCCGACATGGCTCCCAGAAGTTTTGCCGCAGCATCCACATCAGCGGCTTTCCCGTCTTTCACCATCATTTTGGCCAGAATCCCGTTAATATGCGCCGTGCCCTGCGCGGGCGTCGAGGGACGAATCACGCCGCTTTCCGAAATCGCCCGCTGGAATAACCCGCGGGCCGCAGGTGAAGCCACCAGAGAATAAACATTCTCTCCGCCGGTCGACTCCCCCACGATCGTCACATTGCCGGGGTCGCCGCCGAAATTCTTAATATTGGCCTGCACCCAGTTTAATGCCGCGATGATATCCAGGATGGCGTAGTTTCCCGAATCTCCGGCGGGATCGCCGGTTTGCAGCGCAGGATGGCTATAGAAACCCATAGGGCCCAGTCGATAGTTGACGGTGACGACAATCATGTTGCCGCGGCTGGCCAGGATGCCCCCGTCCTGCAGGGACAGAAGCGGCCACTGAATGCTGTTGCCGCCGCCGTGAATCCAGAAGAACACGGGCAGGTTGCCGGCAACGTTTTTCGGAGCCCAGATATTCAGATACAAACAGTCTTCACTGCCCATGACGACCTGAGGCGTCGCGGGGTTGCGGTCGTGGTCGATATACTGGGGGCAGATCGAACAAAATTTGGTGGTTTTCAGGGGCTGCGAACGCTTTCCCGGAGGCTGGGGCGCTCTCCAGCGCAGCGCGCCTATGGGCGGCTGAGCATAGGGAATCGCGATCCAGGAATTCGTTTGGGTGGCAGGATTTTCCTCACCGACAACCATGCCCTCCGTCGTCTGGCGTTCCGCTGCTGCCCCAGCGGCCGCGACGGCCTTGGATGGCCCCTGGCCGGGAACCTGAACATTTTTGGCGCCTCCGCATCCCCAGATCAGAAGAAGCAATACGGCACAGCACAGGAACATATTCGGCAACGAATAATAACGCGCTTTCAACCTTCTTCTTTCCGACATCATCCGTGATCCTCCTTTATGTTCTATAACGCTATCCCTCTATCGCCCGATCATCCCGGTTGATCATGAACCGGCAAGTTCTTTCGAACGTTTGGCCGCAGCCTCCACAGCGGCCATCAGCGTGGCGCGGATACTGCCCTCCTCCAAAACTTTTAATCCGGCAGCAGTGGTGCCGCCCGGAGAAGTCACCATATTTTTTAGTTGCGCGGGATGCTGATTGCTCGTGAGACACAGACGGGCCGAACCCAGCATCGTCTGCGCGGCCAATTTCTCGGCCAGATCGCGCGGAAGCCCCAGATGCACGCCGGCATCGGTCAACGCCTCGATCATCAAAAAACAATATGCCGGGCCGCTGCCGCTCAGGCCGGTCACGGCGTCCATCAGTTTTTCATCCACTTCCACGGCCAGACCCACCGCATTTAAAATCGTCAGGGCATACTGTACGTCATTTTTCTGCGCGAAATGCCCGCGGGCCACGGCGGCAGCGCCTTCACCGGCAAGCGCGTTGACGTTCGGCATCACTCTCAATACCCGCGGCGTCTTCGTTAACGCCTTTTCAATGGAATCCGTTGTCACTCCCGCCGCAATCGAAATGAACAGCTTCGACTTTACGGCAACCGCACGAATTGATTTCAGGGTTTCCGGAAAATTCTGGGGTTTGACCGCAAGGACGATAATATCGGCTTCTCTCACGGCCTTCTTGTTGTCGGCGGTGACTTTTACTTTCAGCGATGCGCGCAACTCTTCGAGCCTTGCCTGATCAATATCCGTCACCGTAATATCCTGGGCGGAAAGGATTTTGCAGCTGATGATCCCCCGGGCCAAAATACCGCCCATCTTCCCGCCGCCGATAATGGCGATTTTTTTACCTGTAAACATAGTTGTTGAACCCCCGGCCGTGATAGTCAAATACATGCACTTTTTTGCTGCGTCCTGTCAATAAAATTCCTTATCGGTACGAAAGGACTTCGGTATCATTCTTCCATTGCATTAAAAAATGCTTTTGTGATACTCCGTTTGCGGGAGAGAGGTGAAAAAGGATGCTGAAGAATTTCGCGGTTAAAGAAAATACGGTGGCCTGCTGGATCAATCCGCAGGATTTCGGAACCAGGGCGCAGAGTCTTGTTTTTATTCACGGCTCGGGCGGTAATTCCGGCGCCTGGTCCTTTCAGTATGCCGAGCTGCACAAGGCGTTCAACATCGCCGCCGTCGACCTCCCCGGGCATGGGAAATCCGGCGGCCACGGAGCACAGGACATCCGGACATACGCTCTCATCTTAAAGGATATTCTCGGCGTGTTAAACCTGCCGCGCCCGATCATCGTCGGTCATTCACTGGGCGCAGCCATTGCCCTGGATTTTGCAGCCGCTTACCCGCAGGACGCAAGCGGCATCGTCTGCCTAGGCGGCGGACTGACCATGCCGGTCAATCCTGACATCCTCACCGGGTTTCGCGCGCAGCCGGATGTCGTTATGGACCTGATGTGCAAATTTTCACTGGCCAAAGAAAACCGCGCCAAACTTTTCGACGCCCTGCGCGCCAGTCTGGGCGAAGCCGGCGTTGACGTTGTGGCCGGCGATATGCTGGCCTGCAGTAAATTCGATATCGCGGGAGACGTCAAGAAAATCGTCGCTCCCACGCTCGCGATCTGCGGCACGGAGGATAAAATGACGCCGCCGGAATTCTCGCGGCGGATTGCCGACGGTATCACACAGGCAAGATTTGTTCTTATTCCCGGCGCGGGTCACATGGTGATGATGGAAAAGCCGGAGGCATTGAACAACGCCCTCAAGGATTTCGCCGCGGCACTGCCGCAAGCGGCGCATACGACATCAGCTTAGAGGATCGACATGGATATGTTTGCCATCAGCACGAGTAATTTTATTATCGCGCTCGCGAAAGTTATGGATATCGTTCTCACGATATACATGTGGATCATCGTCGCCCGCGCGCTCATCTCCTGGGTCAATCCTGATCCTTATAATAAGATCGTTATTTTTCTGTATCGGATTACCGAACCCGTTTTGCGCCCGATACGCAAAATCATCCCCCGGCACAGCCTGCCGATAGATTTTGCGCCGCTGATTGTTTTGCTGATCATTATGTTTTTGCAGTATTTCCTCGTCGGGACGATGATCCAAATAGCGCACGGTTTATAGAAAGGGTCCGGAAACGGTGACTGAGACGCCCCTCATTCGAGAAACAAAGAACGGCCTCGTCTTCGACATCCACGTCAATCCGCACGCATCGCGGGCCGGTATCGCGGGCCTTGCGGAGGGCATGCTGAAAGTCAAAGTCACCGCGCCGCCGGTGGAAGGAGCGGCAAACGAGGCCTGCATCGGACTCATCGCCAAGAAACTCGGGCTGCGCAAAAGTCAGATGACGATCTCGGCGGGCGCCAAGGGCCGCAAAAAAACGATTCTGGTGACTGATATCAGTAAAGCGGAGCTGGAACAGAGAATCCGGAAATTGGACATCGATCATCCATAAATACAGAACTTCAGTCCGACAAAAAACATTAAGGAATAGTAATCAGGAAATGGAGAGCTCGCCCCAGAAGTCGGAGAACGCCAAAGTCGCCAAAGCCGCGGGGATTGTCGGCGCGGCAACGATGGTGAGCCGCGTGTTCGGGGTGATCCGGGACATGGTCATCGCCGCGCTTTTCGGCGCGAGCTGGATGACCGACGCCTTCTGGGTGGCGTTTCGCATTCCCAACATGCTGAGGCGCCTCCTGGGTGAAGGCTCGCTCACAGTGTCCTTTGTTCCGGTCTTTACCGAATACCTGCAAAAGAAAACGAAGGCGGAAGCGGTGGAACTGGCTTCCAATGCGTTTACGGTTCTGTCCATCATCCTGGCCGCCGTCTCGGTGCTGGGCATTCTGATCTCGCCTGTCATTGTGGGGCTTATCGCACCGGGTTTCATTGCCGATCCCGACAAGTTTGCGCTGACTGTTTTCTTAAACCGCCTGATGTTCCCCTACATCTTCTTCATAGCGCTTGTCGCCTTATGCATGGGTATTCTGAATTCCTTCCGGCATTTCACGTCGCCGGCCCTTTCGCCGGTCCTGCTCAATATCGCCATGATCGCCGCAGCGTTGACGCTGCGCAATTTCTTTGCCCAGCCCATCACGGCGCTTGCCGTAGGCGTCCTTATCGGCGGCGTGCTGCAACTGGCGATGCAGTGGCCGGCACTCATGAAGTTCGGCGTCCGGTTCAAATTCCGCTTCAATTTGCAGCATCCGGGACTGAGGCAAATCGGCACGCTCATGCTGCCGGCGATTCTAGGCGCAGGTGTGGGCACCATCAATGTTTTCGTCGGGACGATTCTGGCATCCCTGCTTCCCGGCGGATCGGTGACGTATCTCTTTTATGCCGACCGGATCATGGAATTCCCGCTGGGCATCTTCGCCATTGCTATCGGCACGGCGGCGCTGCCCAGCTTTTCCCGGCATGTCGCCGCCGGTCAGATGGATGAACTAAAGTCCAGCATTTCCTTCTCGCTTCGGTTGATGCTTTTCTTAACCCTCCCGGCGATGGCGGCCTTGATGGCGCTCAATCTGCCGATCATCTCGGTTTTGTTTCAGCGCGGCGCTTTTGACGCGCAGGCCGCGACGCTCACCGGGCAGGCACTGTTCTGTTATGCGCTGGGGCTCTGGGCTTTTTCGGTGCTCCGCGTATTTGTTTCTTCCTTTTATGCCCTGCAGGACTCCAAATGGCCGCTCAAAGCGGCGATCATCACACTGATCGTCAACGCCCTGGCGAGCCTTGCCCTGATGTATCCCCTGAAGCACAACGGCATTGCCCTGGCCGGTGCCCTTTCCGCCATGGTTAATGTTCTGGTTCTGGCCTACGTCTTGAAAACCAAGATCGGAACCTATCTGGACCGCACTTTTTATGCGTCCATCGTGAAGATTATTCTTTCCGCCATTGTGATGCTTTGCTCCATCGGGCTGGTTCAGTACTTTATGCCCTGGAACACGCAGGCCGGATTTAAGATAAGATTGACGTATTTGATCCTGACCATTGCCGCTGGCATCATCACGTTCTTTGCCAGCGCCTACCTGCTCAAAAGCCCGGAAATGCATGCCTTCATCAGAATACTGAAAAAGAAATTAACCAATCAGTAATAACGGGTATTGCGAAAAGATGCGCGTGATTATTGCTTTTCGTGGAACAACGCAGTCCATCACGCGTCAGTGTTTTCTTCCGGCGTTCGCCGGTGATACGGCCGCGACGCCGCACGCCATGAGCCGGCGAAATCGCCGCCGCCCGCGCTCATCCATTCCTTGAGGATTCAATATAAAAAATATCAAGATTGCGTGTCGCCCAATCACGCAGAGGGGCCGCCGCAGACAAAGGTATTGACTTTGACCGGTCAAAATGCTACGTGAGACCACCTCTGAGGCGAACGATGCCGAGAGACAGGAAAGTAAAATTATGTTGGATCTTAAATACTTGCGACAGAATATCGACCTCGTCCGGCAAAAAATGGACGAACGGGGCCAGAAGATCGATTTTGACCGCTTTCTTGATTTGGAAGCGAAAAGACGCGATATGCTGCAGGCCGTGGAAGCCCTGCGCAATGAGCGTAACAGCGTCTCCAAGCAGGTTGGCGAACTCAAAAAAAAGAAAGAAGATGCGCAGGCTCTGATCGCCAAAATGGGCGACGTATCAGCAAAAATAAAAGAGTACGACGAAGTTCTGAAGGTCACGGAAGAAGAACTGAATGCCTTCGTCATGATCGTCCCGAATATTCAGCATGAATCCGTGCCGCAGGGGAGTGGTTCCGAAGACAACACCGTTGTGCGGACCTGGGGCGATATACCCGTTTTTAATTTTGAGCCCAAGCAGCATTTTGATCTGGGCGAAAGTCTGAACATCCTGGATTTCGCCAGAGGGGCCAAAATCACCGGAGCGCGCTTTACGCTCTACCGCGGCGCGGGCGCCCAGCTGGAGCGGGCCATAACAAACTTCATGCTGGATCTGCATACGGGAAACCATGGCTACACGGAAGTATTTACGCCTTTCCTGGTCAATGCCGAAAGCATGACCGGAACGGGCCAGCTGCCCAAGTTCAAGGAAGATCTCTTCAAGATTGAAGGCATGGAATATTACCTGATTCCGACGGCGGAAGTTCCGGTCACGAATATTTTTCGCGATGAGATCCTGGAGGAAGAAAAACTGCCGATTTATTTTGTGGCTTATTCAGCCTGTTTCCGCGCGGAAGCCGGTTCCTACGGCAAGGATACGCGGGGGCTGATCCGGCAGCATCAGTTCAACAAAGTGGAGATGGTCAAGTTTTCCAAACCGGAATCTTCCTATGACGAGCTGGAAAAACTGACCGCCAACGCGGAAGAAGTTCTCAAACGACTGGGCATTCCCTTCCGAACGGTATGTCTGTGTACGGCCGACCTTGGTTTTTCTTCCGCCAAAACCTATGACGTGGAAGCCTGGCTGCCCGGACAGAACACGTATCGGGAAATTTCGTCGTGCAGCAACTTTGAAGACTTTCAAGCCAGAAGAGCGGCAATTCGCTACCGCCGGAAAGACAACGGCAAGGTAGAATTTGTACACACGCTGAACGGTTCGGGACTGGCTGTAGGCCGTACCGTTGTGGCAGTTATGGAAAATTATCAGCAGGCGGACGGCAGCATCATCATCCCCGAAGCCCTGCGTCCTTATATGAGAGGTCTGGAAAGAATCACTCTTTAAGAAATTTTCCAAAGGATGACAAACAATTTGGAGGGATGGCCGAGTGGTCGATGGCGGCGGTCTTGAAAACCGTTGACCGAAAGGTTCGCGGGTTCGAATCCTGCTCCCTCCGCCAGAAATAAAAAGCAAGCGTCTTGCATTTTCAGACGCCCTGTTTTAAGGATAAAGGCCCGAATAAAACAGCGGAGAGATGGCTGAGTGGCCGAAAGCGATCGCCTGCTAAGCGATTGTACGCCCTTTAAAGGTGTACCGCGGGTTCAAATCCCGCTCTCTCCGCCAGTTTTTACAATACATAACCTTGATTCAAGATAATGGGTTTGGCTGCGAAGCAGACACCCGGAGACTTCCGGGCAAATCCTGCTCTCTCCGCCAGTTTTAATGCCCTGTTCTGCCTTGCCCTCTTTTTTCCAAGTAAACCTCTACGATGATGGACAAACAACCTAAACCTTCCCTGTTGAAACACGCGCTCATGCCGGCGTTCGCCCGCCAAACACAAGAATCGCGAAATATGGCGGCAGCGCAAGTCATCGCTGCCATGCTGGGGCTTTCCACGCCCATCATCATCGGCGCGGCGACGGGTCACCTGTCGGGCGGTGTGGCGGCTTCTTTAGGCGGGCTGGCACTGGGCGTACAGGTCCAGGGAGGCACTGCGCACGAAAGGTTACTCGCCCTGGTCTACGCGCTTGTCGCGGGGAGCGCCGCCATGTTTATCGGCGCCGCGCTTGCGGGCAAGGGTTCGACGGGCATCTCCGTCATCGCGGTCGCTGCCGCCGCCGCGCTTTGCGGCAGTCTCAGCAGACCGCTTATGCGGGCCACAACACAATTCATTATTTTCCTCATTATCGCCGCCAATATGAATACAAACGGCATGCATCCGGCAGGCATCACGCTCCTCTTTGCCGCGGGAGCACTCTGGACGGCCCTTCTTTCACTTTTGCTTGACCGTTTGTTCCGGGCTGTCCATCCATCGCGGGAACGAAACAATCAGGCAGCCGCTAAAGTGCCTGTCTACGCTTTGCAGCAGAGGCTGGGTTATTGGACAAAATCGCTTTCGCACCTGGCCGGATGGCAATACACGCTGCGCATCATGCTGTGCCTCGGCGCTGCGGAAATCATTCGCCGGTTCTGGCCTTATGATCACAGCTATTGGATGTCGTTGACCGTCGCTATCGTCGTGCATCGAGATCTTCGCCAGGCTTTGACGCGCACCTTCCACCGGGCGCTGGGAACCCTTTTGGGCGTTTTGCTCATCAGCATATTACTTTTGGGATTGCCGCCTTTGTGGATCATGATCAGCCTGGTCGCACTGCTCGCGGGGGCGCGCCCCGTTTTGATCGGCATCAACTACATTGCCTATGTCACCGCGGTGACGCCGCTCATCATCCTGCTTCTGGATTTCGGCAAAGAGCCGACTCTGGCCGTCATCACCAACCGGCTGATCGCAACGGCTATCGGCTGTTTGATCTCGCTGATTCTGAGTTATGCAGCGTGGGCGCGGTTTGCCGGATCAGCGAAGAGGGCCGGTGCAGCCGGCAAATAGACTGTTCCCGATGCGAAGCGCCGGCCGCATCGGAAAAGAGGGTTTATCGAAACAGTCCTGACTTTATTTTCGTGATTAAAAACGGGAAAGGCGCCGCGCTCAGGAAGAGCGTCATCCCCTTTCCAGCATTTCTCCGAGCAGCAGCGCCGTCTCACCGACAATGCGGATACATTCCTTAACTTTGTCGCCCTGATAAAATGCTTTGGCCTCTGCGCGGCTAAGCCAGTTCACCTGCGCAATATCGCGGCAGTAGATGGTTCCGTCACGGTTGACAATTTCATCACGAAACCGCCGAACCAACTCCTCGGTGTCCGCCCACATTTGCGGATTTTCCTTTTCATCGGCGTGTGCGCGGCTGTAGCGCAGCCCGATCACTGCGAGGGCCCCGGCCAGCGCACCGCAGACTTCACCGTTGCCCCCCAGTCCGCCGCCGAAAGCGCCCATCGCGCGGATCACGTCATCATTTCCCCGGCCGAGCTTTTCCTGACCCACGGCGGCAACTGCCTGGCTGCAATGAAACCGCTCGACCGCCATCATTCCGATGGATTTTTTTCTCATCTCCTGGGGCGTCATCGACGGTCTCCTTTCTTTAAGGCTGCGGCGTCAGATCTTTGATATAAAGGCGATTCCATGTCGGGCTGATAATCAGCTCATTGATGCAGACCGTTTTGGGCAGGCGGGCCAGAAACGCGATGGTCTCTCCGACATCTTCGGACCGGAGCATTTTCGCCTTGACCTCATCGGAAAGCTGATCCGGCCGGCGGTCCATGATCGGCGTCCAGACTTCACCGGGGCACATCGCACAGGCGCGGATCCCGTTGATGCATTCTTCCATATTGATGCTGGCGTTCAGGGCCATCAGACCGAATTTGGCCGCGCTATAGGCAGGCCCGGTCAGATGCGAATAAAATCGCCCGGCCCAGGACGACACATTGATGATCAAACCGTCTTTTTGAGCGCGCATCGCGGGAAGAACGGCGCGGGCGCAATAAAACGCGCCGTTTAAGTCAACGTCGATCACTTCTTTCCATTTTTCCGGCGTCACTTTTGCCCAATGGCGCTCAGCCACATTGGTGCCCGCATTATTGACCAGGATATCCAGACGGCCGTACTGTTTAACGATCCGGTCCGCCACGGCATCGACGGATTTTGGATCGGAAACATCGAGTATTTCAATCGATGCTTTGGAGCCTGTCTGGCCGGCCAGTTCCGCCGTCTTCTCCAGCACGGTCATTCTGCGCCCCGAAAGCACCACCTGCGCGCCTTCCCGGGCCAGGGAGATTGCAGCCGCCTGGCCAATTCCTGTTCCCGCCCCCGTAATCCAGCAAATTTTGTCCTTCAAAGATTCGAGCATAGACCCTCCTTTTGAGTCATGGAGTTAATCACCGTAAAGTTATGCTAAAATTGATAACACGCCCGGAAGATTTGTCAAGAATTTATCCGGACAAGCCGGTCCAGACTGCAACTGAAAAGCTCTAGTTCCTTCCGGAAGCACCGGCAACCCATGCCGCTGATCATCATGGCGTCTCCGGCAATCGCCATGAGGGTTATGATTTCTCGTCCCGAATAACCGGCTTTTACGCGGCCGCGAGACGTTTTCACCGCGCGGCGATGGCGGATATTTCCACAAGAGCGCCCTTCGGCAGACCGGACACCCCAACCGTTGCGCGAGCCGGCGGCTTGTCCTTGAAGAACGTGCCGTAAACGGCATTCACTTTGACAAAATCATTCATATCCGTAAGGAAGATGGTCGTGGAAACGACATGCTCCAAAGTCATGCCGTTGGCGTTGAGCACCGCCTTGAGGTTTTCGAGCACTCGCCTGGTCTGGTCTTCGACGGAGCCGGCGACAAACTGGTTGGTCCGGGGATCGATGGCGATCTGACCGGACAGGAACAGCAGATTACCGGATTTGACGGCCTGGGAGTAAGGGCCGATGGCAGCCGGCGCCTGAGGTGTGACAATCACTTCTTTGGTGAAACTCGCACAGCACCCGGAGACAGCGAGGGCCGTCAAAACCATAACCGCTCGTGCAATATAAATTTTCATCTTCGGCAGCATTCCCGTTTCTACTCGACGCGTTTGCAGATGTTGTGTCCCGTTTCCCGGCGATTCATTACACGTTAAAACGGAAGGTGATGATGTCGCCGTCCTGAACGATATACTCTTTGCCTTCCAGGCGCAGGCGTCCGGCGGATTTGACCTGCGCAACGGATCCGTTGTGGGCGATGAAATCATCATAAGACATGACTTCGGCTTTGATGAAGCCCCGTTCGAAGTCGTTGTGTATGGCGCCGGCGGCCTTGGGTGCTTTCGTCTCGGCGGGAATCACCCAGGCCTTGACTTCGTCTTCTCCCACGGTAAAGAAAGAGATGCGGCCAAGCAAGGAAAACGCGCCGCGGATGATGCGGCCGAACGCCGGTTCGGCAATGCCCATGGATGATAAGAATTCCTTCTGATCGGCGGCATCGAGCCCGGTCAGCTCCGCCTCGATCTTGCAGCAGATTCCCATGACCGGTTCCGCGAGATTGGCGGCTTTCGCAAATTCATCGGCAAAAGACAGATTGTCTTCAGCCACGTTGATCACCACGAGTTCCGGTTTGATCGTCCAGAACGAAAAACTGCGCAGCGTGAAGACTTCGAGAGGCGTGAGCCCCGCCGTCCGCAGCGGTTTCCCTGCTTCCAGGCAATCCTTCAATTTCGGTAGAAGATCGTTTTGCGCCGTTTCCTGCGGCGAGATTGCCTTCTTGGACATTTTGGCAAGCCGTTCGACCTTTTTTTCGATGATCAAAAGATCAGAGAGGACCAGCTCGTCTTCCAGCTTGCGATAAGCGTCGAGCGCAAGTGAAATATCCGGCAGGGAAAAACCGTCGACTACATGCAGAATGGCATCCGCGCCGCTCAGGTTCTGGCGGATGGCCTCCCAGGGGTGTTCGCCCACGGCGTGTACATCGGAGAACGGAACTTTGGCCGGAGAGACTTTGACCGGTTTGTAAATTTCGACGAGTTTGTCGAACCGTGCGTCCGGCACGGACGCCTGGCCCCGCACAACCGTTTCGCCGTGCAACTGGCTACTTTTCACACCGGTCATAATTTCAAACAACGTGCTCTTCCCGCTTTGGGGAAGACCGAGAATACCCATTTCCATTTTTTTACTACCTTTTCTTCAAAGTACCTTTACGCTTTACTTCCCCGATTCCCGCCGCAGCGGAATGATGCTTTTCACCGCAGAGAACGGTTTCAGTAGGTGATGCGACCGTTCCCTAATATTCTTTTTGCTATAAATTCAATAACGTCGCAAAAGGCTCTGGAAGCAAGGCGCGCAAGGCCAAGGAAGTGAGGCGGATAGTTCATACGCCGCAACACCCGAGGCTGCAGCGCAACGCCGCATACAGACTTTTTCCGGCGTTATCCCGCAAATTCTTTTTCTATGCGACTCATCGCCTCTTTCAATCTATCATCCGGCACGGTAAGTGAAATGCGGACAAAGCCTTCACCATACTGGCCGTAAGCCGTTCCCGAGGCAACCACGACGGCGGTTTTGTCAAACAGACGGTTGGTGAATTCGAGCGACGTCAACCCTTTGGGCGTCGGCACCCATAGATAAAATGTTCCCCGCGGCGGATTAAAATCAATACCGATCTTTTTGAGGGTCTTTAAAACCAGTTCCCGCCGTCGGCCATAAATGGAGAGCATGTCCTCGATGAAGCCCGCTTCAGAATGCAGAGCGGCAATGCCGGCAAACTGGACGGCGTTAAAGATGCCGGAATCGGTATTTTCCTTGACTTTGCTGATCCCGGCAATCAGGTCGGGATTGCCGCAGGCCATGCCGATCCTCCAGCCGCACATGTTAAACGGTTTGGATAGAGAATTGAGCTCCACACCCACATCTTTGGCGCCGGGAGCCTGAAGAAAGCTTAGGCGCTCCTGCCCGGCAAAGACAATCTCGCTGTAAGGATTGTCATAACAGACGGCAATGTCATTCTCGCCCGCAAAGGCCACCAGCTTGTCCAGAAAATCCAGCGTGGCGCAGGCGCCCGTCGGATTGTTCGGATAATTCAAGAACATCGCGGACGCTTTTTTGGCCAGATCCGTCGGAATATCTTCCAGGACCGGCAGATAATTGTTTTTCGCCAGAATGGGGATATTATAGGGAACGCCCTCGCCCATCAGAATGCTGGAACGGTAAGCCGGATAGCCCGGATCGGTCATGAGCACGATATCGCCGGGATTGACGCGGGACAGAACAAAATGGTGGCAGCCTTCCTTCGAACCGATGAGCCCCAGGATTTCATTTTCGGGATTCAGGCTGACGCCGTATCGTTCGCCATACCAGCGGGCGATTTCCTTGCGAAACGCCAGCATGCCTTTTTCTTCGTCTGTCGGATAGCGGTGATTCTGCGGGTCACGGGCAGACCGGCACAACTCGTCGATGATGGAACCGGGTGTGGCTTCTACGGGATCGCCAATCGCGAGGGATATCACATCCACGCCTTCACTCTTGGCTTTGTTGATCTTCTTGCGGAGCTCCATGAACAGGTATGGGGGTATTTTCTTTAATCGATCAGCGGTTTGCACAGTTGGGGGCCTCCTGGGTTTTTTATTGGTAGGCTTCTTCAAAAAGCACTCCCTGATAGACCATTTTTACTTTCCCTTCAAGATAAATTTCCCCAAAACGATTGCCTTCCCCGGAAAAATAGACGCGCAGGACTTCTCCGCTTTGCACGGTCACATCCACCGGCGAATCCACCAGATGGCGCGAGGCGGCGGCCAGCACCGACGCCACAGCGCCCGTGCCGCAGGCCAGCGTCTCGTCTTCGACGCCGCGCTCGTACGTCCTGACCCGCATGGTATGCCGGTCGAATACGGAAGCGAAATTCGCATTGGTGCCCCGGGGCCGGAAAAATTCGTGGCGACGGATTTCCCGCCCAACCGCCGCAACATCAACTGCTTCCACGAATTCAACGAAACAAACGGCATGGGGCACACCCGTATCAATAACATCCATCCCGCAGTCACCCCCGGCCAGAGCAAGGTTCACATTCTGCTTGAGGAGCGAAGGATCCGTCAGGCGGACTTTGACGCTGTCGCCATTTACCTCGGCGGTAATAATGCCGGCCAGCGTCTCAAAAGACATCCTGGGCCCGGCAAACCCGACGTGATGGGCAAAGCGCGCCACGCAGCGGCTGCCATTCCCGCACATCTCCGCAACAGAGCCGTCGGAATTGAAAAATTGCCACTTGAAATCGGCGACGGCGGACGGTTCAATAAGGAAGAGCCCGTCCGCTCCCACGGAGACTTTCCTCCGGCAAACACGGCGGACAAAATCCGGCACATCGGCAATCGGCAGCGACAGGTCGCGGTTATCGATGATGATGAAGTCGTTGCCGCTCCCGCTCATCTTGTGGAAGCGAATCAAATGTGATTTTTTTCCGTTCATTATTCCACCCGTCCGGGTCTTTCCGGCGCGACGACGCCGGATCATCAGAAATAGGCCGGCTTGCAGATCACTTCCCGGACTTTAACATCCAGAAAGGAGCTGGCGTTGGCGGGCTGCAAAACGAGCGCCGTGTCCAATCCGGAAGACGAACCTCCCGTCGAGATGACGTTCTTATCCGTCGGCACTGAGCCGGCATCCGCCGCCATCAGTGCAGCTTCAATTGCCACTTTGGTTCCCTGTCCGAAAATGCGCAGCGTATAGGCAATGATTTCATCCACCTGATAAGCGCCCAGTTTCTTGCGTACGGAGCGCCCCACGCCGCCCAGCGCATGCGTTCCGGTCACAACCCGCATCCCTTTTTCGAGGAGTTTATCCCGCACGCTTTCCTTCATGACCTGGGCGTTGGGCTTATCAAACCCATAGGCTGTGGTGACGGCGACGATCCTAGCCGGATCAATCATTTCGGCGGCCAGAAGCGCCGTTTTCCCGGAATAGGTTGGAATGATGATCTTGACGATGCCCGGCCGCTCGGCCCGGCGGCAGACCATTTCCAGCACGGCTTTGGTATTTGGGGCACCCGGCAGATCGAACGAACGGCAAACCTCATCGGAATATCCTTGTTTTTTCTTCATACCGACCCTCAATGTCTAGGTTTCCTGAACAATATCTTCCTTGCGGGCAAGCGATCTCGTCACGCGCAAGACCTCTTCGGTTGTCGTAATACCGGCCATTACTTTTTGAATACCGTCCTGCTGGAGTGTGATCATGCCCTGCTTCACGGCCAGTTCGTTGATCTGGTTGGCATCAGAGGTCTTCAACACCAGCCGTTTCACGTTATCATCCACGACCAGAATTTCAAAAATAGCTGTCCGGCCGCGGAAACCGGTCTGCATGCAGAGATTGCAGCCTTTCTTGCGGTAAAAGGTGTTATCCATGAGCACCGACGGATCGAGGCAAAGATTCGCCAGGGTTTCTTCATCGGGCGTGTAGACTTCCTTGCAGTGCGGACACAGCACGCGGACGAGGCGCTGGGCGATAATTGCCACAATCGAAGACGTGACCAGGAAGGGCTCGATGCCCATATCGATCAGCCGCGTCACGGCACTGGCCGCGTCGTTGGTATGCAGCGTCGAGAAAACAAGGTGTCCGGTCAGCGACGACTGGATGGCGATCTCGGCGGTTTCCCGGTCGCGGATTTCGCCGATCAGAATGACATCCGGGTCCTGGCGGACAATCGAACGCAGTCCGGCGGCAAACGTAAGTTCGATCTTGGGATTAACCTGGATCTGACCGACGCCGTCGATTTGATATTCAATCGGGTCTTCAATGGTAATGATATTGATCTCGGGACGGTTGATCGTGGAAAGCGCCGCGTAGAGCGTGGTCGTTTTCCCGCTGCCGGTCGGCCCCGTCACCAGAATGATCCCGTAAGGCGATTTGATCAGGCGGTCCAAAAGCTTGATGCGCTCATCGTGCATGCCCAGATCCGACAAAAGCAGGATGTTCGAGGATTTATCAAGCAGGCGCAAAACGACCCGCTCGCCGAAGGCCGTGGGCAGCACCGAGACGCGTACGTCCACTAAACGATCGGCGATCTTTAATTCAATCCGGCCGTCCTGCGGCAGACGCTTCTCGGCAATGTTGAGCTTGGCCATGATTTTGATGCGCGAAACCAGCGGCGACTGAATCCGGCGCGGCAGACTCAGGATATCGTACAGAATCCCGTCAATCCGGTAGCGGATTTTCAGGTTCGCGGAATACGGCTCGACGTGAATATCGCTCGCCCGGTCCTTGATGGCGCCGGAGACCAGGAGGTTTACGAGCTTGATGATCGGGGCGTCGCTGGTTTCGTCGAGCAGATCGGCGGTCTCGCTGATTTCCGAAATCAGATCGTCGGCCGTGGCTTCGTTCATTTCCTCAAAGTAATCCTTGGCGGAGGAGCGGCTCATGTCGTAGGCCAGGTTGATCGCGGCATTGATCGCGTCCTGCGTCGCCAGAACCACCGGCAGATTCTGCGCCCGCAAAAGCAGCCGCAGATCGTCGGCGGGTTGAAAATTCATCGGGTCATTGACGGCGATCACCTGAGCGTCTGCGGTGATGATCGGCACGATCCTGTGTTTCTTCAAATAGGCGATGGGAACGCTTTGCGTAAAATCGATGTTGATGCTCTCCATCGGCAGTTCCTGCCGGAAAGGGATGCCGAAATGCTCCGACAAAATCTTCATGAGCCGGATTTCGTCGATCATTTTTTTGCGGACCAGCTGTTCAACGAAACCCGCACCGCCCTTGACGCTGTGCGCTTCGGTCAGTGATTCGGGAGATACACCTGCGGCAAGCAGTCTTTCATCCAGGGACAATCCTTTATTGTCGCCGGGAATGGCGGCACCCTTATCCGGGCTTCCGGATGCTTTGAGAGCTGTGAGGATGGTGGACATAGATACAACCGTTTCCGGACTTAAGGATTGGCCGGAACCTTTTTTTCGACGGGCTCGGGTGTCACCTGCGGGTAAGACTCCTGTTTCCGTTCATTGAGCTTAATGATGCCTTCGACGACCTCACCCATGGTTTCTCTCTTTTGCTGATAGAGGGCTGCCGCGTCTTTTTGCGTGCGGACAATATGCGGCGTGAGAAAAACATACAGGTTCGTCTTTTCCCGTTTGACGGTTTTGGCCTTGAACAGCCAGCCCACGATCGGGACTTCGGCGAGCCCCGGTACCTTGTTTGTCCCGTCATCCGTGCTGTCTCCCACCAGCCCGCCGATGACAATGGTCTCATTATCTTTGACCACGACGGTCGTCTTGGCCGTTCTTTTTAAGGTGGTCGGCGTTGCGCTCTTCGGATCGGATGTTACTTTCGTAACCTGCTGGGAAATCTTCAGGCGGACAAAATCTTCAACATTGATATGAGGGGTGATCGTCAGAATCACGCCGACATCCTTATATTCATAGGTGTTGTAATTGACCGGGTAGGCGGCAGTGGTTGATGTCGAATCCTGACGGGTAATATAGGGCACATTGGAGCCGACGTTGATTTCCGCTTCCTCGTTGTCCAGCGTCATCAGCTGCGGGGTGGAAAGAATCGACACATCGGAATCGGTCTTATACGCCTGGACCATTGCTCCGATCGTCGGAAACAGCACGTCGCCGATCTTAATCCCCGCGCCCAGAATACCCATGGAAAATCCGGCGGGAAATCCCAAAAGCGTGCTCGTGCCGACCGCGGTCGTGGTGAGACTCGACAGAACGCCGGTGCCGGAACTGACAAAGGCCGCCGAGCCGGTCCCTGTCTTGCCGTCTATCTGACCCGTGTCCTTCACACCGCTCCATTCCACACCCAGTTTGAAGTCCTTCGTGGTATTGACTTCCATAATCAGCGCTTCGATATAAACCATCGGCCGCGGCACATCGAGCTGCTTGATGATGCTCTCCAGAACCTTGTAGTCCTCGCGCTCCGCCATGATCACCAGTGTGTTGGTGGCCTTGTCCGGCACGATCTGTACGTTCCTGGACACCACGGGCACGGCCACGCGCTGCGCCTGGGCGCCGGGAGCTGTTCCAGAGCTCTGGCTGCCGGTGTCCTTGATGATGTTATTCAGCACCTTGGCGAGATCTTCGGCGATGCTGTTTTGCAGGCGATAGACCTGAATATTGGACTCACCGCGCGGCACGTCCTTATCCATCATCGCGACCAGCTTACGCACGCTTTCCGTATCGGCGACGCTCGCCAGGATAATCATGGAATTGGTCCGGGGATCAGCCACGATCCGGATCGGCGTCATGGTGGGCCGGCGTTGCTGAAAGATCGTCGTCAGCGATTTTGAGACTTCCGAAGCGGAGGCGTTTTGCAGCGGCAGATAGGTGATCTGTTCGCCCGCGCCTTCCACGTCCAGCGCCCGGACGATTTCCTGCAGCCGCCGGACATTGGACAGATAGTCGGTGACGATCAGGATTCCCGCCGGCGCATAGGCCAGAACCGAGCTGGTTTTCGGGATAATCGGATCCAGCACGCGTTTGACTTCATCGGGGTTGGCCCGGTCCAGAGCGATAATCTGCGTGACCATTCTGTCATCCGAATCTGCGCCCTCCTTTTTATATCTTGTTTCCAGACTCTTTTCCCGCGCAACGGCGGAAGGTACGATCTTGATCATATCGCCTACGGGAACTGTTGCAAAACCGTTGATTTCCAGAACGGATAGAAACACTTTGTATACGTCGCGCAGAGGAATCTTTCTGGGGGAAAGGATCGTGACCTTGCCTTTGACTTTTTCATCGATGATAAAGTTTTTGCCCGTCAGTTCGCTGACAAATTTGACAAATACCTCAATATTCACGTTATCGAAATCCAGCGTGACGTATCTATCGGCAGTCTTCCGGGTCGAGGGTGCCGCAGGGGTTTTTGCTTCCGCAGTCTTGTCTGTGGCTTTTCGAACGGCGGGCTTCTGCCCCGGCTCGGACACCGCAGCGGCTTCATCCGTTTTCGCCGGCACGGTTTCCTGTGGTGCGCTCACGGTCTGCGCCGTCTTTGGAGCATCAGACGCCTGCGGAGCGACAGAGGTCGAAGGCGTTGCAGCTGCTTTATTCCCGGCGGAATCGACCTCGGAAGATTTTTCTTTCGCCTCAGCCGGAATAGGCGGGACCGTCGATACGATTGCGGGTTTTACAGGCGATCCGTCATCAATCCTGGCCGCAAAGCCGGATCCCGCCCAACCCGCCGCCAAAACCAGGACGGCAGCCACGCATGATATTGATATGCCGAAATACTTCTTCATAAATGCCATCTCATTGATCCCGTCCCTTTATAATATTGCCAAACTCGGGGAGACCGGCCAGATTTTTTAAATCCTCGTCCTGACTCGCCCATTGCCGGACCTCCGGATTGGAATCAACCGCGTTCTTCAAATAAAATATACTTTGTTTCGTATCATTTTTTTGGGCATAAAGACAAGCCAGATTATAATGCGCATCGGCATAGTCGCGTTTGACGGTCAGAGCGTCATTAAACCGGATAATCGCCCATTTATATCTTTTCATCTTCAGATAAACCACGCCCAGATTATTGAGTGCCTGGAGGTGGCGCGGCTCCTTTTGAATAACCTTCTTATAGAGTTCCTCGGCTTCTTCCAGACGACCTTCGCGCTGCGCCTGCAGCGCCTGTGCGTAAAGTTTGCCCGCATCGGCGGGTACCTGCCCCGGCAGGGCTTCCCGATGCGGCCGGGGTTCGGGAATTGCCGCGGTCCGGCTTTTTTCCTTGATCTGGGGCACCGGCACTTTACTCAAAGCAGACGTCATTTCGCTATTCAGGGGGCGAGGCTCTGTGGTCTGTGAGGGTTCCGCAGACTCCGTCAGTGTTTTCGGAATCGCAGCCGCGAGTATACCGGCCAGGGGTTCAGCCACCGCGCCGTCCGGATGTTGAACAGGCGGCCGAGCCCGGGGCGTCTCGGGGATGTCCGGCAGGTTTTGCCACACCGCCAGGCCCGCAGCCAGGAATAAGACGGCCGCGAAACCTGATATCAAAACCCGTTTTCTTCCCGTGCCGGTCTTTGCACTTTGCGCCGCAAGAACGTGTCCATAGGACGCATAAGGCGACTCTTTTTCTTTCTGGACTTTGTGCAAAGCGTCGTTTATGTAGCTCATCTTTCTCCGCCGTTTAAGAATATTTTATCGTTCCACGTTGTCAGACGCATCCACAGCTTCCGGCCGCCGCTCACAGTCTTTTGGAAATATTCACCGCCGATATCCCGGGCCGCCAGCCGGATCATCTTACGGTTAATCCGGCTGGTATTTTTTGTATACGCAATCAAAAGCGCCCGGTCGCACAGCGCGTTGATCCGGCGCGGTATCCCCTCGGAAAAATAAAAAACCTGCCGATAGGCGCCTGCCGCAAATTGAAGCGTTCCGGGCCCCCCGGCGACACTCAGACGATGATTGATATACGTCACAACCTCGCCCTGGGATAAAGGCTTCAAATCGTAACGCACCGTAATTCTCTCATTTAACTGCCGAAGCGCCGGAAGCGTCAACGCGGCTTTAAGCTCGGGCTGTCCGACTAAAATGATCTGCAGGAGCTTTTCTTTTTCCGTTTCCAGGTTGGAAAGCATGCGGATTTGCTCGAGGACGCCGTGGGAAAGATTCTGGGCTTCGTCGACGAGCAGCACCGCGTTTTTACCTGCGGCAAAATTCGCCAGCAGAAACGCATTGAGTGCATCCACATAAGCTTTCTTCGTTCCGGCTTCACGTGGCACGTCAATGCCGAATTCCGTGACCACAGTCTCCAGAAGCTCCATATCGGAAATCGCGGTATTGAAAATCAGGGCCGTCTCCACCTGGGAATCCAGCAGATTAAGCAACGTGCGGCAAAGGGTGGTTTTACCCGTGCCGATACCGCCGGAAATCAGGACGAATCCCTTTTTTTCCTTAATACCGTAGATCAGGTAATTAAGCGCGTCGCGGTGCTGTTCGCTCAAAAACAGATAGCCCGGCTCCGGCGTCAGCTTGAACGGATTCTCTTTTAAGCCAAAATACGCGGCATACATGGCCAGTCAACTCCCGCCGATCTTTCAGTGAAAAGAATAATTAATGGTTTCATTCTGTCCGTTACGCAGCAGATTGACGGTCACGCTTCCGCCCGTCTGCATCACATTCACCAGCTGCAAAATATCGTCGGCGCTTTCCAGTTTTTTGCTGTTGACATCCACGACAACGTCGCCGTTTTGCAGACCCAGCTTCTGGTAGAGACTGCCGGGTACGATATTGGACACCACAAACCCCTGCTGGACACCGCCGGCAAAAAAAGGCCGGACAACCGCCTGGCTCATAATGGATTTTAAGTCGCCGAGGCTTTGGGTCACCTCCTGCCTGCTGACGGCAATCCCGCTTCCCGACCCCTGGCCGAAACGTCCCGGACCGGAACCCTCGGCAACCTCCTTGATCTTCATTACAAATTCTTTTTCGGCACCTTTTAACACAGCCGTATTGCGCGTAATACGCACCAGTTTGGCCGACCCGATCATATCGCCCAGCCTGTAAAGCTTCTGCTTGCCTTTGCCTTTTTCTTCCACGATGGCATACCCCAGGTTTGGATCAATGGCGATCGTTCCCTTCAAATCGAAGGCTGTATATTCCTCGCTGGGCAGAAGGCCGCCGGCCGTATTTTTATCAACAATCGCCTGGAGCGTGGTCAGAAACAAATTGCGCTCGGCAATGATATTATACCTTTCGGCGGGCTGAGCTTGCAACCCCGGCTGTGCGGCCTTTCCCGATTGATTTGTCCTGGCCGCCGGGCCGAAGCCTGCCTGCAGACTGACCGCCTTATACAGGATATCCACGCAAAGAAATGACAAAATCGTGACGGCGAGGACAATCAGCACCGGCCCGGCCATATTGGCAAGCGCCGACATGTCGGCCGGCGCGCCGGGAATCCCGTCAATCTTTGCCCTAATCCATTGTGTGATTTTCACCGGCACATCCTTCACGTGCATTGCCCCACAGCCCTATCTCGTCTTATATGTAGCGGACGGACGGATTGGCCAATGTTCCGCCCACCGTCACATTCATCTTAATTTTATTTTTGCCGGCGATCTCCAGAACACCCTTCAGATTGAGCCGGCTCTCGTCGGGCCGATCCGCAAGCGTGATGCTGCCGTTTAAAAGACAGTTCATCTGCGAGCCGAAGATTTCAAGCTTCTCCAGCAGCACAGCGCCGTTTTTCAATTGCGCCTGAATTTCGCCGCGGTCGAATTCAATCCTCGAGACTCCCAGAAAGGGTTCCCGAAGCGGAAACGAACCCCGGCTCATGTAAAGCGATAGTTTCCCCAGAGGATACCGGCTTACCGGGTCGACCTGCGCATAAAAGGCCGATCCCCGGGCAAGGCCGGTCATGCCTTTCAGAAAGGGCAAGCCGGGCGGATTGTACCGGGCCAGATCGATATTGCGAAAGTTTATTTTCCCTTCCGCGGGCGGGGTCGCGGGCGAAAGCGACAAGAAGCCGGCGCTGCCGTCAAAGCTGCCGCTGTAGGACCGGCCCTTAAAACGGATCGTCTTTAGCTTACCGAAAATCGTGACCGGATTAATCTGCAGATCCAGTAATTCTCCCTGAAAAAAAACATCGCCCGGCAGGTCCGACATGCGGACCGTCAAATCCTTGAATTTGATCCCCAGAGGCAAAGAAGGATGCAAAGATCCGGCCTTCAGAAGATAACCTGCGGACCCGGCTGCGCCTTCCATCTGCGTGAGGACGAGTGCCGAGGGAAAAAGAAGATATAAAAAGACGCCCGTGATGACTATCGCGTAAATTATCAGCCAGAGAACTTTATTTTTCAGAAAGCGCATCGCGTTACGGCCCTCCCGGATGCCCGGAGGCCGGCGTATAAGACGCAATCAATAGTTGTACGCTTATGTAGTCCGGGCTTTCCTTCATCTTGTCAATGCTGATCCTTTTGATCCTGATCATCTCGGCGGGCGACTCGATCTGATACAAAAAGTCCGTCAGTTGCTTGATCGTTATTTTTTCCATACTCAGATCAATGAGCGTTTCCTCAAACGACGGCGACTTTACACCGGGCACGGAATTCATCTGCTTGATGCGGCCCCGGACATTGGCGACGACCGCTTTTTTTTCCAGGTAAGAAAACAGCGTAAAGTCGGCGCGGCGTGAAGCAAGCGTCTGCTTAATCCGGAATATTTGAGCCTCCTGGGCGGTCAAATCGGCGTCGATTTTAACCAGTTCCTCAAGCTTCTTCTGACCCGACGATGCAGTTTTCTTCATCTTGGCCCGGGCATCCCACATCGGGAAAACCACAAACGCCAGCACCAGCGCAACGACTATAGCGGCTGCGCAAAAAATGACCAGGTAGCGCTGCCGGTTATCCAGGTTTGCAAAGTAGGCCTTGATCATTTCAGTTCAATCCTCAAGTCAAAATTCAATTTGACGCCTTCCCGGGCAAGACTGGTTTGGCTGATCGCAACATTTTTGAAGTATCTCGATTTAAGGAGTTCGTTCTTTACCGCCGTCACGTCGTCAATCTTTTTTGCTTCGCCTTTGAGCAGGACAACATTATTTTCATAATGCAGGTGGGTAATGATGACGTCCAGCGCGGGCGGGATGAAACCGGACATATCCTTTAACAACTCCAGCACCGTCACTTGCGACCCTCCGGCGTCAATCCCATAGGCTTTACGGTCTTCGATGAGTTTCGCCTTTAACTGGCTCACCGGGTCAACCATGACAGCCGGGGGCGGATAATATTTATTAAAGATGAGTCGGATCTGACTTTTCAGAGCGGCCGCCTGTTTCGCCTGTACCTGGTAATCGAGCAACAGATCGACTGCCGCCAAAAGTAAAATAATGCCGGTGATGATTGCCCCGAAGCGCAATTGCTTACCAAAATCGCCGCGGACACTTTTTGCCGCAAATTCCCCCTGCCGGAAATTGAAGGATTTGTGCGACGCGTAGCTCCTTTTCGCCGTTGCGAGTGCCGCCGCCATCGCGGGAAGCAGACCGTCTCTTTTTATCTTTTCGTCGATTTCCACATTTCCGAACCGGCGATAGTCGAAAGCCTCCACAGGGATGCCCAGCCTTTTTCCAAGTTCTAAGGTGAGCGGCGAGAACATTGAGCCGCCCCCGGTGGTCATGATCTGCTCGGGCGCGCTTTGCAGGGCATCATTTAGCCGCAGGAATTCGACCGTATTGGCAAGCTCGGAGCAGAAGCTGCTGCACGCCGCCAGGGCTCCGCCGATGTTTGCGCCGTAAGCCACGTTGATCTTAATTTGCTCCGCCTCCCGGAGGTCGCAGGATAAATCCGCAGCCAGCGCCCTGGTGACGGTTTCGCCTCCAAAAGCGAAAGACCGTATCTGAACGAGCGCGTTCTTTTCATAGAAGGACGCAACCGTGGAGGAGGCGCCGATATCCAGCACAATCCCCGCACCGGTTACCGGTTTTTGTTCCAGAAGCGGCAAAACGAGTGACGCCGCGGCGATATCGATTGCTGATACGTAACCCAGATGTGCTTCCACCGCCGCGATGACTTCCCGGATTCTTGCCTTGCCGATTGCGGCTGCAAGCAGTCCGTCTCCCGGAAGATGCACGAAGTCGGCAGCGACTTCCTCGATGGGCAGCGCGAGCAGTGGTTCCAGTTCAAAGCACAGGGTCTTCCTGATTTTATTTTCGTCACGAAAGGGCAGATGAATTTGCCGGAACATCACATCGGAAGGAGGCAGCGAAACCGCGCAGCGAATCCTGGATGGAGCCAGAGGCCGGATCGTCTCGGCGATCTTTGTGAGCGCCGCATCCAACGTGATGCCGTCGTCGAACCGCACGGTCTCAAAAGCAAGAATGCGTGCATCCATCCGGCCGCGGGAGACCGTCAGAAGCGCTTTCACGCTGCTCGTCCCGATATCCAGAGAGCAAATCGTCTCGGGCATTAATCGGGCCTCCAACTTACCAGCTGGAAAGGCGTCCGCTGGATCACGCCGGAAACACTCTGCTGCATCTTATCAGCCACGCCATTCGAGTAAATCTTAAAATAGTTGCCTTTGGCCACGTCAATCAGCCCCGCCTTTATCGTCACATTTCCGACGCCGGGAACCCGATGATACCAGTCTGCGGACGACAGATCGCTGCTTTTGCTTCTCCGGTATTCATCCATTTTATTGGCCATTTCAACTGTGATATCCGGTGAAAGGGATCTTAAAACCATTTTCGGCGCCGTGTTGATGTTGATGGCTCCCGTGCCGTAAATCGTCACCAGTTGCCGAAGCGCAGGTTTATCCTTTGTCCCGGCAAAAAGTTCATTTGTAATGCCTTTTATCATAAGCATTTCCTCAATGCAATCAAGCGGCGCGTTTTTCGCGGCGTATGGCCTGGGAAGAGATGCATAATAAGAACTTTCCGCACCCATACCCGTCACGCTGTTATCGGCATCTATCCAATCGATGATGGCGTCCACAATCTCCGCCGCCTTGCGATCGCCCAGATCAAATTCCGGCGCGCGAAGGAGTCTGAGCAGCATGTCTTTGATATCGGCGTTGACAGTGCTGCCGGTCACCAGTTTATTGAGCGGAATTTTCCCTTTTTCATCTTCGATTTTGACCATAAAATAACCGTTGGTGAATAAGGTTTGGGACTGGACGGAGAGCGCCTCTGTGTTGGCCCAGTCATCGCGCAGAGTATCATACGGATTATTGGAATTGACAAGCAGAGCCGCCGCCCCGTAAAAGCCTGATTTGGCCACATAGGTGAGCTTGAGGCCATCGCTGAGATTAGCCGCGTCATACACATCGGCGCGCGTCGACCGGTTCAGTTCGAGCGCGGCCGCCACCAGAATGCTGATAATCAGAATAACCGTGACCAGCGCGATCCCGGACTGGCTCTGCAAGATTTCTTTCGTCCGCTTCATTTTCTCACCGGCAGGAAAACCCTGGTCTTAAATTTATACGGCTTTTCGGCATCCTCTGCGTTGGCCAGCACCAATTCGATTTGAACCAGTACCGGAGGCTTCCCCTTCTGGCCCTCTGCGGAAGACGCCGTATCCCACGTATCATGTTCGGCGCCGCCTTCATCGTAAAACTTCAGATTCAGCGCCTGCAGATTCTCGCAAATGATCACGCCGCCGGCTGATCGGGTATCCGTGTTCGGCTTGGAATCCGCGACATCGGACCTCCAGAGTGAAAATCCCCCGTCTTTGTCCTCCTTGACAAAATAGAAAATCGTCGCGGGAGCTCCGGGAACCTCGTCTTCCTCAAAAACCAGATGGGACGACGACCACGTGAGAAGCGATCCGAACTCGCTTCGGCCGACTGCCGTTTTTTGGGATTGCAGCACGAAGACATCGCCTGCGCGCTGGAGCGAAGATAAATCCCTGCTCATCCGATCCAGTGTGATGCGGGCCATTTGATACACGCGGGATTCGCTGTTCAGTTGTTTGATGACCGTCATCGTCCCGGTGTAGGCCGCATAGATCGTCGTGAGCACGACACCCAGAATGAAAATAGCGATTAAAATCTCAATCAGGGTAAACCCGCGCGACGGGCGTGATGGAATAGACGGTTGGCTCTTCATGGTCACATCCCACCCGTCTTATAGAAAACGAGCTGATATGCATTGCCCTCGGCCAGGGCGCTGTGCAGGACGTTGACCTCAATCCGTTTGAGCTTGGGAATCTTGGTATCCGTTACCTGAACCGTCCATTTGTATTCCGGAAAGTCGGGCGCAAAATCGCCCTTCTGGCTCTTGTTGGCGAGCGCCGCGTCCGCTTCGACATCGGCCATTTTGCTCTGAGCCAAAAACGAAGCCGTGGTCATAAACCGTGCAGAGGTGGACATGGAAATGCTCTGCGACTGCAGCTGAAAAACCGCCACCAGCGCAATCGCCAGAATGGACATGGCCACCATGACTTCCAGAAGTGTAAAACCGGCGTCTTTAACGCGCATGCCCTTTCCTTTTATCTCGCCGTGTCGCTGCCCAGACCGTCGTCGACGGAAATATCCCTGTAACTCTCATAGACGGCGGTCACGCCCAGGAACGGATTGATCACCAGCGTCATGCGGTCCTCGTCTTCGGCCAGATGGATGACCAGCGGCGGACCGATATTGTTTTTCCCGAATTTGATGTTGACTTTGCCTTCGGTAATTTTTTCATTTTTCTCCCGGACGATATCCAGAATGGAAACCCCGCCGGAAAGTTGCTTGGCCTGCTTTTCAATCTCCAGCAGTTTTTCGGGCGTCATATCCGGCGTGATGACATAGTAGCTGGCATCGGGAATCTTGACGACCAGGATGTAATCGCTTTGATCGCGCACCGCGTCCGTGCGCAGCTGGCGCGTAAGGCCGATGAGCTGCCGCGACGCTTTTTTGAGCGAGTTGACGGTGAGGGCATCGCGCGTCGACGGCACAGCCAGCGCCAGCACCACGCCGATGAGCGCGATGACGATCAGCAGCTCGACGAGCGTGAACCCGGAATTCTCTGTAAATGCCTTGACGGACGAGGGCACGCGAAGGCCATATGCTGCTTTCGGCATCATTTCTCTTGATTCCCGGGAAATCCCCGTTTAGTCGGCGTCCCAGCTGTTAATGTCTTTATCAAAGTCCTCACCACCGGGTTCCCCGTCAGCCCCCAGAGATGTGATATCGAAATCGCCGTGGCTGCCGGGACTGACATAAATAAATTCATTCTTCCAGGGATCCTTGGGCACTTTTCCTTTTTCCAGGTAGCCGCCCTTGCGCCAGTTTTTGGGCAGGTTGCCCGAGGTGGGCGGTTCGACGAGCGCTTTCAGTCCCTGTTCTGTTGTCGGGTAACTGCCATTGTCGAGCTTGTACATCTTGAGTGCGCTCTCCAGAAGCGCCATCTGGGTCTTGGCTGCCTGTCGCTTGGCCGTGTCCGACTGGCCGATAAACCGCGGCAGAATAAGACCGGCGAGCAGCCCCAGAATGACGATCACCACCATCAGTTCAATCAATGTAAAACCGGCTTCACGACTTTTTTGTTGTTTATCCGTTTTCATCACAACCTCTCTTAGTACTTAATTTTGACGGCTTTATAAAAATGCCAGAGGCAAGGCGCGCAAGCCCTGAGGAATGAGGCCTACTTTTGTTGGCCGCAGTGACGAAGGGTGCAGCGCAACGCCGCATATGGCGCTTTTATGAAGCCGTCACTTGACCAACTGGTTCATTTCAAATATAGGCAGCAAGATCGAAAACACAATGAAGCCGACCAGCAGTCCCATCACCAGAATCATCAGCGGTTCCAATAAGGACGTCATCACCATGATATCCGATTGCACCTCCGTCTCGTAGGATACGGCAATGCGGTTCAGCATTTTTTCCAGCGACCCGCTCTGTTCTCCGACGGCGATCATTTCCGTCACCATCGGCGGGAAAAGGCCGTTCGCGGCCAGCGGCGCGGCCAGGCTCTGGCCTTCCTCCACATCCCGGGCGGCCCGGGCGATCATCTCGCCGATATAAATATTATTGACGACGTTCATGACAATTTCCATCGCCGCCAGAAGCGGAACGCCGCTCTGCAGGAGCGTTGCCAGTGTCCGGGCAAACCGGGCGATGGCGATTTTGAGATTCACCTGCCCCCAGACGGGCGCCTTCAAGCGAATCGAATCCCAGAAGCGGCGGCCGGCCTCGGTGCCCGTCGTCAGATATTTGAACGCCACAACTGCGGCCGCAATGACGAGGCCGATCAGCCACCAGAATGATTTCAAAAAATGGCTGACGGCTATCAGAATAACGGTAATGAACGGCAGCGTCTGTTTCATATCGGAGAAGATTTCCGTAATCCGCGGGACGACAAAAGTCATGAGCAGGAAAATAACCAGCGACCCGACCAGCAGCATGATCAGCGGATAAGCCAGCGCCGAGCGGATTTTGCTCAAGAGCGCCTGTTGGTTTTCACTGAAATCGGCGAGACGCTCCAGGACCAGGTTGATCGTGCCCGAGGCCTCGCCGGCCTTGACCATATTGATATAGAAAGGCGGGAAAACGCGGGGAAATTTTTCCATACCGGATGTCAGGCTTTTTCCTTCATTGAGATCGGCCCGGATTTGTGCCAGGATTTTTTGCAGGATCGGCTTTTTCGTCTGCGCGAGCAGCACGGAAAAGGACGGCACCAGAGGGATGCCCGCACCGAGCAATGTGGAGAGCTGGCGGGTAAAAATCGAAACCTCTTTTGCCGTAACCTTCTGAAAGAAACTGATCTCCAGCGCGCCGGCAAAGGCCGAATTTTTTTTCTCCCGGGCCGGATAAATATCTACCGGATAAATCCCTTCCTCACGCAGCTGCTGACGCGCGACGGACACGCCCGGGGCATCGACAAATCCCTTGCGCTCATGCCCTTTTTCATCCAACGCCACGTATTCAAAAACACTCATCCGTCCCGCGCTCCGTAAAAAACAGTGAAATATCGCTATAGAAAAGACCTAACACACTTTGAAACAGGATTCAATTAATTGTGAGATCAGAAACAGTTCTGGTGATGCGTTCATTGACGAGTACTAAACAATGCCTGATGTTGAGAACAGTTGCGGCATCCAAAAAAGAGCACAATTTCTGCCTCGGGTTACCGGACGGTATTTCACCGAAAATGGAAAATGTTCGGGCTCGCCGCTGATCCGAAGAAACAGCAGCAAAAAAATATTTGCGGAAAATCTCATTCAGTCGTAAAAGTTTTATTATTCATCTTCATTTTCGAGATTTTCGAATTTTTAATCAGCAGCATCGGCAACACTTCAGCACTTGTGCAACTAATTTGGAGGAGGTTCATCTTGATGAAGATTTATGAGGTAAAAATCAAGCAGTTATTTTTAATATTCATCATCTCGGCGTCTTTTGCATTATTCAGTGCCTGCGGTGGCGGCGGAGATGGCTTTGTTTTTATAGATAACACAAATATTTTCCAAAATTATACGATTGTGGCCACCGGCTCATATCCGGAAGCCATCGCGATTGGCGATGTCAACAATGACGGAAGAAATGACGTCGTTATGACAACCTGGTATTCCGGTGATCCTGTTAATGATTACAAGATATTCGTTTTTCTCCAGAATGCCGACGGGACACTGGCCGCGCCCGTCAAGTACGCAACCAGCGCAAGCTATACTCGCCGGCCGTCGACGGTGGCCATCGGCGATATAAACAATGACGGCAGAAACGATGTCGTTATCGGCTACTCCGGATTCGGGATCGAAGTTTTTTCACAAAATGGTTCGGGCGCCCTTAACGCCGACGTCGTGTATGCGTCCGCTGATTCCAATAAAATCAAGATAGCCGATTTGAACAATGACGGCATCCTGGATGTCGTCGGGATCGGATGGGGAACGAACACGGCCAGTGTCTGGCTGCAAAATAATGGCGGCACACTGGAACCTGCCATTATCTATACTGTAACCCATGGCGGCTACGACGATCTCGATGTCGGCGATGTCAATAACGACGGATTGACGGATATTGTTGTCATGAGCGGTCAATTGCTTGTCCCGAATCTTGGCATTTTGATCCAGAAGAACGACGGCACGTTTGATAATCCCGCTTACTACAGCGTTGGCGGCAACATTCTCACACACGGCGTCGCCGTTGGCGACGTGAACGGCGACCATTTAAACGACGTTGTGGTAACGTATGGCGGCAACCGGCCTAATTCAAAGATTGGCGTTTTCACCCAGAACGCTTCGGGGACACTGGAACCAGTGGTGAGTTACAATTCTTACGATATCCCTGAACCCGTGCGCATTGCGGATCTGACCGGCGACGGCCGAGCAGAGGTCATTGTCCTCCACGGCGGGTGGCTGAAGGCCGGGGTTTATTTACAAAACGCCAGCGGCCTTCAGGCTGAGAATTTGTATGATATCCCGGATGCGTCTCACTACAATCCCCACGGTCTGGCAGTCGGTGATATCAATAGCGATGGCCGCAGAGATATCGCCGTTGCGGATTATAATCAAGGGTTGGTCATTCTTTACCATCGGTAAGTACTTTATCGTTTCTGTAAGGTAAATCAGCCGGAGATTGGAAGGCTTCTGTGTGGTATTGATTATAGTGTGGTAAGACGGGCACGAAAAAGATTGCGGCAAAAAATGCAGAAAGAACCGCAATAGGCGAAAATTAAGTCAGATTCAAAATAATTTAAGTAAAATGTAAGAGTAAAGATGACCCCATTTACACGTCTTCTCTACGGGTGAAAAAATCAAGGAGGAATGCCTATGAAACTGAAGACGCACTGCATTTGCAGGATGGTGAAGAGTGAAGATTTGAACCATCACGGCACCCTATTTGCCGGGAAGACCGCGATGTGGGTTGTGGAAGCGGGTTTCATCGCGGCCGCCAGCCTCACGCATCCCGAAAATATCGTCTGCATCAACGTGCACGGTTTGCTTTTCAAAAAGCCTGTACGGAACGGGCAGATCATCCGTCTGGAAAGCAAAGTCGTCATGGCGGCAAGGACGCGCCTGGTCTCTTATGTGAGCGTGCAGGACAACGTCAGCAATCAGATGTGTCTGGACAGTTTCTTAAGTTTCGTCCACGTGGATTTGCAGGGCAAGCCTCTGCCGCACGGCATAATTCTTGACCACACCGATCCGGACGATATCGCACTCCTGGAGAGAGCGAAGGCATTATAATAAACAAGGCCATTCACGATAGGAATGACCTTGTTTCGTAACTTTCATTATGCATCTTCCGGCAACCGGCGTCTCGGCCCGCGGCAACTCATGATATTTTTGCTTCGATCGCCGTGCTCCTTACCTTGAGAGACACGCGTCGCAATGCCGCTTCGACGCAGTTCAATGCAGCGGTCGGGCAGACAGTCCCCGACGCTCCAACTCTTTACTTCATCTTCCGGATGCGCACCTCGATGCCCTTTTCATTCTTGAGCAGGGAGACAATCTTTGCCGTCTCCGTCTCGCCCTGGTGGTAGGGATACAATATCTTGGGCTGAAACATTTTGGCCGCGTCGGCGACCATCTCCGGAGTCATGGTATAGGGCAGGTTCATGGGCAGGAAGGCGATATCGATATTTTTAAGCGCTCTCATCTCCGGGATGTTTTCCGTATCCCCGGCCAGATAGATCCGCTTGTCGCCGATGGTCACAACGTAGCCGTTCCCGACGCCTTTCGGATGAAACGGTTTTCCCGGTGCCATCATATGCTTGATATTATACGCCGGCACGGCTTCGATCTTGAGCCCGTCAACGGTTTGCGTATCGCCGTTTTTCATAACGATCGTTCCCTGAACTTGTTTTCCCACATCGGCATTGCCGACAATCTTTGTTGCGGCTCTCTTAATGTCGGCCACAGCTTTCAGATCCAGGTGATCATAATGATCATGGCTGATCAGCAGAACATCCGCCTTGGGCAACTTCGGATAATCCGCCTCACTCGAGACAGGGTCCGAATGAATGATTTTGCCGCCCCAGGACATCATTAATGAACTGTGACCCAAAAAGCTGATCACCAGGTCGCCTTGCGCCGTCTTAATAGTATCGGTTTCCATTGCCCCTCCTTACACGACGCCCCTCGACGTCGACAAAAATAAAAGGAAATTACATCGCCCGCACGAGTGGTTTTTCTTTCACCGGCGGACGCCAAAACGCCTGACAATAACGGTTCAATATTTTGCGGCCATTTCGCGCTTGCATCAGCACCGCGCGTCCCGGCTTTTTTGCGACAGACGGGCGACGGTATTCATGTAGCGGGTGCTCAGTTCCTCCACCGGCTCCAGGCACAGACACTTCAGATAGGATTTGATAAACCCCTTCAGGAAAACGGTTGCCGGCAGACGGACAAGGTGATCTTCTTCCATGCTGCGCAGATGATCGTGCCGGATCTTCGTCTCCTGCGCGATTTGCTCGATCATCACACCGAGCTCCGTGCGGATGGTTTTCAGGTCCGCCCCGGACATTTCTCCGCGAGCCAGGATGTCGGCGATGATCGCGCTCTGGCCGATCCGGCTCTTCAATGCATCATGGTTCGATGACGCAGGCCTCACCGCATGACCGCGGCTGATATCGAAAATACTCACCGGCTTTTTGGCGGCAACAGCTGTCTCCTGTTTCGCCTCGATTTCTCCCCGCAAGACCAGTTCTCCATCATAGTCTTTCCTGGTCTGTTCATTGATCAGGGTTGCGAATGCTTTTTCGATCAGGGAAAGGATTTCCTGTCTTTCATCCCCCGAAAACAGAGAATAGCTCGCGAGCGCTCCCGGTTGATATAACTGCTGCGCGGCGTTGAAAGCGTGGCGAATCTCAAACGCCGTCGCCTCCGGCTTGATATCCAGCATCTCGTAGTAATTCATCGCGGCAAAACTTTTAGACATTCAAAAAGACTCCTTCGATCGTTCCGGGTCCGCGCTCCAAGTTTTCGTCACATGTAATTGAATATCAGTTGCTGGCCCGCCGATTGAACCATTTGTCTGCCCACATCGCGCAAATCACAGGCGGTTTTGGTGTAAGGATAACGCTCCAGGAAGAAAACTTGCTGACAAATCGCATCGTGGACGTGGTCGTCATACGCGACGTTCCCCGCAAACTCGACATGCAGTCCCAGGTGCTTCTCGATCATCCTGCAAATCTGCAGTCCCAGGGCCGCATTGTCATGCTTGCGCACCTGATTGATGATCAGTTTGAATCGAAATGCGTTGAAATCTTCATGCAGTTGCCTGAACTTCTCGGGATAGGCAGCGCCAATAGCTTTCATCATGCATTCAGGCTTATTGACAGCCCCGTCGCCGAATAAGCGGTCTGTTTCCAATTCCAGCGTTTTGAAATCCGTTGCATTGAAGCAGTAACGGATCTGGCGGAAGTAAAGCGAGCGGATCAGCCGATAGACATTTTCAATAGACGTGGGTTCCGGCGTAGTAATAAAAATGCCGTTTTGGGAGATCAGGAAGAAATCGAGCGTATTGAAAGAGGTGCCGGCGCCCAGATCGATCAGGATGCGGTCATAATCCAGTTTAGTGATGGCGCGCAGTGTCTTGATTTTCTGTTCGTAGGGTAAATTGGCGATATCGAAATTATCCTGAGCGCCGCTGATCAGAAAAAGGTTGGCAAACGGCGTTTCAACGACCGTCTCTTCCAGGTGAGAAACTTTTTTCCGGATGAAATCGGAAAACCCGCGCTCAGGACAGGGAACACCGACCAGTGTATGCAGATTGGCCGCGCCGAGGTCGAGATCAATCATGAGGGTCTTCTTGCCCAATTCCGCGGAAAGCCGTCCCAAGGAACTGGTTAAGAAGCTTTTCCCGGAACCGCCTTTCCCTCCCCCAATTGGCCAGACAAGTGCCATACGTACAATATCCGCTGCTATTTTTTTGTGTCTATACATGATAAATTATTAATATTCAAGCGATAAGTTCATTGTTAGTGATACTTTCGTGATCAAGGACACAAATCCGGCAGCGTCGAAAAGGACTCTCCCGAAAACCAACCGGGCACGAGGCGATAACCTTCTTGACTTATCCTGATATTGCTTCTAAAAAACCAGTGACTTCTCAAACCGCACGGATGACCAAAATGATCGATAGCGAACCAAAAATTAAAGTGGCGCTGCTGCAAAATTCACCGGAAGCATGCCTGCGGTTGGAAGGCACTTTTTCCGGGGCTTACGGCCGCACTGTAACCGGTGAATTGCGAGCCCGTGCGGCAAACGGGCAGGTGATTCTCTGTGATTCCGGCGGCCGGGAGATTCTCCGCGAGAAAGAAATTCTGCTCTCGCCCGTTACGTCCGGCAAAAACATCTTTACCGTCCGCGATGTAAAAATCGGCATCGATTTTCACTGGCAGAGGCTGCAGGAACAGTCCTTTCACGGTGCAGTGCTCCTTGCACCGCAAAGCGCGTCCACTTTCAATCTCATCAATATTATTTCCCTCGAAGACTACCTTGCTTCGGTGATCTCATCGGAAATGTCGGCAGACGCTCCCCTGGAGTTTCTCAAGGCGCAGGCGATAACGGCGCGCAGCTGGCTTGTCGCCATGCTTGCCAAAAAGGCCTCCCCGCGGCTCATCCCGCAGCAAAGGAAAGATGAGGTTCTGGTCTGGCAGGATGTTAACGATCATCGCGGTTTTGATGTCTGCGCCGATGATCACTGCCAGCGCTACCAGGGCATAACCAGAATCATCTCGGAGGGCGTCCGGGAAGCGATCGATACGACGCACGGAATATTTTTGACGCATGACGACAGGATCTGCGACGCGCGCTACTACAAATGCTGCGGCGGACAAACGGATGTTTTTGCGACGGCCTGGGAAGATGCTTCCTTCCCCTATCTGTCGAGCATCACCGATGATGATGAACGGCATGAACCGATTCTTACAGAGGAAGACGCCGGCCGCTGGCTTGGCTCATCGCCTCCCGCCTACTGCAATACAGCCGACCGGGACATCCTGAAACGGATGCTGCCCGCGTTTGATCTGGAGACGCTGCATTTTTATCGCTGGCGGGTGGAGTATTCACGCGAAGAGCTGGAGGCAATTCTTAAAGCGAAATCAGGCATCGATTTCGGTGAGCTCAGAACGCTTGAACCGCTGGCGCGCGGCCCGTCGGGAAGAATCTATCGTCTGAAGATTGAGGGATCGCGCCGCACGGTGATTGTCGGCAAGGAGCTTGAAATCCGCCGCTGGCTTTCGCATACGCATTTGCTTTCCAGTGCGTTCATCATTTCTACAGAGCGCGAGGCAGGAGGTGTCATTTCCCGGTTTACAATCGAGGGTGGCGGGTGGGGACATGGCGTCGGCCTCTGCCAGATCGGCGCCGCGGTGATGGCCGTCCGGGGGGACAGAGCCGAGGATATTTTGGCGCACTATTTCGCGGGCGCGACGTTGAGGAAGCTGTATTGAACCTCAACCTGCCGGTAAAGAAAACCCTCCGGGCCGTATTCATGTCCGTTATGGTCATTCTTGTTGCCGCCTGCGGCGCCTCGCAGCAGCAGGTCTGGGCGAACGGAAAAGGATTATCAGCGCGCATTCAATGACGCCTGTTTCCGCGGTAAGGCTCAGATGGAAGTGCCCGTGAAATACGGCCGGATTGATCTGCTTACCGGCGATTATGCCATTGAAGTGGACAGCCCGAATAATTTTCACGAGGCCATCGGCAAGGCCCTCCACTATGCCAAAGAGACCGGTAAGAAGCCGGCGGTCGCTTTCTTTATCCTGCAGCAACCCGGGGACCGGGAAAAATTGAAGTACGTGACATGGCTTTGCCATTACTATAAAATCAAAGTATGGTTCATTAATGATGAACTGAAAAACGGGTGTAAGAACTAACTAAAGGAACTTCATGTCGACTTCTAACGAAAAAACAGCCGCCAAAACCCGCAACCCCTGGCTCTGGGTGCCATCCGTCTACATTGCTGAAGGCGTTCCCTATATGATCGCCATGACCGTCAGCGTCGTCCTCTATAAGAACCTGGGACTCTCCAATGCCGAAATCGCTCTCTACACCAGCTGGCTTTATCTTCCCTGGGTCATCAAACCGCTGTGGAGCCCGTTTGTCGATTTGTTCCGCACGAAACGCTTCTGGATTGTTCTGATGCAGCTCGCCATCGGCGCATCGTTTGCCTCAGTGGCACTGACGCTACCCGCAACGGATTTCGTCCGCTATACGCTGGCGATGTTCTGGATTATGGCTTTTTCTTCAGCCACGCACGATATCGCAGCCGACGGCTTTTATATGCTGGGGCTTTCGACACCGGAACAGGCGGCCTTCGTCGGCGTACGCACGGTGTTCTACCGCGTCGCCACCATCGCGTCCAAGGGCGGGCTGGTTGTCGGAGCGGGCGTTTTGCAGCAGCATGGCTATCCGGTCGCCTCCGCCTGGTCGATCACTTTTCTGGTTGCCGGCGCAGTCTTCCTGGCCCTGTGCCTTTACCATTTTTTTGTCCTGCCCTATCCGCCGTCCGACCACAACGCGCCCCTGGAAAAAGGGAAAAACCCGGTTCATGAATACTTCCGCATTTTGACGCTGTTCTTCCGGCAAAAAAACATTGTCATCATCATTTGTTTCTTTTTATTTTACCGTTTTGCCGAAGCACAACTGGTGAAAATGGTTGCGCCGTTTCTGCTCGATTCCCGAGCGGCGGGAGGCCTGGGGATTTCGACGGCGCAGGTCGGCTGGATCTACGGCACCGTCGGCGTTGTAGCGCTCATGCTGGGCGGTCTGCTGGGAGGTTATGTTATTTACCGCAACGGCCTGAAATTCTGGCTGTGGCCGATGGTGATCATCATGCATATCCCGGATCTGATCTTCGTTTACCTGTCGCACGCCCAACCGGAGAGTCTATGGCTCATCGGATCGGCCGTGGCGTTTGAACAATTCGGCTACGGCTTCGGGTTCACGGCCTACACCATGTATATGATCATGGTTTCTCAGGGAGAATACAAGACCGTCTTTTACGCCATCGGCACCGGCATCATGGCGCTCGGGATGATGCTGCCCGCCATGTCGAGCGGCTGGATTCAGGAAAAACTGGGCTATATCAATTTCTATTACTGGATATTAATAACAACGATCCCCGGATTTATCGTGGCGGCACTGGTGAAGATCGATCCGGAGTATGGGAAGAAAATATAGGCTATTAGACTGTAGGCTGTCAGGCTAATAGGTGGCTTGCGCGCCTTGTATTTGGAGCTCGCGTGCCCTTGAGGGTATTTTACGAAGCCGCGGGATAGATGGAAAAGGTTGGAGGTGTCTTGGTTTAATTGGGGAAATACCTTATAAGTATATTAATTATTGCCTGGAATGTCACATGGAAAATGAGATCATCCCATATATAGAGATGTGCAGACGAGAAGGCGTGAGCCTTCAGCGCGGCATGAACTTTGGACTTGGCAGAAACCATTCGGTTATACTCATGTCTGTTCGGCCAGGCTCGCCTTATGCTGACAGGTTTGAAGACGATGGCTCGACTATTGTTTATGAAGGACATGATATACCTCGTTCACCTCAGATCCAAAATCCGAAGGTAATCGATCAACCAGAATTCTCGCCATCCGGAAACCGCACTGAAAATGGGAAGTTTCATCTTGTAGCCCAGGAGCATAAGACCGGTCGCAGACCTCCTGAAAGAATCCGGGTCTACGAAAAGCTGAAGCAAGGAATAGGGTCATACAACGGCGTCTTTCACTTAGTAGATTCATGGCAAGAACAGAGTAACGGAGGGAACGTTCTCAAGTTTAAGCTTATTGCTGTTGAAGGCGAAGAAGACTTTTCGGTTCCAGTTCCTGAGCATTCAAAAGTGCGAAGGATTATTCCAACTGCAGTGAAATTGGAGGTCTGGCAAAGAGACGGTGGTAAGTGCACAAAGTGTGGAGCTATTGAAGACTTGCACTTTGATCATATTATTCCCTGGTCGAAAGGTGGCTCATCCAACACTCCTGATAACGTTCAGTTGCTTTGCGGAAAACACAATCTGCAAAAGCACGACAGAATTGAATAAAACAGCTGTCGAGTCGATTGGATGGCGTGATAACCTTTATGTCAGTCAGGAGGGCGTTATGACCGAAACAAGTATCCGAATAATACAACCGGATCATCCGCCGACTGAGGTCGAGGTTGCGATGTGGCTCGGGGAAAAGGCTTTTCGATACTGGAAGCAGGTCATGCAGTTGATTGAAGAACGTTATCCGGGTATCTTTATGCCGGAATGGCTCTATGGTGGGAAGAAACACGGCTGGTCGCTGAGATACAAAAAAAGCAAATCCTTCTGTACGTTGATCCCGGGAAAAAACCGTTTTGCCCTGCTCGTGGTTTTCGGCACAGAGGAACGGGCAAAAGTGGAAGCCATGAAAAAAATCCTGTTACCTTCCACTCAAAAGGAATATGACAAAGCAACAACTTATCACGATGGCAAATGGTTGCTTCTGACCATCGACGCGGAGAGGGTTATGGAAGATGTTCTGCGGCTTCTGGAAATAAAGAGGAAACCAAAGAACCTGGCAGATATTCCATCCGGCAGCAAGGAGATGAACTGAACGTGCCATCCCAAAACATTCATACCGCCTTCATTCTGGGTGCAGGCTTGGGCACGCGGCTTCGGCCGCTCACGGAATACACACCCAAGCCGCTTTTGCCGATCGGCGGCAGACCGATCATCACTTACGCCATGGACCATCTCCGCTGCGCCGGGGTGAAGCGGTTCATTGTCAACACGCATCACTGCGCGCAGAAATATCAGGAGGTCTTTCCCGACAGCTGCTGGCGGGGCATCCCCATCACATTTCGTCACGAGCCGGTGCTTCTCGATACGGCGGGAGGCATTAAAAACATCGAGGATCTGCTTTGCAACGACGAACGCCTGATCGTATACAACGGCGATATCATAACAAATCTGCCACTTAAACCGCTCATGGAACGGCATTTTGATCTGCAAACGCAAGCCACCCTGGCGCTCCGCAGCCACGGGCCGCTAACCAACGTCAATATTGACTCCCGCGGGTTAATCTGCGATATGAGAGACGCTCTGCATAACCCCGGTGTCCAGAGCTGTTTGTTTGCCGGTATTTACATTATGGAAACAACATGTTTGCGCGAACTCACGGCCGGGAAGATAGAATCGATTGTCTTGCCGCTCATTTTGAGCATCGCGAAGAATCCCCGCTCCGTCGGCGGCATTGTGCTGGACGACGGTTTCTGGTACGATGTCGGAACGATCGAAGAATACAACAAGCTTTCTCAACAAGGATTGTGAAGCAGCTTGATAAAAAATACATCAGAAAGAATTCACAAATCCAATGGACAGCGACACACAAAGATTCTTGAATGATCACCTTGGCCTCGTAGATTTCCGCCTGAGACCCATCGAAAAAGGCGGATCGGACCGGGTCTTTTCCCGCGTGCTGCTCGGAGACGGAAGGACTTTTGTCTTCATGCATTACGGAACCGAGGTGGAGGAAAACACTTATTGGACCGATATCAACCGGTTTCTGAATGACCTGAATATTCCCGTTCCCCTCATCATCGCCTTCGATCACCGGCAACATTTTCTGCTTCTGGAGGATCTGGGCGAGATTGACTTATACATGCTGCGCACTCTCCCCTGGTATAAAAGACGGCCGTTTTATTTGAAGGCGCTCTCCGAAATACACCGGCTGCATCGCATTCGATTGGCCGATGTCCCGGCGGATTTGAAAATGGCCAAAGGGTATGACCGAGCGCTCTACGTCTGGGAACATGATTATTTCCGGGTGAATTTTGTCGAAGCGGTTTGCGGGCTTAATTTATCCGACGCTCGGCTTCGCGATTGGAAAGGAGAATCCGAGGAGCTAATCGACCGGATGCAGCATGTGCAGCCTTGTCTCATTCACCGGGATTTCCAATCCCAGAATATCCTGATCAAAAATGACCGGCCCGTCTTCATCGATTTTCAGGGAATGCGGCCAGGCAATCTGTTTTACGACCTGGGTTCGCTGATCTGCGATCCTTACGTGACCTTCACACCGGATGAAAGAAGCGAATTGATTGCCTTTTATTACCGGATCATGGAACCGGAGTACAGCCTGGATCAATTCACCGACTACTTCTGGGAAGGCGCAGCCCAACGGCTGATGCAGGCCCTGGGTGCCTATGGTTTTCTCGGACTTAAAAAAAATAAACCGGATTTCCTCAGGCACACGGCGACCGGAATCAAGAATCTGGTAGTGGCAACTTCCTACACCGGGGATTTACCGGTATTGAATGAAATCGCCCGCGAGTGCCTGAACACAATCTCATCGAGAGCCGCTTGATCCTGCATAAAAGAGTCAGGTTTTAAGTATTACGTGTTAGCTGTTACGCAGTTTGTCAGCGCTGCACGCGACCATTATTACTACATAAAACATAAAACGTAACACATAAAACCTGGAACACCTCCGTTATCCTCTTACTCATATCCCTCATCCGTCACCTTAGCCGAAAGGAACAAACCCATTGCGCTGACCTGTCCAATATGTTAAGCAAATCGCCGATTAATATCACTTGGGAGCACACGATACTTATGAAGTACGAACCGATTACCATCGAGGAAAAATGGCAGAAGAAATGGGAAGAAGAGGAATCCTTTAAAGTCACGGAAGACCCGGATAAAAAGAAATATTACCTCTTGGAGATGTTTCCCTACCCGTCCGGAAAGATCCATATCGGCCATGTCCGTAATTACACCATCGGTGATGTGGTCGCCCGCTATAAACACATGAAAGGGTTCAATGTCCTGCACCCGATCGGCTGGGACGCCTTCGGGATGCCCGCGGAAAACGCCGCCATCGAACACAAAATTCATCCCTCAAAGTGGACCCATGAAAATATCGATCACATGAAGAAACAGCTCAAACGCATGGGCTTCAGCTACGACTGGGACCGGGAGATCGCCACCTGCGAACCGAAATACTACCGCTGGGAACAGCTCTTTTTCATCTGGATGTATGAAAAAGGTCTTGCTTATAAAAAGCGCTCCAGCGTCAACTTCTGCGCCAAGTGCGACACAGTGCTGGCCAACGAACAAGTCGAAGGCGGCCAGTGCTGGCGCTGCGGCACCGAAGTAACGGAGAAAGTCCTCGATCAGTGGTTCTTTAAAATCACGGCCTACATCGAAGAGCTCCTGGAATACTGTGACCGGCTCCCCGGCTGGCCGGAGCGCGTCATGACGATGCAGAAAAACTGGATCGGCAAAAGCTACGGCTGCGAGGTGGATTTCCCTTACGCCTCGGGACCGGGCGCCATCAAAGTTTTTACCACGCGGCAGGATACGCTGTTCGGCGCCACGTTTATGCTGGTGGCCGCGGAGCATCCGCTGGTTATGGAACTGGTCAAAGGTAAAGCGGTCGAAAAAGAAGTCCGGCAGTTTGTGGAGAAAGTCAAAAAACAGGACAAGCTGATGCGGACCTCCGAGTATTACGAGAAGGAAGGTCTGTTTCTGGATTCTTACTGTCTCAATCCCCTCACCGGATGGAAAATGCCCATCTACGCCGCCAATTTCGTTCTGGCCGACTACGGCACCGGCTGCGTCATGGCCGTTCCCACGCACGACCAGCGCGACTTCGAATTTGCCAAAAAATTCAACCTGCCGCTGATCGTCGTCATCTCCCCGAAAGACCGGACGCTTGATCCGGCAACGATGACTGAAGCTTATGTGGATGAAGGAATTCTGGTCAACTCCGGCCAGTTCAACGGCATGGAAAACACCAAGGTCATGGAAGCCATTGCCGACTTTCTCGAAGCTCAGGGCAAGGGCAAGCGGACAATACAATACCGTCTGCGCGACTGGGGCATCTCGCGTCAGCGTTACTGGGGCGCACCGATTCCCATGATCAACTGTGAAAAATGCGGCATCGTTCCCGTTAAGGAAGAAGACCTGCCCGTCGTATTACCCGAAAATGTCGTTTTCACCCCGGAGGGCGGCTCGCCGCTTGCGGCCCTTCCGGAATTTGTCAATACGACCTGCCCCAAGTGCGGAGGCCCGGCAGCGCGCGAAACAGACACGATGGATACATTCGTGGAATCGTCCTGGTATTTCGACCGCTATTGCAGCCCGCACTGCGACACCAAACCCGGTCTGGACCGCAAGGCACTGGATTACTGGATGCCCGTCGACCAGTACATCGGGGGCATTGAACATGCGATTTTGCACCTGCTCTATGCACGGTTTTATACAAAAGTGCTGCGCGATTTCGGCGTCATCGGCGTCGACGAACCCTTTACCAATCTGTTGACGCAGGGGATGGTCTGCAAGGAGACCACCAAATGTCCGGAGCACGGCTACCTGTTTCCGGAACAGGCGGCGGAAGGCAAATGCCATATTTGCGGACAGAGTATCGTCATCGGCAAAACGGAAAAAATGTCCAAGTCCCTCAAGAATGTCATCGATCCCGATTCCCTGGTCAAGACTTACGGCGCGGACACCGCGCGGATCTTCTGCCTGTTTGCGGCTCCGCCGGAGAAAGACCTCGAGTGGAGCGAACAGGGCGTGGACGGATCGTTTCGGTTCCTCGGGCGCCTGTGGCGGATTTTCGACGATTACCTCGAAGACATAAAATCGATCCCGTCTATATCCGGAAATATCGCCCTCACGGGCGACGTAAAGACACTCCGCCGCAAGACGCACCAGACCATCCGCAAAGTCACACAGGACATCGAGGACCGCTTCCACTTCAACACCGCCATCAGCGCGGTGATGGAGCTCGTTAACCAGCTTTATGCCGTCAAGCGTCCCGCAAAAGACGACCGGCTCACTCTCTCGGTGGTCCGCGAAGCGCTGGAAACGGCGGTATTGCTCCTAGCGCCCATCGTACCGCATATCACGGAAGAACTCTGGCAGATGCTGGGGCACAGCACCTCCGTAGCCGATGCACCCTGGCCGGACTTCGATCCTCATATCGCCAGCGAAGAAGAAATGACGATTGTCGTTCAAATCAACGGCAAACTTAGGAGCCGGATGACCGTGCCCGTGGATGAGGACCCGGAGAAGATCAAGGCGGACGCTCAGGCGGATGAAAAAATCACTGCGCTGCTTAAAGGGACCAAAATCCTGAAAATTATTTATGTTCCGAAAAAACTGGTGAACATCGTCGTTGCTCAATGAGCTTGTGGAAATTTATGAAAACGAAAAATCTATTTTTCAAAATTAAACTGGTCCTGTTTGCGGGCCTGTTTTCGGTCGTCCTGGGCTGCGGCTACGCCTTTGCGCCTCAAGGTGAGCACATCGATGCCCGCATCAAAAGAATTTATGTCGAACCCTTCGCCAACAAAACCGCCCAGGCGGAAATCGAAAATTTCATGCGGACGGCGTTCATCGATCAGATACTTCAATACAGCCGCTTTAAGACCGTTGCGGATATCGAGGAGGCGGACGCCGTCATCAGCGGCAAAGTCCTCAACCTTAATGCCACCGCGCTTTCCTACCGGAAAAGCATCCTGGCCGCAGAAGAGCGGATGACCGTCACCCTGGAGGTCTCCTTCCGGGAAAAGGACAGCGGCAAAATGCTCTGGTCTTCGCGAAATATTACGGCGACCGTTGATTACGAACTGCAGGATGACATCAATTTACTGCCTGCCACCCGAAAACGGGCACTTGCCAAATTGTCCGCCGACACGGCGGAAAAAGCGTTTAACCTGATGATGGCTAATTTTTAACAGTCGGCACAAGAGTCCATGAAACCTTCGCTATACAGATTGGGGCGCTTTTTCCTCTGGGGTGCGGCCAACGAGCAGCAAGCTCAGGACGCCTGGCCCGCAAGCGATGTCCAACCCGGAGAACTGCACCGGCCGTCGCGATTCATCAACACCCTCTCGTCCAATTTTCTTTTTATACTGGATTCCGCGACGGATGTTGCCTGTGACGTGCAGGCATTGTGCAGACTCCTTCGCCTCGTCCGCGAAACCCGCGCGGGTATGATTTATTCGGATTATCTCGACAATGACGGCGGCCGTCTTATCGAGCATCCGCTCCTGGATTGCCAACCGGGCTCCATCCGCGACAATTTCAACTTCGGTCACTTTTTTATCGTTTCGGTCCCGGCCGCCAAGGCGGCACTTGCGAAATACGGGGCGTTGCCCTCCGATCCCGAAACCGCTCTGTACGATTTACGCCTGAAAGTCTCCGCCGATCATTCGCTGCTCCATGTCCCGGAGTTTTCATACACCGCGTCTCGTAAAAAACAGAAACCGGTAAAGAAAGCCGGCAAGCCGACGGAGGCGCACTTTGCGTATGTTGCTAAGGAGAATGCCGGGAGGCAGAAAAGGTTTGAGAAAATCGCAACCGCGCACTTGAAACGAATCGGGGCGCACCTGCCGGCGCGAACCGGGCAGGCAAAGGGCATACAGGAAGATGCGCTTTGGAAGGCCAGTGTCGTGATTCCGGTGCGCAACCGGGAGGAAACCATTGCCGATGCGCTCACCAGCGCGCTCGGGCAAAAAACCGACTTTCCTTTCAACATCCTGGTTGTAGACAATCATTCCACGGACGGAACAACGGGCCTGTTAAAGAAATTTGCGGCACAATATCCTCATATCCTGCATATAATCCCCGAAAGACGCGATCTGGGCATCGGCGGCTGCTGGAACGAAGCAATTGCCTCGCCTCACTGCGGTCGCTACGCTGTTCAGCTGGATTCGGACGATCTCTATAGTTCGCCGCACACTCTGCAAAAAATCATCAATGCTCTGCGCCGCGGCCGTTACGCGATGCTTGCCGGTTCCTACACGCTGGTCAATGAAAAGCTCAAACCCATCCCTCCGGGTGTCATCGACCACCGGGAATGGACGAAGGCCAATGGCCACAATAATCTGCTGCGCGTCAACGGCCTGGGTGCGCCGCGCGCCTTTGATACGGCCGTCATCCGGCAGATCGGCTTCCCCAACGTAAGCTACGGTGAAGATTACGCGGCAGCGCTCCGGCTGTCGCGTGACTACAAAATCGGCCGGATCTATGAAAGCCTCTATTTGTGCCGCCGCTGGGCGGATAACACCGACGCCGGGCTTTCCGTCGAAAAACAGAACCGCAACGATTTTTACAAAGACAGATTGCGGACCATGGAGATTCAGGCCAGGCAACTGCTGAACAGCAACTCCGTCGAATGCCGGGCGCTTCGCGCGGCTTTATCCGTCCCGGCGAGAAAGGCGGAAACGCCGGATCAGATCTTTGCGGAATTTCCGACGCCGGGCCAGCCGGCTCTTCCCCCGCTGTGCGATGATCTGTTTGTGTCGCAGAAAAAGAGCTGGCCGCAGTTGACCGCAGCCTGCGGTGATCTGGCCCGGGCACGCGAGAAAACGCTTTCCTGCGACCGCTACAGGGTCACGCTGCAATTTAACCCCGGGCGGGCGCTCAGCAGCGGCGCGGCGGTGGATGCGGAATCAATTAAAAAACGGCCCTGTTTCCTGTGCGCCGGAAGCCTTCCGGCCGGGCAGGCAGGCATCCTGTACCGCAGCCATTTCCTGATTCTGTGCAATCCCGCACCGATTTTTCATCATCACTTTACGGTTGTCAGCCGCCGGCATATTCAGCAGGAAATCACAACGTCTCTGCCGGCGCTCATGCAACTGGCGGCCGATGCGGCGCCGGATTATACCGCATTTTACAACGGCCCGGCCTGCGGGGCCTCCGCCCCCGACCATCTGCATTTCCAGATGGTTCCCGCAGGCGCCCTCCCGTATCTGAATGAGCTCCGGAATCTTCCGGCAATCCTGGAAATATCCGGTGTCCGTTTCAGTGTCGGCAAGGACGTGGATCGCGCCGTTGTTATGCTTGCATCCGCAGATGCCGGGGCTCTGACGGGACAATTTCTGAACCTTGTGCGAAGCGCCCAAACGGTGCTCGCGACGCCGGATGAGCCGCTCATGAATATCCTTTGCGCTTATGACAAGGATCACTGGCTTCTCACGGTTTTCCTGCGCCGGAAGCATCGTCCGGACGCCTACTACGCGAAAGGCGATGAAAAAGTATTCATTTCTCCCGGAGCCGTCGATATGGCAGGAGTCGTCGTCACACCGAAATTAATTGATTTCGAACGATTGGATTGCGCCGGCATGCGCAGCCTTTACCGCGAAGTTTCATTGGACGACGAAACAGTCGATAAGATCGTAAAAAAGTTTTAAAATAAATTAACGGACCATCTGTAGAGAACAATCGCGACCACCCCTGCGGGCGGCAGGACTGTTCCTACCAGGCATGCTTTTCTAAAGGATTTTTAATGAACAACAAGAATGAAATCATCATCGACAGCACCATGACCTTTGCCGAGGCGGTCGAAGGCAGCCTGGCGCCGCTCGAAATCATCGATTCGCTGTCGCTCATCGATGTGATCTATTACTCCTTTGACGGCCTGCGCCATCAGGGACAAATCGTTGCCGACGCCCGGCTGGAAGATGACATCTACGAGATATTTGCGCGAATCGAGGAATTCAAGTTTCCCGTCGGTAAGGTCATTCCTATTGTCGCTTATCAATGGGAAGACGGCGATTCGATGGCGGACAACAACTCGTCCGCCTTCAACTTCCGCGTCATCGCGGACACCAATAAACTGTCGCTGCACTCCTTTGGCAGGGCTCTGGATATCAATCCCGTGCAAAACCCGGTGATCTATCCCGCAGGCATCGTCGCGCCGGCCGGAGCCGCCTATCGGACGCACAACAAGGGCACTTTCACTGCCAAGCATCCTGTTGTTCAGGAATTTGTCAAACGCGGCTGGCACTGGGGAGGCAATTTTGAACAGCCGAAGGATTATCATCATTTCGAGAAGACATGAAAAAGGCTGTTAGCCTGCAGGCTATTAGACTGTTAGTAAAGAGAAAACGGAAGCAAGATAATTTTCGTGCCGGCATAATTGTCCTGCGATTGAACAGCATGGTTGCTCCGGCGCAGGTAGCAAGCGGATCTAAACATTTGTAGCGGGCAGGGCAGCACCCTGCACCCCCTCCCTTAATCCCCTCCCACAAGGGGAGGGAAATTATAAATAGTCAAATCACCCGATGACCAAATGATCTATTTGCCCGACCGCACCGGAAGGCCCGATAGAGGCCGCCGCAGGACTGGCGAATCCGGCCTATTTCATTTCGCGACAATTCACGAGATATTTTTGCTTTAGCCGGTTTTTGCCGTCTTCAGAGACCGAAAGCTGACCAGCTTCTGTTCTTTTTCATCCCACAGATTCAGCCACAGCGACTTGAGACTTCTGGCAATGCCGAGCGGACGGACGGATTGCAGAACAGGCGTTTGATCGTAGCATTTCTGCAGCTTATAATTCGGAATGCGGGGCAAAACATGATGGACATGGTGAAAACCGATATTCCCCGTAAACCACTGGAGCACCCTGGGCAGCTTATAATACGAGCTTCCCTTCAGTGCCGCCTTCACCGGATCCCAATCTTCATGCCGGGACCAGTAGACCCCCTCGAATTGATGCTGAACATAGAACAGCCAGACCCCGATGGCACCGGATATCAGCATCACCGGTACCTGGATGATCAGATACGTTTTTAAACCCATTGTCAGGCTGGCTGCTAAAACAATGATCACTATGGCCAGATTCGTAAACAAAATACTGAAACGCTCATCCTTGCCTTTCCACTGGTGGAGCAATCGCTGCGTGAACAAAAAAAAGTAACCCGGGCCTACGCCGAGAAACACAAGCGGATTCCGATAGAGCCTGTAACCCAGTTGCCGCCTCTTCGATGCGGACCGGTACTCCTCAACCGTCAAAGTCCAGATATCCCCCAGGCCTCGTTTATCCAGGTCCGCGTATGAACCGTGATGTACCAGGTGATTGCGCTGCCAGTAATTAAAGGGCGTAAAAGTTAGAATACCGCAGACATAACCCAGGATTGTATTGGCGCGACGCGATGCGAAGAAAGAGGTATGCGTGCAATCGTGAAAAAAAATAAAGATCCGCACCAGAAACAGGGAGGCCAAAACCATCAGCGGGATAATGATGTAAGCGGGGTAGCTCCGGTTAACCATGTAAATGAGTATCGCCCAAAGCCCCAGGTAGGGAATAAACGTGTCGATCATTTGCAGGATGGACCTGCCGATGTCGGGTTTCGCAAAGGGGGATAACTCTTTGCGCAGAACATGTATGGTCAAATTATTTTGGGCATTGCCATGATCCGAAACCATATCGCACCTCGACAAATGAAGGGCGCCGGTTCAAACATCGAAAGCCTTTACGGGATGAGCGACCGGCACCGGGAATAACGTTGCGGCAAATCAGCCGACCGTATCGGGCAACAAACTTTTAAATCACATGGGTATATTTTAATTACTTTAAAGAAATATTTCGAGATATTTTTAAGCCATTGCCGGTGCAGACTCGCCAAAGAGATGTAATAAGAAAACACAAGGGCAGCATGACCCTTTACAATCCTGCGATTCCGCGTTAGATTAAAGGAAATCCCTATATCCTCAAAGGAGGCAATATGACGTTAAGCGAATATTTTGACAAAGCTGACGGTTTCGGTGTTCTCGCTACCGCCGGCGAGAGCGGCCGGGTCGACGCGGCCATCTATGGAAGGCCGCACTTTATCGACGAACAAACGATCGCCTTCATTGCCGCGGATAAGCTCACCCACGCCAACCTCACGGAGAACCCTCATGCCGTCTATATCTTCAAAGAAGCAGGACATTATGAAGGCCGCAGGCTTTATATCACCAAGCTGCGCGAAGAAAAAGACAGTCCGCTGATCGATGAAATCCGCCGGAAGAAATATCCTGAAGTTGAAGGTAAGTACGCAAATACCTCGAAGTTCCTGGTCTATTTTCACGTGGACAATGTCCTGCCGCTGATCGGAGACGGCAAGTAACCGGCGCTGGATTTAACGCCCCGGCGGTCGAGTGACTGGCATAGCGGAAATCAAAGGGACTTCATTTTCCCCGATCGGGCCTTTGCGCGCCGTGCCAATCCGTCCGCTATTCGCGCATCAGCGATTGCCGCCCTTCGCCGACGCTTAGAGACAATAACGCTGAAAGTGAAAAGTCAGGCAGCAAACTTCTCCACGAGAAACGACATGAATGATCGGACGTGAATCGCCGCCAAATTACTGCATAACTATGGGACCGGAAGAACGGAAAGGGCGCGTCATCGATCGCGCCTTTTCCGTCAGAGATGGAGAATCCGTAATTCGATGACCGTTATTGAAATAAGCCGGACAATGTATACAGATCGGTCCCCTCAACCCTCTGCACCCAGGATTTTTTCAGCTGCGCTTTCTTGGTTGCCGGATTGCTCCAGGTATAGGTAAGCCAACCGCTTCCGGCAGGGGACTTGGCGATTCCAATCATTTCCTGAACAAACAATTTACCTGTAGGGTCTTTGAGATTAAAATGATTCTGCCCCGCCATGCCGGGCACCTTGGAATTGGCAACAAAAACGCCATTCAGGTTGTGCAGCGTGACATACATCTCGCCTTTGTCAAACGGGTTGCCGGGTTTGTTCATTTCTTTGGACGCCACATCCGCACCGGCTTTCTTAACATAGGCAGCCGCCTTGATTCCCAGATCTTTGGCTTCTTCGAGCGTAGCTGCCTGAATAGTACAAATGATGACAAACATCATAACGCTCGCTATGCCAACACTCATCCATATTTTTTTCATCCTTGCTCCTCCTTCTCAAATTGACTCTTGCTGCGATAAAATTTCGTAAGAACCCATCCGCCGACTTTAAGCGGATATCTGCGGCAATCCTCGCCTGACTTCCAGCGGCTCGGATTCTTCCGTCTTAAAAATGGACATAATTGTGGTCAGCGTTTCCGCATTGCCTGCATGTTCCTGCGTCGTACTGCTCAGCGAGGCGATGACACTGTTGACCTGGCTGATGCCCTGGGATTGTTCCTTGGAGGCGACCTCGATTTCTCCCATCAGAGTCACAACTTTTTCGGAACTGATCGTGACCTCACCGAAGGCCGTGCTGGTGACATTGACCAGATGTTCTCCCCCCTTGACCTTTTGAACGATGTCTTCAATCAGGTTGGTCGAATCCTGGGCGGAAACCTTGGCACGCAGCGCCAGATTGCGAACTTCGTCGGCAACAACGGCGAACCCTGCTCCCGCTTCTCCGGCCCGCGCAGCTTCAACCGAAGCGTTGAGGGCTAGAAGGTTGGTTTGAAAAGCGATTTCATCGATGCTTTTTACAATTTTTTGCGTCTGCTGGCTGGCTTTGGCAATCGCCTGCATGGAGGACGTGAGCTGCTTCATGGATTCGTCCGCTTTCAGGATAGCACCTTTTACCGAGAGCATCAGCTGATTCGCCTGGGCGGTATTTTCAGCGTTCTTGCTGGTCATCGAGGAGATCTCATCGAGCGACGCAGATGTCTCTTCAATCGAAGCCGCCTCATCGGCAGCCGAATCCTTTAAGCTGGCCGATACATGAAGAGCCTCGCCCACGGCGTCATTCATTTTACTGCGCATTTCATTAACCGATCGCACCAGCTCGCCGATTTCATCCTTTGAAGCCAGATGAATTTTCCGGGTCAGATCGCCTTCGGCGAGGCGCCTGAGCACGACAATGGCTTCTTTAACGGGCGTCAAAATCATCTTCGATATGCTGAAGCTGGTCAGGAGAGATACAATGACGGCAATGATCACGACGATCAGAAAAACCATCAGGATCGTCTTAACCATCGTCACGGAATTGTCGTATACATCCCGGCTGAGTTTATCCTCGAGAACATTGAGTTCATGCAGTTTCTTGTCAAGCGCGATAAATGCTTCTTCGGCCATGCCAAAGACCACTCCCGCCGCGGTCGGATCGGCGGCGGCCACATCAAGAGTGTTTTTGACCTGGGACTGAAATCCCAGAAGATTGTCGTAGGCGCCCTTATAGTATTTCGCTTCTTCCGGCGTGAGGTTCTGGGAAGCGATAATTCTCTTCATATGTTCTGCGGTGACGTTGATCTGTTCATTGGTTCTTCTCATCAGATCGGCGATCTTTTCTTTGTCATACCCGGCTGCGATCCAGCTCATCAACTTGTAGAGATTGGACTGAACGGTTGTCATTTCCAGAAGAATTTGGGAACTGGTCTGGTATCCTTTGAAGCGGCTGTTGTAGATGTCGTCGATGGAATTATTCTGCACGGACACAGTGTAGTATGTGCCGGCGGCAATGAGTAGAAGAAAAATAAACACGACCGCAGGAGCCAAAAGCATTTTGGCGCGAAGCTTCAAATTGCTCAATACTGTAAACATTCTCATCAATTCCTTTCAACAGGCCGCTGATTTCCGCTGTAAAATCTCAGGCAGCCAGATGATGTATTTCGCCGCTGTTTACAACTTTATCGATATCGAGGAGGATTTTCACCCCCTGGCCGGATTTTGCCATACCAAGAATATAATCGGTGTCCAGCTTTGTTCCGAAGCTCGGGGTATCTTCAATCTCCGCCGCCCGGATGTTGAGGACTTCCGACACGGAATCCACGACAATCCCCATAGAGATATTAGTGCCGCAAAATGAGATTTCTACCACGATGATACAAGTGCGCTCCGTTGACTCCGCACCGGACATGCCGAATTTCAGGCGCAAATCCACTACGGGGATCACCTTACCGCGCAAGTTGATCACACCCTTGACATGCGACGGTGTCCGGGGCACGGGGGTGATCGGCATTAATCCGATGATCTCCTTCACCTTGAGAATCCCGATCCCGTATTCTTCATCTGCCAGGACAAAAGTCAGATACTTTCCTTCGCGACTGCGCTGTTTTTCAGAAACATCCCCATCTGCTGTATTTGCTGTTGCCTGCATACCTTTTTACCTCCTATAGAAAAATAGTAATGGGCGGCGGGATTGAGGGGGACCCGCCGTCCCTGCGACGGCCTTAAAAATCCTTGAAGCCATCTTTCTCAAATGGAATCACTTCCTCCGGTCGCACCGGCCTGCCTTTTTTCAGGACAGCCTGCCCGGCCGTCAGAAGTTTTTTGACCGTCGTCGCCTGCCTGGATACCTCGGATTTTTGTATTGCTTCGCTGCGCCGGTGAGTCACAGAACCGCCATTGAGTTTGCTGCCGTTAATGATGATCACCATTTTTTCCACATCTTTTTTCATCTGCTCAGCCTGCGCGTTCATTTCTTCCGAGGCAGAGGCCGATTCTTCGGCATTGGCCGCCGTGCTCTGAACCACTTTGTCCATTTCCGCCACGGCCTTGCCGACTTGTCCGATTCCCTGCGCCTGTTCGGCAGATGCCGCGGCAATCTCATCAATCAACTGGCCGATCTTGTTTGCGATCGCCACATTTTCCTTGAAGGCATCCTGGGTCTGCTGCGTCAGGTCGCGGCTGTTTTTCACGGTTACAATCGTATTCTCAATCAGATTCGATGTGTTCTTCGCTGCATCTGCCGCCCGCATCGCCAGGTTGCGCACTTCATCAGCAACCACCGCAAAACCGGCGCCGGCCTCTCCCGCGCGGGCCGCCTCTACTGCGGCGTTCAGCGCCAACAGGTTTGTCTGAAACGCGATTTCATCGATTGTCTTAATGATCTTGCCCGTCTCTTCACTGGACTTGGTCACTTCCTGAATCGCCGTCACCATTCGGCGCATCTGATCGTCGACTTTATTCACGGTCTGCTTTGCTTCGCCCGTCAACGCCTTCGCCTGGGCGGCGTTGTCCGCGTTTTGTTTGGTCATGGAGGCCATCTCCTCCAGAGAGGATGAGGTCTCCTCCAGCGCCGAGGCCTGTTCCGACGCCCCCTCCGCCAGGCTCTGGCTGGCCGAGGCCACCTGAGATGACGCTGCCGCCACCTGCTCGGACGCACTGTCGAGTTCAGCGGCAATATGACCGATCGGCACCGCAATGCCCCGGGCAAAGAATAAGACACCCGCAACCGTAACAATCAGGAATATAAGTCCGATTAAGACGATGAACCAGCCCAGGTGATAGGCCGGAGCCATGAATTCATTATAATCCTGCGTGAAGCACACACTCCATCCGCTTGCCGGGACCGGCGCAAAACCGGCTATCTTGGTCACCCCTTTGATTTTGTACACTGTGGTTCCCGTCTCGCCCGCCGCCATTTTGGCCGCAAGTTCCTTCATTCCTTCTATTTGTGTTGCGTTGAATTTCAAAATTAACTCTTTTTCCGGATGTGCAATGCACAAACCCGTTTTATCAAGTACAAACCCGTGACCGGTGTTTTCCAGTTTAGTGTTCCCAACCTTCTCCGACAGGAAGCCGATATTCTTGACCGCAACAATGACACCGATGATTTCCTTTGATTCCGAATAGACGGGCGCGCCAAACGTCATAACGACATTACCCGTGCCTTTCGACTTCACAACGGACCCTACACTGACTTTGCCTTCTTTTGCCGCCTTGAAATAGTCCCGTTCCGTTAAGTTGAGGCCCTTGTGCCTGCCGTTGACCCCATCGGCAAAAACCTTCCCGTCGGGCCCGGCCATCGAAATCGTTTCATACACATTGCCGCCGCTCTGAACAAAACGCGTCAACTCCGCAGTGGCTTTTGCACTCTCGGCTTCCCCGCGCGTTGCAGCGGCGGCAATCACGACATCCCGGACGGCAAGCTGAGTAATCGTTCTTAATTCTTCCTGCACAACCAGGTTTGCCAGATGGGCCAGACCTTTGGCCACTTCCGTCGACTGAGATGCCGATGCTTCTTCCAGCGCACTCATTGCCCTGTACACGGAAAAACCGCCCACCACAAACAGCGGCACCAACACAGCCAATACTCCGATAGCAATCATCTTAAACTGTAAAGAACGCTTATTCATTTTCCTCCATCCTTATATTTATACGCTTATCCTGCGTACTTAATACGGCTTGTCGTAAAGTTTCACCATGCGCTTTAAAATGCTGTCCAGATTCTTGTAATCATTCTGCGATGTGACGATAAAACGAGGCCTTAAAATATGTGCCTTTTTGAGAGCATCAGGCTTACAGTCCGGCAGGACCAGCACAACTCTCATTTCAGACAGCAGATCTGCAAGAAAAACGATTTCCATAAGTTCCGAGTGAGAGACTGCATGAAAGATGGCGACGCAGACATCCGCCAGCGGTTGGTGCAACCGTTCCGTCAGATCGTCTATTGAAGAATATATCTCAAGGTCATTACCGGGAAGGGCATCTTTGATAACATTCAACAAGCGCTCCCCCGATTCCTTTATTTCTTTTGAATACAGTATTAATCCCATTTAGAACCTTCCTCGATGATGTTTCGCCATTTCTTTGCCGAGATCGGGTTTCTGTCACTCCAATAATTGTGCCAAAAATCCGATCTGGGATATGCTCCATGATTGGTAATACTTAGAATATTCAACCCTCTTCTTATAGGAACATTTTTGTGGCGAAAAAGAGGATTTGTACGGAAAAACCGTTCGCAATAAAGTTTTCCCGCAATCACAAAGGCGACCTTTGTGGCTGGCTGCGCCCCAATGCGCGAGCGTCAATCCTGCTCATTACTTCTCCACCATATCCTGCGGCGGGGTTCCCGAAACCTGATGATGTCCGGCGGTTTTGCTGTCATCGCCGCCGTCAACGATATTGACCAGATCTTCCACAGACGCCTTCATCCGGGCAGCTTGCGCATTCATGGATTCCGTGGCTCTCAATGGATTGCCCTGGCGCGTCTGCCGTGGATCTATGCAGTCCAACAAACGTGCCAGATACTGATTTCCGGTAATTTCTTAATTATAACAATTAAATTGAGCCTGTAAGGTGAAGGATAGAAAGATAGATTTGTATGGGAAAGCGGATTTGCACGGAAAAACCGTTTGAGCTATGGTTTTTCCCCAGCGATTAAAAAAAATGGTCGGTTCGCTTAATTTTTCAGTGGGATATGATGTTTTCGCAAAATTTCGTAGAACCTCGTACGGCTGAGGTCGGCTATCCGGCAGGCGTGTTCAATGTCGCCGCCGGTCAGTTTCAACAGGTCCTCCATATATTTCTTTTCAATCTGTGCGTAAGCGGCTTCCCGCAGATTCTTCAATTTGGGGAATGTGGAAACAGCTCTTACTTCCTCCTGAGGGCGATCCGCCAGACTTTTCCCCTGAGCCAGTTTAACGCGTATCGTGCTGGGCAGGTGCTGATGGAAAAGCGTTGGTGCGGAGAGAGCGGCCGCAATGGCCCGTTCAACGGCATTGACCAGTTCCCGGACATTCCCCGGCCAGTTATAGGAAAGTAATGCTTCCTGAAAGTCCGGTGAAAGTTTTTTGGGCTCAATCCGGCTGCGTTCACAAATTCTCGCCGTATGGTAAACGGCAATTTCAATCAGATCGTCCAGATGATCCCGGAGCGCCGGCACCTTGAGCGTTATGGAACGAATCCGAAAAAGAAGATCTTCCCGAAACAGCCCTTCGGCAACCAGCTGCTCCAAGTCGCGGTTTGTGGCTGCGATCAGGCGGAAATCGCTTTCCATTTCTTTGGCGCTCCCCAGAGGACGAAAACGATGCTCCTGGAGGACTCTGAGAAAACTTTTTTGAATGGCGATCGGAAGTTCCCCGATCTCATCCAGAAACAAAGTTCCGCCGTGGGCCTGCTTGATGAGGCCGTCCCGACGCTGATCAGCGCCGGTGAAAGCGCCTTTTTCATATCCGAAAAGTGCGCTTTCCGTCAGACTCTGCGTGAGCGCGGCGCAATCGACGATGACAAAACTGTGGCTCGCCCGGGCACTGTTTTCATGAATCGCCTTGGCAAAGAGCTCCTTGCCGGTACCCGTCTCACCCGTGATTAAGACGCTGGCATCACTGGATGCCGCCTGGGTAACCAGATTATAGCATGCTTTCATTTGCGAGCTTTTGCCGATTGTGCCGGTAAGCTTCAGATTGGCCATCGGCTGTTTCTTCAATTTTTCTTCCCGGTATTGCAGGGCTCGCAACAGAGGAAGCGTCATCGAACTGATGGACGATGGTTTCTGAATGTAATCCCAGGCGCCGCTGCGAATTGCCAGTTCTGCGCCATTCGCTGTTCCTGCACCCGTCAGGATAATCACTTCCGGTTCCGATGCCGCTTCGCGGATCTCGGACAATTTGTCCAGGCCGTTGCCGTCCGGCAGACGAACGTCGAGAAAAACGACATCGAACGAGTCAGTGGAAACAAGCCTCAAACCGTCCTTGAGACAATAGGCGCAGGATATGATATGTTTGTCAGCTTTAAGCGCGCCGGATAATAATCGGCAAAACATTTCATCATCATCGATAATCAACACTTTGGCCATAGGTCACCCTCTTCCTGCTTCAAAACCGGATTTTTATTCTTTATCCAGAATCCTCCTGACTCGCAAACCCAAATCTCTAACAAATACGGGTTTCAAGACAAGTTCCCGGATATTGAGTTTTTCAATTTCTGACATGGATGCGGCATCGCTGTAGCCTGTACAGAGAATAATCGGCAATTTCGGACGAATCTTTAAAAAGGCCCGGCACAGTGACGTCCCGGTAATGTGCGGCATCGTCATGTCGGCGATGACCAGATCAAACCTTGCGGGGTTTTCCTGAAACAATTGCAACGCCTCAGGGCTGCTGGTCGTTGCCGTAACTTGATATCCCATCTCTTGAAAATATTTTTTCGCCATTCTCACCAGCATTTCTTCATCGTCCACAAAAAGAATGCTTTCCGAACCCGGCATGTCCACGCCGTCCCGGTCACCTGCTTCCGTGTTTTCACAAGGCGAAATTTGCGGCAGGTAGATCGTAAAGGTCGCGCCCTGCCCCGCGACGCTTTGCATGTCAATTACGCCGCCGGCATTCTTTACGATACCATAAACAACGGACAGGCCCAATCCGGTCCCCTCTTGGTCCTTCTTGGTTGTGAAGAACGGATCGAATATCTTCTCTTTGATATCCGCGCCGATGCCGTGGCCGGTATCCGAGACGGATAACCGCACGTAGTCTCCCGCCTGAAGATCAGGATGAGCCGGACGCGCCGCCTGAGGAATCCCGACGCTTGTCAGGCTTATGGTCAGCACGCCGCCCTTATCCTGCATCGCGTGTGCGGCATTGGTGCATAAATTCATTGTGATCTGGTGAATCTCTGTGGGATCCGCGAGAACAAGCATTTCCTCTCGGGCAATATCCGATTTGATTTCAATGGTACTCGGCAGGCTGGCCCTGAGCAGACTCAACGCTTCTTTCAGAACCAGCCGGATATCCAAGGGCCTTCTTTCCTGTTCGCGGCTGCGGCTGAATGCAAGAATCTGATTGACCAGATTCTTCGCCCGCTCACATGCCAGCAAAACCTGATCAAGATAATCGTTCCTTGCCGCCCGGCGCGTTTCCCTCGCGGCCATCTCCGTGAAACCCATCATGGACGCCAGGATATTGTTAAAGTCGTGAGCAATTCCGCCGGCCAGAGTGCCGATCGCCTCCATCTTCTGGGCCTGCCTCAAGTGTTCTTCCAGCAGCTTCTTTTCCTCTTCCACTCTCTTGATGTGCGTCATATCGGAAATAATCAGAACGACCTGGAATTTGCCCGGCGCCGTCTGGAAACGCCCGCCGCACACATATCCCCACCACGAAGTACCGTCCGCACGCAAAAAACGGCGTTCTACGGACAGCCGGTCGACGTCCCCGCGTTCCAGTGCGCCGAGATTGCGGTCGATATTCAGTTTATCGTCGGCGTGCACATAATCGTAGTAGTTGCCCTTCACAAATCTTTCATGATCATATCCCAGCATACCGGCCATTTGCCTGTTGGCGAACAGGATTTGCCCGGCCAGAGTGATCATCATGATACCGGCATTGGATGTCTCCACAATGCCGCGCAGACGCTCTTCACTCTCACGAAGATCCCGCTCCATCTTTTTTCGCTCGGTAATATCTTCATAAAAGCCGTCGTAATAAATCACATTGCCTTCTTTGTCTTTGACCGCTCCGGCGCTCACTGCAATTAACATCTTCGTCCCGTCTTTTCGAACGGACAGAACTTCATATTTCTGCAGGATTCCCGTCCTGTCGATTTCGCGGCGAAAGGCTATTCTGTCTTCGGGATTTGCGTAAAGTTCTTTGACGTTGTGCACCCGGCTCATCATGTCCTGCGGGGAGTCGTAACCGAAGAGCCGGGCCATCTTGCTATTGACGCTCATGATCCCGCCTTCCGGAGTTGTTTGAAATATGCCTTCAACCGCATTCTCGAAGATAGCCCGGTACTTTGCCTCGCTGGCTCTGAGCCTTTCTTCGGCCTGCATGCGTAAAATGGCCGCGCCGACCTGTCGGGCGATGGTTTCCAGGGCGTAGCGGCTGTGCACGGGTATCTCACTGTGTTCACGCGACCCGATGTGAAGCGAACCGAACACCTCTCCCTGATCAACAAGGGGAACAGCCGCAATGGAAAGCATCTTTTCGTCAAGCAGATCCTTCGCATGGAGTTCCCGGATATCTTGACTGCTTAAATAAAACGGCTTACCGGTCATTAAGATCTGAGCTTTCTGCGAATCAACCGGAAGCTTGCGGTTGATTCGCACAAATTCATCGGTGTGACCGGAAGATAAAAGCAGGTTCAAGTCTCCGGTCGCCTGATCCAGCATATAAATTCCGCCCGCTTCGAGCCCGGATACCAAAAGTGCCGCATTAAGACATAAGTGAAGCGATTCCTGAAGAGAAGCGGCCTCGTCCAGGACCAGTCCCAGATCACGCTGCACCGTGACGACATGTTCAAAATTTTTCCGCTCGGTGATATCCCAACTTCTTCCTCTTGTACCGGCGTACCGGCCTTCTTCATCAAAAAAAGGCCCGCAGGAGTGACTGATCCAGCGGATCGTATTGTCGGGCAGAAGAATGCGATATTCCATTGCACCGGGCAGTTTCTTTTCATAGGCGTTTCTTATATGTTCTTTATAGCCAGGCAGATCGTCAGGATGAATGATTCTCGATATGGACAAGGGGTCTTTCAGGATATCCTCCGGCAGGATCCCGGTGGAACTGCGCCAGAAAGGTGAAATGTAAGCTATCCGGCCTTGCGCATCAGTACTATATTCCCAGGAGTGAATGGAATCTTCCGGCACGGATTGATTATCTTCCTTATTATGCGCCATGCGATATTTCCTTAGAGCTCAAACATCGGTTCTCCGGCAACCGACTGCAAAAGAGCCGCTGCATCATCTTCCTGCGATGGTTCACCGCTGATGGCAAGCCAGACACTGCCTTCCGCGCCGGCCACACCGCCCGCGGCAATCATCCGGGCTCTGGCTCCCGTGAGCCGCACAATGGCATCAAGTTCAGTGATAATTTCACCGGGCACCGGCAAGAGCCTCGGACCCTGAACGCCCGGCTCATTGATTTGGGCAGCGAGATCATCGAGATTTCCAGAGATACGTTTTTCCAGGCCCACCGGAATAATCAGGCGCACGCGTCGGCCGTAGTATGCCGGAAGCGATGCGCCGATAGTCCCCGCCTGCGGATGCCCGATCAGGATCGCCGCCCGCCGTCTTTCCAGATCAACGGCATTAGCCCCTTTCAAAATGACGTCCCCCTCCTTCAGATCAGAGGCGACGTCGAAAATGGTTTTGCCCTTCTGCCAAACGCCTTCCCGAATCACGACATCGCCCGGAAAGCCGCTTTCATCGGGAAGCCGTCCATCTTCTTTTTTCGGACGGACAGGCGGTAAAATAATGCCGCGGAAAAAACGTCCCTTCCGGAAATCCTGCGCCTGCCCTATCGCCGCGAGCAATTCCTCAGCCACATAACCATTGGTGGTCCCGGCGATGACCACCACCGTCCCGCCTTTAAGTGCGGCCAGAACTCCCGGATGCTTGGCAACGGCCTTGCCGATCAGCCTCTTGCCGGCAGCCGGCGTCAATGCAAATTGTTTCATAGATGAAGCCTCCTCATTCTTTATCAAGCGACAAATTTTTTATCCGGAAGATAATCCTCGCGCACGGGGAAAAAGACTTCGACGGCCACTGAGTCTGCGATGACATCTGCGGAATGTTCGACGCCGGCGGCAATGCACCAGCTGTCGCCTGCTCGCGCATCGAATTCTTCATCGCCCACCGTGAAAACCATACGGCCGCTGATCAGATAACCCGTCTGCTCATTGGGGTGCGAATGCCGGGGAATGATACTGCCTTCTTTGAGCCGAAATTCGGTAAGCAATGTCCGTTCTCCGTAAACCAGTGTTTTTTGATCAATGCCTCTGATCCGTGAATGATAACCTTCACCGTTTTTCTTGTAAAACATTGCCATTGTTCTATCCCTTCTCTATTTTATATTGGGTAATAACATCCACGTTGCCTTTCAACATCGCCCACACGGGGCAGTAGGTTTCTTCGGCCAATTGGATGACCTTCTGCATGTCGGCGTCCTTAACATCCGCTGAACGTAGAATAAACCGCAGCGTTATGGTTTTGAGGGACGTCGGATGCGTCTCGCGCCTCACACCACTGGCCTGCACCTGAAAGCCGGCAATATTCTTCTTCATGGTGCGCAGCAGATAGACCACGGTCGAGGCGCTGCATCCGGCCAGGCTAAGCAATAAGACTTCCAGACCTGTAAACCCTTTTCCATCTCCGATCGGCGGATAATAATCGAAGGTGATTGCCGGATTATCTCCGGCCACGCCGGAAAATTGAATTTTGTCATTGATCAGAGTGACGGCGGCTTCCAACTGTTCAGGCATAATGATTCTCCTTCCGATCCATCCGGTGCATCATCAATTTTTCTCGACGCGGCCGTCTCTAAAGTAATCGATGAATCTTTAGCAACCGCCGATTCCGGCCCGAAACGATTTCCATATGTGAAAGTATCCTATTTTTCTCAACTTATCAAGAACCCGTATTGCGTCAAAAACGGCCACAAAAGTGATCGTCGGCCCGCACTGCGGCATCTTGACAAATGATCGGCAACGTGCCATCCCTCACTAAAAAACACAAAATAAATATAAAGGAGATAAAATCTTATGGCAGAGATCGTGACGTTTTCGAAGGAAGGCAATGTCGGTTTGATTACGGTCAACAATCCGCCGGTCAATGCTCTGGCACAGGCCGTGCGGGCCGGGATCAAGTCGGGCATTGAAAAAGGCATTGCGGATAAAGATATTGCGGCAATGATCATTATTTGCGAGGGCCGGACTTTTATCGCGGGAGCGGATATCCGGGAATTCGGCAAGCCGCCGATGGAACCCCATTTACCGGATGTTTGCCAGTTCATCGAAAACTCCCCCAAGCCGGTGATTGCGGCAATCCATGGCACGGCATTGGGCGGAGGGCTGGAGATTCCCCTTAGCTGCCATTTCCGCATTGCTGTTCCTACCGCGAAAGTGGGCCTGCCTGAAGTGAAGCTGGGATTGCTGCCGGGCGCCGGCGGGACGCAGCGACTGCCGCGCATCGCCGGTGTGCAGACGGCGCTGGAGATGATCACCTCCGGAACCCCGATTCCCGCAGCTAAGGCTAAAGCGATGGGGATTCTGGATGAAATCGTGGAAGGCGACCTGAAGGCGGCGGCTCTGGCTTTTGCCAGGAAAGTGGTTGATGAGAAACGCCCCTTGAGGAAAGTAAGTTCTCTTACGGCCAAAGTGGATTCCCCCACCGTCTTTGATGATTTCGCCAAGGCCAATGCCCGGAAGTTCCGGGGTTTTATCGCTCCCTACAAATGCATCGAAGCCGTGAAGGCGGCAACCGAACTGCCTTTTGCCGAAGGCATGAAGAAAGAACGCGCGATCTTTACGGAACTGCAGGCCTCCGACCAGTCGAAGGCCCAGCGGCATGTTTTCTTTGCCGAAAGAGAAGTCGTCAGGATTCCGGGGCTGCCCGATAACCAGCCGACCAGGGAGATTAAATCCGCCGGTATTCTCGGTGCGGGCACCATGGGCGGGGGCATTGCCATGTGCTTTGCCAATGCCGGCATTCCCGTTGTTCTTCTGGACGTCAAGCAGGAGTTTATCGACAAGGGCATGGCCGTTATTAAGAAGAACTACGCCAACACCGTGGCCAAAGGCTCCTTGAAGCAGGAAGTCATGGACAAACGCCTGTCCTTGATCAAACCCACCCTGGCTTATGAAGATTTAAAGAATGTCGATCTGGTCATTGAAGCCGTGTTTGAAGACATGGCCATTAAGAAGGAAGTCTTTACGAAACTCGATGCGGTCTGCAAACCGGGTGCGATCCTGGCCTCCAATACCTCTTATCTGAACATTGACGAAATCGCCGCCATGACCAAAAGACCCCAGGATGTCATGGGCATGCATTTCTTCAGTCCGGCGAACGTCATGAGATTGCTGGAAAACGTCAAAGGCGCGAAGACAAATCCGGAAGTTTACGCCACGGCCATGAAGGTGGGCAAGACCATCGGCAAAGTCCCGGTGCTGGTCGGTGTCTGCGACGGCTTTGTCGGGAACCGGATGCTCGCCAAGCGGACAAGAGAATGCGGTTTCATGCTGGAAGAAGGCGCCCTTCCCTGGCAGATCGACAAGGTCATCTACAACTTCGGCTTCCCGATGGGTCCCTATCAGATGGGCGACATGGCGGGTCTCGATGTCGGCTGGCGGAACCGCAAGGCGAAGTTCGCCTCCCTCACCAAACGTGAACAGAAAAACACGATTCTCGACAAGATCTGCGAGATGGGCCGTTTCGGTCAGAAAACCGGCTCGGGTTTCTACAAGTATGACGAGAAGCGCAATGCCACCCCCGACCCCATGATTGAAGAGCTGATCGTCAATCACTCGAAGGAAGTCGGCATTCAGCGCCGAATCATCACGGATCAGGAGATCGTTGAACGCGCGATTTACTCGATGATCAACGAAGGCGCGAAGATCCTGGAAGAAGGCATCGCCGCGCGGCCGCTCGACATTGACGTGGTCTGGCTCTATGGCTATGGCTTCCCGGTCTACCTGGGCGGCCCGATGTTCTATGCCGACACGGTCGGCGTCAAGAAAGTTTACGATGCGATTCTCAAATACAAGGATCTGGTCGGCGCCGAATACTGGACGCCGGCACCGCTTCTGGAAAAACTCGCCAAGGCGGGTAAAGGGTTCTATTCGAAATAAGCTTCACGAAAAGTCCCCGCAGGTAAGAACCCTGCGGGGACTTTATGCTGCCGACTCTCAAATTCATTATAAGGGGTACTGGTTACGAAAGAAACTAGTCAATTCAATTTTCTCATCGTCGACGATGAAGTGAACATCCGTAAGATGCTGGCCATATGCCTGGAGACGGAAGGATACCAGGTGGCAGCGGTCAGCAACTTTGACGACGCACTCTCCGAAGCATCAAGAAAATCCTTCGACGTTGCTTTCGTGGATCTCCGTTTGGGAACAACCAGCGGACTCGACCTGATTCCTGCATTGCTAGCCGCCACGCCATCGCTTAAGATTATCGTAATTACGGCCTATGCCTCTATAGAAACCGCTGTGGAAGCGATAAAACGAGGAGCGACCGACTATCTTCCTAAACCCTTTACCCCGGCTCAGGTTAAGCTGGCTATCCACAAGGTATTTGATATTCGCGATCTGGAGCAAAAGATCACTGCCTTGCGCGAAGACCTGGGGCGCACGCATTCCGCTGTCGATTTTGCAAGCTTAAGCGCGGCCATGACGCGGGCCGTTAACCTGTCGCGACAGACGGCCCCCTCTGATGCCACTCTTCTCATCCGCGGTGAAAGCGGAACCGGTAAGACGGTGCTGGCCAAAGCGATTCACGCATGGAGCCGGCGGGCGGCGATGCCGTTTGGCGTTATTTCCTGTCCTTCCTTGTCGCCGGAACTTCTGGAGAGTGAATTGTTCGGACATATCAAGGGAGCTTTTACCGGCGCTGTGCGCGACAATCCCGGACGGATCAGCATGTGCAACGGGGGGACGCTGCTGCTTGACGAAATCGGCGATTTGCCCCTCTCGCTTCAGCCGAAGCTCTTGCGATTTGTCCAGGAGAAGGAGTATGAACGCATCGGGGATTATGTGACCCGCCGAGCCGATGTGAGAATCATCGCCGCCACCAATATCGACTTGCCCAAATCGGTCGGTGAAGGTCGTTTCCGCGAGGATCTTTATTATCGGCTCAATGTCATTCAGATTGAAATCCCGCCACTCAGGGAACGGCCTGATGATATTGCCTCTCTGGCCAACGGCCTGCTGATATTTTTCGGAAAAAGCTGTCACAAGACGCTGTTGGGGTTTACCGACGAAGCGCTGCAGCTGTTGAAAAGTTACCTTTGGCCGGGAAATGTCCGAGAACTGAGAAATGTTATCGAGAGGGCTGTTATCCTGTGCGAAGGGAACCGGATCGGCATCGACCATCTCCCGGAAAACATGCACGCCACGTATAAGGCGATCAGGATCGGTGACCCGGTCTCCCTCGATAAAATTGAGGAAGAACATATTCGACGGGTGCTGGCTTTAACCCGGTCTTTACAGGAGGCGGCCGATCTTCTCGGGATCGACCAGGCCACGCTCTGGCGCCGCCGCAAGCAATACGGCATCTAGCCGCCTTGCAATCTTCAATCTTCCCTGATGCATCTTTTGCAAAATGCAAAGGACCTTGCTGCCAATTTAATAATAACTATATTAATTCATAAACATAGCAGCTGTGCTTTTTGGCACACTCGTTGCGGTATCTTAACGAAGGTAAATCATGTTCGCGGATATTGTTTATTTTAGTGTCACCATTTTAGTTTTTGGTCTTTGCATTTTATTTGCCAAAGCTTGTGGGAGGTTTGAGTCATGCTGGAAATCATTGTCGGTTTAATCGGCGTTGTTTTGATTATCTATCTTCTGGTCACCATCATTCGGCCGGAATTATTTTAGCGGAGGTATCACGGAATGGATAGGTATGGATGGCTGCAACTCGCAGTATTTGTCGGCGTGCTCCTGGTTCTAACCAAGCCGATGGGGCTTTACCTGGCGCGGGTTCTGGACGGCGAAGGGCGCACGTTTCTCGATCCCTTATTGAAGCCCGTGGAACTTCTGTTCTACCGGATTTTCCGAGTGGATCGAAAACAGGAACAAAACTGGAAACAATATGCCTTTTCTCTGCTCTTATTCAGTCTGATCGGCCTCACTTTCACGTATATCATTTTACGGATTCAGCATCTGCTGCCTTTGAATCCGCAGGGACTGGGCCCGCTGAGCCCCGATCTGGCCTTCAACACGGCGGCCAGTTTCACCACCAATACCAACTGGCAAAGCTATGGCGGGGAATCCACGATGTCCTACTTTTCGCAGATGGTGGGGCTCACTTTGCACAATTTTCTTTCCGCCGCAGTCGGGATTGCCGTCGCCGCCGCCCTGGTGCGCGGTATCGCGCGCCACACCGCCCGAACCGTCGGTAACTTTTGGGTGGACGTGGTGCGGGTGAATCTCTATTTGCTTTTACCGATCTGTTTATTCTACGCGCTCTTTCTGGTCTCCCAGGGAATGATTCAGAATTTTAAACCCTATGATACGGTGAAATTGGTTGAACCTTATACCACGCAGGTCGAAAAAAAGGATGCCAACGGTCAGAGTTTGAAGGATGCCCAGGGCAAACTGGTCATGGAAGATAAAAAAGTTGACACCCAAACGATCGCCCAGGGGCCCATGGCCTCGCAGGTAGCCATCAAGATGCTGGGAACCAACGGCGGTGGCTTCACCAATGCCAACGCTGCTCATCCTTATGAAAATCCGACGCCGCTTACGAATTTCATCCAGATGCTTTCCATCTTTCTGATTCCCAGCGCACTTACCTATTTTCTGGGGTTGATGGTTAAAAACCGCCGTCATGGCTGGGCCATCTGGGGAGCGATGGCCGTGCTCTTTGTAGCCGGCGTTCTCATCTGCTGGTCGGCCGAATCGGCCGGCAATCCCCATCTGACGGCCCAGGGCATTGAGCAGGCCGGAGGTAATATGGAAGGCAAGGAAGCTCGCTTCGGCATCTTCGATTCCGCGCTTTTTGCAACTGTCACGACCGATGCCTCCTGCGGCGCGGTGAACGCCATGCACGACTCCTTTACCCCCCTGGGGGGGCTCGTTCCTCTGGTCAACATAGAACTGGGTGAAGTGGTCTTTGGCGGGGTGGGCGCCGGTCTTTACGGCATGCTGGTTTTCGTGATCCTCACGGTATTTCTGGCCGGTCTGATGGTCGGGCGCACGCCGGAATATCTGGGGAAAAAAATCGAAGCCTACGATGTCAAGGTCAGCATTCTGGCTGTCCTAGTCCTCTGTTTCAGTATCCTCAGCTTTGCGGCCTGGGCGGCCGTCAGCTCCTGGGGCATAGCCTCGCTGAACAACACAGGGCCGCATGGTCTGTCGGAACTCCTTTACGCCTATTCGTCGTCTGTCGGCAATAACGGCAGCGCTTTTGCAGGATTAAACGCCAATACCCCGTGGCTGAACATCACGCTGGGTTTTGCCATGCTCTTTGGCCGTTTTCTCTTTATCGTGCCGGTCCTCGCGCTGGCCGGAAGCCTGGCCGGAAAGAAATTGACGCCGGAAAGCACAGGCAGTTTCCCCGTGTCCGGCCTCACTTTCGTTGTCCTGCTGGTCGGAACGGTGCTCATTGTGGGCGCATTAACCTTCTTCCCGGCCCTGGCTATGGGTCCCATTGTGGAACATTTTATGATGACGGGCTCGGGAAAACTATTTTAGAAAGTTAGAATATGTTTGCGGCAGTAAACAAATTCGTAAACTCACTTATCCCGCATGGCGGGGTTAAATAAAGAGGATTCACTATTATGGCTGCTAAACAACTTTCACTTTTCGATCGGCATATTATTGCCGGGGCGATGAGTGCATCTTTCAAGAAGCTTCACCCTCTGACGATGATGAAGAATCCGGTGATGTTTGTAACCGAAGCAGGCGCCCTGATCACGACCGTCAGCCTTTTTTTTGGAACGCCTGGTGAGTCCCTGGGATTTGGACTCCAGATAGCGATTTGGTTGTGGTTTACCGTTCTCTTTGCTAATTTCGCCGAAGCCATGGCTGAAGGGCGCGGCAAAGCCCAGGCCGATGCATTACGCAAGACAAGAACCCATACCATCGCCCATCGTACCCTGGCCTCCGGTGGCCGGGAACAGGTTTCGGCGGAGATGTTGCGCAAAGGAGATGTGGTCATCGTTTCGGCAGGAGAGCTGATACCCTCTGACGGTGAAGTGGTAGAAGGCGTAGCCTCCGTGGACGAGTCCGCTATTACCGGAGAATCAGCGCCGGTCATCCGTGAGTCCGGCGGCGACCGGAGCGCCGTCACCGGCGGTACGCGGGTTTTGTCCGATCAAATCAAGGTGGTCGTTACCGCCAATCCCGGAGAGAGCTTTATGGACCGGATGATCAGCCTAGTCGAGGGGGCTCGTCGCCAGAAAACGCCCAACGAAATTGCCCTGATCATTCTCCTTTCGGCTCTGACGATTATTTTCCTGGTCGTCATCCTGACCTTGAAATGCTTCGGACTGTATTCAGGCATTTCTTTTAGCATCACCGTTCTTGTGGCCCTTTTGGTCTGCCTGATTCCTACGACCATTGGCGGACTCTTGAGCGCCATCGGGATTGCAGGCATTGACCGGCTGGTGCAAAAAAATGTCCTGGCCATGAGCGGCCGAGCCGTCGAGGCGGCCGGAGACATTGATGTGCTTCTGCTGGATAAAACAGGAACCATAACGCTGGGCAACCGGCAGGCCACGGAATTTCTCCCCGCACCGGGCGTGACTTCTGAAAAATTGGCTGATGCCGCCCAGCTGGCGTCGCTTAGCGACGAAACACCGGAAGGCCGGAGCATCGTCGTCCTGGCCAAGCAGTATGGTCTGCGCGGTCGCACCATCGCAGAGATGCCCCATGCCGCTTTTATTAATTTCACGGCCCACACCCGCATGAGCGGAGTAGACGTTGACGGCCGAAAGATTCGCAAAGGCGCCCCGGATGCCATCAGAGATTTCATCGGCGCTGATTTTTCTGAGGACGTCCGGGAGGCCAGCGAGAATATTTCACGCTCGGGAGGAACGTCTCTCGTTGTTGCCGAAAATGAGCGCGTCCTGGGAATCATTCATCTCAAAGACATTGTCAAGGGCGGACTGAAAGACCGATTCACCCGTTTCCGGGCCATGGGCATCAAGACCGTGATGATCACAGGCGATAACAAGCTCACGGCGGAGGCTATCGCGACAGAGGCCGGCATGGATGATTATCTGGCCGAGGCAAGACCGGAAGACAAACTGGCCCTGATCCGCAAGGAACAGGCAGCAGGCCACCTGGTCGCCATGACGGGCGACGGAACGAATGATGCTCCGGCCCTGGCCCAGGCTGATGTGGGCGTGGCTATGAATACGGGCACGCAGGCGGCAAAAGAAGCCGGCAATATGGTGGATTTGGATTCCAATCCCACGAAGCTGATCGAAATCGTTGAAATCGGCAAGCAGATGCTGATCACGCGGGGAGCGTTGACGACTTTCAGTATCGCCAACGATGTGGCAAAATATTTTGCCATTATCCCGGCGATGCTGATCACACTCTTCCCGGAAATTGTCCCTTTGAACATCATGGGACTGAGATCTCCGCAGAGCGCCATTCTTTCCGCCGTCATTTTCAATGCGCTGATCATTGTAGCGCTAATTCCGCTGGCCCTGCGGGGTGTGAAATTCCGGCCACTTTCCGCCTCCTCGCTTTTGAGACGAAACCTATTCATATACGGGCTGGGGGGGCTTATTGCTCCGTTTGTAGGCATTAAACTGATCGATGTGCTGACGGGCATTTTGCCCTGGATGTGAGGAGGATATTCATGATAAAAAGTATCATCAACGAGCTACGTATTTCCATGATTGCGACGGTCTGTTTGGCCATTGTGCTGTGCGGCGTTTATCCGGCCGCTGTGTGGCTTTGCGCCCAGGGCTTGTTTCCTGATCAGGCCAACGGTTCGCTGGTCTTGGTAAAGGGTCAGGCCGCTGGTTCGTCCCTATTGGCGCAACATTTTACCGGTCCGGGTTACTTCCACCCCCGTCCCTCGGCGGCGGGAAGCGGGTATGACGCCACCAATTCCGGCGGCAGCAATCTGGGACCGACATCGCGGAAGCTGATCGATACGGTCAAAGAGCGCGCTGCCGCCTACCGGGCGGAAAATAACCTGGCGACTGAGGCAGTCATTCCTGTGGACGCCGTAACGACTTCAGCCAGCGGTCTGGACCCCCATATCAGCGTGAAAAATGCTCTCACGCAGGCAAGACGTGTCGCCAAGGCCCGAGGCGTCGGGGAAGCGCGGTTGCATAAGATGATTCTGTCGCACACTGAAGGTCGCGATATGGGAATTTTCGGCGAACCGCGGGTGAATGTTTTCTTGCTGAATCTGGATATAGACGGTAAATAGTAATCCTATGGATAAAAAGGAGTTATAATTAACGAAGCCTGTTTCCTGATCGCATGGATGATCAGGAAACAGGCTAAACCGTCTGGGAGAAACATGCTTAGTCTTCGTCAAAAGTTGTTATTGGGATTCGGAGGGTTGTTGCTGATCATGTTGATCGGCGGCATACAAAGCATCATCCAATTCAGACACCTTGGTCACTCAATTGATGTGATCCTGAAGGAAAATTATCGCAGCGTTGTCGCCTGTCAGGAGATGAAGGAAGCCCTGGAGCGCATGGACAGTGGTGCGCTCTTTATCTTCCTTGGTTATCAGCAGATGGGAGATGAACTAATTAAAAAGAATGAAGCAGCTTTTAAAAAAGCACTTGACATTGAACTGCATAACATCACCGTCCCGGGTGAAGGGGAAAAAGCTGCCGCATTGCAGGCTCTTTTTATCAATTACCAATCCAGAATCCACGATTTGCGAATGCAGCCCCCATCATTCGGCGCCCGCCGCGTTTATTTTAATGAGATCCTGCCGCTGTTTCAGCAGGTGAAAAGCACGGCAGATGACATCCAGCAGATGAATCAAAAGAATATGAATGAGGCCAATGACCGGGCCAGAAAAAACGCTGCGGCGGCTCAAAAGAGAATGTCGCTCTTCGTCCTGTGTGGCATCCTGGTCGCCGTCGCCTTTATTATCCTTGTTGGAAAGTGGATTCTGAATCCTATTCGCCGCCTGATCCTTTCTGCGGAGGCCATCCGCGACGGGAATCTTGATCTTGTTGTCAAAGTTGATTCCCGGGATGAAATAGGCCGTCTTTCGGAGGCCTTCAACGATATGGCGTTGAGTCTTCGCGCTTTTCGCCGCAGTGATCAGGCCAAGCTTGCGCGCACCGAGGAAGCCGCCAAAGAAACCTTCAGCAGGCTGCCGGATGCCGCAGCCATTGCCGATCTTGATGGAAAAGTGGAGATATCAACCCAAGCGGCAAAAAAGCTCTTCGGCCTCACGGCAGGCGCATTGGTTCAAGATGTCCCCATTGGGCAGCTGAGCCGTCTTTTCCATAAATTTATCGATCAAGCCGCGTTAGAAAATCTTGAAGAAGAAAATTTAATCCAGCTTTTTGTAAACGGTGAGGAGCGTTATTTTCGCGCGACTGCAGCGCCGATGACCGATCGTGACGGCCACCCGACTGGCGTCCTTTTGATTATGAAAGATGTGACCGAACAGCGTCACGTAGACGAAATGAAGCGGGGCGTGATTGCCACGGTATCTCATGAGTTGAAAACCCCTCTGACATCGATCCGCATGGCCATTCATCTGCTGTTGGAAGAAAAAGTGGGCGCCCTTACAGAAAAACAGACGGAACTCCTTTTAGCCGCCAGGGAAGACAGCGACCGCCTCCATCAAATCCTTCAGAGTCTGCTGGATATCAGCCGGATCGAATCGGGCCGGCTCCAAATGGATTGTCAGGAGATTTACACTCAATCCCTGGTTCTGGATGCCGTGGAACCCTTCCGGCGGACCGCTCAGGACGGAGGGATTGAATTGAAGATGCAGCTCTCTGATGATCTGCCGAAGGTCTGTGCAGACACGACTCAAATCAGCCATGTTTTTTCCAATTTGCTGTCCAATGCGCTCCGGTTTACGGCGCCCGGCGGGAGCATCACGATCTCGGCAATTCCGGAGGAGCAGATGGTCCGTTTTTCCGTCACCGACACCGGGAGCGGCATTCCCCATCAGTTTATGCAAAGGATATTTGAACAATTTTTCCGGGTGCCCGATCAAAAATCGGAAACCGGCGCCGGGCTGGGCCTGACTATCGCCAAGCAAATCGTGGAGGCCCACGGGGGAAGCATCAACGTGGAAAGCGAGGAAGGTAAAGGAACCACCTTTTCCTTTACCCTGAAAAGAGCGGACGATTTGACCGAAACCCGTCAAGCAGGATAAGTGTGTCCTTCGTATGATGAGAAGGTTTAACGGAGACTGAATTTTTTTTGGCAAGGTGAATCGTTATGACGGATGAAAGAGCCGATACCTTCCTGCGCATGATCCGCCGTTCCCAACGGGGACACCTGAAGGTTTACTTAGGTTATGCGGCGGGTGTCGGCAAGACTTACCAGATGCTGCTGGAGGCGAAAAGGCTCAAGCAGGAGGGCGTCGACGTGGTCGTGGGCATCGTGGAAACCCATGGCCGGGCAGAGACGGCAGAACTTGTCGAAGGTCTGGAGGTTATCCCCAAATTCCTGCAACAGCATCGGGGCATCATCCTGGAAGAAATGGACGTGCAGGCCGTCTTACGCCGTAAGCCGCAGGTAGTCCTGGTTGACGAGCTGGCTCATTCCAATGTACCCGGCAGCAAAAATGCAAAGCGTTATGAAGATGTCCAGGATCTCCTGGCCGCCGGCATCCACGTCATTACAACGCTGAATGTCCAGCATCTGGAAAGTCTCTACAACACCGTGGAAAAATCGGTGGGGGTTAAGGTCCGGGAGCGTTTGCCCGATAGTATTCTGGCTGAGGCGGATCAGATTGTGAATGTGGACGTAACTCCGGAGGATCTTCAGGAACGATTAAAGGCAGGGAAGATTTATCCGGCAGAGCGCGTCGGGACGGCTATGGGAAATTTTTTCAAGGCCCCCAATCTGGGAAACCTGCGGGAGCTGACGCTGCGGGAAATGGCCTCACAGATCGATCTGAGACGGCACGATACACTACCGGAAGACGGCACGATCGTGCCGGATCAGATCATGGTCTGTCTCAGCTCGCGGGGTCCCAACAGCAAAACGCTGCTCAGGTACGCTTCACGACTGGCCGGAAAGCTCAACCGCAATTGGTATGCCGTTTATGTTCAAACCCCTTCCGAAGAGGCTACCGTGATCGACAGCCGGACACAGCGGATGCTGTCGGGTGTCCTGACTCTGGCGAAGGAGCTGGGCGCTATGGTCTTTACTTACAGGGGAGAAGATATTGCCGGCACGATCCTGCGTTTTGCCCGGGAATATCAGGTCGGCCATATCGTGACCGGTTCTCCTGCGCGCATCCCCATCTGGAAAAGGATTATGGGCAAGAAAAGCATCCCTGAACATCTTATGGAACAAGCCAGAGGAGTGACGATCGTCGTACTGGACACAAAGCCTCAGGAAAGAGACGCTGCCGGGGCTCGCCGTCTTTTTGAAAATGAATCGCAAGAGGAAGTGCAGATTCCTTCCCAGGGGTTGCCGGTGCAGGCGCCAAATACAACGCTTAGTTCCCTGCTCGGTGAATCGGAGATTATTATCTGGGACAAACCCATAGATACGGCTTTAGTCCTCGAAAAACTGGTCAAAGCAGCCTGCGCTAAAAGTCGGGCCTGCGATTTTGCGACCGGATTAGTTGCCGTCAAGGAAAGGGAAGCGCAGGGTTCCACTTTCTACAGCGAAGGTGTCGCCTTTCCCCATGCGCGAGTTGAAGGATTAGACAGACCTCTTGCTGCACTCGGTTTGACGAGAATGGGGATCGGCGATGTCGTTGCGGAAAAACCGATCAAATATATTTTCTTAAGTCTTTCCCCACTTTCGACGCCGGAAGTTCAGTTGCAGCTCCTGGCGGTCGCCGCCCGTACATTCCAGAACAGGTATTTCTTAAAAAGCATGGAAATGGCCGAAGACCCGCATCAGGTTTATGCCGCCATTAAGGAATGGGAACAATCAGCGGTCAATGGAGGGAAAAGTAACTCTCTAGGGAAGAAAAAGACTTAAAACCCGATCCCGACGCTCTCTTAATAAAAGTAACAAGGGATGATATCAAGCCGGAAGATTAAAAATATTTCTCGGCTATACCCGGGTGTCGGCAAAACCTCCGCGACATTATACGATGCCCCGATGATCTGGGCCAAAAGTGATCCGGCTGCGGATATCACCGCAAACGACATGGCCGTCGCCAACTGGAGCGTCACCCACGGCACCGTTGCCGGCTCGGGCACGGAAACTCTGCCCAGCATCCCGTTTTTCTATTTCCCGATCAAAACACAGGAGGAAACGATCGGCGTCATCGGCATTCAACTGGGTTTTAAAAATCTCTTGCCGGAACAGCGTCGAATCCTGGGAACCATCGCCAATTTGACATCCTTGGCCGCAACCAGGTGGGTTAAAACATAAAGAACAGACTCTGAAATTTTCTTATTTCACTCTCGTCCAGTAATGGCTCTCGCACAGGAAAAGTAAACAGGCCGTCACTTTCAGTTTCTCCGGAGAAACTTGCGCAATCGAACATTTGTATTCAGTGCCCTCTTCCACTTCGTAAATCTTCCCCTCAGCATACCGGCCCGCTTCCTTCTTGAGATCCCAGAGAATCAGCATGCCCATCAGGGGCTTGTCTTGCCTGTCTTTCTTGCATTTTGTGCACAGACTGTTGGCGGGCGCCGTCACAAGCTTTACAATCTTGCCGTAGTAGATTCCGCCTTTTTCAAATATTTCGACGTGCAACCTTTCCTTGCCTTTGTCTTTTCCTTTCAGGATGGGTAGCGACCAGACACCGACGATGGATTGATCCGCCGCCTGCAATAAACCGGAAAAAGCAAACAGAATAAAAAATGCAACCGCGAAGATGAACATCTTTTTCATACTGCCTCCAAATACTAGAAAGCCTTTCATCGGAATCAGATGGTTCTTTTTTTGAACGAGTATAGGGCGAACACAGACCGAGCGCAAGGAGAAAAGCAAGCCTGTTAGACTGCAGACTATTAGGTTCGTTTGTGGGGCGCTCAGCGCCCATCCTTTTGTCCTAACGGGCTAAAAGCCTACAGCCTATCACGCTCAGCCGTCAGTCATAGCGTTTGAGTTCAAATAGCTTCTTATTCTGCGTCGAGACGATGTGATAAAATCGATCCTGCGGAATATAAATATAGGGGACATCGACGTCGCGCCGGTAAAGAAAGTGAGACAGGATCAGACGGTTCACCGCCTGATGTCCGACGATCATAATGTTGTCCGAGCGCCGGTTGAGAAAGAATGATTTCTTGATGCCTGCTTCGATTCGCGGCTTCATCGCCGCATAGCTTTCGCCTTCCGGATACGCATAAGAGTATTTATGAGCTTCGCGCTGACGGAACACCTGCGGCATTTTCTGTTCGATCTCGGCATAGGTCATGCCTTCACAGACGCCGGCGCTGATTTCATCAAACTCTTTGAGGGCTATGATCCGGCATCCGTCCTGCATCCTTGCTATGGCTTCCGCCGTTTTTTTCGTTCTCACTTTACTGCTGGTGAAGATATACGAAATCTTCTTTCCGAAAAAAAACTGCCCGAGCGCCAGCGCTTGCTCTTTGCCCAGGGCGGTCAGACCGGGGTCGCCGCCGATGCGGTTTTCCAGGTTGAATGCCGTTTGCGTGTGCCGGATCAAAAAGAGATTCCTGACTTCATCGGTCACCAGATAATCCCGCAGGCGGGCAAACAGAGAAATTGAATCCGTATGCTTTTCATCGATGATTTTGTTCTGCAGCGAATCGAGGCGGACATAATTTCTTTCAACCTTCAAAGGGACGTAGATCATCTTGTAGTGATCTATCCTCTTCAAAAACTCAGCCTTGGCTTTTTCGCAATCCATCTGGCTAAACTCCGGCAGTTTTGTTTTTTCCAGGATGCTGAGCGACAGAATGTCCTCGTCGTCATTCACGCATTCGATGAAGAGGAGCGGATAGTCATTGAGATAGTCTTCCAGCATCTGCCGGCGGTCACGCCCTGCATTGGTCGCGTCCAGAATGGCGACCTGTCCGGAATTGCGCAAATAGACCCGGGCTCTTTCCATGTTCATTCGAGCGAATTGTTTTCTGAGCGCCACGGCGGCCGGATTATTCGGAGAATAAAACTCGGCGCACGATGTTTCCGCGAGCGGTCGGTAAATCCGGCGCAGATTGCCGTTGTTGAATATGCGTGTGGCAATGTGATCTTTACGGAACGCATCGCGCAAGCGCACGGCCAGCGTGGATTTTCCCCGGGCCGGCAATCCCATCAGGACAATATATAATTTTTCATCGTTCATAAAACCTCTATTGATACCAAATTGCATTCCCGGAATCAGCTTCGGCAAGGAAGAGGCCCCGCAGGCGTATTGTAATCCGCCGAGGAAGCCGACCTCCGCGTCAGGGGTCACGCGACGCGGTCAGCAAAGTTTACCAAGACCGGAAGGCGCATCTGGGCAAGGGAGCGCCTGACTCACAAAATATTTCCTTACCGGTAATTGCTGCCTGCAGGGCGGCAATTTACGCAACTTGGCATTAGCGGACCATTTTACGGCCGATATCAAAAGCCCTTTCCAGAAGATCCCCGTTGCCCGACGCGGGTTTTTCAGCGCTTTCGGTATGAATAATCTTCCCCACAACATCCATGCCCAGGCCGCTTCCGGTCATTCCGGCGAGATAATTAATGGATTTTGTGTACTGCACGGGATCGGGGGCGCCCTGAGAGGTGACGAGCGCATAGGTTTTACCCGCCGGCACCATCGATTTATAGCCGCCTTGAGGGAGATTGGCATAAAGCGAATAGATGCGGTCTACAAAAAGTTTCATCTGCCCGGAAATGCGATACATATAAATCGGACAGCCGATAATCATCCCGGTACAGGTCTTAATCGCCTCCAGGTAGGGGCTGAGCTCATCTTTGGCACTGCAAAAACCGGGATTTTTACGGCAGCCCAAACAGCCCAGACATCCCTTGAAGTTAATGTCGTGAAGCCGAATTTCCGCTGTTTCCGCACCGCTCGACCGCGCCCCTTCCAACATGGACGCAACAATGGCGGATGTATTTCCTTTGGGACGCGGTGAACCGTTAAACGCTAAAATCTGCATGGAACCTCCTTATGCGCTTCGCGCAGGATCAAGGGACAAGGTTAAAGGCCAAACGCTATTCAAGAATTCGAGGGGGAGTCTTCACATCCCGTTCTATCCTTTGTCCTTGATCCTTGCACCCCTTTCCTCTTCTTTATTTCAGTCTTTTTACTCTCAGCATCAAAGATTGCATGGCGTTTTCGGCTGCGGAATCCGGCCGATCGTGCAGATAATCTTTGCTTTTTTCACAGTATCTTCGGGGGGACAATTTTTTCCCGTGGTGCCCTCTTAGGTAAATCCTGTCCTGCCCGATTTGTAGCAAATAAAAGGCATTACTTCAACACAACAAATTCCTTTTGCCTCCCGGCTGTCTTAGACCGTGAGCCGTTGTGAAGGGGGCCTGCAGCCGGGGAGAAATGGGTTGACTTCCCCCGGCCTTTTGATTAATCTTCTCCTGTCCGTTATTCATACCATGTTGCTTGCCAAAGGATAACGACACTGCCGATAAAGTCAGTCCCCGAAAAGCAATCTGGTAAAAGGAGAAAGCTATGCCCGTCAGAGTAGCCATCAACGGTTTCGGAAGAATCGGCCGACTGGTCTATCGCGCCGGTTACAAGAACAAAGATATTGAATTTGTTGCCATCAATGACCTCGCCGACGCTAAAACAATGGCTCATCTGCTCAAATACGACTCCATTCACGGCACGCTCGATGCGGATGTAAAATCCGCACCCAATGCGATTCTGGTCGATGGAAAAGAGATCAAGGCTTTTGCGGTACGCGACCCGGAAACCCTGCCCTGGAGAGACCTGGGCATCGATGTCGTTCTGGAGAGCACAGGCCGGTTCACGGATCGTGCCGGCGCGGAAAAACACCTCCAGGCCGGCGCAAAAAAAGTCGTTGTCTCGGCGCCCGCCAAATCACCGGACGTCATCTTTGTTTTCGGTGTCAACGCCGAAGATTACGACAAAAGCAAGCACCACATCATTTCCATGGGGTCCTGCACCACCAACTGTCTGGCGCCGATCGTCAAAATCCTTCATGAGGAATTCGGCGTGGAATACGGTTTGATGACGACAATTCATTCCTATACCAATGATCAGGTGGTGATCGACGAAGCGCATAAGGATTTGCGCCGGGCGCGCGCTGCGGCTCTTTCCATGATTCCGACCACAACGGGCGCCGCCCGGGCCATTGCCGAAGTGATTCCCGAGATGAAAGGCAAACTCGACGGTCTGGCCATCCGCGTGCCCACGCCCAATGTGTCCCTGGTCGATTTTGTGGCAACGCTTTCGCGCGAAACGAGCAAGCAGGAAGTCAATAATAAACTCAAGGAATATTCGCAAAAGTCGCTCAAGGGCATTTTAATGTGCTCAGAGGAAGAGCTGGTCTCCAAAGATTTCAACGGCAATCCCCATTCGTCGATCGTGGATTTGCCCAACACAATCGTCATCGGCGGCAAAATGGTGAAAATACTTTCATGGTACGACAACGAATGGGGTTTTTCCAACCGTATGCTGGAACTCCTGTTGTTCATCATGAAATAAAAAATACCTAACGAGAGGTTACAGGCATGAAGTACTTGGATCAAATTGATGTGAGCGGAAAGAAGGTGTTGGTGCGGGTGGATTTCAACGTACCGATGGATAAGTCGGGCAAGGTCACGGATGACACGCGGGTGAAGGCCAGCCTGGCCACGATTAATTATATCCGGGAAAAGGGAGCTCGTGTGATCGTTGCGTCCCATCTCGGCAGGCCTAAAGGCAAACCGGTTCCCGAATTCTCACTGAGGCCGGTTGCCCCGATTCTGGCCTCACTGTTGAAAAAGGACGTCCCCTTCATCGATGACTGCATCGGCGACAAAGCCCTTGAGGCCGTTGGGGCGATGAAAGCGGGCGATGTGATTCTCCTGGAAAACCTCCGCTTTCATCCGGGCGAGGACAAAAACGATGACGCCTTCGCACAGGAACTCGCCAAACTTTGTGACGTCTATATCAATGACGCATTTGCCGTATCGCATCGCGCGGCGGCATCGAATACCGCCATTACCAAGTTTGTCCCCGTGTGCGCCGCGGGCTTCCTGTTAAAAAATGAAATTGAATATTTCAACAAGGCCATGAAGAATCCCGCAAGGCCGCTCGTCGCCATTATCGGCGGAGCCAAAGTGTCCGACAAGATCAAGGTTTTGGAAAATGTTATTGATAATGTGGACCGTCTGGTCGTGGGCGGCGGTATGGCCTTCACGTTTTTAAAAGCTCAGGGTTTTAACGTCGGGAAGTCGCTGTGCGAAACGGAAATGCTGGAGCTGGCCCGGAAGATCATGGACAAAGCCAAAGCCAAGAATGTGCAGTTTCTCCTGCCGGTCGATGCCGTCATCGCGAAAGCGCCGGCAGCAGATGCAGAAATTAAAGTGGTTGACATCAAAGATATTCCCGATGAATGGATGGGACTTGATATCGGCCCGGCAAGTATTGCAGCGTTTTCCGCTGCAGTGAAGAGTGCCAAAACGATTGTCTGGAACGGCCCGCTGGGTATGTTTGAGCTGGCGCCTTTTTCGGCCGGCACTTTCCGGCTGGTGGATGCGGCCGTTGCTTCGGGCGCGCTCACGATCGTCGGCGGCGGTGATACCGATACCGCCATACACAAGACCGGCCTCAGCGATAAGATTTCTTACATCTCCACAGGCGGCGGCGCTTTTCTGGAACTGCTGGAAGGCAAGACGCTGCCGGCAGTGGCCGCACTGGGTTAGGTCGGGGGAAACATCATGAGAAATTGGATCGTCGCCGGCAACTGGAAAATGCACAACACAATTGCCGAATCCGTTAGCCTGGCCCAGGCGATTAAAGATGCAACGACCGCCGTGAAAAACGGCGAAGTCGTCGTGGCTCCGCCATTTACCGCGCTGCAAAGCGTCGGAGAGACTCTCAAGGGGACCAAAGTAATGCTGGCCGCCCAAAATATGTATCATGAAGACAAGGGCGCCTTCACCGGCGAGGTCTCTCCTCTGATGCTCAAGGACGCCGGATGCGCTTATGTGCTTGTCGGACACTCCGAACGCCGGAAGTATTTTAATGAAAGCGATGAACAGGTTAATCTGAAAGTCAGGAAAGCGCTGGTCACCGGTTTGAAGCCGATCGTCTGCGTCGGCGAGACGGACGGTGAAAGAAACACCGGCGTTACCGAAGCGGTGGTAAGCCGCCAGGTACGCAAAGCACTGGATGGCGTCGGCGTCGATCAGATGGATCGGCTGGTCGTTGCTTATGAACCGGTCTGGGCGATCGGAACGGGCAAGGTGGCAACGCCTGAGCAGGCCGATGATGTTCACGATTTCATTCGCCGTCTGCTTGTCGAAATTTACGGATGCGCGGGCGCGGATGTCCGTATTCTTTACGGCGGCAGTGTTACAAAAGATAATATTGCCGAATTGATTGCCATCGAGGACATTGACGGCGCGCTGGTCGGCGGAGCATCATTAAAAGCCGAGGGCTTCCTGGGCATTATTGCTAAAATGCCATAAAAGAACAATATTGTCATTGCGAACAGGCTCTCAGCCTGTGCCGCGCCCCCCAGGACAAGGGGGTAACAATCTTGATCCAGCAGGGAACGGTTTCAATAACCTGTCATACGACCGTTCCCTGCATTATTTTCTAACAGCCTACAGGCTAAAAAGGCTACAGCCTGCTTTTTATGATTAAAATACTCATCGTTTATCATTCCCAAACCGGGCACACAAAACAGATGGCTGAAGCCGTCCGCGAAGGCGCGAAAGCCATTGACGGGGTCGAAGTCATTTTAAAGAAAGCCGCAGACGCAACACTTGCTGATCTGCTTTTGTGCGACGGTCTGGCGATCGGCACGCCGGAAAACTTCGGTTACATGTCCGGCATGGTCAAGGATTTTTTCGATCGCACGTACGGCGCGGCACAGGAGAAGGTCTTTCGCAAGCCTTTTGTGGTCTTCATCAGCGCAGGCAACGATGGGACGGGTGCGCTCCGGGCCGTTGAACGCATCGCCCTGGGCTACAAATTTAAAACGGTTTTCACTCCGGTTATCGCCAAGGGGGGAATAACGGGAGAAATTCTGGACCAATGCCGCGAGCTCGGCGGCACGCTCGCGGGCGGCTGTGCGATGGGAATTTATTGACAGAATAACATGAGGCATCCCGGGGATCTGTCTTTTGACCGGACTTCGTTGCCAAATACACATGCAGCGAAACTTTATCAGCTTGATGCATGCATTGATGCGGAGTAATTCGGGCGTTGACGCATACACACGGGTTCTGGTTGAAGGAAGATAATAACCGGCTTCATTTCGTGGAGGTCGCAGCATGAAAAAAAAGATGATGGTATTTATTCTAACCGCTGCACTGCTTGCCGCGTGCAGCAGTGATTCCAAATTTAATGCTTCTTCCCCGGAAACAACAAAGGAATCGATCAGCCGATTAAAGTATGCTCTCCCGGAAAGCCGGAGACCGGAATTCGAGAGGGCGATCCGGACGATACTGCAAGGCAGCCTGCGGACCAATGATCCGGCAGCCGAATCGGCTGAAATGACCGAAGAGGTGCGATTGAGCCTGGACGGCAAGAATGCGGAGCAAATTATCGCAGAAGCGGCTCGGGTCAAGGGTGAGCGCGAAAAACAGGAGATGAACCTGGAAAGGCAGGAACTCGCAGCGCTTGAAGCCAAATATAAATCGTTTCTTGATGCCGGCGACCAGCTGGCGCACTTTCGCATACTGTCTTCGCGTTTCTATATCCGGAGGGATGAAATGCTGGGCGAAAAACCGGTGATCGAAATGAAAGTCAAAAACGAGACCCATTACACGGTTTACAGTGTTTACCTGGAATGCAGTCTGAGCGGTGCGGAGGCGGCCCCGTCGGATCGAAAGAAATTGCAATACGATATTCACGGTGGATTGCAGCCGGGACAGATGTCTCACTGGTATCTTTCCCCGGACGCATTTTTCGACTGGGAAAATATGAAGATCCCCCGGAAACCGGGGCTCAAAATATCCGTCGTCCGCATCGACGGTCCGGACGGCAATGCGCTGTTTGCAGCGCGCGAATTAAGCGAACCGGAGATGAAGCGTTTAGCGGAACTAAAGTTAAAATATGGCGGACGCTAGCCGGGAAGATTTGGCTCCGCACGTTTGATTGATCTGCTGAATCAGGAAGCGGTCGCGCACATCATCATGTGTCGATCGCCGCCTCGGATTTATAACGCGGACAGATAACAGAAGTGCAGCGCCCAAGCAATTGTCCGGTTGACGCCCGGCCCCTTCTTCTTAAATCTTGTCCTGTGGAATCACTTTGTCCGCCCCGATCCCTGCCCCTCCTCTGCGCCTTTTGATTTTTCGTGCCTTCAAACTTTCCGCTTGTTGGATGTTTCAAATCTGTTAAAATAGAACTGAAAGAAAAACACATCGTCTGAAACACAGGAGGTGCAGCCGCAGAAATTCCATACATCATAAAATCACAACCCATCAGCCGAGGAGCGACTTCATGACGAATGCGAAAAAGGGCAAAACACAAGCGAGCGGGGAGCAGACCGCTCGCGCGTCGGGAAAAGTTCCGGAGAAATATTTTGTAGTGGATACCAGCGCTCTGGAATACGGCATGGATGTATTTGAAAAACTCCGTCAGGGCGGACGCAACTGCGTCCTGATCCCTTACGCAACCTGGGAGGAACTGGATAGTCACAAAACCGGCAACGACTTCAAGGCGGACATTGCGCGCACCGTCATCCGCAACGTCCGCAATTTGTTTCGGATGAAAGATCACTCCGTTCGCTTCTTTCATTATGATTTCAAACTGGTGAAGGACGCCGATCTCAAGTGCGACAAGAACGACCATTGCATCATCGCCACGGCGCTCAATGCAAAAAAGAAGCTGCGCAATAAAAAAATTATTCTTGTCACGCAGGACGCGGCGCTCGAAACACTGGCGCTGAACTTCGGCATCGACGTCCAGTCGGTTAAAATGGATCAAACGGACGTCAAGCAGCAACATACCTCCCGGACAACCATTAATCTTCAGCGTCACTGGATTTCCGACAAGGCATTCCCCGTCAAACTTCCCGAGGCCAAGCTTACGACACAATTGAACCAGATTCGGCCGAATGAAGGAATCGTCTGTTATTGCGATGTCGGCGGTGCGTGGGGACCGGCGTTCGCCGCCGTGCGCAAGGGAGATCATTTTCGTATTATTGAAAAAGATATTCACCTCCTGGGCGTGAGGCCGAGGTCGAACAACGGGGACGTCAACTGGGCTCAGTTCATCGCCATGGACGTCCTCCGGGACGCGTCTATCCCGCTGGTCGCACTGACCGGCAAGGCGGGAACCGCCAAGACCTTTCTGGCGCTTCTGGCCGCTTTTGAACAGGCCTCCCACTACCGACAGATCCTCGTCAGCCGCGCAACAATCCAGTTGGGCAACAAAGACCGCCTGGGCTATTCGCCGGGCGACATCGACGCGAAAATGAAACCCTGGATGCACCCGATCTATGACAACATCAATGCCATCAAGGGACTCGTCGATGAGAAAATGAAGGAGAAGATCAACGAATGGCTGGCCAACGGAAAGATTGAGATGATGGATCTGGATAAGATCCGGGGACGTTCCATCCAAAAGTGCTTTGTGATTGTCGACGAGATCCAGAACCTCCCCCCGTCGCATGTCAAAGCCATCGCAACGCGCGGCGGCGAAGGCACGAAGATGGTTTTTACCGGCGACTTCTCCTACGATCAGATCGACGTCCCCTGGCTCGACGAGCGCTCCAACGGACTTTCTGTCCTCAATGCGAAAATGAGCGGCAGCCGCCTATTCGGAAGCGTGTATCTGGATCAGGCGATCCGCTCGGAATTGACGAAGGAAATTCTGGAACGATGGTAAGGACTCGCGAACGGAATTCGTTTTAAAACGGATTGACTTGATATGAGAATCTATTCTTTCAAATTATGGATTCCGATACTGATGCTGCTTCTTTTGTCATCCGAAGCCTTGTGCCGGGAATATCCGCTTCACCAGGCCGCCCGGCGCGGTGACGGAAACCAGATCCGGATGCTGCTCGAGCAGGGTTACGATATCAATACGCGCGACAGCAACGGGTATACTGCTTTGTACTCCGCCGCAGGTGCCGGACAGACCCAAGCCGTGAAATTGCTGCTGCAAAGGGGAGCCCGCGCGGACATACCCGATAATTTCGTCGGCTACACGCCTCTGGTACAGGCGGCTTTTATGGGTCATAAGGAAACCGTCAAAGCGCTCATAGACGGAGGAGCAAACACGGACCAGGCCATTGCCAGCCTGGAAGCCTACCCGCCCCAATATTCGGACGCCTACAAGGCGAAAGCGGCCATCAAACTGATTCAGAAGTTAATCCCGAAAGAGGAAACCGCGCCGTCGTCCTCTTTGTCCCGGGAAGATCTGAAAAGCATTGTTCAGGAAGCCGTTGAAGGTGCCGTAAAGGAAAAGAAAAAGAACATAAAAGAACCCGCAGCGGTGACCTCCGACATCGATCATCCCGCTTTCAGCCCTGCCGAAACCATCATGGGCGACAACGACCTCGCCGTCATCATCGGTATTGAAGGTTACAGCAGCCTGCCGAAATCCGATTATTCCTTCGACGACGCTCAGCTGGTCAAGAAATATGTCAGAGCATTGGGGATCAAAGAAAGAAATATTGATTTCATCACGGATGAAAAAGCTACGCTTTCAGGCATTGCCAAGTCGCTTGAAGTGTGGCTCAAAAACAAAGCCAGAGAAGACGGCCGGGTATTTGTGTATTATTCGGGACACGGCGCTCCTGATCCGTCATCCGGAGAATCATATCTGGTGCCGTATGACGGAGATCCGAGCTATCTCTCCGTAACGGGTTACCCGTTGAAAAAATTGTATTCGGTCCTGGGAGGGCTGAGGGCGAAGGAAGTCGTGATCGTTATTGACGCCTGTTTTTCCGGCGCGGGCGGCAGGAGCGTTCTGGCCAAGGGGGCGAGACCTCTTGTCATCATGACCGAACCAACTTCTTTGCCGTATCCTCATCTTGCCTCTCTCACGGCCGCGCAAGCCAACCAGATTTCAACTTCCTCACCCGACAAAGGCCACGGCGTCTTTACTTATTATTTTCTTAAAGCCATCAAAGATGGCCGCAGGAATCTCTCCGAGATTTACCTGTATATGAAACCTCTTGTGGAAGATGAAGCCAAAGGGCTGAACGTGAACCAGAGCCCGTCTTTAAATCCAACAGCCGATCATTTGACCGGAAAATTTTATCTGAGAAAGTGATTTCCAGCGGGTCAACTCCTCTGAAGCGACAGCCTCGCTCAACCCTGAGGATAATACCTCGGAATATCGTCGGGCCCGATCGGGCATCATGCAGTCTCTTTCCTGACTGGCTTTGGCCCAAACAACCTTTTTTGAGCGGCCGGCAAGCATTTTGATTTAAGGGACTGCCCGCGCCGCGAAAAATTCTAAATGCGGCCTGCCGGATGTCCACCAAACGCGCCATAATGTAAAATATACTTGACATATTATCAAGTATGCATTACATACGTCCCATGATTGAGAACAAACTCAAAATCGCCCGGGTAACCAACGGGAATTTGACTCAGGCGGAGGTCGCCGAAAAAGCGGGTTGCTCACGCCAGACGATCAACTCCATCGAAAACAGCAAATTCATACCTTCGGTGGAACTGGCCATGCGTATCGCACAGATACTTCGCGTACGCGTTGAGGATATTTTTTTTCTGTCTGAGGAGCAGGGCCCATAACCAGATTTGAGATCAACTGGATTTTATCAGGGAGAATCCTATGGATGAAATAGCGATCATGCGCATTATCGTGGTCATCACAACGCTGATCTATCTTGTGTTTTATGTGATGGATCGGCGGACCATTGTCGATGAACGGGAAAAGCTCATTCAGCTCAAAGCCGCCAATCTCCAGCAGCAGATAGCGCTCTGCGGACTGATGGTGATTGTTGCGGTGTATCTTTTTCACCCATCCTTAAACGCGATGTATCCGATCCTGGTTTTTGCTCTCTCCTCCATTTACACTTATCTGGTCGGCGTTTTTTACTACCGCCGTAAAATGTAGAGGCACACAATGGTTTATTTTTATGCTTTTGTCATTATCAGTTTGATTATACTCGTCCACGAAGGAGGACATCTCCTGGCGGCAAGGCTGGCCGCCATTCCGGTGAGAACGTTCTCGATCGGTTTCGGTCCGCGGCTCGCCGGCTTCACCCGCAAGGGCGTTGATTACCGGCTTTCGCTGATTCCCCTCGGCGGATATATCGAACCGGCCATATCAACAGAGGAAAAATTGTATGCGATCCCCCTCGGCCGGCGCATTATCTTTACGCTCGGCGGCGTCGTTGCCAATATCGTTTTTGCCATCCTGATGCTGTTCATTTATCGAATGCTCACCCAGGATATATCGATTGTATCCGCGGTGCTCCTGGCAGGCAAAAATGCATTCTCGTTCATGCTGCTTATCACCCGATCGATTCCTTCGCTGTTCACGAACAGCGGAGATCTGGCCGGAATCATCGGCGTTGTTCAGCAAGGCGGATCATTTATTGCGGGGAACTTTTATCAGATACTCAGCTTCGCCGGCCTTTTGAGTCTGAATCTGGCAGTGATCAATCTGCTCCCGCTGCCGGTCCTCGACGGCGGCAAAGCGCTGTTTTATGCATTGGAAAAGATAGTACCTCCGTTGAGAAGAGTTTCCACAGGTTTGTCCATTGCGGGGTGGATCGTCATCTTGGGCCTGACGATTCTTGCGACATCCAACGATATCGTTAAATTAGTTATCTGAGTAAAATCTGCTCCGGTCGACCATTAATAGAAAGAGGTTATCTCGTTATGAAAGAAAAAGAATCGTCCCCGTTGAAAACGAAATCAAAAATCAGAGAATTTATTGAAGCGATCCTGACCGCCGTCATTATCGCGGCCTTCATCATTTCATTCGTTATCCAGGCTTTTAAAATCCCGTCCGGATCCATGATTCCCACCCTGCTTGTCGGCGATCATCTCTTTGTCAACAAATTTATTTACGGCGTGAAGATTCCGTATTTCCGGACAACCATCATCCCGGTCAGTGAACCGAAAAGAGGCGACGTTGTTGTCTTCATTTATCCGCAGGACCGGTCCAAGGATTTCATCAAGCGGGTCATCGGTGTCGCGGGCGACACGATCAAAATGAAAGACAAAAAACTCTTTATCAATGGCCGGCCCTATGCCGACCCGCACGGCGTCTATGATGACAACACGATAATTCCGGCCGATGTCCAGCCGCGCGATAACTTCGGCCCGGTGACCGTACCGAAGAACTCGCTTTTTGTCATGGGAGACAATCGCGATCACAGCCTGGACAGCCGTTTCTGGGGATTTGTCGATTTGAAGGATGTCCAGGGTAAGGCCTTCATCCTTTACTGGTCATGGAATGCGGAAGATAAAAGTATCCGCTGGGGCCGCATTGCTCAGCTGATCAAATAGCCGTCAATTCACGACACATACGAAGAAAGCCGGCGGGACTCATTCCCGCCGGCTTTTCGTCATCTAATAGTCTAATAGCCTACAGCCTCACGCCCCCTCGAGGGGAAATAGTCTACAGGAATAGCCTGCTTCACTTCTTCCCATACCCGATCGCCCTGGCCGATTCAGCAATGGCCGGCAGAACCGCCGGATCATCGATGGTCGAAGGGACAACATAATCCTTGCCGTCCACGATTTTGCGCATCGTGCTGCGCAGGATCTTCCCCGACCGCGTCTTGGGCAGCGCCTTCACGACGGCCGCTTCCTTGAAGCAGGCCAGTGCACCCAGGTCACTGCGCACCATCTTGACCAGCTCCGCGATGATCTCTTCGGGCTTGCGGGTAACGCCGGCCTTCAAAACAACAAAGCCCACCGGCACCTGGCCCTTGAGCTGGTCGTCCGCACCCAGCACGGCGCATTCCGCAACGTCCTTGTGCTTGGAGACGATCTCCTCCATAGCTCCCGTGGAAAGCCTGTGGCCGGCCACGTTGATCACGTCGTCGATGCGCCCCATGATATAGAGATAACCATCGGTGTCAAAACGACCGCCGTCGCCGGTCACATAATAGCCGGGTCTTTCGGTGACATATTCCAGGTAGCGTTTGTCATCCTTCCACAGCGTCGGCAGGCAGCCGGGGGGCAGAGGCAGCTTGATGACCACCGCGCCTTCCTCGCCGTTGGGCAGCGTTTTGCCGTCGAAGTCCTGGATCTGAACATTATAGCCCGGCACCGGTTTCGTGGGTGATCCGGCTTTGATCGGGAAGGGCTCGATGCCCATGCAGTTTGCGGCAATCGGCCAGCCGGTTTCGGTCTGCCACCAGTGGTCGACGACAGGAATCTTCAGCATGTCGCTCGCCCAGTAATAGGTATCGGGATCCAGGCGCTCGCCGGCCAGGAACAAATAACGCAGGCTGCGGATATCATACTTCTTCAGGTAGTCGCCGTTGGGGTCTTCCTTCTTAATGGCGCGAAACGCCGTGGGGGCGGTAAAGAGAACGGATACGCCGTGCTGGGAGATCACCCGCCAGAAGGCGCCCGGATCGGGCGTTCCCACGGGTTTGCCTTCATAAAGAATCGTTGTGCAGCCGTAAAGCAGCGGGGCATAAACAATGTAGGAGTGGCCGACGACCCAGCCGACATCCGATGCCGCCCAGAACACTTCGCCGGGTTTGATATCATAGATGTACTTCATCGACCATTTCAGGGCCACGGCATGGCCGCCGTTGTCCCGCATGACGCCTTTGGGCTTGCCGGTTGTTCCCGACGTATAAAGTATATAGAGCGGGTCGGTTGCGCCAACGGACACGCAGGGAACAGCCTTCGCCGATTTGAACAATTCCTCCCAGTCCAGATCGCGGCCAGGCCTTAGTTCGGCCTGCACCTGCGGACGCTGATAAATAATGCAATTTTGCGGCTTGTGCGCGGCGATTTTGATGGCCTCGTCCAGAAGCGGCTTATAGGCCAGCGTCTTCTTCCCTTCGATGCCGCAGGATGCTGAAACCATGACCTTGGGTTTCGCATCGTCAATGCGGATCGCCAGTTCATTGGGGGCAAATCCGCCGAAGACGACGGAGTGCACGGCCCCGATGCGCGCGCAGGCCAGCATCGCCACCATTGCTTCCGGAATCATCGGCATATAGATAATAACGGTATCGCCCTTCGTAACACCTAAACCAGACAGCACGCCGGCAAATCTGGACACCCTGTCGAGGAGTTCTCCGTAGGTGATCTTTTGGACGGTAGCGGTGACGGGGCTGTCATAGATAACAGCTGTCTGATCTTTCCTGCCCGATTCCACCTGATAATCCAGGGCATTATAGCACGTATTGAGTTCGCCGCCGGTAAACCAGCGATAAAAGGGCTTGTTGCTGTCGTCAAGAACTTTATCCCACTTCTTCGTCCACTGTAGCGCTTCGGCCGCCTTACCCCAGAAAACATCAGGCTGATTGATGGACTGCTCGTAGACATCTTTGTACTGCAACGAATCAGACATACCTCCTCCTTTATCATATGGTATTTGAGATTAGCGCTAGCAAAACCCGCCTGCGCTGTCAAGAATTTACCATACACAATAGAAAAAGGTACCCGGAAACACAAAAAAAAACGGTTGAAACAGAGTGCTTCAACCGCATGATAGGAAATCAACCACCTCGCCGCAAGCTCGCGAGGTATGAAACAAACGTCATTATTTCGCAGCAAGCGACAGGGAATAACGCTCTTCCCGCTTAAGCGGGATTAAATCCCGAATGGTCCCATCGGTGCCTGATCAGCCGAGGGATCTTTCCATGAGCTCCCTGATTGCCTTTTTGCCGTTTTCTTCAAGGAAACGTGTTCCCCCGCCGGCGAAATGCGCTTGAGCAATGACCGGTTCATCACCCTTCTTACGCTCAACCCAATCCAGTTTGTTCCAGCAAAACCAGACATTTTTTTTCTGGTCGAAAACAGAGAGCGGCTTGTTGCAGATTTTGCTGAACTCCGCGCCCCAGCCCGTGCCGCCCTTGACGGTTTTGTCCGGAAGAATTTCGCCGATGATAAAAATTTCCTGCCCTTTGTTGATCTGATACCAGATCGTTTGCAGAATTTTACGGAAGGTCGTGTTGTCCGTATAGCGGCGGTTCATCAGGCGTGAAATATATTCCAGAGAAACATCGCCGTTCTTTAATTCTTCGTGGTTCAGCACACGCAGACCCCTGTTACGCACGATCGTGTGTCCTTCGAAGGTAAAGTTAACTTCCTCTATACCGAGGCGCTCGGCATTGGCGCCGAATTCAGCTTCCGCACCCTGCGCTCCGCCGCTGAATAAAATACAATCCTCTTTCTTCATTTTTGTTCCCCTCTTCTAATTTCTTTTTATTGATGAGTTAATCAGAAAATCTAACGATGCGAAAAAACAACAATTAGGATATCCGAGTGTGCCGTGCACCTTGTCCCAGAAACGCATTTCTGTCAAGCGAAAAAATTGGCCAACGCAAGCCGTATTGCCAGTCGCCCGGGGATAAGATATACACCCGCCATGACCAAAGATACCGATCATCTCAGGAAAATCCTGCCGAGGCGACTCCTCGCCTGGTATAGCCGCCGGCAGCGATCGCTTCCCTGGCGCGAGACGAGCGATCCGTACCGCATCTGGATTTCGGAAATTATGCTCCAACAGACGCAGGTGGATACAGTGATCCCCTATTATCACCGTTTCATGAAGTATTTTCCCGACATCCAAGCGCTAGCCGGAGCTGAGCTTGCGCAGGTCCTGAAGGCCTGGGAGAACCTGGGATATTATTCACGGGCCAAAAATATTCATAAAGCCGCGCGAATCATTATTGACCGGTTCGGCGGCAGGATCCCCGATACACCCGACGCGATCAAAACACTGCCCGGCATCGGCGAGTATTCTGCCGGTGCTATTTTGAGCATTGCCCACGGGAAGCCCCTTCCCGCCGTTGACGGCAACGTCCGCCGCATCCTGAGCCGCGTTTTCGCCATCCGCCGACCGGTGGACGATCCCCGGGAACAAAAGAAATTGCACGCGCTTGCCGCCACGCTGGTTCCGGCCAGACGGCCCGGCGATTTCAACCAGGCGCTCATGGATCTGGGCGCAACGATCTGCAAGCCCAAAAATCCCGGCTGCGCCATCTGCCCTATTGCCGCTTTGTGCCTTGCGCAACTCACGGGGATGCAAACCGCGCTGCCCGTCGTGCGCAAGCGCCCCGCCACCCCGCACCGCGCAGCGGTGTGCGCCGTTATTCGCAGCGCCGACAGTCGGCTGCTCATCGTGCAGCGGCCGGCTGCAGGATTGCTTGCGTCTTTATGGAAATTGCCCGGCGGCTTTATCGACGATATTGAAAGCCTGGAAGCCGGATTAAAGAACGGCGTAAAAAACGAATTGGGGATCTCCATCCGGATGAGACAGAAACTCGCCTCCGTCGATCATGCTTACACGCATTTTCGCACAACCCTCTGTGCCTACGATTGCACCCTGTTGAAAAGCGAGCCTGAAGCACTGGGCTGTCAGGATTGGCGCTGGGCATCGGACAGGGACATCGGGAAGTTGCCGATGTCGAAAATCGACCGGAAAATTCTGGCGGCGATCAATTTACGCCGGAGCACGGGAATAGACGGTGACCGGGAACAATCACGACTGAAGAAGGGTCGGCGCGACCGCCCCCAAAAAAATGCTTCTATGCGGCGGCACCCCCGCCCGGACCGGTGACAAAGCCCTTGGATGGCGCGCCCGTATCGGCCGGCGTCCCGGCGATCTGCGCAAGGTAGGCCGAGCCCAGTTTTTGAATGTGGTCACTGACATTGTCGAAGTAATTGAAGTGAATTTGTTCCTCGTCGGTGATGGTTTCAAAAAGTTTCATACTGATGCTGTCGCCGTTTTCGCGGCAGACCTGATGGAACTGATTGTAGGCGTCGATCGTGTCGTCTTCCAGTTTGGAATTGAAGGGAAAGACCGCATCGATCTTTTGAGCCTTCTGCACCGTGCCGTCCATCGCTGTGGTCGGCTCGCCGCTCAGTTCTTTAATGCGTTCGGCAAACATCTCCGCGTGTCTCATTTCGTCTATCGCGATGAGCTTCACTTTGGCGGCCAGATCGCCGTAATCCATGTCGGCCAGATTATAATGCTGGTTCATATACTGATGAATCGCAAAAAGTTCCATGGATCTGGCCTTGTTTAAAACTTCAAGAATCTTCTTTCTCTTCTCATCGCGCGGAATTTCCGTCATGACAAACCTCCTGTCTGAAGTTAAGATACGATCTCAAAATAGGCGTCGGTTAGCCCGTCCAGAAGCTGGACGGTGCAGATTCTGACAACGATAATTGCGGTATCGGGATTATCGAATATCTTTCTTAAGTCGGCATTCTTCCTAAACAGCCTCTCCCGGATATCCGCCGCTTTCTTTTCATCCACATCTTTTTGAAATGTTCCGGCAATCGTCAGGGCCCTCACTGGCGCGGCGGGACCGGCGGCAACATCCTGCCGGGAATCCACAAGCAGGCTTATGTGCGGGTTGGCCGTCATATTCCTGTATTTTTTTGTTTCTTTGGAGGTTGCCATATAAATTTCACGGCAGTCGTCATCCGTCGCATACGACATTAATGAACAATGCGGCTCAACTCCCGATACCGTGGCCAGAACGCAGGTCCTGTTTAATTGAATCAATTCCTGAATATCTTTGCGCATCACGTTACTTTCTGCTGACAGATTAATTTCATGAGCATGATTTTAACATAAGATCATCTCAAATATAATAAAGTTTTTAGCGATCTGCCACACTGTCTCACGTAACCGTCGCCCGACCCACCGCTTTCGCTGTCCGATGACAAAAGTAATATATGCATGTTGAGATATTTTGGCAAATCATGATAATCTTATTTTAATCCCGCTTCCGCGGGACGAGTGTTAATTCTCCGCAGCTTGTTGCGATGTAATGACGTTCATTTCATACCTCGACAGCTTGCTGGCGGTTGATTATTGTGAGGATGAAGGCATGAACGGAAACAATCGCATGGACGTCAAAGTGGGCGCACACGTAAAAATAGTGCAGAAGCAGGATCAACGCACGGGCCGTCTTACGGACGGCATTGTGCAGGCGATTCTGACAAAATCCGGCACTCATCCGCACGGCATCAAAGTTCGTCTGGAAAGCGGGATTGTGGGCCGGGTCAAAGAAATCATCTGATTCGCCCGCGGAAAGACATTCACGGAAAGGTTTACCGACTATGAAGACGCTGATTCTGACCCAGCAGGATGTCGAAAAAATATTAACACCGCGCGTCGTCAACGAAACGGTGGAAAAAGCATTCCGGGCTTACGGCCTCGGCAGCGTCGACATGCCTGCCAAAACCTATCTCTATTTCCCGAAGGGTGACCTGAGATCCATGCCGGCCTATATTTTCGGCGAAGGCTTCAATATTGCCGGCGTCAAATGTGTCAACGTTCATCCGCATAACGCCTTGCGCCATTTGCCGTCCGTCATGGCGGTCATCATTCTCAATGACCCGGAGACCGGCTTTCCGCTCGCCATCCTCGACGGCACGTATCTGACAGGCCTCCGTACCGGCGCCGCCGGAGCCGTCGCCGCCAAATACCTGAGCCGGGAAGACGCCGAGGTTGCGGGATTTGTCGGCTGCGGAGCCCAGGCGCGGTCCCAGCTGGCCTGTCTGCTCGGCGTCCGCAAGATCCGCAAGATCAAGATATGGCAATTTGCCGGAGATAAAGAGGGTGCGCAAAGCTTCCGGGGCTTCGCGCAGAAAACCTTTAAACTCGAAGCGTTCATATCTCCGCGCATCGACGCCGTCACGCTGAAATCCGATATTGTGATCGCGACAACGCCGTCGCGCATTCCGCTCGTCTCGCGCGTCTCTGCCGGAACCCATATCAATGCCATCGGTGCGGATGCGCCGGGGAAGCAGGAAGTCGATCCGGAAGTATTGAAAGAAGCAAAAATCGTGATTGACGACTGGGCCCAGGCCTCTCATTCCGGTGAAATCAACGTGCCGGTGAGTCGAAAGCTGATCGGCAAAAGAAATATTTACGCAACGCTGGGCGACATTGTGGCCGGAAAGAAAAATGGGAGAAAATCCGACCGGGAGATTACGCTTTTTGATTCGACGGGGCTGGCCATTCAGGATATCTCCTGCGCCTACATCGTCTATCGGGCTCTCAAAAGCAAACGCGGCATCAGAAGCGTCAGACTTTTTTAATGGCATGGATAGATTTGACATTGCAAATGTCAATCCATATGTATTAGCGTAGATTTTGACGCTGCCGTCTTAAGAATTTTCTTTTATAGTAGATTTACAGCGTAAATTGTGGTAGGCGATTACCGTCGATCGTCTTAACATTTATCAACATTTTAATTGTGAGCAGGCCATGAGCTTATCATTAAAACCCCGTAACTTGAAAAAGAACGGGGTTTTTGCATTTAGCAGGCAGTGCAATTATTTTTATAATCATTAAAAAATGATCTGGAACAGCATTACGCATCCGATTGGGGGAGGGGGATGGTTATGGAAAAAGGGGACAGCAAAAACGTATCAAACAGGAAAAACAGGAAGAATGATGACCTGGTCCAGGAATTGGTAAAGCATTTCCGACAGGAGCGAACATCACTCCGGCGGGAATGGGTCCATCTGATGACCAGCAAGAAGATGCTCGAAGGATTAACCGCTCAGGAACTGGAAGTCGAATCGGCGACAATTTACGATACCTGCGTGGAATGCCTGGAAACCTATCGCTATGATTCCGCCGAAGCCTACGCCAAGCGCATGGCGGAGCGCGGCGTTCTGCGCGGCATGACCTCCGAGCAGATCCTGGGGGGCATGCTGACTCTGCGCGACGTTTACGGCCGCAGTCTTTTCTTTAAGTACCTTCGGGATACGGACCGCTTGACCGCGGCACTCGATATTTATGAACCGGTGGCCGGCAATATTATTGCTATCGTTGCCATGGCGTTTATTCGCGAACGTGAAAATGTTGTGAGGCAGCAGCAGGAAGCGATCCGTGAGCTCTCCACACCCGTATTGCAGGTGCGCGAAGGCATGTTGATTCTGCCCATCATCGGGCTGATCGATTCTTTACGCGCCAAGCAAATTACGGAACAGTTGCTGCGCGCTATTCGAGACAACCGGGCCCAGACCGTCGTCATCGATATCACCGGCGTTCCCGCCGTCGATTCCAAAATTGCGAATCATCTCCTCCAGACCGTTGCCGCAGCGCGTCTGATGGGCGCCAAAGTCATTGTCACGGGATTGTCCCCGGACGTTGCCCAAGCGCTGGTCACCATCGGCGTTGACCTGGCCGGACTGAAAACGGTGGGCGACCTGCAGGGCGGCATCGAAGAAGCGGACAGAATGCTGGGCTATCGCACGCACAGAGAAAATAACTCCGCAACACCTTATGATAAGGACGCACTATGAGTATTCCGATTCTCAAACAGGGTTCCTACCTGATCGCGTCCATTCAGTCCGCACCGAGTGATACCGACTGGAAGGAACTGCGTCAACTCCTGGCCCAGCGGGTCGTCAAATTCCGGTCCCGGGGTGTTATTGTCGATGTTACGGTTCTGGATGTGATGGATTCCTTTGCCGCCCGCACGTTGCGCGAGATCGCCCAGATGGTCAAGCTGGGCGGCGCGAAACCTGTCATTGTCGGCATTCAGCCGGAGGTAGCTTTTTCCATGGTTCAATTGGGGCTTACGCTTGGCGATGTTGCAACGGCCCTCGATCTGGAAGAAGGGACCGCTTTGCTGGATATCGGCTTAAAAGGCCGCTGAAGGTATGGAAGACAACAATAACATCCGCGTCCCGATCAATCATGAAGGCGACATTGTCACGGCGCGGCAAAAAGTGCGCGAACTGTGCAACCGCCTCGACTTTTCCAGTGTTGACCAGACTCTCGTGGCCACGGCGATCTCCGAACTGGCGCGCAACATTATTGAATATGCCAAGGCAGGCGAGATTGCGATGAGCCTTGTCGAAACCGGAGACAAGAAGGGAATCGCCATCGTCGCCAAAGACAACGGGCCCGGCATTCCCAATATCGAACTGGCCATGCAGGACGGATATTCCACGAGCAAGGGACTGGGTCTGGGCCTGCCGGGATGCAAACGCATCATGACCGATTTCAGCATCTCCTCCAGGGTCGGAAAAGGAACCGTCGTGACCGTAAAGAAATGGAAGAACTAGCCGCAACCGTCATAGAGTGGGGAGTTGCCGACTTGCCTCTTGCCGGCAACCACTATTCGGGCGATGCTTACACCATCCGGCAATCGGAAACCGGCATCCTCATTGCCGTCATCGACGGACTCGGGCACGGAGAAGAAGCCTATCGAGCCTCCCAGATTGCTGCAGGCACACTGATGAACAGCCGGTCCGATGATCTTTTTCAATTAAGCAGAGAATGCCATGAGGCGCTCGCCAGAACCCGGGGAGTCGTCATGAGTCTGGCCTTTCTCGACGTTTTACAGAAAACGATAATCTGGATGGGCATCGGCAATGTGGAGGGGTATTTGATGCGCTCCGGCGCCGATGTCGTACCGCCGCACGAATCCCTGCCGATGCGGGGAGGTGTTGTGGGCTACCAGCTTCCGCCGCTTCATTCCTCCGTCTTGACCGTTTTCAGGGGCGACACGCTCGTGCTGGCGACCGACGGCATTTCCGGCAGCTTTAACCGGGAAGTCAACTGCAAAGATTCTCCCCAACAGATCGCCGATCAAATCCTTGCCCAATGCGGAAAGAAGACCGATGACGCCCTGGTGCTGGTCGCGCGTTATGTGGGTTGATGATGAAAGCAGCTCTCAATAAACTGGAAACGAAATACAGAGACACCCTGGAACAATGCCTCGGAGGAGCGGGCGAGGCGGCGCTGGAATGTGCTTACGAAGTGGGGCACCAGGCCGTCCAGGACGGACTGGGCGTCATGAACGTTCTTTCCGTACATATGGAGCTCCAGCTCGATTTGTTATCGAAGGCCTCATCAAAGGAAGAGTGCGTCAAGGTCGTCAAGCTGACGCACGCTCTATTAACGGAATGTCTTGTGCCCTTTGAGTTCACCCATCGCGGCTTTAAGGAAGTCGAGTCTGCAAAGAGGGACCTGGAGAGCTTCAGTTATTCCGTGTCTCATGACCTGCGCGCCCCGCTCAGGGCCATCGATGGTTTTTCCAAAATTCTCTTGCGCAATATCGGAGAAAAACTCACCGAAGAAGAACAGCACAATTTTAATGTCATCCGGGATAACGCGCAAAAAATGGAGAAGATGATTGAAGGGCTTCTGGCCCTCTCGCGGTTCGGCCGCAGCGCCATCCGGTCATCCGATTTCGATATGAACCTCCTGATCGATGAAACATGGGAAGAGCTCCGCGTCTTGAATCCGGGACGGGATATGGTTTTGCAAAACGACGCACTCCCTGCCGCCTACGGTGACCGTGTCCTGATCCGGGAAGTGCTTACGAACCTGCTCGCGAACGCCGTCAAATTCACCAGGCTCGCCGACCGGGCCGTGATTACGGTCGGTGGAAATCGTGTAGACCGGGAGAACGTATACTGCGTCCAGGACAACGGCATCGGGTTTGACATGGCTTTCTATGACAAGCTCTTTAACGTTTTTCAACGCATTCACAGTTCCGATGAATTTGAAGGTACGGGAGTCGGCCTGGCGCTCGTTTCGCGCATCATCCGCCGCCACGGCGGGCGCGTCTGGGCCACAGGTGCGCCCGGGAATGGCGCCACCTTCTACTTTACACTGCCGATCAAAGAAGAAGAGCTGGCTTAGATTTCCTGCTTGACAAAAACTGCAAGTTTTGCGCTTTTAAGCGCTGCAAAATTCGCAATCAGGCAGGTGTTTCGTGGAACGATTCTTCAATCCTCAATCCGTTGTTGTCATCGGCGCTTCGAATGCTCCCTTTAATCTGGGAGCCACCATTTGCGACATGCTGAAAGATTATCTTCGGTATTCCGGAACCGTCTATGCGGTCAATTCCAAAGGGGAGGCCGTCAAAGGGTATCCGGGCTATTCATCGGTCCTCGATCTGCCGATTGCACCGGATCTGGCGGTGATCATCGTCGCGGCGCGCCATGTGCCGGCCATCATCCGGGACTGCGCGCGAAAAGGAATCAACCGCATTGTCATTGAGAGCGCCGGTTTCTCCGAAGGCGGCCACGACGGTGAAGCGATGCAGAGGGAAATCGACGAGATTGCCAGAGCCAGCGGCATCCGCATCATGGGGCCCAACTGCCTCGGGACGCTCAGCACGCGCAATAAATTCTGCTGCTTCTACGGCGTGAACCCGAGCCTCGTAGAGATGAAACAAATCTTCGAATCGCCGGGCACCGTGTCCTATATTATTCAAAGCGGCGGCGTGGTTGTGCTGGTCATGGAATCCCTCTACTATGACCTGGTCGGCATCAACAAAGTCGTCAGCATCGGCAATAAATGCGATGTGGACGAAGCGGACCTGATCGAGTATTTTCAAAAGGACGAAACTGAAATCATCGGCATCTATCTGGAGAACCTGGCCACAGGCCGCAAATTGATGGAGGCTGCCCGCAGATCCGTCAAGCCGATTCTCATTTATAAGGTCGGCAGAACTCAGGAAGGCGCAAACGCCGCCATGTCGCATACGGCAGGCATGGCCAACAACGATGCCGTCTTTGACAGCGCCTGCCGGCAGGCCGGAATCATCCGCCTGCAATCGATTGACGAACTTCATTCGCTCCCGAAGATGTTTACCGAAATGCCGCTCCTCAGCGGGAAGCGGATCGCTGCGTTTACCAATTCCGGCGCCTTCGGCAGCATCGGCGCCGATCTGCTGGTTCAGGCAGGATTGCAGATGGTGCGACTGGCTCCCGAAACACAGGAGAAATTAAAAAAGGCCGGGCAAGTCTTCAACATCAAAAACCCGGTGGACATCGGCCCGGCGCCGCCGCAGACCTATCTGGATATTTTCGACATCCTTTTGTCCGCAAAAGAAGTGGACGGGCTTTTGCCGCTGCTCAGCGTCTGGCAGCCTTTTGTGATCGATTGCCTGCTCGAACTTCAGAAGATGTGCAAACACTACAATAAACCCGCAGCGATCTACACCCCGAATGCCGTCGCCAAGACCATCGCCATCCGCGCCAAACACCGGATCCCTATTTTTGAGACAACCGAGCAGGCCGTGCGCGCCTTGTCGGTCTCATCGTCCTATTATGAATCTCTCCTGAAGAGAAACATGATAGGCAACGATACATCCCGTTTGGCTCCATTTGCAAAAGCGGACCGGGAAACGAAGGAGGCCGTGTCATGACAGGCGGAACCAGAAACAATATAGCGGCATTGATCCGCAATGCAGCGCAGAGCGGCCGGCAGGCGCTTTCGGAATATGAATCCAAGCAGGTGATCGCCGCCGCCGGCGTGCCGGTAACGCGCGAGATCCTGGCTCATTCGCGGCAGGAGGCCATCGATCAGGCGGCCGCCATCGGCTTTCCCGTCGCCCTCAAGGGATCGGCACCCGCACTCACACACAAGACCGAAATGGACATGGTGCGCCTGAATCTGAAAGACAGGGAGGATGTGGCCCGGACCTATGATGAACTCACGGGAAAAGGAATTGACCTCGACTCTGTCCTCGTTCAGGAAATGGTCAAAGGTCAGCGCGAATTTGTGATCGGCCTGACCCGCGATCCGCAGTTCGGTCCGGCAGTCATGTTCGGCCTGGGCGGTATTTTCACGGAAGCCATGAAAGACGTCAGCTTCCGCGTGGCGCCGCTTAGCGAAGGCGACGCTCTGGAGATGATCGGTGAAATCCGGGCGACAAAGCTTCTCGACGCTTTCCGGGGAGAAAAAGCCGTCGACCGCGATGTTCTGGCTCAAGCCCTGGTGGGCATCGGCAATCTTGGGCTCATGCACGATGAGATCGCCGAGATCGATATCAATCCCCTCGTCGTGAAGGACGGCCGGCCGGTGGCCGTAGACGCCCTTGTCATCCTGAAGAAGTAGCGGCTGGCCGGTGGTTGCCCATGCAGATATTTATCGATGCAGACGCCTTTCCGAACATCATCAGAGACATCCTGATTAAGGCATCCTTGCGCCTGAATATTCCGCTGATTTTTGTCGCCAACAAACCCCTGCGCCTGGAAGACCTGCCTCATCTCTCGCTGATCCTGGTTCCCGGGGGGCCGGACGTAGCCGATGACCGAATCGCTGAACTTGTTTTGCCCGGTGATCTCGTGATTACCGCCGACATCCCGCTTGCCGATCGCGTTGTCGCCAAGAATGCCTTTGCGATGAATCCGCGGGGAACGCTCTACACCGAGCACAATATCAAGGACCGGCTGGCCATGCGCGATTTGCTCACTGATTTGAGAGACATCAACCAGATCACCGGAGGGCCCGCCGCCTTCAGTAAAAAAGACCGCCAGGCTTTTGCCAATCAGCTCGACAGTTTCCTGGTCCGGCAGCTCAAAATCGAAAATGAAGCAAAAAAGAAAGAGAGTTGCCCCAGCGATGATGTCTCAGCGGATTATCACGACCACCATTAGGCCACTTTCGGCACCGGAAACACTTGCCGACTACTGTGCTCGCCGCTTTACCTATTTTACACGGAATCAGTGGAGCAAGGAAATTACCGAAAGGAAACTATCGGTGGACGGCGTCGCTGTCACCGATCCCGAGATGATGCTGCAGGGCTGCGAAAAGCTGGCCTGGGACGGCAGCGGCATTATTGAACCGAAAGTTGATCGGGAAATCACGATCCTCTATGAGGACAAATGGCTGGTCGCCGTCAATAAAACGGGAAATCTGCCGGTTCATCCTGCGGGGCGGTATTTTAACCATACGCTGACGGCATTGCTTGCGGACCGCTATGGGCGGAAGGTTTATCCGGTGCACCGCATCGATCGCGAAACATCGGGTGTCATTCTGCTGGCGTTTGACGGCGAAAGCGTGCGGAGACTGGCCTGCGCGCTCGCTTCCGGAACAAAAGAATATCTTGCTCTGGTGCACGGCATTTTCCCCGATGAGGAGTTGATCCTTGATTTGCCTCTGGGGCGTGATCCGGAATCCTCCGTGAGCAAGAAACGCAAAGCCTGGGCGGAAGGAACGGAAAAAGCCCGGACACTATTTCAAAAAGTTCTCTGTGCCGGAGATACTTCCCTTGTGCGCTGTTTTCCCCGAACGGGCAGGCTTCATCAGATCCGCGCCCATCTCCTGGCCGCAGGCTATCCGATTGTCGGCGACAAACTCTACGGCAGAGACAAAACCGCCTTTCTCGAATTTATCAAGCACGGCCTTACCGCCTCTCTACTTTCGCGCCTGCTCCTGCCGCGCCAGGCATTGCATGCCAGCCGGATAGACTTCGTGCATCCCGACAGTCAAAGCAAAGTGATGCTTCGCGCGCCGCTGCCCAAAATGTTTGCTGATTTTATCCGGGAAAGAAAAGCCTGTATCTGAATAAGCAGTCGGCTGGACGCCGTACATAAACACACCGGCTGCAGGAAACGGACGATCGCCGATGTCGCTTACGGACAATCCCTGCCCTCATCTTTGAATATCCAGCATCGTCCCGCGGCAGTTGGCGGCGCCGCACAGGCAGGCGTGCTCCTTCTTAACCCTGGCGGTTTTGCGGCCTTCGATAATCAAACTGTAATCATAAAAGAGTTCTTCACCGGGATTAATATCGCGCAAGGCTTTGAGAAAGACGCGGTATCCGTCCTGGCTCGCTTCCAGATTCGGCTCGCAGGAATGGTTGATCCATTTCGCCGTATTGCCGCCGTATTTGGCATCAATCACATGGCCGTGGTCCAGGTGAAAGTAAAACGTATGATTGGGCTGGCGGGGATCATGGGGATGCCGGGCCAGTGCTTTGCGCCAGGTGATGATCTCACCTTTGTATTCCAGCACGCTGTCACCCGCCTTGATCGGCCGCGCGGCGTAAACCCCTTTACCGTGGACACCGGATTCTCCTACCCGCGTGCGGCGGCCAGCCGAAGATTTCGCTATTCTGCTCTCTTTCGTCATGCAATCGGAACCTCTATCAATGGGTGCGCGTATATACAGAGAACGCCTTTACCGGTCAATATCAATTTCATCAAAAGCATAAATTAGTCCCGATGATCTATTTGTCCATGGATCAAAGAGATCATCTTTTATTGATAACGCTTTTATGCTACGATGACGCAAAATGGGAAAAAACTTATCGGATCGTTGACTCTTCCACCTCGTCTTGAGTTTGCAGCAGATTAAAGCCGGTGAGAAACGGATTCTCCCGGCATCGCCCAAAGAATTAAGACGTTCATGTCCATGAACGGTTGTTTCAAACGCCAAAAGCAAAGTTCATAATAACCATAATGATCACGTAGCAGGGAAAGGGAGACGATTATGAATATTGCAAAGCTCAACGAAGACAGAGGCCTGGAAAAACCGGATTTAACCAAGATCATTTACGAAGACCGCGAGCTATCGAACCTGGACATCATCCGCCACAGCAGAAGGCTCGCCCACGCTTTGGCGAATCTGGGCGTCAAACGCGGCGACCGGGTGATTATCCAAACCTTCAACTGCCCGGAGGTTTTGTATGGCTTTTCCGCCGCCTGGCGGCTCGGGGCCGTAATCGTCCCTATCAATTATATGATCGGCGAGGAAGAAACAGCTCACATCTACCGGGATTCCGGCGCCAAAGTCGTGATCACAAGCAAGATGTTTCTTCCCAAGGTCCAGGCCTGCCGCGCCAAAGTGCCGGACGTGCAGTCCGTCATTGTGATTGAAGACGACGCCCCGGAAGGAACACATTCTTTTCGCGCGCTCGTGGACCAAAGTCCCGAAGAAACAGCCATCGTGGAAACGGCCGACGACGACATCGCCGCCCTGATCTATACCGCCGGAACGACGGGCAAGGCCAAGGGCGTCATCCACACTCACGGGACGCTCTACTCCAACGCTTACATGCAGCACCACACGTTTCCCCCTACGGACGGCATGACGTATATCAGCATTCTGCCGCTTTGCCATTCTTACGGTATCGCATCCTCCAACATGAGTCTGTTTCGGAGCAACAGAGCCGTGCTGCTCAATACCTTCGACCTCGCCGCGATTTTCTCCGCCATCGAAAAGTATTCCGGCAATATCCTGGCCGCTGTCCCGACCATGTATGTCTACATGCTGCTTTATCCCGAACCGAAAAAATATAATCTGAGCTCCATGAAATACTGGGTCTGCGGCTCCGCGCCGCTCGCGGTGGAGACCTGGAATAAGTTTAAAGAGATGTACGGATTTGAAATCAGCGAAGGCTGGGGCCTTACGGAAGCGGGAGCCAACAACTCCTGCAATCCCTGGGAGGGCCTCAAAAAAATCGGCTCCATCGGTCTTCCAACGACCGGCACGGAAATGAAAATCTTCGACGATCAGGGCAAAGAATTGCCGCCGGGAGAAAAAGGCGAAATCGTGATCCGCGGCCCGCAGGTCATGAAAGGATACTGGATGCGGCCCGAGGAAACGGCGGAAGTGCTGAGAAACGGCTGGCTGCATACGGGCGATGTGGGCTTCGTCGACCCCGACGGCTATTTCTGGATCACGGACCGGAAGAAAGATCTCATCATCAAAGGAGGCGAAAACATCTCGCCCCGGACGATTGAGGAGGTCCTCTATGCGCATCCGCAGGTTTCGGAGGCGGCCGTGATCGGCGTGAAGGATGAAAAATACGGGGAAGAAATTAAAGCCTTCGTCGTTTTGCACCCGGGCGAAAAAGCGGCAGCCGAGGACATTATCGCCTTCTGCAAAACACGGCTCACCAACTTCTTTTTGCCCAGGGATATCGTCTTTCTCAACGCCATGCCCAAAAGCCTGGTGGGGAAGATATTGAAAACGGAATTGAGAAAGATGTGATTGCTGACGAATTCATTATGGACAGACCGCTCCTTTCCTTGGAGCGGTCTGTTTTTTGATTGGACGGGAAACCGGAAAAAGAAACCACGCTTTCTCTCTGGCGGCTTTCTCCCGAATGTTGCGGACGGCCGTTACATCTTTCGCGGCCTGTGCCCGGCGTTAACGAAACTGGATGGTCATGTGCGGGAAGAACAAACCTACCGCCGGCACATGCGGTCTGGGCAGATAAACAACCGGTCCGGGTATCCTGTGAATAACAACCGGCGGCCGATGAAACCGCCAATCATCATTACGGAACCGGTAGTCGCGATCATCATATCTGTCATGAGAACGCTCATACCCGCTGCGGTAGTCATACCGTTGTCCGCCCCCCCAGCCCGGATTGGCAAATGCCGAGGCAGCCAGCCCGACAACCATCATCACTGTAACCACTATCATTGTTATTTTTTTCACTTTATTTTCTCCTTTCACTTGTGCATCACTCACGACCATTATCTGGCATATAGCGTGCCACAGGCCTACGCTCGCCGTATGTGATAAATACCATTAGATTTTTTAAGATGATGGGTTTGTTCGACACAGAATTGGCTTAGAAAACTGCCATGGACATGAATCAAAACTATTCAATCCGGGTATCCAGATGGATAGATATTATCCACTTGCCGGCAGCAGCGGGAATAGAAGATGATTTTGAACTATTCCTTATTTTCAATGAGTGAGCGTAGGACATCAGCTACAGCGTCCTTGTGCTCGACCAGAATAACTTTAATACTTGCATTTCTACCCGTAATCGCCTCTCCCAGTTTCCTGCTGTCGACATCCACGAGGCAGCCCAGAATCCGGAGTTGATGCTCATGGAGGATTTGTTCGATATGGCGGTAAAGCCGCTCGGCTCCGTCATTGGAAAACAGAAGCAGGCGGGAGATGCGCTCGTTTGGCAGTGATTTCGTCTTTTGGAGCAATTCATCAATGCCTTTTTTCTCAGCGGCAAGCTTTTCGACAATTTCATCAAAGCCGAAGCGGACGCGCCGCTGCATTCGCGCTTTCTTGAGCGCACTCGTCAATGATTCGCTCAGGGTCAGCACGGGGACTTCCAGATTGCCCTCCGGCCGGAGCCGGGCTTTTCCTACCGCCAGTGCTTCACAGATTTTTCCCACGCTGCCGTCCGCTTCCATCTGCCGGGGAAAGCACATTTCGGACAGGTCCATAGAGTGTTCCTCTTTTTTGCGATTTTTGTAATTCTTTACATTCCCGCAAACTTTGCCGTCAGCTCTTCCAATTCATCCCAGCGGTCGTAGGCCGCCTCCAAATCCGCCTCCAAATGCGTCAGCCGATTGTTCAGGTCCAGCACCCGGGCTGGATTGTTGCTTTTATATAGATCCGGAGAGTTCAGCAAATCCATCACCTCCGCTTTTTCTTTTTCCATTAGTTCAATTTTTTTCGGCAGCCCTGCGAGTTCCTGCGTTTCCTTGAAGGACAGTTTTCGTTTTTCTCTGGGTGTTTTTTCCTTTTTGGCTTTTGACTCTTTGGGGGTTTTTCCGGACATATCCTTTGCTTCCCCCCGTTGTCTCAGCCAATCGTCATAGCCGCCCACATACTCCTGCAGGCGCCCTTCTCCTTCGAGGACAATGGTGGAAGTGACAACATTGTTCAGAAACGTCCGGTCATGACTGACCAGCAGAATCGTGCCTTTGTATCCGAGAAGCCGGTCTTCGAGAAGCTCGAGCGTTTCCGCGTCGAGGTCGTTTGTCGGTTCATCCAGCACCAGGACATTGGAAGGCACGCAAAAAAGCTTGGCCAGCAGGAGCCGGTTTCGTTCGCCGCCGGAAAGGGACGCGACCGGCGCCAGGATCTGAGCAGGCGGAAATAAAAAATCCTGCAGATAGCCGACCACATGGCGGGGTACACCGCTGATAAAGACCGTATCATTGCCTCCGGCAATGTTGTCCTTTACCGATTTTTCCTCGCTCAACTGCGCGCGGAGCTGATCAAAATAGGCAATCGCGATATTCGTACCCAGCCTGATTTTTCCGTCCAGAACAGGCAACTCGCCCAGTAAGACTTTGATCAGCGTCGTTTTACCGGACCCGTTGGGCCCGATAATTCCCACCCGGTCTCCGCGCAAAATCCGTGTGGAAAAGGAATCGATGATCGTTTTGTCGCCGTAGGCAAAATGGATATTTTCAGCCTCAACAACCAGCCTCCCGCTTTGACCGGCCTCGGAGACAGCCAGCCGGACATTCCCTTCCCGCTCGCGCCTCTCGGCCCGCTCTTCACGCATCGCCACCAGCGCACGCACGCGGCCCTCGTTGCGCGTTCGGCGCGCCTTAATACCCTGCCGGACCCAGATTTCCTCCTGGGCCAGTTTTTTGTCAAAGGTCTGCCACTCCTTTTCTTCCGCCTCCTGCATGGCCTGCCGCCTCTCGAGGTAAGTCGCATAATCGCAGGCAAAAGAAGACAGTCTGCCGCGATCGATCTCGACGATCCGCGTGGCTATTTTTTGCAGAAAGGCCCGATCGTGCGTCACAAACATAATCGTTTTTTCATAATGGAGCAGGAATTCTTCCAGCCAGAGAATGGACGGGATATCCAGGTGGTTGGTGGGTTCATCCAGAAGCAGAATATCCGGATCGGTAACCAGCGCGCGGGCCAGCAGCACCCGCCGTTTCAGTCCTGCTGACAGAACACTGAATTCGGTATTTTCGTCAAGCTCCACACGGGAAATAACCGATTCAATCTTCTGATGAAACTGCCAGGCACCCGCTGTTTCTAATTGGTGCTGGATTCTTTCCATCTTCGCAAGCAACGCCTGATCGGTGTGCGTCGACATCTGTATCGCAAGGTCGTGATAGGCATGGAGCATATCCAGGTTCTCCTGACCGCCTGCGGCAATAACGTCGTAGACGGTTCCCGGCCGGTTTTCAATATCCTGCGGCATGAGGGAAACGCGCACATTCTTATCGCGGATCACCTCGCCCCTGTCCGGCACAATGTCCCCATGCAGCAGTTTCATCAGGGTGGATTTGCCCGAGCCGTTTCGCCCCAGAAGTCCGATGCGCTCGCCGGCTTCGATCTGCAGCGAAGCGCCATCCAGGAGCCGCGGTCCGCCGAAACTCATAGAAATATTATTGATCCAAAGCAATGCCATGCATCTTCCTTACAATCCCTTAACTTTGTCGCGTTGACTAAATCAACAGCCGTGTTTCCTCTATCAAATTTGCAGGTATCCGTCGATTCAAATAAATTCTGGCAATAAAATTGCCTTTGCAAAATTGCTGAATTATCTATAAATATGAAGTGCAAATGCACCTAGCGTGCAGATAAGTGAATGAGCAGATCATGGGATCGTATGGATAAACCACTCAACATTCTCATTCTTGAAGACTCTCCGGCCGATGCCGAACTTGTTTTATTTGAGCTGGAAAATGCCGGTCTGTCTTTTTCGGCAAAGGTTGTCAAAACGGAAAAAGAATTTGTGGCCGCCATCGGAGAGGATTGTCCCGATATTATCCTTTCCGATTATGATCTTCCCCGTTATTCCGGCTCGCTGGCGCTGGCTCAGGCAAAGCAGCAATGCCCGGACGTTCCTTTCATTCTCGTGACCGGAGCGGTCGGAGAAGACCGGGCGATTGAAATCCTCACCCAGGGGGCCAAAGACTATGTTTTGAAAAGCCGCCTGGAGCTGCGCCTGGTGCCCGCAGTCAAAAGAGCCCTGGCGGAAGCCGAAGAACACAGGGCCCGGAAAAAAGCCGAGGAGGACCTGCGCGACGCGCACCGGAATCTGGAGCGGCAGGTTGCCGAGAGAACCGCCGAGCTCCAGAGGCAAAAAGAACGGCTGGAGATTCTGTCGTATACGGCCGGCCGCCTGCTCGAAACGGATAATCCCCAGCAACTGATGGAAGAACTTTGCCGCCGGGTCATGACGTTTCTCGATTGCCAGATGTTCTTCAACTTCCTCGTAGATGACGTAAACGGAAGACTGCATCTTAATGCCTGCGCCGGCATTCCCAAAGAAGCTGCAGCCGAAATAGAATGGCTGGATTTCGGTGTTGCCGTCTGCGGATGTGTCGCGCGGGACGGCGGCAGAATCGTCGCTGAAAATATCCCCGGGACGCCGGATATCCGGACGGAACTGGTGAAGTCCTTCGGTGCTAAAGCGTATGCCTGCCATCCTCTCCTGGAAGGAAGCCGGGTGATCGGGACCCTCTCCTTCGGCACTTGCTCCCGGACGACCTTCAGCGCCAGTGACCTGGCAATGATGAAGGCTGTTGCCGATCAGGTCGCCATCGCCATGAACCGCATCCGTCAGGCATCGGAATTGCGCGCGGCCCATGCTAAGCTCGAAACCGCCGTTCATGAGAGAACGGCCAAGCTGATTGAAACCGTGGCCCACCTGGAGGATGAAAAACGCCGGTTTATCGACGTTCTCGATATCCTGCCCGCATATGTTATCCTGCTTTCGCCGGACTATCACGTCCCGTTTGAAAACCGGTTCTTCCGGGAGAGCTTCGGCGATGCGCAGGGGCGGCGCTGTTACGAATTTCTGTTCGACCGAACGGAGCCCTGCGAGGTGTGTGAGACCTATAAGACCCTGCAGACCATGAACCCTCTGGAGTGGGAGTGGACCGGACCGGACGGCCGCAATTACTACATTTATGATTTTCCCTTTAACGACACCGACGGATCAACGCTGATCCTGGAAATGGGGCTTGACGTCACGGAACATAAGCGGACTCAGGCCGAGGTGGAAACCTACCGTCACCATCTGGAGGAACTTGTCGAGCTGCGCACGTCACAACTGGCGGCTGCCAACCGGGAGATGGAGAGTTTCACGTATTCGGTGTCTCATGATCTGAGAGCACCGCTTCGGGCCATCGATGGATTTGCGAAAATCATCCAGAGGGATCATGGAGCGGCATTGGATGAAAAAGCCGGCCGGCTTTTTGATAGGGTCAGAGACAGCGTCAAAATGATGGGCCAGTTGATTGACGACCTTCTGAATTTCTCCCGGCTCGGCCAGAAGGCTCCGGACATCAGGCCCGTCAACCTGTACGAAATTGCCGAAAACGCCTGGCAGGAACTTCAGCAAGCCTACCCGGAACGAAATGTATCTTTACAAATTCATGATCTGCCGCCCTCGTCGGGAGATAAGGCGCTGATGAAGCAGGTTTTTGTAAATCTGCTCTCCAATGCGCTCAAATTCACAAAGACCCGGCCGGTCGCACGGATAGAAATCGGCGGAAACGAAAATGAGCGCGAATGCACCTACTTTGTCAAAGACAACGGCGTCGGTTTCGACATGGAATATCACGACAAGATGTTCGGCGTCTTTCAACGTTTGCACAGTTCAGCCGATTACGATGGCTCCGGCATCGGCCTGGCTCTGGCGCAGCGCATTATTCATAAGCATGGCGGGCGGATATGGGCCGAAGGCGCGGAAGATGAAGGCGCGTGTTTTTTTATCGCGCTGCCCAAAAGAGCATCACCATGGCATGCCTGTTGAAGGCGCCTGACTTTGTCCTTCCGGCAAAGCTTCCGACCGTTCACGCGTCAAAATAATCAAGTCTCCCTGAGTTCCGTTTTTTTGCCAAACGGCACACCTCAGCCCAGCACTATTTCAGCTCCCCAAATCGCCGGCGGATCTCTTCCACACGTTTCCGGTTGACGCCCAGATCAGAATAGCCGACGCGCGAGGCCGAACGCACCTGAATCACATTCTCACCGGCCGGAAAGTAAAAATCGACATCGTCAACGAAGCGGAAAATCAACGATCTGGCTTCGGCGTGGATATAATCGCCCTCATCCGCGACAATGGTCATCCGCGGCATTGCGGCCAATACCCGGCGCAGTCGAGCCCTGGCTTCTTCGGGGCTCCCCGGATAGACGAGCGGCAAAATGGCGTGTTCCGGATCGCGGGCCTCGGAAGAGACGCAATTGGGACTTTTCGGGCAAGGTTTAAGACCGCTTCCGGCAGATCCGGAAGAAGTGTTTTGGGCGAAGCACAAACCACCCAGAAGAAAAAACACAGGCAGGAATAACCGCACGCTTATCATGACGACCTCCTTTAATCCTTCACCCGGACTTCCGTAGGCTCCGGGATCTTTTTTTTCATTACCTTCCTGATCAGCACAGGACTCAAAACCAGCAGCCCGAGCAGGACGAATGCCAGGATCATCGGCCAGGAAAAAATGTCGCCGGGCTTTTCAATGATGCCCAGTTGACGTCCGGTATAGATATAGATAAATGAACCGGGGAGAATGCCCACGATGGTCGTCCAGGCAAAAGTTACAAGCGGCACGCGGGTCAGCCCGGCCAGAATATTGACGAGAAAAAACGGAAAGAGCGGAATGAAACGGAGCGTCAGGAGATAATTGTATCCGTTTTCGATAATTTCCTTATTAAAAGATTCAAGCCTGCCGCCGTAGCGTTTTTGCAGCCAATCGCCGACAAGATAACGCGCGATCAAAAAGGCAAGAATCGCCCCGCCCGAGGCCCCGATGTTGACATAGATGATTCCTGCGAAACCAAAAAGAAAACCCGCGGCAAGCGAGAGAATCGCCGCGCCCGGAATGGACAGCGCCGTAACGACAATGTAGACAACGGTGAAGAGCGCCGCGACCGGCACATAGTGCTCCGCCGTGACGGCCAGGAGCTCGCCGCGATAAAGGCGGAAAGCCTCCACGGTCAGAAACGCGTCCAGGCCGAACACGCGAGCAGCAGTAATCAATACAATAACAGCTACAGCGACTACGATCCGTTTATGGTTCGCGCTCATTCCCACACCTTTGCTTTCAGGAAGGCCATCACCCGCGACGATGCCGCCCGGTCGGCGTTTCTTTCATAAAATTGCTGAAGATCATCGAGATCATCAATATCACGCCATTCGGGAAGCAGGGCGGCCGTAAGTTTTGCTTGGGCCACCCTTTTGAGCGTTTCCGAAAACACGCGCGGCGTGCTCCAGGGAATGCCGGAAAAGATTGTCCGGTTGAGGCCGCGCCGGTTGCACCCGATCAGGTAGTAACCGCCGTCCGTGCTGGGTCCCAGAACAATATCCGCCGCCGCCAGGCGGTTCAGGGCTTCATTCACGAATGCCGACGGCAGATCGGGGATGTCGCTTCCGGCAAGCACTAAACGGTCAAAGCCCTCGGCAAAAACATCTTCAAAAGCAAAATACATTCTCTCGCCGATATCGCTCCCCCGCTGCCGCAGACACCGGATGCCCGGAAACTCGGGAAACGATGCGCCGGCCGGTCCCGAATAGGCGATGATCATTTCGGCGTCAACCTCCTGAACCATCAGGGCCAGGTCGGAAAGAAAACAGCGATAGAGTTCATAAGTCCGATCTTCGCCCAACACCGCGGTCAGACGCGTCTTGACTGCGCCCTTTTCGGGATATCGCAGAAATAATACGAAAGCGTCGCGATTCAAATTGAAGATACCTCGATATATTCCAGATAACCCGTGGCCTTCTCCCCGGTGTTGTCCGCATCGCTCATAATGGCCACTGCCGCCTCCCGGGGCGGGTCGGCCCCGAAGGCCTTGCGGTAATCCGCGAGGGCGTTGACGCGCTCCTCAATCCAGAGGCCGGCACGGTCGGAACCCTTCTCCAGAAGGATCATCTGCGTCTTTGATGTATAGGGATTGGGCAGAATATGTTCGGGGTACTTCTTGTTCGCCCAGATGTAACACAGGCTGCTATGCGGAGGGTATTCACCGTAAATGAGTTTCAGGGCCGTATACCGGACCCGCTCAAACGCAGTCGCCCCGTCGGGGTCATATTTGAACACCACATAGATCCTGAGCGGGTAATCGTCGCCGGACTTCTTTTTTTCATCGCCCGCCCGGTAGGTATTGGAGATTTTCCATTTCCATTTAATGATCGGCGTTTTATAGATATCCAGACTCCGCTTGCAGATAATGCCGGACGCCGAGCGATCCGCCCGGGCGACGAGAATGCTTTTATCTCCCTCCATCCGGATGCTGTAAGTACTGTGGCGGGGTATTTTGGGAAACGTGAGCGGTTTCCAGTCGGCCAGCGTTTTGAATTCTTCGCGAAAGCCCTGCCGGCCCGTCTCGGCCGCACCAGGAACAGCGCCGAGCAGCATGACCGCGGCGAAACCGATGCACAGCCGTTTCACCGTGCGCTGCCGGTTCCTGCCGGCCATCTCGGAGCCAACCTCATCCGGATAATAATATTTCACAAGCCGACATGCCGGAACACCCAGAAGATAGAGGGTCTGGATGAACCAGTTTCTGATGATCGTGTAAGCGATTCCGTCGGTTTCCCATTTGCGCGGCGAGGTCGCCACGACATCGGGCAGGATGGCGATGCGCCCGCCTTTGCGCTTTACGCGCTTCATCAGCTCCACATCTTCCATAATGGGAATCTCCGGATAGCCGCCCAGAGCCACAAAATAGCTTCGCCGCATAAAGATCGCCTGATCGCCGTAGGGCACACGCGTCAGGCGATGCTTCCATGAGGCCGCCCGGCCAATGATTTTGAATATCCGGCGTTCATCGTCAATGCCCAGGTTAAAGGCGCCGCCGACCACCTCCTCGTCGTCAAACACCTTCATCATTTTCCCGAACGCGCCGCGCGGCAGTCGCGTATCGGCATGCAGAAAAAGCAGGATATCACCGGACGCCCGGAGAGCACCCGCGTTCATCTGGCCGGCTCTGCCCTTCCGCGCGATCAGGGTGATCACACGGGAATCCGTAATATCCTTGATCGTGCCTCCCAAAGGGTCCCCGTCGACAACGATGACTTCATGCGGCACACCGTAAGCGCCGGCCGCAATCGTCTTCAAAAGATCGTTTAATCGCGCAGTCTCGCGAAAGACCGGAATGATAACCGATATGCTCATGCGGGGCCGCCTGTTGTCGCTCCCCGGCAGGATGATCCGGCTCCCGCGACGCATCCGTAGCAATGGTTATTGATGACAATTTCCCGGTTTTTGAGTTTGCCGATGTCGAAGTCCATGATGCTTTTCGGCGCTCCATGGTTTACGGTAAGCTCCAGCATCTGGTTAAAATCGCAATCATACAGCGAGCCGTCCCACCCCACGGAAAGCGTCGTTAAACACATCACGTGATCGACGGCAGCCGGATTGAAGGAGTGCCAGAGCGCAGAGAAATAGTCCTCTAAATTTCCGGAGTCGATCAGATAATCGAGATAGCGGCCAACCGGAAGATTGGTGAGACAATAAAGCTCATTAAAATACACCCCGTGCTCATGACGAAGTCTTTCGCGGTATTCGTGTTCGAGAGCCGACTGCGAACCCGGCAGATAAGCACCCACCGGGTTATGAACAATGTTGACATACAGGCCGCTGCCTTCCCGGCCGTAGCCCAGCGAATTGAGTTCGCGAAGCGCCTCAATGACCCGGCGAAACACGCCTTCTCCGCGCTGGCGGTCTGATCTGGCTTCCTGGTAGTCCGGAAGCGACGTCACGATTTCAACTTTGGCCCGGACGAAGGCGTCCATAAGACGGCGATACGGTTCCTCAACGAGGAGCGTCAGGTTGGAGCGCACGATCAAACGTCTGGCAAGCAGAGCCGCTTCCTGAATGAACCATTCGAGATGCGGGTTCATCTCCGGTGCGCCTCCCGTGATATCGATCGTGCCGATAGAGGACGAACGGAGCACCGCCAGACACTTCGCCAGAACCGGTCTCATCATCATCTCGGTGCGCCGGGGTCCGGCATTGACATGGCAGTGCCGGCACGAAAGATTGCAGACCCTGCCGAGATTGATCTGCAGGGTGTCGATCCCTTTGGCTGTGAGCGGAAATCTGTTGATCTTCCGGATGGTCCCTTCCAGGGAAGGAATGTCGCCGATCCGGTCGAGGATGCGCAGTTGTTCGCCGGCGTCCATCACATCTCCTTCTTTTTGATGATCTTGCGCATCTGAGTCGTATGCGCGAGTGTCACGCCCGCCATCACGGCCGCGCCGACATGGGCGGCTTCCATCATTTCCTCACTTCCGATTCCCAGCGAGAGGCACCTGGTGGTAAGGGCATCAATGCAGTACGGACAATTCTGAGTCATGGCCACGGCCAGGGCGATGAGAGATTTCTCCCGCTGGGTGAGCAGGCCCGCTCCCGTGGCCGCGTCGTAATATTCAAAAAATTTATTTCCCTGCTCCCGGGCCCATTCGGTAATGTTCGGGAAATCGGCCAGATCTTTCGGCTCATAGTAGTTCATAGGCAGCTCCTTACTATTCGGATTCATTCCATCCCCGACGATTTGCAATATGGCCGGGGTCCTGGTGAACGATGCTCGCAACGCCGCAGAGTCATTCCCGGTTGTCGCCGACAACTAATATAATGATACATCCTCCCGCAATAAAGGGGAATGGCCGATATTTTCATACCCAGGTGGTGTCGATTGCCCGGTTTGGCCTTCCTTAAAACTCCCTTTGCGATCTGCCCTTTCAGACGTCCTGCGGTAACCTGCTGCCAAAATGGCAGGTTGAGACCACCGGTTCGTTTTGTTCTTATATTCGTATCACTGAACCCCGCATAGCTGCCAATGAATAAAGGGAATAATTCTCAGTGAACTATAACAATAAGTGATTTGATATATGCCGGATAATAATATATCGTTTAACCCGATAAAATGAATATGAAGGCGGAAGTGATTATCAAATGAGCGATATTAAAATTGTCAATGCCAGGGGCCTTGGCTGCCCGCAACCGGTCATTCTGACCAAGCAGGCTATGGAAAGCCATGACAAGGTGAAAGTGATCGTGGATAACGATACGGCACTGGAAAATGTCCGGCGCCTGGGAGCAAAACTTAGCTGCGATGTGATAAGCGAAGCCAAAGAGGACGGTATCTTTGAAATAACTCTAACACGAAAGCCGGGGGCTCGAATACCGGCGAAGGATATTCCCGCGACGTGCGACGCTTCCCCGTCTCCTTCCGGACCCTTTGTCATTGTTTTTGCCGAAGATAAAATGGGACGAGGCAACGATGAACTCGGTTCCGTTTTGATTCGCGCATTCCTGCATACCGTCTGCCTGCAAAAGGAAAAACCGGATGTCATGGTATTTTACAATACGGGCGTTAAACTGACTCTGCAGGGCTCGGAGACGCTGGAAGATTTAAAAGAACTGGCAGCGGCGGGCGTCGAAATCCTTGTTTGCGGCACGTGCCTCAATTACTTCGAGGTTAAGGATAAATTAGGCGTGGGTGCTGTCTCCAATATGTACGACATTGCCGGAACGATGAGCAAGGCCGGCCGGTTATTGACGCCATGAACGAGCAGATACTCTATTGCGTCATTCTTTTCAAGTCGGTGAGCTACGCCTTGAAGGCGGAAAAAATTCTCAAGGCCTGCGGGCTTCCCCACAAACTGATTCCCGTCCCCAAACAGATCAGTTCGGACTGCGGTATTTGTCTGCGCTTTGAACCGGCCTTTCAGGACCAAATCGAAGCTGCACTGGCCGGCAGAGTTGAAATGGAAGCGATCAGGCCTCTGGTACACGAGTAGTATTTTTTTAATTAATGTTCATATCAATGAACCCATGGAATGGCACAAATTATGGAAAGTGCTTCCGTATTGAAATGTGAAACATTATCCGGAAATATCGATTTGGACAAAATCAAATCAACAGCAGAGCAGTATTACCGAAGCGGTGATTATTACTGTTCGGAAGCCGTCGTCAAAACCATCAAGGACGCTTTCCAACTGCCGGTGCCGGATGCTGTGATTGCTGCGGCTTCCGGCTTTCCTGTAGGCTTTGGCGGAGCCGGATGCACCTGCGGCGCACTGGCGGGCGGCATCTTGGCCCTGGGGCTGGTCTTCGGCAGAACCGCACCGAAGGACGCCAGAGTGGCCCAAGCCATGAAACTCGCGAGGGAACTGCATGACATTTTCAAAAAGCGGCACAAGTCGACCTGCTGCCGAAAGCTTACCCGATACACGATCATGGGATCTTATCGACAAATAGAACAGTGCATCGCTTTTACGGGTGAAGTAGCCGAGGAAACAGCGCGCATCATCCTCCGGGAGCAAAATAGACTGAACAGGTGACCGTTGCCGACAGTGGGGGTTTGCTGCAACGGGCAGCACAGGCCGGTTAAAAGCGGAGATACTTTCGCTATCCTGCAGAGGATACAAAATATTGGAATCAGTATGGGGATGTCGATTTTTATAAGGCAAACGATGCGGCCTCTGCTTAGAGCAGCTGCCTGGATTTGGCCCTACAGGATCGTCAGGATCTTGCTTGCCGCTTTGTTCATCTATGGCGGGGTCATGAAACTCGTCGATCCCCGGGCCTTTGCCCGCACCATTTCGGGTTACGATCTGGTACCGGAAATGCTTCTGCCCTTAATTGCCGTCGGCCTGCCGATTATTGAAACTGTAGCGGGCATCGGTTTAATCTTGGATATCCGGGGCAGTCTGACCGCGATCGCATCGCTGCTGAGCCTGTTCGTTCTTGTGCTGGGCTACGGCATTGCCCTGGATATCAATGTGGACTGCGGATGTTTCGGGGCCGACGATCTGGACAAACGGGCAAGCCTTGCGCGGGCATTTTGGCGCGACGTTTTTCTTGTGGGGATCGTGTTGCCTTACCTATACGCTTCCCGCCGGATGCGGTCGAACCCTTCCTCTGTGGCAGGCGAGACAGCAAAAGAAGCATCGGCCGGATGCAATAAGAGTTCAGCAGAAAATAATCAAGACTACTGAGAAGGAGAAATCTATGAAAACGATAAAAAATGTTGTGTTCTTTATCTTTGCTGCGGCCATCATGACCGGTTTTTCTTTCAGCGCGCAAGCGGCCTGGGGCACCAAAGAGCTGGATACCGAACAGAGTGCGGTTGCCTTTGCACGGGAAGCAAGCCGGGGCGGCTACAATGTCGTGACCACCAAGGAGTTTAAAGGCTGGATCGACCAAAAGAAAGACATGCTGATCGTAGACACCATGCCCTATGAGGCGAGCTACAAGAAGCAGCATATCCCGGGCGCGGTACAGATGGAGTTCCCCATCCCGGAGATGACCACGCTTGACGAAAAAACGAAAACGGCGCTCCTGAAGATCCTGGGCTCAAACAAGGACCGCACACTTGTTTTTTACTGCGGCTTTGTAAAGTGTACGCGCAGCCATAACGGAGCCCTGTGGGCCAGGAAACTCGGTTACACAAACGTTTATCGTTTCCCCGGCGGCATCAAAGCCTGGGACGAAGCCGGATTCCCCGTCGAAAAAGTTGATTAGATGCACTTCAAGCATGGGGGTGTAAATTTCTGTCTGTTTATGCCCCCATGTTTGGGGAACTAAAATCAATCCCTTGATTCCTATGGCCGCATTCAAAAATGACACGCTTTATAATTTCTTCAATATTGGATTCACAATGCACTTAGACGCGGGATAAGACAAACGCCTGATGCGGGACTAATTCATAATGTGATCGGTTTAGTCGGCTGGTGCCGGCCTATGGACCTCAAATCCCTCGGGCAAACGATAAAGAAGTTTAGCCCGGTTCAATTCTGAAACCGGCCTCTTTTACCTTTTACCGCCATGATGTCGGGGAGAGGATTTATTGATTGTTGAAAAATATATCAGTCATCAAACCGCCCTGTGAGCAACTGAACCGGCACAACCTCACCACTTTGCAAAGCGTCTCTTCCCTCGGGAATGCAGATGAGGCCGCCGGCGCGGGCAATTGCCTGTAAGCGGCTGCTGCTTTTATAGAGCGATACGCTGTAGCGGCCCTCGTCATCATGAGTGACGACGGCGTCCTTAAATTCCGTCCACGCCGGATGACGGCCTTTCGCAGCTTCGGTAAGCCTGGCCGGCAGCGTCGGTAATGGGTGCCGGTGATCGCCGCCCATGCGCAGAAGGCCGGGCAATGCCAGTTGCAGGAAGGCCATCTGATTGCTGGTCGGTCCGCCCGGCAGACAAAATACCGGCACGTTTTCCCAGAGACCGAAGGCGATACCCTTTCCGGGCCCCATGCGCACATAGTGGAACAGCTTCTGCCATCCCAGTCTGTTCAATGTCCCGATGACCAGGTCGCGCTCGCTGCCCCAGGCGCCGCCGCTGGTGAGAATGGCATCGACGTGAGGCAATTGCGTAAGCATCTCCCTCCCGAGGGAAGCTTCCTGATCGGCAACAATGGAAGCAGCGCAGGAAATACCGAAAGAATTGAGCCACGACTGCATCGTGACCAGATTGCTGGCGTAAAGCTGACCGACATGCAGTTTTTCACCCGGCGCCACAACCTCGTCGCCGATACTGATGATTGCCACACGCGGCCGGCGGTAAACCTTTACATGGGTCAAGCCTGCCGCCGCAGCCAGCCCCAGAGATCCGGGCAAGAGCCTTTCACCCATGCGGACAATCGTGGCCCCGGCTGCCACCTCCGAACCCGCTTGCAGAATATTTCGTCCCGGTCCGGCATCCGCGCTGATAATTACTTTGTCCGGCGAGCTTCCCTCGCAAAACTCACCGGCAACCACGGCATCCGCTCCGTCAGGCAGCGGCGCACCGGAGCACACCTTGACTGCCCCACCGGTTTCTATTCGCCCCTCATATCGCACTCCGGCAAATGCCGAACCGGCAACTTTCAGGTGAACGGGTTTTTGTCTGTCTGCCGAAGCGATATCCGCAGACAGCACGGCATAACCGTCTTTGAGTGAGACATCTACAGAAGGATAACTCACCCGGGCGATGAGATCAGCGGCCGCAACCCGACCTATGCACCTCTCGAGCGAAAGCAGCTCGTCTCCCACCGAACGGACATTTGCCGATACCGTATCAAAGGCTTCCCGGTAACCTATGTATCCGGTCCCTTCATCAATCTCTTTCCGATCGCTCTTCATAGCCGGACCTTCGCCTGTTTCTTCCCTTCCCGAATACACAACTCCCGTGTCGCAAAGTGGATCAAATCCGGGCGTGAAGTCATTTAATCCCGCTCACGCGGGACGAGCGTCAATTCTCCGTAGCTTGCTGCGAAATAATAACATCATTTCATACCTCGACGGCTTGCTGCGAGGGGGCTGACTTCGTTAATAACTAGCGAATTATTACGTAACCGGAGGTGAAATCTACACGAGTCATCGGTGTCTGTCCATTATTTGTTTCTGCGGTTATTTTTAACATTTATATATTTTTTTCCTGAATATCGTGGTATTTTCATCGCCACAGTATTAGTGAAAACGTCACGCAGTCCTGACGGGATAAATGCTCAGGCGGACACCGTTCGCAAAAGAAGCCAAGCTTTTGGAAGAGGAAATGTTTTATGATTTTAGATATCAGGCCAAATGATGAAATCTATTTGCGACTCACAGCAGATGATGTCCGCCGTTCGACTTTTATCACGCATCTCGACGACGGCCGGGTCGTTATCGAACAAACGAATCCCCCGATCGACGATTCAGCACTGAGATCCCTGGTCTTCTTTACCTATTGTGCGGAAAAGCAAAAAAACCGGCGGCTGGGATTTCAGGCCAGAATTGAAAACATTACCGCCGATCAGCAAATCTTCCTCAGGCAATTCACAAAGCCTTTTGTTTGCGATCTGCGTCTGTGGCCGCGAGTCCATTTCGACGTATTGCCCGAACTTCACGCTTACTGCGGTGATCAGGAAATTAAGATCGTTGACATATCCGGAGGAGGAACTCATCTGGTCCTGCAGGACACCGATTCGGCATCTCCGGCAATCGGATCCTTTGTCCAGGTGAAATTCAGCTTTGAAAAAGGGGAAACAACTGCCGACGGCAAAATACTGCGCTCATGGACAGATGGGGAAGGATTGCGTCATGTCGAAGTTAATTTCCTCGGCCAGCCGGAAATACGCAAATTTATTTATAATAGGGAGCGGGTTTGATTTGTCGTCAGCTGCGGAAGCCGGCAACAAATCGGCATGCGATCCTACGCTCGCAGGAACTTCTTCTCAATAAAATCCGTTATTGATTTTGGGTCGTTGATGTCCAGAGAGGGTACGCCGATATCCAATTGGGTATCCGTGGCCACCGCAATCAAGCCGTCTTCTTTTGTGCTTAAAAGATCACGTTTGAGTTCGGACCGGTAGACTTCAATTTTGGGATAGTCGTTAATCTTAAATCCTTCAGTTAGGATAATATCGACGCCGGAAATGTATCTGTCGCGGATTTCTGCAAATGAATAATCATGATCAACGTCCGAAATCAGGGCCAGCTGGTGCGGCGATGACACGACAGTCATCTGCGCGCCCGCCTTTTTATGCCGGTGACTGTCCTTACCTTCATGATCAATGTTAAACCCGTGCCTGTTATGCTTGATGGTTGCGACACGGTACCCCCTTCCGACCAGATCGGAAATAATTTTTTCGAGAAGGGTTGTCTTGCCGGAATTGGACTTGCCGACGATGGATACAATGGGTATGGTCATATTTTCTTTGCGCTTTCCATTATTGTCCCTCTTTCTTAGCATATAATGTGGAGTCTGCCAATTTTTGATTCATGCCTTTACAGATTGCTTGACATCCCCGGCGAATATGATATAGAACGTACGTTCTATTGTCAGGGTCTGGTTATTTTTGGGGGGAAAGCGGGTTTTGGCGAAAAGATGTTTGACACCCCGTAAAAAAGAAGCTAACTTTCCAGAACCTAACTCATTGATAATAAATAATATTATAAAAGGTCTGTATGACGGCCACGCGAAAGAGCAACACCATCAAAATACTGGCAACGGGATTCGGCGCCGGCCTGTCGCCCGTCGCTCCGGGAACGGCCGGCACTTTAGTCGGGGTGTTCATTTGTCTGGTTTGTTATCCCCTGGCCTGGCCTTTACGCCTCCTTTTTGTAGTTGCAATAACGGCTCTGTCTATTTATGTTGCAGGTCAGGCTGAGATTCTTTTCGGAAAAACAGACGACCAGCGGATCGTGATTGATGAAATTGCCGGCCTCCAGGTGACCATGCTGCCCGTGGCCATTACGGGCCTCCACCTGTGCATCGCTTTTGTCCTGTTTCGTATATTCGATATCTGGAAGCCTTTCCCACTGGGACGTCTTCAGAATTTACCCGGAGGCTGGGGCGTGGTGGCCGATGACCTCGGCGCCGGAATTTATGCCGGAAGCATAATGCTTATATTCACACTTACAGGGGTCTTATGAAGGTAGGAATTCTAACCATTGGCAATGAATTGATGAGCGGGCGCACGGCCGATACGAATTCATCATTTATCGCGCGCGAAATTAACCTGCAGGGCTGGCCGGTCGAAGTCATGATGTCGGTCGGTGATGATTTCGCCACAATCAAGTGCCGTCTCAACTATCTGCTGAGCTTTACCGACGCGGTGATTTGCACCGGCGGCCTGGGACCGACGGCCGATGACATTACGACAATGGCGGTAGCCCAGGCGTTTGGCCTTCCTCTGTATACGGATGAGAAAGTCCTGCTCTACCTGAAAGAAATCTTTGCGCGGTATAATCTGCGCTGGACCGAGAACAACGCAAAACAGGCCATGTTTCCCGAGGGCGCCGAGGTGATTGCCAATCCCGTCGGCACCGCTGCCGGCTTTGCACTGCGGATAACAGGCAAGCTGATTATCGTCGTTCCCGGCGTCCCTTCCGAAACGCGCCGGATGGTGCCCCAAGGCGTTATTCCTATCCTGCAGCGATACTTCCCCGAACCCGTTTTGCATACGGTCAAACAAACGATCAAAACCTTCGGCCTTTCCGAGGCGGCGGTGGACGAAAAGCTCGCCGAGATTAATTTTAATGCCCTGGGAGTAGCCGTCGGTTTCTATCCTGTATTCCCCGAGAACCATCTCGTGCTCATTGCGCGCGCCGACACCCCGGAACAGGCGCAAAAGAGTCTGCAAGCGGCCAAGGATGAAGTAACGGCGCGTCTCCAGGACTACATTTTTGGCTACGGCGATCAGACCCTGGAAGAGATCGTAGCCGCAGAGCTGACGGATAAGAAACTGACCATCGCCGTGGCGGAATCCTGCACGGGAGGACTCATCGCCGATCGTCTGACGGATGTTCCCGGCAGTTCCGTCTATTTTGAACGCGGTCTGGTGACGTACTCCAACGAAGCCAAAATCAGTATGCTCGGCGTTGGGGCCGGCATCATCGAAGCGCATGGGGCCGTGAGCGAAGAAACGGCGCGCCTGATGGCCGAAGGCGTGCGAAAACTTGCCGGAACCACTCTGGGGTTATCTTCCACGGGCATCGCGGGACCTGCCGGCGGAAGCAAGGAAAAACCTGTCGGCACCGTTTATATAGCCCTGTCCGACGGGGTTCGGACCATCTGCCGTCATTATGCCTACCGCTGGGACCGCAAAAGAAACAAAATGGTTTCCGCCGAAGCGGCGCTCATGATGCTCAAGAACTATTTGCAGGAGAAAAAATAGTTTATGCCGGACGAAAAGAATATCCGCGCTTTTCTCGCTCTGGAGATTCCGGAGGATGTCCTCGACGCCGTGTCGCGTCTTCAGGAAAAATTAAAGCGGGACCTCGGCGGCCCGATCAGATGGACACAACCGCAGGGGCAGCACCTGACGCTGAAGTTTTTCGGGAATGTTTCCGGGGAGGATGTGAAACGCATCAGCTCCGCCGTGGACAACCGGGCGCGGACACACCGGCCCCTGAATCTGAACATCGGAGAGCCGGGCGTTTTTCCGAATCCGCACAGGCCCCGGGTTCTCTGGTGCAGCGTTTCGGGCGATATCGAAAAACTTTCTGCCCTTCAGAAACAGCTGGACGGTGATTTTGCAGACCTTGGTTTTCCGGCGGAGGACAGGCCGTTTCGGGCTCATTTGACGCTTTGCCGGATCAAAGACCCCCGCGATGTATCAGGCATCGACAATGCCCTGACCAAATACAGATCGTTTGCTGGCGGTGACTTTTCCGGGAAGGAATTGGTCTTGTTTCAAAGCAAGCTCTCACCGCGGGGCTCGGTCTATACAAAGCTCGCTGTTTTCCCGCTTGCCGGGTAATTCTGTAGGGGACGATGTTCCCTACCCATCATAAAAACTACAGGGTGAAGGAGGTCATCTTATTATGTGTGCAGATATGGACAGAACAAAGGCCGTGGACCTGGCGATCACGCAGATCGAAAGGCAGTTCGGCAAGGGGTCGATTATGAAACTGGGCAGTCACGATCGCGTGGCGGACGTGCCGGCTATTCCCACAGGGTCGCTCAGCCTCGACATCGCACTGGGGACGTTCGGCGTTCCGCGCGGCCGGGTCATCGAAATCTACGGGCCGGAATCCGGCGGAAAAACGACGCTGGCGCTGCACATCGTGGCCGAAGCTCAGAAGCGCAACGGCATCGCGGCTTATATCGATGCCGAACATGCCCTCGATGTCACGTATGCCAAAAATATCGGCGTCAACACCGATGAACTCCTGATTTCCCAGCCGGACACGGGCGAACAGGCGCTGGAAATCGCGGAGACACTGGTTAGGAGCGGCGCTCTCGATGTTCTGGTGGTCGACTCCGTGGCGGCGCTCGTGCCCAAGGCGGAACTCGAAGGCGAAATGGGCGACGCCCAGATGGGCCTGCAAGCCAGGCTCATGTCGCAGGCCCTGCGCAAACTCACCGGCTCGATCAGCAAATCCAAAACCACCGTTATTTTCATCAACCAGCTGCGCATGAAAATCGGCGTCTTCTTCGGCAATCCGGAAACCACCACCGGGGGCAATGCATTGAAATTTTATTCTTCGCAGCGTCTGGATATCCGCAAGATGACGTCCATCAAAAATGGACAGGAAGTCATCGGTTTCCGGACCAAGGTCAAAGTAGTCAAAAATAAGCTGGCTCCGCCCTTCCGGGAAGCTGAATTCGATATTATTTTCGGTGAGGGCATTTCGCGCGAGGGCGACGTGCTGGACCTGGCGGCGGAAAACGGCATCATTGAAAAAAGCGGCGCTTGGTATTCCTTTAAGGGCGACCGGCTCGGACAGGGTCGCGATAACTCGCGCGTTTTCCTGAAGGAAAATCCGGATATCATGGCTCAGATTGAAAGTGATGTCCGTGCCAAACTGGGCATCGTCGCCAAAGAGCAGGAAGAATAATGTGAAAGTCTTAGACCTGGCCACGGCCAAACAGAGCGCGTATCGTCTTTTGGCCTTAAGGCCGCACTCAGTAAAAGAACTGGAAAAAAAGCTGCGGGAAAGAGGTTTTCCCGCAGCCGTCGTAAAAGAAGCACTGGAAAAACTCTGCGATTTGAAGTATCTCAATGACGCGTCTTTTGCCATTCAATGGGCGCGCAATCTGGCGGCAAACAAGCTCTGGGGCAATCGAAAAATCATTGCCAGCCTGCAGGAAAAAGGAATATCGGCACGGCTCATCGATGACGCCGTCGCTTCCGCCCGTCAGGACATGCCGGAAGAAGAAGCGATCGCCATTCTGATTAAAAAACGGGCGGCCAAAAAAAAGCCGGCTGCATTTGACGCCAAAGAAAAACAAAGAATATTTCAAAGCCTGATGGGACGGGGTTTCCCCCCGGGCTTGATCTTAAATAAATTAGGAAAGCGAGCGGAGGAAGAAGCAGATGGTGAAGACGGGTGAGGCGATACGGGAGAGTTTTTTAAAATTTTTTGAAAGCAAAGGGCATACGCGGGTCCCGAGTTCATCACTCATTCCCAAAGACGATCCCACACTGCTTTTCACCAATGCCGGCATGGTGCAGTTCAAAAACGCCTTCCTGGGGCTGGAAAACCGCGGCTACACGCGGGCCGTCACCTGCCAGAAGTGCGCCCGCGCCGGGGGCAAGCACAACGATCTGGAAAACGTCGGCGTCACTGCCCGCCACCACACCTTTTTCGAAATGCTCGGCAATTTTTCCTTCGGCGATTATTTCAAAGAAGAAGCCATTGCCTGGGCGTGGGAATACCTCATTGACGTCGCGAAACTGCCGAAGGAAAAGCTCTGGATAACCGTCTTTGAAAACGATGACGAAGCTTTCAACATCTGGCATGAAAAAATGAAAGTTCCCGCCGACCGCATCGTCCGGATGGGTGAAAAAAGCAATTTCTGGATGATGGGTGAAACCGGCCCCTGCGGCCCCTGCTCCGAAATTCTTTACGATCAGGGAGTCGACGTCGGCTGCGGCCGACCGGAATGCAACGTCCATTGCGATTGCGACCGCCATCTGGAGATCTGGAACAACGTCTTCACACAGTTTGATCGCGACGTGACCGGCAAATTGACTCCGCTGCCCAAACCCAACATTGATACCGGCATGGGCCTCGAACGGCTCACCGCCGTCATCCAGGGCGTCAAAAGCAACTACGATACGGATTTATTTCAGCCGATCATCCGCTTTGTCGAAAAAATGTCCGGCAAGCCTTACGGCAAAAACTTTGAGGATGATATTTCCATCCGCGTCATCGCGGATCACAGCCGCGCCGTAACGTTTTTAATCGGCGACGGCATTATGCCCAGCAATGAAGGACGCGGCTACGTTCTGAGACGAATCCTGCGCCGCGCTGCGCGACATGGAAAGATGCTCGGCATCAACAAACCATTCTTAAATGAAAGCGCCCAGGTCGTCATCGATATGATGAAGGGCGTCTATCCCGATCTCGTGGATAAGTCATCGTTCATCACCAAAGTCATCCTCAATGAAGAACAGCGTTTTATGGAAACGCTGGACGCCGGGCTGCGCATTTTGCAGGAAGAAACGGCCGCACTGAAGAAAGCGGGCAAGTCGGTCCTCCCCGGCACATTGATCTTCAAGCTTTATGACACCTTCGGATTTCCGGTCGATTTGACGGCGGACATCGTGAAAAAAGATAGCATCACGCTCGACACCGAAGGCTTTGAAGCCGAAATGGAACAACAACGGGAGCGGGCGCGGGGCCACTGGAAAGGAAGCGGTGAAGAGGCTGTTGCGGACTGCTACCTGAAGGCATCGAGCTCCGGGATCGTCACGGAGTTTTGCGGCTACGAAGGCGTGGTGAGGTCGGAATCGACAATCGCGGCCATCTTTGCCAGCGGTGAATCCGTGCAGCACGTAGAAGAAGGACAAGAGGCCGAGATCGTTCTCGCGGCCACGCCGTTTTACGGCGAGTCCGGCGGACAGACCGGTGACACGGGCTATGTGGAAGGGGCCGGGTTTAGCTTTACGGTCCTCGATACCAAAAAGCCGATCGAGAGATTCATCGTCCACAAGGGCATTGTGCAAAAAGGAAAAATTAAAGTGGGCGACGCGGCGAAGCTGATCGTCGATGAAGAACGCCGCAAGGCGATTGCCGCCAACCATTCCGGCACGCACGTTTTGCAGGCGGCGCTGAAAGCAGTCCTGGGTGATCATATCAAACAATCCGGGTCGCAGGTTACAGCCGAACGGCTGCGTTTTGACTTCACCCATTTTTCGAAAATCAGCGACGAAGAACTGCAGCGCGTGGAGGATATCGCGAACGGAATGATCCGCCGCAACCTGGATGTGCGAACGGAGGTCTGCGCGCTCGAGGATGCCCTTAAAACCGGTGCAACAGCAGTATTTGATGAAAAATACGGCGCGACTGTCCGCATTGTGAAAATGGGCGAAATGAGCATGGAACTGTGCGGCGGGACGCATGTGAAGCGAACCGGAGATATCGGTCTCTTGAAAGTGGTTCACGAATCGGCCATCGCGGCCGGCGTTCGCCGGATCGAAGCCCTCACCGGCAAGGAAGCCGTCGCTCATGTGCAAAGAGCCGAAGAAGAACTCAAGCGCACGGCGGGACTATTCAAGGCCGGGCACTTCGAAGTTTATGACCGGGCCGACAAACTCCTGAAACAGACACGTGAATTGGAAAGGGAAATTGAATCCCTCAAAGGAAAACTCGCCGCCAACGCTTCCGGTGATCTGATGAGTCAGGTGAGGGACATCGCCGGCGTTAAAGTGCTGGCCGCGGAAGTAAGCATTGCCGACGCCAAGACCTTGCGCGACTTCGGCGACAAGCTTCGCGATAAACTGGCTTCCGGTGTTATTCTACTGGGCAGCAAGGCCGATGACAAAGCCCTGCTTTTGTGCATGGTCACCAAAGACCTCGCCACGAAATTCCATGCCGGAAACATCATCAAGGAACTGGCCCCCCTCGTGGGCGGCAAAGGCGGCGGACGCCCCGATATGGCCCAGGCCGGAGGTACGCAGCCGGAGAATTTAAATAAAATATTCCCGGCACTGGAGAAGATACTGACTCAATAAGCACAATATCCTTTTACCGTATAATCCTGGTTGATGAATATGTATCTCTCTACCTTTTTTCATTACGGATTCAACTGGTGATGCAGAAATAAGGATAATTTGCGGTAGAGACAATGATCATCAGCTGCAGCAGACGTTCGGATATACCAGCATTTTACAGCGACTGGTTTTTTAACCGGCTCCGCTCGGGATACGTGCAGGTGCGCAATCCGATGAATCCCAAACAGGTCAGACGAATATCACTTGCGCCTGCGGATGTCGATTGTCTTGTCTTCTGGACCAAAGATCCGGCCCCGATGCGCAAGCGACTTCAATTGCTCAACGACTTTACTTTCTATTTTCAATTCACACTGACACCTTACGGCAGAGACATTGAGCCGCACCTGCCGCCGAAGGATGAAATCGCCGACACGTTTCTCACGCTTTCCGACAAAATCGGAAAAGAACGACTCATCTGGCGTTATGACCCGATCCTGCTGTCGGAAAGCATAAGTATCGGGTACCATACTGATCATTTCGGCAAAATGGCAAGACAACTTTCGGGACATACAGAAAAATGCATCATCAGTTTTATCGATATGTACCGTCACATCAACAGCCGGATGTCCGGTCTTTCCGTGAGACCGCCTGCTGAATCAGAAATGCGGACACTGGCACAGAATATTGGACGGATCGCCCGCGGCTTCGGCATCAAAGTGGAAACATGCGCGGAACAAATCGATCTTTTCGATCTCGGAATTGAGCATGGCAAATGCATTGACGATCGCCTGATTTCGAAATTGACCGGAACGAAATTGAACATCGGAAAGGACAAATACCAGCGGGAACTTTGCGGGTGCGCTGCCAGTGTGGAGATCGGCGAATACAATACTTGCGGGCATCTCTGCCAATACTGTTACGCTAATGTCAGTAAGAAAAAGATTGAAAGGAACCGCTCTTTGCATAATGTTCAATCACCATTGCTCGGCGGAGAGGTTGATGATAGATAAGCAGATAAATTTTGAATTACCACATTACGGCCATCGAAATATTGGTGTATAATTTTCGGACTGCCAGACGAGCAGTCCTCCAACATCCACTTCCCCGAGCGGAGGACACAAAAAAGGAACATCAATATGCAAATCTCTTTAATTTTGGCTCACCCCAATCCGGATAGTTTCAATCATGCCATTGCCCGAATGGCGTTTGAGTCGCTGCAAACAAAAGGGCACCGTATATTCTTTCATGATCTGTATCGGGAAAAATTCGATCCTTTATTGCCTCAAGCGGAAATCGCCGATGATTTTCCATTGCCGGATACCGTCAGGCAGCATTGCGAAGAGATCGCTATGGCGGAGGGTATTGTCATCGTTCATCCCAACTGGTGGGGACAGCCTCCGGCCATACTGAAAGGCTGGGTGGACCGGGTGATTCGCCCGGGGCTGGCCTATGAGTTTCTTGAAGGCGATTCGGGCGCAGGCGTTCCGCATGGATTGCTGAGAGCAAAGGCGGCTCTGGTTTACAACACATCAAACACCGAATCGCAGAGAGAAAAAGACGTCTTCGGCGATCCGCTTCAGACAATCTGGGAAAACTGCATCTTCGGTTTGTGCGGTGTTGACAACTTTCATCGCCGGATGTTCGAGTCCATGGTGACCAGCTCGGAGGATCAGCGCCAAAAATGGCTGGACCTTGTCGGGCAGGACATTGAACGCTTGTTTTGAAAAGACAGGGTGAGGGAAACGGCTAAACAGAAGATCGCGATTGGATTCATTGAGCGTCATCATTTAAATGCGTTTTGGGGAGGCGAATATGAAAGACAAAAAGGAACTGACCGCGCCCTGCGGGCTGGGTTGCTTCATATGCGATTTCTATGAAGAGAACATGACTGCCGAAGTTATGGATCTCGTCAGTTCAAAATTGGGCATCCCGCGGGAAGCCATTCCGTGCAAAGGCTGCCGGGCACAGGACGGCAAACATTTCCACCTGCCGAATGGGTGCAAGACATTGGATTGCGTTAAGTCCAGAGGTGTTGACCTTTGCTGCAGCTGCGCCGAGTTTCCGTGTCTCTACCTTGCCCCCACGGCGGATCAGGCCGGCCGCTATCCCCACAATATGAAAGTCTATAATCTCTGCCGGATCAAGAAAATCGGTTTGGAAAAGTGGGCCAATGAGGAAGCGGGCCCGATCAGGGAAAAGTATTTTAAAGGGAAATTTGTTGTCGGCAAAGGCCAGGCAGATTGAGAACGGGGAGGTCAAACCATGGCATACAACATCCGCCTGGGAACGCGCGATGATATTGATATCCTTGTTGAGTTAATACAGACTGCCTTCTGGGATGTGGCGGAGCGTTTCGGGCTGACGCCGCAAAACAGTCCGACCCATCCCTCCAACTGCCGGGCGGAGTGGCTGCTGCGCGAGATGAACCGCGGCCTAACCTATTTTGTTCTTGAAAATGAGGGCCGGCCCGCCGGATGCGTCGCGCTGGAACGAATCAATGACGAGGTCTGTTATCTGGAGCGTCTGGCCGTTTTGCCCGATGAGCGCCGACAGGGATTCGGCAGCGCTCTGGTCAGGCATGCTGTGGAACAAGCCCGTCTCCTCAATGCCTTCCGTCTGCAAATCGGGATAATCGCCGAACACAGGGAATTGCATGACTGGTATGAAAAACTGGGATTTGAAGACCTGGAGCAAAAGGCATTCCCGCAGCTTGTTTTCCGGGTCACTTTTATGGCTTACTACTTCCTCGGCGGGCACTGAGAGCGGCCGGGCACGATTCATCCGACACGGCCAGCGGCCGGATCATTCCCATACTGGAAAAAAAAGAACCGGCGCCATGATTGGACAACTCATGACGCCGGTTTTCAATCACAACCGCTAGCCGGATGCGACATGTCATGCCGCATCCGGATGGGACTTCATTATTTCTTTACATTGGTCTTGGCCAGCGCTTCACGGTCGCCGCCGCTCATCCCGGCAATGTACTTCACCAGTTTCTTGCGGGATTCAATATCGTACTGCGTCGTGATCGCAATCTGCTCCATGATGGGCGAGCCGCCGCCGTTATAGGCGCCGATGTTGCGGATGCCGCCTGTTGCCGAGCACAGCACATCGCCCAGATAACGCCAGAATTGCGCCTGATCCTCTGCGGGCATATTGGGATTCCGTTTCGTGTATTTCAGCAGAAGATCGCCCGTTGCCGGATTTTTGAAATCCTCCTCATGCGGGAAGGTCGCGGTGACGCCGCCGGAGATATCGCACAGGATTTCGGCTTCACGGAAGACCGCCTCACCGGACAGGCAGCGGCCGACATTGCAGTAAATCGAATGGGGAACAAAAGAGCCGGGACCATACGGGACAAATCCTTTACCGGGCATGAAAACCTGGGGTCCGCCCAGATCCGAGGCCGTGTAACCGGCGGCATAGCCCAGTTCGGTCGTCATGATGATCTCCGCCAGTTTCTCCCGGACATGAGATTCTTTATGGATATTGTTCACCTCGGCCGCGAGCGCCGCTCCGCCCAGGATCACGTCGCCGATGGCGGGCTTGCAGCCGGAGTAGGAATGACGGTGAAATAGAGCGAACAGCAGGGCCATAACGCCGCCGTGCTGCCATTCACCGGCCAGGAAAACGCGCTCCCAGGGAATGAAGCAATTGTCAAAGATCATGTAGGAGTCCGTGGACCCCGGCACGAAGCCCCGCTTGTAATGCTTGCGCGGACGCAGATCGTGGATGGTTACGACCTGCTTCAGTCCATCCCAGTCACCCGGAACAGCAAAGGAAACCGCATAATCCTTGTCTTCTTTGCGCATGGCGCGGGTGGGAACGACGAGAACCTCGTCGGCCACGGAGGCTTCCGAAATGTGCACCTTGCATCCTTCGACCACGATTCCGTCTTTCAGGCGCTCTTTGATGCGCACATAGGCTCCGGGATTAGGCTGCTCCGCCGGCCGCAACATCCGGTCGCCCTTGACATCCGTCTGAGCGCAGCAACCGACCAGGTCTTCCGTCTGAAAGCGGGTGAGCCATTTTTTGAAGTTCTCATGATATTGCGTCGCCCCGTTATTCATCTTGTCCGCCTCAAAAGAGACGTTATAGATGGAATTGGTCGCATCAATGCCCATGCAGCGCTGGATGCAGCCGCCCACTTTCTGGCAAAGCATGCGGGTCATATCCTGCTTCTTGTGCAGGTCGTCTTTGTTCTGATGGATGTGCGTGAAGCGGTTGATGCGCTCACCCGTCAGATGGGAAATGGCGGTCATCAGATCCTGATTTTCCGGCTTTTCCGCTTCGTCGTACGTGGTGCCGATGGTATTGAGGCATAACGCCTGCAAATCATCGGTACGGTCGATGAGCTGACCGTCGTAATACAGATTGCGCTTCATTTTGGAAAGTCCCTTGATGTAATCTTGCTTCGTTCTCATTGTTTTTAATCTCCTCTTTTTTATTTTTATTTCTATTTTTATTATCTCATCAATATCAGGCGGCAGTTTGAAGAACGGAGGTTGATCATCGGATGGGGGATCGCGGAAATACTGCCAGCCGCAAATACCGCAGGAAGCGAATTCTTCATTCAGGTTTTATTTCATGTTGACACTGCCCCTATTAAGCCTATATAGGATGCCCACGCATTTTACTGCCTGCACCCAAAAGAGTATGACATAACTATGGACATCGTGCTTTACCTTATAGATTTTTTTATTCATCTTGACAAGTACCTTCCTGTAATTATCGAAAGTTTCGGAATTTGGGTTTATCTTATTGTATTCATTGTTATATTCTGCGAAACAGGTCTGGTGGTGACTCCCATCCTGCCGGGAGACTCCCTTCTTTTTACCCTTGGCGCCCTCGCGGCGCTGGGATCGCTGCATATCGGAGCCCTGTTGATTCTGCTTTGCATCGCCGGTATCGCCGGTGACAGCATCAACTACGCCATCGGTCACTATATCGGACCGAGGGTCTTTCATTTTGAAGACAGCCGTTTCTTCAAAAAAAAATATCTCATTAAAACGCATGAATTTTACGAACGGCATGGCGGCAAGACGATCATTATTGCCCGTTTCATGCCTATTATCCGGACGTTTGCCCCTTTCGTGGCCGGCGTCGGAGCAATGACTTACGGGAAATTTATCTCCTACAATATTATAGGCGGCGTCGCGTGGGTGTGTACATTTCTTCTGGGCGGGTACTTTTTCGGCAACATACCTTCCGTCAAGGAGAACTTCTCCCTTGTGATTGTGGCAATCGTGATTATATCAGTCATGCCGGGATTTGTTGCCTATGCCCGGCAAAAATTCATTGCCCGGCAAAAGCCGGCGAAAGACGCTAAGATCAACTCATGAACTTCAAACTGACTGCCTTCATCGTTGTAGCCTTTTTGCTGTTTTTGACGCTGCCGGCCGAGGCGAAAATCATTTTCAAAGCCGGCCAGGATATCACAATAGCCGACGGGCAGGGCGCGGATAACGTCATTGCCATAGGCGGGCAAATCACGGTGAACGGACTTGTCGAACAGAACGTCGTGGCCGTTGCCGGATCCGTTGTCCTGACCAATAAGGCCGTCGTCCGCGGAAACGTCATCGTTGTGGGCGGCGTGGTGGCCCGAGGCAGCGGCTCGCTCGTTTACGGGGATGTCACGGAAATCAACTCTTCTACCCTCTCCGAAGCCATTACCTCGGCGATGCGGGGAGAATTGGAAGGCTGGTCGCTGATTTTAAACATCATCTCGTTGTGCTTCTTTGCCATCATCCTGATTACCACTCTCATCATGACCCTGCTGATTCCCCGATCGCTCGCTCTCATCGCTAATGCCATTGAGTCCAATAAACTGAAGTCATTCTTCTGGGGCATACTGGCTACACTGATGATTGTGCCCTTCTTTATGCTGCTGGCCATATCGATTATCGGCATCGTTTTGATACCGCTGGCCTTTACGGTCCTGCTCATTGCAGCCATTGTCGGGTTCATTGCTTTCGGCGTCCTCCTGGGCAATTTCATCATCACCAGAATCTTTCGGGGATATAAGAAATCACTGGTGAAGGAAGCGTTGGTCGGCGTCAGCCTGCTGTGGCTTCTCGGCTGGATTCCCCTCTATATCGGCATGCTGATCAAGGCGTTGGTCATTACGTTCGGACTGGGCGGCGTCATTATCGCGCTATGCCGGAGAAGAACCAGCCAGTAAAGGAGAAATCATTCCCTCGTCAGGAAACGACAAGAGCCGTCGGGGGCAAAACCCCGGACGGCTCTTTTTTTGACTTCCATCATAGTGGTCCGTTTGACCGCCCTCGACCTGGGGCTCTATCTAAACCCACTCTTCGGAAAGGACATCGCCCTGGATGCCGATAACGACGGCTTTGAGGGGCACTTTTCTTGCGGCCTTTTGCAGACCGGCCCGGGCCACCTGCATGAGCCCGCGGCAGCAGGGAACCTGCATCATAATAACCGAAAGAGTATTGATCTTGGCCTCATCCGCCATCCGACGGATTTTTTCGACATACTCGTCCTGCCCTTCATCCAGTTTGGGGCAGCCGATCGCCAGGCTCTTGCCCTTCAAAAACCGGTCGTGAAAATCGCCCAGGGCAAAAGCGACGCAGTCCGCAGCCAGCACAACATCTTTGCCGCGGAAGAATTCGGCTGCGGGATTCACGAGATGCAATTGTATCGGCCAGTGGGTCAGTTCAGAGGGCTGTGCACCTGCTTGTTTTCTTTCAGCGGCCGGTTTTGCTTTTCGGTCAAATACGGCGGCAGCCGATCCGGGACAGCCGCCCCCCGCAGGCGGCATGACGTTTAATGTCTGCCCCGCGGAAGATGGTTTTTCCCTGCCGCGGGCCATAGCCTCATGAACCAGCTTTTCGTCATAGGGGTCCGCATCCCGTTCTTCGATGGACAATGCGCCTTCCGGACATTCACCGATGCAGGCACCCAGGCCGTCGCAGAAAACTTCACTCACCAGCCTGGCCTTACCGTCAATGATTTTGATGGCCTCTTCAGCGCAGCCCGTCACGCACAAACCGCAGCCGGTGCATTTATCTTCGTCGATTTTGATGATCTTGCGCTTCATCCGCTGACACTCCAGTCTTTGTTAAATTAAACACCTCGCAGCAAGCTGTCGAGATATGAAATGAACGTCACTATTTCGCGGCAAGCTGCGGAGAATTAACGCTCGTCCCTCTTAAGCGGCATTAAATCCTCTTATCACTGTAATCATCAAAATCGGAGATGGCAAGACTTCAAGCCATCTTCTTCATTGCCTCGACAAGTTCGCGGACGGCGGCAGCGGACTTATCCAGCGCTTTCTTCTCCTCGGCCGTCAGGTTCAGAGAAACAATTTGTTCAATGCCATGTTTGCCCAGTTTAACCGGTACACCGACAAAGAGGCCGGAAATGCCGTATTCGCCTTCGAGGTAAGCGGCGCAGGGCAGAATTTTCTTTTTGTCTTTCAGAATGGATTCGGCCATCTCGACTGCCGCGGAGGCCGGAGCATAGTAGGCGCTGCCTGTCTTCAAAAGCCCGACGATTTCCGCCCCGCCGTTGCGTGTGCGCGTAACCAGTTCTTCGATTCGCTGGGGCGTCATCAGCTCCGTGATCGGAATACCCGCCACGGTTGAAAAGCGCGGCAGCGGGACCATGGTATCGCCATGCCCGCCCAGCACCAGCGCATGAATATTTTCCACGGAAACATCCAATTCCATGGAAATAAAGGCGCGAAACCGAGCGGAATCCAGCACACCCGCCATGCCGATAACCCGGTTTTTAGGAAAGCCGCTTTCCTTCATCGCTACGTGGCACATGGCGTCGAGGGGATTGCTGACAATAATCAGAATGGCGTCGGGTGAATGCTTCGCAATCTGTCCTACGACATTTTTCATAATGCCCCGGTTGGTTGCCAGCAGATCGTCGCGGCTCATGCCCGGTTTGCGGGGAATGCCCGCCGTGATAATCACGATATCGGAATCGGCCGACGCCTCATAATTGTTGGCGCCGGCCAGATGCGCATCGTGTTTTTCGATCGGAGCCGCTTCGGCTAAATCCAGTGACTTGCCCTGCGGCACACCCTCGATGATATCGATCAGCACAACGTCAGCCAGTTCTTTCTCCGCCAGCCGCTGCGCAGTCGTCGCCCCGACATTACCCGCTCCCACTACTGTGACTTTTCGATTCATGGTTCCATCCCTTTATATGGTTATTTTTATGATTGGTCAGAATCATTTTCCCTATATCAAAACATATAATAAAGCAATTTCACGATCCGGAATACGCCCGCCCGGGCAGCTACTTAATCACCACCGGAATTCCGGCGACCATAAAGATAACGCGGGAAGCTTTGCCTGCCAGGACCTGGTTTGCAAAGCCCAGGGCATCCCGGTAAATGCGCCCCAACGGATTGGGCGGCACAATCCCCAGGCCGACTTCATTGGCGACGATGAGCCATTGTCCACCGAGACGGACCTGCGCAGCAATCAATTCTTCTATCTCTTCCCGGATTCTTTGCATGACGACTTCATCGGAAGAACCTTCCGGAAGCGAAAGAAGCAGGTTGCTCACGAGCAATGTGATGCAGTCGACAATCACCAGGTCGGCCGCAGGTGTCATTAAATTGCGCCCGATGTTCAGCGGAATCTCCCGCGTTTCCCACTGCCCGGGTCGCGAAGCTTTGTGGTTGCGGATGCGCCGGGCCATTTCCTCATCGCCCGCTGTGGCCGTCGCAACAAAGAGGACGGATTTCCCTGATTGACGGGCAAATTGTTCAACAAACGTACTTTTCCCGCTGCGCGCTCCACCCAAAATGAGCGTCAGGCCGTTTTCCGAAATTTCAGGATTCATTTATTTTCCTTTCGGGATCTCAATTCTTCCAGAGCCTTTTTCGAAGTCAGAAAATCGTCTTCGGAAAAAACCTCCACGGTCAATACGCCGCGGTAATCTGCGCGGACCAATTCATCGATGGCCCGGTCCAGCATCTCCTGCGGCATTTGCGCCAGTGATTTGTGGTCGCGCCCGGCCACGCCGTGAATATGAATCACGCGCGTTCGCGCCAAAGCGCCGCGCAGATACGTCACCGGATCATGGCCATCGAGCCAAAGATGGCCGATATCCACCGCGCGGCTCACGGCAATTCTTTCCAGCACCGGTTCGTAGAAATCCAACGGGTAGCCTTCCAGGTTTTCAACTGCCGGTTTTCCCACATCGCCTGCCCACGCGCCGACGAGCTCAAGTGATCGAACGGCTTGTTCTATCCAGCGCTGCATCGCTCCCGAGCCCGTGCAGCCGCGAACCAATTTACCATCGAGATGTAAAACATAAGCCCAGGGGTCAAGCTCCAGAGTGCGATCGATCACCCGGCGGGCCTTCGTCAGCGATTCGTGCCGCGAAGACCCGTCATCGGCCAGGCGCAAATCCAGCGGCAGGTGAACGGTATACGTCAGGTCATGGTCCCCGGCAATACTCCTCAGTTCGCTGATCTGCTCTTTTCCGGGCAGGTTGCTCGAGCCGTCATCCACTTCGAAAAGCACAAGTTCCACATCCTGCACCTTCCCGGCCAGATAGCGAACGTTGGGGATAATGTCATCAGGAATGATGTAAGACGTTGTCCCGAGTCTGAAAGGATAACCGTTCATTTTACTCCTGCGGCGAGGCCCAGTAAAATGGCCGTTTCAGTGACTTCGACGAGCATGCCGAACACATCGCCGGTCACCCCGCCAATACGGCTGTAGGCCAGTCCGAGAACGGCCGCCGCTGCGGCGAGCGCAACAACAAGCGAAATCAATCCGGAAACACCCAACAGAAAGGCGAGCGCGAGCGGCAAAATTGCGGTGATAAAAATAGCACTGCGCTTGAGGCCTTTGGCAAAATCAGCTCCCATGCCGCCGGGATTGGCAAGCGGCAGTAACCCCGCGGGAAGGATGAACCAGCGGCCGGCGGTCGCAGCCAGGATAATGCCCAAACCGGATACCGGAGCGATCACACTCAATGCAGCGGCTTTGGTAATCAGCACGAGGACGATCCCGATCCCGCCAAAGGTCCCCAGATGCGGGTCTTTCATGATTTCCAGACGGCGCTCACGCGTGGCTGACCCCAGTAAGCCGTCGCAGCAGTCGGCCAATCCGTCAAGATGCAGCCCGCCGGTCAGACCGATCCAAACCAGGACGGTGAGCACGCCTGCGACCACCGGCGGGAAAAGTTGACCAAGTGCGAGCCAGGCAAGCCAGGTCAACCCGCCGATGACGATGCCCACCAGCGGATACCAACTCCCCGCGCGTCCGCTGTCACCGGGGTACCAGCCTTCCGGCATCCCGAACGGCAGCGTCGTCAACAGGCCAAAAGCGGTGCGCAAATTCCGCATAACGTTCCTTTATCCTTGAACCACAAGCTATGAGCTATGAGCTCTACCCTTTATCGCTGACCCCGGCTTCGGAAAATGTCGCCATTTCCTTCAGGATAAGTGACGCGGCTTCAATCAGATGAAACGCCAGCACGGCTCCGGTTCCTTCCCCGAGACGCAGATTCAGATCCAAAAGCGGCGCGAGGTCCAGGTGCTTGTGCATCGCCCGGTGACCGATCTCCACGGATTGGTGCGCACAAAACAGATAATGTCGCACATCCGAAACGAGGCCGACAGCAATCATGGCGGCAGCGGTGGAGATGAATCCGTCCACCACAACCGGGATACGGCGCGCCGCGGCGGCAATCATCACACCCGCCAGTCCGGCAATTTCCAGCCCGCCCACTTTACAGAGCACATCGAAGGCATCATCCGGATCAGGCCGGTTTACAGCGATAGCCTGTTCGATTACCTTAATTTTATGCGCCAGCCCCGCCTCATCAATCCCCGTGCCGCGCCCGGTGACTTGGGCAACCGGCAATCCGGCCATCACGGAAACAATGGCCGATGACGGCGTCGTATTGCCGATGCCCATATCGCCCGTAGCCACCAGGTCCAGTCCCTTTTCGGCGACCGAGGCCAGCACGTCCATGCCGCAGGCCAGCGCTGTTTCGGCTTCGGCACGCGTCATGGCCGGACCTTTGGCCATATTGCGCGTCCCGTGCGCCACTTTTCGCTGCAGTAACCCGGGCAGGGAGGGATCAAAATCGGCAGCGACGCCGATATCGACAATCGCGACAATCGCTCCGGCCTGGCGCGCCAGCACATTGATGGCTGCGCCGCCACTGAGAAAATTCATGACCATTTGCCTGGTGACTTCGGCGGGAAAGGCGCTGACACCTTCCAGCGCGACCCCGTGGTCGGCCGCCATAACAATCACAGCTCTGCGGGAAACGCCGGGGAGCGGATCGGCCTTCATCCCGGCCAGCCGGATAGAAATATCCTCCAGCCGGCCCAGGCTGCCGGGAGGCTTGGTCAAGCTGCCTTGCCGCATTTGGGCCTGTCTTGCGGCTTCGACATCAATAGGTGGTATCGTCGGGTAGTTCATCGATTTCCCTTTCTATCGTCAAGGTTTCTTATCTCCGGGTGGAAGATCAGCGCCATGATCTCGATGGCATCAAAAAGGCGCGGTGATGCGCGATTAATCAGGTCAGCGCTGACCGGATAGATTTTATTGTTTTTTACCGCCGGCACGTCACCGAATTTTTGCCAGTATCTTTTGACCGCGGCAAATCTTTCATCGTTGACCATCGGCGCAAAGATAATGATGTCCGGGGAAGCGCCGATGATCCCCTCTGCACTGTAGTGAGGATAACTGGCTGCATCCAGACCGGCGACATTCACCCCTCCTGCCCGCTCAATGACTTCATTGGTCAGCGTGCCTCTGCCGGCCGTAATGAGGGGTTCCAGACCAAGTTGAAAAAATACCCGCGGCTTCCTTTTGTGGCGTATTTGCAGTGCTATATGGTCTAATCTCTTCTGGATGCTTGCCACCATATTTTCGGCCTCCCGCTCCCGATGGGTTATTGCACCGATATGCACGATGCTTCTTAAAACACCCTGTGTATCCGTGGGGTTTGTGACATAAACGGGCAGGCCGATTCTTTCCAGTTGCTGCACGGTCTCTTTTCTGTTGCCGTCAGCAGTGGCCAGGATCAAATCCGGCTTCAGAGAGACAATCTTTTCCAGAGACGGATTCGTAAAACCGCCGATTCGTGTTTTGGTGCGGGCCTGGACCGGCCAGTTGCAAAACGTGGTTACGCCCACAATTTTGTCATCAAGGCCCAGGGCGTAGAGAGTCTCCGTGATTCCGGGCGCAAGAGATACGATCCGCTGAGGCTCTGGTCTGACTGTGACAAGGCGTCCCGTTTCATCCGTCACGGTACGCGCACAGGATAGGTTGACGTACATCGCCACCAGCAAAGCCGCTAGAATCACCACCATCACATAACGGTTATTGGCTGCCCGTTTGCGCATTTTGCCGCCCCTGATGAAGTCGTTAAAATTCATAGGACACGCTGCCGAAAACAGATCGCCCTGCTCCCGGATACCCGCTCATCGTGGTCATGAATGTGGTTTGATCGGTGAACGATTGCAGGTGCGTATCGTATCTGGCGTCAAACAGGTTATGGCCGGCCAGTGACAGCACCCAGTGTTTATACAGACGCTGTTCGATTCTGAGATCCGCTGTCCAGTATGAGCCCAGCGTATAGAGGACGGTTTTGGTCTCGGGATAGACGGTGGTCTCTGTATTGTAAACCAGCTGATCACCCACATAACGCATCGTTGCCATAACCATCAACCCGAAATTGTTTCTATAGATGAGGTCGCCCCGGAACCGGTGCTCGGGCGTCATCGTCGCCCGCCGCTTAACCAATGTATACTGGAAATCGGGTGTCGTATAGTCCTGCCGCGTGTATTCGCGGTTTTCCTCCTCGGCATGCGTGTACGTATATCCCAGAGCCAGTGACAAATCATAGAAGGGACCGATTTTAATCCCCGCTTCAATGCCATCCGCCTTATAGCCGGCCAGATTGATGGGGCTCCATACTCCCTGGAAATCCGGTTCCCACTGAATCTTATCCTCTACGTTCCAGTGGAAATAAGAAAGCGTCGCGAATATCTTATCCTTCAAGAGCGATTGTTCGAGCGTGACATCCGTATGCCAGCCGATCTCGGGTTTGAGATCGGGATTGCCCCTGTTATACGGATCGGCCGGCCAGTAAAGGTCGTTCGGCGTGGGCGCGAGGAAGTGCTTTCCATGGTTAAACTTCAGAGCCGTTGTTTTAAACGGATTGATGACGATACCGACAGAGGGCAGATTTTCCGAGCCGAAAGCGGAATGGATTTCATGTCTGAACCCCGCTAAAGCCTTTACATACTGAGAGGGTCTGTACTCGGCCTCTGTGAAGAAGCCCTTGGTAAATATATTGGCGTCCTTGGTTGTTCTGACCGTCTGATGGCCACCGCCATCCAGTGTAAAAGCCTCATACGCCCAGTCAAAGTTTTTATATTCGCCTCCGACAAGTAGTTTCGCTCCCGCAAAGGGATAGATATTCAGGTGAGCATCCGTCCCGATTACCTGATTGGTCACCCAGCTTTCCAATCCCGATGCCGTACCGAAGGATGGCCAGCGCGCAAAGATGTAATTATCCATGTGCGTGTAATACCCCTTCGCGTCATACCCGAACCACTCGGAGGGAACGCCCTTTGCCTCCAGGACGACATGTCCGTCTTTATCGCCGCCATGATCCGTGAGAGTCGCCGACTCGCTGTTGTAAAACGTCTCCCCGTCAATCGAATAGTCCCGCGTGCCCGCCGGCGGCCGGACGCCCGGCATGCCGTAGGTTCTGTAGATATAATCTCCGTACAGACTGATTTGTACCAGATCTCGCTTATCCAGAAGCAGCTTCAGCGAAGCATCATTTTGCCTCAGATAGCCGTTATCCCGAAAGCCGTCCGTTTCGGTTCTGCCGGCGGTCAGATAATAGCCAAAATCGCCGGCTACGAACATCCCGTTTTCCGCAGCCATGCGATAGGTATTTTGCGAACCATAACCGGCGCCGACTTTCAGATCCACTTTATCTCGCCTCGGTCCCTTGGTAATCACATTGACCGTCCCGGCCATGGCGCCCGATCCATAAAGCACGGAACCGGACCCTTTGATGACCTCGATCCTCTCGATGTTGTCGAGAGGAATTTTGCTCACGTCGGCAATTCCCCAAGAAGGCGAATTGACGACAACGCCGTTGATTAAAACCTGAGTGGCGTTCCCGCGCATTCCGCGGATGTGGATCTCCTGGGTGGCGCCGCCGTAATCGCCGTAGGTCTGCCAATCGATACCCGGCTCATTGGCCAGTAATTCTCCAATACTGCGGGCGCCGGATGCCTGGATGTCCTTTTTATCGACAATGATCACGGCGTTCGGAATATCCCTTCGCTTCGCCGGGGTTTTTGTAGCGGTCACAACAACCGTTTCCATCACGATCGCATCATCGGGAGAGACGCCCTCCCGGGCCGCGAATACGAAACTGACTGTAGTCATGACAAGGACTAAAAGGGAAAAAATAAAGACGACAACGGATTGTGCAATTTTCTTCATGGAGCTTCTCCTCTCCCCCTCGGGATTAAAGTAAGTGAGACGATCCATAAAGTATCCTGGCTTGCGGCAACCTACTCTCCACGCCTTCCCGACGTCAGGCGTCAGTGGCATTTTGTGGATTTCGTTCCGCTTACAGTTGCGGGGCAGCGCCGGACTTTAACCGGCTTCCTTTTAAGGACAGTCTATCAGGTCAACAATGTCACTCGGGGCGATCCGTCATGGGGATTTTGATCGATCCCGACCTCAACGTCGTAAACCTCTTTGATGTTCTGCGCGGTCAAAACGTCCGCGGGAGTTCCTATAGCATATTTTTTCCCATTGTAAAGCAGAAGAATCTGGTCGGCATTCTGTGCGGCCAGATTGACGTCATGGGTCACGAAAATAACCGTCAAATGCTGTTCGCGGTTGAGTTCTTTAAGTAAAGATAGAAACTTCGCCTGATGCTTTAAATCCAGGAAAACCGTACTTTCATCCAGAAGCAGGATTTTCGGCTCCTGCGCCAGGGCTCGGGCAATCAGCACACGCTGCCGCTCCCCCGCCGAGAGTTCATTGAAGCGGCGATGGGCGAACGAAAGGGAATCCGTCCTGGCCATCACGTCCTCCACGATCCGGTAATCTTTCTTGTCTTCAAACGCCAGAGAACGCAGGTAGGGAAACCGCCCCATCAGGACGATTTCTTCAGCGAAAAAAGGGAAAATAGCGTGCGACTCCTGCGGGACAATCGCAACGGCCCGGGCGATTTCCTGGCGCGACCAGCGGCGCGTGTCTTTGCCGCAGACGAGAACCTGTCCCGCATTCGGAAAGAGCGTCGCATTCAGCATCCTGAGCAGCGTGGTTTTGCCGGAGCCGTTGGGCCCGATCACTGCGACAATCCGCGCGTCGTCCAGCTCAAACGAGACATCTTCGAGCACGGGTTTATCCGTGTAGCGAAAAGAAATACTCTTAGCACTGATGATCGACATTACCCGCGGCCCTTTCTTCTCATGAGAAAAATAAAATAGGGTGCGCCGCAAAGAGCCGTAATCACCCCGACCGGCAACTCCGCGGGCGTGAGGACAATCCGCGCGAGCGTATCGGCCACCACCATAAACGAAGCGCCGAAGAGCGCCGCCGCAGGCAAAAGCAATCGGTGATCGGAGCCGAAAACCAGGCGCATCATATGCGGCACCATGATGCCCACAAAACCGATAATACCCGCCAGGGATACGGCAGCCGACGTCATCAGTGACGTCACAATCAACAAAATGTACTTCGTCGTCCTCACATTGACGCCCAGCTGCAGGGCCGTATCTTCACCCTGCACGATCAGGTTGAGCTTGCGTGCCTGCGCGTAGAGGATGACAAAGCAAACCATCAGGCTAAGTGCGGCAAACGCGATCTCTTTTCCGGCTGCACCGGAAAGATCGCCCATCAGCCAGAAGCTGATGCTATGCAGTTCCATACTATTCACGATGGACAGGGCAAAGAGAATTGCCGCTGAAAAAAAAGAATTGACCACCACACCGGCCAGGAGCAGCGTGTTGTCCAGGAGGAGTCCCCGCGATCCCCCCGCCACGATAAATACCAGAAAAACGGTGACAAGTGCGCCGCAGAAAGCCAGAAACGGGACACCCAGATAGAAGGAACTCACGCCCAGAACAATGCCGATAATCGCACCCAGTGCGGAACCGCCGGAAATGCCCAGCACATAAGGATCGGCGAGCGGATTACGCAGGAGCGCCTGAAAGACGACGCCGCCCAAAGACAGCGATGCCCCCACAATTCCGGCAAAGAGAATCCGCGGCAGGCGCACGGAAAACAAGATTACCTCTTCTCGGGAAGACACGGGTGCGCTGCCGAAGAGCGCATCGGCCACAGCCCTGGCGACATCGGCCGGAGCAATAGGAATTGCACCAAGGCAAAGCGCGGCCAGGCCAAGCAGCACAAATAACAGGAGTAAAAATGCGCTGATTCGCATCACTCGCGATGCTGTCACTCGGCGGTAAATAAGAACTCCTCCTTCAATATTCTCCACCCAACTTCCGGAGAAACTTCTTGGGGCTGAATATGCGATTTGCCGGGAAATTGCAAACAGCTTAGTGGGCGACGGATAGACTTTTTGCCCCAAGACTATTTGCTGCTTTTTTCAACAATCACAAAGTCCGTTATCTCCTTCCAAAGCGATGCCTGAGCATAAAACGGCCAATCGTTGTGGCCGGCGCCACTAATCACCCACATACGCTTCCTGCCTTCGGGTAAATTCGCATACAGGTTATGCGCATGCCGGATGGGAAGGATTTCATCGCGCTCTGCGCCGACGACGGTAATCTTGCCTTTAAAGGATTGCAGATTGGCGATACTGTCATATTTATCCGAAAGCAGCAGATTAACCGGCAGAAAGGGAAACAGATGTTTGGCCACAGCCGCGAGCGAATCCCAGGGCGTAATGAGGATAAGCCCGGCAACAGGCACGGAGGTCTTTTGGGCAACGGCAGCGACTACGCCGCAGCCCAGAGATTCTCCCAGAAGATAGAGCGGATCTCCATATTGTTCATGAGCGAGGCGAACCGTTTCCAGCCCGTCAGCTACAAATGGTTTCTCTCCTACCTTGCCCGGACGGCCTCCATATTTCGGATATTCGGCCAGGATCACCCGGAAACCCAAATCCGCGAGCGGCTCCATGTAGAATCCCCGGTCGAAGGCCGTGCCGCCATTGCCGTGAAAAAGGACGATCGTTCCGTGCGGTGCGGGATTGCCTTCTCGGGCGATTAATCCCCGGTAATCGGACGCCTCTGCCCGCCACAGCATCATATTTTCGGAAGCAAGCATTTCCGCCTGCGGCCGATCATCATTGGGAAAATAAAGAAATCGATTTTGCATATTGCAGCCTCCCAGAAACATCAGCAGGATCAGAAAGAAGCATTGTTTTCTTAAGACCATTAATGAAAAGCCTCACCTAAGTGACGTTTGATTAAACGTAACACATCTTCACATTTTGTAAAGAAGAATAGGATAATAAAACCAGTCAGGTAGCCCCGTAGCGCGGGGCCGGCCCGACCGGTACGCATCATTTATATGGCATTAAATTTCCGTTTCGGCTAAGTAGCCTTTATGAATACGAATTGGTTACTGGTGGATACCGCGGAAGCAGCCGGGAGAGCGGCTGAGCATTTGAAACAGGCTTCGATTTTAGGCATCGATACGGAGTATGATTCATTTCGCTATTTCAGGGAAAAACTCTGCCTGATTCAGATTTTTGCCCCGCCGACAACCTACGTTCTCGATGTAACCGCTGAGCTGGATTTATCTTTTTTGGTCAAACCCTTGAAAAGCAAGTCCGTTGTGAAAATTCTTCATGCGGCGGACAATGACATCCGTTTATTGAAAAGGGATTACGGATTTGAATTCCAGAATATTTTTGATACGCACCGCGCGGCAATGCTTCTGGGATTCAAACAACTTTCATTGGAAAAAATGATCAAGGAATTCGTGGGCGTGGAATTGAAGAAGAGCAAAAAGATGCAGCGCTCGCGCTGGGATCATCGCCCCATGACCGATGAACAGCTGGAATACGCCGTCCAGGATGTAACCCTGCTGCCTGCGCTGTATGAAAGACAGAAAGCCGATCTGCGGGCCAAAGGGCTGGAAGATGCAGCCGGAGAAGCCTTTGCCAAAATCGCCGCCGCTACCTGGCAGGAAAGGACATTTGACCGGCATGGCTACTCGAAGATTAAGGGATACTATGCCATGGAACGCGAGCAAAAGGAACTGCTCAAGAAACTCTATGCCTGGCGCTTCGAACAGGCCAAAGAAACCAACTGCGCGGTATTCATGTTTCTGCCGGATGATATACTGGCCGAATTAGTGCAAAAAAGGGAATGTCTTCAGGATATTTTATCCCCGGAAAAATATAAACGATACGGCTCGGCGATTGAGCGGATATTAGGCTGATCCGGCGCATCACGGGATCTCCTGTCTCAAGATGAACTCCCGGCATAATCCTGTCTTGAGGGATGCATCCCACAGGTCTCAGATCTTTGTTTGCCTTAACTTTCTTCCTTGATCCTTTTTGGCAGGTTCGTTTCTTTTTCGGCGCCGGCCGGAAGATATGATACAAAATCTCTTTTTCCGCCCGGGTCACCGCTTTGGTGTCGAGCACGTCAATCTCCGGACGGACAATTTTCCCTTTTCCCTTCTTCTTTGCTTCATATAATAACTGATCGAGGCGGTGCAAGAATTCCGGTCCGTTAAATGTGCAAGACGCGGCAAATTCATCGCCTTTCGTATGCCCCAGTGTGTCATTTACGATTTTGAAGTTGTCCAGATCAACAAATAACAGGCAAGGGATCGCCGGTTCTTTGCGTACGAGCGATTTCGACCGTCAGCTGCCTATTGAAGAAACGTTTGGTGTAAAGACCGGTAAGCTCATCGGTAACGCTCAGGGATTTCAAATGACGGTTTTCTTTTTTCATCCGCGCCAGACGCTGCGAAAAAATCTTCCCGTACCCCGACGGTAAAACCAGAGAGGCAAAAGTTTTGCCCGCTGAGACGGGCTGACATTCTGTGTCTGGATGGCAATAAATTCGGATCGCTGATCTTGTTTGGCCCGATCGCCTTCTATTATCGGGTTTAGTTTTTTTAAAAAAGGTTTCGAGAGTCAGAGGGGAAAGGCGGGAACGGGACGCAGTGCAGTCATTTTCATGCCTTCATCCTTGAAGTCATCCGGAGGCGTCGCCAGAAACTGCAATATTTAAATGGTGCCGAAGCCGGGATTTGAACCCGGACGACTTGTGATCACTACCCCCTCAAGATAGCGTGTCTACCAATTCCACCACTTCGGCAGCATAAGAACATTAAACACGATACACATTTCCGTTCAAGACCTTTAAAGAAACGGGAATCGGTTCGCAGGCATGAAAAGAACTAATTTTACTTCGCTGCCGGGGCAGCCGGTGTTTTCGCCGTGCCCGGCACATTGGTCGGCGCTGCAGGCGGCGCGGCAGGTTTCGGAGATACCGGAATTGTCTGCCGAGTTCCGGGAGTCGATACCCCTTCCATCAATCCTGACGTTCTCTTGGTTGCCGTATAGGTTAATGAAATTGACGTCAGCATGAATATGATCGCTACGGCTGCCGTCATTTTTCCGAGAAAAGTTCCCGCGCCGCTGGAACCGAAGACGGTTTGGCTTGAGCCGCCGAAAGCGGCGCCCATATTTGCTCCCTTGCCTGCCTGAAGCAAGACGATTAATATCAACGTAATACAGGCTATAATGTGTATGATCGTTAATAATGTTGTCATTCTTTTTACATCCTTTTATTCAAAGTATCATTCTGACCAGCGGGATACATATCACCGGCTTATATAATATTCAACGCTTCTTTTAATTTACAGCCAAAGATGATTTAATCAACAATAACAAGTATATTTTAATTTAGACACCTGCTTATTCCCGTCTTCGCTGTTCGAAAGCGGGCGGATCATATCCAAATGACGGGAAATCGTCAACTTTTTTCTTTCACGGTGCCTCGCTGTCATCGGCTCACAGTTACTCCGATGCGGTCGCAGTATTGTCTGATCGGGCAGGTGCTGCAAAACGGCGAGACGGGCCTACAGGTCTTCCGGCCGAACGCCACGAACAGCGTGTTGTAAATGATCCAGTATTTCCGGGGTAGCTTTTCACGAAGAGCCATTTCCGTTTCATCGGGAGTTTTCGTCCGGACATAACCCAACCGGTTGGAGATACGGTGGACGTGTGTATCCACGCAAATGCCGTCCTTTCCGAAAGCTAGAGTCACAACAAGATTGGCCGTTTTCCGTCCGATTCCCTTGATGCCGAGCAGTTCCTCGAGATCATCCGGCACTTTTGAGCCAAAGCGATCTACCAGCTCCCGGCAGACATGATGAATGGTCTTGGCCTTATTGCGGTAAAATCCTACAGGATAAATGGCCTTCGCAATTCGGGCCTGCGGAATTTTCAACATCTCCTCGGGAGTGGAGGCCAGCGCAAACAGCCTGTCGGTTGCGAGCGCGGTCACTTCATCTTTCGTGCGCAGACTGAGCAGCGTGGAGATCAGGATGACGAACGGGTTACGTTCGCTTGCCGCCAGATGCGAAACAATGGGCATCTCTCCCAGATCCAATTCTTTTTTCAGAATTTTAACGACGTGATTGATATCGGTGTCCTGCATCAGGTGAACCGCCTTGGAATTTATTCGAGTTTTAGCCATAGTATGGCCCCCGGTGAAAATCAAGCCTTATCCTTCGGAAAGCGATTTCGCTGTAGTATGACTTTAAAATTATTGATAAAGAACCATTTGATCCGGGAGTATTTTTTCTTGACAGCACGTCTTTATTCTTATAATGCCCACTTTGCACCTATGCGCATTTGATGGAGTTTGGCGTAAGGGAACAGGTCCCGACACAAAATCCCGGATAATCAAGCAAATAAAAATCCATCAGGCAGGTTGCCTTCAGTAAATCTGTTACTGCTTGAGAAATATATAGAACCTATGCAAAAAACAAAGAAATATTCGATCAGCCAGCCTGACGAAATAGGCCATCGTAAAAAGAAGATGGGACAGGTGATGGTGATTGAAGACCGCTGTAAAGGATGTGGTTTTTGTATCGCCAACTGCCCGCGGCAGGTTCTGCGCGTTTCCGCCGTCTTCAATAGGAAGGGATATCACCCGCCGGAAGTCATCGACACGACCCGCTGCGTGAATTGCCATTTTTGTGAAATTCTCTGTCCGGAGTTTGCTATATACAGCGTTGAGTATTATGACGACCTTGAAGAGTGACGCTGAAAAAGGAGAGTTAGTTTGTTTGCCAAAGAAGTAAAAACAGGAACACATTTCATGAACGGCGATGAGGCCTGCTGCGAGGGAGCTCTGGCGGCCGGTTGCCGTTTTTTTGCGGGCTACCCGATTACACCGGCAACGGAAGTCGCCGAATCGATGTCCCGCCGGCTGCCGGAAATCGGCGGCATTTATATCCAGATGGAGGATGAAATCGCTTCGATGGCGGCCATCCTGGGTGCGAGCTGGGGTGGTGTGAAATCCATGACCAGCACGTCGGGTCCCGGATTCTCGCTGATGATGGAGAATATCGGACTGGGGCTGTGTACGGAAACACCCTGCGTGGTATGCAACGTCCAGAGGGCGGGGCCCAGTACGGGGCTGCCCACACTGGTCGCGCAAGGGGACATGATGCAGGCTCGCTGGGGATCGCACGGCCATTACGAAATCATTGCTCTGTCGCCGTCAAGCCCGCAGGAAATGTTTGATCTGACCATTCGCGCGTTCAACCTGAGTGAATTCTATCGCCTCCCGGTGATCATCCTGGCGGATGAAACCGTCGGGCACATGAACGAACGCGTCATTATTCCGAGTGAGGAAGAAATCGAAGTCGTCAACCGGCGCAAGCCTACGGTGGACCGGGAGGATTATTTGCCCTACGAAGCCGATGACGACGGCATCGCCCCCATGGCCAACTGCGGTGACGGCTATCGCATTCACGTAACGGGTCTGACCCATGACGACCGCGGCTACCCGGCCATGGACGCCAGGGCGCAGCATCAGATGGTTACCCGCCTGGTGGATAAGATACGCAAGAACCGGGACAAAATCATCCGCACGAAAAACATGTTTCTGGACGATGCGGAAGTGGTGGTCGTCTCCTACGGTATCAGTGCCCGCTCGGCCATGCAGGCCGTCCGCAACGCCCGCGCCGAGGGAATGAAGGCCGGCTTGATCAAGCTGGAAACAATCTGGCCCTTTCCCGAAGACCTGATCCGGCAGGTTGCGCCGCAGGTCAAAGAGCTGATCATGGCGGAAATCAACGGCGGTCAGATGGTTCTGGAGATGGAGCGGTGCGCCGGCGGCGCTTGTCCGGTCAGCCTCGTGTCGAATTATGGCGGCGCGATCCTTCACCCCGGTCTGATATACAGCGCCATTGAAAAGGCGATAAAAGGAAAAACATGACAACAGCAAAAGTCGCTCGAAACGTTCCGCCTCATCCGATGGATTCCCTGCTTCGAACAGAGAGAATCCCTCACATCTGGTGCCCGGGCTGCGGCATCGGCACCGTTTTCAATGCATTGCTCGCTGCAATTAAGAACACCGGCTGGGACCCCAATTCCATCGCGATGGTGTCGGGCATCGGCTGCACGGGACGCATGGCCGGTTACATTAAACTGGATTCATTTCATACCACTCACGGCCGGGCGCTTCCGTTTGCGACGGGCCTGAAACTCGCCAAGCCGGGAACAAAAATCATTGTTGTCTCCGGCGACGGGGATTTGTTCGCCATCGGCGGCAATCATTTTATCCACGCCGCGCGCCGGAATATGGATATGACGGTGATCTGCGTCAACAATTTGAATTACGGCATGACGGGTGGCCAGCAGGGCCCCAGCACACCGCTCGGCGCCAAGACGACGACAACGGTGAACGGCTCGCCGGAAGAGCCTTTCAATTTCTGTTACCTGGCGTCAGCCTGCGGCGCCACTTATGTAGCGCGGTGGACGGCGATGCAGGTCCGCTCGCTTCGCAGTTCCATCAGCGAAGCCTTGGAAAAACGCGGCTTCAGTTTTGTGGAAGTCATCACGCCTTGCCCCTCATCGTTCGGCAGGCGCAATCGTATGGGAACGGCACTGGAGATGATGAAATTCTATCAGGGCCGATCCGTCATTCGCGGCGATATCGACCCCAAGGATGCATCCATGGATATTGACCGGGAAATCACGGTAGGGAAGTTTGTGGATATCGAGCGCCCGACCTTCATGGATCATTACGAAAAAGTCAATCGCCTCAATCTGCCCCAGTGGCGGGCGATGCATCCCGATCATCAAAAAGGACGGTAAAGACGATGCCGGATAAAAGAGAACGACGCATAGTAATCACCGGCTTCGGAGGCCAGGGCATTGTCATGGCCGGAGACATCCTGGGCAAGGCCGCAACGCTTTACGATCATAAGCATGCAACGATGACGCAGAACTACGGGCCGGAAGCGCGCGGCGGCGCCTGCTCGAGCCAGGTCATTATCAGCAGCGAGGAAATTCTCTTTCCCTGCGTGGATGAACCGGAAATCCTCATCTGCATGAGCCAGGAAGCTTATATGAAAAACGTCAAGTCCTTGCGCCCCGAAGGCACGCTGATCTGGGATACCGATCTGGTGCATACGCGCAAGGCCGATATGCACTATAAGACGTTTCATATCCCCGCCACGCGTTTTGCCGAACAGCTGGGAACCAAGATGATGGCCAACATCGTCATGCTGGGATTTCTCTCGGCAGTGGAGCCTCTTGTGCATGCCGAAGCGCTGAAAAAAGCGGTGCTTGATTCCGTACCGGCGGCAACCAGAGACAATAACCTTCATGCCTTCAATACCGGCCGGGATTACGGCACCTCCATCGTCAAGGGATTGGTGAAACCCGAACCGGGAAACCATCAGGATTAGGGTCCGGGCATCCCGTGTCAAGATGACCTTTGACCATCGTGCAGCATACCCGGGCATTCAAGGACAGGTAGCCCAGTCTTTTTTTAAGCAGGCAGCAAATATCCGTATTTAATTTGAAGGTGGCCTGATGAGGCCAATAAGAATTCTCCACCTGATATCATGTTGTATGATGATCCTTTTTCTTTTGATCTTCCCCTTTTCCGATAGCTTCATCGCTGACGAAGCGACCAATGAACCCAAACACGAAGACGCCAATACATGCATAACCTGTTGCAACGCCAGAAGGATGCCCTGCCGCAATTACTTTTTTGGAGACAGGAGAATGTGCGAGGCGCTTGTTGAAACGTGCATCGCCACGTGTAACTCGGAAGGCAAATCACCTTCCGAATGGAGTGATTGCCGGGATGGCATCCCTCCACCGAGGAGAGAGATATTCATTCGCTCCAGTGAAGAATGAAATTGGACTTTTCAATAGGAGTCCCTGACTTTGCGAGGAACAATGAAAAATGGAGACATTATTTGATAAATCAACTTCCGTGACGGCAAAGCTCAGGCGCAATCTTTCAGCCCGAATTTAACAGAATACGCTTGACGGGCGCCTTCCTTTTTTATAACTTTGTCCCTGCGATCATTCTCCATTTTACATTGCACCACTAACCCTCAACGTTCCTTAAAGAAAGGATGCGCGCCATGACTGCCAATGCCGATGCCCGTTGCACCATCTCGCAATATTTGCTTCATCGTTTGAAGGAAGCCGGCATCAACCATCTTTTTGGTGTCCCCGGCGACTATATTCTCGATTTTCTCGACGAGGTGCTCGTAAGTCCCCTGCAATGGATCGGGACCTGCAATGAGCTGAACGCCGGTTACGCCGCAGACGGTTACGCCCGCATGAACGGTGCCGGAGCCGCGATCGTGACTTACGGCGTCGGCGGTTTGAGCATCCTGAATGCGGTGGCCGGAGCCTATGCCGAGCGCGTGCCTCTGATCGTGATCAGCGGCGCACCTCCCGCGCATCGACGGGAAACGGGCGCGCTGGTCCATCATCTGATCGCCGGCTACGACGTCCAACTGGAGATTTTCAAGAAAGTAACGGTTGATGCGGCAATCATCACCGATGCAGATTCCGCGCCGGAGAAAATCGATCGCGCCATTATGAATGCCGTTATTCACAAACTGCCCGCATACATCGAGCTGCCGGCGGATATGGCCCGTGTGACATGCCGTCCGCCGCGGCCCATTTCGCACTCCCGGCAGCGGGTCTCCGATCCGGAAAGCTTGGACGAGTGCGTCGAAGAAGCCGCAAGGATTCTCGATGCGGCAGCCAATCCCGTGGTACTGGCCGGTGTGGAACTCCTGCGTTTCGGCCTGGGACCCGCCGCGCTGAATCTTGTGGAAACGGTTGAAATCCCTTTTTCGACCATGCTGAGCAGCAAATGCGTTCTGCCGGAAATGCACCCGCAGTTCATCGGAATCTACCAGGGCAGCTGGAGCCGCGAGACCGTGAAAAGACAGGTGGAATCGTCGGACTGCCTGCTGTCACTGGGCGTGTGGATCACGGATCTGGACACGGGACTTTTCAGCATGAACTTCGACAACAAGCGCATCATCGATGCGGGCGACGGCGATGTTCGCATCGGCCGCCACTTTTACCATAACGTACAACTGGGAGATTTTATCCGAGCCCTGACCAAGAAGGCAAAGACACGACTGTATGTGAATTCTCATCCGGATGAAACGCGTCGTCCCCGGGGTCCGTTTGTTCCGGAAAAGGACCGGGTCCTGACGGCGTCGCGGCTCTACGAATGCGTGAACAGTTTCCTCGACGACCATATGGTCCTTTTGGCCGAACCGGGGGATGCCTTTTGCGCGGCACCCGAATTTCACATTGAAGAAGCGGAAAATTTTATCGTTCAGGCCTACTACACCTCCATCGGCTTTTGCACGCCGGCGGCGCTGGGCGTCGCCGCGGCCAGACCGCAGAAACGGCCGGTAGTGCTCACGGGCGACGGTGCATTTCAGATGACGGCTCAGGAGATCTCAACGCTGATCCGGCAGCACCTGCCCGCCGTGGTGATCCTCATCAACAATGACGGTTATCTGATCGAACGGGTGCTTCATGAAGATGGTCTCTATAATGATATCCAGATGTGGAATTACGCATCACTGCCCTGCGCCTTCGGCGGTGGGGACAGGGTTATCGGAATCCGTGCAGGCAATGAAGAGGAACTCGCGCAAGCTTTCGCCACGGCGGCCGCCGAAAAAGATAAGCTTGTCTTTATCGAGGCGTGTCTTCCCAACCGGGACTGCTCGGAAGGCCTGTCGCGCCTTGGCGCATCATTTCGGCAGACGCAGCACAAGAAATAAAAAAAGCCCCCTGGGGACAAATCCTCAAGGGGCTTTTTTTCTAACAGTCTATAGTCTAAAAGCTACAGCCCTTTTCAGTTATAGCCTTCCTCATAGGCCAGCATGTCGAGGTGCAGGGTGGCGATATCTTCCACGTCCAGATTCACATCCTCAGACGACTTGGGCAACTCGACGATTTTGATGTAGCGGCGGCATTTATTGCAGACATCTACCCGATGGCTTTCTTCACCTTCCACGGCAAAATACGCCAGGGAATGTTGCTCTTCATTCCCGCAGAAAGGGCATTTGATCCGGCGGAAATGCCACTTATAGCCGCACTGATGGCAGAAAAGATACCGCCTGCCGTCTTCCTTCTCCCGGATTTCGCCGATTTTTGGTTCCTTGCCGCAAATGGGACAATAGCCTTCCGACCAGGCCGATTTTTCAACCGCTTTGCCGTATTGTTCGGCAATAACTTCCAGTTCCGGCCGCAGGCTTTCTTCGATAAACAGGTCGATCAGGTCAAGTTGATCATCATGTTCACCGGATGCTTTCACTTCTTTATCCGGAATTTCCTCTTCAGCCGCGTTAGGATTAAACGATGACCGGATAATCGTCTCCCAGTCGAAATGTTCATCCTTGATCACGTCCAGAAATTTTTGCGCTTCGGCCGGCATTCTTTTTTCGGCGATGGCAATGAGCGAATAAAAGTATTCTTTCGGCCGGGTTAAATCATATTTCTGGCCCGCCAGATCAATCAGAGGAAGACCTCCGTCCATTTTCCCGGAAATCAATTTGCTGTCCACTGAAAAAATCGGCTGCGTCATATTCTTGCGGTATTCCTCCCGTAGAATCAGGATTTCCGCCAGTATATCCAGGAGATCTGTATAGTGAGGACTCGTGACCTTGTAGTCCTCGATGGTTTTTAAAGATTTGCGCAGTGTTGCTGCCATTATGTATTGTCCTCCATAACCTTCTTTTTGCCAACTTTATCAATCCCAAGTGTGGTATAGCTAAGATAACAACGACAACACCTAAGTGCAAAGTTATCTCACCTTATCTGCTTTCCAGTGCATCTTCAAGAGATATTTATATCTGGCACAAGGTCCTGAAAATAAACGGCTTTAACCTAGGAGCGATATTCGCAGAAGCGCTGATTGCCTGCTTTCAAATCGGCTAAAAGATATTTGAAAAAAACATTTCAATCCCTTTCGCAGCGGCTGACTGTGTGACGCGGAAGCAATCGCGGTTGTTTCTATGGTCTAGGTTTTCGCGTACACTTTTTTAGAAAGCGACACAATACATCTGAGATTTATAAACAAAAGGACCCAAAACGCGACGTGGCCAAAGGCCGCTGAAAAGCTGAAAAAGCCAAATTTCCCCGACCCTGAAAAATCCCGCGAGAAGCTGATCTTGCTTGTAATTCGCTTGCGGCAAACATCTATTTTTACCTGGAAATAACACAAAAAAAGAAGCGCAATATTCGGGCGATGAAAAAATTTATGTGAAATGGCATCAATTGGCGATCAAGCCGCGGGTAAAGCGGCAAAGTGATTGCTTACAGATCAGAACCGTGCAATCCTGTATGAATGAAATACTGGGAAAAGAGATATGGCAGATAAAATAATGAGTTCAGGACCGCTTGCGGCAACAAACCCTCTTGACAATCTGTCTATACATGTCTAAAAAGTTCTGTCCTGTAAAAGGAGGAGAGTTAATATGGCAAAAACCTTGGGAGACATTACCAGTGAATTAACGCAAAAAGTTCTGGAACCCGCGAAGGCCGAGGCGGACCTTCTCCGTAAAAGCGCCCGGACGGAAGCTGATAAAATTGTTGCCGCCGCCCGGATGGATGCCGATAAGATCCGGGAGCAGACCAAACGGGAAATCGAAAACCTGAAAAAGCAGATGGACGTCGATCTGGAGACGGCCAGCCGTAATTTTCTCATCATGGTGGAAGAACGGTTGGAGAAGGTGGTGGTCGATCCCGTCATTGAGGCGGAAGTTAAACCCATCCTTAACGACGGTCAATTCTTAGAAAAAATGATATTGGAAATTCTTGCCGGATATATCCAGCATATTGGGAAAGAGCATCACATCGAAATCCTCCTGCCGGCAGCCAAAAAAACCGAACTCGAAACCTGGTTTATCGAAAAGTTCCGCCACAAAATGGCCCATCCGCTGGAGGTCCGGTTTACGGATAAAATTTCCTTCGGCTTCAAGATCGGTGTTGCAGGCACGGGCAGCCATATTAATTTCAGTGAAGGGCTGGTCCAGGTGTTTTCCGAATTTTGTTCGCCCCGTTTTCGGAAATACTTTTTCCCCCGGAAGGAGTCGTAAAAAACGATGGGGGCTTACTATTTCCTAGCGTGTCTGCTGCCGCCATTGCCGTCGTCCCTGGGGGAAAAGCTTACCGTCTCGTTTCCCGACCTGACCCGGATCGTACGCCGTCATATCCAACCCCAGGACGATCAACTGCTGCGGACGCAGCTTTCCGTCGTTGATGCGGCCAATTGGGAAAGCATCGAACAAGGAAGGGATCATTTTCTGGAAGGCGGAACCCTGAACCGTGAGGAGATGGAAACCATGCAGAATCTGCCCGTGTTTATCAGGCAATTCCTGGACGAAAAGGAGCGGGGAATCCGACGTCCCCATATCTATGATCGCCTCTGGGAGCTCTGTTACGGAGCGCTGCTGGCCGGGGCCGAAGAAAAGGGTTGCCGCTACCTGATCGATTACACCGCCTGGGAGATCGAACTGCGCAATTGTCTGGCGGCTCTGCGATTTCGGGAAAGCGAAGGAAATATCGCCGATCGCACCATTATGCCGGGCCTCCGGTCATTTGATTTTTCGGGGCTTCTCTCCCGGCTGGACGGTCAAAGCAATCCATTGGAAGCGGAGCGCATCGTTGACGGCGAGCGCCTGAAACAGATTTTTCATTGCCAGGGCGCCAACCCTTTTTCTCTGGACGCCATCCTGGCCTTCCTCGCCCGCGCCTTCATTTACAACCGCTGGGAGAGAATGCAAATTCCGTATGATATCGAGAATTTTATATACAGTGGAGGTTGAATGTGGGTGATCTTTCCAAAGGTCGTATCATCGCGATAAACGGCCCCCTTGTAACCTGCGAGGTCGACCAGGGCCGTGAGGTTCTCCAGAACGAAGTGGCTTATGTCAAATGCCAGGGAGCGTCCCTCAAAGCGGAGGTGATCCGTATTCGGGGACGGCAGATCGACATGCAGGTTTTCGAGAGCACCACGGGTATGGTCGTGGGAAACGAGGTGGAATTTTCCGGCGAACTGCTCTCGGCAACTCTGGGGCCGGGCATCCTGGGTATGATCTACGACGGCCTTCAGAACCCCCTGACGCATTTGGAAAATGAACAGGATTTTTTCCTCAAACGGGGGCAGTACTTAAATTCCCTGGATGAGGAAAGACAGTGGGACTTTACTCCCTCCGTGAGCGCAGGCGCTGTTGTCAAGGCGGGTCAGTATCTGGGAAGTGTTCCCGAAGGACTCTTCAAGCACCATACGATTGTTCCGCTTTCTTTGCGCGGAACATGGGAAGTCATAAAGATCATGCCGCGAGGCCCCTACCGGGTGAGTGAGACCATTGCCGTCCTGAAAAGCACGGAGGACGGACGCGAAGCACCCGTCACCCTCAAGCAGGAATGGCCCGTCAAGATGCCCGTCCGCGCCTATCGGGAGAGGCTGCTCCCCAGCCGGCAGATGCTTACCCAGTGCCGTCTCATTGATATTTTCTTCCCCCTGGCCGAAGGCGGCACGGCCTGTATTCCCGGCCCTTTTGGAGCCGGCAAGACCGTTCTGCAGCAGATTATTTCCCGCTATGCCGAGGCGGACGTCGTGATTATCGTGGCCTGCGGAGAGCGGGCCGGTGAAGTCGTGGAGACCATCCGGGAGTTTCCGGAACTGGAAGATCCCAAGACGGGCGGCTCTCTGATGAACAGGACGGTGATCATCTGCAATACGTCGTCCATGCCCGTCGCGGCCCGCGAGGCGTCCATTTACACGGGTATTACCATCGGCGAATATTACCGCTCTCTGGGGCTCAAGGTGCTCCTCCTGGCCGACAGCACGTCCCGCTGGGCTCAGGCTCTCCGTGAATCTTCGGCCAGACTGGAAGAAATTCCCGGCGAAGAGGCGTTCCCCGCCTATCTGGAAAGCCGTATCGCCGCCGTTTATGAACGCGCGGGGCTGGTGGAGCTTTCCGACGGTGCTACCGGATCGCTCACCGTGATCGGCAATGTTTCACCCGCCGGCGGCAATTTCGAAGAACCTGTCACGCAAAACACCCTCAAGGTTGTGGGCGCCTTCTATGGTCTTTCCCGGACACGCTCCGACCAGCGGCGCTATCCGGCCATTGATCCTCTCATCTCCTGGAGCCTCTATCTTCGGCAAATGCAGGAGTCGCTCGCCCAGCGCAGCGACGGATGGGTGAAGCTGGTCGAAGAGGTCCACCAGCTTCTCTACGCCGGCAGCGACGTGCATCAGATGATGCTTGTCGTCGGTGAAGAGGGAATCGGGCTTGACGACCTCATCACCTATCTGAAATCCGAGATTGTGGACGCCGTCTGCCTCCAGCAGGATTCGTTCGATGTTGTGGACCGTGCAACTTCACTGGAACGCCAGGTTGCCGATTTTCTGCTTTTAATGGATATGGTGCACCATCCGTTCACCTTTGAGAACAAAGAAAAGGCGCGTCTGGAGATGACCGCCCTTCACAACCGTTTCTTCCAGATGAAATACTGCCCTTTTAAGGGGGAATCCTATCTTAGATACCGCGGCGAGATCGAGTCCATCATAGCAGGACAAGGAGCAATCAGCCCATGTTAACAGAACACTCTCACATCATCAGAATCCAGGGCGACATTATCACGGTACCCGCGAGGGACATCGGTTATGGTGAACTGGCGCAGGTGAAAAGCAGGCACGGTGTGTCTTTGGCCCAGGTGATCCGGCTCAAGGGTCATGATGTTTTCTTACAGGTATTTGCCGGGTCCCGGGGCGTGTCCACGGGCGATCAGGTCCGTTTCCTGGGGCGCCCCATGCGCGTGGCTTTCGGTGATGCTCTGCTGGGCAGAATATTCAACGGTTCCGGCGAGCCGATCGACAACGGACCCGATCTGACGGCGTTGCCTAAAATCGAAATAGGCGGTCCTTCGGTCAACCCCGTCCGGCGCGTTATTCCCCGGGGGTTTATTGAAACGCGCGTCCCCATGGTGGATGTTTTCAATCCCCTGGTGGAAAGCCAGAAACTGCCGATCTTTGCCGCGGCGGGCGAGCCCTATAACGACCTTTTGGCCCGCATCGGCATGCGCGCCGACGCTGATGTGGTGATCCTGGGCGGCATCGGCCTCAAGTATGACGAATATCTTAAATTCCGGCACGCCTTCGAAGAGGCGGGCGTGATCTCCCGTTCCATCATGTTTGTTCATACGGCATCCGACCCCGTTGTAGAGCGGCTGCTGGTGCCCGACATGGCCCTGGCCGTGGCGGAACAGTTCGGCGTCCGGGGGAAGCGCGTGCTGGTGCTGCTCACGGACATGACGGCGTTTGCCGATGCCTTGAAGGAAATCGCCATCTCCATGGATCAGGTCCCTTCCAACCTCGGATATCCGGGATCGCTCTACAGCGATCTGGCGGCACGCTACGAAAAGGCCGTGGATTTTGAAGGCGCGGGCAGCATCACCGTTCTGGCCGTAACCTCCATGCCGGGCGATGACGTCACGCATCCGGTTCCCGACAATACGGGCTATATTACAGAAGGACAATTCTATCTGCGCAAAGGGGTCATCGAACCCTTCGGATCTCTCTCTCGCCTCAAACAGCTGGTCATCGGCAAGGTGACCCGCGCCGACCACGGGGTGATCATGAACAGCATGATCCGCCTTTTCGCCAAGAGCCGCGAAGTGGAGCAGAAGCTGGCCATGGGATTCGACAGGACAGAGGACGATGAACGGTATCTGCGATTCGGGAAGCTCTTCTATGAGCGGTTCATGGATCTGAACGTGGACATCGGCCTCAACGATGCCCTGGATTTGGGCTGGAAAACGTTGTCGGAATGCTTCCGGCCGGAAGAAGTCGGCATTAAGCAGGAATTTATTGATCAGCACTGGATAAAAGATAAACTCTGCGAGATCTGAAAACATGGCACAGCGGATCAAACTCAATAAAGTGTCGCTGCGGGAGCAAAAACAAAAAATGGCGCTCTATCAGCGCTTTCTTCCCGCTCTGGAGGCGCGCAAGCAGCAGTTCCTCATGCAACTGGCGGTCGTCCGGAAGGACATCCGGGAGCAAGATCACGCTCTGCTTCAGCTTATGGCGGACATTGCTCTATGGGCTCCTTTGGTTCGGGATATGGAGGGCCAGCTTAAGCCGTTTATCAAAATCCGGCAGGTCGGGGTTTCCATGCATAATGTGGCGGGTTTGAAGATTCCGCTTTTTCAGGAGGTGATCTTCGAAGATATCTCCTACAGCATCTTCGCCACATCCTACAGTTTCGAAATTGTCCTTAAGCGCCTGCGGGAAGCGATTCGCCGGCGCGAGCACCTGAAGATACTCCTTAAGCAGGAACGGATTCTAGCGGACGGTTTCCGCAAGACGAGCCAGCGGATCAACCTCTATGAGCAGCGGCTGATTCCCCAGTGCCGCGAAGCCCTGCGCAAAATCACTGTTTATCTCCAGGACCAGCAGGCCGCCGCCGTGGGCGTGGCCAAGGTTGCCAAGCGCCTGCTGGAGGCGGGTTTATGATGGATAACAACATTAAACGGCCGTCCGGCAAAAAGACGGGCCGAGGGAGGTCTTGACCATGGCCATCGCGAAAATGGACCGGATATTTCTGGTCGGCTCTTCCGTTCATAAAGAAGAAACGGTGCGTTTTCTCCAGCGCGCCGGCGTTGTTCACCTCGAACCGGTTCAACCCCTTGCTGGCCCAGGCGAGAAAGAGGCTTCCGCCGCTCTGCTGCGTCTGCGCAGGATCGGGCAGATCGAAGAGGCGGTGAGCCGCTATAGCCGCCGCGAAGAGAGGCATCCTGTCGATTGTCCCGATGATGAACTGGCTCGCTGTGCGGAAGATGAGCTGGCGGCCCTTCAGGAGGTTGGCAACCGGAGACAGGCTCTCGAACGCCTGGCCGATGATCTCACCCCCTGGGGAGATTTCGATCCCGAAGCATTGCGTCGTCTGGAAGAGGCCGGTGTGTCTGTCCGGCGCTGGCGCATGGATCGCAAGAAAGGCGCCGAGCTGACCATTCCCGATGGAATTTTTGCCGAGATTATTTCGGAAAAGCCGACGATATTGTTTTATACCATTTCGCTGGAAGGACCAATCGACATTCCCGTCGCCTCTCCCCTGCCGATGCCGGAAATGGGGCTTGCGAAAGCCCGGCAAGAAATCGAACGGCTGAAGGCGGAAGAAGAGTCCTTCGCCGCCCGCCTGGCCGGTATCGCCCTGAGAGCCGATGCTCTGAAAGCTCAGATGACGTCCGCCCTCAACGAGGCGCACTATCTGGAGCAGATGGGGACGCTCTATGCCGAGGATTATCTCTTCGGCCTTCAGGGTTGGATTCCCGAGGATCACGTCAATGATTTTCTCCGGGAGATCGAAAGGGAGCACCTTCCGCTTCAATGCGAAATAAGAGACTCCCTGCCGGAAGAAGAGCCGCCGGTCCTTCTCAAAAATAATTGGTTTATCCGGCGCATCGAACCCCTTTTAAAGCTTTACGGCAGTCCCAAGTATCGTGACCTCGATCCGTCCTATTTCTTTGCCCCTTTTATGGTCCTGTTTTTCGGAATATGCCTGTCCGACGCCGGTTACGGTGTGGTCCTCTATCTGGTTGCGCACGCCATCGGGCGCAAATGGGGCGGGAAAGTGGAAGGGTTGCCGCTGGTCATCAAGCTCTGCAAGGCCTTTGCCGTGGCCGCCGTGCTTATGGGCATCATCACGGGTTCCGTCTTCGGCTACAACTTTGAGGATCGCCGCTGGATTCTTCTCGACGTTTCCGTAGGCACCGGCAATCCGATGCTTTACTTCTACCTGGCCCTCGGCCTGGGGGTTGTTCATTTGACTCTTTCTTATCTTCTGGGAGTGGCGCAGTCGGCCGACCGGTATATTAGGCTCCAGAAACTCGGCCTAATTTTTGTTCTCTGGGGCGGCGTGATGCTGATCGTCAGAAATATCTGGTTTCCCGCTCCTTCTGAGATGTGGATTTTCTATGGGGGGATCGGCTTCCTCGGTCTGGGTCTGGTTTTAACCCTGTTATTTGCCACCAGCAACCCGAATTGGTTCATACGGCTCGGCATCGGCCTCTGGAATGTCTATGGCCTCACCGGCCTTGTCGGCGATCTCCTCTCCTATGCCCGTCTATTCGGCCTGGGTATCGCGACCGGCGCCATCGCCGCGGTGATGAACCAGTTGGCCCTGATGATTTTCAACGCCGCAGGCCCGATCATCGGTATTCCACTGGCGGTGTTTGTGATAATCCTGGGGCATACGTTCAACCTTGCGCTTTCCATTCTGGGAAGCACCATCCATTCCGCCCGACTCCATTTTGTAGAAGCCTTTAAAAGTTTCTTCGAAGGGGGAGGAGTTGAATACAAACCATTCAAAATCGAAAGGGGTAAGTTATGAGCAAGAAGGGAAAATGGGTTATGGTAGTTTTGGCGGCGGTCCTTGTGACGGTGGGATTTGTTTCCCCGGCCGTAGCCCAGGCAGCGGCAACGCCGGAAAACTGGGCGCCGCTCATTGCCAAAATCGTGATGGGACTGAGCCTGTCTCTGGGCTTGGCGGGCTCCGCCGTCGGCCTGTCCATTTCGTTTTCAGCCCTTCTGGGCGGGGGAACGGAAAATTTTTATAAGAATATTGCCGTGGCCATGATGCCGTCTTCCCAGGGCATTTATTCGATCGTGGTTTTATTCTCCAACATGGCCCAGTTCAACACCGATCCTTATACTGTCGCCGGCCGGGCGGCGATCTTTGGCATAACCATGTTTTTGAGCGCCTGGTATCAGGGTGTTGTCTGCGCAGCGGGTATCCGCAGTATCCAGGAAGGCCGAAACACGATGGCCAATGCGCTGGTGTCGGGCGCCATGCCGGAAACTTACGCGGTGTTCGCGCTGGTCATGACCTTCATCATGAAATAATTCCATCCAAGTCCAGACTTTCCTCAACGTATCTGCAGGGAACGGTCTGGCCACCCCATACGGGTGGCCAGACCGTTCCCTGCGTGCCTCGGATAATCATCCTGATTGCGGCAGATCCCGTAGATGGTCTTTTGCGTCGTTTTGAATATAAAGAGTTTGAGTGGGGTAGGCAAATTCAATGCCCTCTTCCCGGAAACGGCGGAAAATGCCCAGGTTGATGGACTGATGGATATCCATGTACAGTTTATAATCCTGGTCGGTCACAAAGTAGACCACCTCGAAATTAAGCGCCGAGTCACCGTACGCCTTGAAATGGACGCGGTCGAAGCGAGCCTTCTGCTCGGCTTCAATAATCGTCCTGACCATCTCGTTGATCCGGGTCAGCGTCTGAGGCGGCGTCTGATAGGTGACGCCGAAGGTGAACACCACGCGCCTTTCCTGCATCCTTTTGTAGTTGTGGATCCTGCTCTTCAACAGATCGCTGTTGGCAAGAATCAGTTCTTCCCCGTCAATGCTGCGCAGACGCGTCGTCTTCAAGCCGATGTGCTCGATGGTTCCCGTCAGATTATCGATGACGATCGTGTCACCGATCACGAACGGCTTGTCGAGGACAATCGACAGGGAGGCCAGGAGATCGCCGAGGATATTCTGCACCGCCAGCGCGACCGCGATGCCGCCGATGCCGAGACCGGCAACCAGGCCGGTAATATTGACGCCCAGGTTATCGAGGACCAAGAGAAGAACGATCGCCCATAAAACAAATCGCGCCACAAACCCCAGGAAGGTGATGGTGGTCGCAGTGGACGTGTCCTGATCGGCCCGCTTGGCGATCATTCGCTTGAGACCGAAGGAGATAGCGGCGCCGGCCCACAGTCCTCCCTGGACAATCAGAATCAGGATGACCCCTTTCTGCAACACGGCGGCAATGGACGGCTTGAGCGTTATCGCACTCGATGCGACGTAAGCGGAAGCAACCAGCAGGATCAGAAATTTTGTCTGCTTGAGCATGCTGACGATCAGGTCGTCAATCTGGTTCTCCGTAGAAGCGGCCAGACGTTCGAGTTTGCGGATGACCACGCGCTGAATAATTTTCAATATCGAGAAGACGACGACTAAAATAAAGACGGCGATCAGCCAGTCCTGCAACATATTCCCCAGATACATATTGCTTAAAATATCCATGATTCTCCTCTGGAAGATTCGGCCAAGATGACCCATAAAAGGCCCAGGACCGGTTTTCGGGAACAATACTATTTTTTACATCCCTTTTTGCGGAATGACCAATACCGGAAGCTGCACCGATCAATAATATTGACATCGGTGCTGTCGGACAAGGATGAGTATAGCCTGCCGCGATGTTTATGCCCGACAATCAGCAGGTCAATCGAATTTTCCTGTAGTCCTTGACGATCTCCTCCGCCGCATTTCCTCTGAACGTGGCGTAATGGCCCCGGCTATTGAATCGTTTTGCAGATTCCATGGCATCTCCGAGGGATGTGATATCGTGATGGCGTCATCATCCAGATCAATCGCGTATAACACGTTTCGAAAATCGTTCATGATGACCTCCGGACGATGGGTTGGAATTATTCCCGAATGCGTTTCTTGAGTTCTTTGATCAGGTGATTCAACAGATCCCCGGCATCCGCCGTAATGGCAACGTCAGCCATTTTCATCATGGTGGCCTGAGGATTTTTGTTGATCGCGACGATGAAATTCGCTTCCCCCAGACCCGCCGTATGCTGAATCGCACCGCTGATGCCGAAGGAAAAGAGAATTCTGGGTTTGATATGTTTTCCCGCCTGACCGACCAGGGCCTCGTGATTGGCCCATCCGGCGTAAACCACCGGCCGCGTCGCGCCGACGTCTCCGCCCAGAAGCCTCGCCAGTTCATCGAGTTTTTTGAAATTGTTTTTATTGCCCATGCCGCGCCCGCCGCAGACAATCACCGTTGCGTTTTCAATCGTGTGCTCCCGCTGCGCAGCACGCTCGTATTGAATGACACGAACGCTGGAAACCGGCAGATGCGCCGGAAGCGGCAGACGCTCCACCACGGCGGTACGCTCATAATTATGCGGGATTTCCTTGAAGGTGCCGGGGCGCACGGTCGCCATCTGCGGCCGATGCTTCTCCGTGACAATTTCCGCCAGCATGTTGCCGCCGAAAGACGGCGCGATTTGCACGAGCAGTCCGTCGGGCGAGATATCCAAGCCGACGCAGTCGGCGGACAGGCCGGTCTGCAGGCGCTTGGCCAGGCGGGGTGCAAACTCGCGGCCGAAATCGGTCGCACCGATTAAGATGATATCCGGGCCTCTCTCGCCTGCCAGCCGTTCCATGAGCGCCAGATAGTGTTCCGTGCTGTAACTGGTTAAAGAAGGATGGTCGATCGCCAGGATGCGGTCCGCACCGTGTGCCGTGTACTCCATGATCCATTCTTCAATCTCATGGCCGACGACAACCGCACAGACTTCCGCGTCAATCACCCGCGCCAGGTCAACCGCTTTGGAAATGAGCTGCAGCGTTACGCGGTTCTGGTAATAGTTGCGGTAATCGCCGAATACCCAGATGCTTTTTCGTGACTTCTTCATTCGCCCGTCCGTTTTTCTCCGTCTCAGACCTGCTTTTTGACTTCGATCGATTTTCCAATCACGGCGCCGATCGTTCGCTGATACCGGTCGAGAAATTCACCGACCGCATTGGCCGCCGCCCCGGTGATCCTGACATTTTCTTTCTGGGTTTTACGGATAAACACTTTGCGCACCTTGGTGCGCGACCCGTGCGCTGCGAGATCGGCGGCCGTAATTCCCAGGGCTTGCGCATTCAGAATGGCAATGTCCGATTCAATGAAGGCCTGGTTCAGACCGGCAAACGATGCGTAGCGCGGGCCGTATTGCTCCATCGAAACAGTAACGAGGGCGGGAAATTCCATTTCCAGTGTTTCGCGAAAATTGTCCACCAGACGCCGCACGCGCAGCGTTCGTCCGGAGATGTCGAGATGTTCGGCATAAGCCGCCGCCGGGATATGCAGCTCTTCGGCCAGTTGCGGCCCCACCTGAGCGGTTTCACTGTCGGAGGTGTATGCCCCGCACAAAATCAGATCGCAGCCTCGGACCTCTTTCTTGACGGCTTCGGCCAGGACAAACGACGTGGCATAGGTGTCGGATCCGGCCAATATTCGATCGCAGATGAGAATGGCGCGGCCGGCGCCCATCGCCAGCGCTTCGCGCAAAACTTCTTCCGCAGCGGGGGGCCCCATCGTCAGCACGGTAATGGATGCTCCATGCGCTGCCTTGATCTGGAGCGCGGCTTCCACGGCGTGTTTGCATGCGGGATTCATCATCCCGGCAGCCAGATCACGCCTCAGCGTTCCAGTTTTTTCATCCCAGGGCAGTTCGGTGACCATCGGAACCTGTTTAATGCAGACAACAATATTTAACATAGCGGCTCACAAAATCGGCTGAGACAATATCGCGCGGGCAATCACCACACGCTGGATTTCACTGGTGCCTTCATAAATTTCGGTCACCTTGGCGTCGCGGAAATAGCGCTCCACGTCGTACTCCTTGCTGTAACCATACCCGCCGTGTATCTGAACGGCCAGCGACGTTACTTTCGAGGCCACCGTGCTGCAATAGAGCTTTGCCATCGATGCTTCGCAGCCGAAGGGCGCTCCCTCATCCTTGAGCTCACAAGCGCGGTAAAGCAGAAGACGTGCGGCCATGATTTCCGTTGCCATATCGGCGATATAGTTTTGAATGGTCTGCTGGGTGGCGATGGGTTTCTTGAATTGCTGCCGTTCCTTGGCATACTTCACCGCCGCTTCCATGGCACCCTGTGCAATGCCCAGGGCCTGGGCCGCGACGCCGATCCGGCCGTTATCCAGTGTCGCAAGTCCGATCTTCATGCCGTCGCCCAGCTTTCCCAAAAGATTTTCTTCAGGCACTCGGCAATCCTCGAAAAACAGGGACGACACGGGGTTGGCACGCATGCCGCATAAGTCTTCCAGTTCTCCGCGCAGAAATCCGGGGAATTTGCTCTCGACAATAAAAACACTGCTCTGCAGCCTGTTATCCGGCGACGAGGTCAACGCAAAAATCAGCGCAACACCGCAGACGCCGCCGTTTGTCACAAAAATTTTCGTGCCGTTTAAAACGTAATCCGCACCGGTTCGGGTGGCAGTGGTTTCTACGCTGCCGGCATCGGACCCGGCATTGGCTTCGGTCAGGCTGAACGCTCCGATGACGTCTCCTGCGGTCAATTGCGGCAGATATCTGTCCTTCTGGCTTTTATCGGCAAATTGCAGAAAGGGATAGACGGCTACCCCGTTATGAACCGTCACGCACAGGCCGACCGCCGCGCAGACACGGGAGAGCTCTTCAACCACGATCGCGGCGCTGATGGAATCCATCGCCGCACCGCCGTATGCCTTCGGCACCTGCAGGCCGAAATAGTTAAGATCGCGCATTTTGGCAATGACGTCGCGCGGGAAAATCCTCCGCTGGTCAATTTCGGCGGCAATAGGCGCCAGTTCCGCTTCGGCAAAGTGCCGCGCAGAATTGCGGATCAGTTTATGTTTCATGCACGGGTTAAATTGCAAAATCTACTCCCGGAATTGTCGGAACGAAAGCGCCTCGCCCGCTAATTTTTGATACCACTATGAATTTTCATCTGGCATATAGAAAAAAGAAGCGGTAAAGTCAATCATATTGTATTGAATCAACGCATTTTCCCGACGAGAGGAGATCGGCATGAAAAAAATCTTTATCACGTGCTTTGCCGCAGGATTACTGCTTTCCTTTTTACCTTTGGCGCAGGCTCAGGAATACGGCAAAATCCGCGCCCTTCAGCAGAGGGCGGCTTACGTGACCAAGCAAAAGAATGACTTCGTCGTCCGGGTATTGAGCTCCTACAAAATTCTTCATGAAACAAATGCCCAAGGGGCAGTTGTTCGCATAAACGTGGATAATAAGTGGATGGACATTTCGGCAATCGAAATTGTTCCGGTGCTCAGGGAATCGGCGGATAAAAGCCAGCAGGTCGCCGCGCATGAATTGTACTTTTTTACCGCCGACGGCATTCTGGATGTGATGTCAGCGCTGACGATCCGGTAAGGCAACTGTTCATAAACAGTCTGTCTTCTTTTTTTATGATGCGTAACCCTTGGCGCAAAGACAGGCCTCGCCCGGGCCTCTATTTGCGCGCTTGTTTTTCAGCCTGCGTCGCTCCTGGGTAATCCGGCACCATATTCAGGCGGTCGATTCACCAGGAGGCTTGAATAAGCCCTCTGAATTTATTTTTCAATTCAGGACTGCTCGTGTCTACTTGCCGACCTTGCTTTTCATTTCCGCAAGCTTTTCTTTGTCTAAATAGTACTTGCCGTCACCGGCCTTGATGACCAGCCCATCGGCAAGAAGGACGCCCAATGCCTTGGGCCGTAAATTGCGCGTTCCCACGCGAAAGAAATTTTTTCTCTCATCCTGAAGCTTGACGGCTTTACCGGGGCTCACGGCTCTCATTTCTTCCAGTTCCGCTATGATTTTGAAACAGACCCGCCTGAGTCCCAGTCCGGTGACGTACATCACTCCGAGAACAAAAACAATAAAGGCCACAGCCAGCAAGAAGATTTGTACATAAATAGGCATGCTATCGAACTTTCCTTATCAAGTGTCGTGCGGGCGTGGCCCGCTTCCCCGTGAATCCGGGGTGTGATGTCCGCACCCTCGCGATCCTGATATTCCTGCAAATGGCACCATCCCGAGAGGCCGGTTCCATCAAACCGTTCGGCATCTGCGGAAAGCCGATCCATCTGCCCCGGAGGCCTTCAAAAAGAAGATCCAAGGGCCTCAAAGCCGTCAACAGTCGCCACCGTTAAATGAACGCCACTTCTTTGGTTGCGCGGACCACCACAAAGCAGCGTTCAATGTTGGATTTCGGGTCCACCGGGATAACGAAAAACCCAGGCCGATCCCGTCGATAACTGGTGGTGCTGCCCACAAGCAGCTCACCGTCTTGAAAAACGACTCTCACTTTGCGGCCAAAAACAGCTTTGCCCGGATCAAAATTCTTCCTCTCTTCAAAATACGGATTGCCGCCAAAATCTTTCACAAAAAAAATCGCCTTTAAATCAGCGATCCGAACGATCTTTAACTGGTCAGCATTTGCCAGTTTTGGCGGCCCCAGATGAAATGTCTCCCGATCGGGGGAAAAATTAATGGTGACGCCTTTCTGCAAACGCTTATCCGCATAACGGACGACAATCTTATTTTGAATCATGCAATCTCCGCAATTGTCGATGCAATGATCATAACGCTAAGGACAGCACCTCATGCTTCAATCTGATCTTTTGCCGGACATGGATTCTATTCTTACTCCGATCACGAGGACCTTGTCCAGGATAGCGTCGTCATAGGAGAGGGAATCTCCGCCCGCATATTTCTTCATCAGGATGCCAAGAGCCTGTTTCTTTTCGCTGCCGCCTTCGATAAAATAGGCCTCACCGAAACCGATGACGCTTTTATACTTCATTCCCCACGAACAGGCCGTATCAGACCCCCGCAAATCGCCGGGGATATCCGCCTCAAAACAAACGGATGGATTGTCTCGCAGCATGTCGATTTTTTTGCCTCTGCGGGCACAATGGAAATAAAGATGATGACCGCTTACCGCAAAGTTGACCGGCACAATATAAGGGTGGCCGCCCGCGGCCATAGCGATCCGGCAGACCGGTGCTGTCTGCAAAATAGCGTTAATTTCTGCCGGGTCTTCTATTTCCCTTTCCGAACGGCGCATCATTTTTCCCTTCCGCCAGCTGAATCAGCTTACAATCTATCGATGAGAAAGAATAAGTCAAGGACCATGGATGATGATAGTCAAAAGCCAGTCCCTTAAAAAAATACTGTTTTTTCTTGAAGATGAATCACCATAATCATTGTCCAAGAAATCTTGGCATGTTTCAGAAAGTTGTGATAAAAAAACAGCACTTTTCCCCAATCGACTTTATGAACCGATGCCGGTTTGCTTTTTATCTGAACAACAGGAAAAAGTCGATGACTTTATGATGCGGATATGAGAGAAAAAAGTATGAATGACAAAAACAATCAGGCGATCGGCGTTTTCGATTCCGGCATCGGCGGACTCACCGTCGTGAGGTCGCTCATGGAGCGCCTGCCCTTTGAAAGCATCGTTTACTTCGGCGATACGGCGCGCGTGCCTTACGGCATAAAATCCGTGGAAACGATCAACCGCTATGCGCTGCAAATTACCGAATTTTTATTGAAGAAGAACGTCAAACTCCTGATCGTCGCCTGCAACACAATGGCGGCTGTGGCCTACCAGGCCATCCGGGACATCTCGCCCGTGCCGGTCCTCGAGGTCATCGAAGCCAGCGCGAAAATTGCCGCGTCCTCAACCCGCAGCAAAGCCATCGGCGTGATCGGCACGCCGGCTACAATCAACTCGAACGCTTATGCGCGCGCCATTCACCTTCTGGACCGTGAGGCCAAAGTTTTCTCTCAGGCCTGCCCCCTGTTTGTGCCGCTGGTGGAAGAGGGCTGGCTGGATCATCCCGCCACCCGTCTCGTCGCCGAAGAATATCTGAAGCCGGTCCTGGTTGAACACATCGATACGCTGGTGCTAGGCTGCACGCACTATCCACTCCTCAAGCCGCTCTTTCAGGATATCGTCGGAGAAGGCGTCCGGCTGATCGATTCCGCGGAGGCGATGGCGGAAATTGCCGCCGATTTGATTATCCGCCGGGACCTCGGCAATACAAGCCGGCAGGCGCCGGACTATCTCTTTTGCGTCAGTGATGTCCCGTACCGGTTTCAGACGATTGGGGAACGCTTTCTCGGGCGGACGCTGCCGCGCGTGGAAATGGTCCGACTCTAACAAAAGGAGAAGAAAGCATACCGATGAAGATTCTTCTGGCCGGCTATAATGTCGATTACAATCTGATTCGCAGCCTCAAGGAAAAAAGCGCAATCAAACAGGATATCACGCCGGAAACGATTTCTGCCGCTTACGCGCGCATCAGCCGCAGTCCCAAGTCCGTTGACGAGCTGCGCGCCGACGCTCTTACCGAAGTGGACAAGGCCCGCAAATCCAACCGCAACATCGTTTTTGAAATGGGCCACAGCTCGGTTGCCGAGCACGCCGTCTTCAATATTGACGTCATCGGCGTTTCCCGCCTGCTTGTGGAAGAAATTGAAAAGTTTCGCCTGTGTTCCTACACTGAGAAATCGCAGCGTTATGTTCTGTTTGATAAAGACTTTGTCGTACCCGCGGAAATTGTCGAGGCGGGTTTTAAGGATTTGTTTGTTTCCACCGTCACCATGCAAAACGCTTTTTATCGCGAGCTCTATGAGCAGCTGCGGCCTTATGTGTTCGAGCAAAATAGAGCTCTGGCGGAGAATCCGGCCAACAAATCGCTGCTCGAGGGCTGGGCCAAAGAGGATGCGCGTTACGCGATTTCGCTTGCCACGGAAACCCAGCTGGGTATGACGATTAACGCCCGCAATCTGGAACTGATGCTCCGGAGGCTTTCAGCGCTCCCGCTTGCGGAAGCACGCTGTTACGGCGAACAACTTTATGCCGCAACGAGAGACATCGCCCCATCCCTCATCCGCTATACCCAGGCGACGGACTATGATCGCCTGACCCGTCAGAACCTGCGCGGGTTTTGCAGCCGGATCGCCGGGGAAAGTAACGCCGGATCATCGGATGCCGTCCGACTTGTTTGGGCAGCGCCCGACGCCGATATCACTGCCGCCGCCTCGCTCCTTTTTGCATCATCAGGCTTGAGCTATGACCATTGCCTGAAGACGGCCCAGCGGATGAGTCCGCGTGATGCCCGGACCCTGTTCAAAATCGCCTTTGAAAATATCCAGCCCTATGATGCCGCGCTCAGGGAACTCGAGAATATTGATCTGCACTTCGAATTGATCATGAGCGCAAGCTGCTTCGCACAGCTTAAGCGTCACCGGATGGCCACGCTTGTGAGCCAGGACTATGACCCCGATTTGGGTGAAACTGTACCGCCGGCGGTGAAGGCCATCGGACGGCAAAAAGACTTTATGGCCCTGATCAAAAAAACCAACGGCGCCTATGAACAAATCGGGCAGAGAGATCCTTACGCCGCCGCCTACGTGCTGACCAACGCACATCGCAAACGGGTGTTTATGAAATTAAACGCCCGGGAACTCTACCACCTGTCGCGCCTGAGGACTGACGAACATGCCCAGTGGGATATCCGCGAACTATCCAAAGCGATGCTCAAGCAGGCCCGTAAAGCCATGCCTCTCACATTGATGATGGCCTGCGGCAAAGATGATTTCGCGGCGCTCCGCCATAAAGTATTTCCCGGAATGTGAATTCAGGTTTGTCTTGATGTGAAAGCATGACCGTAAAAAGAAAATTCCCTATCGTCCTTCTGGCCACCACGATCAGCTCCTTTACGACGCCTTTCATGGGTTCATCCGTCAACGTCGCCCTGCCGATGATCGCCCGCGATTTTTCTATGAGTGCGCTGAGCTTAAGCTGGGTGTCCTCATCGTTCCTGCTGGCTGCAGCGATCATGCTGGTGCCAATGGGGCGGCTGGCCGATATTTACGGCCGGCGGATATTTTTTCTTTCCGGTTCACTGATCTTTGCTCTGTCGTCTCTTTCGTGCATCTGGTCCTGGACCGAGGGAATTTTTATCGCGCTGCGCGTTGTGCAGGGCATCGGCGGCGCGATGATCTTCAGCACGGGCACGGCGATGCTGATCTCCGCCTATCCGGTAAATGAACGCGGTAAGATGCTGGGAATCAACATTGCGGCGGTTTACATCGGCCTGACCTGCGGGCCTTTTATCGGAGGCATACTCACCGAGCACCTGGGATGGAAGACTATTTTCATCGTCAACGCGGCACTGGGAGCGGCGGCCGCCGGGCTTGCCATGCGCATGGCTCAGGAACATCGGATGGCGGCAAAGGGCGAAGCATTTGACCTGAGCGGTTCGATCCTTTACGCGGCGGCGCTGTTTTCCATGATGTACGGCTTTTCGCAGTTGCCTTCCCCCCGAGGAGGCTTTCTGATCGCCGTCGGGATCGTCTGTTTCATATTCTTTATTCGGCAGCAGTTAAAGAGACCTTTCCCCCTCATCAACATTCACCTGTTCCTGGACAACCGGGTCTTTGCGTTCTCCAATCTCGCCGCCCTGATTAACTACGCGGCAACGTTTGCCGTCACCTTTCTGCTCAGCCTTTACCTGCAGCACATCAAGATGATGACACCTTCACAGACAGGCATTGTTCTGGTCGTCGAACCCCTGCTGCAGGCGGTTTTTTCACCGGCAGCCGGGCGGCTGTCCGACCGCTGCGAACCACGGATCATCTCCTCCGCCGGCATGACGCTGACCGTCATTGGCCTCGTGGGGCTTTTTTTTATCGCCGCCGATACACCACTTTATTACATCGTACTTTGCCTGGCTTTGCTGGGCGTCGGCTTTGCGCTGTTTTCCTCTCCCAATGTCAACGCAGTCATGAGTTCGGTCGAAAACAAATTCTACGGCATTGCGTCGGCAACTCAGGCCACGATGAGACTGGTAGGACAGATGCTGAGCATGGGCATCGCCATGCTGGTTTTCGCCTGGGTCATCGGTGACCGGAGCCTCACCAGTGAAACCAACGCGTTATTGGTCGTAAGTTCTAAAATCATTTTCGGCATACTGGCCGTGACATGCGGCTTCGGGGTGTTCGCATCCCTGGCCCGTGGCCGCATACATCGGTAGCGGTCAAAAGGCGGTCCACACACGATATCTTCCATTCGTTCTTCTCGGGGAGCAGGAATGAAAAGGCACTTTATCAGCTTTGCTATTGGACTTGCCGCCGGTACTTTCGGCGGCCTGATCGGTCTGGGCGGCGGAGTGATCATGGTCCCCCTGATGATCGGTATCCTCAAACTTTCGCAGCACAGGGCGCACGGAACAAGTCTGGTCGCGCTGGTCTTTACGGGAGCCGGCGGTGCGCTGATCTATGGCCTGCGAGGGGATATCGATTTTCTGGCCGCAGCCTTGCTGGCATTAACGGCCGTGCTTACGGTCCGCGCCGGTGCGCATTACGCCAATGCGCTTCCCGGCTGGAAGCTGAGACGCGCCTTCGGCATATTCCTGATCTTTTGCGCGGCACTGCTGGCATTGAAACCCCATCTGCCTGCAACCTTTGGGGAGCATCCCGTTCATGTGAATGTCGTCATTTTTCTTGTAACCGGAGCGATCACCGGCTTCCTTTCCGGCATGATGGGTGTCGGCGGCTTATCCTAAATATTTATATACTATTGTTGTATGGAAACTGTTTTGATTATTTCATATTGACACAGAATCTTTGCTATAATAAGGTGTCTACTATTAAAATCCTGAGATAATATATACTGCGCATATGGCTTATGGTGAATGATGGTTACAGTTGGGAACTGCGATTTTCCCGAATTAGGACATGGTTTGCACCAGATCTTACATCGGAAGTCAAAATATCTTGACGTACCCACGGCACCTCCGTCATTGAATAAGTAACGTAAGCGAAGCTGTACCAGATGTAATCAACCCTTCTATCAGACAACTATAGGAGCGTGTGATCTCTATGGACATGAAGCGGGCGTATTACGAGGATATCGAGCTTTTCAAAAGCGGGACCATTCTTTTCTGGGCTATCATTCTAATGGTCGCGCTCTTCACCCTTCCTCTCATATCAACCAATTACTACTTATATCTTTTTAACCTGATCATGGTCCACGTCATCCTCGCCGTCGGTCTCAATATTCTGGTCGGCTCAACCGGGCAAATCTCCCTGGGACATGCCGGGTTCTTCGCCATCGGCGCTTACGCCACCGTGCTGCTAATGACAAAGCTGGGTATGCCTTTTTTCCCGGCTATTATCATTGCGGCGTTTATTGCAGCCTTTTTTGGCTTCATCCTGGGATTGCCGGCGCTCAGGCTCGAAGGTCCATATCTGACCATCGCCACACTGGCGTTCGGCTTGGCGATCATGCATATCATCGGCCATACGGAAATATTCGGAGGCCGCAGTGGCCTTCGAGCGCCTGCTCTGAATATCGGCATCCCTCAGCTGGGCTGGAATCTTACTCTCACGACAGACCTGAGCAAATATTATCTCATTCTCATCATAACCATCCTCATGGTCCTGGGGGCGATCAATATTTTAAAAACAAAAGCAGGACGCGCCTTTGTCGCCATCCGCGACAGTGACATCGCCGCCGAGGTCATCGGCATCAATCTCACCGTATACAAAACACTATCTTTTGCCGTGAGCGCCTTTTATGCCGGTATCGCCGGCGGTCTTTTTGCCTTCGTCCTCGGGTTTTTCGATCCCATCACATTCAACATGTTTCTGTCCATTTACTTTCTGGTCATGATTGTGGTGGGGGGGCTTGGCTCCATCATGGGCTCCATCACGGGCGCCGCTTTTATCACGTACCTGATGTACGCCCTTTTCAAAAACGTCAAGGACATTGCTTATGTGGGAGATTTTCTGGTAGCCATTTCGCAGCGCTGGCTTTCCATTACGGGCATGGACAATCTAAGCGCCATCGCCCTGGGACTGGTCATGATCGGCATCATGATTTTTGAACCCATGGGAATCTTCGGAGTCTGGATCCGAATGAAGAAATATTGGAAGACCTGGCCTTTTTAAAATCATATCCACGCACCGAAAGTGTGAAACCACGATTGTCTTTTGCAACGGGACAAAGCTGATGAAGTCGGCGAGAGCGGTCAAAAACGGAAAGTCACGATGAGATAAGGGGGAGATATGCCTTTCGTACAGTTGTTAATCGAGGGATTGGCGATGGGCGCCTGCTACGGTCTTTTTGGTCTGGCGGTCGTCATTATCTATAAAACGTCGGAGGTCATGAATTTTGCTGCAGGTGAAATGGCCATGTTTTCCACATTCATCGTTTTTCACTTGCTGACGTTTTATCATTGTCCCTTCTGGGTCGCTCTCATCGCAGCGATGGTGTTTGCCGCCATCCTGGGCGTTCTGGTTCAGTATGTTTTTCTCAGGCCCGCTAAAAATCCCACGCTGCTTAGCCTCATCGTCATTACGCTGGGTGTGGAAATGCTGATGATGGGATTTGCGAGCTGGAAATGGGGCGCCGAGCAGCAAGAATTTTCTATCCCGATTTCCTACATGATAACATACGAGCCGATTAAAGGTTTCTTGATCAGCCAGTGGGCGGTGGCCGTCTTCGTTATTGCCGCCGCCGTGATGGCTTTCCTTTTCTTCTTCTTCAAATATACACAACTCGGAACGGCCATGCGGGCGACCCAGCAGAATAAGCATGCGGCAAAAATCATGGGCATCAACACGGACCGTGTGTTTGCCTTTTCCTGGGCATTCAGTTCGGTCATCGGGCTGATCGCCGCCGTGCTGCTCACGGCCAAAACCATTCTGGATCCGCAGTTCATGATGGAACCATTCTTAAAAGCCTTCGCTGCCGCGGTTCTGGGAGGGCTGATGAGCATTCCCGGCGTTCTGATCGGCGGCGCCATCATGGGGCTCCTGGAAAACTTTTTCGGTTATGCCTGGCCGGTCTGGAAACCGATAACGGCTTTCGTAGTGATCGTTCTGGTGCTCTGCATTCGCCCGAGCGGTTTGTTTGCCAAGCACTGGGTAAAGAAGGTGTAAGCACCATGAACAAAGACGCACCGTGCAAAATTATTTTAAAAAGTAACCTGACTGCTGTGATTTTTCTTATTCTGATCGCGGCGATGGTGGGAGGCCTTGCCCGAAATGCCTCTTGCGGCTCGGCAGGCGACCGCGAGGAGCAAGCGGTTCTCAAAGCCGCCCGGAGCTTTCTCGATGCGGAAATCCGCCGGGATTATCCCGCGGTATACGCCTGTTTTGCTCCTTCATCCGTCTACCTCCGAACACATAACTATAAACAGTATCTCGCCGAGGCCAAAGTTTCGCCGGATCGTGTCGTTGCGTATCAAATCGTCCGCGTGAGTTACATCCGGGATAACAAGGATCCGCAAACCATATCCACAGCCGATAAGATCGCCCAGGTGGAAGTGGAAGTGACGTTCGCCCGTGAAGGCGTAAGCAGGCAGTCGGTTGTCAACATCGGCTTCATATTCCTGAAAGAAGGAGGCAAGTGGTACAAAAGCTGAGCACCCGAGCAAACCGGCAAGGATGTCCATGTGCCTTATATTGAGAAACTTTTTCTCGCAGGATGGACATTTGTAGAATGATGAAGAACGATTTGGCATGTCACTAACAACATAAGGAGGAAGGGCTATGAATTTTAAAAAGGTAATGGGGATAATGCTTGTTTGTCTGTTTACCGTTTTTCTGTTTGCCTCAGCGGGGCAGGCAGCGGCCGAGCGTGGATTTGATGACAAAGAAATTCGCATTGCTGCGTGGGGACCTCAGACGGGCCCGGCGGCGCCTTGGGGTGCCGTCGCTCGCGGCAGTAAGCTCATGTTCGACATCGTGAATGAAGAGGGCGGCATTAACGGCCGTAAAATTAAATTCTTCGTCCGCGACGACCAGTACAATCCCTCCCAGACCGTAGCCGCCGTCAAGGAACTGGTGGAGCGGTACGGCATTTTTGCCTTTGTGGGCGGCGTGGGCACGGCCAGCTGTCAGTCCGTATACAAAATTCTGCAGGAAAATAAAATCATCTGGATTTCCCCCTGTACCGGCGCCAGATCGTTTTGGGATCCGCACAACCCCTACCTGTGGAACATCTGGGCAACCTATGAAGATGATTCCAGCATCCTCGCGAAATTCGCCGTTGAAAAAAAGAAATACAAGAAAATTGCCATGTTCTACCAGAATGACGACTACGGCCAGGATGCCCTGGATTCAGTCAAGTATCGCCTGAGCAAATACAAAATGGAACTGGTGGCCGCGCTTCCCGTTGAACCCACCGAGCGCGATCTTTCTTCGCAGGTTGCCAAACTGAAAGCCTCCGGCGCCGAGGCGGTCATCGGCTACTGCTCGCCGACCCAGGCAGCTATCGCTCTTCGAACCAGCGTTTCCGTCGGCTTCAAGCCTCAGTGGATCCATTCCTATAACCTCTCGGATTATCCCCTGATGAACAAGATCACCGATGGCCTGTGGTCCAAAGAAGCAGTCATCACCAGCGCATTCTTTGTTCCGCCGTTTTCCGATAATCCGCTGATCAAAAAGTATCGCGCGGCACAGGAACGGCTGGCGCCCACGGAAAGATGGGGCATTTTCTACCAGGCAGGCATTGTCGTCGCGGAACCCCTGGTCTATGCAATGAAGAAAGCCGGCAAGAACTTGAGCACGGAAGCGGTTAAAAAAGAACTGGACAGCATCAAGAATTTCCAGGGTGTTGGTCCGAAAATTACCTGGACAGCGAAAAATCATAAGGCCCCCAAAACCGTTCAGATCTGGCAGGCCGGTCCTAAAGGCGAAAATATCGTCCTTCAGGATTGGACCGAAAACGAGATCAGCCGGCACTAGCGAAACCGCATCGGAAGCCTTGCGGGGATGCGAGCGAAACCCGCAAGGTTCCATGCGTCTTCTGGTTCGGTTAATGCAGAGATTTATTATAATTGATATTGTCATTCCGAAAAGCAAATTGAAGACGGACTAAAAAATCCCTCTTCGTAACCGGGTTCTCCCGAAATAAAATCCCGCCTATAACCTAAAGGTCACGCGTGCGGGGATCGAAATGACAAAGAGAAAGGCATCTCATGGGCTATTTCGATATCGAACATTTGAGCATCAGCTTTGGCGGATTAAAAGCCGTCAATGACGTCAGTTTCAGCGTTGAGAAGAATGAAATCTTTTCCATCATCGGGCCCAACGGTTCGGGAAAGACAACCATCTTCAACCTGATCAGCGGGATCTATCATCCGAACGAGGGGGAGGTTCTTCTGGAAGGAGAGAATCTGGTGGGCAAAACTCCGGACCGGATTGCCAAAAAGGGCGTTGCGCGTACCTTCCAGAACATCGAGCTGTTCGCCAACGCGACAGTGATGGACAATCTCATGCTCGGCCGCCATATCTTTATGAAGACCGGAATCTTCGGCGGCGCCTTTATGTTGGGCAAGCGATCTCCGGCCGCCCGCGAGGAAATCGCCCACCGTGAAAAGGTTGAACAGATCATTGATTTTCTCGAACTGCAATCCGTTCGGGATCAATTTGTCGGTTCTCTGGCTTACGGCAAGCGCAAACTGATCGAAGTTGGCCGGGCGCTGGCACTGGAGCCCAAAGTGATGCTGCTCGACGAACCATCCGCCGGCATGAACACAGAGGAAAAGGATGATTTGACGATCTGGATCAAAGACATTCGGGAAGACTTTAATGTAACGATTCTGCTCATTGAACACGACATGAATATGATTATGGGAATTTCGGATCGTGTTTTTGCCATGAGTCAGGGGCAGAAGATTGTTCTAGGAACGCCTCGGGAGGTTCAGAAGAATCCCGAAGTCATCAAAGCTTACCTCGGAGAGGAGGGAGCGATCTAATGCTGAAAGTAAGAAACATCGAAACATGGTACGATCTGATCCGCGCGCTGCACGGCATTTCCTTTGAAATCAAGCAGGGCGATATCGTTGCGCTTCTGGGTTCGAACGGCGCCGGAAAAACCACGACGCTGAAAACAATCATGCGCCTGTTTTATGATTTAAAAGAAGAGCAGCCGGAAAAAGGAACCATTGAATTTCTGGGAGAGCGCATCGACCGGAAGGAGACCGCCGACATCGTACGTATGGGAATCGGTTACGTCCCGGAAGGGCGGGAAGTGTTTCCCGAACTCACTGTGCTGGAAAATATCAACATGGGCGCCTACACCCGGAAAGACAGGAAAAACATCAAGGGTGATCTGGAAAATGTCTTTAACCATTTCCCCATCCTGAGAGAAAGAATCAATCAGCAGGCGGGTTTGATGAGCGGCGGAGAGCAGCAGATGCTGGCGATCGGCCGGGCGCTGATGAGCCGCCCCAAACTGCTCATGCTCGACGAGCCGTCTTTAGGACTTTCCCCGCTTTTGACCAAGGAAATATTCGGCATCATCAAAAATATTAATGAGAAGGACGGCATGACGATTCTTCTGGTGGAGCAAAACGTGAATATGGCACTCAAATATTCTCACTACGCCTACCTGCTGGAAAACGGCAGAATCGTCCGCGCCGACAAACCGGAGGTCCTCCGGGAAGACCAGGACATCAAGGAATTCTATCTGGGGATCGCCACGGAGCAGTCGGTCAAAGGATATAAACGTTACCGGAGAAAAGTCCGTTTCCGTTAGACCGGCGGGTATGGGATCTGAAAAACACATTGGTTCATTGTTCTAAACGATCAAGGAGAAAGTATGGCCCAGTCACTGGAAATCAAGACGTTGCCCAAGGCACTTCTGAATATGGTGAAAAAGCAGCCCGACCGCATTGCCATGAGGAGAAAGGATTACGGCATCTGGCATGATATCACGTGGAAGGAATATTACGAAAATGTCAAGCATGTGACTTGCGGCCTCCATGCCCTGGGCGTCAATTACAAAGACCACGTCGCGATCATCGGTGAAAACCGCCCGGAATGGCTCTACTCGGCTCTGGGCATCGTTTGCGCCGGCGGCGCCTGGGTGGGCGTTTACACGACCAATCCGGTGGCGGAATGCGAATACGTCGTGGGCCACTCCGATGCCGTGGTTTACATCTGCGAAGATGAAGAGCAGCTGGACAAGGCGCTGGCTTTCCGGTCCAAAACGCCGATGCTGCGCAAGCTCATCGTCTGGGAAATGGAAGGTCTCAAACATTATGAAGATCCCATGCTCATGAGTTTCGCAGAACTCCTGGAACTGGGGAAAGTTGAAGACCGCAAGAATCCGGAGCTCTTTAATCAACTGACCGACCTGGCACAGCCCCAGGACATTGCCGGTATTATCTACACCTCGGGAACCACCGGACCGCCGAAGGGCGCGCTCCTGGCGCATGAGGGCTATCTGTGGATCGCCCAGTCCGCAAACCAGGTCACCCCCCTGACCAATGAAGACGAAACCATTTCGTTTCTGCCGCTCAATCACGTGTATGAGCAGATCTTCGACATCATGTATCATCTGACCGTGGGGCAGATCGTCAATTTTACCGAAAACACGGACACCGTTATGGCGGATATGACGGAAATCTCGCCCACCATGTTCCATGCCGTGCCCCGGATCTGGGAAAAGTATTACTCCGGCATCGTCTTGAAAATGGCCGATGCGACCTGGCTCAAACGCACCCTCTATAAAATAGCCGTCCAGATCGGCACCCGCTACAACAATATCGCGCTGACCAAAAAGAAAGTGCCCACAGGACTGGCGCTCGCTTATCATATCGCCTATTTTGTCGTCTTCCGGAAACTCAAGGAACGTCTGGGCTTTGACCGGGTCAAGGTAGGTGTTTCCGGCGCCGCGCCCATTTCCCATGAGATTTTAAAATTTTTCCAGAGCGTCGGGATACCGATTCGCGAGGGGTACGGCATGACTGAAACCACCGGCATCACGCACATGTCGAACGAAGTCGATTTTAAAGTGGGAACCGTCGGAAAAGCCATACCGGGAACACAGGTCAGAATCGCCGAGGACGGCGAGATCGTCGTCAAGCATCCGGGTATCTTCAAAGGGTACTACAAGGATGATGAGCAGACCAAAGAAGTTCTGATTGACGGCTGGATGCATACCGGCGATGTGGGGATGATTGATGAAGAAGGCTATCTGAAACTGACCGACCGCAAAAAAGATCTGATCATCACGGCGGGCGGCAAAAACGTAGCACCTCAATATCTGGAAAATCTGCTGAAATTTTCGCCCTACATCAACGACTCCGTGGTCATCGGCGATCGCCGAAAATTTCTGTCGGCGCTCATCGTCCTCGACGAGGAAAATGTCACTAAATACGCTCAGGACAATAAAGTTCAATTCACGACGTATGCGACCATGACCCGCGCACCGGAGATCATCGCGCTCATTCAGGAAGAAATCGATAAAGTGAATAATCAGGTGTCCCGTGTAGAGAATATCCGGAAATTCAAGATTATTGATAAGAAGCTTTATACCGAAGACGGTGAAGTCACCCCGACCATGAAAGTAAAAAGAAAATCGATCAATGCCCAGTTTAAAGACCTGATCGAATCGATGTACAAGGACTGAAGGCGCTTCATCATTTTCGTCCGGACCGGCAAAACGGCAGGCCCTGTGCCTGCCGTTTTTGCTTATCATAGATCCCGCACACACGTTCACTCTCATTGATCCAATCCAGTCTCAAATTTCAGTTTTAAAACTAAGGAAGATCTATATAATACAGCCCGCAAGAATGCATGACTGGTGAATCTGATTGACACCCACTGCCACTTGAACGATCCGGCCTTCTCCGGGACATTGCCAGGGCGTGCTCTGAAGTGCAAAACAACCGGAGTAACTTCGTTTATCGTCCCGGCTTATGACACGGAATCGCTTGAGCGCGCGGCAGGGCTTGCTCCGCATTATCCCGATGCCATCTCTCACGTATCTCCGTCAAAGACTACCCATTTTCATTGACAGATAGACGAATAATCTCTATAGATTTTCCATTAAGTTTCTTTATCCAAACGCTCATTGGCGTCTATGTAACGTACAAGAGCGTATTCCAAATGATTCAATTTATGGCGACTGACCGGGATCAAAGGGGCAATTCTTCCGATCTCTGGCAGGCGCAAGGATGGTAGTTTGGAACGGGTATTTGATGGGAACGAATCGGCATCCATCGAGCCATTTTCATTGGGACTACCGTGGGTTTCTAATGGTTTGCTGGATCTGGAGATTGTGGTTTGCGACTCCTCTCTCTATGGACGGGAAGACGGTTTTCTCCGGGTGGATGTGTACCCCCGGGTTCGCCCCCTGGTGCATGAGCGCCACTTCGGGTTCTGGGATATTCCTTTAAAAATCATCCGCAAGAAACTGACCATGGCCCACCTGGACCTGCATCGAGGAGTGTTGGAACTCGGCGGGAGCAGTCAAGAGGACCCGCTGCGGGCGGCGCCGGGGCTGAGGATTCCTTTCAACGAGCCGGGAAACGTTGTCGTGCATTTTTCTCACTGGGATACCGGCGGAGAAGAACCTTTCATGATGCGAGTCCAGTCCTATCCGCTTCTGCTGGTGGATGGATCGAGAGATCAGGAATTGGATTCCCCCTTAAAACAGATTCATATTCCCGTGACCGATACCTGTAATCTGGCCTGTTCCATGTGCCCCCGCAATAATGAACATTATCCAGCCACGGCAAGCCACATGGCGGAAGGCGTCTTCGATGCGCTGCTGAAAGAGGTTCCGAATGTTTCCTGCGTGATGATTATGGCCTTGGGGGAACCGCTTCTGTATCCCCGCATTGTCGAAATAGTCCGGTGCTGCAGCGAGCGCCTTCCCGTAACGGGCGAGGTGGGCATTACCACCAACGCAACGCTTCTTTGTGAAACTTTGGGCCGGGATCTGATCGACGCGGGACTCGGCTTTCTTTATGCGTCCGTTGACGGCGCAACTCAAGCGACGTATGAACGCTACCGCATCGGGGCGAGTTTTGCCCAAACCTGCGACAACATCAGGCGTTTTACGAAGCTGGTGCGCGAGCGCGCCAGTTCCTGTCGTACTATGATGAATTTTGTAATGATGGATGGCAATGTGGACGAGATACCGGCTTTTGTCCGGCTTGCGGCATTACTCGGCGTGAAAAATATAACCTTCAGCTATGAACACGGACGCCACTCGGACGAGTTGAACACATTTGGGGAAGAAAGATTGGGCAAACTGCTGAGCGAGGCGACACAAATAGGCACAGATGTCGGTGTCAATGTTGGAATCCCGCCCGTTCGTCGTTCCCCGGTGGAGCGTTGTTTCTGTACGGAGCGGGTCCTCACATCACCGGAGGGCGGGGTCTATCCTTGTCCGATGTTGCAGCCTGGCTATAATCCTGACGGTCTGGTGGTCTGTTTTGGCAATGTGCTGGAAAGGCCGCTTGATGAAATCTGGGAATCGGAACCGTACCAATCGTTCCGAAGAGGAGTGCTTTCAGGCCAATTTCCGAAGGCATGCGCCAATTGCGGGTTCAAATCATATTTGACACCTTAAAGACGATACGGAACGTGAGCAGGCGGATGGTGTTATCCAGGAGAATCATAACGCTGGTATTTCTGCCGGAATTCATTTTCGCGGCGCTGGATCCTTTCGGCAGGAATTGTGCTTGTTTTTGTTAGCGGACCCTTTCAGTCCCCTGATGAACCGAAGCACTTTTTCCGCGCGTACAGATTGCGAAGGGCAGATGAATATTCATGCATGTTCGAAGCATTTTCTCTGGAGAATATATGAGTGGACTGGAGCACGCAAAGAGATTATGCATCTTTGCTCATTTCGATAAAGATAATATCGTAGATCAATATGTTTTATTCTATCTTCAGGATATAAGAAAAGTTACAGACAGAGTGGTCTTTGTCTCTACCTCCTCTCTTGCTGCAGAAACCATTTCTGCGCTGAAGTCTGTTTGCGACGCTGTCCTGATCCGGAAAAATGAAGGATACGATTTTGCAAGCTGGAAGTTGGCGCTTCAATCGGAAACACTGGATGATTTTGATGAATTGATTCTCTGTAACGACAGTGTTTACGGACCTTTCTTCCCCCTGGAGCAGATATTTTGCGAGATGGAGAGAAAAATCTGCGATTTCTGGGGCATGACCAGCAATTACGATATTGCATACCATGTTCAGAGTTATTTTTTGGTCTTCAGGAAAGCAGTTCTCGTCTCCAGCGCTTTTCAACAATTTTGGGAACGCATGGAAACTCAGCAATCCAAAAAGGGCGTGATTAAACTTGGCGAGATTCTCCTCAGCCAGACCTTGTTAAAAGCCGGCTTCAGAGATTCAACTTATACTCGCCATCGATTATTGCTCGGCGTTGCCTTTTTCTATAGCTTTCATTTTTACCTGGCAAAGACGGGCATCAGGATCATGAAATATATACGAGTTCTTGGGCTGCGTCTGTTTCGCAGGCACAGGAAAGATCATCGCCGGAGAAGTCTGGCTATGCTTATCAAACTTGCTATCCTCTCCGTGGGAAGCATCTTTTCTGAAATGAAAGAAGCATTAGGTAACGGTCTTTTAAAAATGTTTGATTTTATCCGCCATCCCGGGAAGAAACTGAGCCGCCTGGGTTTGTGGTTTGAAGTCAGGATAAAGGCGGTCAACGTCACGCATTTCCTGTGGAAGCAGCTGGTTTTGTATTACAAAATGCCTTTTATTAAAGTGGATCTTCTTCGGGACAATCCTATGGGGGTTAATATTAACAATTATGCAACCATTATATCCAGGGTTTCAAACTATAACGTACCCATGATAAAAGATCATTTAAGCAGGGCAAGAAAAAAGTCAGCAGACGTTTAGCGGCTCGCATGTTATTTCTGGGCGTCAATTATTTTGCGCTTTTCAAACTGAATGCCTTGCAGATTTCGTCAGCAATTCCGCTGATGCCGGCAGCGGAAAAATCACGTAAAGCTTTTTAAAAAGAAGAGATGAATCACTTTTACAATTTCGTTGACACTCTCGTTTCTTCTCCATATACTTGAAGCACAAAGACTTTATTCATTGCCAGGAGCGTTATGCAGCAAATCTATCGCTACGAATTAACTGTGCCCCCGGAGGCGGAAGATCAAAACGGGCATGTCAATAATGTGGAATACCTTCGATGGATGCAGGACGCCGCAATGAAGCATTCCGAAGCCGTCGGCTGTACACGCGCCACCAATGCTCTGGGCGCGACCTGGGTTATTCGCACTCACAAGATTGAATATCTAAAACCCGCATTCGCAGGCGATCACGTTGCCGTTATTACGTGGGTGTCCAATCTCCGCCGAGTTCAATCCCTGCGCAAGTATAAGATCGTCCGGCCGGCAGATAGAGTCCTGCTGGCCTGCGGCGAAACCGACTGGGTTTTTGTGGACGCCCAAAAAGGCACATTGCGTTCCATCCCTAAAGAAGTCAAATCCGCATTTCAGACGCTCCCGGAGGATCAGGAAGAAAACATCCCCATTATTTAAGGGTCTTCCATCGCGGGTTTATCTGATTTTTTTTTGCCGCGAAACGGCGACGTTTTGCCTCAATGATCCTTGAATGCGTCCCCGTCCGGTGTTCCTGATCAGGATTTTATGATCCCCTATTCTTTATCCACGCGAATCAGCATGGCATCGCCCTGCGCATGCCCGGAACAGATACCGCAGACGCCGTATCCGCCGCCGCGGCGTCTCAGTTCATACCCCAGCGTCATGGCAATTCTGGCTCCCGTCGCTCCAATGGGGTGACCGTAAGCCACCGCCCCGCCATTGACATTCACCTTTTTAAACATCTCTTCCCTGGTCATTCCCAGGATGGAACGGCAGCTCACCAGCACCACTGCGGCGAAGGCCTCATTGATTTCAATGACGTCCATTTGATCGAGGGTCATATCGTTTTGTTCCAGAATTTTCTTAATGGCGAGCCCCGGCACAGTCGCAATATCTTTGGTCGGTTGCGATACTTCAGCATAGTCGACGATGGTAAAAATCGGTTTCAGGCCGAGTTCATCGGCTTTTTCCCGGCTCATCAGCAGACAGACGTCACCGCCGTCATTCACACCGGGTGCATTTCCGGCCGTGACGCTGCCCGGTTTACCCGTTACAGTACTCAGATGCCCGAATACAGGCGGCAGCTTGGCCAGCCCTTCCAAAGTGGTCTCCGGCCTCGGCCCTTCGTCTTTATCCATCAAGATAATTTTTTTACCCTGTTTGACTTCCACCGGAAAGATTTCATCATCGAGCTTCCCCCCACCCATAGCGCTTACAGCGTTCATCTGAGAATTCAGGGCCCATTCATCCTGCTCCTCACGGGTAAAGCCGAATTCGTCGGCGACTTCCGATCCATGAATGGCCATATGGCGATCGTAGAAAGCGTCCCATAAGCCGTCATACACCATCGCATCGACGACGCGGCCGTTAGGCAGCCCCATCTTTGCCCCCCAGCGCATATCCGGCAACACAAAGGGACAGTTGCTCATGCTTTCCTGACCGCCGGCGATGCAGATCTCGGCGCGCCCCAGAAGAATCATTTGAAACGCCAGATCAATCGTTTTGATGCCGGACGAGCAGACTTTATTGACTGTGATCGACGGAACGGATTCCGGCACACCGGCCAGAATGGTAGCCTGGCGGCCCGGGATCTGGCCGCAGCCGGCGGGAACCACTTGCCCCATGAAGATGTAGTCGACATCCGCGGGCTTTACCTTGCCTTCGGTACGGCGTAAAACTTCTTTGATGGCCAGAGCGCCGAGTTCCATCGCCGACAAATCTTTCAGCGCGCCGCCGGAACGGCCATAGGGCGTCCGGCAGGCCTCCACGCAGACAACCTCCCGAAACTTTTTGTGAGGATTCTTCATCTTTCGGCCCATCGTCGTAAAATCAGGCTTCCTTTCGCCAAATTTTGCAATCGGTGCATTTTTATAAATTTCGGATCTCTTCCGGTCCAGTTTTTGCGGTATTTTCGACATATTTTGTCCTTCCTCCCTGCAAGGTTTAAAATTATTCTTTTCGAACGCAGATAAATCAGACTTCCGGCGTATTTTTAAGAAGTTTCGTTTTTTTTGCATATAGTTTTTTCAAAGTCAACTATTTTAGGATTGCAAAATTTGTTGTTGTTTTTCGGCAAATCATGCCGAAATCTTGTTTAAAAACAATAAATCTTTACGGTCAATTATTGCATTTGACTCATTCGGAATAATATTATAGTGGACTTAAAATCCTGGAGGAGGTCTGTTCATGTTTGAAGGATTGTTACAACCCATGCACTTGATTGTTATTTTGGCCGTTGTCCTGATTATCTTCGGGCCGGGGAAGCTGCCGGAACTGGGCGGCGCCATTGGTAAGGCCATTAGAGGTTTTAAACAAGCCATGAATGAACCGGAGCCGAAGCCACAAGATGAAGCCAGGAAAATCGAAAAATAAAATTTACCATCTGCGCCATCTTATCAGTTAATGAATAGAAGCCTCTTCTTACGCATCCTTTTCCTCTGCATCCTGATTGCCGCGGGTGTCTTTCTCTTTATTCATTTTGATCTTTATCTATTCTTCAAGGATAAGAATAAATTAGTTCAATTCATCAAGACTCAACCGTACGATGAACTCATTTTTATTTTACTCCAGATCGTCCAGGTTGTCGCCGCACCCATACCCGGCGAGGTAAGTGGTTTCATCGGCGGCTATTTGTACGGACCTTTCTGGGGAACGGTTTATTCGACGATCGGCCTCACCATCGGATCCTGGCTGGCGTTCATCCTGGCTCATTTTTTCGGCGAACCTCTTCTGGAAAAAGTAGTAAAGAAAGAGGTGTTTGAGAAATTCGACGATTTCATGGAACACAAAGGGCTGCTTGTTTCTTTTCTCTTGTTTCTCATTCCCGGATTTCCCAAAGACTATTTATGCTACATCATGGGCGTGAGCCGCATGCCGGTATTGACATTCATCATTGTCTCGACAGTCGGCCGCTTTTTCGGCACGATGCTGCTCTCCATCAGCGGCAACATGGCTCATGAAGAACATTACGTGCTTCTGGCTGTTGTTGTCCTCTCAGCCATCCTGGTCTCTTTACTGGCCTGGAAATATCACGATAAAATTCTGGACATTCTCAAGAAGCAAAAAGGGAAATGAATGAAAGCCGCTCCTTCGGGCGTGTCGCGTTCATTTCCGCCTCATTATTCGCCCACAAATTTGACATCTCCTCATTACTTCTTACCTTTATAATGTAATTGCTTGCCGTGTATCGTATTATTGTTCAAACTGAAACCTCATCCGCCGGTCGGTGCCGGTTTATCGGGTGAATGACAAGAGGCCATGAGAATACGAATCCCTAAGAATCCAGCCAAGACCCAGCCGACCGGTGTGCCGACCTGGATTGCCTGGCGTCGTGCGCTGCGCCTCTACTTCGTCCTGCCCAGCATTCTTCCGGCAATTTTGGGCGGGGCAATGGCCTGGGCTAAAGGCCATCCTGTTAACCTGTTCCTCTTTACGCTGGTAGTCATCGGCGTCACCGTCAATCATTTCGCCCTCAATATGGTGGATGATGTACTCGACTATCGTCATGCGGTTGATCTGCATAAAGAGGGAGAAAAGAACTTCTTTACCGGAGGCAGCGGCGTCCTGCCGGAGGGACTTCTCAAAGACACGCAGATGCTCACGGCCTCAATCCTGTTCTTCGCGACAACCGCAGCCATCGGCGCTTACCTGACTTACATATGCGGATGGCCGGTATTCGCCCTGGGAGTTTTCGGCATGGTCTCCTCTATTTTTTACACAGCGCCGCCGATTCGTTTCGGTTACCGGGGGTTCGGCGAACTCGGTCTTTTGGTCAACTTTGGTCCGGTCATCGTCATGGGTTCTTATTATGTTCAGGCGCAATCGCTGGCAATTGAGCCTTTGATTGCTTCATTCGTGCCCGGCTTCATGATGTGGTCGATGATTGTGATCAATGAAATCCCCGATTATGAAACGGACAGGCGCGGCGGAAAATGGAATCTGGTCGCCCGCTTCGGGAAGAAAGCGGGCGCCGTTCTCTATGGAGTGGGTTTGACAATTGCATACGGCATTTTGATTTTCGCCGCCGGGGCGCGGATGCTATCCCCTTTCATTCTTCTGGGTCTGGTCAGTCTGCCTTTTGCCTTCAAATCGTTTGCCGTCATGGGTCGTCACCTGAATGATCCCCTGGCCATGGCACCGGCCAATCTGGCGATGATCAAGGTCCATAGTCTCACGGGTGCAGCCATGATTATCGCTTATTTAATTGAGGTATTTCGACTTTAACTAAGAAGACTCCTGATTGAAGGCGCATCCCCCCAGGGTTCCTCCCGTGAACAATAAAATAACCATAAGGATTCACACAAAAATTGCCATTGCGATCAGGCTATTTTTTTGTTAATTATTTTTATCCTTTCTGAAAGGAGGCCCCCGTGAACAATAACTTTTCGTCTCCTCGGCCCATAGTTCGCAATCCGCCGCCGACTATCTTTGAGCGGTATTGCATGACTTTGGTCATCGGCTTATTCGATAAGATTGAGGCAGGCGGCCTCGCCTTGGGTCTGCCGGACGGAAGTGAACGGCATTTCGGTGATGCCTCTTCATCCCTTCAGGCCCGTATGATCATCCACGACTACCGCTTTTTCAATGATGCGGTTTGGGGGGGCGATATAGGCCTGGGCGAAGCCTATATGAAAGGCTACTGGGATACCAGCGATATTCCCTCATTATTCAGCGTCTTAATTAAGAACCGAAAAGCGCTGGCGAACGGACACATGACCACGGCTTGGCTGGCTCGCAAGAAAGACCGCCTCATGCATGCTCTGCGTGCCAACACGCTTGGCGGATCGCGCCGGAATATCGGTGAACATTATGATCTGAGCAACGATTTCTTTCAGACATTCTTAGACCCGACCATGCTTTACTCCTGCGGCCTCTACGGCAGTGAAAATGACACCTGCGAAGATGCGCAGCACCGCAAACTGCACAGCATCATCGAAAAGGCGCAGATCGGACCTGCGGATCATGTTTTGGAAATCGGTTGCGGCTGGGGTGGCTTTGCCCTGGAAGCGGTCCAGAAAACGGGCTGCCATGTAACCGGCATCACCGTCTCCGAAGAACAATTTGCGCTGGCGCGCGAGCGCGTCCGGCAAGCCGGCCTGGAGGACAGGATCAGCATTTTGTTTAGAGACTACCGTCACGTAACAGGCGTGTTTGATAAAATTGTTTCCATCGAAATGCTCGAAGCCGTCGGCCACAGGTATTTGGGCACATTCTTCAAGGCATGCGACGAGCTCTTGAAACCGGCGGGCAAGCTGGTCATCCAGGTGATTACGATTCCGGATCAAAGTTACGAGAATTACCGGCGAACCTCGGACTGGATCAAGAAGTACATTTTCCCCGGCGGCCATCTGCCGTCGGTCACCGCCATGTCCCAGGCCGTTACAAGGAACACCGGCCTGCTCATGGAGCAATTGGAAGACATCGGCACGAACTATGCCCGGACACTCAAGGACTGGCGTGAAAAATTTACGCGCAATGTCGACAAAATCAACGCGCTGGGGTTCGACGACGTCTTCCGACGCAAATGGATCTATTATCTGGCGACCTGTGAAGCGGGTTTTCGGGAACGCGCCATCGGCGACATTCAGGTCGTCTTCCGTAAACCGGCATAGATAAAAAAGCAGGACCAGGGATCCAAGAACCAAGGCGCAAGGAAATCCAGAGCAACGGGTTGCAACCACCACTGAAGGGTGGCAAGTCCCCTTGCTCTAAAGAATGAGTTTGTATTTTTCCCATGATCACAGAAATATCCGAAAACTTTTACCGCATCACACTGCCTATGCCTTTCCGCCTGCGTCACGTCCACGCCTACGCGCTCACTGACGGTAAACATATCGCCCTCTTTGACACGGGGATGCATATGCCGGGCGCCTACGAAAAACTGGAAGCTGATTTACGAAGCATCGGCCGGGCCGTGGAGGACGTGAGCGATATCTACCTCACACACGTGCACACCGATCACTGCGGCATGTCCGCAACCATCCAGGAAAAATCAAAGGCGCGTCTGCACCTCTCTCAAACCGCGAATCAGGTTCATGCCCATTTTCAGGAAGGGGACTACCTCATTTTGCAGGCCCGGATCTTTTACGCCAAACATGGCATGTCCGCCCGCGATGTGGAAGCCATCGTAGAAGAAATTGAAGACATGAGGAGTCGGATTCCGCGACTGGATGTGACGAGTTTTCTGGAGGATGGGGAAGTCCGCCGCTTCGGCAGCCGTTCCTTTGAAGTCATTTTTACACCTGGGCATGCCGCCGGACATGTCTGCTTCTTCTTCCGGGAGGAAGGCCTGTTGCTGGCCGGCGATCATGTTCTGCCCTACATCGCCCCGAGCCTGAGCCCCAATATCTACGACGAAATCTTTCAGCCGCTCCAGAGCTACCTGGAATCACTTTCCGTCATTGAAAAGTTGCCGATCAGTATTATCTATCCAGGACATGGAAATTCGCTTAGCGGCATCGAAGAACGCCTCCGGGAGATCCGCACCCACCACATCCTGAAAAAGCAGGCACTTCTGGACATCATCGGCACAGAGCCGAAAACGACGTATTCCATCTGCGGCGAAATGATCGGCGCGACAGCGGCCAATTGGGACGACTGGGAGAAATTCATGGCGCTCAATGAAACCTATGTCTACCTGCAGGAACTTAAGCGCGACGGGGTGATTCGGGAAACCATGAACGATCACATGCTGTTTTACACAGCCTCACCATAGCGCCTGACGCAAAAGTGATCAAGCAGCGTCAGCGACTCGGGATTCGTTATTAGCCAAGGAAAATAAAACTATCGGGAAAGTATAGCTCGGGATACTTCATGGTTCAAAGAAAAGAAGAGAGCTGCAATGCTTTTCTTCCATAAGCTGTAGTCAGCCTATTTTTCATAACTGCTCTCTTGGCAGCTTGGCATTTTCACTAATACCCATCGATGCTTTCTAATTACCTCCAGTGAAACTGTGTAACTTCTGGTCACATCACACGGGCATTGCAGCGCTCTTCGCTATTAATGTACTGCCGCAGGTTGTTAATGTCAAGCAATGTATTGTAAATGAAGCCGCAGTAACGGCCGGCCGAAGCAAAATATTCTTCAGTCCTTCCGCGAGTGATTATTTCGCAAAGAGGACAATATCAGGTTAACGGGCGCTTCTCCGGCTGAAGTGGTTAAATATATTTGCTTTTTAATTATTTTCGGGGACAATTGCCGGAAGATATGGATGAACACTCTATAAGTTACGGATATTTACAGCACTCTCTGTGGCACATATTTGTACATTGCATATTTGGGGCGTTTTGGGTATAAGCGCATCATCTGCTTTATGTCGACAGATCAAAAATATCGGAAATATCAGGATAAATCCATGGCGGACAGAATTGAAGTTGGTTTTAAAGAGGGTATTCGCGACGCGCTCGGCGAAAAGACAAAAAAGCGTATCACCGATAACCTGGGGCTCCCGGTTGCAAACGTTGCGACCATTGAAGTGTATACGGTAGCGGGGGAATTCAACGATTCCGAATTACAGGAAGCGGCCAAAGGCCCGCTTTCCGACCCGGTCATTCAGGATTATTCAATTAACCGGCCGCTCGCCAGGAATTTCGACTGGCTCATTGAAGTCGGTTTTCGCCCCGGTGTCACCGACAATGTAGGCAAGACGGCGCGTGAAGCGATCACTCTATTGCTTAGTGAAAATGTCGGCTCACGTAAAATCAGCGTCTACACGTCCCGCCAATATTTGATTTCCGGTCCGATCTCTAAGGCCGATGCCGAAAATATCGCCTCCGGGCTTCTCGCGAATGACCTGATCGAACGCCATCAGGTGATCGGTGCGGCCCAATTCGATTTCAGCTGCGGCCTGCCCGCCTATGTTCCGCAGGTTACAGGCAAGGATGAACCGCAGGTCGCCGACATCGACCTGACGGCGCTCGACGATGAGGTGCTGATCGAGCTCAGCCGGGAAAAACTGCTGGCGCTCAATCTGGAAGAGATGCGGGCCATTCAGTCTTACTATCGGAATCCCGCCGTTGTCAAAGCGCGCAGGAAATTCGGGCTTGATAAATGCACGACCGACGTGGAGCTGGAGTGTCTGGCGCAGACCTGGTCGGAGCACTGCAAACACAAAATTTTTAACAGCCGGATCGATTACACGGACGGCCGCACGAAGAAGGTCATCAACTCGCTGTTCAAGACGTACATCAAGGGCTCAACGGCCAGGATCCGCAAAGCCAAGGGCAAAAAGGATTTCTGTCTGTCCGTGTTCGTGGATAACGCGGGCGTCATTAAGTTCAACGACGATCACAACCTCGTCTTCAAGGTGGAAACGCACAATTCGCCCTCCGCGCTCGATCCTTACGGCGGAGCGCTGACCGGCATCGTCGGCGTCAACCGCGATCCGTTCGGCACGGGCATGGGCGCTAAACTCATCTTCAACACGGATGTGTTTTGCTTTGCCTCGCCCTTCCACAAAAAGAAACTGCCGCCCCGCATTCTGCACCCGCGCCGGATTTACGAAGGCGTGCGCGAAGGTGTCGAACACGGCGGCAACAAAAGCGGCATCCCCACGGTAAACGGCAGCCTTGTTTTTGATGAAAGATATCTGGGGAAACCCCTGGTTTACTGCGGCACCGCCGGCATTATGCCCGCGAAGCTCAACGGCAAGCCGACGCACACCAAAGAAATCAAGCCCGGCGACGTCATCGTCATGACGGGCGGCCGCATCGGTAAGGACGGCATTCACGGCGCGACATTCTCCTCGGAAGAGCTTCACGAAGGCTCGCCGGTGACGGCCGTGCAGATCGGCGACCCGATCACGCAGAAGAAGATGACCGACTTTCTGCTCATCGCCCGCAACCGCGGCCTGTACCGCGCGCTCACCGACAACGGCGCGGGCGGCCTGTCTTCCTCCGTAGGCGAAATGGCCACCTATTCCGGCGGCTGTGAAATCGATCTGTCGCTCGCCCCTCTGAAATACGCGGGCCTGCAACCCTGGGAAATTCTCGTCTCCGAAGCCCAGGAACGCATGACGCTGGCCGTCGATCCGAAGAAAGTCGACACCTTCCTGGAACTGGCCTGTAAGATGGGTGTGGAAGCCACGGCCATGGGCAGGTTTACAAAGTCCGGCCTGTTCCATGTCCGTTACGGCGAGAACACGGTGGCCTGCCTGGACATGGAATTTCTGCATGAGGGTGTGCCGCAGATGAAACTTGCGGCCAAATGGAAAGCGCCGAAAAACGCGGAGCCGAAATTTGCCGCGCCTGCCAATCTGAATAAAGCGCTTGCTCAGATGCTGGCGAGACTGAATATCTGCTCGAAAGAATCCGTCGTCCGCCAATACGATCATGAAGTCCAGGGCGGCTCCGTGGTCAAACCCCTGGTGGGCATACAAAACGACGGCCCGTCGGACGCGGGTATTATCCGGCCGATTCTCGAATCCATGGAAGGCGTTGTCGTGGCCCACGGCATCTGCCCGCGTTACAGCGACATCGACGCCTACCATATGACGGCCTGCGCCATCGACGAAGCGGTGCGCAACGCGGTTGCCGTCGGCGTCGATCTGGATCATCTGGCGGGTCTCGATAACTTCTGCTGGTGCGATCCGGTCAAATCCGTAAAGACCCCCGATGGTGAATACAAGCTGGCCCAGCTGGTCCGTTCGAACATGGCAATCTACGATTACACAACCGCCTACGGCGTGCCCTGCATCTCCGGCAAGGACAGCATGAAGAACGATTACTCCATCGGCAGGACGAAAATTTCCGTTCCGCCAACGCTGCTTTATTCGGTCATCGGCAAGATCAAGGATGTGCGCAAAGCCGTGACCATGGACGCCAAGCGCCCGCAGGACCTGGTTTACATTCTGGGCGAGACCCGCGACGAGTTGGGCGGCTCCGAATGGTTCGCGCAAAACCAGGCGGTGGGCAACAACGTTCCGCAGGTAGACGCCAGAAAAGCCATGAAGCTCTACAGGGCGCTGGGCAAAGCGATTCAGGCGGGTCTGGTGGCTTCGTGTCATGACTGCTCCGACGGAGGCTTGGGCGTGGCGCTTGCTGAAACCGCGTTTGCCGGGGGCTTCGGCCTGAGCATCGACTTGAAGGATGTCCCCTATCGCGGCAAGAAGCGTGATGACTATATTTTATTTTCCGAAACGGCCAGCCGCTTCGTCGCGACGATTCATCCGCAAGACAAAGCAAAGTTTGATAAAATCATGACCGGGAACGTCGGGCGCGAAATCGGTTTTGTCGCCAGCGACGGACTGCTTCGGATCAGCGGTCTTTCCGGCAAAACGATCATCAAAGAAAAAATCGGCAAGCTCAAAGAGACGTGGCAGAAGCCGCTTAATTTTTAAACAGGATTAACACCATGACAAACAAAGTCAAAGCGATCGTCCTCACCGGCAACGGCACCAACTGTGAAATGGAAATGGCGCACGCCTGCCGGCTCGCCGGGGCTGACAAAGTCAATATCGTGCATATCAGCGAATTGCTTTTCGGAGAAAAGCGCCTGTCGGACTACAACTTTCTGAACCTGCCGGGTGGATTCCTTGACGGCGACGACCTGGGCTCGGCCAAGGCCGGGGCCAATCGCTTTCTCCATGCACCGATTTCCGGAGCCAGTGAAATGCTCATCGAAGAACTGCTGAAATTCATCGGGACCGGCGGACTGATTCTGGGCGTCTGCAACGGATTCCAACTCATGGTCAAGCTGGGTCTGCTGCCTGCGCTTGAGGCAAACTTCACCAGGCAGAGCACGACGCTGACCTTCAACGACTCGGGACGATTTGAGGACCGCTGGGTGTATCTCAAAGCCAACGTGCAAAGTCCGTGCGTCTTCACAGACGGCATCGATCAGGTTTACTTTCCCGTCCGCCACGGCGAAGGGAAATTTGTTCCGGAGAGTTCCGCGATCCTCGCAGAAATAGAAAAGAAAAATCTGGTTACGTTTCAGTACTGCGACGCGAAGGGTTCAGTCACGATGGACTATCCGCTAAACCCCAACGGTTCGACCCACGCCATTGCCGGCATCTGCAACGAAACCGGCCGGCTCTTCGGTCTGATGCCGCACCCCGAGGCATTTCTGCACCGCACCAACCACCCCCGCTGGACGCGCGAAGATCTCCCCGAAGAAGGCCAGGGTCTGGCGATTTTCAAAAGTGCGGTCGCGTTTATCCGCGGCAAGGAATTTTGATTATCCATCTAAGAAAAGTTACGGTCTTTTAGCCTGGTGTATGCCGGGGCGACCGCTCCTGCGGATATTCAACTTTTGCCTGGCATCATCCCAACGAGAAATGACTTTTGTCCTAAGGATTTCCAAGATTTCCTTGACAGACCCACCCGCCTTCCCTATACTTTCTCCCACTTCACTAAGGACGTGTCACATGATGAAAATGACTCTCAAGCGCAAGATTATCGGCCTGGCGGTACTGGCCGCCATTTTACCCGTCGTTGTCATGATCATCTTCATGGGATCATTCCAGTCTTCCGTCTCCGAGCTGGCCTCGAGAGAACTCGGCGACGTGGCAATGGCCAACATGGCCCAAATTGCCAAAGACGTCTACGGACTGTGCGAAACATCCAATGATCTCATCCAGAAGAAAATCAACAACGGCCTCAACGTCGCCGGAAATATTCTCAAACAACATAAGGGCATCGAAACAGGAAAAGAAAAGGTTGACTGGGACGCCGTCAATCAGATCACCAAGCAGTCGCAGAAAATCGAACTGCCCAGGTTGATGGCGGGCGGCGTCTGGCTCGGTCAGAATCGCAATCCGGGGGCACCCACGCCCGTCGTTGATGAAGTGAAACAGCTTGTCGGCATCACCTGCACGATCTTTCAGCGCATGAATGAAACCGGCGATATGCTGCGGGTGGCAACGAACGTATTGGATGCGGAAAAGAAGCGGGCCATCGGCACCTATATTCCGGCCGTTATGCCGGACGGTTCAGCCAACGCAGTTATTGCGGCGGTTTTGAAGGGACAGTCCTACCGGGGACTCGCCTATGTGGTAAACACCTGGTATTTAACAGCCTACGAGCCCGTTAGGGACAAGGCGGGGAAGATTATCGGCATGCTCTATGTCGGCGAAAAGCTGGAGGCCGTTGATTCACTGCGCAAAGCGATCCTGGGCATGAAAGTGGGGAAAATGGGCTACGTCGGCGTTGTCGGCGGCAAGGGTGAGCACCGCGGCCGATACATCATTTCTAAAGACGGCAAGCGCGACGGTGAAAACATCTGGGAGCAAAAGGACATCCATGGCAATGCCATCATTCAGATGCTTATCACGAAAGCCTTGCAGCAACCCAAGGGCGCGTCTTTTTACCATGAATACGTCTGGCAGAATCCGGGTGAGCCCTCCCCGCGCAAGAAAATCTCGTCTGTTATCTACTTTGAACCCTTTGACTGGGTTATCGTGGCGGGAACCTATGAGGATGATTTCTTCGGCCCGATCGGCCGCGTCAATGATATGATCAAGTCTCTTTTTGTGAAACTCGTTGGGGCCGGCGTGGTGCTCATTCTTCTGTCCGTGTGGCTCGCCTACTACCTGGCGCGTCGTCTGACACACCCGCTCGGGCTCACGACCAGGCTCGCCCAGAAGATTGCCGTAGGCGACCTCCAGCAGGCTCGCGAAGAATTGGCCAAACCGGAGGCGGCCCGGATCATCCAGTCGGGTGATGAAACCGGCAAACTCCTTGAGGCTTTTGAAACGATGACGGGAAACCTCGATTCGCTCATCGGCCAGGTCCACCGGTCGGGCATCCAGGTGACGACATCCGCCACCGAGATCGCCGCTTCGGCGCGCGAACTGGAAGCAACTGTCGCCCAGCAGGCGGCGTCCACAACCGAAGTAACGGCCACCAGCCGTGAGATCTCCGCGACGGCCGATGATCTGGCCCAGACCATGGAGGGAGTCAATGTCTCCCTGAATGAAACGATCGGCATGGCCGAATCGGGCCGCAAGGATCTCTCCCATATGGAAGTCGCCATGCGCGAACTGGTCAAGGCCACTTCGTCCATCTCGTCCAAGCTCGCCGTCATCAATGACCGGGCCAATAAAATTTCTCATGTGGTCACCACGATCAACAAGATTTCCGATCAGACGAACCTGCTGTCGCTGAACGCCGCAATAGAAGCCGAAAAAGCAGGCGAGTTCGGGCGGGGCTTTTCCGTTGTCGCCCGTGAAATCAGTCGTCTGGCCGATCAGACTGCCATCGCAACCCAGGACATCGAACAGGTCGTAGCCGAAATGCAGACGTCCGTCTCGACCGGCGTAATGGAAATGGACAAGTTCGCGGATGAAGTCCGGCGCGGCGTGGAAACGGTAGCAACCCAGAGCAGCCAGCTTGCCCGGATTATCGACCAGGTGCGCATCCATGGTCCGCAGTTTACCGCCGTGAAGGACGGCATGTACGGCCAGTCCCAGGGAGCGCAGCAGATCAGCGAAGCCATGTGCCAACTGTCGACCGCTGCGGAGCAGACCAAGGAATCGCTTCATGAATTCAAACTGGCGACGGAGCAGCTCAATGAGGCCATCCAGGGGCTTCAGTCAGAGGTCTCCCGGTTCAGAATCAGCTCCTGACGGATGCCGCCATGTTATTACTTCAGTTTCAGGCCGGGGCAGATCGCTACGGCCTCGATATTGAGCAAGTCATCGAAGTGTCGTCTCTTGTGTCCTTGAGACCCATTCCTCACGCGCCTGCGGAAGTGGCCGGGACATTCAATTACCGGGGTACCCTCACGCCGGTCGTGGATCTGACGGCCCTGCTCACCGGAGCCCCCTCGCGCCCGCGAATGAGCTCGCGCATCATCCTCGTCACCTATCAAGGCGAGGACGGCCGGTCTCACATCCTCGGACTCCTCGCGGAAGCGGTTACGGAAATGATTCGCTGCAATAAGGAAAACCTCCAGCAGCCGGTCGTGTCCGTGAGCGGCGCACCTTATCTGGGAGACATGATCTTCGATGATCGCGGTTCCCTGCAGGTCCTGGACATGGAACGGCTTTTAACCCGCGATCTGCTGTTTACCCTTTTTCCGCCCGAGGTGAGTAACGGATGAGCACCCCTCCTGTCATCTTGCGCTTTCTCGCCGCTTCCCTGGGGATGGAGGAAGACGCTGCGGGGAAGGAAGCCGTCGGCCGCGCCGTGGCCGCAGCCATGCGCCGGGAAGGTCTGTCCGATGTGCAGGCCTATGAAAAACTATTCTCCTCGTCGCCAGACGTGCGCCAGCGGTTTATTGATGCGATGGTTGTCGGGGAAACCTGGTTTTTTCGTGATCGCGGCCCCTTCACCTATCTCGCCCGTCACGCCCGGGAATTACAAAATACTCGACCGGACAGAGCCTTGAATATCCTTTCCGCCCCTTGCTCGACCGGCGAGGAACCTTATTCCATCGCGATGACTCTCTTTGCCGCCGGCCTGGCGCCGCAGGCCTTTTCGGTCGACGCCGTGGACGTCAGCCTGGGGGCGCTTGCCCGGGCCGGAGAGGCCTGCTATGGCAGCGGCGCTTTCCGCGGAAACATCGGAGAGGATGTCGCCCCGTTCTTTGAGACAACACATCGCGGACGCCGGGTAACGGAACAGATTGTCCGCCAGGTCACCTTCCTTCACGATAATCTGCTATCGCCCGGCAGCCTCGCCTCGCGGGGCCCTTATGCAATCATTTTCTGCCGAAACTTGCTTATTTATCTGACCGCGGAGGCCCGCCGCCGGGTTTATGACCTGCTCAACCGCCTCCTTGTGCCGGGAGGCCTGCTCTTCACCGGGCACACGGAAACAATTTTCTGGAATCAGCAGGGCTATCTCCCCATCCAGTGGGACCGGGCCTTTGCTTTATCCAAACCGGTTGAGTCACCGGCGCTTAAGGCCATCAAGAAACCGGCAGCCCTTAAATCGACGTCGGCGGCCGCTAAAAGCCGCCAACCAGGCGTCCCGGCAGAAGACCCGATATTTGATATTTTTGCGGCCCAAACGCCTGCAGCCGGTAGAATGCGGCACGCGGCGAGGCCCGATGAGATAAAGGCCGATGCCGACAAGTCTGTCCTGGCTCGGCAACTTCAGGAAGCCCGTGGACTGGCCGATCGAGGTGATATGACGGGTGCCCTGCGCCTCTGCGAAGATTATGTCCGCACCTTCGGTCCGGCCGCCGGGACGTATTGCCTCATGGGCGTTATCCGCATGGCCGATCGCGATTTCAATCGCGCGGAAGATTGCTTTGTGAAGGCTCTTTATCTTGATCCCGGCCACTATGAAAGTCTTGTCCACCTGAGCCTCATCTACCGGCAAAAAGGGAACGAAAAGAAGGCGACCCTTTACCGGGAGAGGGCCGAACGCCAGGCGGGGATACTGAGAAACGCAACGGAAGAACCCGGAAAGTTCTCTGAAACCCGAGCGGATGAAAACACGAGACTGAAGACGACGTGAAAGAAAATATGACGAGTGCATCGAAATATTGCTGGAAAGAAAAAGGAATCTTTGGCGACGGCTCGTGCGTCGAACTGGCGCGTCTGATTCATTGCCGCCGCTGCCCTGTTTATGCCACAGCCGGAAGACAGCACCTGGATCAGGATTTGCCGCAGGGCTATCTGGAGGACCGGACACCCGTCATGGCCCAGCCTAAAGAATCGGCAAGGCTCGGAACCATTTCGGTCATGGCCTTTCGCTTATCCGGTGAACGGTTTGCGCTGAAAACCATCTTCTTCCAGGAAGCGGCGGAGCCGTCGCCGATTCATACATTGCCTCTGAAAGTTAATCGTGTTTTTCAGGGAATCGCCAACATCAATGGAGAACTTCTGCTCTGTCTGTCGCTGGCCAGTCTCCTGGAGCTTACGCAGGATGAGGAACAAACTGCGCCCGTCATCTATGAACGCATGCTGGTGGTCGGACGCGAGGGGCAACGCTTCGTATTTCCCGTCGAGCAGATTCTGGGAGTCCATCGGGTCGCTCCGGAGGATCTGGTCGAAGTCCCCGCAACGCTGTCCCGTTCCGCGAGGTCGCTGACCCGGGGAATTTTTCAACTGGGCGGCCGCAACGTGGGACTCCTGGATGAAGATCGGCTTTTCCCCTCCATGACGAGGAGTCTTAATCAATGACCGATTCCACCCGTACGCCCATCGACCCCCTGATGTTGGATTTGTTCCGCGTGGAGCTCGAAAATAACACCCGGACTCTGGAATCGGGCCTCGTCACGGCCGAGCGCGACCAAACGCCGGAGCGGATAGAGCCCCTCATGCGGGCCGCTCATTCCATCAAAGGGGCCGCCCGGATCGTGGGATTGACGGCTGCGGTCACTCTGGCCCATGCTATGGAGGACGTCCTTTCTGCAGCCCAGCATGGGAAGCGGCCCCTGACATCCGATGCGGTGGACCGGCTCTTGAAAGGAAATGATTTCTTTGCCGCCCTGTCCCGTCTGGACGTAAGTGAGCTGCCGGCAGCTCTGGAAAGAGCGACAGGCGAGATTCAGGTCCAGTCAGATCAATTGCGGGTTTTATTGACGGCAGCACCCGAACCCCTGACGGAACCGTCGCCGCCGGCAGCAGCGGCGACAACCGCCGCCCCGCCTTCCGCCGTCGCCCTGGAAACTGAAGCAGCGGCCGGTGCGCCTTTTTCGGGAAAGGACTTTACACTTCGGGCCGAACCTGCGCCGGATTCCGGCGCGAGTAATACCTGCATCGCTTCGCCTGTCGCTTCGCCCGCCTCCCGCCCCCGCGCCGCACAGGATAAAGGAGAAGGAGGCCTGGTGCGCGTCCGGGCGGAAAACATGAACCGTCTTATGGCCCTGGCCGGCGAATGTCTGGTTCAGTCCCAGACCGTCAAAACGGTCTATCAAAGTCTGCTGCGCCTGAAGAAAGATATCTTCGAGGTGGAAAAGCCCCTTCGCCACTCCCTGGAATCCCAGGCCAAAAATGGAGACGGCGAAGGCTCGGACAGTCTGCAGGAAACCCTGACCCGCGTCACTGAAGCCGAACAGACCGTTGCTCAGGATATCGTCCGGTTCGAACGCTTCTCGCGGCGCCTGGAGCATCTGGCGCATCGTCTTTATAACGAAGTCATCTCGAGCCGAATGGTGCCTTTCTCCGACGGTCTGCACGGCTTTTCGCGCATGGTCCGGGACCTGGCCCGGGAAACCGGAAAACAGGTCCGCTTCGAAATTGCCGGAGCGGCCACGCCGGTCGACCGTGATATTCTGGAGAGGCTGGAAGCGCCCCTGTCCCATCTCATCCGTAATGCCATCGACCACGGCATGGAAACACCCGCCGACCGGAACGCGGCCGGTAAGCCCGCCGAGGGAACCCTCGTCCTGGAAGCCCGGCATGTCGCCGGGATGTTGAACATTTCGCTGACCGATGACGGCCGGGGCATCAATCCGGAAGATCTGCGGGGCAAAGTGGTGGAGAAAGGCTACGTCTCGCCGGAGATGGCCGGAAGCTTAAGCCGGACGGAGCTTTTTGAATTCCTCTTCCTGCCGGGGTTCTCGACGGCCAAAACCGTGACGGAAATTTCAGGACGCGGTGTCGGCCTCGACGTCGTCTTTAACATGGCGCATGAAGTCGGAGGCACTGTGCGGGTTGACGCCGAAGCCGGCCGCGGCGCCCGTTTCCATCTACAACTGCCGCTGACACTCTCCGTCCTCAGAACCCTGCTTTTGTCCATCGGCGATGAGCCTTATGCTTTGCCGCTGTCGCGCATCGACCGGGTCCTGTCGCTCACCCGGGCCGATATCCGGGAAATTGAAGACCGTTCTTATTGCACCCTGGACGGGGAACATATCGGCATTCTCGATGCCCGCCAGCTTTTTCAGTTGACGCCTGTGCCCACTCCCACCGTCACTTTCTCGATCGTTATTATCAGTGATCGCCTGAATCGTTACGGCCTGGTCGTTGATCATGTCATCGGCGAAGAGAGCCTGGTTGTCCGTCCGCTTGACAGCCGTCTCGGGAAGATTCCCAATATCAGCGCCGGAGCCATCCTCGACGACGGCTCGCCTGTCGTCATCTTTGACGTTGATGACCTGGTCCGATCCATCCACCAGCTCCTCACGACCGGAAAACTTCAAAAAGTCGGCAAAGGACGTCAGGCCCTGCCCGCCGGAAAAAAGCGCATCCTCGTCGTTGATGATTCTCTCACAGTCCGCGAAGTCGAGCGGCGGCTTCTGGAAAATGCCGGCTACGACGTCACCACGGCCGTGGACGGCGTGGACGGCTGGAACATCATGACTGCCCATTCGTTTGATCTCCTCATCTCCGACGTCGATATGCCCCGCATGAACGGCATTGAGCTGGTCCGAACCGTAAAAGCCGATCCGCTTCTTAAAGATGTGCCGGTGATGATCGTTTCTTATAAGGATCGCGAGGAGGACCGTCTGCGCGGCCTCGAAGCCGGAGCGAATTATTACCTGACGAAAGGCAGCTTTCACGATGAGAGTCTGCTGACGGCTGTCCTCGATTTGATCGGAGGTCCCTGATGCCTCTAACGATTGCCATTGCTCATCGTGACACAGCCGCTCTGACCCTAGTCCGGCAAATCATCTCCCAGGAAACAGACTATAAAATACTCTGGACCACGGGCAGCGGAGCCGAAGTCCTCACAAAGTGCCGGCGCGAACCACCGGATCTGCTGCTTGTCGATCTGGGCCTGGCCAATGTTAACGGCGCCCAGCTGATCTGCGATATCATGAAGGAGGCTCCCTGCGCCATCCTGATTCTCTCCGATGCTCTGGCCAAGCAGGCGGGAAAAGTCTTCGAGGCAATGGGTTGCGGAGCGCTGGACGCTATTGCCACACCTGTTCTCCAGGACGATGGCTTCGTGGCGGGCCGGGACGTCCTGCTCAAAAAAGTCGTTACGATGGCCAAGCTTCTCGGCAATACGACCCAGCCGGCGCACCTGGGCGCCGGCAAAAGCCGGCATTCTCCGGGTCACCTTCCGTATCTGGTCGCTATCGGATCGTCCACCGGAGGCCCCAAGGCTCTGGCGACCATTCTGTCCGGCCTTCCCGAAAAACTGGATGCCGCAGTGGTCATCTGTCAGCACGTCGATCAGCAGTTTGCCCAGGGTCTTGCCGAATGGCTGAACTCTCAAACGCCGCTTGCCGTGGCCCTGGCCGCGGAAGGCATGCGGCCCCGTTCCGGTGTGGTTCTCGTCGCGGGAACAAACGATCATCTCGTCTTCGGCCCGGATCAGGCCCTCCACTATTCGGAGCATCCCCGGGAGTATCCTTATCGCCCCTCCGTCAACACGTTCTTTGACAGTATCCGGCTATACTGGCCGAGGAAGGATCTGGCGATTCTCCTCACGGGCATGGGACGCGACGGTGCGGAAGGACTCACGGCGCTTAGGAAGACGGGCTGGCACACGATCGTCCAGGATGAAGAAACGTCCATTGTCTATGGAATGCCTGCGGCGGCTGTAGAACTGGGGGGCGCGGTTGAAATCCTGCCCCTGGAAAAAATCGCCGGAGCCATTTTGAAAAAGGTCCATTTAAAGTAAAGGAATTATATTATGCCAGAAAAAGAGACACCCATCCCCGCCCGGTCCGGCCAGGACCAAGCCGCAACCCTCACGGCTCATAAGATCAAGGTTCTCCTCATCGACGATCAGGCCATTGTCGGCGCAGCCGTGAAGCGGATGCTCGAACCGGAAACCGATATCATCTTTCAATTCTGCCAGGACCCGACACAGGCGATCCCGACAGCCGCCGAGTATGCCCCGACCGTCATCCTTCAGGATCTGGTCATGCCGGATATCGATGGTCTGACAATGGTAAAATTTTTCCGGGTTCACCCCCAGTTGAAGAATGTGCCCCTGATCGTTCTGTCCTCCAATGAAGAGGCCGTGACGAAAGCAAAAGCGTTTGAGCTCGGAGCCAACGACTACCTGGTGAAGCTTCCGGACCGGATTGAACTCATCGCGCGCATCCGTTACCATTCGCAGGGCTATATCAACCTGCTGCAGAGAAACGAGGCGTATGCCGCTCTGCTGGCCAGCCGTCAGGCGCTCGCCGCGGAACTCGCGCAGGCGGCGGACTATGTCGTCTCGCTCATGCCGGAACCTCTTCCCACGGGAAACATCACCACGGCCTGGCGCTTCTTTCCGAGTGCGCAGCTGGGCGGCGACAGCTTCGGCTATCACTGGATCGACGAAGACAACTTCGCCATGTATCTTCTCGATGTCTGCGGACACGGGGTCGGCTCGGCGTTGCTGTCCGTTTCCGCCTTCAATGCCATCCGCTCCCAGACGCTGCCGAAAACGGATTTCCGGCTGCCCCAGCAGGTTCTGGCGACGCTCAATGATGCCTTCCAGATGGAGCACCACAACAATCTCTACTTCACCATCTGGTATGGTGTTTTCAATCGTCCCAACCGCGAACTGCGTTTTGCCAGCGGTGGGCATCCGCCGGCTTTCCTCGTTTCCCAGGAGGGAGGGCTCACCAAGTTGATGACGAATAATCTGTTTATCGGCGGACTGCCCGAGAGCACATATCAGGGAAGCTCCGTCGCCGTGCCGCCGGAAGCTCATCTGTATATTTTTTCGGACGGTGTTTACGAGGTGGACCATCCCGGCGGCGAGATGTGGACGCTGGACGAACTGGGAACCTATGTGCTGGAAAACCCGCTTGGCAGGGGCGAAGATATCGATGCGCTCTATCACAAAATGCAGGCTTACAGGGGTCAGGATATTCTGGATGACGACTTCTCCATGCTGACCATCCAATTCACATGAAGGGTAAGAAAAAATAATTCAGAGAAAACGGGCTCTCCGACTCTCCACCCCGTGCGGTCTCTCCCGGCTGCATCTCGCTTAGGTCTCGCGTCCGCGACTTTCCTGCACCGCCGCCTGTTACTGGTAGCGAAACGATGCGGTGATGTGCAGGCGCGAAAGCTCATATTTTGCGGGCAGCGGATTAAAAGGCGCCGCGGCATTGATGACATCCAGGGTTCCCTGATCAAGACTCGCCGAACCGGATGACGACGTCAGAAGCAACTGCGACAATGAACCATCGGCATTAATGGACATCAGGATGACCACTACGCCGGCTTCGCTGCTCCTGTATGCTTCGGCAGATGTCCAGATCGGCAAAATCTTTTTTTTCAAAGTCGCCAGATAGCCTGCATACTTCATATCGGAAGAACCCAGATCCACCGTGTCTTCGCGTCCGCCCTCCGGGATTGGCTTGGCTTCCCGTTTTTGCGGCTGTATTTTTTCGCGCACCGGTTTTGCTTTTTCTTCTTTTTTGGGTTCTTCGGCCCGCTGGGGCTCAGATTGCGCAATTCGAACGGTGAAAAGTTCGGCGGCTTTGACATTGTCGCGCAGGTCCACCATGCTGCTCACGGTAATCAACGCGACATGCCCGATGATGGAGATAATGATCGGTAAAAGAAAAATCTTTTTTGAATCCATGCTTTTCTCGCTTATGCGCAATCATATACGGCATTTGCCTCAAAATCAACAATATGATAACGAAAATGTGATTTTAGACACGGCGGGATAAAACATGCTGACAGATGAAGATTACATGAGACTGGCTCTGGAAGAAGCGCGTAAGGCAGCTGCGCGGGACGAAGTGCCTATCGGCGCGGTATTGGTTCAGGATGACCGCATTCTCGCCTCAGCGCACAACGCTCCCATTGCCGGTAACGATGCTTCCGCACATGCCGAAATGCTCGCCATCCGCAAGGCCTGCACAGAGATCGGCAATTACCGCCTGACCGGGGCGAAACTCTATGTGACACTGGAACCCTGCGTCATGTGCGCCGGCGCAATTCTCCAGGCAAGGCTTAGTCAGGTTATTTTCGGTGCGCGCGATCCGAAAGCCGGAGCGGTGGTTTCTCTTTATCAAATTCTGAGTGATAATCGTTTCAATCATCAGGTGCGTTTGTCGGAAGGAATCTTGCGGGACGAATGCGGGGAAATTTTGAGTAGATTTTTTAGAGAAAAGAGGATAAGAGCCGAGTCGGCAACTGAATAAGGCGCGGAGAGATGTCTGAGTGGCCGAAGGAGCACGACTGGAAATCGTGTGTATGCCCACAAAGGTGTACCGCGGGTTCGAATCCCGCTCTCTCCGCCAGATAACAACGATAGGGACGTTGGCCTTCAACGTCCCTATCGAATAATGATGTTAAGATAATCGGAGAGTTACCGAAGTGGTCGTAACGGGATCGACTCGAAATCGATTTGGGGGTCACAAGCTCCCACGGGGGTTCGAATCCCCCACTCTCCGCCATTAATTGCAGCAGGTTAAAGCTCACCCTTATTATTCAGCCAGTGTCTTCAAAATTTGGGTTGATTCCTGTCCATTTATCCATTAAGAGTCTTGATCAGGCAATATATGAAATTATGGCCGGGTCCCGTACAACGAAGGCTTGTGAACCCCGTCAGGTCCGGAAGGAAGCAGCGGCAGCAAATCCCATCGTGTGTTGCGGTAAACCCGGTCTCCATTTATAATTTATTATCTCCGGCGCAAAAAACCCAATGTAACGAGGTATAATTGGAATATCTGGTATTAGCCCGAAAATTTCGCCCGCAAAAATTTGACGATGTTGCGGGTCAGGAGCCCGTCATCCGAACCTTGGCCAATGCGATTGGACAGGGACGCATCGGACACGCCTTTCTGTTTTCCGGCCCCCGGGGCGTCGGCAAGACATCGGTGGCCCGGATTCTGGCCAAATCGCTCAACTGCGAGAAAGGACCGACGGCCGAACCCTGCAATGTCTGTCCGAACTGCAAGGAGATTACGGAAGGTACGTCGATGGACGTTCGCGAAATCGACGGCGCCTCCAATCGCGGAATAGATGAAATCCGCGAACTTCGCGAAAATGTCAAATTTGCTCCGGCTGCCTCCAAATACAAAATCTACATCATCGATGAAGTGCATATGTTGACCCGCGAGGCGTTCAATGCGCTTTTAAAAACGCTGGAAGAACCGCCCGGCCACGTCATTTTTATTTTTGCCACGACGGAAAACCACAAAGTACCGGCAACGATTCTGTCGCGCTGCCAGTGTTATGATTTCCGCCGCATATCACTTAAGCAAATTGCGGATAATCTGGCAATAATCGCCGGCAAAGAAGGCATTACGATCAGCCCGACGGCGCTTTCCTGGGTTGCCGAAGCCGGCGACGGGAGCATGCGCGACGCCCAGAGCATTTTCGATCAGGTAATTTCTTACGCCGGCATGGCCATCTCCGACGATGATGTGGAAGACATCCTGGGACTTGCCGATCGTAAATACCTCTATCGCCTTTCTGAAGCGGTCATGGCCCGCAACGCCGGCGCCTGCCTGATGATCCTGGAAGAAGCCTATCTGGCGGGCATTGACATGAAACACTTTTATTCGATGCTGCTTCGGCATTTCCGCAATTTACTGCTGATGAAAATCGCCGCAGACGGCGGTTCGTCCTTTGACATCGCACCGGAACAGGTGGCAAAACTTAAGAATCAAACGCAACATATCTCCCGCGAAACACTGCAGCGTTACCTGGATATTCTTCTCGGTGAAGCCGACAGTCTGCGCCGCAGCCAGGAAGTGCGGATGAAAATTGAAACCATCCTGGTCCGGATGGCTTATTTGGAACCGGTTTTTCCTGTCGGCGAAATCCTGGCAGCTCTGGAATCACTGGAGAACAGGCTTGCCAACAATGATTCGCCATCCCGGGATAGGATTGTCGCCGAGCCGGCGGCAACAAAATCGTTCGAGCCACCTCAACCCGCGGTACCGCAAGACGTTGCCGATCCTCCCGGCCCCCAACCCGTTTCCGAAGCGGCTCAACCCCGCCATACGGCCAAACCCGCTCCGGGCCATGATTTGAAAAAATTTATCAAGCGGGAAAATCCGCCGCTGGGCGCTAAAATTGATGCGGCAGAAATTCTGGGGATGGAGAACGGCTGTTTGACACTGGGCTTTCCGAATGGTTATATTTTTCTCGAGAGCATTATGGAAAAGCCGCAGAAAGAAGAGTTGGAAAGAATTGCGGAACTTTTTTATTCGCAAAAAGTCTCCCTGGTGATAAAATCGATCGAGACGCCGAAGGTGAACGGCTCTAACCGCAGCACAAAAACGAACACCTTAAACGATATCAAGCGCGAGGCCATGAATTCGCCGATTTTCCAGAAAGTGCTTTCACAGTTTGAAGGCGCGGAGCTTGTAGATATAAAACCAATTACGGATAAGAAAATAACATAAATAAACCAAAATAATTCTTTCGATGGTATAAAGAAAAGTCCCGGAAGCAGGGTAAGAGAGAAAAGCATATCCATTGCAGCATATGCGAAGCCCGGCGCATGCCGAGGAATTTTTAACAGGCCATCAGAAACAGGGGGGGTAACCAAAGTGCATAACATCGGCAATATCATGAAACAGGCCAAGAAAATGCAGGAGAAAATTGGCCGGTTGCAGCAGGAACTGGAATCAAAAACAATTGAAGCGCAATCCGGCGGAGGCATGGTCAAGGTGCTGGTTAACGGGAAATTTGAAATCGTTTCCCTGAAGATTGAGAAGGAAGTTGTCAATCCGGAAGATGTTGAGATGCTGCAGGACCTGATCGCCGCGGCAGTAAACGAAGGCATCCGCAAATCGCAGGAAATGGCGTCGTCCGAAATGGCGAAAATCACCGGGGGCTTAGGCATCCCCGGAATGGGTATGTAAGGCGCACATGAAATCTTACGCACAACCGATTAAACGTCTGATTGCAGAACTGGCCAAGCTTCCCGGAATCGGTGAGAAGACGGCGGCAAGGCTGGCCAACTACATTTTGCGGGCTACCCCCGATGATGTGGAGAAACTGGCCGAAAGCCTGGTCGAAGTAAAACGAAAAATCCGCCTCTGCCGGATCTGTCTCAATCCAACTGAAGAAGATATCTGCCATATCTGCAGCAATACGGGGCGCGATCAGCATGTGATCTGCGTGGTCGAAGAGCCCGACGCCCTGGCCGCTATCGAGGAAAGCGGCGTCTTTCATGGATTGTACCACGTTTTGCACGGCGCACTGGCGCCGCTCGACGGCATCGGTCCGGAAAATTTGCGCCTGGGCGAACTGCAAAAGCGTATCCAAGAAGGCCGGATCAACGAATTGATTCTCGCCACCAATCCCAATGTTCACGGCGAAGCCACCGCCCTTCTCATCACCCGGATGTTCAAAGATGCCAATATTCAGATAACCCGCATTGCCATGGGCGTGCCTATGGGCGGCGACTTGAAATATGTAGACAAAATGACGATTTCCAAATCGCTGGAATTTCGCCGAGGCATGTAGGCATCCCTCATGGAAGATAAAACCAAGCATTCGCTGCGAAGAATCAACGCCAGGCGAATCACGGCATCTGTAAAAAAACTGTTTATTGAAGCCAATATGGTCCTCGGAGCAGATATCATGTCCGCACTGCAATCTGCCTCGCACAACGAAGAATCGCCCATCGGTAAACAGGTCCTGGAAAGAATCCTTCAAAATGCCGGTATTGCCTGTCGTGAACGGATGCCGATCTGTCAGGATACCGGTCTTGCCGTTGTGTTTGTTGAAATCGGCCAGGATGTCCATGTCATCAACGGTGATTTGCGGGAGGCCATTCACGAAGGTGTAAGGCAGGCTTACCAGGAAGGTTTTTTGCGCAAGTCCCTGTGCGACCCGCTTACCAGAAAGAATACTCAAGACAACACGCCCGCCGTTATCCATATCGATATTGTACCCGGCAACCACCTGAGAATCATTGCCATGCCCAAAGGCGGCGGCAGTGAAAACATGAGCGCATCCAAAATGCTGACGCCCGCGGCGGGAATCGAGGGCATCAAAAAATTTGTTCTGGAAACGGTAGAAAAGGCCGGCGCCAACCCCTGCCCGCCGATTATTGTGGGTGTCGGCATCGGCGGATCCCTGGAACAGGCCTGCATTCTCGCCAAGAAGGCACTTTTACGGCCGGTGGGTGAAACGAATCAATCGGATTCACGTCTGGAACAAATGGAAAAAGAACTCACCATGCGGATTAATGAAATGGGCATCGGTCCCGCAGGACTGGGCGGCTGGGTAACGACACTGGGGGTTCAGGCGGAGATGATGCCCTGTCATATCGCCTCGCTGCCGGTGGCCGTCAACATCCAGTGCCACGTGGCCCGACATCGGGAAGAAACGTTATGAATGCTGAAATCAGCGCAGCAGCAACAGGAAAAGCTCCCATCCTTATCCACACACCTCTGACCACCGCTATTTGCTCTACCTTACGGGCAGGCGATATGGTCCTGCTTACTGGCGAAGTCTATACAGCCCGGGATGCCGCACATCGTCGTTTGGATGATGCGCTCAAGCAAGGCCTGCCGCTGCCGCTAGATTTATCAACGGCGACCCTTTTCTACGCCGCCCCTTCTCCTACACCTCCCGGCAAGGTGATCGGGTCGATCGGACCGACAACCAGCTACCGGATGGACGCTTTTACTCCCGCACTCATCCAACACGGCCTCCGCGGAATGATCGGTAAAGGCAACCGCTCACCGGAAGTTATTGAAGCAATTAAGAAATATAAAGCAGTCTATTTCGGAGCCATCGGCGGCATTGCCGCACTGACCGCGCATTGCGTCAAAAAAATGGAATTAATCGCCTATGAGGATCTGGGTCCGGAAGCGATCCGCAGACTCACAATTGTTGAGTTACCCCTGGTTGTCATCAATGACTCAAAAGGAAACGATCTGTACACATCCGAACGGAACAAATGGCGTATCCTATAGATATCTGTCGTATATTCAGAGAAAACGAAAAAATGTTGACTCCATAATGCTTCTATATTATGGAAGACGGTCATTTTGTGTAAAGTTTATGAAGGAGATATAGGTACATGATAGAAGTCAGATGGCATGGCCGGGGCGGTCAGGGAGCGGTTACCTCAGTGGAATTGCTGGCGGTTGCGGCAATTGCCGCCGGAAAATATGCTCAGGGGTTTCCCAGTTTCGGCCCGGAAAGAAGAGGGGCGCCCGTCGCGGCGTTTACCCGCATTGATGACAAGAAAATTAATGTTCGTTCGGGCATTTACGATCCCGATGTCGTTCTGGTCCTCGACGCCAGTTTGATCGGCCTCGTGAACGTCACCGACGGACTGAAACCCAATGGAAAATTAATCGTCAACACTCCTAAGACACCCGAAGACATTCGCAAAGAATTGAACTTCCAGGGCACAGTCGCAACCGTGGACGGCACCGGCATCGCGCGCAAAGAAATGGGCGTGCCCATTGCCAACACGACCATGATCGGAGCGCTCTTGAAAGTGACCGGCGTCATGGAACTCGAAGCGATGAAAGATGCCATTGATCACCGGTTCGGCAGAATCGCCCAGAAGAATCTCAACGCGATGAAACGGGCCTACGACGAAATACAAATAATCAATTAAGAGGTAGATATGACATTGAAAACATGGCGGGAACTTCCCATCGGCTGTGTCGTGTCCGAACCGGGCAGCGCCAGCGAGTATCATACGGGAAGCTGGCGGTCGCAGCGGCCGATCTGGGACAACGCGAAATGCATCAAGTGCGGCATTTGTTACGTTTTTTGCCCCGAAGGATGCGTGCAGCAAACTGAAGACGGTTTTTTCAGCGCAAATCTGGATTATTGCAAGGGATGCGGCATCTGCTCACATGAGTGCTGGCCCCGCGCAATCAAGATGATTGAGGAGGAATAAGATGGGCAAACGCGTAGGTATGGAAGTGGCAGTTGCCGTCGCGGAAGCCGTGGGGCTCTGCAATATCGATATGGCGGCCGTTTACCCCATCACCCCTCAGTCGCACATTGCGGAGCATCTGTCCGATCTCGTTGCAGACGGCAAAATCGATGCGGAATTCGTGACCGTGGAATCGGAACATTCGGCCATGAGCGCAGTCATCGGCGCGTCCGGCACGGGCGCCCGTTCTTATACGGCGACCAGCTCTCAGGGGTTGATGTATATGCATGAATTGCTGCCCATCGCTTCGGCGATGCGTCTGCCGATCACGATGGCCATCGCCAACCGGGCGGTTTCCGGCCCTCTGAACATTCTGAATGATCATTCCGATATTATGCCGCAGCGTGATTCGGGCTGGATTTCCATCTTTGTGGAAAACGGACAGGAAGCGATTGATATGTCGATTATCGCTTTCAAAATTGCCGAGCATAAAGATGTCATGCTTCCGGTTAATATTAATATTGATGGTTTTCAGTTAACGCACATGGTGGAACCTTTTGAGATGCCGACACAGGAGGAAGTCAATCAATTCCTGCCGCCGTTTATTCCCCATGCGACACTTCATCCCGCAAAACCGGTGACCATGGGCGCTTTTGCCATGGCCGACTACTTTACGGAAATCATGAAAGCCAAGGATGAAGCGCTGAAGAATTCCAAAAAAGTCATTGTCGACGTCTGGGACGAATGGGCGAAATTGTTCGGCCGCTCCTACAAAGCGGTTGAAACTTACAAAGCGGACGACGCGGAAATTCTGATGCTGACCATGGGCTCGATGGGAGAAACGGCCCAGATGGCGATTGATGAACTTCGATCCAAGGGTATCAAGGCCGGGCTCATTAAATTAAGATTGTGGCGTCCGTTCCCGTTTGAAGAAATCAAAGCGGTTGCAAAAAATGCAAAAAAACTGATCGTGACCGACCGCGCCGTATCCTTCGGCGGTCCCGGCGGTCCGGTATTTTCGGAAATCAAGTCAGCCCTGTATGCCCAGGCCAACCGTCCTTTGATTTACAATTATATTTACGGACTGGGCGGACGTGATGTTCCTGTTCATGATTTTGTGGGCATGTTTGAAAAAATTCTGGCGGACACGGCAGGCCTTGCGGTGGATACCTATGAATTTTGGGGAGTGAGAGAATAATGAATATCGTAGAAAATTTTGATTTATATGCTCCGCGGCTGATCAATAAACAAGAATTGCTGTCGTCGGGCCACCGCGCCTGTTCGGGCTGCGCCGAGGTGCTCGCCGTGCGGCTGATGGCCAAGGCGCTGGGTGAGAATACCGTCATCGCGTCCGCGACCGGGTGCATGGAAATCGTCTCGAGTATGTTTCCGACCACTGCCTGGCAGGTGCCCTGGATTCACGTCGCCTTTGAAAACGCAGCGTCGGTCGCCTCCGGTATTGAGGCGGGCCTCAAAGCCCTGCGCAAAAAAGGGAAGATTGACAACCGCTATATCAAAGTCGTCGGTATGGGCGGCGATGGCGCCACTATGGACATCGGGTTTCAGGCGCTTTCCGGCGCAATGGAACGCGGCCACGACATGATTTATGTCTGTTTCGACAACGAGGCTTACATGAATACGGGCATTCAGCGCTCCAGCGGCACGCCGATGGGCGCATCCACAACGACCGCTCCGGCGGGCAAAGTGAGCATGGGCCAAAAAACCTGGAAGAAGAACATGCCGGAAATCATGGTTGCCCATGACATTCCTTATGTGGCCACCGCCTGCCCCAGCTATCCGCTGGATTTCATCCGCAAGATTGAAAAAGCAAAAAGCATTCAAGGGCCATCTTATATCCACTGCTTCGCCGTCTGTCCGACCGGATGGCGCGCCGCGTCGCAAACAGCAGTGTCCATGGGACGTCTGGCAGTGGAAACGGGTGTTTTCCCCTTGTATGAAGTGGAAAACGGACAATATCGCGTATCCCCGGACATGCCGAAAAAACTGAAGCCGATCAAGGATTATTTCAAGTCCCAGGGCCGTTTCCGACATCTGGGCGAGGCTGAAATCGAGACGATTCAGAAGAAAGTGGTAAGCGAATATCAGAAGATCCTGGACAAAGCCAAATACCTGAAAGGCTGTGATTAAAGAAAAAGGGGAGAACCCGAAGAATATTGAGGTGAATTTAGAATGGAAAAAGCTAGCGATATCAAGCTAAAAACAAAACAAATCGTCAAAAAATATAAGGGCGATAGAACCGCGCTGATAGCCGTTTTGCAGGATATTCAGGAAGCCTTCAATTATCTTCCGAAGGAAGCCTTGAAAACCGCGGCCGCTCAGATGAACATGCCTTTTACTCGCATGTATGAAGCAGCGACGTTTTACACCGCCTTCAGTTTGAAACCGCGCGGCAAAAATATTGTCAAAATCTGCAAGGGGACGGCTTGTCATGTCCGCGGTGCCGCCGCCCTCCAGGACAGGTTCGAAACCACGCTGGGCATCAAACCGGGTCATACGACGCCTGATGGAAAATTCTCGCTCGAAACCGTCAACTGCGTTGGCGCCTGCGCACTGGGACCCGTTGTGGTCATCAATGCCGACTACCACGGCCAGGTGACGATCAACAAAGTGGATAAAATCATCAAGAAGATCAGCGAAGAGGGGGCGCAGCAATGAACGAAAATCCTGATACTCAAGCCCGCCAGATTATGGACAATCTAACAATCTACTACGGTCCGAAGAAAAAGTTTGTGACCATTTGCGCCGGAACCGGCTGTCGCGCTACCGGCAGTCTCAAGGTCAAAGAAGCGCTCGAAGCCGAATTAAAGAAACAAAATATGGACGTGGATGTCCTCGCCACCGGTTGTCTGGGTTTCTGCGAAAAGGGACCGATGGTCGTCGTCCACCCCGACAAGTATTTTTATCAGCACGTCAAAGTGGAGGATGTACCGGAAATCGTCTCGAAAACCGTGGGCGGCGGCGAAGTGATCAGCCGTTTGCTCTACCGCCATCCGGAAACGCAAAAAACCCTGTTCAGGGAAGAAGACCTGCCTTTCTATAAGAAGCAGGTTCGGGTGGTATTCGGTAAGAACGGTATGATTGATCCGGCCAAGATCGAGGACTATTTTGCCATCGAAGGCTATCAGGCACTGGGCAAAGTACTTTCGGAAATGACACCGGAAGACGTCATCAATGAAGTGAAGAAGGCCGGGCTCAGAGGCCGCGGCGGCGGAGGTTTCCCGGCGGCCATCAAATGGGAAGGCGTCCGGCGGGCACACGGTGAGCCGAAATACGTCATCGCCAACGGAGACGAAGGCGACCCCGGCGCTTATATGGACCGCAGCCTCATGGAAGGCAATCCTCACAGTGTCATTGAGGGCATGATCATCGGCGCTTACGCCGTGGGTGCGCACGAAGGTTACATCTACGTAAGAAATGAATATCCGCTGGCTGTAGAGCATCTCAAGATAGCGATTGAAGCCGCCAGGGAAGCAGGCCTTTTAGGCAAGAATATTCTCGGCACGGATTTTTCGTTTGATATTCACATCAACAAAGGCGCTGGCGCCTTCGTCTGCGGTGAATCCTCCGCTCTGTTTGCTTCGATCGAAGGCCGCGCCGGTGAACCGCGCGCCAAGTATGTGCACGCAGTGGAAAAAGGTCTGTGGGACAAGCCCACCGTTTTGAACAATGTGGAAACCTGGGCCAATGTGCCGCTGATTATCAATAAAGGCGCGGACTGGTATTCCTCGATTGGGACGGAAGGCTCCAAGGGAACGAAAATCTTCTCGCTGGTCGGCAAAATCAATAATACGGGTCTCATCGAAGTGCCGATGGGTACCACTCTCTATGAAATCATTTATGACATGGGCGGCGGCATACCCAACGGACGCAAATTCAAAGCCGTCCAGACGGGCGGCCCATCGGGCGGTTGCATTCCGGAGAACCTGCTGGATATCCCCGTTGATTTCGATAAGCTCACCGAAGTAGGCTCCATGATGGGCTCCGGCGGCATGATCGTCATGGATGAAACCTCCTGTATGGTGGACGTTGCCCGCTATTTCCTCGACTTTCTGAAGGAAGAGTCCTGCGGTAAATGTGTTCCCTGCCGGGAAGGCGTTCGCCGGATGAGTGATATCCTGGAAGACATTTGCGCCGGCCGCGGCAAAGAAGGCGATGTCGAGCTTCTGGAAACCATGTCGCAGGCCATTGCCGACGGTTCGCTCTGCGCGCTGGGCGGCAGCGCACCCAATCCCGTCCTCAGCACGATTAAATACTTCCGGGAAGAGTATGATGCCCACATTAAGGATCACCGCTGTCCCGCGGGCGTCTGCAAGGCACTGATCACCTACAGCATCAACGCGGAAAAGTGCACCGGATGCGGTGTCTGCGCTAAATTCTGCGCCGTGCAGGCTATCACCGGAGAGAAGAAGAAAGCTCATATTATTGATAAAGATAAATGCACCCGTTGCGGCGCCTGCATCCAGAGCTGCAAATTTGATGCAATCAACGTGAAGTAGAGGTAGAAGACATCATGGTAAATATGATTATTGACGGAAAGAATATATCAGCTCGGGAAGGCACCATGCTTCTTGAAGCCATTCGCGGCGCGGGCATCTCGGTTCCCACCCTGTGCGCACATGACGCCATTTCCCGATCCGGCGCCTGCCGGTTATGTGTCGTCGAGATCAAGAAGGGAAACCGGACGCGGATCGTCACCTCCTGCCTCTATGGCGTGGAGGAGGGCCTGATGGTCGATACGAAAAGCACGCGCGTGCTGAATGTTCGTCGTCTGGTTATGGAATTACTGCTGGCGCGCTGCCCCGAATCAGAAGTTTTGCAAAAGATGGCTAAAGAAATGGGCGTGGAATCGCAGGGCCGCTACGTCGCGGACAAGGATCACGGCAAGTGCATTTTGTGCCGTTCCTGCGTGCGCGTCTGTGAAGAAGTCGTCGGCGTGAGCGCCATCGGCTTATTTTCCCGGGGATCGTATAAAGAAGTCGGCACGCCTTATCACGAAAAGTCAGACGTCTGCATCGGCTGCGGCGCCTGCGTCTATGTCTGCCCGACAGGACACATCGAAATGACGTCGACCGGCGACAAACGCAAAATCTGGGGACGCACCTTTAAGATGCAGACGTGTGAAAAGTGCGGCAAATTCTTCGCCCCGGTGGATCAGTTGAAATACATCAGCAAGAAAACCGGCGTGCCGTTCAAGGAACTGGCTGTCTGCACGGAATGCCGCTAAAGTAAATTATTCATTATATTTTCGAGAAGTTTCCCAGCCCGGCCCGAAAAAGCCGGGCTTTTCTTATGACCTGACAAGTCTGCACAGCGCGCGCGGAAAAATATTTGATTCAAATTCATACAATCTCAAGCAAACAAAGAATCCTTTCCCGCAATCAGTGCCGCCAATTACAATTCGACAGATTTCCGGACAGGTCCGATGAGGGTTCCTGTAACAAAATCAATTTACGGGCAATACAGGCCCGCAAAAATCGGCGGTGATTTGATCAATCAATTTCAATGGAGCAAGGGGGATTCCCCCTTGCTCCCTGTCCCTTCGTTCCGTAAAAATCTATAAAAGATTTCTGCCTGCCGGAAAATTCCGTTTCTCGCGGCAGGATACATCGGAACACTCCGTGGGACAGTTTTGTCTTATTTCAGCACATCAGCCTTGAAAATAGATTTTCGTAATACACGTCTATTTCGCAGGAATAATCAGATGAATGATTTCTGATTTTCTCTGACACCAGATCTCATCATCATAATACGTAATATATCGATTATATTCACATTATTTGATTAAAGAAATAAATTTCTACCTTCTTAAATAATGCAACAAAACATAAAGCAGGCGAAGAGGTTTCTTTAATCCGGTTGTTATTCAATTTCAAATCATCAAATTTATTATTGCTATTCGCAGAAATATTTTGTATTTATTTTTACATGGCTTAATACGATACAATGTTTATGCCATATCCACTTTCATAACTACATCCTCAATTTTTATAGAAATTTTTTGACGTTATTTTATTTGTAGCTGCAGATAACCGTCTCAACGAGACACATATGTCTCAATCCTGTCATCCGGAGACAGGAAGAAGTGGAGACTTAAGAGGCGAGGAAGAATCATCGCCTTAAATGCTGATATTAAAAAATATAGACTGCGCCTTAACCAGCAAAGTGCAAAAATTCGCCGAGGATTTTCCGGCCGGCATGTCTTGAAAGGGAGCTGTAACAAATGGGACTTAGAGCAGGAACCGAATATGTCGTACCTGATCAGAACCGACTCTCGGAGTTGCAGCAGTCCTATGAAGACAAACTTCTAAAGACAAAGTCGGAATGGGAAAAGTTTGCCGCCGGACGGACGGATATTGATGTTGCCATCATTCCGGATGACATCCTGAACTCCTGGCAGCGATGCCGCGACGCCGGACTAAATCCTTGGGAAAAACCAACTCCTCCGACTCCGTCCACTGCAGAAATGCAGGCATTACTGGAAGATAACAGTCAGCTGATCCGGGCTGGAGGGCCTTTATTTAGTAATTTTAATGAATGTGTCGACACAACCCGTTTCTTAGTCTGTCTTTTCGACAGAGAAGGCCGCATCTTGGAAACGTGCGTCAATGACCACTGTAAGAAACTGGCGCAATCGACGCGGCTGATTCCAGGCGCTCTCTGGACGGAAGAAATGGTCGGCACAAATTCTATTTCCATTGTGGTGGCCATCAGGAAACCCGCACAATGTTTCGGGCCGCAGCATTACATGCGCGCGTATCATGACGATGACGCTTCCAGTGCACCGATCTACAATCCGCAAGGTGAGTTTATCGGCGGCATTTCTCTGATTTCCAACTGCAACTGCTCCAATGCCCAGCCCCTTGTGTTTGCTATAACTATTGCACGCGCGATAGAAACCAGTATGAAGACTGAGAAGGTAACCGAAGAGGCGCAAATCGCCGGAAATTATCAGCAGGCCGTCTTCTCTGCGATACCTCAGGCCATGATCGCCTTTGACTCAAAGAGTCGGGTCACAATGATCAATGACGGCGCCCGGAGAATGCTTCAGATCCATAGCCATATCGAAGGTCGTCATATACGGGACGTCCTGCAGTCGGATAATTTGGAATTCCTGTCCATCGTCGAAGGCTCTAAACTGGTGAATAATTCCGAAATCCGTATTGCCCTGGGACAGGTGGATGCGAATTGCGTGGTGTCTTCGAGCCCGATTTGCTGCAGGGATGGAGCGCCTATCGGCAAAATCGTGATTCTCAGCGAACCCCCAAAAATCAGGAAGCCGGCTGCCAAAATATTCGGGGCCAAAGCCAATTTTCAATTGAAGGATATCTGCGGACGCAACAGCAGATTTGTTCGCACTGTGCAGCATGTTCAACTGGCCGCCGGGAGCGATTCCAATGTATTGCTTTTAGGTGAAAGCGGTACGGGAAAGGATATCTTTGCACAGGCCATTCACAATTCAGGCGCCCGCAAGGATGGTCCCTATGTGGCAATCAACTGCGCTTCTATCCCCCGGGATCTGATTGCGAGCGAACTCTTCGGACATGCGGAGGGCGCATTTACCGGCGCACGCCGGGGCGGCAATACGGGAAAGTTCGAACTGGCCGACGGCGGAACGATCTTCTTTGATGAAATCGCCGAAACATCATTGGAATTCCAGGCTATACTCCTGCGTGTGGTCGAAGAAAAAGCGATTGTCCGGGTCGGCGGAACCATTGTCCGGCCCGTTGATATACGCATTATTGCTGCAACCAATAAAAATATTATGGAAGAAATCAGCAAGGGATCCTTTCGATCAGACCTATACTACCGCCTGAATGTTTTCAGCATCGAAACATTGCCGCTCAGGGACAGGAAAGACGATATTCCTCTTTTGATCGACAACTTTATTAAGAAATGTGCAAGTGGCATGGACAAAAAGGTTATCCGCATCCATGACGATGTCATTAAAATATTGGAAGACTATCCCTGGCCGGGCAATATTCGTGAATTACAAAATGTTATCGAGCGAATGATCACCGTAGCTTCCGGCCAGGAACTGACGATCGCGCTGGTTCCCGATGAAATTCTTCACTGGCATTACAGGGATGAATCCAGGGCTGACGCCCATTCCGTAAAGAAACGGGAAAAGGAAACCATCATTGGCATGATGAGAATGGACATTCCCCGCAACAAGATTGCCGAGAAATTGAACATAGCCCGCAGCTCGCTTTATCGCAAACTCAAAGAGTACGGATTAGACGGCGATTATCGTGGAAAGTCCAAGACCATGTGACCGATAATGACTACAAGGAACCGCTCAAATAAACTGAAGCGTTTACCTTCAAAACCGAAGATCTTTCGATGATGATTGGGGCCATAGATTTCATGAGAATAGGATTGGTCCTGATATGAATTAGGAAGCTGAATCAGCGGCAGATTGTTGAAATATCATCTCTGAATAGAATGAAACCGGACTCCCGGATCTTGATGTCCGATTCCGTCGTTTTGTTTTTCCCACCAGTCTCCGACTTCTTATTGCGCGTTTATCTTCGTTCATTTGTCTTTTGACACCTTCTCATAAAGTGTGATAGTTTATCAGTAAAATGACCGTTTAACAGAGGTCTGCAAGGAAGATACATCATCAACAAGATATTCGGCATTACAATGGGGCTTGGTGCCCAGCAAATCAAATCCCTGGAACGCCTCTATCGCCGCGGCAACCCGCCGGAAAATATCATCAGCAATGATCTGGCACGGGAAATATCGTTTCTTTCACGGGAACTCAACCGGCAAATCGGGTTACTGATCAGCCGCAGGGGCGAAATCACGATGGTTATATTAGGCGATCACAAAGGCATCTTTATTCCCAGCCTTGATGCTTTCCGCGCGGCATCCACGCGCTTCAAAGGTCTGCGTCTGATCCATACACATTTAAACGGCGAAGAGATTTCTCCGGAGGATTTGACGGATTTATCCCATTTACGCCTGGACCTGATGGGTGCACTCCAGGTACGCGAAGACGGAACTCCCGGCAGGCTTTTCTGGGCGCACCTGATTCCGGAAAATCCACAGGGCGAGTACTGGCTCATTCACGAACCTCAGGAACCGCACCGGTTGGATATCAATTTCTTATCATTCATTGCCGCGCTGGAAGATGAGTTTGCCAGGACGCAGAAAACGCGCAAAATTGAGGCAACGGAAAGAGCCATCCTTATCCGGGTAGAAAAAAATCCGCTGGCGGATCCGGCGGCCTCACTGGAAGAGCTCAGGCAGTTGGCCAAGACCTGCGGCGTCGCGGTGTTTGACACGCAGATTCAATACCGTCCCCAACCGGATCCGAAATATCTCGTCGGCCGGGGCAGACTGGCCGATATTGATTTGCACGCGACGCAAATCGGCGCAAATCTGCTGATCTTCGACCACGAATTAACGCCGGCACAGGTTCGCTCCATCAGCGACTTTACCGGCTTGAAAATCATCGATCGCTCTCAGGTGATCCTGGATATCTTCGCCCACCGCGCCCACAGCCGCGAAGGAAAAATTCAGGTGGAACTGGCGCAACTCAAATATCTGCTGCCGCGCCTGATGCACAAAGACACGTCTCTCTCCAGACTGGCGGGAGGGATCGGCGGCGTGGGACCCGGCGAAACCAAACTGGAAATCGATCGTCGCCGGATCCGCGAACGCATCTCGCGTCTCGAAAAAGATTTGAAAGCGATCACAAAATCACGCGGGCAGCGGCGGGGACGCCGGAATAAGTCGAGCCTGCCCGTGATTTCCATCGTGGGCTACACGAACGCGGGAAAATCGACGCTCCTCAATACGCTCACGCAAAGCGCCGTCCTGGCGGAAGATAAACTCTTTGCCACGCTGGACACCAAGAGCGCGCGGCTGCGCTTCCCGCGCGATACCGAGGCGATTATCACCGACACGGTGGGATTCATCCGCAATCTGCCCAAGGAACTATTCAGCGCCTTTCGGGCAACACTCGATGAGCTTCAGGAAGCTGACTTGCTGATCCATGTCATCGATATCAGCAGCAGTCAATTTGAAGAACAGATTTCGGCGGTGGACGGCATTCTGGAAGAACTGGATATCTCCGGGAAACCAACAATACGCGTTTTCAACAAAGCGGACCGCTTTCCTGACAAAGAACTTCTGGAAACCTTGACCCGGCGTTTTGACGCTGTGGCCGTATCCGCTCTGGACAAAACCTCCCTTTTCGGACTTTTAGAAAAAATTGAAGCCGCTGTGCCCAATACAAACTTTTCAGGACGGTCATTTTATGCTAGGGAGGAGGGGGTGTCCAATGACGAAGAACAAGATTAGAGTCCTGAAGAGAATCGCACCGTTGCTGCGTGCAGGAATTATCCTTTTTGCAATACTTTTCTCGACCAACCTTTTTGCCGCCGAAAAGCTGATCACGATCGTGCATACGAATGATATGCACTCTCATTTTCAGGGATTTTCGCCGGAAATCGATTATCAACCCTTCAAAGTCAATGCCGATAAAACCCTGGGGGGCTGGGCGCGGGTTGCAACAGTCATAAACAATACAAAAAGAACAAGAATCAATCCCGTCCTGACTCTCGACGCGGGCGATTTCACCATGGGCTCCCTGTTCCATATGCTGATCCGCGAAGAAGCCTTCGAATTGCGTTTGCTTAAAGCAATGGGCTACGATGCGATCACACTGGGCAATCATGAATTTGATCTCAAGCCCGCAGGACTGACCGCTATTTTGAGAGCAGCCAAAGCCAAGGATGGCCTGCCGCAGATCGTCTCAGCCAATCCGGTCTTTGACCGCCAACAGGCGTCCTTGTCTGATCTTGCTGATGCTTTTACCGAAGCAGGCGTGAGGCCCTATATCGTGCTACAACGTAACGGCATGAAAATAGGCATCTTCGGCATTCTCGGCAAAGACGCAGTTGATGTATCCCCTTTCGCCAAACCCTTGACCTTCCGCGACCCCGTTGAAACGGCACGGGATATGGTCGCCATCCTGCGCAATCAGGAAAAAGTGGATATCGTTATTTGCCTGTCGCATGGCGGACTGCGGGACAACCCGAAAAAGTCGGAAGATATCATTCTGGCCCAAAAAGTCCCGGGCATTGATGTTATTATCAGCGGGCACACCCATACGAAACTGGATAAACCCATCTCCGCTTACGGCACCATCATTGTTCAGGCGTGGTGTTACGGAAAGCAGGTGGGCATCCTGGATATTGCCTATGACAACGGCAAGGTAACGTTGAAGAACTACACCGCTATGGCCATCAACAGTTCTCTCGCCGGAGATGCCAATATCCAAAATATGATCAATGGCTTCAACCAAAAGATAGACACGCAATTGCTCGGTCCCGCTCATTTGTCCTATGATCAGGTCATCGCCGAAACCAGGTGGGATTTAACCAATACGGCGGCGGAATCACCCCTGGGCAATATGATTGCCGATTCCATCCGCTGGTATGTCAATCAAGTTGATTCCGATGAAAAAGATCCGGTAAGCCGTGTCGCAATCGCCGTCGAATCCAACGGCATTATCCGTGATGATTTGCTTAAAGGCGTCACCGGCAAGATCATCCTGGGTGATTTATTCCGCACCTTTCCTCTGGGCATCGGCGCGGACAACACTATGGGTTATCCGCTGATCAGTTTTTATCTTTACGGCTATGAAATCAAAAGGGCCATGGAAATCCTCACCAGTGTGAGGCCAATCAAAAGTGATGATTATTTTCTGCAAATTTCCGGACTGCGTTTTACCTATAATCCGCATCGGGTCATTTTTGACCGCGTGACCGGTATGGAGATAGGAAACGAAGAAGAAGGCTATGTGCCGCTGGACTACAGCCAGTCCAACAAGAAACTCTATCGGGTAGCCGCCAATATTTACAACGCAACTTTTTTAAAACTGGTCGGCCGGTTCACGTATTCCATGCTGAATATTGTGCCGAAAGACAAAAACGGCAAAGCCATTGAAAAGTTATCAGCCGCGCTGGTTGACGGCGATAAGTCCCTGCCGGGCATTCAGGAGCTTAAAGAGTGGCAGGGCCTCGTCAAATACGTCCGGTCTTTCCCGGATAGTGACGGCAACGGCATTCCGGACGTTCCGGAAAAATACAAAGGCAAGCTTGGACGCATTGTAGAAAAGCCGAGTGTAAGTCCGGTCAATCTGGTGTCACGGGCAACAACGCCGACGCTGATTGTGCTGTCGCTCTCAGTGATGGTTTTGCTGCTGCTCATTATTGCCGTTATTGCCGTGATTCAAAAACGAAGGAAAGTTAAAATTAAGGTTTGACGGTTAAAAATATTATCTGCTATTCCTATAGCCCATCGTCTATAGTCTATAGCCTAAATACCTGGAGTTCTTATGAGCAAAGATTACATTGAAATCCGCTGGCACGGACGCGGCGGTCAAGGCGCCATCACGGCGGCCAAGATTGTTGCCGGAGCGGCGTTCGTCTCCGGTTATCCGGGTGTGGTCATGGCGCCGACTTTCGGGACGGAGCGCAGGGGCGCGCCGGTCATGACATCTCTGAAGATCTCAAAAACAAAGATCTATGATTTGACGCCGATCGAAACGCCGGATATCGTCGTCGTCCTCGACCATCTGCTGCTTAAGGAAGCGGATGTCACTCATGGCCTCAAACCCGGAGGAATTATCGTTTTGAACACACCCATGGCGTTTGAATTCTATCACTTCAAAGATTTTAAGCTGGCCACCGCTGACATTACCGCTATTTCAGTGGAAGCGGGTCTTCCTCACGGGATGGTGAACACCGGGATTATCGGGTCGCTGGAAAAAGCGACAAACCTCCTGGGCATCGATACGCTGATCAAAGGCATAGAAGAGGAATTCAGAACACGCAAGCCGGAAAAGAATTCATTGGCGGCCAAAATTGCCTATGAACGAACGGTGGCGGGAGGATGAAAATGGGTACCAGAAATTACAGAAGAAAAACATCACACAGTGAGCACGGGCCCGGGGACGGCGGCAGAACAGGCTCATGGAGAGTTGAGCGGCCGGTCTTTGATCGGAGTCTCTGCATCCCCTGCAAAAGAAATAAAGAATCCTGCTTCATCTGCTGGCTGTTTTGTCCGGAAGTCGTGATCTCCCGGACGATTCCGCCGACGGTTAACCTGGAATACTGCAAGGGCTGCGGCATCTGCGCCGAAGAATGTCCCACGAAGGCGATCACGATGGTGGATGAAGCGAAATTCGCGGAAGAAGAAAAGGATAAGGAGTAGACGCCATGCACATCATTGAAGACGGAAACGCAGCAGCAGCATTAGGCGTCAAGCTTTGCCGGGCCAGTGTCATCGCGGCTTACCCCATTACCCCCCAGACACCGCTTACGGAAAAATTATCCGAGTATGTGGAATCAGGCGAGATGAAGGCCGAATATATTCCTGTTGAAAGTGAGCACTCCGCACTGGCGGTCTGCATTGCGGCATCCTCCGCGGGTGCCAGGGTTTTCACCGCCACCAGCGCCAATGGTCTGCTTTACATGCATGAGCAAGTCCAATGGGCATCGGGCGCGAGGCTTCCCATCGTTATGTGCGTGGTGAACCGGGCAGTCGGCGCCCCCTGGAATGTCTGGAACGACCAGCAGGATTCCATTTCTCAGCGTGATACAGGCTGGATACAGATTTATTGCTCCGATCACCAGCAGATCATCGATACCGTGATCAAGGCTTATTGGCTTGCGGAAAAAGTCAGCATCCCGATCATGGTCTGTTATGACGGATATATCCTGTCGCATACGTTCATGCCTTTCGATCTGCCGGATCAGGAAAAGGTCGATGCCTTCCTGCCGCCCTTCCAGCCGGAATATTTTCTGAATCCCGATGAACCGGCCAACCTCAATACCGTCACCCTGCCGGATGTGAGGCTGGATGTTAAAGGCGAACTGGCTCACGGTTACATGGAAATCCGGTATCTCCTTCATGAAGATTTACGAAAGACGCTGGACGTCGCAGCGGATGCGGAAAAGCGATTTGCCGATGTCTTCGGCCGGAGCGGCGATCCTTACATAGAACCGTACCGCTGTGACGATGCCGATTACATCGCCGCGGGCTTGGGTTCCATCACCTATCAACTGAGGGTTTCCGTGGATGAGCTAAGAAATGAAGGCATCAAGGTCGGCGTCATGGGTGTTCGGTTCTACCGGCCATTCCCGGACCAGGCTATTGCCATGGCCCTGAAAGGCAAGAAAGGCGTCATCGTTTTTGAAAAGGCGCTCAGTTACGGCTATGAGGGCGCTCTGGTATCGGATTTAAAGGCAGCGCTTTATGAACATCTGGCCGGCACAGGCTCACTGCCGCCGGTTCAAAATTATATCGCCGGGATCGGTGGACGCGAAATCCGCACCGACGAGTTAACGCAAGCATTAAAAGCTGCAACCCAGGGCCGCGTTTCCAAAGAGCCCACATGGATCGGGCTTAAGCTTTAGGAGATTTTCAATGCAGTCTAAAACCACTATTTTAAGTTTGCCGACGGAAGAATTTGTTCATCCGGGAACGCGCGCCTGCACGGGCTGCGGCCTGGCTATCGCCTACAGGGTTGGTCTCAAAGCTCTGGGCAGAGATACGATGCTGGTCGTTCCCCCGAGTTGTCTGACCGTCTTACAGGGGCTGTTCCCCGTTGCCTCCACCAAACTAGCCTGCCTGAATGTGACTTTTGCTTCAACGGCTGCCGCCGCTACCGGAATCCTGGCCACGCTGAAATCCCAGGGCAAAACACATATCAAAGTTGCCGGCTGGGCGGGCGACGGCGGAACCAGCGACATCGGCTTGCAGGCCCTGTCGGGCGCGGCAGAGCGCGGCGACAATTTCATTTATTTCTGTTACGACAACGAAGGCTACATGAACACCGGCGTGCAGCGCTCGGGCACAACCCCGATCGGCGCCATTACAGCCAACACGCCCTTCAAGGGAAAACTGCAGCAGAAGAAAGATGTCCCGGCCATCATGGCGGCACACCATTTGAGTTATGTTGCGGCCTGCTCCGCAGCCTATCCGCTGGACCTCTATGATAAGATCATCAAGTGCAAGGATATGCCGGGCACCAAGTATTTCCATATTCATATCCCCTGCCCTCCGGGCTGGGGCTACGACCCGCGCTACGGCATTAAGATCGGCCGGCTCGCGGTGGAAACCGGATACTACGACCTCTACGAGATTGTGAACGGCGAGTTCAGGCTGACGGCAGCATCGGAAAAGCTTGTTGAAAAGCGTAAGCTGGTGCCGGTGCGTGAATACTTCCGCGCCCAATCGCGCTTCAAGGTCTTAACCGAAACGCAGATCGCGGAAATTCAGCAGCAGATTGATTCGAAATGGGCGGGATACTATAAGAAGGACGAATGAGCACTCCCCGAACATTCATCAATTCGCGGCGGTTGACTGAAGAACCAATCGAGGCAAGGAGGAGGAACGGATGTCCCTCCTCCTTGCATGATGTTTATTCCTTATAAAGGTTATTGAGCATATCACCGTATTTTTCCATGACCACGCCGCGTTTCAGTTTCATGGTCTGGGTAAGCATGCCGTTGTCCAGCGTAAAATCTTCCAGGATAAAATCGAATTTGCGCGGAATTTCATAGGAGCCGATGGATTTCCGGAGGTGGTTCTGGACTTCTGCGGTGAGCAGGTCTTTGAATTTCCGGCCTGCGGGATTGGCCGGATCAAAAAGGTCCTTCGGTTCGACGGACAATTTCAATTCGACGGCCAGATGCTTCAGCAATTGCATATCGGGAACAATTAAGCCCACATTGTATTCATGTCCCGCCCCCGCCACCACGGCGTTGAGAACCCAGGGCAGGATCTTCATTTCCAGTTCGATGGTCTCCGGATGAATATATTTGCCATTGGCCAGTTTATATTCTTCCTTGAACCGACCGGTGATGTATAAAAACCCGTCATCATCCAGACGTCCCCGATCACCCGTTCGCACGCCCCGCATGCCGTTCATTTCCACAATTACTTCCTGGGTCTTTTCCGGTTTTTTGTGATAGCCGATCATGCACTGCGGCCCGAAGCAAAGGATCTCGCCATCGTCGCCATCCTGGCCTGTCCGCGAACGATCAATCACCACTTTGGTTTTATTGATCGGTTTCCCGACCGAGCCCAGATGATTCCCCATCAGCGGGGAATTAATGGTGATGGCCGGAGACGTTTCACTCAAACCATAGGCATCATACGTGGGTATCCCGACATCGATAAAGAACTTGGCGATGTCCACATTCATGGGAGCACTGCCGGTGACCGCATTATCCAGACAGCCGCCAAAGCGGGCTCGGATCTTGGACAAAACGATTTTATCCAGGATTTTGTGTTTCAAACTGTCTTTACCGGTTTCCCGTTTGCGCTTCGCGGCGGCAATCGCTGCTTCAAAGAGCTTCAATTTCAAGCCGCCTTCTTCCCTCATCTTAGCCCAGACACCATTATAGACCTTGTTGAAGATCCGGGGCACGGTGGTCATAAACGAGGGACAGATTTTGGGCAAATCATCAATCAACGTCTCTACCGAGCCCATAATGCCGATAGAACCGCCCCTCAGGATAAAAGCATGCAAATCAGCCGTAATCCCGAATGAGTGCGCCCAGGGAAGCATGGAGATGCAGCGGCTCTTTTCGGTCAGATTGGGAAACCAGGCCAAACCGGCCTTAACGTTTTCGGCCAGATTGCCATGAGAAAGAAGGACGCCTTTGGGTTCGCCGGTGGTGCCGGACGTATAAATCAGAACCGCAACTTCGGAATGCTTTGGCTTTCGGACAGGCACGGGGTTTTGCGCACCTTTACTCTCCAGGGCGGCCATGGTGCTTTCGCCCGTTCCTTCGATCAGGTAGATCTGCTTGAGACTGGGGATTTCGGAAGGGAAATCTTTGACCTTCTCCATAATCTCCGGCTTGGAAACAAACAAAATTTTGATCTCGGCATCCTGGATAATGTACTTCCACATCGACACCAGTTCTTTTTCATACATCGGCACATAGGCGGCGCCCAAGCCCTGGGTGGCGATTTCTCCAATCAACCATTCCTTCCTGTTATTGGCGATGATCCCGACCGTGTCTCCGGCCTTTACTCCGATTGCCGCCAATCCCGCGCGCAGATTATTCACGCGGCCGGCGATCTGGCCGTAGGTGACCCATTGATACACCCCGGCGCTGTCCTTCTCACCGATCAGAAGATTGTTCGTATAGCGGGCAACGCTGTGTTCAAAGATATCCACCAAATTGTCCGGGGGTTCACAAACATTACTGTATTCTCCGTATTCAAAGATCGCCATAATCCTCTCCCTTCCCTTTCGTCATTTGTTTGAATGGACTTGAAGTTCAACGATGGCCCATAGCGGCCCGGTTACTGGTTTGATGGTTTTGTCTGTAAAACTATTGAAAACGCTGCTTCTTGAAATAACTTCGATTCCGCAGGTTCTGTAAAACACTATGAATCGTGTTCCAAGGATAGTTAACTTTCGTCTGATATGCATTCTTTTTCTGGGCGACAGAATAGAAATATTCGGTGACTAAGTCAAGGGATTTGACAGATATGTTTAAACCTAAACAGGTATGATGAGGAATAAGAGAGGTTGGTGAAATAGTGGATACGTCAAGGCCTCAATGCCAGTAAACCGGCCAATACCGACATTGACCAATATTTCTCTTCGCCGCGGTTTATTGCAAACAGGACGCCACTTTACCCTCGGCAACTGCCAGACCGCAGCGAAAAAAGTGGCGCTTTTGTTTCAGCACTCGTTACCTGTGTAACCCGGATCGAAATTGGCGATGACGGCATCGCGGGTCTTGTCGATGAGCACCTGAACATTATCAGCCGTGTATCCGCCGGTATCGATCGGGTCACCGATGACAACCTGGATTTTTCCCGGGCTCACGGCAAGACTTTTTTTGGGCAGGACGCGCCGGCTTCCATTAACGGTGACAGGCAGGATGGGGATGTTCCGCCGGACGGCCGTAACGAACCCCCCTTTTTTGAATTCTTGGATTTGTCCGTCCGGCGACCGGGTGCCTTCGGCAAACACCATGATACTTACTCCCCTGGGAAGTCGATCGATGCCTTTGTTGATGCTCTCGATCGCTTTAGCAGTATTGGAGCGGTCGATGAAGATGTTCCGTGAGGCATATAACCCGTAGCCGAAAAGCGGAATTTTGAGGACTTCTTTTTTGATAAACCAGCGGTATTGAATGCCGAGCCTGGTGACCAGCGCAATGATATCGTAAAGCGATTGGTGGTTGGAAATAATAATATACGACGTTCCTTCATGAATTTTTTCTTTGTTCTTTATTTCCGTCCGAACGAAAGAGACAGCCAGCATGGTGTAGGCCCAGAGTTTCGACAGGGAGAATGCGAAATTGCCGGTGCGGCTGAAAAGACCCGCGACGATGATGGGGACAGCCAGGACAAGGGTTGCTATGGCCGCCCATAGGATAATCCAGACAAAAAAAATTGATTTAAACAACGCTCTCATCGTATCGCTCCACTGAGGATTTTACTCTATGACAAAGCAATTTAAAGCCCGCGTGCCCTTTTTTGCCTGGGCAGATTTCGAAATCTTTCAACTCCGGAGCACTCACGGGCGGTTCCCCTTGCGGTGCTGTTCATAAAGATCATAAAACGACTTCAGCAGATCCGGAATGGGCAACTCATAGGGGCACTTTTCCACGCAGGCGCCGCAGGCATCGCACTTCAGGATACTTTCCATGGGCAAACGGGAAAACTGGACGGCAACAGCAGGCGACATCCGGCTGGCAATGACGCGGTATCCCATGGCCGGGGTGATCATCACGCCATTTGGACAAGGCATGCAATATTCGCAGCGGCGGCAGAACTGCTTGCCCAACTCAGTCCTGTACCGCTCCATCAGATCGAGATCGCTTTGAGTGACCCGGTTCTCATTGCCATAGAAGGACGCAACCTGATCAACTGCTTCTATGGAATCAAAGCCCGGAATGGGGATGACGACGGGATACTGCCGCAAAAACTTGAAAGCGATATCGGCATTGTCGATCATCCCGCCGGCAAAGGGCTTCATCGCCAGAATACCGATGTTCTTTTCGCTCGCTATTTTAAAGAGTTCGTCTTTTGCCGCAATTTCGATAAAATTGAAGGGGAATTGAATGGAACTGAATAGGTCCGTTTTAACGGCTTTTATGGCCATCTGCAGGCTGTGCGAGGTGAGGCCGATATGCCGGACTTTCCCCTGCTCCCTGGCGCGAAGCAGCGCTTCCATGGCTCCGCCCGGCGCCATAACGCTTTCCCAATCGGCATCTCTTGCTACCTGATGCAGCTGATAGAGATCGATATAGTCCGTCTGAAGCCGCTGAAGGGTTTTCTCAACGTGATCGGTCATGCCTGACGCATCACGCTTCAGGGACTTGGAGGCAATGATCACGCGGTCGCGCATTCCCTGAAAAGCCAGCCCGATTTTTTCCTCGCTGTCCAGATACATATTGGCTGTATCATAGAAAGTAATGCCTTGATCATACGCCCGCCGCAACACGTTCAGGGCTGTCTCCTTATTCAGGCGGATCAGGGGAATTCCCCCGAATCCCAACTCGGAAACTTTCATGCCCGTTTTTCCAAAGATGACGTAACGCATCGACGCTATCTCTTATCGACTGAGTGCAACCCGGCCAATTGTAACGTTGTCAGGCCATCCGTTGATATCCGTGAAGAAATTTTATTGACATATAAATTCAATCGCATTATAGTCACCCCCGCTCGAAGGTCGGATCGATCTTGCGTGCGAGTTCTTCAATAGTAGTTCCTACTGGGGAATCGTTCAATGGTAGGACGACGGACTCTGACTCCGTTAATCAAGGTTCGAATCCTTGTTCCCCAGCCAATCATTATCAACTCAAACCGCCATTTCCCGAGGTTATTCTTTACTTTCTTTCGGCAATTTTAGTCCAAGAATCTCTTAACGGCACAACGCGATTAAAAACGGGTCGCCCGGCCTTGGTATCTTTCTCGTCTACACAGAAGTATCCCAGTCTTTCGAACTGATACCGGCTTCCCGGAACGCCGTCCTTCAGGCTTTGCTCGACATAGCAGGTTGTCACGGTTTCCAGAGAATTCGGGTTTAAATATTTGATAAAATCTTCCTCACTTCCCGGATCCTCGATACTGAACAACCGGTCGTATAACCGCACTTCCGCCGGTATCGCATGCTGGACCGACAGCCAGTGAATCACGCCCGGCACCTTGCGCCCGTCCGCCGGCGGCGCATTGCGGGTTGCAGGATCGTAAGTACAGTGGATTTCAATCACCTCACCGGTTTTCTCGTCCTTCACCATGCTTGCAAATTTTATGATGTAAGCGTTACGGAGGCGGACTTCGCGTCCCGGCCCAAGACGGTGATATTTTTTCGGCGGATCTTCCATGAAATCGTCACGCTCGATATAGAGCACCTTGGAAAACGGAACCTGCCTTACACCCATCTCGGGACGCTGTGGATGATTTTGGCACTCGAAGGATTCAACCTGATCCTCCGGGTAATTGTCGATTACGACCCGCAAAGGATGCAAAACACCCATCGCCCGCGGCGACCGTTCATTGAGATCATCGCGGACGCAGTGTTCGAGGAGCGCGACGTCAATCAGGTTGTCATTTTTGGCTACACCGATCTCGGCGCAGAATTTGCGAATGGCTTCCGGTGTGTAGCCGCGCCGTCTCATCCCCGTTACGGTGGGCATGCGCGGATCATCCCAGCCGTTCACATAGCCTTTCTGCACCAGTTCAATAAGCCGGCGCTTGCTGAGCACGGTATAACTTACACTCAGCCGGGCAAATTCAATCTGCTTCGGACGGTTGGCAGGGATCAGCCGCTCGACAATCCAGTCATAGAGCGGACGGTTGTTTTCAAACTCCAGCGTGCAAATAGAATGCGTGATACCTTCAAGAGCATCGGAGAGACAGTGCGCAAAGTCATACATGGGGTAAATGACCCATTTCGTCCCTGTCCGATAGTGGGGTTCGCGTTTGATGCGATAGAGGATCGGATCCCGCATGACAATGTTCGGTGCCGCCATGTCGATTTTCGCGCGCAGCGTATAAGCGCCGTCGGCAAATTCACCGGCCCGCATTCGTTCGAACAGGTCCAAATTCTCCACGACGGAGCGGTCGCGATCCGGACTGTCCTTACCCGGCTCGGTGAAGGTTCCCCGGTACTCCCTCATTTCATCCGGATTTAAGCTGCACACGTAAGCGCTACCGGACTTGATCATCTCGACAGCAAATGCATACAATTTTTCAAAATAATCGGAGGCATAAAACAGACGATCCTCCCAGTCAAATCCCAACCAGTGAACATCGCGGATAATGGATTCCACAAATTCCATGGACTCACCCGCGGGGTCCGTGTCATCCAGCCGAAGGTTGCAGGTCCCCTGATACTGAATCGCCAGACCGAAATTGAGGCAAACCGACTTGGCATGTCCGATATGAATGTAGCCGTTCGGCTCCGGCGGAAAACGGGTGGCTACACGCCCGGCGTGTTTGTTCGTCCTCAAATCTTCATCGATGATGTCCCGGATAAAATCAGTAGGTGCGGGGTTGGAGGGTGTTGCTTCTATCATAACTCGTGAAACTCCTTTTGCTTCTTATTCTATGGAGAGCTCCCACTTGCCCAACGGAGCCCTCATATTTTAACCTTAGTGATTTATCTGCCTGTGCCAACTGCAGATTTGACCTCTGAGATGCCCGCCACGCTAACATCCGATAGCCGTTTTCAGATGATCCATGTTCAGATTGCCGCCGGACATAATCATAACCACTTTCTTGCCGCGAAGCCGGTCCTTGATTTTATAAGCGGCCATCAGCGAGACGGCTCCGGCGGATTCAGCTAAATTATGCGTGGCAGTCAGCGCCATTCTTATCCCCTGCAATATTTCCTCTTCCGTCAGGAGAATCACGTCATTAATGGCATCCTTGAGAATGACATAAGGCAGTTGGAATACCGTTCTTGCGGCCAGGCCGTCGGCAATGGTATGCGCGTCATCCAGAGTGACAATTTCCCTTTTTTTCCATGCGGTATAGAAGGAAGGCGCATTCTCGGGCTCAACGCCGATGATCTCGATACCCGGCTTGATGGCGCGCGCGGTCTTTAAAAGCGATGCGCAGCCGGCACCGCCGCCAATCGGACAAATGATCGTGTCAACTTCAGGAAGGTCCTCCAGAATTTCAATGCCCATCGTGGCAATGCCGTTGAGTATTTCCGGTTCGTTGCCCTGCTGAACGTAGTAGTAGCCCGCACTGTCCACCAGTTCATCACAGTAAGATTGAGCATCGTAGAAGTCTTCGCCGTGGACGATCAACTCCGCGCCGTAGCTTTCAATGGTCCTGTTGATTTCGGGGTTGTTGTTTTCCGGAACGACCACCGTGCAGGGCACGTGAAACCATTGACCTGCCCACGCCATGGCCAGACCGTGATTGCCCCGGGTTGCAACGAGGATACCGGCATCCAGTTCTTCGCGGGACATATGATGGAAGAAATTAAGCGCACCCCGAATCTTGAATGATCCGGTTGGATTGTGGTTTTCGTGCTTGACGAAGGCCTCGCAGCCGATCAGCCTCGAGAGTTCGGAATAGCAAATCAGGTTTGTTCTGTTCAGGTACTTGTTAACAACCGCTCTGGCCATAAACGTTCTGTTCAGGTTAACCAGTTCGCTTGCCGCTTCGTATTTTTTCAGCATAAGCTTAACCTCCCTATTGACTGAGCCTGTATCTTTTTTATCATCTTTTCATCGGCTGTCAAGACAACTTCAGTCCTCCATCTTCGAACCCGAAAGATTATGCCTGTCCCGAGGGATTTGCCGCCCCAGGCCGCCTCGTGTGATTGTCAGGCATGCTTATCGATGTAACTGATCACGATCTCCGCATATCTTTCGGCGGCGCCCATATTTGCACGGACGACCCTTTGGCCACTTTCACCTCGCCTCTGCAAATCAGGCGGATCAGCCAGCAATTGCAGGACACCGTCCAAAAGTTCTTGCGCATTGGCAATGCGAATCCCGGCGCCCGCATCTTCCAAGAGCGCCGCTTCTTCGGTAAAGTCTTCCATCGACGGGCCATAAAAGATTACTTTGCCCCAGGCTGCCGCCTCCAGAATATTCTGCCCGCCTTTTGGAACTAAGGACCCGCCGCAATACACGATTGTTGCCAACGAGTAGACTTTAAAGAGTTCGCCAATCACATCGACGACGATGACTCTTTCCTGCGATCGTTTGCGACCGCCGCGCATCTGCGATACCGTAACAACGTCGTTGAAACCGGCACGGCCCAGCAAAGCCACCACTTCATTGGCCCGTTCGACATGGCGCGGCACAAGGATCAATTTGAAGTCCGGATAGCGCTTCAGCACTTCACGATACACATAAATAACAGCTTCTTCTTCCCCCGGATGTGTGCTGCCGGCGACGAAAAATCTTTCATCGGGCTGCACATTAAACCGGCGCGCAGTGTCCTCGTACAGTTCCTGTGACACCATTGCCGCGAGCGCGTCATATTTAGCATTTCCCAATACGCCGATCCTGGAATCTGCAAGACCGATCTTTCTGATTCTGTCCGCATCAACGTCCGTAATCATCCCGGCCTTATCTATGTTAGCGAGAACCTGTTTCCAAAAAGACCGGGTCCGATAGTATTTCATAAAGGAGCGGGGGGAAATCCTGCCGTTGACCAAAACGACTTTGATGCCGCGTGAACGGCAGGCGGCTAGAAAATTCGGCCAGAGTTCCGTCTCGACAAGAACAAAGACGTCTGGCCGAACGAGATTCAGCATATGATGTACGGCAAAAAAAATATCCAAAGGAAAGTAAATAAAAGCGTCCGCCCCGGAAACCAACCGGTGCGCCATCCCTTGACCTGTTTCCGTAGACGTTGAAAAAATAATCCGTATTTCCGGTTTCTGTTTCTTTAATGCGGCCACAACCGGTGCGGCCGCCGTCACTTCGCCAACCGATACGGCATGAATCCAGATCCGTCCGCCGGCTGGCAGGCCGGATAAGAGATGATTTTGCCGGGCACCAAGTTTTTGGAGAAAACTGTGGCGATATTTACCTGTTATGAGCATCTTGAGCAGAAAAAACAAAACTCCTGGAATCGCAACCATCAACAGAAGAATGTTATAGAGAATTCTCATGAGCCCATCTTCATTTTTTTCAACGTTCGTGTCAAGAAGAAAGGCGAACATAGACTTTTAGGCTGTAAGTCTGTGCGGATAGCGCTTCGCGCCTATTTTTTTTAGCCTAATAGTCTGGCTGTCTATAGCCTATCAGCCTCTATGGGTTGACAGGCGCAGTGCTTTAGTATATTTGATGCTTAACAAAAGGAGAACCCTTCATGAAATTGATTGCCCCATCAATACTTTCCGCTGATGGCGGAAAACTCGGCGAGGAAATCGCGGCAGTCGAGAAAGCCGGCGCGGACTGGATTCATCTGGATGTTATGGACGGGCATTTCGTTCCCAATATAACGATGGGGCCCGCCATCATTGCTTCCCTGCGCAAGGCGACCCGGTTGCCTTTTGATGTTCATTTGATGATTAAGAATCCTGATAACTATGTCGAATCCTTCGCCGCAGCGGGCGCCGATTATATCACGATCCATGTGGAAGCAACCAATCACCTGCACCGGACAGTCGAATTGATTAAGAAGACGGGGAAAAAAGCAGGCATATCCTTGAATCCGGCAACACCACTTTGTGCGGTTGAAGAAATCCTCCCCGATATCGACCTGCTTTTGATCATGTCTGTCAACCCGGGCTTCGGGGGGCAGAAGTTTATTCAAAGCTCGCCTGCCAAGATTAAACGGGCAAGCGCAATGATCGCCAAACTGTCTTCCAAAATGCTCCTGGAAGTCGACGGAGGGGTGAACCTTCAGAATATCGGTTCAATTGCTCAGGCAGGAGCCGATGTGCTGGTGGCAGGCGCTGCGGTTTTCGGAACAGCCGATTACGCGCAAACCATCGCCTCCTTGAAAGCTGCAGCAAACAAAGCCTGACCTTTCTCTTCAGCACGTCACCGTGACAAATCAATCCATATAAAAACGGCGGCCTCGTTCGAATCCGATGGCCGCCGTAAATCTTTTTGAATTTTAATTATTTCTTGCCGTAGTCGTAAACGCCGCGGCCGGATTTGCGTCCCAGATTACCGGCGCGAACAAGTTTCCTGAGAAGCGGTGAGGGACGGTATTTATCTCCCAGCTCCCGGTTCATCCCTTCGCAGATCCTGAGCTGGGTATCGAGTCCGATCAGGTCACCCAGCGCCAGCGGACCGATAGGATGATTACAGCCCAGTTGCATAGCCTTATCAATGTCTTCCGGCGTGGCGAGACCTTCATCGAGAACAAAAAATGCCTCATTGATCATGGAACACAAAATACGGTTCACGACAAACGCCGGCGCCTCTTTAACCATTACGACTTCCTTGCCGATTTTCTTGCCCCAGGCTTTGGCGATTTCCACGGTCTCATCGGAGGTCTGTTGACCGCGGATGACTTCGAGCAGACGCATGACCGGAACGGGATTGAAAAAATGCGTGCCGATGAAGCGTTCCGGCCGTTTGGTAATGGCGGCCATTTCCGTGATGCTCAAACCCGAGGTATTGGTGAAGAACAGACAGTGCGAAGGAACAACCGCTTCCAGTTCCGCGTAGACTTTTTTCTTTAAATCCATGAGTTCAATAACGACTTCCACAACCACATCGGCGTCCGCGGCAGCTTCTTTTAAATCCAGCGTCGGTTTGATCCGCCCCAGAATCGCCTCCATCTGTTCCTTGGTGATTTTGCCTTTTTCAGCATCGCGGCTCAGGTTTTTTTTGATGGTGTTCATACCGCCGTCGATGAACCGTTGTTCAATGTCTCTCAAGGTGACATCATAGCCGGCCGCCGCGCAAACCTGCGCGATACCGTTGCCCATCAAGCCCGCGCCCAATACACATATTTTCTTAATTTCCATACAAAACCTCCAAATTATTTATTGTCAAGCAGACTACCTGCTTTGAAGTCGCCAGAGATAGAGGACGGTAACAGACAGCCAACTGTCAAGTCAAGAAAAATACCGGACTTTTTTTATTGAACGCGGGACGACAATGTGCAAAAATGAGGCATGCATATTCTAATTGACGGTTACAATCTGATCCGGCAATCCGTCAGCCTGCGGCGCTTTGAGCGGCAGAGTCTCGAAGCAGGGCGCATGGCCCTGATTGCCTGGCTTTCAGAATACCAAAAAAGGAAAGATCACCGCATCACCGTGGTATTTGACGGCTGGGTAAGCGGCCAGCCCGAGGAAGAACGCGACTATCATTCTGGTATTCACATGATTTACTCTGCCAAGGGAGTCAAGGCAGATGATGTCCTGAAGAGAATCGCTGCGTCCAGTGATGAAGAAATCCTTGTCGTTTCTTCCGATCGAGAAATTGCCTCTTATGCAATTCGCAAAGGGAAAGCCACGCTATCCTCGCTTGAGTTTGAATCCATTGTTAATAGGCAGGCGGCGCCGGGCGAAAACGACTTACCCTCCTCGAAAGACGAGGATGAGGGAAACACTCGCACTGTCAATAAAAAAGGACCTGCGCACAGACTTTCGCGCGCACAAAGACAAACTCTGACAAAAGTCAGGAAACTTTAGTGCAAGCCTTAATCAGGAAGCGCTCCAGCAGCAACTGTGGATCGGTGGTGGAAGATTTCATGGCACGATCCATCTCCAGCAAATCATCAAGATAATCGACCAGGATGGGGTAAGAAAACCGGCTGCTATTGCGCAGGGCGTTGTAAATAACAAACGGGTGCTTATTGACCAGCAGGTCCTCTTTGCGCGATACATCCGGCGTCAATCCAGCAACTGCGGGATAGATATTCTTCTGAAAGGAGCCATAATCCATACCCGGCGACAGTCTGGGCAACTTCCCCGAGCGAATCAGAATGGACGCCTGCAAAAGCATGCGGATTTCGCGGCCGACCATTGTCAGAATCATCAGGTAATGCTCTCCCTGATCCAACAGGGCTTTCAGGGCCGCGAGCGCGGCCGTTGCATTTTTTTCGCCAAGCGCCGTTGTTAGATCGAAGATTGAATCTTCGCTGGTCTTGCCGACAACGGCTTCAACATCCTTTTCTCCAATAACGGATCGCTCGCCGACAAATGAAATGAGCTTCTGCAATTCATTTAATGACGGACGCAACTGAAATCCTGTTTTCTTCCCCAGTGCGATCCAGGCCGTTGGGGCCAGACTCTTCCCGGATTGGTCAAGCAGTTTCTGGGCTTCCCGTCTGAGCGTGTCTTTAGTTGCTGTCTCGCCCTTGATCTGGCCGAAGTGCAAAACGATTCCCGCTTTGTCGATCACTTTGAATATTTTTTTTCTCTTATCAACAGCCTCGGCGGTCAGAATTAAGCAATTCTCCGCAGGAAGGCCCTCGTCCAGGAGTTTTTCAAGTTGCTCGGAGGGATCGGCTGCGCCGCCGGATGTCCATCCCCGGGTAGTGCAAATTTCGATAATCCGCGGCAGCCATTTATTTCTGTCGCCCCCGGAATCTTCCTCCACTGCCTGACGCCATTGCTCATCAGTGATCTTTTGCCAGCCTGCCCCTTGCATGTCTTCCCAGGCAAAGCCGGATATTTTCAAAAAAGTTAGAAAATATTTTGCCGCCTTATCCGGATGCTCGTCGATAGTGTCACGAATTTTTTGGATGAGATCACTTAGGTTTTCACGGGACTGAAAAATCGTCGTGTTTTTCACCACGACAACTTTTCTGCCGCCCAGCAGCGATGGCGCCAGAAGATGATCCTTCAGGATATCGAAATCCGAATTTTCACCATCGATAAAAAAAAGGCCGAAGTCACGGTCGGCCAGCGGCATGATGATGTCCAAAATTTGGTTGAGCGCTTCCTGGATCAGATATTCTTCTTCACCATATAAAAGATAACAGGGCGCAGCATGCCCCTTCTTTAAATCAATAATGGCTCTTTCCAGGGTCATACCCGACTCTCATGGAGTAGAATTGTTTGAGTTTAAATGATGACGTATTTCTTGATATGCTTAACGACTTCTTCCGGTTCGTCAATAATCTGGATCATCTCCAGATCGCAGGGGAGAATCATGTCTTTTTGCTGCATCGTATTTTTCAGCCAATCCAAAAGCCCCTGCCAGTAGTCTCTGCCCATCAGGATGATGGGAAAGCTTTTCACCCTTTTGGTCTGGATCAGTGTCAACGCTTCAAAAAACTCATCCATCGTCCCGTAACCGCCCGGCATGATCACATAGGCAACAGCATACTTAACAAACATGACTTTACGGATAAAAAAATATTTATAGTCCAGTTGAAGATTGGCATAGGGATTGGGTTTTTGCTCAAAAGGCAGCTTGATATTCATCCCCACGGATTGGCCGCCTGCTTCCGCAGCACCTTTATTGGCCGCTTCCATAATCCCCGGACCGCCGCCGGTGATGACGGCGAAACCATTTTGAGCCAAGAGCTGTCCCAGTTTTTCCGCCATGTGATAGTACTTATCATCGGGCTTGAGACGGGCCGAACCAAAAATTGTCACAGCACTATGGACATTCGAAAGAACTTCAATGGATTCGACAAATTCCGCCATAATGCGAAAGATCCGCCACGATTCTTCCTTGGATAATGAATCAATAAGATATTGCTTTTCCATGCTGCTCATTCCCTTACGCCGGGCAAAACACAATAGCGCAAAAAGATTGTGGAACTAACATTTCGGGAATAGAATTAGTTGCTGCGTCGGCGCTGAACCTTGGCCAGTCTGCGGCGAGCTTCAATTGTTTTTCTCTTCTTCTTGACTGACGGCTTTTCATAAGCCCGGCGGACTTTCAATTCCTTGAACAAGCCGCTTTTCGAAAGTTTGTTTTTCAAAATTTTGAGAGCCTTCTCTACGTCGTTATCAATTACTTTTACTTCCAATGATACTCCTCCTTTAAATTATTACAGTTTGATAAGAAATTTGTTCTTCGACGTGTAAACGCAAAAAAAGGGCAGTCCGACACAAGCAATTCCATCTTGCGTCGTCAACTACCCTGAATTTTCAATACGTGCTAAATCACGCTCCCTACTCGGAAAAACACCTCTTAGAAGAGCCCCGATAAATGCTCATTGCACTGATGATTTTCCCACGGTCACCCGCATGTAAATTTTTCACCGGCACCGGCATCTTTACTTTCTTAACCGATTCCCGAACGGTGAGGTTTGCATATATGCGATCTGAATCGAAATTGCAACAAAAATCGAAATAGTGAGGTCAGGTGACCCCAAGTAATTGCGCATATCTTCATTATTTCGGCAAAATGCGCATGGCATAGGCTTGCAACATGCTGATATTACATTTAATCAAGGCTGCGTCTGCTGGTTAAGAATGGCGCCCGATCGACTTCCGGACTTTAACATTATAGGATCATCAGGCCTCAGGCCTAATCCTCACCCCGCAGGTAAAGCCAGGCTAACGAGGAATCTTTGCAGGGTGATCACATCAGGTTCCCATCACCAAACATCATTTTGATTGCTTATGACAGATCCCGAACAGTTGACGGCAATAATCCTTGTATCGAGATCCGTCAAGCCCTGTGGGTCACGTCATAATATGCATTTCATTAAAAAGTTGTAAATCAAATGTCCCTTAGCTGATGTGGATTAGTCTTTCTTTCGCCGCCAATTCCATGCATCACTCTTGTATTTCTTTATCAGTTGATTGCTTAACGCCTTTTCGCCTGGAGTCAGCGGCCCTTCTGCCAGGCGGATGCCTAACTCTTCAATAAAGCCTTTTTGCAGGACCTGGCAGAGCGCCTCTGCGCTGACCGGTATGGAAATCACCTCATTCACGGCCGTGACAGAACTTCTGAGACGGTCGACTGTCTCGCGTGGCTGCTTCGACAGAATCAGAGCGGATGTTTCGGCGTCATCGAATTTCATCAACAGTGATCCGTGCTGCAAAAAACCACCGTGAGTCCGCATCTGCGCACTTCCGCATATTTTTCGCCCTTCAATAAGAAGTTCATTGCCGGAAGGAACGGAAAAGCAGCGGGAGGTCAGTTCACGCTTTTCAAGTACGGCGGATTTCGCCAACTGAGCACTGATTCCCAGGAAAGACAAGCCGCGCGCCAGGCAACGGCTTATTACCTCATACGTCCCCATAATATCGCTGGGAAATAGTTTCTCCGAACTTGTCGCGGTGAGCGAATAGGTGACTTCGCTGTTGTGATATACAGCTTTCCCACCGGTAATCCTGCGGACAACATCAACTCCGGACAGGCGACACCGGTTAAAATTAATTTCATTTTCCAATTCCTGAAAATAGCCGATTGAAACAGCCGACGGATGCCAGCCGAAAAAACGTAAGGTAGGTGGTCTTTTATGTTTTATGGTTTCTTGAAAAACGGCCTCGTCGATGGCCATGTTCTCGGAGGCGCTATGCAACCGATAATTAAGCAACCGCCATATCATAAGAAGGTCTTATTCAGCTTCCTGCTGCATAATAAAGTCATGATACCCTGCCGCATCCAGGAGATCATCCAGTTGTTCCATGTCGTCCATCTCGATGACTACAAGCCAGCCCGTATCATGGGGGTCACTATTTACAATACCGATGTCGTCATTGATATCTTCGTTGACACTGACAATGGTCCCGCTAACTGAGGCTATCAGATCCACAACCGCTTTCGTTGATTCAACAGAACCAAAAGCTTCGTCACGTTCCACATAGGCGTCAATTTCAGGAAATTCGATTGACAAGATTTCTCCCAAACTTTCCTGAGCGTAATCCGTAATGCCCAGCGTAGCCATATCTCCGTCAACCCGAACCCATATATGCTCGCGACTGTAAAGCAGGTCTTCTGGAAATACCTTCATAACAGCATAACCTCAAATTTATGAAATAGTGATGAGTTTTTTATTCATCTTTGTAATTATTTCGCAACTATTTTTTTTGACTAACACCGTGTCCTCGATGCGAATTCCCCACAGACCCGGGAAGTAAAGACCGGGCTCGACGGTGACGACCATTCCGGCGGTCAGGATATCTTGCGAACCCGGTGCTACGCGCGGCGCTTCATGAACGTCCAGGCCAACACCATGACCTGTCCCATGAATAAAATAGCGGCCGTATTCTTCACCCAATACGCGGCGAGTCAAGGCATCCACATCAGCCGCAGCTACGCCTGCCCGGATGGAAGCAATCGCTTCATCATGAGCGCGCAGCACCGCACGATAAGCATTTTTTTGAACGGCTGTCAATTCCCCAATTGCAAATGTGCAAGTCTCATCAGAACAGTAACCTTGATATTTGACGCCGAAATCAATAACGACGAAGTCCCCTTTTCTAATTTCCCGATGCGAAGGCTTTGCATGAGGCAGCGCCGCATTTTCCCCCGAAGCAACAATCGTTTCAAATGCCAGCTGTTCGGCTCCCGACCGGCGTGCCGCCACTTCCAACTGCAGTGCCACTTCTTGTTCCGTCCATCCCGGTTTTATTTCACGGACGATTTTGGCCACGGCTGCAGAAGCTATGGCCGCAGCTTTTTTCATCGTTTGAATCTCGCGTATTTCTTTGCATGCCCGAAGCGATCCCAACTCTTTTCCAAACGAAACAAGCTTCGCCTTGTTGCTGAATCGCCGAACTAAATCATCGTATATTTCCACACTAACAAAAGCAGCTTCAAAGCCGATTTTCTTCAGACCCAACTCCTTCGCCGCGCGTTCGATTCCCTGAACTTTATTCTGATATTCGCTGATGGAAATATGCTGAGCTTCGGCTGCGGCTTGCGTTGTATAACGGCCATCGACAAGCAAACACGCACTGTCTGAACTGATGATCAGGATTCCATCACTGCCGCTAAATCCCGACAGGTAGCGGATATTGCTCATATTGGAAAATATGATGCCGTCAACCCGGTTCCGAAGCAGGATTTCACGGACAGTCTGTATCCTGGGGAGAGGAGAGTTAGATATTTTGCGTACCATACGTCTTGATCCTTTAAATCGAGGATAGCTATCCTGAGTGTGTCTCAACCAAGTGCCGCGATGGAGGGACGTGTACGATCGTTCACCCCGGCAATCAATTTCTTGCTGGATTTCAATGATCGTCTTTTCACCTGATGAATCATTATCACTGTCAGTAACACGATCAAGAGTTTTTTTATCATCCGTCAACAGGATGCCGTATTCTTTTTCCGGTTTTTTCTGCGACTAATTTGCTCACCCGGTAGAGAGTGAGGGATAAATCGGAAACCTTCCGCTCGTCTCGCCCAGCAAGTCAGGAGCTTCAGCTATTCTTTCCAGTTGGATGAGCACCTCACCAGCTGCCCGTATGCGTCGAATTCCAGCAGAAAAAGGTTTAATCGGAGTTTAGCTAAAACAAGAGCATCGTCATACATTTTATTTTGAAAAAGTATTTTTGTATTGAACGAGGAGGACAAGATGATCTCTGGCTAAAGATAAATTTCTCATATACTTTTGAAAAGAGAATGAAAGACGTTCTCTTTTCAGACCCAACGCTGACACGCTGAAAAGTTCCCAGACGGTCATAGACTTATGAGATTATCATTTCAGAGACTGTAAATACTCCCTCGCCCTTTGAGCAAAAGACGATTGAGGGGCAACTCGGATGACTTGCTGAAAAGATTTCTTTGCTTTTCCCGTATCTCTGATTTTTAGATAAGTCTCGGCGAGAAAAAATTGAGCGTCATATAGAGACGGATTCAGCTCGACAGATTTCTCAAAATGATTCTTCGCCTCGATCAGGTTAGATTGTTTTACGTATATCAAACCGATATTCTTTTCAATCTGTGCCTGCAAAACTCCCGTTCTGTCCTGTTGTGATGCCTGCCTGTACCGCGACAACGCCATATCATATTTCTGCAGGTTATAGTATGCCCAGCCGGAATTATAAAGAGCAAGCGCCGGTGTCGCATAAAGATAATTTTTCAGCGCATTATCGAACGAGTCAATGGCCTTATCCCATTGACCCATGTCCATATAGATGGCACCTAAATAATTATGGGCTTCAGAATAGTCCTTCTTCAAGGCTATTGCTCTCTGGAAGCGTTCCATGGCCATGTCGCGCAGACCGCGTCCGTGATAGGCAACTCCTAAGTAGTAATTAATTTCGGGATTATCGGGTGCATATTTCTCCGCTTCCGATAATTCTTTAAGCGCGCCGATGTATTGCCCGGCTTCAATGAGCGACATCCCTTTCTTTAAATAAGCATCTGCCTGATCTCTATGCCACGGTGTGTTGGTGCAGGAGATGAGAAATAATGAGCACAGCAAGAGTGTTATAGCGAGTATGGTCTTAAGCTTCATGGTTTAATCATTCCATTAAAATTGAGTGAAATCACTTCTAAGTTGCGAAAAAAATCCCTCGGCACATTTCGTGAAGAGGGATTCTGGATTATGTTAAGTTCTAGACTATTTTCGATTGCGGCAGCGATCTAAATTTTCCAGATTTGTCGCATTGCATTCATCTTCAATATATCCGGACCCCGACAATATCTTCGGAGTAATAAATATCATCAACTGTCTTTTTTGCTTCGAGATATTTTCAGTTTTAAACAGCCATCCCAAAACCGGGATTTTATAAGCCCAGGGGATACCAGAAACACTTTTATCTTCCTGATCTCGATATACACCGCCTATTACGACGGTATCACCGTCTTGTACCACTATCTTGGATTCAACTTCATTTTTACGAATAGGCGGATTGCCCTGAAGTAACTGTCCTTGTGCATAGTCCGGTGTGTCATTCGTCGCTTTGATTTCCATGGAAATACGGCCTTCATCCGTGATTTTCGGTTTTACTTCCAGCCGCAAAACCGCCTCTTTAAAAGTGACGGTCGCAGGTGACGTGCCGGAGGCCGGTGTGACATAAGGAACCTCATCACCTTGTTTGATGACAGCTTTTACATTGTCCATAGTCACAACTTTGGGTGACGAAATAATTTTCCCTTGGGTTGTTGTCTCTAAGGCGGAAAGCTGGGTCTCAATGAAACCGCGTGCGCCGCCAAAAACAAGGCCAAACGTCGGTCCGAGCACACTGGCGGGAAAATTCACCGCAGCCATTGTCAACGCACTTAAGGAGGTTCCTGTAATTTCTGGGGGATACGAAATCAACCCGGTTCTGGTTTGAGTGAGGGGATTTGTACCGGCGGCCAGCCCCAAACCATAGGATCCTATGGATGAGTTATTGCCGAAACCCCACTGGATGCCAAGGTTTCTAACGAACTCTTCTGTAGCCTCCACAATTTTTGCTTCAATCAATATTTGACGTAACTTTCCTTTTTCGACCAATACTTGCAGCTCTCTTGCCTTGCGGGTTTCTTCCGCTTTAACCTGACTCAGTTCCGCTGACGCTTTATCGGCTTCCTCTTTTTTCTTTCTGTCGTTCGTCATAACGCTGATGACATCACCCATTTGTTTTTTGGCAAGGCCATGAATATCCAATATGGAATCCAACGCCTGTTCCCAGGGAACATTTTTCATTGTCAACGTAACGTTTCCCCTGACATCGTCGCCGGAAATGATACTTACATTGCCGTATTCAGACATGAGCCGCAAAACACTCTTAATGTCTGCATCCTGGAAATCAAGCGATATGATGCGACCGGAGTTTTTTCTTGCCGCGTCGCGTCTGCCTGGCTTTCTTATGTCGCCTTCCCCACTGATATCGTCATCGGTAGACGATATTCCTCTTCCTTTCACAGCATCCTTTTGATTTTCGGCTCTTAATTTTGCTTCAATACTGGAAATGTTGAAATCAATAATGACGGCTTTCCCTTCTTGCCGTATGGAATAAGGCACATTTTCTTTAAGGTTAATTCTAAGATTGATCCACTGTTTTCCAGCGGCCGTCTGCTGTTGCGCCCGCGCGCCAGTCACATTAAGCAACTGTCCGGCTCCCAGTGTCTCGCGCATACTGTCCGGTACAAACATGTTTTCCAGTCTGATGAGCAAACTATTATCCGCCTGAATGGAGGGTGGAGCAATCGCGGGCTGATGAGATACAACAAGACTCACTCTTTCGCGACCGGGAGACTTGTCGAATAAGATATTCTCCAGGTAACCTACACTTGCCGCTTCTTTTTCGGTCGCGGAGATTTTATTTTGATCTGCACTTAAGCCTGTAAACACTCCAAGCGGTGAACATAAAATAATCCAAAGAATGATGAAAGCAGAGATTATCTTGGATATATATTTTTTCATGACATTACCTCATTATATGTTTTTGCGCAGTTTCAAAATAATTCTTTTAATCTTTTTTCCGTCCAATTCATCCACTGTCACCCTGTCGGCCAGTATATCAGTCACCTTTCCATCATGAAGACCGATTCTTGTACCAATAAACAGCGGGTAGAATTTTTTATTAGAATCTTCAACCACGGCGACGCGACGCGCCTCATCGCCGACAATTCCGACAAGTTTGAAATTTTCTACTTCCGCTCTCTGCAGAGGGAAAATGGACTCTATTTTGCTCTTTTCTTTTTTGGCTGCTTTGATTTCTACATCAATAAACGGCTTGAAGGGATCCGGTTTGCCCAATGGATTATAGCTATATGCATTATCGGGCACTGGTGCAACTTGCGGCGCAGAAGGCGGCTGCACTGGCGGCTGAACGGTGCCGCGTGTGGGGGACAAAGTCTGTGGCGCTGGTTTCTTTACTTCTATACAAAAAGCACAGATAGCTGTTGAAAAAAGAATCAACACAATGCAAAAGAGAATAATCTTATTTTTTTTCATTTTTCTTTTCACTTGTCTTTTCTTGTTTATCAACAAACATGTATGTTTTAACAGTACAGGATGTTGTAAGGAGATATCCTCGTCCCTTAATTTCTTTCCGATCACCAATAGAAATATCGGAGATATTAACAATACGAGGTAACTTGGCCACTTTCTCGAAAAAGCTCACGACATTCTGAAAATTGCCGGTTACTGTCACCTTGACGGGTATTTCCTCATAGAAAGGTTCCGGTTCCGGCTGTTTGGCGTTACCCTTGACGGGTGGTTTTTTCGCTTCTGCTGCAGGCGCAGGCGCTCCGGCCTGCTTCTGGTCTGACGGCTTAATCATGGCCGCAGTTTTGGGAATGCCAGTCTCTGCTTTATCAAGGGTTTTCGGCACAGAGGCTTTGGGCTCAAACAATTGAAATTCAACGCCCGCATCTCTTCCGGCCAAAGCAACCGAATGAAAAAGACCGGGGATTTCCCGCTGGTCCGGGAGCTTCAATAAAGCCACTTTGTAATTTTCTTCCAGGGCTGCGACATCAGCTTTATATTTAACCAATTGTATCGCAACTTTTTCTTTTTGCTTAATTTGCAGTTGAACGTCCTGGTAATCTTTTTCGAGCTTTGACTTTTTAGTCAGAGTGTCAGACAAAAAGTAGAAATAATATAGATAGCTGATGATGAAGATTACCAAGATGACAATCAGAGCTTTGGCCTGCGGAGACAATTTTTTGATATCATTAATGGTGATGGCCATAATTTAGAATCCCTTTTTCATTTTGCAGGCAAAGATAAACCGCTGCAGAGTTACCCCCGCAACTTCAACTTTTTTTGAAGAAATTAAGTCGACCGACTTGATTGCAGAAAAATTCTCAATGGTTTTCATAAAATCAGCGGCGGCGATATTATCACTTCCAATTCCTTCTATTGTCAGACCGTCACCACTTTGTGCAATTTTTACCAGCCAAATGTTTTTTTGCGGAACAAGCATTGATAAATCATCCAGTGTCTTCACCGGCAATATACGATTTTCTTCCAGCGTAGCGATTACACCCAGTTTTAACTCCAATTCAGCCTTCTTGAGTTTAACTTTTTCTAAATCGCCTACTTTGTCGTTCAATATCTTTAAAATTTGATTGGACTCTTTAAGTTTCGCTTCCAATGCTGTTACTTCGGAAACCATATAGGTCTGCACCAAGACAAGGCACAGAATGAAAATGACAAATAGCCCGACAATTATAGTTATTTGTCTTGAAAGATTTTCTTTCTTTGCTTTTTCACGGTAAGGTAAAAGATTAATCTTAATCATTTATCACCTATTTTCCTTAAACCCAACCCAATGGCCACGGCACCGATTGTCTTGATGCTGTCAATTTTTCCTGCATCTATATTTTTTTTGTTATAACCGATTTTTAGCAGCGGATTAATTGACTCCGTCTCGATATTCAATCGCTGAGATAAATGGCTGTTTAAACCGGCGATCCTGGATGACCCACCGGATAGATATACGCGCTTGATATAGTCGCCGCCGAACGTTGAGCGGAAGTAATCTACAGATCTTTCGATTTCTGAACATATCGGCTCAGCACAATCCAAGATAGCATTTCTAATATCTGCATTGTCCTGTTCACTGCCAGGAATACCTTCTATCTTCATTCTTTCCGCTTCTTCTGCGGATACATGATATTTTTCCTGCAAACCTTCTGTGATCGCATTTCCAGCGATGGTAAAATCTCTTGTGAATATCGACATTCCACCCTTAATGACATTAATATTTGTTAGACTGGCGCCAATGTTGACAATGACGATAATTTCGTCTTCCTCAAATTCATAATTCGCTTCATACATAGTTTCCAGTGCAAATGAATCCACATCAATAATCATAACGGCGAGACCGGCTGCGGTAACCGCATCCAAATAGCTGCTGACGTCCGTCTTTTTAGCGGCAACAATGATAACATCCATTTGATTTGGATTGTATTCGTTATCCCCCAGTATCTGGAAGTCATAATTCACATCATCCATATTATCAAAAGGAAGATATTTGCCGGCTTCATCGCGAATTAAATCGCGCAAGTCTGCTTCATCCATTTGGGCCAGGGTGACTTTTTTAACTATAACGGAGCTGCCGGAAAGAGAAGTGACGACTCCTTTTCCTTTACATCCGGAATTACGGAAAAGTTCTTTGACAATCGATGATAAAGCACTGGTGTTCTCCAAAACACCGTCAACAATAATTCCGGGAGGAACGGGGATTTGACGGAACCGGTTAAGGATATGACCATGAGATGTGCTGATGATTTCTGCAAGCTTTAGAGAGTTTGAACCAATGTCCAAACCGACAAGTTTTTTTGACCCTGAAAATAATTCTTTTAAATCCATTAAAGCACCGTCTTGTGATTTTTATCGGAATCAAAACACTCCGCTATTTTGCCAGCCGGTAAACAACGTCTCCTTTTTTGACCATCCCTAACTCATTACGCGCTATAGACTCAATATAAGCCAGATCACTCCGCAATAAAAGTATCTTTCCTCCCAGCTCTTTGTTTTGCTCCATAAGAGAATTATTAGCCTCTTTCAGCTGAGAGAGTCTCTTGCCCATTAAATAATTGTCAACAATCCCCCGATTGCCGAACGTAATGAGAAGAGCCATTAGAAACAAAAAGGCAATTAAGTACCTGCCGATCTTCATGTAACAGCCATGCCTCCAGGCAAAATATCATAAATTACCTTCTGTCCTACTCAGGAAAAACTTCTTCATAAGCCTTATGTAAGGCCTTGGCCACTTTTAATTCCGAATTCTTGCGTGTTGGTAAACCCTTTTCCATTTTAGCAATCGTCTGTGGCGTCAATTCGGCCTTCCGGGCAAGTTCGGAAACGCTGAGCGGAATGGATTCGCGAAACGTTTTTACCCTATTTTTCTTGACATTTTCCATTATGGTTTAAAGTGATACCTTTTAGTTTGTATCTAAAAAACTATAATTAGAAGAAAAAGTCAAGAAAAATATTTAATCATTATCAATATCACTTAATATTACTTAATATCAGCAATCGATAACCAATATCATTGATTTTAGTATCGGCTGGTTGCTGGAGTATATTAAATATAAAGATATCTTTATGTGATGATGATCACCATCAATCATTTGAATAAAAAAAGTATAGGAGGAAAGTCATTTATATAAGAGATTCGGGATCTTCAGAAAATCACAAAGTGACTGAGGGCAAAGACTGCTGCGGTTCACCTAGCAGGAATTTACCGCTTTCTATCCAGTCTTTAAGAATATTCGCAATTTGGTTGGCTTTGTAATAACTGGACATGGGTGCAGTAATAACCTTTTTGTTGTCAATGTTAATTACACCGCTGCGCAGATCCTGATAACTGACTTCCGCCAACGGTTTTGGATTGCCTTTTGGATAATCCATGCTGTAATCATATACCTGAGCATAAATATCTGCGTCTTTCACTGCAGTAAATCGTGCCAGATCTTCATCCAGAATAGGAATGGGAATACCGATTCCGACGAAAAGCGAAATTCCGTAACCCAAAATGCTGGCACCGGTCAGCCATTCAGGGCTCATTTCCTTCAAATTTCCAATGACGGCTATAGTGCCCGCGCCTTCTTTAGGCACTCCATTGGCTCCTCTTGCCACATGGGGATTGTGCTGTGTGCCCGGCCAGGCAACAAATCCCTGCGCTCCGCCCAAGAAAATCCGCGTCCCAATACCGATTGTGCGGTAGAAAGGATCATTAAACAGCGGACTGAGTTGACCGGACGTTGCATACGAAGCATTAGCCATGCGTGGACGCAACATCCCCATGTAAGTATAGATAGTCGTATCCGACATATTCACAGCGCAATTATAATTTTGGTAGGCGTTGCGGGGATTGAAGAGAAAAGCGTCTCGCAAATCGTTTATGGTAATATTTTTTTCGAATTTTCGTAATGGATAACAATCTGTTCCATACCCCTCGGCTCTTAATTTCACAACATTGCCCGATATCAGATCTTCAATAACGTGGCCGCCACCATAGTTAAACTCACCGGGATAAACACTGTTCAGTGGATCCCCTTCGACCACTTCTGTCGCTCCTAAATAGCAATCAACCGCCGCAACGCCACCATAAGCGGGGACGTCGTTGAGCCAGACCTTGGATGCCCGGATGCGTGGAGACGTATGTCCAAAATTCAGAAAGGCGCCGGAAGAACACATTGCCCCAAACGTTCCAGTCGTAACAACGTCGATGCGACGGGCGGCATCCACCTCGCCGTGTTTTTCCACCACATCAATCATTTCCTCAGCGGTGACGACAACAGCGCATCCTTTTTTGATCTTCTCGTTAATTTCCTGGATTGTTTTTTTAATTTTGAATTTTTTCATGAACTCTTGTTCGCCATGAGCAATTTTGTCTTTCCATATCACCGTTTAAGTGCAAATGCAAAATCAAGAAAGACATCCAAACGCAAAAAAGAAAATCAAGTATGACCGAAACCACCGTTGCCTCTGGTCGTTTCATCCAAGCTCGACGATTCGATCCATTGTGCCTGACAGACCTTCTGAACGACCATTTGCGCCAGACGCATGCCCCTTTGCACGACAAACCGCGTATTACCGTGATTGATGACAATCAAGGCTATTTCGCCTCGGTAATCGGCATCAATCGTTCCGGGAGAATTTAAAAGCGTAATCCCCTGGTGAATAGCCAGACCACTGCGGGGCCGGATTTGCGCTTCATAACCGTCAGGCAGGGAAATGGCGATACCGGTCGGGATTTTTTTGCGCTCACCCGGATTGATCACTTCATCCGACGGTACAGCAGCAAAAATGTCCATACCGGCAGCCTGCTCGGTCATATATCGCGGCAGGGGAATATCTTCATTTCCAGCCATCTTTTGAATATGTACTTTTATTTTTTCCATGAAATCAGAAAATCATCGCCTGCCCTTGTCGGGGCAAATAATTATTTGCCCCGACAGACATGACATGATCTATTTGAAGATTATTGACTACTTTACTTCAGCGCCCAATGCTTCTTTGCGACTGAGACGAATCTTGCCCTGCTTATCGACTTCCAGCACCTTCACCATGACCTCGTCGCCTTCCTGCAATACATCGGTCACTTTGGCGATTCTTTCTTTGGCAATTTGCGAGATATGCAGCAGGCCTTCCGTCCCGGGAAGAATTTCGACAAACGCGCCGAAATCGACGATTTTCTTCACGGTGCCGCGGTAAATCTTACCGACTTCCGCTTCTTCGGTCAGCCATTTCACCATCGCCACGGCGCGGGCCGCCGCTTCAGCATCGGCGGAAGCAATGGTCACAGTGCCGTCATCTTCCACATCGATGGTAACACCGGTTTCGCTGATAATCTGACGGATATTCTTGCCGCCGGAACCGATAACTGTGCGAACCTGATCTTCCTTCACTTTAACTGTGGTAATACGCGGCGCATACAGTGAAATATCTCCACGGGGCGCCGTCATAGTTTCACGAATTTTACCAATGATATGGAGGCGGCCCGCTTTGGCCTGCGCCAGAGCCTTTCGCAAAATATCTTCTGTCAGACCGTCGATCTTGATATCCATCTGCATGGCTGTAACGCCCTTTTCCGTGCCGCAGACTTTGAAGTCCATATCGCCGGCATGGTCTTCATCACCAAGGATATCGGATAAAATGACAACTTCTTCGCCTTCTTTGAGAAGCCCCATGGCGATGCCTGCAACAATGTCTTTCACCGGCACGCCGCCGTCCATTAAACACAAAATGCCGCCGCAGACGGAGGCCATAGACGATGATCCGTTAGACGCCATAATTTCCGAAACAATCCTGATGGTGTAGGGAAATGTTTCAGGAGACGGCAGGATGGGAACCAATGCTTTACGCGCCAGCGCGCCGTGGCCGATTTCTCTTCTGCCGGGACTGCGCAACGGCTTAGCCTCACCAACACTGTAAGGCGGGAAATTATAGTGCAGCAGGAAAGATCTCCGTTCTTCACCGGCGATATAGTCCATCCGCTGTTCATCGGCGGAGGTCCCCAATGTAAGGACGGCCAGCGCCTGCGTTTCACCACGGGTAAACAAGGCCGAACCGTGGGCACGGGGCAATACTCCGACTTCCGAACTGATCGGACGAATATCGGTTGACGACCGGCCGTCGATTCTCTTCTTTTCCTGGATAATCATATCGCGCAAAATGCGTGATTCCAGATGTTCGATAATCGCTGCAACTTTTTTGCGTAACGCGGCATCATCACCACCGATGCTTTTGATCACGGTTTCCCGGACATCACCCAGTTTACTGTAACGCTCCAATTTACGGGGTATGCTGTAACCTTCTTTCAAACCGGGCAGAGCTTCGGCGCGCACCCGCGCGATAAGTTCTTCATCCGGCGCCACTTCTTCCACCGGTCGCTTGGCTTTGCCAACCTCCGCTCGCATCTTGTCCTGCAGATCAATAACCGGACGGACGGCTTCCAGTCCAAAATTGATGGCGTCGACAATAATGTCTTCCGCAACTTCCTTGGCCTCGCCTTCCATCATGACCAGTTCAACATCATAGGGACGACCCGACTTGCCTGGGGTGACTTTACGTCCCACCAGGAAAAGGTTCATCTCGCTTTCCTGCATCTTTTCCACCGAAGCATTGGCAACAAAGTCACCATTGATCCGGCCGACGCGCACACCGGCAATCGGTCCCTTAAACGGGGCATCGGACATTTCCAGGGCAGCGGATGCGCCAATCATCGCCGCGACATCTGAGTCGTTTTCCTTGTCCACCGACAGCACCGTGGCCACGACTTGTGTTTCCGAATAATATCCCTTGGGAAACAAGGGACGAATCGCGCGATCAATGATCCGCGACGTTAAAACTTCGCGCTCGTTGTTCCGCCCCTCCCTTTTAAAAAAGCCGCCGGGAATTTTACCGGCCGCAAATGTCTTTTCCTGATAGTCCACTGTGAGCGGCAGAAAATCCACACCTTCTCTCACGCTCTTTAATGACACCACCGTTACCAGCACAACGGTATCGCCGTAATAAACCAGCATGGAACCGTCTGCCTGCGCGGCCACGTAATTGGTCTTTAGCGAAAAATTACGCCCCGCAAAATCTGTACTAAATACTTCACTCATTAAAATTTCCTCCACCTTTTTAGGTTATTGCCTGGAACAGGAAATTCAAGGGCGAAACGCAAAAGCCGATTGACGCAGGTATTAATCAATACTTGTCCAATCGGTTAAACTTTTGCCTTCCGCCCTTGAATAGCTTTTATTACTTCCTGAGGCCCAGACGTTTGATTATGTTTCTGTAACGCTCCACATCATCTTGCTTGATGTAATTGAGCAATCTTCTTCGCTGACCGACAAGCTTCAACAAACCGCGCCGGGAATGATGATCTTTCTGATGGGCCTTAAAATGCTCAGTCAAATATTCAATTCTGGCGCTCAAAAGAGCAATCTGTACTTCCGGCGAGCCGGTATCCTTCTCATGAAGTCGGTAATCCTCGATTAATGTTTTTCTTTTTTCCAAAGTTAACACGCTTAATTCCTCCCTCTCAAAATTAATTCCTTTATTTTCATTTAGTGGATTCACTGTTTAGCATTGTTAAATACTCTGAGCATCCTGGCCGCCTGCGTCTTTCCATCCTGTCTGTCCATGACGCCCGCCGACACCTGCATTTCGGCGACCGCCACCAGCTGGCCACCGGAACTCACGAACTTTACCATATCTCCTGCTGCAAGAAAAGAAAGAACATTTTGCCTTATCATATCCACATCAGGCTGAAATCCGGCCCGCAGCTTGTCGACCAGGTCATCACTGACTTCAATGGCGGTATACGCCGGCAGCGATTGAGACATCGGCAGCATTTTGGACAAAAGTATCCTTTTCTTATCCTCTTGATTACCCTCTCCCAGGGCCACCGCCATATCTTCGGTAAAGAAGCCGCTTTGCAGTCTTCGCAAACCCGATAAACACGCCCCGCAACCCAGTTCATCGCCGATATCGGAACAGACGGTCCGGATATAGGTTCCTTTGGAACAGGAAATTTCGAACGTCACGCAAGGGAAAGTAATGTCTTTTACATTTAAACTGAATATTTCCACATCCCGCGCCGCCACTTCAGGAAACTCTCCCGCTCGCGCATATTTGTACAGGGGCTTACCCTTGAGTTTCAGCGCTGAAAAAGCAGGTGGAATCTGCTTCAATTTGCCCACTAACCGCCCGAGCGCCAACCGAATATCTTCTTCAGAAACGATTTTATCCGACGTTTCTGTTATCTTTCCCTGCGTATCTTGCGTGTCCGTTCGAACGCCTAACAGCATGGTCGCCGAATACGTTTTATCCTCCGAAGACAAAAACTGCGCCAGTTTCGTCGCCTCATTAATACAAACCGGCAAGACACCTGTCGCCAGCGGATCCAGCGTTCCCGTATGTCCCGCTTTTCGGGCTCCCAGAATTTTTTTGACTTCACTCACGACGTCGTGGGATGTCAGCCCGGAAGGTTTGTCAATCACCACAACACCATTCATAAACGCCTATCCTTCCTTAACAACTTCGAGAACCCGGGCCTTAATCGCGTCGATATCGCCTTCAACCCGGCAGGCCGACGCATTGATATGACCCCCGCCGCCGAATTTTCTGGCTATTCTTTCCACATCAACCTTGCCCTTGGAACGAAGGCTCAACTTGAATTGTTTTTCGCCCATCTGCGTATAAAGCATCGCAATGTTAATCCCTTTAACCGTCCGCGGAATATCTACGAAGCCATCGGTAAGTTCCATCGTCGCGCCCGTATCGAGAAGATCCTTTTGCGTCACCACAAGCGATGCAGTCTTCGTCTCCATATCCAGCGTCAGTGTTTCCAGAGTCCTGGCCAGCAATTGTAACTTGGCCGGCGGATCGCTTTCATAGATATTTTCCGATATCCATTGTGGATCCGCTCCGCCTTCGACGAGTTCGGCCGCTGACCTCAGGGTCTCCTGATGCGTGGTAGAATAACGGAAACCGCCCGTATCGGTCAAAATCGCCGCGTACAGATTCGTGCAGATTTCCTTCGTCATCTTCACATGCATCTTGCGCATCAGACGGTGAAGCAATTCGCCAGTGGAACTGGCCTTCGCGTCTACGAATCTTAAACGGCAAAATCCTTCATTGGATATATGATGATCAATATTAATGAGTGTTTTAATTTTGGCAACATCAGCGGCTATCTTTCCCACCCGCTCCAATTCGGAGCTATCCAAAACAAAGCCGATATCATAATATTCGGCTTGTTCCAGGTTGTGAACAATGTGATCGGCCCCGGGCAGGAACCGGTAATGTGCGGGCGTTGGGTCCTGGTTGCAGATTACAACCTCTTTGCCCAAATCTTTCAGCATCAAATACAGGGCCAGCTCGGAGCCCAGAGCATCTCCATCCAGCCGGACGTGGGCGGTAATTAAAAATTTCTTCCCCTGAGAGATTGCCGCAAGTATTTCTTTAATCATGCTTTTCTTCCTGTGTGGCAATCTCGTTCAGTAACTTCTCAATGCGGTTGCCGTAGCCGAAGGACTTATCGTGCACAAAATGGATGTCCGGCACAAACCGCAACTGCAGTCGATGACCCAGTTCCCGGCGCACAAACCCCTTGGCTTTGCTCAAGCCTTCCTGGATCTCTGCATTTAATTCGTCTTTGCCCAGTTCGACAAAATAAATCCTGGCATTGCGCAAATCGTCCGTGACCTTAACCGCTGTAATCGTTACGTTGTGCAGACGGGGGTCCTTGACAACTTTGAGCAGAATATCGGACATCTCCGCCATAATCAGCTCGCCCACTCTGTCCGCCCGTTTAAAATTCATCGTATTTGCCCGTTTCCCAATCGGCCGTTTCGAGAAAATCTGAAACCACCATAATTTCTATTTTCGAGTTTAATACTTCAGCCGCATGGAGATCATCGATAAACCGGAGAAGATGGTCGACCTTGCCATTGATGTACCGGGACTCATTGCCAACCAGTGCAAACCCGATCTGCGCGTACTGATGTCGATCCAGGTCGCCTACCTGGGCGATGGAAATGTTAAACTCATTTTGAGCGCGTTTTAAGATTTTATTCAAAACGCTTCTTTTTTCCTTCAAAGAACCGGATTCCGGAATCCGCAATTGAATGATACCGTAACCGATGACCATAATTATCTCTCTGTAGATGCGCTTTACAGTTTTCTTTCCAACGTCTCCATAATATACGATTCAATCACGTCTCCAACATGGATATCGTTATATCCTTCAATCCCGATGCCGCAGTCAAATCCGGCCAGCACTTCCCGGGCATCGTCTTTAAAGCGCTTCAGAGAAAGAATCTTGCCGTCAAAAACAACGACACTGTCCCGTACCAGTTTGATGTTCGCCGTCCGGGTGATTTTACCATCTGTGACGTGGCACCCGGCGATGACGCCGACCTTCGGTACTTTAAAGAGCTCGCGGACTTCGGCGCGTCCCTGAACGACTTCTTTGTATTCCGGCTCCAGAAGGCCTTCCATCGCCGCACGCACATCGGCAATGACGTTATAGATAATGTCGTAAAGCTTGATTTCCACGCCCTCCTGCTGGGCCAGCTCACTCACGCGGGCGTCCGGACGCACATTAAATCCGATAATGATCGCGTTGGATGCCGACGCCAGCATGACGTCCGTTTCACTGATTGCTCCCGTGGAGCTGTGAATGGCTTTGAGCTTAACATCTTCAGTGGAAAGCTTATGCAAGGCATCGGAAATCGCTTCGATAGAACCCTGCACGTCGGCCTTGATGATGACATTCAGATCCTTCACACCCTCTTTGATCTTCTGATACAATTGTTCCAGGGTAATTTTAGAGGAAGAGGAAAGTTCTTTTTCGCGTGTTTTTCTTATCCAGTAGTCGGCGATATTCCGGGCTTTCTTCTCGTCCTCCACGCAAACGAATTCCGCGCCCGTCTGGGGCACGCTGGAAAATCCGATAACTTCGACCGGCATGGCGGGTCCGGCTTCTTTCACGCGATGTCCCTGATCGTCGATCATGGCCCGAACACGGCCGGACTCTGTTTTAGAAACAAACGCATCTCCTTCGTGTAGCGTTCCCTGCTGAATCAAAACGGTGGCCACCGGGCCGCGGCCGCGATCCAGTTTGGCCTCGATGATAATGCCTCGTGCGGGTTGATCGGGGTTGGCCTTGAGCTCCAGAACATCCGCCTGCAGCAGGATCATTTCCAGCAATTCCTCGATGCCGATTTTCTTCTTCGCGGATACCTCGGTAAATATCGTGTCGCCACCCCATTGCTCGGACAAAAGCCCGTGTTCGGTGAGCGCCTGCTTGATTTTTTCAGGATCAGCGCCCGGCTTGTCAATTTTATTGATGGCCACGATGATCGGCACACCGGCAACCTTGGAGTGATTGATGGCTTCAATGGTTTGATCCATGACGCCGTCGTCGGCGGCTACCACCAGGACCACAATATCCGTGACCTGGGCACCACGTGCCCGCATAGCGGTAAAGGCTTCGTGGCCAGGCGTATCCAGAAAGACAATGTCGCGGCCGTTGATATGCACATGATAAGCGCCGATGGCCTGCGTGATTCCGCCGGCCTCGCCATCGATGACATTCGTCTGGCGAATCGCATCCAGAAGCGAGGTTTTACCGTGATCCACGTGGCCCATAATCGTGACTATCGGAGCGCGCGGCTTAAGATTTTCTTCAGAGGTTTCCGGCTTCAGCAGCGTTTCCTCAAATTCCGATTCCGCCTTTTCTATCTGGAAGCTGAATTCCGAGGCAACGAGCGACGCAATATCAAAATCGATTGACTGGTTGATCGTAGCCATGACGCCCATGCCCATCAATTTGTTGATAACGTCACCAACTTTGACGCCCATTCTTTTGGCCAGTTCACCCGTGGTGATCGTTTCCCCCACGCGAATACGCCGTTTTATGGCCTTCGGCACCGTAATCTCGGTTTTCCTCATTTTGATGGGGGCGGCCTTTTTCTCTTCGCGCCATTTGCTGAATACCACTTCGTGGTCTTCATCGACTTTCTTCAACTTCTTTTCGATTTTCTTTTCCAAGACCTTGCGGCGCGGAGCTTCTTTTTCTTCTTCAATAAAAACTTCTACAGGCCCTTTGCCTTTCTTCTTGGGTTTTTCGAATTCTCTTTTGATTATTTTTTCCGGTGGAGGGGTAATTCGTTCGCCCGGTTTCACAGGAGTTTTAGGCTGGCTTTCCTTCTTCTCTTCCGTCTTGATAATTTTATGCCTGGACATCATCGGCGGTCTGACCGGAAGAATGATCGGCGGCTGCTTCGGTTTTTCCGGAGGGGCCAGGGGCGCCGATTGCGCAGTTTTAGCCACCGTGCCGTGTTCAGCGGACGGGGCGGTAACCTCTGCGACAGGCGGTTTCGTCTCCCCTTTGACGTGAACGTCTTCTTTTTTGACCTGGGCGCCGGGCACAACCGACGGCGAGACCGGCATCTCATCCTTTGCTTTCTTTACCTCGGGTATTTCTGCTGCAGCAGAAACCGGCTCCTTTGGCGGAAGCACCGGAGGAGCAACCTTTTCCGTTTCAGGTTTCGCTTCTTTCTCTTCGGGAGCTTCTTCAGCCGGGACGGCCTCAACCGCCGCGCGCACCGCCCGGCGGCGAATAACCGTGGTTTTTATTCTTTCCTCCACAATTTGCCGCGGCGATGTGGCCTGCAAGTCCTCTTTGACTCTCTCGATCTCGCCATCCTCCAAAGTACTGGCATGGGATTTGACGGTGATGCCTAATCTTTCCAGATGAGCAATCAGATCCTTATTCTCCAGACCAAGCTCCTTGGCCAACTCGTGAACTCGCTTTTTCGACATTCCCGAAACTCCCTCACGTTAAGTATTGGGTTCTTGAAAAAAATTACGCTTTTTTCGTATCACTTGTTTCTTCATCCAATATCCTGATAGCTTCTTCAATCCATTCTTTACTCGTTTTTTCACCTACACCGGGAATTTCAGAAAGCGACTGAGGCTCCATCGCAGCCAGCATCGCGATACTCTTGATGCCCTCGGCAAACAGCTTTTCCGCCATCGCCGGTCCGATGCCGGTGATCTTCGTTAAAGCCTTCTGCCCATCATCGTCTTTCTCTGCGGCCATGGTTTCACTCTTCACGTCAATTTTCCAACCCGTCAGTTTAACCGCCAGACGAACGTTCTGACCATTTTTCCCTATGGCCAGAGACAGCTGGTCATCCGGCACAATCACGGTCATTGCCCGATTTTCTTCGTCGACAAAAACGCGGTTCACCTTGGCGGGAGATAAAGCACTGGAAACATATTTGGCTGCATCTTCCGTATAAGGAATAATATCGATTTTTTCGCCGCGCAACTCCTGTACGACGCTTTGCACGCGCGTCCCGCGCATCCCCACGCAGGCGCCTACCGGATCGATGTCCTTGTCCTTGGCTCTCACCGCTATTTTCCCGCGCTTACCCGGCTCGCGGGCAACGCTGACGATGTCAATGAGACCTTCGGAGATCTCGGGTACTTCCACTTCAAAAAGCGCTTTCAGGAAAGCAGGATGGGTACGTGACAGAATAATCTGCGCACCCTTTGTATTCTTTTTCACTTCAAACAGATAGGTCCGGATGCGTTCCCCGCGTTTGTAAGTTTCACGATGAATCTGCTCCGCAGGGGGCACCACACCTTCGGCCCTTCCCAGGTTTACGATGATGTTGCCACCTTCAAACCGCTGGACAAAGCCATTGATCAGCTCACCCTTGCGGTCCTTGTATTCATCGTAGATATTGTCGCGTTCGGCGTCTTTAACCCGCTGAATAATGATTTGTTTGGCCATCTGCACGGCGATGCGGCCAAAAGAACTGGTCTCTATTTTCATGCCCAGAGAGTCGCCCGGCTCTGCGCCTTCGTCAAGGGTCTTCCTGGCCTCTTCTTTGGCAATTTGTGTTTCAGGGTCGAGCACTTTATCCACAACCGTCTTGAATTGAAACACTTCAATTTCTCCGGCGTCATCATTATAATGGGCTTCGATGTCCACATTAGCCCCCAGCTTTTTGCGCGCTGCAGTCAGCATGGCGGCTTCGAGGGCTTCTGTAATGATCTGCTTGTCGATACCCCTGTCCTTACCCATCTGCTCGATCAGACGTTTAAGTTCTTGCAACATTTACAAATTCCTCCCTTTTTCATCTCGGGCTGTATCACATTCAGCCTGTCGGCGTTTTTCATTCTAAGATCACCGTTTCGTCATCGACCAGATTGGCTTTCGCGATTTCGTCCTTTGGTATTTTGAATATTTTACCCGACACTTCCACTTGGACGACCTTCCCGCAGCCTTCATCCGTGAAGTCCACAAGCGTGCCCTGAAAATTCTTCATGCCGTCAATCTTAACATGGGTCTTTATTTTCACTTTGGCCCCTCTGAACCTGACAAAGTCCTGGTCGCGTGAAACAGGGCGGTCGAGGCCCGGCGACGATACTTCCAATGTATAGGGTCCACGTGATAAATCGTGAATATCCAGAATATCACCGAGCTGATTACTGATCGCAGTGCAGTCGTCGAGTGTGACGCCGCCTTCCTTGTCCAGGAAGAGCCGAAAAACCCAGCGCGTATGCATCTTCAGGCATTCGACATGGATCAACTCCATCCTTTCGGACAGGGCTATCGGTTCGGCTAGTTCCCATATCTTGTTTCTTAAATCATTGTTCATATCAATCGCTTCGGAAAATAAAAAAGTGGGCGAAAGCCCACTTCAAATACTACTTTCAGTGATGGTTGGACATGCAACTACCATAGACAGGCAGGCATTGCAAGCACTATTTACCACCCAAGCGGCCTGCCGTCGGACAAATAAAAATGGAGCGGGCGATGGGGCTCGAACCCACGGCGTCCAGCTTGGGAAGCTGACATTCTACCACTGAATTACGCCCGCTCATGGCCAGTGACTTTTATTCAACATCCCTTATTTGTCAAGGAATTTTTCGAAACATCAATGGCGGAATGCCGACAGGCCTCGGGCGCAGGTTTTCTTCACAGTTGACAGCGGAAGATTTATTGGTTATGAGAAACGAAAAGTCGGGCGTATGCCCGCTTTTTTATTATAGTAAGACTCCCGTATGACAAACGATACGCGATCAAATCGATTAGCCGACCCATCTGCAAATGAAACGAAATGGATCGTGCCATGAATCCCCGGTCGCCGCGCCGGGCGGCAAGATGACCCGTTCCAGGACCATCTAATGGATGGGTATGACGGCGTACATCTGGTGTTAGATCATTCACTCTCATGAGGATATTTTGAACAAGCAACTGCAAAAAGAAATAGAACGCCGGCGCACTTTCGGTATCATCAGTCATCCCGATGCCGGAAAGACGACGCTCACCGAAAAACTGCTGCTGTTCGGCGGAGCCATTCAATTGGCCGGTGCGGTAAAAGCCCGCAAAGCATCGAAGCACGCTTTGAGCGACTGGATGTCCATTGAAAAAGAACGAGGCATCTCCGTGACGTCGTCCGTCATGAAGTTTGAATATGCCGGCTGCGAAATCAACCTGCTCGACACACCGGGCCACCAGGATTTTTCCGAAGACACATACCGCGTGCTCACCGCTGTGGACAGCGCGCTGATGGTGATTGACGGGGCCAAGGGCGTGGAAACTCAAACGCAAAAGCTCATGGAAGTCTGCCGACTGCGCAATACACCCATCATTACCTTCATCAATAAAATGGACCGCGACTGCCTCGCGCCGCTGGATCTTCTGGAGGATATTGAAGAAAAATTGCAGATTGAATGCTCGCCCCTGTCCTGGCCGATCGGTATGGGCAAACGATTCAAGGGGGTCTATAATCTCTACGACAAAAAGTTGCATCTTTTCACGCCGGGGAAAGCAAAACGTACGGATGGCGGGGTGGTAATCAATGATCTGGCCGACCCGCTGCTCGATGAGCTCCTGGAAAGTCAGGCCGGAGAACTCCGGGAAGAAATTGCGCTGCTGGAAGGCGCGGCAAATCCTTTCGATATCAAAGAGTATTTGAAGGCCGGGCAGACGCCGGTCTTTTTCGGCAGCGCCATCAACAACTTCGGTGTAAAAGAACTGTTGGATGCGTTCATTGAAATCGCCCCTCCCCCTGTTCCCCGCCCCACCACTACGCGGATCGTCAACCCGGACGAAGATGACTTCTCCGGATTCGTCTTTAAAATCCAGGCCAATATGGATCCCGCCCATCGGGATCGCATCGCCTTCATGCGCATCTGTTCAGGCAAATTCGAACGCGGCATGCACGTCATGCAGCATCGCATCGGCAAGGAAGTCTCCTTATCCAATGCCACTATCTTCATGGCGCAGGACCGGACCAATGTCGAAGAAGCTTATCCCGGTGATATCATCGGTATCCACAACCACGGCACCATTAAAGTCGGCGATACGTTCTCGCAAAAAGAACCGCTCAAGTTTACCGGCATTCCGCATTTCGCCCCCGAACATTTCTGCCGCGTGCGCCTCAAAGATCCCTTGCGTCTGAAACATTTACAGAAGGGATTGACGCAGCTTTCCGAGGAAGGCGCTATCCAGGTCTTTAAACCCCTGTGGGGATCGGACAACATCCTGGGTGCGGTGGGCTCTTTGCAGTTTGATGTGACGATGGCTCGCCTCAAAGATGAATACAGTGTTTATGCCGACTACGAAAAGACGGACTACGCCGCCGCCCGCTGGGTTACCTGCGATGACGCGAAGAAGCTGGAAGATTTCCAGAAGAAGAATCTGATGAACCTGGCGATGGACACGGAAGGCAATCTCGTTTATTTGGCGCTCAGCGACTGGCGCCTTTCCCATACCATGGAAGAGTGGCCGCAGATTCAATTCCATAAAACGATGGAAAAAAGCTGATTCGGCGTCATTTCAGTACAGCCGCTGTCTGAAAGATTCTCTTTTACTAAGATTTTACAGAGCAGGTATCCCGACTTGAGGAGGACCGTATGAAAGTCATTGACTACAGTTCCATTTTGCCAACCCGTTTCGATAATGAGCTGGCCCACGGCGTTTCCGGCCGTGTCGTGATCGGCAGCGCTGACCACGCAAACAACTTTTGCATGCGTGTCTTTGAAGTTGCTCCGGGTGGACATACGCCGCGGCACACGCACCCCTGGGAGCATGAAATCTTCATTCACGCGGGCTCGGGTGAAGTCTGGAACGGGGACTGGCATCCCTTTTCGGCAGGCCATGCGATATTTGTTCCCGGCAATGAAGAACATCAGATTCGCAACAGGGGCGATGGGCCTTTGGTTTTCGTCTGTCTGATCCCGTCGGGCGCCCCGGAATTATGACCATGGGGCTTTGGAAAACGGATCATAGACTTGCTAATCGTCTGCGCGCAGGCATTTCATCATGAGTTTCGTTAAATACCGTTATCTGATATTTGTCCTTTTGGGAACCGCCTATCTGCTCGTTTTTTTCCACCGGCTGGCTCCGGCGGTTGTCGCCGTCGATATGATGACCGATCTGAAAACAGGCGGAGCCCTGATGGGCCTCCTGGCTTCGGCTTATTTCTACCCTTACGCCCTGATGCAGATTCCAGCAGGCCTCTTGTCTGATTCCTGGGGCCCGCGCCGGTCAATCGTTTTCTTCTTTGCGCTGGCTGCGGCAGGTTCAGTCGGGCTGGGATTGGCGCATACCGTGGGAGGCGCCATCGTGGCGCGCGTTCTTGTCGGCATGGGCGCGGGGATGGTCTTTGTTCCGACGCTCAAGATTCTCACCCACTGGTTTGAATGGAGCAAGTTCTCGAGAATGAGCGGCCTTTTAATGTCTCTGGGCGGTATCGGTGCTTTCTCGGCTGCTACTCCCCTGGCGCTCATGAGCGATGCGATCACCTGGCGCGGCAGCATGATCCTGATGGGAGCATTCACGCTCATCATCGCGGGATTGATCTGGTTTCTGGTCCGCGACACACCCAGACAATCCGGCTTCCCGCCCCTCAATGATTACTCGCCGTCCAATGCCGCCGGCACGGAAAAGATCGGTGTTTTAGATGGAATTTTTCTCGTCGTTAAAAACCGTCTGTTCTGGCCCACGGCGATGTGCAATTTTTTCGGCGCTCTTGTATCACTCAGCATCAACGGACTGTGGGGTGGTCCCTTCCTGATGCATGTCTATGGAATGTCCCGGGCACAGGCGGGCGGAGTTTTATCCATGATGGCGATGGGCTTGATTTTCGGCGCACCCTTCTGGAACTGGCTCTCCCATAGCGTCCTTCATTCCCGGAAGAAGATTCTGATGATCAGTCAATTGAGCGGTCTGTGCCTTTTTGCGCTGCTGGCTTTTTTCACGGGCGACTTTACAAAAGCTGAACTTTACTTATGGTTTTTTTTCTTTAATTTTTCTCTGTCCAGCATAGTGGTTGCCGGTTACTCGGCGGTCAAAGATTCCTTCCCGATCCAGATATCCGGTACGGCGACAGGCATCTTAAATATTTTCCCTTTTGCCGGCGCCGCCCTGGGTCAGCCGCTTATCGGCTGGTATCTGGATTCAGTCGGTGCCGTGAGCGGTAAGTACCCGGTTCACGCCTATTCCGCTGTGTTCAAAATATGCCTGATCTCGCTGCTTGCTGCGGTGATCGCCAGCACCCTGGTCAAGGAAACATTACCGAAAAGACTAGCCGCCGCGAAAAAATCCGTCTGATCAGCAGGGTGTACCGCCTTTCAATCGATCCCGGACAATGGCGATGTGGCTGCGCAGGGCGTAAAATTGATCGGCAAAGGACGCCGCAACTTTCATATTATTAACGCTCTCTTCGATCTGATCGAGCCTTCTGAGCAGTTTTGCCTGGTGTTCGGATGTCGCATCCTGACCCAAGTCGCCCTCCAAAACTAATAAGGCGCGATACCAGCGCAAGATGCGGAGACGAATCCGCCAGCGATAGATGACCGGGATGCTCTTGAGTCCGGGAATCAGCACCAGAATCAGTGGCACAATGACCACCAGAATCCGATTCAGAAGACTGGCCATCGAGAACGGCAAGTACCGGTAAAGGAAGCTCTTGCCTGACTTGTAAAAGCGCTGTGCATCGGAGCTGATCCGGTATTCGTGCTCAAGCGGCGCCGGAAATTCGCCCTGCCGCTGATAGCGGCCGGCCCGGCTGTGTACCTCTGTTGCCGCTTCCAGAAGAAGGTCGGAGAGCGCAGGATGCAGATCGGCCCGGGCTATCAGCTCAACGGTTGGACTGAGCAGATTGATATTGTGGTCGGGAATATTCTTTCCGAAATCGATCGATCCTTCCAGGAGCACCAGTTTATTTAAATACTTGATGCGGCGCGTATAGGCGTCCGCCTGTGAAAAATGAAAAGCCGTTATCCCGGGCTCTCGGAGCAGGTCGCGCATGGTCTTCGAAGCGGCGGAATCGGCCATCATGAATGCCCCGTCGATCTTCTTCTCCAGAAGAGCCTTTTCTGCTTCCTCGTCATCCATCTCTAATAATGTCGTCGCGCCGCCGGGCTTGATACCGTTTAGTTCCAGAAGGGTGAGTGCCAGTACATTTGTCCCAGTGCCCTCTTCACCGATCGCCAGCTTCTTCCCACTGAAATGGGACAGAAGTTTATACGGTTGATCCGCCCGGCAGAATAAATAGAGTGGCTCATAGGAAATACTGCCCAGAGAAACCAGGTTATCTATGTTTTGTCCCTTAGCCACACCCGCTTGCACAAATCCAACATCGACGCGAAATTTGGGATCAGCCAGACGCTTCAGATTTTCCAAAGATCCTTCGGAAGGAAGAATCTTAAGTTTCACGCCCTTGCGCGCCAGAATCTTTTCATACTTTTCGGCATTCCTTTGGAAGAGACTGCCCTGATCGCCGCTGGTGATGATAATCGTATTGGGCGGCGCAGAGTAAAAGAACCAGAACGCGGCGATCATTAAGACAAGAGCGGTAAAAATAATAGCCGCCAGCGTGGCGCCGGGACCAAGACCGAATGTCTCCCCGAACATGACCCGTAAATTGTGGCAGCGAAGCAGAAATTTATTGGCGATAACCGTGCCTTTCCCTTTTATGTCGTTTTCTGCCATCATTCACTCCTCTTCATTATTCCGGGTTAAGCTGTTTGACTCTACGGAGTCTCGATATTATTCCGTTGATACGTCATGATGCGGAGATCGGTCCGCCTCAGCCACCCAACAAAGCGGCAATCCGTTTGCTCACCTGCTTGCAAAAGCGGCGGCGTTTTCTCCTGCGATGTAGCCCGTCGAAAACGCCGCCTGCAAATTGTAGCCTCCCGTATCCGCATCAATATCCATCAGCTCACCGCAGAAATAGAGACCGGCTTGCTTTCTCGATGACATCGTTCGCGGATCAATTTCGTCGAGCGCGACCCCGCCTGCCGTCACAATAGCTCTTTCAAGCGGCAGAGGCGATTTTATATTGAATCGCAATGCTTTGAGTAAATCAATAATTTTCCCCCGATCGGCGGCGTCCATCTGATGCGCCTGTTTCTCTTCATCAATTCCGGAAAGAGCAATCAAAGGTTCAATCATCTTTGCCGGTAAATATTCTTTCAGAATGCCCGCCATTCTCCTTTTGCTGAATTTATTTAAATCCGATTGAAGCCGTTTTCGCAATTGATCTTTGGTCAGCGCGGGCTTTAAATCGATCAGGACGGCAACAGACCCCTTTTCCAGAGCTTCAACAACAGCCAGGCTCATGAGCAGAATGATCGGTCCGCCCAGCCCGAAGTGCGTGAACAGCATTTCTCCAAACCGGCTCTCAATAATCGGCAACCGGGCAATCTTCTTTTCACCCCGGCCATAATCCAGACCGGGAACAAGCGTTGAGTCAATTGCTGCCGCTTCCCCTTGAAATGCAGTAGCCCGGACATTCCGCAGAGAGACTCCCTGCATGGATTTCGCAAGTCTCTGTTCATGGACAATCAGAGGCACCAGGGCCGGTTTAGGTGCGATGATCCGGTGCCCGAGCGCCGCACTGATGGTATAACCGTCGCCGGTGGAACCGGTCGCCGGCCACGAAGCGCCGCCGGTCGCAATGATCACGCACGGGGTTTGATAATGACCGTCCGTCGTTTGAACGATAAATCGGCCATCTTTATCATGCAGAACAGCAATGACTCGAGAATTGAAAATTGTGCGGACGTTATTTTCAGCCAGATATTTTTGGAAGACGCAAACGACGTCGCGGGCGTCGTCGGAGACGGGAAAAATCCTGCCGCCGCGCTCCACCTTTGTGGAGAGGCCGTGTTGCTCGAAAAATGTGAGCAGCTCCGGACGAAAAAAACGGGAAAATGCGCTGTGCAGAAAACGGCCGTTCGGACCATACATGCCAAGAAACGATTGCAGGTCTGCAGCATTGGTCAAATTACACCGCGTTTTGCCGCTGATCAGAATTTTCTTGCCGAGACGATCATTTTTTTCCAGAAGCAACACTCGGACACCGTGGCGGGCTGCGCTCCCGGCAGCCATCAGCCCCGCCGCTCCACCACCGACAACAATAACATCGACATCACCGCTTGCTGCGTCTTTTCCCATGAGAAAAACTATCATAGATTGCCAAGGCCGGTCAAATGGTCAATTGACCGGCCTTGTTATACGGCGGCACGTGTGTTAAAGATTCACCAATTAAATTTTGAACAGGAGAAGCAGGTTGCCGGTACCAACTAATCTTATATCACTGACGACAAAAACATTTTTGATAGTGCAGCCGATAACTCACGCCTGTCTGCGACATTGGAAGGCGCGTGCCCAAAACATTCCCGACCCGGAACTGCGTCACCAGGCGACAGCCAGCATTGAGACCAAGACATTCCATTGTGAAGGGGGTTCTCTGTACGGTTTGCTGGCCGGAAATGAATATAAGGAAGCGATTAAATTCATCGTTGCTTATCAGACGATTAGTGACTATCTGGATAATCTCTGTGACCGCAGTACTTCACAAAGTCCGGAAGATTTCCGTGCATTACATGAATCTATGTTGCATGCCCTGACACCGAATGAATCTGTTACCGATTATTACCGCTTCCGCCGTGAACGGGATGACGGCGGCTACCTAACCGAACTGGTAAAGACGTGCCAGGATATTTTGGGTCATCTCCCCAACTACCACCGGGGTGCGGCCGCCCTCCTCGAACTGGCCCGTTTATATATTGATTTACAGGTCCATAAACACGTCCAAAAAGATGAACGTGTGCCGCGTCTGCAGGCATGGTTTGCCAAACATGAAAAACAATTACCTCAGATGGTTTGGTATGAATTTGCCGCCTGCACCGGTTCAACACTTGGGATTTTTTGCATCGTCTCGCAACTATTCAATCGGGCAACAACGGAAGCGCTTGTTGCCCGAATCAAGAATGCTTATTTCCCGTGGGTTCAGGGATTACACATTCTTCTGGATTATCTGATCGATCAGGAAGAAGACCGCGCCGGTCTTGATCTCAATTTCTGTTCTTTTTATGCAAATGATGAACACCTGTCGCGAGGGCTCAGCCATTTTTACACCGAGGCGCAGGCGAGTGTTGCGAGTTTACCGAATGCAAAATTTCACCGCTTAATTACGCGTGGTCTCCTGAGTATCTATCTGGCCGATCATAAAGTCTCCAGGCAGAAGGATGTTCGGATCATCTCGAAAAATCTCCTGAGTCTGGGCGGTCGCGAGGCAATTTTCTTTTATCTGCATTGCTGGATTTATCGCCGACTGGCTTAAGCAGACTTTTATGGGCATTGATGCATTTCTCGCCTGCACTGGGGAGTTATTCCCCTGCCGACTGGTTTCTTATAGATCGAAGCAAAACCGGCAATAAATATTTATCATTTAAATACAATAAGATAAAAGATAATTTGCTTAGCATGAGAATTGGCATGCCCGTTGCTAAATAGGAGACAGAAATGATCGGGAGATCGCAGTTAATGAAGAAAGCTTTGGTTTGTATAGCAGGGGTAATTTGTCTTTTGGCTGCATTTGCCGTTGCGGCCGATAAACCTGTTAAAGAATCAAACCAGGGTGTTGTGCTCAAAACAACAAACGTTAAGACGGCGAAAATGAATGCCCGGGGGAAAGTTGTAGAAATTTCGGATACGGCTATTAAAATCGAGCGCAGTATCAAGGGCAATGTGGAGATCATGGAGTTCGCGCTGGACGTTCCTGTAAAGGATGTTACTGTCAATGACTCCGTAAAAATTGACTACAACATAAAGGATGGAAGGCTGACGGCAGCCAGGGTAGCAAAGCTGGGGGCAGTAAAGGGTCCCGGCAAAAACGGGATAAAGCAGGATAAAGAGAAACCGGCATCAGTAACGAAGTAAGTGTGATGCTTTTCTATAGGTGGAGTCCCCTAAGAAACTCTTGGGGGTTAATAAAAAAACTATTAACAAGGAGGATTTTAAGATGAAGCGTATTGTATTGTTAGCCGTAGCATTGGTTTTTGCATTTTCGATGTCCGTAATCGCAGCCGATAAGGCAGCCGCACCCGCAGCTCCCGCCGATAAGGCCGTAGCAGCCGACAAAGCAACCCCGGATGCAGACAAGAAGATGGACAAGAAGCCTGCTGCAAAGAAAGCAAAGAAAGCAAAGAAGGCCGCAAAGAAAGACGAAATGAAGAAAGAAGAAGCTCCTGCAACTCCGGCCGCAAAATAAGTTTTACAAAACTTATTGACGTACAAAAAGGGATGGGCGAAAGCTCATCCCTTTTTTGTGCATTTTGATTTCAGCAATCTCTGCTCAGGCCTATGCGTCTTCATCAAACTCATCATGGTTTATTTTCGATCTTTCTGCTATGAATCTTGCGATGTTAAAAACATTATTGGCAAAAATAATTGACTATAGTAGCAATTTGACCGTTCGGTTCAAACTTGTTGCTTTGACCATAGCGGGACTCGCCATCACCATGGCTATCTGGGGGATGATTCAACTCTCTGCTCTGGATAGAATCCTGGTAGATCAGCAGGTCAAAAGATTGGAAGGCGTTGCCGAAACTGTCAGCACGTTTTATCAGCACTTCCCGACCAGGCATGGCATTGCCGCCCTTGATTCCGCATTGAAAGATCATATTCAGTCTGATGTACGCCTGGCCCGCATCGACATCTTCGACACGCGTCGCAATAATATCAATTATGTCGCAGGATCCAGCCGCGTTCAATATGAATGGCCGGATACCATCGTTTCCGAGGTCAGCGCTAAAGGAAAATCCAGATTTGTAAAACTCGAAACGGAAGCAGGGCCATCGGTTGGTTTGCTTTATCCGGTTTCCGGTGACACGAAAGATTCTCGCATTATCGTCGGCATTATAGCTTTTTCGAGAGCAAATGCAGAAATCATGGGCCGTGCCCGGCAGCTATTGTTTTTCAGCAGTGCCGGACTTTTGCTGGCTATCCTTTTACTCCTGGGCATCAGCTATGGCTGGCTAATCGGGCGGCCGCTCAAAACAATTATCGGCACAATTGATGAATTTCAGAAAGGGCGATATGTCGAACGTATCCCCATTATCCGGGAAGATGAATGGGGACAATTAGCCCATCACTTCAATCAAATGGCCGACGAAATTCAAAATGTCATGGCCAGAAACCTGGATTTGACCAGCCATCTGGCGGATCGCGTTCGTGAGGAGACGCTCAATGTGGTTCAGCTGCAAAAACAGGTTGATGATTTAAAACAATTGACGGCACTGGGACATTTGACGGCCAATCTGGCTCACGATTTGGGGACGCCCCTGCATTCCATTGCCGGGCTCGCGAGGCTAATGCTGGAGCGGGAGGGCTGGCCTCCGGACGTCGCCCATAAGCTGAATCTGATTGTAGAGCAGACGCAGAGACTGGACAATGTTATTCAAAATGTGCGCAAAGCTACGCGTCTTCCCGAACCTCATTTCGAATTAATGACCGTCTCTAAAATATTAAGCGAGACCCTGCCGCTGGTTGAGCCGCTGATACAAAAGAGCCACATAAGTATTGAAACGCATATCGACCGGTCAACCTCCTCCTTATATGTCGATCGTTACAGGATTCAGACGGCACTGTTGAACATCATTCAGAATTCCATCGAAGCCATGCCTGATGGAGGCAGGATCACCATATCCGCCGAGGATGATCGTGCCGCACGAACGATAAGAATCCTGATTGCGGACAGCGGGAAAGGTATAGCCACCGACCTTCTGGAAAAAGTCTGCGAACCTTTCTTCAGCTCGCATACGGATGAAGGCATGCGCGGTCTGGGACTCGCCATCGTTCGCGACATCATCAAGGCGCATGGCGGCCACATGGACATTCAAAGCACCCCCGGGAGTGGCACTTCCGTCATCCTCTTTCTCCGGATGGCAGAAGATACATTTGATTAAGGCGCAGAACTTTTATTTTTCATCTTGTTGCAGACCGTAGCGACGGATTTTCATGCGCAATGTTTTCCGGTCAATGCCCAAAATTTCAGCGGCTTTCGTTTGATTCCAGGACGTTTTTCTCAGGGTCTGAAGAATTTGTTCCCTCTGCACTTCAGCCAGCGGCGTCATTTCCGGCAGTTCCGCACCTCTGGGAGCATTCGCCGTCGGCCGGAACCGATCCGGCAAATTCTCAGGCAGGATAACGATAAAAGGAGAAAGCAACAGCGTCTGCTGCAAGACATTTTCCAATTCCCTTACATTACCCGGCCAGTCATAAGCCATGAGTAATTCGACGGCTTCCGGCGAGACACGCACACTCGGATATCCCAGTTTCTTGAGCATCGCTTCGATCAGCAGCGGTACATCCGCCCGGCGGTCGCGCAATGGCGGAATGTGCAGACGAACGATGAAACGATACAGGAGATCAAGGCGAAAATGTCCCGCACCGACTTCATCGTCGATATTTTTGTTTGCAGCGGCAACGACGCGGACGGTGACATGACGCACTTCATTTCCGCCGATTCTGCGGACTTCTCCATCCTGCATGAATCTTAACAATTTGCTCTGCAGCGCCGTGGACATTTCCGTAATCTCATCCAGGAAAATCGTTCCGCCCTCTGCAGATTCAATAAGACCGACATGCTGATGATCCGCGCCGGTGAAAGATCCTCTTTCATAGCCGAATAACTCCGACTCGAGCAAGTTATCCGGAATGGCACCGCAATGAACGACCACGAAAGGCTTTTGACGCCGCAAAGACATTGAATGCAGGGAACGCGCGGTCAGCTCCTTACCGGTTCCGCTTTCACCTTCGATGAGGACACTCGCCTGGGAATCGGCAACGCGGGCAATCTGTTTGTAGAACTCCACCATGATGGACGAAGAGCCAATCAGCTTGGCTTCCTCGATGGCGGCAAGCGGTCCATCAGATCGTCGTTCCCTTAACTCCCGAACCTCCAGGACCTTTTTGACAAGGGCGCGGCAATCATCGGGTGAAAAGGGTTTGCTGATATAGTCCCAGGCACCCATGCTGATCGCTTCCATGGTGGTCTCCAGAGATCCATAGGCGGTCATTAGAATGACGGGAAGGTTCGGCCATTTCTTTTGAACTTCACCCAGGAATTGCAGGCCGTCCATGCCCGGCATGCGGATATCGGACATGAGCAAATCATATTCGGACAGGTTTCGTTCCAGAGCAGTCTGGGCAGACGTAAATGCGTCGACATCATAGCCGTCGCGTAGCAGAACTTCCTGCAGAAATTCACATGCGACAGCGTCATCATCAATAACCAATATGCGGGCTTTCATTGAACACCTGCTGCTTTTTGCGACGGGGACAATCAGGGAATTGCGACCACGAAAAAACCCGTGAGTTTTCTGCTGCCCTTAGCATCCAGGGCAATAATTTCGCAGCGGATTCTTTTTTCACCGTTCTCTTCGTATTTTTCTATCACTTTGCCGCTCACAGTAATGGTTGCGCGGCCTTTGGTGTTCTCAAAATCATCCAGATCAACCGGATGGGTCATGCTCAGGAAATGCACAGAGAATCTTCTTAAGTATTTATAATCGATCCAGGAGGTGATCGCTTCGCCCGCAATACCCATAATAAACATGCCGTGGGCGATGACCTGGTCCATGCCGATCGCTTTGGCAAACGTCTCATCGTGGTGCAGGGGATTAAAGTCACCGGAAGCGCCGGCATAGCGCACAAGGTGCGTACGCGTTATGGGCGCAGCCGTATAAGCCGGTATGGCGTCTCCAATCTGAAGCTCATCGAAGTTAACAGCCATAGCGCTCATCCTTTTTCCATGAATGTCGTACGCGCCTTCAGGACCAATTCTCCCCTTTGATTAATCAATTCCGTTTCCAGCGTCGTCACTTGCACATACCACCCTTTTCGTTCCTTTTTGCCTCTCTCATACATATCCACTACCTTCATTTTGCGGGTAATAACATCTCCCGCACAAATTGGGGCGAAATATTCATAATCTTCTTCGCTGTGCAGCAGTTTGCTTACATCCGCACCTACGGCATTGACGGTGCCCAGCAAGCCGCCGCCCGTCCAAAAAACAAAGCTTGTGGGAAATGTCGGAGGAACCGGGATATTTTCGTAACCGGCTTTTTTTGCCACATCAACGTCACGATAAATTTCTTTGATTTGATCCGTGTCGTCCTTCTGTGCAACTGCTGCGGCAAATTCCGCAATCTTGTTTTTTTCGACTTTGATCGAATAAAGCGGGAACTCCATGCCGAGTTTCGACTTATCCGCCATAATGACCTCCGGGTGAGTAATGATGCATGCCATATCACATCCAAATCTCAATTTCACGTTTAAAAGACGAAGTAGCCTATGGCACAAGTAAGGATGCGAATGTGACTTGACAAAAAATATGCATTGTCTGTATTTTTGCAATATGAATACCTGCCGACATTGCAAGAAAGAAATTCTCGCCGATCTATTTGTCGGCAGACAGGAACAGTGCCCTTTCTGCGGAAGCGATCTTCACAGCTGCCTCAACTGCGTCTTTTATGAGCGCGGTGCATACAATGATTGCCGCGAAGTGCAGGCTGAGCGGGTCCTTGACAAGAGCCGCTCCAACTTCTGCGATTTCTTCCATTTCCGAAACGAATCCGAAGAGACGAAGGCAGTGCCTATTGATCCCAAAGACAAACTCGAAGCCTTGTTCAAAAAATGATTATTTCGCCTGCGGCTATTCTATTTTGGCAATTTTGTCAGTTTCCGGGCCAACTCCGGTATCTTGTCCAGCAGTTCATCTTCCCGACCGGCTGAACACTTCACAGACCCCAGCGCCATTGTACCCAGAGTTCTAATGTCCACCCGTTTGGCCTGCAGGATACTGACATTGCCGATAATGGCCAGATTACCCGTTATCGCCTCGTTAGCCGCCAGCCATTTACCGACAGCGACAACTTGTTTTTCATCGACCAGAGACGTCTGTTGCAGTTTATATTCATCCATGACTTTTAAAATACTTTCCCGATTCACCAGTACGAAGTCGCCCAAATTGAACAATTCTTCGCGAAGGGCTTCCGTGAGGATCAGCCCAACAACTTTCATCCTATCGGCAGCATCAAAATCATAGACAACAAGACGTGGACTGTTTGTCTTCTTATCTTTCGATGAAAGAGCGCTTCCCAATTCCCTTTCAAATTTCAACTGGTTCTTTTTACCTTCTTCGGGAGCAGATGCTTCAGCTTTCACCGGCAAAGGAGCGGACAGACCCTTTACCGCTTTTTCTTTGGGTGGCATTAGAACACCCTGCTCCTCGGAACCGTCCGGTAGTTTCTGAAATTTCCCGGTCGTCGGGGCAGGAGGCGGCGTCGATTGTTCAGCCGTCAATCTTCCTTTCAAAATGGCTGTCTGAAGCAAGTCGCTTTTAGCCTCCTGAAATATTTTACGGTAATGTATTTGAACAATTTCACCCGCCGCTTGCATTTTTGGGCCCCTGGTCATGTGCCGCATCATTGTGGATGGGACATAGCCGGAAGCCTCAAATTGTTTTCCCGTATTCAAATTGATTAATTTTGCATCAAATTGCAGATGAACTCTTTGGCTACGCTCGAAAATCAAAACATAATCGGCATGCAGCGCTTTGCCCGCATCCCTGGCCAGTTTCCACTCTCCTGCTGTCCATTCACGGGCGGAGAGCGATTGATCTCCCAGAACAGCCTGGATATCGGAGGCACTAACAACTTCATAAAACCCCAGCTGCCGCAGTTTTTTATTGATGAGTTTCATATTCCATTGTTCAAATGCCTCCGGTGATACCCACCAGGAAACCGGGCGATTTGCGGATTTATATTCCGTGGTGACCACAACGACAAAGATTCGCAATTTTGCCGTTGGCTGAGGCACCGGCAGCGAGGAAATTCTGACCGCAGCCGCAACTGAACCGGACATCAGAAAGAACATGGCGGCTGCTATAATACCGCACTTCGTCGAAATCTTCTTCATTCCTCATCCTCCGAACACTTATGGTTTTGCCCAATTGCACTCCTAGTCTTTGTCTCTATTATAGTCCATTGATTGTAAATATTCAATGCGGTCGACGAGCGGCGGATGAGAATAATAGAAGCGTACATACCAGGGATGAGGGTGCAGATTGCTTAAATTATCTTTGGCTAGACGTTTAAGCGCGTTGATCATCGGTTGCACGACGCCTGTCAAATGCACAGCCGTTCGATCCGCCTCGCGCTCAAAATGCCGTGTGACGGCAACTCCTATTGGACTTAAATAGAAGCCGATCATCTCAAGATACAGCGAGATCAGAAAGAAGCCGGCATAAACAGGGCTTTGATTGATGCGGAAAGCATTGAACAGGGGGGACCAATTCACAACATGATAAATGATGTAAAAGAGTAGCAGCGAAGTGATAATCATAAATGCTAGTTGTTTGAGAATATGTTTTCCTTTCCAGTGCCCGATTTCGTGCGCCAGTATGGATACGACTTCATCGTGAGTATGAGAAGAAAGCAGTGTATCGAATAAAACGATGCGTTTCGATTTGCCGATTCCGGTAAAATAGGCATTCGTATGTCTGGAGCGCTTGCCTTCATCCACCTGATAAATGCCCCGCGCCTGGAGGCCTGCCTTGGCCAGCATGGTCGTTATCTTTTCCGTCAGCGCCTCATCCTGAACCGGTTCAAATTTATTGAAGAGCGGAGCGATCAGCACCGGGTATAGCCACAACAGCATGATCTGAAATATGGTAAAAAACACCCAGCCCCAGAACCACCAGCTCAGGGGCAGAAGAATAACAAAGCCGATTACGGCACTTATGATAATTGCCATTAAAATAGCCGAAATTATGATCGATTTAGCCACATCGGCAAGCCAGAGCCTCCAGGTAATGGTTGAAAAACCGTATTTCTTTTCCAGGATAAAAGTATGATAGAGATCAAACGGCAAACCGGCGGCGCCACTGATTAATGCGAGGACGGCAAAAAAGAGCAGCGCCTGCCCTATAAGATGCACGTGCATTCCGGTAATCCACATGATCAGTGAAGGCAGAAGAAGAAATAAGGTTGCGAGTTCGATAATATCACTGGTTATGTTTTCTTTGGATTCCAAACGTGATTGCTCTGAAGCGTAATCCACCATCTTATTCAGTATTCCGGCGTCAATACTGCCGGCAAAGACTTGCGGAATTTCTTTGCCGTGCAAAGCTAAGTTTCTCATATTGAGCCGCTGTAAGATATAGCGCAGCGCCATCCGCCCGCAAAACAATCCCAGAAAAATGACAATCAGTTTCTTTTCCATGAATATCCGTTCCCGCCCGTCAAGTGGTTATTAGATGGCACAAATGACCTGTCCGGTCAAGAACGGACAAACTATGAAGGTGCCTATTTTTAATCTTCTTTCTGATCGTCCGTGATCCTTTCGCGATCCGTCAGAGTACTTACCCCAAAAGACCAAACTGCTCATTTTTGCGATCACCCAACAGGGAATCCAAATAGTGAAGGACCTGCTCAGTATGGACAGGGCCTTTCTTATGATTAGGTGCTGGCAGTCATCGGGACTGAAGACCTTTTTGGTCAATCCATACTGTGCAAAAATAAAGGTATTCTGCAAGGGAGCACTGCTGTATGTTGTCTGTGCCGCTTCTTTGTGCAAGGTCGTTAATGGGAAAGCCGGATTGCAGCTGTTTCCGTTCCGGCAACAAAATCTTCCCCCGAACCTCTCCCGGCCGGTCGAGAACGATCTGATGCTCAGCATGAGGCGAATCTGTTCGTTTCTGAACCTTTGCCGCTGCAGAATCTGCCCGCTCTGCGTTGTCAGAGGTTATGGCAAGAATTACGACAATCATCGTCAACATGATAAAAGCAAAACACATATGCAAGATCATATTTAGCCGGCTTTTTTTCATTTTTCCCTCATTTCAATGATAGAATTCGCAACTATTGTTTCTCGATTTTCTGCAAAACAGATGGCGCGCTTCATCAAACACTTTTTCATCCATGAAAAAACTCAGAGGAAGTAAAGCTCTTTGCGGATCGAAAGCAGATTCCGTCGTGGTTACCGCTTATCGACGGTCATATTGCCGATCTTCTCCTGTCAGGCATCCCGATGACAAAATAGATACAAATTCAATCTCCGTGCTGATCAATGCAGCGAAGAAAACAACCGTCTCTCTTCCGACGGATAGTTAAGAACACATGTAATAATTTTTTAGAAGGCAGATGAGTGTAACAGTAATTTTATATAAACTTCCGGCAAGTTATGTCAAGAAAAATTTAGATAAATTTGAGATCAGAAGATGGCTTTCGGATATTGATCCATAAATACCGCTCCATGAGCAATACCGCTTTCATATGCTTTCCGCAGAGGCGCTTCATCCCTGGTGGTTCTGCCGACATTCAGATCAGCAGGCGGTGCAATTTCTAAGATACGGACACCTTCAGGGGGATGATGAATAAAATCAACAGAAGCATTATAATTTTCGGCACGCTGCTGAAAGCATTCCACCAATCTCGGGTAATTGCGGAAGTACAAAGAGAAGATCATCTGCGCAAGCAAGCTTTTCTTTTTGACGTAGTTTGCCGGACGCGACCGGATTACCGTGATGTTCTCGGCGCCGCGCTTACAAGCTTCCCGCACGGGAATGGAGTCGGCTATACCGCCATCGGTGGCTTTCTCGCCGCCCACATCCAGAACATTGCGATAAAGAATGGGCAGTGAACTGGAGACTTTTAAATAATGCTCCAGTGTGTTTTCATCGGGGCACAGATAAAGCGCTTCACCGGTTGCCATGGAGGTAGCCACAATCAGATATTCTTTATTCTGACCAAGTAGTTTTCCATCAATATGCCTGAGGTCCAGACGGTAATTCCTGATCGTCTGATCCCACATCCAGTCCAGATCCATCAGATGGCCGCCTGTCAAGAACCTGCCGACATTAATAAACTGAGGATGGAGGGAGTAGCGCAGCGTAATATCGAAGTTGCGGTCATTTTGTCCCGCCAGATGCGAGGCCAGGTGGCAGGCACCTGCCGATACGCCGATATACAGGTCAAACGGATCGAATCCGGCTTTGCCGAAAGCATGGAGAACGCCTGCGGCAAAGATACCGCGCATACCTCCGCCTTCCACGATCAGTGCTGATTTGGACTCAGGGTTCATAGTCATTGCAAAGACGCCCCGAAATCATACGACTTCGAGGCGTCCTTTTATCATCACCCGAAAGACCGAAACAGTCTCGATGGGCGTGTTGTCAAAAAATTATTTCTTGTAGCTGTACCAGCCTTCACCGGTCTTCTGGCCGAATTTGCCCTGGGTGTATAACTTGACGACACTGGGGCTCGGAAGATCCGCAGGATTGCCGGACTCATAAAAATGGCTCATGCAGATATCGTAAGTCAGGTCGATGCCCGTCAGGTCATTGAGGCGGAAGGGACCCATGGGGTGACCGGCGCCGTATACACAGGCTTTGTCGATGTCTTCATAAGAAGCAACGCCCATTTCCAGCATCCAGAGGGCTTCTCTCGAAATGACACTGAAGATCCGGTTCAGAACAAATCCATCCACTTCCTTCTTGATATGGATAGGAACTTTGTCGATCTTCAGGCAGAAGTCCATCATGCATTTTGCCGTTTCATCCGACACATGGGGTCCCTGAACGACTTCGACCAGCTTCATCACGAGGGCCGGATTGAAAAAATGGAGGTTGCAAACCTGGGAGGGACGATTGGTGGCACTGGCAATTCTGGAACTCACGATGAAAGAGCTGTTGGTCGCCAGGATGGCCTTGGCCGGTGCAATCTTGTCCAGGTCGGCAAAAATTTTCCGCTTCAGGTCGATTCTTTCCAGAACCGCTTCGATAACCACATCGGCGTCTTTTGCAGCGACTTTCAGATCGCCGGTGAAGGAGATCCTTGCACGAACAGCCTTCGCCACATCTTCCGTCATTTTGCCTTTCTGCACGCGACCGGCCAGATAACCATCAACAAATTTCTCAGCCTTTTCGAGAACGGCCGGAATGACATCCGTGCTGACGGTTTTGAAACCGGAAATAGCGCACTGGAGCGCAATCTGATGACCCATGTTGCCTGCGCCAACTACACATACATTTTTCACATCTTCAATCTTCATGTTTCTACCTCACTTTCAGTTAATAATTTTTATTCAATGAGCCATTTTTCATGATGGCCTATAACGCTCTTTGTCGCGGTCTATTTTCGGCTGGAAAAGAGATTTATTGTCTTTCCTTCCTTACATTAGCCGGATATTGAGGGAAATTCAATGAGCAGAGTTCTTCCGTTATACTAATGGTCATAATATTGTCAAGACAAAAAAGGGACAATGAACTTTTGCGCAAAAAAAGAAATAATGAACCACCGCCTGGAATCACGAAATTAGTGTTTAATATTATATCAAAATCTTAGCGATATGATCCCGTGATGACGGCGGTCGCGGCTCGAGGCTTCAGGCGCGGATATAACAGGCCATCGGGGGTGATAACTGCAACAGGCCATTCTATGCCGGGGATAAAAGCCAATTGCGCAGAATGTGTCCCTTCGATCGGCTGCCAATCCTGAGGAGTTGCGAATTCCATCTGCCATAGCGGCCGGTTATCAATGGAAACAATCCCCCGATAGGATTCATAGTGATTTGATTCAGCATCCGTCCAGTGGTCAATCGCAATCACGACTGCACCGCTCTGCTTCAGGCCTTCTTTCAAGCCTCTGGCGGCATTGTGGATGTGAGGGGTTACCCGCGACATTACAAATCCGATCACTACAAAAACAAAAGCAATTCCATAGAAAACCGGATTGCCGGTTAAGACTCCCGCCAAGACTGAGCCCGCAGCCGCTGCAACAATTCCGTAACGCGCCACAATTATAGTCTTACCGGACCCCGTCCGGATCATCTCGGTTATTTGTTCATCGAGAGTCATGCGATAATATGTACAGGACGGCCGATATGAGGTCAAGATACAAAAAAGTAACTTTTCTTTACAAGAATTCAGCGTCGGCCCTCCGGAAATGCGCGAGTCGCCCAAGCGAAAATCATTGACAAAAATAACTTTCGATATATAGGTAGTTAAACGTTGAAGGGGTAAACTTTCCTATGTTTGGTATCGGATTTCAGGAACTCATTATCATTGCGATTATCGCATTGCTCATTGTTGGACCCAAGAAACTGCCCGATCTGGCTAAAACACTGGGCAAAGGTTTTAGAGATTTCAAGAATGCCACAGAAGGCGTCACTGAGGATCTGAAAGACGCCCTGAAGGAAGATGATAAACCCAAGGCCGATGAGGGTCTGAAAGATTCCCTGTTATTAAAAAAATCTGAAGCGGAAAAGGCGAAAGACGAAACATCCGGCAATGGCGTCGGGAACATCCAAAAACCAACATAACGTCTATATTTCGAAAACCAATAAAAACGGCATATAATGGAAAACAACGAAGATCTTAAAATGTCTTTAACGGAACATTTGATTGAACTGCGCAAAAGGCTGACCAACTCTTTAATCGCGCTCGGCATTGGTTTTATCGCCTGCTATTACTTCAAGGACTGGTTGTTCACTGTCATTACAAAACCATTAACCCAGGTGCTCCCGAAAAGCAGTTATCTGATTTACACGGGTTTGACTCAAGCTTTTTTCACCTATATGAAAATCGCTTTTTTCGCTTCGCTCATTCTCACCAGCCCCTTCATTTTTTATCAGATATGGAAATTTATCTCGCCGGCGCTGCTTCCGCAGGAAAAGAAATACGTGGTCCCTTTTGTGTTATCGTCAACTGTCCTTTTCTTAAGCGGCGTTTTGTTCGGCTATTTTGTTGTTTTGCCGCCGGCCTTTGAATTTTTCGTCAGTTTCAATAACGAATATTTACGGGCGATGATTTCATTTGGCGACTATCTGTCTTTTCTGGTGACTTTTTTGCTCGGTTTCGGCGTATCGTTCCAGCTGCCGATCTTGATTTTCTTTCTGGCGAAACTGGGCATTGTCACGGACAAACTGCTTTCCAAAAACAGAAAATATGCCATCTTGCTCATATTCATTGTGGCCGCAGTTCTGACGCCTTCTCCGGATGCTTTAAGCCAGATATTAATGGCCATTCCTTTGATGATTCTTTACGAAGCGAGTATTTTCGTCGCGAAATTTGCCGGCAAAAAAGAGAAAGTTCCCGAATCCAATGAAAAGGATCAAGACCAACAGGTATAATCATGTCTGAACGTAAAAAAAATGTGGAACCGCGCGGGGAAACGATCAAATTATCTAAACTTTTAAAATTTTTGTTTATTGTCGTATTCTTACTGCTGCTGGTAACCGTCGGCGGAACCGTTACCTACTATCTGATGACGATGGACCTGCCGGGAATCGACGCACTCAAAGACTACCGACCCAGCATTGCTTCTCGCGTGCTTGATGAAAATAACGAACTGGTCGACGAGTTCTTTCTGGAAGACAGGAAGATGGTAAAAATAGCCGATGTCCCGAAGATCGCTCAGCACGCATTCGTCGCCGCAGAGGATTCCCGTTTTTATAAACATCAGGGAGTAGATCTGCAAAGTATTTTCCGCGCCATGTTCAAAAATGTGGAAGCAGGCAAGATCGTGCAGGGCGGAAGCACAATTACTCAGCAGGTCGCCAAACTGATGTATTTGACGCCGGAGAGAAAATACATCCGAAAATTCAAGGAAGCTATTCTTTCTTACCGGATAGACAAATATCTGAACAAAGATGAAATTCTGAATTTGTATCTGAATCAAATTTATCTCGGACACGGTACTTACGGCATCGAGTCGGCATCGATTGGCTACTTCGGCAAAAGCGCCAAGGATCTGACGTTGCCGGAAGCTGCGCTCCTGGCCGGCTTACCGAAAGCGCCCACCACCTACTCTCCGTTTCTCTATTTCGACCGCGCGAAACAACGGCAGTTATACGTTCTGACGCGTATGATGGAAGAAGGCTTTATCACCAGGGAGCAAATGGACAAAGCTGCCGCTGAACCGCTGAAACTCCGCCCCATGAAGCCCAAGGACAAAGTGGCTGCCTATTTTGTTGAAAACGTTCGCCGCTATGTGCAGGAAAAATATGGTGCGGATGTTCTCTACAAGGAGGGGTTGACCATTTACACGACCCTGAATCTGTCAGAGCAAACGGCCGCCCGGGATGCCCTTCTCAAGGGCCTGAAGGAAATGGAGGAACGGGGTAAATACGAAAAAGATCTCGTTCAGGGCGCGCTCTATTGCATGGAGGTTAAGACCGGTGCCATTCGCGCCATGGTTGGAGGCCGGGACTTCAACAAGAGTGAATTCAATCGGGCGACGCAGTCCCGTCGCCAGCCGGGCTCTGCTTTTAAACCTCTCATCTATACGGCCGCCTTTGATAAGGGCATGAATCCGTCCACACGGTTCGTTGATTCCCCTGTCGTCTTCGCCGATCCGTCGCAGGAAGACGGCTTATGGAAACCGAAAAACTTCGATGAGAAATTCCTGGGGCCGATTACGATGAGGACTGCGCTGGTGCAGTCCCGCAATGTTGTGACCGTTAAGATATTGCAGGACATCGGCATTGATTACGCCACGTCTTACGCGGCGAATATGGGTATTGAATCTCCGCTGTCCAGAAATTTGTCCCTGGCACTCGGATCATCGGGCGTTACCTTGCAGGAACTGGTGCGCGCCTATGACGTCTTGGCCAACCAGGGCAAGAAAGTCACTCCTTTCTTTATCCGCAAAATCGTCGACCGGACCGGCAATGTTTTTGAAGAGACCAAAGTACAGACGGAGCAGGTCATTGATCCCCGCATAGCGTTTATGACATCTTATGTCATGCAGGACGTCGTCGAAAGCGGTACCGGCCGAAGGGTGAAAAGCATCGGCCGGCCGGTTGCCGGTAAAACGGGGACAACCAATGATATCCGCGACGCCTGGTTCATCGGCTTCACGCCGTCGCTGATTACCGGCGTCTGGGTAGGGTTCGATCAGGAAAAATCACTGGGAAAACAAGAAGTTGGCGGACGCGCCGCCGCACCCATCTGGCTCTACTTTATGGAAAAAGTCCTGCAGAATAAACCGGTGGAAGCCTTTCCTGTTCCGGAGGGCATCGTTTTTGTCAAAGTCGATCACAAGACCGGCAGGCCGGCTCAAGGCGGAGGCCCGGGAACAATCTATGAATGCTTTCTCGATAACGCTCTTCCCGCCGAAAAAGAAGAGGTACCCGAAGAAAAAGAAGAGCTATTCCGATAAAAATTATGAATGCCCGTGAGAATGCCCCTTGACAAGCGCGTTTATTTTAGTTAAAAGACAGTTAAATAAATTAGGAAGTAGTTATGTTTCTTAAAGATTTCGACAGCGGCAGAATTCAGATACAGGCCATTGTAAGATTGCTCGTCGTAGTAGTCGTACTTATGGGGTCTGCCGCTCTGTATCTCTAAGATCAAGGATACAAGCCGCGGGCCCCGAAAAGCCCGCGGCTTTCTTTTATTCAGTAAAGCCGCTTTTTCCGAAGGAAACTGGCGGCTTTTTTAATTTTAATGATTATTTTGATTCAAATAGTAAAGAAACATGGAGGAGTCAAAGGGGATGAAGTTGAAAGGCACGGAAATTCTGCTGAAAGTGCTGGAAGAAGAAAAAGTTGATATCATCTTTGGATACCCGGGCGGGGCCGTCCTGGATATCTATGATCAGCTTTATAAAAGCAACCTCAGGCATATTTTAGTTCGTCATGAGCAGGGCGCCGTGCACGCCGCCGACGGTTATGCGCGTTCCACCGGCAAAGTAGGCGTTTGCCTTGTGACATCCGGCCCCGGCGCCACCAATACGGTTACCGGCATTGCTACGGCGAATATGGATTCTATTCCACTGGTGGTTTTTACCGGGCAGGTCCCGACCGGTCTCATCGGCAATGATGCTTTTCAGGAATGCGACATCACCGGCATCACGCGTCCGTGTACAAAACATAATTTTCTCGTCCGCAACGTTGAAGAACTTGCCCAGACGATTAAGGAAGCTTTTCATATCGCCCGCTCCGGCAGACCCGGCCCGGTGCTGGTGGATCTGCCCAAGAATGTCATGGCTGCACAGACCGATTATGACCCGGCCAACGTAAAAATTCGCAATCATGAGGTCTCCTATAAGCCGGCGCCTAAAAAGATGGCCACTGTCCTGGGAATGCTCCAGTCCGCCAGGAAACCTCTAATTATGACTGGAGGAGGCGTCATCCTGGGCAGAGCAGCGGAAGAATTAACCGAACTGGCCCGTAAATATGAAATTCCTGTGACCGGCACCCTGATGGGTCTCGGATCATTCCCGGGGAATGATCCGTTGTGGCTGGGCATGCTGGGTATGCACGGCACATACTACGCGAATATGGCCGTGAGCCACTGCGATTTGCTGCTGGCCATCGGCGTACGGTTCGACGATCGCGTGACCGGTACGATCGATACGTTTGCCGCCAACGCCAAAATTGTCCACATTGATATTGATCCATCTTCCATCAACAAGAATGTCACCGTCGATCTGCCGATTATCGGCGACACGAAGGCCACGCTCAAAGATCTTTTGCGTTTTCTGGAAGAGCACCATTATGAACAGGACGCTTCCTCACGCGGCGAATGGTTTTCCGAAATCGCCGAATGGCGTGAAAAAGTGCCGCTCACCTATTGCCAGAACGGGGAGGTCATCAAGCCGCAATACGTCATCGAAACGCTTTACAAGATTACCGGGGGAGACGCCCTGATTACGACGGAAGTCGGCCAGAATCAGATGTGGACGGCGCAGTTTTTCAAGTTTGCCAAGCCCAATTCTTTCATTTCATCGGGGGGCTTGGGCACCATGGGGTTTGGCCTGCCCGCAGCCATCGGCGTCAAATGCGCGTTCCCCGACAGGCAGGTCGTGGATATTGCCGGTGACGGCAGCATCCAGATGAATATTCAGGAGTTGGCCACCGCCGCCCAGTATAACATCGCAGTGAAAATAGTCCTGCTGAACAACAGCTTTTTAGGCATGGTCCGCCAGTGGCAGGAGCTCTTTTATGAAAAAAGATATTCGTTTACCGATATGACCTACGCGCCGGATTTCGTGAAACTGGCCGAAGCGTTCGGTATCATAGGCCTCAGGGCAACTAAGCCGGCCGAAGTAGAGTCTGTATTAAAGCAGGGGTTGTCCATCAATCGGCCGGTGCTGATGGATTTCCGTGTGTCGCGCGAAGAATGCGTTTATCCCATGGTCCATCCGGGCGAATCCATCAGTCAAATGGCCCTGGGATCGAGAGAAATGATCAACTGATGACTCGTCAAATAATTTACAAATGAGAGGTTGGAGCAAATGGAGAAGAAGGATCACATTATTTCAATTTTGGTACACAATAAACCCGATGTGCTGGCCAGGATCGCCGGAACATTGGGAGGCAAAGGCTATAACATCGACAGCCTTTGCGTGAATACGACTACGCAGAATGACATCTCGAAAATCGTGATGACCACGTCGGGGTCTCAAGCCACCATCACCCGGATTGAGAATCAACTGCAGAGGCTGGTCGATGTGATTTCAGTGGATGATCTTACCAACGTCGAATCCATCCACCGCGAAATGGTTCTGGTCCGGCTGAATCTGACGGCTCAAAATTCGGAGGCCGTCAAGAATGCCGTTGACGCAAACAAATGGAAAACAATCGTGTCGGGAGACGCCTGCGTTATCGTTGAAATAACGGGTGACAAAACGCAAATCGACTTCTCTCTGGCACGTCTGGAACCGCTCGGCATTACGGACATCACCCGAACAGGCCTCGTCGCTCTGAAGTTGGAAGAATAAATTAACCAATACAAAAATAACGAATCATAAACATTAACAAGAGGGGGTTTTATGGCAAAAATTAATTTTGGTGGAACAGTAGAAGACGTCGTGACCGCGGAAGAATTCACAGTGAAGAAAGCGCAGGACGTTCTTAAAAAAGAAGTGATCGCCGTGCTGGGTTACGGAGTTCAAGGGCCCGCCCAGGCGTTCAATATGAGAGACAATGGTGTCAACGTTATCATCGGACAGTCCCCGGAGGATAAGCCTTACTGGGATAAAGCAATTGCCGACGGCTGGGTTCCCGGCCAGACACTTTTCCCGATTGAGGAAGCAGTAGAAAAGGCAACGATCATTCAGTATCTGGTTTCCGACGCGGCGCAGACCATTTTGTGGCCGAAGGTCAAACCGCACCTGAAAAAAGGCGATGCGCTCTATTTTTCGCATGGTTTTTCCATTGTTTATAAAGAACAGACCGGCGTTATCCCGCCTGATTTTGTTGATGTGATTATGGTCGCACCCAAAGGATCCGGCACCAGTGTTCGCCGCAATTTCGTCGACGGTAGCGGGATCAATTCCAGCTTTGCGGTACATCAGGACGCAACCGGCCGGGCCATGGAGCGCACGCTCGCCCTGGGCATCGCCATCGGTTCGGGGTTTTTGTTCCCGACGACTTTCCAGATGGAAGTTTACAGCGATCTTACCGGTGAACGCGGCGTGCTGATGGGCGCGCTGGCCGGCATGATGGAAGCGCAATATGCCGAGCTGCGCAAACACGGCCATACGCCGAGCGAAGCCTTCAACGAAACGGTGGAAGAACTGACCCAGAGCCTGATCCGCCTGGTCGGTGAAAACGGCATGGACTGGATGTACGCCAACTGTTCAGGCACCGCTCAGCGCGGCGCACTCGACTGGCGGCACAAATTCCGCAAAGCCGTCGAGCCGGTCTTCGCCGAACTGTATAATTCCGTCGCTACCGGCAAGGAGACGGAGATCGTTCTGCGTGTGAACAGCGCGCCCGACTACAAGGAAAAACTCAACGCCGAGCTCAAGGAAATGCGCGAGTCCGAAATGTGGCAGGCCGGCGCGGCCGTTCGCGCGCTGAGACCGGAAAAACGTAAGAAATAATAACGGCTTCGTAAAGAGTCCATCTGCTGCGTTGCCCTTCGTTTTGCGTCATTTTGCGCCATTGCGGCGTATCAAGATACGCCGCATTCCTCAAAACTCGGACGCCTTGCATCTGGAGCTCTTTACAAACCCGTTTAATTTAAAGGGAGAACGAAATGCGAAGTGATTTGATGAAGAAGGGATTGGAGCGGGCGCCGCACCGCTCGCTCTTTAAAGCGATGGGCTATACGGATGAAGAAATCGCCAGACCGCTCATCGGGGTGGTAAACTCCGCCAATGAAATTATTCCCGGTCATATCCACCTGGATTTGATCACGCAGGATGTCAAGGCGGGGATTCGCATGTCCGGCGGCACGCCGATTGAGTTTCCCGTCATTGGCGTATGCGACGGCATCGCCATGAATCACGCGGGCATGAAATATTCGCTCGCCAGCCGCGAACTGATTGCCGACTCCATTGAAATTATGGCGACGGCGCATCCTTTTGACGCGCTGGTTTTCATTCCCAACTGCGACAAGATCATCCCCGGCATGCTCATGGCCGCGCTCCGGCTCAACATTCCCTGCATCTTTATCAGTGGAGGGCCGATGCTGGCGGGAAAGTACCAGGACAGAGCCGTTGACCTGATCTCGGTGTTCGAAGGCGTCGGCGCCGTTAAAGCCAAAAAGATGACACTGGAAGAATTGAGGCAGCTTGAAGACTGCGCCTGCCCCGGTTGCGGGTCCTGTTCCGGGATGTACACGGCCAATTCCATGAACTGCGTCACGGAGGCGCTGGGTCTGGGATTGCCCGGCAACGGCACTATTCCGGCCGTTTTTGCCGGGCGCCACAGGCTTGCCAAATACGCGGGCATGAAAATTATGGATCTTCTCAAAAAGAATGTCCGCCCCCGCGACATCGCAACTCTGGCCGCTTTCAAAAACGCGATGGCGGTCGATATGGCGCTGGGTTGTTCCACAAACACGGTTTTGCATATCCCGGCGATCGCTCACGAAGCGGGCATCACGCTGGATCTTGATCTTTTCAACAAGATCAGCGGACGCACGCCGAATCTCTGCAAGCTCAGCCCCGCCGGGCATCATCATATTGAAGATTTCGATGCCGCAGGTGGGATTCAGGCGCTCATGAAAGCCATCGCACCTCTGGGAGTCATCGATCGGAAGGTCATGACGGTTACCGGAAAGTCCGTGGGTGACAATATGAAAACGGCCCGGGTGCTAAACGAGGATGTCATCCGGCCGCTCGCTAACCCTTATTCAAGGCAGGGCGGCATTGCCGTTTTGCGCGGAAACCTGGCGCCCGACGGCGCGGTGGTCAAGCAATCCGCCGTAGCGCCGGCAATGCAGGTCAACGAAGGCAAAGCCCGTGTGTTTGATTGCGAGGATGATGCCATTTCCGCCATCCTTGCCGGAAAAATCAAGCCGGGTGATATCGTGGTGATCCGCTACGAAGGCCCCAAAGGCGGCCCGGGTATGCGCGAAATGCTTTCGCCGACCGCAGCCATCGTCGGTATGGGGCTCGACAAGACAGTTGCGCTTTTGACGGACGGGCGTTTCAGCGGCGGCACACAGGGTGCGGCTATCGGCCATATCTCGCCGGAAGCGGCGGAAGGCGGCCCGATCGCTCTTGTCAAGGAAGGAGATATTATCTCTATTGACATGCCGGCAAAATCATTGAATTTGAAAGTCAGTGACGCGGAACTGGAAAAACGCAGAAAGACTTTAAAACCGCGAAAGCCTTTGATCACTAGCGGCTATCTGGCGCGCTATGCCAGACTGGTGACATCGGCCTCCACGGGGGCCATCTTCAAAGATTAGCAGAAAGACCATAGGGAGCGGCCGCAGCCGGGCAATCGGTTGCGGCCGCTCCCTACAGCTCATAACATTCACATTGAATCCATTCCACAAGTCTGATATCTTCATTACAAATTACTTTAATGATGCGAGAACCCCGGACAATAATAACGACCTTTATTCACGGAGTGGGATTGAATTCTTATGAAAAAATGCCTTAGCGTTGTTATCCTCGTTCTGATCCTCTGGAATCTCAGCGGTTGCGCACTTTTCAAACTGCGGGAGGATGTCCAGTTTTCCAAAGATTCCTGTCTGCTGATTGGTGAAATCATCAATGTTTCTTCCTCTAAAAAGCCCATTGTGGTCGTCGCTTACAGTAATCGCAATGGCATTGTAACCATTGGCGATTACGCCGTGTTATCCGGATCCGGACAATATGAAATATTAGTTCAGGAGGGACAATATGAAATTTTCGCCTTTGAGGACAAAAACGGGGATCTTTCTTATAATCCGGGGGAATGGTCGGGCTACTACGGCAAACCCGATCAAGTAAAAACGCAGATGGGCGGCGCCGTCTTCGGACTGGATATTATCCTGACACCGAAAAAGAAACAACCGGTTTCGTCTTTTTTCAATATGCTGGTGCAATCTTCCGGTGGAAAAAGCAAACCTTCAACGTCAGCCGGCGCATTGGCAAATCTCGACGATCCGGTATTTTCCGCGCAAAATGGACTTGACGGTTTCTGGGCGCCGCTGGAATTTTTTAAACGGATAGGCTGCAATATTTATTTTGTAGAACCCTACGATTCCAAAAAGACACCGATCCTTTTCGTTCACGGCGCGGCAGGTTCGCCGCAGGATTGGCGTTATTTTATCGATCATCTGGACCGCTCGCGCTACCAGCCGTGGATTTTCTATTATCCGTCCGGTGCGCGCCTGGACACGACATCCTTCCTGCTCAGAACAAAGCTTTATGACCTTTACAGGAAATATCAATTCGAATCTTTGTATGTTGTCGCGCACAGCATGGGGGGGCTGGTGTCCCGTTCCGCCATTATCGCCAAAGAGGACAACTATCACGATAGCATTCAGCTTTTTGTATCGATTTCAACACCCTGGGGCGGGGAACAGCGGGCGAAAACAGGCGTGAAACAATCGCCCGCGGTTATTCCGAGTTGGAAAGATATGGATCCGGACAGCGAATACATCAAACGCGTTCTGAGCACAAAATTGGACCCCTCGATACGGTACTATTTGTTTTTCGGCCATAAGGGAGGCGGCAGCCTCTTCCGGCAAAATAATGATAATACGGTTACGCTGGAAAGCATGCTGGATTTGAGAGCGCAGGCCGATGCCCTTAAAGTCAGCGGCCTGAACGAAGACCATGTCAGCATTCTATCCAGCCCGCAAATGATGTCTCAATTTAAAGCCGTTTTAGCCGGTACGGAAGCCAATAAAGACAAAACATACGTTCGTTCTAAAGGCTATCTGAATGTCGTCCATGCCTTTGATCCCCCGACTGTCAACTTTCCTTCACAGATGGCTCTTGTCCTGGCTCCGACCGGAACGGATGAAAAGGAAACACAGCTAAAAATGGATCCGTTTCAGCCCAGGCAGGAAACGGGAGCGATTGTCCCCAAAACGTATGATGTCAGCCTTTGTGCGCTGGGTTTCAAAACCGAACCGGATAAAATAACGCTGGACATCAAAGCAGGAAAAATTGAGGAAGCACGATTTGTTCTAAAACCACAGGGAATGGTCGCCGGTTATATGACGGCTGCAACATCGGCCGATGACAGTTTCTGGGGGTTTTTTAAAGACCTGCCGGAGAACGTGAAAATCCGCGCCATCAAATTGACCGGTCCGGCGATCTCCCGGCAGCTTAAGCCCAACGACAAGATGAGCGACAGAGAAGTCCTCGCTACCTTTCTTGCGTCACGGGATTTTGCATTTAAAGCTGCCTTTGCTTTTTTTGATCTGCCGGCAGGCGAGTTTGATTTGACCATTGAAGCCGACGGCTGCGAAACGTTTTCGACAAAGATTAAGGCCGAGCCCGGAGAATTCGCTCCTCCGGCGCCGTTTCGTCTTATTCTGAAATAGCCTTAAACCTCACATCCGCAGCTACGGTTTCTTTTTACCTAAATCGCCATACAATTTCCGGACACAATCGGGACAAATGCTATGGCTGAATTCCGCTTCCGAGTGTTCCTTTATATAAGATTCAATCTGCGTCCAGTATCCCCGATCGTCTCGTATTTTCTTACAGGATGCGCAAATAGGCAGCAGACCGCTCAAGCGGTTGACATTGTCCAGGGCTTCTTCCAGTTCTGCGACGGTCCTGTTCAAACTGTTGATCAGTGGATTCGTGAGTCCGATGAAAATGATCGTTCCCGCGATGATGGCGATGATTCCCAAAATACCCGAGATGACGGCTGCTTTAACGAAAGGCGCACGCACTTCGGCCATATCAACCTTCGCCACGATACCCCAGTTCAATCCCTGGACCGGCTCAAAAGCAGCGAGCACCGTCACACCGCGGTAGTCGAGACCGACAATGGTCCCGGATTTACCGGACAGGGCCAGTCGCGAGGGCTCTGCCAATTTTGAAACGAAAGGGACTGGTTTAAGTTGATAGATATCCTGATGACGGTGGCTCAAAAGAAAAGCGATCTTATCGCCCTGCCGCTCAGCCAGCGTAAATTCGCCCGTGTCGCCAAATCCTTTATAATGGAAATGCGCATCAACGATCTGGCTCAATGTGGCCTGAGTCGCGCCGCCTGCATAAGTCGGGCTGTGAACGCGATCAAACCGGGCAACGGCTTCGATCAACCGCGCCTGGCTGGTAACGATGTGACGGAGAATTTCCTTCTGTTCATTGAACGCGGTCAGAAAAAGAAGCGTGATGGTGATGGTCTCAATGATTAGACCCACCGCCGCCATGATCGAAATGAGTAAAATAATTCTTTTGCGCGGACTCATCGAGACTCCCGGGATGAATGTCAATTATTGCCGGGCTTATTGCCGAGACGACAGGATGCGGCGCACACGGCCGAGTTCCTGCTCATTATCTACTTCCACGGAATCATGCGGTGTGATGACACACTTGATTTTATAACCATACTCCAACGCACGCAGTTGCTCCAGGGCTTCGAGTTTCTCCAGTTTACCTTCGGGTAATTTTGTAAAGACATCGAGGAAGTCGCGCCGGTAAGCATAGATGCCGTGATGTTTGTAGTAATCGGCGCGGAGGTTTTTATCGCGGACAAAGGGAATCGTCGCGCGCGAAAAATACAGGGCAAAATTCTGGTGATCCAGAACGACTTTCACCGCATGGGGATGCGTAATTTCCTCGTCGAGAATAATTTTGTAAATAAGCGTCGACATCGGAATGTCCGGGTCCGCGACAAGCGGAGCGATCACTTCATCGACCTGCACCGGCTCAAAAATCGGCTGATCGCCCTGAATGTTGACAACGATGGCTTCTGCGGGAAGATGGAGGGACGAGACGGCTTCCGATATTCTGTCCGTACCCGACCGGTGCGTCGCCGCTGTCATCACGGCATTGCCGCCGAATTTCCTTACAGCATCATAGATGCGCTGATCATCGGTGGCTACGGCGACATAGGGAACAGCCCCGGCCCGGGCCACGCGTTCGTAAACGTGCTGAATCATCGGCTTTCCGCACAAATCGGCGAGCGGTTTTCCCGGAAATCGGCTGGATTCATACCGGGACGGAATGATGCAGACAATATTTCTTTTCATGACTACTTCTCCAGGTGAGGATCGGGTTTCTGCAGGTAATTCACCACGTAGTCCCGCACGGAATCTTCCAGAGGCGAAAAATCCACGGGGGAACCTAGAGCGCGGAGTTTATCCATTTCCGCCTGGGTAAAGTACTGATACTGATGGCGCAACTCTTCCGGCATTTCAATGTAGGCAATGTCCGGGTCAAGCGCCATTGCTGTGAAAACCGCGCGGATCAAATCATTCCAGGTCCGGGCCTTTCCCGTTCCCAGATTGAAGATGCCGTTCGCCGAGGGATTCTGCAGAAACCACCACAGGACATTCACACAATCCTTCACATAAATGAAATCGCGCATCTGTCCGCCGTCCGGGTATTGCGGCAGGTAGGACTTGAATAATTTGACCCGGCCGGTCTGCCGGATTTGGTGAAAGGCTTTGAAGATGATACTGGTCATATCACCCTTGTGGTATTCATTCGGACCGAAGACATTGAAGAATTTGACGCCGGCTACCTGGCTTTCCAGTTTCTGCCGCAAAACCCATAAATCGAACAGCTGCTTGGAGTAGCCGTACATATTGATCGGCTTGAGTGTTTCGATCCGGGCATGATCATCGGAGAATCCCTGCGAACCATCACCGTAGGTCGCCGCCGAACTCGCATAAATAAACCGGATGCCGCGCCCAAGCGCCCATTCGGCGAGTGTCCGCGTGTAAACAAAATTGTTGTTCCACAGATAGTCTGCGTCCCGCTCAGTCGTCGATGAACACGCGCCCATGTGAATGACAGCGCTCACATCAAACCCAACAGTGTTGTCGCGGATCATGCGGTAGAAATCATCCTTGTGCATATAGTCGGTAAACTTCAGGTTCACCAGATTCTTCCATTTGTCGGAAGACCCCAGCCGGTCGACAATGATGACGTCGCTCATGCCCTCGGCATTAAGTTTTCTTACAAAGGCGCTGCCGATAAACCCAGCGCCGCCCGTTACGATAATCATGGAACGCGCTCCTTGAAATGAATTGTTCGCATTAAGTAATACCGAAAGGACCCCGGTGTCAATCAGGAAAAACGGGCTTCAGGCACCCGCAACGTCCTGCCTTAATATTCGCCGCAGCAGTTTCCCCGCGGGATCGCGAGGAATCTCCGCCCGGATCAGAATGGTTTTAGGCACGCGATAGTCGGGCAAACGGTCCTTGCAGTACGTGAGCAGTTCCTCTTTTTGCGCCTGCACGTCTTCTTTCAGGGCGACGACGGCGACGATCACCTGTCCTTTCAGCCGGTCGTCAACGCCGATGACGGCCGCATCTTTGACTTTGGGATGCTGCTTAAGAACATCCTCGATCTGGCCGGGATAAACATTGAACCCCTTGGAGATGATCATGTCGTCCTTTCGATCCACCAGATAGAAATAGCCGTCATCGTCCGTGCGCGCCAGATCGCGGGTAAAAAACCAGCCGTCGCAAAGGACAGCCGCAGTGAGCTCGTCATTGTTCCAGTAACCCCGCATGATTTGCGGACCCTTCACAGCCAGTTCACCTATTTCTCCGGGAGGACATTCTCTTTGTCCGGTTTCTACATCCATGATCTTCGCCTGAGTGTCCGGAAGCGGTATACCGATTGATCCCGCGGGTCCGCCTGCCGGATAAGGAGTCATATGCGTCGCCGAAGAGGCTTCGGAAAGACCGTAAGCTTCCATCATTCGTTTGCCCGTCAGTGTCTGATATCGATCATGAAGTGTCTGAGGCACTGGCGCTCCGCCGCATATGGCGACAAGGATGGAGGACAACTGCTCCCCTGCCGTCTCATCGGGCAGAGACAGAAGGGCGTTCCAGAGGCTGGGGACGGCCGGGAAGGATATGGGTTTGTAAGTTTCCAGCATCTTTGAAAGCGATAGAATATCCATGGCGTCCATCCGGGGCAGGAGAAGCATCCGGTATCCCTTGAAAACAGAAATGATCAGGCAGGCCGTAAGACCAAACACATGAAAGAAGGGAATGACGCACAGCACGGCGGCGTTACCCGCGCTCTCAGTCCCCATCCAGGCGTCGGACTGCAAAACGGCCGCCACCAGATTGGCATGGGTCAGGGCTGCCGCTTTGGGCGTGCCCGTCGAACCGCTCGTGTATTGAAGCACGGCAAGATCATCCAGAAAGACGTCAATATCCATCGCCTGGATATCCTGAGCGCCGGCCATCAAATCCGCATAAACTTGAGGCACGGGCATACTGTTTTCGCGAGCAATCTTTTTTTCCAGGCCGAAAACGGAATGGAGAATAACACTCTTCACCGGCGTGTTTTGAATGACGCCGTAAAGATTCTTGGCAAAGAGGTCCAGCGTAACGGCTGCCTTCGCACCAGCATTACTGAGACAATTCGCCAATTCCTCGCCGGAGATACCGACGCTGATATTGGCCGCAATGGCACCAAGCTTCATCAGGGCAAAAAAGGAAATGACGTAGGTGGGAGAATTCACGAGGATCAAAGCCACCCGATCGCCTTTTCGGACTCCCTGCCCGTGCAGAATTCCGGCAAATCGGATGACCTTTTCATTAAGCTCGGCATAAGTCGTATTTTGGTCATTGAAGGTCATCGCCCAATCGTTCGGATGTCTCTCGGCCGTATCCGCTAAAAAGCGATAGATATTCGTAGCGGGATAAGTTAGCGTTCGCGGGACATGCTGCGCGTAATGCTTAAGCCAGGGATATTCCATTTCTTTACCTCAACAATGATTCCTGTTTTGATGATCTTACCCGGTTGTATTCGCAGAAGCGGCCGTAGCCTGCAGAAGGTCGACGGCGCTGCAAAATCGATTAATGAAAAAAGCCGATCCCTGTCACGGGAAGCCAAGTGAACTCGCTGATTGTGTAATACTGAAAAGACTGGACTGTCAATAAAGATTAATGGCCGGGTCCGGAAACAGGAATCAGCCGGGATGTATATAAAGGACACCCTGCGAAAGATGATGCCAGTGTTTCCAAAATTGTTCGCTTGCGATCTTTTTGACGACTTCAATGACCGGCCTGAAAATTAAGATGGATTATATGTGGCACGGATCCGGCACCCGCCATTTATCCTTTAGAAGAGCCGCCCCCTGTCATGCCGCCTTGGGGCCGATTATCTTTAAGAAGATTTGGAATTTTCGCCTTATACGATATCTAGTATATAAAATATTGACAACATCTATATATGGTGGTATTTTCTAGTCACAAAGATAGACACTGGTTTTTATGGTTGGGAGATTGACCGTAAGAACCTGTCGCTGCGGCTGAAATGGCAATCTTCGGAACTGGCGACCGCTCAACGGGAAAAAAACCGGAAAAAGGGGCGATAAAGTGTAAACCTTTCAACTAAACCTTAAGCCAGGGCGTGATCGTTAAAGATCCGCCCTTTTTTTTCCAAAAACACTTCTTGCCGTTTTTCGTGACGACCTGCCGAATGGGATATTTTTGATATCCGGAAAATCACGACTTTATTCTTTCGCTCCCATTGAGATTCTTTGGCAATACTGACCCTATGCCAAACATGAGGCCGGATTCATTTCTTCAGCATGATCCGCGCATCGGCAACGATGCAGGTTTTCGCCGTGCACATGACCGGATTGAGGTCCACCGACTCGATCTCGTCTTTTAATTCCATCATCAACCGGGAGAAGTTAACGATGGTCTTTTTAAGCGCATTCAGATTAACGGGCTCCGCTCCGCGATAGCCGGAAAGGAGCTTCCGGGCGGCAAGCCCATTAATCATGTGATCGGCGCACCGCGCCGTGAGCGGCGCCATTCTCAAAGAAACGTCTTTGTAAATCTCCACGCCCACGCCGCCCATCCCCAGGAGGACCATTGGACCGAACTGAAAATCGTTCTTCGCGCCGATGATGAGTTCCAGGCCTTTGACAATCTCCGCAATCAGCATGCCCCTAAAGCCGTCCATCCGGCGAAAACGATCGAGCGTCTCGATCAGCGTCTCGTCATCTTTAATGCCGACCACGACGCCTCGGACATCAGATTTATGAATAATCGCCGGTGAGACGATTTTGGCAACCACCGGATAACCGATGCGTCGGGCAATCGCCGTGGCCTGCTCATTCGATATCGCAACTTCGTACCGCGGCGTTTTGAAGCCCCGGAGCGAAAAAATTTTCTGCGCATCAGGCTCCAGCACCCATCCCCACTTTTTTGATCTCAAAAGGATATCTCTGATTTCTTTTTTCAGCACGGTTTTCTCCTCACAAGCGCCTTGGCCATCAGCACGGCGCCTTCAATGGACGGCGATACCGGAATGCCGTTCAATTCAAATCCCTCAATGAGCATGTTGTACTTTTCCACCTGCGGCACATAGGCGATAAACGGTTTGCTGAACTGCTTGCTCACGCTGCTTAATTTCACGCCGATATCCAGCGTCATCCCGGGAATGTACGGCAGCAGCAAGACGATCACACAATCGACTTCGGGGGAAGCACCCATGACTCCGGCGCACGCGACAAAATCATCATCAACCGCGCTGCCGGTGAGATCTACGGGGTTGGCAAGCGATGCAATGGACTGAATGCTGCCCGAGATATTTTTCGCGATCTCGGCCCTCGTCTCGGCAGACAATTCCGGGACATTGATTCCGGCAAGCGAGCAGGCGTCGACCGTCATCGCTCCGTGGCCGCCGCTGCCGGTGATGATGCCGATGTTGCCTTGAATCGGTTTGGTGTAAGAACTCAGGACTTCACAGTAAGCAACCAGTTCATTTTCATCCACGGCCTCCAGAATATTATGCTGCGCGATTGCTGCGGAAAAACTGGCGTAGTCGCCGGCCAGGGAAGCTGTGTGGCTGGAGACGGCGCGGTTCCCGCCGGGGGTCTTTCCGGATTTCATAATGACAACGGGCTTGGGGCAGTCATTCGCCGCCAGCACAAATTCCCGGCCTTCGTCTTTCCCGAATCCTTCGATGTAATAGGCAATCACCCTGGTGGCCGGATCGCGGATGAGATAGGCGAGCAGTTCTTTTTCCCCGATGACGGCTTTATTGCCGATGCTGACGGCTTTGGCCATGCCGACGCCCTGCTGGGTGAACTTGATCATTTGGTCAACGAGGATCCCGCCGCTCTGACTGACAAACGCCACGCCGCCGGTTTCCGGCTTGATCATGCGCTCGATCGGCAGGAAGAAAGTATCAACAGCCAGCGGAACGTAAACACCCAGACAGTTCGGGCCGATGAAAGGGAAGCGGGCTTCTCTGGCCATGCTGACAATCCGGTCCTGCAGGTCTTTGCGCCCGCCTTCGGTAAATCCGCCGGAAATAACGATCGCCGATTTCGCTCCGACTTTGATACACTCTGCCATGACGTCCGGCACCAGCTCGGCCCGCGTAGCAATGACGGCCAAATCGATCTTTCGGGGAATATCCGCCAGGCGCGGGTAAATAACTTCCGTGTGGAGGCTGCCGCCTTTCGGGTTAACGGCAAACATCTCAATGGGATAGCGATGGTTGTTTTTGGCAAAAATGACATTGGCGGGGTGGCGGTCATTCGTCGCGGAAATACCGATCACCGCCATCGTTTTCGGTTGGAACAAAGGATTGAGATTCATCAGGCCCCCTTTCATCGCTGTTGGGATTTAATGAATGAGCAGCGGATCGTCTTCGACCCAGAGCCCCGGAGAGCGCAGATCACCTTTAATCATCATGAAATTGATCTGCCGTCCGGTGACGCCGCCCGATCCGCGATGCGAAAAGAAAGCGTCCGGATGGCAGGCTGTGCACAGACCCGATGTTTCAATTTGAGTATCGGGAACGCCGCAATCCAGAATCTGGCGCCGGTTGGCCTCCATCAGGTCAAGTATCCACCGGTCTTTTCGCTTCCCCGGTAACAGGAAGTCGCCCGCATTGTTTTTGTTGCTAAATGCGTCGGCGGCAGCGGCATCGACTTCGTAGCAGCAACGGCCGATGGATGGTCCGATGGCCGCCAGCAGATCCCGGGGCTGGGAGCCATACTGATTTTGCATTAATCGGATACTCTTTGCAGTAATCCCGAGGGCGGACCCGCGCCATCCCGCGTGCACGGCGGCAATCACTTTCTTAATCCGGTCCACAAGGAAAACCGGCACACAATCCGCCGTCTTGACGCAAATGGCAAGATCGGTCCGGCTGGTCACGATGGCATCATAGTTGAGCGCGTCGCCCGATGTGAAATAATCACCGTGCGGTTTGATGATAAAAATATTGTCGCCGTGAACCTGATTGAGGACGAGGAAATTTTCCATGGGGATGGCAAACGACCGAGAGAGTTTTTCCCAGTTGGCCAGGACGTGGAGCTCCTCATCGCCTTCGCGAAAACTCATATTAAGGCTTTTATAGTCATCCCGGGATGCGCCTCCCCTCCTGGTACAAAACGCGTGCATCAGAAAATCACACCCCGCGAGAAGCGGCGCCTGCAGATAGGCAATGGAATTCTTCTTTTTCAGAGAAAACATGTCTATCCTTTTAACTTATCCTTCCAGGTTTGTAAACCGGATTCCGCAATGTAACCGGGCGTGGCCGCGCGAAACACGGTGAGCAGGTTTTCTATATCCGGGGGAAGCGGCGCGGTAAAAACCATGCGCTCATTGCTTTGCGGATGCAGAAAAGAAAGTTGAGCGGCATGCAGCGCCTGGCGGTCCAGGGACTTGATGGCCGCCTTCAGCGCCGCATTCTTGATCGATTGCAACTTGGATGTGTTTCCGTAAACCGCATCGCCTATGACCGGGTAGCCCCGCTCGGTAAGATGGACGCGGATCTGATGTGTCCGGCCGGTTTTGATTTCGATATCCAGTAGTGTTGCCGTACCGAAGCGTTCACGCACCTTCCAGAGCGTCAACGCGTCTTTGCCGTGCCGGCTTTTCGTGGACATCTTTTTACGGTCCACGGGATGGCGCCCCACCGGCAGAACGATTTCGCCGCTCTGCCCTTTCACATCACCCCAGACCAGTGCGATATATTTCTTATGCACGTCATGTTTTTCAAACTGCCCCGAAAGCCGGCGATGCGCCTCATCGGATTTTGCCGCTACGATCAGACCGGACGTTTCCTTATCCAGCCGGTGTACAATCCCCGGCCTGAGAACGCCGCCGATTCCCGACAAATCATGGCAGTGAAAGAGGAGTGCGTTGACCAGCGTGTTGTCCGGATTGCCCGGCGCAGGATGCACGACCATACCCGCCGGTTTATTAATCACAATGATGGACGCATCTTCATAAACAATATTTAAAGGAATGTCCTGTGGAATCGCGACTGCAACAATTGCCGGCTCCAGATGAAGGTCCACAACATCTCCCGCTTTCAGATGCTGACTGACTTTCGGCTCTTTGCCGTTGACCGTCACGTCGCCTTCTGCGATGGCGTTTTTAATCTGCGAGCGGGAAAATGATTCGTCCGCCTGCGCCAGAAAAACATCCAGACGAAAGCCGGCCTGCAGCGGGCTTACGATAAAGGATAAGTCTCTGGGCTGTTGGGCTTCACCAGACAAAATATTACTCCTCCGCGGCTAAGTTTGGTTATCCCCCGCCAATCCTGAACGAGGCCACGCCCCTTTCAGTAAACGTGCAAACAGGAGACCGAAACGTCAGTGGGCCAAAATCTCCCGCAGTCCGTCAATCACGAAGCAAAACTCTTCTTCGGCTACGGTGCGCAGATCGAGAAGAATTTCATTCTCGTCGACGCGAACGATAACGGGCATCGTCGCCTGGCGCAGCTTTGATTCCATCCGGCTCGACGAGATCTTTTCGTGTTTGACGGCGACAACCACCGACGGAATAACCTGCGTCGGAAGGGACCCGCCGCCTGCGGCAGCCGCGCCTTCACGAATTTCGTATGTCAGGCCGGGGATATTGGCTTTGTTCAGCCTGTTGGCAAGCTTGCGCGCCCGCTTTTTGACGTCGCTTAACGGCTCGGTCAACGCTTTCAGGGATCGCAATTTGATGGCTGCGTCCGCTCCGGCCAGATAGTGCATCAGCGTCGCTTCCAGCGCAGCCAGAGTGAATTTGTCGATCCTGAGAGCGCGGTTAAGCGGATTCTTTTTAATGCGTGCCAAAATATCTTTTTTGCCGACGATAATGCCCGCCTGGGGTCCGCCCAGAAGTTTGTCGCCGCTGAACGTCACGACATCGACCTCGGACGCCAGCACTTCGCGAACGGTCGGCTCATGTGTGAGACCGTATTGTTCCAGATCAATCAGGCAACCACTGCCCAGATCGTCGAAGACCGGGATTCCGTGTTGTTTGCCGAGCGCGACCAGCGGCGTAAGTTCGGCTTCTTCGGTAAATCCGACAATCCGGTAATTGCTGGTATGGACTTTTAAGATCACGCCGGTGTTCGGGCCGATGGCTTTCTCGTAATCAGCGAGACGCGTGCGGTTGGTGGTTCCCACTTCCCGCAGAATGGAATTGCTTTTGGTCATGACATCCGGAATACGAAACTCCCCGCCGATTTCAATCAATTCGCCGCGCGAGACAATCGCCTCTTTATTTTCAGCCAGCGTATTAAGCACGAGCAAGACGGCGCCCGCATTGTTGTTGACGATCAGGGCATCCTCCGCGCCGGCAAGCACACAGATCAGCCGGCTCACGTGGTCGTAACGCAGACCGCGCGAGCCTTGATCCAGGTTAAACTCCAGGTTGGAGTAGCCGCGCCCCACCTCGGCAATTCGATCCAGGGCTTCGGGGCACAGAGGCGCGCGCCCCAGATTGGTATGCAAAATCACCCCGGTGGCGTTGACGAGCCTGCGTAATTTGTAGCGATACAGGTCATCGACAATCTCCACGACGCTTCGGGCGGCCGCCGCCGCATCGGAAGCAACAGTCGGCAGGTGTTTATCCTGAGCGGTCAGGATGTCATCGCGCAGTTTCTGCACGACGTCTCGGCATATGCCCAGGATGATTTCCCGGGATGCTTTTTCATAGATACCCTGCTTTTCGAGCAGTCCGATGACTTCGTCGATTTTCGGGAGATTTTTCAGCATTGCTTTTCTTTTGTCATCCATAACTTTCTCCATCTTTGCAGAACAGGGTTGCAACCAGCCTGCGGGTGGCAAGACCCCTTGTTCTAGGGAATCAGTCCGGCCTGCCTGCGGCAGAAGTCGCGAAAATTATTCACGGCGATAAAAAATTCCCGCATCATGATGACCCACAGATAACGCCCGCGCGGCGTCAGGTGCAGATTGGGGGGGAAATAGCGAAACGAGCCGGCCAGCGTAAAGGCGGCCATTTCCTTCCACAGGGTCCGGAAAAATTTACCGCTGTATTTCTTCTCCAGTTCCTTGACGTTCATCCGGGTGGCAAACAGTTTCATCAGAAAGTCATAGCGCATCTGATCGGGCAGAGTGAACTCCCGCGCCGCCCCAAGAGGCAGGTTGCTTTGCATCAACTCGGAAATGTATCGGTCGATGTCAAAAGTGTTGGCGTAGCAGACGCCGCCCAGATAACCGATCGCGCCGCTGCCCAGGCCCGCGTATTCGTCAAAATCCACAACGTATTCATCAATCAGCGACCGGGCGGCTTTCTTCCGCGAAAAACACCAGGCCGAAGAAGAATCATAGTCGCGCTCCAGACGTCTGAGAATCAGATCAAAATAGGATTGCTCCCTCGGGAAATTGACCTCGCCCAGCGTCTCCTGCATCAGACGTTGAGTCAGCGTCGAAACCATCAAAGGATAAAAAGTGATTTGCTGCATCTCGAGTTTCGTTAAGACTGCCAGATCGGCTTCGAGCATCGGGGCGGTCTGTTCGGGAAAATTAAAAATCATGTCAGCGTTCAGCGTATCGAACTTGCCCATGGTGTCGGCGAGACGCCCGGCAATCTCTTCGCCCGACCCGTATTTATCGTACCGCGCAATCTTTTTAAGTAGATCATCGTTGAAGGTTTGCACCCCCACGGAGAGCCGGTTGACGCCCGCCTGTTTCAGGACGGCGATATTGGCATCCGTCAGGTGATTGGGGTTGGTTTCTACGGAAATGGAGGTAATGGGAAAAACCTCCCGGGCGAGCCGCAGGGTCTCCGACAATTCCTCAACCAGGACAGTGGGTGTGCCGCCGCCCACATAAATGCCGGTAAAGCGATAGCCCTTTTGCCGGTAAAGAGCGATTTCCCGGCGCAGGGCGATATGATATTTTCTGGCAACGTGTTCGTCGAGGCGAATCCTGTGAAAAGAGCAATAAGGGCAAAGCTCTTCGCAAAAAGGAATATGGATATAAAGCAGACGTTGTTTGTCATCAGTGCAGTCAGGAAGAACGGGCGCGATACCCTCTTGAAAATTAAGGGCGAGAGCAAATTGCTTTCTAACTGTATTGGTAACTATTTGATTAATCACAAGTCATTTCCCATCTTTCATCATCGTAAAATTAATGGATTATCTGTTTAGCAAAAGATGGAACAAATTTGCAAGCTTCGTTTACTTGAAATAACATCCGATCGGTGTTATAGGCCAAAAGAAAATTTCCCTAACCGGTGATGGAGATGGCCCCAAAAAGAGTCTTAACCCTCTGGAATAATGAAGGTGTCAACGAAGCGGACACAAGTGTTTTAAGGAAGAAGTCGGTGGAATTAGAAGCGCCGCTTACTAAAGAAGCAAGAGAAGAGATTAAGACACTCATCGATTCTTTTACGTGTCGCGACGACGCCTCGGGTCTGGCCGGCCCGCAAATCGGCATCAATAAGCGCATCATTATTTTCCGCAATAAGACGGTGGACAAGACCAAGAAAAAGCTGAGTCCGGATGACTATGACGTACTGGTGAACCCGCGCATTACTCAGGCGCGCGGTGAAAAAGAAACAGCGGCGGAAGGATGTCTGTCCTGCCCGGACATTCAAATTGAAGTCAGCCGCTTTCCGGAAATAAAGATCCGCGCCTTAAACGAAAAGGGTGAAAAAATCAGCAAGCGTTATCTGGATTATACCGCCAGGGTTGTGCAGCATGAGATTGATCACCTGGACGGCACGCTTATTGTGGATTATCCGGGCAATCTTTACTACCCGAAAGACAAACAGGCTTTAATTGATAAGCTTTTTAAATAATCGCCAAATTCATTCAGACGGGGACCGTCCATGAAGAAAACGCCTTTATACGACAAGCATATTGCCTTGAAAGCAAAAGTGATCGATTTCGGCGGCTGGGCCATGCCCGTTCAATATACAAACGTCATTGAAGAACACAAGACGACCCGGGCCAATGCCTCGCTTTTCGATATCTGCCACATGGGGGAAATTGAAATCAGGGGCCCGCAGGCGTTAAACCTTCTGCAGGCGGCGTTGACCCGGGATCTCGCGGGGCAGAAAACCGGACAGGTTAAGCTCTCGGCCTTGCTCAACGATAAGGGCGGCATTATCGATGATCTAACCGTATACAAAATGACGGACGAATTCTACCTGCTGGTAACCAACGCAACAACACGCGAAAGCGATTTTGACCGCGTCAAATCGATTCTTGATGAAAAGAAATTCAACTGCCGGATGGAGGATGTCAGCGACAAAACCGGCAAGCTGGATTTGCAGGGACCGCACGCACAAACCATTTTACAGGCGCTGACGCCGGCTGACTTAAAAACACTTCAATATTACCATTTCATCGAATCACAGGTAACGGGCCTTCCGGCTATCATTTCCCGCAGCGGCTATACCGGTGAGGATGGATTTGAAATTTATGCATCCGCCGACAAGATTGGCCTCGTCTGGGACAGATTGATTGAAGCAGGTACGGCGTCCGGTATGAAACCGGCGGGGCTGGGCGCCCGGGACACGCTGCGCCTGGAGGCGGGGATGATGCTCAACGGTCAGGATATTACCGACGAAATCAGTCCGCTGGAAGTGCCATACAGCTGGCTCGTGGACTGGAATAAAGATTTTGCGGGCAAATCCGCTCTTTCCGCTATCCGGGACCGCGGCATTCAAAAAAAGCTGGTCGGATTTGTGATGACCGGACGCGGCATTGCCCGCCATGGCTATAAGGTGGTCAGCAGCGGTAGGGATATCGGCCTGGTGACTTCCGGCACCTTTTCTCCGACGTTGAATAAAGCGATCGGTCTGGCGTTTGTTGATGTTGCATTCGCGTCTCCGGATACGAAAATATCCATTGCCATCCGCAACACGATAAGCGAGGCTATAGTGGTTAAGCTCCCTTTCTATAAAAGACAAAAATAATTAATTGCGAAGGAAATAAGTTTACGGACGACAACAATAAAGGCTGCTGGGCCCGGCACAATCCGTAGATCACATGCGCCGGACATTTATATAATCCAAAATGATCCGCAAAGGAGAATGGTGATGTCCAAATCAAACCCAACCGACAGATTGTATTCCAAAGATCATGAATGGGTGAAAAACCAGGGCGACGGGACGGCAATAATAGGCATTACCGATTACGCTCAGGAAATGCTGACGGATATTGTGTTTGTGGAGCTGCCCCCCGTCGGCAAAAAAGTTGCGAAGGGCGAATCCGTCGCGGTCGTCGAATCCGTTAAATCCGTATCCGATGTCTATGCACCGGTCAGCGGCGAGGTCATCGATGTCAACACCGCCCTCGAGAACGCGCCTGATTTAATTAATTCGGATGCATTCGGCGACGGCTGGATCGCGAAATTGAAACTGGCCGATGCCGTGGAACTCCAGTCGCTTCTGAGCGCTGCCGGCTATGACGCGCTGATCAAAGAGGAAAAACACTGATTATGGATTACTGCCCCCACACTCCTGACGATATTGCGCAGATGCAGCAAGCGATCGGCATAGGGAGCATTAACGAACTGTTTGCCGATATCCCGAAAAAGTATCAGTTGCAGAAAATGCCGGACATTCCGCCCGGCCTATCTGAACAGGAAGCCTTGGCACTTCTGTCGGCGATCGGCAAAAGAAACCGGATACCGCAGCTGACATTGACCGGTGCCGGCGCTTACGCGCATTTCATTCCCGCGGTGGTCGGCCATATTGTCGGGCGAGCCGAGTTTTACACTGCGTATACGCCCTATCAGGCGGAAATCAGCCAGGGTATCCTGCAGGCCATTTATGAATACCAGACGATGATCGCTCATCTGACGGGGACGGAAATTGCCAACGCCTCCATGTATGACGGCTCTTCAGCCATGGCGGAGGCAGCGGTTCTGTGCTGCAAAATGTCGGACCGTACCAGGATACTGATTGCCCGGTCCGTGCATCCGGAATACCGGCGTGTTCTGCAAACCTATGCCTGGGCTAATGGATACTCCATCATTGAAATCCCCTATGCCCCGTCCGGCCAGTTGGATATGGCGACTCTGGAAAATCATCTCGATGATAGCGTTGCGGCGGTCATCGTCCAGAGCCCGAATTTTTTCGGCTGCATCGAAGACATCGGACCGGTTGCCGATGCCGTGCATCAAAAAGGAGCCCTACTCATTGCCGGCTTTACCGATGGAACAGCACTGGGTATTTTGAAACCCGCCGGCGCCTGCGGCGCGGATTTTGTCGTTGGAGAAGGGCAGAGTTTCGGCAATGCGCTAAACTTCGGCGGCCCATACCTGGGGATCTTCGCGGCGCGAGAAAAATTTCTGCGGCGTATCCCGGGACGGCTGGCCGGCGCGACAGTTGATAGAAACGGCAAGCGTGGCTTTGTGCTGACTCTCCAGACGCGCGAACAGCATATCCGCCGCGAAAAAGCCACATCCAACATCTGTTCCAACGAAGCGCTTTGCGCTCTTGCCGCCTGCGTCTACCTGGCGGCCCTCGGAAAGAATCTGCACAAACTCGCCAAGCTCAACATTTATAAAACGCATTATCTCCGGGCAAAACTTCTGCAATTGCCCGGCTGGAAGGCGGTATTCACGTCGCCGGTCTACAATGAGTTCGTTGTCCTTTGTCCCGACGCCCGGACGGCAAATGAAAAATTGCAGAAGGAAGGCATTGTCGGAGGCTACGCGTTAGCGGCAGACTACCCGGAACTGAAAAGCGCGCTCCTTTTTTGCGTCACGGAGATGATCTCCAAAGAGGACATGGACCGGGTCGTCGAAATTATTAAATAGCATCAGTCATTGCGACGCGGGCCCTCGTGTGACCTCGTGCCACCTCGTGTGACCTTCAGGTCATCAGGTGGTCAGGTCATTAGGGTAGCAACCCCCCGGTAGGCACGGCAATCCGACGACACTGAGATTGCTTCACTTCGTTTGCAATGACAAAAAAGCAGGGGAACATAGATGGAACTTATTTTTGAATTAAGCACACCCGGACGCTCAGCGGCCAGTGTCTCTGTAAGCGATGTCCCCGAAATGGATATCACCTCTTTTATCGATCCAAAATATCTGCGCGACGATCTGGATTTGCCGGAGGTGTCGGAGCTTGATCTGGTAAGGCATTATACGAATTTGTCACGCCGGAACTTCGGTGTTGATCTCGGCTTTTACCCGCTGGGGTCCTGCACCATGAAATACAATCCCAAAGTCAACGAGAATGTAGCGGGCTTTCCCGAATTCACCGGCCTGCACCCCTACGTCCCGGACGCATTTGCTCAGGGAAATCTGCAGTTGATGTTCTCCATGCAGCGGCTGCTCGGCGACATTTTCGGCATGGTTGATTTTACGCTTCAGCCTGCGGCCGGCGCCCACGGCGAGCTTACCGGCGTCATGATGATCAAGAAATATTTCGAGGTTAAGGGTGAGAAGCGGAGCATTATTCTGATTCCCGACGCGGCACATGGAACCAATCCGGCATCAGGCGCCCTGTGCGGTTTTGATACAGTGACGCTCAGGTCGAACGCCGACGGCGGCGTTGACCTTGAACATCTGGAATCGCTGATGACGGAAAATGTTGCGGCGCTGATGCTCACCAATCCCAACACACTGGGCCTTTTCGAGCGCAATATCGAAAAAGTGGCGGCGATCGTCCACGGCAAGGGCGGCCTGCTTTACGGAGACGGCGCCAATGCCAACGCTTTCTTAGGTAAAACGAGGCCCGGTGACCTGGGTTTTGACGTCATTCAGCTCAATTTACATAAGACCTTTTCCACGCCGCATGGCGGCGGCGGCCCCGGCAGCGGTCCGGTGGGCGTCGGCGCCAGACTGGTCGACTATCTCCCGATCCCCCGAATGGTGAAGAACGATTCGGGTTATCACTGGTCTGCGAATTTCCCCCGGAGCATCGGCCGGGTGCGCGCCTTCTGCGGAAATTTCAATGTCATTGTCAAAGCCTATACGTATATTCGGTCGCTGGGCGCGGAAGGGCTCACGCGCAGCACGGAAATGGCCGTGCTCAATGCCAATTATATCAAAGAAAAATTAAAACCCTATTTCGATCTGCCCTACGACCGCATCTGCATGCATGAGTGCGTTTTCTCGGGTCAGAGGCAGGTTGCTCAGAGCGGCGTCCATACGTCCGATATTGCCAAGCGCCTGATCGATTTCGGCTATCATCCGCCGACCATTTATTTTCCGCTGATCGTTCCGGAAGCCATCATGATTGAGCCCACGGAAACCGAAAGCAAAGAAACGCTGGATGCCTTCTGTGAGGCCATGATCGCCATCGCGGAGGAGGCGAAAGACAATCCCGGCCGGGTGAAAGACGCACCTCTTTCAACTCCCGTGAGCCGTCTGGATGAAGTGCTGGCTGCCCGCAAACCCGACGTCGCCTGGAAGAAACCGTAAACGGCTGGAAAGGGTCTCGTGACCTTGCGCGTGAGCGGGCGATTGTTTGGCCGTCGAAGGCCGGGTAATGAAACCGCTCCCTAAAAATTTCGCTGGCTATCCTCATGATCAATAACCAATCCAGATCACAGCTTCTGCGCAAACCGTCCTGGCTCAAAGTGCGGCCGCCTTACGCTGACGGATGCCGTCAAATCCGGTCCACTCTTGCGGGTCTTCAATTGCATACCGTCTGTCAGGAGGCCGCCTGCCCGAATATAGCGGAATGTTTCGAGAGCGGCACCGCCACTTTTTTAATCCTCGGCAAAATCTGCACGCGCCATTGCCTTTATTGCAATGTTGCGCAAGGTGTCCCGCAAGAAATAGATACCGGCGAGATTCATCATTTGATTGCCGCCGTTTTGCAGATGAGGCTGAAGTACGTCGTCATGACATCCGTAACACGTGATGACTTACCCGATGGCGGAGCGCGGATGTTTGCCGACAGCGTTTTGCAGCTTCGCTCGGCTGTTCCGGGCTGTAAAATCGAAGTTTTGATCCCGGATTTTCAGGGCAAGGCCCAAGCACTGGACGAAGTCATCGCCGCGAGTCCCGATGTGATCAACCACAATATGGAAGCCGTAGAATCGCTCTTCCCGAGATTGCGTCCGCAGGGCAATTACAAACTTTCACTTGAGCTCCTGTCGAGAGTCGCGGCGACACCGGCTATTTCTAAAAGCGGTTTCATGATCGGCTTCGGCGAAACAAAAAACGACATCCTGCGGCTGCTGGATGATCTCGCGGCGGTATCCTGCGCGCGCCTGACTATCGGGCAGTATCAGCAGCCGTCGCTCAAACACTGGCCGGTCGTGAAATATTATCATCCGGATGAATTTGCCCGACTTCGGGAGAGCGCCTATGCAAGAGGGTTCCAATATGTGGAATCCGGCCCTCTGGTGCGCAGTTCCTATCATGCGGCAAAGGCAGTTCCATAAACCAAAGGATGCACAATCGCGAAATTTTGAGATGCTTCCGCATAGGTCTCAATACGGAAACGCCGGCGGGAAATTAATATGGACAAACGGGAATGCGTCCCTGGCAATTGTCTTTGATAACGGGTATGATGTTTCCCGGAATATCAATAATATTGATGGAGGTGCTGTTTTCATGAGCTGCACAAGACGTCTTTGCCGGACATCTTTTCGTATCGCCGTTGTATTATGCGTTATTTCTCTGATCTCGATCGCTCTTGCGGCGTGCGGTGACTCTAAGAAGGCAGCGCCCCCGCGCGGCCCCATCCCGGTTGCGGTCGTGACGGTGACGCCGCGTGATGTTCCCATCGATATCGAGTTTGTCGGCACAACCGAAAGCTCCCATCAGGTCGAAATCCGCTCCCGCGTCGAGGGCTTCCTGGAAAAGATAACCTATGAAGAGGGTGGACGGGTTCGGGCCGGGCAAACCATGTTCCAGATCGACCGCCGCCCTTTTGAAGCATCTCTCCAGCAGGCCAGAGGCGCACTGGCCCAGCAGGAGGCCAAACTGATCAATGCCGAAGCCACGCTCAAGCGGGTCCGTCCGCTCGCGGCGAAAAACGCCGTCAGCCAAAAAGATCTGGACGACGCCATCAGCCAGGAAAAGACCGCCCGGGCCGCCGTGTTTTCCGCCCAGGGAAGCGTCCAGGATGCGGAACTGAAACTCAGCTATACCCGGATCACATCCCCCGTCGACGGATTGGCCGGACGTACGAAAAAGCAGGAAGGAAGTTACATTTCCGCAGGCCAGGACGGCCTGCTCACTTACGTCGCCAAAATTGATCCGATCTGGGTCGATTTCAGTATTTCAGAAAATGAAAACCTCACGCTTAATGACCGCCTGGCCAAACGACTGTTCATTATGCCGAAGGGTCAGTCTTTCGAAGTTGAAGTCCACATGGCGGATGGGTCTGTCTTCCCCCACAAGGGCCGGCTCAACTTCGCCGATCCCTCCTTCAGTTCCGAGACGGGCACCTACCAGGTTCGGGCGGAGATTCCCAATCCCGTTCGTTCCTCCAAAGTCCTCAGGCCCGGCCAATTCGTGCGCGTGCACCTGAAAGGGGGCATCCGCCCCAACGGCATTCTGATCCCCAGGACCGCCGTCAGTCAGGGCGCCCAGGGGTTCTTTGTCTGGATTGCAGGCCCCGACGGGAAGGCCCAATTCCGCGCCGTTGGGGTTGGAGACTGGCAGGGGAATAATGTGTTCATCGACAGCGGCCTTGCCGCCGGTGACCGCATCATTCTGGACAATCTGCTCAAAATGTCGCCGGGGGCGCCCGTAAAGATTTCCGAAGCACCCGCGGCTGCCAAGCGGGCCTTGCCCGCGCAGAATCAGCGATCGCCGGCGTCACCGGCGAAGAAGTAAGGGAGGCAACCGATGCTCTCCCATTTTTTCATCGACCGGCCGATTTTTGCATGCGTCATTTCCATCGTCATCGTCATCGCCGGGCTGGTGGCCATGAAGAACCTGCCCATCGCCCAGTATCCGGCCATCACGCCTCCCGTTGTCACCGTGTCCGCTGTTTATCCGGGCGCCAGCGCCGACGTCATCTCTCAGAACATTGCCGCCCCTATCGAGCTGCAGGTCAACGGGGCCGACAACATGATCTACATGGCCTCCTCCAGCTCCAGTACCGGCATGATGAACCTGAACGTCTTTTTCAACATCGGCACCAATCCGGATCTGGCCCAGGTGGACGTCCAGAACCGTGTCAACAAGGCCCTGCCCCAGCTCCCCCAGTCGGTCCAGCAGCAGGGCGTCTCGGTCAGTAAAAAATCGTCGAGCTTCCTCATGATCATCGGCATTTACTCACCCAACGACCGCTATGACGACCGGTATGTCGCCAATTACGCCAATCTCTATGTTCTGGACGCCATCAAACGCATTCCCGGGGCGAGTGAGGCTGCCATCCTGGGATCGCCCGACTACGCCATGCGCATCTGGCTGAAACCGGATCGGCTGATCGGGCTCGGCATCACCGCCTCCGATGTCGCGAATGCCATCAGAAATCAGAACCAGCAATTCGCCGTCGGCACGATCGGTCAGGCGCCTACAAAAGGCCGGGTCGAGCAGACTTTCGCCGTCACGACAAAAGGGCGACTTCTGGAGCCTGCCGAATTCGAGAACATCATCCTCAGGACAAACAAGGAAGGCGCTGCGGTCGTCCGGCTGAAAGATGTGGCCCGCGCGGAACTGGGTTCCAAAGACTATGGTCTGCGCTGCCGTCTGAACGGAAAGCCGTCGACGGCTATCGCAGTTTTTCAGCAAGCGGGCGCCAATGCCCTCGACGTCTCGGATGAGGTGAAAAGAACCCTGAAGGAATTGAAAACGAGTTTCCCCGACGGGATTGATTACAAGATTGCCATGGACACGACAAATTTTGTCCGGGCCTCCATCAAGGAAGTCATCATCACGTTCTTTGAAGCCTGCCTCCTCGTCATTCTCGTGGTCTTTTTATTCCTCCAGAGCATCCGGGCCACAGTCATCCCCATCCTGGCCATTCCCGTCTCCATTATCGGAACTTTCACCGGGATGACCCTCTTCGGCTTTTCCATCAATATGCTCACGCTCTTCGGTATGGTTCTCGCCATCGGCATCGTCGTTGACGATGCCATTGTCGTCATCGAAAATGTGGAGCGCAACATGACGGAATTCAACCTGTCTCCGAGGGACGCCGCCAAGAAAGCCATGGGGGAAGTGACGGGCCCTATTGTCGCCATTGTCCTGGTGCTGTGCGCCGTTTTTATCCCGGTCGCGTTCCTGGGCGGCATCACCGGACAGCTCTATAAACAGTTCGCCATTACCATCGCCATTTCCGTCATCTTTTCCGGGATTGTCGCTCTGACCTTGTCGCCCGCGCTGGCGGCCCTGCTCCTCAAACCCCGGCACGGGCAGAAAAACTGGTTCTTCAGGCAGTTCGATGCGAAATTTGCCAGCCTGACGGACGGCTACTCGCGGGGTGTTCAGCTTTTGATCAGGCGCACTGCCGTGGCCCTTTGCATCTTCGCTATCCTGATCGTCTGCGCCGTCGGCCTGTTTAAGCACATTCCCGGCAGTTTCGTTCCCCCGGAAGACCAGGGCTACGTCATCGGTGTCACCTTCATGCCCGACGCGGCCAGTCTGGATCGCACTCAGGACCTGAATCAAAAGGCGAGAGCAATTTTTGCCGCCCATCCGGCCGTGGAGAACACGCTGGAGGTAGACGGCTTCAGCTTCCTGGACGGTCAGTTGAAAACCAATGCAGGGGCTATCTTCATTGCCCTGAAAGATTACGAGGAGCGCAAATCAAAAGCCCTCCAGGCGCCGGCGGTTATCGCCGAGACATCCGCGGCCTGCCTGGGTCTCAGGGAGGGTATTGTCAAACCCGTTAATCCCCCGTCCATTCCCGGGCTGGGAACCACCGCCGGATTTGAATTCTGGATCCAGAACCGCGGTTCCGGCGACATCGCCAAACTCGATGCCGTCACGAAGGACTTTATTGGCCGGGCGAAAAAGCAGCGGGAGCTGCAGGGGGTCGCGACCATGCTGAATGCCCATTCCCAGCAGCTCATGGTGGACGTGGACCGGGAAAAATCCGAGAATCTGGGCGTCCCCGTGGAAGATGTGTACAACACTCTCCAGATCCTCTTTGGTTCTTCTTATGTCAGCCAATTCACCAAATTCAGCCGGCTGTGGCAGGTGATCCTCCAGGCAGAGCCGGAATACCGTTCCCGTCCGGGCGATCTGGACCAGATTTACGTCCGGTCCAGAAGCGGCAGCATGGTTCCACTCAAAGCCCTGATCACGAAGAAGTATGTGACCGGCCCGGATATCGTCGCACGGTTCAATAATTTCCCCGCCGCCAAAATTATCGGCGGCGCCGCCCCCGGCTTCAGCTCCGGGGAAGCGATTACCGCCATGGAAAAAGTTGCCAAAGAAGTCCTCCCCGATGATTTTTCCTATGCGTGGAGCGGAGAATCCTTTGAAGAGAAGAAATCGGGCGGAACATCGGCGGTCGTCTTCGTTTTCGGTCTGATCATGGTATTTCTCATTCTGGCCGCCCAGTATGAAAAATGGTCGCTGCCCCTGAGCGTCCTGCTGGCGGTGCCCTTTGCCGTCTTCGGCGCGCTGGTCGCGATCTGGCTGCGCGGCCAGGAGAACGACATTTATTTTCAGATCGGCCTCATCACTCTCATTGCGCTCGCTGCAAAGAACGCCATCCTTATCATCGAGTTTGCCGTTCTGAAGCGCAAAGAGGGATTAAGCGCCATCGATGCGGCCCTCCAGGCATCGACCCTGCGCCTGCGGCCCATTGTCATGACCTCGCTTGCCTTCATCCTCGGCTGCGTCCCCCTGGCCCTCGCCAGCGGCGCCTCCGCCAACAGCCGCCACTCCATCGGTACAGGCGTTATCGGCGGGATGCTGGGCGCGACGTTGATCGCCATCTTCTTCATTCCCCTGTTTTATTTCCTTTTGGAAAAACTGACCGAGCGCCTCAGGGGATCGGGCGGCAAAACGGCGCAAGACAGCGAGACGGCATCAGCAGACAAAAACCGGGAAAAGGAGGAAGCTTAACGTGATCAGGAAAATCCTCATCTTCACCGTCACACTCCTTTTGATCGCCTGCACCGTCGGTCCCGATTACCGGCGACCGGACACCCTGACGCCTGTAAAATGGCGCATGGAGGACAAGGAAGCGCAGACGCTGGTCGATATGCGCTGGTGGGAACAGTTGGGCGATCCGGTCCTGAACGGACTGATGGAAACGGCTCTGCGGGAAAACAAAGATGTCCTCATCGCCGCGGCCCGGATCGAGGAATACAGCGGCCGCTATGTGGCCACCCGCGGCGAACTCTTCCCCTATGTACAGGGAAGCGGATCGGCCGCAAAACAGCAGGTTACGGAAGCAGGAGCCACGCCGTGGCCCGCCGGCCTGGACAATCCCTATGCCAGTTACCAGGCCGTTTTCAATGCGAGTTGGGAAATTGATTTTTGGGGAAAACTGCGCCGTTCCAATGAAGCCGCCCGAGCGGATCTCCTTTCCCGGGAGTACGCCCATCGCGCCGTCCTTCTTTCTCTCGCGGCGTCGGTTGCGGGTGCCTACATCGACCTCCGCGATTTCGACCGGCAGCTGGCCATCGCGCGGGAAACGCTCAAAACCCGTGAGGACTCTCTGGAAATTTATAAGCTCCGCTATGCCGCCGGCGTCATCTCGGAGATGGAGTTGAGCCAGATCCGTTCCGAATACGAGAGCACGCGCGCTACGATTCCCCAGATCGAGAAGAGCATCGCGCAGCAGGAGAATGCCCTGAGTCTGCTTCTAGGGCGTAATCCGGGTCCGGTTATCCGGGGAATGACGATTGATCAGTTGCGATTTCCCGTCGTTCCGGCAGGACTGCCGTCCGACCTCCTGGAGCGGCGCCCCGACATCCGGCAGTCCGAGCAGGATTTGATTTCGGCCAATGCCAAAATCGGCGTCGCCAAAGCGGCTTACTTTCCATCCGTTTCGCTGACGGGAACGTTCGGGCAGGCAAGTGCGAGTCTCTCCGATCTGTTTACGGGACCGGCCCAGGTCTGGAACCTGGGCGCCAACGTCACGGTTCCCATTTTTACGGCGGGGCGCACCTGGGGCAAGGTGCAGGCATCCGAGGCGGTCCAGAAACAGGCTCTGCTTACCTATGTCAAGACGATTCAGACAGCCTTCCGGGAAGTGGAGGATTCTCTGGTGGCTCAGGACCGGACGAGAATCCAGCTCGACGCCCTGTTCAATCAGCTGACGGCGCTGCGCAACTACCGGAGCCTGGCCGTTCTGCGTTATGAAAATGGCTACAGCAGCAACCTCGAAGTCCTTGATGCGGAGCGCAATCTTTTCACGATCGAATTGAATTACATCCAGACGCGCGGCAATCTGTTTCACGCGATGATTGATCTTTACAAGGCCATGGGCGGCGGCTGGACGACGGATACAGCCGAAACGACGGTCCAACCCGCAGCACAGAAAGAATAATTGAGCTCAGTGAGGTAAGAGTTCGCACAATAAGGTATTTGATTATCTTTCATGATTAATAGGGTGCACCTTGGTTTTATGCAGCCGGATTGACAGTGCCGACACAGGAAATCTGTGCCTCCATACGTTGAGACAAGGTCAGGAGAAGCTCACCGATATTTTTTCTATTCAGAACGATTCCCGACACGGGAATGCCATGACGGGAAGCCAATGTCCTAAGATACTCGTTGGCCTTATTACTGATAATAGGATCAACTCCAAAGCGAAGAAGTTGTATCTTATCTACCAATGCGCTTTCGTCTCCCTCTCCGGCCGTCATCAGAGTACGCTCGATTAAATTTTCAACATCAAACTGCACGACACTGCGCAGGACGACACGATCTCCACCATCATAACGGCCCAGTAACCTGTCAAATTGTTGCAGGATCCATTCATCGATATTTCCTACATAACCGGCCGCGATACCTGCAATCATCATCACAAAATGCTTCTGGTCCCAATCAACGCATTGCTTGATGAGGTCCCGGACGATCTGCCTTTCTTCTTCAGCAATCACAATATTTCGGGCAAACCCGTCACGCTCATCAGAAATGATCTGAGCCAAAAGCAAAAGCAGCATCGCTCCCCCCATGTTCGCCTTTGCGGGAAGCATTGCTGCCTCGGCCCACTTAAGCAGTTGGGGAAAATGGCTGCGGATTCGATTGGTGAGCTCACCCTGAACGCTTCCCCAGCTGTATGCCTGATAGAGGTAGAAACCGATAAGCCCGCTGTTGCTTGCTCTGATCACGTTAATCAACCGGTCAACGTCGTCGGCTGTCTGAACGCTTAAATGGGCAACCACATTCTTCGGTAAGCCCGACAGCGTCTTAATGGCCGAATGCCGCTTTTCAGGCGTAAAACTGGCCCAATTTAAAAGATACCCGGTCACCGCCTCGGCCTCCAGGCATTCCACCGGGTCGGCAACGATGTCATAGATTTTGACGCGATTAAACACGAAAATATCGTACATCAGCTTTGCTATATACGCGCTGACCATTTCATAACGCGCATCGTCATCCACACCTAACATCCAGATATAAACAATCAGGCTCTTGCATACTTTTGTCAAAACCTTCAAAAGCATTTTGTAATCGTTACTGAATACCTTGGGCGCATTAATCAGGTCATATAAAAGCGTCCGGAGCAACAGCCATTCGCTCACATCCACAACGGTCAAGCCGCCTAATTGTCCCGTATGTAAAAATTCCGCCAACTGCAGATGATCGATGTTGTCATTGCGCAGGATCTCGATCAGCTTGCTGTAATTAATGTTATTCCTTATCAAAGATGAATTTATATTCCGGACGGAACTCGATAATTGTTCAAAATAAGAACCTGTCCCCTTCCCATTCCGGATCTCGTTTAAAATAGCCAACTTTTCCAAAATGGTATCTTTGGAAGAATAGTTCATGAGCATCATAAAATCATCGACAAGTTCGCCGCTTTTATTGCCGATCGTGCATTCCATCAAGCTGCGGCACTGAACCGCTTCGGTTACCTGAGGCAACCTGTAAATCTCACGCACACTTTGCTTCTCAACAGATTCATCAAAGCTCAAAAAACGATTCCAGGTCTTCTTCACGGCCAGATAGGTATATTCTTTTTTATCGTCTCTTCCCGCCGATTGGAGGATGGCAAGCATGATCGCATAGCCAAGGCTTAAATAAAGCGCCGGTTTCCACGAGGTTTGATAAATTAAAGGATCAATGTGAATGACAATGTCTTCCCCTTCGCGCCCCACCATCCCCGCATCGGAGGGGTTGCCGAAGGTAATTTTGTATTGCTGCGTCCACAGATAATCTGCATAACGGAAAGCATAGTTTTTCACAACTTTATGGACAAAGTCGGTAACTTCTTCCAGGAATTCAGGACGCACGGACGGGGCGGCAGCCCCAGCGGCAACGCCAATCTGGAAACGATACGTGTCATTAACCATAGAAATCCTGTTGAACCAGGATCTTGTCGGCTGGATGTGGTAAATACTGGGTTTATTGAAAATGTCCAACGAAGCCAATAAAAGCTCGGGCCGTGCTTTGTAGGCCTCGACAACGAAGCTCCTGGGCTGGTTATCCGCGACCTTGGGATGCTTCGCGGCCAGGGCCATATAGCGAAAGACAGCCCTGGCGAAGATATCCAGGACCTCGGGATGAATGATGGGAAGTGCTTTGACATGTTCAAAATAGGGGATGAATAAATTCCAATGCGCCTCAACAACAACATTCATCGTGTCCTGCGTGATCTTTAACATCGATCCACGACGGCCAACGATATGGAATGTGATGTTGGACGCCGCAATCATTGGCAACAGCGGGGCAAGCAGTGTCTTTAACTTCAGATCGTCAAACGCCGACACGATTTCATCGATGATTGGATTTGTCTTGAGAGGTGAGCACTGTCGGGGCGATGTCGGCCCGACAAACGCTTCCTCATCTTTGTTCTTGCGAAATGTGAGATCCGGTAGATCAACTCCGTCGGCAACGGCCGGGTATGAAATAACTTTCGTCGGTTGCACACTTACCTGAGGAGAGTTTCGTTTATGAACAGCCGCTTTTGCCATATGAATTCCGTATGAGAATGTAATGTTCTGTTTTTTATTTGCTCTGTTTATCTAAAACCCAACTTGAGGATTGAACTTTGGTCTTGCCGCCCAATTCCCAAATTAATCCTATCCCTAACTGTTTACACAATTCCTGTTCTTTGCCCGGTGTCGAAACAACGTTTCTATCACCGCCGTTGCCGAAATAGATCATGTCGTATTGTTTCTTATATTTTGTATACGCGCTTTTAATGCCGTCACAGGCAGTATCATCGTCATCATTCATGGGCAATACATCAATGACATATTTCATATTACCCACAATGGTTGCCCGTTCAATCCAGGACATAAAAGGATTACCTTTTTTCCGTATCAGCCAATCATCACTGTTCAGACAAATGACAATCTCACCAAGCAATGAAGCAGCCTCAATCATATAGACATGGCCCATGTGAATTGGATCAAACCCACCTGACAAAATCACCAAATTCTTCACCTGCCACCCCCTTGTCAACAGACTTTTTAATCATTTACCTTTATTATCACTAATTATTCAATGAAGGAAAATTAAATATTCCCTTTTAGCTTGATGATCTTTATTGCGGCTTATAGCCCTTTCTATTCTCCAGCGCCTGCCGAAAGCCGGACCAGAATTCTCTTGCGGATGGAACACGCACCAGCCGGATGAGCGATCATTATTTACATGGCTTCACGTATTCGGCGCGGATGTTTTTCATGGCGGAGAGAATGAAATTGATATCCTGCCGGTCCAGCAAGCCGTGTTTCTTCTGAATCAGTTCGCGGATCGGAGCAAAGACAGTTTTGCGGTCAGCCTGCTCCAGGGCTCTGCCGTAATCGGAATTATAAAACTCCTGCATCCTGATATCCAAAGCGTCAACGCGCAGCATGTAATCAACGAACAATGAGTAAAGTTTGTCGCCGCCCGTGCTGTTGAGGGCAAGACTGCACAGGACAAAGCTGCTTTCGATCAGAGAGCCATACCAGTTGTCTAACAGCGCCTCCATGAGCTCGGGATTTTTAGCTGCCTTCTTCATGTTGGTGTCCATTTGTTTCGACCAGTAAGCTTTATATTTTTCCAGATTCTGGGGATCGGTTATGTCCGCGAGGAGCTTTTTGGTTTCGTCGGCGGCAATCATATTGGGGTTCACATAATCCGATTTCTTTAAACGTCCCAGGATTTCGGAATGCAGAAATTTCATGGTGTTGACGAATTCCTTCTTACGGCCAAAGACCAGGGCATAGTTGATATCGAAACCATGCATGCCGGCGAGGACTCGTAACTGGGTCTCGCTTTTGCACGCATAGCTGCCCTTAACCGGCAGAGTCAGGCTTTCCTGATAGGATAGTCCGGCATCCTTGATCGGGCCGGCATGATAATACACTGCCGGCGTATCTTTCTTAGAAGCCTTTCCGCTCATTAAGGGCCAAACATTCTTGTCCGAGGCATCCGGTTTGTCCACTGTCCTCTTTTGGGGATGCGACGGGTCCGCAGCCTGTGCCGTGAATATCCCAAAGGAAATGATCGCAAGCAAACCGATGAGTAACCCTGTTTTTCTTATCATGACATTTCTCCTGTCAGTGTATTGTTCTCTTGATGCCGGAAAGCCGCGGCAGCAAGCGCGCCGCAAGCGCCAGAAAGAGCAGGACGGCCATTCCTCCCAATACCAGCAGATTGAAATAAAACGTCTCCATGCGCCACGATCCCAGTCGTTTTGACGACGCCAGAAACGGCGCGCAGCCGAGTTTCGATTCCGGATCCTCAAAGACCGGGGCCGCAACACGCACCAGACGGTTGCCGGAAAGACGCACGGCCTCCAGGTCTTTTACGTTCAGGACCAGGTCTGCAATAGCCTCGTTGTAATAGGTGCTTTTGAATTTTTGCGCGCCAGCGCTGCCCAGGGAGTCGTGCAGCTGTTTTTCCGTGGCGCGTTTGTCCGCGACGGCCCGGGTATGCAGATCCTGATAAACCTTTTCGATGCGTTCCAGATATTCTTTGACGCGCCGACAGGTATCGAGGGTATAGGTCTTCGGTTCCAGCGCGGCCGCCGAAAGGCCAAAGGCTATCCCGGTTCGTTCTTCGATAATCCTCAATTCTGTGGCGAGCACGGCCAGTTTGCGCCGGGCTTGACCGGCATGATCCGGTTCTGCGGATTCGAGCAGAGGATAATCGGCCAGGGACTGCATCTGGGGAATATTGACCTGGAGCATATAATCGCTGTTTATGGCCAGGCGCTCATCCTCAAAGAAGAGGCGCATATAGCGGTTTTTGCCATACTGCTCGACCACCAGAACCTCATACCCCCAGCGCGACGGCATGATATCGGCGATTAGGGGTACATTCCGGGCGCCCGCCTCGCGGTCCATCAGCTCGTCAAAGGGCACAGAGGCCCCGCCGAGCATGATCTGAGGCACCAGCAGGATGGGGATAATGATATAGATGTTGACGGCGGAACGCACTGAGGCAGAAATATTGAGCCCAAGAATACAGGAAACCAGGGCACAGAAAAAAAGCACCAGCCATGAGACGCCGTTCATGTCCGGTATCTTGAGAATGAAGTTCCCCAGCCAGACAAACAGCGCCATCTGCAGGGCGGCGACTCCCGCCAGGTAGAAGGTTTTGGCCGAGATATAAGCCGTCCAGTTGAGATGAAGCAGCCGCTCGCGATTCAACATTTTCCGGTCGCGGTTGATTTCCTCGGCGCTGATACTCAGCCCCAGGAAGATGGCGACCACAATACTGATAAAGAAAAAGTTACTGAGGTTCTTGTTCTCCATGAACACGTATTCCACACCCCAGGAGCCTCTGCAAATCAGAGCAGCGATGACTGCCAGGAGCGGGGGTTCGAGCAGATTAATGAAGAGGTATTGCCGGTTTTGGGCATGGCTTTTGAGTGTGCGCAAAAAGAAAATCCAAAACTGACCGGCCACCCCGGGCCGCCACAGGCGCCGCTCCATTTGGGGCGTCGTCAGGGACGGTGCTCTTGACATCTCTGATAGCGCGTGTCCGTCGCGGCGGGCCAGGTAGCGCTTGTGCCATTCTCCCGGTGTAATTCGGCGCTCCTGGGTGAAACGGCCGTTTTCATCCACGGCCCGGGCCTGGATAATTTCAAAGAGCTGTTCCGGATTGACATTGCCGCAGCGGGGGCAAGCGTATTCTTCCATGTCGGCCTGTTGGACCTCGGTGCGGAAATAGACGATGGCATCGAGCGGGTTGCCGTTAAATATCGGCCGTCCGCCCGTGTCCAGGATCCACAGGGCGTCAAGCATCCGGAAGATGCGCGAAGACGGCTGGTGAATGACCACAATCACCAGTTTGCCCAAGGCGGCCTGAGCCTTGAGCAGTGCCATGACGTTTTCCGAATCGGCGGAGGATAAGCCCGAGGTTGGTTCGTCAACAAGGAGGATGGAAGGTTCCCTGAGCAGCTCCAGCGCGATGTTCAGCCGTTTGCGTTCACCGCCGCTGATGGTTTTTTCCAGGGGGGACCCTACCATGAGATCCCGGGTCGACAACTGCTGCAGTTCAGTGAGGAGGTCTTCCACCCGGGCGTCGCGGGTTTTTTTGTCGAGGTTGGCGAGGCAAAGCGCGGCGTTGAACGCGAGGTTGTCGAACACCGAGAGATGTTCAAAGAGCAGATCGTCCTGCGGGACGTAGCCAATCACACCTTCCAGGCGCGAGGCGTCCCGGTAAAGGTCCAGCCCATTAATGCTTACCCGGCCGCGATCAGGGGAGAGTTGTCCGGTGAGAATATTCAGCAGCGTGGATTTGCCCGAGCCGCTTTGTCCCATGATCCCCACCAGCCTGCCCCCCGATTCGCAAAAGCTGAACTCATGGAGACCCCTATCGCTTCCGGGATAGCGGAAATCAAGACCTTCCGCGCACATCCGGAGCGGCTCATGGGAGGCACTCTGAAAGGCCGCGTGGATCTCCTGATCATAAATGCAGTTGCCGTACATATCCCGCAAAATAGAGCCGGACTGCAACAGGTGCGGGGTACCCGAAGGCAGCATCAGCGAGTCGGCGGATATACTGCCTTGCTCTCCCCTGAGAAAATAAGCATCAGCTTCCTCGAGATGATAAACGGTAAAGGCGGCACAAAAGGCCGGCCGGGAAATCCTTCGGCATGTCCCTTGCGCTGCGTTGTCAAGGTTCACGCAGAGAAAATTGGCGGTGAGAAGGACCCTGTCTATTCTTGTTGAAGTCAGTAATGACAGCTCTCTCATGACCTCCGGAGTGATCTGGAGTTCGGCTGCGACGACATCACCAAGTTCGGCATGACGGCATTCTCCCATGTTCGCAAGTTCCAGATAGCGGATGAGAAACACATATTGATCAAAACGAGGCAGCAGTCGCTTCAAATTTGCAGTTACTGCGCGGGCCTGCGCCAGTTTCGTCTGCTCGTCACCGGTTTGATGAATGTCCAGAGCCTCTTCAAACAATTTGAGGTAGTCATCGGAATGGGTGATGCGCAGATAGTCCCGGAGATAACGGTCGATGATCGCAAACGCCTCGGACCGTCCGGATGACTCGATCAGGGAAGTCCGGATAGCAAATAAATTCAGAATGGCATTGAGCAGAATCTCATTCATCATGATAATCCACTTCGTATGGCGGTGAATACCGGAATCTTCGGCTGAGTGTTAATATTCCACCATTACTCGTTTGCTATGTAGCATAAAATGAAAGAATGGAGAAACATGAATTACGGAAGTTAGCATCTCAAAGCGATCTAATCTCCGAGGCGTTTTCATGTCGGCCTGCTTTCAGATGCGGAAGGTCGGATCCGAGAGACGGGAGAAAAGCATTCTTTTCACCCTAGTAATTCATGCGCCTCAAGCAAATCGAGGCGGCGCCGATCTTTACAGACTGCCTGAAGAGAAAGTGACAAACCATCCCGATCAGAATTATCTTGACAGACACCCTGGTTAGGTCTAGCTCAATAACAATTGGCATCTATTAAATAGATTTCGACTGCACATGTTTGCCCTGAGATCATTCGCATTTAAGCGGGCTCAATAATGACTTTCGTGAAGGAGAATTGCAATGATGATAAAAAAGATATTCAGTGTAATTTTGTTATGTGTGCTCTTTTATGCGTGTGCGGGTTCGCAGGCGACCCCCGACAATGTACAATCGACAGCGCCGGACAGTGCAAAAAATATCAGTTCTGAGTCGGCTGCAAATAATCAGGAGCAAAAAAATATACAACAGCCGGAGAGCGCCAAGGCGAGCCAACCTGCAGCGCCTCTCGTCCAATATTTATACATTACCAGGGACGCTAAAATGAGGAAAGACCCCAGACATCTGAGCAAGGTTATTGTTACCCTGAAAAAAGGAGAGCTTGTCGAAAAAATAGCGGATTCAAAAAATTGGATTCAAGTGAAATCCGCTTCAGGCAAAACAGGCTGGGTATTAAAGAAATTTGTATTTGAAGGCAAGTAGCCGGACCTGATCAATCATCAACGGAGTCTGTCTTGACAGCGGTCGAAGGCAAGACAGACTGTTCTCTTTGTTTCTCACATCAACCAACTGCGTATATTTTTCTCAGTTCAATCTTATTGATTTTGCCGACGCTGGTTTTGGGAAGCGTCGCGACGATCTGCACTCTGTCCGGCACGCCGTACTTGGGAATTTTCCCGCCTTGCGCGCCCAGTAACAGAAATTGACGAAGGTCGGTTTCCTTGATTTTGTCTTTAAACGCCGGCTTCAGCACAGCGACCATCACGGGTCTTTCCCCCCACTTGGCATCGGGAATGCCGATGGCCGCCGACTCCAGAACCGCTTCATGCTGGCTCAATAAGTTTTCCAGATCCAGGGACGATATCCATTCTCCACCGGTTTTGATGACGTCCTTGATCCGGTCGGTCACCTGGAGATACCCGTCGGGGTTGATGTAGCCGATGTCCCCGGTATGCAGCCAGCCGTCCTGCCAGAGTTCCTTCGTCCGTTCAGGGTCTTTGAAATAGTTTTCGGTGAGCCATGGCGAACGCACGCAGACTTCTCCGGTCGAAACACCGTCTTGCGGAATAGACCGTCCGTCGGCATCGAAAAGCCTAACATAGACGAAAGGCGCCGGAAGTCCGGTCATAATCAGATTATCCACCAGTTCCTCCTGCGGCTTCCCCAGCATCCAGTACTTCAGGTTGGCACGGCAGGTTAACGGACACGTTTCCGACATGCCGTAGGAAGCATAAATCTGGATGCCTTTTTCCATGGCGGCCAGAGCCAGCCCCCTGTTGAGGCGCGCACCGCCGATGATGACTTTCCAGCGCGACAGATCCGCCTTTTCGGCGGCCGGATGATTCAAAACCATCTGCAGCACGGTGGGCACGCAATGGGAATAAGTGACGTGCTCCTTCTCGACGAGCTTCAAAATCATCTCCGGTTCGTAACGGCCGGGATAGACTTGTTTGGTTCCCATCAACGTCGCGCCGTAAGGCACGCCCCAGGCGTGAACGTGAAACATCGGCGTGAGCGGCATATACACATCATTGGAGCGAAAGCGACAGACCGATTCAAATGCCCCCTGACTGATCACGCCGGATTGCGTATGCAGGACGAGTTGACGGTGTGAAAAGTAGACGCCCTTGGGAAGCCCTGTCGTCCCCGTCGTATAGAAGGTGGTCGCCTTCGTCCGTTCATCGAAATCGGGAAAGTCATAAGACGGAGCGGCCGCGCCCAGCATAGTTTCATACTCAGCGTCAAACGGAATCTCCGAAGCGGGTTTCTGCCCATCCTCTGTGATCAAAATGAATTTCTTTACCGTGGTCAGTTTCTGCCAGAGGGGTTCCAGCATAGAAACAAAATCGGCGTGAATGAGGACAACCTTATCTTCCGCGTGATTCATCGTGAAGAGAATCTGCTCGGGTGAAAGCCGCCAGTTCTGGGTATGCAAAACGGCGCCCATCATGGGCACGCCCGAAAAGCATTCCAGGTACCGGTGGGAGTCATAATCGAACATGCAAACCGTGTCTCCGAATTCGACACCCAGCTTTGTCAGAGCGCTGGCCAATCTTTGAATGCGCGAGAATAAATCCCGATAGGTCATCCGAACTTTGTCCCGGTAGAGGATTTCCTGCTCCGGCGCATAAACGCGCGGGCTCTCCAGAATGTGTTTGATCAATAACTGATAATCATAGCATTCGCCGGGGGCATACGCTTTGCCTTTTTCAATCATCGTGGTCTTGCCTCCATCCTGCGGATCGAATAGCAGATGGGATTGAACACTCCGGCGTTACGGATGATAGAAGAGAGACGGTAACACCCATCAGCTGCATAGATCCTGTGCGGTTTTTTCAATATAACAAACATATCTAAATATAAAGTTCAAAGATTCAACCCCGAAAATAATCAACCACCTCGCAGCAAGCTGTCGAGGGATGAAATAAACGTCATTATTTCGCAGCAAGCTGCGGAGGATTAACGCTCGTCCCGCGTGCGCGGGATCAAAGGTCAATTTCTTGTCGATCGGCATCCACAATAATAAGTTATTATGCAGTCAGATTCACTTATCTTCCCCCGTTATTTCGGTAATCCGATGGTTCGGCAGGAAAGCAACGGTGCCCTTTGAGGACGTTAAGAGTGGTGCCACGGTAAAAAATAGCAGAAGGATGGAATGAAGATATACGCGGAGAATTTTTTTTGCAGCTAAAGTGCCTGCTGTCGTGTGCCTTGCGGTAATGTTCAGTTATAAAAATATGTACGGCCGGCAAAACCCGTGCGAAAAAAATATTGCCGCGTTCTGTAACAACGTCAAACCCGAAAAAAAAGGGGAAAGAAGGGAGTTCGCTTGCGGGCAGCTGAGCTGCCGTTATGATTGTAAAGCCGGGATCAATAGTTTTTGCCAAGACACCGATCGTCGACGGCGGACTCTGGGAAAATGCATCCCTGATCCCGAGAATGTAGTATCCGCGCCTAGCGGGGCTTTGGATTAAAGCGGATAAAGAAGAAATAGAGAAAGCAAATGGATCTTTTTCTCTTCGCTCGAGAGTCGTCCGTCCAATCGCTTTGAATCAATTTCAACCCCATGATCCGGGAAGGCGCCGGGCCTCCCGCATCATGGGGTTTTGCGAACTTTATGTTTCCAAGCTCCGGTTTATCAAGTTCCAATTCGGACTTGGAAAAGGCGAATCAGAAATCCTTCAATATTTGCGCTTTCACGGGAGTAAAGAACTCCTGGCCACTGCTTTTTCCCGATCTCCCTTTTTCTTTCCTTCATCAGCGGAGCAGCGCCGTCCTTTCACGTTTCTCTTTTAGTTGAGCCCTGGATGACGAGATCCTGAGGTCGGCAGACTCACTGTGATGATCCGTTTGGACGAATGATCCTCCGCCCACTACTTCACTCAGATCTGCTACGTAGCTTTTCATCTTTTGAGCCTGAAGATTCATTTCTTCTGAGGCACTGGCCGATTGCTCGGCGGTGGCTGCCGAATGCTGGGTTACTCCATTCATTTCAGCTATTCCGGCACTCACTTCCGAGATGCCCTTGGCCTGCTCCTGTGAAGCGGTGGCGATTTCATCAATCAACTGGCTGATCTTATTGGAAATGGAAATGTTTTCCTTAAATGCTTCCTGAGTCTTCTTCGTCAACTCGTTGCCGGTTTTTACAGCTTTGATGGTATTGTCGATGAGGTTGTTCGTATTTTTTGCCGCCTCTGACGAACGCAGGGCCAGATTCCTCACTTCATCGGCGACCACTGCAAAACCAGCCCCGGCTTCGCCCGCCCGGGCCGCTTCCACTGCCGCGTTCAAGGCCAACAGGTTGGTCTGGAACGCGATCTCATCAATGGTTTTAATAATTTTCGCGGTCTCTTCGCTTGTCTTCGTAATTTCCGCGATGGCCGTGCCCATCTCATCCATATGTCCGCTGACCTTCTGAACAATTTGGCCGGCTTCTCCCATCATCGCTTTGGCCTGACCGGCGTTATTGGCATTCTGCTTGGTCATTGAAGACATTTCTTCCATGGACGAAGAGGTTTCCTCCAGAGATGCGGCCTGCTCGGATGCTCCTCCGGCTAAGGACTGGCTCGATGCCGACACCTGCGCCGCGGAAACTGCAACCTGTTCCGATGCATCATTGAGGCCGAGGATCACCCCTCCGATGGGTCGGGTAATAAATCGGGTGATAAACCAGGTAAGGCAAAACATAACTGCAATAGCGAACAAAAAGATCATCAAGGCAAGCATGTACCCCATGGTGTCGAGAAGGTTGCTCACTTTATAGACTCCGGCGTTTTTCAGACTGTCAGGAACGACATAACAAACGGTCCAGCCCCAGGGAGCAAACTTTTTGAAGAAGACCCATTTTGTCAAATTTCCCTGTTGATACCGGAAGACATTCTGCTTGGCTTCTGAAAGGAGCTCGGCGAATCCAGCCTGTTTCAATGTGGAGTTTCCCTTTTCTAAAAATGGATGGAGGATAACATCCGTCCGGGCATCTATAATAAAAGGGAAAATGTCCGTATCCTTTAACTGCTTTTCCGCATAATATTTCTTTTTCAGTGCATTGATGATGTTTGTCTGGGCCTCTGCTTCATAGGTTTTGGCCATGTCGGTACCGGCGAGTCCGGTGCTGTTGATCACCGTTTGCAGGCCCTGGTAGCTTTGGTCAATTTCTCCGGCAATACCGCCCAGCCTCTGTGAATATACCTCGACCTGTCCGTTATCGACAACAGCGGCTACCTCGTCGGCGATGTTTCCCGACAAGTAAACCGTCAGGCCGACCACAGCGATAACTGTAATCAAATAAGCGAGGCCGACTAAGAACAATATTTTTGCTTTCATTGAATATTTCATAGACAAATTCCCTATTATTTTGCCTGCGTAAAAGCCACGGACAGTGGTATATTCCCACCGCCTATTTGATTACGACCTCTTTCCATAAATTCTGTCGGTTCCCAGAACCCGGGAGAGAGATCGTAATCTTACAAGCTATTTTTCATCTCAGTCACAAAATGAAATGAGATGAATATTCAAATAGATCTATTCACTGATGACTTTAGCCGCTTTCAGAGTCTCCAGCGGAAACTGAATCCCCAGTTTCTTCGCAATGGCGAGATTGATATACATCTGTCCCTTCTTGTTGCTTGTAACGGGAATATCTTTCGGCGATGTGCCGTTGAGAATTTTTATCGCCATTCCGGCGGCCAGTTCACCTTGCTCTTCGGCAAGTTTGGCATAGTCGATCAGAACGAATGGAGCTATAAAATCATGACTGCTGGCGGTCGGAATCTTCGTTTTTTCTCTGGTGATCTTTTTTGCTTCTGCGTCATTCCAGCCGTTGATCCCGGCGTTGTTGATAAAAATGAGCATATCAGCATCATCCTGCATTTTGCTGTAAGCCGTTTTCCACTCCTCGAAGTTATTGACAAACTTGACAGCCGAGAACGTAACACCAAATTTTTTCGAAATCATATCCGCTTCCTTGCGGTCTGTCTCATTGTCTTTTCCCAGGAATCCGATACGATTGCCCTTGGCATATTTTTTCATCGTATCGATGAGCGGCCTCATAACGGAAACTTCTAGTACGCCGGTCACATTATTGGTGGGGAAACCGTAAGCTGAGGCATCCCAGTTAAGTCCGCAGAAAACAAAGGGGATGTTCGAATTTTTGTAAAAAGGCACGATAACCAATTTCGAGGCATTGTCGTCGGCGGCAATTACTACGTCCGGTTTCCAGGAATCGATTTCAGCCTTGACCCTTTCCGCCGCCTTCTTCTGAGCATCGGCTGATGGATTGCGCTTGGTATCCATGTGAATTACTTTGAAATCGTATCTTCCCGCCAAGAGGTTTTTAGCGCCCTGAACCTGCCCATCACTCCATGCGTAGCCTGTGTGGTAGGAATCGATGAACAGAACCTTCTTACCTGCCGCCTGCGAAGGGCTGGCACACAACAAAATGGCTATCCCCATCATCAAAAAAACATTAAATATTTTTTTCTTTTTCACGTCTGTACTCCTTTCTTTTTTTGGTATGATAAAAGCTTGATGCTCTGATAGTGTCTCGTTGAATTGATGCATTTCACCTTTTAGATATGCATGGAAACTCCCTTTTTTGTCAGGTCGGGCATATGACCGGGTATGTTTGGCGTCATTGCTACCTGTATCCGCCGCCAAAAGTACATAATTGTATTGATCTCATCACAAATATGTTTACTACAATAAGCGTGCCAGTCATGGCAGAGCATTCGTATTCAATGATTACTGATAGATAGCATCATAAAAGCCCTCAGACAAATTAATATTCCATATGGAGAAAAAGGATTTGTATTGAAAAACAGAACACGGTACGGTTTTTCAATACAAATCCGTCCCCGCGCGATGATAGGCGAAGAATGGTGACTTCTGTGGTCGCCGTCACCAAAAGAAACTTATCGCCTTGATGGTTGGCTTTTAGAAATTCGATCAGCTTTTTTGCTGTTCCGAATTTTGCAATGCATCGCGCAAGAAAGCGGCATTTTGATCGGCAAAAGCGATCGCTGGTCAAGGGCACAATAGAAAAAATTGGAGCCGCTTCAAAAACATGCTGTAAACCGTAGCCATGAAAGATCCGGCGACTCACAGGTGGCAATGCGGTAAAATCGCCATCAATCCATGATTTCGATTTTCGGTGTGAGGGTTTATTTAGAGGTGGGTCTTGGCTCCGTTCGGTGATTGCCGCCATTCACAGTCGCCTGTCGCCGCCGACACTATCCGTTTTCTTCACGAACTGATGAGGCTGTGTCCGGACAAAATCGTGTTGTTATAAGAGTAAAAAAAGGGCTGCGGATGATCGACAAATAGACTTCCGCAGCCCTTGGAAGAAGGTTTAGACAAGTTTCAGATAGTTCTTGACCAGATACTCCGCAGTCTGCAGAGCACCTTTGGCCGCGCCCAGCTTGGTGTTATGGGCCAGGCAGACGTACTTGATGCCGTTTTCAATAATCGGGTCTTTGCGGATGCGCCCGACGGTGACGGTCATGCCGCCGCCTTTGTCGCGATCCACGCGCGGCTGCGGGCGGAATGGATCATCGGTAACGTCGATCAGATGAGCAGGCGAACTGGGTAGATGCAATTCCGCAAAGTCTTTGCCATACTCGACCATGACCCGCTTTACATCTTCCGGTGTGCAGGGTTTTTCAGTCTGCACAAATGCGCAGACGAGATGCCCGTCGAGCACCGGTACGCGGTTGCAGGCGGCGGTAATGCCGAATTTCGCATCCTGGATGGCGCTGCCGGTAAATTTTCCCAGAATCTTCTGCGGTTCGGTTTCGACCTTTGGCTCTTCGCCGGATATGTACGGAACAACATTTTCCATCATATCCATGGCCGAAAGCCCGGGTGTACGACCCGCGCCGGACATCGCCTGCAGTGATGTCATCATCACCTGTTTGACACCGAAATTATCCAGAATCGGCTTTAACGAAATCACCAGACCCGCTATCGTGCAGTTGGATTTGGGCGAAATGAACCCTTTCCAACCGCGGTTTTTCTGCTGAACGGCCAGGAGCGCGGCGTGATCCATATTGACGCCACCCACGAGAATCGGGGTGTCGGATTCATAGCGAAACGCCGAGGCGGTGCTGATGACCGGAGTGGTTTTGGCGTATTTAGGCTCGAGCTCCTTGGCGGGTCCTGTATCCATGGTCGAGAAAATGATATCGACGGATGTCGGATCAAAGCTCGCTGCTTCTTCGACCACCATATTCGCAATGTCCGCCGGCAATTCTTCGGTGCACCACCAGCGAATGGAACCATTGGCGTCTCTGAGGGCGTCGATGTATTTCTTATCAGCCGAGCGCTCCGAGGCAACCAGTTTGGTAATTTTAAACCAGGGATGTCCAAGCAAGCTGACGATGGCCTGCTGACCGACGATGCCGGTCGCGCCCACAATGGCAATTTTTAACATATGATGTTTCCTCCAAAATTTATTTTTTCAGTTTTAGAATTTCTTTTGTCTTCTCCACGTCCGCCGCAATCTGACGCTTCAAGCTTTCGGGACCGTCAAATTTGACAATGTCCCGCAACTTCTCCACAAAAAGCACATTTATTTTTTGTCCGCGCAGATTGCCCTCATAGTCCAGGAGGAACACCTCAAACGTGGATGTGTAATCTTCAAATGTCGGTTTTACGCCGATGCTGAGCGCCGCCATGTATTGCCGGCCGTCAACATCAACATAGGCCGCATAGATACCCGAAGGCGGCACCAGTTCTTTTTCCGGCTCGACGTTGGCCGTAGGATAACCCAGACCCGCACCCCGGCCCGCGCCGCTTCCCACCATCCCGGCTACATTATAGTATCGTCCCAGCAACCGGCTTGCCGTACAGACATCGCCCGCCAGGATGTAATTGCGAATCAGCGTACTGCTGACAATCTCGTCGCCTATTTTAAACGCCGGGATCACTTCCACGGAAAAACCGAGCTTTCTTCCCTGGGCTTTCAGAAAGGCGTCATTGCCCTGTCTGGCCTGACCGAAGACATAATCATGCCCGATGATAATCTTCGTTATCGCGAGTTGGTCGCACAGAAACCCCCGCACAAACTGTTCGGCGGTGGTCTTGGAGTATGCCATATCAAACTTGATAATCACCGTTGCATCGACGCCGCATTTTTCGAGCAGGGCCATTTTTTCCGCCCGTGTGGTAAGGAGGTAAAAGGGATGGATATTCGGATGCAGAATCATCTTCGGATGCGGGTCAAAGGTGATCACCAGCGATTTCTGTCCCGCGGCTCTTGCCTCACTGGCCAGTTTCCGGCAGATATGCTGGTGGCTCAGGTGCACCCCGTCAAAATTGCCAATGGTGACAAACGCCCCGCGAAAATCTTTTGTTATTGCTTTAATTCCTTCAAATACAATCATATTCTCTTCCCACTACGTTTTTAAACATGCGAAGCAACATAGCATTTTGGGTATTAAATTCAAGTCATTTTAGCTTGACAAGAACCCCGGGTTCAGTATAGTCACTTCTCGCGTGCCGAAGTGGCGGAATTGGTAGACGCGCTAGGTTCAGGGTCTAGTGGGTGTACGCCTGTCCGGGTTCAAATCCCGGCTTCGGCACCATTAGAAAAGTCAAAGGCAGTCCGGTAAAGCGGCTGCCTTTTTTTGTAAATCTCCGGTATCCAAAAAAAAGGGCATCTCCTGGGCTATGCCCCTAAGGCAGCGAAATCGTCCTCCGACGCAAGCCGGAATCGGCAGAGTTGCTATTGCGGTCATTGACTTGTCCAGAATTGGAGTATTATTTACCCGGAATGCAGGTTTCGGGAATGCACGCTAACCGCGCAGCCCATCCAGAAATCGATCCACAATCTCGCTGTAAAGAGAATGATATTCATTTTTTGCCAGGATGGTCTTTTGCAGTTTCTTCAGCTGGATCATGCCATTGAAGGCGCCCCAGAGAATGATCGCCTGCCTTTTCGGGTCAACGGCTTTGAATTGTCCCGCGTCGATACCTTCACGCACGGCCTCAGTCAGCATGGCGATGCTGGCATCGCCGTGCTTATCGATTTCGTTTTTCAAATTCGGCGGGAAGATGGTTGCGGGCGAGGTTAAAAAGTAATTAATGATATCGAAATAATTCTTATGCTCTTCGCTGAATTGGAGATAAGCCGCGGCAATCGCCCGGATCTTCTTTTCCGGTGATACTTTTTTATGAACAGCCTGTTCAATGGACCCGTGAAGCAATTCCAGTCCTTCCAGCTGAAGAGACGCAAAAAGCTCCTCCTTGTCTTTGAAATAGAAATAAATTGCACCCACGCTCAATTCGGAACGTTTAGCAATCTGATTGATGGATGTGGCGTTCATCCCCTTCTCCAGAAGCAGCTCTCTGGCCGTATCCAGGATATGGCTCTTGCGCTGTTCTCTTTCTCTTTCCCGTCTTTCCTTTGCGCCCATAAACTTTGAATCCTTTGGCTGTTTTTACCCCTCTGAGATATTTTGTCCGGTTACTATCATCTGATGCTCATTAAATCAAAGATTCTTCACTGCGACGTCGTCGCGAACGGCACCCTGATCGGTCCGATTGACTACCATGTCGAACCATGGTTTCTGCTTTTTGAAAGGGCACCAGGCCGCTTTACAATAACGAATCGGATCTTCGCGAGGGATCTTCATGGCCGGAGACAGACCTTCCCGGTGATTCCTGACCCACTTTCGTGCTTCCTCTTCCGAATCCGTGTATCCGGCATGATAGATCGTCCTGCCGCGGCAGTGGACAAACCCGTAAATCAGTTGATATTGCTCCGGCATTCGTCTTCCCCTCAGAACTCCTCGCCGACCTTGAAAAGAGCCTTGATAGCCAGGCCGGTATCGATCCGCTCCCGATAAACCTCAGGGAGACGCGCAAGAACGTCATAGTCGGAAATCAGCGGCCGCGCATCGATTTTTCCTTCCACCATCCACCGGAGGCATTGGATATTTTCTTCATGCGTATTGGAGTTGGATGCCGTGAGACGGATTTCTTTGAGATTGATGAGGAAAGGCGCGGCGATTTCCAGAGGCGAAAAGATCATGCTCACGATGCAAATCTCGCCACTATCTGCCGCGAGCAGGATCGCGCGGTCGATATTTTGTTTTACGCCGGAACATTCAAACGTTTTATTAAACCCGCCGGGAGCGACCGCCATGGCCTGCTGATCCGCATCCTTTTCCAGGGGATCAAAGGCATGGTCGGCTCCGTAAACGAGGGCGATCTCCCGTTTTGCCCGGACCGGTTCGTAGAGAACAATCGGGCCGTAGCCGAGAATTTTAAGGAGGCGAACCGCGCAAAGGCCGATAGGACCGCCTCCCATCACCAGAACGGAACCTTTTGTGCCGCTTGTGCAATCAATGGCATGCAGCGCTGAGGCAAAGGTCTCGGCGAGCGCAGCGTTACGGGAATCGACACCCTCGGGAACGGGGATGAGCATTTGCGGATAGACTTTGACATACTCGGCAAAGCCGCCCGGTAAATCGCCGATCCCCGTGGTTCGCCTGTGCACACGACAGAGGTGCTGTTTGCCGGAGAGGCAGCTTGCGCATTTACCGCAGTAAGTCGGCCTGATGCAAACCCTTGTACCCACAGCGGGGCCTCCCGCCTGGGCGCCTTTTTCTACAACCACTGCACTGATTTCGTGGCCGATAATGGTACCGTCGGTTAAATGCCTGCCTGCCACCAGAGAGTGATCGGAACCGCAAAAACCCGTGTTGGCCACTTTGACCAGCACCTCATCGTCGGCTATTTGATAGTCGGGGATCTCTTCATAAACCAGCCCCCTGTCTTTGCGATATACAACGGCTTTCATAACTTATGTCTTCCTTCATCGAAGGGAACGGCTGTGTGACCTATAGGTTATCGCAACCGTTCCCTACCCGGTCTAATCCTCGTATGGCAACGTCTCTTCTTTACCTTGTCCCTTGATCCCTCTCTTGTTCTAATCCTCACATTCCAGCGTAATTTTTTCCACCTTGCTCAGATCTTTTTTGTAAAAGAAGGATCCGGCAAAAAACAACAGGGCCGAGACTACAAGGAAAACGGGCAGAATAGACATAGCCACTTGGATGCCATAGAGATCGGATATCTTTCCGATCACGATGGGCGCCAGGGAGGCCCCAAAGAGATTCTGAACAACGACGCACACGGAGTAGGAGGTCGCCCGAAGTCCGGGGTGGATAACCTCCTGAGTGGCAGTGATGGCCGCCGGAGCAAATGCTGAAGCCAGAATGCCCATTCCTATAAGAGTCAGATATTGTGCCTGTCCCTGAAGGAATGATATAGCCGTAAAGATGCAGATGGCATTCAAGGCTGTTGTAATCGCGGGAAACAAGAGCCGTGCATTCGCCCGTTTCTTAAACCACATATCGGCCAGCCATCCTCCCAGAGGCAGGCCGATGAGCGCCAGGATCATGAGCACACTCGTTTTCATGCCCGCCTCACTGATGGAGACGCCCGTCGTCCGGTGAAAATACGTGGGAAGCCAGAAGATGACCGCATTGTTGGCAAAGATGCAACCGATGAACCCGAGATTGGTAAAAATCAGGGAAGGGGTATGAACAAACTCCCGGAAGATATCCATCTTGCTCATCTTGACTTTATTGGGGCCGGTATTGCATGAAGCATCGGTTTTAACCAGCTCCACCGTTTTATAATCCTTGACGAAGAAAAACAGGATGGCCACGATCGCCCCGGGAATAGCCACCAGGCCGAAGGCATGCCGCCAGCCCCAGTGCGTGGCAATGAAGCCGCCCAAGCCAATGCCGATGGCGATGCCCAGTGGAATGGAGATATTCCAGAGGCCCATCATGCGGGAACGTTTTTCCGGAGGAAACAAACCGGAAAGCATGGCCGTACCGGCGGGGGCATACCCAGCCTCACCGATCCCGATGGCGGAACGGGCCACGAGCAGCTGGGGAAAGGTTTTAGTGAAGGCGCAGGCTACCGTAGCGGCCGTCCAGAGAAGGGCCATAACGCCAATGGTCCTTTTCCGGCTCCAGCGATCCACAAGGATCGAAACCGGAAAAACGAAAACGACGATAGACCAGTAGACGACCGACATGAGCAGACCGGACTGCGTGTCCGTGAGGCCCCACTCCTTCTGGATGAAGGGAGCAAGGGAGGTCACTATCGTCCGATCCACGTAATCGAAGAAATACAACAGAAACAGCAGTGTGAAGATGTAATAGGCACTTCGCGTGGAGAGCTTGTACTCCTTGGGTGCAGTCACATTATTCATAGGAACTCCTTGTCTCGTTTGAAAAGTTCAACTTTGGGGACCGTTCCTTAAAGCGGCGACAGAAAATTGCTTTTCAATTACATTTATATCCTCCAAGGTTGGCCAGGGCGACACTGCCGGGGCTGATCACTGAAGGATCGACCTTGACATTAATACAGGCTGTCTTTCCGGAGGCAAACGCCGCTTCGAGCGCGGGCCGAATATCTTCCGGTTTTTCAACGCAGGCGCCGAAGCCGCCCAGGACCTCCACCATCTTGTGGTAATCCACCCAGCCCAGCTCGGTGCCGTTGGGAATATTGTGGCCCAGGCGCAACTGCTGGCTGTGCATGATCATTCCCCATGACGCATCATTGGCGATGACGACCACGATGGGCAGCTTCTTGCGGATGGCCGTGTGAAACTCCATGAAGTTAAAGCCCGCGGATCCGTCGCCCATTACGAGTAGAACGCGCTTGTCCGGATGTTTGAGCTTGGCCGCATTGGCGTAAGGGATGCCGACGGCCAAACAGCCGTAAAGTCCGTAATCCAGATACGTCCCGCCTTTGACGACGGTCCTCGTCATGCCCATCCAGGTGGATGTGTCGCCGCCGTCGGCAACGACGATGTCATCTTCCCGATCCATGAATTTATTGATTTCGTTGGCCAGACGCATGGGATGCATGGGCAGGGTCTTGCATTCCCACATGACTTTCGCTTCCTTCTTGCCGGCATCATGCGCGGCACGAACGGTAGCCAGCCAGGGCTGATATTGCTTCTTTAACGTGTCGGCGATTTTTTGTTCATCCAGGTCGGAATTGAGCTCCTTGAGAAACGACTTGATGTCGCTCACGATACCGAGATCAATCGTGCGGTTACGCCCGATTTCATCGGGGGCAATGTCGACCTGAATGAATTTCGCGGTCTGCGGAAAAATTTCTCCAAAGATATAGAAGAGGCTTAACCGCCCGCCCAGGAAGAGCACAAGGTCGGTGGTCATGAGCGTAATCATCGCGGAGCCCGGACGGATGGCCAGAGAGCCTTCAAAGCAAAGGGGATGCGTATCGGGAATGACGCCACGGCCGGCGCCCGCCGTATAAATCGGGATACCGATCTTCTCCACGAATTCGATGATCTCTTTCTCTGCATCCGAATACCACAGGCCGCTGCCGCCGATCACGATCGGGTTCTTGGCCGCCTTGAGCAACTCGACAACCTTCAGGGTGTTCTCGCGGTCGACGGGCTTTGAGGCGAGCGTTGTGCTGGGCTTCTTGACGGCCGTCATGTCCACCTTGGCATTCAGGATGTTGCAGGGAAATTCCAGGTAAACGGGTCCCGGCCGGCCACTCATGGCCGCGCGAAAGGCCATGTCGATATATTCCGGGATGCGTTCCGGAACATGACAGACGAAGGCTTTCTTTACCATCGGCTCGATGACCGGCAGCTGTGTCATATCCTGCAGGTCCAGTTTTTCCGTGGCTTCGGTCCCCACACAGCCGGCAATTAAAATGACCGGCGCGTTGGAGAGTCTCGCGCTGGCAATGCCGGTCAAGGCATTGGTGAATCCGGGGCCGGCCGTAACCATCGCCACCGCAGGCTTTCGGTTCATCCGGGCCTGGGCCTCGGCCATAAAGACGGCCGCCTGTTCATGGCGAACGTCAAAAAGAGTGACGCTCGTATTCTCCAGATACTGGTAAATCGGCGTAATGTGCCCGCCACTTAATGAAAACACGTAATCCACGCCCCGGTCGACCAGGGCATCCGCGACGAGTTTGCCGCCAATAACATTGTCCATAATATATCTCCTCCTAAAAGCTGGTAAATTGTTTTTATAATTCCATGCACTGTCCGCCATCGACGTTGATGGCCTGTCCGGTGATATACCGTGAGGCCTCCGAGGCGAGGTAGGCCACCAGATCGGCTACTTCACGAGGCGGTCCGATGTAGCCCAGCGGAATCGTTTTGCACATTTCCTTTTCCCGTTCTTCAATCGTCGTGCCGAAAAACGACGCCTCCAGTCCGAAGCGCCACTTCTCCAGATCCGTGGCGATTTGCCCCGGACAGATAGCGTTGACCCGGATACCGTTTCCACCCAGCTCCTTGGCCATGGTCTTGGTCAGCATAATGACGCCGGCTTTGGCTACAGCGTACGCGCTGTTAAAAATCGGGGGCACCTTGCCGGCCCGCGAAGCCGTATTGATAATTGCTGCGGGTTTGCCCGCCATGAGCGGGGCGACGGCACGCGAGATGCGGAAGACGGAAAATAAATTTACGTCGATTGTTCTGATCCAGGCCGCTTCGTCGTAACCCAGCACAGTATTGGGCACGCCGAAAGACGCCCCCGCGTTGTTGCAGAGGATGTCTATATGGTCGAAGCTGCCCTTGATCTCATCCACCATGGCACCGATAGCCTGGTTATCCGTCACGTCAACGGATACGGCCAACGTTTTCACGCCGTACGTTTTGGCCAGCTCGGTGGCGATAGCCGTCATCTCGTCGCTCGTCGCGGACCTGAGCGATTCTCCCGGCACCGGAGGTTTCCCCAGATCGGCGATAATGACATTACATCCGCAGGCGGCCAGCTTTTCGGCAATCGCATAGCCAATGCCCGTCTTCTTGCCGGCTCCCGTAACGATGGCCGTCTTTTCTTTCAAATCATTATAAATCATCTGCTCCTCCTTCATCATACCAGTTGCGATGATCCAGATGAGCGTACTTGGGCAGAAAGCGTGTCGGCAAAGCCAGGGCATCTTTCCGGAAAGGCGGCGCGAGCTGCTTGCCGTCTACTAAAAATTCCAGGACCGTAGGCTTGCGGCTTTTCAGGCAGGTTTCAAAGGCCTTCCGGATATCCTCCGGTTTGCTGACCTGCATCCCATTGGCGCCCATCGCCTTCGCGACAGGGACGAAGCTCTCCGGATTGGGAATGTCAACACCGACAAAACGGTTGTTGTAGAAGTCCACCTGGTTTTTGGCTTCGGCGCCCCACCACATATTCCGGAAGACGCAGGCGATGACGGGCAGGTTGTGCTCCACGGCGGTACTGACTTCGTGGAGACTCATCCCCCATGCCCCGTCGCCGATGATGGCAATGACCGGTGCTTTGGGCTTGGCGAGCTGCGCCCCGAGGGCCGCGGGGTAGGCAAAACCCGTGTTGCCGAAGGTGAGCGCGGCGATATGACGGCGGGACTGGTTGAACTTGAGATAGCTGTTGGCCGTGGAGGCAACGTTTCCGATATCCGTTGTGACAATGGCATCATCCGGAAGAGCCCTGGAGATTTCCAGCAGGACCCGGCGGGGGTTGATAGGATTGCCGTCCACCATGGCCAGACCGACAATTTCTTTTTCCCAGATTTTCTTTTCTTTCGCTACCGCAGCGAGACGTTTCTCATCCGGTTTTCGTTTCCCGTCCGCGGCCTTGAGGCGTTTCAGGATTTCCACCGTGGCCTCTTTCGCGTCGCCGATGATGCCCACCTCGATGGGGTGGGTCCGGGCGATGTGCTTGGGATTGATGTCAATCTGGATGATCTTCGCATTCTCCGGAAAGTAATTGATGTCGTACTGGGGCAGCGTCCCGAAAACAGAGAGCCGCGTCCCAATGGCCAGCATGACGTCGGCCTTGGCCAGCGTCTTCATGGCTGCTTTCGAGCCCATATAGCCGATCGGGCCGACAGAAAGCGGATGGTTTCCGTAGAAGGCATCATTGTGGAGATAGGTCACGGCAACGGGCGCTGTCAGGTGTTCGGCGATGGCCTTGACGATATCGAGCGCGTCGGCATCCACGACACCGCGGCCGGAGACGATAACGGGATTTTTGGCAGAGGCGAGCAGCTCAGCCGCCCGGTCCAGTTGTTCCATGGATCCGCAGCCCCGGGCGTCAACCCGGTACTGGGATGGTTTCAGGATTTTCTCCTCCAGCTCACCGTAGAAGTAGTCGCGGGGAATATCATACAAGACGGCGCCCCGGTCCGCATAGGCGATACGGAAGGCCGTGCGCAGGCAATCGGCTGCCCGTTTGGGATGGGGGACGCGGACAATGGCTTTCGTGACGGATCGGAAGACGGACATCTGGTCGCACTCCTGGAAACCGTCCCAGCCGATCGTGGGTGTTCCCGCCGAGGGTGAAATAATCACCAAAGGTGTATGGCCCATGTTGGCCGCGGCAACCGATGTGACCATGTTCGTAATACCGGGGCCGTTCTGGCCCGTGACGACACCGCAACGCCCCGAGATGCGGCTGTAAGCGTCTTCCATATGGGCGGCGCTCTGTTCATGACGAACGGGGATGAATTTGATCCCGGCCGTCGGGAACAAGTCCAGCATGTCCATAAATGCAGATCCGACGATGCCGCAAACATGGTCCACGCCTTCTGCAAGCAGCGTTTCAACGATAGCTTCGCTGGGTGTCATTTTAACTTTTTTCATTTTGATTACCTCCAATATCGATTCATTGTTGAATGGTTGAAAAACGTGGTCGCTCTCGACCCGTTTCATTGTTTCCGTAAAACCGCCCAGGACTCCTCGGCGATCATTTTTTCTTCATCCGTCGATACAACTAAAACGTTGATTTTTGATTCCCGCGCGGAGATGACCCTTTCGTCGTCGCCGTCGCTATTTTTATCTTCATCCAGGACAATGCCCAGCCAGGACAAGAAGCCTGAGATCCGCCGCCGCATTTGCGGCGAATGCTCACCGATCCCCGCCGTGAAGGCCAGGGCGTCCAATCCGTCGATCGCCGGAATCAGCGAGCCCACACCCCGGGCCACGCTGTAGGCGAAAACGGCCAGCGCCAGGCGCGCGCGCTCATGACCCTCCGCGGCTGCTTTTTCCAGGTCGCGGAAGTCGGGGGACACACCGGAAATTCCCAGCACACCGCTTTGCCGGTTGAGGATTTCCATAACGCCGGCCATAGAGCAGCCTTCCTTTTCCATGATGAAGGAGACGATCGCCGGATCGATATCGCCCGAGCGCGTGCCCATGACCAGGCCGGACAGCGGAGTGAAGCCCATGGAAGTATCCATCGATTTATCCCCGGCCACAGCGCAGAGGCTGGAGCCGGCGCCGAGATGACAGGTAATGATTTTCGGTGTTGCTGTTGTCTCTCGCAGGAGCGCTGCCGTGCGGCGGGCGACATACCGGTGCGATGTGCCATGGAAGCCATAGCGGCGGACATGGTCTTCTGTGTAATACCGGTAAGGGATGGCGTACGTGAAGGCATGCGCGGGCATGGTCTGGTGAAAGGCCGTATCGAAAACGGCCACCTGCGGCACGCCGGGCATCAGCGCGGTGCAGACATCCACGCCCATGAGGTTCGGCGGGTTGTGCAGCGGCGCGAGCTTTTTGGTTGACTCGAGGATCTGCCGCGTCGCGGCATCAACGACGACGGACGTTCGGAAATGTTCGCCACCGTGAACCACCCGATGCCCAACGCCGCCGATCTCGCTCATATCCGCCAGAATTCCCCGCCGGTCGTCCACCAGAAATGTCAACAGGGCCTGCACGGCCTCGTTATGATTGCTTAGCAGCGTTTTATCCAGAAAAGTCTCTCGCTCTTTTACGTCATGGCGAAACAAAGCTTCGGTCTGGCCGATGCGGTCTGCCTGACCACCCGCCAGGACAGCGCCTGCCGGCATATCGAAAAGCTGATACTTTAAAGAGGAACTGCCGCAATTAAGGACCAGAATTTTCACAAACCGTGCCCCGCTTCTTTCTCAACGGCGGGAGAAATCATGTTCTCGCCCGAAGTGCTGCGAACGGCAATGAAAATCCGGTAAAGGATCGTCAGGATCAAGAATCCCCCGGCCCAGACGCCCAGCGTGATGCCGATCTCCAAGGCTGTCGGCGTGTATTCGGTTATATGCGCAAGCGGCGACGGGATAAAGCCAGTCACGACAAGACCCAGTCCTTTCTCGATCCATAGCGAGACAAAAACGGCAGCGCAGGCCAGAGCCAAAAGCCAGTCCCTTTTCGTCGTGTGCGGGAGAAGCAATACGACCAGGGCCGAAAAAGCCAGCAGCACCGACGTCCACATCCATGCGACGAGGTTTGTATGGCCTTCCAGTCCCGTAAACAGATAGCGGAAAGGCAGGCCGTGCTCCGGAATTCCGCTGTAGAAGGCAGTGAAGAGTTCTACGGCGACAAAAAAGATGCTCGCCGCCAAGGCATAGGCGACGATCCGGGAAAGCGTCCGAATGGCCTTGGCGCCCGCATCAAATGAGCCGGTATGCTTCAGGATCAGGCAAAAGATAATCAGCAGGGCCGGACCCGACGCAAAAGCGGAGGCCAGAAACCGGGGGGCCATAATCGCCGTGAGCCAGAAGCTGCGTCCGGGAAGGCCGGCGTAGATAAAAGCAGTGACGGTGTGGATGCTGATCGCCCAGGGAATGGACACGATGATCAGGGGCTTGACCCAGGCAGGCGGCGCGATCCCCTTGCCATTGGCGGCAAGAACCGCCCAGCCGGTGATGAGATTGATCAGCAGATAACCGGACAGAACAATCATGTCCCAGAATAGAATGGAAGTTGGCGAGGGATGAAGGATGACGTTCATCACCCGTTCCGGCCGGCCCAGATCGGCAAAAACGAAGGCCACGCACATGATGACGGCGGATACAGCCAGGAATTCGCCCAGCACGGTGATCCGTCCGAAGGCTTTGTAGTCATGCAGATAATAAGGCAGGACGACCATAACGGCCGAGGCGGCAATGCCGACCAGAAACGTAAACTGAGCGATATAAAGCCCCCAGCTGACGTTGCGGCTCATACCCGTAATTCCCAGGCCTTGATCCAACTGGACCAGGTAGCATAAGAAGCCAGTGCCAATGACAGCCAGCAAAAACAGGATCCAAATCCAGTATGGCCATTTTCCTCTCAGCGCTTTTTCCAGCATACAAGCCTCATAAACTATAATAGATCTGGGGTTCGGTCCCGAGGATGGGTCCTCTGCGCAGGGTGAAACGGTTTTGGATGAAGGTCCGTATTTCCGATTGCGGATTTTCCAGATCGCCGAAAATCAGAGCCTTCTCTTTACAAGCCAGAACGCAGGCAGGCAGTATGCCTTTGGCCAGCCGCTCCTCGCAGAAGTTGCATTTCTCCACAACACCTCTGGTGCGTGTGGGAAAATCGGGTGTGATCTTTTTGATCTTCGGCCGGGGGTCGCGATAATTCATGCTCCGGGCTCCGTAGGGACAGCCGGCCATACAAAAGCGGCAGCCGATGCAGCGATGGTAATCCATCATGACAATGCCGTCTTCCCTGCGGAAAGTCGCCTTAGTGGGACAGACGCGGACGCAGGGCGGATTGGTGCAGTGATTGCACAAAACGAGCGGTCTCATGGAGCGGGCTTTGGGGGGCAGATAGGAATGATTCTCCTCGGGAAAAATGCGGGGGAACTCCTCGTGCCAGATCCATTTGATTTCATCTTTGGGATTGCCGAAATCGGGAACGTTGTGAACCGTATGGCAGGCATCGATGCAATCGGTGCACGAGGCCGGGCATCTGCTTCCATCGACAGCCATCGCCCAGCGCTTGGCGGCAAGCGCAGGCCCGGTTCCCGTGAGCGGTGCCAATTTTCGTCCCGCTTCAGGGCCTGCGGCCAGCGCCTGGGGCAGAATCAGGGCCTGGGGCAGGACCAAAGCCAGGGCGGATGCACCTGCTGTTTTTAAAAAATCCCTGCGACTCGATTCCATTATTTCACCTCTTCGGGAACGACGTGGCAGCCAAAGCATGCGGGCTTCGCGCCCACATAGTTGTGACACCGGTCGCAAAACTGTTCTTTGTTGCTATGGCACATAAGGCAGGTGCCCGTGAGCCCGATCTCATAGGTCTTTCCGTTTTTAGCGACGTAGCGATGGTTACCCTCCCGGACTGCCTGATCTCTCCATTCGCCCAGAAGCTTCATATGATTGGTCCTCATGAAGGCCTTGTCTTCGATACAGCGCTTTTCCGAAAGCGCCGCAATAGCAGGAGTATCAAGACTCAATACGGGCGGACGGGATATTTTCCCTTTGCCGTACCAAAAGGGGAAAGTGATCCCGACAAGAAAGATTACGAGTCCTAATATGATTAAACCCCATTTATTCTTCTTCATATTCTCAATATCCACTGTGTAGGGAAAGGTCGCGATAACCTGAAGGTCACAAGCCATACCCTACGGATCCATTCATTATTCATTATTCACTATCCACTATCCACCATCTCATCCCCGCGCAGATCGACGGTTCTTTCTTTTTCACCCTTCATCACCAGGGCATTGCCCAGAAGCTCATGAACGCCCATAACGCCCACGCCTGGCACCCAGTAATCCATGAGCGTGGTGAGAGTGGCCCGGTCGATGGCGCACATGCAGGCCAGGCGGTTGACTCCGTATTTCTCTGCGACGGCCTTCACGGCCATGGCCCGCGGCATTCCGCCGCGCATGCGCATCTCCAGATTTTCTTCATTTCCCAGACCCGCCCCGGAACCGCAGCAAAGAGTCTTTTCCCGAATGGTGTCTTCCGCCATTTCATAAAAATGGTTGCATGATTGTTTGATGATGTACCGTGGTTCTTCCAGAAGTCCCATGGCGCGCGCCGGATTGCAGGAATCATGGTACGTCACTCGAAGATGATCATTGCGGCCCGGGTCGAGACGCAGCTTCCCGTGCTTGATCAGATCAGCAGTGAACTCGGCAATGTGGACCATTCTGGTCGATTTCGCGTTTTCAAAACGAGTGCCGGTGATGGGAGAGACGGGTTCTTCGAGAAAATCCGCGGGGCCGTTCATGGTATCCATATACTGATGGATCACCCGCCACATGTGTCCGCATTCGCCGCCCAGGATCCATTTGACGCCCAGGCGCCTGGCTTCGGCATACATTTTGGCATTGAGCCTTTTCACCATTTCCGCGGAGGTGAACAGGCCGAAATTACCGCCTTCGGAGGCGTAAGTGCTGAAGGTATAATTGAGGCCGATCTCATGGAAGAGCATCATGTAACCCATGCACGTATATGTCCCCGGGTCGGCGAAGAAATCACCCGATGGCGTGATAAAGAGAATATCGGCGCCTTTTTTATTCAGTGGAACATCGACGCGGACTCCCGTGCGGTCGAAGATATCATCGGCCATGAACTCCAACATATCCTTAATGCCGCCCGGCTGGATGCCCAGGTGATTGCCGGTGCGGAAGCAGTTGGCCGCAGGCTCGATGACCCAGTTGATATTACAGCCCACGAGGTTCAAGAGTTCCCGGCCCATCATCGTGATTTCCGCCTGATCGATGCCGTAGGGACAGAAGACGGAACAGCGGCGGCACTCGGTACACTGGTAGAAGTAATAGAACCACTCCTTGAGGACATCCTCGGTCAGATCGCGGGCGCCGGCCAGTCTGCCGAAAAGTTTTCCGGCCGTCGTAAAGTAGCGGCGGTAAACGGAACGCAGGAGTTCGGCCCGCAGGACCGGCATGTTTTTAGGATCACCCGAACCCATGTAAAAATGGCATTTGTCTGCACAGGCGCCGCACCGGACGCAGATGTCCATGAAGAGGCGGAAGGAACGGTATTTTTCCAGGCGCTCCCGCATACCTTCGATGATGATCTCTTTCCAGTTAGCGGGCAGTTTCCAGTCGCCGTCGGCCGGCTGCCACGCGCGTGGATTCGGGAGATCCAGAAGCGTCAGGCTTTTTGCGCCCCCGCTGTAGCTCCAGGTTCCCGGCCGGAAATCGACCGGGGTATCCATCCATGAGGTCCGGGGCGGCACAAAGTTGATTTTGATGAGTTCATCCGGTTTGGGAATCTTCAAGTGCGCCACGGTTACTCCTTTTCCACGGGCAATCCCGCGGCCTTCATCTTATCGCGAAACTCGTTTTCGTATTCTTCATAGGTATGGACCGATACGGGCCCATTCCATGGATTGATATGTCTTTGATTGCGGCTGTCGTTGGGTTGATTGCGCGTCGGGCTGAGAAAGACGCCGCCTGCATGCATGAGCTTGCTTGCGGGAAACCAGGCCAGAAGAACGCAGATTAAAAATAAATGAATAAAAAAGACGATGCTCAGGCCTTCAGGTGAAACAGGGGAGAGGCTTACCCATCCCATGACCAGTGCTTTGACCTGCTCCAGATCCGTGGGCTGGATGTGACGCATCCAGAGGCCCGACGCGGCAATGGCCAGGATCAGCAGCAGGGCAAAGTAATCCGAGACCTGCGAGATGTAGCGAAGCGGAGCACTGACCATCCTTCTGACGAGCAGGAAAACGGCGGCCGCAAGGAGCGTCATGTCGCTCAGATACAGGGTCGGGATGGCCAACTCCAGAAAGCCGTCCACGGCCGAAAGGATGGCAATGCCGGGAAGGATGGGTTCGGTAAAGAAGCGCAGATGGCGCAGGATGATCACAAGCAGCGAACCGTGGAAGAGCAGGCCGAAAAACCACAGCCAATTGGCGCTGCCGTAAACCGGCCTTCCATCAACGATCTCCATGTCGCAATTGCGAAAAAGTGACCGGAAGAGCAAAATTTCCAAGGCCATCCGGCCGATGACACCGGGGATACCAGCCGGGTTTTCCAAGGGGCTTCGCTTGATCCAGGGCAGCGATTTTTCCTGGCCGCTCGTTGTGGGGATGCGGAAAGGAACCGGCGATTTGCCCCACAACAAAATACGCCGGATGCAGCCGATTAAAAAAATGGCAAGAGCGATGCCGGGCACAATGTAGGCCAGAAGGCCGGTCCAGCCGGCGGCATACAGAACCGCAGGCAGCGCCATCACGACGATAACCAGGATCAGGGAGATGCCGATGTTAGTTCCTGCTTTCAATGCCATTCCCACTGAATAAAAGGTTTTTTCAGGTCGGCCATGGCATTGACGATCAATTCCACCAGACCGCCATAGAGAATGCCCGACTTCTCCCAGACACCATAGTAGTTGAACAACTCGCGATACTGCCCTTTGCAATTAGAGCAGGGTGCGCACACATATTTCTTCACTTCCGGAGATGAAACATCCCGGAACGCCTCCAGGGTTTGCTTGAGCTTCATCCGTCCCGAAATGGAAGAGCGCCAGTCGGGAAAGTTGGTCGACTGGGTGACCGCAAACCCGCTTCCGCCGCCGCAGCAGTAATTTTCCACCCCGTGAGGCGTCATTTCCCGGAACTGGGGGCAGAGCTTTTCCAGGATCCGCCGCTGCGGCTGGACGATGCCCATGAGCCTCACCATGTTGCAGGGATCATGGAGTGTGACCGGGAAATTATTTCGGCTGGGATCGAATTTAATGCGGCCGCTCATGACAATCTCTTCCATCAGCGGGATGGAGCTCTCCCGGGGAATGTTGAGATCTCCGGTCAGGATCCGGTCGGCAATGACAATCATGGCCTTGTGGGCGTGCCCGCATTCACCCAAGGATATCTTCTTCACGCCCAGATTTTTTGCCGCCTGAGCATGCAGCAATGCGATGCGGGCAAACTGGATATCGTCGTACCAGACGCCGTAATTAACGGCATCGTAACCGGCGATTTCACTGGAGAGCGTCCAGTCGATGCCTGCGGCATCAAACAGAATGGCAAAGGCTTCCAGGTTTTCCGGCCACGCGATGAATTCGCCCGCATTATGCAGCAGCAATATATCGGCGCCTTTTTTATCCACGGGGATCTTTATCTTCTTCCCGGTCTTTTCTTCAATCTCCTCTTCGATAAATTCCAGGACATCCTTCAGGGCGGGAGGCGTCATGCCCGTGCTGGAGCCCGCCTTCAATTGTAAGACAGTGCCCTTTTCGTGGATCTCTTTCGGGGCAATGCCCATCTGCTGGCTGAAGAGCTTGCGGATTTCCCGACTGATGAGCGCGTTGTCGATTCCGAGCGGACAGACCTGGGCGCAGCGCCGGCAGAGCGTGCAGCGATAAGCCAATTCCGCGAGGCGCGCAAGCGTCTGCCAGTTGAGATCGATGTCGATTCCCCGGAATTTTCTTAAAAGAGGATGACTCTTCTTGATGTATTTCCCGATGATGCGGCGCAGAATTTCCGGCCGCATCGTCGGACGATAGATTTCTTCCCGGCCGGAAGCAACATAAGCCGGGCACATGTCGGAGCAAATCTGACATTTAACGCAATACTCCAGGCTGTGCACGAGCGGCTGCAGAAACGTCCAGTTATCCTCGGACGTAAACAATTTGGCAAGGCCTGCGAGAAATTTTTCGATGAAGGCCCGCTCCTCCTCCGGGCTCGCCGGAGGGGTAAGTCCGAGGATGGAAATGCCGTCCAGAGAAGCATCCATACGCTTTCTCTGTTCAGGTGAAAGCGCCTTAATGGGTTTATCAAATTTGTCATAAGGCGCAGGCAGCGGCATCAAATTGGCCGGGTCAATGACGGCCAGTTGCTCTCCGGGGCGGCTGAAATCATTGATGGTCATCTTCTTTTTCATGGCGTATCCTTTTTCTTCGGAAGCGTGGAATCTATTCTGGTTGCCGCCTCGGCCCAGGTTGCGCCTGACTCAATATGTTTGCCTTCCCAGGATATTTTCTGAGATAACAGGCCGGAGATCTGCGCCTCGAGCTTGGAGCCTCGCATATTCGGTTCATCGTCCCAGCGGATAAAGTACAGGGCGAAAATCCTTGTTATGTAATGGAGCGATCGGGTGAAGGGCAGATAAATGAGAAACAGATCAAACAGAATAATATGCAGCACCGTCATCGGGTGAAGATGCGGTGGCGAAAGTGAAATAAGCCCCAGCCAATACGTCCGATATTCGGCAAGCGTCGGATCCAGAACAATCCAGGAATACAGACCGGTTGCGTACACTAGGAAAAAGAAGGCATAATTGAAAAAATTGAACGGCGTGGCATAGGTTCTGAGCCCCCGGTCCAGGATGCGAATGACCGGCATGCCGATGCAGCCGAATGTGCCGCCGATGAAGGCGATGGCGCCTGTTGCAAGCAAGAGATAATAAAAAATCTGTCCTGTCAGTTGTCCCGAAGCGGCCGCAATATTAATCCCGCCCGCGATGGCGCAGGCGGCAAAGAAACAGATGATATGAAAAGTGATAATGAAAATGAACCCGAGATGCCAGGGCAGCAAAACGAACCAGTAGAGGCGATTGCGCTTGAAATATTCCCCCATGTAGAAATTGTCTTTGAGCGCGTAAAAAAGGCTCCGTAAACGGTGCCGCGGCCGCGGCTTTGTCCACCACTCGGGTTGTTCGTAGTAAGAACCCCCATATTTGTAATGCTCCTCATGAATCACCGGATAGAGATCCCACCGGATATGAGGCGGCATGGCGAGCCATGCCCGGGCTTTAAGGGTGTACATGGCGACGATGAAAACATACGCCACATATGTCAAAACGATGACCAGAGTTTCCATTTCATCCATTTCCTCTAACTTGGCGGCGTTCAAGAACCCTTCGCGCGGCGCAGGATGATTACATCGCGAACCATAGCGGAAATCATACCGGAGATGATTGGCGATCGACGCAGGCAGCGGAGGTTCTGGTCGGCTTGTCTAAACGCAACCCGTCGGCTTCGAGAGTCCCGCCAGTTTACAGGCGCCTTTGGCAGGTCCCGTGGGGAAAAGTTCATAGAGCTTCTTCATGTCGATTCCCAGATCTTTGCAGATTTTCCGGATCATTGGGGCGATGCCGAATTGCTGATAATAATTTCGCAGGTAGTTGATCACTTTCCAATGCTCTTCTGTCAATTTACCTTCGATATCTTCCGCGTGGGCGTAAGCTTCTGCAAATTCTTCGTTCCACTTGTCGAGTTCCTGAAGAAACCCGTCTTCATCCACTTCATAAATTTTGCCTGCCAGTTCGATTTGTGGCATTTTCAAACCCTCCTCATTATTTAATCGATATCTTTTTTATCATAAACCCATCCGCTTATTTGGCTTGGCATCAGGCCTATCCATGAGAAAAGCGGGCGCGTGATTTAACTTTGTTTGGTGGTGATGTGAGGCTCTGTCTATAAGCGCATCCGCCCACTCGGGAGTCCCTAACGCATGCAGATGCGTGAAGCCCGCCAGAATATTCTTCCGGCACAGGCCGTCTCTTCGACCGTCCATTCCGGTTCCCCGCACAACGCGGTAGGCGGTGTGGCTTTCATCATCTCTTTGAGAAAGGATCCGGCAGTAATGGAATTCATGACCGGTGATCGTCTGGCCTATGGGGAAAAAAGGGTTTTCCCGATCCACGGTCAGGGTTGTATACCCGTGTCCTTGCGGCTTTTTTTCCATCCCGAACGTTACCGGCAGCGCGCCGACCATCGGATATTGTTTGTCACCGATGGCCAGAGATTCGCCCAGATAGATGAAGCCTCCGCATTCGGCGTAAATCGGGAGACCGGCCTCAGCCGCCTCTCGGAGAGACAGGCGAAAGGATTCGTTTGCGGAAAGCCTCTCGGCCTGGGTTTCAGGAAATCCGCCGCCGATGTACAGGGCATCGACCGGCGGCAGGACTTTATCATCAAGAGCGCTGATCAGGACGACTTTCGCACCCCGGTCGGTCAGCGCCTCAATATTTTCCTGATAATAAAACTGAAACGCCGTGTCTTTGATGACGCCGATGGTTACAGGCTCGTCATCGGCACTGTTTATGCGGATGGAATTGGGGAATGCATCAATCCTCCAGGGTGGTGCGCTTTGGGCAACGCTGATCAGACCGGGCATGTCCAGATAATCGCGGGCGATGGCTCCCGCCTTTTCCATGGCCTGATGCATCTGGTTGTGTTCCTCGGGCGGTATCAATCCCAGATGCCGCTGCGCAAAAGGCAGATCCGACAAGCGCGGTACTGTGCCGTAGATGCGAAGCCCGGCATATTCCTCAATGGCCTGACGGATAACAGAGGCGTGACGGCTGCCACTCACGCGGCTTAAGATAACGCCCTGGATGTCCACTGCCGGATCAAGGTTCAGACAGCCCAGGACCATTGCCGCAGCCGTCCGGGTGACCTTATCGCAGTCGACAATCAAAATAACCGGCGTATGGAGGAGTTTGGCCAGTTCGGCTGTGCTAAATTCACCAGCAGCGTTTACACCGTCAAAGAGTCCGCGGTTGCCCTCAATGATGGAAACGGCGCCTCGGGCGGCATGGCGCGAAAAAGAACTGGCAACCCGGTCTGCACCCATCAGATAAGTGTCCAGGTTGTAACAGGGACCGGATGCCGCCTGAGAAAGCCAGGCGGCATCAATATAGTCCGGACCCTTTTTGAAGGGGGTGACCGTTATGCCCTGCTTACGCAAAGCCACGGTCATTGCCACAGAGAGGGTTGTTTTTCCCGCGCCGCCCCGAAGGGCGGCGATAATCAAACGTGGGCAGGATTGGTTCATGCTTCATTACCTGATCAGGAACAAGGTTCTTCCTTCGGAAAAAATTCAGCCAAAATAAGGTATGTTGAACTTCCGCTCGACCAGTATTTCAAAACTTCTTCATCGAGCAGAACCTTGACGGCATCTTGAACAGCGTGCCGGTCTTCATCGGGCAGCCATTTGGTCACGTCCCGGATGTAAAACATCTTCTTGTCACCCTTGGATTTTTCATGAAAGAGCGTCACGATCTTTGTTTTCAAGTCCTCGCTCATACTCACCCCCATTTGAACTGCGTCGATGTCCGGAATGTTTCCGTGGCCATGTCAAAATCATCGATATGCTTGTCCGTAAACGGAATACCTGTCAGCGTGAAGAACCTCTCCCAGCCGACGCGTTCGATCCACTCGCCGACCCGCTCATGCTTGCGGGCATGCGTTGCATAGACCTCGATAATGTTCTTTACGGCATCTACGACCTCCGGCCAGCGCGGCGGGTTATTGGGAAGAAAGGGAATGGCCAGCTTGGAAAATTTGGGAGCGCTTCTGGCGTTGGAGACCTTTCCTCCGACCCAAATGGATATCCCGTCGTTTTCGGGATCGGCAATGGGCATGGCCGGACAAACCGTGTAGCAGTTGCCGCAATACATGCACTTATCCGGATTGACAGTTACGGTCTTGTTTTTCATATCGCCCCGGATGGCGCCGGTGGGACAGGAGGCCACCGTGGACGGTATTTCGCAAACGTTCGGAACCCGCGTGTTGTCTGGTATCGGCACGGTGCGATGAATCCCCAGAATGGCAATGTCGGAGCAGTGTACGGCACCGCACATATTCAGGCAGCAGGCCAGAGCGATCCGGACGTGGTTGGGCAATGTCGCCGTCACAAAGTAATCGTAAATCTCATCCATTAAGGCCTTGACCGGCCCCGAAGCATCCGTCGCCGGCGTGTGGCAGTGCACCCAGCCCTGCGTATGCACGATATTCGATATGGCATGTCCGGTGCCGCCGACAGGGTATTTGCGCTCGGCCAATTCGGCAATGAGCGGCTCGACTTTATCCTTATCATCCAGAAGAAACTCGATATTGTGGCGGCTGGTAAAACGCAGGTAACCGTCGCAGTATTTGTCCGCCATATCGCAGATTTCCCGGATATGATCGGTTGAAATCAGTCGCGGAGAACCGGCACGGACAGTGTAGAGCGCTTCTCCCGATTCCGCGATGTGCATGAGCACACCCGGTTTGAGAATTTCGTGATAACGCCATTTCCCGTAATTTCGCTGAATGACGGGCGGAAGCATGGTCTTATAATCAGGGGGTCCGATATCTGTTTTAGCCATCTTACTTCACCTCCTTTTTGATTTCTTCGGGCCAGAAAAATACGTAAGGATTGGTCCGCGGCGCCTTAACCATTTGCGGAACGGCAGGCAGCCCCACGGCCCGCAGGAATACTCTCATGCCCAGGCGTTTGATCAGTTCACCGAGTCTTTCTCGCGACTTGGCGTTTTCATCCCACCAATCCTGGATGCGCTCGATCAGGTCTTTGAGTTCCGTGTAAGGCGGCTCCAGTTTCATGAACGGCACGATGACCCAGGAAAGAAGGGCTCCTTGTAAAATGGGCGCTTTGCCTCCGATCAGAATGGTCGCACCCTTTTCCTTGCCTGGACGCAGAGCTTTCGGCATGAGATTGATGCAGTGCATGCAGCGGTTGCAATCTTCGTTGTATATCTTCAGTTCTTTCCCGTTCCATTCCATGCACCGGGTCGGGCAGAGGTCGCAGACTTCCTTCTGGATGTCGATGGTTGGCACATAGGCAAGAACTTCCTTCTGATCGATTTGAATGTCTCCCTTCCAGGTTCCGATGATGGATAAGTCGGAACGGGCAATGGAGGCCACGCAGTCGTTGGAACAGGCGGAGACTTTAATCTTGAACTTGTAAGGGAACATGGGGCGATGGATCTTGTCCTGATAACTCATGGTGATGTTGTAGCAGATATCAAGACTGTCGATGCAGGCCCATTCACATCGTCCCGGTCCGACGCAGGCGGAGGGCGTGCGCAGAGCAGATCCGGAACCGCCGAGATCAAAACCGGCGGCGGAAAGGTCGTCAAAACAAGACTGGAGGTGTTCGGTTCTTGTTCCCAGCAAAATGGCATCACCCGTTGAGCCATGCATGTTGGTGAGGCCGCTCCCGTGCTTGTCCCAGACATCGCAGAGACTGCGCAGAGCATCTGTCTTGTAAAACCAGCCTGTGGGGTGATTGACCCTCAGGGTGTGGAAAGCCTGAACATTCGGGAAGAGGTCGGGCCGGTCCGAGTAGCGACCGATGACACCGGATCCGTAGCCCTTGACACCGACAATGCCTCCGTGTTTCCAATGGCCGATCTTGTCTTTATAGGATAGTTCCAGCTGATGAAGGAGATCCTTGGCCATAGGATTTTTCTGGGCGGCCTGTTTCATGTCCTTCACAAAGCTGGGCCATTTCCCCTCTTCCAACTTGTCTAACAGGGGTGTTTCTGAATTCGCCATGATTTACCTCCGTTTCGAACCATTCTCCAGGCTTGACGCCGAGTGAATGAGTTAAGTTATGAGCATACCACTTTTACTGAATGGTATTCGATTTATTAAACCATGTCAAGATAATTTCTCTCATTAACGTCTAAGAGTCATTATTAGCGACCATTTTTACATTGTTTCCGATCTGCATTTTTACTCCGCGGAGTGTTTCATTTTACTCCGCGGAGTATTTAGAGTCTGCTAATGATTTTATTTGTTTCGTCTTTGCCGCATTTGCTACCCTGCTCAAATCTTTGACCAGTAATCCACAAACACAAAGCTGGATAAGAAGATTCCCAGGGGGACATTGACAACGACTCCAATGGTAAAGGCCCAGAAAGGTCTCATGCCGAAGGTGAGCATTTCAGCAAATCGGGTGGAAAGACCGATGCAGAGGAAGCAAAGCACAAAGGCCCAGGATCTGAGATTTTTGATAGGTCCGATGACATTCGGACCCAATACACTGTCAAACCAGCTCGATTTGGCTTTAAGTTGGTTTAATGCCTTGGCCTGATCCGGGCTGGTCGTTTTGGCGGTCAAGGCTTTTAATTCATCGCCGGACATAGGGCCCTTAAAGGCCAGAGTTTTTGCCGTAGTGTCGACGGTCATGCGGTCGGCGAATTCCGGCGGCACCTGGTATTGGGAGAAATCGGCCTTATATTCCTTGCCCTTGATCTTGTCTGCCCAATTGGCTTTTCCGGCATAATTAGCCGGTACCATGGTGCCGACGATGCTGACAATAATGGAACCCGCCAAAAATCCAAGGACAAACTTGGGAAATCTCTCCCAGATGATCCGGGGACCAACCGTCACCTTCCTGTCCTCGCCCTCGGCACATTTTTCCCAGAACGCGACGGAAACAATAGCCAGAATAAGGCACCAGATGCCGATCCAGATATCCCGGCCAATGACTTTCATCAGGGTAAATGTCTGAATAGGCGCGTCTCCAAAACGCGTGGCCAGTTCGGCCACTACCGCAAAACCCGCGGCATCGGCAAACTCGGAAGTGCCGACGATGGCGCCGGCAACACCGGGGGATACCGTATCCGGGACAAGTTGTTTCATCGCGATGGTCAGGACGAAGATCATGATGATCGCCCAGACGGTGACTACGGCAATGGTGATGGAAATATGTTCGTTTTTGGCTTTGACGGCACCGCCGACGGCAATGGCCGCGGACACACCGCACACGGCACCGCCCGTCCCCAATACCGCTCCGAACTGGGGTTCCAGTTTAAAAATCCTGGTGGCGGCCAGGTAAATGGCGAGCCAGGTGACCACGGAAACAATCGTAGCCTGAAGCAGAGCAATAGGACCGGCCTTGACAATGATCGTGAAAGGCAAGGTAGCTCCCAAGAGAACGATGCCGGTTTTGACGTAGTATTCCGTACGGAGCGACGTCTTCAACCATGCAGGTATCTTAATGACATTAGAAATGATGAGGCCGACGATCAGGGCCAGCAGAGGCGCTTCTATGTTCCAGTCACTCATGAATTTCGTACCGGCCACATAAAAGATAATCAGCGCGCCGACAAACAGGATGATGAAACCGGGAATAAAAAATTTCAATTTGTGGCCCATAAGCTTCATGGAGACGCAGAAGACCACTCCGAGGATTAAAAAGATGATCAGATACGCACCGATATTCTTTGCCAGGTCTGCCCCGACGGCGCTGAAACCTGTGATCTTGCTCGGTAGAACGGCCCAGCCCTTAATGGATGTGCCCATCCATAGAGCAACAATGGCCAGGATCACAAGACCAAGGCCAAGCCAGACCGACCACCAATCTTCCGTTTTCCAAAGCTTATCAAATTTCATTGCCGCTGCTCCTTTCTAGACAAATGTCTTAAAGAGGGGGTATTTACACCCCGGGGTTAAATGTTCTGACGCCTATAAGAAACGACCACCACGTTTAGAACGACAACCTTTAGGTAACGACAACATGGGCCCGGCAAATCAGGAAGAGCTGCAAAGTGAAAAGAACAACCATGAGGAAAGATGCTATGATATAGCGCCATTAATAATGAAGTGTTTTTTATTCTATAAGAGCATATTTGAAAAAACAAGGAGATTTAATCAACAATCTCGCAGCAAGCTGTCAAGGTATGAAATGAACGTCATTATTTCGCAGCAAGTACGGAGAATTAGCGCTCGTCCCGCGTGAGCGGGATTATAGTTACAATATTGACCTACTGTCGCCAAGCAAATGGACACATCCATAACGTATAGTAGTTCGTTGGGAGGATTTATTTTCGGTTGGCCAAGCGTTTAAAATCCGTTATAGTTTGTTTATGTCATCAGCCGAAAAATAATGAAACGAGATCGCATGTCCATTAGATCCGCAGAACACAAAACATTGCAGGAAATACCCTGTGCCTTTCTCTGGGATGAATCCTTCCTTTGGGGGCTGATGGCCCGGCAGGCGCTCCTGGAGGGAGGACTGCCTTTCGACCTGATCCGGTCTCACGATATTCGGGCAGGAAAACTATCCCGCTACGCAATGCTTTTTGTTCCCGGAGGATGGGCATCCGCCAAGCTTCATGCCCTGGGAGAGAAGGGACAGTCCGAGATTCGCAGTTTCGTGGCCAAAGGCGGAAGTTACCTTGGAATCTGCGGAGGTGCAGGGATGGCGACCCAAAGTGGTCTTGCCCTGCTCCACGTTCACAGAGTGCCGACGAAGGATAGAGTTCCCAGTTTCAGCGGGCCGATCCGCTTGTCCCTGGCCGACCATGCCATCTGGAGCAGCATCCGGACGTCCTCTTTTCATGCCTGGTGGCCGCTTCAATTTCATATCGGCGCGAAAACACAACTCCGTATTCTTGCCAGATATGATGAAGCGCACGATGATGCCTACAGTGCTGATGTTCGTGTCGGTGATGGGCGGATTACGGGCTGGTCGGAATGGGAAGAGCGCTACGGAATATATTTGGATCCCGACCGGTTGAAGAATGAGCCGGCGGTCGTTGAAGGGCGGTATCAAAGAGGTAAAGTACTCCTTTCGCTCGTGCATTTTGATACACCCGGAGATCAAAACGGTGCTTTGGTCCTTCGCAACTTATGGCGATATTTAATCCCTGATGACGACTTCCATTTTCCTTCAGGCAATCGGGCCTACGGAGCCCCGATCAGTGCGGCTCATTACCGTCAATTAAAGGGAATTTTAGACGACATCAATGATGCCGTCGCCGGTTTGATTACAGCCGGCGAACAGAAACATCTCTGGCAGCGGCGGAATCCTCTGCTTTTGCAGTGGCGCCGCGGTGTGAGGGGAATGGAATGTTCAACGCTGGCGGCCATGATTGATGAAATTACCTGGTGTCTTGCCCGTCACAGCCAGGCCCGACCCCGAAAAGAATCGTCACTGCCGGAATCAACCGATCCGTCTCATTTGAGACAGGATTTAGCCATGATCAGGGAATTGACCATTCCTTTCACAGAAGAAGCAAAAATACTTCTGGCACAGGAAAATCAATTCGGGACAGCGCCGCCTTCGCCGATAACTGATTCGGCTGAAAAGATTAGCAGCTTGAAGTTGAACCTTTTCGGTTCTTCGAGAAGCTACGGAGGAAATTTCAAACGTCTTATCGACGCAGTCGACGATCTTCTTTTTAAATTGATCAAATGACGTGATCGTAACGTACGAATGAAAGATCACAAATGCAACTACCTGGTAGAGACCTGTCGGAATTCAAATATAACATTGACTATTTGCTTTATTGTGGTTTGATTATGGCCTGTGCGTCAAGAATTTTTCTTGACGCTGGCAGAGTAATTTGCCTATCCTCTGCTAAACTAAGCATGCAAGGGAAGAACAAGTGATTCAAGACCTCATCAATAATTTATCAATATATTTAAACAGCTCCGTTCTTCTGGCTTTTGTCGCCGCCTACCTGGGAGGAGTGGTGATCAGTTTCACCCCCTGCACTTACCCGCTGATCCCCGTGACGGTCGGTATCATCGGTGCACAGGGCACCTCATCAAAGCTGCGCGGATTTCTGCTGTCCTTGTTTTATGTCCTGGGTCTGGCGGTAACCTATGCCGCCCTGGGAGCCGTGGCGGCTCTGTCCGGAAGAATATTCGGTCAGTTACAAACGACGCCGCTCACCTATTTTATTATGGCCAACATTTGCCTGATCATGGGGTTGTCCATGCTTGATGTATTCAAAATATCCATTCCGATTCCGCAAAAGCTGCTGCAATATTCCGGCGGAAAAAAAGGATTTGTTTCCAGTTTTATTCTGGGGGCGGCTTCCGGTTTCGTCATCGGCCCCTGTACGGCGCCCGCACTGGGAGTGCTGCTCGGTTTTGTGGCTCTGAAAACCAACGTTTTGCAGGGGATTGGCCTCTTGTTTATATTTGCTCTCGGCATGGGAACGCTTTTGATCCTTGTTGGCACATTTGCCGGATTTATATCATCGCTTCCACGATCGGGGGCTTGGATGACGGCAGTCACAAGAGGCTTTGGCGTCATTTTGATTGGCGCAGCTGAATATTTCCTATATACTGCGGGTACTTTATCTTTTTAGTCCAGAGGATTCATGAGAAGAAAAATTAGTGTATCTATAGTTTTATTTTTGTTAGTTTTTTTTATTCCGGCAACCCTTGCATGGGGCCAGTATATAGCCAATGCGCCGTTCAAACCTCAGAATTTGACGGCACCGGATTTCTCCCTGAAAGATCTGAACGGCAAGACATTTCGTCTGAGCGCCCAGCGCGGCAAGCCGGTGCTGATTTTTTTTGGCACCACCTGGTGTCCGGGATGTCGCGCTGAAATTCCCGTCTACAAGAAGGTTTATGAAACTTATGCTTCGCGCGGCCTGAATGTGATTTATGTCAACATTATGGAATCTGCAAAAAAAGTCTCGCGCTTTGCTCAGACCCATTCGTTACCTTACCGAACGCTTTTGGATGAGGACGGCGACGTGGCCAACACCTATAATGTGGTTGGCGTGCCCATGATCATTCTGATCGACAAAAACGGCTATATCATAAAAGTCGGCCATAGTTCTTCCGAAATGCCGCTGGATAAGGTTTTACAGGAAAAATAAACGAGAATCACCTGCCGGGATGTCAGGTGATTCTCTACCACTCAATTATCATTGCATTTGAAAAATGACCTTTGGGGAAAGGTGAATCTATGACGCAAAACGATTGGTTGCATAACTTCGCAAAGTCCGATACAGACCGCTGGATCGGCGGCGTTTGCGGCGGTTTGGGAGAGCATACACCTGTCCCGTCATGGGTATGGCGTTTACTTTTCACCTTGCTGGTTCTCTGTTTCGGAACAGGAATAGTCATCTACATTCTGCTTTGGATTTTTGTCCCGCGCAAGGCTCAGGCGGGATCATCCGGACAGGAATAAGCGATGCGGCCCATTCCGGTAAGAAGGCAATAATTATCTATTGAAGATAAGAGTTGAAAATCTGGCGCTGGATACGATCCGGCCAAAAGAAATCAGACAATCCTATCCTTTGCTTTTCATTCATGGTGCGGGTGGAACAAGTCAGTACTGGAAGAATTATCTTCCTTATTTTGCTCGCGAGGGTTGGGAGGTCTTTGCGATAAACCTGCGCGGTCATTTTCCCTCGGACCGGGAAGAGGCCCTGGCACAGGTCATGTTGGAAGATTATCTGGCTGATGTGGAGCAAGTCATCAACCGGCTTGATATCCGGAATTGCGCTATCATCGGACACAGTCTGGGTGGCTTAATCGCCCAGAAGACTGCTGAAAATATCGAGTCGATCAGCGCGCTCGTCACCATCGCCAGCGCGCCCCCGTTTGGAATCACACTGGAAGTGAATCACGATCTGTCCTATTCCGGGACGATCATGAAAACTCTGTGGGGGATGATAAATATGAAGCCGGTCAAACCGACTTTTTTGATGGCCGAGCAGACCGTTCTCAATAACATTGCCCCCGCTGAACGGAAGACGGTTTTTGATATGTTCGTTGCCGAATCATTGTTTGTCGGCTACCAGGTAGCCCAGGGATTCCCGGTTGATCCGTCAAGGATGAAGTGCCCGAAGCTGGTCATCGGCTGCCAGAAAGATGTAATTGCTCCGGCTTCCATGCAGCAGAGTCTGGCGGTTTTTCTCCAGGCTGATTATATTGAATATAACCAGTTCGCCCATCTGCCCATGCTGGAGAATGACTGGGATGCATCGGCAAAGGATATTCAACACTGGTTGAGATCGACAATCCATGGATGAAGCAAAAATAAGTGCCGGTACTTGGCTGGAAGCGGCAAAATAATGTGGACACAGATTCACCAAATCACCCGGATAGAGCATGAGGTGGCGCGAAGTTGGATACATGGGCAAAGAGCGGAAAACGGATGTATCCTCTGACAAAAAATAAATAAAATATAGGAAATATAGGAAAGGGTAGGAAATGAAGTACCAGGATGATATTTATGTTTATGAATGGGCAAATTATTTTGATAACAACTGCAACAGCTACTATATCGGCGGCGGCGTTCAAGCGCTCATCGACCCCGGCTTGACGCGCTACCTTCCCGATTTGCTCAATCAGATGGCCAATGACGGCATCAAGAAGAAGGACATCAAGTATGTGATCAACACACATTCTCATCCCGATCACTTTCAGGGTTCGGAACTGTTTGATCAGGAAAAAGTGAAGATCGCCCTGCACCGCAAAGAAATGGACTTTCTCAAAGGCGTCGGAGGAGAGCTTTACGGGCTTTTCGGCATCACGGTTCCGCAAATGCAGATCAACATGCAACTGGAGGACGGCAAACTCGAGCTGGGCGACCAGATCTTTAAGGTCATCTCGATCCCGGGACATACGCCCGGCTCCATCGGACTTTACTGGCCTTCCAAGAAGGCTCTCTTCTGCGGCGATGTCGTGTTTCAGCAAAATGTCGGACGGACGGATTTCCCCGGCGGCAACGGCTCTTTATTGAAAAAGAGCATCGTCACGCTGTCCGATCTGGAACTCGAAGTCCTTTTCCCGGGCCACATGGGCATCATCGAAGATCACGACAAGATTCAGGACAATTTTAACATCATTATTCAAAATATATTCCCCTATATTTAGGGTCAGCGTATTGCCGAAAGGATCAACGTTACATGGCCAATGAAGGAAACAAAGTTATCTACTCCATGATTGGAGTCAGCAAGGTCTACGAAAAGAAACCGGTACTCAAGGACATCTATTTGTCCTATTTCTACGGCGCGAAAATCGGCGTTATCGGCCTCAATGGTTCTGGCAAAAGCTCGCTTTTAAAAATTCTTGCGGGGGTGGACGACGAATTTCTGGGAAAGACCATTCTATCTCCCGGTTACACGGTAGGCTATCTGGAGCAGGAACCTCGTCTGGACGAAGCCAAAACCGTCCGCCAGATTGTGGAACAAGGCGTGCAGTCGACGATGGACATCATTAACGAATACAATGCCGTCAACGAAAAATTCGCCGAGGAAATGTCGGAAGATGAAATGACCAAGCTGTGCGATCGCCAGGCCGTTCTTCAGGAAAAGATGGATGCGCAAGACGCCTGGGATATGGACTCGCGCCTGGAAATGGCGATGGATGCTCTGCGCTGTCCGGCAGGCGACACGCTCGTGGGCGTGCTCTCCGGCGGTGAGAAACGCCGTGTTGCGCTGTGCCGCCTCCTTTTGCAGAAGCCCGACATCCTGCTTCTGGATGAGCCGACGAACCACCTGGACGCTGAATCCGTCGCCTGGCTGGAACACCACCTGCAAAAATATGACGGCACCATCATCGCCGTTACGCATGACCGGTATTTTCTGGACAACGTCGCCGGCTGGATTCTGGAGCTCGACCGCGGCCAGGGCATTCCCTGGCAGGGCAATTATTCCTCCTGGCTGGAGCAAAAGCAAAACCGTCTGAAGAGTGAAGAAAAAACGGAAGGCGCCAGAATCAAAACTCTCGAGCGCGAACTGGAATGGATCCGCATGTCGCCCAAAGGGCGGCATGCCAAATCCAAGGCGCGTATCAAAGCGTATGAAGAGTTGCTGGGAAATACACAGGAAAAGGAATCCGGAACCCGGGAAATTTTTATCGCACCGGGGCCTCGTCTGGGCGATCTCGTGATTGAAGCGCAGAATGTAAACAAAGGCTATGGCGATAAACTGCTCGTGGAAGGCATGACCTTTTCTCTGCCGCCGGGCGGCATCGTCGGCGTCATCGGCCCTAATGGCGCGGGGAAGACCACGCTGTTCCGCATGATCACGGGCCAGGAAACGCCGGATTCCGGAACCATCCGCATCGGCGACACCGTGAAGCTGGCCTACGTTGACCAGAGCCGCGATTCGCTCGATCCCGATAAAAATATCTGGGAGATGATTTCCGACGGGCTGGACATTATCAATATCGGCAGCCGGCAGATCAATTCTCGCGCATACGTTTCGCGATTCAATTTTTCCGGCACAGACCAGCAGAAAAAAGTCGGAACACTCTCCGGCGGTGAGCGCAACCGCGTCCACCTGGCACGCATGCTTAAAGAAGGCGGCAATGTTCTGCTGCTCGACGAACCGACCAATGATCTGGATGTGAACACTCTGCGCGCGCTGGAAGATTCCCTGGAGAGTTTTGCCGGCTGCGTCGTCGTCATCAGCCATGACCGCTGGTTCCTCGACAGAATCTGCACGCACATTCTTGCTTTCGAAGGCGACAGCAAGGTGCTGTTCTTCGATGGCAACTATTCCGAATACGAAGAAGACCGCAAAAACCGACTGGGCGCCGCCGCCAGCCAGCCGCATAGAATTAAATACCGGCAATTAACACGCAGGTAAATAGGCTGTAGGCTTTTAAGAGATTGCAGCAGCGTTTGGCTTAATGACCTCGACGCAAGGACTAAATCTTGGGTAACTTAATCTTTCTTTTTTCCGTCTGTGGACAGGGACGGTAGAAAATGGCGATGTTGCCGATGAGGCCGACGAGTTCGCTTTTTGTAGCGGTGGCAATTTGGGCCGAAATTTCCTTTTTGGCATCCTTGAATTCGTAGAATTTTACCTTGATGAGTTCGTGGTCTTTCAGAGCGTGATCGACCGAGCCGAGCAGTTGCTCGGTGACACCTTTGGCGCCGATGATGACGAGGGGTTTTAAATGATGCGCCTCTCCGCGCAGATACTTTCGTTGAAAGCCTTTAAGTGGTTCCATGATTTATTCCTAATTCTTTAAGTTGGCCCTTGTATAGCACAGATAAATGTTTTTCAAAAACTTTTATCTTTTATTCTCCTTCCCCTCACTGTGCTATCCTTCGGTTTATCTCCGTCGCCAAGGGCGGGGATGTTACTAACAGTCCCCAAAATGCTAACAACATTTGTCACGTTGCAATGACCGCTATCACTATAGCGCAGGCGGGGTCCAGTTAAAATAATTCTGATTTCCCGCACTCGTAACCTCGCGCAGTGCCATCTTCAGGCGGTGGCCTTCAGGTAACGCGTGACCTTCAGGTCATTATGTTATTCGCGGGAAGGACGCAATGTCGCAAATAATAAATTCAGTAGAAATGTTGTCTAAATAATGTCATAATCCAACACATTCCATTGAGAGGAGTTTTGAATGAAAAGCAAGATTTCTTCTTCCAAAGCATCACCCCGCAGCAAGTTTGATCCTGATTTCGGCACGGCCATTGAGGCCGTCAAAGCCATCAAAGCCGGCGTCATCTCGTCGAGGGAACTGACAAAGCACGTCTTCGGCCGCATTAAAAAACACAATGGAAAAATTAACGCCTTTGTGACGCTCAATGAAGAACAGGCACTGAAGCGAGCCCGCAAGGCGGACAGCGACCTGGCTTCCGGAAAAACCTGGGGACCGCTTCACGGCCTGCCGATTCTCATCAAAGATCAATTCCTGACAACAGGATTGAGGACAACCTGCGGCTTTACAGAACTTGCCGATTACATACCCAAAGAAAATGCCGTAACGGTCGATAGGCTGCTCCATGCCGGCGCCATCATTGTCGGTAAAACAAATTTGCCGGTCGGCGGCGGTGATATCCAAACTTACAACAAAGTTGCCGGAACGACCAATAACCCCTGGGATGTAACTAAAACCTCGGGAGGATCGACCGGAGGAGGAGCCGCTGCGCTGGCTACGGGATTCGGCTTTCTCGAACTGGGGGCGGATCTGGCCGGATCGATCCGCACGCCCAGTAATTTCTGTGGTGTATACGGACATAAGCCGTCCCTTAATATCGTGCCCATTCAGGGGATGATACCCCCTCTGCCGAGTTTGATTCCGCCATCCATGAACCGGATCGGACTGAATGATCTCGCTGTGGTCGGACCTCTTTCGCGCAGCGCACAGGATTTAAAACTGGCGCTGGAGATTATTGCCGGACCGGCTCCTGATGAAGCTATTGCTTACCGCTGGGCTCTGCCCAAAGCCCGTAAGGTAAAACTCAAAGATTACAAGATCGGTTATGTAACCGATGACCCTTTCTGCCCGGTCAGTCCTGAAATTACTGCCATTATATCCAGTACAGTGGAGACCCTGCGCAAAGAAGGCGTGAAAGTAAAAGAGGGATGGCCTGCAGGAATCAAACCGGATGAAATATTTGACATCTATTTCCAGTTACTGGCTGCATCCTTTTCGGCATCGCCAATTTTTACTGAGGCGGTTATTAACAGGCTGAAGACCTTCTTCGACACGCCTTATGGAGCTTATGAGAAGAGTTACGTGGAGGGGCTGACATTATCCCATAAAAATTGGTCTTTCCTGAGCATAGCGCGCCTCGCTGGCAGGCTGGCGTGGCAGGAATATTTTAAGCAGTACGATGCCTTTATTATGCCGGCCAATTGTGTGGCGGCCTTTCCTCACAGTCATGACAGCAATATGTGGGGACGCATCATCGAAGCGCCGGATGGCCCGAGATATTATGCGGAGACTTTTAAATGGATATCTATTGCCACACTTGCCGGTTGTCCGGTTACAGTTATTCCTGTTGGACAGACGAAAACAAATTTGCCGGTAGGCGTCCAGATTATGGGACCATACATGGAAGACGGCACGCCACTCGACCTGGCGATAAGAATGGAAAAAGTTCTGGGCGGATTCACACCACCGCCCGGTTACAAGGACTGAAAAGGACGCAAATGTTTTGTCCACAATGCGGAGCTGAATACCGAGAAGGATTTACGCGTTGCGCCGATTGCGGGATAGATTTAATTGCAGGCCAACCGCCGGATACTGAAGATGATGTCCGTTACGTCGAGATGGTAGAAGTTTTCTCGACATATAACCCCGGCGATATTGCCGTGATCAAATCCATTCTCGACGGTGAAGGCATCCACTATTATTTTCAGGGTGAGAACACCAATTTAATGGTTGGAGGCGGGTCTTACGCCCGCCTGCTGGTTCAAGCCGATCAGGTTGAACGCGTCAGAGACATTCTGCAGGAATTAGAATTTCTGGAAAAATAAAAGGGAGCTGTCTTGCCGTCTTGAGTGGTCAAGAACCGTTCCCTAGAAATTTTTAACCTTGTTCCTTTTACCTTGTTCCTTGAACCTGGTCTCTACTTAATCTCCGCGTGGTAGCTCTGCAGCGATTTCGCGCGGCCGTGGCCCTGGCGGAAGGCGGCAATTCCTTTAACGGCGGCAACTGCGGCGGCGACGGTCGTGATATAGGGAATCTTGTATTTGATGGCCGCCTTGCGGATGTAGGAATCATCATACTTGCTGAGGCGCCCCGCCGGCGTATTGATCACCAGCTGGATCTCGCCGTTTTTGATGGCATCGACGATGTTGGGACGGCCTTCATGCATCTTTAAAATCCTTTCCGACGGAATTCCGTGATCGGCAAAGAATTTATAGGTGCCGTTCGATGCTTTGATCTTAAACCCGATTTTGGCGAAAGCACGGGCGACTTCCAGAATACCATCTTTATCCTTTTCTTCGACCGTGATGAGCACCGTGCCCTCCGCGGGCAGGCTCTGACCGGTGGCTTCCTGAGCCTTGTAATAGGCCAAACCGAAAGAATCGGCAAGCCCCAGGACCTCACCCGTGGACCGCATTTCCGGGCCCAGAATCGGATCGACTTCCTGATACATATTGAAGGGGAATACGGCTTCTTTGACGCCAAAGTGGCGGAAGCTGCCGTGTTTCAGATTCAGATCCTTGAGCTTCTTTCCCAGCATCACCTGCGTCGCGAGTCTGGCCATGGAGATATTGCAGACCTTGGAAACAAGCGGCACCGTGCGTGAGGCGCGGGGATTGGCTTCCAGGATGTAGACGACATTATTGGCGATGGCGTATTGGATATTCATCAAGCCGACAACGCCGAATTCCACGGCAATTTTTTTCGTGTATTCATTGATGGTATCGATGTGACGCGCCGAGATGCTGATGGGCGGAATCACGCAGGCGGAATCGCCGGAATGGACGCCGGCCAGTTCGATGTGTTCCATCACGGCCGGGACAAAAGCATCCGTGCCGTCGGAAATGGCATCGGCCTCGGCTTCAATGGCGTTTTCCAGAAATTTGTCGATCAGGATCGGTCGCTCCGGCGTCACGTCGACTGCCGCATTGACATAGCGCCTGAGCATCTCTTCATCGTGGACGACTTCCATACCCCGCCCACCCAGCACGTAAGATGGCCGCACCATCAGCGGATAGCCGATGCCGGCCGCGATTTTGAGCGCCTGCTCCATATTGCTCGCCATACCGGACTTGGGCATGGGAATGCCGAGCTTATCCATCATCTTGCGGAAACGGTCGCGGTCTTCAGCCAGATCGATGGTTTCTGTTGAAGTGCCGATAATTTTAACGCCTGCTTTCGCCAGATCCGCCGCGATGTTGAGCGGGGTCTGCCCGCCGAATTGGACGATCACACCTTCCGGTTTTTCTTTTTCATAGATGCTCAAGACGTCTTCCACGGTCAGCGGTTCGAAGTACAGTTTATTGGATGTATCGTAATCCGTGGAAACCGTTTCCGGGTTGCAATTGACCATAATCGACTCGATGCCTTCATCGCGGAGGGCAAACGCGGCATGTACGCAGCAGTAGTCAAATTCGATCCCCTGGCCGATGCGGTTCGGCCCGCCGCCCAACACCATAATCTTGCGGTTTTTGGTCGTACTGACTTTGTCGGGTGCGTTGTAGGTAGAATAATAATAGGCAGCGTTTTCGACACCGCTTACCGGCACGGCATCCCAGGCCTCACAAAGCCCGGCGGCCAGTCGCTGTTTGCGGATGTCTTCTTCCTTCTTATTCAGAATCTGGGCAAGGTAACGATCGGAGAAGCCATCTTTCTTGGCGCGGATGAGCAGGTCGTCCGGCAGTTTTTTTCCCTTGTACGTAAGAACTTTTTCTTCGAGCTGCACCAGTTCCTTCATCTGCTCAATAAACCATTTCTTGATGAAGGTTTTCGCGTGCAGGTCGTCCACCGTTGCGCCCTTCCGCAGGGCTTCATACATGATGAATTGTCTTTCGCTCGATGGTTCGCTGAGCAGCTCCATGAGTTCATCCAGTGATTTCGAGTTAAAATCTTTCACAAAGCCCAGGCCATAGCGCTTCTTCTCCAGGGACCGGATCGATTTCTGGAAGGCTTCCTTGTAATTCTTGCCAATGCTCATGACTTCGCCGACGGCGCGCATCTGCGTGCCCAGCTTATCGACTGCGCCGGGGAATTTTTCAAAATCCCAGCGGGAGAATTTCACAACCACGTAATCGCCGGAGGGTGTGTACTTTTCGAGCGATCCGTCTCGCCAATAAGGAATTTCGTTCATGGTGATGCCCGAAGCCAGCGTTGATGAGATGAGGGCAATGGGAAAACCGGTGGCCTTGGAAGCTAGCGCCGATGAACGCGACGTGCGCGGATTGATTTCGATCACGACGACGCGGTCGGTCTTCGGATCATGGGCAAATTGGACATTGGTTCCACCGATCACCTGAATGGCTTCGACGATGTCGTAAGAATATTTCTGCAGGCGCTCTTGCAGTTCCTTGGAAATGGTCAGCATCGGCGCAGTACAATAGGAATCACCTGTGTGCACGCCCATGGCATCAACATTTTCGATGAAGCAGACCGTGATCATCTGGTTCTTGGCGTCGCGGACAACTTCCAGTTCGAGCTCTTCCCAGCCGATGACTGATTCTTCAATGAGGATCTGACCGATAAGGCTTGCGGAGATGCCGCGGCTGGCAATGACGCGCAGCTCTTCCAGATTATACACAATGCCGCCGCCCGTGCCCCCCATCGTGTAGGCCGGACGAATGACCACCGGATAACCGAGCTGGGCTGCGATCTTTTCCGCTTCTTCTACGGTGACAGCCGGTTCACTCTTGGGCATATCGATGCCGAGTTTTTGCATGGCTTCTTTAAAAGCGATCCGGTCTTCGCCTCGTTCGATCGCGTCAACCTGAACACCGATGACCTTTACATTATGTTTCTGCAAGACACCCAGTTTGTATAATTCCGACGTCAGGTTCAAACCTGTCTGACCACCGAGATTGGGCAGAATGGCATCGGGCTTTTCATTTTCGATGATTTCAGTTATCGTCTGAGCATTGAGGGGTTCGATATAGGTGACATCGGCCATTCCCGGATCGGTCATGATGGTGGCGGGGTTGGAATTCACCAGGACAATTTGGTAGCCAAGCTTCCGCAACGCCTTGCAAGCCTGCGTTCCCGAATAGTCAAATTCACAGGCCTGGCCGATCACGATCGGACCAGAACCGATTATGAGCACTTTCTTAATGTCATCACGTTTTCCCATACTTAACCTCTCAGTTTCACTGTGGATTTATTTTGAACACATTATTGTAGATCAGAAAGAACGAATATGTCGCGGGAGTATACGAATAATGGTCTCACGTGTCAAAGGAATTATGCTGCAATAGATCCTCGACGAGCGGGCTTCATTTGCTCAGAACAGAAACTAGTAATAGATCCCTCGCTGAAATCGAATGGCTGGTCTTGCACAAGTTCAGCACACCGATTTGATTCAAACTTTCGTCTTTAATAATCAATATTTCGGCAGTCGAACTCTGCAACAGCGTTATGGACAAGCGGTAGTTGCCGGATCCGACATCAGCACATGAGATTCTTAATGTGATAAGTAGTGTTATCGATATCGACCGATATCGTGTAAGAACGAAACTCGAGCTAAAAACGAAAAGTCGATCTTGCCGTCTTATCTGGCCGGCATGGCTGCGGCGGAATTTACTTCTTTTGGCTTTTCTTATTTTGTCGATATTCCGCATCCACAGTAATGGCAATGCCGCCGCGGACGGCGAACTGAGCGGTTACTTTGCACCAGCGGGGCCGAAGCGCAGCCTTCAGATCGTCGAGGATGATGTTGGTAACATGCTCGTGAAAAACGCCTTCATTGCGAAATGACCAGAAATAGAGTTTCAACGATTTCGATTCGACGATCTTCTTGTCCGGAATATACTGGATGGTGATCTTGGCAAAATCCGGCTGTCCGGTCATTGGACAGACACAGGTAAATTCATCAGTGGACAACGTAACCGTATAGTCGCGCCGGGCACGATTGGGAAAAGTTTCAAGCCTGCGGACAGGCTTGGCTCTCTCGCCCGATCCCAGAAGCGTGAGTTGATTGAAATCATTGTCGGCTTTTTTTGATCCCATGTCTTTATGCTCCAAAAGAATTCTTATTTTCGTTTACCGGAAGCGCATGGTAATTTCAAGAATATTCCGCCGGTGGAAAAGTATCGCATTCCAAGCGCTCTCTATGATAGATTTAATTATTACATCGGTTAAGGAGAACAAGCCATGCCGGAAAACAAAACAGGGCTTCCCGAAAATACCTGGAAGTGCAGCAATTGCGGCAATACGGTTGTCGAACTGGTCCCCCCGCAAACCTGCCCCGTCTGCAAACAGAAATGTGAGTTTCTCAACGTCACGTGCTATCAACCGGAATGCGGTTTCACAGGAATGGATAACCGCCTCAAACCGTCGAAGTAGCCCATTTGGACCGGGATAGTCGATCACAGTCGCTGGCAGGAGCCCGGGAGATGAGCAGACGAATCATTCAGTCATGTCACCTATATGGGTCGACTGGCATATTTTGACAAAAAAGGGCGCTGTCTATGCCTCACAGCGCCCTTTGACGGTTTTAGAAACGCAAACGTTTTTTGCTTCTCTTACTTATAGAGATTCTGCATTTGCTCCCCATATTTCTTCATGACGAGCGGACGCTTTAGCTTCATCGTCTGGGTCAGCATACCGCTGTCCACTGTGAAGTCTTCCGCGACGAAAAGGAACTTCTGCGGCACTTCATAGCTGCCGTAAGTTTTTCGCAGATGCGTGATAATATCTTTGGACAGATAATCCGTTAACGCCTTCTGGTTCAGCGATTCTTCCAGGGTGCCTTTTAAAAGCGGTTTGATGTTCGGATCGGCCTGCAGGGCGGCAAAGTCGGGAACAACAAGAGCCACATTGTAGTCTTTGCCGTCGCCATACAACATCACATTGAGAACATATCTCAAAAGCTTCAATTCATTTTCAATGCCTTCCGGATGAACATACTTGCCGTTGGCCAGTTTATATTCATCCTTGAAGCGTCCGGTGATATGCAAATAACCTTCCTCGTCAATCCAGCCGCGGTCACCGGTGCGGATGCCCGGGAAGCCGTTCCATTTGTCCGGCATCATGACTTCCGCCGTCTGCTGCGGTTTATTGAGGTAGCCCATCATGATATGCGGACCATAAGCAATGATTTCACCATCCAGGCTTTCTTCGCCTACACGTGATTTGTCGATCACGACGTGCATATTTTTCACGACTTTGCCGACGGTTCCGTATTTATTGCCGTACTTGGGCGAGTTCATGGTCAGCGTGGGACCGGTTTCCGTGAGTCCGTAACCGTCGAACGTCGGCTGGCCGATGTCTTTAAAGAAGAGGGCGATTTCCGGTTTCATGAGCGCGCTGCCGGTGACGAAGAATTTCAGAGCGCCGCCGAAAATATTGCGCACCTGAGAGAAAACCAGCGCATCATAATCTTTGAATTCTTTTGTTTTCTCGGGAAGATCTCTGTTTTTGATTGCCTCGGCAACGGCTGCATCAAAAAACTGCTTTTTGACCGGATCGGCGGCAACTCCCTGCTGAATGGTATCATAGACTTTGTTGACGATGCGGGGGACCACGGAGAGCCCAGTGGGTTTGACTTCCGCAAAATTCTGAATCAGTTTGTCCACGGATTCGGCAAAAGCAATACCGCCGCCGCAAAGAACGTAATCATGGAGGTCGGCGGCCAAGCCAAAGACGTGAGCCCAGGGAAGAATCGCCACCACATGCATGGTTTCATCCAGATCAAACATCTCCACACCGGCGCGTGGGCACAGCGTCAGAGTACCGTGAGAAAGCATGACACCCTTCGGATCGCCGGTGGTGCCCGATGTATAGACGATATTGGCCAGATCCGACCAGGCGGGTTTAATCGAAGGTGCGGGATTTTTCTTGCCCATTTCCTCCAGGGCTGAGAGGGAATTCTCACCCTTACCGAAAACGACAAATATTTCTTTCAACGTGGGAATACTATTTTTGAAATCCTTGACTTTGTCATACGTCTTGCCGTCCTGGGCAAACAGGAACTTAACCTCGGCGTCGGTAATGATATATTGCATGACTTTCGGAAGCTCCTGCAGATACATGGGAACAAAAACACCTCCCAGTCCGTGAACTGCCTGCTCCAAAATAAACCATTCCGAGCAGTTGTTGAGAATCACTCCGACTCTCTCTCTCTGGGAAAGCCCGAGCTTCTTCAAAGCGCCCCGCAGATTGCAACCCTGCCGGCTACCTCCCTGCGTGTTATCCACTCATACTTTCCGGACGCCGGATTCTTGGTGCCGAAAAGCCGGTTGTTCGGCCACTTGGCCACGCTCTGTTCGAATAAGTCGACCAGATTGTTCGGGCTGTCATACACGGAATTAATGTCTGCTTCTTTCGTCATAATTTCACCTCGGTGTGTAAGATATGTAGTATCCCGCTTCAAGAAATTCGGGGACTACGTTTTTTATCCTGATCCGATGTCGCCTGTAATCCGCTACTTAAGAATATCCTTGAATTTTACAGGATCTGTCGCATAGAGAACGGCTCGTTCGACGCCTTCGGCACGGAATTCATGAACCCTGAGATAGTCGGGGTTATGGGTCATTGTCTGGAACGCCTTGCGTGACGGATATTGGACAAGCATCAGGAGATCCCAGTCTTCCTCCCCCTGGAGCAATTCTTTTGGTTTTCCAAAATATATCACCTTGGCGCCGACCGCTGCGACGAAAGGACCCGATTCCTTGATGTAACGGAAATAAGCTTCGCGGCCACCGTCCTTTTTAAACTTCAGAAGGTTGAGCATGACGAAGGGTTCTTCGTTCGCGTTATCAGCTAATGCCTGAAATTGATCATCGTTGCTTTTAATGCCGGACATTATTGATTCTCCTTGAAAAAACTGTTCATTAAATTAGCGACTTCTTGAGGTTTCTCTTCTTGAAGAAAGTGTGCCGCCTTGACCTGTTCAACTTTAATCGAATCAAAGCAATCCTCCAGGTGGGTAATGTTGGCCGGGACAATCACCGTATCCTCGTTTCCGTAAATATAAAGCGACGGCATGGTAAACCTCTTTCCGGGGAGTGTCGCCCAATGTGGAGCGTCAAGGACCATGGAACGATAAAACGAAGCGGCGGTGGCCGGCGTATTTTCAATACTATAGCAACGGATGTATTCGGCAACGGCTTCCGCGGGAATCGTGCCGTCCTGGCCTTTCTTGCCGAAGAAGAAGCTGACCCAGGCACGTTCGTTGCCCTTGATCATGACTTCGGGCAACCCCGGCATCATCTGAAAATATTGATACCAGTAAGGCATGAATCTCATGGCGATCATGGCCTTTGCCACTTCCTCCGCCCCCTTGATATTGGTGAGGATGGGAATATTCAGAATGACAAGTCTTTTCACGCGATCGGGAATGAGAAAAGCCAGTTCCTGAGCCACGATGCCGCCCCAGTCGTGGCCGACCAGGAAGAATTCTTTGATACCGAGGGCATCGATGACCTCAATCATATCTTTGGCCAATTCGACTTTCTGATAGGCCTTGACGTCCAGTGTGCGTTCGCTGTCACCCAGACCCCGTAAATCCGGAGCAACAACGCGTAGATTCGGATCAAGCCACGCGGTCACACCCTCCCAGCAATACGAACTTTCCGGCCATCCATGCAGCATGACGACGGGCAGTGCATCTTTGTTTCCGCGGTCGCGGACGTTGAAAGTTCCCCTCGATACGATGATTTTACTTGTCTTCATGGTCATAGAATTTCTCCTGCAGTGTGGATTCGGCGCGATACAACGAGCGCTGGTTGTATTAAATGGAAGGCATTGCTCTGTCAAGCACTTTTTTTAGGAAGCGAGTCTCAAATTTCCGCAGCACGTAAAGCGCTATTTGCTGTTTTGCCTGTCTTCGAAGTTTCTTGCCCAGGATAGGACTTTTCAAGGGTATCGTGGCATGGAAATGAAGATGGACACGCCATTCACCTCGTCGTTTCCCTCCCGATTGCCGTATTGTCGCGCCGGAATTCTATAACGAAACCCGCGCACAGTGATAACAAAAAGGCGGTCGATTTCGACCGCCTTTTTTATTTTCTTACCCTTGCCACCGCAGAGAAAAAGAAATCAACCCATGACCGCTTTCATGACATGCTCTTCGATCAGGTTGATGAGTTCGTCTTTTGAATAGTCTTTCAAATTCCATTTACGCAGTGCATGTACCGACAATTCGTAAACGATCATATTGGCGGTAAAAGAAGCGTCTGTAAAATGAAAGACTTCTCTGCCGATGCCTTTCTTCAGGATTTCTTCTATCTGGGCGACAACCTGACTTTCCCTGGCCAAGATGATCTTAAGCAGACGCTTCGAGAGTGATTTGGATTCCCGGTATAAGAGCAGGATTTCTTCTCCATAGCCATACCCGTTATCGATTAATCCTTGAATAACGGCTCTTAGCTGCGAAACGGGATCATCAATGTCCATGATACCCTGCTTCTCAAAAAGTTCAATTTCGCGCTGATGAATCATTTCCATCACCAGAAAAAGAATTTCGTCTTTGCTTTTGATAAAATAATATAAGTTCCGGATATCGATGCCGGTCGCTTTGGAAATTTCCCGCATGGATGTCTGAGCGTAGCCCTTTTTCACGAAAAGCTTTGTCGCTTTTCTGATGATTTGCATCTGTCTTTTTTGAAACAGATCATTATTGCGCCTGGGTTTAGCCTCCCCGCCGGGGGTTACGGTTTTTCTCATGGATTGGCAACCATCCTTTCAGAATTATGATGTCTCTACAACAGAAGTATTCGGCCTGTCAAATGTAAATTCAAAATATGACTTGACAAAACACCTCCGGCAAAATAATTCATACAACGAACGATGTTGGAAATTGTAGAATTCGGAAAGCATCGCTGTCTGACGTATAAGATAATTAATGAACGAAAGTGAGGATGAAACATGAAAATTGAAGATGTGAAAAATGTTTGTGTCGTTGGCGCCGGCAATATGGGCCATCAAATTGCACTTCAGTGCGCTCTTTCCGGGTTTAAGACCGTCAGTACGGACGTCGTACCGGCCGTTCTGGAAAAAGCCCAGAAGTTTGTCGAAGGCTACCTGCCGGGCCGTGTCCAGAAGGGGAAATTGACGGAAGAACAGGCAAAGAAGGTCTGGAGTCTGATCTCATTTACAGGCGATTTGAAAGAGGCAGTGAAGGATGCCGATGTGGTTATTGAAGCCGTTCTGGAAAGAATCGACCTGAAGCGTAAGATCTTTGCCGACCTGGATAAGTATGCGCCGGCCAAAGCCATTCTGGCAACCAACAGTTCCTTTATCATCAGCTCCCGGATTGCGGACGCCACCTTGCGCCCCTCTCAGGTCTGCAACCTTCACTTCTTCAATCCGGCTCTGGTCATGAAGCTGGTCGAAGTCGTCCAGGGACCCCATGTCTCGGATGAAACGGCAAAGTGCATGATGGATTTCTGTCTGAAAATTGACAAAATCCCCATCCATATAAAGAAGGAAGTAGACGGTTTTGTTTTGAACCGCATTTTCAAGGTGATTTCCAAAGAAGCGCTCTGGATGCTGGAAATGGGCGTGGCCTCTTTTGAGGATATCGACAAGGCTTGTGTCTATGGGGCCGGTCATCCGATGGGACCGTTCCGGCTGATGGATTTGACGGGTATCGATCTGACTTACGATGTCGGGATGAGCCACTTCTATGAGTCCGGTAATGCGGCGGACCTTCCCGTGCCGAGCGTCGTAAAAAAAGTGACGGAGGGCAAGTTTGGTCAAAAGACCGGAGAAGGCTGGTACAGCTACAAGAAATAAATCGCATCGGAACCCCCGCTCTCTTTTTCAAGAGCCCCGAATTAAAACGCCCCGTAGTTCGCCGAACTCCGGGGCGTTTGTAACTGAGCCATTGATCCTTTGCGATCACCCGTTAAACGATGAAAAAATTTCACTGAGTGTCGGGTGCGGGATTACCCAGGTGTGAAGCTGCTTTCGGGTCATCTTATTGGATACGGCGAGGGCGAGCGGTGAAATAAGGTCGGCGGCATGATCGCCGACGATGACCGCGCCGATGATCTTGTCTTCGTGGAAGACGGCCTTGACAAAGCCCTGTCCCATCAATTCGGCGCGGGCAATGATATTGGCGCTGTATTGGGATTTGACAACCTCTATTTTAAAGCCTTCACTTTCCGCACGCTTTTGCGTATAACCGACACGGGCAATCTGCGGATGACTGTAAACGACGGATGGTATGGCATTTTCGTTGTACTCATATTCACTGCCGCCGTATAGGTTTTCTACTGCAACTCTGGCCTGCCGGGACGCACGGTGCGCCAGCATCATGCCGCCGGTCACATCGCCTGCAGCATAAACGCCCCGCACATTTGTCTGCATGTCCGCCCCGATTTTGATTCCGGCAGTTGTGTAATCAATTCCCAGTCTATTCAACTGGTCTCTCAGCAGAAACGGTTTGCGGCCTGTGCACAGCAGAGCGCATCCGGCACGCATTTCCATTGTTTCGTCGTTTTTCCGGACTTGCATCACGACGCCACCCGACGATTCCTTGAGGCTCACGAGCGCGGTTTGCGTGTGAAGAGCGATACCCAAACGAGCCAGCTCCTGATTGAGAAAAGCCGCGGCTTCGTTATCTTCCTGGGGTAAAATGCGATCCAGCAGTTCGACCAGAATGACCTTGACGCCGAGTTCGGCAAATACTGTGGCGTATTCAACGCCGATAAAACTGCCGCCGACAATGATCATGCTTGTGGGCAGCGTTGTCATGCCGAGAATATCGTCCGACGTAAGAATCCGTTCCGCAGTCTGGATATCCTTCAGAATAAGGGGTTCTGATCCCCAGGCGATCAGGATGCTGCCGGTCGTCAGTTGGTGATTTTGTCCGGACGAATCCATGAATCGTACTTCCCCGGGCGAGACTATTTCGCCCGTACCCAGTTTTGTTTCGACATGCGCGTCGGCCAGTGCTTTTTGCGCACCCAGGGCTGCGATTTTAACAATCTGCTCCCGGTGTTTTTTCATAGCTGCAAAATCAAAAGAAACATCGTTAACGTTAACACCGATGCGTTTGAGCTTTTTTAGATCCGTATAAAATTTGCTGCACGCAAGCAGTGCCTTGGTGGGGATGCAGCCGCGATGGGTACACGTACCGCCCCAGCCGTCTTTTTCAATGATGAGAACTCGTTTATTCTTAGCTGCGGCCATTTCCGCCGCGGCCAGCCCTCCCGGCCCACCACCAATAACAATGAGATCATATTTGTCGGACATACTGTCACCCCTTCTGGAAAATTATTAACACAGCCATTCCTGTCAGGCAAACAGAAATTCTTAAATCAAAGCCGGTAGTTCGAATTTAAGATACTCAGGGTCGTGACCGCTCGGGCTACCGGCAGCAGAATATTCGGGGGTCTTTGATTTCCCGCATGGCCATAACGCCTCTCGGAAGCGCGGGATATAAATTGCTTCCCTGCCGGTAATGGCTCGCCAGGGCTCCATGAACAATCGGGAATTGAAACTTGTCATACCTGCCAATATCTGGTAGTTCATTGCAGCAGATGAAAGACATTCTAACTGTTTCACAACTAAATGACAATATTAAAGCTTTCCTGGAGGAAGCCTTCGGTTTACTCTGGGTCGAAGGAGAAGTTTCCAATTTACGCCGCCCGCAATCCGGCCATGTCTACTTTACTTTGAAAGACGACAAAAGCCAGATTCGGTCGGTATATTTTCGTCAGTACGGATACGGGGGCGGCCGCGCGGCGAAGTTTGATCTGGAAGATGGCATGAAGATTCTGTGTCGGGCGCGGCTCAGCGCTTACCCGCCTCGCGGCGAATATCAACTCATCGTGGAGTCCGTCGAACCTCGGGGGGTGGGAGCGCTGCAGAGAGCTTTTGAGCAATTGAAACTCCAACTGTCCCGGGAAGGACTGTTTGATGAGATTCACAAAAGAAAACTGCCGTTTCTTCCCGAACGCATTGGCGTCATCACATCTCCAACAGGTGCGGTCATTCGGGATATTTTGAACATCACCCGCCGGCGATTTCCTTCCGTGAACATATTAATCGCACCGGCGCGAGTTCAGGGCGCCGAGGCGGCGGGCGAAATCATTTCATCCCTGCGCAACCTGCAAGCTTACGGCAAGGTCGATATGATCATCATCGCCAGAGGCGGCGGCTCCCTGGAGGACCTTGCCCCGTTTAATGACGAAGTGCTGGCCAGAGAAATCTTTCATTCATCCATTCCCATCATTTCGGCCGTCGGTCACGAAACCGATTACACCATTTGCGATTTTGTGGCGGACCTGCGCGCACCGACGCCTTCAACCGCAGCGGAACTGGCGGTTCCGAAAAGGGCCGATCTGGAAGAAAGTCTTGCAGCGCTGCGCCGGCGGCTGATCGCCGCCCAGCGCCGGCTCCTCACGGCCAAGAACGGGCAACTGCTGTCCCTGCGGAAAAGATTCAAGGATCCGCGCCGTTTTCTGGTTGATTTTTCAATTCACGTGGATGACCTGCGCGACCGGATTCAACGAGCTCTCACTCACAGGACGCAGATATGGCAAAGCAAAGTAAACCATTTGGAGAAGGGCCTGCAAAATCAAAATCCGTTAAGGCAGGTCAGGGAACAAAGACTTCTACTCACTCGTCTGGAAAAAGAACTGATGAGCGGCTGGACAGGCTATGTCCGGAATCTCGAAGAACGTCTCAATAAAAACGGAGCGCTGCTTTCTTCCTTAAGTCCTCTTGGCGTCCTTGAGCGCGGTTACAGCATCACGCGCCGGTTCTCGAATGGCGAAATTATCCGCCGGGCCGGAGCGTTGACTTTGGACGAAAGGGTCAGTGTTCAATTGGCCGGAGGCGTTATTCGGGCGCGTGTGGATCAAATTCAGGAGGAGTAAACAACATGGCAAAGGAAAAATTTGAAGACGCTTTGGAAAAACTGGAAAATATAGTAAGAGAAATGGAAACGGGTGAAATGCCGCTGGATTCGGCACTGAAATCCTTTGAAGAAGGCGTCCGATTGATCCGCTTTTGTTCCGCCAAGCTCGACGAAACCCAGCGCCGCGTTGAACAGTTGCTGGAAAAAGAAAATGCGCTGCACGTAAAAGACTTTCAGGATGAAGACATCGATGAATAATGAGGATTTTCTTGACGCCTATTTGAAGGATCGACGGAAGATCGTTGAAGAAGCATTGGAACGTTATCTTTCGGAAGAAGAAAGCGTTCCTCAGGAATTGCGTACCGCCGTGCATTATAGTGTTTTCGCGGGCGGCAAGAGGATCCGGCCGATTCTTTGCCTGGCGGCTCTGGAGGCCTGCGGCGGTGATATCGCTCCGGCGATGCCGGTCGCCTGCGCGCTGGAATTGATTCACACCTATTCTCTGATTCATGACGATCTGCCGGCCATGGATAACGACGACTTTCGCCGCGGAAAACCCACCAGTCACAAGGTTTTCGGCGAGGCGCTGGCCGTTCTGGCGGGCGATGCGCTCTTGACTGAGGCATTCGTGCTCTTATCTCGTGCCGAAAAGGTGCGTCTGGCGGCAGAAAGACGCTTGGCCGTCATCCAGGAAATCGCATCTGCCGCCGGCATCTCCGGGATGGTCGGCGGACAGGCGCTGGATATTCGTGCGGAAAAAATCAAGCCGGATTTCGAGGGGCTTACCGATATCCATCGGCGGAAAACCGGCGCATTGATCATTGCGGCGGTCCGGGCCGGTGGAATCCTTGCGGGAGCGGGCGACGCCAAGCTTCAGGCTCTCGGCGTTTACGGCCTCCACGTGGGCATTGCATTTCAGATTGCCGATGATATTCTCAATGTCGAAGGCGACAGTCTTCGGATGGGCAAAACGACAGGCAGTGACGCAGCGCTCGGCAAAGTTACATATCCGTCGCTTTTGGGTCTCGAAGAAGCAAAGGAAAAATTGGCCCAGCACGTGGAGGCGGCCATTTCCGGTATTGCGGCTTTTGATGCACGCGCGCTGCCCTTGCGGATGATCGCCCGCTACATTATGGACAGAAAGTCATAAAGGTTTATTGAACCGAATGAAACCCCTGGAAATCGTCGATTACAGCGTTCTACCGAATATCAACTATCCCGCAGATCTGCGCAAGCTCAGCATCGCCGAGCTCAATACCCTGGCCGGAGAAATTCGCACCCTGATTATCAATACGGTCGCATCTACGGGCGGACATCTGGCCTCGTCACTGGGTACGGTAGAATTAACAATCGCGCTGCACTATGTCTTTGATACACCGGATGACAAACTCATCTGGGATGTCGGCCATCAATCCTACGCGCATAAAATCGTGACCGGCCGCAAGGAAAAATTCGGCACGTTGCGCCGACGCGGCGGGCTGGGCGGTTTCCCCAAGCGGGAAGAAAGCATTTATGACACATTTAGCGTCGGGCACAGCGGCACGTCCATTGCTGCTGCTGCTGCCTTCGTCGAAGCACAGTACCTGAAAGGTGAGCCCTACAAGACGATTGCCGTTATCGGCGACGCTTCTCTGACCACAGGCATGGCGTTTGAGGGATTAAATTGGTCCGGTGACCGTGACAGAAATCTCATCATTGTATTAAACGACAATGAGATGTCCATATCCCCGAATGTCGGCGCTCTTTCCTCTTATCTCAACAGAATCATGACCGGCGACCGGGTCACCAAATTCAAAGGCGAGCTGAAGAATTTCCTCAAGAGCATACCGAATATCGGCGAACAGATATTCAAGTTCTCCAAGCAGATCGAGGAGTCCGTTAAAACGTTTGTCGTTCCCGGCGCTCTGTTTGAGGAACTCGGATTCACCTACGTTGGGCCATTGGAGGGGCATCGCCTGGACTACCTCATCAAGAATTTTGAAAACGTCAAAAAGATGAAGGGACCGGTGTTGGTGCACGTCGTAACGCAAAAAGGCCGCGGCTACAAGTTTGCAGAAGAAAATTCACCCACCTATCACGGCATTGCGCCCTTTGATGTCGAGACCGGGATGACGATTCCATCGTCGAATGCAGCGCCCTCCTATACGGAGATTTTCGGACAAACGCTCATCGAACTGGCCGAGGCTGATCCCCGGATTGTCGCCGTAACCGCCGCCATGTGCGAGGGGACCGGCCTGGAAAAATTTCGTCGCCGATTCCCCGAGCGTTTATATGACGTCGGCATTGCAGAACAACTCGCCGTCACGTTTGCCGCCGGTCTGACGATAGAGGGAATCCTGCCGGTTGTGGCGATTTATTCCACTTTTTTACAGCGTGCCTACGATCAGGTTCTGCACGATGTCTGCCTGCAGAAACTGCCTGTCGTTTTCGCTATCGACCGGGCCGGCATCGTTGGAGAGGACGGAGCGACCCATCAGGGGCTGTTTGATTATTCCTACTTGCGCAATTTGCCTCATCTGATCATGATGGCTCCTAAAGACGAAAACGAACTTCGGCGCATGCTCAAAACGGCCATCGGCTGCGGCGCGCCGGTTTCTATCCGTTATCCGCGTGGTAAAGGCGTAGGTGTTGTGCTTGATGGCGAGATTTCGCTGCTTCCCGTCGGCCGAGGCGAGGTGCTTGCGGAGGGTTCCGATCTGGCCATCGTCGCCGTCGGCGTAACTGTTCATCCTGCCCTCATGGCAGCAAGGAGACTGGCCGAAGAGGGGTTCGGAGTCAAAGTCATCAATGCCCGGTTTATCAAACCGCTCGACGAAGAACTTCTTTTAACGACCGCGGCATCCGTTAAGAAAATGTTAACCGTCGAAGAAAATGTGCTTGCCGGGGGCTTCGGCAGCGCTGTGCTGGAATTGCTCGCCCGAAACAGCGTAACCGGCATCACCGTCTTCCGATTGGGCATCGGGGATGAATTTGTTGAACATGCGACGCAAGCCGAGTTGCGTTCCCTGTATGGTCTTGATGAAGAGGGCATTTTTCAAGCGGCAAAAAGAATGCTTACCGGGGCACAGCAGTGCGCTCCTAAAATTCGAATCTGACAGATGGCGCCTTGCAGGGTTTATGGCAGCACCGGCCTCTTCGTTATGGCCGGTTGAATTTATTTAGAACAGGCAAAAACCAAACATCTTTAAGTCGGGAGCGAAATGTCTTCGTGCCGATAATCTGATCACACCGATTTCAAGATCATTCCGGAACATCATCAAAGACCGATTTCAAAATCGCCGCACAGGCATCCATCTGTTCTTTGGTATGATAGGCGGATACGGATAATCTCAACCGGGTGCGTTTCGTCGGTACCGCCGGATAGGTCACGATGCCGGTATAGAGTCCTTTTTCGTAAATCCGTTTGCCGATTTCCCTGAGGCGCATCTCTTCGCCCACGAATACCGGCACGACCTGCGACTGGGTCGCGCCAATGTCGAGACCGGCGGCTCTGAGCACCGTGTGCATATATTTTGTATTCTCCCAGAGTCTGTCTCTCTGACTCTTATCCTTCGAATAGATATCGAGTATCTTTAGAATGCCGGCAGCCGTATGCGGTGCCATGGCACAGGAGAAGATATATGACCGGGCAGACACCCGCATAAAGCTGATCAGTTTGTGATCGGCAACCGCGAAGCCGCCGATGGCACCAAATGCCTTGCTGAAAGTCCCGATGCTGATGTCGATGTCATCTTCCAAACCGAAGTGCTCAGCGACGCCGCGGCCGTGTTTTCCGAAAATGAGGGTTGCGTGCGCCTCATCGATCAATATTTTCGCACCGTATTTCTTGCAGACCGCAACGATCTGAGGCAGTTTTGCCAGATCCCCGTCCATGCTGTAGACGCCTTCCACGCACACCATCACCCGTTTGGTTTTCAGACCTTTCAAAACCCGCTCCAGATGGCGCGGACTGTTATGGCTGAAGACTTTAATGGTCGCCCCGGCCAGTCTTGCTCCATCGTATATGGAGGCATGGGCCAGAATATCAAGAACCGCAACATCTCCGGGTTTCAAGATGCAGGAAAGCACCCCGACATTCGCGCTGTAACCGGTTGGAAAAACAAGAGCCGCTTCCTTCTTCTTGAAGGCGGCGATTCTGTCTTCCAGCTTCTTCGTGATGTCATAATAACCGCTGAACAGCGGCGCCGAGGCGGCGCCTGTCCCGTATTTGGCCAGCGTTTCCTGGACGTCTTTGATGACTTCGGGATAGACGGAATACCCGAGATAGTTATAGGATGAAAAATTCAGGTACCGCCTGATGCCATCCGAGTAACGGTCGTAGGCATCCACCTGCGAAACCGGCGCAGTCGTCAGCGGATTTAAGTAAACAAAATGCTTCCGGCGAATACCGTCTTGAAAGAATTCCCAGAAATAATTTTTGATATCAAAGAGATCAGCGCCTTGAAATTCGATAAACTCCTGGTGTGTATGACCCGTAAACTTCATGCAAGAAAACCTATCAACTTTATTGTGTAAAATACCTGATCATCGCGCAACGGCAGACTTGATCGCCGGATAAATAACACGCCCTCCGGGAAAAAGAAAGCTCTCCGAGACAGACTTCACCGGGTAAGCTAACCGGATCAGCGACTCTTTGAGCTCGAAAAATTTCATCCGCCTGATGGACATCGTAAAATGGCACGCTCCTCACCAGGAAAAGACGAGATCAAATTCCAGCTGATCATTCTTTGAATACCTCCCGAAAAGCGACTGGGACGGCCCCCGGAAGGTCACCGCGGTTGCGCCTATCTTCCACGAATCCGTAAATATATACCAGACATTTGCTTTAGCCATGGCATCACCATGTTCCGGATTATAGGCGAAATTCAGGTTCGTTTCGACTTTCTGATTCACGAAGCCGTTTTTCAGATTGAACCAAACGATTGTTTCGAATTGCCGATTGTACAAAGTGTCCGGTCTGTCCATCAGCAAGGTCTGTTGAGCCTGCATCGTCAGCACGCAGTCTTCGAATAACCGGTAGTCGGCTCCGATTCCGTATTCAAGGGTATCGCTCTTGTGCTCATTGGGGTTCAGCACAAAAGTGCCGAAGGCAGGAACCGTCGGATATCCCCACTGCTCGAAAGTGGTATTGAAATAACGGCCTACCGCATAGGCTGCTTCGGCGCGCAGGCTCCAATTGCCGAGGACAACCGCTGCATCTCCACCAACGGACGACATTTTATGAAAGTCGGGCACGATACCCGGGTCAACGACTATCTGGCCGTTGACGTTTGCAATCATCAATTCCGCAGCCCTGAAAACGGGGCGCGGATCATAACCGTGAAACAGGGTGACGCCCCAATCCACCGTGCCCGTTCTTTGAATGCGTATACCTCCGGCGCCACTCTCCAGAGTGCGGGAGGGCAGATCAGGATCCCGCGTGATAATTTCCGCATGAAAGTCCTTGGCGAGCGATGTAATTTGGGAATTACCCGCCCAGCGCTCAGTCAGACGGGGAAGGCGGTAAGGAACGAGCACGGGCACCCAGACCATTTCCAGGTTCCACTTCTCGCGGGTCATCCGGGCCGACAGAGAGGGAACACCGATCTTACGCTCTTCCAGGGGCTTTCTGATGAACTGGGTGTTGTCCCAGGGATTCAGTAGATCGTTGACCGGATATTCATCAAGTCGACCCCACGAGTAACGCTGGACGCCGGCGCGAATCTCCAGAAAATTCGTTGAATAGGATCCGTAGAGTTCTTTAAATTCCAGAAAAGGGGTGTTGCTCTGATAGACTCGATCTCCCATGCGGAGAAGCGTATGATCCTGTACCGGCCGGTCAACAGCCCCATCCCATCCACCTTCCAGATTCATGTGGAAACGCAGAGCGGAGGGCTTTGTGTCGACATTTAGACGTCCCAGGAGACTCGGGTATTCGGTCGCACTGTTGCTATCCAGCGGTAAGACTCCCCGCAGGTTCAGCCGGCCTGAAGCAGTGATAAAGTCTTCCGCGTAACCGGCGGGCGTTAAAAGAAACAGAAGAACAGCTGCTATCCATATTTTCTTTATCATCTGCACCCCTCCTCTATGGAATCCGCAAAATTATGCATTCTCGGCGCAACATCCTCCGGCTACCGTCCGCCGCGCTCCAATGCCCGTTGCGTAAAGAGTTCATTGGGAAAACTCGTCCGGTAAGCGATGCTGTTAACTGTCAATACGGTTTTGTGCTTTGTCTTGATGTTCTCCATCTCCAGATGGAAGGGCGTGGGAAGCCCGTCAATCAGTCGGATATCGCTGAAGCTTCCGGCGCGATACAACTCCTTTTCCCTGTAAAACTCTATTTTGACGGTGACCCAGAGGTTCTTGGCGACCCAGGCAACGTATCGCGAATATTTGCGGGGAATTTTCGGAGTCACCTCAACGACGTAGCAGGGCTTGCCGTCAATGCTTTCCTCTCGAAGCACTTTAAAAGAATAGTCGTTCAGGTTCGGCGGCCCGCTGAAGTCATCGTACGAAAAGTCAGATCCGAAGAACGAGTCATCCTGTGAGGTCGCGGGAATGCGCCGTACGCGTTTGTATTCCGGAAAGTAGGCCCAGAGATCCCTTTGGGCAAACGTTCGAGCATGAATCAGAAATCCGACACCCTTCAGATCCGAAGGCGAGTTGAAGACCACGAGGACTTTGTAAGCTTCAGGAGCGGAATTTTTACCGTATTCCGTCAGGGTCCGTGTACGCTTGCCTCCGTCCCGGTCAAAAAGAATCATGGTGGCTTCCGTCTTCTGGTCCAGCATCCGGGTGCGCAACTCGTGCACCTTTTCGTATATCTCCCGTCCGTTCATCGCGTATGCGGAAGTCGAAATAAGAATGAGCACGCTAAAGAGCAGGAAGATCGTCCGCGGTTTAGTCATAAGTCAGGGCCTCCACAATGTTTGTTTTTGCGGCTTTGCGCGCGGGAATGATTCCAGCCAGTGCGGCCAGTCCCGCCGACAGAGCCAGCGCCCAGAGAATGGACGTAAACGGCATGTAATATCTGGCGGAACCCCAGTTCGTAACAAAAAATCCTTCCAGATTGATCCAGCCGGCCAAAACACCGGCCACTGAACCGAGAATACCGCCGGCCAGTCCCATCAGCGCGGATTCCAGCACCACAACTCCGGAGATCTGCCTTCTCAGCATGCCAATGGCGCGCAGAACGCCAATTTCTCGCGTTCTTTCCATCACGGAGGCCAGTAACGCTACAATGATTCCCAGGCAGGCGATCACGAGTGTAATGACGTTCAGTGCATAGTTGAAAAAGAATGTATCGTCCAGCACTTTTCGTATCTCGTTCTTGAATTCCAGCGCGGAGACAATATAGAGCTTGCGATCGGCTCCCAGACGGCGCTGAATTTCATTTCGCACATCCTGTATCTTTACACCGGGCTGAACATTCACAAAAAATGCATTACAGAGCCTGTCCCCCCAGTGGTGCTGATAGGTCCGGATGTCCATGCCGATCACTCCACTGTCGCTGGTGTAATCTACCATGACTTTTCCCACATGAAAAGCCACGGAGCCCGTCGGCGTCGGGAGATTGAGGATGTCCCCTTTTTTGACCTTGAAGATCGCAGCAAATGTTTCATTCACCGCTACTTGATTTACGTCCGGTGAAGAGGGTGCCGGACTTGCGCCTGCGCGCGGCGGTTTGCCGGACGGATTCCGTTCCGGATACAGGGCCAGATTCGATGCCGAAAGGAGCACCTTCCTGCCCTGATAGTTGATGAACGCCCTGCGCCAGGGTTCCAGAGAACGGACGCCTGGAATCTGTTTCAGTTCACGGGACAAATCAACCGGTATCGGAATGCCCTGGGCATTGGCGCTGGCGCTGGGGTGTTCCGACGATATAATGATATCGGCTCTGATCATGGAATCGAGCCATCCCAGAACGGATTCCCTAACGCTGTATACATAGCCCGAGCTCGCGACAAACACCGCGATGCCGAAAAAAACAGCTGCAACAGCCACTGCATTGCGCGTCAGATTTTTCCTGAGGTTGAGGCCCGCCAGCCTTCCCGCTGCGCCAAAAAAAATTGAAAAATAACGATTGAAGATGGTGACGAACCCTCTGAGAAATGTCGGTGTGAAAAGAGAAATTCCGATGGCAAACATAAGCTGGGCCGCAATAAGCAGCGTGTGGTGCTTGGTGAGCGGGGAATCACCGGCCAGTTCATAAACAGCAAAGATCGGCACCGAGAGCAGCATGCACAAGGCGCCCAGATAATTCAGACGCCTGGCGGTGAAGAAAGTCTCTTCGGCGTAGGGAGCGGAGCGAATAGCAGAAGCCGGCACAACAAGGCTGCTGGATCTGGCTGGAAACAGGGCTGCCAGGAGACTGGCGAGAATGCCGCTCACAAATCCGACCGCGGGATAAAACCAGGTGATATGAAGTTCCGCCGCAGAACTCCTTACGTAAAGCGTCGAAACGATGCTGCTGAATGTTCCCACCAGCGAATTGGCAAGCAGTAGGCCGCAGGCAACACCCAGCGCCGATGCCGCAAGCGCGATCACCAGCGTCTCACCCAGAAACAGCAGGATGATCTCGCTTCTTCTGGCTCCGAGAGCCCGCAGAATTCCGATTTCCCTGCGGCGAAGGACCACGGAGATCGAGACCGAATTGTAGATAAGATACATTCCGACAAAGATCGCCAGGTAACTGAGGAGATCGAGACTGCTTTGAAATCTGGAGATCATATCCGCGACCTGCCGTGACCGGCCGGCCGGCGTGTCTACGACATAGCCCGCAGGAAGTGCGTCGGTAATGGCCTTCCGGACGGTTTCCAAATCCGTCCCCGGACGGAGGCTCACATCAATGCGATCGATCCGGCCGTCCTTACCGAACGCCATTTGCGCGGCATAGATGTCCATGATCGCCAGATTGCCCCCCATTGCCTTGGCGGGACCTTCGGGGTTGAGGATGCCCCGTATTTTAAAAGTCCGGATTCCCGCAACCGTCCGCACCTGAATCTTCTGCTCGAGCTTAAACCCTTCCCGGTCGGCCACCGTCTTGGTAACCAGAATGGAGTCGGGCCTCGCAAGAAACAGGAGAGGATCGGGAATATCGGCACTTTCGCCGGTCAGACTATAGTCTCTCACCTGCGCGTCCACCAGTACATCCACGCCCAGGATCATGAGCGATCGTTCTTTGCCTGCGGCGAGCATGCCATCGGCTTCGATCACCGGCACGGCGTATTCAACTCCCGGCACGCCCTGGACTTTTTCGACCAGCGATTCGGGAAAACCGGACTGTGCGCCGATGACCTGCAGCTCGGCTTTGCCGGTGACCCGGTTGAAAGAATCCGTGAGGGAAAAGAGAACACTCCGGTTGACCACCCCGATGGAAACGATTGCGGTGACACCCAGACAGATACCGGCCATGGCCATCAAGGTCTGGCCCTTGCGGAGCCGGAGATGTTTGAGGCTGATATAGCGAAGCAGGTTCCAGAGGTTCATGACGTGCATCCGGAGATGGCGATGTCTTCCATGATGCCGCCGTCCTTGAGCCGGATAAGGCGTGTACCGAAGGAGGCCGCCCGGGCATCGTGAGTGACCATCACGATGGTCTGTCCCGCCCGGTTGAAATTTTTGAGGAGCCCGAGAATTTCTTCGCTGATATGCGAATCCAGATTTCCAGTCGGCTCATCGGCCAGCAGGACGGCCGGGTCCGTAATCAGCGCACGGGCAATGGCGACGCGCTGCATTTCACCCCCGGAGAGTTGCTCCGGACGGTGTTTGGTTCGTGATCCGAGGCCGACGCTTTCCAACAAATGGATGACTTTATCCTCAATCTGCGAAAACGGAATACCGTCCAAAAGAAGCGGGAGACCGACATTTTCCGCTGCGGTCAGGATCGGGAGCAGATTAAAGAACTGGAAAACAAAACCGACTTTTTTCCGGCGGATCAGCGTGAGGTCATCGTCAGAGATGCCGTGCAACGGGCTGCCGTCAATAAAGATTTTGCCGGCGGTCGGCTGATCGAGTCCGCCGATAAGGTTCAACAGGGTGCTCTTTCCGGAACCGGAAGCGCCCATGATAGAAAGAAACTCACCTTTTTTAATGCGGAAAGATACATCGGAAAGCGCATGGATTTCCCTTTTTCCCTGGAGGTAGGCCTTGCTCACTTTTTGTACTTGAATCATCTGGACCTTTAACTTGAATATTTTTAGAGAACACCATTTTTTACAGGCGATATATAGAGAAGATGGGTAGGCCTGTCAATCAGATTTAATCAAATTTATGCGGCCGAGAATGGACGGCATCAGGCACTGGGCTTAAAGGAGTCGCGAGAAGCGGCATTCCGTTCATTGGCGAGGCTCATGCGCACTTCTGTGGCAATCGGAGCCGGTCGGGGCCGCATGGCCCGTAATGAATCATGGGAACTGTCCGGAACTGTATAATGTTCTTGACATGCAGGATACTGCTTCCTATAGTCAGTACACTCGCGAAAAGGATATTTATCAATAAAATGAAAAAGGTTTTAATTACCGGTGCCAGCGGTTTTATAGGCAATTTTCTTGTCGATGAGGCCCAAAAACGCGGGTACGAAATATACGCGGCCGTCCGCCAAACCAGTAATTTAGAACATCTGAAAACCAAGAACATAAAAATCGTTGAATTCGATTTTTCAGATGTCAATCGTCTGAATCCCACCGTGTCCGCCTTGCCTCGCTTCGACTATGTTATTCATAACGCCGGAGTTACGAAATCACTCAACAAAGACACCTATTTCGAGGTAAACCACGGGAACACGGGCAGATTAATATGCGCTCTGGTGCGACAAGGTAAGGTTCCGGATAAATTCCTATTGATGAGCAGCCTGGCTGCCTTTGGCCCGGGCGATAAAGAAAGCGAACGACCGATCCTTTTAACATCAACGCCAAGACCTGTGACGACCTACGGCGAAAGTAAACTGGCGGCGGAGAAGCTTCTTATTGAGCAACCTCACATGCCGTATATCATTATCCGTCCTACCGCGGTTTACGGACCCGGTGAAAAAGATATTTTCGAAACCATTAAGCTTATTAACCGGGGGATCAATTTGCAGATCGCGGTAAGAAACCAGTGTCTCACCTTTATTTACGTGAAAGATCTGGCCCGCCTGGTTTTTGACGCTGTCGAATCTTCGTGCACTAACAAAGCTTATTTTGCGACCGACGGCAACCTGTACAGCAGCCGCGATTTGGGACAAGTTGTGTCACACCGGCTCAGCAAGAAAGTGATTTACATCGCCCTCCCCATCTGGCTTACGAAAATATTGGCCGCTTTGACGGAACTGGTCTGCCACATGTCGAATAAAGTCGTCGCTCTGAATGTGGAAAAAGTAAACGAACTATCGGCCTGCAACTGGCGGTGCGATATTGTCCCCCTTTGGTCCGATCTGAAATTCAAGTCCGAATACAATCTCGAAACGGGGATGAATGAAACCATCGACTGGTACAAGAAAGAAAAATGGCTGAAATAGATATCATGGATAAACAACCTTAGAAACGGCCACCAAACCACAGGGACTCGCCGTCCTTATCCCTCAGGCCAGCGTGAATGGATCCGGAAGGTTTTCCGGTTTCCGCAAGAGAGCATCCGGGTTTTGGAACAGATCCCTTATGATGAGACCCGATTGAGCTAAATTAAATCCACCCGTGATTCGTTGATCCAGTGTGAAAGTTACGTCCATGACTTCGTCGACCTGGATTTCATCGCGGTCGTTGACGACCGGTTCTTTTTTCTTTTGGCCGATTACAATGAAAAAGGGTGCGTTTCCCCATTCAAACATGGGATGGAGAACCGCATCCGCATTGATGCTGCCCAGATTGGTAATGAAGATGCTGGTGTACATGCTGTCCCTTTTGATGTACGAGGCGGGCAAAAGCCCGAAATAGTCAAGGATTCGTGCCGTGCGCATGAGGGCCCGGATCAGAAACCTGGGCATCAGATTCAGAAGTCTGGACATCGTTTCATCGTGGGATGTCTTGCCTTTTTTGGTGGATTGCACGACTGCATTCACTTGCCGGGCAACGGTCTCAATCGTGGAGTAGGGATCAAAGGTCATCTTGACCATCGTTTCAGTCGATCGTTCCGTCATCTCCCGCCTGACAACAAATGAGATGTCAATGGTGCGCCGCTGGAAAATGCGCCGGCCGGACACGAAGCGGTTCAGGTCCGGCTTCAACGCCAGCATGCGCACGGATGACGCCAGTACGAGATGAAACAGATTCAGTTTATCTTCCCGCGTGGCGTTAACCCGTTCCAGCCATGCCAGTGGGTTGCCAAGCGAAACCCGCCGGGTAGAATAAATTGTGGCCTCCGTGCGGCTCGGCATGATAAACGGGTATATCTTTCTGAAAAAAGGGAGTTTGGTGAGCAAAACACCGTCCGGTCGATCGTGAAAACGCATTGTGGCCTCCGTGTTTGATGCTGTATTTGCCGGCGCTTTTGAGGGCGGAGAATACGAAAAATACCATCTTATGTCAATTCCAAATAACTTCACGAAAAGATCTTGAGACATTTATTCGGCTGTTTGTGTATTTTCTCTTTGAGGAAATTCACGCTGACGTACGCTTAATTGCCTTGACCGGTGCAAGAAAATATTTTAGACGTTGGGCAGGCTCGGACGGTCAAGGATAGCAGCCGAAAATTATCCGCAACATGTTACACGACGTTGTATTCGACTTATGATATCTTTCATACAGGGTGGAGTGGAATGTCCCCTAAGACCAAAAAAATCCGCTTAGATCATTTGCTCGTGACGCGCAGCTTTGCGCCGACTATTCCAAAAGCGCAGGCGCTTATTCTGGCAAGGGCCGTAAAAGTCGATAATGCCTGCCTGGATAAAGCAGATGCACTCGTATCGGCTGATGCTGCGATTCAATTGAAGAGCGATGATAGTCCTTACGTGAGCCGCGGCGGTTTGAAACTAAAAGGGGCACTGGACCACTTTGCGATGTCGGTAACCGGAGAAGCCGTGCTGGACGTCGGGGCATCGACGGGCGGTTTCACCGACTGCCTGCTTGACGCTGGAGCCCGGCGCGTGTTTGCCGTAGATGTCGGATACGGACAATTGGCATGGAAACTGCGTAGCGACCCGCGCGTTGTGGTCATCGAGCGAACGAATATTCGCCATTACAATGGAGCCGATCTGGACGAAAAACCAACGCTGGCCGTTATCGACGTCTCCTTTATTTCACTTAAAACCGTTATCCCAGCCGTAGAGCAGCTCATCGCGGACTCTGGGCGGATTTTGGCGCTGATCAAACCACAATTTGAGGCCAGGCGTGATGAAGTCGGCAAAAACGGTGTCGTGGAAAATACAGCGGTTCGTGACCGCATCGTGGAGGATATCCGCCGGTTTTGCGAATCCCGGAATCTGAATGTCGCAGGAACCTGTGAATCCCCGCTCCTGGGACCGGCAGGCAACAAAGAATTTTTCATACTTGCCAAAAAAGTTTAACTAAATGGAAATCAAGCTGGCCAAAACAGCCGGGTTTTGCATGGGTGTGCGCAGGGCTGTAGATACCGTGTTGGACATTGCCCAGCATGAAAAGGGCAGGCGGATTTACACCTATGGCCCTCTGATCCATAATCCCCAGACCATTGACCTATTGAAAAAGCGCGGCATTACGGCAATTAAAAGTATTGCGGAAATCGGCGATTGCGCCAATGCCGTCCTGGTTATTCGCGCTCACGGTATTGCGCCTGACGAAAGAAAGAAAATCAAGGACAGTGGCGTCAAAATTATTGACGCGACATGCCCGAAAGTCGCCTATGTACAGGCCACTATCAAGAAGCATTCCGCTCTGGACTATACAGTCGTTATCGCCGGAGATTGCAAACATCCGGAGGTGGACGGTCTCTGGGGTTACACGGAAGGCCGCGGCATTATCGTTTCCACGCTTGAGGATGCGGAGAAATTGCCCTTGATGGAAAAGGTCTGCGTCGTTGCTCAAACAACCCAGGATACGGATCACTATGCTCATATCGTCAAAATAATTAAGAAGAAAAGTCCACAGGCCATTGTTTTCAATACGATCTGCTCTTCTACGGAAAGGCGGCAGGAAGAGATTATTGCACTCGCCACCGAAATGGATGCCCTCTTCGTCGTCGGTGGCAAAAACAGCGCAAATACCTGCCGTCTGGCTGATTTGGCTCAAAAACAAAATACGCCGACATTCCACATCGAAACAGCCGATGAAATAAGAAATATCAATCTGATGCCCTATAAGCGCATCGGCGTTTCAGCCGGTGCCTCCACGCCTAATTGGATTATCGACCAGGTCATGGACAACATAACGGACGGTCATGACGCACCCTATAAGAAAGCGGGCTTCCTGCATAAACTGTGGCTGTGGGCCGTCAAAACCGATTTTTATTCGGCCCTGGGCGCAGGTTGCCTTGCACTCTCCTGCATGATTTTGCAGAGAATTCCCGTGGATATCCCGTCAATTGCCATTGCTTCCTTTTTTGTTTATGCCATGCATGTCCTCAACCGGCTGATGAGCACGAAAGAATCGGGGTTAATCGGTTCCTTCCGTGAAATATCTTATGCAAAACACGAAAAGTATTATCGCTTAGCGGCTGCTATTTCCCTCCTGCTCGCCCTGGCCTTGTCACTGGTGAACAGTGTGATTTCTTTCTTATTCCTGTTCTTGATCTCACTCGCCGGAGCTTTATATAACATGAAGATTCTGCCGGGAGACAGACGCTTTCAGCGATTAAAGGATATTCCCGGATCAAAGAACATATTCATGGCGTCGGCCTGGGGCGTGGTAACAGCCGTGTTGCCGGCACTAAACAATGACCAGATTTTTAACGCCGCGACGGCGGTCGCTTTTTGTTTTACTTTTGCTCTCGTCTTTATTCGATCAGCCATGTCGGATATCATGGATATCCAAAGCGACAAACTCCTGGGGCGGGAAACCATTCCCGTTGTGATCGGCAAGGAAAAAACTCAAGTGTTGTTGAAAATTATCATTTTGATATTATTGTTTATTTTATTAATCTCTGGTGCGACCGGCTTTTGTTCCAGTTTGAGCTTTTTCCTGGTTTTGTGCATATTATATATATGGATTTGTTTCAGACTTTGTGATAGAAGGGCGGGTCTTTCGGGGGCTCTTATTGAAGGTCTTCTGGAAACAAGCTATATCATTGCTGGTTTTGCCGTTTTCTGCTGGCACATTCTGGGTTGAGTTTGCGATGCAAAGCTAACGAAAGGAGTAAAGATAAATGATACGAAAATTCTTGACTCGATTTATCCTGGCTATTGCTGTTTTGAGCGCAATTGGTTGCGGCGGGTTGCGTTTTTCTCAACTGGACCCTGCAGCCAAGGACTACCATCCCAAGCGGATTGCTGTATTTCCCGCCGATGTCGGAACCTATGAAGAGGCACGCAATCACATTGAACAGATTGTGCCTGGAGTATTGATGGACAAGAAATGGTTCACCGATATAACCGACACGGCGAGTCTGAATCGCCAGATTCAAGCCAACGAGGCTTTGCGGAAAGCTACGACGGACTATCTGTCCAAGCTCCAGACCCTGAATTACTCCGATCCCGAGCTTTCGAAAAAAATCGGCGAACTGACGAAAACAGATGCTTTTTTGCTGGTCGCCGTTGATTACTGGAATTACACGGTGGAAAAAGATAAGAAACTGGCCAAGGTTAGCGTCGGACTTAAGCTGATCGATGCCGAAACGGGAAAAATGATGTGGAAGGCCGGCCATCATGTGGGAGATAGCTACATGTTAATCAAACCGGATTTATCAGATGTTGCCCGGTCCGTTGTCAAGGAAATGGTCAGCGAAATGCCGCACTGATGGTCGAGGCGGCAATCCATCAATGAAGATTATAAATGGAGATCATTATGAAAGAAGAAGTCCAAAAAGCGATCGATAAGGTTCGGCCTGGCTTACAGGCAGACGGCGGTGATGTAGAACTGGTTGATGTTTCTCCCGATGGCGTGGTCAAGGTCAGACTGACCGGCGCGTGCCATGGTTGCCCAATGTCGCAGATGACCTTGAAGATGGGCATTGAAAAAATCATTAAACAGCAAGTGCCGTCCATCAAGGAAGTCATATCCGTGTAAGCGTCGGCTGGAGTCGGACGAACGAGAAAAATATTCTGATTAAAAGGAGATTTATAAAAACATGGCATATGTGATTACAGACGAATGCATTGCTTGCGGCTCGTGTGAGGACGAATGTCCGGTGGAAGCGATATCCGAAGGCGAAGATAAGTATGTTATTGATCCTAAACTGTGCACGGACTGCGGCGCATGCTGCGATCAGTGTCCGGTGGAAGCGATTGTTCCCGGAGAAGAAAAGTAGTAACTTTCAAAAAGACGTTAATGTTGGGGGAATATCCGACGCAAAGGGCGGATCTTTCCCCCAGCTTTTTTTAAGGCAACATTTTTTTCGCCGACGGATTATTTTTCAATGGCCGAAAGGCCGCATATAGCCTTGTTCATCCATCAACATAAACCTGGTTTCGGAGAAACATCCATGGATAGATTCATAACATTTGAAGGAGTCGAAGGCTCCGGCAAATCCACGCAGTTGAAGCTTCTGGGTGCGTATTTGATTGAGAAGAATGTGCGCATGGTCATGACGCAGGAACCGGGTGGGACGGTCATCGGCCGCAAAATCGGCGATATTCTTTTCAACCGCGGCCACCAGGCGATGTGCCCCGAAACCGAATTACTCCTGTTTTGCGCGGCCCGCGCACAGCATGTCAGAGAAGTCATCCGGCCCGCTCTCGAAGAGGGGAAATACGTTTTGTGCGACAGGTTTTCCGATGCGACATTCGCCTATCAGGCGGCAGGTCGCGGGCTTGATGCCGATTTCATCGGAATGATCAATGATTATTGCGCATTGCACTTGAAGCCGTCATTAACCCTGCTCTTTGATTTACCCGTGGAAACCGGCCTGAAGCGGGCAGGCAGACGTGATGCCGAGCTCAAAGATCCATCTTCCGCCGATCGCTTTGAAAAAGAAAAACTTGATTTCCACATCCGGGTGCGACAATCCTATTTGACTCTTTGTGCTAACGATCCTGAACGTTTTCGGATCATCGATGCCTCGCGCACGGCAGATGAGATTGCCAATGATGTCCGCAGGCATGTGATGGAGTTCATGGGCAGGCAGCACTAACTCGGATGGTTTCAATTTCAATATGTCTTTTGCAAATATTTACGGTCATTCAAAACAAATCGGCATGCTGAAAAAAGCCCTGGCCGGCAAGCGCGTCGGACACTCCTATATTTTCAGCGGACTTTCCGCTATTGGTAAGAAGACACTGGCGATGGCCTTTGCCCAGGCTCTCAACTGTGAAAATGCCGCCCTGCAAAATGATTCCTGCGGTGCCTGTCCATCCTGCAGGAAAATGATTCACGGGAATCATCCGGATATTCTGCTGGTGACAACAGAAGCGCAATTCATTCGCATTGACGCCATTCGCGATATTCAGCGGCAGATGACGTTTAAGCCGCTCGAGGGACGAAAACGCCTATTCATCATCGATGACGCGGACAAAATGAATGAGCAGGCCGCCAATGCTCTTCTGAAAACGCTGGAGGAGCCATCTGCCGATAACGTCATTATCCTGGTAACCTCCCGTCCTTACTGGCTGCCGCAGACCATTCTTTCACGCTGCCGGCACTTGCGCATGAATCCTCTGCCGGCTGATACTGTGGCCCGGTTTCTCGTCGAACAAGAACAGCTGGACCCTTCCAAGGCTCTATTGCTCGCTTCGCTGTCCGGAGGATCGATCGGTCAGGCCCAGGCCCTGAACTCGGAAGACATGATCGCTTTTCGGGCGGAGCTGGGCCGCCTGCTGACCGTGACAAACCGGAATGATCCGATGAGCCTATTGACCCTGTCGTCTTTTTTAGGTCAGGACAAAAAGGAAATCAGACAGAGGCTCGCGATTCTCAACACGTACTTTCGCGATGCGCTGGTTTATAAAGAAACTGCCAAATCCTCGATGATCATCAATGTGGACAGTCTGCCGGTCGTCTCATCTCTGACCCGCCGTTTGCGCGGAGAGCAGATTCTGCGGAACATCGCTCTGGTTTCGAAGTCCAACGAGACGATCGAAATGAATGTGAACAAATCGTTGACATTAGAGGCAATGGCATTTAAGCTCCACCTGTAAAAAAGCAAACTTGACGGGATATAATGTGTTAACCAATATTATTGGAGTTAAATTTAAGAAGGAAGGCAGAATCTACAATTTTGATGCCTGCGACCTGATTGTGCAGAAACATGACCAGGTGCTGGTCAATACGGACAACGGTATCGCTCTGGGAGTTGTTGTAACTGACGTCCAGCGATGTGAATCCGCTCAACTGCCTCCCAATCTGAAAAATGTTCTGCGTAAAGCAACGGCAGAGGATCTGCGTGCCAAAGAAGAGCTCGAAATGATCGAAGAGGATGCTCGGAAATATTGCATCGAAAAGATTCATGAAAAAAGTCTGGCCATGAAATTGATCACGGTGGAATGCCTCTTCGACAAAAGCAAAATGATCTTTTACTTCACCGCGGAAAACCGGGTGGATTTTCGCGAACTGGTTAAAGATCTGGTCGCCAAATTCAAAACCAGAATTGAACTCAAACAAATCGGCGCACGTCAGGAAGCGAGAATCGTCAAAGGTCTCGCGGTTTGCGGACGAACGGTCTGTTGTGCTGGCATCCTGCAAAATCTGGATCGTGTTACCGTCAAAATGGCCAAAGAGCAAAGCATGTCGCTCAATCCGGAAAAAATATCCGGTTTATGCGGCCGCTTGATGTGCTGTCTATCTTTTGAACATAACGGATACGCCGGCGTCAAAAAATGCGCCCGGGAAGCGAAATCCGAGGTCGCACCGGCAGAAAACGAAACGCCGCAGCCAAAACACAAGATCACGAATTCACGGGAAACAAGCAAGAAGCGCAGCGAGTCATAAGGAGCTTTATACCATCATGTCCAAACCGTTTTACATTACGACACCCATTTACTACGTAAACGCTTCACCGCATATCGGGCATGCCTATACAACTATCGTCGCCGATGTCCTGGCGCGTTACGCCCGCATGACCGGTCGTGAAACATTTTTTGTTACCGGCACGGATGAGCATGGCGATAAAATCGCCGAAGCTGCGCAAAAGGCGGGCATCACGCCTAAAGAATACGCCGATGGAATCAGCGCGCAGTTTCGAAATCTTTGGCCCGAGCTGGCCATCACCAACGATTATTTTATCCGGACAACCGACACCAATCATGTTCAAACCGTACGTTCAATTTTACAAAAAGTATATGATGCGGGCGATATCTACTTCGGAGCCTACGAAGGATTTTACTGTGTCGGTTGCGAACGGTTTTATATGGAAAAAGAGCTCGTGGACGGCAAATGTCCCGATCATCAAACCGTTCCCCAGCATCGCAAAGAAAGTAACTATTTCTTTCGAATGAGTAAATATCAGAATTGGCTGATCCAGCATATTCAGGATCACCCGGACTTCATTCGACCTGAGAGATATCGTAATGAAGTGCTGGCGTTTTTGCGGGACCCGCTCGAAGACCTCTGCATCTCCCGACCCAAAACGCGCCTCACATGGGGTATTACGCTGCCGTTTGATGATCAGTATGTCACCTACGTCTGGTTTGACGCGCTGATAAACTATGTGACGGCTGTCGGTTATCCTGATGGACTGAATTTCAAGAAATTCTGGCCTGAAGCCCAGCACCTGATTGCCAAGGATATTTTAAAACCACACGGCATCTACTGGCCCACCATGCTCAAAGCCGCAGGTATCGAACCCTATCAGCACCTGAATGTTCACGGATACTGGAATTCTGATCAAAGCAAGATGTCCAAAAGCCTGGGAAATGTAGTCCGGCCGCTGGATCTAAAAGACAAATACGGGCTGGACGCCTTTAGATACTTTTTGCTGCGCGATATGGTGTTCGGTCTGGATTCCAACTTCTCTGAAGAGGCGTTTGTCTCTCGCTTGAACTCCGATCTCGCCAACGACCTCGGCAATCTCGTCAGCCGGGCCGTCACCATGGCCATCAAATACTGCGATGGAAGGATTCCCCGGGCGCCCGCAGATTTACTCGAAAGAAAGCTCCCGGAACTGGCACAAAAAACGGTGGCGGAAGTGGAAGCCTGCTTTACCGACATGTCGCTGCATAAGGCCCTGATGGCCGTCTGGGAACTCATCAGCGCCGCCAACAAATACATTGTGGAAAACGAGCCCTGGTCGCTTGCCAGGGACCCGGCTAACCAGGAAAAACTCGTGGCGATCATGTACCGGTTGCTCGAAGCATTGCGCGCCATCGCCATCTTAATTTCTCCGTTCATGCCGCAAACAGCGGAAAAGATTCTGCGCCACATCGGATTGGAAGCATCGCAAAAAGTGAATCTGGATGTCATCCGAATGAACGAACCGCTACCCGCCGGCAACGTCCTCACCCGCGGTGAATCGCTTTTCCCGCGTGTCGGTGCGGAGAAGGAACCGGCGCCCGCCCTCAAAAAGGCGGCGGTCGATTTAAAGCCGGAAATCGACTATGACGAATTCGGTAAGGTTGATTTGCGCGTTGCCAAAATCCTAGCGGCCGAACCTGTCCCGAAATCCAATAAATTAGTCAAACTACGCATTGATATTGGAGAAGAGCGGACCATTGTCGCCGGAATAGGCAAAGATTATAAGCCGGAAGAGCTTATTGGCAAATCTATCGTCATCGTCGCCAACCTGAAACCTGCAAAACTGATGGGCGTGGAATCGCACGGTATGTTGCTGGCAACGGATGGCACCTCCGGACTGACACTCTTGGGATTTGATCGGGAACCGAAGACAGGAGCAAAAATTCGTTAGACGAGATTATCGACTGTAAAAGAAAGGGCTGCCTCTTTTCATAAGGACGCCCTTTTTTTGACTGATCAATGAGGTTTCAATTTCCCAATAATTTTTCTATGGCCGGCTGATCGAAACCGGGAACAACTTGACCTTTGATATAAAACAGCGGCGTCGCATTCACGCCGACTTGCGCACTGACCTGCTGATGATTTTTCAGCATGACTTCGACATCCTTATCACTACACTGAGTCAGTTGGACATTCCCGTCAAGTTTTCCGCCCAGAGCATCCTCATAGGCTGCGACCTTATCCTTCGAGCAAAAAATGTGGCGGATCTTCTTTCTCGAGTCTTCGGACAGGGGATAGAAAAAAGCATACAGCGTTACATCTTTCTTCCGCGAATTAAAAAAATTGAAAGACAATCGGCAATAGTGGCAATTCGGATCAATGAATTCCACAACCGGGATTTTACCGTTTCCTACTTGCAACGCCTGGTCCAGGGGAAGGTTGGTCAGCTTGGCGGCCATTTTTTTCGCGATGCTTTCCTGTGTCAGGTTATTATTGTCCTTGGAAATCATGCTGCCCACGAGTATCACATCACCTTCGGCAAGGTAGTAATAAACCTGCCGCCCATTGTAAATCTCATAGACACCCGGAACGGACGTCTTGGCAAAGGTTTCATATTTGTGCTGCGAGAAGCTTTTTTTAAACTGTTCCTCGGGAGATATCTTTTGGGCAGTTGAGCATCCCGATACCAACAGAATAACCATCGCAACTGTGATCCACATATTTTTCACGGAAATGACTCCTTTTGAAAAGATTGATAATTATAGAATCAATGCGACAACCTGTCAATTGTTATATCGGTTTGCCGCGCCGCAGAAGTCTCAATTTAACTGTCCGCCGGATCTTGCTGATTTTCGGATAGGAGGATAAGAACATGCGATACGCGGGCCCTTTGCAAGAAGTACGAGGCACGGACAAAGAAATGGATTATCAGGATTCGGGGAAGAGAGACTCTCTGATACATCATTGCCGTCTTGTTGCATCGACACAGAAATAATTTGCGGCTGTCATAAAATGGTTCATCGGCATCCGTTTTACCACCTTCATTCTTTGCGCTTTTCATTTCGTTCCATCTTTATTTCGAAATAGCCTCTGGCAGCTTTGCATCATGATCCAATCGCTCTGACGCTTTCGAAACAGCGCCATCTCCTATATTTGTTCGTTGAATCTTTTCACAAATGCCGCTATTGTTTTTTCAGTACGTCATTCAAAATCAGTTCGACTGCACGAAAGGAAGCGCAATGGATATCAATATCGAAAAGAGAGCAACCCGCATAACCGTGACATGCGCAGGAAGGCTGGATGTTGCCTCCGCCAAAGAATTTGAAAATACCCTCGAACCGCTGGTGCGGGAAAGCGAACAGCCGGTAGTCCTCGACTTTTCGCACTTGCAGTATATTTCCAGCGCGGGCATCCGATCCCTTCTTTTTCTGATGAAATTGGCGGCCGCGCGCTCGGCAGCCGGAGAAACTCATAATCTCCTGCCTTTCCGTCTGATACAGGCCAGCCCGACGATCCGTCAGGTGCTGGAACTGTCCGGCTTACTCGAAGCTTTTTCCTCCGGTTTCCGGGCCGCGCCCGGAACGGTCGCCAGGCGGGGCAAAACTTACGCCGATCTGCTCCCCCTCTTGCGGAGCGCCTTTCCTTCCCCGGTCTCGGACGCTGATGCCGATAAACAATTTGTCGCCTCGATAGCCAACGGTCTGGAACAAATCGACAAGCTCAAAACAGGCCACCCCTACCTGGGCGTGCGCGAACCCATTGACTACAGCCAGGCCCGGTCACTGCAGGTTCCGGAAACCATGTCGGGCGTCGCAGAAACGGTCGCCGGCATCGCGGAGTACATGCAGGGCGGTTTCATCTGGAGCCATCCCCGCACGCAGGAAAACGTTGTCCCGCCGACATCGGTGCCATCCATCATCGGCAATCTCTTCGGCGCCATCTACAATCCGAACATCATCTCGGATGAATACAGCTACCGCGTCGGTCTTGCCGAAATTGAGGCAGCGGCCATGTGCGCCACACTTGTCGGGTATGATCCTGAGCGCGCAGCAGGCTTTTGCACCTTTGGCGGCACAGGCACGATCCTCTATGGCGTCAAGCTCGGTCTGGAAAAGGCGTGCCCCGGAACGTTCAGCCGGGGTGTGCATGAACCCGCAAAACTGGTTGCTTCGAGTGCGGCTCATTATGCAAAGATCAATGTTCCCGGCTGGCTGGGTCTCGGAACGGACAGTTTGGTGACCGTTCCTACCGATGCCGATAATTCCATGGATCTGGCCGCCCTGGAAAAGATCCTGCGCAACCTTCTGGACCGGGGAGAAAAAATCGCCGCCATCATTGCGACTATGGGAACCACCGATGCCTTCGGTATGGACAATCTCCAGTATATCGCCGGCCTGCGCGACAGCCTGGCTGCTGAATACAAGCTGCCCTACCTGCCTCACATTCATGCCGACGCCGTTATCGGCTGGGCCTGGTCGGTTTTTAACGACTACGACTTTGATGCCAACACGCTGGGGTTCAATCCCCGTGCCCTGCGCTGCCTCTGGGACACGCAGGTCAACATCAGTGCGTTGTCACGGGCCGACACGGTGGGCATTGATTTTCACAAGACGGGCTTCGGGCCCTATGTCTCGAGCATGATTCTCTGTAAAAACAGAGATGACCTGAACCTCATCAGCCGCGATACCGGACTTATGCCCTACCTGTTTCAGTTCGGCAACTATCACCCCGGCGTGTTTACCCTGGAAACCTCCCGCGCCGGCGGCTCGGTGCTTGCGGCCCTGGCCAATCTGAAGTTGTTCGGCAAGGAAGGTTATCGGGGGCTACTGGGGCACCTCGTGACCATGTCTGAAGTGCTGAGAAGGCGGTTGGACGAACATCCGGCCATGTGCCAGGTCAATGATTACAATTATGGTCCGGTGACGTTGTTCCGGGTCTACCCCGATGGAATCAATGCCAAGGCGGTCTTTTACGACGAGCTCAATAACCCGGAGGCAGCAGAGAGTCTGAGGCGGAACAATGAGTATAACCGGAAAATCTTTGACGAGTTGCATCGCCAGATGGAGCAGGAAAGCGGTTTTGCCTTGTCGGTGACAGCGCATTACCGGACCGCGGCCTGTGGCGAACCGGTCCTTGCCATAAAATCATTCGTCATGTCGCCTTTTATTGAAGATAAGCATATGCAAGATCTGATCGCCTGCCTGGAAAAAGCGCGCCAGGCCGTGAGCTATTGATCGCTGTCGCGACTTAGAAACCAGGCGCGAATCCTATAGCCGCTGAACTCTGATTTAATCGACATCTGGATATGCAGTAGAGGGTTTCAAGGAGGATTGTATGCAAATAGTGTTAATGCGAATGGCAATCGAAAAATGTCGATCAGAATTGTCTGATACTCTGCTCCGGGGACAATAGAAAATTTCACTTCAAAGCCAGTGTTCGGCACTAATGTCTTTAAGGTTAAAGAAGGTTAAAACTTGACAGTCAAGTTAGAGTAGTTATTACATAAGGTATATAATGTTTTGTTCTTTAACTATTAATCATTCAGAAGCAGCAGGAAAGGAGACAGACAAATGAATTTAGTTTTAGCATATGATGGTTCCGATTCGTCGAAAACAGCACTGGAGTTGACTAAAAAACTGGCAAAGGAAATGAAGGCGAAGGTTAACGTTGTTGTTTCTCGTATCGGAGGGCGTACCTCGGACACAAAGGCCATTGATGAAGCGGAGATGCAATTGAAATTTGTTGAAGAAGAACTTGCCAAGGCAGGAATAACTTATGAACAACATTTGCTTATTCGCGGCCTCCAGCCCGGAGAGGATATCGTTGACTTTGCCGAGGAAGTTCAGGCCGATTTTATTATAGTAGGAATTGTCAAAACCTCACGGGTGGGGAAAATTATTACCGGTTCAACAGCTCAGCATGTCATATTGAATGCCAGCTGTCCGGTCATTACCGTTAAATAAACGATGATGTGCGCTATGCTTCAGACTTAACGGCTGGCGCATCAAAATGCTCTGCAGCGGAGATTGAATCGTTTACCTCTTTCATCTAAAAATCAACTATCCGCTGTCTCAGGGGTTGCGAGCGTGAATTGATAATTTTTGCCGTCTTCAGTTTTTCCCCGGCCAGGGGACAAAAAAAGATAGGCCGGATCCCTCCGGCCTATTCAAAGTCTAAATTACAGCGTCGTATTTATTTCAGGGTTTCCGCCATGGCCTGCCTTCTAAAGTGCTCAATGGATAACTGCGTGGCCACTTGGTTGGGAAGCGAGCTGGACGGAGAAAAACGCCGCAGATAATCTATCTCTTCATCATTGGGCACCGGAAAGGATTGGATTTCTTCGGCTACCTGCAGGTCCCAGGGGACGTCCGCTCTGACATCGTCCACTGTCATGCCGGGGAAAAGGGCATCCAGGTACATTTCCTTTGTCTCTTTGTGAAATTTAAAGATTCCTTTTGACGTGATCAGGACGCTAGGACCGGAACCCGGCGTGTAACGGCCGGATCGTTCACGTTCATCACCTCCGCCCATGAATCCCGTGGATGTGCGATAGGGCAGCTTCTCGACGAAGCCTTTCCCCTTCATGGTCAGGATCGTTTCCTTGGCATAAGCATAGAACTCCGGCGCCCCTCCCGCGGCCGTGATGCGCTGGGCTTGGGGAGGCATTCCCAGATAAGACGTATTGATATTTCCATACTTATCGATTTGCCCCACGCCAAGAAAAGCCTTGTCCAGGTAACCCGCGTAGGCGATCGTCGTGAAAACGCTGAACAGGTCGATGGCATAGCCGTATCCACGCGTACAGGTAGCATCGGCGACATTGATCGGCAGAACGACCGGTTCGAAATCGACGATGCCCGATTCCATCAGCAGGACCACAGCGGGAGCGTGCGTGTGCTTGGCCAGAGCCCCCGCCAGTATCGGCATTCCGATGCCCAGGACACAGACGTCGTGATCCTTGATCTGACGGGCGGCCGTCACGATCAGCAGCTCTTCTTTGGTAATTTTTTTACTTAACATCAACCAGTTCTCCCCTTTCTTCAATCAATCGCTCCAGCCCTTTCATGTCCACACCCAAATTCAACACCAGACCATTGGTATCCCAGCCTGATGAGAAAGCCACGCCATAATTGGCGGGTGCGGAATAGTAAGACCTGGCCTTGAAGCGGTCCAGTGATCGTTGCCCGAAAATTTTGACGTAGTGCTGGATATAGGCAGCACGGTCAGGCAAGCCATAAACCCATTCATCGAACATGGATGCCAGCCCTGCTTCGGAAGAGATGGCCGCGTTGATAATGCTCATCATCGCTAAATCTGTGTTTCGGTAGCCTGGCAGCTCGCCCGGATGACATCCGTACGGCTCCTCAATCACCGCATTGACCCTGAAACCGGGGACGATCGTGAGGTGCGGACTCGATTTGATGATGTCGTAGTCCACGATTTCCTCGCACGAGACGATGATCTTCCTGCTGGCCAGACAGGCATGAACGGTGGAGCCCAGGCCGCCCCAATGCTGGGCATTGCCATTTACGTCGGCCCGTTGGACGTGCAAGATGCAAACATCGGGATTGGCCGCGGGGACAACGGGGATGTCTTTGCCGGAAAAAGGACTCTTCACCAAGCCGAATTTTTTCTCCCCCAGATAACCCCGGACATGGAAGACATCAGAATCCATGATGGCCGGCAGAACGGGCATGAACTCATAGCCGTATGCGCCGGCCGCAAGCCGGGCGTTGTATGTGAAATTCGTGTAGTCCTCTACCTGGAGCTTTCCTGCCCGCTGATAGCGTTCCACCATGCTCCCGGCACCGCGCCCGCCCCATTTGTGGATAAAGGCAGAGCACATCTTTTCCACACAATCGCCTGCAACGAGGAACTCCGCGTCCGCGGTGCCGGACTGGCTGTAGTAGGTCAGCCTCCTCTTTCTCTGGCGAATAATTTCAAAGATCAAGTTATAGGGAATTCCCTCCGTATAATTGCCCACCACCAGGCTATCCCCGTCATGGACAAAACGGCCGATCGCTTCTTTTGCCGTCATTACTTTTGTTTCATTCGACATTTAGCTACCCTTTAAACATTTTTTTGCTGAAGATCTCCACAGCAGCTCGCGGAGAAGTCTCTCACATTGTTGCAAATTTATCCACATCTCTTGGAGTCACCGGAAGGTTCTCCTCCACCCTTCCTTCACAGGAGGAGGGACTTGTGAAAAAGAGAGCGGAGAAGAACCGCGGAGTTTATTCAATCTCTATTCACCCCAGTCGTTTTTGCCCTTGCACCTATCGAGTTTCTGATCCATCCAGGGAAGGACCTTCTCGGCCGGGATATCCCAGGTGGGGCCGACCATGGAGGTATTATCCATCCAGTGGTAAGGCGGGATATTCATATTCTGCTTCTGCTCGGCCGGCGGTACGTGCTCGCCCATCCGGTATCCTTGAATCGACTTGTGGTCGCAGGCCCGCATCTTGATCAGCCGTCCGGTTACCATCTTATAGGTGTCGCCTTCCCAGACCTTTATGATCTTTTCAGGATCGGTGCTCTTGGCCCGCTCGATGACGCTCAGAGTCCAGTAGAAGTTCTGGATCCAGTTGCCCCAGGCTCCTGAGGGATATTTGAGCAGGACTGTATTGAAGGGGGCAGTCCAGACGTTTTTCCATTGGGTGTTCCAGGTCTGATATAATCTGGTGATCCCCGGATCGGTAAATGTAGGACCGACCTTTTCGCCGGGCTTGACGTTCATGAGGCCCTTGGTGCCTTCGATTCCGATCTGAATGAGCGCATTCGTGTCATCAAGGTAGTTGCCGACGATCGGAATATTCAATCCCATCTGACGGGACTGCTTCAGCAGGTTGCTGATGTCCGGCATCCAGTCGCCCGTGAAGATCACCTCGGCGCCCGAGGCCTTGATCTTGGTCAGGTAAGGAGCATAGTCGGTCAAAAACAGCTTATGATAATCTTCGCCCACAAGCTGCGCTTCCGGGTAGTATTCTTTCAGTCCCATTTTAAACCCTTTAGCGATATCGTGACCGTATGAATAGTCCTGGCACAGAATATAGAATTTCTTCTCTTTCTTCCTCTGGCTGTAGAAATAGGCAGATGCCCGACCATTCGCAAAGGTCGAATCGGAAGTCATGAAGGAATAACGGTTGAAGTTCTCCGCATCCTGGAGTTCCTCCGACAAAGAGGCGACGTTGACCGAGATGACTTTGTACTTGTTGGCCACTTCGTTCTGGATCTTTACGATGTTACTGCCGGAGGAGCCCATCAGGACGTGCACCTTTTCCTGCAGGACCATGCGCTCGCAGACCTTCTTGGCCTGATCCGGTTTGGACATGGTATCGGCCTTGAACAGGGCGATCTTCTTCTTTTTGCCGTCGACCATGATGCCGCCGCGTTTGTTGAGATCATAAGCAACCCAGGTCATGCACAGCCAGGCGCTATCGCCCACCTGGGCCGCGGGACCGGAGTGAGGCCATACGACGGCAATCCGGATGGTGTCTTCACCTTCAGGATTGACCCACTTCGCGGGATCGAACTTGGACATGTCGCTGATCTTCGTGCCGTCGAAAGCCGCATTGGGCTTGGCCCAGGTTTCCGCACCCGGAGCGGTTTTTACCGTTTTTTCAGTTTTGGTCGGTTTTGCTGCAAACGTTTCGCCCGGACCGAGAAGGCCTCCCAAAACCAAAGCCAATGCGCAGGCGAAGACCACAATGTAATGATTACGTGTCAAGAACCAGTTCATAGACAACTCCTTTCATTGTTGCTGAAAATTAAATAATGACGATTTGTAATTCTTAACGTTCTTCTTATCTACCCTCCCTTCTGAATATATTCGAGTACACCACCATTTGATTGGAGAGCCGGATCATCGTCCTGCGCTCCCGGACCGAGTTCCTTATCTGAAGATCTGCCCCGCAATGATCATGCGCTGGACCTGGTTGGTCCCTTCATAAATCTGGGTGATCTTGGCATCGCGCATCATCCGCTCAACCGGATACTCCCTGCTATAGCCGTATCCGCCGAAGATCTGCACGGCGTCCGTTGTGACTTTCTTCGCCACATCCGAAGCGTACCACTTCGCCATAGAGGAGAGTTTCGGAATGTCAGGGGAGTCAGGCTCGTCGTCGATCGTTGCCGCTGCGCGGTAAACCATGGTCCTCGCGGTTTCCACGCCCAGCGCCATTTCCGCCATCATCCACTGAAGGCCCTGGAATGACGCCAGCGGCTTGCCAAACTGTACGCGTTCTTTGGAATACCGGATCACTTGCTCCAGCGCACCCTGGGCAATGCCAAGCGCCTGGGCGCCGACCGCCGGCCGCGTGTAGTTGAAGGTGGCCATAAGGATTTTAAACCCGTCCCCTTCCTTGCCTAACAGCCGATCCTCCGGGACAAACAGGTCCTCAAAGGTCAGCTCGCGTGTATCGGAACCGTGAATGCCCATCTTATGTTCCTGCCGGCCGACGATGAAACCCTTGTCTTCCTTCTCCACGATAAACATGCTGATGCCCCTGCTCCCCTTTTCCTTATCCGTGTAGGCCAAAACGGTGATGATGTCCGATTCGCCGCCGTTGGTGATGAAGATCTTGGATCCGTTAAGGACGTATCCGTCTTTGACTTTCCTGGCCACCGTCTTCATCCCGGAAACGTCGGACCCAGCTCCCGGCTCCGTGATGGCGCATGCGCCCAGACTCTCACCCGAGGCGAGCCGGTACAGATATTTCTTCTTCTGTTCTTCCGTACCACCGATCAGAAGCGGATCGCTGGCCAACGCCTGTGTTGTCAGAATGACGGAAGTGGACGCGCAGACGCGGGCAACTTCTTCCACCGTCAGGATCAGCGACAGCATACCGGCTCCGGCGCCACCGTATTCCTCCGGAATCTGGATACCCATCAGGCCGTTTTCGGCCAGCGTCCGGAAAGCTTCACGGGGGAATTTTTCAGTTTCGTCAACTTCCGCGGCGCGGGGGCCGAATTCGCTCTCCGCAATACGGCGCACCGAGTCCCGGAGCATTTTTTGATCGTCATTTAATTTGAAATTCATTTCTTATCTCTCTTTCTTGATTATTGTCATCTTGCCAGGAACCCGCCGTCTACAGCGAGAATATGACCGGTCACAAAAGACGATGCTTCTGAAGCCAGGAAGACCGCTGCGCCCTTGATGTCGTTCCCCTCACCGAACCTTTTCATCGGGACCATCCCGACGAGTGCTTCGTAATGATGTTTGTATTCAGGGATGTCCATGTAGGACGTCATATCGGAATGGAAATACCCCAGAGCAATTGCATTGACCCGGATATTGTAGGAGGCAAGTTTTACGGCCAGATTAATGGTCAGGTTATTGAGTGCGGCCTTGGTCGCATTGTAGGCGACGGAAGGCTGAATGTCCTCTTCGAACCCTCTGAGCGACGTGATGGAAGAGATATTAATAATGTTGCCGCCGCCTTGCTCTTTCATCAAACGGGCGATCTGCTGGGTCAGAATCCAGACCCCGCGCAGGTTGACGTTAAAGAGCTTATCCCATCCTCGGATCGGGAACTCCAGTGTCGGCGCCCCCCAGGTGACTCCCGAATTGTTCACCAGAATGTCAATACGCGGGAACTGCCCTGTTGCTTCTTTCATCAGGTTATTGATATCTTCTTCCCTGGCCTGATCGCAGGCGATCGGAACAATGGGAACCTTGTAGCGATCACCGATCTCCCGGGCCGCCGCTTCCAGGTTGTCCATCTTTCGCGACGTTATGATGACCGTGGCGCCCGCCTCGGCAAGCCCGGCCGTAATATGTTTTCCCAATCCCCGGCCGCCGCCGGTAACCAGCGCGACCTTGCCTTTCAGATCGAATAAATTGCTCATAAAAAAACTCCTTTCAACCGACCGATCAGCGCTACTTTCTGGGGGTAATCGTAGAAGCCCCTTCCAGTCTGCCGCTCCAGTTGTTCATCTTCACAAATTTTCATTTAAAACCTTCCTCACCGTATCCACGAGGATTTGAATCAACGTCTCCCGGTCTGATTCACCCCATACCCGGGCTATTTCCTTGCCCCTTTTCAAAATCAAAAATGTGGGCGTTCCAACGACGTTCAGATTTTTCTTGAACGCGTCGAGGAACGCTTCCTCCGGTAAAACGACCTTTATTTTTTCTTTGTAAAGCTGGGCGATCTCCTCAAGAACGCGCTGCTGCCGCGGGAATCCTTCATCATGAGGCATGCAAAGCAGTAGAACGATTTTTGACTCGGAAATCACTTCGTCCCAGAAAGTTTCAGGACGAACGGTATGAATTAATGAAACACTATTTGACCGATTCGATTCCATACTGAGACGCAGAATATTCACAAATTGTGCCGATGTTTGTTTTTTGGATGAAGCAAGGGTCGTGCACATGAGCATCTGATTTAAGGGTTGGAAAAAAAAGGTCTTTAATTCAAATTTAAGAAACGGCTTTAGAAGGGATGAACAAAATATATGTGGCATATGCACGCTTGTGTGCGCACGCTTGTGTGCATCATGTCACATACAAAAGGACCGATTTTCTGACCCCAGACCGTAGGCATAAGGCAAAAAATGCGCTTTCCTATGGGGTTGAAAGCAGCTTGCCGAGGTTTACGGGGACAAGAAATATAGGTTTCCGCATCCGGCCCCGGCTTAAACACATTGTCCATCGGGTTTGCTAAATGTTCGTATAGAGCTGTAAATGTCTCCGGCTTTAGATGCTTGAATACCTGATTACCATTCACACGATTTGTGCAACAGTTGCTGTCTGGCCATCTGATTGAAAGTCCGACCGAATTCGGCATTTGGAAATGTTATCCGGATGCCGAATCCGGTATGGATGAAAACCTGCGGACTTCTTTCTTAAAAGACTTATGCCGCGATACCGGTGTCAGCGGTAGTGGCTGGCCGGTCCGGGGCAGGCGGCTGATGAATCAATTATTAGTCAACGAAATTTTCTTGTCCGAAAGCGTGGCATCAAATCTGATTTTTTTCGGATTTCCGTCCGTTCCCGTCTCCGCCTGCGGCCAGGTCACGCCGAGAGTGGTGGAATCGGCGGGATTAGGATTGCCGGTGCGCATAAAAGCTCCAATGGCCTGTTGCATGGCGTTGGACAAAGCGATCCGCCCAGGTTTGTTCTCCGGACTGTTAAATTCGGAGAAAAGATACTTCCGATCAAAATCGCCGAAAACCCAACCCAAATCTCCGGCATGGACTGCCCCATAGAGCGTTTTCCAGGGTTCCGGTTGTTGCGCCCATTCGAAGCTGTAAGCATAGATCGGGGTTCCGGATGTGGCCTTATAATTTCTCGTGCATATATCCATCAAATAGATATACAGCGCAGAAGGAAGGGAGTTTACGGGGCTGGGATAGTTATTGTTAAGGATATTATATTGTGCCGCTGTGGTTGGAATGACGACAGCCGGATCCAGAATGTCCGTAAGCGACAAGGTACCCGGGTTAGTGGGGTCGAAATTCATCATCAGGTTAAAGCGGTCCATATCCGAAATCTTGTAACATGCCTGAGCGAAGAGTTTGCCCTCCTCGGTCGTATTGCCGATGATCATAGGGACCTTATTGTAGGAGCCGCTGCTGATGGCGGTAGCTGCGTTAACCGGATGTACATTGCCGTCCCCAAAATTAGCGGCAATGGACCCGAGGGCCGTATAAGCGCCATTTCCGAACTTTCCTCCCGTCGAGTTGATCATGATATTGATGATATCCGCTGTTGACTTGCCCCGGAGATAGTTGGCGATCCAGGTATTGTCCTTGTCGGCCAGGAATGTTACCGCCGAAGCATGATCGGTAGCCAGTCCATCTTTGATCAGGAACGTTTCCACTAGGAGACCAGATGCGTATTCTCCTGTTGCTACGGTTGAATATGTCGTGTCTCCGCTCATCGGTATGGCCTTGTGGAAGAGGCCGGCTGCAACCGGCGAAAGAATCAGTGAATTCACATTAAGCGCGCCGGCAGACTGGCCACTGATTGTGACGTTATTAGAATCCCCACCGAAATTGCTAATGTTATTTTTAACGAACTTCAGAGCCTGGATTATATCCAGAAGGCCATAATTGCCTGAATCATTGAGAGGTTCCCCTGTCCTTAAAGCCGGGTGAGTGAGCCATCCAAAGAGATTGAGCCGATATCCCACGAAGACGACAACCGAGTTGGTTTTTTTTGCAAGGACGCTGCCGTCGAAGAGGGACGCGGCCCCCACTCTGTTGCTGCCTCCATGAATAAAGAAAAATACAGGCAACTTACTTCCAGCCTGACTGGTAATTGGGCTGTATATGTTGAGATATAAGCAATCTTCGCTGCCCACAGGTTTCCAGAAAACATTTGCCGCCGTCTCATAGGCGCTACCAAAGCTGGGGGGACCATACATGGAACCGACCTGAGCGCAAGCCTGACAAAATGCCTGCGTTTTCTTAGACCCGCTCCAAGAATCCGGATCGACCGGCGGTTTCCAGCGAAGGTCTCCTACCGGTGGTTTGGCGTAGGGAACGCCAAGCCAGGCAAAGCCTTCGCCCGCTGCCAACATTCCAGTGCCGCCTGGCATCTGAACGATTCCCTCTACTTGGCCGAATTGAGTCGCGCGAATAGTCATCACCGGGGGAGCATCGGAGCCGGTGCATCCCCATAATGAAATGATAAAAAATGTGCCCACTAGAAACCATGCTGCATATACTTTCAAACGATTCATAAGAGCCCCTCCATTTTTTATTTCACCGATTTTATTTGACCGATTCGATGTCATATGGAGATGCAGAGTATTCACAAATTGTGCCGCTCTTTGACGTCCCGGCGAAGCATCGGGTGCTGCCTCAGCCCAATTTGATTCAACGATGGGGAAAGATAAACTTTTTGGATGGGATTTCAGAAACCGCAGCAGAGATGGGGAAAGGGATATTATGTGACTATCTGCACATTTATGTGCGCACACTTCCGTGCATCGTGTCACACATGTTAAGCGGATGGATCCAATTTATGCTTGTCCAGGATACGATACAATGTTCGCCGATGAATGCCAAGCCGGCGCGCCGCCTTTGCCTTATTCCCTCCGGTGATCTTCAGGACATCCTCGATGTCGCTGGCTTGTATCGGGCCGCTCTTGAAAGACGGGCCGCTATCGACGGCTCTTCTAATGTCCCGGCACATTTCCGCCGGTAAATGCTTCATAGTAATGACATTTCCATGGCAGAGGATAAATGCATGCTCAATGACATGTTCCAATTCCCGGATATTTCCCGGCCAGGAATACTCCATGAATTTATTGAGAACCTCATGAGATATTCCCTCAATATGCTTATTGAAGCGTTCGTTAAAGAGATGACGGAAATGCTCAACCAGGGGCGGCAGATCTTCCAGCCTTTCACGGAGAGGGGGTAAGGCCACTTCCACGACCTTTAGACGGTAGTAGAGATCTTCCCGAAACTCTCCTTTCATGACTTTTTGCATAAGGTTTTTATTCGTGCAGGCGATCACCCGGACATCCACTTTCTTGGGCGTGGATTTTCCGACCGGTTCAAAGATTTTTTCCTGAAGCACCCGCAGAAGCTTCAACTGAATCAACGGGGAAATGTCGCCGATTTCGTCCAGAAGGATGGTCCCGCCGTCAGCTGCCTGGAAGCGCCCCTGCCTGTCTTTAATGGCCCCCGTGAAGGCTCCTTTGACATGGCCGAACAATTCGCTCTCCAGCAGACCCTCCGTCAATGCGGAACAGTTCACGGTGATGAAAGGTTTGAAGGCTCGAAGCCCGCTGTAGTGGAGGGCGCGGGCTACAAGCTCCTTGCCGGTCCCGCTTTCACCCGTGATGAGAACAGTTGTTTCGAGATCGGCCAGATCTTCCAGGAGCCGGTAGATCTCCTGCATTCTCTTGCTCCTGCCGATCATGTTCTGAAATTGATGGCGCTCTTTCAATTCCCTGGCCATGTCTCTGATCAGAGTCATGTCGCGTATCACCAGAACAGCCCCCATAAAATTGCCGTGGGAATCGATGAGGGGAGAGCTCGTTACGCTGACCAGCTGGTGGCGTTTCTCCTCGTGGTTGCATTCAATCCGGTATTCCCGGATGGTTGCATTTTTGTTGAGCGTCTGCTTCAGCACATCCACACAGGAGCGGCTGCACTGGGTGACACACCGGGGGAATGCCTTACCGGTGATTCGGTCCACATTGAGATTGCAGATAGTTTCCGCATGCATATTCGCCTCGATGACCCGCAGATCCGAATCGACGGTGATAATGGCATCTTTTACACTCCCGAAGATAGCCTCAAGACGGCTCCTGTGGGCTTCCAGCTCGCGCTCTTTCTTATTGCGTTCGGTGATGTCCCTGCTGACGGTCCGAAATCCCGTGATTCGTCCCTCCGTATTGCGAATCGGTGCAACCGAATCTTCGATCGTCACGCGGGATCCGTCTTTCTTGAAAATGTCATAGGTTATTTTATCGGGAACGCCCGTGCGGTAAATCTTATTGTATGCCTGGTAAACGAAATCAGCTGTCTCCTTATCCATATAGGACCGGAAATTCACGCCGACAATATCTTTCTTTTCCGTAACCCCCCAGATTTTCATTCCGGCTCTGTTGGTGGACGTAATATTGCCTTTGAGATCAACTTCTCCGACGCAGTCTTCAACTTCGTCGAGAATAGCTTGATAGTTCTTTAAAGACTCCATCAGGGCTTGCCTGGTGAATTCGGCAACGGGCGCATTTCTCACACCTTGCTGCAGGGTAAGCGAGCGACTTGTGGCTGAGACGCCTTCCTTGGGAATCGGAGCTTCTCCGAAGTTTGCTTCGGAGGGCTTCAATTCCGGGACGGCTTTGATTTTCCGGCCTCCCAGACTCGCTCCCAACGCTGCTCTCTTTTCTGAAGATTTCGTCCCCTCGGGCGCTGTCCGACTGATAAGATCGTCTTTATTTGAAAAAATCGTTTTCATTTTTTTCTCTTCTTTATGTGGAAAAGAATTTAATCCGCATATTTTGAGCTGAGCGATTTATTACATGCTTGACTGCTCACTGCCACCTGATTGAATATTTCGGGAGCACGCTCCAGAGAATCTTCGATCCCCACCGAAGGAATCTTAGACGTAATTCAAACTCTTGCCCGGCAGAAGCTGCAAGAAATGAGCTCGCTGCCGAATTCAAGGAAGTGCTCAATTTTGAAATTTGCAATGAGCATTCTTAATTTTAGGAAAAAACCTACATAAATCGCGCGGTCATGTCCATAATTTCTTTTTGTGCAGTGTGCTTATCTTTCCTTTTTTGCGCGGCCCCTTGTTCGTCATTCGTTTTGCTTACCCTTCCTTGCCTTCTTTACAGAAGTGCGTGGGAATCGAGTGTTCACACCTGATTACAATCATTTGTAATTATTTGATAAAAAGACAGTTGTTTTGGCAGCGGCGGTTTTCGGGAGAATTAAAAGGTTTCCTGTCGTTACACGCTAAGGTTAATGAAAAGCCCAAAGGATAAATAAGTACCTGCCTGTTATTCTCCTGATCATTTCTTCGGCCCATGGCGGAAAATGACTTTTCAGACTTCGACTTGACATCAACACGCCTCCATGTATAGTGACATATGTCACAAATGACACAAAAAGTGAGTGATTCTTCTACCATCAAATGGGATTTTTTATGGATAGAGTTTTAAAGTTTCACTTTGCACGTTTTAAAAGTATTTCAGTTATCAACTGCATATGTTTTCTTGCCTTATGTTTCTTTTGCTTTACTGACGATTTTGAAGCTCGAAAAGTGATCTTAATAATTGCTTGTATCCTTTACGGTCTGTCACTTTGGGTCTGGTGGATCCGTCTCAAAAAATGCGCAACGATCGTAGGCATCCTAGCGTCTCAATATTTTCCTTTAATTTTTTTCCCGATATTAGGACAAATAATTGCATATTATGTCTTGGTGAAAGCTGCGCAAGCTACATATTTCTTCAACTAATACAATCCCTGGAAAAAAATCAAAATATTATAAGCGAAGGAAACGAGCCCACTTGGCAATAAGGATTTAATAATTATCTCATATTCGTTAAGTGACTAAATAGCTTAAGGTTAAAGATTTTTAATATTCTTATTATTTGCTGATTGATACATCTTTAGTATAAAATATGTAAGCGGAGTGGCGTACGTTTGATTGGTTCAGATTTCTTAACCAAGAAAAGAGGAAGTGCATGAAAAAAGTAACTCTAGTATCGGTAATCCTCTTCTTCGTTGCGCTTTTGTTAACAGTAACGGCTTGGTCAAACGACAATAATTCCTGTATACGCAATGCTGACGGGAAAATAGTTTGTCCTCCTCTGGGTAGTACCTGTCTAATTAACGCAACCGGAACTATCGCCTGCTCACCGCCATATGGCGGTATCGTAATGACTCTCAATGGCCAAGCGCTTTGCGGTCCGGGAAAGTGCATCATCAGTGTATTCGGGAAGGCCTTCTGTTCCGCTGAGAAAGGTGGATCGGCAACCATAAGCAACTCAGGCGAACCCGTCTGCACCGGTGCCTGTATACCGGCATCTGCGTCAGCCTGTACATGGCCATAGAATTTTGTGAATCAGCAGGTTGCCGTTTGCCGGAACTTGCTCTAAATATATTAAATATTCGGGAAATCACATACACTTTTTTCAATATTTGATAATGCCTTAGAAGACCATTCGCTTTTTCTTGCTAATTCAGATTTTGTCACGCTCTTTTGAAAGCTCTCCCAGAGTTTAAATCCATTGTGGAGGGCTAAAATCGGAAGGTTAAAGAAATATATTCGATAAAAATCGAAATTTGCTAATAAAATGGCGGAAGTGCATGGGAATCGAACCCACCTGGGACGGTTCTAGCGCCCCACACTGGATTTGAAGTCCAGGAGGCCCACCAGTGACCTTGGCACTTCCTCATGAGGTGGACTGAGTTAATCTAACTTTAAAAGAGTATGGCTGTCAATGTGGAAATGATCCATTACCAAAAAATTGCGAGATGCTGCCCGGCAGCGCTTTCTGTGCCACATCAGCAGTTTTCACAGTGAGCAGATTTCGCATTGTACCGAATACCGATGACATGTTTTTATCCGCCAATTTATGTCAATCTTACCCGAACTACACGAAATAAACTTATACACTAATTAAGTTTGAGCAAATCCTCCGGCTTATCAAAAAGATAGTTCGGCTTGGCTGCGGCCATTTTTTCTTTGTTGTGCCAACCCCAGGTGACTCCTACGGTTTTAACGCCGGCCTGCTTTCCTTCCTTGATATCGCCCGTCGTGTCTCCGATGTAATAAATATCCTGAAGCGTGACATTATATTTTTTGATCACGTAAAGAATCTTGTCTTTCTTGCTGAGCATGAAGTCCGAGCCGAGAATGTCCTGAAAAATGCCGTTGAAATCATATAAACGCAACGCTTCCTGAATCGTCGGCGTGTCGTTGGAAGAAATAACGACCATAGGATGATTCTTCGCCAGTTCTCGCAGAACCGGCCGAACGGCATCAAATGGCCTCATCTCGGCATAATTGATCTCTGCCAAAATATGCACCGACGCCTCCGTAAATTTTTTCAGATCCACTCCTTTCTGCACGAGGGATTCATAAAAATTCCCCTCAAAGAGTTCCAGAAATTCTTCCCGGCCACGCGTCAATGGCTGACCGATTTCCTGCAAACAATCCGTCACGGTCTTCTCATAAACGTCCAGCGAATCCACCAAAACTCCGTCAAAATCAAAAAGCAACAATTTCATGTCAGGACAGGTCCTTTGTGCAAGCCGGCAATGGCCTTTACGTATGATCGGGTTAAAATGCCTCTTTCCGTAATAATCGCCGTAATATATTTTGCCGGTGTCACGTCAAAAGAAGGATTGTACACTTTCATCTTGTCCGGCGCGGCCTGGATGTTCCGCCAGCACATTACTTCGCCGGCCTGTCGTTCTTCGATGGGAATCGCTGCGCCCGTTTTCAAAGAAAAATCAAATGTAGACAGCGGGGCCGCCACATAGAACGGGATATGATGAGCTCTGGCTAAAACAGCCAGAGAGTAAGTGCCGATCTTATTTGCCGTATCGCCGTTTGCCGCAATCCGGTCCGCCCCGACGATGATTTTATTGATTTTGCCTTGCTGCATCAGGTATCCGGCCATGTTGTCGCAGATCAGCGTAGCCGGTATTTCTTCTTTTTTCATTTCCCAGGCAGTCAATCTTGCCCCCTGCAGCACCGGCCGCGTTTCATCCACATAAACATGCAATTTCTTACCCTGCTCGCGGGCGGCTCGAACAACGCCCAGTGCCGTTCCGTAACCTGCTGTCGCCAACGCGCCGGCATTGCAATGGGTGAGGATATTGTCGCCGTCGGAAATCAATGCACTTCCATGACAGCCTATTTGCTTGTTGATCTCGATATCTTCGGTGCCAATGCGTTTCGCTTCAGAGACCAGTTCGACGGCCAGGTTTTGTTTGCCGGAAACGATGGCATCGCCCAGATGCTTTTTCATCCGTTCCAGCGCCCAGAAAAGATTGCGGGCGGTTGGTCGGGCTTTTGCGATTTCATCGCAAATGGCGTTAAATCTTTTTTGAAATTTTTCAGGAGGTTGACCCGCCAGCGTCTCAGCACCCAACGCCGCTCCCATGGCGGCAGCCACACCGATGGCCGGCGCGCCGCGGACGGTTAGATCCTTTATGGCGGCAATGACCTGCCGGTAGTCGGAACAGACCATTTCCTGTTCGATCAGCGGCAGAGCTTTCTGATCAAGCAGGACGACTGAGTGGTTTTTCCAGTAGACGGGTTTAATCATGATCCGGCAAGCATCTTCTTGAGCAGGTCATTGACCAGTTGCGGATTGGCCTTGCCCTGGGTCGCCTTCATCACCTGGCCGACAAAGAAACCAAAGAGCTTTTCTTTTCCGCTCCGATAGTCCGCAAGCGGTTTGTGATTAGCGGCGATAATTGCCGTGATGGTTTTGGCCAACTCGTCTTCATCCGTAATCTGCACCAAACCTTTTTCTTTAATGATCTCCTGAGGAGATTTGCCCGTCTTATACATATCGGAAACGATGTCTTTGGCCATTTTGCCGCTGATCGCGCCGTCTTCAATCAAAGTGATCATATCGGCAAGCGATTGGGCCGTGATCGAACTTTCGCGGATTGTACGTTTATCTTCGTTGAGAAAACGCAAAACGTCCCCCATCACCCAATTGCTGGCTTGTTTGGGCTTGCCGCAGAGCCGCACGACGTTTTCATAATATTCAGCCAGCGCTCTTTCGGACGTCAGAACGCCCGCATCGTAGGCGGGAATCTGATATTCATTCACAAACCGTTCGCGCATCGCCTGCGGCAGCTCCGGCAAATCCTCGCGGATCCTGGCCACCCAGGCCTCGTCAACCACCACCGGCACCAGATCCGGATCGGGGAAATAGCGATAGTCGTGCGCCTCTTCCTTGCTGCGCATCGGATTGGTTATGCCCTGGGCGTCATCCCACAGGCGCGTTTCCTGGATGATTCTCTGTCCATTTTCCACCAAATACTGCTGGCGTTTAACTTCATACTCGAGCGCTCGCTGGACGTTACGGAAGGAGTTCATGTTCTTGAGTTCCGTGCGGGTGCCGAATTCCTTCTGTCCCAAAGGCCTAATGGATACGTTGGCGTCACAGCGGAAAGAGCCTTCTTCCATATTGCCGTCGCAGATTTCCAGGTACACCAGAATTTCGTGCAGACGCTTAAGGTATTCCGCCGCTTCTTCGGGAGTCCGGATATCCGGTTCCCCGACGATTTCAATAAGCGGCACACCGGTACGATTCAAATCCACGTAACTCACGGGACTGTTTTCATCATGAATCAACTTGCCCGCGTCCTCTTCCATATGAATCCGGGTAATGCCGATCTTCCTCTTTTCTCCGTTCATTTCCAGCCAGATATAGCCGTGTTCGGCAAGCGGATAGGCGAATTGAGAGATTTGATAGCCTTTGGGCAGATCGGGATAGAAATAGTTTTTTCGAGCGAAAACATTGGCCGGATTGATCGTGCAATTCGTCGCGAGCGCCATCTTCATGCCGAATTCAACCACTTTTTTATTGAGCACCGGCAGGACGCCCGGCATGCCCAGGCAAACCGGGCAGGCGTGGCTGTTGGGCGCGGCCCCGAACTTTGTGGAGCAATTACAGAATATCTTCGTATCCGTTAACAACTGGGCGTGAACTTCGAGCCCGATGACTGTTTCAAATTCCATTATAACGTCGGCCTCCTTTTTTCGATGACAGCGCCTTTCTCGTACGCCGAGGCAATTTGCAGTAGTTTCCCTTCCTCGAAATGACCGGCCAGAAACTGAACGCCGATCGGCAAACCGGCCGCGGTGTATCCGCAGGGAACGGAGATGCCGGGAATGCCGGCCAGGTTCGTGGAGATCGTGAAGATGTCGGAGAGATACATTTGCAGCGGGTCATCCGTCTTTTCGCCTATTTTAAAAGCGGGTGTTGGTGTGGTCGGCGTGAGGATCACATCGCATTTCTGAAAGGCTTCATCAAAATCCCGGCGGATAAGCGCCCGCACTTGCGATGCTTTCCCATAGTAGGCGTCATAATAACCTGCAGACAAAGCGTATGTCCCGATCATAATGCGGCGTTTAACTTCCGCGCCGAATCCCTCCCGGCGTGTTTTGGTGTACATCTCGGCAAGATCACGTGCATCAGACGTCCGGAAACCATACTTGACGCCGTCATAGCGCGCGAGGTTTGACGATGCTTCCGCCGGAGCGATAATGTAATAGACGGCGAGGCAATATTGAGTGTGTGGAAGAGAAATATCTATGATCTTTCCCCCACATTTCTCGACAACCTCAATTGTTTTTTTAACGGCCGAGTTCACTTCGGGATCAATGCCCTCTACAAAATATTCTTTGGGGATACCCACCTTCCATCCCTTAATGTCACGGCCGATAAACTGGCGGTAGTCAGGCACATCAACTTTTACCGATGTTGATTCTTTCGGATCGTAGCCGGCCAGCACATTCATCATGATGGCACAGTCTTCCACGTCTTTGGTAAAGGGGCCGATCTGATCGAGCGATGACGCAAAGGCGATCAGGCCGAAGCGGGAGACGCGGCCATAGGTGGGTTTCAAGCCGACGACGCCGCAAAGCGCTGCGGGCTGGCGGATCGATCCGCCCGTGTCGGAACCAATGGAAGCGATGCATTCATCGGCGGCAACTGCCGTGGCCGAGCCGCCGCTGGAACCGCCGGGTATACGTTCCAGATCCCACGGATTGCGCGTCGGGCCGAAATAGGACGTTTCGGTGGACGACCCCATCGCAAATTCGTCCATGTTGGCCTTGCCGGTAAATACCGCGCCCGCGTCGCGGAGCTTCTCTACAACCGTCGCGTTATACGGCGGCACAAAACTCTGCAGGATGCGCGACCCGCAGGTGGTCGTAATTCCTTTTGTGCAGACAATATCTTTCAGCGCGATGGGAATGCCAGTTAAGGTTTTGATGTCGCCTTTTTTGATGCATTCGTCAGCTTTTGCAGCCTGAGCGAGAGCCTCTTCTTTCATCAGGCGGATGTATGAATGTACCCGCTCTTCAACGGCGTCGATACGCGAAAAAACGGACTCAGCAATCTGGACTGCCGACACATCGCCGTTTTTTATTTTTTCCTGCAATTCATGAATGGTCAGCGAAAATGACTCCATAAAATCCTCAGTAACTTTTTAATAATACAAATTTGTTCTCTTCAAATCATTTCTGAACGCTTGTGTGATTCTTGCTCAGGGCACCTCAGTCAATAACCTTGGGAACTCTGAAAAACTCTCCTCGCGCATCCGGCGCATTGGCCAGGGCCCGCTCAGTTCCCAGGGATTCCGCTACTGTATCCTCACGAAACGCATTGGTGACGGCAATCGCATGGGTCATCGGCGCAACACCCGTCGTATCCAATTCGTTGAGCTTGTCGATGTAAAGGAGAATATCATTGAGCTGGGCGGTGAACTTTTCTTTTTCCGCCTCGGCCACTTCCAGACGCGCTAACTTAGCGACATATTCAACATCCTGAGCGCTTAGTTTCAAAATTCAAAACCTCCTAAGGCATGTCCCAATAGGGACGCATGACGGCTATAACCGCCTGAATAATCTCTTTATTCTCTTCATCGGCTTCCTGTTCCATGGCCTCGATCTCTTTCTGTGTCCAATGCGTTTCGTCGAACATCTCTTCCAGGGTCGCTTTGACTGATCGAGTCAGACCCAGCACATGATAACCGCCTTCCAGCACCGCCACGACGCGTCCGGAACAGCAATGGTCTGCAATATTTAGCAATTCGCGTGCCATCGCCGCAAAACCATCCGGCGTGACGCGCATACCGCCCAGCGGATCCTGATAGTAAATGTCAAATCCGGCCGAGACGAGAATCAATTCCGGCTCAAAGGCCAACGCAATCGGCTCCAGAATTCTGCGCAGCGCCGAAATAAACGTCCCGTTGACTGCTCCGTGCTGGAGCGGCACATTCACCGTATAACCTGCGGCCTCGCCTTCACCAATTTCCCGCAGGCCTCCCGTACCGGGATAAAACGGATACTGATGCATGGAGAAATACAGCACACGGCGATCGGAATAAAAAATCTTCTGCGTGCCGTCGCCATGATGCAAATCCCAATCGACGATCAGTATCTTTTTGAGACCATGCTTTTTCATGGCGTGGACCGCACCGATCGCAACATTATTAAATACGCAGAAACCGGCGGAGTTGGCGGGACCCGCGTGATGGCCCGGCGGCCTCACAAACGCAAAAGCATTATCCACTTCTCCCGTCATGACCGCATCAACGGCGTTGCATACGCCGCCCACGGCCAGTTTGGCAATTTCATACGTTTCCGCACTTGCAACGGTATCAGTGTCAAGAAATGTGCAGCTTTTGCCGGCCGTACAGGCGATACGATCAATATACGATAATGCGTGTACGTAAGCGATTTCTTCTCGGCTGGCCTCGCGCGGCTCAATATGGCTATACTTCCAGGATATGTTTGGATTATCCAGCATTTCATAAACAGCCGCCAGGCGTTCGGGACTCTCCGGGTGAAATGCCCCGGCGCTATGCTGTAAATAGCGGCTATCTTTAACTATTCCTGTTCTTCGCGACACCCATGACCTACTTGCAGAAAGAATTCAGAGTTGACGGTCGTGTATCATAAATGATTTTAAAGAGCAAATGATTCAGGTACATCGAAGCGGCTTGGACGAAAGGTGAGGCACGCGGCAATCTCAAGAAGATCAAAAATCAGCGAGCGGCAATTCGTTCTTTATTAACCCTGATATCTGTGCATCCCTAAGGCTGTCAGCACCTTAAAAAGAGTTTTGATAAATAACCGGTTTCATAAAGATCTTCTTCTTGCGACTGAGGAAAGCCGTAAGCCGCGCTCTGATCGTTATCCAGCATGTCCTGCGAATCGACGGCTGAGGCAAGATGCGAAAAGGACAGGAAAGGTCCACTCACTGCATCGTCCACAACGACGTTCCGTATCTTCAGAGGTGATGATTTCATATCTATTTTAATTATACACCAAGATGCCGTCAATGCGTGTAACATTTATTTGATTCGTTCAACATTGCCTTTCAATATGGCAGAGCGGCGAAATCTTGACAGAGCACTCCCCTGATGATTTTCTTTCTGATAACTCGAAGGGGAAAAGTAAACATGAAAAAGCGCATTGTCGTATTGACTCTATTGCTCCTCTTGTCCAATCTGTCCTGTGCTCCGACGAACAGCTCCCGTTACCGTGAAGGGTCCAATCTGGGGCAGGAAACCAAGTTGACCGTTCAGGATGAAGAGCGCCTGACCAAGGAAGCGCTTCCCAAAATGACGAAGGACTTCCCTGCCGCTGAAAATCCGGATCTGCAAAGATATATTTCGCATCTGGGCATGAAGATCGTCAGAGCCAACAATCTCGAAGGTCATCCTTACCACTATTCATTCACCGTGGTAGATGTGGCCGATGTCAACGCATTTGCCATGCCCGCCGGAGCAGTGTTTGTGACGGCGCCGCTCATTGCACTGGCTTCCAACGAAGCGGAACTGGCCGGCGTCGTCGCCCATGAAATCGGCCACGTTGTCGCCCGGCATGCCGCTGAACGTATGTATGCTATGGAAAAGGCTCAGAATAAGACATGGCTATATGCGGCGGGCGGAGCGGTTGTCGGAGCCGCCGCCGGACTTGGTCTGGGAGTCTTGCTTTGTGATAAAGGCGATGCCGCGTGCCTGGCAAAGGCGGCCGCCATCGGCGGCGTTGTTGGTGCAGGCGGCGGATTGCTCGCACAGAAATATACATTCCTTGTCAATTCCCGCGAAGATGAAATGGAAGCCGACCGCATCGGTTTCAAATATGCAGTCGCTACGGGATATGATAAGAACGAAGTTGGTAAATTTTATGAAAAGCTCTTGCAGATAGAGAAGAGCGGAAAAGGAGGGGACGGCGTGGTGAAAAGCCTTTCCGACGCTTTAAGCACACACCCGCCCAACGAGGAAAGAGTGAAACAGATGGAAGAATTGGCCGCGAAAAGCCCCGATAGAAAAGCGGTCATCAATACACCGGATTTCAATAGGGTCAAAGCGCTTGCCGCACAGCTCGGCAAAAAATAGCAACCACCAACATCGTGAATGGGGTCAATTATGAGAGTCTTTTTTTATTGCTGGAGCAGGTGAACGACCTGTCGTAAGACGAGAGAGTTCCTCTCGCAAAATAAGCTCGAAATTATTGAACGGGATTTTTTTAAAGATCCCTTTACAGGTGTTGAAATTGAAAAGTTATTGCAGGGAAAGCCGGCATCCGAAATGTTTAATTTCCGAAGCCCCAGCTTCAGAAAGATGGGCATGAATCGAGAAAAACTCACAAACGATAAAATGATAGAAATGATGCTGGCAGAACCGCGTTTCATCCGCCGACCGGTCGTCCAGATTGGCCGGAAGATTTTTTTTGGCGCCGACGTCAATGCCTTGAAAGACGTGATCAGTCTTTAGCCTTTCATTCGGCGGTTTTCACTGCCTGCGCCAAAACGATGCCTGATGTTACTCTCTTCTCCTGTTATAGCTTAAAAGCGGGATCGGCCCGCCGGCTATCCTATCCGGACACCCGCCGTTCTTTAGGGTGTGCCTTCGCTCTTTGCGGCACGGACCCGAGTAGAATCTGAGCCAGGTTCAACCTGATCCCCTGGTTTTGCGAAAAGTATAAATTTATACGACCGAACGCCTATCGCTGCATCTGCTGTTGGGCGAGTCGGATATAGTAGACCATCCCCAGGTAGCGTTCCTGATCGAATACCGGTTCGAATATGAAAATACCGGTTCTGCCTTCCATCAACAGTCCTTCCCGCGCCGCCGGTTTTCTTGCGTCAATCATCTTGAGCATGTTTTGATCCTCCTCCGACCGCAGAGCATTGAAGTCATAATCAATCAGACTATTCGTCGGCGGATAACCGAAACGGTTAATCCCTTTTTCGTCAACCCACTGCACGGCGTATATCCCCGGCGTATTTTCATAAAACTCCTTCAATAGCTGCATTCCCTTGATTTTATCTCTGGCAGACAGCGCTTGAATAAGTACGCGTGATGACGCCAATGCTTCCAATCTCTGCTTCATTGTTTTTGCCGGAACGAGGATGCCCGTCGGGCCTTTTTGTTCCACATGAATAGCAACCAGACGCCATTCCGTGCCGTAAAGAGATACACTCTTCCAGAAAGCCGTCTTTTGCAAAATTTCCGGAGATGTGTCGCTGCGGAATTTATAAACGCCGCTTCCTTCCCGGTTTGCGGCAATGCGTCGACCGACGTGGAGCAGCCCTTTATACGGTTTGTACAGAGAGGCTGTAAAAAGATTCAGCCCGATTTGCATCTCGTCTCGGTCGTAGAGAATTCGACCGCTTTTTTCCATCACCCAGACATCCAGAGGCGTTCCCGCGATCAGTGGAACGAGAACATTCCCAATCAGTTTTTCCGGATGAATGAGGATGCTCAACGAACCAATCCGTTTTCCGGACGGGGTCACGACCGGATATTCAACATCCACAGCGGGAAAACCTTCTACGGCGCGAAAGACGTTGCTCAACACCGGTTTGCCGGTTTTGATGATCCGGCGCACCTGCTGCTGGTCACTGATGTCCTTTCCTTCGAACGAACTAAACGGCGCCGGTTCGATGGTGACCATCTTCCCGCTCATATCAACGGCCGCGCAGTCCACTGCGTAGTCAAAATTAGCGCAAAGTTTGTTAAGTGATTCGCGGGCGGCATCACCGGTCAGCCCGGTCGTTCCGAGGACGCGTGCTGTCTGCTTGAGACTGGCATCCATCCGGTCAAGTTCCGCCGCTACGTTCTGCCGGGCGTCCATCAGCATCGGCGGAGCCTCTGTTTTGCATATGGCGATCGCAGTCGTCATAATTACGATGGCGGGAATAAGCAAGAAATTGAAAACACAATGTCGTCGCATAGGTTCCTCCAGTTATCCAGGGCTTGTCTGCTTTCGCGCCCGATATTAATTAATAAAATAATCCGCCGTCAGCGTGACAGCCTTGATGCCTATGGAAATTTTGCTCCCGTCGAATTTCTTCCCGTTGACGACAAATTCGCTCAACCCTATATGGTTGACAGGATTGCCCCAATCATAGGTGTAGCCCAGAGATGTCCAGGGATAAGGTTTGGCAGTGGTAAAGATATATTTTTTTCGATTTTTGATATAGCTCTCATAGGTTGTATATCCGCACTGATTCCATTCATTACACGAAGGACACATCTCGGGATCGCAATTCATATCGGCAAATACCAGTTCCGCTGAACTGTATTGACGGAAGCGCGAACTAAATTTTGCGCTCGGGAAATCGATCTGGGCTTCGTGATCGGTAATCTCGGGATCAGGCGAGGGCCGGAACAAGTCGCTTGGCGAAACCCACATTTCCAAAAAGCAAACCTTGTCTACCGCATCCGTCGGCGGCAAACCAAGCAGCTGTGCAATTCTCATAGGGGTGGCGATTTCCTTCGCAAAGAAATTCTTTAGTTCCGGAGCGAGGGTAACATACGTATCCCGGCTGTACTGACATTCTCGGCCCTCCTTACAGGTATCCGCTGGCGCACAGCCTCCGGGAGGGCATTTATAAATGTTGCAGGCATTTTGATCAACCCAGCTGACGACCAACACGCGCGACCCCACAACGCCGTTTTCCCAGACCAGATTGGTGTTTTCCGGAGTAATCGCCGTCAGGTTTTTGGATATTTTGTTCGGTGTTATATTGGATGCATCGATACATGCCTGCAAATAAGCCGTGTAGGGATCATAGGCAGATGTATCTTTGCCGCAACTGTTCAACACTGAAAGTGAAAAAATGACGACGAGCGAGACCATGAACAATCCGGATAAACGCCTGAACAATTTTACGGGCTTCTCTTCCATATTCTACTCTCCTTACTGGACGATCTTTTTTATGGTTAATATAACTGAGCAACCCCCTATAGGGTTATTTTTTCGGGCAGCAGTTTTAATTCTCTTGTTTTAAATCCGGAAATTCAAACAGCAGCGGCGTGCACGTTCCCGACACGATCACATTGAGATAGCCCTCCAAGACGGTGCCGACATGAATACTGTTTCTTGTTAAAAATTGCCTGTCCGGATACTGAAAATTCTCTCCGTAGAGATTAAATGCCTTTCCCTCGACGCGGGCAAATTTTTCTTCTATTATCTGACCAGGGGTAAATGAGAATTTAACTTCAAATTGTGCAGTTTCCGACTGGTTATGGTCCTTGCTCTGTGTAATGGAAATGATTGTCGCCTGACCGGGATAGGTTTTATACTGACAGGGGCCGCCGACTGTCGGACGGGCTTGATTTTTGGGCTGCGCCCATGCACAGCCCAAAAATACAAAAAAGACCATGATAAGAAAAGTGCCTGATTTGCTAAATATTTTCCCTGTCATTGCGGATGATCTCTTTTACACTCTTTGGGATTCTACAAACAATCCTCGGCATCACGTGTCTTGCAGCGGTAGGACAAGGGGCAAACTTGAACCGCGGCTATTTGGCCTCCGGCCAGGGAAGTAATCTCGTCGCCGGGGTTTCAGACAACGACTTGTTTCCCTTGCCTCAAAAGATGTGCGATTATATCACAATGGCAGTTATTGACAATCATTACTCAAGCAAATATAAGAAACAACCTGTTTGGTATTATGGAATGGCGAAAATACTTCGACGTCAGGAACACAACAAATGCCCGGCACAAGAATAAAGAAATGGTCGTTTACCGCTCAAACACGTTTTCGTCTATTCATTTTAGTTTTAAGCATCGTTCTAATAACCGGATGCTCGTCACTTTCCCAGAAATTTTGCATCGAGCAGCGAGCGGCATTCGACATCGGATCCGCCACTATGAAAATGAAAGTGGCGAATGTAGATAAATGCTCTCAGTCCGTTATCAGGGTCATTGAGCAAAAGGAAATCAAAGTTCCCTTTGCTGAAAACACACGTCATCACCTGCTGAATCGCGACATCCGTGACAAAGGTCTGGAACAGCTGACCGTTTTGAAAAAAGAAGCACTCGCTCACGGTGTGCGGTCTTTCGCAGGCGTAGCCACGGCCGCATTTCGACAGGCCGATAATACTCCTCAGTTCCTTGCGGAAATCAATGAAAAGACCGGAATCAATATTAGAACGATCTCGCAGGATGAAGAGGCGATCCTGGGCTACAAGGCTGCAATGACACAAGCCCCAAGCACTTTGGAAAATATTGTCGTGTGGGATATTGGCGGTAATTCTATGCAAATAATTGTGAAGGATAAAGATCCGTATTATCGGATCTATCGCGGACATTTGGCTTCTATATCTTTTAAAAATCAACTTCTCGAAAAAATTGATCACAAAACAGCCTGGCAAAAATCGCCCAATCCGATCGGCAGCCCCAACCTCAACGCGGCGCTTGATATAGCCACAGAAGCGGCTTCGGAGGTCCCGGATGAGTTGAAGAGTTACCTTTATCAGACGGGATCAACCGTTATCGGCATCGGCGGCGTGCACAATCAGAGTATCCGAAAACAAATAGGGAAAGTAACCGCCTATACCCGAGAGGATCTTATGAAAGCCATAAAAGAAAGGGTTGATTGGGACGATGCTCAAATCGGAGGCCCGTATGCCGATACAGACGTTTCCAATTTGATCTTGGTCTTGGGTTTTATGAAAAAACTGGATATCGAGGAAGTTCGGCTCGTGGATGTCAATCTCACGGACGGAATCTTGATCGATCCATCATTTTGGCAATAATTTTATTGGAGGAGAATTAAGAATGGCTGAAGAACCAAAAGAAAAATGGTTGAATTATCTTGCGCTGACAACGATTATTTTCGCGGTTTGCGCGACCCTTTCTACGTTTAAAGGCGCCGGTTTTTCTACGAGATCGGTGTTGTCCCAGACGCAGGCCGCCAACCAGTGGGCGTATTATCAGTCTAAAAGCATCAAAGGATATCTGTATGAAAATCAGAAAGAATCTTTGGAACTGGAGATGAAAGCCCGCAAGATGTCTATGTCCAAGGCGGCTGTTGCCGAATACGAAAAGAAAATCGAAATCTATACCCAGAAGATCAAGAGATATGACTCGGAAAAAGCTGAAATCTCCAAAGAAGCAAAGCGGCTGGAGGCGCAAAGGGATGACGCTCAGAAACATACGGGCATTTTCGGCATTGCCGTCATCTTTCTGCAAATCGCTATTCTGCTTTCATCCATCGCGGCATTGATGAAGAAGAAACTGGTCTGGATGGCCGGTGCTGCTTCTGGCGCCGTCGGGCTGCTTTATTTTGCCAACGGTTTCTTGCTTTTTTTCTAACCCGGGAGGTGATTGATGACTATACGGATCATTCGTCTGGGAACAAGCAGATCCGAAAATGAGGGACTGCGTATCGGAACGGTCCGGCGTCCCCCGCGTAGCGTCCCGAAAAACGAGTATTCAACTCAAAACTGGTACGATGTCTGGTTCCCGAATCTGTCGCCAAGCCCAGAAACCATGAAACAGGGGCAGGCGGCGCAGACACAAAGCGAATGGAATATTTTCTTCCGAAAATACCGTGCCGAAATGTCTGCGCCGGAGAACAGCAGAACGTTTGATCTGTTCGCAGCATTATCGCATCAGACAAATTTTTCTGTAGGCTGCTATTGCGCTGATGAAACTCACTGTCACCGATCCGTACTGCGCGCCCTGCTTTTAGAGCGAGGCGCTGATGTGGATTGAGGACGAGGCGTTTGCTTTCGCCCAGAATCAACAACCTCGCAGCAAGCTTCAGAGAATTAACGCTCGTCCCGCGTGAGCGGGATAAAAAACGCCGTGCTGATATGATTCAGCACGGCGTAAAGATCCTTCCTGAGCCTTCCTTTTCCTGAAAGAAGGAAAAGAAACCTACATTTTTTTGGCAGCGTTTTCGATCGCTCTCCGGATGTTGTCCATTCTTTCCGGACTCATCTTCACGGAAATACCCATAACGAGCGTGCGGCCTAAAATGTCTTCCGCAAAAGGAATATTTTTGCGGGAATATTTGACTTTGCCCTTGTAGTCCTTGCTCTTAAAGGGGAACTTCTTGGAGTTGGCGGTGGAAAATGCCAGGAAATGTTCCCAGTTGGGCACATAGTGCCACTTGTTGCTCTTGTAGCAGGTGGTGTCGAGTCCTTCGGCGGAAAGCAGTTTCTGAAATTTGAGCGCCGCTTTTTCTTCCGGAAGGTTAAACGCCAAAAATGTTGCGGAATCTCCTTCCGGATCGCGTTTGGCGCGAAACCCGACATCCGGGAGGGCTGCGGCAAGAACGTCCATTATTATCTTTTTATTTTTCTTCTGCTCGCCGATGAGGTAATCCAATTTCCTCAACTGAGCCAAGCCTAATGCGCCTTGCAGTTCATTCATCCGGTAATTGAACCCCAGAATGGTTCTGCCTTCGAGCGCCCGGCCGACTTTGGGATTATGATCGTGGCCGTGGTCATGATACCATTCCGACCGGAGATACAAATCTTTCTTATTGGAAATCACCATCCCACCTTCGCCGGTCGTTACTGTTTTTACATAATCAAAGCTGAAGATTCCCATATCGCCAAAGCCGCCCAGCTTTTTGCCTTTGAAGCTCGCACCACAGCCCTGGGCATTGTCTTCCAGCACCAGTAATTTGTTCTTGCGGGCAATCTTTATAATCCTGTCAATGTTCGCTGCCAAACCGCACATATGGACGGGAATGACGGCCTTGGTGTACTTGGTCATCTTCTTTTCAATTTCATTGGGATCAAAATTGAGCGTATCGTCGATGTCGCACATCACGGGGATGGCGCCCACTTCCAACACGGCTTCATAAGTCGCCAAAAATGTGAAGGCCGGCACCAGCACTTCATCGCCCGGACACACATCCATTGCCGTCAGCGCCACTTTGAGCGCGGACGAACCGGAGGTTACACCGAGCGCATATTTCACGCCGCAGTATTTAGCAAACTCTTCTTCAAACTGGCGGACTTTGAAAACGCCTTTTCTTTCCTTATCAAAATTATAACGCATCAGAATGCCGGTTTCGAGCACATCCATCACTTCTCTAATTTCTTCCTGACCAATCAGTTCAGCTCCCGCCATGTCCTTCTCCTTCCTTTCTTAATCAACCACCTCGCAGCAAGCTGTCGAGGATGAAATGAACTTCATTATTTCGCAACAAGCGACCGGGAATCAACTCTCGTCCCGCGTGAGCGGGATTAAAAAGCTTCCGCGTAAATCGCGATCATATCTTCTTTGGTCATTTTGCGGGGATTGTTCTCGAGCGGCCGGGCCACCGTCGTGGCAACATCCGCGAGCGCCGGGAAATCGTCTTCTTTGACGCCAAAATCGCGAATCGATGATTCAATGCCGCAATCTTCAATCAAGGCTTCGACCGCTTCCACCGCAAGATAAGCTGCTTCGCGCACCGGCAATCCGTCCGTACATTCGCCCATCGCATCGGCGACGTCGGCAAATTTCTCCAGCGCGCCGGGAAGATTAAAGGCCATCACCGACGCCAGCAGGATCGTATTGGCCAGACCATGGCAAACACCGAATTTGCCGCCCAGCGGATAGGACAGGGAGTGTACAGCCGTCACGCCTGCATTGGCAAGGCCGATGCCCGCGTACAGACTGCCCAGCAGCATTCTTTCACGTGCGGCGATATTTTTGCCGTCGTGGACGCAGGTGCGCAGATTTTCGGCAATCAGGGAAATGGCCTCCAGCGAAAACATTTCACTCATCGGCGAAGAGTTGATGGAGGTATACGATTCAATTGCATGGCACAGGGCATCAAGGCCGGTATAAGCCGTCGGCGCCGGAGGAAGAGACAGCGTTAGTTCCGGGTCCAGAAGCGCCAGTTCGGGATAGAGATACGGGCTGTTCATGCCTTCTTTCTTTTTAAGATTCTTGCGGACGAATACGGCGGTAAAGGTAACTTCACTGCCGGTGCCGGCGGTGGTGGGAATCATGATTTTAGGTAGGCCGGCCTTCGGGACTTTATTCAATCCCAAGTAATCCGCGGCAGCACCTTTATTGGTTGCTATCACCGCAATAGCCTTGGCCACGTCCATTGCCGAACCGCCGCCGACGCCGATCACGCTGTCGCATTTATCTTTAATGGCTATGGCCGCGCCTTCGTCCGCCAGTTCAATGGGGGGTTCCGGTTCAATCTTATCAAAGACGGTAAATTTAATACCTTCGGAAACCAGAATGCTGGCGATTTTTTCCTGCAATCCTGTTTTGGCGATATTTTTATCGATGACGATCAGCGGATTTTGTGAGTGGTGCTCTTTAATGTGACCGGCAAGGGTCAAAAGCGATCCGTTGCCGAAAACAATCTTTTTGGCGCCGGTAAACGAAAATATTTTTCTCATGATAAACGACCTCCATCGTTTGGGGTTTAAGATTTGGTTACACTGTAAATTTCAAGGTTTTTCTTTCACGCCAAATCAGTTCTAAAGTCAAGTATTTTTGTGGTGCGCATGCCACTCTATCTGGCGGCAGATACCGCGGATGATTTTCACTTCCCGCGATAAAAGACCGGCGCGTGAAAAGAAGCGGCGCAGATCTAGCATCCAGTATTCCGGGTTTTCCGGATTCAAAAAACCGATTTTGTTGAGCAGGTCTTTTATTTGCTGATACATGCCTTCCATTTCGGACGATAGAGCCAGTTTGGGTGCTGTCTCCGCCGCAGTATTCGATGCAGAAGACGCGATAAAGATTTCATAACTAAGGATCATCACCGCCTGCGAAAGGTTTAGCGAGCTGAATTCGCGTGATGTTGGAATAGTGACCACACTGTGACAAAGGCGCAACTGATCGTTGGCGAGGCCTGTGTCTTCCGGACCGAAGAGAAGCGCGATTTTGTTTTTCTGTGATAGATCGGCAACCTTTTTCGCTGCCGCGCGCGGAGACACAAAAGGTCCGCGGGCTTTCCCGAGACGGGCAGTGGTTCCCACGATGTAATGGAACTCGCCCAGGGCCTCTTCAATAGAGTCGGCATGAACAATCCCATCCAGAACATCGGTCGCCAGGTGCGTGGAACGTTGCTCCATCGCCTCGCGATCCAGATCCTTCGTCCCCACGATTAGGATCTTGTCGATTCCCATGTTTTTGGCAGCGCGGGCCACTGAACCGACATTCCCGGCATATTTGGGTTTATATAAAACAATACTGATATTCTTTGTTTTGGCTTTAAGCGACATCGGGCCGTCTCCATAAGAAGGATGATCAGCTCTATAAAACTGCCCGTTCAGAAATGCACGAAGAATTTACTAAGAGGGAAACTGCAAAAGCTAAATGTATTGGAGTTCAATATATCCCTTGTAAACGATGAAAGTTCCACAGGCAAAAAGATCGATAACGCCGCCGCTTCCCGAATGAGACGTCGCCTGGACCTGGCGGGCGTCCTGCAAGAGGATGTCCGCAATAGCTGCTTCAGCCTGGGCGTTCATTTTCAGAAGGTTCGTGGTGCTCTGATCCTGCGTTTGTGACTGGCTTATAGCGCGAGCGTTGATGCTATTCGTGTAATGTTATTCATGGATACCTGCTCATTTTACATATATATTTGTAATGTTTTCGGAAATACTTGAGTCCCTGCCGCTGAGCAGAAGCAGATTTGTTTTTAGGCGCAAAACTCGATTTGACCGAAACTTGCCGGATCATGAAAATTGCGGGCCGCAAGCGGCGCCCAGGAGGCCCAATGGGGATGAGACGTCTCATTCCCGCATTTATAAAAATTGGCTCGCCAGACCTGGCCTTTGATTTGACCAACAGGACCTGCATATTTTTCCAGAACCGCCAGAGGAACAGCGAATTCCAGATACCAGACTAGAGGCGTTTCAATTTCCGGTTCCACTCTTGCGGCAAGGCTGGCAAATCGTCTAATCTGCTGACCTTCATCGGTTGACAGCGGTGTGTATCTTTTAAGGCGGCCATCCTTGCGTATGGGGTCTGTCACATAGGATGCCAGAAGGGCACCCTCACAATTAAACTCAAAATTAAAATACCCGGGACAATCTTTCGGTTGAATAAACGCTTCCACACAAGAATCTTTCCAGACATCGGTTTGAAAACCGGTTTGCACACAACGGACAAATCGATCCGCGACGCGAAAGATTCCAAAAATATTATGATCGTCAAAGAGCAGCTTGCATTGCGTCAGAGGCCTGTGGCCACTGCCCTCGGGCCGGAAACAGTCAACGAATAAGGGCGAAACATTCCGCCAAACAGGGCCTTCCCACATTCCCTGCAATTCCGGGATGTCCGATGTCATTCGTATATCGTATTGCCTAACTTTCATTTAGTATTTGCGACTGATTCCATTTTTTGTTATTGCTAATCTATGAATCCAGATATGCATCTCTTGCAGGAAGGCGCAAGTCTTTTAGGCCTCAGGCTTGAAGAAAAACAACTCGCTCAGTTTGAGCTTTATCAAAATGAGTTAATACATTGGAATGCCAAAACAAACCTCATCTCGGGAAAGACGGTCGGTGATATTACGGCACGCCACTTCCTGGATTCACTGACTGCAGCCCGTTACATTTTGAATCAAAATTCGCGGCTCGTCGATATCGGCTGCGGTGCGGGATTTCCCGGTATCCCATTAAAAATCGCCCTTCCGTCTTTAAAGCTCTATCTATTGGAAACAAATCGTAAAAAAATTTCTTTCCTCAAACACATTCTCCGCCTTTTGAATTTGGCCGATGCTTTTACTTTGCACGATCGGACGGAAAACCTCATCCGGACGGATACCTGGCGTGAAAAATTCGACATCGCCATTGCCAGAGCCTCCCTGAAATTGCCTGATTTGCTTCCTTTGGGCAACTATTTTCTTGTGCCGGGGGGGCTGTTGATAACTCTCAAGAGTCAAGACATTAATCAGGAACTGAACGAGTCCTTCGCTGTCCAAAATGAATCAAAAATTATTAAAATAATTCAGCATGATATAAATATTCCACTGCTCGGTCCTCCACGAAAAATTATTATTGCCGAAAAGGCAAAATAAAGCAAAAAAGCCTTCTAAAAAACCTTTTTTTGTGTTACTCCACGTAAAGGTTTTTCCAATGAAATTTTGCGAAAGACTTACACATAAATAATGAATAAAATCATATGCATCGCAAATCAAAAAGGCGGCGTCGGCAAAACGACGACGGCTATTAATTTATCCGCCTCTCTGGCCGCGGCAAATAAGAAAATCCTGCTCATCGATGCCGACTCACAGGGCAATTCGACAAGTGGCTTGGGTATCGATCGAATGCGTTATGATAAAGCGAATTTTTACCATGCCATGATCGATAAGGTGAAGCTGGATTCAGTCATTATCGAGACAGCACTCCCCAATTTGGATATGATTCCATCCAATCAGGACCTTATTGGCCTGGAAGTGGAATTCGTTCACTTGGATGACCGCGAGGTGCGTCTTCGGCGGATGTTAAAATCGCTGGACAGGGTTTATGATTTTATTGTAATTGACTGCCCGCCGTCGCTCGGTTTCATGACGGTCAATGCTCTCGTCGCGGCAGATTCTTTGATTGTTCCCTTACAGTGTGAATATTACGCCATGGAAGGATTAGGGTATTTACTCAACACTGTGAAATTAGTAAAAGCTAACTTGAATCCGCAACTGGCTTTGGGTGGAATATTGCTGACGATGTTCGATGCGCGTAACTCTCTGGCCCATCGCGTCACGGAAGACGTGCGCAAGCATCTGGGCAATAAAGTTTTTAAAACGATTATTCCACGCAATGTTCGGCTTTCGGAAAGCCCCAGTCACGGCTTGCCCATCATTTTATATGATATAAAATCGCGTGGAGCTGTAGCCTACATGGATTTGGCGCAGGAAATTCTTCAGGGGGAAATGTAAATGGCGCAAAAAAAAGATGCCCTGGGCAAAGGGCTCGGCGCAATTTTTTCAGATTTGCTCGATAACGACGCTGACAGGAAAACATCTGTTAACGCTTGTGGTATTGAGGAGTTACGCCCTAACCCCTATCAACCGAGAAAAACTTTCAATGACGAAGACCAGAAAAGACTGATTGCATCGATCAAGCAAAGCGGGATCATTCAACCGATTATTGTCCGAAAGGCCGAATCCGGCTACGAAATTATCGCCGGGGAAAGACGCTGGCGCGCGGCGCAGACTGCCGGTCTTAAAGATGTACCGATTGTTATTCGAAAGGCTTCCGATTTGGAAGCCGCTGAATTGTCTCTGATTGAAAATCTGCTGCGCGAAGAACTCAGTCCCTTGGAAGAAGCGGACGCTTATGTAACATTAATGGACAAGTTCAACCTCTCTCAGGAGTCGATATCCGCGCAGGTCGGAAAAGATCGGTCGACAATTGCCAATACTGTCAGGCTTTTAAAATTGCCGGCAAAAGTGAAAACCGCTTTGACGGAAAAAAAGATTACTTCCGGCCACGCTCGCAGTCTTCTGGCACTTACCTCACCGGAAGAACAAATTGCGGCCCTTGATGTCATTTTAAAACGGGGACTGAATGTCCGGGAAACGGAAAAATTAATTACTAAGTTAAAACAGCAACCTGCTGAGAAAAGAGCTCTCGTTAAAGACCGTTTTATGGCCGATTTAGAAAAGTCATTGACGACGAAATGTCTGGCCCGGGTACAACTGAAAGGTACCGCCAATAAAGGCGCTATTGAAATCGCCTACACTTCTATGGATGAATTAAACCGTCTCGCTCGCTATCTCCTCGATGAATTATAAAGCGTAAACTTATCAACACCTGTTGATAATATTGTTTATAAAAAGGTTATAAATGGAATCTGTTTGGGATAAAGCTACTAAAATTATACAGGAAAAAGTATCGAAGCAGAATTTCGATACCTGGATAAAACCGATTAAGATTGTGGCAATGGAAGATAAATGTGTCCAACTGGCCGTGCCGAATAGATTTTTTAAGGACTGGCTGATGGACAATTACCTAACGATGATAAAAAATACCCTGCATAGCGTTATCGGCATTAATGTCGATATTGACTTTATGTTGAGTAAAGATAAGGAAAAGAAACCGGAGGTCGTTGCTCTGCCGTTTGATCAGGGTAAGACCCAACCTGGTGCTGTCGCCGTCGCAAAAAATAAGAATATATCCTACCTTAACAGCAATTATACCTTTGACCGCTTTGTTGTCGGGCCGTCAAATCAGTTTGCTCACGCCGCGTCGATTGCCGTCGCCAAGCAGCCGGCAAAAAATTATAATCCTCTTTTCATTTATGGGGGTTCGGGTCTGGGGAAAACCCATCTTCTCAATGCGATAGGACTTATGACCATTGCCTCTCATCCTGATTTAAACGTCATGTATGTATCCGCAGAAGCTTTTATGAATGAAATGATCAATTCCATCCGCTACGACCGCATGCCCAAATTTAGAGAGAAATATCGAAATATCGGATCGTTACTAATTGACGATATTCAATTTCTGGCAGGCAAAGACAGGACGCAGGAAGAATTTTTTCATACATTTAATACCCTTCATGATTCAGGCAAACAGATTGTCGTGACTTCTGATAAATTTCCAAAAGATATCCCAAACTTGGAAGGAAGATTGCGCTCCCGTTTTGAGTGGGGATTGATCGCTGATATTCAACCGCCAGAAATGGAAACCAAAATAGCCATTATTTCAAAAAAAATGCAGGAAAGTAAAATAGAACTATCTCCCGCCGTTGCTCAGTATATCGCCTCGCATGTAGAGTCCAATATTAGAGAATTGGAAGGTTTCTTGGTCCGTATTTCTGCTTATTCCTCTCTTACCAATCGTGAAATAGATTTGGACCTCGTTAAGGAAGTGCTTAAAAAACTGGTTAAACACAACAACAAAGAAGAAGTAAGTGTGGAAGAAATAATTAAAGTGGTCGCCGGTAAATTGAATGTGAAAATCGCCGATATTAAAGCCCATAATAAAAATAAGAACCTTGTTTTAGCCAGACAAATATCCATGTACCTTTCGCGGAAATTAACCAATTTTTCTTATCCTGATATCGGTCAAAAAATTGGCGGCCGAGATCATTCAACTGTTATTTATGCCAATAATAAAATTTTGAATGCCATAGACGCCGATTCAAATTTTAAAAAAATGGTTCAAGATATTGAAGATAGTGTTATCAACAAAACATAGCAGGTGTTTACTCTTTTTCTCAACAGGGTTTATCGGAAGAGATATAAGAGATTGTAACAAAAATTAGGGTAATCAACATATCAACAGGGCTTATTACTAATACTAGTTTTATATATTAAAGAAAAAAATAAAAAGAATTAAATACGATGGGAGGCGAGGATGGAATTTAAAATCAATAGAAATACCTTTTTGGATGGTATTCAAAAAACCTTAGGCATTGTCGAGAAAAAGACAACAACACCCATTTTGAATAATGTGCTTTTAAAAACGGAACACAATAAACTGAAAATTATTGCAACTGATCGGGAGATCAGCCTCATTTCCGACTATGATGCGGATATAGCGGAAAAAGGTGAAATCACATTGTCTGCAAAAAAACTCTATGAGATGGTTAGAGAAATTCAAGGTGAAATTATTCATTTTACCAAAAGCGCCAATAATATAGTCAAAGTGACCTGCCAGAGGGCTGTCTATAAAATACCAGGGCTTCCGGCAGATGATTTTCCCAGTGTTGCCGATAGTCAGAACGTTGAGTTCTTCAATATTCCCGGTTCGGCTATTAAGGATTTAATAAATAAAACATCTTTTGCGATGGCTTTTGATGAAAGTAGAAAGAATCTTAATGGCGTTTTATTGGAAACAACATCGGATGGAACCAATCACATCTGGCGAATGGTGGCGACAGACGGACACAGACTGGCAGTTGCTAAAGTTACTACGGCAGAACCCTGCCCCGATATGGCCAAGGGGATTATCATTCCCCGTAAGGGCTTAATGGAAGTAAAAAAACTAACGGATGTTCATGAAAATGTGAGTGTTGGTATCCACAAAAATATGTTTGTCGTGAAAACGGAAAACACGATTTTAAAAGTCAACCTGGTTGATGCAGAATATCCTGATTATAAAAGAGTTATTCCCGCAGAAAAGGGCGTGGGCGTAACCCTGGATAAAGAATCTTTCCTGCATGCTTTAAAAAGAATGAATGTTGTTTCTTCAGAACGGTACAGCGGCGTGATTATTTCGTTTACATCAGGAAAAATGACGCTCAATTCTACAAATTTAGATGTAGGTGAAGCGACGGAAGAAATCGACATCAGTTATGCAGGTGAAGACATGGATGTAGGATTCAATGTAAATTATGTCATCGATGCGGTCTCCGTGATTTCTATGGACAGTATTATCATGGAGGTGGGCGTTGGACTGAAACCGACATTGATTAAACCTGCGGAAGGTGACAATTATTTGTGTATTGTCATGCCTTTAAAAATATAGAGAGATATTAATTTAAAATTTGAACAGTTTTAAAAGGAGTAAGTAAGCTACAATGACAGAAACGTATAACGCCGATAGTATTAAAGTTTTAGAAGGTCTAGAGGCTGTCCGGAAAAGACCGGCAATGTATATTGGCTCTACCAGTAAAGAAGGATTGCACCACCTGGTATATGAAGTCGTTGATAATAGTATCGATGAAGCGGCAGCGGGGTTTTGTGATACGATTTCCGTTAAAATCCGGGTCGATAATAGTATTGTGGTGGATGATAACGGCCGCGGTATCCCGGTGGATATGCATAAAGGGGAAGGAGTGTCGGCTGCTGAGGTGGCAATGACCAAGCTTCATGCCGGCGGGAAGTTTTCTAATGAGACTTATAAAATATCAGGAGGATTGCACGGCGTCGGTGTATCGGTCGTTAATGCCCTTTCCAAGGCCTGTGAACTAGAAGTACGGCGTGATGGAAATGTGTACCGGCAAACCTATAAAAAGGGTGTTCCGGACGGGCCTTTGCAGATGGTCGGTAAAACGAGAGGCCGTGGCACCAAGGTCGCTTTCCTGCCGGATGATGAAATCTTTGAAGAGACGGAATTCAGTTTTGATGTTATTGCCAACCGATTAAGAGAGCTCGCGTTTCTCAATTCCGGTGTCAAAATAACCCTGGTGGATGAACGAAGCGATAAATCGGCGGAATTTTTCTATAAGGGCGGAATTGTTTCCTTTGTTGAATATATCAACCGCAATAAAAAAGTGCTGCACAAAGATCCGATTTATGTGACCGGCTCACGGGAAGATTGCGCGGTGGAAGTTGCCCTACAGTACAATGAAACGTACCTGGAAAATATCTTTTCTTTTGCCAACAGTATCAACACGGTCGAAGGCGGGATGCATATGGTCGGTTTCCGATCGGCCCTCACCCGTGTTTTTAATAACTACGCTACCGCCAATAAAATCATTAAGGATGGCAAAGAGTCGCTGCGTGGTGAAGATTTACGCGAAGGTCTGGCCTGCGTGATCAGCGTTAAAGTCAGAAATCCACAGTTTGAAGGACAGACCAAAACAAAACTGGGTAACAGTGATGTAAAGGGCCTCGTGGAAGGGATTGTTTACGAAAAAATCGGTTCCTACCTGGAAGAAAATCCTTCCATTGCCCGGCAGATCCTCAATAAATGTATGGAAGCGGCCCGCGCGCGGGACGCAGCCCGACGTGCCCGTGAATTGACCAGGCGTAAGAGCGCCTTGGAAGTGGGTGCGCTTCCCGGAAAGCTGGCGGATTGTCAGGAAAAAGATCCGGCACTGAGCGAAATTTATCTGGTCGAGGGAGATTCGGCCGGTGGTTCCGCCAAACAAGGCAGGGACCGGAAGAATCAGGCGATCTTGCCGCTGCGCGGTAAGGTTCTCAATGTGGAAAAGGCGCGCTTCGACAAAATGCTGCAAAATGAAGAAATAAAAGTGATGGTCACAGCTTTTGGAGCAGGCATTGGTCCGGGCGATTATGACGTCAGTAAACTGCGTTATCATAAAGTCATTATCATGACGGATGCCGACGTGGACGGCGCTCATATCCGCACGCTGCTTTTGACATTCTTTTTTCGCCAGATGCGGGAGTTGATCGAGAGGGGTTATTTGTTTATCGCTCAGCCGCCGCTCTATAAAGTAGTGGAAAAGAAAAAAGAGATTTACATCCAGAATGAAGAACAAATGAGAAACTATATTCTGGAAAACGGCGTAGAGAAAGTAAACCTATTTATGGGAGACGGCAGTCCCTTTCCTGTTACGGGAAACAAATTATTGGCCGTTATAAAGAAAATCACGCGCATTAAAGATCTGCTGGACCGTTTTGAAAAGGAGCATCGCGACCGGAATATCGTCCGTATCGCTGCCGGAGACCCGACTTTAACGGATGAGGCATTTCAAAATGAAAGTGAGCTTCTAAAAATCGCCGGCAGAACAGTTGTTGCTTTGGGCACTGATGATGTTGCCGACTATCGCATTGACGATGATCCGGATCATGGCGGCTACAAAATGGTCTTTGACCTCAAAAACAACGGAAATATATTGACCACCTGTATGGACAGAGAAACTTTCCGCACACCGCAATTTTCCGAAATCAGAAACTTGTTAGGGCAAGTGGCGGTGCTGGGTGAGGCGCCTTATCGCGATCAGCCTGAAGAATCAGCTACGCCCGTCATCTTGTCTTCCGCCAGGGATCTGGTCGAATACATCATCAACCAGGGAAAGAAAGGTTTGACGATTCAACGCTACAAAGGCTTGGGTGAAATGAACCCGGAACAGCTGTGGGAAACTACGATGAACCCGGAAAAGCGCACACTGCTGCAGGTAACGGTCGAAGACGCGGTTGTGGCCGATGAAATTTTTACCACCCTGATGGGAGATCAGGTGGAGCCGCGGCGCGAATTCATATTTCAAAATGCCATGAATGTTTCCAATTTAGATATCTAGCGAAACCTGAAATAAAATTATTGCGCCGGTCTCGCTGACCGGCTTGTATAAGAAGAGGGGAAAGAACAAAATGGAACGTGATATCCACCACAAGCAAACAATGGTGAATATAGAAGATGAAATGAAGAAATCCTACATGGATTATTCCATGAGCGTTATTATCGGTCGGGCGCTTCCCGATGTGCGTGACGGTCTTAAACCGGTGCACCGCCGGATATTGTATTCCATGTATGAAACGGGCTACCGCCATAATAAACCTTACAAGAAATGCGCGCGCATCGTCGGTGATATTATGGGTAAATATCATCCGCACGGTGATGCGGCCATTTACGACACGCTGGTGCGTATGGCTCAGGATTTTTCGTTGCGCTACATGCTGATCGACGGACAGGGAAACTTCGGTTCTATCGACGGCGACCCGCCCGCTGCCATGCGTTACACGGAAAGCCGCCTGGCGCGCATTTCCGATGAGGTGATGGCCGACCTGGAAAAAGAAACGGTCGATTTCGTGCCCAACTATGATGAATCTCTGCTGGAGCCTTCGATTCTGGCGACGCGACTTCCGCTTTTACTGTTGAACGGAACATCAGGCATTGCCGTCGGTATGGCAACCAATATCCCGCCGCATAATTTGACGGAAATCATCAATGGCACCATCGCACTGATCAACAATCCCAAAATGATTGTCGAAGAGTTGATGAAGCACATTCACGGGCCGGATTTTCCGACCGCCGGTTTTATCAACGGCCGCGAGGGGATTCTTTCCGCCTATAAAACAGGACGCGGGATCATCCGCGTGAGAGCGCGGGCGCTCATCGAAAAGAATGCCCGCAATGATCGGGAAAGCATTGTTGTTACTGAACTGCCCTATCAGGTCAACAAAGCCACCTTGATTGAAAAAATTGCCGAACTGGTGCGTGACAAGAAAATTGCCGGCATCTCGGATTTACGTGATGAATCAGATCGTGACGGCATCCGCGTGGTCATCGACCTCAAGCGCGATGAGAATTCCGCGATCATTCTCAACCAGCTTTACAAATTCACGCAAATGGAAGTCTCTTTCGGCATTATCATGCTGGCGATCTCCGAAGGCCGTCCGCAGGTGTTTAACCTCAAGGAAGTTCTCGAGAAATTCATTGCCTTCCGTCAGGAAGTGGTGGTCCGCCGCACGCGGTTTGAACTGGCACGCGCCAAAGAGCGGGCGCATATCCTGGAAGGCTACATTATTGCCTTAAACAATATTGACGAAATCATCAAAGTCATCAAGGCGGCCAAAACGCCCAACGACGCATCCGTGGCGTTACGCGCTAAGTTCAGTTTGTCCGAGATTCAGGCCAAGGCCATTCTGGAGATGAGACTGCAACGTCTGACCGGACTGGAGCGAGACAAGATTGATGCGGAGTATAAGGAAGTGACGGCGCTCATCGCAAAACTGGCCGGCATTCTGGCCGATCCGCAGAAAGTTTTGCAGGTCATCATCGAAGAACTCACGGAAATCCGGGATAAATACGGCGACGAGCGCAGGACGGAAATTGTTGCCAGCACGGAGGACATCAATATTGAAGACATGATTGTGGAAGAAGATGTGGTCGTGACGATATCGCATGCCGGCTACATCAAACGAAACGCAGTCAGCCTTTACAAGAGCCAGCATCGCGGCGGGCGCGGCAAGGTCGGCATGGGCACCAAGGAAGAAGACTTTGTTGAAAAAATATTCATCGCGTCCACCCATCATTACCTGCTGGTCTTCACCGATGCAGGCAAGGTTTACTGGTTGAAGGTCTATCAGATTCCGCAGGCGGGTCGTGCCGCCAAGGGCAAGGCCATGGTCAATCTGATCAATCTGGCGCCGGGTGAAAAGGTCCGGGCGACGCTGCCTGTGAAAGAATTTGTATCGGATAAATTTGTCGTGCTGGTCACAAAAAAGGGTATCCTCAAAAAGACCGATCTGACCGCTTATTCCAACCCGCGGCAAGGCGGCATTATCGCGATTTCCATCGACGAGACGGATGAACTGGTTGATGTTCAGTTGACCAACGGCGATCAGGACATCTTCCTCGCGACCAGGCTGGGTATGGCGATTCGTTTCAAGGAAGATGAAGTCCGGGACATGGGCCGGACGGCGCGCGGCGTGCGCGGCATTAATCTGGATGAAGGCGACGATGTGATCGGCGTGGATATTCCCGCTCAAAACACATTTATGCTGACCGTTTCGGAAAACGGCTTCGGCAAATGCACGCCGATTGACGAATACCGCGTGCAGTCCAGAGGCGGCAAAGGCACCATCAACCTGAAAACGGTTGCCAAGGTCGGCAATGTGTCCGGCGTCCTGCAGGTGCAGGGTGAAGAGAACATCATGCTGATCAGCAATGCCGGCAAGGTGATCAGGTTGAAGGTGCAGGAAGTGCCGGTCAATCACCGCGTCACCCAGGGCGTCAAACTGATCGATCTGGAGCCGGAAGAAAAACTCGTTGGCGTCGCCCGCACCACGCAGGAAGCCGAAGGCCCGGATGACGACGGAAGTGGTGAAGATGAGACGGATGTGACGACAGAAGAAAACGGCACACCGGAAGAATAGAATTAAAAACAAGGGGGTTGATCGAAATCAGCCCCCTATTGATTACACCCCGGGTTGTGAGTCCTTGCAATAGTCCGGTCGGTAGCACCGGCTTTCCTGACTTGTTCATCTTGAAACATTCCGCTATACTTCCCGCATGACGTTATACAAACTGATAGACCATACCGCCGATCTGGGCATTGAAGTCACCGGGCGAACGAAGAGGGAGCTGTTTACGAAAGCCGCATTGTCTCTTATGGACATTCTTGTGGAAAGAAAAGGAACGCCGGCAGGCTCGAAAGAAAAAGCGCTCACCGTGGAAGGTTCCGATCCGGCGGATTTGCTGATTAATTTTTTGCGGGAGATTTTGTATCTTTTTAACGGAGAGGCGTTGATCGTGGAGGACTGCAACATTCAGGAGTGCAGTAATCAAAGGCTGGTTGCCAAATTACGCGTCGAGCCATACAATAAAGAAAAGCATTCCATGAAAATGGAGCTCAAAGCCGTTACCTATCATGGCCTCAGAGTGGAAAGAACAAAGTCGGGATGGAAGGCGAGGGTGATCTTTGATGTCTGACGACCTCGCAAAAAGACCATATGCTGCGTTGCTCTGCATTCCTCGTCATTGCGACGTACAAGAGTACGTCTCATTCCTCGGGATTTGCGCGCCTTGCCTCTGGAGCTTTTTTCGAGATCGTCGGAGGAGCGTAGCAATTTATACTTCGTATGAGAATTCATAATGTCTGACATTAAACTGGAAAAGATTGATGACAATCGGTGGTTGCTGCCTCAGACAGGGCAGATGCGCGTGCCGGGAATTTTCTATGCTAATGAGAAAATATTTAATCTTCTGAGAAATGATGAAAGCGCCAAGCAGGTAGCGAACGTAGCGCATCTGCCGGGTATTGTCAATTTCTCGCTGGCCATGCCGGACATTCACTGGGGTTATGGGTTTCCCATCGGCGGCGTCGCGGCTTTTGATATGGACACGGGCGTAATATCGCCGGGCGGCGTTGGCTACGACATCAACTGCGGCTGCCGCCTGATGGCCACGGAGCTCACCCTTATCGACATCAAAGAGAAGCTGAGGGATTTAACGACGGCTTTATATCAGCGAATACCGTCGGGTGTCGGCACTACAGGTTATGTCAAACTCTCCGGCAAGGATCAGAAAAAAGTGCTGGAGGAAGGAGCGGGATGGGCGGTCAAAGCAGGCTTTGGATCTGCCCAGGATTTGGAAACAACGGAAGACGGCGGCTGTCTCGTCAGCGCCGACCCGGAGCAGGTTTCGGCAAGAGCTCTTGAGCGGGGAAAGCAGCAACTGGGAACGCTGGGTTCCGGTAATCACTTTCTGGAAATAGAAGTCGTCCAGGACATCTTCGATGAAAAAGCGGCACAGGCGTTTGGTTTGCGCAAAGGTCAAATTGTTATCATGATCCACACGGGTTCCAGAGGGTTGGGTTATCAAATCTGTGATGATTACCTGGCTTTGATGGTCAAGCATCAAGCCGAAACAGGCATTGCACTACCGGACCGGCAGCTGGCCTGCACGTATCTGGCCTCGCAGCGGGGGCGCAATTATCTGGCGGCCATGGCCTGCGGCGCCAATTATGCCTGGGCCAACCGGCAGATTCTTATGCATCTGACCCAGGAGGTTCTGGAAAAGACGTTGCGGATTGCGCCGCGCGAGCTGGGGATGCGTCTCGTTTATGATGTCTGTCATAATATTGCCAAAATCGAATCGTTCACTATTGCCGGCATTGAGAAGAAACTTTGCGTTCATCGCAAAGGCGCAACAAGGGCCTACCCGGCAGGTCATGAAGCAGTTCCAGCACGTTATCGAAGCGTCGGCCAACCTGTCCTGATTCCCGGAGACATGGGGGCGGGCTCTTATGTGCTGGTCGGTCAGGAAAAAGCGATGACCGAAACATTCGGCAGCGCCTGCCACGGAGCGGGCCGGGTGATGAGCCGAACACAGGCGACAAAGACCAGCCGGGGCCGCTCCATTAGCCGGGAACTCGCTGATCAAGGCGTTTTGGTCATGGCCGGCAGTAAGGGCACACTCGGCGAAGAAATGCCGGAAGCCTATAAAAACCTCAATGACGTGGTTCAGGTTGTTCACGATGCGGGAATTGCCCGTAAAGTTGCGCGCTTGAAGTCAGTGGCCTGTATTAAAGGATGATATTTGAAACTAAGAACAAGGGCTCTCGCCACCCCAAGGGTGGTTGCAGACCATTGTGTTCTCAACCGATGACGGTTCGATTTGACTTTTTTTCAAAGCCGTCATAAGAAGCTCTATCAATCAAAACGGAGAAAAGAATGACCGAAATCATTTTTGATGAGAACGAAGACTGGGAAAAGCGTGTTCTGTGCAGCGATGAATCATGTATTGGAACGATCGGCCCGGACCGGAAATGCAGAGCTTGCGGGAAAATGTACGAAGGTGAACTTCCGGAGATTCCCGGCGCGATTGCCGATCGACCTGCCTATGCCGAAGATCAAAAACAGGATTCTGCAACGGATATGGGTTTAGATGATGATGAATGGCAGAAAAGAGTCCTGTGCATCGATGAATCCTGCATTGGTGTCATCGGCGCAGACGGTAAGTGCAAGGAATGCGGGAAGCCATTACAATAAAAGGATGAGTTAACCAAGATGAAAAAACGGTAGACACCATTCAGCGTCTACCGTTTTAATGTAGAAAACATCATAAAAAACTTATCGATCTTTACTCTGCTCTTTCTTTATGTTCAACGGGCAAACCTTCAGACATTCGTCACAGTCAATCCAGTAATTGTGTCCGGCCGTATTAATGACCCTCTCAATATTTTTCAAACCAGCTTCACTGTTCAGAGCCAGAGGATAAATGGCGTGCTTAATTATACGGCCCAGACAAGTCATTTTATTGAATTTTCCATCAGCGCCCAAGGCTTTGGCCGGACACACCTTTGAACAGGCTGTACAGTTGGGAGGACAAGGATTCGGGGGAAGCAGAGGATCCGCGTCTATCACCGCGTCTGTTACCACAGCACCCAACCGTAAAAGCGCGCCGTATTGCGGATGATAGGTCAGACCGCTTCGTCCAAAGCTGCCCAGGCCGGCATTGACCGCGGCATGCTTCAGCGACAAAATGCCCCATGGTTCAAATTGATGAAAAACCATTGGGGCATAGCTGGGAACAGGAACGGCCAGATGCTTGCCCAGGGACTCGATGTAATTACAAAGGGCGAGGGAAATTTCATCAACGCGCATATAAGCGCTGTGATAACTGCGATGCAGGGCGTAAAGATTATAGTCAGGTGACTTGAGCATACCCCGGGGAACGGTAATACCGAAAACAATCACGGTTTCGGCGTTTTTGCAAATGCGCCGGGGATGATGCGCGGGAGGTGCGTCGGCAAAACGATCCACGGAGGCAAAACCGAAATCGGTTACCTGCCGCTTTAGGAAATCCGTAATCAATTGTTTCAAAGTTTCGCTCATGACCAACCATCACCCCACGTCGCTTCGCTCTGGGATAATTCGGCTAACGCTTCAAACTTCATCCCGATTTGTCGGGATTCGTTTTCAGCGGGTCGCACTAAAAGTCGTAAAGTTTTGCTCCCGGTACCACCGTAAAGTTATGTTTCAACAACACGTCGATGGCTTTTTCCGGGGCGTCGAAGCGGAAGATGATGACCGCGTTCTGGCCGCTCTTCTCCACGAAGGCGTAAAGGTATTCCACGTTGATGGCTTCCTTGTTCAGGACGTCCATAATGCTGTGCAGTCCGCCCGGCTGATCGGGAACTTCCACTGCGACGACAATGGTTTTGCTGACCCGGAAGCCGGCGTCTTTAAGAACCTTGTTGGTTTTTTCCACGTCATTCACGATGAGGCGTAAAATGCCGAAATCCGCCGTTTCGGCAAGCGACAGGGTGCGGATGTTGATGTTGTTTTCCTTCAGCACACGAGTGGCGTGTTCGAGCGAGCCGGGTTTGTTTTCCAGAAAAACTGAGATTTGTTCTACCTTCATGAATGATCCCTCCAAAATCCTTGAGTTCGTAATTGCAGGAAACGGTTTAAGGCCACTTATGCGGGCTGGCCGGACCGGTCCCTACGGGTGTGTGAAGTTAGATTGAACGTTTATCAACGACCTTTGTCCCTTTATCCGGCAGGCTTTGCGGGGCCACCAATTTGACACGCGGCGAGATGCTCAGATAGTCTTTCATATCCTTGACGATCCTCTTCTCGATGGTCTGTAATTCCTTGACGCCACCTGCTTCACCAAAGAATTTATCGCCCACTTCCACATGCAGTTCGACGGCGTCCAGTGCGCCGACCTTATCAATGATCAACTGGTAGTTGGGTTCAACGCCTTCGATAGCCTTGAGAATTGCCTCCACCTGAATCGGGAATATATTAATGCCGCGGATCGTCAACATGTCGTCGCTTCTCCTGAGTACCGGTTCCATCCGGATGTGCGTGCGTCCGCAGCGGCAGGGTTCCTGAATAAGCCGCGAGATGTCGCCTGATCGGTAACGGATCAGGGGGAAGGCTTCCTTGGTCAGGCTAGTAAATACCAATTCGCCTTCCATTCCTTCCGGAAGCACTTCGCCGGTCTCGGGGTTAATGGTTTCCACGATGAAATGATCTTCGAAAATGTGCATGCCGCCACGGCCCTCAAGGCATTCACAGGCAATACCCGGGCCCATCATTTCCGACAACCCGAAGATGTTCAGGGCTTTGATGTCGAAAGCTTTTTCAATGGCATCCCTGGTGGTATTGCTCCAGAGTTCTGCTCCAAAGATGCCTACGCGTAATTGCAGAGATTTCATATCCACGCCCATCGCAGTGCCCTGTTCGGCCAGATGCAATGCGTAAGACGGCGTTGAGCACAGAACGGTTGGACCGAAATCCTGAAGAAGCAGGATTTGTCGCTTGGTGTTGCCGTCCGACATGGGGATGACGCTGGCGCCGATTTTTTCGATACCATAATGCAAGCCGAGGCCCCCGGGAAGCAACCCGTAGCTGAACGCATTATGGACGATGTCATTTTTCGTAAGTCCAGCTGCAACCAGAGAGCGGGCAGTCAATTCAGTCCAGGTGTCAACGTCGCGTTTAGTGTAACCGAATACGGAGGAGCGGCCCGATGTTCCGGAAGAGGCGTGCAAGCGCACCACATTACTCATAGGTACAGCAAACAAGCCAAAAGGATAATTGTCGCGCAGATCCTGACGGGTAATAAAAGGAATTTTCGATAAATCGTCAAGGGACTGCATATTTTCGGGCGAAATTTTCGCGGCATCCAGAGATTTCTTATAATGACCAACCGTGTGATAAACACGCTGCAGAACCTGCTGAAGTCGTTTGATTTGCAAAGCCTTCAACGCTTCACGGGGCAGGGTTTCAAATTCTTCATTATATATCATATGTGCGTTTCCCATCTTTCAAAGAAGCGAACATTCAGACAAGGTGCGATGATATCGCCTGTCTTAACGGATTTCTAAATATTCTGGAAAGTTCAGCCTGCTTCTGGTTATCAGTTTAACAAAACTTTTCTTCCGTGGCAAGAAGCTTTCCGATTTTTAGGTGTGCAAAGAAACAGGAAAAATGAACGACAAGATAAATTATTCTTTGCGCAGAAAGGACTGTTGTGTTACTCAAAAAAAGGGTATTTGGATTACATTATCGAGAATTTGCACCAACCTCACGGGTCTTCTATAAAAAATGAAACTTACGATCAGCCGCAAATTGTTGTTAGGTTATTTGATTATGGCCCTATTGACCGCCGTGGCCAGCGCTTACGCATTGTATAGTCTTCAGAAGCTCAATACAGTAGCCTACAATATTACGAATCGACATTTTGTTTTGATGGAAAGTTCAAAAAAGCTGATGGATGTTCTGCTGGCTCAGGAAAGCGCGGAAAAGAAATATTTAATTCTTAAAGATCCCGAACTGGAACAAATTTTTTGGCAGCGGAATAACGAGTTTCGTGAGGAACTTGGCCGGATGCGCTATTATAACCTCGATCGTAAAGCTAAGAGCGCGGTTAGCGAGTTGGATGCATTACAGAATCGATTAAAGGAGTTGTTCTCCGCAGAGGTTCTGATGGTGCAAAATGGCCAGTTGCCTGAAGCTCAGACTATTTCCGATACGGCAGGCAGGGCGACAATCGATGATATGGCAGTCAAGCTGCGCGATATTCAAAAAAATACAAATCAGGCTATAAATGATGAAATGAATCTTATCGCGAGACAAGGTGGAACTGCCGTAAACATGACGATGGGATTAGGCTTGCTAAGCTTGATATTAGGAATTACTCTGGCGCTGATTATCACGCGCAATATTTCCAAACCGCTTCAACAGCTGCAAAAAGCCACCAGATTGATTGCGGAAGGCCACCTGAATCATAAGATAGAAGCAAGGCGTGATGACGAAATTGGTGCCCTGGCAAAATCATTCGCTTATATGACTAAAAGACTCAAGGTGCTGGAAGAATTAAACCTGGATGCCAGTCCACTGACCGGATTGCCCGGAAATCTGGCGATTGAGAATCGGATTGAGCAATTGCTCACGCAGGGAAGGCCGTTTTCGCTGTGCCAGGTAGATCTTGATAACTTTAAACCGTTCGCTGACAAGTATGGATATGCGTGGGGCAGCGAAGTCATTAAGGAGGTTGCAAATATACTGCAGGGTTACATCAATGAATCACAGTCGACGGAGATATTCCTCGGTCATATAGGCGGAGATGATTTTGTTGTTATCGGCAACCCGGATCATGTTCAGTCCATCTGCAAAAGACTGGTGATTGATTTTGCGGACCGCATTCTTGGTTTCTACGCCCCCGAAGACGCGGAAAATAAGTACTTTATCGGCAAAAATCGTCAGGGAGTTGTTCAAAAATTTCCATTAATTACTATTACAGCGGCCATTATGACGGATGATGGTTCGCGCTTTAAAAATCCATTGGACATGGCAAGAAAAGTAGCGGAACTGAAAGAATTCGCGAAGACGATGCCTGGAAGTAACTACGTGACTGAAGAGTATGTAGAAAAGAAAAGAATAATGCATTCTCAAAATGTACAAAGTACCCTGGAGCCAACCGAGTGTTGAACTATATTAAGAATTTGATTTATCTAATGACCTTCGTCTTGATCCTCGCGGGCTGTTCCACAAAATCAGTCATCAGCAACAGCTCGGCGGACCGCACGGACGCGCAGGAAAAATCAAATAGTATTTTTAATCAGGAACCTTCAGATCAGGAGCTATTCATAGAAGCCTTGTCATATTTAAGTAATGAGAAAAAAGAACCTAATTATATTGAGGCAAAATTCAAACTGGAAAATCTGATTGATCAATATCCGAGAAGTAAATGGATAGCTGCGTCCAGGGCTTTGTTGACCAGCCTCGGCCGGATTTCCGCATTGCAGAGCCAATTAAAGCAAGAGAGGCAAAAGAATCAGGGCGAGAATGTTAAATTGGCTAAAGAAATTGAATTGTTACGTGATAATACCAAGCAGCAAGAAGATAAGTCATCTGCAGAAATTGTCAGATTGCAGCAGGAAAATGAGCAGCTAAAACGAGATATCCAACAGCTGAAGAACTTGGAGATTCAGCTGGAGAAAAGAGAAAAAATGCTGCGCTGATACTCCCAAGCTGCAGATATTTTATGCAATGGTTTCGAAACGACTCTATCGGCACAGCGAAATATCTCTCAGACGTTAAAGCTAATATAAGAAAAAGGACTTGTCCATTTTCACGTGGACGTTTTTGGGAAGTTTGTCTTGTCGTTTAAATAGTTATCTGCCAGGATAATGCCTAAAGCCGTTTTGGCGTCGATAATCGTGCCGTTTTCCAGCAGAGCCCGGGCTTCGCTAAACCTCGTCGGAATAACCTCAATACGTTCATCTTCATCGGGCGGCAATGGTTCATAGAAGAGATCCTGAGCCAGGAAAAAATACATAAATTCATTGCAGTAACCCGGTACAAGGTATCCGGCAAAAAGGGGGGTCAGCCGACCTGCGCGAAAGCCTGTTTCTTCGGCCAGCTCCCGCATTGCACAGGTAATGGGCGATTCTTCATCCTTGTTCATGGTGCCGGCCGGGATTTCAAGTAGATCCTTCCCCGTGGCTTTGCGAAATTGGCGAATCAAAAGCAATTCTTGATTATGGTTAACCGCGGCAACGGCAACGGTTGGTTGATGTTCAATCCAGATTTGGCTGACCGTCCTGCCGTTGGGCAATAATACGTCTTCTTCCCAGACTGAAAAAATTTTACACGCATAGGACAGCTTCTTGGAATGATTCATAATGAGATATTTCCAACTCAGTTTGTTTTGATTATTGCAAGCAGATGTTTTTCGATTTCCTGCTTTGGCAGAGCCCCCACAAGACGTTCTACAAGTCTGCCCTCCTTAAAGAAGAGCATCGTGGGTATGCTGCGGATACCATACTGTGACGCCGTAGCCGGATTTTCATCCACATTTAGTTTGACGACCTTTACGCCGTTTGCGTAATCCGAGGCCAGTTCATCGATGATTGGCGAGAGACTCTTGCACGGACCACACCAGGGTGCCCAGCAGTCGACGAGTACAGATGTTTCTGTGGTTAATACCTCGCGGGCGAAAGAATCATCGGTTACGTCAACCGGCTTGATATCCTGCTTTGCGATAACAAGCGGTTCGCCGCATTTTCCGCAGAGTGGTTTAGCGTTCAAGCGCTCTTCCGGCATGCGATTTTTAGTGCCGCACTTCAGGCAGCGAATAATCAGGTCATCCAACGGGGCATGGCAGTTGCCGCATGTAGGACGTCCCTGAAATTTTTGACTTGGTATACGATTCTTGGTGCCGCAATTGAGACAGCGAATAATCACATTATCCGTCATAGGTCTTCCTCAAATCTAACGGTATTATCTTCTTCCTTAACTTTAACGCAAACTATATCGCGACGCTTACTTCAAAGGGTTCCAGAACCCGAATCAGTTCCAATGGCGACATTTTTGCCAGCAGACCCCGGGAACCGGCATTAATCAAGATATACGGTAAGGCTGCGATTGATCTCTCCATATATATACTCAAAGGCTTTCTGGTGCCGAACGGCGACGTTCCCCCAACCAAATAGCCGGTATGTCTTTGCGCGACAGTGGGTTTGCACGGCATTATGGATTTAACATTCAGCAAGCGGGCCAATGCCTTGGTGGAAACTTCTTTATCGCCATGCATCAAAATAATGAGAGGTTTTGAGGTCTCATCTTCCATGACCAGAGTTTTGATCACACAGTGCTCGTCCGCTCCAAGCTTTTGAGAAGAGACTTTTGTACCGCCTCTTTCTTCATAACCATATGGATGCAGTGTAAAATCGGCTCCTTTCTCCTTTAGCACCAATATTGCGGGTGTTGATGGAATCTTCTCTTTCGACATGGATTAAGTATAATCATGGTATATAAAAAAGGCAATGGAGAAATAGGTCGTAAGACTAAAGACTTCGGGCAGTCCCGTCACCCGGGAGTGTCGGCTGAAGGTTGGACCTAAGGCGCAAAAGCTGTATCACGACGACGTTGCGACATTTCAAAAAAAGGTCGGGAAATACAACAAGAGAACGTTGATTTTCAGGATAGAGCCTCTTGTGTGATCGACGAGATTAGAAAGTTAACGGCTTATACCTGAAATTTGGCCAAGCCTTTGAAATCCAGCGTCGCAAAATAATCTTTGACTGTTTCCGCGCGGCGAATGGGCACTACAGAGCCATCTTCCCTGAGCAGCAATTCTGCGGAGCGCAGTTTGCCATTGTAATTGAAACCCATCGCAAAGCCATGTGCCCCTGTATCATGAATAACGATCGTGTCGCCGTAATCGAGCTTGGGCAGCATGCGATCGATCGCAAATTTGTCATTATTTTCACACAGAGAACCGGTAACGTCATACATAAAATCATGGGGGCGCGATTCCTTGCCCATGACAGTGATATGGTGATACGCGCCGTAAAGGGCCGGACGCATTAAATTGGCCATGGAGGCATCCAGTCCGGCAAACAGTTTATATGTGTCCTTGATGTGCAGAACTTTGGATACGAGATAACCGAAGGGACCGGTAATATAACGCCCGCTTTCTGTGAAAATCTTAAGAGGAGCGAAACCATTGGCAACGATAATCTGTTCGTATTTTTCCCGGATCCCGCGAGTCATGACCTGCAAATCAATAGGCGGCTGTTCCGGCCGGTAGGGAATACCGAAGCCCCCGCTGAGATTGGCGAATTCAAACCGTATGTTGAGAGCGTGCGATAATTCAACGAGCAACTTGAACAGAATTTCCGCCGTTTCAGCAAAGTAGTTCGGATCAAGTTCATTGGAGGCTACCATCGTGTGGATGCCGAAACGCTTAATGCCTTTATCCCGGCAAATGCGGTAACCTTCAAACAACTGTTCCCGTGTAAACCCGTATTTGGCCTCTTCCGGATGGCCGATGATGATGTTGCCTTTCTTTAACGGGCCGGGGTTGTAACGGAGGCAAATCAATTCCGGCAAACCGGCGCTTTTCTCGAGATAGCTGATGTGGGTGATATCGTCCAAGTTAATCGTCGCTTTAAGTTTGCGGGCTTTGACAAATTCCTCGGCGGGCGTGTCATTGGAGGAAAACATGATTTCTTCGCCGACGATGCCTGTTTTTTGCGACATGATTAATTCAGCAAGTGAACTGCAATCTGCACCGAATCCCTCCGCGTGAAGAATTTTCATTAGATAAGGATTAGGGCATGCTTTGACGGCGAAGAATTCTTTGAAGCCTTTATTCCAGGAAAAGGCCTTCAAAAAAGCGCGCGCATTTTTCCGGATGGCTTTTTCGTCATATATATGGAAAGGAGTCGGATATTTTTCAACAATGGCTTCCAGTTGTCTCTTGGTGAAGGGCAGTCGTTTTTCCGGCATCAGTATTCTCCCTGGCAAATTAAAAGTTGCAAGAATAATTTACGGTAAAAGAAAGAATATATCAATAATATTTTATGCTAAGGCGTGATGATCAACGAACAAAGTATCCAACGGAAAAGTAGATGGCTGCGGAAATGATGGCCGAAATGGGTATGGTTAAAATCCATGCCCAGATAATATTTCCGGCAACTCCCCAACGCACGGCGGAAAGTCTTTTTGTGGAACCGACTCCCACAATGGCGCCGGTAATTGTGTGCGTTGTGCTGACGGGAATACCCGCTATTGTCGCGCCGATGATCGAACAGGCCGCTGCTGTTTCGGCGCTGAATCCGCCCATCGGCTGCAGCTTGGTGATTTTGGTGCCCATCGTTTTGACAATGCGCCATCCGCCAAACATGGTTCCCAGAGAAATCATCGTGTAGCAGGCAATAACAACCCAAATGGGTATGTGAAAGGTACTGCCCAGAAGTCCTTGACTGAAAAGGGCCATGGCAATAATGCCCATGGTCTTTTGTGCGTCGTTCATTCCGTGTCCCAGTGAGTAGACAGCGGCGGATACAAGCTGCAGCTTGCGAAAGAGCTTATCCGATTTAGCCATATTGGAATGACGACTCAGATTCATGGATAGAGCCATGAATAGAAAACCCAAAGCCATGCCGATTGCCGGCGAAACAATGATAAAGATGGTCGTCTTAGTAATGCCTGACCAGACCAGTGTGCTGGTTCCGGCTTTGGATACGGCAGCGCCAATCAGACCACCGATTAAAGCATGGGAAGAACTGCTGGGAAGACCGTAGTACCAGGTAGCGATATTCCAGATAATTGCACCGCCCAGTGCAGATAAGATTACCAGATTATCGACGATGTCTAAATGGATGATTCCTTTGCCGACGGTGTGCGCAACTTCAGTACCGACAAAAAAAACGGCAGCAAAATTAAAGAAAGCAGCCCAGATGACAGCATGCTTCGGTGAAAGAACGCGAGTGGAAACGACAGTAGAAATGGAATTAGCAGAGTCATGAAATCCATTGAGAAAATCAAAAATCAGTGCGATTGCCACCAGCACAAAAACAAACGCCATCGACTCAAGCATGTTTCAGGACGATCCCTTCTACAATGTTGGAGACATCTTCACAGACATCTATGGCTTCTTCAATCCGTTCAAAAATTTCCTTCCACTTAATCAGCTCGATGGCATCTTGCTCTTTGATGAAAAGGTTCGTGATGATGGTTCTTAAAACGACATCGCCCGCATTTTCCAGGGTGTTGATTTCCACACAGCCGTCCAGAATCATTTTGGAATTTTTCATGTCGCGCAGGCCGTGAACGATTCCTTTGATTTTCTTGATGGCCTGGAAAAGAATTTCCGCCTGCTTGATGATTTCGTCATCCGGCTTCTTAACCTTATACATATGGATGCGAATGGCCGTTGCTTCAATGACATCCATAATGCTGTCCATTTTGTTGACCAATGCGTATATGTCTTCACGATCAATGGGAGTCAGAAAGGTCTTATGCATTCTTTCGTAGGTCTTATGCGTAATGCCATCCGCCTCATGTTCCAGTTCCTTGAGCCTGGCAACTTTTACATCCGAATAATCGCGATTCTTAGTCATTTCGAGAAAGAATTGGCCGCCCTCTTCAATCTTATTGGCCAGCTCTTCAAAATAATTAAAAAAATTTTCTTCTTTAGGAAACAGGCGCATAAGCAAATCCTCCTTTTTTCCTTAGATATGCAACTTTATGACCTTAAAGTCAGCAGTGCTCTAGCGAATTATCACCAAAAATGCAAGACCTTAAAACAAATCTAGGGCAGATTAATCGTATTATTGTCTGTCATTAAAGGACCTTAGAGTAAATAATTTTACTATCGCCCGGGGAATAGAAGTCCTTGAGAATAGCTTCCGCTGTGTAGTGACAGCTTTCGTAAAAGCGCTGAGTCGGTGCATATTGGTTTCGAGAAGACGTTTCCGCGTATAAATGCCTGCCGCGGAGCTTCCGGATAAGTTCTTCCGTTTCGCGAAGCAGCACTTTACCTATGCCGCGGCCGCGCATGGATTCAGATAGAGCGATCCAATAGAGGTCATAGCTCCCCATCGTGGCCGGAATCAAACCGTAGCAAGTGTAGCCGATGACTTGACCGTCATCTTCGGCAAACAGGAACTGATAGGAGCTTTGAAGGCCGCGTTCAATGCGGTCGGTGGCCAGTTCGCAGGCCAGTTCCACTTCCGCGGGGGAAAAATAACCGCTGGATTGCACGATATTTAGAATTGCTCCGAGATCGGGCGGCTCAATTTCCCGCCGATAGGTGACAGATTTCATGGTAATCATCCATTCTGCGGCAAACCACCGCGAAACATGAAGTAGACTGCGCCGACCATGCAGAGTGCCGCCCAGAGGAAGTCGAGCTTCAGCGGCTGTTTCATATAAAGGATAGCGAAACCGGCAAAGACGATCATGGTAATGACTTCCTGAATGATCTTGAGTTGGCTTAAAGAATAGTGCTCGAAGCCGATGCGATTAGCCGGCACCTGCAGGACGTATTCAAAAAAGGCAATACCCCAACTGATCACGATAACGAGGTAGAGGGGCTTACTGTTGAGAGTCTTTAAGTGGCCATACCAGGCGAATGTCATGAATAAATTGGAAAAAAATAACAATACAACGGGTTTTAACACAAAAACATTTCCTCCTCAGGTTTTTAAGGCATCCTGGATGATATGATTGATTGCTGTAGAGTATGTAATCGATGCTCGTTTCAGGGCGGCTGCAAAACCGGCGTCCGGCGACAAGCAAGGATTGGCATTTATTTCCAGGACAAAGGGTTTGCCCTGCTGATCCACGCGAAAATCGACGCGGGCGTAACCGTGCAAACCGAACAAATGCCAGCACGTGAGGGCGATGTCGCGCAGACGATCGATAAGATCGCTGTCGTGCGGCTGAACGTCCAGGGTGCGTCTTGTATTATCATATTCAAAAGAATCTTCAACCCACTTGGCGCGATAATCAAGAATCTTCAACTTTTCTGGCGGATAATTCAGAAACAGCATTTCCGCGGGAGGCAGAATCCGAACACCCTTGTCATCGGCGAGCAGCGCGATGTTAAATTCACGTCCTTCGATGTAAGCTTCGGCGAAACAATCACAGCCGATTTTTACTTGACGATTTTGCAATGCCGTAATCATATTTTCCCGAGTGGTCATTGTGACGACCGAGTCCTCATCCAACCCAACAGATGCATCTTCCCAGGAGGGCTTCGTTAAGTATGTGTTGGCAGATGATATGCCGGTTGAGATTCCTGCGGATGTGATCCAGGCGGGCGTCGCAATACCTTCGGCATGAAGGATTCTTTTTGTAAGCGGTTTGTTGGACGTCACAAACATGGCTTCTGTCCGGCAGCCCGTATACGGCAGATGCAGAAAGTCCAATAATGCCGTGGAAAAGTAGATCATACTGCCTTTTCCACCTACCGTTTCTACGAGGTTGAAAACGACCCGGGGGTTAAGGAAGCGGAGTTTGGAAATCGTGGCATTCAAATCCATGGTAAACGGTAAGAGGACCGGTTCATGGCCCAGTGAAATAATTGCTTCCGCAATGGCTTGAGCTTGACGGAGAGTATCCAATTCATCTTCACTGGCATCGGGTGCGACATCCGTGTGCAAAATGATTATCTTATCCATGCAATGTATTCCCGTCTTCAGGATCTAGTATTCAGCTATCTATAATCCCGCGCGCTTTAATGCGGAATTTAGAATATCGGTGATGAGCTCGTGGTAGGATATGCCGATCAGCCTGCAAAGAATGGGCAAATCGGAACGGATGGGATTCAAGCCGGCGAGAGAATTGACTTCAATAAAGTGTGGCATACCGTGAGCATCGGAGCGCAGATCAATACGGCCGCCATCCTGCAACGCGAGGCCGCGCCAGGCGCGAAGAGAGATATCCATGGCTTGCTTGGCTTCTTCATCGTCGACGACAGCATAGCGCACGAGGTTTTCATAGTGTTCTTTATTGTCATAGGAGTAGGCGTGCTGCTCCGCTTCGGGATTCAAGATGACTTCCATCGCACCCAGAGCGCGTGCATCCCTACCCGTGCCGACGATACCTACGGTGAACTCCCGTCCGGGCAAATAGCATTCGACGAGCACAGGCTGTTGAAAGATTTTCAGCAGATTCAGACAAATACGGCGCAAATCATCGGGAGTGTCAATTTTGGACAGAGCCGTGATGCCCTTGCCCGTGCCTTCCGCTACGGGTTTGGCAAAGAGCGGAAAGGAAAGATGGACAAGGTCAATATCCTCGGGAGCGGAAACAACGGCGAAGTCCGGCGTGGGAATTCCGAGATCGCGTACAACATGTTTGGTCATGCCTTTGTGGAGCGTGAGCGAATGACCGAGGGCATCAGAGAAAGTGTAGGGAATTTTGTAAGCGTCCAATAGAGCGGGAACCTGTGCCTCGCGGCCAAAACCGTGCAGGCCTTCGGCAATGTTAAAAACGAGGTCCCAGCGATCTCCTGCAGCCAGGCGGCGGGTCAATGCCTGAATGTGGCCGATGCGGTCGATCGCATAGCCGTTTTGCAGAATGACATCTTCAATAGCGGCGATGGTGTCAGGCTTGTCAAATTCGGCGGTTTCTTCCAGAGAGTAGCCTTCACGCAGGTAATCGTCGCGCAGGTCATAGGTCAGGCCGATCGATACTTTTTTGAGAACGTTGGCTGAAGTGCACTCTGGGTTACCGGACATAATATAATTTCATTGATCCTAGTGGATATCCTTGGACTCAGCGTGATTATCCGGGTAGCGGAAGATATTGCCCTCATAATTGCGCATCATCAAATCGCCTTTATCCCAGCCGATGGCATATTCGGGAAGTAAAGGGATTTTTCCGCCGCCGCCGGGCGCGTCGACGACATAGGTGGGAACGGCATAGCCGGTTGTATGGCCGCGCAAGCCCTGGATGATCTCCAATCCCTTGCTGATCGGCGTGCGGAAATGCGAGGAGCCGGGAATGGGATCGCATTGATACAGGTAGTAGGGTCGAACGCGAATCTGCAAAAGTCCGTGGACCAGTCGGGTCATCGTGGAAACCGAGTCGTTTATTCCGGAGAGCAAAACGGTTTGACTGCCGAGAGGAATGCCCGCATCGGCCAGACGGATACAGGCGGCGCTCATCTCGGGGGTGAGCTCATCGGGATGGGTGATATGGATGCTCATCCAGAGAGGATGATATTTTTTCAGCATGGATGTGAGAGCCGGCGTGATTCTCTGTGGCAGAACCACGGGTGCCTTGGTACCGATACGGACGAGTTCGACGTGAGGAATGTCCTTGAGCCTGGAAAGCAGCCATTCGAGTTTATCGTCGGACAGGGTCAGGGGATCACCTCCGGACAGCAGCACGTCGCGGATATTGGGATTGGATTCAATATAGGCCAGCGCTTTTTCCCATTTGGCCGTGTCAATGAAACACTGATGCTGCCGGCCGAAGATTCTGGAGCGGGTGCAATAGCGGCAGTAAGTGGCGCAGATATCGGTGACCAAAAATAGTACGCGGTCGGGGTAGCGATGGATGATGCCCGGGACAGGTGAGTCGGCATCTTCGCAAAGAGGGTCTTCTTCTTCGCCTTTCGTATGCAGGCACTCGTCCACTACCGGCACGACCGAACGGCGTAACGGCGAGGTCGCATCGATTACGGATATAAGGCTGGCGTAGTAAGGAGTGATCGCAACGGGAAGGTCGCCGGAGGGGTGCATCATTGCCTGGCGTTCGTTATCGGACAGATGAATGATGGTGTCGAGAGTGTGAACGTCGCGAATGGCGTTTTGAAATTGCCAGCGCCAGTCAAACCATTCAATACGGCTGATGTCAGGGTAATGCTTTTTGCGGAAAGCACGGGAGCGGGGTGAATCTTTAAAGGGGAAATAAAGGCGCTCTGGTTTTGATTTTACCAGGGAAGTTTGCTGATTGTCGGTCGACAACGAAAGAAAATTCGTTGTTTCATTTTGAGCTACGACAAGGCCGGTCCTAGGACCAGGAGGTTCCGCCTCCTCATTAAACAGCGTCTCGTTTTCCATTCACACTCCTTCCGGAAGTTGGCTTCCGTTTAAAAATCAGCCATTGAAAAACGGCTTTATTAATTTTTGAATTTACGCAAGCAAAAAAATTTGTCAACATTTATTTTGCATTTTAGAGAAAAAATGAAAAAAATTTTTCAAATAAGTTAAGATGTGTTTTATGAAGTAAGAAAATTGTACCTGGTTCAAGACAGTGTCCGGGAAAAATTCTCAGAAGCATTTTGAATGCGGACGGTCGGGAAGGTGATCGAGGTGGTGAAGCGAAAAAATTTTGAAAGCGATGAAATGCAGTGAGGGTATAGCTTTTGTAAAGGGTGGCTCCAGTCGCATGGCTGGGAGGGATCACCAGAGATAAATGAAAGGACAATAAGATGCCAGAACTTCCCGAAGTCGAAACTCTCTGCCGTCAGTTGCAGGCGATGATAGTGGGGAAACATATACACGAGTCAGTTGTTTATGACGAGAAGCTTAGCGGTCTCGGAAATGTCGGGGGCTGCAGGATTGAGACGGTGCGTCGCGACGGGAAAGCGATTGCGCTAAAACTTGATGATGAGAGATACATTAAGATCCATTTGCGGATGACGGGGCGATTGCTCTGGAGGCCGCACGGAGAGCGGGAGCCGCATACACGCTGGCGGTTATCACTTGAGAATGGCAATATTGATCTGGTCGATCCACGTCGTTTCGCAACCGTCAGGGTAGAAGATGAATCAACCGCGAACCCGGAGAAAGATTTGTTCATGCGTTTTAACGAGAAAGAATTCTTAACACGGCAAGCTGTGAGACGCATCAGCGTGAAGATCTTGCTCATGGATCAAAAGGCGATTGCGGGTATCGGGAACATTTATGCTTGTGAAATGTTGCATAGCGCCGGCATATCTCCATTGCGGCAGGTGTCAACGCTGAGTCTTGAAGAGTGGAAGAGAGTTTTCCGGCATGGGCGAAGAATTTTGAAAAGTGCGATTTGCAGACGCGGTACATCTATATCGGATTGGCGCGATCTTTATGGTTGCCCGGGTGAGTACCAGCAGGAACTTAAGGTCTACGGGAGAGAAGGAAAAGCGTGCTTCACGTGTGGGGCATGTGTGGCAAGGATTCGGCAAGGTGGGAGAAGCACGTTTTACTGTCCGGAATGTCAAACGTAGGAAGAATATAGTGGCAAAATGTATCGCCGAAAGATTGTTGGCCGGAAAAGTCTAGAGGAAACTTTCGTCATCCGCAGATGCGAGTATCTGTTAGAAGCATGAACGTTTGACAACTGAAAAAAGGCTTTCTCAGCAGAAGCGGTACGGCGAATCCGACTTACTTTATGAATGGCGATGATGGATGAATGTCGGCTCTAGTTGGACTCGCAAGGGAGATTTCGGGAACCGAAAATATTGCGCAGTTGGCCGGTTAAAGAACGAGTATTCTATTGCGATGCTAATCGCGGCTACCTGAAAATCGGGGAATTCGTTAGCGCTCTGCTTGGTGCGCGACTGTTCAGCCTTGGACATAAACAATTGGAACGGAACTCTCACTAGGCTGAAACGTCAACCTTCTTTTGCTTATCATATTATCAGTCATACTATCAGGATTATGGAACATGGTCTGTGAAGGGATAAGCCACGCGCACGGGCTGAAAATGATCTTGTGTTGATCGGTCAGAGCCTGAGTGTTCGGGTCCGACATTTTCTGTGCAACGATGAAACAGGATAGATAGGCGCAAAAGAATGTGGCGATCGATTCAATAGGAGTGGTGTGATTAAATATCATGAAATTATTGATAAAATCAGAAATGAAGAAAGAGAGGCCCTTAACGAAGCTGTAACATTCGATATTTTTGGAGAATTCAATGTTCCTGTGGCAAATTAAAAAATGTGTAATGATATTAATATGATAAACAATAAGGCGGAAGACATTTAACGTCCTGCCGTTTTATAAGGACTGGGACGTCGGCTGATGCACATGAGCGAGAAAGGTTTGGTTAAACTCAATATTAAGGATTCAAGGATATGGAAAAGGCAGTCAGAGAGATATATATAAGGATGCTGCCGGAGGGGATCGGGAAGGTTTCCTTTCAACCCATGCGGAAGGGCGAAGAGCATTCGTTGCGCGCCTTTTTTGTGGACAGTTCGGTCCGGTAATTAATTTGGGGCCGGAAGGTGTATTGACGGAGTTTAGCTGCGACGTGGTTTTCCCGGCTGGTTCCTCTGGGTGAGCGTGTTGCGATATTTGAGGGGAATTATAATTCTCGAACCCAGCATTATGGGTATATGCAATCCGCCCATATCGCTTGCTGCACCGGCAGACCTGTTCGGCCGAATGCCGGACACAACGACACTTGTCGCTCAATCAGGGAATTTGGGCACTCAATTCTCGGCCTTTCCAGAAAGAGAAGTATCAGAATACGGGCTTTTGGGGTTCAGAAAACGAAGGCATGATAACGATCGAAGGTTATATGGATAAGTTCGAGATAGACGATTTGACGAAGACGATGGTCACGTATAGTGAAAGCACTAAGGACGGATGCAGATTCCATAAATCGGCGAGGCGAGTGAGATGGAGATCCCCAAATTATCCTCAAGGGCGGGAGAACCGAGGCAGCAGTATCAGTATCCGTCATTCAGGCCGGCGCAATGGCATTGAAAAGTAAAATTTCTAAAGCGGCTGCAAACAGGCGGCGATCATCCACGCCGATTATATCAATAGATTTATTCGAATTTATCAGCGGCCTTTTCACCTCTGCCTTTACGACGGCGAAATCGTATCGCAATTGTGAACTTTAGAAGGAAGCAGGGGTTGTGGTTTCTGACCTATCTACAGAAAACTGAAACGTCGTCGATAGCTTTTGGGTAGGGATCATCGAAAAGGTTAATGATCTGTTGCGCCGTTTTGGGGTCATGCCAATCCGATAGATTTGGTCGCAGAAAAAAGTACAGAGATTGATAGGCGACTGCCGGAGAATTGATGCAATGGAACAACCGCGAAGGCCATTATTTACATAAGCATCAACGGGGCGAAAGATCGTGTCTCAAGAGTATTGGAGCCGACTCTCACAGTTGATCATACAGCAAGAAATATAAAGAAGATACTCTTAGACTATTAAAGAATTATGAGTTTGAGCTTATCGCAAGGGCTGTCGGCGTTATGGGAAATGATCGTCGACCCTCAATCGGTGTTCATTTGCAGACCGGCGGGACGATTCGAACGGTCACGGAAATTGATGATCAAAAGTATAAAGGGTTGTCTTGCCGGGTTTCCCGAAAGAGTTTTAAAGAAGTTAGCGACGATGTACCGATACGTCCGATACTCGAAGGACAAAAAGGGAATTAGTGAAGAGATGCCATTTCGGAAAAATGATTTAGTGAGGGATATTCTCCTTCTTTCATACATCAAGGCTTTGTTTCAAAGGGGTGGTGAGCAGAGGAAAGGGGCGCGCGCAAGTTCTCCTTTCACGTTACGAAGATCGGATTGGAAAATATCCAGGGACGGTATTTCCCGTAAGACTTCAAATACGCTTCTGCTCGATAGATGCCGGGTTCTTCAACCGGTATGGACACCTGGGCACTTATCGAATTGAGCAATTCGCGGCCATTTCTGATAATGCGAATCTTGGCTGGCATTGGACGTGAGGCAGTCAATTGTGCGTTGCGTGAGAGATGGAAAGAATCCCCCATGTAGAAGTCCTGCTTTTCGTGTTCGATGAGAAATTGAAATCCTTTAGCTCTGTGAAAATAGTCCAATGAAAAGTAGCAGCAGCCGTTTAGTAGAGAATGAAAAACTTGGTCGATGTCATGCTTGCTGTCTCCGTTGAATGGATCTCGTGCGAGGATATGCGTAGAAATGAATTTTAAAGCCCGGTTAAAAGGAAAGGCGACAAACGATATACCGAAGACTCTTTTTGTACTGGCATGATTATCGAGTTCTCCAATTCCGACGGTTTTCCTGATTTGGTTCAGAGTATCCCATCGTTCCAGTGTAATCCTCGGCGGGCCTTTCAAGAAGAAAGCAGGGAAAAGAAAGCTTAGGAACGCCGTGAAATAGCCATTCAGGCTCTTTTGCCAGTCGGTCATGAAATCCCATATGCCGATTCCTGCGTAGGCGTTAACTTTCCAGTCAGTCCAAGGATAGTGTTTCACGTGAAACATTTCTGTTCCTTCGTGATCGGGATGGGCGATAAAGCCAAATCCTCCCTGTTCATTGACGGCATCAATATATTTTTGAGGTTTCCTGCCTTCATGATCGGTGCCGTAAGAAACAGGCCTCTCGGTTCTAAATGCCAGATAATGGCTAAATCGCGGCGCGATCTCTTCTCCGACTATAACCAGAGTCCTTCCTTGCCAGCCTTCCCATCCTTCATTTCTCGCTTGCAAGTGATCATGGTCCGTCAACATCAAAAAATCAATGCCGTTCTTTTGCGCGGCAGAGACAATTTCTTTCATTGAAGCGTGACCATCATACGAAAAAGACGAGTGCAGGTGAATGATCCCTCTGTAATCTAAAAGTTTCATTGGCTGTTACTCAAGCGCTCAACGAATTTCTTCCCGGCAAAAGACAATATTATTATGCCGCTTTTTTCTCGGCGACGCGATTAAAAAAGGCAGCCCTAAGGGGCTGCCATGTCCGCGACGTATCGCTATCACCGAGCGAATTACTCAGTTCTTATGGCGACAAAGAAACTCGATCGACCCCGTTTAATCAAGAGAGTAACACTCTTCTTTTCCGTAGCTTTTGCAATCTCCCGATTAAAATCTTTCAGCGAGGAAACCTTGACCCGATTAACCTGAACAATGACATCCTGCGGCTGGATGCCGACCTCATCCGCGGGACTTCCGCTCTCGACATCAGTCACGATGACACCCTCACGAGATATCCCTAATTGCCGGGCCATCTCCGGTGTTATGTCCTGCGCAGCAATACCGAAGCGTCCTTTTCCGGATTTCTCCGCCGCTGCGGCCACACTCTCTTTCCGCTCGGCGACGGTCACCTGAAAACTGATTTCCTTACCGTCGCGAAGTCCTTTCAGACTAATCTTTTGACCTACATGCAATGTAGCGATCGTCAGTAATAAATCGTGCGTATCTTTAACCGCCCTGCCGTTAATTTCCGTAATGATATCTCCAACTTTGATGCCTGCTTTATCAGCCGGGTCGCCCTTGAAAACATCGGAAACAAGAGCCCCATTCTTACTTTTATGATTTAAATTTTTGGCGATGTCATCCGAAATATCCTGAACGGATATACCCAGCCATCCGCGCGTTACTTTGCCCTTTGTTTTCAAATCGGCAAGTATGCTTTTAGCCATATTGATCGGAATTGCAAACCCGATACCCTGACCTTGGGCGACTATTGCCGTATTTATTCCAATGACTTTCGCGTCCATGCTGAACAACGGACCACCGCTATTCCCCGGATTAATGGACGCGTCCGTTTGAATGAAATTATCATAAGGCCCCGCACCGATGACACGGCCCTTTGCACTGACGATGCCGGCTGTCACCGTCGCATCCAAACCGAACGGATTACCAATAGCGATCACCCATTCGCCAACTCTGACTTTATCGGAGTCGCCGATCTCTGCGACAGACAGACTGCTGTCCGGCTTGATTTTAATCAAAGCAATATCGGTATTTACGTCGGTACCGATTACTTTTGCCTCATATTCTTTACCATCGGAAGTCTTCACGAGAATTTTATCTGCCTGCTCTACAACATGATTATTTGTGAAGATATAACCATCATTGCTGATGATAAATCCCGAACCCAGACTGCGCTGTTTGAACTCCCTGCGGGGCATATCTCCAAAAAAACGATCAAAAAAATCATCGCCGAAGGGCGATCCCCCGAAAGGTGCTCCGAACCCTCCCCGGCCCTTGTATGTCTTTGATGTACTGATGTTAACAACAGCGGGTTTGACACGTTCCGCCAGATCAGAAAAAGAAAGAGGCGTTTTAAAGGCTGAGTCTGACGATGAGGGAACAGCTTGCGCTGCTGGTATTTCCGGGGCCCCCGTCGTCGTAAAAGATGATCGCAAAACCCCGACCAACGATACGATGAAAAATGCGACCAGGAAGGCCATCAGGAACATAAAAAACGATTTTCGATTAGAATTCTTCATTTCTGTCCTCCAATATTAACGCACAGAGCCAGTGCATTTCTATTCTTATTGAGCATAATTAACGTATCTGAATATAACGACAACTACCTTTTTGTCAACGCAAAAGCGCATCAATAACCCCGTTTGAAGTATCAACTGTCCTGTGTTAAGATCACGCAGACCTCGTGGAGACGAAGATAATGTCTTTCTGGGAAAAGTTGGGGCGTCAAGCCATCCACATACTGACAGCGTTTGCGGATAATGCAACATTTGTCGGCAAAGTTTTTCTGCGGATCTTTAAGCGCAAAACATACAGCAGCGCCATGCGCGAAGTTTTACTGAATCAAATCTATTTTACTTCAGTGCAAATCCTTCCAATCTTTCTTCTTGTATCCATCACTTTCGGTTCACTGATCATCGGAATTGTCTTTACACTGCTCAAGGAATTTGGACTCACCGAATTCATCGGTCACGTCTTAATGGGTCTGATTGTCACGGAATTGTCACCTTTCCTGACTGTCCTTTTGATTACATTGCGATCCAGTGCGGCGATCAACACGGAAATGGCGGTGATGAAAGTCAACAAAGAAATAAAAACACTGGAGACGTACCGTATAGACGTTATCGATTACCTGCTCATGCCCCGCATTATAAACGGCGTTATCTCCATTGTCCTCCTGAGCAGCCTCTTTTCAATTGTCTTGCTGGTAAGCGGCATCATCTTTTCCTGGCTGATATTCGGAATGAGCGCCGACGTCTATACAAATCTCTTATTAAATTCGACTAACTTTTCTGACATTTTGATTGCATTGTTCAAGTGTGCCGTCTATGGGTTCTTTATTACCTTAATCCCTATTCGCTATGGTTTGCGGGCATCAAATGAATTAACAAGCATTCCGATTGCGGTGTCCGGGGGCATGGTCAACGTTTTTACAGCCATTCTGATCATTGAGGTGCTGTCATTACTGACAAAATTATTCTAAATCTTTTCGATAGCGAACAAACGCTTAATCAGTCGGTCAGTCATTTTCAAACTGAGTTTTCCTCTCAGGCTGCACTGGTTTCACTGGACGTTCCGCTGATATCCAATCAGGACGTCCTTACAAATATCGCCCTGATCAAGGAGTACCACGAAAATATGCCTAAACACCGGGCTGAACTTTTGTCGCTCGAATATTTGCGACGATTAGGCATGACGGAGATAGTCCGCAAGCGCAATCCCGCATTAACCCCTGAAGAGAGATTTTGCGCCATGCTGCTGAGGGCCGCGATGGTGCACGAGGCGATGATTCTGATCGATCGGCCTTTTCTGATTGTCCCTCATTTGAAAGACGTTCAATTTATCACGGACGCATTGAAAAAAATTGACGATTTATATATAAGCTGTCATATATATGATTACAAATGGACGAAAGAAAAGTACGGTGATTTATGAAGATGAGCCGTGAAGTCAAAGTCGGCCTGTTTATCGGATGCACCGCAATTTTGATTTTTGCGGCCCTGATCTATTTGGCAATGGGAAAAGGCATCTTCGAAACAATGCATACCTTTACTCTTTCTTCCAGATCGGGCGATGGCTTTACGGAAGGGATGCCGGTGGATTTCTCCGGATTCAACATCGGCAAAGTCCAGGCTCTGGAACTCAATGATAAAGGCATTGTTCTTATTAAAATCAAAATCCCCAATCGCCACGTAAAATGGATCAGATCGAACAGCACCTTCATTTTATATCGGCCCTTAATCGGTTCAGCCCGCATTGTCGTGAACACAACCGATTTGAAAAGCCCGCCCCTGGATTCCGACAGACTTCCGGAAGTTACCATCGTCAATGACATTAATGATGCGATCGCCAAAATAGAACCTGTGTTAGAGAGAGTAACCCAGATCGCCGACAACGTCGAACGCTTGACCCGCAATCTGTCTGATCCGAAAGGCGACTTTAGCCGGGTTTTGGGAAACGCCGAAAAAATTTCCACAAATCTGGCCTCAAAAAAATCGCTCATGGAAATGGTCGTTTCCGATGAAGAAAGCGTCAAAGCCTTGAATGATTCTTTGAAGAAGCTCAAAACTATTACGAATACTGTTGATCGCATCCTTATCAAAGTGGATAAGATGGCTGATAAGACGGATAATCAAATATACGGCCAAGAGGGCACCCTGCCACAGGTTAATATTATTTTGAAAGACATTGTCGGAAAATTGCATAAACTAGATAAAACAGTCGATAATGTGAATAAAATAAGCTCCGACGCATCGGAGGGCATGAAAGATTTTCATATCCTTCGCTCCGAAATCGATGATCTCGTCAAATCGCTGGACGATGTCGTTAAAAAATTGGATGCAATTATCGGGTCGAAAAAAGCCCCGGAGTTTAAAGTACCATGAAGAAACTATTATCCTACATATTAGTTTTGCTCATTTGTGCATGCGGAGCTTCCACTCCGGCGCCGGTTTGGAAGGAGAATGCCTATCGCCAATTGGATGAGTATAAAACCAGTTTCCTGACCGGCAAAGAAGCATCCACCGAACCTCATTTTGTCAAAGCCAAACGAGAAATAGCTGCCGGCAACGATCTGAATCTTTTGTCCATCGCTTACCTCACTCAATATGCGCTTCACACCGCATCACTGGAAAGTTTTGATTCCAGCGATTTTGCCAAACTGTATCGTTTGGAACCCAACCCGGCCGACATGGCCTACTGTCATTTTTTAAAAGGAAACTTCAGTGCCGTCGATGTTAAGCTGCTGCCGTCCCGATACGCCGGCGTTCTAAAAGCAGCGTCCGCCAATGATTTGCAGATGGCCGCAAGGGAAATTGCCGCTATTGATGATCCTCTTTCGCGTTTGATCGCCTGCGGCGTCTGGGTGAGATACTTACCCGCCAATGAGGCGATTCTTCAAATGGGCATAACGACGGCATCGACTAATGGCTGGCAAAGGCCTCTTTGGTCCTATCTAAGCAGACTTCATTCGTATTATCTCGAAAAAGGAGAAGGCAATAAAGCAGCCCTCATCAAAGAGAGGCTCAATCTTTTGAAAAAAGATTGAGCTATGAATGCATTTGCAGATTCTTCAAAATTACGGGAATTCATAATTGTGAAATGTAGGAGGGAAAGAGGATGAAGAAAAAAATAGCCATCGGGATTTTACTCGTTTTTGCGGCATTCATTCTTGCCGGGTGCGCCGGCCAGTCGAAGGAAATTCTTGTAGAAGATTACAAAGTTATGACGGACGAAAAACTTTTGGAATACTTCTATCGCCTCAATGATGAAATTGACAAGCAAGAGAAGCAGACTGGTCCATCAATTGGCATAGGCGTGGGCGGTTTCGGCCGGGGCGTAGGCGGCGGCGTCGGTATTGGTTCGGGTGGCACAGCCTATACGGCGGAAGATCTAAGACAGCGACGCGTTGAAGTTCGGATGGAGATGAAAAGGAGAAACATTAATCCATAGAAGCCAATAACGATTATGAACAAACAATGATTTTTCTCTATTTGGCGATAACTTTCTTCCCGACGACAGTGTAAGCCCAAAGCGCCGCACTAAATTGGCTTTCCGTGCTTCTGTTAATCAGGTCGTCGATCCAGAGGCGTCCTTGAACTGCGGAAATGTATCTGCCTTCTACAGCCCGTTGAACGGTTTCCCGCAAGTTGTAAATTTTGTCGGCCGTCTCAAAATCCGTTATTATCGAATGATACGGATCAATGTGCACCTCGGTTAAACCGGCCGCAAGGAAATGACTATGGAGGTCTCGGCCGATAGCACTATTTATAAAAGAATTGCGCCAAAGACTTTCAATTATTCTGGTGGTTTCAATGTCCGAGGACTTAATGGAAAAGGTTTCCCAATCGTTATCATAGGCCAGAAGCGAACCCCCGGGTTCCAGTACACGGACCAATTCAGTGACCGCCCCTAAGGGTTCGGGAATATGCTGAAGCACCCGATCTATCCGGCACCGCGATATGACGCCATCAGAGAAGGGCAGTGCTTTTACATCCCCGACCAGGAATTCAACGGGCAATTGGAGAGCCCGCGCATTCAATCTCGCTTTTTCAATCATGGCCGAGCTTGCATCCAGGCCGATAACCTTGCCGCCCGGTATAATCCGCTCGGCGATCCTGAGCGCGTCATCGCCGAGCCCACAGCCTGCTTCCAGTACGACAAGTCCCGGCTTAAGATCCAGCAGATCATAGCTTTTTGATTTGCATTCTTTATAATAAGGCAGTGAATCAATTAAAGTCAGACAATCGAAATATGCATTCTTATTCCGGGTCTGGTCAACGTTTGTAAACCCTGTCGCAAGGTATTCATTATCCATAGTTCTCCAAAAGCCCACGAAAGTCATCCTGGTATTTTGCTTCTGGTATACCATTCATGGCCAATCGCTCAAGCCATGTCCGCATATGGGCCGCCGGAACATGACGGCACTCAATAATGGAAACCATTCTCAATCATTACCAATCAGAGAGGTACAGACCATCATTTATTTATCTGATGGAGTCGTATCCGCAGCTGTATTTTTTACTACAAACAGCGAAGCGCCTTAATTATCGGGCAATATATTCGACGAGACGCCGGGCATGCTCCTGCGCGCGTCGTTCGACCTCTTCCCGTTTGTTATAGACGCCGGGAATAAAAATCATATTGTAGGACACAATGGGCGGATTAAATTTCATGCCCGTCAAGTTAGCCATCTGCCGCAGGGGGTTCAAAAGATCGCTCATCGTAAAGTTGTTATAGCCTGTTGCGCAGTAAGCATCTTCCGGTCCTCCAACCGTTGTGGAGACCAAGAAATGCTTTCCCTTCAATTTGTCGCCCGTGGAGCCAAATGCAAAACCATAAGTGAAGACCTGGTCAATCCATTCCTTCAGTATACCTGGTAAACTATACCAGTAAAATGGAAATTGGAAAATAATCGATTCCGCACCGATAAGAACGGCCTGCTCCGCTTCGATACTGAACTTGAAGGACGGGCATTCCGAATAGAGATCTTTGACAGAAACACCGGAGATCGTTTTGATCTTCTCGATAATGAGTTTATTGGCAATAGACTGTTTTTCAAAATGCGGATGTGCCAGGACGATAAGTGTCATCTTCATAGCGGCTACCTCCTTCTCAATTCTTGCCGGGAACCTGTTTGCAGATATTTAAAAAAGATTAACGATGAACACATACTCCGGAGACGTGATCACCCGGATGCTTTTCGTCTCAGGAGCCAATGGATGCACCAGATAACCGTTCCCGTGGCGGCGATTGCAGCAAACAAAAAGAGTTCATAGTGTTCGAGCTTTCCGAGAAACAGTTCTAACGCATGACCAAAAAGATATCCCATATATCCGATCACACTCGCCCAAATCAGACCGCTCAGGCTATTCAGGATCAAGAAGCGAAAAGGGGATATCCCGCTTGCACCGATTACGAACGGAGTTACAGTGCGCATGCCGTACACAAATCTGAAACCGAGGATAAGCAATAGCTGATGCCTCGCCAAGATATCAAATATTCGTTTGGACTGGGTTTTCCAATAGGGTCGTTTCTCTAAAAACGCAGTTCCTCGGCGCCGCCCGATATGGAAATAAAGCTGATCTCCACAGAGTGTTCCCAAAAAACCTGCCAGGATAACCCATGGAAGCTTAAGATAGCCTTGGTGAGCTGCAAAACCCGCCATTATGAGGATGGTTTCTCCTTCAAAAAAAGTGCCTAGAAGTATCGCCGGATAACCATACAGCGCTATAATGGATTCCAGTGGCACGACCGCCTCCCTTGCGAAATGAAATCCCGGAATAAGATCAAATCCGTGGCATTTGATAACAATTCATCTGAAGGTCTAATATGTAAGCCATTCAGCAGGTTGTCAACTGAAAGAAGAATTTATGACGATCTAAATAAACTCAAAGGAGCGCTATTGAGGAATAATATCATCACTTGGCCCGCTATCAACCTCAATCGTCATATCTGCCCCTTGTTAATGCTTTAGAAAACCAACCTGACGAACAGGAGGATTAACGTTTCCGACGTAAATACTCTTAGCTTATGGCCTCCGGAATATTGATTAAAACTGTTCCGGCTTTCTCACCCGATGATGATCACGATCAATTTCGCCGGGCCATGCATGCCTTTGAATTGGCCGCCCTGGATGTCGGCGGTCATGCTGGGACCTGTGATTAATGTAAAATGACCCGGTGGATTACTTTTGCCGGCAAAAACGCGATCCGTGACGTCTTCATAAACCGCGAAAAGCCTCCTGACGGGAAGTACGGCAATGTGCAGGACAGGAGCAATGGAAAGAAGACGCGGCTGATCCTTGTCGTGAATGAGACAGATGGTGCCCGATTCGGCGACGGCATAATCCAGGCCCGTCACTCCCGCCTGAACTTTGTTGAAGACGGAATCCTTATATGCTTCAACGTTCGCGAAGTCTTTCGCCGTCAGTACTTCGATGCCTGCACCTTTTCCCCATTCCGGCAGTTTCAGGGACGCCGTGACGGGATCAGTGGAGACCATGATTGTTGAGAGATTCTCCAGGGTCGCTATCTCCGAAAGCTTTGCTCTTACTTCTTCTTCGCCCTTTACGCGATAAACAACGCCGGTTTGCAAAGTGACATTTTCCGAAAAATGAACGACCAGCTCTTCACAACTCAATGACAAGTCAGGCAAAGGAGGTAAATAAGGTCGCGGTTTTGCCCGACCTCTAGTTGCGCCTTCGAGCCTTTTCAATATTTTTTCTCTAATTTCTTTGGTCATGGTTTTTCCATCTAATCACAATCAATGCGCAGCAAACGGTTTCTTAAACAATGTGCTGTATAGCCGGCGACACCCTCACTATTTGTCCTGCCTGATTTTTTCCCACCGTTCATGAAATGTCTGTCCGGCCAGCGCGGGCAAGTTTCGCGATTTGAACCAGCCGTCCAGGGGCTTGAGCATTTTCTTGATTACACCGTCTTTAGCATAACGATTAACAAACGGTCTCAACAGTTTGACGCCAAGCCTCCATCTTCCGCCACTGGCAATTCCCCATCCGAACAAGAAGAAGAAAGCTGCCTGCCTGTCGGGGATTACTTTCTTCAAACCCTTTTGTTGCACATGCCTGGCCCGGGATTGGAGAAACAAACCAGGATGATCAATACCCGCCGGACAGACCTCTTTGCACGCACCGCAAAGCGTCGTGGCGTGGTATAGATCATAGGTCTTATCCAACCCTAACAAAAGCGGATTGAGCATCTGGCCCATCGGACCGGAATAAGCCCAGCCATAAGGGTAGCCACCGATTTTACCGTATACGGGGCAGGCATTGAGGCAGGCTCCACAGCGGATACAGCGGAGGGCTTCGCGGCCCTTAGGATCCTGATAGATTTCCGAGCGTCCGTTATCCAGAATGATAATGTAAAGTTCTTCGGGACCATCGACCTCGCCTAGCTTTTTCGGGCCGCAGTCAATGGACACATAGGACGAGAGTTTCTGCCCCGTACAATGACGGCACAAGAGCCTGGTGATATGCATGGCGTCCGCCATTGTCGGAACGACCTTCTCCAAGGTCATAATCGAGACCTGTATTTTTGGCGACGACTTGGTGAGGCGGATATTGCCTTCGTTTTCCACATTGATAATCGCACCGGTATCTGCAACGGCCATATTGACTCCCGTGATGCCCATTCGCAGATGGCAGAACTTATCGCGCAGATAAACACGGGCCGCCGCACCCAACTTGATCCGATCAGTCGTCGGTTCGGCAAGGATACCCTGGGCAAGGAACAAATCACGAATCTCTTCTACCGGCAGATTAATGGCGGGGCCTACGATGTGAAACGGCGGGCGATCCAGTAGTTGAATGATGAATTCGCCCAGGTCGGTTTCAAATGGTTCGATGCCGTTTTGCTTGAGATAATCGTTTAATCCCATTTCCTCCGTCACCATCGATTTGCCTTTGGTAACGTATTTGACGCCGTTCTTTCTGGCCAGGCTTAAAACAAACTGGTTGGCCTCGGCGGCGCTTTTTGCCCAAATCACCTGCGCTCCGCACGCCGCGGCATTCTTTTCGAATTCCCGGAGCAACTCAGGGAGGCGGGCAATGACATCAGCCCGGATCGCCCGGCCATATTCAATTGCTGCTTTCGGCTCCGGAAATGTCTTCATAGCCTCCATACAAGATTTGGTAAAGTAAGGTGCCAGCCGGCTTAAAAACATTCGGCTGCGGGTGTTTTTCAGCTCCCGATTGGCTATGGCGACAAATTGATCCGTCTTAATTTCCATTTTTCTTCTCGCAGTTCAGGAGCTTATTAGCCGGAGACAGGGAGGTTTCCAGAAACTGCGCCAAATGCATAACCTTCTTATCCGGGTAATTGCGGCTCAGGTATCCACCGATATTCAAAAGGCAGCCCGGTTCGCATAAGATTAGAATATCCGCGCCGCTTTCGAGATAGTTGTCGCACTTCTCCTGCACCATCGCTGTGGAAATGTCGGGGTAAGCGTTGGCAAATTCGCCACCGAATCCACAACAGCTTTCCGCTCCTCTCAGGGCGACAAGTTCCGTACCTTTCACCCTGGAGATCAATTTCCTGGGCTGAGCGGATACACCCAGTCCGCGGAGGACATGGCAGGATTCATGATAAGCAACTTTACCGTTGAAACTAGCGCCGCAGTCTTCAATACCCAGGACATCCACGATATACTGGGAAAGTTCATAGATTCGACCGGATAGTTCCTTGGCCCGTCTGAGCCATACCGGCTCATCGCAGAGTAGTTTGGGATAGTGATCTTTGACAGTGCAAACGCAGGAGCCGGATGGACTGACCACGACCTCGTCATTACCGAAGACGTCTATAAAATGCTTAGCTGCCTTGCGAGCCTGCTCCGTGTAACCTGCGTTGATGGCGGGCTGCCCGCAGCATGTCTGGGCCGGGTGATAGATCGGATTCGTGCCTAATGATCGCAGAAGGCGATAAGCCGCCTCACCGATTTCCGGAAGAAACAGGTCGACTATGCAGGGAATAAATAAAGAAGCTGTCTTCATGGGCATCCAGTCAGGTCCTATTTTTGGAAAACTCTGAGTAATCTACAAGGTCTCGTCACTACCCTTTTTCCCATCCCTGATAAGTTCCTGCTTTTTCATCATGATCAGGACGGCCGAAATTGCTCCTTCCGTCATGCCCGGGATGCGCTCCATCTGGCCGATAGTGGCGGGAGCGACGCGGGTGAGCTTCGTTTGCAGCTCATTGGAAAGCCCGGGAACTTTCGAGTAATCAAAGTCCGCGGGGATTTTCTTCTTTTCCTGATCTTTCAATTTCTTTGTCGCTTCGAACTGGCGCTTAATATAGCCTTCATACTTCGTTTCTATTTCAATTTGCTTTCTGACGAAGTCATCCTCCTCGGGTTCCCAGCCCGAAAAACCATTCAAATCATCGTAAACGATTTCATATCGCTTCAAAAGAGCATGCAGATTCGTGGCCTGGGTGATTGGCGGGGATGACAATGCGGTCAGCTTCTTGTTGATTTCCGGCGATGGCTTGACCGGCGACATTTTGAGATGCGCGATACCCTGTTCGATCTTCTTCATTCTTTTCTGAAGGTCGGCATAATGCGTCCGGTCTATTAATCCCAGCTCGACACCCTTACCCATCAGGCGAATAACCGCGTTGTCTTCACGCAGGATCAGGCGGTACTCGGCGCGCGATGTAAACATGCGATAAGGTTCATCCACGCCGCGCGTGACGAGATCGTCGATCATTACCGCCATGTAAGCCTCAGAGCGGTCCAGTACAAAAGGAGGCGCGCCCTGCAAAGCCCGGGCGGCATTGACCCCGGCCCAGAGGCCCTGCGCCGCCGCTTCTTCATACCCGGACGTACCGTTGATCTGACCGGCCAGGTACAGGCCGGAAATCAATTTCGTCTCCAGCGTGAGCTTGAGCTGGCTGGGCTGAACGAAGTCATATTCAATGGCGTAAGCGGGTCGCATGATCTCGGCCTGCGTAAGCCCCCGCACGCTGTGAACGATCTGATACTGCAATTCCAGCGGGAGCGAGTTGCCCAGACCCTTGGCATAAATTTCCTGTGTGTCGAGGCCTTCATGTTCCAGAACGACCGGATGGCTCTGCCGGTCACCAAAGCGCATGACCTTATCTTCGAGTGACGGGCAGTAACGGGCACCGATCCCCTTAATCACGCCGGAGTAAAGAGGAGAATGCTGGATGTTGTCGCGAATCACACGATGGGTTTCGGCGGATGTCGACGAAAAGTAAGAAGGCAGACGTTCCGGCCTGAGCGCCTTTGTGGTGAATGAAAAAGGCGCGGGATCGGGATCGCTGTCCTGCCGCTCCAGGCAGGAAAAGTCGATAGACGATGCGCGCAGGCGGGGCGGCGTACCGGTCTTCATTCGTCCTGTTTCAAAGCCGAGGGCCTTGAGCTGATCGGCCAGGCCGACGGAGGCCAGTTCTCCGGCGCGTCCGGACTGTGTTTGTGATGTGCCGATGTGCACCAGGCCGTTTAAAAAAGTCCCCGTCGTAATGATGACTTTTTGGGCCCCGTAGAAAAAACCGCTGGAATCCAATGCCCCCCTGATTTCATCGTTTTCGATGACCAGACTTTCGACCATGGCCTGACGGATATAAAGGTTTTGCTGATTTTCCACAGTCGTTTTCATGGTCAGGCGATAAAGCTGTTTATCGCACTGCATCCGGGAGGACTGGACTGCCGGGCCTTTGGAGGCATTGAGCAATCGGAAGTGAACAGCGGTTTTATCCGTGATTTTACCCATCTCACCGCCCAGAGCGTCGATTTCTTTCACGAGCTGACCCTTCGCCAGGCCGCCGATGGCAGGATTGCAGGACATCAGCGCGATGGAATCGAGATTGATATTAAACAGCAGCGTTTTGCAGCCCATGCGCGCTGCAGCCAGCGCCGCCTCGCAGCCGGCATGTCCGCCACCGATCACCAGTATGTCATATTGATCCGTCACTATTTCTCTCCAAAAACCAAATGCTTGCGCTTCGGATGATTTAATAGTATTGCGGCAAAAAAAACACAACATAAAAAAAGAGGCAGCCTTGGCCAAGCCGGAGTTCTGGAAAAACAATAAGCGATATTACGATCTGAAAAGTTACTGGCGCAACTTGTTCGGCTGCACGATTCACAAGCTGCAGATCGACGCCGGCTTTACCTGTCCCAACCGCGACGGGCGCCTGGCCGCAGGCGGTTGTATTTACTGTGATGGCCGGGGATCGAAGCTCCGGCAGCAGGGGCCGCTTCCTTCAGTAGCCGAACAAATAATATCCGGTAAGAAATATTATAAACCGTCCGCCTCTAAATTTGTTGCCTACTTTCAGACATTCACCAATACCTACGCGCCGGTGGCAAAATTGCGGGAGCTTTATAACGAAGCACTGTCCCAGGAAGACGTCATCGGACTTTCCATCGGCACACGGCCGGACTGCCTGGGGCCGGATGTCGTCGAGCTTTTAGCCGGTTATGCCAGGAAATATCACATCTGGGTCGAATTGGGCCTGCAGTCGGTTCATGACAAAACCTTAACATTCATCAACCGCGGCCACAATTATCAGCAGTTTCTGGATGCGCTGAGTGCACTTAGCGGTGCGGGACTGAACATTTGTGTCCACATTATCATCGGCTTACCGGGCGAAAATGACGAAGATGTACGGATAACGGCAAAGGCCCTGGCTGCTTTGCCGATAAATGGCATCAAAATTCATTCGCTTCTGGCTCTCAATGGCACAGCAATGGGTGAGATGTATAAAAAAGGATCAATTCCTCTGATTTCAAAGGATAAATATGTGACGCTCACGGCTGATGTGCTGGAAGTCCTGCCGCCGGAAATGGTGATCCAGCGCCTGACAGCCGACGGTTACCGGGATATCTTCCTCGCCCCTGCCTGGGCGGCCAATAAGCTTAGTGTGCTAAACGCAATTAACACAGAATTGGAGCGTCGCGACAGTCATCAGGGTAAGCATTATATTAAGGATGCGAAATAAAAGTTGGAAGTTAGCACAAATGTTGCTAGAGACTTTGCGGGTAACTTCATTCAAAGTGTGAATAGATGATTGCAATTATTGATTACAACGCGGGAAACATTACCAGTGTCGCGCGAGCACTGCACAACATCGAGCAGAAATTTGTTATTACAGCTGATACAAAAAAGCTCGAAGCGGCGTCGCATGTGATTTTTCCCGGCGTCGGCGCGGCCGGTGAAGCGATGGCTTATCTGCAGCAAAGAAATTTAGACAGCTGGCTGAAGACCTGCTTTCAGTCCGGAAAGCCGATCATGGGCATTTGCCTGGGTACGCAGATCATTATGGACTATTCCGAAGAGAACGACACTCGGTGCGTCGGACTCGTTGCCGGATCAACCAGACGTTTTCCTGAAAATTTACAGGCTGCGGGCCGGAATCTGAAAATACCACACATGGGCTGGAACAGCGTGGCTTTCAAATATCAGCATCCGGTGTTTGCGGGTATCGAACCGGCGGCTGAGTATTATTTTGTCCATTCCTATTATCCCGCGCCATCCGATGAATCTGCCGTTCTGGGCACAACGGAATATGGCATAAACTTTTGTTCTGTCCTCGCGGTAAAGAATCTGGTCGCCATGCAATTCCACCCGGAAAAAAGCGGCACGCCGGGGCTGCAAATTCTGAAAAATTTCTGCGCATGGAGGGGCAATGATCTCTAAACGCATTATTCCCTGCCTTGATGTGCGCGACGGCAGACTGACCAAAGGCATCAAGTTTAAAGGCAACGTAGATATCGGCGATCCGGTGGAAGCCGCCCGCGAATACTATGAACAGGGAGCGGATGAAATTGTCTTCTACGACATCACCGCTTCGTCCGATAAGCGCGATATTATGATCGACGTCGTGAGGCGTGTGGCGGAAACTATTTTCATACCTTTTTCCGTGGGCGGCGGCATCCGTAATCTCGAAGATATGCGGCGGGTCATTTTGGCCGGCGCGGAAAAGGTAAGTGTTAACTCCGCCGCCGTTCTCGAACCGGATATCATCTCGCAGGGAGCCCGGGCGTTTGGCAGCCAGTGTGTCGTCCTGGGAATGGACGTGAAAAAAGTTGATGTTTGCAAAGAGACCCCTTCCGGTTACGAAATTGTCATTGAGGGCGGACGGAAATTCACCGGCATTGATGCTCTGTGGTGGGCCAAAGAAGGAGAACGCCGCGGCGCCGGAGAAATCTGCCTCAATTCCATTGACGCCGACGGTATGCAAATCGGTTACGAGCTCAATTTAACGGCGCTCATCTCTGAAAGTGTCCGCATTCCCGTCATCGCCTCGGGCGGTGCGGGGAAGCCTGAGCATCTGGCAGATGTCCTCACAGCGGGAAGGGCCGATGCGGCGCTCATCGCGTCGATGGTTCATTACCGGACGTATACTATATCGCAGATTAAAAATTACCTTCGTGATCAGCGGATCAAGACCCGGCTGTACTGGTAGTCGCATCAATTATTATACTTGACGAAATGCCATTTGTATTCTTAATATCAGCTAATTAAATTATTCTATGTGTGAAGCACACCATCAGGGATATATTTTAATAAGTCAGGAGGCGTATAAAAAGTGGATTCAAAAAGATATGAATTAAACGTCCAGTTGGCGCAGATGCTCAAAGGCGGCGTTATTATGGATGTGACCAATGTAGAACAGGCCAGGATCGCGCAAGAGGCCGGAGCTGTCGCTGTCATGGCGCTGGAACGCGTCCCGGCTGATATCCGCAAAGATGGCGGTGTGGCCAGAATGTCCGATCCGGCGATGATTGCCGACATCAAAAAGGCGGTATCGATTCCGGTGATGGCCAAGGCGAGAATCGGTCATTTTGTCGAGGCACAACTGCTGGAAGCCCTGCGGATAGATTACATTGATGAAAGCGAAGTTCTGACACCGGCCGATGAAGAATGCCACATTGATAAAACCAAATTTTCGATACCCTTTGTCTGCGGCGCACGCAACCTGGGTGAGGCGTTGCGCAGGATAGCGGAAGGCGCGGCGATGATCCGCACCAAGGGTGAGGCAGGTACCGGCAATGTCGTAGAAGCTGTTCGTCACATGAGAACCATGAATCGCGAAATCCGTCAGCTGGCGCAAATGCCCGTAGAGGAAGTCACCGGTTTTGCGAAAAATAACGGCTTGCCCTATGAATTGGCGTTGAAAGTCAAAGAATTGGGACGCCTGCCCGTCGTTAATTTCGCCGCAGGCGGCATCGCTACACCCGCGGATGCGGCTCTGATGATGCAGCTGGGCTGCGACGGCGTTTTTGTCGGTTCGGGCATTTTCAAATCTGCCGATCCGGCGAAGCGTGCGCGGGCTATCGTAAAGGCGACTGCTTATTTCAATGATCCGCAAAAAGTTCTGGAAGCATCGATGGGTTTGGGCGAAGCCATGCCAGGACTGGAAATCGGACAGATTCCACCGGAGCAGATTCTGGCGAAGCGGGGCTGGTAAAGAAACGTTATGTCGGTTCATTTAGTCAGGCATCAACCACAGATCATGGGTGTTCTTGATTTACAGGGCGGCGTCCATGAACATCTGGAACATCTGGAACGATTAGGCATTCCCTATAAAAAAGTTAAACAGGCTGAAGATTTTACGGATCTCGCAGGACTGATCATTCCCGGCGGTGAAAGCACCTGCCTGGCACGGCTGCTTCATATCTTTGAGCTGAAAGATGTGATCCGCGCGCACTATCTTCAGGGCATGAAAATCTGGGGTACTTGTGCGGGTGCCATATTGCTGGCTGACAGAGTAGTCGGCGAGAAATCCTGCCTGGGCTTGATGGACATGGAAATCGAACGCAACAGTTTTGGCAGCCAGTTGGACAGTTTTAAAAGTGAAGCCATTATCGAGGTAGTATCCGATGAGGCGATTCCGTTAACATTTATCCGTGCGCCGAAAATTCTCAGCGCGGGAAAAGCTGTTAAGGTCCTGCTCAGGATTGACGATTATATAGCTGCGGCGGAAAGTGACAACATTTTGGTTACCGTCTTCCATCCTGAATTAACAGGTTGTTTGGTATTGCACCGCTATTTTGCTTTAAAATGCGGTCTGAACCCGGCTTCGGGAAACCTGTCAGTGGTCAGTCGGAGCTGGAAAACCGTCAGCTGGACGCAATTAGCACGCATTGCGACATAACTGACTTCACTAAGAGAACGCATTAACTGCATCCAGATATCACGTGAGGGTGATGCCCATTGACTTAACCATATCCGCGTAGGATGCTTAAAATTGAAAGACTGAAGTTAGCGGCGGCTATCTTATAAATGTCGGGTACGTTCAGGAGAATCCAATCACCGAACCGCATTTCGGCTTGTCCAGATGCGTCCACTTAAGGAAAACCTGAAAGAAATAGAATAAAGTCCTTTTTTTGATCGAACACATCATGTCCATAACGGGAACCATTATCGAAAATACGTTCTTTGCCAATTATCGGTACTGGGGTAACCTCCTTTCATCGCCCTATAACAGAGGCCCAATCTGGGCGACGCAGACGGGCATCGGATCTGCAGACCTCAACGCGGCCTGGAGCGAAAAACCATTAACGCTATTTGATAAAGGAACAATTAAAGATGTCAAGAAAAACTACCGCCAGGCCGGTTTGCCTTTTTGGTGGTGGATCTTTCCAAGTTCACATACAAAAGCAGCAATCGAAATTTTGGAATCGGAAGGTTTCTCGTTAGTAGAAAACATCCCATCGCTCCTTGCGGATTTGATCACGATTCCTGATAAAGAACCCCGTGTTGAAGGTTTCTCCGTAAGCCGTGTGAGGGATCATGAAGAACTGAGTGTCTGGGAAGAGGTTTCTTTTGCCGGTTTTGATTTTCGACAAGATACAAAAGAACAATACCACCGGTTCGTAAGCGCATTCAATCTCCGCGATGATGCACGGCAAAGATTCTTTCTGGCCAGAGTTAATGGAAAACCGGCGGGTACGTCTCTGCTGTTTTTGAATGGAAAGGCGGCGGGTATCTACTTCGTCACTACTCTTGTCGACTTTAGAAAAGAAGGTATTGGTCTGGAACTGACACTTGCAACCACGCGTCACGCTGGAGTTGCCGGCGCCCGTTATGCCACGCTTCAGTCGTCTCCGGATGGGTTGCATGTCTACGAGCAGGCCGGATTTAAGAAATACTGCCAGACAGCCGTATTTAGTCTGGCTGCCCGGTAAGACGGTCGGGAACATAAAAAAGTTCATGGAAAAAAATTGTTCTTAGTGGTCGAGAATGCTCTTTTATGATACGCTTAAGAACAAGGAGCAACAAGTTATGACAAAGCTGCAGCGCATCAAATGGGATCCGGTTTATAGTGTTCATGTGGAAATACTTGATGATCAGCACAAAAAGCTTTTTGAGACGGTTAATCACCTCATAGATGTTTTTGAGAGCGGTTCCGGCGATTTTTTATCTGTATTTAATAACCTGATCGAATATATATCCGGTCACTTCCATCAGGAACATATTATAATGATGAATTCCAGCTTCCCCGGTTTTGCGGCACACAGCCGAGAACATCAGCAATTTATCGAAAAAGTCGAAGAATTTGTTCAAAGTTACAAGGCAGGGGATCAGGATTTGGCAATTAACATGGTCGTTTATCTGAAAGACTGGGTTCGTAATCACACGACGAGAATAGACATGGAATACGCGGAACATCTGCTAAAAAGAGCCGCTAGAACCAATCGCCCTTAATTCACGACTTACTTTCTTAAGCTAATCAGGAAGGAATGAATTCGTCTACTCCCTTTCAGAAAATCTTTTTTAATTCATTATCTTATCATCTCGGCCCATTAATCTTTGTCGCTTTCCGCACATTTGTTCCAAAATTGGTTTGCTCTTTGCACAGTCATGTTTAGTTTACAAAATAGAGGTTGTGATTTGGACAATTTTGTTACAAGATATTGTTAAGGTCCTGGGTCTGATGTGAGATAAGTCAGAAACACCTTCAAAGAAGGGATAAAAATTGAGTATTCACAATTTTGATGAATTGGCGGCTCTCCATGCCATTGCCAAAATCTTGGCACAACCGGGAGATCTACGTGATCAACTGGAACAAATTCTTAACGAAATGAGTTCGCGTCTGGGGATGCAGCGCGGCATGATTTCGCTTTTAGACCGCGACAAGCAGGAGGTCTGGCTGGATATCGCCCACGACTTCAATATAGATGGGCTGGATGTCACGTATAAGCCCGGCGAAGGAATTACCGGTAAGGTGGCGGAAACCGGCCGGCCTATGGCAGTGGCCAATCTCGGGCAGGAGACACATTTCCTCGATCGAACTGGTGCAAGGCGGCATCTGAACCGGGCCGAACTGTCATTCTTATGCGTTCCGATTATCTATGACGGGGGTGTTGTCGGCGTTTTGTCTGCAGATAAAGCAGCGAAGCAGGTTGAAAATCTGGATAAAGAGCTTGCCATTCTCTCATCAGTTGCCGAGTTGATGGCCAAAGCAGTCCATATTCGGGCGCTCGAAGAAGAAAATCGGCGTTTGCGCAAAATTGTCGGCGAAACCCGCGCGCCTTCGATGGATATCATCGGTCATTCCAAGGCAATGCAGGAGGTTTTCGGTCAGGTCGCACAGGTCGCTGATTCCAACACGACGGTTTTGATTAGCGGCGAAACGGGTACAGGCAAGGAACTGATTGCCAGGGCTATTCATAATAATTCTCCGCGGAAAGGCGGTCCGCTGGTACAGGTAAACTGCGCGGCGATTCCCGATACGCTGATTGAAAGTGAATTGTTTGGCCACGAAAAAGGCGCGTTTACGGGGGCGCTGCAGCAACGCCGGGGACGTTTTGAAGAAGCCAACGGCGGGACCATATTCCTGGACGAGGTGGGCGAGCTTTCAGCGGCCGCGCAGGTCAAGCTTCTGCGGGTATTACAGGAAAAACGTTTTCAGCCTCTGGGTTCTTCGCGGGTGATCAATGTCAATGTGCGGATTATCGCTGCCACGAATCGTAATCTGGAACAGGATATTCTGGCCGACCGTTTCCGGGCGGATTTGTTTTATCGGCTGAATGTATTTCCCATTTATTTGCCGCCCTTGCGTGAGCGAGGCAGTGATGTGATTCTCCTCGCTGATCACTTTCTTTTGAAATACAATAAGGAAATGAACAAAAACGTGAAAAGAATTTCGACGGCGGCCATCGAAGTGTTTTTATCGCACAAGTGGCCGGGAAACGTCCGCGAACTGGAAAACTGCATGGAGCGGGCCGTGCTGTTGACCAAGACGGATGTCGTAGACACAGTCCACCTGCCGCCCTCGTTGCAGCTCAAGGAAAAAGAGCTGGATCGCAAAGATCGCAGCAAGCTCTCTTCAGTTGTCGAGGCGCAAGAGAGATCGCTTATTATCGACGCGCTGGAGGAGACGGGAGGCAATCAGACCAAAGCCGCCAAAATGCTGGGTACAACCAAACGCATTATCCAATATAAAATATCGAAGATGGGCATTGATCCGAAGCACTTTCGTAAAAAAAGTAATGATTCCGAATGATAGGAGACGTTCTGTTTATCCGTTTTTCTGAAATCCTTGCCGCTGTAAAAACGAAAAAATTGAAATAGAACAATAATGTCCATATTTATTATAAAATTACAAAATTGTTCTCATCTGAAAACAGACAAGTAGCCGATTGGAGAAAATAAGTCGGTATAACGGATAATTAAACAATACGCTGTAAATCGTTGATTCTGGCATGATCTTGGCAATTATCATTCCGCCGTTCCAAGCTCGAATGCGGCGGTGAGGGAGGTAAAATCTTTATGTGTCGTTTGTTTGCAGTAACCAGCAATGATCCACTATCACCGATGATGGCCATCAATGCGCTCAATGTCATGAAAGAAGGGCACGATGGTTCCGGTGTGGGATTATTTTTAACGGATCTGGGCGGCGAATTTGAAAAATTCAAAAATGAGCCGATTCTGTCCGGCATATTTTCCAATGAGGGAATCAAGGCGCTCGACCGCTTCATGATCGATCTCGATTTCATGGTCAAATACAAGCTGTCCTTCCGCCCCACGAAATCAACGCCGGCGGGTACACCCAAGAGAGATAATTACGTCATTCGCGTGTATGAATACCCCGCGGACTGGGAAGGCTTAAGCCAGGAAGAAATTCAGTTTCGCCTGATGATGGTGCAGTTGCAACTTCAGGAAAAGGGCGAGAAAGACAAGTCGATGCTGATTTTCAGTTTTTGGCCGGATGTCATTATGATCAAGGAAGTGGGTGACCCTTTAACCGTGGCCCAATATCTGGGGCTCGACCGCAAAGAGCTGTCGGCGCGCACCATCCTGAGCCAGGGACGCCAGAATACCAACTACTCGATCGATATCTACGCTTGTCATCCTTTCTTCATCCAGGGGATGTCCACCATGACCAATGGCGAGAATACGGCCTTTGTGCCGATTCGCGAATTCCTGATGTCGCGCAATTTTCCCGGTTACGTGGGCTACAAGTCCGACTCGGAAGTCTTTACGCACATCCTGCATTACATGCAAACGAAGCTTGGTCTCAGCATGGAAATGTACAAACATATCATTACACCGCTGAAGGATGACGAACTCGTAAAACATCCCGACGGCAAGCTCCTGCGAAGGTTGAAGCAAAGCTGCCGGCCGCTGATTATCGACGGTCCGAACTGCGTCATCGGCTGCCTGCCGGACAAGTCGATGTTCATGGTGCAGGATTCCAAGAAACTGCGCCCCGGCGTGGTCGGAGGACGTCCGGGCATTTTCGCCTTTTCGTCGGAAATGTGCGGTCTGGATGCAGCCATTCCCGAGCGGGACATTAATCTGGATGACCAGCCAATGAGATATGAAACTGTTATAGTCCGCCGCGAGCGGCAGGAGATAGAAAAATGGAATCAATGGGATGCATTACCCCATCTACACTAAGCACCAAGGACTTGCCCTGGCAGATCCTCTGGAATAAAGAAAAATGTACATTGTGCGGTGGCTGTACAACCGTCTGTCCGGTACGTGCGATTGATCTGGGTGTCCATCGCAAACGCAGTCTGCAGGTGCCGGTTGGCCTGGGAACGAAGCCCGGGAACCTTTTCTCGGTTTATCACGGCATCGACCAGCACACCGATCCGGCTCACGCGTGCGTCGGTTGCGGCATGTGCACCATGGTGTGCCCCAACGGCGCGATTGCGCCGATGCACGCCGAAGGAATTGACAAGCTGCGTTTTCATGTCAATCAGGGTGGAGAGCCGCGTCGGCGCGGTGGCCGCCGGAATAATCCGGATAGTGTCCTCGATAAAATCAAGTTTGTCCGTATTTCGATGCTGACCGACCCGGCGCTTGATGCCGGACGACACGAATTTGAACTGCGCACGCTGCTGGGCAGGGTGCTGCCGCCGGAAGAGATGCTGAAAGTCAACCGGGAAGAAGGCTGGATGCCGCCGGTTCGCGAAATTTATCCGCTCGTTATCGGCAGCATGTCGTTTGGCGCGCTGTCGCCGAACATGTGGGAAGGCCTCCAAATGGGTGTGGCCTATCTGAATGAAGAGCTGGGTATGCCGGTGCGGATTTGTACCGGAGAAGGCGGTTGTCCTCCGCGGCTGTTAAAATCGCGTTTCCTGAAATACGTGATTCTGCAAATCGCCAGCGGCTATTTTGGCTGGGATGAAATTATTCATAATCTGCCCGAGATGAAGGAAGATCCGTGTGCGATTGAAATTAAATATGGCCAGGGCGCCAAGCCCGGAGACGGCGGACTTCTGATGTGGTATAAAGTCAATAAGCTGATTGCCGCGATTCGCGGCGTGCCGCAAGGCATCAGTCTGCCCAGTCCGCCCACGCATCAGACCAAGTATTCGATTGAAGAAGCGGTGGCCAAGATGATCCAGTCCATGTCCATGGCCTGGGGATTCCGCGTGCCGGTGTATCCAAAAATATCCGCGACCAGCACGGCGATGGCCGTCCTTAATAATTTGACCCGGAATCCGTATGCCGCAGGTCTGGCGATCGATGGTGAAGACGGAGGAACGGGCGCGGCTTACAACGTATCCATGGATCACATGGGTCATCCCATCGCCAGCAATGTGCGCGATGCATATTTGACCCTGGTCAAACTGGGCAAACAAAACGAGATTCCCCTCTTCGCCGGCGGCGGCGTCGGCAAAAACGGCAATCTGGCCGCCAACGCCGCCGCTTTGATCATGCTGGGCGCAAGCGGTGTGCAGACGGGGAAATATGTCATGCAGGCCGCCGCCGGCTGTCTGGGTTCGGAAGCCGACCGGTGCAATGTGTGTAATATCGGATTATGCCCCAAGGGCATCACCTCGCAGGATCCGCGGCTTGATCGCCGTCTGGACCCGGAAAAGGTTGCCCAGAGAGTCGTGGATATGTATTTAACGTTTGACACGGAATTGAAGAAAATTGTCGCACCGCTGGGGCGCTCCACGTCGCTGCCGATCGGTATGTCGGATGCACTGGGGATTAATGATGCCGATGCAGCCGAGCGATTAAAAATCAAATACGTTTTGTAAAGCGGGAATCAGGGAAACACCATGACAAAAAAAGATTCAATTAAAATCAACGGCGTGGAAAACAATCTTCGCATCGATTCGCGGATTCTGGAAGAACGCATTCAAAAGGCCGTTCAAGAAGGATTCCGTCAAATAGAAGTGACCGCTTTTGGTCAACATGGCATTGGTGGTCGCCTGTGGCGGTCCGGAAATCAGCCGGTCAAAGTTAACGTATTGGGAACATCCGGCCAACGTCTGGGCTCGATGGGGTTTGCCAATACAGTCGTTGAAGCGTTCGGCCCGGCATCCGATGATGTCGGCTGGCTGAACGCCGGCGCGCAAATCATTGTGCACGGCAATGCGACCAATGGTGTGGCCAACGCCATGGCACAGGGCAGAGTGTATATTGACGGCGACATCGGCGCGCGTGGAATGACCATGACCAAGCACAACCCCCGCTTCGAACCTCCGGAGCTCTGGGTGTTCGGCAAGGTGGGAGATTCGTTCGCTGAATTCATGGCCGGCGGCATTGCCGTTGTCTGCGGCGCGGGCGCCGAAGAAGAAAAGAATATTTTGAGTTACCGTCCCTGTGTCGGCATGGTGGGAGGGAAAATTTTCTTCCGCGGCCATCAGGAGGCTTACAGCAAGGCCGACGCGAAATTGCTCACCGACTTGCCCGAAGACGAATGGCAATGGTTGCAGGAAAACATGAACCGCTTTTTGCAGGCCATCGGCAAGCACTATTTATTTGATCAACTGGCTTCGCATCGTGAAGAATGGCAGCTGCTGGTGGCGCGCAAGCCTTCGGAGAAACTGGCGCGCGCCGTGCGTCCGATGGCGAAATACCGCAAGGAAATCTGGGAAGGCGAACTGGGCAAAGGCGGCGTTATCGGCGATCTGTCCAATCTGGACCGGTCACCGATCGGTCTTCTCACAACAGGCGATTTGCGGCGTTTTATCCCCGTCTGGGCCAATGAGAAATATCTACCGCCCTGTCAGGCAGCCTGTCCGACGGGAATTCCTGTCCAGAAACGATGGGAACTCATCCGTCAGGGTAAACTCGATGAAGCGGTGAACCTGGCTCTGGAATATACGCCGTTTCCGGCGACCGTCTGCGGCTATCTCTGTCCTAACCTCTGTATGCAAAACTGTACACGATCGCTGGTGAGCCTTCAGGCGGTCGATGTTAAACTGCTGGGCAAAGCGTCTCTTTTGGCGAAGGAACCGGCGCGTCAGCCGGAAACCGGTCAGAAAGTCGTCGTCATCGGCGGCGGGGCCTCTGGGCTGTCCGTAGCGTGGCAACTGTGGCTGAAAGGTCATGAGGTTGCGATCCTGGAAAGTAAGAAGCAGTTGGGCGGCAAGATAACCGATTCGATTCCGAAAAGCAGGATTCCCGACGAGGTTGTCGAACATGAGATCAAGAGACTGGCCGGAAATATTCATCAGGTGCATCTGGGCAAGCCCTTAACGAAGGATCAATTTTCAGAGCTTAAAACTAAGAATGATTATATTGTGGTTGCGGTGGGGGCGGCTAAAGCGCGTAAATTGAATATCCCCGGTATCGGAAAAACTCTCACCGCATTGGAGTTTCTTCAGCAATGCAAATGTGATCGTGCAAAAGTTGGTGAAAAAGTGGTCGTCATCGGCGCGGGCAATGTCGGCTGTGATGCGGCAACGGAAGCTTTCCGTCTGGGCGCAAAGAGTGTAACGCTCATCGATGTTCAGGCGCCCGCCTCCTTCGGTGTTGAGCGCCAGCATGCCGAGGCGGCAGGAGCGAAATTCTTATGGCCGCGTTTTACGAAAGCCGTTACGGATAAAGGCGTGGAACTGACCGATGGTGATCTGCTGCCGGCGGATACGGTGATCGTCGCTGTGGGCGATGTGCCGGATTTATCCTTTCTGCCGGAGGCCATTGAGACCGAAAGGGGGTTTATCGTGGTGGATGAAACATTTGCCACGAGCGATCCTCAGGTTTACGCGATCGGCGACGCCGTCCGTCCCGGACTGTTAACGGACGCCATCGGGGCGGGGCGCATTGCCGCGCGGGCGATTAATGATCTCCTGAGAGGAGAGGACCAAACGTATGACAAGTTGCCAGCCATTAAATATGAACGGATAAAATTGCAGTATTTCGATCCCCGGGTAGGCGAGTTTGCCGATACGGCATCCTGCGCGACAAATTGTGCGTCCTGCGGCGCCTGCCGGGACTGCGGAATGTGCGAGGAGATCTGTCCGCAAAAAGCAATTTCCCGCTCGCAGACACAGGCGGGCGGTTTTGAATATATCGTGGACAGTGAACTTTGCATCGGTTGCGGTTTCTGCGCCGGAGCCTGTCCCACCGGCGTTTGGGAAATCGTGGGGAATACACCTTTAGAATAAACACTTATTTTATTAAAGAAGGATGGATAAATTATGAAACAAACAGGACCAACTCTTGCGGCGGAAAGACAATACGTTATCGAAAAAGAAAAGTTCGTTCCCGTGTCGGAGTATTTCGGGGAGGATACCTTCAATCACCGGGTCATGAAAGAAAAGCTTCCCAAAGATACCTTTAAGAAATTAATGGAAGCCATGAATGAAGATAAAATGCTGGATGCCGAAACAGCCAACATCGTTGCGCATGCCATGAAGGAATGGGCCATCGAAAAAGGCGCGACGCATTTTGCCCACTGGTTTCAGCCCATGACCGGCATCACCGCCGAAAAGCACGATGCGTTTGCTGATCCGTCAGGCATTGGCGAAGTCGTGGAGAGATTTTCCGGTAAGCAGCTGGTTCAGGGGGAGCCGGACGCATCAAGCTTCCCGTCCGGCGGCATTCGGGCAACTTTCGAAGCCAGAGGCTATACGGCCTGGGATATGTCATCGCCGGCCTTCATTAAAAGAAACGGCATTTCCACAACCCTGTGTATTCCGACCGCTTTTATTTCTTATACCGGTGAAGCGCTGGATAAGAAGACCCCGCTCTTGCGCTCGGACCGTGCAGTCAGCAAAAGTGCCGTGAATATGCTGAAGCTCCTGGGTACCAAGAATGTCAAAAAGGTTTACTCGAATTTGGGACCCGAGCAGGAATATTTTCTGATTGATATGGATTATTTTTTCAAACGGCAGGATCTCGTTTTAGGCGGTAGAGCGGTTGTCGGTGCTCCACCGGCCAAAGGACAGGAACTGGAAGATCAGTATTTCGGCAGCATCAAGGAGCGAATTTCGTCCTACATGCACGATATGGAAGAAGAGCTTTTCAAGCTGGGCGTTCCGGCCAAGACGAGGCACAACGAAGTGGCGCCTTCCCAGTTCGAACTGGCTCCTGTGTATGAAGAAGCCAATCTGGCAGTGGATCATAACCAGATCGTTATGGACACCATGAAGTCTGTTGCTAAAAAACATAATCTGGCCTGCCTGCTCCACGAAAAGCCCTTTGCGAAAATAAATGGTTCAGGGAAGCATGTCAACTGGTCGCTTTCCGATAACAACGGCAACAATCTCTTGAATCCCGGCAAGACGCCGCAGGATAATATTCAGTTTCTGGTGTTCCTGATCGCCACGGTGCGCGCCGTCTATAAACATGCTGATGTCTTGCGCGCCTCCGTTGCTTCTTATGCCAATGATCACAGACTCGGCGCCAACGAAGCCCCGCCGGCGATTATCTCCATTTTCCTCGGGGAGCAGCTGACGGACATTCTTTCCTGCATCGAGAAAGGCACGGTAACCAAAGCAACAAACGCCGAAATTATCGATCTGGGTATTTCCGCTTTACCTCAGGTCAGCAAAGACAATACCGACCGCAACAGGACGTCGCCTTTTGCTTTTACCGGCAATAAATTTGAATTCCGCGCTGTGGGTTCATCGCAGTCCATTTCATTCCCGGCAGCGGTCATCAATACCATCGTTGCGGAAAGCCTTGATTATCTGGCGGAAAAAATTAAAGCCAAGGAATCCAAAAATATTAATCAGGCAGTGTTTGAAGTTTTGAAAAGCGAGATCAAAGATATCAAGAGAATTCTTTTCAACGGGGATAACTACACAAGCGAATGGGAGGCCGAAGCCGGCAAAAGAGGTCTGCCGAATAATAAGACAACGCCTGTGGCTCTGAAGGCGCTCGTAACTGATAAGGCTTTGAATCTTTTTGAAAAATATCAGGTTCTGTCAAAAGTGGAACTGAATTCCCGTTATATTATTTACCTGGAAAAATATATCAAGGATCTGGAAATTGAAGTTAAATGCCTCAGCAATATCTGCTTAAACCAGGTGATTCCGGCGGCAATCGCCTATCAAAAGACGATAGCCAAAACAATTATCGCCACAAAAGAGGTGCTGGGCACGGCGGCGGTTGTTTCGGCCGAAGCGGAAATTTTGAAGAAAGTTGTTGACCTGGTCAATAATATTTATTCGATCAATAAGGAAATTCTGTCCAAGGTTGACGCAGCCAATGCCATTCATGACGAAGCGAAAAAAGCGGAAACTCTCTGCTCCAAAGTCAAGCCGAAGATGGACGAACTTCGAGAATACGTGGATGCTTTGGAAAATCTTGTTGAAGATGAAACCTGGCCTCTGCCGAAGTTCTGGGAGATGCTGTTTATCTGCTGATTTAACAAACGTCGGGAACGGATGTCCGTTCCCGACGTTCAGATGTTTATTGATTGACGAGAATAGGAAAACGAGATAGAAGCCTCTGCCTTCAAGATGGAAAAAGATTAAGAATGTTCCAAACCGCTAATGCGGTCCCTTGATTTCCGGAAATGATCGATTGGTCTGGTAAAAGCCCCTAAGTATTTGCTGTTGGAGAAGAAAATTAAATGTCCCTGTTAAGAAAAGATCGTAAAGCCCTGTTGGTCCTGGAAGACGGCAGTGTCTTTAATGGTTTTGCTTTTGCGGGCGCGGGTATAACACTGGGGGAAGTCGTCTTCAATACCGGGATGACCGGGTATCAGGAAGTGATTACCGATCCGTCCTATAAAGGGCAGATCGTCACCATGACTTATCCGCTCGTCGGTAATTACGGCATTAATGACGAAGATATGGAATCCGCAGCAATTCATCTCGAAGGCTTTATTGTCAAAGAATATCAGGGAAACCCCAGCAATTGGCGGATGACGAAAAGTCTGAAATCCTTCCTGGAAGATTCCGGAAAAATCGGTTTGGAAGGCATCGATACGCGCGCGCTGACACGTCGCCTGCGCCTGTCCGGCGCCATGAAGGGTATTATTTCGACCGAGATAAAAAATATCGCAGAACTGCTGGAAAAAGTCAGGGTGTACCCGGGTCTGATCGGGCGGGACCTTGTCCGCGAAGTTTCCTGTTCAAAACCCTATCTCTGGAAAAAAGGCGCACCTTCCCGAAGCAAGATTCCCGCTAAGAAACCAGCCAAAAAATTGCGGGTCGTTGTTCTGGACTGCGGTGTTAAATATAACATTTTAAGACTTCTGGAAAAGAACGGCTGCGAAGTGGTGGTCGTGCCGGCGACAGCTTCCGGGGGCGAGATCATGTCCTACCAGCCGGATGGCGTATTGCTCTCCAATGGTCCCGGTGATCCGGCGGCGCTCCCCTATATCGTAGAAGCGGCGCAAACGGTCATGGAACGGACCCCGGTCTTTGGTATTTGCCTGGGTCATCAGATTATCGGTCAGGCCATCGGCGGCTATACCTCCAAACTGAAATTCGGCCATCATGGCATCAACCAGCCGGTCAAAAACCTGGAAACAGGCAGAATCGAAATCACATCTCAAAATCATGGGTTTGTCGTCGTTCCGGAATCTATCGAGAGCAAAGCCGATAAATCTTTTACAAATTTAAATGACGCGACCTCCGAAGGTATGAGGCTGTCCGGAACGATGAGCGTACAGTACCATCCAGAAGCTGCGCCGGGGCCGCGCGATACGGAATATTTGTTTTCTCAGTTTGTTGAAATGATGAAAAAGAAAAGGGGAAAATGACGTGATTCTGATTATTGATTTCGGTTCCCAATACAACCAGCTCATCGCCCGGCGCGTGCGGGAAAACCATGTTTACTGTCAAATTGAACCCCCTGATATTCCGCTTAAGAGCATCAAAGCGCTCAAACCCGAGGGAATCATTCTCTCCGGCGGTCCGGCCAGTATTTATTCCAAAGGCGCACCGCGTGTCGACCGTAAGATCTTTGGATTAGGTGTACCGATTCTGGGTATCTGTTATGGTCTGCAATACATGGTGGATTCCCTGGGTGGCAAAGTTATCGGTTCGACCAAACGGGAATATGGATTTGCGGAACTTCTCGTCAAAAAGCAAAAAGGTATCTTTTCCGGCGTGGGAAAAAAGACGCAGTGCTGGATGAGTCACGGCGATTCGATCGGCACACTGCCGGAAGGATTTACCATTACCGCATCCACGTCCAATACTCCGGTTGCGGCGGCTGAAGATGAAAGGCGAAGTCTTTACGGGCTGCAGTTTCACCCTGAAGTTGTTCATACCCAGGCCGGTAAGAAAATACTGGCGAACTTCCTGTTCGGTGTTTGCCATTGCCGGAAATCCTGGTCGATGAAATCTTTCGTGAACCATGCCATAGAAGAAATCAGGCAGCAGGTGGGTAAGGAAAAAGTTATTCTGGGACTCTCCGGCGGTGTCGATTCGTCGGTAGCGGCTGTTCTACTCCACAGGGCCATCGGCAAGCAATTGACCTGCGTGTTTGTGGACAACGGCGTGCTCAGGGCTAACGAGGCCGAACGCGTCATCGATATGTTTAAAAAGAATCTTCAGATCAACCTGCATTTTGCCCGCTCGGGAAAACTGTTTCTGAAAAAATTAAAAGGCGTCACCGATCCGGAGAGGAAACGCAAAATCATCGGTCGCACCTTTATCGAAGTGTTTGACGCGGAAGCCCGCAAAATTAAGAATGTTAAATTTCTGGCGCAGGGAACTTTATATCCCGATCTGATCGAGTCGCGCTCCGCCTTCGGCGGTCCCAGCGCGGTGATCAAGTCGCATCATAATGTCGGCGGTCTGCCCAAAAAGATGAATTTAAAATTGGTGGAGCCGCTGAAGCACTTATTTAAAGATGAAGTGCGTCTACTGGGGAAAGAACTGGGATTGGCCGACGATGTCGTATGGCGGCAGCCGTTTCCCGGCCCCGGCCTGGCCATCCGGATTATCGGAGACGTCAGCGCCCAGCGGCTGTCGGTGCTGCGTAAGGCGGATACGATCCTGCTTGAAGAAATCCGTGCCGCGAATCTCTATTACAAGTTGTGGCAGTCGTTCGCCGTCCTGCTGCCGCTGAAAAGCGTAGGCATCATGGGCGACCAGCGGACCTATGAAAATATCGTTGCGATCCGCGCCGTGACGAGTGACGATGCGATGACTGCGGACTGGGCGAGACTGCCGCAGGAATTGCTCGCGCGCATCTCGACACGCATCATTAATGAAGTACGGGGCATCAACCGCGTGGTTTACGATATCAGTTCCAAACCGCCCAGCACGATTGAGTGGGAATAAGGGAAGGTGGCGATCTACTGGCGCACAGCGTTGCTCAGAATCTTTTTCCGACCCGGCGGACGTTTCGTTTCGCAGGCAGAGTTCCCGGAAAAAGCTCCCATTCGCAACACAGCGAGCCAGTACATCGCCGTCAATGAGATAAAGAAAAGAAATTGGTAAAAAAGAAGTGCCGAAACGAACTGACATAAAGAAAATACTGCTCATCGGATCCGGGCCGATCATTATCAGCCAGGCCTGTGAGTTTGACTATTCCGGCACGCAAGCCTGCAAGGCTCTGCGCGAAGAGGGCTATGAAGTTGTGCTGATCAACTCGAATCCCGCAACCATCATGACCGATCCGGAAATGGCCGACCGCACGTACATAGAACCGATTACACCGGAAGCCGTGGAAAAGATCATTATTCGCGAGCGTCCCGACGCGCTGCTCCCGACTTTGGGCGGTCAGACCGGCCTGAACACCGCCGTGGCATTGGCTGAATCCGGTGTGCTTGAAAAATACGGTGTGGAGATGATCGGCGCGTCGCTTCCGGTCATCCACAAAGCGGAAGACCGTGAAAAATTCCGACATGCGATTGAAAAAATCGGCTTGAGAATGCCGCGAAGCGGCTTTGCGCGTAACATGAGCGAAGTGCTCAAAATCGCCGAGGACATCGGCTTTCCGATTATCATCCGGGCATCCTTCACGCTGGGTGGAACCGGCAGCGGCGTAGCCTACAATCGCGAGGAATTAATGGACATCGCCAAAGCGGGCTTGGATGCCAGCATGATTTCCGAAGTGATGATTGAAGAATCGGTCCTGGGCTGGAAAGAGTATGAACTGGAAGTGATGCGCGACAAGGCCGACAATGTCGTCATCATCTGTTCCATTGAAAATTTCGATGCGATGGGCGTGCACACGGGCGAGTCGATTACGGTCGCTCCGGCGCAGACACTGACGGATCGTGAATACCAGGTCATGCGCGATGCCGCCATCGCCATCATGCGCGAAATCGGTGTGGAGACGGGCGGTTCCAATGTGCAGTTTGCCATTCATCCTCGAACCGGTGAGATGATTGTCGTGGAGATGAATCCGCGTGTGTCGCGGTCGTCGGCGCTGGCCTCGAAAGCCACCGGATTTCCGATTGCCAAAATCGCCGCGAAGCTCGCCGTGGGCTACACGCTCGACGAGATTCCCAATGACATCACGCGAGAAACGATGGCGTCCTTCGAGCCCACGATTGATTACGTCGTGACGAAGATTCCGCGCTGGACCTTTGAAAAATTTCCAGACACGGAGGATTTCCTGACCACTTCCATGAAGTCGGTCGGTGAAACGATGGCGATCGGGCGCACGTTCAAAGAATCCCTGCAAAAAGCCATCCGGTCACTGGAGATCGGCCGCTTCGGTTTCGGCCAGGATTTGCCCGCCGACCCCGAGGAAAGAAAAACTCTCCTCCAGAGTAAGCTCGTCAAGCCCAATTCGCTCAGATTGTTTTACATCGGCGCGGCGCTAGCTTCCGGCATGACCGTGGACGACGTTTATGACATTACGAAGATTGATCCCTGGTTTCTGCATCAGATCAAAGATATCCTGGACGCTGAAGAGGAACTGAAAACATCGGAACCCACTGCGGAGCTTCTGCGCGCCGCCAAGGAAATGGGCTTTTCCGACCGGGCGCTGGGAGCCCTGTGGAACCAAACGGAGCAGGAAATCCGTGATTGGCGGATGAAAGAGAATATCCTGCCGGTTTATAAACTGGTGGACACCTGCGCCGCGGAGTTTGAAGCCTATACGCCCTATTTCTATTCCACGTACGAGACGGAAAATGAATCCAGACCTTCTTCGAGAAAGAAGGTGGCGATCATCGGCGGCGGCCCCAACCGCATCGGTCAGGGCATCGAATTCGATTACTGCTGTGTTCATGCGTCGTTTGCGCTGCGCGAAGAAGGCGTCGAAAGCATCATGATCAATTCCAATCCGGAAACAGTCAGTACGGATTACGACACATCGGATAAATTGTTTTTCGAGCCCGTGACGCTCGAAGATGTTCTGCACATCATCCAGACGGAAAAACCCGACGGTGTGATTGTCCAGTTTGGCGGTCAGACGCCGCTCAACCTGGCGCGCGGCCTGGAAGCCGCAGGCGTACCGATTATCGGAACGTCGCCTACGGCGATTGACCGTGCAGAAAACCGCGACCGATTTCAGGAAATCGTTAACAAGTTACAACTCAACCAGCCGGACAATGACACGGCGATGGATGTGGAAAAAGCGCTTATCGCCGCCGGCCGCATCGGTTACCCCGTGCTGGTCCGCCCGTCCTACGTTCTGGGCGGACGTTCGATGGAAATTGTCTATGATCCGGAAACCCTGCGCTCGTTTATGGCCAAGGCGCTGCTGGTTTCTCCCGGCCATCCGATTTTGATCGACAAGTTTCTCGAAGATGCTGTGGAAGTGGACGTGGATGCGCTAAGCGACGGCACGACGACCGTCGTGGCCGGTATTATGGAACACATTGAAGAAGCCGGCATTCATTCCGGCGACAGTGCCTGTATTCTGCCATCACTGACCATTTCGGCCCACATTCTGGAGCTAATTGAAAAGCAAACGAAGATGCTGGCCGCAGAGCTGGGCGTCGTCGGTCTGATGAATATCCAGTACGCCATTAAAGACAATGTGCTTTATGTGCTGGAGGTCAATCCCCGCGCTTCGCGCACAGTGCCGTTTGTCAGCAAGGCCATCGGCGTGCCGCTCGCGAAGCTCGCCACCAAAGTGATGCTGGGGAAAAATTTGCAGGAACTGGGTTTCACACAAACGATTATGCCCAAGCATGTTTCCGTCAAGGAAGCGGTTTTTCCCTTCAACCGTTTCCCGGAAGTGGATATTCTCCTGGGACCGGAAATGAAGTCCACCGGCGAAGTCATGGGAATCGATCAATCCTTCGGTGTGGCGTTTGCCAAGTCGCAGATGGCCGCAGGCTTCAAGATGCCGAAGTCGGGCACTATCTTTATAAGCGTTCATGATTATCATAAGGACAGGATTGTGGAGGTCGCAAAGTCATTTCGTGAGCTCGGATTTAAAATTCTGGCGACGGCCGGAACGGCCAATTACCTGAAGAATCAGGGTATTCAAGCAACCATCGTCAACAAAGTCAGTGAAGGCCGCCCGCATATTGTCGATTATATCAAGAATGGCGATATCCAGATGGTCATCAACACCAGTGTCGGGCGCAAATCGTCCCGGGACGCTTACCATATCCGTCGGGGCGCCCTGACGTATAACGTTCTTTACACCACGACCCTGGCGGGCGCACGGGCACTCTGCGAGGCCTCGAAAGCGATTATCGAGAAAGACTGGGAGGTCTGTCCTTTACAGGAGTATTACAAGAAGTAGGGAATGGTTTCCATGACCTGAAGGTCACGCGACCGACCCCAACAAGGGAAAAACATATTATGATATCACTATTTGATGACACCCAAAATGAATCCGGCCGTCCGCGGGAAGAGTGCGGTGTATTTGCCATTTATGGCCATGAAGAAGCCGCGCGTGTTGCCTTCTTCGGCCTTTTTGCCCTGCAGCACCGCGGGCAGGAATCCGCAGGTATTGTCAGCTCCGACGGCTGTCAGGTGATGGAGCACAAAGGCATGGGGCTGGCCTCGAACGTGTTTAAGGAATCGACGCTGCAGAAGCTTGTCGGCTCCCTGGCGATCGGGCATGTGCGTTATTCCACTACCGGCTCCTCCACAATTTCCAACGCCCAGCCTTTCCTGGTTCACGTTGGCGAAGAGTATTACGCCCTGGCGCACAACGGCAATATTGTCAATGCCCAGCAGCTGAGGGTGGAACTGGAAAACAACGGTTCGATTTTTCAATCAACGATGGACAGTGAAGTCATCATTCATTTAATGGCGCCGCATTTAAAAAAAGGATTGGAAGAAGCCCTTTCGATTGCCCTGAAAAAAGTCGAAGGTGCCTACAGCCTGGTCATGTTGACCCGAGACAAAGTGATCGCGGCCCGTGATCCGCGAGGTTTCCGGCCGTTGGCGTTGGGCAAGCTGAACGGCGGGTGGGTGGTTGCGTCCGAAACCTGTGCTTTCGATCTGGTGGGCGCCGAGTATATCCGCGATGTTGAGCCGGGAGAAATCATTATCATTGACGCCCATGGTTATAAAAGCCTGAAGCCTTTTCAGCCGGTGAAGCATTGCCACTGCATCTTTGAGCTGATTTATTTTTCCCGTCCCGACAGCCAGATATTCGGTCAGAATGTGTATCTCTGCCGCAAGCGACTCGGCCAGGAACTGGCTCGGGAATACCGCCCGGATGTGGATATTGTGATGCCCTTTCCGGATTCCGGAAATTACGCAGCATTGGGTTATGCCGAAGAGAGCGGTATCCCTTTTGAAATGGGGATGATCCGCAACCATTATGTCGGCCGTACCTTCATTCAACCCACCCAGCCCATGCGCGATTTTGCCGTGCGCGTTAAGCTCAACCCGGTCAAACCTCTCTTGGAAGGCAAGAAAGTCATGATTGTCGAGGATTCCATCATCCGCGGCACCACGAGCCGTAACCGCGTGAAGCATCTGCAGGGAATCGGCATCAAAGAACTCCATATGGTCATCAGCTGTCCACCCACGCTGTTTCCCTGTCCTTACGGCATTGACTTTTCCTCCAAGGGCGAGTTGATCGCGACCAAAAAAGAAAACGAAAAAGCCATCGCCGACTTCATCGGCCTGGATTCGCTCCACTACCTGACCGTCGACGGCATGATCAAAGCGACCAACATGCCTAAAGAATGTTTCTGTCTGGCCTGCTATACCGGCGACTATCCCATTATCCCGCCCGAAAAGATCGATAAATTCTGCATGGAACTGAAGTAAGGATTACCGATTGCGGTTTTGACCACTTTTCTGATAGAGGTGTTCCGTAACAAATCCCTTTGCATGGATTTATGATGAACTGCACCAGAACAAGGGGTTGCAAGCCTTTGTTCTATGCTGATTTGAATATCGTTGATGCGAAAGAATAAACGTTTATGAAGGGGCTGAAATGAAGAAAATAATCGTTCTGATCGGGGTAGCATTCATTGTCCTGACGTGCGCCTGGATTTTGCAGGCCGAAGAAAAAGCCAATGTCGCGGTGCTTGATTTTTCCGCGAAAAATGTCTCCAAAGAAGATGCCGATATTCTGGCTGATTTCTTCCGCAGCGAACTCATCAAAACCGGAAAGTTCAACGTGCTCGACCGGAATCGCATTCAGAAGATTGCGGACGAACAACGGTTTCAAACATCCGGTATGACGGACGTCAAAACCATCGTCAAAATCGGCAAAATGATCAACGCCCAGTATGTTTTTGTCGGATCGTATTCCAGGTTAGACACGATTTTTATGCTGAATATCGAAATGGTCAATATTCAAACCGGCAAAATCGAAAAATCGGACAGCAAATCCGTAGAAAACCCGCAGCCTAAAAACAAACTCGATATGGCCAGATTTATCGCCTATGGATTTATCGGATTCGGCGTCGGCTATGAGCTGTTCTGGAATGATAATCGCGTTGGATTTGAACCGGAGTGGAGCCGGGAGGAGGCGGAAAGAAATCTTCAGTGGAATAGAAACAACCATTCTGACAAAAAAGTCGACGGTTACTATAACGGCAAAAAGATGAATTGATAATCAAGCTCCGGCCCTCAGGGTCTGCGATGGACGCAGGACCCTGAGGGCGGAATCTTAGTATTTACCTGCCTTTAAAATCGGCCGGCCTTCTCTCCAGAAAAGACATCATCGCTTCCTTCAAATCTTCCGACATGAGCAGCGTCGCATTTTTCTGAATGGCCATCGCCATGCCTTCATAGACATTCACATAGCGGCTGAAGTTGAGAACTTCTTTGGTATACTTGATGCCGAGCGGCGCGTTGGCGGCAATCTGGGCGGCCAGTTTTTGCGCGGCGGCCATCACCCCCGCATGATCGGCATACACGTGATTGACGAGGCCCATTTTTTCTACATCGCGCGCCGAGTAATTGGCCGCCGTATAGGCCATCTCGCGGGCAAAGCCCTGGCCCACGATCATCGGCAGTCTCTGCAGAATTCCCATATCCGCCACCAGACCGATGGCTGCTTCCTTCAGGCAGAATATCGCATCTTCCGTGCAAAGGCGGATATCGCAGGCTGAAATCATATCGAGCCCGCCGCCGATGCATTTGCCGTGAACAGCGGCAATCACCGGTTTGGGACATTCTTCGATAAAGTTGCAGCAGTCAAACAACGGCTGGGAATTTCTGATGGTGTCGATGACTCCTTTGGCTGTGCCGCTCGCACCGCTTGCCGCTTCCTTCAAGTCCAGTCCGGCACAGAAAATCCGCGCCTTGCTGCAAAAGATGATCGCCCGAACGTCGTCGTTCGCTGCCAGCTCACGAAACACGGCTGCAATTTCTGCTGCAAAGCCGAGGCTGAGAGCGTTTAAGGCATCTACCCTGGCCATAGCGACAGTGGCTACATGATTTTCGATTTTCAGTTCTATAAATTGATAAGTCATACATCCTCCTTGGGAATTAGTTCCAGCTTGCGAGATGCAAAATACGCCAAATGAGCGGCTTTGTCCATGGCCTTACTTTTTGTGGCCCAGATAGCGCTCCAGGCGGTTTAAACCTTCTTCGATATTTTCCAGGGAAGTGGCGTAAGAGAAGCGTAAAAATCCTTCACCGCCGCTTCCGAAATCAATGCCGGGGGTCACGCCGACTTTCGCTCCTTCAATGATTCTAAAAGCTTCTTTGTAAGAGTCTTGGAAAAATTTGCGTCCATCGGCAAAGACATAAAACGCACCGGTCGGTTCGACATGAATGATAAAACCCATATCTTTAAGCCGTGTGAGCATGTAACGGCGACGTTCGTCATAAGTTTTGACCATGCTTTCCACGTCGGCCTGCGCTTCCTGGAGTGCGGTAATGCCTGCCCACTGAATGAAACCGCTTGCGGAGATCATAAAATTCTGATGGATGCGCTGCATGACGGCACTGAATTCTTTCGGAAAGATCAGATAACCCAACCGCCAGCCGGTCATCGCGTAGAGTTTGGAAAAGCCGTTAATGACAAACGCTTTATCTGTAAATTCCAGAATGGAATGCGCTTTCCCTTCATAGACCAGCCCGTGGTAAATTTCATCGGAGATAATATATTGGCCGTCGAACTGAGCGATATCTTGCAATTGTTCGCCGGTCATAACAATGCCGGTGGGATTGCAGGGAGAGTTGATCATGATGCTTTTCGTCCGTTTGGAGAGCTTCTTTTCAATATCTTTGTGGCGGTATTGGAATCCCTCCTCGGGATAGGTTAGAATTTCCTTGAGTTTACCTCCTGCCGCCAGGATAAAATTCTGATAACAGGGATAGCGGGGATTGGAAATGATCACTTCGTCGCCGTGATTTAAAATAGCCAGCATGGCAAACAGCAATACCGGCGATGTTCCGGTAGACACCAGGACCTGATCAGGCGTGATCGATACGCTATATTCTTTCCTGTAATAGTCGCAAATCGCCTGGCGCAGTTCGAGTAGCCCCAGGGCGTGCGTATAGCGGGTTTTATTGTTTTTTAAAGCCTCAATGGCCGCATCGCTGATGACTTTAGGCGTGGGGAAATCCGGTTCTCCCACTTCCATGTGGATAATGTGTTCGCCTTTTCTCTCCAACTCCTCCGCTCTGGCCATGACGTCCATGACGATGAAAGAGGTAAATTCGGATGCTCTTTTAGAAATCATGCAAAACCCTTCGTCGGCTCATTTTAGTGGGCAACAGTCTTAACTGTCGCCTACCTTTCTATGGTGATCGCCTGAATTTTTCAACCTCCTTTTTGGATTTTCGCAAATTATTGATATGTGATCAAAAAAAGAGAGTGCCATTTCTTTAATGGGGACTGGGATGATCTCGTTGACATCGTGGTCGGTTCTATCTATACTCGCTTCCGGCAGAAGCAGTTTTCCGGAGGCCGGAACGCGGATTAGCGGATCAGACAACTTGTCACCATCAGCACGCAACAAATGAGGTCGCCCATGGAAGAAACGTATGATTTCATCGTAATCGGATCGGGATTCGGCGGCAGCGTTGCCGCATTAAGGCTGGCGGAAAAAGGCTACAGTGTCTGCGTGCTCGAAGCCGGTAAGCGCTGGCAACCCAAAGACTTTCCCAACACCAACTGGAATGTAAAGAAATTTCTCTGGGCGCCGATCATCGGCTGTTATGGAATTCAACGGATCTGGCTGCTTAAGGATTTCATGGGTCTGGGAGGCGCGGGCGTCGGCGGCGGATCACTGGTGTATGCCATGGTCCTCATGCAGCCTTTGGATCCTTTTTATCGCGATCCGCAATGGGTGGATCTTGACCCGGATTGGAAAGCGACGTTAGCTCCGCACTACCGGATGGCCAGAAAAATGCTGGGCGTCGCCAAGTTTCCCAAAATTACGGAACCGGACAAAGTTCTGGCCGAATATGCCGCCGATATCGGCCGCAGCGATCATTTCGCTCCGACGGAAGTAGGAGCTTTTTTCGGAGAGCCGGGCGTCACAGTTCCGGACCCGTATTTTGACGGAGAGGGTCCCGAAAGAACGGGCTGTGATTTCTCCGGCGCCTGTATGATCGGATGCAAAACCGGCGGGAAAAACACGCTGGACAAAAACTATCTCTACCTGGCCGAAAAGCGCGGCGCACGCATCGTTCCGGAAACGCTTGTTACCGGCATTCAACCTGACCCTGGGGGAGGCTATATCCTGAAGTCGAGCAAGGCGACCGCTGTTTTTCCGACGGATAAAAAAATCTGGCGGGCGCGTCAGGTCGTAGTCAGCGCCGGAACACTCAACACGCTGTCGCTGCTTTTGCGCTGCAAACAGCAAGGACTTCTCCCCAAAATATCGGACCGTCTCGGCTACAAATTCCGCACCAATTCGGAAGTGCTTTGCGGCGGTCGGGCCAACTCGCTCGATGTTAAATACTGCGAAGGAACCGCGATTACCTCCATTCTTCAGGTCAACGATGCCACGTCCATTGAAGTCACCCGCTATCCGGAAGGCTCCGACGTCATGGGCGTGCTGGCCCAGGTGCTGACCGATGGCGGCTCCAAGTGGGGAAGGGTTATGAAGTATTTCTACCAGTGCCTGACCCATCCCACTCATTTTCTGAAAAGCTTGTGGATCTTCGGCTGGGCGCGAAGATCCATTATTTTGCTCGTCATGCAGGTGTATGACAACAGCTTGAGAATTAAGCTGAAGCGGAGCTGGTTTGCACCATGGCGCTGGCGCCTGTCATCCGAATCGCCGGAGGGAGGTATTCCGACCTATATTCCGGAGGCCAATGCCGCAGCGCGCGCGGTCGCGAAGAAGATCGACGGAATACCGCAGGGTGCGGTCTCCGAAGTTCTGTTGAACCGGCCGCTTTCGGCTCACATGCTGGGTGGCTGCCCGATAGCTACCGGCCCGGATCACGGTGTCGTTGACAAACATGGGAAAGTCTTTGGCTATGAAGGTCTCTATGTTGCGGATGGATCCATCATGCCGGCCAATCTGGGCGTCAACCCGGCCTTGACGATCCTGGCCCTGGCGGAACATGTCATGACGGCGATACCGCCGAAAGAAAAATAGAGGGTTTATGAGCTTTACCATATCAGCATCGTGTAACGGCTGCGGGGCCTGCGCTAAAATGTGCCCGGAGCAGGCCATTTCGGGTGAAAAAAAAGGAAGGCACATGATCGATGCAGCGCTCTGCATCGAATGCGGCGCCTGCGGCAGGATCTGTCCGGAATCAGCGGTTCTGGATGATAAAGGAAAAACCATCGCCAGGATGAAAAAATCGGAATGGCCGAAGCCGGTCATCAACGTTGAGCTTTGCGTCGCCTGCGAAAACTGTATAGCTGCCTGTCCAACGCACGCGCTGGCCATGGCCGACGAGCTACTTCCGCTTGCTGAGAACCATGCAATCCTGAATCAACCGGCTAAATGCGTTTCCTGCGGCTGGTGCAAAGATAACTGCCTCTTTGACGCCATAACGATGGGAGGTGCGGCATGAAAGAGATCCTCGGAACCAGCAATAAATATCTCGACATTAACCTGACCGACAGGACATGGCGGGTGCATCAGGCATCGCAGGAGGATCTGAAAAATTTCCTGGGCGGCAAAGGCATGGGCATCAAGATTTTCTATGACCGGCTGAAAGACAAACTGTCAGAAATAGATCCCCTGGGTCCGGACAATCTTTTGATCTTTGCCAACGGCGTTCTTCTCACCACCGGCGCACCCTGTTCCGCCCGTTTTGAAGTCATTACTAAATCGCCGCTCACCGGTTACATGGTGGCCTCTTCCTGCGGCGGCCCCTTCGGCGAAGCCTGCAAGACGGCCGGGTGGGACGGTGTGATTATTTCCGGCCGGGCGGCAAAAGCAACGGTTGTTCGCTTCGATGACAACAACGTTTTTTTCGAGGATGCGGACGACCTCTGGGGAGCCGGTACGCACGACACCCAGGAGCGCCTCCATTTGACTCCGAAAGAAGGAGCTTGCGTGATCGGGCCTGCCGGCGAAAACAAAGTCTTCTATGCCAACATCTGTTCAGGGCACCGCTTTGCCGGACGCGGCGGCGTGGGTGCTGTGATGGGCGCGAAGAACCTCAAGGCTATCGTGGCCCGGGGCAAGGAATACCGGTGCGTGCCGGTCGACAAAGAGAAATTTGACAGGACGATGAAGAAGGCCAAAAAGCACATTCAGCGCAGCACATTCACCAAAGGGTATAAGGCTTTCGGCACAAACATGAACACCCGTTTTGGTATCGCGAGCGGCTACTCGCCGGTGCGCAATTTCCGAGACCGGTTCAGCCCGAAGACCGAAGCCCTCACGGGTGAAGTGATGGCTGAAAAGTACCGGACCCGACACTCGACCTGCCGCTACTGCTCGGTGCTCTGTGGACATAAGGGTATGTATCCCGACGGAAAGATGCATCAGATCCCCGAGTACGAAACAACGGGGCTGTTTGGCAGTAATATCGAAAATTATGATACGGACAAAATCGCGATCTGGAACGACATCATGAATGACACAGGAATGGATACCATTTCGGCCGGCGGCACGATCGCCTGGGCTATGGAAGCCGGCGAAAAGGGGTTGCGTAAAACCGACCTTTCCTTTGACAATCACGACAACATCGCCAGAATCCTCGAAGATATTGCCCTCAGGCGGGGTGAGGGCGCTGAGCTCGCGGAAGGATCAATGCGTCTAAGCGCGAAGTATGGCGGCAAGGATTTCGCCATCCATACCAAGGGTCTGGAGATTGCGGCCTATGATCCCCGGGCCTGCTGGGGGCATGGGCTTTCCTATGCCGTGCACAACAAGGGGGGGTGCCACCTCGGATCTTATCTTGTCTCTCTGGAAGTGCTCCTGGGTTTCATGCCGCCCTTGACCACGATGGGCAAGGCCTCCTGGGTTGTGTTCTGCGAGGACCTGTTTGCCGGTATCAATTCTCTCCAGTCCTGTCTGTTTACGGCCTTCGCCATCATGACTGAACCGGTCATTCCCAAATATCTTCCCAAAGCGGTTTTAAAAGTAGCAACCATTTTGAACCCCGGAATGTCGCAAATGCTGATGAACTGGAGTGTCTATTCCGATTTCTTTTCCGCCATTACCGGTATTCCCATGAATCAATGGCAGTTCAAGAAAGCCGGCGAGCGCATCACCAAGCTGGAGCGCTACATGAACGTCCGGATGGGGCAGAAACCTGACGAAGACACGCTGCCGGATCGCTTCACGAAAGAGGCCGTCACCAAATACCCTGTAGACTCCGTGGTGCCGATTGAAAAAATGGTTCGTCAATATTACCGAATCAGGAAATATGATCCAAAGGTTGCTGGTCCGCGAAAGGAAAATTTACGGCGCCTCGGGATTTCAGTCTAACACTTTGTCCGACCGAATCAATCGACTGCCTTCTTGTCAGCCCGCGCAGGCGGGAATCCAGGAATGATGATGGCCAAAGGATTGTTAGCCAACGGTTCAACTGCAGCCTTTATCCCGTCAGAGAGTTGACTCGATGGATTTCATTCTACTCGCCTGGTTTTTTGCATTGGCCATAACGGTGCATAATATTGAAGAGGCGATGCTGCTTCCCGCCTGGTCGCAGAATGCGGGGAAGTGGCACCACCCTGTAGATACAAAGGAATTCCGTTTTGCGGTCATTGTGTTGACTCTCCTGGCGTTCGTCGCGGCTTCGCTTGCGACTGCTTGTGGCAAGGAAAGTGCGGGGGCCTATCTGGTGGCGGGTTATGCACTGGCAATGCTTTTGAATGTTCTCTTCCCTCACGTCATCGCTACCGTGATGATGCGCCGTTATGCACCGGGCACCCTCACCGCTTTATTGCTGAATTTACCTGTAACGTTATTTTTGCTTTATCGGGGATTTCGAGAGGGATATATTCATTACGAGCGGTTTGTCTGGGCGGGACCGCTGGTTGTTCTGTGGATCATCGTGTTGATACCATTGCTCTTTGCAATTGGCCGGCGGCTGCCGGAATTAAGAAAAAATTGATGAATCGTGCTCCATAGTCACCGGAGAATAGACATGATGAAAATTCTCATTTTTGGTGCGACCGGATTGGCGGGCGGCAGTGTTCTGAAAGCTTGCCTGGCCGCGTCGGTGGTTGACGAAGTTCGCACGTTCACGCGACACCCCATTGGTTTTTCGGACGGCAAACTGCACGAATTCATCCAGCATGATTTTCTGAACTATTCCGGCATGAGCGATGCCTTTGCCGGAATTGATGCCTGCCTCTTTTGCCTGGGTGTTTCCGTGATACAGGTTCCCGACGAAGCTGAGTATCGGCAAATCACGCATGATTTTGCGCTGGCCGCCGCAAAGGAGTTGAATAAAAATAGTCCGCGGGCGACATTTCATTATATCAGCGGTCAGGGAACAAAACGGGGCAGCCGAATGATGTGGGCGCGCGTTAAGGCGCAGACCGAGGGGGAACTTATCGGAATGATGAAAGCAATCTGCTGGCGTCCTTCGTTCATTGACGGCGATCCGTCGGCAGCAACTCCAAAGCTGATAAGAGTGTTACGTCCGGTGTTGAAGTTATTGAAGCCTTTTCCCGGTCTCTATGTGGAAGGAGAGGATATAGGACGGGCTATGATCCAGGCAACTGTTGAGAACGTCCAGGGCCGCGTGATTGAAAACTCAGAAATCCGGGAGCTTGCCCAGCGGTATCGTTCCCTAAGCCATTAACGAACCTTTAGCACGATCTTGCCGATATGCGTTGATGATTCCATCAGCTCATGAGCTTTTATGGCATCGTTTAGCGGAAAGATGGCGGAAATCAGGACGCTCAATTTTTTTGCGGCAAAGAGTGGCCAGACATTTTGGAGCAGAGCCTCCGCGATAGCGGCTTTTTCCTCGATCGAGCGGGGACGAAGCATCGAGCCGGTGAAGGTCAGATTTTTGGTCAGGATCGGCAGGCAATCCAGCTCCACTTTTGCGCCCTGCATAAAGGCGATTTGCACAAGCCGGCCGTTGCGGGCCAGCAGCTTCAGATTCTTTTGAATGTAAGGGCCGCCCACAAAATCCAGGATGCAGTCGATGCCGCGCGTTCCGACAAGACCGGTAATTTCCAGAGCCCAATCCTGAGTGGTATAATCCAGCGCGACATCTGCTCCCAGTTTCTTCACAGTGTCAATCTGATCAGCTCCGGCAATGGTTGTAAATACTTTCGCACCAAAGGCTTTCGCGAGTTGTATGGCGGTATAGCCGATGCCGCCCGCCCCGCCGTGGGCGAGAAAATTTTCTCCGGATTTAAGATTTCCGCGTTCAAAAACATTCGACCAGACCGTAAAGTAGTTTTCCGGCAGCGCTGCCGCTTCGGCAAGCTTCAGACCTTCCGGGATCGGCAGGCAATGGAGAGCGGGCACGGCGCAGTATTCGGCGTAGCCGCCGCCGGGCGACAGCGCGCAAACAACATCACCGGTTTGCCACTTCGTTACATCATCTGCTATTGCCGCTATTTTTCCCGCAACTTCCAGGCCCAAAACCGGTGAGGCGCTGGGAGGAGGCGGATAGGCCCCCAGGCGCTGGAAGATGTCCGGGCGGTTGACGCCCGCGTAAGCAACTTCAATCAGGACTTCGCCGGCTTTTAATTGTGGTAAGGGCGATTGCCTGAGCTGCATAGCGGAGGCCGGGCCTCCCTTGCCGTGGTCAATGTAATTCATGGTTTCCGGCAGCATGGTGATGATCTCCTTTTTATTCGAGGATTGCTTCAATCAGATAGGGCCCCGGCTCCTGAAGAGCTTTTTTAAATTCGGCAATAAAGGCTTCCGCCGTATTGACAGCTGCGGCGGGCACGCCCATACCGCGGCTTAAGCTCACCCAGTCCAACGTTGGTCCGGTGAGGTTCATCAGGGATTTTGCTCCGTCGCCCAGGGTTTTATATCCGGCGCGCAGACACTCCAGTTCGATCGTAAAGTATTTGCGGTTGGAGCAGATTACCGTAATGACTTTTGCCTTTTCATGCGCCTGTGACCAGAGCGCCTGGATCGTATACAGGGCGCTGCCGTCGGCCTGGATGTCGATCACCTGACGATCAGGTGCGGCAAGCGCCGCGCCCAGTGCCAGCGGCAAACCCATCCCGATCGCGCCGCCGGTGAGCGTCATCTGACCAAACGGTTTTAAGTACGGTGCGTGGTTATAGTAGTAAGCTCCCGACGAGACACCTTCTTCGACGACAAGACAGCCCTCCGGCTGGAGGGCCGCAATAGCCGCACACATTTTCTCGGCATTTAGCGTGCCTTCCGGCAACGCCGGTAGCGAGTATTGGGCCAGTATCGGACGAAGTTCATTTTGAGAAACGTCAGGTCCCAGAGCCGCGGAAATCTCCTCCAGAACAGAGCCTGCATCCTGCTTGTTCGTATCGATTCTGATCCTGGGGGCTTTTTCGGGGAGAAATGAAGTTGCTCCCCCCGTATAACCGAAAAAGGCGGTAGGCTCCACTGCTCCCACCATGACAAAGGCGTCATAGTTGTTCAGCATCTTCTGGGCCTGTCTGGGAAAATAAGCAATGCGTTTTAAAACCGGTAGCCCTGCACCCGAGTCAAGGTACCCGGGAAAAGTGATCATCAAAAGATCACAGCCGGTCTTGGCTTTGATCTGCGCCGCCGCGGCCAGTCCTTTTTGACGCAATGCGTTTCCTCCGAGAATCAAGGCGGGCTTTTTTGCCTCGGTGATCATGGAGACCGCATGCGGAATCATTTCTTGATCTACAGGGTCAAATGAAAAATTCACGCCGGTAACTATATCCGTTTTAGAGATTGCGGATTGATGATCGGCCGGAACGATGAGCGTCGAGATCTGGCCATAAAGAGATGCGGTAATGGCCGCGGCCGTATCCGCCGATACCGTATCTGCCGATTGGGTTTCTCTCTGCCAGCCTGAAACCGTACCGGCGAGCGACGCGATGTCCATGTTGAGCGGCGGATCGTAGGGACGAATCCATGTCGTGTGTTCGCCGATAATGTTGAGCACGGGTGACTTGGCGCGCCTCGCGTTGTGCAGATTGGCAATACCGTTGGCGAACCCCGGCCCTAGATGCAAGAGGGTCATTGCCGGCTTTTGTTTGACCCGACCATAGCCGTCAGCTGCCCCGGTGCAGACACCTTCGAAGAGGCCCAGAACGGGCCGGATTTCATTGACTGTGTCGAGCGCTGCGACAAATCCCAATTCCGTCGTGCCGGGATTGGCAAAACAAATCTCCACCCCCGCCTGTGCCGCCGTTTTTAAAATCATCTCCGCACCGGTCATATCCATCTCCTTTAGAGTTTGATGCATTCAGGTTACTTAAACTGGCTTTTTAGAATCTAAGCTCTTTTCGAAAAGAATCAATAATGAAAAAAATTAAAAAGAGGGGCGGTTAATTCTGGCATCGCAAAATATCCCGGAGACAAGGCGCGCGAAGTCCGAGGAGTGAGACGTACCCTTGGGGTACGCCGCAACGATGAGGGCTGAAGCGCAACGCCGTATCCGGGTATTTTCCGATGTCAGACGACCAACGCTTCCTCCGGACAGGTCAGCACCGTGTCCTCTTCGCTCTTGATCAGGTTGGCCAGCATGGGGACATTCGGCAGAATGTTGTTGGCGTAATAGCGTGCCGAGGCAATCTTGCCCTGGTAGTATATATAATCGCCGTCTCCCGGTTTTAAGTTGGCCACTTTCTTTGCCGCAATCAGTGCCTGGTCGATGAGGCACATCGCCACGTAAACTTCAGCAAAAACAAACAGCGCTTTAATGGCATAGAGAGGAATCAGCTGCCTCTTGGTGGCCATGTTGAGGTACCAGCAATCGTAGGTGGCTTTGACTTCTTCTGCCGCCTCGTAGGCTTTGGCCAGATTATCCATTTCCTTGGTAAAGCCCTGGGTATTTTTGTTCGCATCAATAAAATCTTTAATGTCTTTCATCCAGGCTCCAAAAGCGGCCCCTTCTTTCATGCGCATCTTCCGGCCGATCAGGTCGTTGGCGTGGATGAAGGAGGTGCCCTCCCAGATGGTCAGAATCTTGGAATCCCGGAGGTACTGTTCCACGGGGTATTCCTGGGTGTAACCCACGCCCCCCAGAACCTGGATCGCCTGGGCGATGACGCCTAAGCTTGCTTCTGATCCGTAGCATTTGACCAGGGGCGTGAGGATCTCGGCAAAGGAGGCGTACTTCTTGGCTTTTTCCTTGTCTTTTGAGTTGTTCTCGATATCCAGGTAGTAAAATCCCTTAAAGATCATGGCCCGGATGCCTTCGACATGCGCTTTCATGTCCAGAAGCATTCTTCTGATGTCTTCGTGTTTGATGATGGGGACTCTTTCTGCTCCCTTAACGCCGAAGGGTCTTCCCTGGATGCGTTCGGTGGCATATTGGGCAGCAAAGTAGTAAGCCGCCGCTCCCTGGGTGTTGGCATTATGTCCCGTGCCGATGCGCGATTCGTTCATCATGTGGAACATCATGGCCAGTCCCTGGGAAAATCCCTTCGCATCCGGCGCCGGTCCCAGCATAAAGCCCCGGCAGTTGTCGTCGTCGCCGAAGTTGAGCATGGCGGTCGCCTGGGCGTGCAATCCCATCTTATGTTCCAGCCCGACAGTGGTGACATCGTTGAGATCTCCCACCGAGCCGTCTTCATTGACCCAGTACTTGGGAACAATATAAAGGCCGATGCCGGGGGATCCCGCTGCTGCTCCTTCGGGTCTGGCCAGAACCAGATGAATCGTATTGTCCCCGGTTCCCTGGTCGCCGGCGGTGATGAACATCTTGGTGCCCTTGATCTTCCAGATGCGGGGATCATCGGTGGGATAAGAGCGGGTAATGATATCGCCCGTATCCGAGCCGAAGTTCGGTTCCGTCAGACACATGGTCCCCTGCCAGGAGCCGTCGAGCATCTTCGGGATGAACATGTCCTGGTTTTCCTGGGTTCCAAACCGTAGAATCAAATTAGCCGCGCCCGAGGTCAGCTTCACGCAGGAGGTGAGAGCGGGGCAGGCGGCGGTGTTGATCTCGGCATTGGCCTTATACAAAATCAGCGGCATGCCGGTTTCCACTTTAATGCATTCACTTGAAGAGCCCCAGCCGTTTTGCTGCAAAAACTGGTAGGCTTCCCGAAAGCCCGGTACAGGGGTCACGACACCCTTCTCGAACTTGACGCCGATCTTGTCCCCCGGCGCGTTAATCGGGTTCACGATCTCCTTCGATACTTTATAGCCTTCGTTGAGCAGCATGTCCACGTCGTCGAGCGTAAAGTTGCCCGAGAACCGCTCGCATTCCAGTACCTCCCCGGTCGGCAGCCACTCCTTCAATATAAACTTCAAATCCCTGATGTCGTATTTGAATTCCATTGGTATCTCCTTCTTGTCTGACAATTGTAGGGAACAGTCGCGACCGTTCCCCACAGCCTAACAGTCTCACAGCCTGCAGTCTAATAGCCTCTTTACTTATACATCGACGTGAGCACTTCCAGGATTCTTTGCTGACTGGGTGACGTGGGGTCCGTCGCCATATTTACGGCGTCGCGCGAGGTGTAAAAGGCAATTTCCTTGAGCGCTTCCTTTGTGATTCCCTGGGATTTGAGCCGGAGGTCAATGTTCAATTCGCTATAGAGCCAACGCAGGGCTCCCTCCAGATCGTCCGTGCGGTTGATAAGATACGCCATATCCATGAAAGCATCTTTGCAGGTTTCCTTATTGACGATTACAAAACCCAGCAGGCCGAAAATAGCGGCGCGGCCATGCGGCAGGTGGTAGTGAGCGCCGATGGCGTGCGTGAGCGCGTGTCCGAGTCCCAGCCCTTTAAGAAAGGCGAGGCCGCCGCAGAGGGCTGCCATGCACATGTCCGTGCGGGCGCGAATGTCGTTCGGATCTTTGTATGCCGTGATGAGACTGCGGCCGATTAGTTTGACACCAAAGAGCGCCTTGGATTCGAAATAGGGATGATAAGGCGTCGCCAGCGACACACTGCCTTCGATGCAATGCGACAATGCATCGATGCCGGATTCGATCGTGAGTCCGGGCGGCATGGTTTTGGTGAACAGCGGGTCAATCACAGCCAGTTTGGGGATAAAATGATTGCTCATCAAAATAAACTTCACGTCGCGGGCTTTGTCGGTCAGAACGGCGCAGGGATTGACTTCGCTGCCGGTGCCGGAGGTGGTCGGCATGCAGATGATCGGCGGAAAGATCGGTTTGATTTTACCGCCGCCGCCGACAAGGCCTTCGTAGTCGCGCAAGTCGCCACCGTGTGTCACGCGCAGTCCCAGGGTCTTCGCCGTGTCGAGCGAACTGCCGCCGCCCAGACCGAGGATGCCGTCGCAGCCTGTTTCCTTGTAAAGTATACCCGCCCGCTCGATAAGTTCAATGGGCGGATCCGGCTCCACTTCCGCAAAGATGACGGTCTCAATGCCGCTCTTTTTCAGGATATCGGCGACCTCTGTCGCCCTGCCGCTTTTGAACATGAAAGGATCGGTAACCAGAAAGACCTTCTTGACCTTCAGAGCTTTTATCTTTTTGCCCATACCGTTCGCCACACCTTCGCCCATTAAAATGTCGGGCATCGGCGGGATGCGAATTTCCCAGACTTTTTCCTTTTCTTTGATCGCATCCAGGCCTTTCCACAGGTCTTTCACTTCCGCTTCATTCACATCAAAAACAGAACTGGTTGGGGCGATCAATTCTTCACGGAAGAAAGACGGAATGGTTGTATCAATGGCGTTGAACTGAGCCTTGGCATTAAAGGCCAGCTGATCGCGCAGGAGCTGCTTGGCAACGCCGATGACATCTTCTTCCGACAGTTTCAGCCCGTAGCGCGCATTCATCAATTTGGTGAAGAAGGGATAAATCGATTCGCCGGGTACGGCATTCAGACAGTAGCCGAAGGCATCGCAGGCCGCGGCCTTGATTTGAGTTTTGAGGGAGGTTTCGATTTGTTCATTCTTGTCTTTGGGCTGGCGGTAGGTGAGGCCGGCTGTGTGATCAGCGCCCATCGGCGATGAAAAATAGGTGACTCCTGTGCCTTTGACTGCGCGCGGATCATGCGCGGGAAGGGCCTGTCCCTTGAAGGCCGGGACGCGGTCAATATTGAGAAATCTGGCGGTAGTTACAACGCCGTTGGCGAGAGCAAATCCCAGCGGCGTTTCCTTTTCGATTTCCTTGAAAAGATTTTCTGCATCAAGTGCATCGCCCCATTTCATTTTGCCTGCTTCGGCGGCGACTCCCAGGGCGCTGCCTGTTTCAATAGCATCGAGTCCGATATCATCGCACAGGAATTTCAGGCGGGCGATGGCGTCATTATCGGTAATGCCCAGATTGGTTCCCAGAAGTGCGATGTTCTCATACTCATAGGCCGCGCAGATTTTCTGCCCGTTTTTGTCGGGATAAATGATTGAGCACTGGACCAGACAGCCCGGCATACAGCCGTGCATTTTGCCGCCCCGTTCAAAAAGAATTTTTTGAATGTTATTGCCGCTCACCGCCGAGAAGTTTTCGGGGCGGCCGGAGCGGTAATTCATGGCCGGCAGCGAACCGTGACCGGCGGAGTTGTTGATGGCGAAAGGCGTGCCGAAGCGCGAGTAAAGGCTGATGCTGACGTCGTGTTTCAAAATATCCGCCCATTCGCGAACGGTTTTGCGGAAGGCTTCCGGATCGGCAATCGCTACCTGCTCTGTACCCGCCGGGTCGATGATAATTGCCTTGAGTCCTTTGGAGCCCATTACCGCGCCCAATCCGCCGCGCGCGGCATTTCGTGAAGGATCGCCGAAAATGTCGGTAAGCGAAACCGAAGCTCCTTTATACTGGCGTTCGCCCGCCAAACCGGTGGAGATGATCGCTACTTTGTCAGAATACTTCTTATGGAGCGCCGAGACGAGATCGTAATTTTTCAGGCCGCGGTATTCGTCGGCCGAGACGAGTTCAGCTTTGTCTTTGGTGATGACGAGATTATACAGCTTTCCGTTTTCCGGCATTTGCTCAAAGACAATGGCACGAAAGCCCAGCCGGTCGAGAAACTGTCCGGCTGGTCCTCCTGAATTCGCCTCTTTTATTCCTTGTGTGAGCGGGCTTTTGGCTCCAACGGAAACACGTCCCAACTGCGGCGCACGCGTGCCGGCGAGGGGTCCGCAGGCGACGATCAGTTTGTTCTCCCGTCCCAGCGGATCACAGGAAGGTGGAACTTCCTTGTTGAGGATCTTGGCGATGAGCGCGCTGCCGCCCAGGTAAGCCCACTGGGGCGGCAGATTCTCAAAAGCAATTCGATGATTGTTCATAGATACGCGCAGGATTTTCATTGGAACCTCCTTAGTTATAAAAAACATAATATCATTTAATAGAATATACAGAAGAAACAAGTGGCAAGTCAACTGATTATTACCGCTAGAGCAGTGTCGGTTTTAATGAAGGGAGATACGCAGAAAGCGCTTGATTTTAAAAGAAATATACAGGGAAGCCGGTGGTCGGCCGCCCTGTATACTTTGTATACTATTTCTTTTCTTCTTTAATGCCGGCGATGTTCTTGGCCAGCTTTTTCTTTTGTTCGAGATTCCCCTGGCGGGCAATCATAATGCGCTGGGCCTGAGGCGAGCCGGCGCCGTGCATGGATTCCGTACGGTAACCAACCGCTGCTGTGCCGAGCGTGAGGTTTTCGACAAGCCGCATGATGCGTGCGCGATCTTCAGTGCAGCTATTGGGATTGCCCTGCATATATTTCTCGATGATCTTGCCAAGCTCAGGGTGTTTCATGTCTTTTTCAGAGGGCATGGTTACCATCATGCCACCGGCGATATCCTCCGCCAGACGACAGATCTCATAGGGAAAGCGGGTAACGTTTTGCTTGCAGACGTTGGCCAGCAGCAGATCGATCAGATAAGTGCCCGAGGCTGTCTTATGGCCCTGCGAGGAGCAGGCGATACCGCAGGAAAACAGCGTTTCATTGAGGTGCGTCATTTCGATGAGTTTGTCCTTGATGTGGGAAGCCTTGGCCGCGCCGTTGTAATCCGCCGCCAGCGCCGCCGCGCCAATCAGTACATCGCCGACGCCGACCTTGCAGCCGCCGTAGCTCTGGCGGTGATAACCAGCAAAACGCTCAACCAGCATGCCGCTGAATTCTGTTTCGCCGCACATCAGCACATTTTCCCAGGGGATGAAGACATTGTCGAAAACCATCAATGCTTCATGTCCGCCGAACTGGGCATTGCCGACATCAATCGTGCCGCCCTCAAGTTTGCGGGTATCGCAGGACTGACGACCGTAAATGTAAAAAATACCTTCCGTGTCTGCAGGACAGACGAACGATACGGCGTAATCCGCATCATCTTTGCTCATGGCAATTGTCGGCATCACCAGGATCCAGTGGGAATTGACTGCTCCGGTCTGATGGGCTTTGGCGCCGCGCACGACGATTCCTTTATCGTCTTTCTTGACGACGTGGACGAACAGGTCCGGATCGGCCTGCTGATGCGGAGCCAAGCTGCGGTCGCCTTTGACGTCCGTCATCGCCCCGTCCACCGTCAGATCTTCTTTCTGAACCATTTTCAGAAAGTTGATAAAGCGTTCATGATATTTTGTGCCGAGTTTCTGATCCATTTCAAAGGTTGTGCTGTCCACTGCATTCATGGCATCCATGCCTACGCAGCGCTGAAAGCAGGAAGCTGTCTGCTGACCCAGCAGGCGCTGCATTTTAACTTTCTTCACAAGGTCTTCCGTGCTCTGATGAAGGTGAGTGAACCGGTTAATTTTTTCTCCGGTCAGATGCGACTTGGCTGTCATCAGATCTTCATATTCCGGCTTTTGCGCCAGAGCATAGGTCATTTTGACGGAATTCATGGAAGGTCGGATAATCGGGTTATCCACCCAATTCTTTACCAGCTCTCCCATCAGGTAAATTTTGAAATTCATCTTGCGTAAACTTTCTTCGTACTGCTCGGGCGTTTTCAGGGCCATTTTGCTTCCTCCTGCCGTTGCGACCTGAAAGGTCACAATGTTCTTGATATAATGATTGATAAATTGCTCACCTTTCCCCGCTGTCACGAAGGGAACCAGGAGCTGGGCGAGTCTTAGCGCAACTCCACGTGGTTTTCAGGGAAGGTGACGACGATTATAGTGCCTCCACGATAAATGCATGGCCGGGGCCGCCGCTGGCGCAAAGGGCTGCACAACCAAGTTTCTTGCCGCGACGCTTCAGTTCATTGATCATGGTGATAATCAATCTTGCGCCGGTTGCACCGACCGGATGACCCATGCTGATGCCGGAACCTACGGCGTTGATCTTGTCCAGCGGGATCTTCAGTTCACGGTTGCAGCCAATGACCTGGGCGGCAAACGCTTCATTGAATTCGAAATAATCCATGTCTTCCAGTTTCATCTTGGCGAACTTCAATGCATTGTGGACTGCCGGAACAACGCCCATACCCATAATGCGGGGCTCAACGGAGCCGGGGGCAGAAGATATGACTCTGGCAATAGGTTTGACGCCCAATTCTTTTGCCTTTTCAGTAGACATCATGATCATGCAGGATCCGGCGTCATTGAGTCCTGAAGCGTTGCCTGCGGTAACCGTTCCATCTTTTTTGAAAGCGGGTCTGAGCTTACCGAGAGATTCCATACTGGTATCGGATCTGGGATGTTCGTCAGTATCAAACATAACCATTCCTTTTCTCGTTTTCACTTCAATAGGAACGATTTCATCCTTGAACAAGCCATTTTTAATGGCGGCGCAGGCACGCTGATGGCTCATCAGCGCCCATTCATCCTGCTCCTGACGGGAAATCTTGTACATATCGGCGATATTATCGGCCGTAATGCCCATGTGATAACCCAGGAGCGCATCAACCAAACCCCCGATCATCAGGCTGTCCTGAATCTTTTCGCCGTCATTGAGGCGATAGCCTTTGCGGGCGCCAAACAGCAGATAAGGGGCATTGCTCATGCTTTCTATACCGACTACCGCCCCTACGTCAATCTTGCCCAGCATAATTTCCTGGGATAGTAATTCGGACGCACGCATGGACGAAGGGCACTGCTGATGGACTGTAAACGCGAAGGACTCGACCGGCAATTCCGCACCCAGAGCGATATGGCGGGCGCTGTTTCCCGGCGCACCGGCCTGGTTGCATTGACCCGCGACGACTTCCTGGACCAGATTCTTGTCAATACCCGCCTTGGCAAGAGCCGCCTTGAGAACAGTCACTCCTAATTGAACAGGGGTGAAACCCGAAAGGGACCCCATGTAGTCACCAATTGCCGTTCTCGCACCACTGACGATAACAACTTCTTTCATAAATTTTTCCTCTCTTGTTTAATATTTTAAAATATTTTGTGCCTCTAGATAAGGCTTAATTTCTGAATTCTTTCTATTTTTCATGAGAACCAAACACCTCGTTAGCGGCTTGCCGTAAATATCCTCAATATAGAACATCGTTTTCTTAGCGTCGGTCAGCGTATAGAGTAGATAACTTCTGATAAGTCTCCTTTGATTTACTTGGGCTTTTACCAATAAATGCTTAGTTAGGCAAGCCATTTATGCATGCGCGGCCGAGCCAATGATCAAACCCTAACCTTGAATTGCGAAGATTAAGGATAGGGCATGTTTCATCCAAAAAGAAATCTCGTTTCTCCATTTATAAAGTGGCCGTATTCTGCGAATTACTTTTTATAAGCTCTATCAGCATATCATGTCCTTCGGCAATGCCGAAAGGGTCGACCTGCAAAGTCCGTTGCGCTGCGTGCATTTTTTTACACAAAACCCCCGTTTTCTGTGTAGAAAACGGGGGTTAACTGCTATCATCGGTTTTTGATCTAGATGCCCGATCAGATAATCACCGGATCAGCTACTGAAGCGGTACCCAGCGGATCATCTCCGGTTCCTTGCTCTTGCTCATCTTTTTGTATTTCATAAATTCGGCGTGTGTTTTCGGGAAAGCCAGAATGTAATCCACTTTGCTGAATTTGCCGTTCTTGACATGCTGCATGATCAAACCGCAATACATAAAACCGTTGTCGTTCATGGCAAATAGCTCATTGGGAACTTTGTCGCCGGCGGTCGGCAGGGCTTTATAGATGTTCCGGCGGATCACCCTGGGATCAATGGATTGCGACACCTCAATGGTGCGCGCCAGCACATGCATGGAGTTGTAATTTAGTACGCATTCAGCCCCCATGTCTCTTTTATAGGCCGCCTGATATTTGGCAGCGAAAGCAGGGACTGACGGCAGGGGCAAATCTTTCAGGGCACCCGTGCTGATCATTCCCTCGAGCATCTTCATGTCTTTAATCACTTTCGCGATATAGTCCGGTTTAGCCTGGTCAATCACGACGAATCCGCCTTTGAATCCCATGGCTCTGGCCTGTTCAATCACCAGAACGGTGGTAGCCGAAGGACCGCCGATCAGCAGAAAATCGGGCTTCTTGTTCAGTGCCGCCGATAACTGAGTGGAAAAATCCGTTTCGCTAAAGTAGTTGGCGGGATAGTCACCAACGACACGACCACCTTTATTGACCCGCAAATGGTTAAATGCTGAACGCCAGGTCGTCACCGTAACCGCCCATCGTCACCACCATGGCGCATCTCCTGTAGCCGCTTTCCCAGGCCTGATCGGCCATCAACTGCGCGTAGGTTACGAAATTGGGAACGGGATTAATAATCATCGGGTGACCTTTTTCCAGGATCGTATGGATGCTGGTGTAAGCCACGATAATGAAATTTTGTTCGGGGATGCCCATAATCGACGCGAGTGTCGTAACGATCGGGTTAAAAACCGCAATGGCTTTGCTCTGATTGACTAATCGCAGAGCGTTGTTCTTCGCCAGCGTCGGATCAATGCGGTCATCAAGTTTTTCCAGTTTGAACGTGTACTTCTTCCCCTTAACTTTAAAGCCGCCCGCCGCATTCAATTCCTTGACGGCCATGTCGACGCCGTTCACGCAATCCTGTCCGTATTCAGCGGCGGGACCACTCAATGGCCCGGTAAAACCGATAACGATCTCTTCCGCGGACGCGGGCGAGCTCCAAACCATAAGCGCAGAAACAACCATAGAACATAACAGACTTCTCCAATACCTCATTTCATATCCCCTTTCTTTGCTAATCATTGCCGGTCCCAAAATAATAATGTCTTCGAGACGCGGCTGGTTAACTCCATACTATGCCACCGGTGAACCGGAGTAAGACTGATTGAAATAATTGCCTCACAATTATCGACTTCTGAAACAAATTTTAGCCTGCAAGTCCTCTGGATGATCTTGTCGCATTCCGCTGGGTCTGCAGGGAAACCTTATCTGCGGGATATAAGCGATCCGGGCTGGAGAGTGTCAAAGCGATCGGTAAATCAAATAGATTCGCCCTTCCGCAAATTCAGCACGTTTGGCAATGATGCAGATCCAACATGGAATATCATCCCGTCATCAGTGATAAAGAATTATTTCATACAACGAACGTTGATTGTTCTATATTTAGCGGGAAGGACTTGTCAAGAAATATTTCGCATTTCAATCCTACCGAGACCATGAAGGGGCAGGATTCCTGAAAATCGATCGAGCACGAGCTTGCCAGCTGACAAATATCGCGACATGTGAACAATTCAGGACGTGAATCTTTTCGCTCGTAATGTTTGTTACGGAATATCCTGTTAAGTTATAATCCCCGACGGCCAGCTATTCTTCTTAATTTGTTCTTCATCCGGACATCTGTTAGCTTTTCAGCTAATTTCCGGATACTTCATAATGAAGGGCAGTGCAGGAACGAGAAGGTATACGTCTGGCTTCGTTGCAAAAAAAGAATTCGTCGTGAGGAATTTGGGGGATCAATCAAAAGCCGGGATCATCCGAAAGAAATCAAAGCACGGGATGGAGCGGGCTATCCCGCTTCTCAAGAGAAATAAGTATTGACGTAAGGAGAGATTATTGCGCGGACACTCTGGAAGTGAAAGGTGCTTTGGGACGCCGTCACGCCTTTTCTTTAACGGCCCCAGGGGCTATTTCGGCAAATCCGGCCAATGTTCGGTTTGAACATAACCCGATGCACCCGCTAGGGTCGACCTTTTGTCGGGATGGCAGATAAAAGCCGGCTACTCAGCCGATGACGGCAAAACGTACGCGACTTCCGAATCACCGCTTCACCCGTCACTTTGCGGAATGGAGTTGATAACTATTGCCAACGGATCGTTTCTTTGCTTAGTATGGAACCCCGCTGGCAACCAAGTGCTGGTTTTGCGCGGTCAAGGAAAAAGCACATGAAAACAGTTTATCTCGATAATGCCGCAACATCATTTCCCAAACCAGATAACGTATTGTCAGCAATGATCAATTATCAACAGACGATCGGTGCGTCTCCGGGCCGTTCCGGCCACGGCCGTTCTATTGACGCTGGCCGTATTGTTTATGAAACGCGTGAAATTTTGTCGCGGTTGTTCCGCATCGGTGATCCGCTGCGAATCGTATTGACAAAAAATTCTACGGAGGCACTCAACATCGTCCTGAGAGGGGCGATCAAGCCGGGAGACCATGTTATTACCAGTTCCATGGAGCACAATTCCGTGATGCGGCCGCTGCGATGGCTGGAATCACAGGGCGTGGAACTCTCGCTGATTCCCTGCTCACCTCGAGGCGAGCTGGATCCCGGTGACATCCGGCAATATCTGCGACACAACACAAAAATGGTTATCCTGACACACGCGTCCAATGTGACCGGCACTATCATGCCGATTGAAGCCATAGGCTCTCTGGTCAAGGAAAAGGGCGATATTCTTTTTTGTGTCGATGCCGCTCAGACGGCCGGAGTCGTGCCGATTGATGTACGAAAGGCGGCAATCGATCTCCTGGCTTTCACGGGTCATAAATCGCTCTTCGGCCCTCAGGGCACCGGCGGGCTCTATATCCGCAAGGGACTCGAAAAAATAATCGACCCGCTGATGACTGGCGGGACGGGCAGCCGCTCCGAATTCGAAGCGCAACCGGATTTTATGCCGGACAAATATGAAAGCGGTACGCCCAATACGGTCGGGTGTGCGGGTCTGTATGCCGGGGTGAGCTTCGTTCTGGAGCGAGCGGTGGAAGGCATCCGAGCCGTGGAAGAAAAGCTTACGGCACGTTTTCTCAGCCAAATGGCTGATATGTCGGGTCCTGTTAAGATTTACGGTCCGAACGATGTTTTCAAGCAAACCGCCGTCGTGTCTTTTAACATGGCCGGTATTTCAGCATCGGATGCGGCCCTGCATTTTGAAGAACGTTACGGCATCCTGTGCCGGGCCGGCCTTCATTGCGCACCATCCGCCCACCGAACTCTGGGGACGTTCCCCGGGGGAGCCATTCGCTTTAGTTTTGGATATTTCAATACAAATCAGGACGTGGACACGGCCGTAGAAGCCGTACGCAGCCTCTTGATCCGTTAATCATCCAGAAAATGCTAATGCAGCGGATAGTCACTGCAGGGATCCCGGCGTCGTCTCACGCAATCCCCCGTTCCGTCTTGTTGGATGGGAAAAAATCAGCGAGTCGCAGAGGCGTCTGCCAAAAAAGATCGTCGTAAGAAGATGGCCGTGAAGAAGGGAGTTATTTGAAATAGCGTCACTTTGGAAGAAATAAAAATTTTTCGTTGACAAAATAATCATCATGACCTAATAAGTAAGCCACTTCGCATTTTTCAAAGAGAATGCGGGCGTTGAATGTGAACCGTTTCAAAGCAGCTGAAAAACGCATAATCATTGGGAGCCGACGTCTGGAATTTTTTGCCACACGGTCATCCTGAAGATGGAACAGATTCAAAATCTGGAAGCTTTGGAGGTCTTGTGTTCGCGGCGTACTTTCCAACACAATGTATCACCCATACACGCATCATTCCGCTTGATACCCGTCCGGGTTCAGCGTCAATCAACAATACATTTCCTGCAGAAGAACATTTTCAACTTTTCAAGGCTTATAAAAATCTGATTCCACAATTTTTTCGACAACAATTGTACCGGCTGTGTGCCGGTCCGGTTGTTCTTTGTGTCTTTACCCGGCATGCCGGATGCCAGATCATCCGGCGCTGATCAAAGCGCAAGAAGTGGTTCCCGATCAATCCGGGGACTTTTTTATGATCGTTGTTTTGAAAAAATTTTAGATCTATTCATAGAGGGTGAAAGGGCATGTGGACTTACATTCAGACGGTTATCGTTTATACTTTTGTGTTGGGTTCAATTTATCTTTTGATTTCACTTGGCTTTTCTCTGATCTGTGGGGTGCTTAGAATCTTCCATCTCGGATACGCCTATATTTTTCCACTGACGGTTTACGGCACCTGGATGTTCATGTCGGCTCTCGATTGGCCCCTGATCCCGTCCATTTTAGGGATGGTCGCCATCCAATTTATTGTCTCCATTCTCATTTACAAGGGGATGATTAAGAAATACATGTATACTGAGGACGTTCTTCTGACAGCGCTGCTCCTCGTAGCGCTGATTGTGGAGCAGGCGGCCAATTATTTCTATCCGATTCAGGCGGGCGTCTATCTGGACACCACACTGATGGACGGCACCTTTCAAATCGGAGAGGTGGTCATTCCCAAGCAGCTGATGATCAGCGCCTTAATCGGTCTTGCGATGACCGGCGCCTTCGTTTTCTTTTTCGTCAAAACAAAAACCGGAATGGCCATCCGGGCTTTGTCTCAGGATATTTATTCATCGAAAATTGTCGGCATCAATGTCGAGACGCTCTATGCTTTTACGATGATGATCGTTCTTTTGCCCGTCATCATCGGGATGCTTCTTGTCGCGCCGGTCCTGGAAGTCAGTCCGATCATGGGCTGGTCGTATATGACTACCGCCATTCTTGTCGCGGTTTTAGGCGGATTGGGGAACATTAAAGGGACGATTATGGCCAGTTTCTTAATCGGGTTTACCCATGCCATCGCCTGCAACGTCATTGGAGAGCCGCGCTTTATGAATTTATCGGCATTGATTCTGGTCATGGTTATTTTAGTTATTCGACCCCAGGGATTAGCAAGGAGTGAGTCGTTATGGTAGAAATGGAATTAAAGAGAGACCGAATTGTTATCAGGTTGGGAACAAATAAGTGGGAATGGGTTCTTGAGCCGCGCTACTGGCGCAACACGCTGATCTGGGCCGTCGTCCTTTTCCTCTTTCCGACGATATCCTACTTCATCAGCCCCGGCTTGATCAATACGATGATTTCAGCCAATCTTTATGCCGCCATTGCAATGCCCTTGGCGCTGATGACCATCGGTACGGGACGCATGAACTTCGGGCCCCAATTTTACATCGGCGTGGGAGGCTATACGGCGGCGCTCTTGAGCATCGCCTATGGATGGGGACCTCTGACAACGTTGCCTTTTGCCATCCTGATGTCGGTGATCGCGGCCCTTATGTTCAGTCCGCTGGTCATCATGGCGCGGGGTCTTTACTATGTTCTTCTCTCACTGCTGTTGCCGCTGGTTTTCCTGGAGGTGACCTTCATCTATACCGATATTTTCAAAGGGGATACCGGCTTGTTCGGCATAGTACCGCTCCTGGATACCGGTAACGCCAAAAATAATTTTCTCATTATCGGCTATATTTCCACGGTGATCATGTTCGCCTATCTGTGGATCATCAATAAAATTCTCAAATCCCGCTATGGACTTATTATGGCGGCAATTAACGATGATGAAGACGTTGCCCATTCCATCGGCATCAATATCAGCAAGGTCAAAATTATCGCCTTCGTTGTCGCCGCGACGATGGTTGGCATCATCGGATGGTTTTACGCTCATTACTTCAGTTCATTTGCCGGCCAAACGTATTTGCCGCTGACGTTTATGCTGAAGGTTCTGCTGGTGCTGATGATCGGCGGACGTGCCCAGATCTTCGGCTGCGTGGTCGGCGGTTACTTTGTTTCCTTCCTGGAAATGCTGATGATTCGGTTTATGGGGCCGATCCAACCGCTGCTCTTCCCCATTATTCTGCTGGTTCTGCTGTTCGTTCTCCCGGAAGGTTTATTCGGTCTGTATCGGAAGCGCCGTTATCGCGAATATTTACCAACCATTCATGTGCGGAGGTAAGATGCTATGGCGCCATTACTTAAGGTAAGCAATCTGGTCAAACGTTTCGGAGGGATCGTGGCAGTCAACGATGTATCCTTTGAAATTCATAAAGGGGAAACGCTGGGATTTATCGGTCCCAACGGCGCCGGTAAATCCACGGTGGTCAACTGCCTGACAGGCTACTTTCCCGCTACGTCCGGAAAAATTGAAATGAACGGCGTGGACATCACGCATATGAAGCCTCATCAAAGAGCGCATTTGGGGCTTGCCCGGACTTATCAGATTCCGCGTCCTTTCCCGGAACTAACGGCGCTGACCAGTGTTTTGGCCAGTTCCATTTCCGGGAAAAAAAGGATCAATCAGAGTTTTCAGGATGCGATGTATGATGCGACTCACTACCTGGAATTTGTAGGTCTTTTCAGCAAACGCAATATTCTGGCGCGAGACTTGACGTTTTACGAACTGAGAATGCTGGAGTTGGCCCGGGCTCTGGCGACGACGCCTCAATTGCTGTTTATTGATGAAGTTATGGCCGGCCTCAATCCCGGCGAAGCCAAAAACGCCATCAAGATGATTCGCAAAGCCAAAGAAGAGTTCGGCATCACCGTCTTCTGGATTGAACATGTGATGGCGGTTCTGATGGAAGCGGCCGACCGGATTGTCGCGATCAACTATGGCGCCAAACTGGCGGAGGGCACACCGGATGAAGTGGTTAATAATGATGATGTGATTGAAGCGTATCTGGGGAGAGGTTGGAGGGAATATGCTTGAAGTAAGTGATCTGAGTGCGTCTTATGGCGTTATTCCGGCGTTGAATGGAGTCAGTTTCAATGTCCGCCAATCAGAAATCGTGACCATCCTGGGGTCCAACGGCACCGGGAAGAGTTCGATTCTGAATTCAATTCAGGGCATGATGAAGCCTACCAGCGGCAGGATACTTTTTCGCGATGAAGCCATTCAGGGTCTGCCATCGCATAAAATTGTGAATCGCGGCATTGTGCAAGTCCCCGAGGGCATGAAAAGTTTTCCCTATATGACCGTGAGGGAAAATCTTTTGCTCGGGGCTTACCGGAAAGCATCCTGGTCCAAAAGAAAGCAGACACTGGAATATGTTTTCAGCCTTTTCCCTATCTTAAAGGAAAGATCGAACATGTCGGCGCGTCTGCTTTCCGGCGGCGAGCAGCAGATGTTGAAGATTGGCCGGGGACTGATGGCCATCCCCCATCTTTTAATGGTTGACGAACCTTCGATTGGTCTGGCGCCGCTCATCGTCGACAGCGTTTATGAAACTCTCGGCAAACTTCGGGAAACAGGACTCACGATTTTACTGACGGAACAAAATGCCCTGCGTGCCCTGCAGCTGGCCGACCGGGGTTATATTATTCAGGAAGGAAGAATCGTTATCGAAGGAACCGGTAAGGATCTCATGAAGAACAATCTGGTGAAAAAGGCATATTTAGGGAGATAGCAATGGAAGATTATTTTTCTTATACGGCAAAACTGTTCAATCCCGACGAAGCAAGCCAAAAACCCGAAGCGCTCAAGGGTGTTCGGGTGCTGGATTTTTCTCACGTGATCTTCGGACCGATTGCCGCACGGCTTCTGGCGGATTACGGGGCGGAAGTGATAAAATTAGAGTTGCCCTTTTACGGCGATCTGTGGCGGCCGGCGACCTATTGGGGAAAATACTGGAAACATTCCAATCCGATCTGGCACAACATCACTAAAAATAAGTATTTTCTTTCGGTCAATCTTCAGTTGAAAGAGTCCAAGGACCTTATCTATAAAATGGCCGAAGAAGCGGACGTCGTCATTGAAAACTTCGCGCCCGGTACAGCGGACGCATGGGGCATCGGGTATGAAAAGATATCGAAGATTAATCCGAAAATCGTTTTCCTGAGCTGCTCCACATACGGCCAGTTTGGTCCGATGCGTTATTTCCCCGGCTGGGATCTCCTGGCCCAGGGAGCCAGTGGTGTGTTGACCTTAAACGGCTATCCTAATACGGATATTTATTACAAGCTGCCGGATTATGTCGGGGATTTTGTTCCCGGCAATTTCGGGGCGCTGGCTGTGTTAATGGCCCTCTATCACCGGAAGAAAACCGGTAAGGGGCAGTATATTGATATGGCTCAAACAGAAGGCCTGATGCGCATGTTGTTTAATTATACTTATAATTCAGTGACGAAGGAAGCTATCGGGCGAACAGGAAATACAGACCCTACAATGATGCCGGCCTCCATTTTCAAAACCGCAGATGACAAATTTCTGGCTCTGGCCTGTGCGACATCCGGCCAGTTTAAGACTTTTGCCGAAGCTATCGGTAAGGCAGAACTCGCCTCCGATCCCCGCTTTACGGATACACTGGAAAGATTGAAGCCGGACAACGCCAAAGCATTGACTGCATTGACGGTCGACTGGGTCAAGTCAAAGTCCTGCGCCGATATCGTTAAACTGGCTGACGAATGGGGGTTCCCTGCAGCCGAAGTGGCCGACGACTTCATGATTGCCAATGAGGAATGGCGGCGAAAAAGGGGAAGTGTCATTCTTTTTAAAGACGATGTGTACGGCAACCTGGTTATTGCCGGGCCATCCGCTCAGCTTTCCGGAACGCCGGCGCGCACCAAATGGCTGGCGCGGCCGCTCGGTTATCATAACCGGCTTGTACTTAAGAAATTTCTGGGGTTGTCGGAAGAGCAAATCAAGGAGCTGGAAAAGAAAAAAGTCGTCGGAACATTTGACGACAGGCCGGGATTGAAACCGCCCGTCTATTATAATCTGAGTGAGGATCCCATCTATAACTACGGAAAAGAGGTTGGAAAATGAGCCCGAAGGAAGAAATTTATACTCGACACGCCGCCAAGGGCAGTGACCGGGGGAAAATCCTGGCCGAAATCATGAATGCCGAAGGCAAACCGGAAGTGCTCGACGACATTCTCGTGCTCGATGTCAGTTCGGCGAGCTTTGCGGGCATTATCGCCGCGAGTTTCTTTGCCGAGTTTGGAGCGGAGGTCATTAAGATTGAGCCCGCAGCAGGTGATCCGGCGCGACAGATTACCCCTTTCGGGGTCACGGTCCAGGGTGTGGGAATTCCTTTCATGTTTGAAGGCCGCAATAAGCGGTATATGACGCTGGACATTAAAAACAATCCTGAAGACCGGAAAATATTTGCGAAGCTTGCCCAGAGGGCCGCGGTGGTGATTGAAAGCTTCGCGCCCGGCGAGATGGACGGCTGGGGAATCGGTTACCGTCAACTGAGCCAGACCAATCCGGGGCTGATTTATATCGCTCTTTCCGCTTACGGGCAATACACGGATAAAGCCAAAGAGTCCGCAAAAATGCCTGATACGGATATCACATCACAGGCGGGATCAGGTCTGCCCGCGCAGATGGGCGGGCTGCCTAATGAACCCGAACCTTTAAACTGGCCGCTCCGAGGCGGTATGTGGGCGGGGTGGTATATTTCGGGGCTTTCCGCAGCTCTCGGCGGTACGGTCGCCCTGATCCACCGGCAAAATACCGGCCAGGGTCAGATGGTTGACGTAGCCGGTATGGACGCCTATTCTTCCATGGTCGGCATGCCGGCCACCATCGGTTTTACCTGGGAAAAAGCCCGTCCGCGTATCGGCGTCCTGGATTTCATCCTGTATCCCTATGGACACTGGAAATGCAAAGACGGCTTTGTGGCCATTGCCGCTCCCCGTGATCATGACTTTCGCGCGCTCTTAAAAATCCTTGGTCTCTGGGAACAAGAAGATGATTGGCGCTATTCGTCGGATCGTATTCCCGATATTCTGGAGCAGGCCATTCACCTGCATAAAATCATCGAGGAAAAGACGCTTCAATTCACCAGCGACGAGCTGGTTAAGATGGCTTTGAATTACAGCAAAAGGTCGGCCCGGTCCAAATGGCGGGGTGGCGGTGTTCCCATTGTTATGAAGCTCATGACGCCGGAGGAGGCCATGGGCAATAAACAATGGCAGATCCGCAAGGCCTTTCAGGAAGTGGAGGATGAAAAACTGGGTAAATACACGATCAGCGCCAATTTTGTAAAAATGTCCGAATCGCCTCCGCGGGTCAAATGGGTGTCGAGTGAGATCGGCAAGGACAATGACTATGTCCGGAATAAGTATCTGAAAGATTAGGGGGGATCAAATATTCGGCAGAAATTTGATCAGAAAATTTTTAAAGTCTTTTTTTTGAGGAGGAGGGGAAATGATGAAGCGAACAAGAAGTGTTAACATTGTCGTTTTTACAGCATTGATGCTCCTGGTTGCGATTGCAATCGGCGCACCATCCATCTCAGGGGCACAGCCAAAAGGCGAACCCTTCGTCATCGGTTACATCGGCATGGTGGCCTCACCCGGTACCCGGCCTTGTATGGACATCCAGAAGATGGCCGTTGAAGAGGTCAACGCCATGGGCGGTATTCTGGGTCGACCGGTAAAGTATGTGGTCATGGATAATAAAGGCGACACGTCGTTGTCCGTAGAGGCGTTTCGCAAGCTGGTCATTGAAGATAAGGCCAAGTTTGTTTCTGTGGAAGGCCGGTCGGAAATCTGTCTGGCCGTGCAGGAAGCATCCGGAATGCTGGCGAAAGAGTATCCACATATTCTGGTTTTCAACGGGCCGATGGGTTCCGAACTGACGGCGCGGATCATCGACGAAGCGCCGAAATACGATCATTGCTTCCGCGATTGGGATCCGGAACCGGCGCATTACGCCCAACAGAAATATTTCTTCTGCAAAACGATTCCTGAATATGAAAAAGCCAGAAAGATTGCGTTTCTCTGGGAAGACCTGGCCTGGACGACGGAATGGCGCAAAGGCATCAGTTATATCAATTTGCCGACCTGGGAAAAAATGGCAAAAGATTGCGGCCTGGAAATTGTTTACAGCAAAGCGGTGAAGCCCCGCGGCACGATGTATCTGCCGATTCTTCAGGATATCAAAAAATCAAACGCCGATCTGATTTTTTATATCAGTTCCTGGTTTACCGACACGGAATCTTTCGCCAAGCAGTGGGCCGATTCCGCGGCTAAAGACATTCAGGTTAACCTTTACGGCGGCGTTGCCCAGACCCAGGATTACTGGAAGATGACGGGAGGCAAGGCATTGAGTATCATCAGTTCCTACACAGATCTTGATGATATTGCTCTGACGGACAAAACCATACCGCTTGTAAAAAAAGCCCACGCTCGAAAAATCCCCATGCAGATTCACGTTCACATCGCGTATGCGGATATCTATCATTTCAAGGCGGCTATTGAGAGAGCCAAAGGGACCGGAGACATCAAGAAACTAATCAAGGCTATGGAGGATGTGGAAACAGTTTATTCTCTGGGAAAGGTGAAATATGAAACCCAGAAGATTAAACCTTTCTTCCATTCACGGATGAGAGTCAATCCGAAGGATCCGTGGAAAACTTATCCGGGCTATTACTATCAGCTAATTGTCCAGTTCCAGCAGGGCGGGAAGATTGCCTATTTGCATGAGTCCTGTCCGGAAAACGAAGCCTATGTGGCCAAGTGGGTTGACCCCAAGCGCTACAAAAAACCGGCGGAATTAAGAAAATAGTACCCCTGTCGGGCACGCGAGCTTAAAGAAACAAAGTCAGAGGAAGGCGGCATTCGAAAGAATGCCGCCTTTTATATTGAACGGATTCCCTGCATTTTTCCCCGCTTTCGGCGCAGAGCAGATAGATGATGACTCTTGTGTCTTTACCCAATACGGAATCAACTGTCGTCAGGCCGTCGTGGTTTTTGATAATTCCAACGCGGCGGCCACGCAGGTTTGTTATGAAAAAAGGTTTGGAAATGAGCGCTTGCGCATTTCCTGAGTCATACTCGGCCAATCGTCTTCGATGCAGATAAAAGCATAGTCGTCATGTTCTGCCGGCTGACCCGTTTCCATCAGGAAGCGTCGATCATTGCGGCCGGTCATAATCTTGATGATGCCGCCTCGGTTAAACAAATGCTATTCAATGACGGATGAACTGAATGTCGGAACCGAAGGTCTGACGCTGGACATCATTATCCTGTTCGCCGGATCGTCAAAAGAGAATTTTTTGATAAGTATTTGCGGCCTTCGGCAAAGATCAGCAGGAGAGCTCATCGGGGCCGGCCGATTTCTTCAGTGATGCCCCAAATTATCGTTTTCCCGTACCTGCCGGCTTGTTCATTTCCGGCAAATCAGATGCCCTGAATAGCTGCGACTGCATTGATAAACACCGGGATGAAGATAGAAAATAAAATGCTCCGACAAATAAAAATAGCAGCCGAATAAAATATCATGACGGGCGGTACATAAAGAACCAGCCGATTCTTCAGCAGGTGATAGTCAGTTTTTGTGAAGCGTGCGTCATCAAGGCTTTGCGGTCTGGTCGACGGCTTCCATCCCTGTACGCCGTCAACGGTGACCATCAATTTTTTTGAGAGGACCGTATTCTCCGCAGAAAAAAACTCGATCTTTGTATCAAAGTGACGCGGGGAGATTATCGGATATACGGACTAGCATATCAAAATAGCGTTCTTATTTTTTCTTATCCTTCTTACCTTTGCTCTTGCCTTTTTGGCCATAGAGATCATCTCCGCGCTTGAGAGCATGGAATTCAGGCGAACCGGGTTTAATGCCCAGGCTTTTAGCCAGCGCTCCCCATCCTTGGCCTCTATTTTTCTGATATCGCTCCGTCACGACGTCAATCGGCCGTCCGGACATTTCCCCTAAACGCAGTGCGACGTAAGCATCGGCCGGTTCGGGGAAATTGCTAAGTACGGTTGTGATCTGGGCATCGCCGATGTTGAACCGCGCTCCGATCTTCGCGCGAAAACCGGAAGGATCTGCCTGTGCCTGAATATTGAAATTGGACATCCAGGCGAAGTCTACCGCAAGTAACGTTGACGGTACAAAAAAGAATGCCATCAAGAGCGTATAAAAAAATAATTTCTTCACTCTCATATTATCCTCCATACCATGTTTTTTTCAGAATTTCAGTTGCTCGCGAAATGCCGCTTGACACGTCAATGTCATATTTCATATACTTTACATCACATAGGGAAATGAGTTCAATCCTTTTTTCAAAGCCACTTGCAAAAAAAACAGGAGGAGCCATGTCAAATAATCATGTTCTGCACGCACTGATCTTTATCCAAAACTGGGGTGAGGAAAGTGGTGTGATGGAATTTCTCAAAGGAAATTCGCATGCGATATCCATTTTCCATGTCATGGGACGTTATAGTTACATCATCGACTCCAATTTTGACGATAAAGCGCAGTTAAGCGATTGGATTAACCAGCTCAAATCACTCAAACTTGCCGCAGGTATTCCGTCGGTCATTTCCATGCAGACACAGAAAGTGATTGATGTCTTCAAACAAAAGGGAGAATTTGATTTAAAAGATTACAGGGATCTTACGGACCGTTTTCATTTTTTCATGCTCATTGATAATCCGCATCACGACGAAAAACTGATCGAATTGCTGAAAAAGATGCGCATCGTGCATTCCATTCTGCACATTCAGGGAGCGAGTTCATTTATTGTCGAAGTGATTACGGAATCCTATGATAGTTACAAGAAATTACTTGGCAAAACCAAAATGCTCAAAAGCATCCAGCATATCGAGACCCTGGAAGTCATTTCTGTGAAGAAGTACCGCAATCAGGTTATTGATAAAGGCGGCAGGCTTTCTTATCCTCAAACAGATATCAGAGAGCTTTATACACTCTGAGATTTTATTGCAGATCAAAAAAGGCGGCGGTTGGAAGAATCCAACCGCCGCCTTTGCATCTTTAGTCAAACGGTTAAGCCGTTCGCAACTATCGGCCTTTGAAAACCGGTGCTCTTTTCTCGAGGAATGCCTTTGCGCCTTCCTTGAAATCTTCGGTAAATTGCAACGCTTTGCTGGCGCTGTATTCAACTTTCATAACGCCTTCGAAGACTGTGGTTTCCAGCCCTTCCCGAACCGCTCTCATAATCTCACGCTGCGCGACCGGAGCGCCATTGGCTAGTTTCTTGGCTAGTTTCTTGGCTGTTGCCAGCACTTCAGCCTGCGGAACGACTTTGTTGAGCAGCCCCAATGCCAACGCGTCTTTTGCCGGCATAAAATCGCCGGTCAGCATAAGTTCCAGAGCTTTGGTCTTGCCGATGAAGCGGGGCAGGCGCTGCGTGCCGCCCCAGCCGGGATTGAGGCCCAGTTTGACTTCCGGAAGGCCCAATGTTGCTTCTTCGGCCATGATTCTGAGATGGCAGCAGCAGGCTAATTCCAGGCCTCCTCCGTAAGCACCCCCCTGCATGGCGGCAATGATGACTTTCGGATAATTTTCAATTTTGAAATAAATCTCATTGCCGTTGTACTTGGGAATATTTCCAGCTTGAAGTCCTGCGAATTCGGTAATGTCCGCGCCCGCGGAAAACAATTTGCTGCCGGTGCCGGTGATGATGATGACGCGTACGGCGTCGTCTTTTTCACATTTCTTCAGCAGGTCTTCGAGGTCTCTCAAAACTCCCTGTCCCATTGAATTTGCCGGCGGATGATTGATTGCCGCGACGACAACCATGCCGTCTTGTTCCACTGTCAGTTTCTCATATTCAAAAGCCATTGTTTTTCCTCCTTATGTTATGATTTTATTAAAATTAATCGATTGACGAACGACTCCTCGTGACCGGCACTATAGAAAGAACACACAACCGTGTCAAGCGGAAAGAGCACCGCTATTTTAGATAGATCGTCAGCGACGCTTTTGCGTCCTTATGATTGGTTTCATCGACCGCTTGAACTGGGAGAACGCGCGTCACTGCAAGCATCAGCCTTCTGATACGCAAAGGACCCTCATGACGATGACACAAAAAAGAGGGAACGGCCGAGGCCGTCCCCTCTTAAGCACTCTTGCGAGGATGAGTAAGTTGATTAACCCAGGATTTTGGTCTGCACATTCCTGAGAATAGTTTCTGCATCGGTGACGATAGTTTGAACCAGGTCATTGACCTTGGGCATATCGTTGATCCGCTGAGCTGCTTCTCCGGCGGCCATCATGGCTTTTTCCTGGTCACCCAGGCAGACGGCGCGGATGGAATCAACCTCATAGTCGATCAGAGCCATGTCAATGGTGGTATAATCATCCGGTGTACCTAAAAAGACGCCCGGGGATTTTTGCAAGGTATTGAGTGCATGGACCTCACTGCGTTTATTCTTAATCCAGCGCGCCGGTCCGACAAAGCCACGCGCCACCAGCGTGCCGCGGTCGCCCGCGTCCACGACGCCTTGCTTCCAGATCTGGTGGAAATCGCTTTCCTGAGTAGCCAGGAAGCGTGTACCCATCTGGGCTCCGTCAGCGCCCAGGACCAGCGCGGCCGCGAGGGTCTTGCCGTCGCAGAATCCACCGGCGCCGCAGACAAGGGTTTTCTCATCGGAAACGGCTTCAACCACGGCGGGAAGAAGAATCATCGAGTGAACCGGTTCCCACGATGTATGGAATCCGCCCTCGTGCCCGGAGGCAACGATGACGTCCACGCCAGCTTTCTTACAGCGCTGTGCACCCTTGACGGATGGAACCACATGCATCCAGGTGAAGCCTGCGCCCTTGATCTTGTCTTTCAATCCGACCGGGTCACCGGCGGAGGTAAAGATGACTTTAAAGTGTTTCTTAATATCCGGATTTTCTTCCCGAACCTTGATGGCCGTATCGATCATGACCATCGCTTTATCTCGAAGCTCTGCTGATACCATGACATTGATGCCGAAAACGCCGCCCTGATCCTTGGTAAGACGATAGGTTCTTTTTAAGAGATTTTCCAGAACCGTCGCCATATCATCGTTCATGGTGGAATCGGCTGTTTTGATGAAAGCCTCGTAGATCCAGGGCTGGTCTTGCTTGTTGAAAAGACCGCTTGTCGAGAGAAGCCCGAGAACACCGGCATTCGCCGCGGCGACGCAAAGGTTATTATTGGAAAAAGGTCCCATACCCGCCTGGATGATAGGATATTTGATCCCCACCAGATCACACAATCTTGATTTAATCATAAAACTCACTCCTTCTATATTTATTTTAGTAGCTCATCACTTTGATCTGGCCCGACAAGGCCTTAAAAATCTTTTCCGGCATCGCCGAACATATCGACACGCACACTTCACGATCGGTTTATTTTGCCATATCATCAATTTTAATATTGTCAAGAACCAAAGAATGGCTTTTACTGTTCAAAAAACTCTTGAATTGAACTGAATTTTGTATATCATGATCTCTGCCACAAATGAGTGAAACCTGATATGAGTAATCTCAAATACAATAATTTCTTCAATAAAATCTATTACATCATCATAATAACTTTATTCCAAAAGACAATGAGCCGCCGAGGCTTTTTTATAAAAATATTTCGAAAGGAGGGCAAAAGCCGGTCAATAAATGAAAGTGAACCATTTTTTTTCACCCTGTCATGAAGTACCTGTACGACATGTAGATTAAGGAGAAAATGATGAATGTAGCAGTATTATTGATTATTGCGGCAGCACTATTTTATTTGGCGTATCGTTTTTATGCTCGGTTTATAGCAAGACTTTTCGAAGAAAATGACAACAACCCGACACCGGCTTGTTCCCTGAAAGACGATTGCGACTATGTGCCGACTAAGCCCCTGATTCTTTTCGGCCATCATTTTGCAAGCATTGCCGGCGGCGGGCCCATCATCGGCCCCACTGTGGCGATTCTTTTCGGATTTTTGCCCGTCTGGCTGTGGGCGGTTGTGGGCACCATTTTTATCGGTGCCGTTCAGGACATGACCGTTTTGTTTGCCAGTGTCCGGGAGAAAGGCAAATCCATCGCGGAGATCGCCAAGGAGTCTCTGGGAAGCACGGGGTTCTTCTTATTCATCAGTTTTGCCATCCTGATGCTCCTGCTTCTGACCTCCGCGTTTCTGGGGCTGACCGCCGTGTCGCTCACCTCTATGGTTCCCCTTGAAATGATGCGACTGGATCCCAACCAGAATATCGTGAATACCGCTATGGTTAATGGTATGCTCAACGCGCAGATCGGAGGGATTTCCTCAACGTCCCTCATTATCATCACCGCTTTTGCGCCATTTCTCGGCTGGCTGGTCTATAAACGGGGAATTCATGTTTATTGGGCGGCCTCCCTGGCCGTCATCGTTTGTATCGGTTCCATTCTTGTCGGCATGCGGTTTCCGGTGACGCTGGGCCCCGATATCTGGATGATCATTCTTTGTTTCTATACGCTGATTGCGGCCGGAATTCCCGTATGGATTATTCTGCAGCCCCGGGATTTTACCAATTCTTTTTTACTCTATGTGGGCGTCGCGGCGCTGTTTATCGGCGGCATTGTGGCCGGATTCAAAGGCGTGACCTTTACGGCGCCCGCCTTCAACTTGGCGGCGGGGAGCAGTAAACTGGGTCCTATCTGGCCCTTTCTGTTTATTACGGTGGCCTGCGGCGCCGTTTCCGGGTTTCATTGCCTGGTGGCGGGGGGAACGTCCAGCAAGCAGGTTTCCAAAGAATCGCATGTTAAAAAGATTGCCTTTGGCGGAATGTTGCTGGAGGGATTGCTGGCGATTGGTGTCATGATTGCCGTCGGCTGCGGCATCGCCTTCAGCGACTATGTGAATATCGCTTTCCCCACGGCGGTCGGCGTCAAAGCCAATCCGATTCTGGCGTTTGCCGTCAGCGTCGGCGGACTGCTGGATAAAGCCCTGGGCATTCCGCCGATTTACGGGACGGTTTTCGGGATCCTGATGGTTGAGGGTTTCGTAATTACGACGCTGGACACGGCCGTCCGGTTGAACCGGTACCTGTTTGAAGAGCTCTGGCAGGTAATTTTCAAAAAAGTTCCGAAAATCATGAAATCATATCTTTTCAATGCTCTGCTCTGCGTCGTTTTGATGTATCTTCTGGCGTATACGAATGCCTTTGCGGCCATCTGGCCGATCTTCGGCTCGGCCAATCAATTACTCGCGTCGCTCGCCTTAATTGCCGTGTCGGCCTGGCTCACGAAAAGAAAGAAAACAGCCTGGTTTACCATCCTGCCGGCGATTTTCATGATGGTCACCACCATCTATTCGCTTCTGTCCCTTCTGATCAATAAGTACATTCCCAAGAGCAACATGGCACTTGCCGTAACGGACGTTGGTCTGATTATTCTTTCTCTTGGCGTAATTTATTTAGCTCTCAGGAAGTGGAAGGAACTGAAGAAGAATGGCGCGGGAGCGGCTGCATAAAGACATCATTGAAATTAAAGAAGGGAACGCTAATAGCCGTTCCCTTCTTTAATAGACTAAAAGTCCACAGTCTAACAACCTATATCTCAATCATCATCAGCTTATCGCCGATTTCCACGGAGGAGCCGGGAGAAACAAAAATATCTGTCACTTTGCCATTGATTTCGGCCGTGATGTTGGTCAGCATTTTCATGGCTTCCAAAACAACGAGAACGTCCCCTTCACTGACCGCTTCGCCCACGGCCACCGGGATCTGATTGACCGCGCCTTTCATTGTCGCGCGGATATCGCCTATCCGAGCCAGCGTCTCTATTTCTTTGGCGGAAAGGGTGACCTTGACTTTTGCTTTTTCACCGGCTTCGTCTTCTGCCGCTGTTAAGATCGGCTCCGGATGATAATCGACGCCGAGGATCGTCATGTAGTCGCCGTCTTTGGTGCGCCGCATCGGGCCGATTTCAATGGTATGGTGTTTGCCGTAGGCGTCGGGGAATTCAAATTTGTCGCCGATGCTGAATCCGCCGCGCCTGAACCACACACTGGGCGGCAGAACCCAGGTCTTGCCGAATTTTTCCTCAAATTTGAAGAAGCTCACGGCGTCATTAGGATGCTGCAGATACAGCACCAGTTCATCATCGGTGGCTTTCCGGCCCAACGCGTGATCCAGCATTCTCTTTTCAATGGTCAAGTCGATATCTTCAATCTTCTGATAACCAGATTCTCTTTTGACAATCTTCTTCCAATCCTCACCGAACACAGCTTCATAAATTTCGGGTCCCGGCTTATAAAACGGAAACTTGCCGTATCGTTCCAGCAGCAGGTTCTTCAGATCATCGCTGGCGTCTTTGTAGCGTGCTCCCTTGACGACATTGTTGGCGGCTGTCGTCCAGAGAATCTGCGATCCGGGCGTCACGCTCCAAAAATTTCCCAGTTCTGTCTGCACGCGGGGCAGTTCCTTCTGTAAAATTTCCGGCATGCGTGTCAGAAATCCGCCTTTCTGCGCCTGCTCGAAACTCGAACCTGTGGCCCCGCCGGGCAACTTGTGAGTTTGCACGGTCGGATCAAACCCGAAAAACTGCGACTCGAAATCACGATAACACGGGCGTTCCCGTCTTAGCTTGTTGGAGGCGTCAACGATAGCCTGCTTGTCCAGACCGATCGCCGTGTGGCCATAGTCATCGAGGATGTTCACAATGGTAAGAAGCGGTGGCGGGCCGTAGAATCCGGTCAGGGCATGGTCTCCCGCGTCGAAAATCTTTGCGCCGTTTTGGACGGCGGTGACCACTCGGCCGATTTCGTTGCCGTCGGTGTTGTGGCCGTGGTAATGAACGAGCAGATCGGGATGCCTCTGCATAATCGCGTGGATCAGATCGCCGATGCGCCGGGGCGTTCCCAGGCCGGCGTGATTCTTGACGGCCAGAATGATATCCGGTCCGGTCACCTCAAGAATCTCGGCAACCTTTTTCAGGTAGAACTTGTTGGTGTGTTCGGGGCCGGTGGAAAAACAAACTGCGGCTTCGAGAATCCGTCCCGCCTTTTTGACTTCTTCATAGACGGGAATCATGTTGGGAATATAATTCAGGAAATCGAAAACACGCCAGACGTGGACGTAACGCGCAAACGTCTCTACGGTCAGGCGGATGACATTTTCCGGATAAGGGCGGTAGCCGAACAGATTGATGCCCCGGCACAGCGTCTGAAAAAGAGTATCCGGCATGTAACCGGAAAGCACCTCAAGCTTCTCGAGGGGATTCATCTGCTTGCGCAGCAGGTCAACATGCACTGACGCACCGCCGGTGATTTCCAGGGAAAAGAAACCGGCGGCATTTCTTTCCGGAGCCACCAGAATCTGCGTATGGGGCATGATCCGATTTTTAAAATCCGACTGGGACAAATCCCGTTCCGCGTTGGTAACGTAGTATCCTTCTTGCCGGCGCATCTTATCGAGTATGGATTTTACTCCGGTGTTTTTAAGTTCCCGGGGGGTGATTCGTCCTTCGGGTAAGCTTTTCATAAAACAGTTTCTCCTTGGCGCTTTTTCTGTCAGTAGGCGTAGGGATTGATTTTCAGCGAGTGGATTTCCGCGATGAGTTTGGATAGCCTGGCGATTTCCCGCTCCGTTTCGGGATAGTCAAATATTTCGGGGTGCAGATCGAGATAGCTGGTCGTGAATTGACCACTGCGAAAATCTTTTTCATCGCAAATGGAAAGATAAAATGGAATCGTGGTTTTCGGGCCGACAATTAAGAAATCCCGGAGCGCCCGCTTCAGGCGTTGAATGGTTTGCTCCCAGGAATAGCCGCGCACCGTCAGTTTCACGAGGAGGGAATCGTAATCGGTGGGTATCTTGTAGCCCTGATAGACAATGCCGTCGAGGCGGATCTCCGGACCACCGGGCGACTGGTAGACTTCCACGCGTTTGCCGCCTTCCGGCATAAAGTTGTTTTTCGGGTCTTCGGCATTGATCCGGACCTGAATGGCCTTGCCGACCAGATGGATGCGTTCTTCCGGAATTTCCAGCCGTCCCCCTTCGGCCAGGAGAATCTGCTGGCGGATAATATCGATGCCCGTGAGGATTTCCGTCACGGTGTGCTCCACCTGGAGGCGGGTGTTCACTTCCATGAACCAAAATTCATTGGTTTGCGGGTCCACCAGGAACTCCACCGTGCCGGCGTTTACATAGCCGGCCTTACTGGCGGCGCGAATGGCCGTCTGATGCATCGCGTCCAAGACGGAAGGCGGCAGATCCGCGGGGGCGATTTCCAGTAGTTTCTGATGGCGCCTCTGGATGGAACAATCTCTCGTTCCGAGATGCATGACGTTGCCGTATGCGTCGGCCAGAATCTGGACTTCGATATGCCGGGGCGATTCCACGGCCTTTTCAATGTAGATGCGGTCGTCGTTGAATGCGGAACGTGCTTCCGAGCGGGCCTGCGGCAATTGTACCCGCAAGTCTTCTTCACCTGTGATCTTACGGATGCCGCGACCGCCGCCGCCGGCCAAGGCTTTGAACATGATGGGGTAGCCATACTTTGCGCCAAAGGCCAGTGCTTCACGGATACCATCCTCGCCTTCGGAGAGGACACCAGTTCCCGGCACAAAAGGGATGGAGGCTTTTTCCATGATGCTGCGGGCGACGACCTTGTTGCCCAAGTCGCTGATGACCTTGGGCGGAGGCCCGATAAAGGTGAACCCGGCCTCTTCGCAGGCTGTGGCCAGGTCCGGATTTTCCGATAAAAAGCCATAGCCGGGATGAATGGCATCTGCTCCGGATTTCTGCGCTGCCCAAATGATCTTATCGATATTCAGATAATCTTTGCGGGGCCCGTCGCCGATCAAAATGGCCTGGTCGGCGAAACGCAGGAAATAAGCTTCACTGTCCGGTTTCTCATAGATGGCAGCCGTGTCGAGCCCCATTTCTTTTGCCGTGCGAATAATTCTTAAAGCGATTTCACCGCGGTTCGCCACTAATATTTTCCGGATTTTTTTCAAAATACTTTCCCTTTCGGTGTTGGACCTGCTCTGGCGTAAAACACCTTCACTTCGAACCGGCTTTATACTGATGATGGTGGAACCTTGTCAAGCGGAAGTCTGTCCGGGTTATTCCTGCGGATGCCTGTCAGGATTCCAAAAGGCTTTTCAGAATTTTCTTCATGTCCTCGAGACGGAACGGTTTACCCAGGACATCATGAAACCCATGATCCAAGAAGTCCTGAATTTGAGAATCGCCAAATTCGGACAAGATGGCAACGGCTTTGACATCCGGGTCAATATTTTTGAGTTTGGCGAGGGCAGCATCACCACCCAAGCCTTGCTTAACGGAAATTTCCATAAAGACGGCGTTGAAGGCTTCATCGGCTTCCCTCGCTTCCTGGTAAAGGCGGATGACCTCCTGGCCGCTGGCCACGCCGGTAACAGCGAATCCCAGCTTCTCCATATAGATCTGAAGAATCTTACGGATGTCTTCATTATCATCCATAATCAGAATCCGTTTCAAAGCAGGTGCCTGTTCGACAACCGGCGGCACTTCGTCTACGATACTTCCTGGTTGAGCCGGAAGATACAAACTGAACATCGCTCCGCAGCCTTCTGCCGAATTTACGGTGATGTATCCACCGTGTTTCTTTAAAACAGAATGACAGACTGCCAGGCCCAGGCCTATACTTTTATCTTTGCCCATCGGTTTAGTAGAGTAATACGGATCAAAAATTCTGGCGATATGTTCAGCGGGAATGCCCGAGCCGCTGTCTTCAAAAGTAATCTTAAGATATGGCCCCTCGGCAAGAGGCAGGGCGTCTGCATCTGTAATATCGGCGTTTTCGGCGTGAATGGTCAGAGTTCCGCCGTCCGGCATTGCTTCTCTGGCATTATCTATGAGGTGGCTGAAGCACTGCCTGATCTGAAGGGGATCCACTTCAGCGGGCCAAAGTTCACCAGGTATATCCATGTCCAGTTGGACCTGCGACGATTGTAGAGCAATCTTTGTTGACTCGCGAAGCAAGTTTTCTATCCGGCAAATCTTGAAGACCGGCGTTCCTCCACGAGAAAAGGTGATGAGCCGATTGGTAATGTCCCTCGTTTTTTCCACGGCTTCCTGTGCCATCTGCAGGCTTTGACGAGCGTTTTCTTCTTCTGGCAGGCCAAAGAGAGCCACGTCGATATTCCCCTGGACGATCGTCATCAGATTGTTGAAATCATGAGCGATGCCGCCGGCCAGAATGCTCAGAGAGTCGAGTTTCTCCGACTGCTGCAGGGCGTCCTTCATCTGGATTCGATCCGTGATGTCGTAAATCATCGCGCAGATGACGGACTTGCCGCGGAACTGCAGGACGCTGTTGAAGACTTCCACATCTCTTAGAGAACCGTCTGCCCGCTTATGTTTGAAAAAAACATGATTGCTTTCCCGCGCCACCGCCAGTCTCATCTTTCTGCTTATCTCTTTTGCAGGCAGTGTATCGATATTTGATATTTTCTTCCGCACCAATTCTTCTCTACTCCAACCGTAGAATGCGGAAGCGGCAGCATTCGCATCCAGGATTGCTCCGCTCTCGGGATCGATCAACAGCATGGCCATCCGGTTGTTTTCGAACAGGCTTCGGTAACGCTTTTCACTTTCGGCCAACGCTTCCATGGCTGTCTTTTGTTCGGAAATGTCGATGCCGAAAAAGGCCAATTGCGTGACATGACCGCCTTCTCTTCTGATAGGGTAGAGAGAATTTAGGATGGTTCCATCCGATCGTTCTTCTTCAAACCGCACTGGTTGACCTGTTTTTAGAGCCTCCGCAACGAATTTTCGTTGCGTCTCTCTTATTGCCGGGCTGACGAAATCATACATTGTGCGACCGGAAAGCAGGGCGGTGAGATCCGTGTTGAGTCGCCGGGCAGTCGTCTCATTGGCACAGAGAACCCTGCCTTCGGCATCCGTCAGAAAAATGCTTTCGGTTGTTGCATCGAGGAGCGCCTGCATCTGATTTTCGTTATGCTGCATCTGGCTTTCGCTTTGATGGATCTGCCTTTTGAGTTGATGGATCTGGTTTTCGAGTTGGAGGATGCGGTTGGCGCGTACCGCGAGTTCCTCTTCAACTCTTTTTTGCTCGGTGATGTCTTCGTAAAGTCCTAAAACACCGATCGCCCGGCCGTCTGTATCTGTCAAAGGGATCTTGGTCGTATTTAACCAGCGTTCACGTCCATCGGGCATTGTCTGTAATTCTTCACAATTGATTTTGGATCGTCCGCTCATTACAGACACGTCGTCTTCACGAATAACGTCAGCCTGTCCACTCCAGCTCAGATTTTGATCAACATCTCCGATGAGGTCTTCGGGCTTCTCACGCCCGGCATCCTTTGCGAATGGTCGATTTGCGCCAAGATAATTCGACTGTTTATCTTTCCAATAAATTCTTGCCGGCAGGGCATTAATGATCAAATGCAGCAACCGTTCGGCTTCGGCCTGCTTTAACCGGCTCGCCTGATCAGCGGACTCGGCAGCTTTGCGATCCGTAATATCCATGCTGAAGACGGCCAATTGGTTTACTTTGCCCTCTTCCTCCAGGATGGGGTAAACGGAGTTGGACATCACTTTGTCGTTGAGTTCATCCTGAAAATGAACGGGTTTGCCTGTCTTTTGAGCTTGCAGAACAAGGAGTCTGCGTTTGACCCCCACCTCCGGAGAGATAAAGTCGTTAATGTTTCCCTTTTTCAGCAGTGTTTCCAGATCCGTACCCAGACGGCGGGCTGTTACCTCATTGGCTAACTGAATATTACCGTCGGTATCGATCACAAAAAAGCTTTCCGTTGAGGCATTCAGAAGTGCCTGTAATTGATTTTCTCCTTTACGCAGCTTTTCTTCACAGGCACTAAGGTTTGCCAGGGTTTGTTTGGCTTTCGTAATATTCCGGCTGACACCAAGAATTTCGACCATCTTTTTTTCTTCATTCCGCAGTGGGGTAATCTCGGTTTCGGTCCAGACCGTCGACCCGTCTTTACATTGAAATTCGAGCTGAAGCGTCAAAGGTCGATTGCGCAAGGTTTTGCCTGATCGCTCCTGTGCTATTTCCGCGAGCCAGATTTCGTTGAAATGTTGAAGGGATGCGGGTGCCAAGGCCTCCCTAAGGTTTTGCTCCACCGCCTCCTCCGGCGAAAATCCGCGTAGCCGCTCGACGGAAGGGCTGATGTATGTCGGCTGAAGAGATACGTCCATCATCCAGATCACGTCGCTCATATTTTCGGCCACCAGGCGATAGAGTTTTTCACCTTCCTGGGACACATTACCCGTATCCTTGCTCTCTGTGATGTCACGATCACTGCAAAGGATGCCTGCATATTGTCCGTCCGCGTCATAAACGGGCTGACAGATGTGACTGATCCAACGGGTTTTCCTGTCTTTCCGAACGATACGGAATTCCTCTTCCACATGAGATTTTGCCTTATGCATAAAACGGACATGTTCATCAAACGCCGTCCGGTCGTCCGGGTGAATGACTTTAAACAGGAGCTTCGCGTCTTTCTTAAAGTCTTCCGGGTCATAACCGGTAAGCCGTCGGCAGGAGGAAGAGACATAGATGAGGCGGTCATCGGCATTCAGCCAGAAGGTCCAATCAGGATCATTTTCAGCCAGATCGCGGTAAAGTTTTTCATTCTCCGTAAGCTTCGCAATCGTTTCCTGATATTGATCTTTTAACTGCTCGGAATATGCCATCTGCCGGCGTAGCGACTTGATTTCTTCGATATACTGTCGATTGCTCTTCTCAATCATGGGGCAATGTTCTCCCTTTTCAAATGACGAATCCTGTCGATTTCAGTTTCGATGCCTGTATTTTCATATATTTCGGCATTTTTTGCAATGAAGTTTAGCCGAGTTAGTGTCGTGCGTCACACATCTCGAAGTAAGGCGCCCGTCGCGGTCCCCACGAAACGACCGAGCCGCTCGGAGGCCTTGATGCTGAATTTAGCCTCGTCTGATCACTTTGAATGATAATTGTTTGCAAGTATCTCCCGTCCCGTGTAATATCACAATAGAACCTGCGGAAACAGCTAATGACCATAATCATAAATTAGTAATTCAGAATGGTAAAGCAAGGTCGTAATATGGAAAAGGATTCAAGGACGTCTCGTCTGGATTGCCGTGCCAGGGTGATCAGCACGGATCAATTACTGGAGAAAATAAAACCTGGACAAAAAATATTCGTCTCCAGCGGCCCGGCGGCGCCCGGTAAAACGCTTGCGGCTATCACTCAATCCGAAGCCCGCAATATCCGGGATCTGGAAATCATCCAGCTCATTACACTGGGTGATTACTTGTCGCTCGCCAATGCGCGGCAGTATCGTCTAAAGACCTTTAATGTCGGCGAAAGCATCAGCAAGGCGTTTGCTGAAGGCAAAATTGATTTCATTCCCGCCAACCTCATGGAGCTTCCCTACATTTTTCTCTCCGGAGCGGTCGGCGTCGATGTGGCGATCATTCAGACTTCCGTCCCGGATGAAAAGGGATTTATGTCACTCGGAGTGGCCGTGGATGTCGCCAGCATTGTGATCAAGCAGGCCGCGCTGGTCATTGCCGAAGTGAATCCGCATGTGCCGGTCACCCACGGTGAAACGATGGTTCACGTGAGCAGCGTCGATTTCATTGTGGAAAGCGATTTGCCGCTCATCGAACGAGAAAACAAACCCTACGATGAAATTATGGATCGCATCGGCTGGAACATCTCCAATCTGATTGAAGACGGATCAACGATTGTTCTGCACGCGGGCCGGATCTTTAACGCGGTGGCGGATCATTTGAAGAACAAAAAAAGGCTGGGGATATTAACACATGTTATTTCCGACTGGGCGATGACGCTTGTCGAATCCGGCGCCATTTCACTGGATCGCAACCGTTACTCCGGGGGGCTCATCACCGGGAGTTACTGTTACGGCAGCAGGGCGCTGTATGATTACGTCGACCGGAATCCCGTTTTCGAGTTTTTCCCAATCGCTCAGCTCAGCAATCCCTTTGTTGTGCGACGAATTAAAAGTCTCATCGGTATCATGAACGTCAAAAAAATCGATATCTCCGGGGAGTCGGTGATCTTTCACTCGGGCGACAATCTTCTTTCCGGTTATGAAGGCAAACTGAACTTCTCCGTGGCGGCGACCATTTCCCGGAAAGGCAAAGCGATTGTGGCGCTCAATTCGGTCGATAAACAGGGCAACAGCAATATCGTGATCAAGCATGACTGCGACGTCGAAAATCCGCACAGCACACTGGGTGTCGTCAAATACATCGTCACCGAATACGGCGTGGCCAATTTGTTTGGCAAGTCCATCCGCGAACGCGCGCTGGCCATGATCGACATTGCTCACCCCGACCACCGGGAGCGCCTCCTGGAGCAGGCTAAGGCGCTTAATTATCTTTACCCGGATCAGATTTACGTGGCCCGCCATGCAGCCAACTACCCGGCGCTCCTGGAGACGCGCAAGTCATTGAAAGACGGGTTGGAAGTTAAAATCCGTCCGATCAAGCCTTCGGACGAAGACATGATGCGTCGTCTATTCTACAACTTCTCCGATGAGGCTAAATACTTCCGCTATTTTGCCCCGAAACCGGTGATGCCCCACAAGGAAATGCAAAAATACGCCAGCATCGACTATAAGGAAGTCCTGTCGATTGTGGCCATCGTGGAAAAAGGGCGCAACGAACGAATCATTGGCGAGGCCCGCTACGCGTTTGATGAACGTGCCGATGCTTACGAAGTCGCTTTTATCGTCGATGAGGAATTTCAGGGCAAGGGCGTTGCCTCCTTCCTATTTAATTATTTGATCAAAATCGCACGCGACCGGGGGGTCAAAGCGTTTATTGCGTATGTTCTGCCGCGCAACGATGCCATGCTGAAAGTCTTTGAAAAAGCGAAAATCAGAACGATCCGGACGTTTGAAGACGACACGTTGGTCTTGCGGTTCAATCTTTCTGAGGAAACTGCCGAAGGTAATGAGGCCGTAAAGCAATCCTAATATGCGTTCGGGAGATATGCGCCAAACCCGGCGGCCTCATTACCTTCTGCAAGGATATTATATTGTCCCCGATCCTTGGGACCATGCCCAAAAGCTTCAGTGGCCGGATCAAACCCCGGTATTTTGATTTGCTGATGCGTATGGCCCATGGTGAGACAGCCTTTCTTGCGAAGACGTTTTTAACACCGGTGCAAAGGTCAAATCATTCTTGCCTTAACGTCCCGTTTATGAAATACTCTCCGCAAATTTAATACATTAGTCGATCTTTCGGACTTTTAAATTTCGAAAATGTCATGTGAATGACATAAGTAATATCAATAGAATTGAGATCAAGGAGGTAGTAACAATATGTCAAATGCAGTCATTGTCAGCAATGCGCGGACCGCTGTCGGAGCTTTCGGTGGCTCCCTGAAAGACGTTTCCGCAAAGGATTTGGGAGCGCTCGTTATTCGTGAAACGTTGATCAAAGCCGGTTTCCGGCCGGCTTTACCCGCGTACGCCAAAGAAGATGCGCCTGATACAGCTAAAAATGAAGGCCTATCCCCCATCGAACAACAATATTCCAAGTGGGTGGATAATTTGAATGAACTCGCCGTGGATGAAGTCATTATGGGCAACGTCATTGGCGCAGGCCAGGGACAAAATGTCGGCCGCCAGGCTATGATCCGCGCCGGTCTTCCCAAAGAGACTACAGCCTTTACCATCAATAAAGTTTGTGCGTCCGGCATGAAAGCGATCGCGCTTGCCGCTGCCAGCATCAAGGCAGGCGACAACGAGGTCGTTATTGCAGGCGGTATGGAAAATATGAGCGACGTTCCGATTGGATTACCCAAAGCGCGCTGGGGACACAGGATGGACATGCCTTTCGGCAAGACCGTCGACCTGATGGTGTTTGACGCTCTGTATGAAATCTTCTACGGCTACCATATGGGCGTCACGGCGGAAAACATTGCCACGCGATACGGTATTTCCCGTGAAGAACAGGATAAGCTGAGCCTGGAGAGTCATACCAGAGCCCGCAGCGCCATTAAAAGCGGCATCCTGAAGAGTGAAATCGTTCCGGTTACCATTCCTCAGAAGAAAGGCAATCCCGTCGTGTTCGACACAGACGAGCGTCCGATGGATACGAGTATGGAAAAACTGGCCAAACTGGGTACGGCCTTTAAGAAGGATGGCACGGTCACAGCCGGTAACGCCTCCGGGATCAACGATGCGGCAGCAGCCCTTCTCATCATGAGCGAAGAAAAAGCCAAGCAGCTGGGTTTAAAGCCGCTGGCGCGGATCAAAGGCTATGCCTCCGGCGGCGTGGATCCGGCTTACATGGGATTGGGGCCGGTTCCGGCAGTCCGCAGACTGCTCAGAATCACCGGAACATCCATCAAAGATTATGGCCTGTTTGAACTCAATGAAGCCTTTGCCTCTCAGGCGATTGCCTGTCTGCGTGAATTGAACATTCCCTGGGATATCACCAATGTCAACGGCTCGGCTATTTCCATCGGCCATCCGGTTGGCTGCTCCGGGGCGCGCATCGTCATGGCGTTGGCCAATGAAATGAAGCGCCGCAATGTGGGCCTGGGATTGGCTTCCCTGTGCATCGGCGGCGGTCAGGGCATGGCGTTGGCGCTGGAAGCAATCTAATAAATCTTCCATTGTTGTCAGTCACAAGGGAACGGCCGCGGCCGTTCCCTTTTTATAAAATTCCCAGGGAAAGAAAGATTGCTTATGCCGTATCAGACAGTGAACGGGATCAAGATTCATTACGAAGAACAGGGCGAGGGTGAACCGCTCATCCTCATCAATGGACTGGCGTTTCCCCTGGATCTGTGGTTTGCGCAAATTCGTGAGCTCTCCAAAGATTTTCGGGTCATTGCGCTGGATAACCGGGGCATCGGCCTGAGCGATAAGCCGGATGAAGAATATTCGATTGCGCTCATGGCCTCCGATGCCGTCGGGCTGCTCAGAGCGTTGGGCATTGCTAAGGCCCACGTCGTGGGTTTATCAATGGGGGGATTCATCTCGCAGGAAATTGCTCTTTCTTATCCGGATGTCGTCGATCGCCTGATTCTCGTGGCGACCGGCATGGGCGGGCCACGCTGCCAGAAATTAGGCAAACCTTTCTGGGACCAGGCGACGGCCGCCATCATGGGCAAGCCGCCCGAGCAGGTATATCGTATAGATATGACGCTGATGACGGCGCCAGGGTTTGCGGGAAAACATCCGGATATTCTGGATCAGTCAGTTGCCCTGCGGATGAAGAATTTGCAGCCGCTCTATGCCTTCCTGAGACAGCTTGGCGCATGCACTGTGTTTGACAGCAACAACCGCGCTCAAGACATTTCCCGGCCTATTCTGATCATTTTAGGCAAGGACGATCCGCTTTTTCCGATTGCGCTTGCCGCTGATTTCCGGCAAGAGCTGCCCGCGGCAAAAATGATTATTTACGAAAATTGCGGCCATGCAATTCTTCTGGAAAAGGCCCAACAGTTGTCCTGCGACATCCGGGAGTTTTTAAAAGCCTGACGGGTTGCAGATTCTGAAGCAATTAGGCTCGGTTGGGGGTTTCGGCCTTTAAACTTAGATGACGGTGCCCGCAGCACCTTCTATCTCCAGTCAAAAATTAAAGTTCCTGATTCATCATTTCTCTGTATTGCGGCCCTCACGATAGTTGATCGACCGATGGATATTTATAATAATCTGCATGAAGGATAATCGGCATGGGAATGAATCAAATCAAAACGGTGACGCCGGATCAAGCGGTAAAGGTCATCAAATCCGGTGATCATGTCCATCTGAGCAGCGTCGCCAGTTCCCCGCAGTGTCTGGTGAATGCCATGTGCCGGCGCGGACGCGCGGGCGAATTGCAGGACGTTCATATTCATCACCTGCATACGGAAGGTCCGGCGCCTTACGCCGCCCCCGAATTTGAAGGCATTTTTCAACTGAATTCTTTTTTTGTCGGCCCGAATGTCCGCCGGCACACCCAGCAGGGATATGCCGACTATATTCCGGTTTTCCTGGGAGAAACCCAGCGTCTGTACCGGGAAGGTTACCTGCCGTGCAATGTCGTGATGCTCCAGGTCTGCCCGCCGGATGAGCGGGGCCTTGTATCCTTGGGAACGTCGGTTGATGCGACACTTGCCGCCATGGAAGTTGCCCAAACCGTGATCGCGGTCATTAACCCGCATGTCCCGCGGACATTTGGTGACGGGCTTATCTCCGTTGATAAAATTGATTTGTTTGTCGAAGATGACACACCCCTGGAAACCGTTCACTTTGCGAAGCCCGATGCCCAGGAGGCTGCTATCGGCAGACAATGTGCAGCGCTTATTGAAGACGGCGCCACGCTGCAGATGGGGATCGGTGCGATTCCCAACGCCGTGCTCAGTCAACTAAGTGGCCACAAAAACCTGGGGATTCATACGGAGATGTTTGCCGACGGGGTGATTCCGCTTGTGGAAAAGGGCGTGATCAACGGCGAGAATAAATCGATTGATTGCGGAAAGATGGTGGCGACATTTCTGCTCGGTTCAAAGAAATTATACGATTACACGCATCGGAACGATCAGGTGCTGATGAAGGATGTCGGTTATACCAATGATCCATTTATCATTTCCAGAAATCCGATGGTTACAGCAATTAATTCTGCGCTGCAGGTGGATTTGACAGGACAGATTTGCGCCGATTCTCTGGGAACAACGTTTTACTCCGGCGTTGGTGGACAAATTGATTTCTTTTACGGCGCGTCGCGCTCGTCTGGCGGCAAGGCCATTATCGCCATGCCGTCGGTAACGGACAAGGGTATCAGCAAACTGGCCCCCATTCTGCTACCCGGTGCGGGCGTGGTGACCACGCGCGCCCATATGCACTGGCTGGTGACGGAGTACGGTGCGGTGAACCTTTACGGACGCTCCCTGCAGGAGCGGGCCCGGCTGATCATCAGCATCGCTCATCCGGACCACCGCGAAACGCTCGACCGGGCGGCATTTGAACGTTTTGGTTCCCACTATCACTTCGTGAAAAAGCAATGAAGTTGTCCCGTGAGCAGCGAGCGATAAACGAGTTGATTTCTCACGGCACTATCGAAATGACTATACGATGAGAGTGACAAAATTACGACTCGATCTGCAATCGGAAATCATCCCGTTCCTTTTTTAATCTTTCGAACAATTTTACGACCCGGCTATAATCCCGGCCCATTAGTTTTTTAGATTCAGCAGCATGTTTCCAGATGATTTCAAATGGACCTTCGACATCTGCGGAAAGGACATCCCAGAGCGCGTCCAGATTGCGGCCGAAGTGCGGGGGTAAGGCAAGTCCACCGGCAAGCCGATCATAGAGATCGCCAAGCGATTGAATGTCACGGCCGTCTAGCCGGCAGCGCTTCAGCGACATGGCGGAACCTCCGTAAAAGTCTGATAATGGTCAACGGTTACCCATCGCTCACCGTCACGCGAGTAGACGAGACGCTTGCCGCCGCGCCGGCCGCCTTTATAATCCAGATCCGCTTCCCGCCATTTTCTATCAGGCAGGCGTCGCTCCAGATTCCGGAACCGGTCGCCCCCGATGCTGACACCTTTGAGCTCGCTTATTGACCACAAATCTTTGCCGGGTTTCCAACCCCGTGACCGGGCATCTTGCTTCTTCAGGAACTTGGCCGGAAGTCTTTTGTTGTCGGTCTTGTTCAGACTGCGGAGGACGTAGATCAGTTCCTGCTCATCGATTGCAGGTAAAAGCCGCGCATTTACGGTTTGGACAACCTTCTCACAGGATTGGGCATAGGCGTCCGTTAACAGGAAGGGACATATCAAAAGAAGTAGAATGGTCGTATGAAGCAAAATCCGTCTTCTCGTGATCTTCATTTTATCTCTCATCATGTGTCCACTGAAAGTTGATCAAAATGGGTTCTTCATATCGGGCGCTATGTCCCGACTCTATTTACAACTACCGCCTGCAGGACATGAACTGTAGCACTTGAAGCAGGCATACTGAAAGCCGATGAAACTTGCCTGGTAGGTCATGAAGAAATCCTTGGTGAAGAGCATTTTAATTTGTTCATCGGGTGATTTGCCGGCCCATTTCATCCAGAAATTAATGATCTTCGGCAGGCCATAGGGCTGAGAGACCTTGATACATTTTCCGAAATCCGTCTGTCCCTCAACATTCAGAGCGGCAGCCGGACAGCTTTCCACGCAGAGGTTGCATTGGATACACAGATCCTCGGTCACTTGAGGATCTGATGGAAGCGCCAGATCAGTAAGTACGGCCATGAAGAGAACGCGCGGCCCCAGGCGCGGATGAATCACCAGATTGTGGCGTCCGAAAACGCCCAGTCCTGCGGCCACGGCGGCATGCCGAAGCGATACATCGGCAACGCTGCGGGAATTTTGCGGGGTCAGGTCCAAGGGATAAGAAAGAGGGACACTCATGGCTTTGGCGCCGCATTCTTTTTCCAGAAACCGCGAAATCTTATAATTGGTTGACCGGGCGTATTCCATGATGTCGAGTCGCCCGTTCATGGCAATCTGGGGATTGGGGCTCTCCACGTGGGACATCTCTCTAACGCAGGCCACGACAATTGATTTCGCCTCGGGGAATATGGTTTCGATCTTCGGGCTCTGGGGACTCTGGTAATCCGCCACAGCCGCAAATCCGAAGTCGTCTACTCCCAGACTCATTGCGTAGTTTTTAATTTTTTCCTTCAGTGCAGCACTCATGCGTAACCTCCATTTACACTTTTTTGACTTTATCCGTCATTGCGAGTTCACGGCAGTGAACGTGGCAATCTTTATGCAAAGTCGTCAGGCCGGCGATTCCCCGATAACCTAAATGTCACGCGAGGTGCATGAGGTCGAGTATCCGGAAAACCCTATGCACATACGTACCTCTTAATCTGTTTGACCGTCGCATCAAAACTCGCCGGCGACGTCACCCGGACAATTTGGATGGCTCCCTGCAGGCTCGCAATAGTCAAGAGCGCCTGATCGGCGGCGCTGCCGGGAAAATCGAACTCACCTTTTTTCCTGCCGGCCGCCAGAAAATTCTCCAGCCATTGAAATGTCTTGGAAAGAAAGAGCTGTGCCTCTTTTTGCATCTCTTCGGGCAAAGTCTTATAATCCGTCTGAAGCGCTCCGCCCAGACAAACCTGCTTTTCCTCCACAAATTTTTTAAATATCAGGCAGAATTCATCCAGCTTTTTTGAACAGGGTAAATCCTTACTGTCGATATGGCTTGCCCACTTCTGAAAACGATGAGTGGCACGCTGAATAATAGCGACGCCCAGATCAGTCTTTTTGGGGAAATGATAATGAATGGAAGCGTTCCTGATATTCAAAACGCCGGAGATGTCTTTGTAGCTGAAGCCATTATAACCGCGATCAAGAAGAAGATCCTCGGCGATATCCAGAATCTGTTTCTTTGTATCCATTTTTTCGTCCATGCTATTTTACCAGTAAGGGTATGACCTGCTTTTACCTACTAGTAGGTAGGTTGTCAAGATAAATTTCTGGGTGACGATAATGAAACGAATGAAAAATAGGGGGAAGGATGTTGGCAGGTTTTTACGCGCGATATACGAATTGCGGGAGGACGGGCACAAATAGCAGGCTGAAATGAATTGCTGAAATATTAGTTTCCCTGTTTCTGAAGCGTCCCTCGCAAATCAATAGAATCGGTCCAATTCATTTCCGGGCAAACAGGGATATTTTCTAATGATTGCTTTCCTGCATTATCACCCGGATCAGCCGCAGGTTTTGAGTACGGATTCTCCATAGTAAATGACAGAGAGATATTATTACCTTCATCGGGACGTACCGGTTAGTTCCTTCGTTCCGTAAATACTCATGGTAAGGATGCGAACTCCGGAGATTCGCAGGCGGATAATTTAACCTGTTCGCTGCGGATACCCGACATTATGCGCGTCGTCTATCAGCAACGAGCTGATGGTCGATATGTGAAGATGGTCCAGCGATAAATATTTAATCCCGGTTTTTGCGGTAAAAAAGGATTTGCGAATGGAGGAAGGCCGGGGCATTATGACTTAGGCCTGAAGCAATACGCTATTTTCAGGAAATGGATACTTCGTAATGACATATTCAAATAGCTTTAAGGATTTGCCATGAGAAGATCATGGCATGTTTTTACAAAGACTGTGACCCGGCGGATATTCAAATTCTTCTGCTTGCCTCTCGCAGTCATTAAATGCCAGAACATATTTCAGACGATATTGATTTGTAAATGCAACGATAATCAATTCAAGGTCAGGATGATAAAAGAGATGAAATACATATTTGCGGCCATGGGCCTTGCTCCATTCTTGATTGCGCAGGCCCTTTATGTTCGTTTCAGAACGCCCAGGTTGCCGGAACCGTCTGGTGACAGGTTCGGCACGAATGGATCCGGACCGGGCCTCAACCTGCTCATCCTCGGCGATTCCGCCGCGGCCGGTGTTGGCGTGTCAACCCAAAGTCAGGCCCTTTCCGGCCAGCTGGTTTTTGCACTGGGTGCCGATTTTCGGGTGTCCTGGAAATTGGTTGCGCAGACAGGCCGTCGAGCGAAGGATGTAGCGGCAAGGCTTGAGGAGCTTTTGCCGGAGGCGTTCGAGGTGGTTGTTACGTCTATCGGCGTCAATGACGTCACACATGGAACAAACACACAAAAATGGATTGATCAACAAGGGCGGATTATCGAACTGCTCCAATCGAAGTTCCAGTCACAGCATATCATGTTGTCGGCCGTTCCGCCCATGCACCTCTTTCCGGCCCTGCCTCAACCCCTGAGGTGGTATCTCGGGATGAGGGCCCGGCAATTTAATAGTGCTCTGCAAAAATTAGCGGGAGGTGACAAGCGGTGCCAGTTTGTTGCGACAGACTTCCCCCTGGACGCAGCGTATATGGCGGCAGATGGTTTTCACCCCGGGGCACTTGCCTATTCCATCTGGGCCAAACAGGTTGCTGACATGATACGCAGTCGACTGGCTGGAGCGGAAAACCGGACGTGATGGATCTTCCGGTGAGCAAAAATGGCTTTCCCGTACAGATCGACCTGTGCCCTGTCAGGAACATAGGGGCAGGCGGCTATCAGAGTATGCGGGCATCAAAAGCAGGAAGCCCCGGGCGTCGTTTATCAGGGGATTGCTATCCAGTCTTGCCAGGTCGAATTTCCATGGCCGGGAAGGACAAACGTTCCATGGATCAAAGCAGGGCATCCAATCCATACCGGTCTCACCGCGCATACCTTTCAGCAGGATATAGATTTTCACCGATCTCAACATTTTTTAAGACCGCCCTTTAGAAAAGCAGAATCAACATCCAAGCATTTAAGGGTAGGATTCATATACCAATAAGCAGACAGTCAACTATTATTGCGAATTCCGCTTTCATTACCTATTCTTATACAAACAAACGTAGAAACACAGAGCCGGCTGGTCTTTTTTGCGACAAGGTATACTGTTCGAGCGGCGTCCGTGTAGGTCGAACAGTAAGGATGATGAATACGCGAATCGGAGGATCAAATGCTGTGGACAATTGCTGTTGTACTGATCATTTTGTGGGTCCTGGGTCTGGTGACCGGCTATACGCTGGGTAATTTTATTCATATCCTGCTTGTTGTTGCCATTATTGTCATTGTAGTCAGAGTCATTCAGGGGCGAAGACCGTTGTAGCGATCTGAATCCGAAGTAGTTATTTCATTACAAATTTACCAGGAGGACTTAGGTATGAAAAAGAGAAATATCGTTATCAGTTATTTGGTGCTTCTTGCGCTGATTGCCACTTTTGCAGCCTGTGCATCGACAAGCACACGTGAAAGTACAGGGGAATACGTCGACGACTCGGTCATTACGACCAAAATTAAATCACTGCTTGCCGCAGATAATTTGCTCAAATCATTTCAGATCGGCGTGGAGACATACCAGGGCACCGTTCAGCTCAGCGGCTTCGTTAATTCTCGGCAGGCTGTCGATAAAGCGGATGAAATCGCCAAGAGTGTCAAAGGGGTGAAATCCGTAAAGAATAACCTGATCGTAAAATAGGTGCTTGGGAAAAGGAATACATTGAAGTCAGCATTACGACGCGGTCTCAATATTAGATTATATTGGGACTGTCTGTTTCTTTTCAATCACATTTTAAGGCTGAACCCAGGCGGCTGCCGGAAATGAAGCAATTATCGGGCGCTTGAGGCAGAAGAAATGGAGAAGAGATGGCCGGCAGAGTTCAGAAAAAAACCGGGTAAATTCAAAAAGGGTTTAGCGGAGTACATCGGGCGATACATGCTGCTGTGTCTCCTTATACCGGAAAAACGGAGGGGAAAATGAAAAGGATAATAATGTTGGGAATGGCCTTAATTATGATGCTTATATGCCTCAGCGGTTGTTTTATACCCTATGACGACCGTGATGGAGGGAGAAGACATGACGGTGGTGATCGACACGATAGAGATGATCGACATGACCGGGGCGATCGACACGACAGGGATGACAGGCGCTAAGAGCGACGCCAAAAAGAATAACAACAAGGAAGCACAACGAATCAAACCCCCGTGTGCGCATTCAGGATATCGTTCATAAAGGTCGTTGGTCAGTACAGAAAATATTTGAAACAATGACGGCTGAAATATGCAGCCTCAATAAAAAGGCAAGCAAAAGGTACGGGATAGACGCCGGATGGATGATGAGCATATTAAGCTCAGGAAATAAGGAGACAGTAAAATGAAAAAGCTATTCTTTGGGACAATTCTTTTGGCGTTGGCCATTGTGCTGCCCGTTCCGGCAATGACCGAGGTTAATATAAGTATTCAGATTCCTCTGCCGCCAATGATTGTATTCGAACAGCCTCCGGCTGTGATAGTGGTTCCCGATACTGATGACGTATATGTTGTTCCTGATGTCGATGTGGACATTTTTTTCTGGAATGGCTGGTGGTGGCGTCCCTGGGAAGGCCGCTGGTACCGTTCACGTTACTATAACCGGGGTTGGGCTTATTATCGCAATGTTCCAAGTTTCTATTTTGATGTTGACCCGGGTTGGCGAGGATACTACAGAGAACGCAATTGGTACGGCCACCGGTGGGACTATGAACGAATTCCTGAGCGGCGGCTTCAACAAAACTGGCAAAGCTGGCACAGCAGCCGACATTGGGAAAGCCGCAATACTTGGGGCGTCCAGGGCTATCAGCCTCGGCCGCTGCCGCAAAGACAAGAGCTAAGACAGCAAAGGCAAGAGCAATACCGTCAGAGGCCTGAAGTTCAGCGGCATCAGGAACAGATACAAGAAAAACAAAGACAACCCGAGGTTCGGAGGCCTCAGGTTCAGCAGCAGCGACAACCCGACGTTCAGAGACCCCAGGTTCAACAGTCAAGACAGCCCGAAGTTCCAAGACCTGAGGTTCGGCAACAAAGACAACCTGACGTCCAGAGACCCCAGGTTCAACAGCCAAGACAACCCGAGGTTCCGAGACCTGCGGTCCGGCAACAAAGACAACCCGACGTTCAGAGACCCCAGGTTCAACAGCCGAGACAGCCCGAAGTTCCAAGACCTGAGGTCCGGCAACAAAGACAACCTGAAGTTCAGAGACCTCAGATGCAGCAGCCAAGACAACCCGAGGTTCCGAGACCTCAGGTTCAGCGGCAACCGCAGGGGGAATCAAAACGCCAACCGTCGTCTCCAGGAAGACCGGAGGAGGGGGAGGCAGAGCATAGAAGGTAGGAGGGGTAAAGGTCAGTCAATAATTCTTTGCCGGGAAGCCCGCCCGGTGAGAGCGGAAGGAGCGCAAAGATAACGGCAGGTAAATGGGGCAGATATCTAAATGTCAGTATCCTGGCAGTTCCTCCGGAAAGAGAATTGCAATCCTTTACGCGCACTCGCTGTAGCCGCAGATATGGCAGACGGCGCAGCCGCCTTCGTGCTCGACAATACCGCCGCAGTCGGGGCAGGCGCCTTTGCGGAAGACGCGCTTTTCATGCTGTACCTTACCGCCGTTGGCTTCCACGTGAGCTTGAATCGCCTTGGCTACGGCGTCGGCGCATGACAGGATCTTGTTTTCACCGAAACCGGACGGCGAGTGGCAGGAAATGCCCTGCAGTTGCTTGATGACTTGTCGCGTCTGTATGCTGTTGCGCCACGCAAGCGATACCAATCGTCCGATGGCCTCGTTCTGCGAGGCGGCGCAACCGCCCGCTTTGCCCATCGTGGTGAAGAGTTCAAACAAACCTGTGCTGTCCTCGTTAACCGTGACATACAGCGGACCGCAGCCGGTCTGCATTTGATAAGTCCAACCCTTCAGCACCTTCGGCCGTTCGCGCTTGGTCGTTGCTCTGTCTTTGTCGGCGCTAGTCGGCAGAGCGGCTTCCGGCTTTTTTCCGACACTCAGCACCTGCTGATCGCGAGAGCCGTCGCGGTAAATCGTGACACCCTTGCAGTCGAGTTGATAGGCCAGCTCATAGACGCGGGCGACATCGGCAACGGTCGCTCCATTGGTGAAGTTGACTGTTTTACTGACGGCATTGTCGGTGTGCTTCTGAAAGGTGGCTTGCATCCGGATGTGGACTTCCGGCGAAATGTCGTGTGCAGTGACAAACAGGCTGCGGATGTCCTCAGGAACTTCGTCAAGATGGCGAAGCGTTCCCTGTTCGGCAATCCGCTGCATAAGTTCCTTCGAGTAAAATCCTCTTTCTTTCGCGATGGCCTCAAAGGTGGGATGAACTTCGACCAGGATATCGTTATCCATTACCTGACGGACGTAAGAGACGGCGAAAAGCGGTTCCACGCCGGAAGAGGAATTGGCCATAATCGATATGGTCCCGGTGGGCGCGATCGTCGTCACCGTGGCGTTGCGCATCGGCGGCATGCCTTTTTTATCATAGACTGACCCTTTGAAATTAGGAAACACGCCGCGGGTCTTGGCCAGCGCCTGCGAAGCAGTGTGTCCCTGTTCGTTGATGAACCCCATAACTTTGTGGGCCAGTTCAATGGCTTCCTCGGTGTTGTAAGGAATGCCCAGCGCAATCAACATATCCGCCCAGCCCATGACACCCAGTCCGATTTTGCGGTTCCCCAGGGTCATTTCGGCAATCTGCGGCAGAGGATAATTATTGATCTCCACGACGTTATCGAGAAAATGAACCGCAAGGTGAACAACTTCGCCCAGGCGCTTCCAGTTGATCTGGCCGCTCTGAACCACTTTACTGAGGTTGATGGAGCCCAGGTTGCACGATTCATAAGGCAGGAGCGGTTGTTCTCCGCAGGGGTTGGTCGATTCGATGGTTCCGACATGAGGTGTTGGATTGTCGCGGTTCAGCCGGTCCAGAAACACAATGCCCGGTTCACCGTTTTCCCAGGCCTGCGTGATAATCCGGTTGAAAACCTTGCGGGCGTTGAGCGTTCCGGAAACCTGCCCGTCGCGGGGATTCAGCAGGTCGTAATTTTCATCTTTGTCTACAGCCTTCATGAAGGCTTCGGTCAGGCCCACGGAAATGTTGAAATTGTTCAGTTGCTTTTTGTCGGCCTTGCACATGATGAAATCCATGATGTCCGGATGATCGACGCGCAGGATACCCATGTTGGCGCCCCGTCTGGTTCCGCCCTGCTTGATCGTTTCTGTGGCGACATCGAAAACACGCATAAAGGAGATCGGGCCGCTGGAAATGCCGGTGGTGGTCAGAACAACATCGTTGGCCGGACGCAGCCGGGAGAATGAAAAACCGGTGCCGCCACCGGATTTATGAATCAGAGCGGTATATTTTACGGCGTCGAAAATTTCTTCCATGGAATCGCCGACGGGCAGGACAAAACAGGCAGATAGCTGCCCCAGTTCGCGCCCGGCGTTCATCAGTGTCGGCGAATTGGGTAAGAATTCCAACTGGGTCATCATGCGATAGAATTCTTCGGCAACTGTCGCAGTGTCTGTTTCTTCATTGAACTTCTGATCTGCGGCGGCAATGGTATCCGCGACGCGCCGAAACATTTGAACAGGAGTCTCCAGGACTTTCCCCTCTTTATCGCGCTTCAGATAACGCCGCTCCAGAACAGTAATCGCATTTTTTGTTAATTCCGGAATAATGGGGGTATAAGTCTTCTTTTCCATGGAAGTGAACTCCTTTGAAACACTGATTAAAAGATTAAGTAATTAAAAAACACTACATGTAGTATGATTAGCGTTATTAAACACAACATCTAGATGTTGTCAATAGATTGAGATAGTTTATTTGGAAAAGTAAAAAACGGCGCATGGTTGGATGTGAAAAATTCCGGCGTGCGATTCACAATCGGTGCGATAGCTGGATGCTTTGTAAAGATTCTGGAGAGAAAATTCCGGACGTCCCGCCGTTGCCAGCCCATCGGATGATGGAAACTTTTGTATAGTGATAAACTTCCTTCGTAAAAATCTCTCGTAATGAGGCTTTGGGCTTCCGGACTGCCGGCTGGTAAATTGAAAAGGGCCAGGTTCAGAAAAGTGATACAGTCATGGTGTCGGGAAACAAAGTCCAGAGTCTTGTAGGCGGCGGACTCGTTCTCCGGCGGCGTGCCAAATAAGAAATAGCAATAAGCGGCAATGCCCGCCCGCTGCAATGTTCTTAAAGCTTGCGAAGCCGTGCCAAGATCGATGCCCTTGTTCAGTGCGGTAAGAACGGTTTCATCGCCGGATTCAATGCCGAGTTTCAACATGACGCAGCCACTTGTTTTCAGTGCTTTGCAAAAGCCTTCATCTGTCAAATGCCGCGAAACGCGGGCAAACCCATACCACGGTGCACCGGGCGGCTTCTTCGTCAGCGCTTCTAAAAGTGAAGGTGCGATGGAACTATCAAGAAAATGAATGAGTGACGGATTCGTTTTTTTCGTGAGTGTTGGTAGTTCTTCGGTAACGCACGCCTCGGACAGGGGCAGATAAGGATTTGCTTCGGCCTTTTCCGGGCAGAACGCGCACCGGCGCCACCAGCAACCCCGCGCCGCGCTGTAAGGAAGGATGAAGCCCGGAGCAAGATAACGATCCTCCGTAAAGAGGTCGTAATCAGTGGAGGGACCGCCAGTTGCGTTGTCAATCCCCAATAGCGTCAGTAACGTTTCTTCTCCGGCGCCGGCCACAACTTTGTCAACGAGGTCGGGAAAGAGATCAACGCGGCTCGTAATTTGTACCCATGACGTCGTCAGGGATCCACCCATAATAATCTTTTGCCGGGGGTGGACCTTCTTGATAAAGCCGATCATGGCCATTGTGCAAAGTGCCTGGCTTAAAAAGTTAAGTGAAAAGCCCAGGAATTCCGGCGATTCTGCAAGCGCTTTCCTCAGACGTCCGGCAAAGTATGGATAGAACGGATTGGCTTCGGGTTTTTCTGCAGCCCGAATCAAATCGGCGATTTTCACCGGGGACAAATTGTTGTCTGAATAATCCGACAAGGACAAGTTAACTCCAAAGGGTTTTCCGGCCAGCATCAGGGCGCGATTGACATCCAGAACGGCGCGGGAGTAACGGCTCTGGTTGTCGAATGTGCTGCTGTTTTGCAGTGCAGCCAGATTGGCTTCCAGATTCTTACAGGCGCGAACACTCCAGCGGTCGGAGAGGGCGCGGGATTGAGCACTTGCGCGCATGAGAAACAACATGCCCTCAAGATTGACGTCAAGTATCTGGTGTTCGACGCGGTTTGCTGTAAGGCAGGCCGACAATTTGGCAATTCCTGCCGGCGGTTCAGAGGGCTTCACGATGGGCGGATGGATTAAAATGATTCTCGGCGTCATAAGGGTTTTAATTTTATTAATATTAGCTCACGCCCTCTTGCGCAAGCAATATCTGTTGCTTATATTTCCGGCTTGACAGCGGATGAGGTTTACGCAATAGTCAGGCCCCTGAAAGCAGCTAATACGGATAGAATATTCTTTTTAAGGTAATCGGTGGAAATTAAATATCATTATCGCTTTTATCGTGGATGCAAAACGTTGCTCTGCCTGTATGCGGCAATCTTTATTATGCTCGCGGCCGGTATGGCGCTTGCGGCCGAAAAATATCCATCCCCCAGAGGAACAGCCGTTAATGACTTTGCCAATGTCATTGACCCGGACAATGCTGCAAAAATGGAATCTTTGGCCCAGGAAATTTTGCAGAAAACGGGCGCCGCAGTGGTCGTGGCAACAGTAACGGAATTGGGGCCAACGGAAGAAATCAGTCTTTATGTGAATGGTCTGTATAAAGCCTGGGGGATCGGGAAGAAGGGCGAAGACAGGGGTGTCCTGATATTTCTTGCCGTCAAAGAAAGAAAGATCCGTATTGAAACCGGCTACGGTGTTGAGGGCGTTTTGACGGACGGCATTATCGGAGAAATCCTGGATAAATACGTCGTGCCGCAACTCAAAGCCGGTGAAACAGGCAAGGCCCTCTATAATGCAATGCTGGCCTGCGGTGCTCACATCGCCAAGGATAAGGGTGTGCAGTTGACCGGGGTGGCCGGTCCCTACCGGACGAAAGCCCGTCCGGAAAAAAACAAAGGCTTTAATATCGTCGGCATCATCATCTTCCTCATTGCCGCAGTCGTGCTTCTGGGAACAAAAACGGGTCGGTCCATGTTGCCCTGGATACTGCTTCTTCTGGTCAGCGGCAGCGGGCGAGGCGGCGGCGGTGGCGGATTCGGCGGAGGTTTTGGCGGATTCGGCGGCGGGGGGAGCGGCGGAGGCGGAGCCGGGCGTGATTTTTAGCGCCGGGCATGCGATTTCGCAGTTCTGCGGGACAGGCATTTCAGACATCAACATTTAAGGTGGTTAATATGACAAAGATACCTGAGCAACCTCAAGATATTTTTATTCCTTTAACACAGGACTATGTCCAGGCCTATGGCAAGGATCTGGTTTCGCTCATGCTTTATGGCAGCGCTGCTGGCGGTTCCTACGTGAAGGGGAAGTCGGATATCAATGTCCTGGTTGTTTTGACGCCCGAAGGGATCAACCATCTGGATAAGGCGCTCGTTCTGGTCAAAACTTGGAGAAAACGCAATGTGGCGGTACCGCTGGTTATGACGAAGGCCTTTATCGAATCATCTCTGGATTCCTATCCGATTGAATTTCTCAACATGAAGAATAATTCCGTCTTGATTTATGGGGAAAATGTGCTTGCGGCGCTGACATTCCAGCCGCAGGATCTGCGCCTGCAAATCGAGCGCGAGCTGAAAGCAAAGATATTGCTGCTGAGAGAAGGATATCTCGAATCGGAAGGGTCGGTGCGCTCCCTGCGGAACCTGATCGGCAAATCGCTCACCGCGTTTGTCTCGATATTCAATGCACTTATTTTCTTAAAGACGGGCGCTGTTCATCATAAAAAGGGTGAAACGATTAAGGAAATGAGCAACATTTTTCAGTTGAATGAGCAGGTCTTCCTGTCTTGTTTCAGCATCAAGGAGGGAACGGACAAGCTTTCATCGGCGGAGGTGATTTTGCTTTTTAAAAAATATATAAGCGAAGTGGAAAAAATTTGTCTTGCAGTAGATAGTCTATAATTAAACACGTGGAGGAGGACATATGTCATCAGGAAAGAAGATTATTATTGTAGTAGCAGTCATTGCTGTGCTGGCTATTGCTTTATATTCGCTGTTTGCCGGCAACTACAACAAATTTGTGCAAATGGACGTCGGGATCAAGGCGGCCTGGTCCCAGGTTGAAAATCAATTACAGCGCCGTTATGATTTAATTCCCAACCTCATGGAAACGGTGAAGGGGTATGCCAAGCAGGAAAAAGATGTTCTGGTGGAAGTGACCAACGCCCGTTCCAAAGTGGGTGGGGCCGTTACGGTTCCCGACAAGATTGCTGCCAATAATGAACTGACGGGCGCCTTGAGCCGTCTGATGGTCGTCGTGGAACGGTATCCGGATCTGAAATCGAATCAGAACTTCATGAAGCTCCAGGATGAACTGGCCGGAACGGAAAACAGGATTGCCGTGGAAAGAATGAGATACAATGAGGCGGTGAAAATATACAATCAGGCGATTCGAACCTTCCCAGCAAATTTCGTGGCCGGAATGTTCGGATTTAAAGAAGCGGCCTTCTTTGAAGCACCCAAGGAAGCCAAGGCGGCGCCAAAAGTGAAATTCTAGGCTGATTTTTGAAAGTCAGACATCCGTTCAACAACGAACTCCCATGCTCTTTCGGAGCATGGGAGTTTTAATCAAACCCCTTGTTCACATCTTATTCATTGCCTAACTTTTTAATAGCTTTCTTCTATAGCGGTAGATGATTTCCCGGTCTGTAAACCCAACGACTGCGAAGACCATGATTGTAACGATGAAGGCTACAGGCAGGTTCATCTGTAATGCCAGCAGGCTGAAGCCGATCAAAGGCAGGAGCAACACCCTTACCGCGTATTTGAGCCACGGATGAGCGGCAATTGTTTCAGCGATCAGGGGCGATATCCGGCAGCAGGTTTTTACGAGCGTGCTGCCCGCTTTTCGTTTTCAAAAAAAGCGGTATTCCTATTGCCGGCCATTCCAATGAGTGTTCGCAGAATGATATACAATGACAGTTTAAGGGGGGCAAAAAGAGAGGAAAAAACAACCTGTCGGGGAAAGACGTCAGGGTAAAAAAACTGGATTTATGGGGTGCAAAAATTTGCAATGGTCGTCGGGATCAATTTCGAATAGAGAAGGCAGTAAAGGCAGGATCCGGCGGGGCTATGGCGAAAATAGGCAAAAGGCCGAGAAGACGAGTCTCTCGGCCTTTTGCTTCTAAACACTGGTAGCAAGTTATTTCGTATCGACGATAGCAACGGGTCCCAAGGGTTCAGGGGAAACAATCGTTAGAATAAGCCTATTCGATTTGGCGTCAATGATTTTGATTCCGCGCCCTGCATCTGCCACGAAGATTTTGTCTTGAGCGGCCGCAATCCCCGCCTTCAGGTGACAGGCATAGTCGTGATAGCCCGTATCGATTTCCGTCAGGAGTGTATCCGACTGAGGATCAATAACGCTCACCGTACTCACACCGTTTGCCGCAAAAACCTTTCCCTCGTATACCGCGAAGGATTGAACATAAATTTCTCTCCCGGAAAGGGTGATGCTCCTGGTGATGATGTCGGTTTGGGTATCGAGAACGCCTATGCTTCGGATACCTCCCAGGTATATTTTGCCTTCAGTAACTTTTTTGATTGCCAGAGGGCCGTATGGGCTGATTGTACTGAATTCAATGGTCTTAATGGGATTGCCCGTCTTCAGGTCGAGCACCTGAATGATCCCCGGTCTGGCGAGGCCCCCCGGGAAGGGAAGGTAGATTTTATTATTGGCGATTTCCATGGAAAAGGGATTGTTGAGCGGCGTTTGTCCGGGCGTCTTAAAAGGGATGGTCCGGACAATTTTCAGGCTTTTCGGATCGATTTCCTGGATCGTATTGCCGTAACGATTCACCAGGTAAATGCTTCCTTCGTATTCGAGAAGCCCGGAAGGGGTCATGTCCGTCTTGATCGTGTCTGCAACCGTATCGGAGCGCGTATCGATAACTTTGAGCGAGTTAATGCCGGACTTCGATATTTCCGCGCCCGGAACCGTCATGAAAATGTAATTACCCACGGCGATGACGTCGTTGGCGTTAGGCGGAAGGACCTGCGCCAGGGGGCTTGGGGTGTAGATGTCAATGGATTTGATCAGCTGGTGATCGGCAAGATTAAAGACGAGCAGCTTAGATCCATCTTGAGTTGAAATATAAGCTTTTCCGGTCTGAGCTTGACCATACGCGGCGGTGAAAATAACGCCGGCCGCAATTAAGATCATCACGAAAGTACGCTTAAGGAAATGAGTGTCGCACTTCTCCATATTAACCTCCACTGCTCAAGGCACGTCGGATGAAAATCCGGCGTTTTGGTTTTCACAAAAAAGTGAACGTCGGCTTAGGCGATCACATACAATACAATGGAAGAATGAATCTATGAATACATATTAGGGAGAAAAGGGTATTTGTCAAGAGGAGCGTCTTTTGCTTACCCAACGGCTCCGTGCTTGATGTAAAGACATCCGTAACGGAAATCAAGTTTTATCAAAATTCAAATCATTGTGAATCTAATTTGCCACTCTAATCTTAAGAAAATGACCGGTATTTATCAGAAAAGTTCATCGTCATCGCCCCTCCTTAAAAAAAATTGGCAGACGCTTGACAATTTCGGATGAAGTCCTACGTTATTTTCATCAGTGGTGTTTTTGTTTGTATTTGCAGTGAATTAGTACCCGTTGGCAGGGCCAACCGTTTCCGTTGTTGAGAAACCAATTGTCGTCTGCACTGTACCAACCGCAGGCCGGGAAGGTCATGGCTTTAGACTTCGGATCTCGTGTGGCTAAAAAGCGGGATGAATAGGGTCGTTGCGTGCGTCGTATCAAAAGGGGGTTGCAATGCAAAGAAAATTCCTGGCGTTTGTCGTCTTTTCCATTATGCTCCTGATTAGTTTCCTGGTCATTCCCAGGCACGCTATCAGTGCGGAAAAGGGTGGCCGAGTGGAAACGTGCAAAGCCTGTCATTCGAGTCATTTTAACAGTTATATCAATTCTCCCCACGCGAAAAAAGCGATCGGTAAAAGTCCTGCTAACGCCGAGGGCTGTGAATCCTGCCATGGAGACGGCAAATCCCATATCGAAAAAGGCGGCGGCGGGGGTGTCGATATTTTGATTTTCAGGGACAAAAAAATTGACGGGAGCGCAAAATCAGCCAGGTGCCTGGAGTGCCACGCCGCTTCGCGCACCCTCGCGCAATGGGATATGGGCGCCCATAAATCAGCAGGCGTCTCGTGTGACAACTGCCATACGGTCCATTCCGGAAAGAGGATGAATCTCAAGACCGCTCAGCCGGATTTATGTATATCCTGTCATCGTGATCTGCGCATGCAAATCAGCAAGCAGTCGCACCATCCGGTACGCGAAGGTAAAATGAAGTGTACAGACTGCCATGACCAGCACGGCAGTCTCGAGAAAAAAATGATCAAGGCCGGATCGATCAACGACTTATGCTACAAGTGCCATGCCGAAAAGCGCGGCCCCTTTTTCTGGGAACATCCGCCCGTCGAAGAAAATTGTCAAACCTGCCATACTGCTCACGGAAGCAATCATGGGAAACTTCTGACCCATCGTGTTCCGCAACTTTGTCAGAGCTGCCATGATGCAACACGCCATCCGGGAACCATCTATACAAACTTCAATACTTTTGGAAAGCCGTCGCAATCCAATCGGCTGTTTGCCCGTTCCTGTTTGAATTGTCATTCGGAAGTCCATGGAAGCACAGGTCCCTCCACAAGAGGGCAAACGCTGGTTAGATAGGAGGTGAACCGATGAAAGGAATCAAAACAGTTACAATAGTCGTCGCAATCTTGGCACTTTGGGGAGCCGCTTATGGCCAGGAAAATAAAGAAAATAAACTGTCGGGTGATATCACGGTGACGGGCGCCCTCCGGGAAGGGAAAGACACAAGCGCCAAATTCAACGAGTACCGGGATATCAGGGATGGAGTGTACGGGAGCATCAACCTGAAGTATGACAGGCCGAAACAGTTTCTTCTGTTTGAGTCGAAAGATATCGCCTACGACACGCAGAGCTATTTGCTGGAGGCCGGTTGGTGGGACATTTTCAAAATGAAGTTCTATTACGATGAAATTCCCCATAACTTCACCTACGACGCACGAACCCTGTATTCCGGTGTAGGAACAAATAATCTCAGTTACGCCGGGCCGACGCCGGTGGCCAATCCGTTGGCATGGAACACGTTCGACTATACCACCAAGCGAAAGAATCTGGGCGGTGCCTTAAAATTCGATTTGCTTAATCCTTTTTATGTGGATGTCAATGTTGATCAGCAGAGAAAATCAGGAGTGTATCCTCTGGGAGCCGCCGGGACTTCTCCCGGCGGGATTGCCATTGAGTTGCCGACTTATATTGATTATAAAACCGACAACCTCAAATTGGACTTTGGTTACTCAACCAAGCCGCTGTTCTTGTCCTTCAACTATTTTTACAGTCGTTTCGAAAATGGCGACGGGATTCAGAATTTCCGCAACCCGGCCACGGCGAATACGGCAGCTGCAGTGGATACCCTGTTCCTTCCGCCGGAGAATGATTATCAGAAGATCGGCTTCAAGGGCGGGGTGGCGCTGCCCTTCCATAGTAAATTCAGCGCCGACTTTTCGCTGGCCCGGGCACGTTCTCATGCGAGACTGGCAAACGCTTATGTGTCCGATGTGCCGGGGGGATTAACCGGTATTACGTTGAGCAGCGCCAATTTCAACGGCAACGTCAACACAGACCAGTTGAATCTGGCCTTGACATCTAATCCGGTGTCCTTTCTCAATGCGAAAGTCTTTTACAAATATTATAACAAAGACAACAAGTCTGATATCATTGCAACAAATGACGGGGGGATCTTCACCAACGATCTCTTCGACTATCGCAAAAATGTTTACGGCATTGAAGTCGGTGCCAAGCTGCCTGCCAAATTTCGCGTCGATGGCGCTTACAGTTTCACCAAAACGGAGAGAGCCCGGGAAGATATTCCGAAGAATCGGGACAACCTCTTCGATCTCGGGGTGAAATGGAGCGGACTTAAGTTTATGACTGCCAAAGCAGGCTATGAATATCTGGACCGGGCGGCTGAGTTCAACATTCCCATTCCGCTTGTTCCCGTCAGTTTCGAACCCTGGATCCGTCGGTTTGATGCCGCAGCCCAGACGAGAAATACCTATAAGGCGTCCGTCGAATTCTTTCCCCTGGATACATTGAGCCTGAACGTCGGATACAGGTATAAGCACACTGATTACAAGGATACGATCCTCGGCCTCAACGATACGAAGACCCATGAAGTGAATGCCGATGCTGATTGGCAAATCCACAAACGCGTGCGGCTGTTCGGTTATTTTGATTTCGAGCAGCGTACTTTGAATCAGTTCCAGCGCCAGGCAACCACATACACGGATCCGGCGACCGCACCGACGGCGGCGAATTTCAATTGGACCTCCGATGCGAAGGAAAATTCGTATGGCTACGGTGTAGGAGCGGACATTTCCATTATCACGGACAAATTAACTCTGAGCCTGCTTCACAATTCAATCAAGTCGGACGGGACGATCGATTATACGTATCTGCTGGGTGCCTTGCCTCTGCCCGCCGGGCAGACCCAGGATAACATCGACCTCAATGCCTGGGACAATTATCGTCTGAACAATTACGTGGCCAAAGCAACCTATCAAATAACGAAGATGATGGCCCTGTCGGCAACTTATGCCTACGAGTCGTTTTCATCCGAAGATTCCCAGTACAGAAACTATCTTTATGTGCCGGGAGCAACGGGTTATCTGACAGGGGCTTATGCAGATCCCTCCTATCACGTTCATGTCGTATTTCTCAGTCTCAATGTGAAATTCTGATGGAAAAAGCCCGATTGCCCATGTCGACAATCGGGCTTTTTCTTTTTCGGCGAGGTACCGCGGCAATCTCATGCGTCTATTTAGCGATCTGGCCGCCGTCGACAACCATAATGTGGCCGGTTATGAAAGCCGAAGCGGGTGAGGCTAGGAATACAGCGGCGCCTTTCATGTCGTCCATTTCTCCGACGCGACGCAGCGGAATTTCATGAAGAATAGCATCTCGCACCCTTTTAAATTCAGGCTTATCGATATAGGCCATCATATCCGTGTGGAAGAATCCCGGCGCAATCGCGTTAACGCGTATGTTGAAAGGAGCAAGCTTTACAGCTAGATTCATCGTCAAAAGATTGATCGCGGCTTTCGTTGAATTATAAGGTACAGCTGGGTGGCCTTCTTCCGTGGAACCGCGAAACGCCATCACCGAAGAAATATTGATGATATTGCCGCCGCCCTGTTCCTTCATGATGCGGGCGACTTTCTGAGTCAGCACCCAGACACCGCGAACGTTAACATTGAAAAGCTGATCCCATTTCTCCAGTGGAAAATCCAGCGTAGGAGCGCCCCAGGTTGCACCGGCATTGTTGACCAGAATATCGATGCGTCCGAATTTCTTCATGGCTTCCTGAAGCATCGACTCGACGGTGTCTTCTTTGGCCATGTCTGAAGCGATCGCCACCGCCTTCACTTTGAAATCGGTCGCCAATTGTCCGGCTGTTTCTTCAAGATCTTTTAACTTGCGGGAAGTCAGAATGATATCGGCTCCCGCTTCGGCAAGCCCTGTGGCAATGAATTTACCGATGCCGCGGCCGCCGCCTGTGACCAGCGCCACTTTTCCCTTGAGTGAAAAGATTTCCGTGAGTTTCATAAATTCCTCCTTCGTATTTTATCGTCCGGAAATCATCCGGAGGTTTTCTCATGTCGCGACAAATCATATCATAATCCGGTAAGAGGCGTTATTGAAAAAGGTCGACGACCACGCCAATCAGGATCAGTCGATATAGGCTTTGTGGAGGGAAAATATTTATGTTATGTCACTGGACATGACAAACGACCGATTCAAAAATATTACACTTCAGCAATTGGAGGCACTCATTGCTTTGGTTGAAGAGCGCAGTTTCAGCCGGGCGGCCAAAAGCATGCTGTTAACGCAGCCCGCACTTACAAAAAATATCCGCAACATCGAAGTTTGCCTCGGCGTGAAAGTGGTCAACCGCAGCAATACGGGCGTTTCTTTGACACCGGAAGGGAAGATCCTTTACGACGTAGCGTTGCGGATGATCAAGCTGAGGAAAGAAGCGGGCGAAAAAATTCAGACGTTACATGAGCATGCAGGAGGCGATATCTATATTGGTGCGAGTACTATTCCCGCAACCTATATTCTTCCCCACGTCGTAAGTTCCTTTAAAAAGCAGCACGCCGATACCCGGATCTTCATCAAAACGGAGGACAGTGAAGAAGTATTGAATATGGTGCTGGATCGCGAAGTCGAGATCGGCTGCATCGGTAAAGAGCCTCTCGACCGGAAACTGAAAGCGGAACCCATCTGGAGCGATCGGCTGGTTCTGGTGGTTCCCCGACTTCATCCCTGGGTCAGGAGAGGTTTAATAGACCTTTCCGAATTGATGAATGAGCCATTTGTTCTCCGGGAAAAAGGATCAGCGACGCGGGATGTTTTCGAAAAGTATCTTAAAGAAAAGAAGTCAACGGGCATTTCGCAATTCAACATTTGCGCGGAATTCGGCAGCTCCGAGGCGATCAAGGAAGCGATTATGGCCGGGCTTGGTGTATCCGTCCTTTCCATTCATGCAGTGAGAAGAGAATTGGCCTCGAAAACGCTTTTCGAGATTCCGATTGTCGCTTGCCGCATTGAGCGCAGATTTTATTTAATTTATCTCAAGCAATTTGAGTTTCGCAGGCACCATCAAACATTTGTCGATTTCTTAAAAGACTACAAGGCAGTTCCAACTGACTTCAAAAATTGATTGCGACGCTGGCATCGAAGCTGATAGCTGACTGAAACTTTTTCCGGAGATCACCCAATCTCTTACCGGAAGAAGACCTAAGGAAGAAACTTTGTTAAGCGTCAATAGAAGACTTGCCAACAATAGCCTAACTTGCCAAGCTATTGTTTGTAGGTAATGACGGCATGATCCAATCTCTTAATACTCCCATCGTTTAAATACTGATACGTTGCCAGATAACTTGCGGGCATGTCACTCTGCGGCGGAACGATGATGGCAAATGTTGCCGCCGGAGAAACGCTGTCAATCCACGTTCCGGTGTTGATATAGACGGCTTTATAGAGAGGGTATTGAACGAGAATTGTTTTGTGGGTATGCCCGAAGACGACGATTCTCTTCAGAGAGGCGGGAGCTAAAATATATTGTTTCAGTGCCTGAGCGTCTAATACAATATTGAGTGCTCCGGCGGCAACTGCTTCCGCAGTTGAAATATGACTCGGCACAAGATTTCTCGTCTGCCTGTCCGGCCACGTATCTTCGATATCTTTATATAGGTTGACATCCAGTATTCCACGGCCGATATCCTGCGGAACCAGGTCGTTAATCGCATACAGGGCTGTATATCCGTTTATCCCTGTTTTAATGATTTTGGCGCTCCGCGGCACTTCAACCGGTTTTTGAGACAGGATGACTTCCCAGGCTCCCAGGTAAAGCCAATATTTAAAATCGCTTCCCTTGGGTTTCTCTGGTGCGATCGGCATTCGTGTTTCTCTGCTTGAGGTTTGCTTCAAGTCCGATGTTGCCGCAATTTTCGAAACAAAGAAGCCGGGCGGCAACAGGGGGGATGCAGTTATGCCCTGATTCGAAATGGGATCCGGAGCATTATAGAAGTCGTATCGGTGCCCGTGCTCGATAATAATTTCCTGCCTGTCCGGCGGGGTATATTTGCCCAGTCCCTCCGCATCCCGGGCCTGCGCGATGCCCGGGAAAATTCTATCGATATCTCCGGATGTCACCAGCATGTCGTGATTGCCGGGAACGTAGGTTACTTTAATTAAACCGTCTTGAATGATATTGTTCAGCGCATCGATGATGTTCTGGTTGGATGTTACAATGGAATTCAGGAACTCCGATTGCGACTTTCCATTTAACGGGTCTACGTCCATGGGAGCAACCCATTCATCAAACAAATCCCCCGCAATGACCAATTCTTTTATGTTAGGTGACAATCTGACCCTATTGAGGAAGCCCGCCAGTAATGAACGATTATCATTCAGCCAGCCATAACCGCTGTTGAAGCTGCGATCATCTCCCAGATGCAGGTCGCTGATGCACATAATTACTGCCCGGCTTTCTGTTAAACCGGTCAGTGGCACATTATCCAGGCTGAAAGAGTGACTGATTGCAAAGAATCCGATAAAATCCGCAGCCAATGTCACACCATCGGTCGATAAGATGCCCTTTTTGACCAGAAGTCTATATTCCTCGCCTTCCTTTAACTTCGTCCTGTCCAGTTTGAACACCAAAACCTGGTTTTGCAGACTTTCCGTTTGGCAAGGGATAATTTCCGCATCGCCCGACACTTTAATCCTGGCAAGCTCAATGTTGTCTTGAATGGTATCGACATTTAATTGCCTGCTGAAACTTAATTGTATGACATCGACTGGTTCAACGACTGACGGATTATCCTCCGCATCCGACAGTGCGATGTTCGCTTTTACCGTCAAACTGACTTCCGCTGGTTTGCCATCCGTTCCGGAAGACGAGCAACCCCAAGAATAGAAAATACCGGCCAAAACAAAAAGGATCAAAATTTTCTTTATGCACGTCTTCATAGGATTCCTTTGATCAATCGAGGCAAGATTGCCATAGGGAGGGAGATTTTAGTTAAAAGAGCCACTACGACAGTATAGAAAACGCTCCTTCGACTGTCAAGGGGAACTGTGACAGAATTCGATTTGGAAAATCGAGAAGCTCTTAGATGTATGTCAAAGGGATTTATTCTCTGATAATTACGTTCAGGTCAAGGAAACAGGATCGTTTGATTTGACGAATCGAATCGAAGTTTCGCTATGATAATTGCAATAATATGGTGCCGGAGGTCGGAATCGAACCGACACTTTCGCAAGGAAAGGGGGATTTTGAGTCCCCTGCGTCTACCAGTTTCACCACTCCGGCACGGGCGCGATTATATAGACGGGGGGCAAAATGTCAAGCTAAAAACTGTTGACAAGCCGCAAAAGCACATGTTAAGGGGGCTCGTCAATTCAGTGATGCATATTGGGGTTGTAGCTCAGCTGGGAGAGCGCTTGAATGGCATTCAAGAGGTCAGGAGTTCGATCCTCCTCAGCTCCACCAAAAACAAAAAAGGGAAGAACGCGAACAATCGTTCTTCCCTTTTTTCGACTCGGATCGATGGTGTGCAGTCAACCTTTATAAATCTTTTGCGTCTTTATTGATCTTCAATCGTTTTTCCTGGATCATAGCGGTCTTATTACCTTCCAGCCATGATTTCATCGCTTCTTCCCGCTTCAAGTTCATTGCCACTTTCCTGTAAATATCTTTCTTGGCTTCGAAATCTTTCGTTTCCAGAGCACTCATTTCTTTGAGCTTGAAAATTACGTAAGTATTATCAATTTTTAACGGCTTTTCTGCATAAGGGTGTTTCAACGAAAGTGACAAAAGCATTTCCATGGCTTCCGGGTGAGAACCGAGTTTTGGAATGACGCTGCCGGGCTGAAATAACCCGGTTTCCTGAATCTTCAGGCTTTTCCCCGCCAGTTTCTCCAAGCTTTCTCCTTTTTGTAATTTCTCCAGCATTGCCGAAGCTTCCTCACCGGCGATCTTATCCTGCTCGCTCTTGATATATTCTTTCCGTACTTCGTCGACAATATCTTTGAGTTGCGGAGTATAGGCAGCCTTATGATCATCTATATAGATTACGAAATAGCCATTCCCCCCGTTTAGGACCTTGCTGATATCATTTTTCTGCAAACCGGACAGCTGTTCAGCCAGATCTTTCACGGCGGCCAGCGTCTGAGGCGGCTTGTTCAGCGGGAAAAAATCGGCAGTATGAACCTTTAGATTGTTTTCGGCGGCATAAGCATCGAAATTATTCTTCTGGTAGATTGTATCGTGTGCTTTCTTGGCTTCACTGAAGGCATTCTGCACACCCCGTCCCTGTTTCAGTTCTTTGATGATCGCCGGTGTCGCTTGTTCCAGCCCCATGGGTTTGCCGTCTTTGCCTTTGTAGTTATCCTTATGCTGGCTGTAATAATCCTTGATATCAGATGAACTGATTTCGCCCGACGAAAATACGTCGCCCGCAAAATACAGGTACTTGATCTTTACTTGCTCGGGAATGCGAAATGCATTTCCGTTGTTTTTCAGGTAATTTTCCAGAGCACTGGTTGTCGGGTTGATGCGCCCGGAGAAATCTTTGTCTGAAATTTGAACAAAAGCGAGGTTGATTTTCTGGTTTTGCATAGAATAGAGATCAAGCACTTCCTGATCGGATACTTTAATTCCCTCCTGGATGATCGCTTCAATTTTGCCCGCTGCCAGATTAATTTTCTGGCTGGCCTCGAAATCTTCGGCCGAAAGCTTGTTAAATCTAAGTAATTGTTTGTATTTGTAGTTGTCAAACTTCCCGTCTGTTTGCAGGGCGGGCATAGTCATAATCATTTGTTTCAGCTCATCATCGGATACTTGCAGCTTCAAATCGCGCGCTTTGGCAATGATGATCTGGCGGTTGATCAGGTTATCATAAGCGGCTTTTTTCAGATTCATTTGTTTGAGCATATCGGCCGTTAAGGCGCCACCGTATCGCGCTCTCACCGCATCCGTCATTTTTGAGTATTCGCTATAATATTCGGCTTCGCTGATCGGAACGCCGTCAACAATGGCCAGGGCATTAGCCGCGCGCGAACCTCTGTCTGTTCCGAAATAGAGAACAAAAACAAAAATAATGATGGCCATGAAAACAAGCATGAACCAACCTCGTGCGTGCTTGCGGAAGAACTTCAGCATATAATCACCTCGAAAGAGAATATTGAGTAAATCAAAAATGAGTAAACTCTGAATCGTTAGTATTACAGTCATTTACAAATTGCAAACACATTTTAAAAATGCGTTGCTTAGGGGAATGAAATACGATATAGACGAAAAAATATATAAATACGATACATTGAAGGGATAACAGGAGGACGCATGCTCTTTGATTATATTTTGGGAAAGTTTTCCAATGATCTGGCAATCGATCTTGGAACTGCCAATACACTGGTTTACGTAAAAGGGAAAGGCATTGTCTTGAATGAACCTTCCGTTGTGGCCGTTCACAAGGATAATCGCGGAATGAAAAAAGTTCTGGCGGTCGGTAACGAGGCCAAAAGCATGCTGGGCCGGACTCCCGGTAATATTGTCGCTATTCGCCCCATGCGTGACGGTGTCATCGCTGATTTCGATATTACGGAGGCCATGCTTAAACACTTCATTTTGTGCGTTCACAACCGCAAGTCACTGGTGCGTCCCCGTATTATTGTTTCCGTGCCGTCTGGTATTACTCAAGTGGAACGCCGTGCGGTGCGCGAAACAGTAGAATCAGCCGGCGCGCGGGAGGTTTATCTGATTGAAGAACCCATGGCGGCAGCAATCGGTGCGGGACTGCCGATTGCCGAACCTACAAGTTCGATGGTGGTCGACATCGGCGGCGGCACGACCGAAGTGGCTGTTATTTCCTTGGCGGGTATCGTGTATGCCAAATCCGTGCGCGTGGCCGGCGACAAGATTGACGAGGAAATTGTCCAGTATATGAAGCGCAAATACAGCCTGCTCATCGGCGAAAGGACCGCCGAAATTATCAAAACGGAGATCGGCTGCGCTTATCCGATGACTGAAATCAAAACAATCGATGTTAAGGGACGCGATTTGATTTCCGGTATTCCGAAGACCATCGAGACCAACTCCGAAGAAATCCGGGAAGCTATTATCGAACCGGTGACAATGATTGTTGACGCCATCAAGGATGCCCTGGAAAATGCTCCGCCGGAATTAGCCGGCGATATTGTGGATCGCGGAATTGTACTTACCGGGGGCGGTGCTTTGTTGAAAAATTTGGATATTCTGGTGCGTGAAGAAACCGGGCTGCCCATCACGATTGCCGATGATCCTCTATCCGCCGTGGCCCGTGGCGCAGGCATGGCGCTGGATCAGTTAGACGTGCTTAAAGAGGTCACTATTCAGGTCTGATGTCGTTAACGAATCAGTCTTTGCTGGCGGAAGATATCAGGTAGGAAATGGTTTTTAAGAATTATCGAACCGTCATCTTTGTGGGCGCAGTTATTGCGGCCGCTCTTATTCTGCTTTCGTATAGTATAAAATACGACACGGGCACAGGCCCGGTAAAGAAGCTGATACTGGAAGTGGCTGCGCCTGTTCAAAAATTTTTCAATGCTTCAATCGATGGCGTTGAAAATGCGTGGATGCGTTATATTCATCTGGTGGGCCTGGAAGAAGATAATCGAAATTTGAAGAACAAAATAGCCGTAATCCAATCGGAGTTGATCCTTTACAAAGAAGGATATCTGGAAGCGCAACGACTGAGAAAACTCCTTTCATTACAGGAAGAGCATCAACGCAGTTTTATAGCTGCCCGGGTCATTGGCAAAGAACAGGCGGCGCTTTCCAAAACATTGTGGATCAACAAAGGCAGTGCGCATGGCCTGGCTCCGGGAATGCCGGTTCTTGTTTCTCCCGGCTTAATCGGCAGATTGACGGATGTCTCCTGGAGCAGTTCGAAAGTTCTTCTGCTCATTGATGAAAACTCTAATGTCGATGTCCTGATTCAGCGGACAAGGGTGCAGGGTATTGTCCGCGGCGCCGGATCACGCGGCTGCGTCATCCGGTATATTTCAAAGATTCAGGATGTGAAGGAAGGCGATTTGGTTGTGACATCCGGAATGAGCAATATTTTTCCCAAGGGATTGCTTGTCGGCAAAGTGAGCCATGTAGATAGAATGGATGTCGGATTGTTTTTGCAAATCCGGGTGGTCCCCTTTGCTGATTTTGCGATGCTGGAAGAAGTCATGGTTTTAACGGATCAAAAACAGGCTCCTGCGGAAATGAAAACCAAAAAATGATTTACTATCTCGTTCTGCCTGTAATCGCCATTTTGCTGGTCGTTTTGCAGACCACTTTGGCCGATATCCTCTTCTCGGGCTGGCTGACGCTGGAACTCTCGCTTGTTGTTGTGATTTATGCGGGATTTCGTTTGGACTTAATGAAGGGGATTGTCCTTTCTCTTATCATGGGGTTTGTCTTTGACTGCATATCTGGAGCACCTTTGGGTTTATTTACGCTGATCTATGTATGCATTTTTTTACTTTCTTTTTTTGTTTCATTGAGGATTGTTTCGGAAAAGCTGTATCTCATCGCCCTGTTCAGCCTGATTTGTTCTCTTCTTGAGTCGGTGGCGCTCGTACTGATTTACGATATTGTATTTGAATTTGACATGTTGAGTAACATGTTTTTTGTTTTTGCGCCGCAGGCTTTGATCATCAGTGTTCTGTCCGTCGGCTTTTTTTACCTGATGCGCAAAGCAGAAGGATTGATGTATGGAAAAACAATGCAACCTGCACAACGGACCGGAACCAACGGAATTTCGACAGAAGCTTAAAGTTGTTGTTATTCTGGTGAGTCTGGTTCTTTCCCTATTGATGATTCGCCTGTGGTACTTGCAGGTTATCAAAGGGAATGAACTCAAGCAGCGTTCAGAAAACAATGCCGTTCGTTTCCGCAAAATTCAACCCTTGCGGGGTTTGGTGATGGACCGCCATGGGGCAGTCATTGTGGATAACCGTCCGTCGTTTGACGTACTATATATGCCGACGAAAGGCGTCGCCCCCGAGATGCTTATTCAGAAGATTAGGGACCTTTATAAGACCAAATCAATCGATTACGCCTCAGACCAACCGTTTCCGAAGACAATGAAGCCCTATTTGCCCGTCCGGTTGGAAAAGAATGTGAGTTTCGAAAAAGTCGCTCTGGTAGAGGCAAACACGATTGAGTTGCCGGGAGTTTACATCGATGTGACGCCGGTCCGCCTTTATGTGGACGGGGAAATCATCGCTCCGATTATCGGCTACACGGGTGAAGTCAGTAAAGAAGAATTGCAGAACCCCGATGAGGACTATTCGTCAGGAGATATTACTGGAAAGTATGGCATCGAAAAAGTTCTTGATTCTTATATTCGCGGCCATCGGGGCAACGAATTGGTTGAAGTCAATGCCTTTGGAAAGGTTATCAAGAATTTGGGACGGATTGATCCCGTTTCCGGGGCGAATGTCATATTGACGATAGATGCTCAATTGCAGAAAGTGGCCTGGGAAGCTTTTGAAGGTAAAGCCGGCGCGGCTGTGGCTATGGACCCGCGAGACGGCTCTATCCTGGCAATGGTCAGTCTGCCTTCTTTTGACCCGAATTTATTCAATAGTGGCATTGCCCGCGAGGAATGGGAAAAACTACAAAAAAATCCCCTGAACCCTTTATCCAACCGGGCCATTTCCGGACAATATCCTCCCGGGTCAACGTACAAACTGATCGTGGCCGCAGCCGCCCTGGAGGAAGGCATAGTTACACCCGACACTAAAGTAAATTGCAATGGGTCCTTCGAACTGGGGAATAGAAGCTATCATTGTTGGAAAAAACATGGACATGGGTCGGTCAATCTGCACCGGGCGTTGGTGGAATCGTGCGATGTCTATTTCTATACGGTAGGGAAAATGCTCGGAGTGGATAAAATAGCTCGCTATGCCAAACTCTTTGGTTTAGGTGAACTCACGGGCATCGAACTTGCCCATGAGAAAAAAGGTCTCGTGCCAACGAGAGATTGGAAACTTGCCCGGATGAAGGAACCCTGGCAGCTTGGCGAAACCATATCGATATCAATCGGCCAGGGATTCGATTTAACAACCCCTTTGCAACTGGTACAGGCTTACAGTGCTCTGGCCAATGGGGGAACCCGCTGGCGACCGCATCTGATTCAGCGGATAGAATTGTCCGACCATAGTATTGTTAAAGAATATAAGCCGGAAAAAACGGGAGAAGTAAGCCTGAGCCCGCCGACCATGGCAATCTTGAGCCACGCACTCTGGGGTGTTGTTAATGAACCGGGCGGTACAGGCGCCCAAGCGCGCAGGCCTAATACTGATGTTTGCGGTAAATCAGGAACGTCACAGGTCATTGCCCTGCCACAAAGCGAAGCCGCGCGCCGCATGAAAAAAATAGCCGCGATTCACAGGGATCATGCGTTGTTTGTTTGCTATGCCCCGATGAAAAACCCAGAAATTGCGATTGTTGTCGTTGCCGAAAACGCTGGCGGAGGGGGTGGCTCCGTTGCTGCACCGATTGCGCGCAAAATTCTCAATGCTTATTTCGATGGCAAGAAGAAAGAAAAAGTGGATCAAATTGCTGCAAATGTTTCGTCGGCCGAGCGTAACGGAAACTGACATATTTAATAACTGTGATCTTATTTCAGATTCGTAAAAGGGATAATCAATGATTTTCCTTAAATATGATCGCCGAATATTCCAGTACTTCGACTGGACGCTTTTTGCATTGGTGATGTCTATCTGTGCCATAGGCATTATCAATATTTACTCGACAGGTTTCAGTATTGCCGATAATCAATCTCCCCTCTATTTGAAACAACTGCAGTGGATTCTGCTCGGCTTATTTTTGATGATGCTCACCTTTCTCATTGATTATCGGATTATTAATCAGGCAGCTTACGTCATTTACGCGGTCACCCTGGCATCTCTTATTTTCGTCGCTGCGTTCGGGCATACGGCCAATGGAGCGCAACGATGGATCTCCTTTGGGTTCATTTTATTTCAACCTTCCGAACTGATGAAGGTGACGATTATCATCGCCCTGGCCCGGTATTTTGATGATCATAAATCCAATGAACCATATTTATTGAGAGAATTGTTTATTCCTTGTCTGCTTGTGCTGATTCCCTGTCTCCTGATTCTGAAACAACCCGATCTCGGCACCGCCCTAGTAATGGTCATTGTTGCCGCCTCGATTGTTCTTTTTATAGGGATGAATTGGAAGTCCATATTGATTACGCTGGCGAGCGCCCTGGTCATGCTGCCCGTGGCCTGGATGTTTTTAAAAGACTATCAAAAAGACAGATTATTGACTTTTCTGTCGCCGGAAAGTGACCCTCTGGGAGCGGGTTATCACATCATTCAGTCCATGATAGCGATTGGGTCCGGAGGATTTTTGGGCAAGGGATTCTTAAAAGGCTCCCAAACTCAACTGAAGTTCTTGCCTGAACAGCAAACAGATTTTGTTTTTTCCGTATTTGCTGAGGAATGGGGATTTATTGGCGGCCTCATTTTGATGGTGATGTTTATATCATTGATTATCTGGGGTTTGAAAATTGCCTTGCATTCAAAAGATTTATTGGGCACGATCCTCGCGTTTGGCATTACGGCGCTTATCGCATGGCAAGTGGTCATCAATATGGGAATGGTTTTGGGGATGCTGCCGGTTGTAGGCATTCCATTGCCTTTCCTGAGTTACGGTGGTTCAGCGATCGTGACACTCTTGGCTGCCATAGGATTGCTAATGAACGTCAGCGTTCGCAGATTCATTCTGCAACGTTGACGTATGGGGTATTCAATATAGGAAGGAGAATGATGATATGTGGGAAAAAAAGAAGCATGTTGAAGATACAAAAGCCTTCTTGGGGAAGGGCGCGGAGTTTATCGGCAAACTCATTTTCAAGGGGAATGTGCGCATTGACGGCGATTTTCAGGGGGAGATTTACGGGCAGGGATCAGTTGATGTTGGGGAAGGTGCTTTGGTGAAAGCAAATATCGCAGTGCATAGCATTTACATTGGCGGCGAAATTCAGGGTAGTATTGAAGTAAAGGAAAGAGTCAACATTCATTCGACTGGTAAATTGTTTGGCGACGTCCGGACACCGATTTTCATTATGGAAGAAGGGGCCCTCTTCGACGGCCGTTCCCACATGAGCGAAATGCGCGATCAAAAAAATATTACACCGGCAGTGGATTGAATTCTTTCAAGCACTTATTTCAATTATTATAACGTCGAATTTATCAAAAATAGACCGCCGGTCACAAAAAAGCTTGACAACAAAACTAGGGTATGATTAGTAACACCCGTCCTCGCGGTGTGGCTAGGTTCGGCATAAGCCCGGTAATCTGAGCTTTTAGCTTCTGAAATAAATCACTGCAGAGATTAGCTATTTGAAATGTAGGTAAAATTTATTCACCCGCTCATTGTTCCTTGTAAAATGCGCCATGAGGAACAATCGGTATGAAAAAAAAACGACGAGGTACGTTGTGGTTACCGTAATTCCAGATTTGACGCTTTTCGTTCAGATGGCTACTTTTATAGCCTTAGTGTTTATCCTCAATTATCTTCTTTACAAACCCATTTTGTCCATTATCGACCGCCGGAAAAAGCAATTGGATGAACTTGAAAACGAGATCAAGCTCTTCAAGGAGTCCGTTACTAAAAAGGCTACTGAGTATGAAGAAAAACTCGGTAAAGCAAAGGCCGGTGCGTCCGAATTGAAGAAAGAGATTATCGCGGAAGGCTCAAAACAGGCCAAGAGCATCGTGGATGCTGTCCGCAATGAGATACCCCTGATGGCTCAGGAATCTCAAAAAAAGATGGATCAGGAAATGCAGGCGGCGAGGCAAATACTGAATACTCAATCTCGTCAGCTCTCCTTGGAAATTGCAGAAAAAGTTCTGGGAAGGAGAGTACAATGAAATCCTCACGCCGATCAACATATTATTATTCGCTGCTTTTTTCCCTGCTTATCGTTTTGTTTTCAGTATGCATGGTTTATGCGTCTGGTGGCGGAGAGGGCGAAGATTCCTCCCTATGGAAGGGTTTTGCTTTTAAAACCTTAAATGCGGCTATTATCATTGGCTTGCTGGTTTGGATGCTGGCCCCTAAAATTAAAGATTTTTTCTCCGGTCGGCGTCAAGAAATTAAGGAGTCTCTGGAGACTACGGCCATTCAAAAAGCGGATGCCGAGAAACAATACAGAGAGTATGCGGAAAAGATCGACAAGGCTTCTCTCGAAATCGACGGAATTTTTGAGATGATCAAGGCCCAAGGTGTTGTCGAAAAACAGAAAATTATTGAAGATGCCAATAAAGTTGCTCAGAAGATGAAAGAAGACGCCCAGGCGCGCCTGGAACAGGAGCTGCAAAAAGCATCCGGTCAGCTGCGCAGTGAAGCGGTGGCTCTTTCTGTGCAAATGGCGGAAGAAATATTGAAGAAAAATATTACAGCACAAGATCATGAAACCATGGTCAAGGAATATATGGATAAGGTGGTGAATAAACATTGATCAGCAATATTTCAAAACGATATGCTCGCGCATTTTTTGAAATTGCCGGGGAAGAAAAAAAGCTGGAGCAATACTATAACGAACTCAGACAGTTTTCTTCAATAGTTGCGGAGAATAAGGATCTGGGTGGCTTTTTAGCCAATCCCGTTTTTGAACAGGACACGAAACAAAAAGTTCTGGAAAAGATCATCGGCAAGCTTTCGCTCTCTAAAATGACAATCAATTTCTTGCGTTTACTGATCGATAAGAAAAGAATTGCTGTCCTGCCGGATATCGAAGCCTGTTACAGGCAGCTGATGGATGAGACGCTTCAGAAGGTTAGAGTGACCCTGACGACTGCCTTTCCTCTGTCTGGTGACATGCAGGCATACATTACGTCCAGCTTGAAAAAGATGACGGGTCGCGATGTCGAAGTTACGGTAGCAGATGACAAAGGCCTTTTGGGTGGCATAGTCATTGGTGTTGGTGATACGCTTTATGACGGCAGCATCAAAAACCAATTGAATAATATGAGGAATCTCTTAGGGGAGGCAAGATAAGACATGGAAGCAATCAAGGCGGAAGAAATCAGTCAAATTATTTCTGAGCAAATTAAAAGCTATGAAAAAAAGCTGGATATAAGCGAAACGGGAACAGTCCTGTCCGTCGGTGACGGCATCGCCAGAGTTTACGGTGTGCAAAACGCAATGGTCATGGAGCTTCTCGAATTCCCCGGCGGTATCCTGGGCATGGTTCTCAACCTCGAAGCAGATAACGTCGGTGTTGCCGTTCTCGGTGAGGTTACCCATATCAAGGAAGGCGATATCGTTAAAAGAACCGGTAAAATCGCGCAGGTTCCGGTGGGCGAAGGGCTGCTCGGCCGTGTCATTGACGCGACGGGAGCGCCGTTGGACGGAAAGGGACCCATCGATTCCAATGAGTTTCGCCGTATTGAAATGGTTGCTCCCGGTGTTATTGCACGCCAACCCGTTAATCAACCGATGTACACCGGCCTCAAGGCGATTGACGCCATGACACCGATCGGACGCGGTCAGCGTGAACTTATTATTGGTGACCGCCAAATTGGTAAAACGGCTATCTGTATCGATGCAATCATCCGCCAGAAAGATACCGGAGTCAAATGTATCTATGTCGCCATCGGCCAGAAGAAATCAACCGTGGCGCAGGTTGTGGAAAAATTAAGGCAGCATGACGCGATGTCTTACACATGCATCGTTGCCGGTTGCGCGTCCGACCCGGCAACGCTTCAATATATTGCGGCTTACGCCGGTTGCAGTATTGGTGAATATTTCCGTGACAGAGGCCAGGATGCATTGATCGTTTACGATGACTTGTCAAAACAGGCTGTTGCCTATCGTCAGATTTCACTGCTCCTGCGTCGTCCTCCCGGGCGTGAAGCTTATCCCGGCGACATCTTTTATAATCACTCCCGTCTGCTGGAACGTTCAGCGCGCGTTAGTCAGGAGTTAGGCGGTGGATCGCTTACAGCTCTGCCGATTATCGAAACCCAGGCAGGCGACGTATCGGCCTACATTCCGACAAACGTTATTTCGATTACAGACGGCCAGGTTTATCTGGAACCGAGTTCGTTCTTCTCCGGTATCCGCCCGGCTATCAACGTCGGTTTGTCCGTGTCCCGCGTCGGCGGTGCTGCCCAAGTGAAGGCGATGAAACAGGTTGCCGGCACGTTGAAACTTGATTTGGCCCAGTTCCGAGAACTGGCGGCATTTGCCCAATTCGGTTCCGATCTGGACAAATCCACACAGGCGCAGTTGGATCGCGGTGTCCGTCTGGTTGAGTTGCTTAAACAACCGCAATACCAGCCGATGTCTCTGGGACAGGAAATTGTCGTACTATTTGCAGGAACGCGGGGTTTCATTGATAAAATCGATGTTGATAAAGTCCAGATTTATGAAAAACAGTTGTTGGGTTTTATTGAAAGCAAGCATCCTGATATTTTGAAGGAAGTAGAAGACAAGAAAGTCATCTCTCCTGAGCTGGAAAAGAAGATGAAGGATGCTCTGACGGCATTCGACTCCGTTTTTGTAGCGGAATAGACTGTAATAAAATTAAAACTGAATTTCGTAGTGAAATCCTGGCAACAGGAACACGGTAGTAAAGTTTAAAATAAATAGTTGAGGAGAATTTTCGGTGGCCTCGCTTAAAGACATAAAAAGAAAAGTAAGCGCCGTTCAAAAGACCAAGCAGATTACGCGCGCCATGAACATGGTTGCCGCATCTAAATTTAAATCGGCGCAGGTGAAGATGGAAAATTTTCGGCCCTACGCCGGAAAATTCATGGATGTTCTTAACAGTTTAGCCCTTCGTGTGGATACCACAACGCACCCGCTTTTGGCCGTGCGCGATCCCAAGAAGATCAGAGTTATTTGTATGACGTCGGACCGGGGGCTTTGCGGTGGATTCAATACAAATCTGATTAAAGCCACTGAAAGATTTTTACGGGATAAAGGAAAAGAAGGTAAAGACATTTCTCTCGTTAGCGTTGGCCGCAAAGGCAGAGATTTTTTCAGAAAAAAAGCAAATATTATTGCACAAAAAGTTGATCTCTTAAGTAAATTCGACATGACATTGGCCGTATCCATTGCTGACGAAGTCATTACCCCCTTTATAAAGGAAGAATATGATGAACTGTATTTAATCTATAATCAGTTTGTCAATGTTTCCGTCCAAAAGCCGACGGTTGTCCGCTTGTTTCCCTTGCCCGCAATTGGCCAGGACGCCGAGATAGATTCTGACAAAAGGCTTGACTACGTTTATGAACCGTCGGATGAGATATTATTGCATAAATTGCTGCCGATGTACGTTCACGTTTTGGTTTATCGCGCCCTTCTGGAAACATCAGCCGGCGAAAATGGTGCGCGGATGGCCTCTATGGATAACGCAACCAGCAATTGCGAAGAACTGATCAGTACGCTGACCTTAAAAATGAATAAAGCAAGACAGGCGGCAATTACGGCAGAGTTGATGGACATCGTTGGTGGTACCGAAGCTCTGTCGAAAGGCTAATTTTTCTGCGGCAGGCTGCTGCATGTAAAATATATTAATGCGACTATTTGTAAGGAGATAGTTATGAATATCGGAAAGATTGTTCAGGTTATCGGACCCGTTGTTGACGTGGCCTTTGAAGAGGGAAACCTTCCCAGTATTTTGAACGCTATTTTAATTAGCAATCCGGCTATCAACGACAATGAAGATAATCTGGTTGTCGAAGTAGCGCAGCATTTGGGCGACAATGTTGTCCGTTGTATCGCAATGGATGTTACCGATGGTTTGGTTCGCGGCATGAAATGCAAAGATACGGGCGCGCCGATTACAGTTCCCGTCGGCAAATCATGCCTCGGGAGAATTCAGAACGTTGTCGGTCGCCCTGTGGATGGTCTGGGACCCATTAATGCCGAGACTCACATGCCGATTCACCGTCTGTCACCGACATTCATGGAACAGGACACATCCGTTCACGTTCTGGAGACTGGCGTAAAAGTTATCGACCTCTTGGTTCCATTCCCCCGTGGTGGTAAAATGGGTATGTTCGGCGGAGCAGGCGTCGGCAAGACAGTCGTTATGATGGAGATGATTCATAATATCGCCATGCACCACGGCGGTATTTCCGTGTTCGCAGGCGTCGGTGAAAGAACCCGTGAAGGAAATGACCTTTATCGTGAAATGCTGGAATCAGGCGTTATCAAACAGGCCGCTTTGATTTACGGGCAGATGACTGAACCGCCCGGAGCACGCGCTCGAATTTCTTTGACGGCTCTAGCCAATGCGGAATACTTCCGCGATATCGAAGGCCAGGACGTGCTCTTGTTCGTTGATAACATTTTCCGCTTCACGCAGGCCGGCTCTGAAGTTTCCGCTCTGCTGGGACGTATGCCTTCGGCCGTCGGTTACCAACCGACACTGGCCCAAGATCTAGGTGAATTGCAGGAACGCATCACGTCAACCAACAAAGGTTCAATTACGGCTGTTCAATGTGTTTATGTTCCCGCAGACGACTTGACTGACCCCGCACCGGCAACAACCTTTGCGCATCTTGATGGAACCGTCGTTTTGTCCCGTCCGATTGCAGAACTGGGCATTTACCCCGCGGTGGATCCTCTGGATTCAACCTCGCGTATTCTCGACCCGAATGTTATCGGTCAGGACCATTATTTAGTTGCCCGACAGGTACAGGTGACGTTGCAGAAATATAAAGATTTGCAGGATATTATCGCCATTCTGGGTATGGACGAACTCTCTGAAGCAGATAAACTGACAGTGAGCCGCGCCAGAAAGATTCAAAGATTCCTGTCTCAACCTTTCTTCGTTGCTGCGCAGTTTACAGGAACGGAAGGAAAGTTTGTTTCCGTGGCCGATACCGTAAGGGGCTTTAAGGAAATTCTGGAAGGCAAGCATGATGAATTACCCGAGCAGGCATTCTACATGGTAGGCGGCATCGAAGAAGCCGTAGAAAAAGCTCAAAAGCTTTCTTAATCAGCGAGGATTTCAATGTCGGAAGAAATAACTCTTGAAGTGGTAACACCGGAAAAAATGGTCTTTTCCGGAAAAGTTGATGAAGTAACGATCCCGGGAACAGAGGGTGAATTCGGGGTTTTACGAGGTCATGAGCCTTTCCTAACCTCTGTTGATATTGGAGAGCTTTACATTCTTGCGGGGGGCAAAAGAACTCATTATGCCGTCAATACAGGTTATGCGGAAATCACGGGAACCAAGATAACGGTCCTGATAGAAACTGCTGAAAGAGCCGATGCTATTGATAAGGATCGGGCTACCAGGGCGAAAGAAAAGGCAGCTGCCAGTTTGGCGCAACTGAGCAAGGACCATGATGATTTCGAAAAGATGCGATTGGCTCTAGCCAGGGCGATTAACAGAATTAGTGTTGCCGATAAATCGCTGCAAAGTTAAATATCTTGAAAATAGAATTTAAAAAGGGGAACTCAACTAACTGAGTTCCCCTTTTTTTGATTATCTATTTGTTATTCGACGGAAATATCAACAATCTGAAAATTGCGTGTTCCGCCAGGCGCCTTGACAATTATTTCATTATCAATGCTTTTCCCGATCAACGCTTTTCCGATTGGTGATGTTACGGAAATTTTATTTACGTTGATATCCGATTCAAAAGGGCCGACCAGTTGATATTTAATTTCTTCCCCATTATCACTATCGACTATCGTAACGAAACAACCGAAAACGACTTTGCCGCTTATTTTGCCCGTTAAAGTTATGATATTGGAGCAAGCCAGATTGTTTTCCAATTCTTGTGATTTACCGTATAAGTAAGATTGCCGCTCTTTTGCTGCTGCATACTCCGCGTTTTCCGAAAGATCTCCATGAGCACGAGCGATCTCAATGTCTCGGACGTTTTCTGGAATGGATACATTTTTAATTGTTTCCAATTCCTTCTTCAATTTATCGAAACCCTCTTTAGTAATAGGTACCTTGTCCATTAGAACTCCAGATTATTTTGCCTTGCTCTGACGTGATCTTATTTGTTCAACAACAGGCAGGATCTCACTTTGTTTTTGTTTAAACGAGAAAGAGCGCCGTGTCAAGGAACATTTACTTTTTGTTTCGAGTATATTTTCAATAATATACGAAACTTCGGCGAAAAGAAATGAGAAAGTTGTTTTGTCGATAGGTTTATGTTATTGAACGACAGTCATACTCTATAGAGGAGCATTCAAAACAAACAAATGCTGGATAAGTTCGACAGAGAGATTAATTATCTACGGGTTTCTATAACAGACAGATGTAATCTGCGTTGTGTGTATTGCCGGCCAAAGGAAGGAATTTCACTGAAAGGCCACGATGATATTCTGCGCTATGAAGATATTATTCGTATCGTTTCCCAGGCAGTTAAAATGGGCATGATCAAAGTTCGTCTGACGGGTGGCGAACCGCTTGCTCGACGAGGTTTTGTCGAGTTTGCACGTGATCTGAGAAAGATTCAAGGTCTTCAGGACATCAGTTTAACGACAAATGGCATTCTTCTCGATCAATATGCTGCAGCTATTTATGAGGCCGGAATCACGAGGATCAATATCAGCCTTGATTCTCTAAATAAAGATAAATACGCCCAAATTACCAGGGGCGGGAATCTTGATGATGTATTTCGAGGCATCGCGGCGGCGGAAAAAGTCGGGTTTCGTCCGATAAAGATTAATGTTGTTGTGATGAATGGTTTTAATGATAATGAAGTTCTCGATTTTGCTCAATTAGCGGTCACCAAACCTTTTCAGATTCGCTTTATTGAAATCATGCCCATCAGCGACGTCAATGCCAGTCAACCGAAAGACTTTCTGTCTGCAGACGTTCTGTTTAATATAATTCGAAATCATTTCAAACTTGAACCCTTGGCAGGAAAGAAGAGTAAATCGGACGGCCCTGCCAAGCTGTATAAAATTAAAGGTGGTTTAGGCGAAATCGGTTTCATTAATCCTGTAAGCGATCATTTTTGTTCAACATGCAACCGTTTGCGTCTGACGGCGGACGGTAAATTACGCGCCTGTCTTCTAAAGGACACAGAAATTGATTTGCATGAGGCGATTCGCCGCCATTGTGATGATGCCGAACTGGCTGCCCTTATCCGTCAGGCGATTTTACTCAAACCGGAAAAACACGATTTGGATTGCACTGACAGGCATCTGAAAAAATGCCTCCGCGATATGTCCGATATTGGTGGCTGATAATTTTGTTGATGCAATAATCGGAATACCTAAGTATAATAAATTTACAATTGTGATAAGGCCGGTATCTGCTTCTGAGGATTGTAGACCAGTTCTCGACGAATTGACGTATTTAATGAGGTACTAGTTTTATGCCGAATACGATAAGGGCCGCGTCCAGAGACCAGTGGCTGGCTACGGAAGTGGGCCGATACATATACTCCAGGCAAGAAAAGCTTATCATGGATCTCGTATCTCCCGTTGCCGGTGAATCACTTCTGGATGTCGGCTGCGGTACGGGTGACAACTTATACCTTTTTCAGAAGAAGAAATGCATTCTTGCAGGTATTGATGCATCCAAGGATGCCTTGGAGCTGGCGCGACAAAAAGTGGGTCCCCAATGCGAATTTATTCTAGGTGAAGCTACAGATCTTCCATTTTCAGATAATGAATTTGATATTGTCACATTAATCACAAGCATTCAGACCTTTCATGACCATCAAAAAGTCATTGCAGAGGCGATTCGGGTTTGTCGCAATCGAATTTTTGTCGGATTTTTTAATAAACATACTCTAATTGGAACAAAACAATCTGTTCGGAAACTCTTTGGTTTTCCCATCCTTTCCCAAGTACGCTTCTTCTCCATCGGCGAAATGAAATCCATAATCAATCAAGCCATGAATACATCTATTACCTGGGGATCCGTTATCTATCTTCCAACGTCGCTTTACAAATGGTGTTCCGAATTTGAAGAACTTCTTCCAATGAAGAAAAATCCGCTGGGTGCCTTTGTCGGAATGGCTGTTCCCATGAGATATTCTTATCGAACGGTTCAGAATCCGCTCCTGAATTCCTTTGAATTGGACGCCAAGACTCAAGCCGCAACGCCAGACGCTGTTCGCAGTATGCTGCGGGAAGGTGATTGACTTTTTCGGACCTATTCTCAGTATATTTCAGAATGTTTATTAATCTAAGCCTCAAATTAACCGTCCACTCCTTTGTTTTCGTATTTGAAATCGACAATTCGCTCGAGTCAAGAAAATGCAAGGTAGTCTCATTGATACATAATTGATGTAAATTATTCAAAAAAATTGAACGTGAAATAATCTTGTATCATTTTGGAGGTTCACGATCACAAGAGCTCTTTCCAAGAGTTTTAAAAATGATCAAATTTAATTCAACAATTTGTCTATTTCTTCACCGAATAGCCAAAAAATTTCTTTCTGGCCAAATATTAAAAAACACTATATATTGTGGTACAATTATTTCATGAATACATTTTATTGTATTTTTGCTTTACAAAGGAAATGTCTTTTGTTAGGCTTTGCTAAAATTTAGCACCTAGATTAAAGATGCGTTATGAAACTAAAACGATTGGAAATATCTGGTTTCAAATCTTTCCGCGACAAGATCATTATTGATTTTTCGAAAGGCGTCAATGCGATTGTCGGGCCTAACGGATGTGGAAAATCAAACGTCGTTGATGCTATCCGCTGGGTAATGGGCGAGCAACGCGTTAAAGCATTACGCGGCAAGAAAATGGATGACGTCGTCTTTAACGGCAGTGAAGACGCTGCTCCCGTGAGCATGGCGGAAGTAGTTATGACGCTGTCAAGTAACGGATCGAGTTTTCCGGGTGTTTACGGAGAACTGACGGAAGTTTCCATTTCTCGAAAGGTTGTTCTCGACGGTGAAAGCGAGTACTGCATTAATCGCGTGCCGTGCCGTTTGCTGGACATCAAAGAATTCTTTATGGGCACGGGTGTCGGTGCCCGGACGTATTCACTGGTTGAGCAGGGCTCCGTGTCCTCTTTGGTGGAAGCCAAACCGGAGGACCGGCGCTTATACATCGAAGATGCCGCCGGCGTCTCCAAGTATAAAAGTCGCAAAGAAGCCGCAGTTCGCAAGATGGAGGCGACCAAGCAAAATATTTTACGCCTCAATGATATCCACAAAGAAGTCAAATCCCAACTGGGAGCAATCGCTAGACAGGCTAAAAAGGCTGAACAATACAAAGAAATAAAACTGCGGATTAAAGATACGGAACTCGTCTTATCGCAGCAGGGCTTTGCCAAGTTGTCCGAAAGAAACGCCGCGTTGCAAGACGCCCGAGCAAAGTCCTCTGAGCAGGCGGAAACCGTCAAAGCTCAAATGCAGGCGAAGGAATCGGCTCTGGAAGAAATTAAAGCGAAGCTTCTGGAAAACGATGAGCTGATCAACGGCCATCAAACTCAGCTGTACGAAATCAAGAATTCAATTAACATTAAGGAAAAGAATATTGATTTTTCGCGCCGCAGGATGACGGAAGCATCGGAGCGTAAAGAAGCGAATCAGACTGAGATAGACTCAATGGAGCACAAGAAGTCCGGTCTGATTATTGAGGTCGATAATCTACAGAAAAAAGCGCAGGATTCTTATGACCAGATGGCCCAGCACCAAACGGAATTGGATGAAGGACAGCGGGAGGTTCAGGGGCTCTTGGAAGGCGATCGGGAAATTAACTCCCGGCTTGAAGAACATAAGATCCATTACATCGATGTCATGCAGGATCTGGCCAAATTCAACAATATCATAACCAGCCTCAACAAAAGTATGGACGATTTCAAAAAGCGCGAGGAGAGGGAAGTCCGCGAAATTGAACAAGACAGAAGCAGATTGTCCGAGTTGACGGAAAAATTGCAATCACTCACTACGGCCCTGGCGGCCGAAGAAGAAGAAATTTCAAGACTTGTCGATCAAAAAGAGGCGACTGCCGATGAATTGGAAAGATCCAGGGCGGATTTGCAAATCGTTGAAGAACGAATCATGCAAATCAAAGAAGATACGGGGGGCAAATCATCTCGCCTGCAGTCTCTCTCAGAATTTCAAGCTGCTTTTAAATGGTCCAATGACGGAGTGAAAAAAGTCATTGAAACTCAGGAAAAGCCGGACACTTTTTACGGCGTTGTGGCCGATCACATCAACGTTCCACGTGAATATGAATCAGCGGTGGAAGCGGTTTTAGGCGATAAACTGCAATATGTTGTTGTGAAGAATCAGGAAGAAGGCTTACGCGCCATCGACTATTTGAAGAATTTTCAATTGGGACGAGGCAGTTTTGTTCCCGTTGAATTGCGTGGCAATTATGCCGAAACTTACGGTGCCGAGCATCTTCAGGATGCAGAGCCGCTGCTACGCAAGGTAGTCGTTCAAGACGAATTTAAGAAGATTGCCGATTGTCTCCTAGGGGACGTTTTACTGACTCCATCGATTGAAACGGGCATTAATTTATGGAAAAAGAATGGTTTCCGGGGCACTTTTGTGACACCGGACGGAGACACCATCAGCCCGCACGGTGTCTTGACCGGCGGCAGCGGATCGGCCGTGGAAAAGAGCTTGCTGGCGACAAAAAGAGAAATTTCCGAACTGGAGACGGAAGTTAAAAGACTTTCCATCGAACTCGAGGATCAAATTCAGGAAAAAAAGAAACTGGGTTCCTCAATTTCACGGTGGGATGAAGAGCTTAGCGGATTGAAAAACAGGTCTCATCGGCTGGAAATAGAAATCAACGGACGGAAAAAAGATCTCGAACGCTTCGAAGACGAAACGGGAAGATTAAAGCAAAGGATTTCCGTTCTAGAATACAATCGTCAGAACATTAAAACAGAAGAAGCCCAGGCCCAGCAGAAATTAATTGAGATAAAAGAGGAATTTTTCCAAAAAGAAGCGGCAGAAAAGGAACTGAACGAAATCATCTCTGTCTTCAATAGTCGCCGACAGCAATCGAGAGCCGCCATTGATGCTCAGGAGAAACGTTTGACGGAGAAGAAAGTTTTGCTGGCTTCTCTGGCGGAAAAGAAAGAAGCGGATTTAAGAACCGTGACACGGTTACAACATGATATTGACGTCAATCAAAGTGAAGCGGCACGAAAAAGAGAAGAGATTGTTGCTTGTGAAAAACAAGCAGCCGAACTGTCCGCCACGATTGAAGCGGAGCAGACAGCACTGCAGTCGCTCTACCAGGATCTGTCGTCTTGCGAATCTGTGTTAACCGAAGTGAAGGAAAAGCGGGTGCTCGAAGACGACCTGCTGAAAGTCCAGGAAAGCGAGATCCGGGAAATCAAGAAGAAACTGGATGATTTGCAGAGGCAAGCACATGAGCTGGAAATGCAGTGCCGTGAAGCGGCTTTAAATATCGAAAATCTGCAGAACGCGGTCGCTGAAAAGCATAACGTTGATCTGGCCGTTATGATGACGGATTTCACAAGAGTGGACGATGACAGAATCGTTGAACTCACCGCCCTTCTGGAAAAAGATAAGCAAACGATTGAAAACTTTGGCGAAGTGAATCTGCTGGCGCTGAATGAATATGCTGAATTGGATCAACGCAATCAGTTTTTGACGACGCAATTGGCCGACTTGAATGAATCACTGGCCTCCCTGCAAAGGACAATTACGCGCATTAATAAGATATCCCGCGAAAGGTTTGCCGAAACCTTTGCGGCAGTGAACGAATGTTTCAAAAAAACTTTCGCCCATATTTTCCCCGGTGGCCGGGGCGAACTTCTGTTGACTGATGAAAGTGATCTGCTGGAAACGGGCGTCGATATCGATATTCAGATTCCAGGCAAGAAGGCACAGAGCGTCAGTCTGTTGTCCGGCGGTGAAAAATCGCTCGCGGCGATCGCATTAATTTTTGCCATTCTGCTGTATCGTCCGACGCCATTCCTGATCTTGGACGAGGTCGATGCCGCGCTCGATGACGCCAACACCAACCTGTTTAACCGGCTGATCAGGGATGTTGCCGAATCATCCCAGGTCATTATGATTACTCATAATAAAAGTACGATGGAAGTCGCAGACACACTTTTTGGCGTGACCATGCAAAAGCAGGGGATATCATCTCTTGTTTCCGTCAACCTGAACTAATCCACTCCTTTACTTTAACCAAGAAAATCGTTATGAGATGACAGTGAGGCGATACGCCTTCTTTTGTGGTTTACGTGTCAGAGAGACGATAATTAATGAAAGGAATTGTTAGATACGTGGGTTTATTTGATAAATTAAAAGCAGGGCTGACCAAAACGCGTAATGCCCTGACAAAGAATCTCGATAATCTCGTTTTTGGCAAGAGGGTCCTGGATCAATCCCTCTTCGATGAACTGGAAGAACTGATGATTTCGGCGGATATGGGGCCGCAGTTTACGTATGATTTAATTGACGACGTTAAGCAGAGAATGAAGCGAAATGAGTTGCAGGACGCACCGCAGATTAAAAAAGTTTTACAGGAACGTGTGATGGCGCTTCTGCAGCAAATTGAAAAGCCATTGATGATTCCAAAGGATCGGCCGTTTGTGATCATGGCCATTGGTGTCAACGGCAGTGGTAAGACGACGACAATCGGTAAATTATCCAACCTGCTCAGCCAGGACGGGCATAAAATATTGCTGGTTGCCGCCGACACCTTTCGGGCTGCCGCCATTGAGCAGCTCGAAGTGTGGGGCAAACGCGTCAGCGCACCTGTGATCAAGCAAAAAATGAATGCAGATCCCGCCGCTGTGGTTTTTGATGCAGTCGGGAAGATTAAGGCCGGTTTTAACGGCGTTGTTATTGTGGATACGGCGGGCCGTTTGCATACCCGGACCAATCTGATGGAAGAACTCAAAAAGGTCAAAAGGGTTATCAGTCGGGAATTGCCCGGCGCACCAGATGAGATACTCTTGGTTCTTGATGCCACCACAGGTCAGAATGCCGTAATGCAGGCAAAAATGTTTAAAGAGGATATCGGTGCAACGGGCATTGTGCTGACCAAGCTTGACGGAACATCGAAGGGCGGCGTAGTCGTGCGCATAGCCGGTGAGCTGGGGTTGCCGGTGCGTTTTATCGGAGTGGGCGAAGGATTGGATGATTTGCGAATCTTCGACAGTAAGGATTTTACGAACGCCCTCTTAGATTAAGGCATTACTCATGACGGCAAGTAGGGATGAATAAAATCTTTGCCATCGGAGATATACATGGTTGCCTAGGGGATCTCCAGCGCTTGATCCAGGTTATAACTGCCGATCCGCAAAGCGACAGGCTTGTCTTTCTTGGCGATTTTATAGACCGTGCGCCCGGAGGCAGGGAAGTAGTCGATTACGTTTTGACACTCAGGAAAGACTATGGGAAAGTGATCTGCCTTTCCGGAAATCACGAATCCATGTTCATGCGTTACATAGATGGAAAGGATGAGGACCTGTATTTGGCCAACGGCGGCCGAATGACGCTTCAAGCTTACGGCATATCCCGCTGGGATGCCCCCCTTGTGAGAAAAGAAAAAATTCCCACAGAGCATCTGCGCTTTTTCGAATCTCTCTTGCCGTACTACGAAACGGACCAATACATATTTGTCCATGCCGGCCTGAGACCCGGTCTACCGCTTGCAGACCAAGACGTTCACGATCTGCAATGGATCCGGCAGACGTTTATTGATTCCGAATACGATTTCGGGAAGCGGGTCATATTCGGGCATACGCATTTCACCGCGCCTCTGGTTACCGCAAATAAGATCGGTATTGACACGGGCGCAGTTTATGGCGGCAAACTCACGTGTGTCGAGTTGCCGACTCTAAAATTCTATCAGGTATGAATATGAAAGTTATCGAGTGCGTGCCGAATATCAGCGAAGGATGCGATTTGGATAAGATCGAGGCGATTGCCGACGTATTGAAGTCATTTTCCAGCGTCCACCTGATCGACTATAGTGGCGACAGTGATCATAATCGGAGTGTCTTTACCTTTCTCGGGAAACCGGATGATGTGCTGGAAGCGGCGCTGGCGGCATCGGACCAGGCTTTAAAGCTGATTGATATGCGAAAGCAAACAGGGGTCCATCCACGACTGGGCGCCGTGGATGTCGTGCCTTTCATTCCTCTGGGAAAAACAAAGATGGAGGAAGCAGTTGATCTGGCTCATCGTTTCGGCCGGCAATTTTATGAACGATTCGGAGTGCCCGTCTATTTTTATGGGCATGCGGCCCTGATTCCCGAACGGCGGGAACTTGCGAATGTCCGGCGCGGCGGCTATGAAGCGCTGAGAAATAAATTATCCAATCCGGCGGATGCGCCTGATGTCGGCAAGCCTGAATTTAATCCGCAGGGGGGTGCAACAGCCGTAGGGGCCCGCGAGCCACTGGTCGCTTATAATATCAATCTCAAATGTGATGATCTGCGGCTGGCGCAAAAAATAGCATCGCAGATCCGGGAAAAAAGTGGTGGTCTCCCGCATGTGCGTGCGATCGGCGTCATTCTAAAAAGCAGAAAATTGGCCCAGGTTTCCATCAATCTCACCAATTGCAAAGAAACACCGCTGAAAGCGATTTATGATCAGGTGGAAGCGCTGGCGGCTGATCGCGGTATTGAGATTTTAGAGTCCGAATTGATAGGCCTTGCGCCCAAATGCGCCTTTGCCGGTACCAAGCCCGAAAATCTGAAGCTGGTCAACTTTGATCAAAACCGCTTGCTGGAAAAGCATTTAAAGGATTTCGCGGATGCCTGAGGCCCCAAGGTTGACAGTCCTGGCAAAGAATGTTAAACGGCGACCTCGACCTCCTATGGTAAACGACCTTACGGCTGCCCCTGTAGCTCAGCAGGATAGAGCGACAGATTCCTAATCTGTGGGCCGCGTGTTCGACTCACGCCAGGGGCACCAATTATGTCAAGCAGCTTACATCATAAATTATGTTTGTCAGTCTTTCGGCCGAGAAGGAGACTGCAATCAACTTGGATCCGTATGGCGCCCAAAATCGCTATGCTCTCGGGCAATTTTATCTTGCCGCCTGAGAACCGCGGATAATGCATGCAAGTAATTTGCTCAAGGTGGTGCTTGTCCCCGACAAGCGCGGCGGAATTTTACAGGCGGGGTCAGTTTGCTCATTTGAAGGCGACCTGAAAGACATGCCTTAACGGTGCCGCGTGAAATTCTATCAATTTAAACTTTACAAAAGCCCCTCTTCCTGATTAAAGTCACCAATAAATTTCCAGGAGCTTTTCTTATGAATCAGGCAAACTTGCTCGAATATGATTATGATATTATTATTATCGGCGGCGGACCGGCGGGCTATACGGCTGGTATTTATGCTGCACGGGCTGCGCTTAAGACCTTGCTCATTGAAGGTGCAGGCACCGTAAGCCAGATTACGATGACCGATATGATCGAAAACTATCCCGGTATCCCCGATGGCATCAATGGGTTCGATCTGATGCAGCTCTTTAAAAAACAGGCGCTGAAATTCGGTCTGGAAATTCTTTCTCAAGATGTAACGGAAGTTAAGAAAGACTCTTCTGCTTCCGTCAGGTGGGAAGTAACCGCCGGTGCCAAAGTTTATAAGGCTCTCAGCATTATTGCGGCAACGGGCGCGATGTGGCGGAGTCTCGGAGTTCCGGGAGAAGCTGAATTTGTTGGAAAAGGCGTATCCTATTGCGCTACCTGTGACGGACCATTTTACCGGAATCGTGATGTTATCGTTGTGGGAGGCGGCGACACGGCTATTCAGGAAGCACTTTTCCTGACGCATTTTGCAAACAAAGTCATTGTCATTCATCGCCGGGATCGCCTGCGCGCGGCGGGTGTGCTGCAAAAAAGGGCTTTCGCCGAGAAAAAGATTGAATTCATCCTGAATGCGACAATTGAACAAATTAACGGCGGTGATTTTGTTACGGGCGCCAGGGTGAAGAATGTAGCAACTGGAAATATAAGTGAAATATCAGCTGATGGAGCTTTCATTTTTGTCGGTCGCCTGCCGTATACAGAAATCTTCCAGGGCCTTGTGGAAATGGATAAGACTGGTTTTATTATTACGGATGAAAATTTAAGAACGAGTGCGCCGGGCCTCTTTGCTGCAGGAGATTGCCGTTCGAAGCATTTCCGTCAGGTTGTTACTGCCGCCGGTGATGGTGCAAACGCCGTTCATAGTGCCGAGTATTATATCGATGATGTGAAAGGTCAAACCTATTGATTCTCTTACCCCGGCGAATCCAACTTCAGATCTGCCGGCTCGAAGAAACGTTCTTCGGGCAGCATCTATTAGATTTATAGATACAATTTCGGAATAAGGAAATGGAAATATAATGGGATCATTTATCGACACCTGGCAGCATTTGCCGTCTCACATAAGCCCAACGCTTTTCAGTATCGGTTCCTTTCCGCTACGTTATTACAGTCTGATGTATCTGGTGGCGTTTGCCATAGTTTATCTTTTGTTTGTCTACCGGATTAAACGCAAAGAAATTTCATTAACGGCGGAAATTTTTCAGGATTACCTGATCTGGGCGATGGTTGGCCTGATTGTCGGTGCGCGGTTTGGGTATGCCCTGTTTTATAACTTCAGCTATTACATGTCCCATCCGCTGGAAATCATCCTGCCTTTTGATTTTTCCAATGGCGTCCATTTTGTGGGTTTGAGTGGTATGTCCTACCACGGCGGACTGCTCGGCGTTGTTTTAATCACGATTTACTTCTGTCGCAAGCACAAGATCAATCTCTGGCAATTCGGTGACTGGCTGTGCGCGGCGGTGCCCCTGGGATATATGTTCGGGCGATTCGGCAATTTCATTAATGGCGAACTCTGGGGCCGTGTGACCACCGTGCCTTGGGGGATGTACTTCCCGTTGGATGCTTCGCAGAGTTTGCGGCATCCCTCTCAGCTTTACGAAGCGCTTTTCGAGGGTCTGTTCCTGTTTATCGTTCTGTGGATGATTCGTAAACGCAGCCCATTTACTGGTTTCACTGTCGGCCTTTATGTTTTTGGTTACGGTCTGGTGCGCTTTATTATCGAGTTTTTCCGCGAGCCGGACGTGCAACTCGGATTTGTCCTCGGATTCAATACGATGGGGCAGGTCCTGTGTACATTAATGATGCTGGCAGGTATAGCAGTCATCCTATGGCGCAGGCGGGTATCCATCCGTAAGGTATGAACACGGAGGGAATATGGGCAATAACTTAATGATTATCGGCGGCGGCGCCGGCGGGGCGTCTACGGCCGCTGAGGCAAAACGCAACAACCCTTCTCTAAACGTTACGGTTTTACAAAAAGGCAAGTTTGCGGCTTACGCATCCTGCCCGACGCCTTACTATGTCGGCGATCTTATTTCCGATCTTAATCTGCTTATTGCACGTACACCTGAAAAGTTCCGCGAGGGCGGCATCGACATACAGCTAAATGCTGAAGTGGTTGATATTGATCCGGAGAAGAACATCGTTGCGGTAAAAGACGGCCGCCGGTTCCCTTACGACACCCTGGTTATTGCGACCGGCACGTCGGCCGTCATTCCGGACATGCCGGGAATCAACCTCCCCGGCGTTTTCTCACTGAGAAATCTGGAAAATGCGATGCAGATCAAGGCCTGGCTTCGAGAAAAAAGTGCTAAGCGCGTCATCATCATCGGCGGAGGCTTTATCGCACTGGAAATGTCCGAGGCCTTGCATGCCGCCGGCATCAAGACAACGATTATTCATAACAGCGAATTGCCGGCTAATCGCTGGGACGCTGCTCTTTCGTCTGTTATGCTCAAAGAATTACGCAGTCATGGCGTTGAGTTTGTCCCCACTGCTGTAGCGAAGACCATTGAAAAAGGACATGAGACGCAGCTTCGCGTAATTACGGACAAAGGCGACTGGGAAGGCGATATGGTCTTACTGGCGATCGGCGTGAGGCCTAATGTGGAATTGGCGAAATCGCTCGGTCTGGAAATAGGCGAATCCGGTGCAGTTGCCGTCAACTTTGCCCAGCAGACCTCCCGTGAAAATGTATATTCCGCGGGCGACTGCTGTGAATCGTTTCATAAAGTCAGCCGCCGCTTCGTAAACATACCCCTGGGCGATATCGCGAACAAGCAGGGACGCGTTGCCGGTCGAAATATCGGCGGCAAACCGCTGGTTTTTGACGGCGTTGTCGGCGCTCAATCCTTCCGGTTATTCGATCTGGAATGTGCTGCCACGGGGATTTCAGAGCAGGAAGCTATAGACTGCGGCTACTCGCCCGCAAGCAACATCACCTGGGGCAATGCGATGTCGACGGCTATGGGAACGAGCCCGATCGGTCTGAAGTTGATTGCGGACAGGTCATCAGGAAAGCTTTTGGGGGCTCAGGCCGTCGGTGCGACCGGTGTTGTGGGTCGGATTAATGTGCTTTCCGTTGCCCTGTGGACGGGACTTAATCTTGATCAGATCGGCTATCTGGATCTGGCGTATGCGCCGCCCTTCAGCCCGGCCTGGGACGTCATCCACAACGCGGCTCAGGCGCTTGGCCGGTCAATCTAATGATAAGGGATTGCATTCATGATGTGGTGGTGGATATTCTTCGCGGTCTTCATCCTGGCCATGCTGGCTCTGGACCTTGGCGTCTTCAATCGTAAATCACACATCATAAAGATGAAGGAGGCCATGCTGTGGACACTTTTTTGGGTGACGCTGGCGCTCCTGTTCTGTGCCGGCGTTTATTTTTTCTATGGGCACGGCAAGGCCATGGAATTCCTTGCCGGCTATCTTATTGAATACTCGCTGAGCATCGACAACCTTTTCGTCTTCATGCTGATATTCCGGTTTTTCAATGTTCCGCATGCTTATGAACATAAGGCACTTTTCTGGGGGATATTGCTGGCGCTGATCACACGCGGCATTTTTATCTTTGCCGGCGTTGCACTTATCAATGCCTTCAGCTGGGTCATGTACATTTTCGGAGCTTTCCTGATTTTTACCGGTGTAAAAATGGCACTCAACAAAGAGACGGAAGTTCATCCGGATAAGAACATCGCCATAAAACTGCTTCGCTATTTCATTCCGGTCACCAAAACATTTTGCGGAGCAAAATTTCTTATCCTGAAGCGCGGTGTGCGTTTCGCAACGCCGATGCTGGCCGTCCTCCTCGCCCTCGAAACCACCGATATTCTCTTCGCCGTTGATTCTATTCCCGCCGTACTGGCTATCACTAAAGATCCTTTTATTGTTTATACGTCGAACGTATTTGCGATTTTAGGCCTGCGATCGCTTTTCTTCGCCATTTCCAGCCTGATGAAGTTATTCCATCTTCTCCACTACGGTCTGGCGGCTATCCTGACATTTGTCGGGATCAAGATGCTTATTGAAGACTTCTTCCATGTGCCTGTTGCGGCCTCGCTGATCGTCATTGCTTCAATTCTCATTGTATCAGTTATATCGTCCATCATTTGGCCCGATAAGGAAGAAGGCGAAATTCCACCAGTGACAATAGGGGAGCGGCATCCGGATGAAAAATGATTTGCTCAGTGCCTCGCAAAATCAGTTAAAGAGGTGGACACGGCTTGGCGAGGTTAAATCCCGCCGCGATGACGGTTTATTTCTGGCCGAGGGGATAAAAGTCGTCGAGGAGCTTTTGAAAAGTGACTGGCAGATAGAAGCAATCCTCGTTTTGCCCGAAAAAATTCGGTATTGGGAAGAACTGATCGAACCCGTGAAAGGTCATCATCCGGTTTATCAGCTGACTCGCTCGGAGTGGAAGAAACTGAGCCAGGATAAAGAACCGGAAGGGTTGATTGCAATTGTCAGGAACAAGGAGCAACCGTCTTTTTCTGAATGGCTTAAATCCGCTACGGGACACGTCCTCATCGGATATCAAATTTCCAATCCTCAGAATCTGGGCGCATTGATGCGCAGCGCCTACTGGTTCGGATTTGAGAATATCTTGTTGGGATGCAGTTCAGTGGATTGGACGCACCCCAAGGTCGTCCGGGCATCCATGGGCGCTCTTTTTCATTTGAGGATCCTTTCGGATGTGGATGTCGCAGCTGCACTGTCCGAAATCAGTAAAGATTACGTTTTGATCGGCAGCGACGTTCATCAAGGCATTGCACCTCATCCACTGACCCAAAGAGGTGCTTTACTGATGGGCAGTGAAAGTCACGGCCTGCCGGCAGATTTGCTTGAGCAAGCAAGCGAGCGCTGGCGCATTTCCGGAAACAAGCTGTCGGATTCATTGAGCCTCCCGCAGGCGGCGGCGATCATGATGTATGAGATGAATAAAAAGGTTTAAGTTTTTAAGATTTGAGTCTTGAGGGTCAGCATGTCATGGGTTCAGGGGTGAAGACAATATGGCGTTTATTCAAATCATAACGACGACTGAAACGAAGGAAGAGGCCGAGGCCATCGCCCGCCGTCTTGTGGAAGATAAGTTGGCTGCCTGCGTTCAGATCGCGGAGGGCATCGAGAGCATTTACTCTTGGAAGGGTAAGATAGAACGCTCGCGGGAATATCTTTGCCTGATTAAAACCCGTGAAGACCTCTTCAACAGAGTCGCGGAGGTTATTAAAACACTGCACTCTTATGAAGTGCCTGAGATCATCGCTGTTCCGATTATTAACGGCGGCTCGGAATATTTGGCCTGGTTGACGGATACGCTGGCAGGCAAGCCGTAATTTTTTTTCGTGCAATAATTTAATCTTTGTTTTAAATAAAATATCTTCAATTCCATAAGGAGACGATATGCCTGACAAAAGTGAACTTGAAAATAAATGCATTGATACCATACGGTTCTTAGCGGCGGATGCCATAGAAAAAGCCAAATCGGGCCATCCGGGCATGCCTCTGGGTGCAGCGGCAGCGGCCTTTACACTCTGGGCAAAACACCTGAAGCATAACCCTAAAAATCCCCAATGGCCGAATCGCGACCGCTTTGTTCTGTCTTCCGGACATGCTTCGATGCTTCTATATGCGCTCCTGCATTTAACGGGGTATGATCTTTCACTGGACGATATTAAAAATTTCCGCCAGTGGGGAAGCCGCACTCCCGGGCATCCCGAATATAAACACACGGCGGGCGTGGAAGTAACCACCGGCCCTCTGGGACAGGGACTGGCCAATGCTGTCGGCATGGCCATCGCCGAAGCGCAGCTGGCAGCAAGATTCAACCGCGACGGACAGCCGATCATTGACCATTATACATATGTTATGGCCGGAGACGGCGACATGATGGAAGGCGTCGTTGCCGAAGCCTGCGCCCTGGCCGGCCATTTGCGTCTGGGGAAACTCATCGTCCTTTATGACGACAACAAAGTAACCCTGGCCGGTTCCACGGGGTTGTCCTTCAGCGAAAATATTGAAATGCGTTTCAAGTCCTATGGCTGGCATGTGCAAAAAGTTAAAAACGGCAATGACGTAAAGGCTATTGATCGCGCCGTGAGAAAAGCCAGGAAGGAAACCGGCAAGCCCTCATTGATCTGTGTGCAAACGACGATCGGTTATGGCGCGCCTGGAAAGCAGGGATGCAGTGATGCGCACGGATCCCCGCTTGGTGAAAAGGAACTCCAAGGTGCAAAAGAAGCGCTGTGCTGGGATAGTAATGAGACGTTCCATGTGCCGGTTGAAGTCGGGAAATATTTCCGCAAGGCCGTTTCGCGCGGCAAGAAGGATGAAAAAAAGTGGACCGAGACACTGGCGGTTTATCGTCAAAAGGATGCGGTACAGGCTGCTTTGCTGGAAAGAACACTCCGCGGCGAACTGCCGTCCGACTGGGATGCGGCTCTAACTGAATTTCCCGCTGGTTCCAAAGATGTAGCGACACGCAAAGCGTCAGAAATTGTCATGCAGGCTCTTGCCGCCAAAGTCCCGGAACTGGCCGGAGGGTCGGCTGATCTTAATCCGTCAACGTTTACCTGGCTCAAAGACTTGGGCGATTTCCAATCCCCGGCTTTGTCTAAAGAAGGTCTGCATGGGATGGTTGGAGGAGCCTGGGATTATACGGGAAGGAACATCCACTTCGGGGTTCGAGAGCATGCGATGGGAGCCATCGCCGTGGGGCTGGCGCTGCATGGAGGCGTTATTCCGTATACGGCAACCTTTTTAACATTCGCTGATTATATGCGCCCGCCGATGCGTCTCGCTGCGTTGATGGGCCTGCGCACGATCTTTGTTTTCACACATGACAGTATCGGGGTGGGTGAAGACGGTCCGACGCATCAACCCGTCGAACAAATCATGAATTTGCGACAGGTTCCCAACATGACCGTGCTGCGTCCGGCGGACGCCAATGAAACACTTGAAGCGTGGCGTCTGGCGCTCACGAACACGAAGGGTCCGACGACGCTGGTCTTCAGCCGCCAGAACCTTCCGGTACTGGATCGCACGGTCTGTGCTTCGGCCGCAGGCGTCAAGCGCGGCGGTTATGTTCTGTGGGAGTCTTCACCTGATCCGGAGCTGATTCTGATTTCGACAGGCTCGGAAGTTGCCATGACGCTGTCGGCGGCTCGAAAGCTGGCCGAAGACGGCACGAAGGTTCGTCTGGTCTCGCTTCCCAGCTGGGAAATATTCGACAGTCAACCCGGGGAGTATCGGGAGTCCGTACTGCCGCCGGAAGTGTCTGCTCGCCTTGCCGTGGAAGCCGGTATCAAACTGGGCTGGGAACATTATGTCGGATTGGCGGGAAAGATCATCGGCATGGAAACCTTCGGTGCATCGGCTCCGGGGCCGGTACTTTATGAAAAATTCGGCTTCACGGCCGCCAGCATCGTTGCGGCGGCCAGGGAATTGCTGTCGGTTCGATAACGAAGGAGATCTGTGATGAAGACGGCCGGTATTTCTTTCCTACTTGGCGCTTATCAAAACGGAGTGACCAATGCGCTCGAAAAAATGCGGCGCAGCAATATTGCCGCGCGCATCTGGGCCAACGATTTCCGCGTTTGGAAACCGACGCCACAGGAAATCTCCAATCGTCTCGGCTGGATGCACGCTCCGGTCGAAACATCTGCAAATGCCAACCGTATCCGCACATCCCTCGAACCATTCACGAATGGCAGTATCGATGATGTCGTTCTTCTGGGAATGGGAGGTTCCAGCCTGTCCGCCGAAGTGTTTAATAAAATGATTGGAAGCGCGCCCGGATTTCCAAGACTGCAGATCCTCGATACAACGGATCCCCTGGCCATCGCCGTCGTTGCAAAAAAACTGAACATAGACAAAACACTTTTTATTGTTTCCTCCAAGTCCGGGAGGACTCTGGAAATTACCTCACTTTTTAATTATTTTTATAATCTGGCCGCAAAACAGCCGGGTGTCTCGGCCAACGAGCATTTTATGATCATTACGGACGAAGGCAGCCCGATGCTTGAGCAGGCCTGGCAGTTGCAGCTTCCATACGTATTTTCCAACAATCCTAATATCGGCGGCCGCTATTCGGCGTTATCTCTGGTCGGAATGATCCCGGCCGCATTGATCGGCGTTCAAATTGAAAGGCTTCTGCAAAACGCAGCCGCGGTCGCGGGGCAGGAAAAGGCGGATTTTTTTTCCGGTAAAGGCGACTCGACCGGCTGTCTTTTAGGCGCTGCTCTGGGGACTCTGGCACAATATAACCGCGACAAGCTTACCCTGATCCTTCCGCCGTCATGGAAGCCATTTGGTGATTGGCTGGAACAGTTGATTGCCGAGAGCACCGGTAAAGAAGGCAAAGGGATTCTGCCGGTACTGGACGAGCCGCCGATGGACGTCGGCGTTTACCGCAACGACCGCGTATTTGTTTTTTTTCATGAGACCGATGACGAATGGAGTTCACGAATAACGGAGCTGGCTACGGCCGGACATCCCATCCTGAAAATACGGGTTGGCGATGCGTATGATCTGGGGGGGCAAATGTTTCTATGGGAAATGGCGACAGCCGTTGCCGCTCATCTCCTGGGAATTAATCCGTTTGATCAACCCGATGTCGAAGCAACCAAAGTTCATACAAATCATGCGATTAAGGAATATAAAAAGAGCAACACGTGGCCAAAAGGACTCGCATCGCTGACCGACAACGGCGCCGCTCTTTACGGCGCCACATCCGGGACCACCATTTCCGATGCATTAAAGAATTTTCTAATGTCAGCGACGGCCAATGCCTATGTTGGACTGCAAGTCTATTTGAGTCCAACGCCCCAAATCGATGAGGCTCTGAACGAATTGCGGACAGCAATTACCGCAAAATATGGCATGGCTGTAACAGTGGGTTATGGTCCCCGCTATTTGCATTCGACCGGCCAGATGCACAAAGGCGATGCGGGCCGTGGATTATTTATTCAACTGACCGAGGACATCACATCAGATCTGGACATTCCCGATGTCCTCGGAATGCCTGAATCATCGCTGACCTTCGGCGAACTCAAAGCGGCGCAGGCGGAGGGTGATCTGTGGGCGCTTACGGACAAAGGCCGCCGGATTATCCGCATCCATTGGATGAAAAAAACCGCCGCCGGATTAAAAAACCTCGCTTACGATATTTAATCCAGCGTTAACGCGCTTCGGTGATCACACGCAGAATTTCCGGCGCGTGGCGCTCGGATGGCGCCGGGATCGTTTTGGGGTAGCCGATGATAAGCGGCGCCACTATTCGGTGATTGTCGGAAATGCCCAGCTCTCCTCTGAGCTGCGGATCGCGAATGTTGGCGCCCAGGGCAACCCAGCAGGTGCCCAAACCGCGGGCCGCTGCGCTGAACATGATGTAACTTGCCGCAAGTGCCGCATCCACATCGAGCGAACCCACCGATTTTGGCCCGACGATATAAATGATGCAAGGCGCATTGTAAAAGACGTTGAAATTCGCGTTTTGAAGAAACGCAACATAGTCGGAATTAAGCTTGATTTTATTTTCAGCATTATCCCGCAGGAGATTAGCCTTACTGTCATCGGACAGGTTCTTAATCGTCTTACGGCATTGCACCACAACAAAACGGCAGGGCTGATTGTTGCTGGCGGACGGCGCAAGCGTCGATTCCTGAAGGATTTCCTCAATCACTTTCAGAGGTACCTCTTTTTCTTCGTAGTCCCGGATTGCCCGCCTTTTCTGGAGAAGCTCTGAAAAAACTACCATGATGTTTTCCTCCTTTGTTTCGTTTATTTTATGAAGGCAAAAATAAGGATATAAATGTGATAATGCCATACTGAAATAAATGAATCACCGGGTCCAGTGCGCCCAGAAGCAAGAGACCCAACACAATAAAGAAGCCGAACGGTTCAATTTGATAAAGGATGCGGTTAATCGATTCCGGCGTAAACCCCATCAGGATTTTCGAACCGTCCAGGGGAGGAATCGGGATCAAGTTAAATGCGGCCAGCATGATGTTGATGTAGGACAGCAGATACAGTACCTGGTAGATCATACCGCCGGGCTCCGGAGAAAGGAGTCGCCAGGCAAGCAGTGCAAAAAAAGCAATCAGGATGTTTGCCGTGATACCGGCGGCGGATACCAGGATGAGGCCCTTTCGTCTTTGCGGTGCCGGGATATTCTCCAAATTGATCGGGACGGGTTTGGCCCAGCCGAATCCGATAATGAGCAACATCAGTGAGCCGATGGGATCGAGGTGTTTAAGCGGATTGAGTGTCAGCCTGCCGAGCCACTTGGCCGTGGCATCGCCCATCCGGTAGGCCACCCAGCCGTGGGCCAGTTCGTGTAAAATCACTGAATACAAAAGTAACACAGACAGCATAACGAAGGCGACCGGGTCGCTCATTAACAGTCGAATTAAACCCATATTGTCTATTCACCACCAGCATTGTTTTTGTTTTCCGGGCGACTTCTTCGCCTCATGATCCGGAAGCGCTATGCGACTTATAATAAGCATCCGCAGTCCCGAACTCAAGCCCGCGGGCAAGTAAATCATGGTCCCGAGACATATTCAATAAGAAGTTTATACTTTCCGACTCAGGAGAATGCCGCAATGAAGGTCTTGACAGGCACATAACATCTTCATATACTCGCAGTCCAATAATTGGAGCTGGCTGGAAAACAAACCGGGACAGGTTAAGATATGGCCGTGGATGATCCGATTACCTCCGATAACGTTTACAAACGATCCCAAAAAAATTCTCTCTTTGAAGGCCTGAGCGAGGAGCAGATCAGAACGCTCTTTTCCATCAGTAAGGAAATTACACTGGATAAAGACTGTTACCTGATGCATGAAGGGGACGAAGCCCGTGAGATATTCCTGATCATTGACGGCACTCTCGAAATCAGCCGCTACGACGCCAAACACAAACAAAATCACGTGATCGCAACACTGAAAGCCGGCGATACGGTAGGCGAAGTGTCGCTGCTGGACAGCGGGCTCCGGTCGGCTTCCGCCTGTGCGAAATTACCGTGCCGCTTGCGCAGTATATCCTTTAGCGATCTGCAGGAAATTGCCAATCAAGACAAAGCGATCTACAGCATTTTTTATCATCTCACTAAGAACATCGGCCAGCGGCTTCGCCATTCCAATGATGTGGCCCTGCAGGCTCTGGAAAGACAATTGGACGAATTTAAAACCCGCGTTACTCTGGGTAACTTCTTTGTTTATATCGTCATCATGCTGTCGTTGTTTACCTTCAGTCTGGATGGTCTGAAGTATGTGATGAACGTCGGCAAGAACAGCAGCTACATCACGCTGCCGCTGACTCTCGCCTTTTTCATTTTCTTTATCATTTTTATGAAAACATCCAGTTTCCCTCTTTCGACATTTGGTTTGACCTTGGTCAACTGGAAAAAGGCTATTGTAGAAGGTATCGTTTTTACGATTCCGTTTGGCATCGTCATTTTGGCCTTGAAATGGGTGCTCATTAATTATGTGTCCGGTTACATGGGCAAGCCGCTTATCGAGGGAATTGCCTCTATGAATGCCGATCCGAAAACGTGGTGGACGTTTCTGTTCATCTATATTCTGATTGTGGCTCCGCTCCAGGAGTTTCTTTCCCGGGGAGGGTTACAGGGCCCTTTGGAGGAATTCCTTTCATCAAAATATAAAGTTCCCCTCGCCATCCTCGTTTCCAATCTCCTCTTCAGTACGATGCATCTATTTATGTCGCTCGAGATTGCTCTGCTGGTCTTTATCCCCGGCGTTTATTTCGGGTGGCTTTACTCCCGGACGCATAACTTGCTCGGCGTTTGGATTGCCCACGCACTTGTCGGCACGATCGGACTCTCTATTGTTGGGTTCTAACCCAGGGAGCAGCCTTTCAATAAATCTTTCACCATATCGTCCCGGCATCAGTTCAAGGCATGAGAATCTCTTTTCATGATGGAAGTTTCGCGATGGTCATCATAATAAAGAAAGGCAGCAGGTCCGCCTCGTTTCCAGAGCCGGAATGATCCGGTATCGCTGATCATCATTGAATATCTGTCAATTGCATTTCTACTCGATGGTTTTTCAACCGTTGTGCTTCGTTGACGTTCCGTACGGTAGGACGATATTTACCAATGCCTTTGGTCGCAATTCGTTTCGCGTCTGCACCCAGGTCATCAGCATTTTAGCAACCTGCCTGGGCGCAGTCCGCGGTGATTCCGGTTCAAGGATAGCGTGAACTACGGGTGAATGATTAGCCGGATACCGGGGAATGATGAAGGTGAGTCTCGATTCTCTGATACGAATTCTGCAGGCGGTTGGCTATATCGCTACCGTGAATCCCGAAATCACCGAGACTGATCTCCATCCGCTTGTTATCCGAGAAGAGAACCGATTCCGGCAGATGCCCTGATAATATTTGAAAACCGATCGTTGAAAGCGCGTTCGTCTCTCGAAAACCGCGTTCTGATAATGGGTGCAGGGTCACAGCGGTTCAGTTTATGCTGACGGCAGCAGGAAAGCGCTTTGAGATAAATTTGGATATAATAACAAAAGCGGGAACGGTTGTAAGCCGTTCACGACCTTTTTCTTTATGATTGTGTCGCTTCAGGGCAGACGCCTGATTCCTATTTATTCTTCTTTTTCGATTTATTCAGCAGGTCGCCGAATGTGCCCATCGTCTTAGGTGCTTTGGGCATGTAGCTCTTGTAGTCACCGCTTTCTCCCTCCGAGGCCTCTTTCTCTTCGCTGCTTTCGGCCAGAGCGAGAGAGATTCTTTTATTATCCCGGTCGATTTTTTCGATTTTCACATCAATATCTCGTCCCTCGGAAAGCACATCGCGGGTATGTTTGATCTTCTTGCCACGACCGAGCTTGGAAATGTGCAAAAGGCCGTCTACGCCGGCTTCCAGTGTGATAAACGCACCAAAATCTGTCAGTCGCGATACTTTGCCCTTGTGAATGCTGCCTTCAACGTAATTACGCACGACATCATTCCAGGGATCGGGGAGCGTATCCTTAAATGATAGGGTCACGCGATCGTTTTCCCAGTCCAGGTTGATAATGATGGCCTCGATGGTATCCCCCGGCTTATACAGCGACTTGGTATCTTCGACTCTGCCCCAGGCCATTTCCGAAACCGGTAAGAGCGCCTGCACGCCCCCGATATCAACAAACGCGCCGAAATCGCGTACGGAAGTGACAACGCCTTGCACCGTCATGCCCTTTTGCAGCGACTCTTTCAGGACGGCCTTCTTCTCCTGTTCGATTTTTTCGAGCAAGGGACGTCGCGACAAAACGATCTTGCGTCCATTTTCCCCGTATTCGATGACGATGAAATCGAATTTCTTGCCGACATAATCCGCTGCATTATCGATTCTTTTCCTGTCCATTTGTGAGAAAGGGCAAAAACCGCTCGCGCTTGCACTGATTTTTACGGAAAAGCCGCCTTTTACCTCTTTCTCCACAGTTGCTTCAATAGGGATTGCATTTTGATAAGCATTGACCAGGAATTCATCCACACTTTTGCGAGCCAGCAGCTTGGTGGTAAAGAGTCTTTCGCTATGGCGTGATGAAAGGAAGTAAGCCGTGACGGTATCGCCCTCTTTAATATTAAGATTGCCTGCATCATCGAGGAATTCTTTTTTGTCAATATAACCTTCGCTTTTGGCGCCGAGATCTATAAAAATCCACTCCGGGGAAATTTTAACCACCAGCGCGTCCACCTTTTCTCCCACAGCAAAGCGTTTGGGTGTGGCATAAGATTCTTCAAACATTTCGGCAAAAGTCTTTGTATCTTCCATAGTCAATATCCTTTTATTTTATAATGTAATGGTGAGACTTCTTGTTAGCAAGCCTTAGGGAATAAGGGGAAGGTTTCTCTGCCAGGAGGGCCTACCTTATTAAGGAGTTATTTTCCAGTCTCGGGCGCCTCAATATCACGAAATATTCTTTTTGTCCTTTAGAAAATGATTGCCGGATTTCCAAATAATACGAAAATTAAAAAATCCTGGATAAATTAAAAAATATGTATTATGGGTCTCTATATAAATACGTAAGGAGTTAAGTAACTTATGCGGTTTGAAATTTCACGTGGCGGCAGCGGACTGACGTACGAAATCCGCAATATTGTGCTCATCGCTAAAAAAATGCAGGAATACGGACTAAAAATAATCTGGGAGAATATTGGCGATCCGGTTCAAAAAGGTGAAAATATTCCGGACTGGATGAAGGAAGTTCTGATCGATATACTTAAGGACAATGCTTCATACGCTTATTCCCCGACCAAGGGTGTGGACGACACCCGACAATTTATTGCCGACCGCGTTAACGCGCGAGGCAAAGTTCAAATTACACCGGAAAACATTATCTTCTTCAATGGTCTGGGCGACGCTATTGCCCGCGCCTACAGTTCCATCCAGGTGGATGCCCGCATGATTATGCCGGAGCCGACTTATTCCACGCACCTGATGGCGGAAGTCCTTCATGCGTCATTCCCGCCCAATACTTACCGGATGAATCCATACAACAACTGGCATCCGGATCTGCGCGAACTGGAGCAAAAAGTGAGAAGTCACCGGGCGATTGTCGGCATCTTAATTATCAATCCCGACAATCCCACCGGTTTCGTCTATCCCACGGAGGCGCTGGAAAACGTTGTCCGGATCGCTCGAGAAAATGATCTCTTCGTGATCTCCGACGAAACCTACATTAATATCGTTTATAATGGTAAGAAAACCGTGCCGATCGGCGATGTCATCGGCGATGTTCCGGGCATTGCCATGAAGGGCATCTCCAAAGAGGCTCCCTGGCCGGGTGCGCGCTGCGGCTGGATGGAAGTCTATAATGCGGAAAAGGACCCAATTTTTGCCCGTTTCATCAACACGATTTTGCATCAGAAAATGTCGGAGGTATGCTCCACGACTTTGCCTCAGATGGCAATTCCCCGGATTATGACGCATCCCGAATATAAGAATTACTTGCGGCAACGTACGCAACATTATGAAAAATTGTCAGCTATCGCTTACGGCGTTTTGAAGGATGTTCCCTTTGTGATCTCCAACAAATCCAACGGCGCATTCTATATGACGGTTGTTTTCAACGAATCAGTGCTCAATGAACGGCAAACCTTACCTATTGCGCAGCCTGAGGTACGAAGTTATGTGGAAAGTCTTACGAAGGATATTGAATACGACAAGCGGTTCGTTTACTATCTGCTGGCCTCAACCGGAATTTGTGTTGTGCCGCTGACATCCTTCTTTTCACCGCTCCTTGGTTTCCGCATGACGCTTTTGGACAAGGATGTCGATGAATTTGAATATGTGGTTAAAACCATCGCAGCGAAAATTACCGAGTATATTAATTCAAGTAAATAGATTTATGGGTGCTCCTCCCGGAAATCATCCGGGATCAGCGATTGCGGAAATAAATGAAATGTATCAACGCAGCGGAATGTCGCTGCAGTGCCGGGAGTCTGTCGGCAATCACGTCCTAGTTTAAGACTGAAAATGCGGTTTGGAGTGGGAACAAAGAATTGATGATGATCTCATTTCGTCAATAGTTCTGGTTACGATTGCCAGGTGCTTACGTACGCCTCGTATGGGATCTTGAGGTAAAAAAAAAGAGCAGAAGTTTTGTGGTCAATTGCCTTCTGCTCTTTTTAAAATCAAAAATTTCTAACGGATCTTAATATCTGCCGCCGCGGTTTCCGCCGCCGCCACCGCTGCGGTTTCCGCCGCCACGATAACCGCCGCCACCGCCGCCGCGGTTTCCGCCGCCGCCCGCGCCGAATTCTTTCTTCGGTCTGGCTTCGTTAACGGTAATGGCCTTGCCATCCAGCATGCCACCGTTGAACTTCTGAATGGCCTGCGTTGCGCCTTCCTCGGTTTTCATTTCGACAAAACCGAAGCCTTTGGACTGACCGGTAAATTTGTCTTTAATAATAGAAGCGGAGACTACTTCTCCTGCTTCCGCAAAGTTCGTCTTCAGGTCTTCGTCCGTGACCTTGAAAGACAGGTTGCCGACATACAAATTCTTGTTCATTTTAGTTCCCTTTCTCTTTATGCCAACTGTTTGGCATATGTTAAACCTTCATTCCCCCGTGGGGTTCCACAAAGCATCGTCATCACCCCCATCCAGCTCCTGATTGAGAAGGAAGGTTGAAGGGAGGGCCTGTATGCCTCACCGGCCTGCGCGTTCCCGCCAGGCTTATCGATATCGCCTGCAATTCAGAGGATCTCGTCATCGCAGTGCGGTAAATAAAAAACCACCAGAACAAAAAGCGAGTTCGGTGGCTGCGTCTCATTGATTAAAAGATAGTCAGAATTCTAAAAAATAATACGCTTTATATGATGTACTATGGTCATAATACCCGACATTAGTCAAGAAGCATTTTTATGCCGGAGTGGGTAATCACGCGTCTTGGGCAGCTTTCATTATCCTCCAAATTTTGCACAGGGCTCAAGATCGGGACCGGAGCATGCAAATAAGGGATGAATCATATTTGATCGCGTTGAGGGCGACGCAATATCAAGATAAATCGTAAACATACTATTTTGTTCATAAAAAATCATATCCAGATGACCCTGAATGCGTATACAACCATTTTTCAAGAGAGCTTTTTGCAGGGGCCTCCCGGCAAAGATCAGTGCTAGCGGTAGTGAATTCGCCTATGTATTCGGGGTGGACTCGAAACCGCTCTGCGATGTGACTATCCCTCATCTCTGATGAACAAAAGAGGTCGCAGATCAAGAAATTCATCACGAAATCGTACCAGAAAATTGTTCATATTTCTCTGCAGGTCCATGGGCGGCATCGCTTCTTCAACTTCATTTCAGATTGAACGCATTAACCGCGACATCTATCTGCGTCAGTCTAGATGGGTTCCGATGATGCTAGCGATGTCATAAATGCAGCCACAAGCATTTTTGAAAAAAAGCCAGAAGCAAGCCTACGTGAAATATCTCATCGATACCGAAAAGTGTCATTTACCCCGTCTCTCTAAAGCCATTTGATGACTTATTGACAACATCAAGATTGTTGCATCGTGACTAGAGTCTTGAAGGTATTCAACCAGGATTCGTGACGTCGTTCTGTCTGCCGCTCTTTTACGTATTGCTTCAATATTGTTTATTTTTTAAATAAATTAATTTTCAGAAAGGCGACGTCTTTTCGTGGACACTTTCAGTTCTAAATATTTCTTGACACGCGGGTCGTATTAAGGTAGGGGAATCCCCAGAATATTTTGACTTGCGGTCAAATTTTGACCTCATGTTTATAAATCAGTTAGATTCAACACTTTAGGCATCTTGCAGAAGTGGCGCCCCTTCAAAAAGCAGAGCACCAGGGGCAAGTTGTTAATTCTTTAATAAAAAAAGTGACGCAGGCGAGCTTTCCAGGCGCTTCGCGGCTTAAGGTAAATTAATTTTATGTGTTCACAGATGGCAGTGCACACCTCAACTCCAGTGAGTCACCTCTCTCACTGCGCACCTTAAGCGTGCCCGAAGCACTCGTGTTTGCAAGCTTAATTCCGGTTCATTCATGGCATTTTAAAGCGTCGGTCCGATTCTGCAGAATTGCAAAAAGGCGGTGTTTTTTAAGTTAATATGGCGATAAGTTTCCTTGAAGTTAAATGAAAAGTTATTTTTTATGGCGAAACGTTGAGTAAACGTTTGAAAATACTAAAATTTAAAACTAGGAGGAATATCTAACATGGCGGATGCAGGGAAGGTTCAATTGAAGGAAATATATCCGATTCCGGAGGCGGCAAAAAAGAAAGCTTGGGTCAGCGGCAGAGAAGCCTATGACAAGATGTGGAAGCGCTCCGTAGAGGAACCGGACAAATTCTGGGCGGAAATTGCGGAACAGCAGGTCACTTGGTTCAAAAAATGGGACAAAGTGATGGACTACAACTTTGACATCAAAAAAGGTCCTATTTACGTAAAATTCTTTGAAGGTGGAAAACTCAACGTTTCTTACAACTGCCTCGACCGTCACCTTGAAAAACGCAGCAATCAAGTTGCCATTCAGTGGGAAGGCAACGAACCAGGCGAAGAAAGAGCAATAACCTATAAGCAGCTCTATGAAGAAGTCTGCAAGTTCGCCAATGTGTTGAAGGCTCAAGGCGTGAAGAAGGGCGATCGCGTTTGTCTATATATGCCGATGGTTCCCGAACTGGGCATCGCGGCTTTGGCGTGTTCCCGGATTGGCGCCGTTCATTGTATCGTTTTCGGCGGATTCAGTGCCGATGCGCTCAGAGATAGAATTGTCAACGGTGAAGCCAAGGTGCTGGTTGTCTGTGACGGTACCTTCCGTGGCAACAAGGCCGTTCCTCAGAAAGCTACCGCTGACGAGGCATTGAAGTCCTGCCCCTCGATCAAAAGCGTTATCGTGGTCAACCGCGTGGGCGATAAGATTAAGTGCGATATGGTTGCCGGCCGCGACAAATGGTATCATGAAGAAGTAGCCAAAGCCTCTGCCGTTTGCGAACCGGAATGGATGGATGCAGAAGATCCTCTGTTCATCCTCTACACGTCAGGTTCCACCGGACAGCCCAAGGGCGTTATGCACACCACGGGCGGCTATCTGGTTTACGGCTCCTATACCCATAAGATCGTTTTCGATTATCATGAAGGCGACATTTACTGGTGTACCGCCGACCTGGGTTGGGTCACCGGTCACACGTACATCCTTTACGGGCCTCTGTGCAATGGCGCAACATCCGTCATGTTTGAAGGCGTTCCGAACTATCCGACCTACAGCCGTTTCTGGCAGGTCGTTGAAAAATATAAGGTCAACATTTTCTACACCGCTCCGACCGCCATTCGCGCCATCGCTAAAGAAGGCGACGATTTCGTGAAGAAGTGCGACATCTCCAGCCTGCAGACGCTCGGCACTGTCGGTGAGCCGATCAACCCCGAAGCCTGGAACTGGTATTACAACCTGATCGGCCGCGGCGAATGCCCGATCGTGGACACCTGGTGGCAGACTGAAACCGGCGGCATTCTGATTACCCCGCTGCCCGGCGCAATTGACATTAAACCCGGTATGGCTACAATGCCGTTCTTCGGCGTACAGCCCGTGCTGGTCGACGACGAAGGCAAGGAATTCAAAGAGACGGTCGCCAGCGGCGCACTGTGCATCAAAGTTCCCTGGCCCGGCATTATGAGAGGCGTTTATGGCGATCCCAAGCGCTTCCAGGAAACCTACTTTGAACAGTTCCCCGGCTACTATGTAACCGGTGACGGCTGCCGCCGTGACAAAGACGGTTACTATCAGATCACCGGCCGCATCGACGACGTTATCAACGTGTCCGGTCACCGTATGGGCACCGCCGAAGTGGAAAGCGCACTGGTTGCTCATAAGGCCGTCGCGGAAGCCGCCGTTGTCGGCATGCCGCATGACATCAAAGGGCAGGGCATTTACGCGTATGTTACCCTGAAGACCGGCGTCGAGAAAACCGACGCCCTGAAGAAAGAATTGATCGCTCATGTCCGCGTGGTTATCGGACCCATCGCGACCCCCGATAAGATTCAGTGGGCCGATGGTCTTCCCAAGACCCGCAGTGGTAAGATCATGAGAAGAATTTTAAAGAAAGTCGCCGCAAACGACATCAGCAACCTGGGTGATACAAGCACCTTGGCCGATCCGTCGGTGGTTGACGACATCGTCAAAAACAGACTGTAGTACGAACGCCCGGTTCTCTCCGAGAGAATCGGGCGTTTTTATAGAATAGTGGTAAGAAGAAAATTTTAAATGCACGAATCACCCATCTGCGGCGACGTGCAGGAGAAGGAGGTTTTTGACAGTGAATATTATTGCATGCGTGAAGCAAGTGCCGGACACCGAAGCACAGATCAAGGTAAAAGCTGACGGGTCGGGTATCGAGGAAGGCCAAATCAAGTGGGTCATGAACCCCTATGATGAATTTGGTGTGGAAGAAGCACTGAAGCTGAAAGAGAAGAATGGCGGCGATGTCACGGTTGTTTGCGTCGGTCCCGCAAGGGCGATGGAAACCATCCGGACGGCTCTGGCCATGGGTGCGGATAAGGGTGTGCACATCTGTGATCCCGCTTTTGACAACGCCGATGCGTTTGTTGTTGCCAACGCTCTGGCCGCGGTCATTAAAGCTCTGCCCCATGACATTATCTTCTGTGGACAGCGCGCCATTGATGATGACTCGGGACAGGTAGGTTCCATGCTGGCTGAAGCCCTGGGGCTGCCGCAGTTGACTCTGGTGACCAAACTGGATTTCGCCGGTTCCTCAGTCAAAGTGATTCGTCCCATTGAAGGCGCACAGCTTCTGATTGAAACAGCACTGCCCTGCGTTGTCACATGCCAGAAGGGTCTCAATGAACCGCGTTACGCTTCGCTGCCCGGCATCATGAAAGCGAAGAAGAAACCGGTTGATGTGAAAAATGCCGCCGCCGTTGGCACTGCCACCGACGCGAAGGCCAAAGTAGCCAAAACCATTCCACCTCCGGCCAGACCTCCCGGAAAGATTATCTGCGGAGATGAGCCCGCGCAAAAGGCGGCGGAATTAGGCCGGTTACTCAGAGAAGAAGCAAAAGCTATTTAATTAAGAAGCGGAGGAATGAAAAATGGCAAAAGGAGTCATGATAGTAGCAGAACAGCGGGACGGCGCGCTCAGGAAAATCAGCCTGGAACTGGCCTCGACAGCCCGCAAGCTTGCCGACCAGACCGGCGATGAAGTCAGCGCCATTCTGCTTGGTGCAGGGATAGAAGGTTTGGCCGCCGAGCTCGGCAAATACGGTGTGGATAAAGTTTTCGTCGGCGACAATGCCGCCATGGAACCCTATATCACCGAAGCGCATGCAGCTGTGGTTGCCAAAGTGGTTAAAGAAAATGATCCGGCGATCCTGCTTTTAGGCGCGTCGGTCCAGGGTAAGGATCTGTCTTCACGCGTGGCCGCAAAATTGGCCACGGGTCTTGCCACGGATTGTACCGATGTCAAGATTGATGGTGGAAAATTTGTCGCCATCCGTCCCATGTATGCAGGCAAGTGCTTCGGCGAAATCGTCACCAGCTCGACACCGGCGATGGCCTCCCTGCGTCCCAACGTGTTTCCGGCGGCTGAAAATGCCAAAGCCGGCGCCGTGGTGAAGGTGGATGCGGCAGTCGATGCAGCCTCCATCAAGAGCAAGATTCTGGAAGTTCAGAAAGACACGAGCGGCAAAGTCGATTTGACGGAAGCCAACGTGATCGTTTCCGGTGGCCGCGGCATGAAAGGCCCCGAAGGATTCCCGATTCTGGAAGAACTGGCCGAAGTCCTTAAAGGAACGGTCGGTGCGTCCCGCGCGGCAGTTGATGCCGGCTGGCGTCCCCAGAAAGATCAGGTCGGACAGACCGGTAAGGTCGTTTCCCCGAACCTGTACATTGCCTGCGGTATTTCCGGAGCAATTCAGCATCTGGCCGGCATGAGCTCATCCAAGTGCATCGTCGCCATCAATAAAGATGCGGAAGCCCCCATCTTTACGAAAGCGGATTACGGTGTGGTGGATGATCTGTTCAAGGTCGTTCCCGAATTGACAGCCGTTTGCAAGAAACTTGTTGCATAAATAAACGCTGAGGTCTTTGCCTTTTTCGAAAGGCAAAGACCTCATATTTACTGAACTGAACACTATAGAAAGCAATTACCCCTCAATATTTCGGAGGATCAATGGAACACGCAAGCCCAATAGGAATAGGAAACGAAGGTCGGGAAATTTTTTGGAACGCTCAGCATTTTGAGCCGATACTCTTTTTGCTCACTGCGGTCGCCGTGGCTATTATGGCTTACGGCATCTATCGCCGCTGGCTCATGTGGAAAGCCATGGGCAAACCGGAGATGCGCCTGGACAATATGAAGGAAAGAGTCAAGACGGTTCTTCAAGAGGTCTTCCTGCAGAAGAAAGTCTTGAAAGATCCTTATCCGGGAATCATGCACGGCTTAATCTTTTTCGGTTTTTTTGTTTTGATTTTCGGAGCCGCTTTTGACGCCGGTGAATTTCACGTCACCGAGCCGCTATTCAACTGGTCATTCCTGCGCGGCAACTTTTATCTTGGTTTTTCATTCTTAATGGATTTGTTTGGACTATTTGTTCTGGTCGGTGTTGCCCTCGCGCTCGACCGGCGGTTTGTAAAAAAGCCGGATCGGCTGGGTTACAAAGGTGAAATCGACAACACTCCGGATGACGTCATTGTTCTGCTGCTCATTGCCGGCATTATCGCTACCGGCTTCGTCATCGAAGGCTTGCGCATTTACGTGACCAATCCTCCCTGGGAAGGCTGGTCCTTTGTCGGTTGGCTCTTGTCGCGCACGTTTACGGGCGTCGATTATGACACTGCAAGAATTCTGCATAAAGTATCCTGGTGGGTGCATGTCTTCTTTGCGTTAGGATTCATTGCCTATATTCCGTATTCGCGGCTGATGCACATCATCACAACCCCGGCGAACCATTTCCTCAAAACATTCAAACCGACAGGTTTCATTGAACCGATCCGTGATTTTGAAAATGCGGAAGCCTTTGGTGTCGGCAAATTGGAGGAATTCACCTGGAAACAAATTTTTGATTCCGACGCCTGCACGCGTTGCGGACGTTGTCAGGACGGTTGTCCGGCATATCTGACCGGTAAACCCTTGTCTCCGAAAAAAGTTGTTCAGGATATTAAAACACACTGGCTGGAAAAAGTTCCACTGGATCCCCTGATGGCGAAGATGGCTGCGAAGCTGGCTGCCGTTAAAGGCGAAGCTCCGGCCCCGGCAGCCGACGAAGAAGCGACAGGAAAAGCCCTGGTCGGTGAAGTAATTGACCTGCATGAACTGTGGTCCTGCACCAACTGTATGTACTGCATGGAGCATTGTTCGGCGTCGATTGAACATGTGCCAAAGATCATTGATATGCGTCGTTACAAAGTCTTGACCGAAGCGGACTTCGCTCCGGAACTGCAGTTGACCTGCCGCAATATGGAAAACAACTCCAATCCCTGGGGCATCGGTGCGCACATGCGTGGGGATTGGGCCAAAGAGCTGGGCGTCAAGACTCTTGCTGAAGACCCCGGTGTGGAATATCTGTTCTACGTGGGTTGCTCCGGTTCATTTGATGACCGCGGCAAAAAAATATCCATCGCCTTTGCGAAGATTTTACAGGAAGCCGGTGTCAGCTTCGGTATTCTGGGCAATGAAGAAGGCTGCTGCGGTGATTCCGCGATGCGTGCCGGTAATGAGTATCTTTTCCAAACACTGGCTCAAACCAATATTGACATCATGAACGGCTATGGTGTGAAGAAAATCATCGCCATCTGCCCGCACGGCTATAACTGCTTGAAGAAAGATTACCCGAACTTCGGCGGCAATTTTGAAGTGTATCACCACACCGAAATCATCGCTAAACTGATTGCTGACGGCAAGATCAAATTAACCCAGTCTTTGCCGGGCACGTTTGTCTATCACGATTCCTGCTTCCTCGGCCGCTACAATAATATCTATGACCAGCCGCGTCAGATTTTGAAAGCCATTCCCGGCCTCGAGCTTGTGGAAATGGAACGCAATCTCGACAAGAGTTTCTGCTGCGGCGCGGGCGGCGCGAGAATGTGGATGGAAGAAGATATCGGGGAGCGAATCAACAATGCACGCACCAAGCAGGCGATCGCCGTCAAGGCCGACACGATTGCAGTGGGCTGTCCATTCTGTCTCACCATGATGTCCGACGGCATCAAGGATCAACAGATGACGGAGACCATGCAAGCGTGGGATCTGGCCGAGCTGGTTGTCAAGGCAATGGGCAAGGAAGAGGTTAAACCGCCTGTTGATACTTGCGCCGTTTAATGCGGCATCATCTGGACTGATAATCTGAACTAATGAAGAGCCCGATCTGCAAGGAAAGGGCTCTTTCACTTTCAAAGGAGTGAACATCGATGGACTACCAGCACATACTTTTCCAGATTGAAGACGGTGTGGCGAAGATAACATTCAATCGCCCCAAGGTTTTGAATGCGATGAGTTATGACGTCATGAGCGAGCTGGCTCATGTGCTGAAAACCTGCGACCAGGATGATGCTGTCAAGGCGTTAATTCTTACCGGCGCCGGCGAAAAGGCATTCGTGGCGGGTGCGGACATTTCACAAATGCAGAATGCGACACCGGTGGATATCATGAAACTGATGGAGCTGGGGCAAGAGACACTCCGTTTTCTGGAGACGATGAATAAACCTTCTATTGCGGCGGTCAACGGTTTTGCCCTGGGCGGCGGGACGGAGATCGCCCTGGCCTGTGACATCCGGCTTGCCGCAGAAAATGCCATGTTCGGTCAACCGGAAATTCTGATCGGCATACTTCCCGGCTGGGGTGGTACTCAGCGTTTGCCCAGGCTCGTTGGAATGGGGATTGCCAAAGAACTGATCTTAACAGGCAGTCAGATCAACGCGCAACGCGCCTATGAAATCGGGCTGGTCAATAAAGTGGTACCACTGATCAATCTGTTGGAAGAGGCGCGAAAAATGGCGAAAAAATTTGCAGCGCTTCCAGGTTTTGCGCTCAAGATGGCCAAAAACGCCATGAATTACGGCTTTGATATGTCGCTTGAAGGTGGTGTCAAATTGGAACTCTCCGCGATTTCTCAATGCTTCAGCACGCAGGATCAAAAAGAAGGCATGAAGGCGTTTCTGGAAAAGAGGAAACCCAATTTTATAGGTAAGTAGACTATTAGGCTGTAGACTGTTAGGTTAAGAGGTGCGGCGCGAAGCGCCGTCATCCTGAAAAAGAATAACGCCAGAGGCCACAAAGCAGACCTAATAGCCTAACAGTCTACAGTCTATCAGGCTAAACAGAAGGAGTAGTTCAATGCCATTACATCTCGATAAACTAAAATCCTTTCATGGCAGAAAAGGGCCCTTGCTGTTAATTATCATGGACGGCATAGGAATAGGCAAGGCAGATGATTCGAATGCCGTATACAGGGCCAATACACCGAACCTCGATCAATTGTCTAAATCTGATCTATTCACACAACTGAAGGCTCACGGTAAGGCCGTGGGACTGCCCTCAGATGATGATATGGGAAACAGCGAGGTAGGACACAACGCGATGGGAGCCGGCAGGGTTTTTGACCAGGGCGCGCGTCTCGTCAATGCGGCGCTCGCGACCGGAAGAATCTTTCAGTCCGAGGCCTGGGATAATATAGTAAGGCGTTCCCAAAGAGGAGGGACGGTCCATTTTATCGGGCTGTTATCGGACGGGAACGTCCATTCCCATATTGAGCAGCTGTTCACCATGATCGATAAGTGCGTAGAGCTCGATTTCAAAAGAGTCAGGATCCATGCCCTTCTTGATGGAAGGGACGTGGGGGAGAAGACAGCGCTTGATTACATTATTCCCACAGAGGAAAAACTGAAAACGATTTCGGAAGAAAAAGGGCTTGACTACGCTATTGCTTCAGGCGGCGGACGCATGAAGGTAACGATGGACAGGTACAATTCCGACTGGAATATTGTTAAGAGGGGATGGGAGGCCCATGTCCTGGGAAAGGGCAGGAAGTTCCCGTCTGCTTCTGAGGCAGTGAGGACCTTTTATGAAGAAGACTCGAAAGCTACTGACCAGTATCTGCCCGCATTTGTCATAGCCGATGCCTCGGGGACGCCCATCGGGACGATCCAGGACGGGGATGCAGTTATCTTTTTCAACTTCCGGGGCGACCGCGCTATTGAGATATCAAGGGCCTTCTCCGAAAAGGAATTTACCCAATTTGACAGGGGCTCTCTTCCTGATATATTTTATGCGGGAATGATGGAGTATGACGGGGATGCCCATATACCACCCCATTTTCTTGTGCAACCCCCGGCCATCGATCGCGTCATCAGCGAGTACCTTTGTGCGGAAAAGGTAAAAACTTTTGCCGTATCCGAGACGCAGAAGTTCGGCCATGTTACTTACTTCTGGAACGGCAACCGTTCCGGTTATATCGATGAATCGATTGAAAAATATGTGGAAATACCTTCCGACAGGATAGAGTTTGACCGTGCCCCGAAGATGAAGGCCCAGGAGATAACGGATACGGTTATCGGCCTTCTCAAGACCGGCAATTACAGATTCGGAAGGCTCAACTTCCCGAACGGGGATATGGTCGGACATACAGGGATGATGGATGCTGCTATCGTCGCGGTCCAGACAGCGGATCAATGCGTTGGAGAACTGCTGGACGTCGTAAAAGAGATAGGAGGCATTGCCGTCATCACTGCGGACCATGGAAACGCGGATGAGATGTTCACGATCGACAAAAAGGGCGCAAAATCAGTCAAGACAGCACATAGCCTGAATCCGGTCCCCTTTATTATTTATGATCCCCTCTATCGCGGCGAATACCGGATGGCGGATCTCCAGGAAAAAGGGCTGTCCAATATTGCGGCGACTCTCCTGAATCTCCTGGGATATGAGAAACCGGAAGAGTATGATCCATCACTGATAGAAATCGTATCCGTCGGGAAGTCATAAAGTTGGTCCTGGATTTGAATGTAAAAGGAATTTGATCGGGTAAAGAAGAATACACTTTTCATCCGAAGTTTATAAGGATCGGTTCATTAAGACAAAATGAATATTTTAGGAATATCGGCATTTTATCACGATAGCGCCGCATGCCTCGTGCGGGATGGAGCTATCATTGCGGCAGCCCAGGAGGAGCGCTTTACCCGCAAGAAGCATGATTTTGCCTTTCCCGCACATGCCATAAACTATTGTCTGGAGAAGGGAAGAATTAAGGGCGAAGATCTGGATTTTGTCTCTTTCTACGACAAACCCTTTATAAAATTCGAGCGTATTCTCGAAACCTATCTGGCTTATGCCCCTTTGGGCATCCGATCGTTTGTCATGGCGATTCCCCTGTGGATAAAGCAAAAACTCTGGATGAAAGAATTAATCACCAAGCAACTTAATTTTGAAGGTCCGGTCATTTTCCCCGAGCACCATGAATCTCACGCCGCTGCTGCTTTTTTCCCTTCGCCGTTTCCGGAAGCGGCATTTCTCACTATCGACGGAGTGGGCGAATGGACAACGACCAGTTACGGCATCGGTCGAAATCATTCCCTCAAGATCCTTTCCGAAATCCGTTTTCCTCATTCTCTGGGTTTGCTTTATTCCGCCTTTACCTACTATACGGGATTTAGAGTGAATTCCGGAGAGTACAAGGTCATGGGATTGGCGCCTTATGGAAGGCCCGTTTACAAGGATTTGATCCTTTCCGAATTGATTGATCTAAAAGAAGACGGCTCCTTTAAATTGAACATGAAGTATTTCAATTACTGCGTCGGTCTGACCATGACCAATAAAAAATTTGACAAACTATTCGGTGGGGCTGCGCGAAGGCCGGAATCCAACATTTCTCAAAGAGAAATGGATCTGGCCCGTTCCGTACAAGATGTGACGGAAGAAGTCATGCTTCGGATGTGCCGCCACATCCATCAGGAGACAGGCCAGAAGAATCTCTGCTTGGCCGGCGGTGTAGCCCTTAATTGCGTTGGTAACGGGCGCATACTCCGCGAAGGGCCTTTCGAGAATATCTGGATACAACCGGCGGCCGGCGATGCCGGCGGTGCCTTGGGAGCCGCGTTATTTACCTGGTACCAATATCTGGAGAATAGCCGGACAGCCGATGGACAAAAAGATGTGATGAAGGGGAGTTTCTGGGGGCCGGACTTCAGCAATGATGAGATCAGGCAATACCTCCTCGCAAAGAATATTCCTCATCAAGAACTGCCGGATGAAAGCATTCCGGTGACCATTGCTGATTTAATTGCCGATCAAAAAACAATCGGGTGGTTTCAGGGGCGGATGGAGTTTGGGCCGCGGGCTTTGGGAAACCGATCGATTATCGGTGATGCAAGGTCGCCTAAAATGCAGGAGATTATGAACCTGAAAATTAAATTTCGGGAAAGTTTTCGACCCTTCGCGCCAAGTGTTCTGAAAGAAAAAGTGACTGATTATTTTGATCTGGACAGGGAAAGTCCTTATATGCTGCTCGTTGCGCCGGTGAAAGAAGACATTCGAAAAGAAATGAATCTTCAGGAGCAGGCTTATTTTGGTTTAGACAAACTCCATGTGGTCCGTTCCGTGATCCCGGCCGTCACCCATGTAGACTATTCGGCCAGAGTTCAAACCGTGACGGAAGAAACAAATCCGCGCTACTATCAAATGATCAAACAATTTGGTGAAAAGTATGGTACTCCGGTGGTTATCAATACCTCCTTCAACGTCCGGGGCGAACCCATTGTCTGCACACCCGAAGATGCTTATTTATGTTTTATGCGAACGGATATGGATTACCTGATTATGGGGAATTATCTGTTGAATAAAGAGCAGCAACGCCCCCTGGATAAAGATATTGACTGGCTCAAAAAATTCGAGAATGACTGACAGCGATGATCATTGAAGAAATTAAGAATATCAAAAGTGAAAGGTCCGATCTGCGAAAATTCGGACTGGCGATGGGGATCATTTTTGTCCTGGGCGGGTTTTATCTTCTCTGGAAGAAGAATGATTATTTTCTATATAGTTTCATTGTCGGAATTGCTTTTATCGTATCGGGTCTCACTTTACCTGTCTTATTGAAACCGTTACAAAAGGTATGGATGGCATTGGCCGTTGTCATGGGTTTTATCATGACCAAGGTCATTATGCTGATTGTTTTCTATGGTATGGTGACACCCATCGGCCTGATCGGGCGTCTCTGCGGTAAAAAATTTCTCGATCTGGAAATGGATAAGAAAGCATCCAGCTATTGGATCGAACGAAAAGAAGTGCCAGTCGAAAAATCACGCTATGAAAGACAATTCTAAAATATTTATGGATATCTGCGAGGTATTAGAACGATGAGTAAGTTGTCAATTGTGTCCGAGTTATGGGAATATATGAAAGTCCGCAAAAAATGGTGGCTCGTTCCGATTTTACTATTTTTGCTGCTTATTGGTTCGTTGCTGATTTTTGCGGAAGGATCGGTCATTGCTCCTTTTATTTACACGTTGTTTTAATCCCGCTTAAGCGGGACGAGCGTTAATTCTCCGTCGCTTGCTGCGCAATAATGACGTTCATTTCATACCTCGACAGCTTGTTGCGAGGTGGTTGAGTCGAATATCCGTTAAAGAAAAAGTGTTATGAAGTCATCTGTAAAACAAAAAATACGACATTATACAGGCAACGTCCTGTTGTTGGCATTTTCTCTGTGTTTAGTTCTGGCATTGGTGGAATTCACCCTGCCCTTTCTCAAGATTCGGACACTTGAGGAATCTGTCTACGGAGCCAGGCGTCCCGTCATCCAAGGGCTATACGGGCAGTACCATCCTCAACTGATTTATACGTTGCAGAAAAATTTGCACAACATCCGCCAGTATTATCCCGGGCAACTGGACTATACGGTTGACACCAATTCACAGGGTTTCAGGGGACCGGAATGGGACTTGTCCAAAGGAAGAAAAAACATCATGCTGCTGGGCGATTCCTTCGCTTTCGGCTGGGGTGTCCAATGGAACGAGACAATGGGGCAAATCCTGGAAAAGGAGCTGCAGAAGAGAGACCCTGCCTATCAGGTCATCAATCTGGCTATTTCCGGATATGACATTGACAGTATTGTGCGGTGCTTTGAATTCTATGTAGGTATGATCAAACCGGTTGCTGTGGTCTATGTCTTTTGTCCCAACGACTTGCTCGCGGAAATCAAGAAAGATGCAGCGGGCCATTATGACCTCGAATATCATGCCGGTCCCGACGATGAAAAGAATTATCGGGCCATGGTTGCCCGTCAACAGGACGATTATTGGTCCTGGGATAAATTTCGCCGTCGTACTTATTTAAAGGCCTATCATGCCCGGATATTTCGGCCGCTGTTTGACAAGAAAATCAAAACATCGCTGGGCATCGACAAACCGCCGCAGGGGTATGACTTTCCTCCCCCGATGGATCCGCCCGCGCAATCCACCCTCGATGAAGAGCATCAAAAGTTTTTCATGTACTGCCTGAATCGTCTTCATAAAGACGCAGGTCAAACACCCTTTTATATTATTGATGCGTCGGACAAATCTATCTTGTATCAGAAAGACAAGGCCGATAACCGTCGGTGGGTTATCAGGGAGTTCGCTTTAGAAAATCCATCCATGCATTTTATTGATTTCGAAAGTTTTGTAAGAAAGACACCCGACGGCAGAAAATTCTATTTGGATTATGACGATCATTGGTCCGTGGCGGGCCATCAAGCGGCGGCCGAGCTGCTTCTGACAAACTGGAAAACGGTCAACTAGGGGAATGTCGTCGTATTCCGGAAACAAACAAATTGCATTTTATGGAAGATGCCGCAATGCAATCAATTCATTCACCGTTTGTTCAAGCCACGTACCAATATGAAATGCAGGTAAACTTCTGCCGGCCAAATGATTTGATCCCGTTAAGAAGCGAGTTCTTCAGGTGATTTCCTGCGGGTGGTTTGAGTCTGCAATAGATGCCACAAATTCAACTTCCCGAGGGACTTTATAAGGAGAGAGATACACTTTGCAATGTCGGATGATTTCTTTGTCGTCCGGATGAAGTCCATCGCGCAGGACAATCTGCGCTTTCACCAATTCACCCCGCATCAAGTCCTCCTTGCCAATTACCCGTGAGTCCAGCACCGCCGGATGCAGATTCAGAACCGTTTCCACTTCCCGCGGATAGACATTAAAGCCGCTGGTGATGATCATCCTTTTCTTGATGCCCGTCAGAAAAATGTAATTGTCCTCGTCCATTCTGCCCAGATCTCCGGTATAAAGCCAGCCGTCTCTGATCACGGCAGCGGTCGCCGCTTCATCCTTATAATACCCCTTCATGACGTTGGCGCCCCGGACAATCACCTCGCCGATTTCATTGCGGCCAAGTTCCCGCCCCGCATCATCAACAATTTTGATATCAATGCCGGTGAGAGCGGAACCGATGGATCCGGGTTTTGCCGGGGATTCTATTCTGTTGAACGAACAGGCCGGGGATGCCTCGGTTAGTCCATAGCCTTCCAGGATACGGACGCCCAGTTTCTGCTCAAAAACGGGGATGAAATCAGCCGGCATGGGCGAACCGCCGGTGACGCAAAGCTTCAAAGAACTCACATCATACTTTGCCGCTTTTTCATAAAAGACCATCCCGATGTAGAGGCGGGGAACGGCGCAGATGTATGTTATTTTTTCCCTTTCGATGGTGGAGAAAAGACCGTCCATGGTTAATCGATCCATCATCACGGTGGAACAACCCGCCTGAACAACATTCAGCATGTTCACGGTGGCACCGAAGGAATGGAAGAGAGGGATAAGGCACAGCCCGATATCGGAAGGCTCTCTTCGAAAAATAGGCTGAATCATATTGAGTTGCGAGCAGAGATTGCAATGAGTCAGGACCGCACCCAGCGGCTTGCCGGTCAATCCCGCCGTATAGATCATTTCCGCCGGGTCGTCGGGACCGATGCTTGTATTGATGGCCTTTTCATCAACGGGAATCTTGCCGTTGACAGCGGAGATGGCCTCCTCCTCGTCCACGGCATAAAGCGAATGGCACGTCAAGAGCTGATCCTTAATCTCCAGATATTTCTTGGCCCCCGAGGCTTGCGTGATGAAAATTCGGGCGTCGCTATTATTGAGCAGGTAAAGCAGTTCGGAGGGCGTAGACGATGTGTTCAAGGGGACGACAACAGCACCCAGCTTGATGCCGGCAAAATAGCAGTAAACAAACTCCGGGACGTTCGGCAGCATGAGAGCGACCGTGTCGCCTTTCTTGATTCCTCTGGCTTGCAGGGATTGTGCAACGCTTTGAACAGTCGCATACAATTGCTTGTATGTAATGCGGCGATCATCCGCGATCAGGACAGGCCGGTTGGCATAGCGTTCGACGGAATCTTCCAGTAATTGTATAAGATTAATAGCTTTATGACCTCCTTAAAACTGATTCACCATTAGCAAAGAAATTTAATTATTTCAAGCGCCCAAAGTAAGACGCCCGAATCCCGCCAGAGACGATTCTTTTTCCTTGCCAGTGATATTCTTTTACCCTATAATTTCGCGGCAATTTGAAAATCAGTGCGCGAATTCATTTCGTGGATCAGGAAATCGGCGGGACACAAAAGGAGTGGGAAAATGAAAAAAGTTCTGGCAATGGTATTGATCATGCTGTTGTGCGGCGTTCTGGGCGGTTTCGCGGCGGAGTTGAAAGTTGGCGACAAGGCGCCTGATTTTTCTCTGAAAGATTCGAAGGGCAAGGCCTACAGCCTGCATTCGCCCGAATTTCAAGGGAAGGTTATGTCCGTCTTTTATGTTGACCCTGACGAAAAAGATCTAAATTCGCACGTGGAAGATGCTTTGCTCAAAGACCCGGGACTGGAACGCAACGTCCGGTATAAAGGGTTGGGGATCACGAATTTGAAGGCCAGTAAAATGCCGAATTTCCTGCTTAAGAGCGTGATCAAGAGCAAGCAGGACAAAACAGGCGCTGTTATATTGCTGGATTATGACTACACGATTCTCAATCTCTGGGGATTGAAAAATGATACCTCAAGTGTGGTCATTCTGGACAAGGATCGAATTTGCCGCTATGTTTACAATGGCAAACTGCCTGCGGCCGAAGTAGATAAAGTTTTGAAAATCATAAAAGAATATCAAGTCAAATGATGAATCCCTCATTATAATTGTTTGTGAGGCGCGCCGGCGTGTGCTCCGAACATCGGCGCGCCTCACGTTTCTGATCCGTTTGAAATTTTTGAGCGGGTCCGATACTTAAATAAATAGAGTCAGAAAGGTCAGGCATGTCAATCATTATAGACGGCACGAAGATAGCACAAGATATCCGTCAGACAATCCGCGAAGAAACGGTCACCTTTAAAGACAAGACCGGCATTGTTCCGGGATTGGCTGTTGTGCTTGTTGGTGAAGATCCGGCATCTCAAGTGTACGTGGGAAGAAAAGGCAAAGCCTGTGCGGAGGTCGGCTTTCTTTCGCGCGAATATAAGTTGCCCGTCGATACCCCCGAATCAAAGCTACTCGATCTGATCAACGATCTCAACCATGATCGCCTGATTCACGGTGTTTTAGTTCAGTTGCCTCTGCCCAAGCACATCGCCACCGATAAAATCATTGCCGCTATCGATCCGCACAAAGACGTGGATGGCTTTCATCCGTATAATGTAGGCGGTCTTGTGACCGGATCGCCGCTCTTTATTCCCTGCACGCCCCGGGGAATCATGGAGTTGATTGCCCGCACCGGAATCGTACTTTCAGGAAAGGATGCGGTTGTCGTCGGGCGAAGCAACATCGTCGGCAAGCCCATGGCGCTATTGCTTCTGTCACAAAATGCAACGGTTACGATCTGTCATTCCAAAACAAGAGACCTGCCCGGCGTAACCTCGCGCGCGGATGTACTGATTGCCGCAGTGGGGAAGACGCGAATGATCACTGCCAACATGGTGAAGGAAGGCGCTGTCGTGATCGATGTCGGCGTCAACCGTCTGGAAAACGGCAAACTGGCAGGTGATGTCGCTTTTAATGAGGTGGCCGCCAAGGCGTCTTATATCACGCCCGTTCCCGGCGGCGTGGGTCCCATGACGATCGCCATGCTGATGAAGAACACTCTGGACGCTGCGAAAATGGCTCAGTAAAGAAGTTACTCCACTTTTGCCGGAATAATTTGCCGGTCAGAAGCAACTCTCCCTCCTGTTAATGGGAAGAAAGTACAGGCCAAGATGTGCAATGTAAATCCAAAATCAGAAAACAATAAATGGCTTAATGCTTTCCTATATCGAAATATTACATGGCATTCCAGTAAGATACCTTTAATCAGACAGTTGTTGAATTTAATAATCAAACTTGCAAGCGGATCGTTAGAAAGTAAGAATTACGCGAAGAAACAAAAAAGGTAATATTTGCCATGCAGTTCTTAATGTCAGAGCTGATTGCTCTGAAAAAGGAGGGAGGCCTTTTCAGATTCTTGGAAAATAGTATACCCGTCATGTTGGGTATATTCATATTTACTATTCCTTTTCCCTACAATACGGCCATACAGGAAATATCGTTCTATGGCCTTGCCCTAATTCTTCTGTTGCTGATCATTCGCAAGCAAACATATTTTTCGTTAACATCACCATTTACTGTTCCTTTCCTGTTATTTAGCCTCTGGGTATTATTTTGTATTCCGTTTGTCCTGAACAAAGGAAATTCTTTTCACGATTTCTATGCACATTTGCTTAAGCACCTCTTTATATTCTATCTCCTGGTGAACTACTTCAAATCCAAAAAACTACTTATGATGTTGTCCTGGATCATCTTGATTTCTATAACGATATTTTTGCTCGGAGGAATGATACATTTTTACGTTATAAATGGGGGCGCGCCGCAAGATCGTTTCGGATTTCCCCTGGCCGGTGTAGATAGCAATCATATCGGATTTTTAGCTATACCGGCCATTTTTATTACCATAGTGCTTTTGACGACGCAGAAAAATCTTTATAAGAAATTATTTCTGCTGGTGCCTTTGATCTTAACAACGTCGGGGGTGATCTTATCCGGAGCGAGAGGCGCCCTGCTGGGTTTTCTTATTCCGGTATCATTTCTTTCAATAAAAAATAAAAAAATCATCATCCTTGTTGTCGCGTGTATGATATTTCTGATCCTGCTCACGCCATTTAAAAACCAGCTTCATATACAGGCAATGAAGGACAAAGCCACTGAACAAGTGGAAATTGGTCGCGTGCCCATCTGGTATACCTACGCACAATCCATAAAAGATCACCCTGTAACCGGAATCGGTTTCGGCATGGAGAGTTATACCTTTAATTTTTTCGTGAGAAATAATTCAAAATTGCCGCATAAATATCAAAGTATTATCCCGCTAACCGGCGGCAATCCGTTCATGCCTCATAACACACTGATCGATCTTACCGTGCGGACGGGCTTTATCGGCCTGGGCCTTTTTGCCGTTTGCCTGTATGTGTTTTTTCACAGGGGATGGTTATTGTACAAAAAATCAACGGATGTTTTTATCCAAAATTGGGATCTTTGCTTTATGGCCTGTGGTCTGTCCTTACTCATTCAGGGAATGTTTGTTGATCTCATGATAGGTTTGCAGGTAATCTATCTGTTTATCTTCTTTGCCATGATCGACATTTTATGGCAGATCGAAGAAAATGGCAATTGTCGGAACAGCGAAAAGCAGACATCTGCGTCATAAGACAACAAATAGCCTGACAATATACAAATCAGTAATATGCATTCTACAAATTTAGGTAGCCCTTCTCCATAAGTAAGCTCAATTCTATCCGATAACGAAGGTATGATTTTCTTATTAACGATAAGGGAAATGACGGGCATTTTCTCATAAATATTTTCCCGATTATTTTTATGTGAAATTTATGCCAATTGCTGTCAACCTTTTCCGAATGAAAAGTTTTCCAGTCAAAGTGGTACGCATATTGATAATGCTTTGTCTCATAGGGAGACTGGGGCCAACAATCCGGTAATCCGGTTTCATTGGGATGAAAACGTTCAGGAAAATCAATTTCAGAAAATCCTAAATGTCTTAGAATCTGATTTGTGCAGTATATGTAGAAAGAACTTGTTTGATGATTCTGGGTAAGGAAAATTTTTTCTTTGCTGATATTTTTTATAATGTAATCTGAGACCTTAAGATCCGTGCCGTCTTCATTTTGCTTCAAAATTTCCATAGATCTTTGAAATCTTCTTCCAAACTCGAAATCAATCTCCTGTGCGCAAAACATATTAATGATTCGATTCAAAGAATAGCCTTTTTCAATCAGCTTGAGGATTATTTCCTCACCTCCGATCTTATCGCTATCTTCATAAAGAGGCCACAAGGCATCATTGTAAACATACGGGAAGGAAATCTTCTTACAGGCGGCCGGAAGATAGCCTGTGACAACATCGGTTGCATACTGTCCATGTTTACTTTTCAAAGGCTGATAGATAAACAGATCTGCTTTCTTCAAAAGATCGATCGGCAAAGGCAGGCCATTTTCCATGACATGGAAATTCTCAAAGAGATGATTTTCATAAGTCTCGCTGAAGATGTCATGTTTGCGGAGGAAAGTGTGAATGCCCCTGCCCTGACAATTTGCATAGATTACGCAGATTTTTTTCATGTCTATAACCCGGCAAGCTCTTCGGCTACTCGTCTTTTTTAGCTATTAAGAATATTTCATCGCCGGCTTCGTCATCCTTCTTTACAAAGAAGCGATAGTATGCACGAACCTTTATGCATGAGGTCGCAAGCCAACGGGAAAAAGCCCAGCTCTTTTTCCCGGAAGCCTCATCCCGCCGATCAATACTGATTCGAATTATTCCACCTTCATCATATACCGGAACACACCAGGTATCAACATGCCGGCCTCCGGCCTTTAGGGCGCATTCTTTCAGAGTCTTTTTCGCGAAGAGACGAAGATGGCGGGGTGGATCCAGGTGGGCCCAGAACCTGCCGAGCTTTTTGTATGCGAAGCTGTTGATGTTGGGTGTAGCCAGGACGAGCTTGCCGCCCGGCTTCAATACGCGGAGACATTCCTGTATGAGTGTGATGGGATCATGCACATGTTCAATGACATGGTTCATTGTGATGACATCGTAGCGATCATCAGGAAAGTTTTGATCCTCCAGTCTGCCCACATAGACATCTAATCCGTGGGCTGTTCGAGCAAGTTCCGCGGCTTCGGTATCAACTTCCAGGCCCTCCACTGTCCATCCTTGTCTGCGCAGACGCACCAGGAGGTCGCCCTTTCCGCACCCGACATCGAGGAGGATTCCCTGCGAAGGTGCGGTGTCTAAGAACATCAGCTCGATCTTTTTTCGCAATGTCTTCTCGGCTTTTCGCATGCCGACGACATATTGAAACAGTTTGAAGAGCGGTTTGTGAATTTTGAGAAGAAGGTCGTCCAATAGGCCGTTCTTTTGCGCGGTTTTCTGGATAAAGTCAGGATGCGTAAAATATATCCGGTAAGCCTTCCAAACATCTTCTTTCGTTGGCATCGGGTCCAGCCAGACCAGGCCGCAATCCGGATTCGGGCAGCGCTGCAAATTCCATTTTCCGGGAGTACCGGCCAACAGGTCCGGTAGATCCGCTTGTTCGAGAACTCCCTGCGAACCACACAGGTAACAGGCTGGCACGGATGAGGAGTCAATGATCCCGGGATCGGTTAAGCTGGGCATGATGGTCGTATCCTTTCCACTCTTTTATTCTTTTAATCCTGCTCACGCGGGATGAGCGTTAATTCTCTGTAGCTTGCTGCGAGGTTGTTGATTAAATTTCCGAACCACATTTCAGACAATCTTCTCGACAGGCATTCCTATTCCGGATACGCGCGGCCATGTCAGAAAAGAAATTCGCCATTTTTTGGATGAGCCGCAGCATAAAATGAACATTGCTGCGACTTTTTTATCGGAGCCTGCGCTGGGCTTATTTCAAAAATTTATATGTTCCCGCCAAAATGCGGGGTTTAGTCTTGCCCAGGAGTGACATCCGAAAGGCAGTTGTTGCTGATTCATCCGGTACAGGACATCAGGATTGGTATCAAACGAAAACGCCAGAGCTGTTTCTTGCGGCGCCGTTTTAAATCCCGTCGTTATTGCGGGTGCGGACAGTCCCCAGAAACCGTCTTCATTGAAGGTCAGCGGTCGATAAAAGACGGCTTTCCTGTTTCCAGTAGCGCGCAGCAGTCTTATTCGCCAGCGAATTATTTTGTTTAATAATTTATGAATTCTTTGCTTTATTCCGTGCGTTTGCGAAACAGTCTTTATGTCGCAGGCATCAAAAACGCGGAGAAAACTTTCTATTTTTCTCAAAGAGAATCCCCCGTTTCCTACACCATTGAGTTGTGTTTTGCCATTCTTATCTTCCGTCCATGGCGCCCCGATGTAGTCATACCCGGCCCCGCACCATTTAATCAAATCATCCCGAAACACATAAGCATCGGGATGGTAAATGAGGATGTATCGGCACGACGAAAATTCAGCGTAAAATTCTTTGCTGAGCATCAACTGGTTATAACCTTCCAGGCCGTCGCCGAAATAACGGTCACTAAACCTGACGACGTTTGTGGACGGTGTAAAAAATTCTTTATAGTTGACCAGGTCAAGGCTTTGGGGGGCTACAAAGAAAAACCTGTATCGGTTCAATATTTCGAAAGCTCTGCGAATGGAAATTTCCTCTTCGCGCGACGGAGAAATTTTATAGACGGAAATGATGATGCCGATCTGATCAGGCGTTAAAAGCATGTTCTGCCTTTCAGGACTTTGCATTATTTCGGGACCATGCCTTAAGGATGGTCTCCCTGATCTCTCCATAGGTTTCCGAGGCCTTGGAATTGCGGTCTTCCCAGATGTAGATGAAGCGCAGCATAAAGTAACTGACATAGGCCAGTGAAAGGGCTATCCCGTTCCATCCCAGCAGAAAAGTCTTCCGTTTTAAAAAGGTGCGATACGCCGCATCGATAACCGATTTGAAAATACTGCGCAAAGAAATGTCTTTGCTGAATAATCTGCTCTCTGCCCGGCAATAACGCATATGGCGTTCCATCATGATATCCACCGTTTCATGGGTCAGATGATAGAGACAGGCCTCCTGTGAGTTTTCCATTTTGTATTCACGTTTCGAATCGAAAGCCAGAGCCCCATGCACATCATCGTATTTCACCCTGGCGATACTTCTGCGAAATACAGCGGGGTGAAGGTCACTGTACCAGGGGGAGCGGGGCGATTCCATTCCCAGGACGTAACGCCGAAACGGCACGCGGATAATGTCATAGGGGAAATCTTTGCGTTCAGTCAGTTCACGGATCTGCCGCGCAAGTTGCGGATGGACGACATCGCTGGCTGTAAGAAAAATAATCCACTCACACGTTGCGTTGTCCAGTAATATCTGGAACTCATACGGGTCGTACTCCCGATTCTCCATGATGAATATCTTATCAGTATATTTGCCGACAATTTCCCTGGTTTTATCGGTGCTCTGCTTATCGACCACAATAATCTCGTCGCACCACGTCGCGCAGCGGAGCGCCGCTTCGATGCGATGCTCTTCATTATAGACGGGAATGTATGCACTAATGGACATGTTTGCTCCCTCTCTTTCATTGCCTTTGCGAAAGCTGCGGCGCCGGCCAATCGTTTCTGTGCCGCCGTGCTCTCGCTGTTCAAAGCCGTATGGCGGAATCTATTCTCCGGAAGAGGGAACGATAAGTTTCCATTCCTCGCGACGCATGCGTCAGGTTCCCTGTCAGCCCATCCCGAATGAAATCACCGCTAGACAAGAGACGTTTAGTGACAAATAAGATTTTGCTGCAGCTCTTCCCGAATCAATTCTTCAATCCCTTTGTCAATCGGAACCTTTGGTTCCCACCCGATTTCCGTAAGTCCGGCAATATCCGCCTTGCACTCCATTGGTTCCCCAAGACGATAGGGGAGTGCGCCAAAATCAAGCCGGGTCGTTATGTCTTTGCCCGAAGCCCGAGACACGGCTTCCTTCATTTTTAATACAAAGTCCCTGATACTTACAGCCCGGCCCGTGCCCACTTCAAACTGGCTGAAAAAGGGCAGCCGGTCTTGATGCATGATCAACAGCAGATAAGCGCTGACCACGTCGGAAACATAGATAAAATCACGCATCTGCTCCCCCCGGGTCAGGGGAATTTGCTCTACATTTTTCAGCAGCTGTTTTAAGAGCCAATTCACGAATTTGTTCTGATGGTCCCGCGGCCCGTACATATGCTCAATTCTCAAGTTGATTCCCCTGATCTTTTCGCATTCACAAAATGACTTCAGCCATTCCGCGAAATGTTTTTTGGAAAGAGCATAATTGTTCAGGTACTTGTAGCATAACGTGTCTGTATTAAAGAACGTGTCCGTATTGAGGAAGACGTCGGCCTTAAAAAGGGAGGACAACTCCAGTAGTCTCAAAGGGAAAAGCAGATTGGTGTCCACGATTTTTGACGCGGCATCATCATTACGGCCGTAATCAGTGGCAGTATGAATCACCACGTTAATTTTGTTTTCCCGAAACGGCGTTTCCAGTGAAACATGGTCAACATCATAGCTCTCAACATCCGCCAGCAAATGATTGATCCGCCACGTGTCGGAAAATGACCGTTTAAGAATCACCACGTCATAACTTTGGGTGAGGAGCGCCTCCAGCAGATGACTGCCGAAAAATCCAGTGGCTCCTGTCAGCAGAATTCTCACGATCGACCTACCATACTTTCCATGGTGCGTTTTGAGAGTCCCACATCTGGTTGAGCATCTCGTATTCCCTGTAGGTGTCCATGCCGATCCAGAAGCCGTTGTGCCGGAAAGCCATTAATTGATCGTCGGCGGCGAGCTTTTCCATGGGCGCGCGTTCCAGGATGCAGTCCGGATCAAGATAGCGGAAGATGTCCCGATTGAAGACAAAAAAACCGCCGTTGATCCACTCCGCCTGGACTTTTTCGCGGAAACTCCTGACCGAGCCGCCATCCGACAGGTCGAGGATTCCGTATCGCGACGGGGCTCTGGTGGCTGTCAGCGTGGCGATCTTTCCATGGGAGGAATGGAAGGAGATCAGGTTTTCCAAATTGATATCGGCCAGACCGTCACCGTAAGTGACCATGAAAGACTCCGAATCGATATAGGGCTCGATGCGCTTTATTCTGCCGCCGGTCATCGTATGCAATCCCGTATCCACGAGGGTGATTTCGAAGTCCTGCTCCGCATGGTTGCTCTGGAAGGAGATGCTGTTCTTTTTTCCCAGGTTGACGGTGAAATCATTGCTCATGGCTTCGTAGTTCAAAAAATAATCCTTGATGATGCCGCCCTTGTACCCCAGACAAAGAATGAAACGACGGAAGCCATAGTGGGCATATATTTTCATGATATGCCAGACGATGGGTTTACCGCCCACCTCGACCATGGGCTTGGGTTTGAACTCCGTTTCTTCACGCAGCCGCGTGCCCATGCCGCCGCAAAGAATGACAACAGGGATGTTTCCCTTCATAAAGGCTCCTTCATCATTTTTCATTTTATTCCCAGGCATCGATCCTGACGGCTTCAGGTTTGATGCCTCTGCTGATCAGTTCTTCCGATAATCCTTTAAGCATTGCCGGCGGTCCCGAAATATAATAATCCGCCGCAAAGGGATCCGTAAACCATGGCCAAAGAGCACTAACAGACAGGCATCCGCTTGTCAACCGGTCCCCCGAACCGTCCGGCGCTTGCGGAGTGCCCGCCTCTGCAAAATAAAAAAGATGCAGCGAGGGGACCTTGCGGGCCTGCTGATTCAGGAGGTCGCGATAGGTGTGTAAATCGACACTGCGGGCTCCATACGCCAGGTAAACACTATGGTCATACTCCGGCGTAAGACCGCCGATGAAGGCCGTGAAGGCGGTGATGCCGGTCCCGCCGGCCAGCAGAACCACGTCCCTCGTGCCTTCAATGATAAAATCACCATAGGGAAGCTTGATCCAGACCTGCCGTCCGCACACGAGTTCCGATTCCATGCGCGCAGTAAACCGTCCCCGGACCGAATAGGAAAGGGTGAGCAGCTCTCTTTCGCCGGGGGAACTGGCAATGGAAAAAACGCGGGACTCCGGCCAGAAGCCGCTGGGATCGTACTCATCCAGCGCCAAGTGAAGAAACTGCCCGGGCCGGAACCGGGGAAGCAGCCGTTCGGGCCTGAGGACAATCGTGTAGACGCTGTTCCCATGATCGAGGATGGTTTCCACCCGGCAATGGATTTTTTGAGCGACCGCCATAGAGCAACCTTCTTTCTCGTTATCTATTGAAGGCGTTCTCCGTTCATAAAACGCTTGAAAACAGAGGCAACATGAGCCAGCCGCTGCTCATCCAGGCCGGGATAAACGCCGATGAAGAACGTACTGTTCATGATCGTATCGGTATTGGTCAGGTCTCCGGCGAGACGGCAGGAAATATCCGTAAAAGCCGGATGACGTAAAAGGTTTCCGCTGAAGAGGTTTCGCGTTTCGACCCGGTTCATTTCCAGAAAGCGCGTCAGATCGTTGCGGGAGAAACCGGCGTTATCGCGAACCGTAATGACGTAACCGAACCAGGATGGATTGGAATGCTTTGTGGCTTTGGGCAGGAGGAGCCGGTCCTCATAGGGGTGGAGTATTTCGTTAAGCGTCTGAAAGTTCGCCTTCCGTCCGGCAATGAATTCCGGAAGCTTCTTCAGCTGCGCGCAACCGATGGCAGCCTGCATATCCGTGACCTTCAAATTATAGCCGATGTGGCTGTAAACGTATTTGTGATCATAGCCGTAGGGGAGAGAGCCGGACTGCTGACCGAAGCGTTTGCCGCAGGTGTTGTTTTCTCCTCCCGTACAATAGCAATCCCTTCCCCAGTCGCGCACGGACCGTGCGATCCGGGCCAGGTCGTCATCATTTGTAATGACACATCCGCCCTCGCCCATCGTGATGTGATGCGCGGGATAAAAAGAAAAGGTCGCCAGATGGCCAAACGTTCCGGTAAGCCGGTCATGATACAGGGACCCCAGGGCGTCGCAGTTATCTTCGATCAGCCAGAGATTGTGTTTCTTCACCAGTTCCATGACGGCGTCCAGGTCGAAGGGGACCCCCATGGTATGGGCCATCATGATGGCCTTTGTTTTCGGTCCCACCGCCTGAGCAAGACGCTCCGGGATGGCCGTGTAGTCCCCCAGGTTGACATCCACAAAAACGGGCACCAACCGGTTTTGGAGTATGGGGGCAACGGTCGTGGGAAAGGCGGCGGCAACGGTCAGCACTTCGTCACCCGGCCCAAGACGCCGCTTGCCTAACTTCGATGATGTAAGAGTTGTCAGGGCCACAAGATTAGCCGAGGAACCCGAGTTAACCAGCAGCGCGTTGCCGGTGGAAAGGTAATCGGCGAAATCGGTTTCAAACATTTCGGCGTACCGGTTCGCCGTGAGATAAAAATCCAGGCTCGCATCAACAAGATTGCAAAGTTCGTCCTCATCGAAGACCCGGCCGGCATAGTGGACAAGGTCGCGCGCGGGATCAAACGGTTTTTTTCCGAATTTCTCCCGGCAGTAAAGACCGACAAGTTCCAAAATTTGTTTTCTCAGTTCAACGGCTTTCGGCATATTAACCTTAAAAACTCCATTCTAATTTCTGTTCTTTTGCCCTGTCTGCGTAGCTCATGATCTGAGCCCGACAAATATCATACATGTCCCCGGCTTGTCCATTTTCGTAAAAGAGTTTGTACCACTGGGTCAGGTATTGCAGACACTGTTCGATGCCGAGCGCGCTGTGCCAGTTCAGTTCGGCCAGGGCCTTATCACAGCAGAGCTTGAGCGTACGGGCCTCATGAACGGCGGCGCTTTTTGAAGAAACATCCATCCAGGCACCCGACCCCCAGAGACCGACGAGCTTTTCCGCGATTTGTCCCACGGTGAGATGATCCCGTCCGGACGGACCGAAGTTCCAGGCGCCGCTGAAGGCGGCAGGTGTCGTGTCGAGCATGGCGCCCAGAAGCAGGTAGCCGCTTAAGGGCTCCAGAACATGCTGCCAGGGCCGGATCGCATTTGGATTTCTGAGCTCTATGGTTTTTGCGCCGGTCAACGCCCTGATACAATCGGGAATGAGACGGTCTGTTCCCCAGTCCCCTCCGCCGATGACATTGCCCGCCCGGACTGAAGCCGCACCGATTTCTCTGTAGCCTGCTTCCTTCCTGAAGAATGATTTCAGGTAGGCGGAAAAAACCACTTCAGCTCCCCCTTTGGAGGCGCTGTAGGGATCGTGTCCTCCCAACGGGTCATTTTCCCGGTAACCCCAGGCCCACTCGCGGTTCTCGTAGCACTTGTCACTGGTGATATTGATGAGGACCCGGACCGAAGGAGTCATTCTTGCCGCCTCCAGAATGTTAACGGTGCCGCCGATATTCGTATCAAAGGTCAACTTGGGGTCCAGGTAGGATGTCCTGACCAGAGCTTGGGCGGCCAGGTGAAAGACGAATTCCGGTTGATGTTTGTCAAAGACACGCTGCAGGTTTTCCAGATCACGGATATCTCCCTCGATATGCGTGATCTTATCCTGCAGCCGGCAGGCGGAAAAATTGCTGGGCACACTCGGCGGCGCCAGGGAATATCCGGTCACGTTCGCACCCAACTCCCTGAGCCAGACGGCCAGCCAGGAACCCTTGAAACCCGTATGCCCTGTAATCAGGACCTTTTTCCTTTTATAGGCATTTTTGAACATATCTGTAGTGCAACCTCCAAAATGTTCTTTTCTGTTTATAAATCAGGCGTTGAATCCTGCTTGCGAGGCTTCTCCTGTAAACCGGTATGTTTACCTTTACCTTCGCCTTCGGACCGCTCTCGACTTCTTTTCTGATGATCTTGGAAAAGTAAGGGAAAAACTGATGTTTGTCCAACAATAAATGCCGGGCTTCTTCTAAAGCCGGCAGTCTTTTCTCCCAACTGTCATGGCTCAAGGCCTCCCGGATGCGGGCCAGGGCCTCATCGGGGCGGGTAATATCAATCCTGATAAAAGCTTCTGCGGGGAAATAGTCCTCCAGATTTGTGCAGCCGTAATAGATGGGAACGGTCCAGCACAGAAAACAATCGGCTATCTTTTCCGTCCAGTAATCGGCCAAGCTGCTGTTTTCAACGGCCAGGGAGTATTGGTAGGGAATCAATCCCTCGGCCTTGTCGGCCACGTACTGATTCGCCCGGCCAAAAAGATCCACGGTAAGGTTTCCCTGCTTTTTAAGATGATCCAAAAAGACCAGTCGGTTGAAGTGCCCCGGAATTTCCATCTGGTTGCCGAGGACCCAGGAAAGAGATTTGCTCTTTCGGGGCGGCAACATCGTCCGGAGTTCTTCGTAACTTCGGTTCACATACCAGGGAAGGGCGGGCTGAGACTTGACGTACCGGCTGTCGCCGGCCCGGGGGATTTGCGTATAAATGCGGGAAAACTGCTCATACCCTTCCACCAGCCAGTCATTGAAACCGGGAACATAGGGGTCCTGGACGATCGTCCAGATATTTTCCGGCGGGCAGATGACAGAAATGGGATGACGCATCTGGCTGCGCAGGACGATCATGAAATCGCATTCCGAGATTGGGTCGTACGTAAATCGAATGCCATCCCAGATCCCGTCTTCCCCGGGGGTCTGGCGCATCAGATCGGGTCCTTCATAGTCCTGCACGATTCTTACGGTAATATTATCCATTAATTTGGCTCTGCTCTTTGGAAAGCATCATTTTTATTTTAAGCCAGACTTCATCAACCTCAATCAGATCCATGCAGGTGTTGTCAGGCCGGACGCATAAATGCTCTTCCTGGCGGCAGCCGCAGCAGTCCAGGTTCTTAAAGATCACTTCACCCGATGCAATATAAGGCCGGCAAATTTTCGGATAGTTTGGCCCGAAAAGACTTAAAGTGGGGCAGCCCACGGCTGCCGCAATGTGCCCCGGTCCCGAATCATTACCGATAAAGAGCTGACATTCGCTGAAAACAGCGGCCATATCGATGAGCGCGAGATTGCAGGACTTCAAGACGGCGGGAAAACCCATCCTGCTTTCAATGGCATTGAGCAGCTGGTCTTCTCCGGGACCGCCCAGAAGAATAATGGAAGCTCCGTACTGTTCATGCAGCCGGGAAGCAATTTGCGCAAAACGTTCTGGTTTCCACTGTCTCATTTTCTTTCTTGCACCGGGGTGAATCGCCACCCTTAATCCATCCGCAGCCGTTCCCAACGACAGCTCGCTTCTGATTTTCACGCGAATATCCTGCGGGATAGGAATCATCAATTGGATATCACGGTTCTCTATTCCCAAATAACTCAGGGTATCCACATCAATTTCCACGAAATGCCGGCGATCGGCTCGTTGAACTGAAAAGGCATTCATCATCCTGGTCAGCAGGGTATTGATATTATAGCTGAGACGCAGGGGTGCGCCGGTAGCGCGCGACAGGAAAAACGCCCTGTCGCCCTGGGTCAGGGCGATGACGATGTCATACTTTTCCCGCCTTAAAGTCCTGATCAGCGGCAGGTGGTAGGCAATCGCCGAAAAAAAGCTCTTTTTGGCCTGTTCGCGGTCATACACCCATACCTTGCGGATATCCGGGTAGTGGGCGATCAATGGGGCGCATTCAGCATGAATCAGCACATCAACGGTCAGGCCCGGAGCATGACGCTTCAAGTCGGCGACAACGGGAATAACCCCCATTGTGTCTCCCACATACTGAAGCTTGATAATCAATATCTTTTGCTGAAGAAGGTGTATTTTATTGTGCTGTGACGTTTGATCGATCATCTGATCCTGCATTATCCCTTTTTGTCTCTTTGGAAAAATGAATCCGGGAAAAAGAAAGCGGTCTCAACTCTCCGCCCATTTTTTGCGATCTTTACACAACCCATTTTGAATTGCAAATATTTTGCCTTGAATCAGAGCGGTCGAAAAGCCGGTGTTTCTGACATGTCTCAATCGAGGGGATTCAGGTTGGTTACGGCAAACCTTGGTTCTTGTTCTTTGCGGCGAGAATATCATCATAGAGGTCGGAATATTTTGCCGCTACACGATCCCACGTATTCTGAGCGGCGGTTTGAAAAGCGGCAGCGGACATCTTCCGGCGAATGCTCTCGCCCAAAAGCAATTTGAGACGGGACGCCGTGTAATCATAATCCGACGAATGGTCGATCACAAAACCATTTTCGCCCTCCCGCACCAGATCCTTTGCGCCCACACGGTTGCTGATCATGACCGGAAGCCCGCCCGCCATGGCTTCCAGGACCACCATGCCGAATGTATCGAATTTGGAAAGCATCAAATACAAATCGCTTGCCGAATAGAGATCAATTAATTTTGCTTTAGCGACGACACCGGTGAAAAATATCGAATCGGCAATCCCTTCCTTTGCAGCCATCTTTTGATATTTTTTGACGTTGCCTTTGCCTGCGACAATGAGCTTATACACGATGCGCTGCCGCCGGAGATGTGCCAGGGTCCGAATGATGTCATCGAGCCCTTTGATTTCAAAATTCATCGAGGCAAAGATAATCACCGGGGCGTCGGCAGCGATGCCCAATTCGCAACGGACGGCCCTCCTCGTTTCATCCTTATTTTTCCCGTTCCCATCCGGCAGATGGACACCGGGATGAATGACGGTGACGCGCCGGGGATCAACCGGGTATTCCTGCAGGAATATATCCCTTGTTAAATTGGACACGGCGACAAATTTCCGGCAACCGCCCTCATAGACCAGTTTCTTTTCCACCCAAGCTGTTGCCCGGTCATAGAGGCTCAGGGATTTTTGCCGAACGCTACGAACCCAATAGCGGTGAGGCACGCCATGCATCGTGTACAGGTCGGCCCCGAAGATTCGTTCATGACTGTGCACCAGGGAGAAGTCTTGCCGCTGCAGCTGGCGTTTCACGAACCAGGCGAAGCTGATCGTCGTCATGAATTTGGGAAATGAAATGACGGGGATTTTATGAAATCCCGAAACATGGGAATCCGCCTGCCACTCATTAGCAAACACTTGAAATGTGCCTGTTTGTCTGCTAGAAAGTTCATCAGTCAATTGAGCGGCGAATTGTTCGGCGCCACCGACTAAACCATATTTGGGAATGACCACGGCAATTTTGTTCATAATTGTATTCTTATAAATTTTGAAAATGTTCTAGCACAAAATTGGATATTTCTTAACGAAAAGAATTTTGGGGAAGCCCGGCTGATTCATAAACCGAAGCGCATAAAGAATAATATATTGGAAAAACAAAAAATAAGCATTGCCGTCATCGCGCAGAACGAAGCGGACCGTATCGGCCGCCTGCTTAAAAGCTGCGCCTTTGCCGATGAAATCGTTGTTGTGGATTCCGGCAGCGCCGACGGCACGCAAGCGGTCTGTCGAAACGCCGGCGCCAGGGTGATTTTCAATCAGTGGGCGGGGTACGTTGCGCAAAAGCAATTTGCCCTGGAAGCAACGACCCATGAATGGATTCTCAGCCTGGATGCGGATGAGGAAATTCCCGAAGCGCTGGCGACGGAGATTCTTCAAGCGGTCAAAACCGCACCGCCGGAGGTCGGCGGTTTTTCCATGCCCCGGTTGTCCCGCTATCTGGGGCGCTGGATTCATCACGGTGGCTGGTATCCGGACCGCAAAGTCCGTCTCATCCGCCGCGGCCGGGGAACATGGCAGGGCGTGAATCCCCATGATAAGCTGGTTGCGGACGGTAAAGTCGGTGAGCTGTCACAACCCTTTCTGCATTATGTTTATCGGAACATCTCCGATCAGGTCATTACCATGAATAATTTTTCAGAAATCTATGCACGGCAGGACGGGCCCGCGGGCGGCTGGTTTGTTGTTGCCGGACTCTTTCACGCCGTAGGGAAATTTCTCGAATGCTATGTCTGGAAGCTGGGGTTTCTCGATGGTTTACCCGGGTTGGTCATTGCCGGCAATTCTGCAGGATATGTTTTTTTGAAGCATGCCAAACGATGGGAAAGAAGTTTGTCCGGAACGTGATGTGAAATGGATATCTCATTCATTATTGTCAACTGGAACACCAAAGACCTTCTGCGCACGTGCATCGGATCGATTCTTGAAACGATGGGAACGTCGTTTGCCTACGAAATGATCGTCATAGACAATGCCTCCGCCGACGGCTCGCTCGCCATGCTGCAAGAGGAATATCCTCAGGTCAAGACGATTGCCAACAAAGAAAATCGCGGATTCGGAGCTGCAAACAATCAGGGTTTTGCCGTCATGCAGGGGAAGTATGCCCTGCTTATGAATACGGATGCCGTTCTGACTGCGGGGGCCGTAAAGAAACTTTGGGACTTTGCCGAGGCGAACCCGCTTGCGGCAATCGTTTGCGGCCAGCTCTTGAACGCAGACGGCAGCAAGCAGAACTCCATTGCTTCTTTTCCGACGCTTTTGACACTTGCCGCCAATACATCATTGCTGGAATATCTTTTTCCGGACCGCTATCCCAGCAAGCGATACGAACATGCCGGGCCGTTGGCAGTCGAGTCGGCCATCGGTGCCTGCATGATGATCCGGAAGAAAGCGCTGGACCAGGTTTCGTACTTTGATGACCGTTACTTTTTCTTTTTTGAAGAGACGGATCTGGCCTATGCCATGAAGCGCGCCGGGTGGCGCATTTATCAGGTACCCGATGCCTTGATTTATCATCTTCAGGGCCAGAGCATCGGCCACAATGCAAAATCGCGGATTGAATTTTACAGGTCGCGATATCAGTTTTTGCGGAAGTGGCACAGCGGTGCCTACTATCGAGCGGCTGCGGCTCTAATCTTTTTAAGATTGCTGGTGAATACACTGCTCAGTACGCTCGGTGTTCTTTTCACCCTCGGTATGGTGACCGGCCTGCGCGGGAAATTAGCCGTTTACTTTCGGCTTATCGGCTGGCATTTTCGCCGTGATAAAAAGTAATGCGAAGATGGAGTTTCCTCATAAGGCAGCGCCTGCAAGAAGATAATTATTTATTAAGGATACTTCTTGGACAGACTGACGGAATGTCCATAGTCTGGCAATGGAGCCACAGGCACTCGGATTTGATCGCGGTTTGGAATATTCAGTAAGCAATGATTAATGCGTAGAAAATTGAAGGGAGCCGATACCTCATGGAGCAGATCTATGATGTCATGAAATCGTTTGTTGATCCTGTCTTTATCATTTTTTTCCTGTTTTTGGTTTGTTGTTTAATTTGCCTGGCAACCGGTAAGAAAAAAGGCGGCCCGCTGCTCCTGTTATTCACCTTGATATTGCTTTATGGACTCAGCATCGAGCCGGTATCGCATTACCTGAGCTACAAACTGGAGAAAGACTATATCCGACACGACCCGGTTGAAGAAAAAATACCGCTTGATGTCATCGTTGTCTTGGGGGGGGGAGTATATGATATTCGGGCATTAAAGAAGACATTTCCGGGTGAGTCCACGACCGTGCGGCTGATCCATGGAGTTCAAATGTACAGAAAACACAGTGCCAAATATCTCGTCTGTTCCGGCAAGGGGGAAGGCGAAGCCGCTGTAGCAACACTCATGGCGGAAATGGCCGAAGCATTCGGCGTACCCGGCGAAAAAATCCGTATAGAAGCCAAATCCCGCAATACCTATGAACATGCGATCGAATTCAACAAAATGTTCACGAATAAAGACATCAAGATCGGGCTGGTGACATCTGCCTTTCACATGAAAAGAAGTGAAACGGAATTTCGAAAGTACTTCAAAAAGGTCGTCCCGCTGCCGGCAAGCTATCTTTACGCGTCGCCTACTGGAACTCCCGCCCTACGGTATGTTCCGCAATCACAATGGCTCTTAGACAATACGCTGATTTTCAGAGAATATGTCGGTCGGCTCTGGTACAAGATTAAAGATATATGATTTTTATAGACTACCCCATGTAGCAATCGAGGCGAAACTTGGCTAAGTAATTGACGCCGCTTTGACATCCCACGCCGTCACTTGAGGTGATAGATGTTTGGTTTTGCACAAAAAATCATAATACGACAGGAGCCAAGTATACAGATTCTCTTGGTTTTTGGAAAAGCCTGTTCCATTTCCAATAGAATTATTGTATGAAAAACACCGTTAATGTATCGATCTTTGTTTCTATGATTTCAATATAGCTGGAAAACCGGTTTTGCGCTCCATTGCAGGGAGATGTAAATAGAACATGGTCATGAATCCGCAATTCAAGAATCCGAACTTCTATTTAATGATATTTACGGATATCATTCTTTTCATCGTCTCTCTCAGTTTATCCTATCTGATTCGATTTGAATTTACTTACGCTCATGTTGATATTGAGCAAATCATTGGACTATTGCTTTGGATCGTCCCTCTGAAATCTGTAATTTTTTTCGCAGTCGGACTCTATCGGGGTTTATGGCGCTTTACCGGCGTGAGAGACTTCTGGCTTTTAAGCGGGGCTTCTTTATTGTCGACCATGCTTATCTTGCTGATTATGCTCTTTGGCAACGGATTTGCGGGATATTCGCGCGGCGTTTTTATTGCTGATGGTATTATCACCTTTATTTTGACCGGTTGTGTCCGAATGGCGATCCGGTCTCTCTTAAGTGCGCGTGCCACTCCGATAACTGATGTGGCCGGCGCCCGCTCAATAAAGATTCTGATCATCGGAGCGGGGCAGGCCGGTGAAAAAATATTGCGCGAGATCATGGATAATTACCGGCTGCATTATGACGTGGTCGGTTTTATAGATGACGATCGGGAAAAGCAGGGGCGGACGATTCATGGGATAAGGGTGTTGGGAACTTTAGAGCGTCTGCCCAAAATTTTAAAAAGCGAAAACATCCAGCAAATCCTGATCGCCATCCCGTCTGCCAGAGGTGAGCAAATCAGGCGCATTGTCGAAGCCTGTCAAGAAAGCAATATTTCGTATAAAATGTTGCCCGGCATCGGCGATCTGATCGACGGACGGGTTAGTGTGAAGTTTCTGAGGGACATCAGCTACGAAGATCTCCTGGGACGTTCTGCGGTTCATCTCAATGTTGAAGGCATACGCAACTATATTGATGGTAAGACCGTTCTGGTCAGCGGCTGCGGCGGTTCGATCGGTTCTGAACTATGCCGGCAGATTGTAAAATATCAGCCGAGCAATATTATTCTGCTTGATTCGAGTGAAACAAATCTGTTCAACATTCACATGGAAATGCAAAACGAACATTACTGCCGCCACTGTGTGGCCATTTTGGGACGGGTTCAAAATCAAGCACTCATGAACGACGTCTTCAAAATGTACAAGCCTGATGTTATATTCCACGCGGCGGCTTACAAGCACGTGCCGATGATGGAAAAGAATCCCTGGCAGGCTGTATACAATAACATTATCGGTAGCCGCGTCCTCATGGAGATGGCGATCCGGTATCATGTGAATCGATTCGTTCTGGTTTCGACGGATAAGGCCGTGCGTCCGACCAACGTCATGGGCGCCAGCAAGCGAGTGACAGAGTTGATTATGCAGTGCCAGCAGGGCAACGGCACCAGGTTTATGGCTGTAAGATTCGGCAATGTCATCGGATCGTCCGGGTCCGTTATCCCCTTTTTCCGCCGTCAGATCGAGCAGGGGGGACCGGTAACGGTGACTCACCCCGAGGTCAACCGTTTCTTCATGACCATCCCCGAGGCGTCTCAGATGATCCTGCAGGCCGGAACGATGGGCGTGGGCGGTGAGATTTTCATATTGAGAATGGGAACTCCCGTCAAAATCATCGATATGGCGCGCGATCTCATTCGCCTTTCGGGAAAAGAGCCGGATGTGGATATCAAAATTGTTTTCACCGGCTTGCGGGACGGTGAAAAGCTGTATGAAGAATTGATCACGGTGGGAGAAGACATCCTGCCCACCGATCATAAAAAAGTCATGGTCCTTCGTTCCGGCAACTGCTTTAACGGTTCATCAGATCCGCAGGAAGCCAAAGAACTCCTGTATCGTGAAATTGATGAACTCGTGAAAATAGCGGCGCGCCATGATGGGAAGGGCATCAAAGCAAAGCTCAAAGAAATCATTCCCGAATTTACCCCGCAGGAAAATGACAGTGTTCTGTGAATAGCTCGTAGCTCATAGCTGATAATGATTGTGGAGACAATAACCTTAAACAGGAATAAAAAACATGAAACGAGTACTTGTAACCGGCGGATGCGGTTTTATTGGGTCCAACTTCGTCCGTCATACCTTGCAGCATTTCCCCGGCTGCAGAATCATTAATCTGGATAAGTTGACTTATGCCGGCAACCCGGGCAATTTAACGGATGTGGAAAAGACTCCCGGGTACCGGTTTGTGAAGGGAGATATTGGCGACGCCGCTTTGGTCAGACAGATTTTCGCCAAAGAAGAAATAGACACCATTGTTCATTTCGCCGCAGAATCTCACGTGGATCGCAGCATTACCGGGCCCGCGGAATTTGTCGAGACCAATATACTGGGGACTTTTAATCTGCTCGAGGCAGCGCGTGAAGCCTGGCTCAGTGGTCCCGGAGGAACATCATCCAAAGATTGCCGTTTTCTTCACGTCAGCACGGATGAGGTCTACGGGTCTCTCGGTGAAACCGGTGCGTTTCAAGAGACCACACCTTATGATCCGCGATCTCCATATTCCGCCAGCAAAGCGTCCTCCGATCATCTGGTCAGCGCTTATTTTCATACCTACGGATTACCGACCCTGATTACCAATTGTTCCAATAATTATGGACCCTACCAGTTTCCGGAGAAACTTATTCCCCTGATTATCAATAATGCCCTGCAAGGGAAACCTTTACCGGTATACGGCGACGGCAGGAATGTTCGCGATTGGCTCTACGTCATCGATCATTGTGCAGCAATCCTCAAGGTCCTGGAGCATGGGGAAATCGGGGAGACTTACAATATCGGCGGCAATAGCGAAAAGCAGAACATCGAGATTGTCCACACCATTTGCGACATTTTGGACGAAAAAGTCGGCCTCCTTCCGGGGGGCAAAAACAGGAGATCACTGGTTACTTACGTTAAAGACCGTGCCGGCCACGACCGCCGCTACGCCATTGACGCCACAAAAATCCGCACCCGATTGGGCTGGTCTCCCCAGGTAAACTTTACCGACGGCATGCAGAAGACTGTCGGGTGGTATCTGGACAACAAGGCTTGGATCGCCTCAGTTACCGACGGCAGCTACCGTGACTATTATGAAAAAATGTATGGCGGGAGATAGCCATCGTTCATGGCTCGCAGCTCATAGCCAACGGGCATAGAAGAAAAGCAAAGCTTACCCGTCATTTTCTGAAACGGAAAATGATGGAATATGAAAAGCCGGAAGAAGAAATCCAACAGTAAAGCAAAGAAGTTGATCTTCTGGATATCACAATAACCGATCCGGAATAAGATCTGGTTATGGGTATAATCATTTTTGCCCATAATAATGACGCAAATTTCCTGAAAAAGTGCACCTGCGTAATCCAGAAGGCGGAGCTGTATAAAGAGAATTTTAGACTTTTAAAAATAATTTTCTGTTCCGAGAAGATGATAAATGATTATTTTGACTCTTTGGATCTTTCTATTGACTGAAGTATTAATCCGCTGTCTTTCGTGCTATCGGCACTGGACCGCGCAAATGGCCGAACGGATGAATTTAATTCTAACGTTTGACCATTCCAGAGTGTTTCGGAATTTGATTCTTTCCTAGGTCTTTTAGACTTACCTCAAATGAGATACTATCATATTAGGTGATAAAAAGTGATATCTGGAGTTTCTATTTTTCAAATGGTCAAATCCGGCTGGCGTGACATATACGCTGCATCAAAAAAATATGAGCTGGCAGGCGTTCTTGGCTGGCAGGACATTCGTCAGCGATACAGGCGGTCATCTCTGGGACCTTTCTGGCTCACCATCAGCATGGGCGTGTTAATCGGCGCGCTTGGTTTCGTCTTCAGTAATCTCTTTAGCCAGCCAATGAAAGAGTTTTTACCATTCCTTACAATCGGATTGATGTTATGGGTGCTAATTACGACAGTACTTAATGAGGGCTGCACGGGATTCACAGATGCCGAAGCGATGATCAAACAAATCTCTTTGCCGTTATTTATCCATATCCTTCGCGTTCTGTGGCGGAATCTGATTATTTTTGCTCATAACCTTGTTATCTTTCCACTTGTCTTACTTGTGTTTTGGGTGCCTGTGAAGACCATAGCCTTTTTGTCAATTGCCGGTCTCGTGTTGTTGATTATCAACCTGACCTGGATGGCTCTGCTCCTGGGTGTTTTTTGTGCCCGCTACCGTGATATTCCCCAGATAGTCTCAAATCTTTTACAGGTTTTCTTTTATCTGACGCCAATCATCTGGATGCCGCACCTATTACCTAAACGTGCAAGTATGCTTTTGCTGGATGCTAATCCTTTTTTTCATTTGATCGGAATTGTCCGTGCTCCGTTGCTTGGATCATTGCCTTCAGCTTTGAACTGGCAGTTCAGTATTATATTTGCGGTTGTAGGATGGTTTATTACTTTACTGGTTTATGGGCGGTTTCGTTCGCGGATAGCTTATTGGTTATAGGGGATAACAGTGTCGCACATTTTACTTAATAACGTGAGTGTTGATTTTCCAATCTATAATACAACGGGACGTTCTCTGAAAAATCAGCTGATGCAGGCGGCAACGGGCGGCCGTATGGGCTCCAATGAAAAGGGTCGAGTGGTTGTGAGGGCCCTGCAAAATATTTGTCTTGATTTAAAAGAAGGAGATCGACTCGGTATTGTTGGCCATAATGGCGCAGGCAAAAGCACATTGCTGCGCGTCATTTCCGGTGTTTACGAGCCAACAGAGGGTTTCATTAACATAAAGGGTAAGGTCACCAGCATGATTGATCTGAGCCTGGGGATGGATGGCGAAGCAACGGGGATCGAAAATATTTTTCTGCGCGGTGCCCTTCTCGGTTTCAACCGGAAGTGGCTATCCTCAAAAATCAGCGGTATTGTTGATTTCGCAGGTCTTGGCGATTTTATCCGCATGCCGCTTCGGACTTATTCTACCGGCATGCAGATGCGGTTGGCCTTTTCCATAGGGACTCTTGCTCAACCCGAGATTCTCCTGATGGATGAATGGCTGACTGTTGGCGACACGGATTTTCAGGAAAAGGCGCAACAGCGGCTTCAAGAAATTGTTGATAAATCAAGTGTTCTGGTGATCGCAACGCACTCGCCGGAACTTGTAGCAAAAGTTTGCAACCGAACGATCAGGTTGGACCGCGGTGCTTTGATTACATTATAGATTGGTACTATGAAATTCTAATATCCACCTGCAAAATTGAATAAAGGCTATCAAATGTTTACGAGTAAAAAAAGTTTCCCCGGGGTTCATTTTTATAATCCTGAACTTGTGGAAGTACAGGATGACGTGCTGATTGGTGCTGGTACTCGTGTCGGGTCATTCACCTTGATACATCAAGGCGCGATTATTGGCTCTGGTTGCACGATTGGTTCTCACTGTAATATATGCAAATGCACAATAGGGGATCGCGTTTCCATACAGACTGCCTGCCATATCACTCGAGGGGTCGTCATCGAGGATGATGTCTTTATCGGCCCCGGGGTTATCACCCTGAACGACAAATTAGCAGGGGGCGCGATGGCATATCCACGAATATGTCGTGGTGCCAAGATAGGTGGGGGTAGTGTGATACTGCCTGGAATAGTCATTGGCGAAAACGCAATGGTTGGGGCAGGCAGTGTGGTAACTCTTGATGTACCTCCAACTGTCACGGTCATAGGCAATCCCGCACGAATGTTTCGAAAAATGTCAACCGAATAGTGAGTTTTTTTGTACCCATGCTGGACGGAATTATCATTAACATGGCGCCGACGGGGATGGTGTTGACGAAAGCAATGACTCCCCATGTTCCGACATCGATATCTGAAATTGTGGAAGAGGCGAAGCTTTGCGTTGCGTTAGGCGTTTCAATAATACACTTGCATGCCAGGGACAACACAGGCGCACCGACCTACCGGAAGGAAGTTTATGCTCAATTGATCGGCTCTATTCGAGAAGCCTGCCCGGACGTGATTATCTGCGTATCTTTGAGCGGAAGAAATTTCAATGCTTTCGAGCAGCGAGCGGATCCATTGACTCTTGCCGGGGACGTGAAACCCGACATGGGTAGCCTGACTTTGGCGTCAATGAATTTCAGTCAATCAACAAGCGTGAACAGCTCCGAAATCATACGGCGTCTTGCCGAACGTATGGCAGAATCCGGTATTAAACCAGAACTTGAGGTTTTTGATTCCGGGATGGTTAATTACGCATGTTATCTAGCTGATCGCCGCATTATTTCTCCCCCGTATTATTTTAATTTAATGTTGGGGAATGTAGCCACGGCCCAGGCAAAACCGGCTCATTTGGGATTACTGATTAATGAATTGCCGCCCGATTCATATTGGACAGGAGGTGGTATCGGTACCTGCCAGCTTCGCATGAATGCAATGGGGCTCCTTTACGGCAATGGTGTTCGTGTCGGATTGGAAGATTGTTTATGGTTTGATGATAAGCGCGAGGTTTTGGCAACTAATCAAATGATGGTGCACCGGGTACGAGAGCTTGCTTGTATCTTTGGTAAGCGGATCGCTTCTCCCCCAGAAGTAAGAAAAGCACTCGGATTATCGCTAAAGGTCTGATTCATGCTCAACAGTTTACGGATACTGATTACCAACAATACGCTTGCAGGCAGAGCGGGATCTGAGCTGTATGTGCGCGATCTGGCACTGGCCCTGATGAGGCTGGGGCATCATCCGGTGGCCTATAGTACTGTTCTGGGTGATGTGGCAGAAGAGTTGCGTTTGGCAGCGGTTCCGGTAATCGACGATTTGGCACAACTTGGGCGGGCTCCCGATATTATCCATGGTCAGCATCATTTAGATGCGATGACGGCAATGATGTATTTCCCAAAAACCCCGGCAGTTTTCGTCTGCCATGGTTGGCTGCCTTGGGAGGAATTGCCGCCGATCTTCCCTTCGATTCGGCGGTATATTGCGGTTGACGATTTGTGTCGGGAAAGATTGCTGACAACGGAGGGGATCCTTGAACAGGATATTGAGGTCATCTACAATTTTGTTGACATTGAACGATTTCAACAGCGTTCCCCTTTGCCGCTGAAGCCACGGTCTGCGCTTATCTTTAGCAATTATGCAGGCGATAACCAGCTGGTCGATGCCATTCGCGCAGCCTGCGCCAGGGCGGGTATTGAGAAGGTTGATGTTGTCGGTGCCGGTTCTGGAAATGTAGTTAATCATCCAGAAAAGATTCTGACCGGTTATGACGTGGTGTTTGCCAAGGCGCGGTGTGCGCTTGAAGCTATGGCTACAGGATGCGCCGTCATCGTAGCAGATTTCTCCGGGTTGGGAGGCATGGTCACTACCGATAATGTTGCCGGCATGCGGAAACTCAATTTCGGTTTCAGAACGATGCAGTCAAGCAGGGTCAATGAGGAGAGCATCTTTCGCGAACTGCAAAATTATAGCGCTGGCAATGCAAAGCAAGTTAGTGACTGGATTCGAAACGATGGAAACATGTCAATAGCAATCGACAAATGGTTGCGTGTTTACGAGCGTGTTTTGATTGATCGGGTCGCGCTTCAGGATGAGTCCCCCAGCCAGATTGCAAATGCACAATTGTTGGCTTCGTCAAAATACCTGCGTTCGATTGCGACGATCATCAAGAATAGATATGAAATGGAGGATCAGCATCAGCAAGTGAACCGTGAGAAGCAAATGCTGGAAGGCTCTTTGGATGAGATTCGGCGATCACGTGCCTGGAAAATGATAACCGGTTACAGAAAATTTAGAGCATGGCTGCACCGAGTATAGCGCCCTTAAAGGACATCTGTGCGGAAGCATGAAGAATAAAGCATTTTGGTAAAAGCAACGCATTCGCCGGAACCAGTGCGTCGTAAATTCCTTGACGCTCGTTCAGAGCGGATACATCAGAACAAGGGGTTGCAACCCCTTGTTCTCTGCGGACTTACGATATTTATGATCATGCAAAAACGCTGGACGCACTACACCAGTTGCAGCAATCTGCAACCTAACCGTCCGGCTCTGAGCGCGGCGCTTTGATGAACATATGGAGTTACGCCAAAACGGCAAACGAGTGGTGTTTATGAGACGGGGATTTGCCGCGCCTATGAAGAAGGGAACATACCAATTGGGAGGACGCGATAGAACCAATTTAGCTAACGGCAACGGCAGGGTCTGCATGGAGGAAGCCCTTTCCAAGCCTCTTTGTGAAGTTATTGACATAATTCAAAGAAGGATTTTAACGGACTCGACCTACTTTGGAATCCCGTGTCAGCGCAGTCCCCTGGATTTTTGGATATATCAAGAAATAATCTTTGCTTCGAAACCGGATGTGATTGTAGAAATTGGCAGCTACTGCGGAGGCAGCGCCCTCTCCCTGGCGCATTTATGTGACCATCTGAACAAGGGTCGTATTATTGCTGTAGATATTGATCATTCTCGACTTAATCAAACCGTCAAGAATCATCCACGGATATCGTTTGTTACCGGCGACGCCTGTGAAGTTTTTGATGAAGTAGCCGCAATGTGCAGCGGCCATGCATCCGTCATGGTGATCGAAGACAGCTCTCATGAATATCAAAATACACTCAACGTCTTGAAGAAATATTCACAACTTGTAACGATAGGGAATTATCTGATCGTCGAAGATGGCATCTGTCATCACGGCCTAAATATAGGTCCAAGCCCTGGGCCCTATGAAGCTATTTCGGACTTCGTGGAAAACAATGGAAATTTCATCATCGACAGAGCAAAAGAGGCTTTTCTTATAACATGGAACCCCAAAGGTTACCTGAAAAGAGAAAAATAACATGCACCAAAGTTCGATTGATAAAATGACCGCATTTCGTGATCGATATCTAACTGCAAAACAAAGCCAACCGCTTCGAATATTGGATTTGGGCTCTCAGGATGTGAACGGGAGTTACCGCCCGTTATTTTCGAAATGGCCTTGGGAATACACCGGATTGGACATGGTTGCCGGTAATAACGTTGATATTGTACTGCACACGCCATATGTTTGGAGTAAGATTTCCGGTGAATCTGCCGATGTTGTAATTTCAGGACAGGCATTGGAGCATATTGAATATTTCTGGATAACGATCCTGGAGGTGGCACGCGTGCTCAAACCGGGCGGTATGTGTTGCATTCTGGCCCCTTCGAGTGGACCGGAGCATCGTTATCCATTGGACTGTTGGCGTTATTATCCCGACGGACTGATTTCGCTTGCGCATTACGCTCAAATGGAAGTGCTTGAAGCGGTGACGCAGTGGCAAGACTTTGGCTATGCCGATGGAAGCGATTTATGGCACGATTCAATGCTGGTTTGCCGCAAACCGGATAAAGGAGTTTGGTGCAATAAGAAGAGCAGTCTTAAGCGATGGTTCAGGCATTGGACGATTCGTACAGGCATGAAATGAATTTTATTGATACGGCGCGTATTTTACTAAATTTGTTCCTCGGACGTTTGAAATAACGGCATGGATCAAAACAATTTGATTGCGGCAGCATCATTTGTCCCAAGATCTCTCCAGTCCCCCGGCACTTGGGTAGGGCACCTCCCGTTTGCCGCATGGGTCATTCGAGAAATCGCACCCAAAATATTTGTGGAACTGGGCACACATAGCGGGAATTCGTATTTTACTTTCTGCCAGGCGGTTGTTGAGGCTGGTCTTTTGACCAAATGCCATGCAGTGGATACATGGCTGGGCGATGAACATGCGGGCCGTTACGGTGAAGACATTTTCACCCGGGTAAACAAGCATAACGAGGAATATTATGCAGGGTTTTCCCGGTTATTGCGGATGGCGTTTGATGATGCTGTTGCTTGTTTTGCGGATGAATCCATTAACCTGCTGCATATTGACGGGATGCACACCTATGAAGAGGTGAGACATGATTTTGATACCTGGCTGCCAAAATTAGCGCCGGGTGCCGTTGTCATCTTTCACGACACCAATGTTCATGAGCGCAACTTTGGTGTTGGGAAATTCTGGAAAGAATTGCAGGCACGTTATCCGAAAAATATAGAGTTTTTAAATTCTTTCGGGCTTGGCGTGTTGCAGCTCAACAATGCTCCAGATGATAAGGAACTGGAATGGCTTCAAACCACTGCGGATGAAAAACAAAAACTGATCCGCTATTTTGTTGCCCTTGGCTCAAGGCAATGGGAACGGTTTAAGTCAAATGAATTGAAAGAAGAGGCGGCCAGGCTCACGCGAATCTTAACAGAACATGACGCGCAGATTGGCAGCCTCCATAAAGCCTTGGCTGACCGCGATGCTCAGATCAACGCACTTCATAAATCCATGAGTTGGCGCATGACATGGCCGCTGCGTATTATTGGACAACCGTTAAAAAGATTCCGTCACATGGGTTTGCGAAGGAGAATAGCTTGTCTTTTGGGTATAATGTATTGGCCCGATGGGGAGCCGGAAATATCGCAAGGGTTCGCGGGAGAAGAGCTATCAATGCCTGGCGTAAACGTCGACAACCCACTCATTTCAGTGGTGATGCCCGCCTATAATGCATGTCGAAGCGGGAAAAAACACTTCCTCTGCGCATTGGAAAGCGTCGCCAATCAGTCTTACAAGAACATAGAGTTGATTATCGTTGACGATGGCTCGACCGATGACACTCGTCAGGTCTGCAATGATTTCTTATCAACGCGGTCTGATCTCCGCGCGCGTTATCTCAACAGAAAAAATGGTGGGCAATCGAGCGCCAGGAATTCTGGCGCGAAATGCTGCAGCGGCGAATACATCGCATTCATTGATCAAGATGATGAATGGTATACCGACAAATTGGAAAAAATTGTCCCATGGCTGGCAGATAAATCCATCGACGTGCTGTACACGGATGCTGATACCATCGACAGCGAGGGAAACGTCATTCATCGCCAAATCCATCAAAATCTCTTTGCCGGGTGGCCGCATCCGAAAAAGGACATCGAAGATATCTTGTTTAGAGACGTTTTTGTCATGCCCGGATTGATGACGCTCAAGAAAGAGGTCTTCGCAAAGGTTGGGGGGTTCGATGAAAATCTGTCCGGATATGAGGACGACGACCTGTTCCTGAGGTTGTTTGAAAGTAGCAGAATCTTCTACCTGCCCGTGTCGACTCTGCGCTGGAGATTCCATGGCGCCAACTACAGCTTTTCAAGCCGGATGGTGAGGAGCCGCTCATACTACTGGAGAAAACTCCTTAGCAACTATACGGACAACGGTGCCAACCGAATCAGGGAAAGGAGAATCTCCTTGCGTTTTTTTCGGGAATTTATCTTCAGAGCCCTGGAACAATACGAAGCCGGCAACGAATTATATAGGAGCGGTATCAATGGTGCGCGGGAGATTCTGCCGTATCTGCCCAAAATCCATCGGCTCCTGTTCGGCTTCATATTCCTGCTGCCGTTGAAGTACACGATGCCTATGGTGATTCTGCCCATAAAGGTTCTGAATTTTTTTAGAGAACGTTGATCCGCGTAGAGTGACAAAGACTTTATGTAAAGCGACAAAAGCGCTTGATCATGATCGGCACAGGTTCTTCCTCTGTCGATACAGCCGGTTCGCATCGGCATTAGCGGTGAGATATAACAAGTTGGCCAATGCATCGTGTTTCGAGAGACTATACTCATGAATCGCAGAGAAAAAGCCTTGTCCTACATCAATATAAAGGGTGCTGGACTGGAGATTGGACCTTCCTACAATCCGATTTTGCCCAAATCGTCAGGTGCAAAAATAAAGACTGTTGATCATTTGAATCATGAAGGTCTTGTCCAAAAGTATCGCACGCATTTGTCCGCTGACTTGCTGGCTAGAATAGAAGAAGTGGATTACATCTGGTCAGGTGAATCATTAACCGAACTTATTGGTGAAAAAAATGCGTTTGATTATATCATTGCCTCGCATTTTATAGAACATACAACGGACCTCATAGGGTTTATTCGGGATTGTGAGACCCTTTTAAAGCCTAACGGAGTGCTTTCTCTGGTCATACCCGATAAGCGTTTTTGTTTTGACAGATTTAGACCCTTATCCACGGTAGGGATGGTTTTGGATGCATATTTAAAGAAGGAAAAAATTCATTCCCCGGGTACCCTGCTTGATCATCTCTGTTATGGAGTAGTCAGGGGTGATAATATTCTTGGATGGGATTCAGCACACACCGAACCGCTAAATCTTCATCATGCTGATTTGGGTTTGATGAGAAATGAAATGGAGGAAGTCGTTAAAAAAACGTCGTATTCAGATTGTCACCGCTGGATATTTACGCCAAAATCATTTGCACTGCTTGTGCAGGATCTTCGGGAATTAAATTATCATCATTTGTCGGAAATCGGCAGCTTTGAGACGGCAGGCTTTGAATTTTTCATAAGCCTGTCCAAATCTTCGGCGCAAGTCGTAAGCCGCGACAGGCTTACGATGCTCATGGAAATTGAGGAGGAAATGAAAGCCCTGGCTGATGTGTCTTGTGATCTTTCGATCTATGACTTTGCGAAAAAAAAATAATCGGCAGATAGCGGTCGTTAATGAGGCGGATTCCATTGCGGATCGGTTCAACTCATTGAATCTGAAGATGGCAAGGAACATTTCGGACAGGGAGACGCCGCTTCGCAGCACCATGAAATATACAAATTTGAGGGACTGATTGGAATAAGCGGATGTATCAAGGAATCCCTTTGCTGTTTTTAGTCAGCAGGGGATGGCTTGCAGAAAAGGAGACGCTGACGCAGACGATGGTGGATAAGAGACAATGATAGATGAGTCCATTTATAGAAAAGTGCTGGCCATGCATCAACCGACCGTTGCCAGCCGCTTGCGTGCACGTACTATCACATTCGCACCATGGCCGTTTTTATTCCGCTGCAATATCTGCGGTCGTATCACCACAACATTGCTGCGCCGGGCGGTCTATCGCGATTTTCCATCCTGTTCCCATTGCGGGTCTACCTCCCGTGTTCGGCAGATCGTGCACGCGTTGTCTTATGAGCTGTTCGGAAAAGATATATCCCTGCTAAGCTTTCCCAGGCAGTTGGACATTTTCGGTTGCGACCTTTCCGGTTGGTCCGGATACGCGTTATGGTTAGCGTCGACCTTCAACTACCGCAATACTTTTTATCATCAAGATCCCCATCTGGACATCACGGCAGTGCCCGATGACTGGGTTGGCCGCTTTGATTTCGTGATTGCCAGCGATGTCTTCGAGCATGTCTTGCCCCCGGTTGAGCAGGCCTTCACCGGCCTGCGAGCCTTGCTTAAGCCTGATGGCTTTGCGATTTTTTCAGTTCCCTATCTGCCGATTTCAGCAACTGAAGAGCGCTATCCGGAATTGTATGACTTCCGCATCGAAAATGATGAGAAAGGCCCGATTCTCATCAACATGACCCGGGATGGAAGAAGGCAGGAGTTCCGTGATCTCGTTTTTCACGGCGGTGATGGACTCGTGTTGGAGATGCGGTGCTTTGCCGAGAGTGACCTTCTGGCCCAATTTTCAAAGGCCGGATTCACGGCAACGCAGGTGCCGAGGCATGTTCCACGCTGCGGGATACTGGACTTCTCGGCTCATTCCCATCTCTTCGTGCTTAGGCCTGCTGGTTCTGCCGTTGTCTGAGGGTGTATGGCGCAGCAGGTAAAAATATATCAGATTGGTTTCATTATAGATAAGAATACCTATGAATAAGGTCGACAATGTTTCAGCGATTGTAGTAACCTATCATCCGAAAGTCGTTGTCCTGCAAAAGCTGTTGAATGCATTGGGTGAACAAATTGACTCAATTGTACTCGTGGACAATGGTTCAGGTGAGTATTTACAAAAGTTCATAGAATCGCGAAGGAAAGATAATGAATACCTGATTTGCCTCGGCAGCAACCTCGGTGTCGCAGCGGCCCATAATACAGGAATGGAGTGGGCGAGGCGGATGGGTAAGACTCATGTTGTTTTATTTGATCAGGACAGTATGCCCGCACCTGATATGGTCTTTCGGTTGATGTCTAATCTCTTGAAAATAGAGGGCAAGGGCATCAAAGTGGCAGCTGTCGGACCTCGTTACCAGGATGAACGGAATATGGATCGTCCTTCATTTATTAGTGTTTCGGGCTTAAAAGTTGTCAAACACTTTTGCCGGCCGGAGGATCACCTTATCGAATCAGATGTGCTTATATCATCAGGATCGTTGATTCCCTTGTCTGTCCTGAGTGAAGTTGGCGGTCCTTTAGATGAATTATTTATTGATCAAGTCGATTTCGAATGGTGTTTTCGGGTCAGGTCTTACGGCTATCGATTATTCGGGGTGTGCGGCGCTGTGCTGTACCATTCAATGGGAGAGAATCCCGGAATTATTCTGGGGAAGAAGTTTCTGCATCACGGCCCGCTGCGCCATTACTATATTTTTCGTAATGCAGTATGGCTGCTTAGAAAAAGCTATGTTTCCTCAGGATGGAAATTCTTATTCATTCGCACCATGCTTATTCGCTTTATCGTCTATTGCGGTTTTATTTCGCCGCGGCTGGACTACTTGAAAATGATGACAAAAGGAATTTGGCACGGGATAAAAGGGCAATTGGGTGAACTTGGAACGCACAGAAAATAGTAAGATTGGTGATGCATGTCATTGCCTGTTCATTTTATATTGGATAAGCGGTTCTTACCTGGATTAAAGCAACTTCGGAAGAGATGGTTCTAAAATGCCGAGCGCTTGCGCTATCATTGTCAATTACGACGCTGGTCCTTTTTTGAAACAGGTCGTCAACTCTGTTTTGTGTTCAGAGGCAGTGCATAAAGTAATCGTTGTCGATAATCATTCGACAGATCAAAGCATGGATGAGGCGGAGCGGATAGCTGTTTCGCAATCACGCCTGACATGCATTCGTAATAAAGAGAATCTCGGTTTTGCGAAAGCCTGTAATATCGGGGTGGCTGCTGCCGATGAAAGCGAATATCTGCTTTTTCTGAATCCGGATTGTCTGATGGAAGAAAAAGCTTTGGAGACGCTGTTGGCGTTTATGACGTCATCGCCGGAAACGGGAATGGCCGGACCGCTGCTGCTGAATCCGGATGGAACGGAACAGCCAGGGGGAAGAAGAGCCGTACCGACGCCATGGCGCGCATTTGTCCGCGCTTTCGGTTTGTCAAAACTTGGTGAAATATACCCGCGTTTCTTTTCTGATTTTTCGCTCCATCGGCAACCTCTGCCGGATAGTCCCATGGAAGTTGAAGCTATTTCAGGCTCTTTTATGCTGGTGCGACGAGAGGCTATAAAGGATATTGGTCTGCTGGATGAAGGTTATTTTGTACACTGTGAAGATCTGGATTGGTGCATACGCTTTCGCCGCGGAAAGTGGAAAATAATGTTTGTGCCCGGTGCCTGTGTTGTTCACTATAAAGGGGTGTGCAGTAAAGGGCATCCCTTATTGGTGGAATGGCACAAACACAAGGGTATGATTCGGTTCTACCAGAAGTTCTTCCGGCATCAATACCCGGGGATGTTGATGTGGATTGTGGCGCTGGGAGTGTGGATGCGTTTTGGAGTGTTGGCAGCCTCGCAATTTATTCGCAAATAAGTGTGGATGATTAGTATAGGGATGAGTAAAAAACAGGTTGGCGTAATTGGAGCCACAAGTCTTGTTGGTCTGTGTCTCTTGCCGCTGCTGAAAAAAAACGGTTGGTCGGTCAGGGCGTTTTCCCGACATAAGGTAAACGGTACTGATCCGGACATCCAGTGGGTCCAGATTCCAAAATCTCCCGATGATCTCCATGGTCCCGCGGGCGATAGTGATCAAATTGGTTTCTGGATTTGTGTTGCATCCATCTGTGTATTGCCGGATTACTTTCCGATACTGGAAAAGCAAGGCGCGAGGCGGATTGTCGCGGTGTCCTCAACCAGCATTTTTACCAAGAGCCATTCAGGTTCCGCTGAAGAAAAATCAACGGCTCTGAAATTGTCCGGTGCGGAAACCCGTCTTGAGCAATGGTCGGCAGACACTGGTGTTGAATGGGTTGTCCTGAGGCCGACTTTGATTTACGGGCGGGGAATTGATAAAAATATTTCAGAAATTGTACGTATGATCCGCCGCCTTGGTTTCTTCCCACTGCTGGGGAAAGGCGATGGCCTTCGACAGCCTGTTCATGCCGAAGATGTCGCGATGGCCTGCCTGTCCGCGCTGGAAAAAACAGACGTTGTGAATCGGGCGTATAATCTTTCAGGCGGCGAGACACTCCGTTACCGGGAGATGATCAATCGCTTGTTTACAACCCTTGGCCGTCGACCAAGGCTGATTCATGTGCCGCTTTGGTTCTTTGGTCTGGCGGCTGCGATGCTTCGCTTGTTTCCCCGCTATCGTCATCTGACATCGCAAATGGCCGAGCGGATGAACACGGATCTGGTTTTTGATCATGCCGATGCGGGGCGTGACTTGAATTTTCAACCACGACTGTTTCAACCAGGCTCGGAAGATCTGCCATGATAAATGAGGCAAATTTTTTCTGAAGAAGTGCACTTGTAATCCAGAGAGCGGTGCTATAAATTCAACATAGAACATAGAACTATTCTAAAGGAGTATAACGTGAACAAAGTCGCACTAATTACCGGCATCACAGGCCAGGATGGATCTTACCTGGCAGAATTTCTTCTCGAAAAAGGCTATGAGGTCCATGGGATCAAACGCCGTTCGTCCCTTTTCAATACGGACCGGATCGACCACCTCTATCAGGATCCCCATATGGGGGATCGCCGCTTCATCCTCCATCACGGGGATCTTACGGATTCATCGAACCTGATTCGGATCATTCAGCAGGTAAAACCGATGGAGATATACAATCTCGCCGCGCAATCCCATGTGGCGGTGTCTTTTGAAGAACCGGAATACACGGCCAACTCTGATGCGGTGGGCACATTGCGTATTCTCGAAGGGTTGCGCATTTTAGGCATGGAGAAGACCGCCCGGTTCTATCAGGCGTCCACTTCCGAACTTTTCGGCAAGGTGCAGGAGATTCCGCAAAAGGAAACGACGCCCTTTTACCCCAGGAGTCCCTATGCCGTAGCGAAACTATATGCCTACTGGATTACGGTGAACTATCGAGAGGCTTACGGGATTTACGCATGCAACGGCATCCTCTTTAATCACGAATCCCCGGTTCGCGGAGAGACCTTTGTCACGCGCAAAATCACACGCGCCCTTGCCCGCATTAAGCTTGGCCTGCAGGACGCCCTCTACCTGGGCAATCTTGATGCCAAACGGGACTGGGGGCATGCCCGCGATTATGTGGAAATGCAGTGGCTCATGCTGCAGCAGGAAGCACCCGATGACTTCGTTATTGCTACGGGAGTGCAGTACAGCGTTCGCGACTTCATTAATGCGGGGGCCGGTGAACTGGGAATGACCATCCGCTGGGAAGGCGGGGGGCTCGATGAAGTCGGTTACTGGCAGGAAAAGCCTATTGTACGTGTTGATCCCCGTTATTTCCGCCCGACAGAGGTAGAAACCCTTTTGGGTGATCCCACCAAAGCCCGGGAAAAGCTCGGTTGGGTACCGAAGATATCCTTTGAAGAGTTGGTTGCCGAAATGGTCAGGGAGGATCTCAAAACGGCGGAGCGTGACGAGCTGGTCAGGAAAAAAGGTTATAAGGTATACGGCCATAATGAGTGACCATCTTTTTGAAAACAGTTAAAGCAGAACAGTTTGCCATGGCTGTTTGTGTCTCAAGTCACAGAATGTAGCCTTTAGGTTATGTTAATCAAAACAACCTCGCAGCGAGCGACAGGGAATCAACGTTCGTCCCGCTTAAGCGGGATTGAAGTGCGTGCGCCAATAACAAAAAACTTAGAAATAGGGGGCTGAAGGCTTGAAAAAATATCTGATTACCGGATATGCCGGATTTGTCAGCCGTCACTTTCTCGAATACCTCGATAAAAATGAAGCAAATGCATCCATTAAGGGATTGGATGTGCAAAAACCGGAATTCCCGCAGGATTCCTATAAAAGCATCCGGGTGAATTTTGAAAAAGTCGATCTGCTCGATCAGGACCGCCTCGAAAACATTATCTTCAATTTTCAGCCGGACTATATTGTCCACCTCGCATCATACAGCAGCGTAGCCTTCAGCTGGAAAGAACCTGTTCTGAGTTTTCAAAACAACATGAATATTTACTTGAATCTGCTTGAATCCGTGAGGAAATTGAATCTACGGGCGCGGATCTTGTCAATCGGATCTTCGGAAGAATATGGCAATGTCGAGGAGAAATTGCTGCCTTTGACTGAAACGCACATGCCCGGGCCAATTAACCCTTATGCGGTTGCCAGAGTTTCGCAAGAGATGATTTCCAAGGTCTATGTTGACGGATACGGTCTGGACATTGTGATGACCCGGTCGTTCAATCACATTGGACCCTACCAGAGGGACATCTTTGTCGTATCGTCATTTGCCAAACAGCTGGCAGAGATCAAAAAGAACGGAAACGGCCCCGGTGAACTGGTCACCGGAGACACATCCATTGTCCGGGACTTCACAGATGTAAGAGACGTTGTCGCAGCTTACGATCTGCTGCTGAAAAAGGGAAAATCCGGGGATATTTATAATGTCTGCAGCGGCCGGGGAACGTCGCTTAATGAGGTCATCAATACAATGGCAAGAATATCGGATTTACATATTCACACGCGGGTTAACGAAAAACTGGTGCGACCAAGCGATAACAAAGTCATTATCGGATCCAATGAAAAAATAAAAAGAGAAGTCGGCTGGCATAACGCAATCCCTCTCGAAAAGAGCTTGAGGGATATGATTGATTACTGGCAGCAAAACGGAATCGGTCGGGAAGATAATTGCCATGGGCATGCTTAGAGGCATCTGGTCCTATCGTGGTTTCATCCTGCTCAGTGTCAAAAGAGAATTTCAATCCAAATACCTGAACTCACTCTTGGGGGTGGCCTGGACAGTCATTCAGCCGCTGTCGATGATTCTGGTTTACACCGTTATCTTCTCCCAGATCATGCGGGCAAAACTGCCGGGTGTGGAAAACAGCTTTGGTTACAGTATTTACCTCTGTGCCGGCATTCTCACCTGGGGGCTGTTTGCCGAGATTGTGGGTCGGGGGCAGAATACCTTCCTGGAGCATGGCAATCTGTTGAAGAAGGTCAGCTTTCCACGGCTATGCCTTCCGGTAACCGTGGTTGCCACCGCGCTAATCAACTTTGCCATTATATTTGGCCTGTTCACGCTGTTTTTGATCATAACAGGCACTTTTCCGGGGCTGGTGTTCTTTGTCATTATCCCGGTTCTGATTGTGCAGGTTTTGTTTGCCATTGGCCTCGGCGTTACTCTTGGGGTATTGAACGTCTTCTTTCGTGATGTAGGCCAGGCATTCGGCGTAATTCTTCAGTTCTGGTTCTGGCTGACACCGATTGTTTACCCGATAACTATCCTGCCCAGGCAGGCTCAGGAGTTGTTGAACTACAACCCCATGACGGGTCTGATGGGAGCCTACCAGACCATACTGGTTCGGGCCCAGCTGCCTGACTGGCAGGCGCTGATTCCCGTGCTGTTACTGGGAATTTTTTTCTGTGCGGCAGGGGTGCGCCTGTTCCGCAAACACGCCGGCGAAATAGTGGACGAGCTTTAATGGGACAAATTACCGTAAGAGACCTGGGTAAAGCCTACAAGAAATACCTGAACCGCTGGTCTAGGCTGGCGGAGTGGGTGTTGCCCGGAAATAAGCAATGGCACGATCTGACCTGGGTGTTGCAGAATATTAACTTCACCGTCAGCCCCGGCGAGTCCGTTGGGATTGTGGGTATGAACGGGGCCGGCAAAAGTACACTCCTGAAATTGATCACCGGAACAGCCATGCCCACGACCGGTTGCGTGCAAATCACCGGCCGCGTGTCGGCACTGCTGGAACTCGGAATGGGCTTTCATCCGGACTTTACCGGCAGACAGAATGTGTATATGGCGGGCCAGCTACTGGGTTACACAGTCGAAGATATCAGCCAGGTGATGCCCGAAATCGAGGCCTTTGCCGAGATCGGCGATTACATCGATCAACCCGTGCGGGTTTATTCCAGCGGCATGCAGGTGCGCCTGGCTTTTAGTGTGGCCACGGCTCATCGGCCCGATGTGTTGATTGTGGATGAAGCCCTTTCCGTTGGAGACGCCTACTTCCAGCATAAAAGTTTTGACCGTATCCGGAAGTTCAGACAGCAGGGCACAACGCTGCTCCTGGTCTCACACGACAAAAATGCCATTCAGTCGATCTGTGATCGGGCTATCCTGCTTGCCGCCGGGAAACTGGCGAGGGAAGGTGAGCCTGAGATGGTGATGGATTTTTACAATGCCATACTTGCGGACAGGGAGAACTATAAGGTTGAGCAGAAGGTTCAGAAGGATGGAAAAACGCAGACTATTTCCGGTTCCGGTGAAGCAACCGTGATAGACATTGCATTGCTCAATGAGAAAGGGCAGCGTGTCGAGGTCGTTAATGTCGGCGAAAGGATAACGTTGCAGGTTACTGCCAGAGCAGACAAAGCACTTTCTCAACTGGTATTGGGTTACGGTATTAAAGACCGGTTGGGTCAGGTCATGTACGGCACGAATACATTTCATACCAAACAGATCTTAAATGACGTTCATGCGGGCGACACCTGTATTTTTAATATTAAGTTTGCGGCAAATCTGGGTCCCGGCACTTACTCCGTTCAAACAGCGCTGGTGAGCTCGGAGACGCATCTCGAGAACAATTACGAATGGCGGGACCTGGCGTTGGTGTTCAACGTGGTCAATATGTCACGAACACATTTTGCAGGGTCGTCATGGATAGAACCCGAAATTGAGATCATAACCTGATGCCCATCGTATCTTACGCCCAGAATTTTGAAGATGTGATGCTTTGGCGTGCGCTGCAGCATGTTGAAAACGGTTTTTATATTGATGTTGGTGCAAACGATCCTGAAATCGATTCCGTAAGCCTGGCTTTTTATGAACGAGGATGGCGAGGTGTTCATGTTGAGCCCACGAAGCAATATTCCGACAAGCTGAGGTCTTCGCGCCCGGATGAATGTGTCGAGCAAGTAGCAATTGGCAGTCAAAAAGGGTTTCTTGATTTTTATGAATTCTCAGATACGGGGTTGTCAACGGGAGATCCCGAAGTTGCGGAGCAGCACAGGAAGAATGGTTTTTCATTTATAAAAACAAAAATAGAAGTCCTGCCCTTGCAAGATATCCTGGATAAATATGATGACCGGGAAATACATTGGCTTAAAATAGATGTTGAAGGTATGGAGCACGATGTGCTGCAGAGCTGGGAAGGTGCGAAGGCCCGGCCCTGGATATTGGTTATTGAAAGTACTAAGCCTTTCTCGACAATTGATGTTTCCGACATCTGGGAGCCGCTTGTCCTGGAGAAGGGGTATATTTTTGTATACTTTGACGGGTTAAATCGTTTCTATTTACATAATAGTCATAATGAGTTGCAGGATAAATTCAAAATTCCGCCTAATGTTTTTGATGGTATAGTTTTGAGTAGGGTATCCAAAGCAGAAGCCGGGGCGATTGAGGCCAAGACCAGGGCTCACCAGGCCGAGAGCAGAGCTCGGCAGGCCGAGGTGGGTTTGCAGGCTGTATATAACAGCCGATCCTGGAAAGTGACCAGGCCCTTGCGTTTGACGGGCAAGGCTGCCCGCTGGTTTGTGCCGGCCGGCATCGCGCAATTAACCTTTGCACCCATGACCAGACCAAAAAGGATGGCAAGGCAGCTGGCCATCAAGTTCAAACGATATGTAGTGGACCATTCTCGCCTCAAAAGAATCGCTCTCAGATTTTTAAGTCATATCCCCACTCTAAAAGCTCGCCTGAAAAGATTAGGAACGGTTAACGTTACACCAATGCATTTCTTCACCGTTGGGGGACCGGAGCAGCTTGCCCCGCGTGCTCGGCAAATTTATAATGACCTGAAGACTGCTATGGACCGGCATCAAAAGGATCAGAATTGATGCGTATTGTTATTGACATGCAGGGGGCTCAATCCACAGGTTCGCGCAACCGGGGCATTGGTCGTTACTCGTTGTCCCTGGCGTTGGCGATGGTGTGGAATCGTGGGCGGCATGAAGTGTTTATTGCCCTCAATGCTCTATTCCCAGACACCATCGAACCGATTCGTGCCGCCTTTGAAGGAGTGTTGCCACAAGAGAACATCCGGATATGGAACACCGTCGGACCCGTTGCAAGCATCGACACCGACAATGATTGGCGTCGCCAAACGGCAGAACGAGTTCGGGAAGCCTTCCTCGCCAGTCTGCGGCCGGATGTCGTGCACGTGGCCAGTCTGTTTGAGGGGTTCGGAGACGATGCGATAACCAGCATTGGCTTATTGTCGCATACCATCCCCACCGCAGTAACGCTCTACGATCTGATTCCTTATATTCACCGTAAACTCTATCTCGAAAATCCGGCTTTTGAGACCTGGTATCTCGGCAAAATTGAACACCTGCGTCGTGCCGATCTTTGGCTGGCCATTTCGGAATCCTCCCGAAGGGAAGGCATCAGCCACCTCGGCTTGCCTGAAACGCGTTCGGTCAACATTTCCACCGATGCCGGGCCGCAATTTCAACCCCTCAGTCTTTCGGCTGACTCGGAACAGACACTGCGCCAAAAATTCGGATTGCATCGCCCGTTCGTGATGTACACCGGCGGCATTGATCATCGCAAGAACATCGAGGGGTTGATTCGTGCCTTCGCCAGGCTGCCAGAAGGTTTGCGCAAAGCCCATCAGTTGGCCGTCGTGTGTTCCGTGCAGCCCGAAAGCAAGCGCATGCTGGAACAACTTGCTATGCAACAGGGCCTGACCAAAGAAGATGTAACATTAACCGGATTTGTGCCGGAAGATGACCTGGTTGCCCTCTACAACCTCTGTACGCTGTTCGTCTTTCCGTCCTGGCATGAAGGGTTCGGCCTGCCGGCGTTGGAGGCCATGCGCTGCGGCGCACCCGTGATTGGAGCCAATACGTCCAGTCTGCCCGAGGTGATCGGTTGGAAGGAGGCTTTGTTCGACCCGCATTCGGACGAGGCAATGGCGTGCGCTATGGAACGTGCTATATCGGACCCCATATTCCGGGACAGGCTCGTCGGGAACGGTAAAGAGCAGTCTGCCAAATTTTCCTGGGATGAGAGCGCCAGGCAGGCTATTGCGGCGATGGAACATCTCGTTTTCGAGCGCCGGGCCCTGCCTGAGATTAGTAACGTAGCGGAACGGCGGCCAAGGCTGGCTTACGTTTCACCACTTCGCCCCGAGAGGTCTGGAATTGCTGACTATAGTGCCGAGCTGTTACCTGAACTTGCTCGCCACTATGAGATCGATGTCGTTGTCGCGCAGGACACGATTTCGGATCCATGGATCAAGGGTAACTGCCCAATTCGCTCTGTCCAGTGGTTGATTGATAACACTGCGCGATACCAGCGGGTTGTGTATCACTTCGGCAATTCTCAATTTCATGAGCACATGTTTAGTCTTCTGAAGGCTGTTCCGGGAGTTGTGGTGCTGCACGATTTCTTCCTTTCTCAAATTACGGCGTACATGGATGACCATGGTGCAACCCCGGGGTGTTGGGCACGTGAGCTTTATACATCCCATGGCTTCGCAGCACTCCGGGATCGCTTTCATCGCAAAGATACAGCCGAAGTTGCCTGGAAGTACCCCTGCAGCCTCAGCGTGATTCAGGATAGTCTTGGTATCATTGTGCATTCGCCCAGTTCACTGCGGCTTGCGAAACGGTGGTATGGGGGTGATGAGACCGATTGGACAGTGATACCCCTGGCGCGTGATTCGCGAATAGATCAAAATAAGTTCTCCGCCCGAAAAGCTCTTGGTTTTCATGCTGATGATTTTCTGGTTTGTTCGTTTGGGCTTCTAGGACCTACCAAGCTTAATCACCGATTACTTCAGGCATGGTTAACCTCCTCTCTGGCGCGTTCTAAATCCTGCTACCTGATCTTCGTTGGAGAGAACAATTCCGGCGAATACGGCCAGGATTTGCTCAGGGCTATACGTCGCAGTCAGTCGTCAAAGAATATCCGCATCACGGGCTGGACTGACGGGGAAGATTTCCGTCAATATCTTACTGCCTCTGATATTGGAGTCCAACTCCGCACTCGTTCCCGCGGGGAGACGTCCGCTACGGTGCTTGATTGCATGAACTACGGCCTTGCAACCATTGTCAATGCCAACGGCAGCATAGCTGATCTTCAGGATGAAGCAGTATGGAAACTGCCCGATGAGTTTGCCAATGAACAGCTTGTCGAGGCTTTGGAAACACTCTGGCAGAAAGAAACTCAGCGGATTCGGCTGGGGAAAACAGCCAGAGAAATCATTCTCCGTGATCACGATCCGCGAGTCTGTGCCGAACAATACCGGGCGGAAATTGAGCGTTTCTATCGGTCTGCAGGGTCCGGTTTACCGGCCTTGCCAAACGCAATTGCCGACATTCACGATCCGACTCTAGGGGATACCGATTTAATCCAGCTGGCAGATGCCATCGCTCAAAATTTTCCCCTGCGAAATAGACAAAGGCAACTCCTGGTGGATATTTCCGAATTGGTTCAACGCGATGCCAGGAGCGGTATTCAGCGTGTTGTCCGAAACGTCCTTTGGGAGTGGCTTAATAACCCGCCGGCGGGGTACCGGGTCGAGCCCGTGTATGCCACAGTTGATCGCCGGTATCGATATGCGCGGCGTTTTACTTTAGATTTTTTGAACTGTCCGGATAGTGTGCTGCAGGATGAACCTATAGAATATGCGCCAGGGGATATTTTCTTTGCCCTGGATTTGGAGCCGCAGGCACAAATCATATATCGCGCATTCTATCGAGAGCTTCGCAGCCAGGGTGCGCAGGTGATCTTCGCCGTGTATGACTTGTTATGCGTTCATATGCCGTTGCATTTTGCGCCTGGTGCAAACGAAAATTTCTCACATTGGCTGGAAGTTGTTGCCCAAAGCGATGGTGCGGTTTGCATCTCTAAAGCTGTGGCCGATGAGCTGGCTTACTGGGTAGAGAAGAATGGTCCGGAACGCCCGCGCCCTTTTACAATAAACTGGTTCCATCTCGGCGCCGATATGGAAAATTTATTACCCGGTAAAGGATTGCCGTCCAGCGCCGGGGACGTCCTGGAACATCTGCGCAATCTCAACAGCTTTCTCATGGTTGGGACTCTGGAACCGCGAAAGGGCCACATAGAGGTATTGTATGCTTTTGAGAAGCTCTGGCGGGCTGGGCTGGAAGTCAACTTAGTCATTGTCGGCAAACAGGGCTGGATGGTCGATGAACTCGTCGGCCGTCTGCGTGCCCATCCCAAGCTGAACAAACACTTGTTCTGGCTCGAAGGCATCAGCGACGAATATCTGGAAAAGATCTACGCCGCTGCCACCTGCCTGATTGCGGCCTCCTTTGGTGAAGGTTTCGGCCTCCCACTGATCGAAGCGGCTCAGCACAAATTACCAATCATTGCCCGCGACATTCCCGTGTTTCGCGAAGTGGCGGGTGATCATGCTTTTTACTTCAACAGAAGCGAGCCTCGCGCCCTTGCTGACGATATTCTGGAGTGGCTTACGCTTCACAAAGAAGGGAATCACCCGAAATCTGACGATATGCAATGGTTGACATGGAAGGAAAGTGCTAAACAACTGCTGGATATAATCCTCAATAATCGGTGGCACGCTTCTAGGGAGGAATTCAGAGGATGAATATCATAATCCCTGCCTGTCCAAAGAACCGGACCACTTGCAGCTGGCCCCCAGCTCGATCGATAGGAACTAAGGTGAACTACTCATGATCATTGGTGTTGATGCACGGCCGGTTTCCTATCCTCCATTAACGGGGATCGGCGTCTATTTGAATAATCTGCTGCAAGCGATCCAGGAGTTGGACGAGGAGAATCATTACTACCTCATTTCCAATAAGGCGATTAATTTCGAAGTGGTTAATCCGCAATGGAAAAAAATCGAGGGCAGGTTTCCTCAAAGAATGATCAGCACGTTATGGATGCAGTGCTGCATTCCCCACATTGCATCTAAACTGAAGCTGGATCTCTTTTGGGGACCACGCCATCAGTTGCCTCTGTTTATGCCCAAAAACATCAAAACGGTTTTGACTATTCACGACATTGTCCATGTTTTATTTCCCCATACAATGAATTTGCCGACCCTGATCACGGAGCGTTTGTTAATGAAACAGTCCATTCGGCGAGCTGATTATGTAATTGCCGACTCAATATCGACAGCTTCGGGTATTCAAGAACATTATCAGACAGAACCAACGAGTATCGGTGTTGTCTATCCGGGGGCTCCCGCTTTCGCAGAACATATTCATTCACCCATATCAGCTGATGAAAAGCTGCCCCAGAAGTTTTTTTTGTTTGTGGGGACACTTGAACCCAGGAAAAATTTAAAGGCTATCCTGAGTGCGTTCGCATTGCTGGATGCGGACCGTGAAGATGTCGATCTTGTGATAGTCGGCAATATCGGATGGAAAAGCAAAGATGCGATCAATCTTTTAGGAATGCATCGCCATCGTAACCGGATACATCTTGCAGGATATGTGGATGATGCTCGTCTTTCTTTCATTTATCAAAATGCCTTATGCCTTCTCTATCCTTCCCTGTATGAAGGTTTTGGATTCCCCATCCTGGAGGCCATGAATTACGGTGTTCCTGTTATAACATCTAACGTATCGTCCATGCCGGAGGTCGCCGGTGATGCGGCCCTGCTCATCGATCCCAATGATGAAAAGGGCCTGGCTGATGCAATGAAAAGGATTCTTGTGAATGATGAAATAAGAAAAATTATGATATCTAAAGGTTATGAGAGAGTGAAAAAGTTTTCTTGGAAGCGCTGCGCTGAGGAAACACTGGACACATTCGAAAAAGTTGGCTCCAAGAAAGGAATTGTCGATTAAATGAAAATCCTCAATATTGTGAAGTATTACTATCCATCGTATGGCGGCACGGAAACATATGTCCGGCAATTATGTAGTGGAATGCCTAAATATGGAATTGAACCAAGCGTTTTAACATTCAATCACATCGCACGGATCAAAACTGCCTGGGACAAAGTAGATGAAATTCCCGTGCGGCGGGTAACTTGCCATGCTAAATTTTTTAGCCAACCCGTGAGTTCATCTTTCGGGAGAGAAATGCGGAATCTCATTCCTAAGACGGATTTGGTGCATTTACATTCGCCATTTCCAAATGCTGAGATGCTCAATGAATATATTTCCAAGCCGCTCATAGTGACCTGGTGCGCTGACCCGGCCAATACACGCTGGAGAAGACTATTTCCTCTTTTCCGTCCGGCGCTTTTACGCATTCTCGATAGAGCACAAAAAATTATTTTAATAGGTCCAAAGTTACTGGAGCACTCCCCGACGTTGCAGCATTACCAACACAAGTGCGACGTCATTCCATTGGCCTATTCAGGTGTTAAGGAATCGGAGTCTTCATCAACCGTGCGGAAGTTGCACAAGCCAGACCCCACCATTCTTTTCGTTGGTAAGCTTAGAAAATATAAGGGGGTAGAGCATCTCATCCATGCTCTGCAACATTTACCGGCAGTGCGTCTACGCGTTATCGGCAACGGCGAAGAGTTAAATAATTTGCGACAGCTGACCAACACATTGGGGCTGGAGTCACGAATTACTTTCCTGACGGATGTATCAAATGACCGTCTTCCCATAGAGTATAAGAATGCCGATATTTTTGCGTTACCGTCAATCGACGCCAGCGAAGCTTTTGGGATTGTACAGGTCGAAGCCATGTCTTATGGATTGCCTGTGATCAACACTGATCTCCCGTCAAGTGTACCCTTTGTGAGTCTGGATGGTATAACCGGCATAACCATTCCACCAGGTGATCCGGTTGCTTTAGCGTCTGCCATTAGAAAGCTACAAGATGATCCTGTCTTCTATGAGAAATGCTCACATAATGCCCGCGAGCGCGCCAAGCTTTTTACCGAAGAAAACATGTTAGAGAAGTATGCTGAAGTTTATAGAAAATGCATTTGAGAGAATAGTGGATGGTGGATAGTGGATAGTGGATAGTCCATACAATCCAATATTGCTGAAGGACCATCAAGCCCGGATCGCCTCCGTCACAGACGGCAGCTATCGGTAATATTATGAGAAGATGTATGGCAATAGATAGTGCATAGCTCGCAGCCGATAGGTGATAACTGATGGACGATGAAGCTAATTTCGGGTATGAAAAACTTGTGGTATGGCAGAGGGCTGTCGATTGGGCATATGCAATCATTAATATATCGGAAGAATTAAAGACGGGCAGAAAGCACTACAGATTGATTGAGCAACTTGAGGCAGCGAGCACATCAGTGGCAATGAACATAGCCGAAGGCAAAGGCAGATATTCAAAGAAGGAGTTTGTGCAGTATCTTTTTATCGCTCGCGGATCACTTTATGAAACGCTTACTCTTTTAGAAATTTTTCAGAGATGTAAGTGGATGGATGCATCATTATTCAATAAGCTGAAGTCGGATGCTGCGGAAATTGCAAAAATGTTAAACAGCCTCATTAATTCTATTAAATCTGTCCAAAATGGACTATAAACGACAGACCACAACGTTCAGCTTTTGGCTACAAGCTACGAGCTAGAAATTAATCAGAAAACTACGAGCCACGAGCCATGAGCTACGAGCCAGAAATTAATCAGAAAACTATGAGCCACGAGCCATGAGCTACGAGCTAATTTCCGGAGGAAATGATGTCGGGTATTAAAAAAGGAATAATTTTAGCGGGGGGCGCGGGAAGCCGGCTTTATCCGCTGACGCTGGTGGCCAGCAAACAATTGCAGCCGGTTTATGACAAACCGATGATCTATTACCCTTTAGCCACGCTGATGTCGGCAGGCATACAGGATATTCTGATCATCTCCACTCCCCAGGACACGCCCCGCTTTGAAGACCTGCTGGGCGATGGCAGCCGCTGGGGCATAAAACTATCTTACAAAGTGCAGCCCCAGCCCAAGGGCATTGCCCAGGCGTTCCTGGTTGGCGAGGAATTTATAGCCGGCGAAGCCGTGTGTCTGATCCTGGGGGATAACATCTTTTATGGTCAGATGGACCTCCACAAGATCGTCCAGGGCTTTCAAGACGGTGCGGTCATCTTCGGTTATTATGTCAATGACCCGGAGCGCTACGGCGTTGTGGAATTTGACGCAATGGGAAAAGCGGTCAGTATCGAGGAGAAGCCGGCTAAGCCGAAATCCAATTATGCCGTGCCGGGATTATATCTTTATGACCGGAGCATCACTGAAATCGCCAAGGCGATGAAACCATCGGCGCGCGGTGAATTAGAAATTACGGATGTCAATGTGGAATATATGAGGCGCGGCGGTCTGCACGTTGTTGCCCTGGGGCGCGGCATCGCCTGGCTGGACACGGGTACCCATACCAGTCTTCTGGAGGCCAGCCATTTCATCGGAACGCTGGAAGCTCGCCAGGGCTTAAAGATCGCCTGCCTCGAAGAGGTTGCCTATCGGATGGGCTTTGTCGATAAGAAGAAGCTGAAACAGGTGATCGAAGAAACACCTAAATCATCCTATCGGGATTATTTGGAGAGAATTCTCAAAGAAAAAAATACTTTTTATAACCCCTAACCTATGAGCTATAAACTATTAACGATGAACTATTCACTATCCACTGGCCACCATCCACTAAACTTATGAATATAATTAAAACCGATATTCCGGATGTTCTGATTCTTGAACCGCGCGTCTTCGGCGATGCGCGGGGATTCTTTTTCGAAAGCTTTAATCAAAAATTATGGCAGGAAAGGACAGGTCTGTCTAAATCTTTTGTTCAGGATAATCATTCCCATTCCGTGAAGAACGTTTTACGCGGTCTTCACTATCAGATTCAACAGCCCCAGGGAAAGCTGGTGCGGGTTGTCCGCGGCGCTGTGTTTGATGTGGCCGTGGATATTCGCCGGTCATCTCCCACTTTCGGCCGCTGGGTAGGGTTCGAGCTCTCCGCTGATAATTGTCGGCAAATGTGGATTCCTGAAGGCTTTGCTCACGGTTTCTTAGCTCTCTCCGATACAGCGGAATTCCTCTATAAAACTACAGACTACTGGGCAGCTGCCCAGGAACGGACGATCCTTTGGAACGACACTGATCTGGCGATTGCCTGGCCGACAAAAGAAACACCTATTCTATCTGCCAAAGATGCCATGGGTACCCCATTCAGAGAGGCTCAGACGTTTCAATAATAAAGAATTCCCAAACTCTTCGATAGAACAGTTGGGTGGGATGCCCGACTAAATGACGATTCTCAAAAAAACACTTGCTTAAAAAACTATTTCGAAGGTCAAAATACCCTTCTGATCACTAAATGGTGAGGCGCCTGTCTGCCGTAAGTGCCTGCCCGAAGCGTTCTCTATTTAACATTGCAAAAAAAGAATCATTCGGATAAACGTCACAGACCAAGTATTGGATACCAGTACCTACTTGCAAAAGTCAGCAGTCTGTCATTTCGACCGCAGGGAGAAATCTTTTCAAAGATACTAAAGATTTCTCAGTCACTTCGTTTCTTCGAAATGACAACTTATTTTCGCAGGCAGGCACTAGGGAAAAATTGGCGTCTAATGGACCCGATTTTTTGATATCAAGGCCATAGTATATAAACGCTCTTTTGTAACTCAAAGAGCGGAGCTGCATTTGTTGCTTTTCTTATTGTTTTTATTTTTTACTTAATACTTAAAACTTAAATCTTAAAACTTAAAATGAATCGTATTTCACTCATCTGCGCCTTTTTGTTCGCCCTCATTTTCGCATGGGGAAGTAATGCTTTGGCCCAGCTGCCGTCAGGCGAGGCCGAAATCATCCAACCTTATTATACAGTGGAGGGTGAAGTCCTCAAGGCAGGCCGTTTTCCTCTCACAAAAAATGTTCGCATTAAAAACGCGATTGCGGCAGCGGGCGGTTTGACGAAAGATGCGGATCGGAGTCAGGCGGAAATTATTCGTTTCAACAAACGGCAGAAGGTTTATTACACAATTTATTTTCAAGTGGAAAATGCTTTATCAGGCGACCTGACCGACAATCTTATTCTATTGGATCAAGACCGGATCATCATCCACAATGTTCGGGAAAAAGCGGCAAGAGAGCGCGTCTTGGAAGAAAAAGTTAAAGCGCATGACGTTTTCATCGCCGGCGCAATTGCCAGGCCGGGAGCCTACCCGTTCACGGAGTCAATGACCGTTCGAGATCTCGTCGGCCAGAGCGGGGGAACCTTGAAGACGTCTTATCCGGAGCAGGCGGAAATTCTGCCCCTTGCATCCGGGGCGGACAAATCACGCAGTACGGATCGAAAGATCATCAATCTGAAGAAGGCGCTGGACGGCAATCCGGCGCACAATGTGCCGCTGCGGCCCAATGACCGGCTGGTGGTTAAAGACCAGCTCGACGAAGGAAGAATTTTGCCGGAGGTTTGCCTGTCCGGTGAGATCCTGCTGCCCGGAAGATATCCTATCACCAAAGAAGAGCGCCTCTCTTCCGTAATCGGGAGGGCAGGCGGTTACAGGCCCGGGGCGCAGCTGCAGGCGGCAGTATTTAGCAGAGAGCAGGTGCGGAAGCTTCAGCAAAGAAGCCTCGAACAAATGGCCGCCCGGATTGAACGGGAACTCCAGCAGCGGAATCCAGCTGCCATCGGCAAGTCCGGGAATGCGGGTGATGACCGTGATGAAAAAACGAACGAAGAACTGAAATTGAAAATGCTTCAGCAGATCAAAACCCTTCGGGTCACAGGACGCGTTTTGATCACTACCATAGATGCTGATAAACAGAAGAGGGGACTCCAGGATGTAGAATTGGAAGATGGAGACAATCTGGATATCCCGCCCATCTCTGACACCGTCCGTGTCATGGGTGAAGTGAAGGCCGAAGGATCATATGACTTCAGAAGCCGGTTATCTTATCAGGACTATATCACCGCTGCGGGAGGTTATGCGAAGTCAGCCGACAATTCGGCCGTTTTTGTTATCAAGGCGGACGGAAGTATCCGCAAGCCGGCAGCGGCATTTTTTGCCTGGAACAATAAACGGAATCGTCTGGAAATCGGCGGCTCCGGCCGGGCAAACCAGATCATCGAAAAGGGCGACACCATTGTCGTGCCCGAACAGATTACCAAACCCGCATGGCTTAAAAATATTCACCACATCGTTCTGACCTTAATAAACAACGGCATCATTCCGCCAAACGAAATGAAGTGAGCGTAGAACATAGAACTATCTTTTACTATCCACCATACACCATTCACTATCCACTAATTTACTGACCTTAACAAACAACGGCATCATTCCCCCCGCCGAGATGAAGAACTAAAGTTAATGTATTTAAATCTTTTTTCTTTTTGACTTAAAACTTAACACTTAAAACTTAAAACTAGTTTTTTTGAACCTAGAAGCTAGTTTTTTCTTTTACCGTAAAACGTAACACGTAACACCTAAAACGGTTTTTAGTTGTACTTAAAACTTTAAAACCTAATCGTTTATCCCTTGTTTGTCCTGAAAATATTTGTTATGGATCAGACAATAACCCTAAAGAGAATATCATGAGATACAAAATAGTAAACATAATAGGTTTAAAACGAAAAATTTTCGGCTCTGTACTCGCAGGTCTTTTGATGATTGCCGTATTGCTGCCGATGGGTTGTGCAAGAAATCGGGATCTGGTGGCTGGCACCGTAAAGGACATCAGCAATGGAACTGAAGTACGCTTAAAGAAGCCTGACCCGAATCAATCCTTTAATCCTAAAGTTAAGAGCCCGGTTGTCGAACTGGAAACAGTGACCATCCCGCCTCCTAAAGAACCGCCGCCATCGGCTGATTATGTTGTCGGTCCTAATGACAGCATTATGATCACCGTCAGCGGGCATCCGGAGTATTCCCCTGGATTGTTCACTGTCGTGGGTGGAGTCACTGGCACAATTACAGGCTCACAACGCGGCAGTCGTGTAGATGGTAGCGGTTATATCCAGATTCCCTCCCTGGGGCTCGTGCGGGTTGCTGGTCTCACCCTGCCCCAGATACGCAGCCACATTCAAGGCCTACTCATGCAATACCTTCAAGAGCCTTCCGTAGTGGTGGAAGTGACAGATTACAAGAGCCAGCCTCTGTATATTCTTGGCCAGTTTAAAAACACCGGTGTTTATTACATGGATCGGCCCTTTAATGTTCTTCAGGGGCTGGCCATGGGTGGCGGATACGATCTTGCCTCCGCCAATCCGAAAGCGGCTAGGATTATCCGTGATAAAAAAGTCTTACCCGTGGATGTTTACGAATTACTGATGCGGGCTGATCAGGCGCAGAACGTTTGGCTTAAACCGGGCGATACCATTTTTATGCCCGACAATAAAAACCAGGTCGTGTTTGTTTTCGGGGCGGGCAAAACCGGATTATCTATACCGCTTCCGCCATCAGGACTTAATCTTTTGCAGGCCATCGCCATGGCCGGCTTTCAGGAAGTAGGCTATCATGCCCGGCGTGTCTTCCTTATCCGCTCCCTTTCTACAACAAAAGGTCAATTGATGGTGGTTGATGTGGATATGATTGTCCGGGGAGATGCCCTGCCCGTAGAGCTTTGCGAAGGCGATGTCATTTATATCCCCAAGAGCGCGATGACCAGTTGGAACGAAGCTGTAAGCGAGGTATTGCCCACACTTCAAGCCTTCGGTGCGATCCTTTCGCCTTTCGTCCAGATGAAATACCTCTTTAGAAATTAGCAGAAAGAGTGAATCATATGAGGGTAAATATTTTTTGCTTAAAACTTAAATCTTAAAACTGGTTTTTATTTACTTAAAGCTTAACACTTAAAACTGTTGTTTAAGGATTCCATGATTCCAACATCACCCATAGCCCCGAACCCGACCCCACGTCCCCAAGGAGAGGAAGAAATCGACCTCTTCAATTATATAAATGTCATCCTCCGGCGTTGGAAGACCTTTGCCGTGGCTCTTTGCATCGTCTTCATCGGCGTTGTCCTTTATACCTTTCTTATGAAACCGGTTTATGAGGCTTCTTCATCCCTCCACGTCAAGGAAGATAAAGGCAAGGGCAATATACTGGGTGAACTTTCACTCAACAGCAGCAACCCCGTCAACGCGGAGATTGAGATATTCAAGTCACGCACCGGCGCTGAGAATGTTGTCGAGCGATTGCACCTTGACTGGCGCGTTGAGGGAGCATCCGAAGGGTTTACATTTAAAATTCTGGAATTTACCTCCAAGGCGAAGAAACCGGTTTACCGGATCAAAATGACTGGCGCAGATACGTTCGATGTGATTGACGACAACAATGATCTCATTGCGCAGGGTAAAGCCGGCATCCCCATCAGGAAGAATAACTTCAGTCTTCTCTTAAGTAACCTCAAAGGCCAAATCGGAGATAGCTTCCAGCTGACGCTTTTGCCGTTTAATAATGTTGCCGAAAATTTGCAAAACAGCGTCAAGGTGATTGAACAGGGCAGGCAGACCGGCATCATCCGTGCTTCTTATACCAATACCAACCCCGTCCTGGCGCGGGATATCGTCAACGCCCTCGTCCAAGCCTATCTTGATCGGGCCGTCGTTTTCAAGGCCGAAGAAGCAAGCCGGACCGTCTCTTTCATCGATGAACAGATCCACGGGTTGAGCAAAGAATTGGACACATCAGAGAAAAACCTCCAAACTTACAAGAGCGGTGCCGGCGTTATCAAGCTTGACGGTGAGGCTCAGGCACTGATCGATAAGCTTTCGCAAATGGAAAAGAGCCGGACTGAAGTCATCCTCCAAAAGAAACAGATGGAATTTTCCCGTGATGCCTTGAAGAGAGCTATTCAGAAAGGGGTTGTTTATTCACCGGGAGTCATGAAGGATGATCCACTAGTGGTGGGACTTGCCCAGAAACTTTCCGAACTGGACGTGCAGAAGAGAGCGCTCATGAGCGAGTATACCGAAGCACATCAGTTGGTGAAGAGTGTTCAGAGTCAAATCGATGAGGTGCAACGGAAAATGCTGGCTGTCTTAGAGACAGGTCTTGCGAACCTTGCCAAACAGGAAGAAGAAGTTACCCGGCAATTGGGGCGATATGAGGGTCAAATGCGGTCGCTTCCCGATGTCGAGCGCGACCTGGCTAGGCTTACCCGTCTCACCAAGGTCAACGCCGACATCTATACTTTTCTTCTTCAAAAGCACGAGGAGGCGCGTATTGCCAAAGCCTCCACCATCAGCAACATCGATATCGTCGATCCGGCTATTACGCCCATTCGGCCGATCAAACCCCAAAAAGCACTGAACCTTCTCTTGGGCTTGATCATTGGACTAGGGTTCGGAATTTGCCTGGCCTTTTTCCAGGAATACCTTGATGACACCATCAAGAACGCTGACGAGGCCAAGCGGGCGATGGGACTCCCCCTGCTCGCCGTTATCCCCCACATTCCCAGCCGCGAACCAAAACGCGATGGCAGTATTCCGGACACAGGGCAGCTGATCACGCAGCTTGAGCCGAAGTCAGTGGTTGCCGAAGCATTTCGTTCACTGCGCACCAGTCTCCATTTTTCGGCTATCAACCGGGAGAAGAAGATCATGCTGGTTACCAGCTCGTTTCCCGGCGAGGGAAAGAGCATCATTGCCTCCAACCTGGCAGCCATTATTTCCCAGACCGGCGTCCGGGTGCTTATAGTTGATTGCGATCTTCGGCGTTCCTCTCTTCATGATAAATTCGGCCACGGCAAAACCCCCGGTCTAAGCGAGCTTTTGACCGGGGACATTACCTTTGCCGAGGCCAAACATAACACAGGTATTTCCGGTCTTGACCTGATTACCGCCGGAACGACCCCTCCCAATCCATCAGAACTACTTGGTGCAGAAGCGATGCGCCAGTTCTTGCTGACTCAACGGGAGAATTACGATTACATCATCATCGATGCCCCGCCGGTTTTGGCCGTCACAGACGCGCCCGTTTTGACCATGGTTGCGGATATCGTTATTTTAGTCATGGAGGCAGGAAGGGTGCCTATCAAAGCCGCTCAGCACATGCGGGAGACCCTGTCCAACATCAAGGCCCCGGTTGCGGGTCTGGTCATAAACGACAAGACCGGAAAAGGAGAAAGTTACGGCTACTACGGCGGCCGCTACTACCGCTACGGTAAAGGCAAAAGCTACGGTTATGGGTACGGCTATGGGTACGGCTATTACTCCGACGAAGAAAAATCAAAATCACAAAAGAAAGCCACGTGGTTGACAAAATTAAGATCATACCTCCCCAAAGAGTTACGAAAGAAGTGGACAAAGCATCGTAGTTAAAAAAAAGATTTAAGATTTAAGTAATTAAGCTTTAAGTACAACCCCTTCGGGGTTATAGACGTTGGCGCAGTGAAAGTATTTTAATCTTGTTGCTTAAATCTTAACTACTTAAAACTTTATTATGTCTTACAATTCTTTTGAAGAGTTAGATGTTTGGAAGCGGGCTTGCAGGTTGGCAGTAAGAATTTATGAAAGTCTGCAGAATTGCCGTGATTATGGACTGAAAGACCAGATGACGCGTTCGGCCGTTTCCATAGCGTCCAATATTGCTGAAGGGGCCGAGAGAAATAGCAGTACTGAGTATATTCGCTTTTTACACATTGCCAAGGGATCCGCTGGCGAATTGCGTACGCAAGTTTACATAGCCCAACAAATCGGCATTTACGAAAACATCAAAGCGAAAGAACTTGTCGATGAACTAAAGGAAATATCGTCCATGCTCCAAGGTCTAATAAGATCTTTAAAGCCAAAATCTAAATCTAAGGCTTAATTACTTAACTACTTAAATCTTAATTACTTAAAACTGGTGTTTTTTCCTTGATCGACTTTCACTGCCACCTCCTACCGAACCTGGACGACGGACCTGACCAAATTGAGGATTCTGTCGCAATGGCAGCGGGATTGCGGGATGCCGGCTTCAAAACAGTTTATTGCGCACCCCACCTTATCAAAGGTTCTTTCGAAGCGGATAACGATAGCGTCAGATCAGCCGTATTGGATTTGCAGTCGAGGCTCAAAGCGGAAAACATCGATCTGGAAATCTTGGCAGGCCGTGAATATTACCTTGATGAATTTCTGATTGACTACTTAAAAGACCCCATAACAATGGGTGAAACACAATACGTCATGGTCGAGATTCCCAGTCATGCGCCAGCGGAATTGATAGAAGAAACATTGTTCAGGATCAAATGCAGCCGCCTTATTCCGATGATTGCTCATCCCGAGCGATGCAGTCTTTTGGCTATTCCGCAAAAGCAGGAAACATCATCCTGGTTGCGGTTTATAAAGCCAAAGCAAAATATCTCGGGAGCCAAACCGTACGAACCCACTCTTTTAGATTATTTGAAAGAGCTTGGCTGTGCGTTTCAGGGCAACCTTGGCAGTTTCGATGGCTGGTATGGTCCGGAAGTGTTGAAGGCAGCCAAATATCTCCAACAAAAAAATATCTACACTCATTTCGGCACCGACGCCCACAGCCTCCGCGGCATCAAAAAACTCCCTCCCGAAATAATCCATGCCCTTATCCAGTAGTATTTGCTTTTACGTAAAGCCTAACACGGATTGTTTTTTACTTAAAACTTAACTACTTAAAACTTAAAACTGTTTTTTTACGGTACTTAAAACTTGTTTGTATTTTTTCTATCCACTATCCACTATTTTTTCCTTTGACAGTTGACCTGTTTATGGACTATAATTGGTCTCATACAAGAAAGAGAGGTGCTAATGAAATTATCAAGTCAGATCAAACCGATCAGCTATCTGAAGGCTCACGCTGCTGAAATTGTGCGCAATATGGGCACGCAGATTGAACCACTTGTCATCACCCAGAATGGCGAGGCCAAAGTGGTTATACAGAACATCGAAAGCTATGAACAAACATTGGAAACGATGGCCCTTCTGAAGATTCTTGCCTTGGGCAACCGCCAAATCGAAGAAGGCAAATTGGAACCGGCAGCCAGTGTGATCGAGCGGCTGCGTCAAAACAGGAGCGATCGCTGATGTCATTCACTGTTTTACTGACGGTTGATGCGGCACGCGATCTTGAGGATATCTATCAATATGTTGCCATTCATGATGCCCCGGGGAAAGCAGACCAACTGTTAACCAATATTGAAAAGGTTTTCGGCCGTTTGTCTGAGTATCCGGAGCGTGGCGTTTATCCAAGAGAACTGTCGGTCTTAGGTATTCGGGAATATCGCGAGGTCTTTTTCAAACCCTACCGATTGATTTACCGGATTATTGATGACAAGGTTTACATCCTACTAATCGTTGATGGCCGCCGAGATATGCAAACGCTACTACAGCGAAAACTTCTGGACAATTAAGACTAGACTTAAATCTTAAAACTCGTTTCTTTTAACCTAGAACCTAGAACCTAGAACCTAGAACAATCTTTTCTTTCTATTTTACTTAAAACTTAAATCTTAAAACTTAAAACTAGTTTGTTTTCCCTTGAACTTTGACCATAGAACTGTTATTAACAGTCATGTTCACGCCATGAACATGATACCATAATTTATGATGATACCTAAAAAGAAGAATATACCAACCGATGAGATGCTGATGCTTTTGCAGGCGATCAATGCCAATCCTCAAATGACTCAGCGCGATCTTTCGTCGCATCTGGGTTTAAGTTTAGGCAAGATCAATTTTCTAGTCAAAGCCGTGATTGAAAAAGGTTTTGTTAAGGCTGAAAATTTCAAAAACTCCCAAAATAAAATCGCCTATCTATATTTTTTAACACCAAGCGGCATCGAAGAAAAAGCAAAAATCACCTACCGTTTTCTTAAACGGAAAATAGCCGAATACGAAAAGCTAGAAAAAGAAATCCAGCAGTTAAAAAAAGAAGTTAAACTTTTAGAAAACGCAACTGCCAACGGACAAAAGAATTGACCAGAGAGCAAGGTAGTTTTAGGTCTTAATTGCTTAAAACTTAAAACTTAAATCTTAAAACTATCTTTTCCTGTAACCCAGAGAGCGGAGCTGTATCAAGTCTTGGCGGTAATGAACGTCTCATATCAACTCTGTATTTTGCCCACGCACTTTGAAGATGAGCCACCAGATGTTATTTAACTCTTTCCCCTACATCTTTGTATTTTTTCCTATTTCCGTGATCGTTTATTTTTTATTAAGTAAATACAGTGAAACAGCTTGTAGATACTGGCTTGTCATTGTTTCCTTGATGTTTTATGGCTTTGGAACGTTAACCTATCTTCCTCTTTTGCTTTTGTCTATTGGAGTAAATTATGCTTGCAGCATTGCCATCCGGCAAAATAATCCCAATAATCATGAATCCAGTGCGAATAATTTTCAGGCAGAGAATAGTTTACCGAAATCATCATCAAGAGTTTTTCTTGCCATCGGAATTATCTTCAATGTCGGCTTGCTTGCATTTTTTAAATATGCTGATTTTTTCATTGCCAATGTCAATCTGATCAGCAATCTGAATATTTCTTTCTTGCGACTTGCAATCCCTCTGGCCATTAGTTTCTATACTTTCCAACAAATCACTTATCTTGTCGATACTTATCGTAATGAAATAAAAGAAGCCAATTTCATCAGCTATTGTATCTTCATCACCTTCTTCCCGCGACTTTTGATGGGGCCTATTACCAAGTACAATGATCTAATGCCACAATTTCAACTTGCATCACAAAAACATGTTGATTACCGCAATATATCTTTAGGGCTCTTCATCTTTTTCGTCGGTTTATGCAAACGCGTCGTTATTGCTGATACATTTGCGATATATGCAGATTTGGGATATGCGACAACACAGTCCCTGTCTTTAGTAGAAGCCTGGATTACATCGCTCAGTTACACTTTCCAGATTTACTTTGACTTCAGTGGTTACACGGATATGGCCATCGGAACGGCCTATTTCTTCAATATCAAATTGCCCTTTAATTTCAATTCCCCGTATTTAGCAGTCAATATTCAGGATTTCTGGCGACGTTGGCATATAACGCTTAGCCGCTTCTTGCGGGACTATATCTACATTCCCCTCGGGGGGAGCAGAAAAGGTGGAATTTCAACTTATATCAATATAATGATCACATTTCTGATCGGTGGACTCTGGCATGGGGCCGGTTGGACATTTATTATCTGGGGAGGAATACATGGCGTTGCTTTATGCATTAACAGGTTCTGGCATAAAATCAATATAAGAATATCAAAATTTTTGGCAATTTTTATTACTTTTAATGTTGTTAATATTGCCTGGGTATTTTTCCGGGCAAAAAGTTTTCATGATGCGATAGATGTGTTAAAAGCCATGATTGGTTTGAATGCGCTTAATGGATTATCTGCATTTCAAAGCAGACGGTTTGACGACCACGTGATGGCACTAGTAATAGGCTCAATTTCTATCTTGATAATTTTCACGCTAAAAAACTCAAATGCAATACCGCAAAAATTTTCAACATCGATGCGTATGGTAACAATCACAGTTTTATTAATTAGCATAAGTCTATTATTCCTAAACTCGACTATTCCAAAGGGATTTATCTATAATGACTTTTAAAAAGTTCTTTTATACGACACTATTACTTTCCGCGTGTTTCATAACGGTTACTGTGTCATTCAATATCTATATGAATGAATACGGACTTTTTGGCAGCGCAAAAGGAAAATCAATTAAAATATGGGACAACGAAAGAACCTCCAAGTATCTTTTATCTTATAACTATATACCCGCCAATTTTGAAGGCATTCTCATCGGACCTTCTGTTTCCGACAATCTCGATACCAAAAAGATTTCAGGATACAAGATTTATAATGCATCTCTGAATGGTGGCAATATATCCGAACTGAAATATATTGTGGAAAATATTATCCATAATGGGAATTTGAAGTTTATTATTGTTTGTTTATACCCTTACATAACAAAGGATCATGGACGAAAGACATCATACATTAATCAAAAAGAATATTGGTCTTCCCTTGGTTCTATGCAAACATTAAAATTTTATGGTCATAAGATTTCTGCCTTGTTTGGTTTCAGTCATGATGTTTACAATGATTATGGATATAATAATATTAAATTGTTGGCAGAGAAATCAACAGCAACAAAACAACCAATAATCAAAATTGATAATGTTGCAATCACAAAACTAACCTTGAACCAGGTGGAGTTTATTGATGGCATTGCATATAATGAACTTTTAGAATTAATAAATTTATCAAGAAAAAGAGGTGTTAAAATATTTGGATTCTACTACCCCTATTTCATGGCTAATTATGATGAAAAGCGGTTTAAAACATATAAAGAAAAAATTGATAAAATTTTCGATAAAAACGATCTCATATGGAATCTTAATGATGATGAGCACTTAGCATTTAGATGTGATCTAAGCAATTATTACGATGGAAAACATTTGAGCCGGGAAGGCGCTAATTATCTTGTTCGTGAAATAAATGATAAATTGGATATGTTCTATAGACGCCAGCAGACTTTTGCAAAATAGGATATTCATCCGTCGCTATTTCGAACTCGATTGCGAGGTCAGTGGCCTTAGGTATGGTCGTATCAAGCTGATTAAATGACAGCATAATGAGTTGAAAATTATTATTTTAGAATGGAGTAAGGATTGAAACAATGATTAATAATAGGATGTATGAAGAAACAAAAGAGATGCTTCGTCGTAAGCCAAGGCGATGGCTTATTACGGGTGCAGCGGGTTTTATCGGTTCACATCTCGTGGAGCACCTCCTGCTCCTGGGTCAAAAAGTCACGGGATTGGATAATTTCTCCAATGGGAAGAGAGAAAACCTTGATCAGATAAAAGAAGTAATTAGTGCTGATCAATGGCAAAGGTTCAGCTTTGTGAAAGGGGATGTCAGAGACCTCACTGTTTGCCATAAACTTACCGATGGTATCGACTTTATACTCCATCAAGCTGCCCAAGGGTCAGTCCCCCGATCGATATCTGATCCAGTAGGTTTTAATGATAACAATATAACGGGTACCTTGAATATGCTGGTTGCGGCCAAGGAATGTAAAGTCCAACGATTTGTCTATGCGACCAGTAGTTCCGTATATGGTGATGATCCCACACTTCCCAAGGTTGAGGATAACATAGGTTTGCCCCTTTCCCCTTATGCGGTCACGAAATACGTCAATGAGTTGTATGCGGGGGTATTCAGCCGATGTTATGGAACAGAAACAGTCGGACTTAGGTATTTTAATGTATTCGGTCCTCGGCAGGATCCCAATGGGGCCTATGCAGCAGTGATTCCCAAATGGATCGGGGACATGATCCATGGAAATGCAGTTTATATAAACGGAACCGGAGAAACAAGCAGAGATTTCTGCTTTGTGGAGAATGTTGTGCAAGCCAATATTCTAGCCGCGACAACAGAAAATCCGGAGGCGGTCAACCAAGTTTATAACATTGCGGTGAATGCCCGAACAACCCTGAATCAACTATTTGAAGTTATTCGGACACGTCTTAAACCCCATTATCCGCATCTGAATGAATTTAAACCGACTTACGGGGATTTCAGACAGGGGGATATTATGCATTCACATGCTGATATCGCAAAAGCCGGAATAATTCTCGGTTATCAACCGACACATAAAATTGAAGATGGTCTCGATGTAGCCATCGAGTGGTACAAGAATAACATGGCCAACACGAGACAAGAGGTGAAATAAATGGATTTTATCGATTTAGCCGAACAGCAGCGACGCATTAAAGAGCAGATTGACCGAAATATTCAAAGAGTATTGAGGCACGGCCAATACGTCATGGGGCCAGAAATAAAGGAACTGGAGAAGAGACTCGCCGCCTATGTTGGCGTGAAGCATGCCATTGCCTGCGCATCGGGGACGGACGCTCTTCTCATGGCCCTGATGGCCTACGGAGTCGGCCCAGGTGATGCGATTTTCACCACGCCTTTTACTTTCATTGCCACGGCTGAAGTTATCAACCTGCTGGGTGCTACACCGGTCTTTGTAGATATTGATCCAAAGACCTTCAATATCGATCCCAAGAAATTGGCATTAGCCATCCAAGCCGTAAAAACCAACGATCCATCCGTTTGTCCCCTGCCCATGGTTGAACATAGAACCTTGAACGTTGCACTCACCCCAAGGGGCGTGATCCCTGTTGACCTCTTTGGTCTACCGGCTGATTACGATGCTATCAACGCCATCGCCAACGACCACGGCTTATTTGTAATTGAAGACGCCGCGCAATCATTTGGTGGAAGATACAAAGATAAAATGTCCTGCTCTTTCGGAGATATCGCCTGCACATCTTTTTTCCCGGCCAAGCCGCTGGGCTGTTATGGCGACGGCGGCATGTGTTTTACTAATAACGACAATTTGGCGGAAATGGTGGAATCCATTCGCGTGCATGGAAAAGGCGGCGATAAATATGACAACGTCCGCATCGGAATCAATGGCCGTCTAGATACGATCCAGGCAGCCATTCTGCTTGCAAAGTTTGATATATTCCCGGAAGAAGTCGAACTACGTCAAACCGTAGCCCAACGCTACACGGATTTACTATCCACCATCCACCATTCACCATCAACTATAAACGATAGCCCATTGCCCATAACCCCTTACATGCCGCACGAAGCGCGGTCCGCCTGGGCCCAATACTCACTTCTTGCCCGGGATGAAGATCATCGCTCCGCCCTGTTGAAGAGACTTCGGGACAATAAGATTCCGTCAGCTATTTACTATCCTAAACCGCTACATGTACAGACTGCCTTTGCATATCTGGGATATAAAAAAGGTGATTTGCGGGTTAGTGAGGACTGCGCCGGACGCATCTTTAGTCTGCCCATGCATCCATATCTCACGGAAGATGAGCAGAAAGAAACCTCCGCGATCTTAAGCAATGGACGGTAAACCATGAAGATATGCACAATCGTCGGCGCCCGGCCCCAATTCATCAAGGCTGCTGCGATATCCCGCGCCATTGCCGTTTATAATCGTGTGACGCCTCACGCCTCACGCCTTACAGAAGTTATTGTCCATACAGGGCAACACTATGATGACGACATGTCCGCTGTTTTTTTCCGTGAGTTGGAAATACCCGATCCTGCATACAATTTGGGTATCGGTTCAGGGACTCACGGCGCACAGACGGGACAGATGCTGGCCGCTATTGAAGAAGTCCTTCTGATAGAAAAGCCGGACTGGGTGTTGATATACGGGGATACAAATTCCACGCTGGCTAGTGCTCTTGCCGCAGCCAAACTACATATTCCGATTGCCCATGTAGAAGCAGGGCTGAGGAGTTTCAATCGCCGGATGCCCGAAGAAATCAACCGGGTCGTGGCAGATCATCTCTCCCGTTTTTTATTTTGCCCCAGCCAAGTCGCTGTCAATAATCTCTCTGATGAAGGCATTGCCTCATCCCTAACCCCTAACTCTTTACGCCTCACACCTCACGTCTTTCTCGTAGGCGATGTGATGGCTGATGCCTTGCAGTTTGCTGTCCGTAAAATTCATGATCGCTACGCAATCGAAGAAAAATTTCATTTACAGCACAAAACTTATCTATTAGCGACGGTCCACCGTGCCGAGAATACAGATAATAAAGAACACCTTCAAAATATTATAAACGCACTGGATTCCATAGAAGAAACAATTGTGTTTCCGATACATCCCCGTACAAAAAAGATCCTTCATGATATGAATTGGCAACCGAAGCCCCATATAAGAATCATTGATCCCGTGGGCTATTTTGACATGATCGCCCTGGAAAACGCAGCAAGGATGATACTTACTGATTCTGGGGGGATTCAGAAAGAGGCGTACTGGCTTAAAGTTCCGTGTGTTACCCTGCGGGATGAGACAGAATGGGTAGAAACTGTAGAAAACGGATGGAATAGGCTTACAGGTGCTAATGCAACTGCAATCATAGCTGCTGTCCACAATTTTATACCCCCATCAGGACAGGGGACACTATATGGCGATGGACAGGCAGCTAAGAAAATTCTTAAAGTGTTAGGTTTGAGGAGTACGGAGTACGGCGTGAAAGAGCACTTTACGATCTGAAAACTTGCGAGGTAGAAAGCCAACTGCTTATTGTAAAAGTTTAGGATACATCACAAATCCAGATCCTGTTCTAGAACAAATCGGCAAAGTCTTCGGCCCTTTGGGCGACTTTATAAAGTATCTACGCGAAAGGAAAAAACAATGACACCTAACGCCGCACCCCTAACCCCTCACGTCGCCGTCATCGGTGCCGGTTACTGGGGCAAGAATCTCGTCCGTAATTTTCATCAACTGGGTGTTTTAAAAACAGTTTGCGACGCAGATGCAAAAATTCATCAACAATTGGCAAAAGATTATCCCGACAAACGGATTATCGACAATGAAAATGAGATATTCGATGATAAATCAATTGATGCAGTGGTGATTGCCGCGCCGGCAGTTGCCCACTATAATCTTGCAATGGCGGCGTTGAACGCAGGCAAGCATGTCTTTGTGGAAAAGCCACTCGCTTTAACTTACACAGAAGGCCTTAACTTGGTTGATCTGGCGCGTGAAAAAGGTAAGAAACTTTTCGTCGGTCACATTCTTCATTACCATTCCGCAGTAGTCCGGATGAAAGAGATGATCAACCAGGGCGAGATCGGCCGGCTTCAGTACATCTATTCCCGCAGGCTCTCTCTAGGCAAGATTCGCCGCGAAGAAAATATTCTGTGGTCCTTTGCCCCGCATGATATCTCCGTCATACTTGGCATCACCGGAGAAGAGCCCTGTTACATCGACGCTGTAGGAAGCAACTTTCTCCATGCCCGGATTCCTGACGTTACCGTTTCCAATCTCAAGTTTCCCTCAGGCATTGGTGCGCATATCTTTGTCAGTTGGCTCAATCCCTTCAAAGAACAGCGTCTGGTCGTCATCGGCAGCCAGGGCATGATGGTATTTGACGATACGCAATCCATCGAGAAAAAATTAATACATTACCCCAATCAAATCACCTGGCAAAATGGAATGCCCGTGTCGGAAAGGGTCGAAGGTAAGGCAATTGACCTGAGCGACATATGGGAAGAGCCCTTGAAGGCTGAATGCCGGTCCTTTCTGGATTCTATTGCCAATAACACCAAACCGCTCACGTCCGGTGAAGAAGGCCTGCGGGTTCTCAAAATTCTGGAAGCCTGCCAGCAATCCATCGAACAAAAGGAGTCTGGCGTTTTTAGCATTGAACCTAGAACGCTGAACTTAGAACATAAAACTGATTTCTTTGTCCACCCGACGGCTATTGTTGATGGCACAGTCGTAATCGGCAAAGGCACAAAAATCTGGCATTTCTCCCACGTTCTTTCCGGTTCAAGAATTGGTGAAAACTGCAACATTGGCCAAAATGTTGTTGTGGGCCCCGATGCCGTGATCGGCAACAAGTGCAAGATACAAAACAATGTCAGCGTTTATAAGGGAGTCACGTTGGAAGACGGCGTCTTCTGCGGGCCTTCGATGGTCTTTACCAACATCTACAATCCCCGCGCCGAAATCGGAAAGATGGACCAGGTTCGCCCCACCCTTGTCAGGAAAGGCGCAACAATGGGGGCTAACTGCACCATCGTCTGCGGTCACACCATTGGCCGTTACGCCTTCATTGGCGCCGGAGCAGTCGTGACAAAGGACGTCCCCGACCATGCATTAATGGTTGGCAATCCCGCAAGGAACAGCGGCTACATGTGCATATGTGGAGAGAGATTACCGGGTTCCTTGGAATGCGCAATTTGTGGAAAAACGTTCACCAAAGTTGAAGATGGATTGAGGATAATAGATGGTTAGGATAATGACATGGCTTTACTCCTAATTCCTATCGCCCATTGCCTATGACCTATGACCCAACGCCTAATGTTGATTAGGCTCTCTGGTTGCATAAAAAATAAATGATGATCATCACTGACTGTAAAAAAATAGAGAAAAACAGCAAAGGCATTTTGTCTTTGGACGGATTCACGGTTTCAGCAGCTTTAAATAAATGTGTTGCGAGGTATCTGTCGCCGCATCTGCCGGCAAGAAAGGATTACCCCATGGTCCATTGCTTGTATACTCTATTATGCGCCGTGTTGGGGGTGTTTGTTTTTTGTGGTGAGGTGTTGGCCGACCAGCCACCCGGTTTCAAACTACATGGTCGGTTTACGGGCATAGGGTCTTGTCTGGCAAAAATCATCGGTCCGGGAAATGAAAGAGGGACAGAGCGGCTCTATGCATCGCATGTCTACTATGGAAATACTTTTGATGTTGTTGCCATAGACCCCCTTACCGGAACAACCGATGTGTTCATAAACCCTTTGGCCAGCGAATATGGAGCTTGGGCAATGGTTCTCGGTCGCGACAGCAATGTGTATATCGGTACCTTACCCAATGCACATATCATGCGGTTAGATTGGAAATCTAAAAGCCTTGTGGATATGGGTCGGCCCAGCAGTACTGAAAAATATATTTGGCAAATGGTGGGCGGAAGTGATGAAAACATCTACGGTTGCACTTATCCTAACGCCAAGCTCATTCGTTTTAATCCTGTGACTGGCAAGAGCGAAGATCTCGGTCGTATGAGTGAGACTGAAAAATACAGCAGGTCTATAGCTGCCGATAGCAAGGGATTTGTTTACGTCGGCATCGGCATGGCAAAACGCGATCTTGTGGCTTATGAAATTGCTACGGGTAAACACAGAAGCATACTACCGCAAAACATGGGAGGAAATGGCACAGTAAGTGTTGTTCAAGGGGTAGATGGTATTATTTATGCTAATGCCGAGGATAAGTGGATAAGGCTAGATGGATTTACAGCAACACCCTTAGTCGGAGAAGCGAATATCCGGCCTCGGACACCGCGTCTGACACTGGCCGATGGTCGCCGTCTGAACTATGATGGCTTTCTTATGTCTGTGCAAGACCGTAATGGCAAACTAGTTCCAATCAAAACAGGTTACCGGGGAAAAATGCTGAGTATCTTTCGCATTTGCCAGGGACCCGATGATAAGCTTTACGGAGGTACAGGTCAGCCAGGGCACTTCTTTTCGGCATCGCCGGAAAACGATCACTGGGAAGAGATCGCCGTTGCCGGTACGGGCGAAATCTACTCATTTCTCGCTTGGCAGGATAGACTGATAATGGCTGCATACTCCTTTCCTTCGCCAATTATGATTTTCAAACCTGGACAGCCCTGGAAACCGGGACCCCAAAAGGACGATAACCCACGGCAAATTCATTTTAAAGGTGAAAAAGCCTCTTGGCGGCCTATGGCTATGATTGCCGGCCCGCAAGACAAGGTTTACATTGGCGCAGTATCCGGTTACGGGCTGCTGGGTGGTCCACTATGCGTCTTTGACCCTGTAACAGGACGGCTTGATCAATACATGCATTTAGTGACGGATCATTCGGTAATCTCACTAGCAGTCACGATAGAAGGTATCATTGTCGGGGGGACTACCACGGGAGGTGGTGGGGGCAGCCATCCTACGCAGGACGAGGCAAAAATTTTTCTTTGGGACCCGGTCAAGCGCGAGAAAATCTTTGAAACAGTAGTAACGTCGGAAAATAGCAGTATTGACGCTCTGTGTTTGGGAAAGAATGGTTTGGTTTATGGTTTTGGTAATCAGCGGCGCGTCATGTTCGTCTTCGACCCGCGGGCACGGAAGATAATATCTGTGAAGCCCAGCGGGCTGGGGAATGTCATCACAAATGCCATTGGACGGGCCGTTGACGGCAACCTTTACGGTTTGCACAGCGGCGGCATCTTCAAAATTGACGAAGAAAAACATATAGTAAAACAGATAGCGAACTCCCCGCTGGAGGTTACCGGAGGGTTTGCGATCCGAGGGAAACATATCTATTTTACATCTGGTCCACAAATTATCAGTTACACACTGCCTTGACCTTGGTGATCAATGGCGAGTGGTCAGACCCCAAGCTCAAGACAAACTATGTCAAGCTCAAAGACTCGCCATTAAATTGGGCTTTCCATGGATAAAAAGAAATATTACGATAAGAAAAATACTTATTCCAGCAGAAGGAGACTTTTAATATGGAAGTCAGTATCATCATACCGGTGTATAACCGGCAAAACTATATCGCTCGTGCAATCAGATCAGCCATCGCACAACGATTTTCAAGTGGCAGATTTGAGGTTATCGTAGTCGATGACGGTTCAACGGACCACACGGCTGACATTGTCAGGGATTTTCCCGATACTGTACGATTGATTCAACATAAAGAGAATTGTGGACTGCCAAAGGCTAGAAATACTGGTATCCGTGCCGCGCAGGGAAGATATATTGTAAACCTCGACTCAGATGATTATATGCATGAAGATCTCATATATGTTGAATCACTTTTTTTGAATCTGAACGTGGAATGGCATGCGGTTTCGTGCGATTATATTATTGTTGATGACAATGAAAAGCATATCGAACGTGTCTGCGCGAAAGAACATGCGATTGCCTGCGGGATCATGTTTCGCAAGGATAAATTGATCGAAATTGGACTTTACGATGAAAGCATGATGATGCGGGAAGAGCTGGATTTAAGAATCCGTTTCGAAAAAAAATATATGATTCGACATGTAGAATTGCCACTTTACCGCTACCGAAAGCATACGGGAAACATGACAAATGATATTGACAATATTGCATATTATGAAAACATTGTTAGACGCAAGCATAACGGGGAGGATTGTCTATAATGATGGCGCCGGAATTTTACATCGAAAAGACTAAAGTTGGCGGGGATGAACCGCTATATCTCATAGCGGAAGCAGGCGTTAATCATGAAAATGAAATACAAACTGCAATGGAAATGGTAAGGCAAGCTGCGGCGGCCGGTGCCAATGCCATCAAGTTTCAGAGCTACAAGGCTGAGCGTTTGGCATCCAAGTATAGCCCCGCATATTGGGACCAAAGCAAAGAGCCATCAGAAAGCCAGTACCAGCTATTCAAAAAATTTGATGGGTTTGGTATTGAGCAGTACACGGCATTGGCGGAAGAGTCTAAAAAATGCGGTATAACCTTTATAACTACTGTATTCGACTTGGAGTTCTTTGATGAACTCAAAGATATGTTGCCTGTTTATAAAGTCGCATCAGCCGATATTACCAATTATCCTCTTATCAAGAAGATTGCTGAACAAGGCAAGCCAGTAATATTATCAACGGGGGCTGCAACGCTGGCAGAGATTGACAATGCTGTAAGACTGCTGAAGAACCATGGCTGCGTTGATATTTGCCTTATGCACTGTGTGCTCAATTATCCCTGCATGGCGATCGACGCCCGCCTCAGAGCCATCGGCTGGTTAAAGAAGTGCTTTGCGGATACGGTTGCCGGATATTCCGATCACGTACCGCCGGATTTCTCGTCTCTTCAGCTTTCTGTCGCCTGGATGCTGGGTGCGCGAATTGTGGAGAAGCATTTTACTATGGATAAAACTCTGCCGGGAAATGATCATTATCATGCGATGGATCGGAACGACATCCAAAGGTTTAAACAGCAACATCAATATATTCAGGATCTGCTGGCCATCGGTGGCAATGGTGATCTCTCAGGACAGGAAAATGCGAGGAAATTTGCCCGCCGCAGCTTAGTTGCTGCATGCAATATAGAAAAAGGTGAAAAGATAACGCCAGAGCGAATTATTGCCAAACGGCCCGGATCCGGCATATCACCGGAATATTATGATGTCGTGATCAACAGCCACGCGCTCTGCGATATTCCTGAGGATACCCCGTTACAGTGGGAAATGTTTCTTTCAAAATAGTTTAATCTTATCCAGGACAGTGGAGGTATAGTTGAACCATATTCTGATTTGCGGGCTGGGTTCCATAGGCCAGCGGCACGCAAAGATATTAAGAAAACTGGGCATCAATCGCATCGATGCTTATCGGACAAGAAAGGGTTCTTTAGCGCTTGATCCGTCCATCCAACCGAATAACGTGTATGATGATTATGGGGTTGCGCTGGCCGAAAGACCGGAGCTTGTTCTGGTCACAAATCCCACGGCTTTGCATGAAGATACGGCGCAACTTGCGATTGAAAGCGGATCTCATGTTTTTGTTGAAAAACCCATCGGGGCGTCTGTCAAGAAGAGTTTGGCGCTGGTTGAACTTGCCCAAAGAAAAGAGCGCATGCTTGCGGTTGGATATAATATGAGATTTCATCCGCTTTTAAGAAAAGTCAAAATGATTATCGACTCAAATGAACTCGGTGTCCCCATACATGCGGCAGCGGTTTTCAACGCCTGGCTTCCGGGTTGGCATCCGTGGGAGGATTATCGAGAAAGCTATGCGGCACGATCTGATTTAGGCGGTGGGGCCACACTTACCCATATGCACGAGATCAATTACCTTCATTGGCTTTTTGGCGGAACCAAATGTGTTCAAAGTGCAACAAGTTCGGGCAGGATTCTGGATTCTAAAGTTGACGAGTATTCAACAGCGGTTTTGCTACATGATAAGGGTGTTATTTCCACGTTAACACTGGATTTATTCTCTAAACAGACCAGCAGATCTTTATTTATCAGTTTTACAGGCGGGCAGGTTTCCATCGATCTGTTGGCAGGCGAGATGCTTATTAATAATGGCTCGGTGACAAAAATTCAAGCCCCCCGGGACGTTATTCAAATGACCTACGAACATCAAATGGTCGAACTATTAGATTTTTTCCGCACAAACAAACCTTTTGAGCTGCTATGCGGGGCACAAGACGCTGTTGCAGATCTTGAATTGGCAAATCAAATTATTACAGGAGGAAACATTGAGTTACGATCCGATATTCAACATAGAAAATAAAAATATCGTTATTACGGGCGCCTTTGGGCTGATTGGCCTTGAAATATCAAAAGCACTCATTGAAAGAGGAGCTATTGTGCACCTGGTTGATGTTGAGCAGTCAAATCCTATAGCGCGGGCTGAAACTCTTGGAATCAAGGCATATGGCTATGTTACTGACGTATCGAAGTCTGAACAGGTCGCAGTGCTCAAGGAAGAAGTCTTAAGTAAAGCCGGGCGAATCGATGTTGTGATCAATTGTCATCAATACAAGCCCAAGGGATTTTTGGAAGCACAGCCTGAAAATTTTCCAGAGGCCCTGTGGGATGATATTTTGAATGTCAACCTCAAGGGGACGTTTCTGATGTGCCGTGATTTTGGGGCGCATATGATCGAAAATAAAGGCGGCTCAATTATTAACCTTGCATCCACATACGGTGTGGTTTCCTCTAATCCGGTTTTATATGAAAACAATTCCATGGGCAATCCTCTGGCTTACAGCGCCAGCAAAGGAGGCGTCATCATGCTGACAAAATATTTAGCAGCTTATTGGGCGCCAAAAGGCGTGCGGGTAAATTGTGTGACGCCGCACGGTGTATGGAACAACCATGAAAAAGCCTTTGAAGATCGATTTAACCGATTGAGTCCCATGGGCCGCATGATGAAATCCTCGGAAATTATCGGTTCAATCCTCTATTTAGCATCCGATTCGTCTTCCTATACAACCGGTGCCAATATTTTAGTTGAAGGCGGCTGGACGAGTTGGTGATCTTGATCAAGGGATAAGAAAATGCAGAACGGGACTATAATTCAGATAATTATAACTGCGTTAACCACTTAACATGAGACAAATAATACGGGAAATTTGGCATTCTATTTTATGACTCCAAACAGTCCACACATCGTCGCAATCATTCAGGCACGGATGAGGTCCACACGCCTCCCTGGGAAAGTATTACTCGATATTGTCGGCGCGCCAATGCTGCAGCATGTTGTCGAGCGGACAAAATTATCTAAAATCATCAATCAGGTTGTTGTCGCCACGACGACCGAGCAGGATGACGATCTCATAGAGACGTTTTGCCGCAATCAGAAATACAATTGTATTCGCGGGAGTCATTTCGACGTCATGGATCGTTATTATCAGGCCGCTACGACCTATCAAGCCGATGTCGTTGTCCGGATCACGTCCGACTGTCCACTGATAGATCCTACGTTAATTGACAGCACGATTCAGTTCTTTTTGGGCGTTCAAGGCATGCACCAGCCTTATGAACCGACAAAAGAACGCCCCTTCTATTGGGATTTCACGGCAAACAGACTGCCACCCCCATGGGGCCGGACTTATCCAATCGGCCTGGATGTCGAAGTATGTTCTTTCCGTGCTCTGGCCAAGGCATGGCGTGAGGCACGTCTGCCTCACCAGCGCGAACATGTCATGCCATACATGTATGAAGATATCCTGATTGCAGATTCCCGGGATCTGCCGGGGTATTATACGCAAATATCGAGCATTCCCGAACCACCCCGATTCAAAAGTCTTCTGGTCAATCACGCCGAGGATTTTGGTCATCTTCGCTGGGCCGTCGATAAAACCGAGGATTTAGAATTAGCGAGGCGAATATTAACCCACTTCAAAGGTAACCGGCATTTTTCCTGGATGGAAATACTGGAATACGTCCAAAGTGAACCTGGACTATTGGAGATAAACGCAAGTGTAAAACAGAAAGAACTTTACGATCTGTAGTGCCATGTAGAAAATATAGGGATATTTTCAAGCTGCTCTCAAAGAAATATTGGTTTATTCTAATAAACATCTGTTTAGCTTCATGGTGATCTCCGACTTATCCTTCAACAATAAACATTTATGACGGTAAAAGACATTAAACCACCAAAGACAGGAGAAGTGGTTCTTAAAGCAGAATCTCACGATAGCCTGAAGGCAAACCTTCAGCGAAGGCAACTTGGTTATCTTGTTGGCGCTCTGGCTGGCGGCAACGCATTATCAACGGCCATTCATGTGGTTGGCGGCATCCTGATGGCGCGCATGGTGGCGCCTTCTGTGCTGGGCCTCTTCAGTGGCATCGGACTTGTTTTGGGATATGCGCCGTTTTTTCAGCTTGGTATATCCAACGGTCTCAACCGCGAACTGCCATACTATATCGGCAAGGGTGAGCAGGACAGGGCTAACGAGCTCACTGCATCCGCTCAAACATGGATGATCCTAATTGGCAGTGCAGCCGCCATTGCTTTACTGGCCGTAGCTCTTTACTATCTGATTCAAGGGAATCTCCGGATGGCTGCCGGGTGGGGCGCACATGCGGTTCTTGCTTTTCTGTTGTTTTATAGTACAAACTATCTGCAAGTTACCTATCGCACGGCGCATGACTTTGCCCGCCTTTCCATGATCAATGTCGTTCAGGCCGTCGCAAGCCTTGTGCTGCTGCTGCTGGTGTGGTCGCTGGACTTTTACGGCATATGTCTGCGTGCAATATTTACTGCAATAATTGCCGCGGTGCTCTTTTATTACTGGCGGCCGGTGCGTGTAAGCCCCCAATGGAATTTTCAGAATATTAAACATCTTTTTATCATTGGCGCACCGATATTTATGGTCGGTCAGATTTATGCATGGTGGTCAGTGATCAATCGCACACTCGTCTTGTCTTATACAGGTACACATGGTATGGGGCTTTACGCGATGGTTGTTATGACGTCCGGTGCGGTAATGCTCCTCCCCCATGCTTTGTCTCAGGTCATCTATCCGCGTATGGCGGAACTTTTCGGCCGTGGTGGGTGTGTCAAGGACCTCTGCCGCATCACCTTCAAGCCTATGCTGCTCAGTGCGGTTTGCATGGTGCCGCTTGTTGCTATTGCCTGGTGGTTGATGGAGCCGCTTGCGCGGCTTATCGTACCCAAATATGTTGAAGCCGTTCCCGCCATGCAATGGTCTTTACTGCAACCCGTTCTGATGTGCTTTACGCCAATCAATAACGTGTTCAATGTCATCCGCAAACAAAAACTTTATCTGGCTGCTATTCTCTGCGGCATGGCTGTCTATGGCGTCAGCCTCATGTGGCTGATCCGCGACGGTGCATCGCTTGTAGCGTTTCCTCAGGCCATGCTGATCGGTTACACGGCATTCATTGCGGATTGTTATCTTTTTCTCTACTTCCTTACTCGAAAGGGTATTTCTATTGAAGAGTAACGCTCTGCACGCACGGTATTCTCCGTCAGTTTTGCGCAAAATTGAACGTGACCTGTCTGAACCTTTGTTCCTGGGCATACCCATTGGGAAGACATTAAATGATAGTCTGATAATTGGTCTCTATAACGGGCGCTTATCGTTTAACCGGAGACAACGATGGATGGCTTACCTCAGGATGTTTTACCATTTCCTTCTGATTCATTTGCCTGCAAATGAAGTTGCTTTACCGCCCGTGCGTCCTATTTTGGCCACTTGTTTATCCGCAAGCACCCGTATGCAGAATTTGATACTTCCGGTTATTGACGCTATCGGTAAGGATCGCTGCATCATAGCCCGCATGGGTCCAGCTTTCTCAGCGATAATCCCCGGGATACAGGACGTTGACTGGAAACAGGCAGTGCCAAAGGCCGCTAGGATATGGCGAAAGGAATACCTTAAATGCCTTCCCAAATGGAGCAGAAAGTTGAGACGTTTATGCCGGGAGCATGACCTTCCAGAGGGTGCTTACGAATTTCTCACCCGCCATATGCTGAGCAGTTCGCAGAATATTGCTGGATGCCTCGCCTTGCTGTCACATTGGCGGCCGTCCGTCATAGTGACGGAATATGATCGCAATGCGTCTTGCTCTTGTTTAGTATTGGCGGCAAAGTCCCTCGGGATACCTGTGGTCACACTGGTTCATGGGGTAACAAATGAAAGTGCGTTCGGATACACTCCTGTCCTGGCTGACAAAATTTTATGCTGGGGCCGTATACAAAAAGATACATTGATTGGTGAAGGAGAAAACCCCGGGAAAATAGATGTAGTGGGCTGCCCACGGTTGACCCGTGAGCTCCCTTTATCGGCTGTGCAGGCACGGGAAAAGATAGGTATGGATTTAACAAAAAGTGCCGTTATGCTGGCCACCGGTCCGATCGAACCTGAAATCCTGCGAAAAACAGTGACCGCTTTCTGTGTTGCCGCCGAAACTGCATGTAATTGGAATGCTTTTGTCCGCTTGCATCCGTCGGAAAAGTTGGCCAAATACAGCGAAATGGCAAAGCAGTACCCTGCCATACGCTTTTATGAGAATGCTGCATTTTCACTGGACGACGCTCTTGCCGCAGTAGATATCGTGGTCGTTCGGGATAGCGGCGTTGGAAGCGATGCACTTGTTAAGAGAAAATTGGCCATTGTGCTTTCTGTTGATGGACCGCCGGTGGGTCATGGCGCAGAGCTAGTTCAGAAAGCCGGTTGTCCCCTTGTGAGTAAATCGGACGAACTGTTTAATGAAATCCGGCAAATGTTGTCTGATGAAGTGCGAAAACGGGACGCCCATAGCTTGGCCGAAAAATATGTAAATGACTTTTGTGTAGCCTACGGTATGGAATCTGCCGTGACTATAGCGGGAATTGTGAATAATATGATCAAACCCGGTGATATCTGAACAGATCGTGATGGCAGGTAAACAAAGCATAAATATGATTTATTACAAAGAAAGATTCGATGGTTAACAAAAAGGTTTCGATCGTTATTCTCAATTATAAGAACTGGCAGGACACAGTGGAGTGTCTCCAATCGGTTGTAAATATTACTTACCAGCCCTGGCGTGTGATCATTGTTGATAATGATTCGCAAAATGACTCTCTTACGCGGGTCGAAGCATGGTTAGCCGGGCATGCCCACGTGAGTCTGATGCTTACCCGGGAACAAGCCGAGAGCGGTCCGTTTCTCGATCATGGCTTTGTGTTGATTCAATCTGAGGCCAATAGGGGATATGCCGCCGGAAACAATATCGGCATACGCTGGGCCATTCGCGCGGGTGATCCATATATTCTGATCCTGAATAACGACACGGTTGTTGAGAAAGAATTTCTCGAACCGCTGGTCGAGTTATTGGAGATGAATACCACCTGCGCCTTGGTTGGGCCAAAAATAGTTGATTCAGACGGAAATATTGATCGAAACTGCGCGCGAAGGCGCCCGGAAATGGGAGATTATTTTTTCCGTCTAAGTATTTGGGGCAGGCTTTTCCCTGACAATCGCTGGCACCGCAAACATTACTATATTGGCGAATATGCCTATAATGAACCAAGGCAGGTTGATCTGATTTCCGGTTCTTGTATGCTGATTCGCGCTGTTGTCATTAAGCAAGTAGGGCTTTTGGATGAAAAAACTTTTTTGTTTTTGGAAGAACCTATACTGCACGAAAAACTGCGGTCCGTGAACAAATCAACTTATATAGCCCCCCAGAGCCTGATAATCCATAAAGGGAGCTGTTCAACAAAGAAGATGCTATCGCTATTTATTGTGCGAAAATTGATGGAGAGTAGGGAGTATTATTTAAAAGTTTATCGCAACTATCCTTTATGGTTCATACTTTTTCAAAGAATTAACAACAAACTTTATTGTTTTATTTCACTGCTCAAACATTACTGTTTTAAAATAAAAAAAAGGGGATATTTTCATTAGCACTGCTTTATAAACACCGAACCATCAGTTAAAAGAGAGGTATTGAAAATCAGGTTCATGCACACAATAATACTAAACCTATCCCGTCTCTGCTTATTTCCCGTGATTTTTGTCCGGCCGCTGTTCAACCTGAGTGGCCTTCAAAACGAAATTGTTTTGTTCTATTGATGCGTGACTTAAGGCAAATTCTACCATAGAACGATAATATTATTATCTGGCAATGATAACTGGAATGGGCAAATATAAAACATGCGTGCGGCTGCCATAGTATTGTCAAAATATCTTAGTGATACTGAACAATAATCAGGACACTGCAATGAAGATCGCTATTCACAACAGACCTGGAAGCTTTTCCGACCGATGGATTGAATATTGCCAACAAAAGAACATCCCTTATAAATTGGTTTATTGTTACTCGTCCGATATTATTTTACAGTTGGCTGATTGTAACGCGCTGATGTGGCATCATAGCCACGATGATTATAGAGATGTCCTGTTTGCCAAGCAGCTTTTATATTCAGTGCAAATGGCAGGTAAAAAAATATTCCCGGAGTTTAGCACAACCTGGCACTTCGATGATAAAATAGGCCAAAAATACTTGCTGGAAGCAATTGGGGCGCCTTTAGTGCCCAGTTATGTATTTTATAATAAGGCTGACGCTTTCAACTGGATTCAGTCAACCACTTTTCCGAAAGTATTCAAATTGAGAGGTGGCGCTGGTGCCAGCAATGTTAGGTTGGTAAAAACAAAAAAGCAGGCTTTACGGTTGCTCAGAAAAGCCTTCGGACGTGGTTTTTCTCAGTTTGACCGTTTTGCTTATCTGAAAGAAAGATACAGAAAATACAAAGAAGGGAAAGATTCTTTTTGGGGTGTTTGTAAGGGACTTGCAAGGCTGTTTATGCCCACTCAATTTTCCAAAATGCATGCCCGTGAAAAAGGGTATGTGTATTTTCAGGATTTTATTGCTAATAACAATTTTGATGTCCGCTTAATAGTAATAAAGGATAAAGCTTATGGTTTGAAAAGAATGGTGCGAAAGGGTGATTTTAGAGCTTCCGGGAGTTCCAATTTTGTTTATGATGCAATAGATAATACTACACTAAAACTTGCTTTTGAAATCACTCAAAAATTGAATTTACAATCTGCCGCTTTCGATTTTGTTTATGATGAATCAGGGGCGCCATTAATTATTGAATTAAGCTATGGTTATGGTACATCAGGATCAAGTAAATGTATGGGGTATTGGACTTCCGATTTAATATGGCATCAGGATAAATTTAATCCACAGGGGTGGATGGTCGAAAATCTAATCCACACTTTTGAAGAATAATATGCACATCAATAAACACAAATTTACGCGCAACATGTTATCCATCTGCTTCTTTCTGTATTTCGGACAAGGCTTATTATATGCACAGGGCACCTTCATATCACAAACCGCTCTGACATTAATCTTTATTATATCGTTGTATTACTTCATTAAGTTACTTATGGGCAATACCATGAAGGGACCTTTTTTTCGGGCTTGGTCAATCTTGCTTGCTTTGAACATCGCGGGATTTGTTGTTACGGCTGATTTTGATCCGCAGCGTATCTCCATGTTTAAAAATATTTTAACATGTATGCTTTCATTTTATCCCTTCTATTATTACGCGGAGAATGATTTACTAGAATCGAAACATCTGCTCTGGTTTTTTGCCTTCATGCTGCTGATTACTATTATGCAGTTTTACCATACAAAGAATCTTCTGATGAGTTTATACGAAAGAGAGGAAGTCGTTAATAACATATCCTATATGTTTGTTGCATTGGCTCCCTTTCTTTTTTTATTGAAAAAGAACAAACTCATCAGTGGCGTATTGATGGGTGTTATTTTGTTCTATGTAATACTGGGCAATAAACGCGGGGCATTGGTTGCTGCTGCAATTGTCGCAATAATATATGCTTTTTACCAGTTGCGTACGATAGAAAAGCATGAGCGATTTCGAGGCTATGTTATTGCCTTTATCATGATCATAGCCATTGGTTACTTTGCTTATTCTAATTACATCAGCAATGAATTTTTCATAAATCGAATGAGTATGGTCACTGAAGGCCTCTATAGCGGGCGTGATTATATTTATGCCGACATATATAATAAATGGTTGAGGCCGGATACCATTCCGAATTTCTTTTTTGGATATGGCTTTGCAGGCTCACTGGAATTGACCGGTGGCCATTATGCTCATAATGATTGGCTGGAATTACTCTCAAACTTCGGGTTGCCCGGCGTGTGTGTATATTTGTATTTGCTTGGAACGGCCATTAAATATATTTTTAATAAAGAATGGGCAAGCGATAAAAGGATCTTTATGTTTACCATTGTGGTTATGTGGTTTATCATTTCGATGTTTTCAATGTGGTACACAAAAATGAGCGCTTCACTGCAGGCGATATTACTGGCCTATCTGATTGGATGTAAAAAAATTAGCATAGGTTAAGTTGTATCCTCCGGTCGTAAATGCGAATGACTGTTTTAATGGCTGCGGCCAAGAAAGAATCTATAGGTAGTGAAGGTGTTTGTAAAACCTGACGTTGCTCTTTTCTTACCCAATCTTGCTGGTGGTGGGGCCGAGCTTTTTATGATCAGTCTTGCCAATCAATTCGCAGAAGATGGCTTTACTGTGGATTTGCTGCTTGCCGACGGTGTGCGTTCGCCTCCCAGGGTATTGGATAGCCGCATACGAATCATTAATCTGAACAAGACGGGTGTTCTGCGTTCACTGGTGCCCTTGATTAGCTACTTATGGCAGAAACGCCCAGCGGTCTTTTTGTCCACACTGGTTCACGCGAATATAGTTGCAATTGCGGCATCATTTGCGGTGCGAAACAGGGTTCGCGTCTATGTGCGTGAAGCAACGACTCCCTCGATTGCTAACAAATTTCAAAAGGGTGGCATCAAATCTCATGTGATAAATGGATTGCGTCGGTGGTTGTATCCTTTGGCAACGGGTGTTATTGCCAACTCTGAAGGGGTGTCTGAAGATTTAATCAAGCACTCAAAACTTGCAGGGAATAAAGTATTTGTCATTCCAAACGGCCTGAATGTTGATCGTGTTCTTGAGAAATCGGTCGAGGTCGTTGATCACCCTTTTTTAAACCGTCAAACAGTGCCAGTAATCATTGGTGTGGGTCGACTTGGTGTGGAGAAAGATTTTGAAACCCTTATTTTGGCCGTCAATAAAGTACTGCTTAATCGTGAAGTCCGCCTATTGATTATTGGGGATGGGACACTCAGACGCGACTTAGCAGAACTTATTCATGAACTTGGTCTGGAAGAGAAAGTAGATCTTCCGGGTTTTGTCGATAATCCCTACAAGTATGTCTCTCGTTCCGCGGTCTTTGTCCTTTCTTCTTTATACGAAGGGTTTCCCAATGTGCTTATGGAAGCAATGGTTGTCGGCACGCAGGTGGTGGCAACGGATTGTCCCAGTGGTCCCCGAGAAATCTTGATGGGTGGTCGTTACGGCGCACTGGTGCCGAGAGGTGATGTTGATGCCATGGCTCAGGCAATTATTGCGGCCCTGGATAATAAACCGGCAAAACCATCTCTAAACGATTTACGTGCGCAGTATGGTATTGAGCATATCGCACGGCGATATGAAAAAGTACTTGGTCTGAATAATTCCGCTCCTGGTCTGAAATAAGAGGGTCTTACTGCGTATATGTGTGGCATAGCCGGATTAGCTTCAAATCAAGCGTTTAACAAACACATTAGTCAGGTGGATTGTGCGTCTTCTCTTCGGGCGTTGCACCACCGCGGCCCTGATGCTCACGGAGAGTTTTCTGACCAAAGCCTGTGGTTGGGGCACGTGCGTCTGAGCATTCTGGATCTTTCGTGCGCCGGGAATCAACCCATGGTCTCTGCCGATGGGCGATTTGTTATTATATACAATGGGGAAGTCTATAATTTTCGAGAATTAGCGGTTGAACTATCACTCGGCAATCTTCGTTCCCACTCTGATACGGAGGTGATCCTGCGCGCGTTCGAAAAACTTGGCCTTGCCTCGTTAGTGAAACTAAATGGCATGTTTGCTTTTGCACTTTACGACAAGCAGTTGCAGAAGTTGTGGCTGGTGCGCGACCGGCTTGGCATCAAACCTCTCTATTATCGTTTGGATGACCAATGCCTGATGTTTGCATCGGAAATTAAGGGGATTTTAACTTTAAGCAAAGATCCGCCGGCATGCAATATTGACTCGTTCCATGAGTGGTTATATTACGGCAATTCTCTGGGCGGCCGCACGCTCTATCAGGGCATCAAGCAGTTATTACCCGGGCATTACCTTGAACTTGATCTCAAATCATTTCAGTGTGTGATCCATGAATATTGGTCGCTCAACGAACAGGCTGGTCGATCAGATACAGTTTGTCATAATACGCGGGACATGATTTCTGAAACGAGACGGTTGCTTGAGGAGGCCGTCAGGCGACAACTCGTGAGTGATGTGCCAGTCGGATTATTCTTGTCTGGCGGTGTTGATTCAAGCGCTATTGCCGCTTTTGCATCCCGGCATTACAAGGGGCGCCTGGCAACCTACTCAGCTGGATTTGATTTTGCACAGGACGGCGGAGAGCTTCCCAAGGCGAAGCGCGTTGCAGCACTTTATGGGACAGAACATCACGAAATTCATATCGCAGGTGTTGATGTCGGCTATCTGGTTGAGAAGATGGTTGATCATCATGATATGCCTTTCTGGGATGCAGCAAATATCCCTTTATCTCTTATGGCCTCGCAGATTAGCGCGCAGATTAAAGTTGTCCTGCAAGGGGATGGAGGTGACGAATTGTTTGGGGGCTACAGGCGCTATTCCACATTAAGTCATTATGGCTGGATGCATAACATGGCGCAACTTGTGCGTCATCTTTACAGTATGACACCTAAATCTGCTTTTCACTACCGCGTGCGGCGTTACTTAAATGCTTTTGCTGCCGAGGATCTCGCTTCAACGATGGCACTGTTACTGACCATTGAGGATCAGCAGTCAAAACCATCAGCCATATTTTCTCCGCGATTTCGTCAGGTGATTGAGCAATCTGATCCGTTTGTCCGGTATCGCGTGTGCCAACAATCTTTCACCGAACATGACATCGGTAAACAGATGTCTTTGGTTGATTTAATGGTTATCTTGCCTGACATTTATCTTGAAAAAGTTGATCGAGCTACCATGGCTGCAAGTCTTGAGGTCCGTGTGCCTTTTCTAGACAATGATTTGGTAGATTATGTCGTGCAACTTCCGAGCAAGCGCAAAATACCCTTCGGAAAGAAGAAATGGCTGCTGAAGTCGGCTCTCAGCGGTATCGTTCCCGATGAGATTCTCTATGGCCGCAAAACGGGCTTCGGCGTTCCTTTTGGGGCTTGGCTCCAAACATCACTTAAACCATTGTTTTTCGATCATCTATCCAAGTTTGCACGAGAACAACCTGAAGTCCTGGATATTTGTTATATTCATAAATTATTTGAGCGAACGATTACCGGCCGCCAGAATCACGCACCTCTTTTGTGGAAAGTTCTTAACTTGGTGGTTTGGGCGAATAAGATGAACATTCGTATCACTTGAACGGAAGGCAAATAAATATCTTTGAGGGGCGCTGTCGTAAACCAAGATGATGCTAATGTGATAAAATGAAGGTTCTTTGGATACATAATTTTGACCCAGCGATAATGAACAGCGGTGTTTTCATGCACATCTCTGCGGATGGTGTTCGCAAACTTGGCGTGGATCTTACCCTATTGTACGTTGGAAACCTTCGCTCAATAAAGGGTTTATTAAAAGCACGTAAATGTGTCAAGCAATTGTCAGGCAAATACGATCTCATACATGCCCAATATGGATCTGCCTGCGCCGTAGTAACTGCGGCAGCAACAGGAATCCCCAAAGTGCTGTCTGTACGAGGCAGTGACTGGACAATCCGAAGGGAAACAAATATCTTCCCTTTCCTTCACACTCGTTTAGCGCGTCTAATGACGCGCATAGTTATCAATCAGTATAATGCTGTCTTCCCGGTTTCCAACCGTATTGCATCAGAAATAAAGAGTCTTTACCCGAATTGTCCTCTTACCGTCATGCCGTCCCCCATCAACTTAACACATTTTGTTCCGTACGATAAAATAAAGGCCCGTGCTGCATTGGGCTATCCTGACAATCAGGAAAAGTGGGTATTGTTCACGTCAGTTAAAACCAGCAACGGCTTGAAGCGCTATGCTCTGGCTAAAGACGCTTTTGATCGCGCGAATGCTCGAATAGGCAATTTGAGGATGCGCGTCGCTACGGATATACCTCATAGTGACATGCCACTCTTTGTGGCGGCTTGTGACTTGATTTTATGCACATCTGAAAAGGAAGGGTGGCCTAATTCCATCAAGGAAGCACTGGCATGCAACGTACCTTTTATTTCCACAGATGTAAGTGATCTTGCTGAGATTGCAAAACAAGAGGAAATTTGCCGGATTTGCCCGCCTGATCCGGCGATCATTGCGAACAACATCATAGATGTCTTATCTTCTCCTGACCATGAACCAGATCTTCGTCGTCATGTATTGGAAATGGATCTATCTTCGACAAGCAATAAAATTGTGAATACATATAAGCAGATGCTGGAAAACTTTAATGCACATCATTGATACACAACAATACTGCAGCGTCCGACATGGTTGCTTGGCACGCTCAACATCAGCCAAACGCTAAATCAAGCTATTATAGACTTAGCTTGGCTTGCGAGGTACTTCTGGTATGAAACAGCTCTGGATACTTAATCATCACGCCGTTGAGCCTGGTGGCGCAGGTGGTACGCGCCATTTCAATTTAGCTAATAACCTGCCAATGTTTGGTTGGCAGGCCACGATCATTGCTGCAAGTACTGAAATCAACAGTGGCCGACAGCGGCTTGCTGCTGGTGAAAATTTCAGGTTGGAGTGTAACGAGGGGGTACCTTTTCTTTGGATTCATACGCCAAAGTATGAAGGTAATGGTGTCGGACGAGCGCTGAATATGCTGGCGTACAGCGTTCGTGCCCTATTGCCACGTTACACACGGGGCTTGCCAAAACCTGATGTAATCATCGGATCGAGTGTGCATCCTTTTGCCGCGCTCGCAGGTTCATTACTGGCCCGTCGGCATCGGGTGCCGTTCATATTTGAGGTCCGCGACCTGTGGCCGCAAACACTAATCGATATGGGGCGTCTCAAGGAAGGGAGCTTAGTGACTTGGGCTCTTCGTCGCCTTGAGCTATGGCTTTACCGCCAGTCAACTCGCATTGTGGTATTGCTTCCACGGGCAGTGGATTACATCGCGCCTCTCGGTATCCCTGCAGAAAGAGTTGTCTGGATTCCCAATGGTGTTGACGTGTCTGCATTCCCTGAACCTAGTCCGCGATTGAGGCAGGACGGCGATCCTTTCGTGCTGATGTATTTCGGTGCACATGGACAAGCTAATGGGCTAGACATCTTACTGCGTGCGATGAAGTTAGCTTCCAAACAGGTATCCCCTGGGGCGATAAGGTTGCGTCTTATTGGTGGCGGACCATTAAAACCGGCGTTGATGAGATTGGCAGAGGCGTTGGAATTAAAGGATGTTTCTTTTGAACCGCCTGTTCCCAAAAAGGATATCCCCGTTTTAGCCTCTGAGGCCGATGCCTTTGTGTTCAACTTGATAGATGCTCCCGTGTTTCGGTACGGAATTAGTTCAAATAAGCTTTTCGATTTTATGGCAGGAGCCAGGCCGGTCATATTTTGCAGCGATGCCTCAAACAACCCTGTTGATGATGCTCAAGCTGGTATTACAGTACCGCCTGGTGATCTTGCAGCATTAACGCAGGCTATCCTTGCAGTGTCAAATATGACAGCACCGGAGCGGTATCGCATGGGCTGCGCTGGGCATTGCTATGTGGCAGCGAATCATAGCTATAATCAGTTAGCTGGCCGCTTAGCAGAGACACTGGATGCTTGCGTGGATAAATGAGAAAGAGCTCTTCAAATGTCATCTGGCAAAAGTAAAAACAAGTTTTATCTTTCCGTGGTTCAGCGCATATTTGATGTGGCATTGACCGTTCCGGCGCTTATCGTGTTTTCACCAATTCTTGCTGTTGCCGCGTTACTGGTGCGCATTCGATTGGGCCGCCCGGTGTTGTTTAAACAGATTCGACCAGGCTTACATGGGAAGCCTTTTGCCATTTTTAAATTTCGCACGATGACTGACGTAAGGGGGAGTGATGGCGGGTTGCTGCCCGATGGGGATCGTCTGACGCTCTTTGGTCGCTTTCTGCGCGTTACAAGTCTGGATGAATTGCCCGAACTCTTTAATGTTCTGAAAGGCGACATGCGTCTGGTGGGACCCAGACCATTGCTCATGCAATACCTTAATCGCTATACGCCGGAACAGGCAAGGCGGCATGAGGTGAAGCCGGGCATCACCGGCTGGGCGCAGATCAATGGTCGTAATGCCATAACCTGGGAAGAAAAATTTAGATTGGATGTCTGGTATGTCGATAATAGAGCAATTTGGCTGGATGTGAAGATTATTTTTATTACGATCCGGAAGATTATCAGGCGCGAAGGGATAAACCAACCGGGACAGGCAACTGCCGAAGAATTCATGGGTGAAAAGCTATGACGACGATGCATCCTGATATGATTTTGGAAGGCCATTTAATGGGTGATAATGTTAAGCAACTCTTAAAGTATTGCGGAAAGGGAGTTACCATTCGTCCACTAGCCAAAATTGCTAACCCAAGCATGGTCGAAATCGATGACTACTCGATTGTAGATGATTTTGTATTAATTGCCGGAGGAAAGGGTGTGTCGTTAGGTAAGTTTGTACATATATCATCATTTTGCTCAATAATTGGTGGCGGTGTTCTTAAGATGAAAGATTTTTCCGGTTTATCAGCCGGCTGTCGGATCATTACTGGTTCGGATGATTTTTCCGGTAGAAGTTTGACGAATCCATGTGTTCCGAAGAAATACAAGCCTCACCTTTATGGTGGTGTTGTTAAAATAGGCAGGCATGTAATTTTGGGGACAAATACAGTTGTTCACCCAAATGTTTCTATTGGTGACTATGCGGCGACAGGGTCAAACACCCTGGTTTTGAAGGACTTGGAGCAAAGTGGCATTTATGTTGGTACACCAGCGCGTAGAGTAGATACGCGACAAGTGGTTGATATGCAAAGCATGGAGAAACAACTATTAGCAGAGCTATACGATGGAGAAGAAAAGCCGGAATCTATCTGATTTTCCAGATGGTTTAGAATATATGCTTTCCCTGTTGCGACAGCGTGGAAATAATACCCAGATAAAGAAAGTGTAGGGGATCCCGATTGCTGCAGGCCTTCTTTTGGCAAGGTAACCAAAATGATGATGTATTTTTTTGTTATGAGGAAAGTAAATGAGTAAAGCAATTATGAATGGTGAAGCCCCCGTCCGTACCAACCATCTCCCGCCTTGGCCCTTCTTTGCCAGTGACGAAATTGCGGCTGTGTCCAGTGTGCTTCAATCGGGCAAAGTTAATTACTGGACGGGAGAAGAAGGCCGTTTGTTTGAAAAAGAGTTCGCCTCAAGCATCGGCGTGAATTACGCCGTGGCCATGATGAATGGTACAGTGGCTCTGGAAGTCGCCTTGATGGCTTTGAATATTAGTAACGGTGATGATGTCATTGTGACTCCCCGTAGTTATATCGCTTCGGCAAGCTGCGCGGTCATGCGCGGCGCAAAACCTGTGTTTGCCGATGTGGATCGGAACAGTCAAAATATTACTGTGGAAACAATTGAAAAAGTCATCACAAGCCGCACCCGTGCGATCATTGCAGTTCATCTGGCCGGGTGGCCCTGTGAAATGGATGCGATTATGGCTTTGGCCGAAAAACGCGGGCTTGCGGTAATAGAAGATTGCGCGCAGGCATCCGGCGCTTTTTATAAAGATCGCCCGATAGGTTCTTTTGGCGATGCAGCTGCTTTTTCTTTTTGTCAGGACAAGATAATGACCACCGGCGGTGAGGGTGGCATGGTAGTGACGAACAAGAAAGATATCTGGTCGAAAGTCTGGTCGTACAAGGACCACGGCAAAAGTTACGATGCCGTGTACAGTAATAATGATCTCAAGCCCGGTCCGTCTTTTAAATGGTTGCATGAATCGTTTGGAACAAACTGGCGGATGACGGAAATGCAGGCAGCCATCGGGCGGATTCAACTTCGCAAGCTGCCCGACTGGATTGAAAAACGCAGGCGCAATGCCGGCATTTTAACTAAAGCTTTTTTGAATATTCCGGCGCTGCGTGTGACAGAGCCGCCTGATGATATTTCCCATGCCTACTATAAGTATTATGTGTTTATTAAACCTGAAATGCTGAAACAGGGCTGGAACCGCGAACGGGTTATCGTCGCTATCAATGCTGAAGGCATACCTTGCTTTACAGGTAGCTGCAGTGAAATGTACATGGAAAAGGCTTTCGATGCCGAAGGCCTGCGTCCTACTGGAAGGTTGCCGATTGCTCGAGAGCTGGGCGATACCTCCATGATGTTTCTTGTTCATCCGACATTATCGGAAGAGGATATGAAAGATACGATAGCTGTGGTGGAGAAGGTGATGGCGAGCGCAGCTCGCGGCTCATAGCTGATGGCTCATAGCGCATAGTTCATGGTGAATAGTGGATAGTACAATAAAGAAATAATTATAAATTTTGGATTCTTGATTTTGGATTACTAGATTGAAAAGACTTTTTGATTTGTTTGTTTCCATTTGTTTGGTGTTGGTCTTGTTGCCGCCCGTTTTGATTATTGCGCTATTCGTGAAACTGACTTCCACGGGCCCCGTTTTGCATTGGTCGGATCGCGTAGGCTTGCATAATAAGATTTTCAAAATGCCTAAGTTCAGAACAATGCAGATTGGCACACCCGAGGTTGCTACTCATTTGATGAAAGATCCTTACGCGCATATGACACCCATCGGTACTTTTTTGAGAAAATCAAGCCTTGATGAATTACCGCAGTTGTGGAGCGTTTTGAAAGGGGATATGAGTTTTGTCGGTCCACGACCAGCCCTGTTCAATCAAGACGATCTGATTGCTCTGCGGACGGCCAAAAGTGTTCACCATTTAATTCCGGGAATTACGGGCTGGGCTCAGATTAATGGACGTGATGAACTGCCGATTCCAGTCAAGGTAAGCTTTGATGAGTATTATCTAAAGCACCACTCTTTCCTTTTCGATTTAAGAATTCTCTGGATGACGTTTTTGAAAGTGATCACGCGCGAAGGAGTGACGCATTAGGACGCAAAAGAAAGTTTTAAGTTTTAAGTAGTTAAGTAAAAAAACGTGAAAAGTGAATGATGAAAAGTGAAAAGTGAAGGAAAAAGATTTAAGGTTTAAGTGAAATAAAAACAGTTTTAAGTTTTAAGATTTAAGTTTTAAGTTAAAAAAAAAAGTCTTACGTTAGAAACGTATAGTCCGGCGGCGGCCGGAAACTAATAAAAGGACCCTCGGTTTGGCCGGGGGTTTTTGTTTATGCGGTGACCGTGGAATGCGAGTTGAGATTAAATAATTCAGCTTAGAAATAGATAGCGGCGTCTAGGCCGATGAAGTGGTTTTTCTGACTTTGATTTTCAATATAGTCGAGGTTGTCGATGTCTTCATACGAATACCTCAAGGTGAGATTCGTGTTGTAGGTGAATCGATAGCCTATTTCTCCCAGGTACTGTTTCTTGGTCTGGGCCGAGGGTTTGGTCTTGTAACCGCTTCTTTCCAGATCGAAACTCAGCTTGTAATAAATCTTTTCAAAACTGTGCGACCATTCGACAAAATAATCGTCTGCTTCGGTGCCCATATGGTGTCCGAAGACACGGCCTTCATAGCGCATCGGATATGCCGAATGTACATACCAGGAAGCAGGCGTGTTGTATGGTCCTAAAACTGTCGTTGCATACTCTCCTCGAATGGCGGATCTTTCCAAACCGAATGGCTTAAAGATGGCCAGTCCGGCAAGCCAGGCGCGGCTGGTGGGGGGGACGCCGTTATCCTCCGCGCCGATTTCACCATACAGTTTGATTCCGTCGGCTACAAAAATGTATTTCTTCAGATTGGGCAGGGTCAGGGCAAAGTCAACTGCAACCTCCTGGTTGCTTTCCGTTTCCTCTCCACTTCTGTCGGCATTGCCAAAGAGAATCTGGTTGATTTCGCCCAGACTCAGGTTGCGTCGCCCGGGGCCGCCAAACACGACCAGATGGGACGCGCCCAGCTCAAGATATTGAAGCGGCTTCAAGCCCAGCCGCATGCCGTATAGAAAAGGATTGGCCAATTCAGTGCCCGTTCGCTCGTCATTTAGTTGAGAAAATATCAGGTTGAATTGCCAATGCCCGAGATAAGAAAAAATCCACGGCAGACGCACCGGCTCGGGGTTGGATAATTTGATCATGTCAAACGGATGGGCGTTGTTGGACATGAGAAGCGAGCCGTGGTAACCCGGCCCCCACCACAGGGAATCCCTGCCTGCCTCCAGTTCAACATTACAAACGGTCAGTTTGGCGTAGCCCTTATGGAGTCGCAAAGTAGTCCTCGTGCCGCCTTCGCCGTCTTCTTCCCGGCCAAAGTGCTGATTGTAAATCAAGGCGGGCTCGACAAAAAAGGAAAGCACTTGCCCGACCCGGGCCTGAGACTGCACCCGGAGAACGGCGTTGCTGCCTTTGCCGCGGTCAATGCCTTCATTGTTGTAAGTGGAGAATGGACCACTCTCATAGTTGTAGCTCAAGGTAAGAGCTTCCAGGGGTTTGATGTAAGTATGAGAGATATTATTCGGCGAGCGCGCCTCGGCGATTTCCGCTTCGAAAAGCTGTGCGTAGCGATTTTGAATATCCCGGCAGGTAGCGGAGGGCGTCGCCATGGCGTTGCATTTGTCCAGCGCTTCGGCCAATTGTCTGCCAACTTCACTTCCGGAAAAAGGCCGGATCGAGTTCATATTGCTGGTGACGAGGCCTTCGGCTGCCCAGAATTCGATATCGCGGTAAAGGTCGCGATCCAGGGTCACGTTCGGCGATGAGGCGGCATGCGCCGGTACCAAAAAAAGGGGCGCAAGGAGAATTGCAAAGACAATGATGGCGATGTACGTAAATTGTCTGTTCATTACGGCCTCCACCCTAAGATACATACAGGATGCATGAAAATCAAGGTTCCCCCCACGACTGTATCATCTTTCCGTCATTGCGAGGCGACGCTGAGGAGCCGTGGCAATCATGTGGGTAATGAATCCTTGAGATTGCCACACCGCCTGAGAGGCGGCTCGCAATGACAAAAGAGGATTCTGCCCTTCGGGGTATCACATGAATCCATGAGATTGCCACGCGGACCAAGGGTCCGCTCGCAATGACCTTATCTCTTGCTTAACACTTAAAACTTAAATCTTTAAACTCGTTCTTTTGACCTTAATCTTTTTCCCTTTTCTCTCTTCACTATTCACTATCCACCAGCTTCTCCACCGCTTCCAATACTTGTTCGGGCATAATGTCTTCCATGCATTTCCGGGTCGGACATTTTTTCAAAAAACATGGACTGCACGAGAGGCCCGCGCTGACAATAATATGGTTTGCTCCGTAAGGGCCGGTCCTTGCCGGATCAGTCGGTCCAAAAAGAGCGATCACCGGCGTTCCGACGGCTGCGGCCAGATGCATTGGTCCGGAATCTGTGGTAATGACGGCCAGTGCATCTTGATAGATGCAGGCCAGCTCCGGCAAGGTCGTTTGTCCGCCGATATTGATTCCCTTTGTAGCCATTTTCGAAGTGATTTTGTCAAGGGATTCTTTATCCCGGCCGGTAAAGACAACGGGGATGTTCATCCGCTGCGCAATGGCATCCGCAAGCTCTGCAAACTTCTGATCATCCCACAACTTGGTGTCCCAAAGGGCAACGGGATTAACCGCAATGTACCTCTTTGCTTCCAGATGGTACAAATCCAGAATCGCGCGGCTTTTGGCTATTGCTGCAGGCGCGATCGGCAAAATGAATTCCGGTTTCCCGATCTCGCCGCCCAGATGCCGCGGAAAATCCAGATAACGGTCGACCGCATGTTTATTCATATCTTCCGGAATTCTGTCATTGAGAAACAAACGGGTCAATTCCTGCCACGAATCATATCCCAGCTTTCTTTTACCCCTGCTTAAGCAGACAATGATCGAGCTTTTGAAAAGACCGTGGAAGTCGACAACGAGATCATACCGGCGGCTGTGCAGTCGGGCCAGGAATAGTCGCGCATCGCGCAAGGCCTGCCGGAATTGACCGGCTTTAATTTTATTGATCCAGCTTTTTCGTCTGAAAATGATGACGCGATCAAGCTGCGGATGATTGACGACAAGGTCCGCCGCTTCTTCTTCAACAACCCAGGTGATGTGAGCATCGGGGTACAGGCGGCGCAGAGCATTGAGTGAAGGAAGGGTGTGAATCACGTCACCTATAGCGCTCAGTTTGACGATTAAAATATTCACGTTCTTCGATCCTTCAATATCCAGTGCACCGCCTCCAGAATATCTTTGGCGTTGAAGTCGGGTTTGTTCATTTCATTGGGCTTATCCTGTCCGCTTTCCTGCATAGCGTCCTGCCCGTATCCCGTTGCGACCAGGATGCCTTTGGCTCCGGCCCGATGGGCCGTCTCGATATCGCGCAAGCGGTCTCCGATGAGGTAGGATCTCGTAAGATCAATGTCCCAATCAACCGCAGCCTGATGCAGCAGTCCCGCCGCCGGCTTCCGGCAATTGCAGATTGTGCGGTAGGGGGCGCTCCCTTCCGTCGGGTGATGCGGACAAAAATAGAACGCATCGATTCGTGCGCCCTTTGTGAGCAGGGTATCTTGAATCAGACTATTGATCTCGTGCACGAAGCTTTCCGTAAACAGCCCTTTGGCGACACCGGCTTGATTGCTCACGACGACGGCTTTCATGCCGCTTTCGTTGATCAGCCGGATGGCTTCAAAAGCAGCCGGAATCATCCTAAGCTTCCCTGCCCGGTCGAGATACCCGACTTCTTCATTGATGGTTCCGTCTCGATCCAGAAAGATGGCAGCGTTCTTCTTCATTGGCTTCAATTTCTCTTCAATAAGGTGCTTGCCGCCGCCACGACATCATCGACCGTTATCATCGTCATGCAGCGAAAATCCGTCGGACACGTTTTTTTGAGACAGGGACTGCACTCCACTTCTTTGCGCACGAGGACGGTCTTTTCTCCGGCAGGCGATGTGGTCGCGGGATTGGTTGATCCGAAGATCGCAACCGTGGGAATATTCAGCGCGCCTGCCACATGCATCAGCCCCGAATCGTTGCTGATAAACAGCCGGCATTGCGAGATAAGATAAATCGACTCGACGAGAGTGCATTTACCGGCGAGATTGATGATGTTCGTGTTGGCCTGCCTGCAGACATCCGAGGCGGTTTCGCGGTCCATTTTTCCCCCAAAGAGGACGACCTGCGCATTTAAATCCACACTCAGACGATCCGCCGCAGCGGCAAACCTGTCGGCAAGCCACTTTTTGGCCGGGCCGTAGGTGGCGCCGGGCGCAATGCCGATGATACTCCGGGTATTACCGGGCAAGTATTGTTGCAGAACTTCTCTGGCCGCTGCCGGAGAGACATACGCTGCCAGATGCACGGCGCTGTCCACGTCGGCGCAACCCAGGGCTTTTACCATTTCGAGATAATAATTAATCTGATGCACTTTAAAGATGTTTTCGGTTCGCCTTATCGCGTGAGTCAACAGAAACCCGCGTCCGTCGGAATTGTAACCCGCCCGTATCGGGATTCCCGCGGCCCGGGCGATGATCGCCGCTTCAATAGCGTTCTGAAGAAGAATTGCCGCGTCAAATTTTTTCAGCCGGAGTCTATGCGCCAGGCGCAATACTCCCAGCGGGTTATCAAACTTACTGTCATACTCAATGATTTCATCCGCAGGCGAAAACATTCGATAAATATCGGCAACCGGGGGCTTGGCGAGAATGGCCAGATGCGCTCCGGGAAAGGCCGCTCGTATGGAGTTCACCGCCGGCAGGGTCATAACGGCATCGCCGATCCAGTTGGTGCCGCGGATCAATATTTTATGGAGGCCTGCCTCAGGCAGTTTATTGGTATCGTTCATCAAGGGTTGCGCCTCCGGGCCTGGCAGCGCTTCGTCTTCCAGCGCTGATGCAGCCAGAGCCATTGGTCGGGATATTTACGGACATGCTCTTCGATGACTTTGTTGTAAATTTGGGTGTTGACCAGCATGTCATGATCCCGGTCGCCCGTTTGGACGGTCTCAACTTGCGGACCGATTTCGGTCAGGTAGCGGCCATCGGGCAGGCGTGCCGTGAAAATAGGCAGGACGGCCGCTCCCGTATGCATCGCCATGAGGGCGACCCCTGTGGTGGCGCAGGCGGGGCGTCCAAAAAAATCGACAAACACCCCTTCTTTGGCAGCAACGTTTTGATCGATCAGCAATATGACAGCTTTTCCTTTCCTCAACAGCGGGAGGAGCATGCGCATGGCGTTTTCCTTATGCAGCGTGCGGACGCCCAGGGCCGCTCTTGCCGAGGTGCTGATTTTTTCCAAAAACGGGCTGTCCAGATTGCGTGCCATAAAGAACGGAGGCGTCGACAAAATCGCCAGGGCGGCGGTGCCTATTTCCCAGTTGCCGAAGTGAGCAGTAAAAAGCAGCACACCCCGGCCCTCGCGGCAGGCTTTTTCATAGTGCTCCAGTCCCTTCACGGAAACCCAGCGCTGCAGGTTGTTTTTGTCCAGATAAGAAATCCGTAGGAACTCCGCGAAAACCATTGCAAAGCTCGCATAGGAATTCTTGATAATCCGCAAATTCTCGTCAAGAGACTTTTCCGGAAACGACCGCGTGAGATTGTGCAGGGCGATCAACTTGTGCTTGTGCAGGAGATGATAGGCCAGACGGGACATACCCACGGCCAGGCCCCGCTTGATGCGCAAGGGAACAATGCGTTCGATCGCCTTGATGATTTTGATAGTTAGGGTCATAAAAAAAATAGTTTTAAGTTTTAAGATTTAAGTTTTAAGTTTTAAGTAACTCTTACATCTACTGTCCTATCAGCTACGAGCTACGAGCTACGAACCATGAGCTATGAGCTAAGCGCTCTGCGAGCGCCTAAGCCGCTCCATGATAAAGTCTTCAAAAGACGGTGTCGATGGCTGTATATCCATCTCCACGCGCAAGATCAAGATCCTGTTTGTAAAATCCGGATAAGGCGTGAGGCGCATGGCGTCTTTTTCCGTGGTGATCCAATAGTCGGCGCCCAAAGGTGCAAAATGTTTTTCCATAGCATCCAGATCATTGCGGTTATAGACATAATGATCCGGAAATTCAATAAATGAAAGAACGTTCGCACCGGCGTCTTGCAACACCTTTTTAAACGACTCCGGTCGGGCAATCCCCGAGAAAGCGCAAACTTTTTTGCCGGCAAGATCGTCTTGCGGCCATGTCTCGTTATCAGACAGCCGGACCAGGTCCCTGAACCGATGGGAGGCGCGGAAAACGGGAATGCCTGCCGCATCGACAATTTTCGCGATGTCCGGATGCAGAGGGTGTGAAGTCTCGGAGCGGGTCAGGATCAGGCAATCGGCGCGATGAAGACCGTCGAGCGATTCGCGAAGGCAGCCGCGCGGCAGGAGATATCCGTTGCCCAGGGGCTTTGCGGCGTCAAGCAAAACGATATCGATGTCACGGACAATCTGCCGGTGCTGAAAAGCGTCATCACAAATCAACACCTGGGCGCCGAACTGATCAATGGCCGCCTGCCCGGTGAGGGCACGCCTGGCTCCTGTAATAACCGGAATGCGCGGCAGCGCGCGGGCGATAAGCAAAGGTTCATCTCCGGCTTCCCGAGCGTCGAGCAGAATGCTCTTTCCATCGGAAACAATATTGACCGGGCCGGGGCTTTTACTGCCATAGCCTCGGCTGATGACAACCGGCTGAAAGCCAAGCCGCTGCAGCAACTGACCAAGCAGGATGACGCACGGTGTCTTTCCCGTGCCGCCGACCGTGAGATTGCCGACACTGATGACCGGGCAAGACAGTTTATAGGACGTGAGAATCTGCCGATCATAGAGCCGGTTGCGCAGATGAACGATCAGCCGGTAGACGAGCGAGAAAAGATAAAGGATTGCTCGTGTCGGACTGAAGCGGCGCATCGAATCATCATCATTCCAGATCCTTTGCCAATCGATCATTGCCATTTCCTTCATCTTTGAATTGCAGATTATATAACCGGTAGTATTCGCCCTTTTTGGCCATCAGGGCTTCGTGGTTGCCTTCTTCGACGATCTCCCCGTTGACCAGCGCGATGATCCGGTCAGCGTTGCGGATGGTGGACAGGCGATGCGCGATGACCAGTGTGGTGCGCCCTTTCATCAGATTGTCCAGCGCACCCTGCACTTCGATTTCCGCCTCCGTGTCCAGCGAAGAGGTTGCCTCATCCAGGATCAGAATCGGCGCGTCTTTGAGCAATGCCCGCGCAATGGAAATGCGCTGCTTTTCGCCGCCGGAGAGCTTGGTGCCTAGTTCGCCGATGTTGCTGTCATACCCTTTAGGGAGGTTCACGATAAAATCATGCGCGTTAGCCGCCTTTGCGGCATTGAAAATATCTTCATCCGTTCTCTGGATATCACCATAAGCAATGTTGTTCTTGACGGTATCATTGAAAAGGATGGTCTGCTGTGTCACGATGGCAATCCGGCTGCGCAGGGACTGCAGTGTGACGTTGCGGATGTCATGACCGTCAATCAAAATGCGGCCGTCGGAAACATCGTAAAAACGGGGGATCAGATTGACCAGAGATGTTTTGCCTCCCCCGCTCATTCCGACAAAGGCGACGACTTCACCCGCTTTGATCGAGAGATTGATGTTTTTCAGGACGGGCTTTTCTTCGTAGCAAAACGTCACATTTTGAATATCGATGCCTTCGTTAATCGGCGGCAGTTTTTCCGCGCCCGGTTTATCCTCAATGTCCGGGACGCGGTCGATGATTGTGAAGATTCGTTCTCCGCCGGCGATGCCCTGATTGATGGTGTTATTGACGTTGGTAAGACGCTTGATCGGCTCGTAAAGCATGAGCAGGGCGGCAATGAAGGAAAAGAAAGTCCCCGGAGTGGAGTAGCCCTTCAAAACGTTGTAACCGCCGTAGAAGATGACGGCGGCAATGCCCAGCCCGCCCAGGAATTCCATCAGGGGACTGGATATGGCGTTGATGGTGACCTGTTTCATGCTGAACTTGAATAGTCGTTCGCTTTCTGCGTTGAATCGACCGCCTTCATATTTTTCCATGCCAAACGCCTTGACGATCCGGGTGCCGGCGATGGTTTCCTGCAAGAGGGAATTGAGCGTTCCCATCGTGACTTGCGACGAGGTCGTCACTTTGCGCATTTTCTTGCCGAGGCGGGAAATCGGATAAATGGTCAAAGGAAAGACGATCATGCCGATGAGAGCGAGTTTCCAATCGGTATAGAAAATGACGCCGATCAGGCAGATCAGCGTAAAGCTGTCTTTCACCAGTGCCGTGACGGCCTCCGACGTGGCGGCCTGAACCGCCAGGACGTCGTTGGTGATGCGGGACATCAGGACCCCGGTCGGATGCTCCGCAAAAAAAGCCAGTGACTGCCGCTGGATGCAGTCATAAAGACGGTTGCGCAGATCCGTGACGACGCGCAAACCGACGGAGTTCATCAAAACAACCTGTCCGTAGGTGGCCAGGCCCTTGAGAAGGAAAATGCCCACAATCGCGAGGGGAATCCATTTCAGAGAGGCCAGATCCTTACTGACGAAAATTTTGTCGATGGCCGGCCGGGAGATCAGAGGCAGAGCGGCCTGCATCGCGCCCACAATGAGCATGCACAATGAGGCCAAAATGAATCGCGGGATATACGGCTTGGCCATTTTCAAAAGGCGCTTAAATACTTCCATATTCGATCCTATATCATTTCGCAGGCAATTTGCGCAGCTCTTCTTGCTGCGCCGGGTTCGCCGAGTTTGGAGCGAATATCCTGAAGCTCGGCGATTACTTCCTGCTTTTTCCCTTCGTTCAGTAAGATAGCCAGCGCCTCGGCGGCGATGCGCGGCCCGTTGGCGTCGCGCTGAAGCAATTCCGGGGCAACGATTTTGCCGGCAATGATGTTGACCAGGCCGATCAGCTGCGGCTTGATGATCAATCTGCACATCACCTCCGATAAAAGTGACAGCTTATAGATGATAATCATGGGCACACCCATTAGACCTGTTTCCAGTGTCGCCGTTCCGGACGTCACAATTGCCAGATCGCAGCAGGCCAGAACGTCATACGTCTGCCCCGAAACAATTTTGACTTCTATTCCGGATCGGGCAATGATCGAGGCAACGATATTTTCATCCAGCGTGTGCGCCAGCGGCAGGATGTATTGAGCATCCGGAATCTTTTTGGAAATGATTTGTGCCGCCTGCATCATTGCCGGCAGTAGTCTGTTGATTTCCGCGGTCCGGCTGCCCGGCAGCAGGCCAATGGTTGTTCGTTTTTCGTCAAGGCCGAAATGGAGTCTGGCCTCACGTTTGGTAAACAATGATTTCACCGTATCGCTCAGGGGATGGCCGACGTAATGGACGGCAAATCCGTGTGCAGCGTAAAAATCGACTTCAAACGGCAGAATAACGGCCATCTTGTCGACCAGTCTTTTGATTTGCTCGACCCTCCCTTCGCGCCAGGCCCAAACTTGCGGGCTGATGTAGTAAAATATTTTAATATTTCTCTTTTTGGCAGCGCGGGCCACGATATTCAAATTGAAGTCGGGAAAATCGATCAGGATAACCAGATTCGGCTTCAGCTGGTCCAGGGATCTTCTTATCCTGGCCATGATTTTAATAAAGGTTCCGGCCTTCGAAAAAACTTCCGAGAGACCGACCACGCCGATATCCGCGGCGGAAGCCAATTGCCTCACGCCCGCTTCTTTCATTTTGTTGCCGCCGATGCCGTAGAAGTGCAGAGCCGGATTGATGGCCAGCATTTCGCGAACAAGGAAGGAGCCGTGCAGATCACCGGATGCTTCCCCGGCGACGATCATTACTTTCGGGCCATGCGGAATTGTATCCGTGCCCTGGATTATTTTGCTTTTTTCAACGGACATGACTGACCGCATCGGTTATCAGCCTGATTTCATCCGGAGTTAATTCCGGGAACATCGGCAGAGAAAGAACCTCTTTTGCGCAGGTTTCAGTGACCTTCAGACTTTCCTGCGGGCCGTACATCTTAAGAAAGACGTCCTGCTGATGTAGCGGGACCGGATAGTAAACGGCCGAGGCAACCCCCGCGGCCGAAAGTGCCTCGGCTATGGCCTCGCGGTTCTTCACACGCAGGGTAAACTGGTGATACACATGCTTGCAGCCCCGACGTTCGGAGGGCAACACAATATCTTTACCGGCCAAAGCCTGGCAGTAAGCGGCAGCGTTCGCGTGGCGCGCCGAATTGAACTCATCGATCCGGGACAGCTTTACACGGAGGATGGCGGCCTGGATTTCATCGAGCCGGCTGTTGTAGCCGACTTCGGAATGATAATACCGGACGGCGCTGCCGTGATTGCGGAGCATTTTTATTTTCGCCGCAATCTCTTCGCTTGACGTAACGACCATGCCGCCGTCTCCGTAGCAGCCCAGATTTTTACTGGGGAAGAAACTGAAGCAGCCGGCATCTCCGAAGGTGCCGACCGTCTGTCCCTGATACTGAGCGCCGAATGCCTGAGCGCAATCTTCAATCACTTTCAGGCGGTGTTTCTTGGCGATGTCCATAATCGGAGCCATATCGGCGGGGTGGCCGAATAGATGAACCGGAATGATTGCTTTTGTCCGGGAGTTGATCCGGGAGGCGATCTGTCCGGGATCGATGTTGAAGGTATCCGGGCAGATATCGACGAAGACGGGTTTCGCGCCCAGGAGAGCCACGACTTCCGCCGTCGCGATGAATGTGAACGGCGTGGTGATGACTTCGTCGCCCGCACCGATGCCGCAGGCGCGCAGCGCGAGCAGCAGCGCGTCCGTGCCGTTGGCGCACCCGACCGCGTAAGGCAATCCGTGATAAGCGGCGACTTCCGTCTCCAGTGCCGCAACGTTGGGTCCGAGAATGAACTGCGTCTGTTCCAGGACAAGACTCACGGCCTGATCCACCTCATTCTTCAAGCGGCTGTATTGTCTTTTCAAATCAACCATCGGAATCATAAAGGAATGTCCTCATGCGTTTTCATTTTCTTGAGTATCTCTTCAGCGAGCGCCAGCGATTTGCGTCCTTCCTCGCCGGAAACAACGGGCGTCGAACGGTTTTCCACACAGCTGATAAACGATCGCACCTCTTCTTCCAGCGGGTCATGGTCGCTGATGTCGATGTTGTTCTGAATGATCTGCTGCTTGCCGTCTGCGCCCATGACTTTGGCGAGCGACAGGATTTCCCGTTTGCGGGTATCCACGGCGTGGTAGCCTTCCGGTCCGAAGAAGCGAAGCTTCTGCATGGTCTTGACACTGATGCGGCTGGCCGTGACATTGGCGATGCAGCCGCAGGCAAAGGTCAATCTCACATTGGAGATGTCAATTTTATCCGAGAGGACCGGAACACCCACAGCTTCAACGCGGGTGAGCGGAGAATCGACGAACTTCAAAATGAGATCCAGATCGTGAATCATTAAATCGAGAATGACATCCACATCCGTGCCGCGTTCAAAGAAAGGATGGAGACGGTGCACTTCGATGAAGACCGGCCGTGTAATGACTTTTTCGAGCGCCATCACCGCCGGATTGAAACGTTCGACAAAGCCGACCTGGAAAACCAGTTTGTTCTTCTTCGCCAGCGCGAGAAGGTCATCCGCTTCCTTCACCGTGGCGCAAAGCGGCTTCTCAATGAGCACATCGATGCCCGCAGCCAGAAAGTCCCTGGCGACCGCGTGATGGTAGCCGGTGGGAACGGCAATGCTCACGGCATCCACTTTGTCGAGCAGGTCCCGGTGGTCGGTAAAGGCTTCGCAGCCGTAAACCTCGGCCGCTTTTTTCGCTCTCTCGGGGTCGGTATCCGACAGGGCGGTAATTTTACAGCCATCGATCTTCGCGTACTTTTGCAGATGATAACCGCCCAGGTGACCGATGCCGACCACCCCAACTCTGATAGGTTTTTTTTTCGTCATGGGTCTGTCTCTCTAACGGCAAATGCTTCTTTTTGATTTTTGAATAAAGTCGATAAAGTGCCGCACTTCCGGGCAGTCTTCCACTTCATTTCGCGCCTTTTCGAGAGCTTCCTCGAGGAGCAGGTCGGAACGGAAAATGATGCGATAGGCCTGTTTGATGGCGGCAATGGAACTCTCGGGAAAACCGCGTCGCTGCAGCCCGATCAGATTCAGGCCGAACAGCGTGGCCCGATTACCGTTGGCCATGGTGTAGGGCGGAATATCCTTGACCACGGCCGATGCGCCGCCAACTATGGAGTGCGCGCCGATGCGGCAGAATTGATGGACACCGGAAAGCGGACTGATGATCGCGTAGTCTTCAACCTCGACGTGCCCGGCCAGTCCCGTCGAATTGGCAATGATGACATTGCTGCCTAATTTACAGTTATGGGCAATGTGGACATAGGCCATGAGCAGGTTATGATCACCGATGACGGTCGTTCCGGTATCGGCGGTCGTGCCGCGATGAATGCTGACATATTCCCGGATCGTATTGAAATTTCCGATAATGACGCCGGTTTTTTCCCCGCCGAATTTAAGATCCTGGGGAGGAGCTCCAATGGAACAGAATTGCAGTATTTTACAGCCTTCGCCGATTTGGGTGTAATTATCGATCACCGTGTGCGGACCGATGACAGTGTCTTTTCCGATTTTAACATCTGGTCCTATAATCGAATAAGGGCCGATTTCCACACCTTCTCCGAGCTGGACGTCTTCTGCGATAATTGCTGTTGGATGAATTTTCATGTTTGATCTTCACCTGTTTTCGTAATTTTTGCTTCCAGCTGTTCCACCTGTTTGATCAACTTTTCAAGTTTGGAACGAAATTCAGGAAGCTTAATCTTGCTGGATTCCACCTTCAGCCATTCTTTGCGGGAAAGAAAAGGCATCCCGCCGCCGACCATGCCTGCCGGAATATCTTTATGGATGCCTGAGGAAGCCATAATCATAGCATGATCGCCGATGGAAATATGGCCGACGATGCCGACCTGTCCGCCGATAATAACGCTCTTCCCGATTTTCGTGGACCCGGAAATACCGGTTTGAGCGGCAATGACCGTATTTTCACCGATCACGACATTGTGGGCAATCTGCACAAGGTTGTCAACTTTCACATTTCGTTGAATCCAGGTTTTGCCCAGCGTGCCGCGGTCGACCGTGGTATTGGCGCCGAGCTCCACATCGTCATCAATCTGTACGCTGCCCACCTGGGGAATTTTGGTGTTATCCGCGCCGGGTGCAGCAAAACCGAAACCGTCCCCGCCGATTACAACGCCGGAATGAAGGATCACGCGGCGGCCGATCACGCTGTTATGATAGATGCTCACATTGGCGTAAAGGACGGTATCCTCGCCTACGGAAACGTTCCGGCCGATAAACACGCCCGGATAAATGACGGCGCCCTTTTCAATCCTGGCACCCGAGCTGATGTAGGCGCGAGCCATAACGGTTGCATCCCCGGAGATTGAAGCGTCTTTTTCGACATAGGCGTCCGGACTGATGCCGCGAGGACCATGATCGACGCGGTAAAATATCGCCAGGAGTTGTCCGAAGGCCGAGTAAGGATCAGCGACGATAATCAGATTTTTGCAAGGTTCCACCGTGCCCGGCGGGACAAGGATGGCTCCTGCTCCGGTCGTCGCGAGCTTAGCAAAATACTTCGGGTTGGCGACAAAAGTGAGATCATGGATTCCGGCCTCATCAATCGGCCGGATATCACTGATCATGACTTTTTCGTCCCCGCAGACGGTTCCGCCGATCAGGGCGGCTATTTCCTGAATACTTTTTTCCATGTCATTGCAAGACGGTTATTTCTTTGCAGCGGCCGCTTTGTTGTAATCTTCGATGACCTTCTTGCTGATATCATAAGCCTTATCATAGTAAGGCATCGGCATCGTGCCGATGTCCAGAATCAAGGTATATTTTTCTTTTTCAGCGATGGCGCGGACGACTTTGAGAATTTCCGGAATCATTCTTTGTGAATACTCCTGATCGCGCTTCTGGAGTTCTTTATTGGTGTCATCAACAAGGATCTGGTAATCGCGCAATTTTCTCTGATAAGCGGCTTCCTTGTCGCTCCGTGCGCTGGCCGTCATCACGGCAGCTTGTTTGTCGAGATCATCTTTCAATTTCTTGACCTCGTTTTCCATATTTTTGATGTTCTCCTGCTTCTTTTCAAAAATCTTTTTAAATTCTTCCGCCGCTTTCTTGCCGGCGTTGGAATGCTGGATGATGTCCTGAATATTGATGAAACCTATCTTCTCGGCGGCAAACGACGTATTCGTCCAGACAAAAACAAACAGGACCAATCCTGCAATCAGATACATATTTCTTTTCATTTTTAAATCTCCTCTCATTAAGTTTAATCTACATCATCAATGAAGTGCAGCTTCATCGCATCATTACATCATCATGCCGATCGTGAATTCAAACCGGCCCGCAGTGCCGTCATTGATGTGCCCGCGATCGAGCACATAGCCATATTCCAGACGCAAAGGACCGATCGGCGAATACCAGCGGACACCCGCGCCGCACGTCTTTCTCAAGTCATCAAGGTAATATCCGCCGTTCCAGGCATTGCCTGCATCAAAAAAGACGACGCCCTTCAATCCGGCATCTTTAAATAGAGGGAAGACAAGCTCTGTTGTGAAGTTCAACATCGTTGTACCGCCGATGACATCACTGGAGCCCGAATCGACCGGACCGACATAGCGCAAGCCACGCAGAGAATTGATCCCGCCCAGGACAAATCGTTCATAAATCGGGATTCTGCTGTCGCTGTCGTCATTGTTCTGCAGGTACCCGATCCGGCCCTTGGCGCCAAAAACGATTTCCCAGAAGAGCGGGACATAGCCTGCTATGGATGCCTGGTATTTTGTAAACTTTGCGTTGCCGCCCAGAGGCATGCCGGCATGCTGCATGGAAGCGCTGGTCTTGATGCCCTTGGTCGGGAACATGTTGTCGTCGGTGGAATCGTACGCTAGCGTAAATGTGATGGAGCTGGTGACCCGCTCACCTTCCTGCGCCTGAATATAGTAGGAGGCGGTCGTGCGATTAATGTCCTGAATATTGTCCATGCCAAGTTTATAGCCGACGTAACCGACGATTCTATTCCAAATCGGGTAGCCCAGAGTCAACCCCACACCGCGTGTATCCAGGGTGTACGAATCAAATTCTCTTTTGTATTTCCAGATATCCGCCTTGCACCACAATGGCAGATCGAAAAGCCAGGGTTCCGTAAAAGACAATTCATAGTTATTGGTCTTGGAGCCGAGCGATGCTTTCAAACTTAATATTTGTCCGTAACCCAGAAAATTCTGCTGCGTGACCTGACCCATAATCACAGCCGCATCGACAGCGCTGTAACCCGCACCGACCATGAACATGCCAGTATTCTTTTCCTTAACCCGGATATTAACATCCATTTTATTGTCCGCAGTCTTTTCCGTCTGGATGTCCACTTCTTCAAAATAGCGCAGCTGATTTAAATTGGTATATCCCGCTTTCAGCTTGCTTGCCGAATACAAATCTCCTTCCGCAAGGGACAATTGCCGCCGGATAACTTTATCGCGAGTGATCGTATTGCCGGAAATACCGATGCGGGCTATATGGACAAGACTGCCTTTGGTCAACTGGAAATTCACATCCACAACCTGTTCTTTTTCGTGGGAGGCAATCTTGGGGTTGACGTCGGCATTTGCAAAGCCTTCATCGTTGGCGGTCGTCGTGATCGTCTCCATATCCTTTAAAAGCGCTTCTCGATTATAATAATTTCCTGATTTTGTTTTCAAAAGTGCAAACAAGTCGGCCCGGGGTTTTTCCAGAAAATCTCCGGATATCTCCACTTTGCCGATCTTAAACCGTTTGCCCTCCCGGACAACGATCTTGATATAAATGCCTTTGGCGTCATGCGTGATGATCGGCTCGCCGATCTGGGCGTTGACAAAGCCGCTGTTGAAATAGAAGGCGGTCAATTTCTGGATATCCTGCTTCAGTTGATTGGTTTGCAGGATGCCCGTGTCGGTAAAGAAACCCAGCAGCGTGCGCTCGGTCGTGGTCATCATATTGACCAGTTCCTTCGTCGTAAAAGATTCATTCCCCTCAAAGGTGATGGATCGGACGTAAACCCGATCATTTTCCTTGATGTCCAGAATGAGGACGATATCCTTTAAGCCGTCTTTTTCGAGACGGTCATTGATCTCGGCATTGTAGTAGCCCTTCGTATCATAAAGCGCTTTGATCTTTTGTATGTCTTCCTTGATTTTTTCCTGGTTGAGGCTCTGCCTTGTCTTGACGGTCATGGCGCCCAGAATGTCGTCCCGGTCGAGAGCCTTGTTGCCGACAAGCCGGATTTCCGAGATCAGCCCCCTTTCGACAACCGTGTAGGTGATGACTTTACCCTGCGCATCGGAGCTGACCTGGGCGTTGACATCCAGGAAGAATCCCATTTTGAAGATGGCTTTGATATCCGCCGTGATATCCTCTTCGTTCAGGGGATTGCCGATCTTGCTTTTCAGCTGTTGTTTAATCGCATCCACTCCGATTTTACGGTTGCCCGCGACTTCAATCCGCACGATCTTATCCAGAAGACCGAGGCGTTCCAGTATTTCCTTCTTTAACTCGCCGGCCAGTGCCTCTCGTCCGGCAGATTCTTTGCTCTGGACCGATACAGTCGATAAGACGGCCGCCCGGGGAATATCGATGATCTGCGCGTCAATATTCAGCGTGTCTCCGAACTGCGTTATGCTGCCCATGACGACATAATCCGCCGCAAGGGCCTTTCCGGCGGCGACGGCTTTTTCCTGACTGAGAATGACGTCACTTTTGGCAATATCACCGGATTCGACAACTTCAAGCTTCTTTTCAGTTCTGAAGGTTCTCACGACATTGCTGTATACAGAGCTCTGCAGCGCGCTGCTGTCGCCGCTTGTGTGAACGGCAAAAGGCAGGATGCATATTTTTTTGACGTCCTCGGCGCGGGCCTCCGTGAACAGGCAAAAAAGAAAAAGGATGATGAGCAGCGTGTAGGCTTTTTTATTAAAAGTCATATATTTTCCCGTCGCGCAAACCGATTCTGCCGGTCATTCTGTCTGCCAGCAGTTTATTATGCGTGACAACGATCAATGTTATTCTTTTTATCGCGTTTAACTCAACCAGGATGTCTTCTATCTTCTTTCCTGTTTCCGTGTCAAGGTTTCCCGTGGGCTCGTCGGCGAGCAGGATTTCCGGCTCCATGACCAGCGCCCGGGCAATAGCTACCCGTTGCTGCTCTCCTCCGGAGAGTTCGCCGGGTTTATGTTTCAGACGATGCCCCAGCCCCACTTCTTCAAGCAGGTGAGTCGCTTTATCCGTTGCCTCTTTTTTGGGAAGGCCACTGATCAGCGCCGGCATCATCGCGTTTTCCAGCGCGGTGAACTCGGGCAGCAGATTATTAAATTGGAAAACAAAGCCGATCGTCTTATTGCGGAACGCGGCGAGCTTCTTTTCACTCCATTCAAACACATTGTTTCCCGCAAGGGCCAGGGTCCCGGACGTCGGATGATCCAGCGTCCCCAGGATGTGAATGAGTGTGCTCTTGCCGGCGCCGGAAACGCCGACAACGGCCAGAGAGTCACCCCTCTTAATCTCCAGATTCAGATTCCGCAGGACTTCAATTTTGTTGCCGTCTTTTACAAAAGTCTTCGATAAATTCGTCAGTATGATCATAGCAGTCGTCAGCTCGGTTCCGTCTATTCGTATCTCAGGGCTTCCGCCGGGTCCAGTTTGGAAGCTCTCATGGAGGGGTAGATTGTGGATAGAAAACAAATCGCGAGCGTGCCGAGAACAATCGTGACCACGTCGCCGTAATTGACCTTGGAAGGCAATTCACTCAGGTAATAGACATCACCCGGGAGAATTTTAAAATTGAAAATCTTCTCCACGAAAAGAGAAATCTTCTGCAGATTCAGAGCAATGGTCAGACCGGCAATACTGCCGAAAAACGTTCCGACCACGCCGACGATCAAGCCCTGATAAATGAAGATCTTCATGATGGTGCCGGAGGTCGCGCCCATCGATTTCAATATGGCGATGTCTTTATTTTTCTCCATGACAATCATGATGAGAGCACTGATGATGTTGAACGCGGCGACCAGCACGATCAGGCTCAGGATAATAAACATGACGCGTTTTTCCAGCTTGAGAGCCGAAAAAAGGTTCTTGTTCATTTGCATCCAGTTCTGGGTGAAGAAGGGAAAACCCAGCTTGCTCTGGATGTTGCGGGAGATCACATCGGCCTTGTAGATATCATTGACGACGATATCCAGCCCCGAAACCGCATCGCCCAGATCCAGGAATTCCTGGCAGCTCTTCAAAGACAAAAAGGCCAGAGTGGCATCATATTCATAAAATCCGGATTCAAAGATTCCGACGACGATAAACTTCTTCATGCGGGGAACCATGCCCATCGGCGTGGCAATTCCGCCGGTCGGCGAAATGATCGTAATGGAATCGTAAAGGAAAAGTCCCAGATTTCGGGCCATTTCCCTGCCAATCAGAATGCCGGATAATCCTTTGTCTTCTGCGGGCAGCTTCTTTAAAGCTTCATCCGGGATCTGATTGAGGTAATCCAGTTTGCCTTCCTTGATTTTTCCCAGGTTGATCACTTTCGGTGCGCTCGGCGTATCCAGCCCACGGATAACGACGCCGGTGACGCCGCTGCCGCTGCGGATCATGGCTTGTGTGTAAATGAAAGGTGTCGAGGCGACGACGCCGGGGATTTTGTCGATTTCTTCGCGGATGGCCGGATAGTTTTTCATCGCGCCGCTCATATCTGTTGTTACTTCTATGTGCGAACGAATGCCCAGAATCTTGGTGCGCAGATCTTCTTCAAAGCCGTTCATTACGGCGAGGACAATGATGAGTGCCGCCACGCCGAGGAAAATACCGAAAATCGATATGGACGTAATGATCGAAACAAATACCTGTTTCCTTTTCGCTCTCATGTACCGTCTGCTGATAAAGAATTCGTAAGGCATTAAAGAATATCCTGTCAAGAAACAGTTGAATTTCAGCACAATGAACGCTCGTGCTTATCTCATTCCTGTTTGGTTCTTAAAAGCGGGAACAGTATGACGTCCCGGATAGATGCGGAATCCGTAAAGAGCATGATCAGCCGGTCGATGCCGATACCTTCTCCGGCCGTCGGCGGCATGCCGTACTCCAGTGTGCGAATGTAATCTTCATCCATTTCGTGCGCCTCGTCGTCGCCCGCCTCCCGCTCTTTCAACTGCTGGACAAACCGATCGCGCTGATCGGCCGGGTCATTCAGCTCGGAGAATGCGTTGGCGATTTCCCGTCCGGAAATATAGAGTTCAAAACGATCAACAATCTCCGGGTCCGAATTGGAGCGGCGGGAAAGGGGGGACACGGCAACCGGATACTGGGTGACGAACGTCGGCTGGATGAGCTTCTTTTCGACTACTTCATCAAAAACGGCCATGAGAATCTTTCCCAGCGGATCGGTTTCTTTGACGTCGCAACCGACTTTGCGGGCAAAAGCACTGGCTTTTGCGAAATCGGCAATATCCGCCTCTTCCATTCCGGCTATGTGCAAAAGGGCGTCTTTAACGGAGAGCCGCTGCCAGGGGGGTGTCAGGTCGATTTGAGTACCCTGATAAGTGAACGTGAGTCCGCCGAAAATATTTTGGGCGATGAATCGGAACAGTTCCTCGGTAAAGGACATTAAATCCTCGTAGGTCGTATAGCTCCAGTAAAACTCCATCATCGTGAATTCAGGGTTATGGAAGGTGGAGATGCCTTCGTTGCGGAAGTTGCGGTTGATTTCATAAACTCTTTCCAGTCCGCCGGTGACCAGGCGCTTCAGGTAAAGTTCGGGGGCGATCCGCAGGTACAAATCCTGATCCAGTGCATTATGATGCGTCTTGAAGGGCCGGGCGACCGCGCCGCCTGCGCGCGGCTGCATCATGGGGGTTTCCACTTCGAGAAAATCGTGCATTTCCATGAATTGCCGCATCAGCTTAATGATCCGGCTGCGCCGATAAAAAATTTCCTTTACTGCGGGATTGGAAATCAAATCCAGATGCCGCTGCCGATAGCGGGTTTCTATATCCGTCAGGCCATGCCATTTTTCGGGCAGCGGATGCATCGCTTTGGCCATCAGACGCAGGGACTCAACCTCAATCGTCAATTCGTCGGTTTTGGTCCGAAACAGTTTTCCGGAAACATAAATGGTGTCGCCGATATCCAGTTTCTTAAATACAAAAAAATCCTGTTCACTCAGGATGTTCTTGGCAACGTAGCATTGCATCTGGCCTTTGCGGTCCTGAATTTTGATAAAAGCCGCTTTGCCGAAACTGCGGACGGCCATCAGCCGACCGGCAATCGAAACTTTATCCGTCAATTGTGCCAGAGCATCGCCTGGGGAATTGCCGAACTCGGCCAAAATCTCGGTCGTCGTATTCTTGGGTGTTACGTCATTCGGATATAAGTCCACGCCTGCCGCTTTTAAGGCCGCGATTTTTTCCAGGCGAACCTTTAAAAGATCATTGTCTTCCATAATTTCTCCACTTTTCAAAGTCAATCTGACTATATTCTTTTTGATGATTAGTCAAGCATGATTGTGGCGCGTATCCACAGCCAATACAGCCGCTCTATGAACAAAAAATATGTTTGCCACAGGCCCAGTTGTTATGTATGATGCGGTCAACTTATTTCAGGGGGAAATCATAATGGTAAACAAGGCGATATTGATCGGTAGATTGGGTAAGGACCCGGAAGTCCGGTACACACCTGATGGAACAATGGTTACCAATTTCAATCTGGCGACCGACGAGCAGTGGAAAGATAAAAACGGGGAAAAAGTCCAGAAAACAGAGTGGCACCGTATTGTCACCTTCGGCAAACTGGCCGAGATTTGCGGGAATTATCTGGTAAAAGGGAAACTGGTTTTTATCGAGGGACGCATTCAAACCCGATCCTGGGAAGATAAAGACGGGGTTAAGCGTTTCACCACTGAAATTGTCGCCAGTGATATGAAGATGCTGGATTCCAAGGGACAGGGACAGGCCAAAGCCGGCGGTGATGCTGCAGATGCGGCTGTTGGTTCAAATGGAACGCCGATGGAGGATGTGCCCTTTTAGCAAGCGGGTTCGGGGACCCCATCTCCCTGGTCCCCGTTAGTCTTTATGCGGACGGCTGTTGTCCTGCAGTACAGCAGAGCAACAGCCGCATTTTTTTATTGCACAATGCTCTGACCGCTTATCGGTTTACGATGATACGGACCGGCTATTTGTCGCCGTCTTTTTTTACAGGTGTTCCGTTGGTATCATTTTCGTTAGAGACCGATTTCTTGAAATTCTTAATTCCCTTGCCCAGCGCCGATCCGATTTCCGGAAGCTTTCCGACGCCGAAAATAATCAAAATAATAACCAGTATAATCAGTAACTCCGGTACTCCTATGCCAAACATAATATTACCTCTTTTTCTTTGTAGTTGTGATTTACGGTAAACGCAGGTGGATGACCTGTCCCGACTTGCCCAAGTTTTCTATGGTCTTCCCTTTAAATTGTATTTTTACTCCCCCGCCGTTGCCAATATCCATATTGAAACGCGCCGCTTTATATGAGAATTTTTCCCCGGGTTTAAGCAAAACCTGGAAAGGTGCTTTGTTATCGGCTTGAATCCGGATCCATGTTTCTTCGGTCGCGTGGGCGACCAGAAGCGACGATTCTTCATCGTCAATAAGGGCCTCTATTTTGGATTCATCTTTCGGGGGAGATGCGTTCGTCGAAGTGCTGTTCAGGGTCTGCGCTTCAAGCGCATTTAGTGCCGGCTGCATTGTTCTCGCACCGGCCGGGCTGACGGTGGACGAATCCCCGGGCGCCGGGAGATTGATGGCGACAGGAATTTCATTCGGTAAAGGTCCATTTTGCGGCAGAGGTTCAGGAATAACTGGAGCGGGTTTGTGAGCTTCGGCAACGGGGTGGACGTCTGCTTCCGGGTTATTATAGTTCGTCACGAAAAAGGATACGGCAACCAGGACGATGATAATGCACAAAACCCACAGGGCCGTCTTATGCCGACTCATCGTTGCGACAAGAGGCGTCCGGGGTGATTCGTCAGGGACCTCGGCCTTTTCTTGTATTTGAATGGATTGAAGATAATTCTCGTAGCGCTGTAGGAAGGGTTTGCCGTCCACTCCCAAAGCATCGGCATACGTCTTGATGAAATTGCGAGTGTATATCGGAACCGGCAGCAGGTGATAATCACCTTTTTCAATGGCTTCCAGATTAACTACGCTGATGCGCGTTCGCATAAAAAGATCTTTCAGGGTCAGCCCCTTACTTTCCCGCGCCTTTTTTAACTCAATTATCGTAGACTCAGCGTCTTTTTCCATCATCATTAACGTATCACAAATAATCGTTTTTTTGTTTTGTCTAACATTATTTCCAATACAGCGCAACTTTTAAGATTGTCCTTACTTTTTCGCACACTTTATGGTTTAAAGTTCCCAATAATCGTGTCAAAGGAGTTGCTGTTCATGACGGAAATCGCGGATTTTATCCAAAGTCTGGCGCGGGAAGCGGGCCTTCTGCTGGCCGAAAAACTGACTCGTCATAACCCGGTTTTTTACAAGGGAACGATCGATCTGGTGACGGAAGCGGACAGGATGTCCGAGGAGTTAATTGTGGCCCAAATCGTCCGCCATTACCCGGATCATGGAATTCTGTCGGAGGAATCGGCAGCAAAAAATGAACGGGCGGCGACCCGCTGGATTATCGATCCACTGGACGGCACGACGAATTACGCCCATGGATTTCCCTTTTTCTGCGTATCCATCGCCCTGGAGAAAGAAGGAGTTGTCGAGCAGGGCGTCGTTTTCGATCCCCTGAGAGGTGAAATGTTTTTTGCACAGCGCGGATGCGGGGCCTTCCTCAACGGGAAAAAGATACGTGTATCTTCCGAAGCGGATCTGTCCCGCAGCCTTCTGGCCACCGGGTTCCCCTATGATATCCGAGTCAGTCCGGATAACAATCTCAATCTTTTCTCATCCATGATCATGAAAGCGCAAGCCGTCCGGCGCCCGGGTGCGGCGGTGCTGGACCTGTCTTATTTAGCGGCGGGCCGTCTGGACGGTTTCTGGGAGTTGAAACTCAAACCTTGGGATACGGCTGCCGGTTGTCTGATGGTTCTCGAAGCGGGCGGTACGATTTCCGATTTGTCGGGCGATCAATGGACGTTACGTTCGCTTGGGCTTGTTGCAAGCAACGGATTAATCCATGGACAGATGGTAAAAGTCTTAAGTAATTAAGTAATTAAGATTTAAGTAATAAAGTAATTAAGTAGTTAAGGTATAGAACTGGAGCGCTTCGCGCAGCATTTTTTGCTTAAAACTTAAATCTTAAAACTGATATAGACCTTCCGCGTCCGCGGGCCGTCAAATTCACAAAAGAAGATTGCCTGCCATGTGCCTAAAAGCAGGCGTCCGTTTTCAATCATGACCATTTCGGACGCACCAACCAGCGATGATTTGACATGGGCGGCGGAATTGCCTTCGGTGTGCCGGTAATTTGCCGACAAAGGAACGATGCGGTCCAGAGCTGCCAGAATGTCGCCGGGAACATCGGGATCTGCATTTTCATTGATCGTGACGGCCGCCGTTGTATGGGGAGTATAGACGATGCATATTTAGGTTTTCAGAATGTAATACCATTTAAACTCAAAGGCGAGATCGCCACTCAAAATAGACACAGCACAATAAAGCCTCACAGCAAGATGGCAAACCATCTGTCTCGTGGGGCTTTTTCTATTGATAAAGAATCTGCGAAATCAGTTTAACTAATCCTTTTTTAAAGAACGAAATAAAAAATAATGGGGTAAAAAATGCAAGCACTAATCAAGAGTAAAGACGGTCATAAAGATGTAAATTTAAACCGTAGAAAAGCTATCCATGAACGATGTCTCAACTGTTCAGGTTGGATTCCTTCTGAAGTCTCGGACTGTACACTAAAGAAATGTGCATTACATCTTTATCGCTCAGGAAAAGGGTCTCAAAACGCCAGCGAGAGACGTAAAGCTATTCGCGAATATTGTTTACATTGCATGAATGGACAAGTAGGGGAAGTGAAAAAATGCTCGTCCCATAGTTGTCCGCTGTATCTTTTCCGCGTTAACGGCATGAATGCAGGCTGTACGATTCGCGGTAGAAGCGATACTTGTGACGACCTTGATGAGAATTTCAAATTTACGGAACTGACGTATAGCTTTATATAAGTGGAAAAATTAAATCAGCCTGGGATGCCCTGTTGCAACAGGGTCAAGAGGCGGGAACCTAATCTTCCCGCCTCAATCCTAGCAAAGCCTGATTAGGAGGCAAAATGCTAAGTTACAATTTTGAAAATGAGAAATGCGGATATTACTTCGATAAGGTAAGAATAAATATCAGAAAATCTCCAAATAATCTACGACAGCTACTTCCTCTAAATGATCTTAAATCAGAAACAACTTCTTTTTTTGTAGGCAATGCTTATGAACAGGCGCGAACATACGGTCTGCCTGCCAGAATAGAATTCGTTGCTCCTTCTCAAAAATGCCTCGGGATATTAGATAAAAGCCTGTCTAATATAATCGTGAAAATATCATCATTGGAAATAGCTGAAGATACATTTTATGAAACTGAGAGGGAAGCTTCATTCGAATTTGAGAAATTGATAAAAACTATAAATAAAAAGTACACGCATACCCACCTTATTTATGATCAATGCAATGACTCAAAAAAGAGCAGCAAAAGAAGAAAAAATAGAATTATTGATGAAAAACTTTTCTCATCAAAAACAATCTATATGGGTTCCGATAAATTTAAGCATGTAATTTATCCTAGACTGTCGAAAATTAACGGCAGACCATGCATCCACTCAGAATGGCGCATACAAGGTGCATTTAATATAAAAACTAAGACTGGCATCGCGTCAATAGCTGATTTTGTGGATTTCAAGCTTCGCGATTTCGTCAACCAGCAAAAAAAGCAGCAAATAACGCATGATAGGATCAATCCAACAAAATTAGGTCGTTGGATATTAGGAAAATCTGGAAGAAAATCTTTTTCAGAATATGATTTAAGAAGATGGGGCATACAAGGACGGTTATATTGTAATGTGTATAAAATTAATACTTATGCAGACTTAGTAACCTTTCTAGTGAATATTAAAGAAGAATTGAAAAAAAAGAGAGGTCCAAAAACTGGCAATGAAAAAAGATTGCTCGCGTTAACCAACTATCGGCGCTTTTCGGATCATATATAATAATATATATTTCTTTATAATCATCCATTCTAGAATATTAATATTACTTATTCATTATCGAATAATTATTTTTGGAATGCTCTAGTTTGAAGATCGCAAGGCAGTAAATCCGTTTTAATAATCATGAGACCATAATCAAGAGAATATTTCCTAATTGATGATACGAAATTTTCTTTCCAGTAAAAAAAGCGATTCATGTTTTAAAATGGTTAATTGACGAATGGTCGAAAATAGATTTCTAGTAGTGATCTCAATCAATATTACTTGAACTTCCTTCCTTTAAAAAATCATTCAAAGGCTATCAATTGAATCCAATCTTTTGCTGAAAATGATTAAATAGGCCAGGTTTTTGAAAATTGAATCTCGGAATTAATAATAAGGTCTTGCTCAAAAAAGAAAAGCAAAAATCTTTTCTTTGCATCGAATAAATTCCCCCTAAAAAAAACCTGCTTCGGTTTTTGCCTTCGTTATAGTGAAGCCAGCGCTTTTTTTTCAATAAAGATGTCTTTACGATGATCTTTCACATTGCATCTTATTCCAAAAGGAGTAAAATGATTGCGCATTTCAGAAAAAGCCAAACGACACATATTTATTGTTAGCCAGACTATCACGACTATATATATGGTAATGGAAATTTTATCAGGCAGTTAAAAAAGCAATGCAATCGATTGCCTTGTGGTTGTGATTTTTTCGTTGACTGAGGAAAAGATGGACGGAAAACGGATTGAAAAATGGCTTAAAGATATTAATGGGTGGCTGATGCCGCCAGGTTGTGAGTCTTCATTTGTTTCTCTTCCAGGCCAAGATCATGGTTGTTGCATAGTGGGAATTGTCCATGAGCATCGGTTTGCTTTTTATTTTTGGGGTCTTTCCTCGCTCGAAAATAAAACCTCACCGCTCTTGATTACTATTGACGCTCACGATGATGTTGGTGTGCCAAGTGAGGTTGTTCCAGATGATTTGGATAATCTTCATGTTCAAAACAGATTGGAGCTTGGACTTTTTACATGGCTTAGACTTCCCAGCCTGAATGACGGGCACATTCTTCCTGCACTTTATCTCGATTTCTTCTCGGATGTTTATGTATTATTGAATGGTCGAGAGGATTCCGCCGCATTCAAGACGTTTCGCACTAGGCTGCAACAAAAAGATCGGAATGGTCGTATACACAAGGTTAAGTTCTATCAGGATGCGAAAAAATTATTAAAGGATCTTCCTCCGGATTGTCCGATATTCCTTGATATCGATCTTGACTACTTTTCGATATCAAACCCACGAGCTAGGTCCGTTCTTGGATCTGAGCGTCTCGTAAGCGATCAAGAGATTAAATCCACGCTATGTATTGATGGCCCTTTGCTAAGGCCATTTTTCAATAGGATAGTCGGGCTAACCATAGCACTGGAAGCAGAATATTGCGGCGGATTCGTTAATTCACTTCATGTTTTAAATATCTTAAACCAAGAGCTTTTTGAAGGTACCCTTTGCACAGATGCTTGCAAATGGAAAAAACCAAGCCAATTAGTCAAATGCAGCCGATCGACGAACTCCTGCTGACTCTTTCGTTAGGCATAAATTATGAATCTATCCCGAACGAAATTAATACAGTTTTATGATGAACGCCTGAACGTGGAAGGACGTGGTTCAGATGTTTCAGCAATCACAGCATTACTAGGTGAAGATTTGCTCTTCGGTTTATTCAGGCACTATTGGGAAAACACAGAAAAAGGGACACTAGAAATTCTATCTTATTCTTGTACCACAGGAATGAAAAAGGGTCCTCGATTAGATGGCTGGCTGAAGTGCGAAAACGCAACAGAAAAGATTTTATATCAAGCAGAAGTTAAAAATTGGGCTGCCTATTCATTTGGTGAGAACCAGTTGCCACTAAATGCCTCAGAAAATGATATTGAAAAATATAGAAAAGAACAATGGGAGTATTATTTTGGAGAGACAAGTATTTTACATGAAAGAGTTGCCAAGGTTCTAGTGCCTATGAAGAAGCCTGAGGGCTATAATAATTATGAACAGATTCCTCTTTGTTGTTTTTGGTTCTATATCGCAAATAAAGCAGGTGCAGCTTTTTCTCGCCATCGATATCCGAATGGGAAGAACATCCATGTATTTTCGGCCTCGGCATATTTAAGAGGGCTTGAGCATGACTCTGTTGATATATCAATGGAGAGATTTGAACGCAGATTACAGATTATTCAGGAGCTCAGAAAAGAAAAGGAAGCCTAAAAAATGATTTCAGCCTATCGCTACGCTCCGGCTGATGTCGTAGTTAAGCATATTGAATGGAGAAGCAATAAATGAATCAATCAAGAACGCTTATGGGCATAGACTTCGAATATGAAGGCTCACTGGATAAGGAACTGATAATCCACAAAAAAATGAATATTAAAATATCAAAAGCCAGTATTGCTCTAATAAAGTCAGAGATCACCAGAAGAAGCCCCGTATTAATGGGAGCCTGCCGAGACAACCCCTCGAAGGATTCAATTGGGGAATCTCTGCTCAAGCAAGGGTATTCTCCTCAAACATTGAGCTATGTCGTTCCTCTATTAATTAAGGAAGGTTTTTGTGCGGTGAATGACAGAAAACCTTTTCTTGTCACGAAGAAATAGAATTGCTCAACAATCATGCTAACAGATTAGAGATTATTATGGCCGGATGGTAGAACGGGATTTAGCGGATATGCATCATTAAAAGGCCGTCTATAAATATCCTTATTTCGCCAAAAAAGCTCATATAGGCATGGTTTTTTCAAAGAAGTGGGATCATCCATAGCTTTTATCGCTGAAAAGAAAAAGATCATGTATAATGATGGGGAAGAAAAGATGGCGTGATTGTTCCGATAATATGAAAGAAAATGCTCTAAATTTTTTATTTGCTATCAATGAGCTTCAATATTTCTCTGAAAATTACCAGTTCTGGCAGAGATAATGAAGTTATTTTTTTACTGATCTCTTTTTTAAGTTTACTGATATCTGTCCTTTGAAATGGCGTATTGAAAAGATCCTTAATGTCTACCTCTAGGCCTTTCGCGATTTTTTCTAAACTGATAATGGAGCAATTCTTTTCTCCCCTTTCAACAGCGCCGATATAGGTAAAATGCAATTCAGCCTTCCAGCCCAGTTCTTCCTGAGAAAGACCTCTTTGTTTTCTTAAAGCTCTGATCCGTTTTCCAATCGATAATTTGATATCTTCCACAATTCCTCCAGTGAAACTTTATAGTTAAGGAGGATGTTGGTCTATAGACTATAGATATCAATTTTATTGTATTTTAATATTTAAAAATATTATATTATACCAATCCATATTAAATGCAGATACATAGATATTCAGTTATCTGCATTTAATGAAGCATAGCATCAATATTTCTGGAAAGGAATGATTCTATGACCCTCAAGAGATGTAAGACCTGTGGAAATCCAGTTGCTTCATCAGTCAGACAATGCCCTCACTGCGGAGTATATTTATGGACACTAGGAAGACAAATATGGGCGGCTCTATTGGTTATCTTTGTGCTGCCGATCATTTATTATATGGCGCAGCAAAATGAAAAATTGTCCTCTTCCCCCACTTCAAGCAATGCTAATGATTCTGAGAAAGCATTCGTAATGAATCCAAATGATAGTGGGGCGAAAAATGTTATTGACAACATTGTAAGGATTTCGAGAAGAGATGCAAACCCGGCCAGGCACAAAGAAATGGAACCTGAGGAAGTTTCTCTCGCGACCTTGCTTGCCCACTACAAAGAAAATGAAGTGCGCGCTGATTCAGTATATAGAAGCAAAATAATTCAAATAACTGGTAGAGTGGGTGACATAAAAAAAGACATAGTCGATCGCATATACGTTACGCTTGGAACAGGACAACGATTTGAGATTCCAATGGCGCAGTGTTTTTTTCATGACAAATATTCTTCAAATGTGTCACAACTTAACAAAGGAGATATCATCACAATCCAAGGACGTGTAAAGGGATTAATGATGAATGTCCTAATGGAAGATTGCTCCTTAGTACAACATGACAATGATAATTCTAAATCTAGCAAAGACCCAAGCGAAGTGAAGTTAATTGACGTTCCCAATTCTGATGCTACAGTAAAAATAATACTTCAGCATGACAAAATTGAACCAGAATATGCAAAACAATTTAAAGTCGCAAGATTTGACATCGACAATGACGGGAGAGAAGATATCCTTTACACATTCGAAGGATCTAGCGGTAGTTGCGGCTATTCATGGAATATTTTGATTAACAAAGGTGATGAGCAATTTCTCTTAAGCGAATGTTGTATCCCATGTACTGGCCAGAAGTTGAAATTTTCAAATGACGCGATTAACGGTATGAAGACCCCTTATTTTAAAGGAAATAAAGTTGAATACTTTTGCAAACATTGATGATTAAAACAAAGAAAAAAACCATAATATGCAGTGGACTGACGAAACAAATTCAAGAAGGTCATGTTGAATCTCTATCTAATTTTGTTCATTTCGTAAAATTGCATCTCAATGATTACGGCGTTTTTCGAGGTGCAAATGAATTCGATTTTAACCGCCATCGCACTATCATTGTTGGTACCGGCGGCACCGGAAAAAGTACCATCGCAAATGCTCTTGCAAGCCTCGGCCCAGTCAAAGGAACGAAGCCGAATTCTCAATTAAAAAGCTCTGAAATGGCCGCTACGGTTATAACAGAAGGTAATCGTAATCTCATTAAAGAATATAACCGACTCATTTTTTTTGACGACGAATTCCTAGAATTATTGACATTCGACCAAGAAGCTCCGTTTTTAGATATGCTCAGTCATCGGGAGTTGGAAACCGTTAAAGATGAGGCATGCGCATTATTCCATGAGATGCTATCCCGGAAAAGAAATACCCATGAAGATATAAACCCTGATATTATGTCCGGCGATGAACGAATCTGTCTTGGATACGCTTATTGGTTTGCAGTTCGCAAAGAATTGAACCTCGACCTCCCGGCCGTATTTGATGCTCCCTATGCAAGGTTTGACTCAAACTTTAGGCATGGCATCAATACTTTTCTGAGAAAACAATCCTGCCAGCAGATAATACTTGGTCGTGAATCTGAATTTAATGAAGAAGCCAAATTTGATTATACTTTGGATTATCCCGGATTAAATAATTATCATTAATTATTTCCAACAAATAAATTGTCTCGCTATTTTACATTTTAAAACTTTATACGGTCTTATCAAGGGTATTAAAATAACAATGCGTGCTATTGATTAATTTATTAGAATCCTTTACAACGTTTCACAATTTATTAAATAAAGTCACTCGCTGAATTTTTCATTCTGTAACGGAGGTTGCGCTCAAAGAGGCTACCTCGCTTATAAGCTTTATGGCGTCCTTATTCCCCTGCTCTGCGGCCCTTGTGAACCATTTTGCTGCCTCGCGACAATCCTTGTCAGAATATATGAGACCCAAATAATATTGTGACTTAGCATGGTCTTGTTCGGCAGCTTTCAGGAACCACCTTGTTGCTTCATCATGATCTTTTTCAATTACACTGCCGCCAAAATAAGCAATCCCCGTTAGGAATTGCCCCCGCACTTGTCCTTGCTCAGCTGATTTCTTGAACCATTTAATTGCCTCTCTACGATCCCGGTCAACTGCTTTGCCTTGAAAATAAAAAGCACCAAGTAATAATTGTGCATCAGCGTGCCCCTGCTCCGCCGCTTTGCTGCACCACTTAAATGCCATGCTGTAATCTTTATCAACTTTCTTGCCTCCCATATACATACAGCAAAGGTCATATTGAGCGACAGCATTCCCATTTTCAGCAGCATCTAAAATGCTATTAAAATCCGAATTATTTTGAGAAATCATTTTTCCCTCTCTTCACAAATTTAATATTGAATACGACGCGGGCCTTCATGAATGAGGATCACACAGCAATTACTGATTGTAATGTATCATAAAATTGTAGAACGAAAGAACAAGAATTACGATGAACTACGATTTAACATCCATCAATGCATTATAGACAATATAGTTCTGTCATCCAATAAGCTATGGCTAGCGCAGCAATAAACCCTATGGGATTTCTTGCAAAATCAAGCAGGACAAGCGATCTCGCTCAAACCCAATATGATATGAACCGAGGCTAAAGAGGATTTAAATGTGTTGTCTTTCTTCATCACTTTCTAAAGCCCAATCTCATTAAATATTAAGTTTTACCTAAAACTTAATATTTAATTATTATATTAAAGCGGATTATTGTGTGCGGTTATCAAATTTATACAGCAAACACACGAGTCCACACTTTCGTGGAATAAAGACGGTTGACGATTACCGGTTATAAGGTTAAACGAAGTAATGAACCGGAGCGTATAGATCGGCTGCATGGCCTTTGTTATGTTCTTTTTGTCATTTCTTCTATAAGCTTAAAAGACTTGGAGTTTGGATCATGCAAGGGTGAAATGGCATCAGTCATGATATACTGCTCCCATGATCTTGCATTTGTGTTAAAGTCTGCAAAATAGAGAACGTCCTTAACTCTTCTGAAGTGCCTAAACCAAACACCCAATTCTATCTCTCGTCTTCTAATATAATTGTAATCCCCATTTACAGTTACAACGGCGAATGGAAAATGATGCACAATTATAAGGACCTTGTCATCCTTCTTCATATCTTTGGCAAAAGCCACGTAGTCCTTTTGAGTATTCAGGATGTTTTGATGCTCCTCTGCAAGCAGGTCTCCGACAGCTGCTGCAAAATCCAACCCAATAAAACCAGCTGACAAACTTTGTGACGCATAATAGGCTGCACTTCCTGCTTCATTAGGATGTAACTGCATTCGCCAATAGTTCATTTCAGCATTCTCCTCTTAAAAATAACGAAAAGTTCACCTGGAGCGTAGCGATCGGGTGAAACAATCGGTTATGCTTATTGATTTCAGTAAAATCTTTCTCTCTTTAATGTTTCTAAATATTTAAAAAAAATTTCTGCTGTCATTTTACCGGTTAGTAAGTCGTTGAACATCTTTTCGGTTTCTTTTAAAAACTTATTCGAGCTATATGCTGACCCATGAGCGGCAATAACTAAATTATAGTTGGACAGAAATCTTTCTCTTAATTCAGCCTTTGAAGCATCCACGACTTTGTCTTTTATTACAGCTGAACCATCATCGTACTCTGCTCTGCTTATTGGTTTATTGTTTAAGAGCCCATATTCTTCCCAGCTATAGCCAAATTCTTTTATATGGTTGTCTATTTGTATCTGCGTCAGATTGTATAGCCCGGTTTGTTTTTCTGATTTTACTTCTAAATATATGAATGACTTATAACCTGAAGAGTTTACATAGACTGCAATACTTTTAAGTTCTAATTCTTTTGTGCCAAGAAGGATTTTTGTTTTAGAAAGCACATCGAATCTATTTATTGACAGATCGCTTCCACCCCTAAACCACCAAATGGGTTCACATACTCCCTCTTGTCCGATAATCCTGCATTTCAAAGGCTCCCGAAATAATATTCTTAATCGCTGAACAGCTATTTTCGGTTCATACCACGAAAGCCCACGCTGCCCTGGAAATGCTTCGGCAAGTCTGCTTGAAAAAAAATCCGAAGGCGATCCAGCTATTGGCGGTTGCTTAGCTTGTTTTTCAATATCGTCGGCACCAAGCTTGTATGATTTTATTTTTGAAATAATAGCAATTATAAATGACCAAAAAAAACTGAATAAGGCAACGACAAGTATTAAGATTAAAAACCAAAAGAATAAATTGTTAACTTCTGTTGATAATTTGAAGTAGTCAACCATCTGAATGACCACTGACTTAAAAGGGACATTGCTAATAACACTAGTAAGCCCTGCATATAAATTTAAGAATATAAAACCAAGAATAGCAATAATGCCAGCAGATATTACTTTGCTCCATACTGGATCAGGCCAGTATTTTTTTCTAAAAGTGACCTTAAGGTTGATAAATTTATTCTTTATGTCATTCACAATATTATTGCCAGATGCAAGCTAGTATGTTTTTATCTATATATTAGAGCCTATTTACTAGTGCATTCATTACATTTCCCAGATAAATTTTCATGCTTGCCGATATGATCTCGACCTCGGTTGGATTGAAGCTTATCTGTGTTTCCTGCTGCACAGTCTGTTTTATGGACCTTGGAACTGCGCCCGAAATCTGTCGCAGAAAGCGTTTGTCAGCTATTGCGCTGGAATGTACGATAATGTGTCGTGCGGCCTGTGCTAATATGATGTTGTTGACGTCCATTGTCTTTTCGGGAGAGTAGCTAAAACATTCTTCGAATGCTTTCTTGGTACTCTGCATATCTTGGAAGCTATAGTCCTTTTTCGCTATAACGACATTCGCAATGTCCTCTGATAAATCGTAGTTCTTTTCTTTTAGTTCCTCAAGAGACACCTTGATTTCCTCTTTAAGGATCTTTGGCTCTGAACTTTTGTCAAGAAACATCTTGAGAGAAGTCTTAAACATGTCATGCAGTGCAGAACTGAAATGGGAGACAAGGAGAACTAAGGCTTGATTGAATATTGTTTCGTATTGCGATCTAAGTGAGTCGTTTGTTCGGATGTTCTTGAGCAAGGAAATGGTTTTGGTAGGAAGATAGATAGGATTGCTTATATTCTGTTTTATACGGAGCTTTGCATCTAATGTTTCGAGATTGTTGATACATAGATCGAGGATGATACGATCAAAGCTCATTAAATTAGATACCAGATCTGCGTTACTATCAAAATTTTGTGTGATAGCTTGAAGCCGCTGTTTGACTTTTGTAAGTTCTGTCATAGGGGATGCCTGACAATTAATATACAAAATTCACTTATTATGATTTGATGATCTATCCGTTTCACGTAAGTGTTTAAATGAACGCAATTTATTAGTCAAGATAATTGTCATATAATATCAGTTAAGTGCATATTCCAGGCTTTTCGCGTATCATAGAGCATGGATTAAAGATGATGGCCGTAAAATTTATACAATCTATCTAGTGCGATAACACGCGGAAATAAACCTTCTATGGTAATAATACATTCTTTGATTCAATTTATTCCAATATGAAATATGCTGTGCCATGTGCTATCGATCTTAAGCTTACACAGCTCATGGTCTCATGGTCTAATATTAACTTTTATATGAAACTTAATATCATTGAAATAATTTCTTTAATTATAATAAGTTATCACAAGTTAAATTTATTTCCTGTATTTTGAATCTTAAATATCATTTTGGATTGTTAGTGAAAGTTAACATTAAATACTAAGACAAAATTGTTGATATTCAAAATAATCGAGGGTATGTTTTTCCTCAGATCTGCATTTTGCCATAAAAGCCATAAAAATAATTGAAAGAGGGGATGAAGTGACAACAAGATTCAAAGTGTCTGATTTGTTGTTTGTTGTTTTTGTTTTGACTATTTTCTTTTGTGGCTGTGAGAAGGGCTCATCAAGTTCGGATTCGGGCGAGGTAACTTCAAGAAATATTCAAGCATGTATTCAGCCTCATAATCCATACAATGACGGTGGTGGGCATGATGCAGGCTTTAATTGGGCAATGGAAAATGGAGGAGCCTGTGATGGTAATTCAGACTCCTTTAATGAGGGTTGCGAAGAATATCACCGGCAATTAAACCAATGTAATGAGTGCATCACAAGAAAAAACGAATAATAGAGGCAAGGTATGCAAGCAATATCAGATTTCATTTGTCAATCCGATTCCAGACGGAGCAACATAACCGTTAACACCAGTGTTTACAGCCTCGAAGCAATTCACGCGGCTACTTATAAATATTCAGGCAGCTACCATATCCTAATAACCCCCAGCACTGACGCTACGGTGATTATTATCTTTGAAGCGAAAGACAGGGCTATGGATATCAGTGAAGATATGAAAGATTTTGCTAACTCACTCATAGATCATCAAGTCCGCCTTCAGCTTGATAAATCCAATGGTAAAATACGCGATCTTATCGTCGCGCATGCTTTCTCACCTCTTGACCTTAAAAAGGAAACAAAAGCTCTGTGAACCAACAAAGACAATATATACTTCCATTCCAGTTCTCTCGCTTTGATAAAGATGATTACTTACTCGTCAATGAAAGTGGTGAATACATCTTCCTTGGGTATGGCGATTTTAAAAAGTTTACACACGGCGACCTAACCTCTGCCTCGCCTTGCTACTATGACTTGAAGAGCAAGCATTTTCTGAATACGGAACACTTATCGGAAACGTTGGAGATGGTTTCTGCAAAGTATCGGACTCGGAAAAAATTTATATCAGATTTCACTGTCCTTCACATGATGGTGATAACACTTAAGTGCTGCAATGATTGTTCATACTGCCAAGTGAGCGCCGAGGATGATGACGCGAAAGGCTTCGATATGTCCCCTGATGTGGCTCGACGTGTTGTTGACTATATATTCAAGTCTCCATCACGTTCCATAAAAATAGAGTTCCAGGGCGGCGAGCCTACCCTTAACTGGGTGACACTAAAGGAGACTGTCCTTTATGCGGAGAAGGTTAACCAAAAATACCGGAAGGATCTTGATTTCGTTGTCTGCACCAACCTCGTCAAGATTAACACGCAACAGCTAATGTTCTTTAAAGAACATGGCATCCACATATCGACTTCTCTTGATGGCCCTCGTGATCTTCATGACAAGAACCGGATATTAAGAAACGGTGGCGGTACTTACGACACTGTCATCAAGAACATCTACAAGGCTTTCGACATCCTCCTTCGTGGTGAGGTGAACGCCCTCATGACGACAACTATTGATAATATAGATCATCTACAAGAAGTTATCGAAGAGTATGTTAAACTTGGCTTCAATGGGATATTCATCAGGTCACTCAATCCATATGGCTTAGCAGCCATGAATGCGGAGCATCTTGGGTATCCGGTAGAGCATTTTGTTGAGAATTTCGAAAAGGCTCTTGATTTCATCATCAAACTGAATCTTAACGGCACAAGATTTGTAGAGTTCTATACAAACCTATTGCTTACCCGCATCCTGACACCTTTTTCCACAGGTTTCGTCGATCTCCAATCTCCGTCGGGAGCTGGCATTTCAGGTGCGATCTATGACCACAATGGAGATGTTTTTCCCGCAGATGAAGCGCGGATGCTCGCAAGAATGGGCGACCGCCGTTTCTGTCTTGGAAACGTTTTCAAAGACTCATATGAAAGCATTTTTGGGGGAGCCCTGCTCCGCGAGATTGTAAGTAAGTCATGTGTCGAAGTTTTACCTTATTGCAGCTCTTGTGTATACCGCACCTACTGCGGTGCCGACCCTGTTCGAAATTATCTCGAGACAGGCGACATTATGGGAAAACGCCCAGATAATGATTTCTGTATGAAGAATAAGTTAATCTTCAATATGCTATTTAGGAAACTCAAGCGCAATGACCCTGATGAAATGGATGTCTTCTGGTCATGGATTTCTTGTCGGAGTTTAAAGGAAGTTCGCGGTGAAGAAGGATGAAACAATTAAAGGGCACAGCAGAGAACATAGAGATCCCGATTCTTGGATTGGTGACACGCAATCCTCTATCACTATCGAGATGTAACAGTGTGCTTGTCACTGAAAAAACGAATTTACTATCAAAAGGTTTTGCGGGACTCGTAATTAAGGATAGTGACAAGAAAAATTGTTTATTGCCACACGTCAAAGTTTCTGGTGAAAATTCAGATAAACTGGAAGAGGGCGATTGTGTCCTTATAGACAGGAATGGCACTATAACAGTTGTTTGGGAGAAAATAGCCCCCACAAATCCACTTTTTCTGACAGAAATGTGTGATTGCCGTTGCCTTATGTGTCCGCAACCACCAAAGGCGCACGATAGAACTTTAACCGAGACAAGTAAGCGAATTCTTAATCTAGTAAAAATCAATATTAACCAAACCATCTGCCTGACCGGTGGTGAACCTACACTACTAAAGGAAGATTTTTTCGACATCCTAGGGATGATAAAAAGGCAAGAACCGAAATCAACTGTCATGTTACTCACAAACGGTAAATCATTTGCAGACTTCGAGTTCACAAAACGTTTCGTATCATTGAGACCCAAAGATTTCCTTACCTGTGTTTCTATGCACAGTGATGTGGATGAGGTTCATGACTGGATTGTAGGTGTTAAGGGCAGTTTCTATAAGACAGTAATGGGGCTCCAGAATCTTGCGCGTTTTCGTGAGAAGATCGAAATCCGAGTAGTTGTGAGTCGTATAAATGCTTACCGGCTTGAATCCATTGCAACCTTCATTGGAAGAAACTTTCCCTTTATCGCCCACTGCACATTCATGGGGATGGAGATAACAGGACTTGCTCGCGATAATTTCGAGGCCGTTTGGATAGACCCGTATGAATATCAGGAGGAACTTTCAAGGGCAATCAAGGTATTGAGTCGTGCGGACATGAATGTCTCTATCTATAACGTCCCGCTGTGTTTGATTGAACCGAAGTCATGGGGCTTCGCAAGGCAGTCAATTTCAGGATGGAAAAATGATTACCTCCCGATATGTGATGGTTGTTCTGTTAAATCGAGGTGTTGTGGAATATTCACAACCTCTGAATTACATCAAAGTACCTATATTTCCCCTCAATAACCTTAAGATTGCTGGAGATAGCAAGTTTGGCAATCAATTTTTCGCAACCGCCTAAAATTAAATCGGATTGTCATTAATAAAAATTAAAAATATCTTATTGCTTTTTGAAATATTCAAGAGTATTAATTACTTTCAATTACAACGTCCGGTAACATTTAATTTTTAGATTGGTCATTTCAAGAAGAAGGAGATGTTTCTATGAAAGGTCTATTCAGTAAGGTAATGATCGTTATTGCAGGGGCTTTTGCTGTTTTAGGCATATCGGTCGCCAATGTACCAGCATCGGTATCGGATATTAGCAGCAAATCAGCTCTTTATCTGGAACATGGGAAAGCCCTTGGCAGCGGCATGGATACCACAAATTGGCATAGTAGCCATGTAAGCCATGAAAGCCATGCGAGTCACGCCTCACACGTTTCGGGTCGTTAGAAACGATCCAAAGATTCGTTCTGTATATGCATCTATAAGTAACAAGCATAAGGCTCCCGCCCGCAAGAGGGGAGCTTTTTGTGTTTTATTTGTCAGTGATCAGCCTAGAGGTTTCCTCTTTAGTCGAATGCCCCTTACGTAACTAAGCAATCGTTTCCCTTACCATTAATGCCATGATTTGATCCACTAGCACTAATTGACGAACGTAAAACGTGCCTCACATGAAAGATACAGTCGAAGAATTGCTTAGTCACCGTAAAACATTCTTTTCCAAAAAGGGTGAAGATGGGTTATTGGCTTTCATCTTGTCAAAAATACCAGAAAAGACAGGTTGGTGTGTTGAATTTGGAGCATGGGATGGCAAGTCTGAAAGTAATACGTATTACTTAATATCACAGCACAATTACCATGGTGTTATGATTGAAGCTGATCCATTTAAATATAAGCTTTTGTGCGAAAACACGAAGGAGTATGGCACTATTTGTGTCAATGCTTTTGTAAGGGCTGAAGGGGAAAGTAAACTTGATAACATTTTAAGTCTAACTCCTATTCCAAAACAATTCGATCTGCTCTCAATTGATATTGATGGAGATGATTATCATGTATGGCAATCATTAGATAAGTATCAGCCCAAAGTTGTCATAATTGAAATCAATATACACAATAAACCTGGTGTAAAATGGATAAACAAACAAGGTTCCAAAATTATGCGGGGCAATGCTGGAACAAGCGTTTCATCAATGTGGGGTATTACTGGTTATACTGGGACAAGCATCTCGTCCATGACAGAGCTTGCAATTAGTAAACAGTATAGCCTTTTAGCAAATGTACATTGTAATGCAATATTTATCAGACATGAGTATTTAAACTTATTTCATGATAGAGAGGTTACACCAGATGAAGTGTTTACTTATGAAGGTCATCATATTAGTGAATTATCATTTAACGAAGTTAGAAATCTTGGATGGAGAAGAATTATTCAGATGCTCCGACATAGGCCATCTATCCTGTAATTGATTTTCGGAATCCTAATAAAATTGATCAACCAAAGTTTATCTATTTTATCACCGTGTCTTAGTGTTTTCAGAATACATACGCCATTACCGTTTAAATCTTAAGGATTATGAAAAAATTACGATTCAGTACATCAATATTCAATTATCATTGAAATACGATTATTTTTAAGAAAACGTCAATTATCTGGAGATTCCGGACCAAATTGGCCACCCATTCCGTTTGAAATTCTCCTAACAATATGGCCTTAACCTTCATATCAGTCTTTTTAATGCAGGCTAATGTTGATATTTCAAAACAATTCTGTATACCATAACCACCATTAATTCACTCTAGGACTGTCATGAAAAAACGGACCCTGTTAATTATTGTTTCTCTCAGCCTTTTTTTCTGCTCACCACCTCAAATATCACATGCCACAGACATCACACTCAACAATACTCCTGCTCAAATCTATTTTAGTCCCAATGGTGGCTGCACACACGCTATAGTCGATGAAATCGATAACGCAAAATCAGAGATACTCATCCAGGCATATTCATTTACGTCGGCGCCTATTGCAAAAGCTTTGGTAAATGCCCACAAGAGAGGAATCCATGTAAAAATCATTCTGGATAAATCCAACAAATCAAAAAAATACAGCGCTGGAGATTTCACTGCTCACATGGGAATACCAACTTGTATTGACAGTAAGCACGCCATTGCCCACAACAAGATTATTATAATTGATAAAGAAACTGTAATCACCGGAAGCTTTAATTTCAGTAAAGCTGCGGAAGAAAAGAATGCGGAAAATCTGTTGATAATTAAATCGAAAGTATTAGCAAAAAGCTATATTGGTAATTGGGAGACTCATAAAGAACACGCAGACAAATATGAAGGGAGGTAATAAATGGCGGATCAACGATTTAATCAGCAATATAATAGTTTCTGGATTGATCTTCATAAATGTATCACGTCTGAAGCGGTTGCCATTGTAAATGCGAGAATTGAAGAATGTCATCAATATGGAATTGAAAAATTAGAAATTATTTACGGAACGCCAGACAGATATGAGGGAAGCATTCAGGCAGCAATTAGTGAAATCGTTCAAATAAATCATCTTGTTAATGGAGCTGATGAAATACATGCGGGCATTATTATCACCATTAAAGACAATCCTAATCCTTCATTACAAGATGAGGGCATGTTTTTTCGTGGTTTTGAAGCGGCATATGAAAATCGACATCGAACAATGGAGCATACAAACATTTATTACCCTCTAAGAAAGAGTTTTACGACATTTGAAATATCTAAAAACCTTAATTGTCCAATTGAATACGTAAGGAATGTGGCCAACAATCTGAGTGATGATTATGCTGAAAGTAAAACAGTTTATAACCAGCATAACTACCGGGATGAAACCACATGGTACATATACAAAGCCGGATATGAATTTATTCAAAACAAGTGGAAACAGGATAAAGACATGGTTTGTGAAGAATTGAAAATCCTTAAAGCTTCTGACGTTGAAACTGATTATGTGTTGAAGTCATTTAAAACTCCCTTAAGTTCTAATCAAAAGGTGAAATCAAGAGTATCTGCTGCCTTAAAAAGATGTCAGGGAAAAATACATAAAAAGGAAGGATGATAATAAAATAAATGGCAGAGAAAATTGACCAGAAACAAACCGTCGATTTCAAGGAACTGCTCATGTCCGAAGTGATTCAGTCGGAAGCGCTGATCAATATCCTGGACCGGAAAGGCATTATTAGTAAGCAAGAATTGCTGGAAGAAATGAAAATGGTTCAATCGAGGATGATCAAATCCAAAGGATAAAGCAACAGCATAGTGCACGATGAAATAGGATAGAGCCTTTCACAATATTATGGATATCAATACTAATGCAGCATAAGAAATTTAAACGCATTCTTCCCGTTGCGATTCTGCTCATCATTTTGATTATCTCAGGTAGTTCCTGCTCAAAAGATTTGGCGGTGTCCGGCAGGACTATAGATGAACCATCGCAGTCACTGAACCAGACCAAGACTATTGGCAATCTCCATACACACACCACCTGTTCCGATGGGAAGAATACTTATGAAGAAATGATACAATATGCCCTCGGCTTGAATTTCGGATTTATAGCCATCACAGATCATAAATTTGGTGGTTCATCTTTATGCAATGATGTTATCTCCCAATGTCTGGCCGAGAAACGCTTGCTTTGCATTCCGGGCCAGGAAGTCACGGGGAAAGTCCATCTCTTGGCGATCGGTATTCAGCATGAGATTGACAAACGCCTTTCTGTGAAAAAACAAGTCGAAGAGAGCCATAAACAGGGAGGGTTGGCTATTGCCGCCCATCCTTTCAGGAAGGGCAACACTTACACCGATGAAGAACTCTTTGAAACAGGCCTGGATGCTGTGGAATGCAGAGGCATACCCGCAAAAAAGGAAAAAGATTTTTACGCAATGCTCAAAGAGCACAATATCCATTGCGTATATAACACGGATGCTCATATCACTTTGCAACTGATACTGACCTGGAATAGCTGTGAGGGTGAGGTCAAGGGCTTTGATGATCTAAAAAAGGCGTTAAAGACAGGAAGATGCAGAAGACGGTAAACGATAGGTGGAAAGCGTTTCAGGCGACGATGATAAGATCAAAGCATGAATAACGTCATTTCATTATGTGTAATGAGATAAAATTCTCTTGACATCAATTTATGAAATACTTACTAACAGCAATAAGCAAAAACACATAAAGGGAATAATATGAATAATCTGCTTCAGAGAGTCATGTTTTTAGCAATTATTTTCCTATTAAGTTATCCAGCCTATGCTGGAGAATTTTACATCTGTGTTGATAAGGATGGTAACGAAACTCTGACCAATACGGTTATCGCTGGGATGAAATGCACCCCGAAGGTATCCTCTCAAGAACCATCGAGAGAAGAAGGAGATAGGAAAGAATATATTAGACGGCGAGCCACAATTACAGAAAGAGAAAGAGCAATAACAGATCAAGAAAAGGCAAAGGCAGACCAAGAAAGGGCAAAAGCACAAGCATTATTGCCAAAAACGCTAAATAAGGAATGTGAACGTGAGTGCAAAATGGATCGTAGCTCTTGTGAATCTGATTGTAATCGCAACACTACAATTGGCGGTGTAAGACGTGGAAGGTATTATGACTATCAAAATGATTCTGGCCGTGCGGATTGCCATATGAATTGTTTGAATTACCAGAAGTCTTGTATAGGAAGGTGCTATTATTAGGCAGACGGGATTTTTTATTTGTGAGTAAACTTTATCGTATCCTATGAATTGTGGTTTTCAGTTCTCCTTTTTACCGCTTCAGTGTCTAACGAATGATGACTGATTTTGTGGCAGTTTGGGCACAAAGCTACGGAATTTTCGATGATGTTATTGCCTTCCTGCGAGAGGTAAATGACATGAATCTATGACGCCAAAAGCAACATTTGGAGGGTTGAGTTATGTGGATCTATCTTAACACTGGCTTCTATTCCGTAGTTCACAAACCACCGTGTCAAAAAGACGAGCTTCTGGTGAGGACACGGAGCAAAGTTGATATTGACAAACTGCAAAAGCAGCTCAAAGAAAAATTCAACTTCGATGGTGAAATTTTATCGACACCAAAAGCCGATTACGCATTCCGTATGGTCGTTCCAAGACACATGATCGCAACATTCTTGGTTGGTGCCATCATGGAATTAGACTATCCGAATTTCAAAAATACAATTCAGGGCAAGGACTACCAAAGGCATGATGCTTATATGAAATGCTGGGAGGCTATGTATGAATGGCAAAGGGATTCAAAAAAAGAGTTGTAAATTCTTTAAAGCAGGAATACTTGAGAGGGCTTGGAATTAGATGGTAAATCATTTTACCAAAAACTATCCCAATAATAAAACATTTCACATAACTGTAATGGATCTTCTCGGTGCACCTGTGGAGGCCATTGTGAATCCGGCTAATTCAGGATTGTCCCATGGTGGTGGTTTGGCTGCAATCATTTCAAATCTAGCCGGCCCCAAGCTTGATAATGAATCCACCAAGATCATTGAAACGGTTGGTAGGATCCCTGTCACTTATGCCGTTTCCACAAAGGCATACGACCTTGGGTTCAAAGGTATTATTCATGCGGTAGGGCCAAGGATGGGTGACGGAGATGAGCAGATAAAGGAAGAAAAGACTATCTTCAATACCCTTATCGTGGCTGAAAGAAAAAAATGGCATTCAGTTGCTTTCCCAGCACTCGGAACAGGCATCTTTATGATTCCAAAAGAACTGTGTGCCCGAGCTTTCAAAAAAGGGATCAACAGCTATTGGCAATTAAATCCGAATTCCATTGTTGATACCGTCTGGCTCTGCCTAACACTTGATGATTACACGATATTTAAGGAAATCATTTATTGATACCAAACGTCTCCCCTGTTGTGAGTGAATGATTAACAGGAAGATGTCGGGATTAATAACTTCCTGGGATAGAAAAATCGTCATTCTTGAGAATCACGTTAGACTTCAATCCGTAATCAATAAGGCTGTGCATTTTTCTTAAAATAAATGAATTGGCAAGAAGGCGGGGTAAAATATCAAAAATTGCTTGATCGGTTCTTCAGAGAAAATGAAAAGTTTGTGAAACCCCAACAGCGGCAGTCTTGTTTACATGATCCTTGCTATTTTCTGATTCTCATGGATGAAGTAGTAGAGAAGTATTATCTGGAAGTGGATGGATGATGAAAAACGCAGGGGTCTGCGCTATCAGAATAAATAAAAGATAATTTAACAAGGAGGAGAAAGATGATTTGTGTAGTTGCTACAATCGCTTTAAAGGATGGAATGAGGGAAAATTATTTAGAAGAAATACGCAAGATAGTACCCATAGTGCGAAGAGAAAAAGGATGTATTGAATATACTCCAACAGCAGATGCAGATACCGGTTCCAACTTTCAAATAAAGAATAGACCTGACACAGTCGTAATATTGGAGAAGTGGGAGAATCTCGAAGCGCTGAAGAATCACGGTATATCCCCTCATATGACAGATTTTAGGCATTCAGTTAAAGAATTTATGCAGTCCATGCAATTACAGATCCTAACACCCATAGAATAATGCCGGTAGTATACAGGTAGACACAGAATGATATATTAAATTGTTCTTCGGGAGAAAAGTTTTTTATATTATGGAATATCAAAAACCACATGGAGGATCATTATGGCAATGACTAAAAAAGATCTCATGGACATTCACTATGAGCAAACAGATTTATCAAGAAAAGAATGTGTGCCCGCTATTGAGTCAACCTTTGAGATAATCAAGAATGAACTCGAAAAAGGCAATTCAGTAAAAATTTCCGGATTTGGTAAATGGACTGTCAAATCTAAAAGGGAGCGAATCGGCAGGAACCCACAGACTGGTGATCGGATGACCATAGATGCAAAAAAAGTTGTTACGTTTAAACCCTCAGCAGTATTGAAGTCTGCCTTAAATTCCAAAAAGTAATTGATCCTATTTCGAGGAATGGAACTGATTATGGTGCAATTGAGGCCTCCCTTGAAATGAGTTTCAGACAGGTAAAAACAAACTTGAAAATGGATCGGCGGTTCTTGTTTTGATGACAAGACTGAAACCACCAATATATTCTCGGCCGATGATCCTGTTTCGAGAAAGATTGATAATGTTTCGGAGTGATTGAAACACCCCACATTTATTTTATTTTGGATTTAGTGCCATGGACGCGATCATATTTTTCTGCAACGGGAATAATTGCTGTCCTGATGGTTTTGATTAAATATTTATCCGCATAATCTTTACACTTTTTAAGGTTTTTATGATAACTTAACTGATCAGATTCGGATAACTTTTCAATTTTGGCTAATTTCTCATCATCAGGTAATTGTTCAAGCTCGGTTAACATCTCACTTTCAGCTAATTTTTTATGTTCATTTAACTTTTCTATATCATTTAACTTCTCGATTTCATCAAACTTCTTAAGTTCTAATATTTTCTTCAATATTTTAGGGTTGGTAGAATATTTTTTTGCAATATCATTTGTTAATTGACTATAATTATTTTTAATTTTTCTATAAATTGTGGTTGCTAAATCATTATGTAATTTCTTTTCACCTTGTCCCCATAGCTCATTTGCAATTTTAATTGACTCCTCTTTAATTTTCTTTTCTGGTTCCCATCTCTTGCTAATATTTTCAGAGCCTTTAGCAGCCGCAATGATGTTTTGCATTACGGGATTCAATAATGGATTATCCATTTTCGACATTTGTCCAATGGAATACATTACAATTCGAGTAATTCTCTGTAGCATTGTTATGTCATATTCATCGTTAGGCCTTGTCCTCATATATGCAATTTCCCTTAATGCGCAAACTGCCGCATAGACCTTGAATAATATTTCCATCTCGCGAACCTTGTTTAAAATATCCTGTGACTTCACATTGTCATCATTATCAGGACACCATTTTGATATTATGTCTTCACTGTTATCTTCAATTAAATTTAAAAGTTTTTCCATATCTTCAAGACATTTTGTCTTATATGTTTTTGATTCACCGTAAGATTTTATTAACGACATTATATCTTTTATTTTTGGGTCTTTGATAAAAGAAAGATTGGCTTGATAAAAAATATCTAACATTTTTTCTACTGAGGTTTCCGATGTGCTTTCTCCAGCAACCCTAACAAATTTTATAAGTGTGCTTAAAAAGGCTGCTCCTGAGGCAGTGTATAGCGGATTGATATTTAATAGTTCTTTATTTATCAATTCAGCTTTAGCTGCATCATGAAGGCCAAAAGTATTGCTAAGAAACTCCATAAATTCATCCATGGTGATTTCCTTTTCTATCTTAGAATAATTTCTAACTCTTTAGATCGCCATGTTCTTTATAAACATAGCTTCTATACCATTTATAGCGTCTTTCTTTTGATCGGGACTAAGGTGACTATATCGTTCAGTCATGGCCAAACTTTGATGTCCAAGAAGCTCTTTAATAGTTAATATCGGAGTGCCTTGCAAAGCGAGCCAACTTGCAAAAGTATGGCGTAAGGTGTGAAATGTGATCTTCTGGCGAGGATCTGTGACACCCTTATTAAATCTTGATTGGATTTTTGGTGTTTTGCTTGGATAGATTGCTTCCAGCAATAAACGGTTGAGATTTCTGATATTATCTTTTTCAATACTATCCAAATTCTTCTCATCCTTCAACCGATATTTTACGGTTATTGTATTAAGATTCTTTATATCTTGGGAAAACTGTTGTTTTCGCTCTTTCCTGAATATTTTATCATAGAAAGACGGTAGTTCTATGAGTTTATTCAACCATCGAAGAGAGCTTTCTTCATTGCCGATGGAAATATCCGGATAATCATTTTCAATTATTTTGCGGAGCGGCTCAGGTGAAATCTCGTTTTTGAATTCCTCAGCCCAAAAGTAACATGAGTTACTTAGTCGTGTTACCGCGCGATCAAATGCGTGACTCACCAACTCAATTTTTGATCCTTTCCTGGATTCAAATATAAAATCTTCAGGCTTGCCGGTTTTCATATCCTCGAACATTCCTTTTATTGTTGCCGTCATAAAAGCCTTTCTTGCACGTCCGCTCTTGGGATCTGCAATATGAATGAGTTTATTCTTCGTATCCAAATGTCCCCATTTAAGCGCGAATATTTCTCCAGCCCTCATGCCGGCATGGAGACTCAATAGTGCCATATCTCTTAATTGGGGACTGACCTTTTCTAATTCTTTGAGCAAAACCAATGCCTCATCATAGCTGAGAAATCTTTCTCTTTTATTGTTTAATTTTGGCAGTTTTACCTTCGATACTGGATTTTGCCCAGTCCACAATCCCCATAAGATTGCCTTGTTTACTAACTGGCGAATGATTACCAAAATATGTTTAACGGTAGCTGGGGCTAAATTCTTATTGCTCAATTTTGTTTTAAATCGCTCAAGATCAGATGCACTAATTTTTGAAAGTGATGTATTCGAAAAAACAGGCTCAATATGTTTTTTGTAATATCCACGTTCATTATATTTGCCTACTATGGCGGTTTCTATCCATTCATTGTAACGTGTCCACACTTCGCCCAATGTTACTTCTTCAGGTCTCTTTTTGGGAAGAATTTCCCCATGACGAATACTCCTAATTTTTTCTGAGCGAATCTGAGAAGCCGCAACAGCAGTATAACCCTCACCTGCCCATCCAACTTTTTCCCAAATAAGCTTACCGATTGAATCCCTATAACAAATATCAAAACAACGATCAGGCTTACCTAAATGTCTTCTTTTGGATGATTCCCGGTAATATACCCCTTGAAATTTTGGGATATTAATTCGTTTAGATGATTTCTGCATACCCATGCTTATTGCCTCAAAAATATATTTGCTAACCTATAGCTAACATGATGGGTGATTTTAAGTAATATAGACTGAAATGTCAATGGATATTATGGTTGAATTTACTTGATAAATTATTTGTAGTGATGTTAACTTATCACTATATAACCAGACTACGAATCTGGATGTCGGAAGTTCGAATCTTCCTGGGCGCACCATTTAAATCAAGGAGTTAGCTTTGGGTAGCTAGCTCCTTGTTCTTTGATGGGTAATGGATGGGTAACTTTGAAGAAATTTAATTCGCATCAGGAATTCATTTTCCCCTTCATTGTTGCATCGCCGGAACCATCATAACTTTTATGTCTTTCATCCATGAGTGAAATTCAGATATCCTGAATAGAGCTAGACTATCTACATGGATAAATTTTGACCAGCCACCTTTTAACAGCATATGCTGCAGCGGTCTTTGCAGAGCTCCTCCTTTTCACCAACAGATTTTGTTCTTAATAAAATGTCTTCCCGTCCGACATCATAATAATCAATAGGTTCTTTTCTTTTTTGCCTTCTTGTTTTTCCTTGTACTAATATATGCCTAGTATTTTATACGTATTTTATTGGTTTTATTAAAAGCCGATAAGCGCCGATCAGTCATCTATGAAAACCAACCATCCTTTAACAGCATTGATAATCCCGATTTTGATCATTTTGGCTCTAGCGTCATGCGGGGCTTCCGGCGGTTCACCGGGCGTCAGCATGGAAGCATTGGAGTCCTATTACGCTGACTCGAAAGCAGTGGATCAGGGCATTTCCGGGACGAAGACCGTCAAGAGCCTGTGTGACACCATTGGGGAAACCAAAAAGGCGATAATCGTCTTGGCGCACATTGACGGGAGCGCAATTGCTAATTATACTTTTGCGACTTCCTGGGCAAAACCTGCCAACATCACGTTAAAAGTTGAACCAGGGGTAATGATTTCCGGCTCTGTAACGGGACTTACGGAGGCACGCCCTGAGTGGTGGGGGGCAATCGTGGATGATACGACAGACGATACTTTGGCCCTTCAGGCTGCTGCCGACTCCCTGACGGGCGGGGGCGTTGTTATTCTGTCCACCGGAACATACAGGCTGACATCCCTGGCCGTGGACAATCCCGGAACCACGATTGAAGGTCAAGGATCTGCATCTGTTCTCGCAACCACAATTTCCGCCGTGACCAAAACCGTTCCCGTCGTTTGGGTGAGAGCAAGCAACTTCGCTTTGCATGATTTCACGGTCACTTGGGTCACTCTTCCCACCGCTCTCCAGGAATTTAATCCGATCAACAACAACAACACTATTTCCATTGGCTGGTCCGAGATTGCAGGCACACAGACATTGATTGAAAATGGTTTGATTGAAAATGTCCATGTTCTGGGCGGGAAGCAACACGGAATTGCAGTGGGGCGTAGCAGAAACATATCGATATCCTCCGCTACGGTAAAAAATGTTTACGGAACGGGAATCTGGACCTATTACATGTCCAACAGTAAAATTGCCGACGTTCTTGTTGAGGATACCAAGGATGATGCAATCTGGACAGGCAGTAACGGCCCCGACGCTTATGGTCCTGACGATTATGCGGAGAATAATATCATTTCACGAATCCACATAAACAATGCCGGTGCCAAGGGCATTGGGTTCAGCGGTTCCCGAAATATTCTCATCGATGATATCGAGATAGACGGGACGTGGGCTAACGCCATTCTGGGAAAGGATGAGAGCATCTGGGGTGCACCGAAGCCTGTAAATCCGACTGTCAGGGATGTGAACATTCGTCGTGCAAACCAGAATTATGGTGTTGGTCTATACCGATTCAAGGACATTCAATCTACCCTGGGAGGGACGCATGCGATTGTTGAAATCATGGCTGAGGGGCAACTCACGCTATCCAACATCAACATCACGGACGATTCCGGACTCCAGGCCAATTACCGGGCTTTTTGGCTGTCGGCCCCCAAGATAATCATGAGCGGGCTTAACGCAAAGACCGATCATTCGTCAGGCCTCATTATTGGAAAAGACAATCCGTTAAGCTATACCAATGTTCTCGATTTTTCACTGACGAACAGTAAAATTCAGATTTCCGCCGGCCATGGGGACGTCCTGCTCGGTTTGTACGGGGTAACAACGGGTTTGATTAGCGGAAATACCTTCGATTGCGGGCAAGGCACGTCGACCCCGCCTCTCGGCCGTTTTATCCAGGCATGGTATGCAAAGGATGTTGCCGTGACCGGAAATCAAATTCTAAATTGTGCGGATAGATATGTAGACATTGGACAAAGTTCGGGCTTCGTTTTTTCGGACAACACAAACTGATCAACAATTATGCCGAGGTGAGAAAATAGTACGACACAATTCTGCCTATTGTTGAAGCGACATTAAATGAGAGCGGAGACTGACTTTCTTATTCTGCAAATCAAATTTTTTTCTCAAACTGTTTCTGTAAAATTCAACAGTTCTCGTCGTTATATTCAACAATTCAGCGATCTGTTTGATTGATTTCCCTTCCAGCACAAGGGTTGCCGTCTCAATTTCCCTGGGCGTGAGGTTGTAATACGACAGCTTTAGGTTTTGGAGGAAAGAGGAGGATATCTGGTTCAGATTGGATTCGATGACCTCCAAAGTGGAAACATCCGAAGGCGATGATAGACGGCGTTTCAGACTGCCGACGTAAGGCAGAACAAGCTCCTTGATATTAGAAAGGATTTGCGTCTCAAAATCCTTTCTTCCTTCTTCGACCTGTTTAAGCAGGACCTTCAAGGCCACGTTTGTTTCCTCGAGTTTCTCGGACTTCAATCGCAGTTCTTCTTCGATCATCGCCCTTTTGGCGATTTCTGCATGCAGGGACGCTGTCCTTTCAATCACTTTAATTTCCAGATTCTTATTCATCTCAATGACTTTCTCTTCAGCCTCCCTGCGAGCTCTGCGCTCCCTGGCTTCCTCAATGGTTCTTTGGACCGCCGAAGCCAGCCTATTGAGGCGGTTTTTCATGACGTAATCCTTCGCACCCTTGGTTAGGATTTCTATGGCACGGTCTTCTCCGATGGCACCGGTCACAAGGATGAAGGGAGCATCCGGACATTGTCTTTTCGCCTCGGCCAGGGCCAATTCGCCATTGTAATTGGGAAGGTTGTAATCGGAAAGGATAATATCGGGTGAGGATTCTTTTAGTTCACGAATAAAATCTTCTTCAGTCATCACAACTTTGGAGGTGAAAACGAATCCGGCTTCTGCCAGTTCAAATCGTACCAGCTCGGCATCAGCGGCGTTATCTTCCAGAATAAGGAAATGCAGCGATTCAGACATTGTCTAAGCTCCTGAGAGCAAGGATATTTCGACTCGTATTGATTGAGCAGAGTCCACATTTCTATACGAAAATTTGCACATCTTGATTAATATTTCAAGTGTGGCTTTCAAGAAGGAGGAGTCGCACCTGCCATCAAGAGAGCATCGTCCCTCCAACAGCCGCTGAAAATTCAGCAGTCTTTTTCCCATGGTCTCTGTCATTCTACCGGGAATCATGGGTGATACTTACTTTTCCCAATATCACTTCTGTTTGCAGAAGTAACTTTTTCCCTCAGCCCTTGCCAGTGCATAGATTCCAGACTGTTAAGATAAACGATATATCGCGGCTGGACCGGCACCCAAACGGCACCTAATTTTTTCTCTGTGAACGTCCCTTCGCTATTGCATATGCTATCAGTCGTTTGATGTGGCCGGTTCAAGTCTGGATGTCACAAGTTTGAATTTTGCTGGGCTCGCCAATTAAATCAATGAGTTATCCATTTCCGGCCAGTTCCTTTCGTTATGCAAAAATTTTCTTGACTTAGCCTGTCCGTTTATTTATCTTGCATACTAAATAATATGGAAGGTTGTTTTCTTTGGTCAGTTATCAGGACGTCATTTTATTTATCCTCAGCAAAGCCAACCAGAAAGTCTACGGGACGTTTAAATCTCGTCTGCAATCTTATGGGATGACGCCCATGCAGGGTCTCGTCCTGCACGCTCTGTATGAGGAGGAAGGTCTCTCCGCCGGTGAACTGGGAAGGCGTCTGGGTCTGGACAGTGCCACGCTGTCCGGCGTTCTGGACCGTATGGCGGAAGGTGGCTGGATAATCAAAAACGTAAAAGAAGACCGGCGTGTCCTCAATATCCAATTGACGGACAGGTCACGCCAGTGCCGGGATAAATTTCTCAAGGAGACCGTGGATGTGAACCAGGAGGTCCTTTCCGCGTTCAGCACCGAAGAAAGACTGCTTTTGATCAGGATGCTGAAAGATTTGCGTAAATAAAATGCGAATTATATGATTAGCATACAAGATGAATCGGCAGTCAGGAGGGTTGATCATGACAGATAATAAACAGTTAACCGGAAGCCGCAAAAAAACGGATTACCCGGCAACAGATTATGAACGAATTTTTCATCCGCGAAGTATTGCGATTATCGGTGTTTCGGCTGAAGAGAACGGCGTAGGTTTCGGTACCGGGATGCTGCGGTCCATCTCGGCGATGGGCTTTGAAGGAAAAATCTTTCCCGTCAATCCCAAAGGCGGTAATCTTTCCGGGATGGAAATCTGCAAAAGTGTGGAAGATATCCCCGAGCCCGTTGACTTTGCCGTCATCGCGGTAAACGCGCGATATGTTCCGGATACACTGGAATCCTGTCTGAAAATCGGCGTGGCCGGGGTGGAAATTCTCTCCTCCGGCTTCAGCGAACTGGGAACTGAAGAAGGAGTAGAACTGGAACGGAGAATTCAGGAAATTGCCGCCAGAGGAATACGCGTGGTCGGCCCAAACTGCTTCGGCATCTACTGTCCGGCCAGTGGATTGACGCTGTTGCCGGGGCCGGATCTTTCCCGCGAAAGCGGTCCGGTGGCTTTTGTCGCGCAAAGCGGCGGCATGTCCATTGATCTCGCGCACGCAGGAAAATGGCTGGGCATCCGTTTCAGCAAGATGGTCAGTTTCGGCAACGGCGCGGACCTGCGCGAAGCGGAACTTCTTCATTACTTCGCCGGTGATCCGGAAACCAGGGTCATCTCCATGTATATTGAAGGTATTAAGGATGGCGAAAATTTTTTCAGCGAATTGAAAGCCGCCGCTTCCAAAAAGCCGGTCATTGTTCTCAAAGGCGGACTTTCCAAGGCCGGTGCGAGAAGCGTGGCCAGTCATACGGCCTCGATGGGCGGCAATCGTGTGATCTGGCAGTCCATCCTGAAGCAGGCGGGCGCCGTTCAGGTAAACGACACGGAAGAGCTGGCGCAAGTCAGCATGGCCTTCTCCATGCTGCCGCCCCGATCCTATAGAGGCATATCCATCGTCGGCGGCGGCGGCGCCATCGGCGTGACCGCCTGCGACACCGCGGAAACTTACGGCATCGACGTCCCGCCCTTTCCTCCAGACCTTCGGGAAAGCATTGGCTCCATCCTTCCCCGGCCCGGCTCGAGCGCAAACAATCCGATTGACGTTGCCAATCCTTTTGTCCCGGCGCAAATTCTCAAGGAAGCCATGCTGGGCGCGGCCAAGGACGATCGGATTGAACTGCAAATCATCGTTTCGCTTTTATTTCATTACAAACAAATCGCGAGAATGTTTGACAAACCGGTCAAAGACGTGGCACCATATAGAGAGTTGGTGCAGTGCATGCGCGATGTCGTCGATGAGACCGGCAAACCGGTCGTCGCGGTGCTGCCCAACGTGAAAAGAGAACTGGACAGCATGGATGTTACGGAACTTATCGCCCTGACGAGGCAGGAATACATTGCCTGCGGCATCCCGGTATTTGACGAGCTGCACGACGCCATCCGGGCGATATCCCATATCAATCATTACTATGGAGGAAAAATAAAATGAAGAACGATAAAGCGACAAAGATCATCGACAAGGCACTGAAACAGGGACGCAAGACGCTCTCGGAATATGAGGCCAAGCTGATCCTTGCCGCGTACGAGATGCCCATCACGAAAGAAATCCTGGTGAAGGATAAAGACCATCTGGAAAAAGCCATCCAGAAAATCGGCTTTCCATTGGTCATGAAAGGCTGCTCTGCGGAAATCGCCCACAAGACGGAAAAGGGATTGATCCACGTGGACATCCGCACCGTAACGGAGGCGAAAAAGGCGTTCCGCGAAATCATGGCCGGTATGGAAGGGTTTGAAGGCGGCGTTCTTTTGCAGGAAATGATTAAAGGCCGCCGCGAGCTGGTGATGGGCCTCACGCGCGATCCGCAATTCGGCCCCTGCGTCATGTTCGGCCTCGGCGGGATTTTTACGGAAATCCTGAAGGACATTTCTTTTCGCCGCGCGCCCCTGGAAGTTCGCGACGCTCAGGAGATGATGCAGGAAATCCGGGGTCACAAAATCCTGGATGCCGTCCGCGGCATGGAAGCGGCAGACAAAAAGCTTCTTGCGCATATGCTCATCAACCTCGGCCGGATCGGTCTGGATTATGACGGCGTGATGGAAATCGATCTCAATCCGGTTATTCTCAACGGCGCAAAACCCGTGGTGGTGGATGCGCTGATTGTGCTGAAATAGGCGTGGGCTATTAGTAAATGGTAGCCGAGGAACGGTTCTTACTGTTCCCCGGCTACAGTATTAGTAAAGCCATCTCTTCTTTGCTTCTGCCAAATTTTCCCTGATATCCGCATCAGGCTTTTTAATCCTTATGATCGTGAAATGCCCGACGGCGAATTATTATCTTTGATTTAATGATGTTTTTTTCGCTTTGCATACCCCCTTAAATGGGGTAGGATGTGCCGAACATTCCGGAGAAAACCCACCAGTCATATTAATTGTTGGCTTACAACTTATTATTGGAGAATAACAGCATGGACATGGAAAAGAAAATGGATCTCATGAAGTACTACAGGGAACAATCAGATGAAGTAATCAAGGAGTTTCTTCGATTAGGACGTGATAGCTTTGAAGAAGAAGCTTACGACCTTATTTTAGCTGAAGCAAAAAACAGAAGGCTTAAAGAAGAGCCCCCGGATATCGATGCGTTAGAAGCACAAGAGAACGAAAATGATGAAGAGGCAGCAGAAAAGATTCCGCAGCTCAGCAATCCTCTCCCGCTGATCATCATCGATAATCCCGATGATGCTCAGCCATTGTTCAAAGCTCTCGTTGAAGCCGGCATACCATACAATATTCAAATCATAGTCGAAGAAAATGATTATGAACGAGCTGACCATGTAATCAGCAATCTCCAATTAAAAGATAATAATGAACGTGGGACATAGGTGCAGATTCAACTTGATAGATTCGGGAAAAATTAATGCACCTGACCGGAAATTGATCAGTATGCAAAAAAGGAATCTTTCTACAGGCTCGTTAAATTTATTTGAGAGTTAAAGACTGCGGGAACAAATCCATGGACTGCAAAAAAGAAAAAAACCTGACAAAGTGCAACTGCACGTATGAGCCATGTAAGCGCAAAGGCATCTGCTGCGACTGCATCGCCTATCATCTTCCGAAAAGGCAACTGCCGGCATGCTTTTTTCCGGCCGATGCCGAAAGAACTTTCAACCGATCCTTCGAGCACTTTGCCGAACTCGTCGTCAAAAAGCGAATCTGAACGCCATCACCTTGATTAGAAATCAAACGTTGTTAATTTATAATTAGATAAGTGTCTGCTTGCTGAAGACTTACGCTGCTTACAAATGCCCGTAACGGAAGATCAGTAATCAGATTCCTAAGGCGATTCCGGGCTCTGCCTTTTTTGATATCTATTTGTTTCCGGCCGTTTCCCCATCAGCCGGATCGCGCCGCAGCCGGTAAATTTTCGCGTATCCGGCTTTTTGGCATCTTTCCCGTTCTCATCACCGCGAAAGGTCTTTTATGAACGGTATTGATTTATCTTTGCTGATCAAGGAAACAGGAGACGCAGTGATCGCAGCCGACGCCCGCGGAAAGATTCTGCTATGGAATCCGGCGGCCCAGCGAATCTTCGGGTTTAAAGAGGAGGAGGCAATCGGTCAGTCACTCAACCTGATCGTACCGGAACGATTTCGGGAAAGGCATTGGAGCGGATATCGACGGGTCATGCAGACGGGCCAGACGCGATACGGAACAGAGGTGCTGCGTGTCCCTGCCGTTCACAAGGACGGCCATCCGCTCTCCATCGCCTTTACGATTGCCCTTTTGCATTCGACGGAAGGTAACATCGAATCCGCTGCCGCAATCATCCGGGATGAAACGGCGCGCTGGAAGGAAGAACGCGACCTGCGCGCACGCCTGGCCGAACTCGAAAAACGATGCGCTGAAACGACTTGAGGATCCATCCGCGAAAGTTGAGGAGGTATAGCTATGCGGATAAAATTGAAACGGGTCTATGCGAAGCCCGATCCGGACGATGGATTGCGGATTCTCGTGGACAGGCTTTGGCCGCGGGGCTTATCGAAGAGGGATGCCCGAATTGATCTCTGGCTCAAAGAAATAGCACCCAGTACCGAGCTGCGGCAGTGGTTCGGCCACGATCCCGCAAAATGGCGGACGTTCACGGCGCGCTACGTCCGTGAACTCAAGGAAAACAAATCCGTCGTCGATGAACTCCTGCGGCATGCCAAGGCCGAGACGGTCACGCTTGTCTATGGCGCAAAGGACGAGGAGCACAACGATGCCCTTGTCCTGAAGGCTTTTCTTGAATCGGATGGCAAGAGCGCTTGATGCGTGTCCTTTGAGTTTCCTGCCCGGGTAGTCTTCCAGTGGATTGCTCCTCGCACGCAGAACCTTTCCGCGTTATTATAAATTATCATGAAAGTTTTCGAGCGGAAAATGTGCACTAAAAAGCCCCCTCAGTCGGATGACCTGAGGGGGCTCGTTATATAGACAGATCATGTTTTTGGTGTAGCGGCTACTACAAATCCTTCATTCGTTTCTTTGCTTCCTGATAGAGTCTCATGACGCAGATGAAGATCGCCAGCATGAACAAGCCCAGCATGAAATTCGGTGCGGTTCCCAGTTTCTCATCCAGAAGGTGACCGATATAGAGGAACAGGAAAGATGCAATCACCATCGCCAGGCCCCAGGCCGATATCATCATCACACCGGTGAAACCCTGATACTGCTTCTGGTTTATTCTCTGTGTCGCGATCATGATCTTAATCCTCCTTCCTTAAATTCTCTCTGCGTCTTCGTAACTTCCACCTATCAGGTCATCATGTTTTTCACTGCATCAATAACCGGGTTGGTAAAGAGCGCCATCAGAATGGTGTAAAGAGCGAAGGCGCCGACAACTTCTGCTGTGTACATCTTGTTATACTTCCTCTTCAGGCTGACTAAAATCAATCCGCCCACAATCAGGCAGCCCAGCTGGAAATACGGGAAATTGGTCGCTCCCGCTGCCGCATATTCTGCAAATCCAAAGGTTGCCGTTAAAAGAACTACTGCCGCCGCCGCTACGATGGTTCCTAATGTCTTTTTCATGATCTGTTACCTCCTTGAGGGGTGTCTGTCTATTTGCCTTTATTCTAATGAAAAGTCCGTGCCAGAATTCAACCACACCCGAAATATATATATAACATCATGTTATATAACGGTATTTATCGATTGCCCCGCCGGCTGTTAAGACCCCCAAACCTTCTTTCAGCACGTTTCTTTCAATGAAATGTTCAAACGCTTAAACGAAATGTGGAAAAGAATGCAGTCACTCGCCGGTTTCCCCGCAACTGATTAGGTAAAGGAAGCTAAATTCCGCAGGCAATGTTTTTCATTTTTCATTGACAAGCATCCGGCAACCGGCTTAAATATGTTGCGGAAGTCAAAGGTTCTCCTTGAGGAATTTCCTCCACCACGCAAAAATGAGCATTGCGATGCAGATGCCAGTCCAGAAAGATTGCCAGATCGCCCATAAGATCTCCTTCAAAAGAGAAGGCTTGAATCTTTTCATTTATCTTGAAGGGCAGTTCAGCCTGAAAAATCTGACCATTTTCGTCGGCGATATCAAAAAGGAAATTTCCGGCCAGGCGTTGCAAAGCATCACTATCGATTTTTCACACGTCAGCTATTTAGACAGTGCCTCGGCCCTTGCATTTGTTCAAATTGAAAAAGAAGCCGTCACAAAGAAGGTCCCGTGCCAGCTCATCAACTTAAACGATGAATCCAAGGGAATTTTCAGCGTTATCCATGAAAGCGCGCTGACCCATGAACCCTTTAAATCCGAACAATCGCACGACGGCTTTATCCGCAAAATCGGACAGGCGTCTTTGTATCTAGCCCTTGATTTCGTTAATTTTGTCACGTTCATCGGCGAACTTCTGGTCGCACTTGCCTACACGTTGACCCATCCCAAAACGCTGCGCTGGAAAGATGTCCTTTTCTACGTCCAGCGGGCCGGCGTTGACGGTTTGCCCATTGTCGCTCTGATCGGTCTTTTGATGGGGCTGATTATGGCCTTTATGTCTTATCTGCAGTTCAAGCAATTCGGCGCGAACATCTATGTCCCCGCACTGGTCAGTTTCGCGATGATCAAAGAACTGGGACCTCTTATGACGGCGATATTAGTGGCGGGCCGTTCCGGCTCCGCTTTCGCTGCGGAAATCGGCACCATGGTGGTCAATGAAGAAGTGGATGCACTGCATACCATGGGCTTTGATCCGATTCGTTTTCTGGCTGTCCCCAAGGTTCTGGCCACCATCTTCGTTGTGCCCATCCTGACCATCTATGCCGACTTTTTCGGTGTCTTCGGCGGCATGATTATCGGCGTCACCAGTCTGGACCTGACGGTTAATACTTACGTGACCCAGTCGGTCAGGACCATTCAGGTGTTTGATGTTGTCACCAGTCTGATTAAGGCCGCCGTGTTCGCCGGGCTCATTTCCGCCATCGGCTGCCAGCGGGGCTTCCAGGTTCGCTCGGGCGCCCAGGATGTCGGCAAATTTACCACCTCGGCCGTAGTCGCCGCGATTTTTCTGATCGTGGTCGCCGATTCCATTTTTGCCATTATGTTATATTACGTTAAACAAATCTAAAAGGATGATGCGGTGAAACTGTCGGAAAACAAAGCCGTCCTTACCGTGAAGAACCTGACGCAGCGTTTTGGAAATAACATCGTTTTCGAAAACGTGAATCTTGAGGTTTACAGGGGAGAAGTCCTGGTCATCGTGGGCGGCAGCGGTTGCGGTAAATCGACTTTGCTGAAAATCATGATCGGTCTGCAGAAGCCTCATTCCGGCCAGGTTTTGTACCAGGGAACCGACATCATCGGCGCCGAGGAAGATGCGCTCAACCGGTACCGGCAAAATATCGGCGTTCTGTTTCAATCCGGTGCTCTGTTCAGTTCAATGACGATCAAAGAAAATATTGAGCTTCCCTTGCAGGAATATACCAATCTGGACAAGGAAACCATTAACCAGATTATCAAAATGAAATTAGGTATGGTCAACTTGGCCGGCTATGAAAACCATAATCCGTCCGAACTCTCCGGAGGGATGAAGAAGAGAGCGGGCATCGCCCGCGCGATGGCGCTCGACCCCCAAGTCCTTTTTCTGGACGAGTTATCAGCAGGGCTTGACCCCATTACGGCTGTGGAACTGGACGACTTGATTATCAAGACCAATGAAGCGTTGGGAACAACCATGGTTATCGTAACTCACGAGCTGGAATCTATTTACAAAATCGCCGATAGAGTGTTAATGTTGGATAAAGAGGCCAGGGGAATCATTGCCGAGGGAAAGCCCTTGGAATTGAAAGAAAAGGCGACGGACCCGCGGGTGAAGAGTTTCTTCCTGCGACAATTGCCCGCGCAGCATGACGAACAGAGGCTTTATGTCAGCTAAAAGCTCAAAATTTATGATCGGTCTTTTTGTCATTGTCGGGGTGGTGATCTGCGCAGTCGTTATCATCTGGGTCGGCGCAGCCAGATTTTTTGTCAAAGGCTCCCTCTTTGCAGTGTACTTTGACGAATCCGTCCAGGGATTGCAGGTGGACTCGGCAATTAAATACCGGGGCGTTGAAATCGGAAAAGTGCAGAAAATAGACGTCGCTCCGGACTACCGCCTGATCGAAGTAACTATGAAAATCGACCTGGAGGGTGATTTGCCCAAGCAAACCGTCGCATCTCTGAAAACAGCCGGCATCACCGGAATCGTCTTTATCGAACTCGACCGCATCGCACCGGGAGACCTGGCCAATTCGCCGAAACTCACTTTTGAATCAGACTATCCGGTTATTCCGTCCCGGAAGTCCGAAATCAGCCGTTTTCTTGCAGATACAAGCGCGATTATGCAGAATATTAAGGATATAGATTTCAAAGGTATTTCCGACAGCGTGAAAAACACTACCCAGGCCATCGAAAACTTTGTGGATGGCAAGCGCATCAACAGTATCATGGCTCACCTGGAATCGACATCCGTTAACCTTGAAGAAACAACCTTAAAAATCAATAATTTAGTTTCAGGAGGCAAAGTAGATCGGGCCGTCAGCGAATCTCTGGACATTTTGTCGGATGTCAGGCAACTCGTTGCAAAAGCCAAAAGCGACATGAAGGATTTGAATCTGCGCGAAAAATCGGAGAGGGCGGATGCCATTTTCAGGGACGTCGACCGGAAAACAAAAAAGATCACCAACGATCTGCAGGATACATCGGAAAACCTGCGGGTCACTTCGGAAAATTTACAGAAGCTTTCCGACAATTTAAACAAAAATCCATCGGATTTGATTTTTACAAGACCTGCACCGCCGCGAAAACCGATGGAATAACGAAAGGACTGACGTGATGGAAAATTTTTGGCTTGCGCCGCGTTGCTTTCGGAAACGATGGCAACGCGTTTATCTGGTGATGGCAGTTTCATGCCTCCTTATCGTTGTCGGATGCGCATCGACCGGCAAACCATCGTACAGCGTGGAAAAATATCTATTGAGTTACACGGCCCCGTCCTTTAGTAAACAGGTGAGGCTTCCGGCCTTTATCAAATTCAACCGCTTCTCCTCAGCCGCCGCCTACAATACCACGAATATGATCTTCCGTAACGATCCTTACAGTCTTGATTCCTTTAACTACTCCCGGTGGGCCGTTCATCCGGCCGACATGTTATGCGACGACCTGCTGGAGGATATGAGGACGAGCGGCCTGTTTGGGGCAGTATTCTCCCGCTATGAGGCGGATGAAGGACGATTTGTCATCTCCGGAAGCGTTGACGAGTTTTATCTGCGGATTGATAAGGACAAAAAAACGGCGGTTATCGGCATCAGCATCTCTCTGCAGGACACGAGGGAGAAAGAAACCGGCAAAAGAATGATGTTTCAGAAAAAATATTTCCGCGAAGAACCCCTCGCGGATTCGTCCCCCCTGGGATACTGTCAGGCCGCGAGCCAGGCCATGCAGGTCCTCTCGCGTGACATCATCAGCGACGTATACACTGCCGTTAAAGTGGCCGCAGAATAAGCGAGGGTTCGTTATGAAGGAAATATCCATTCGCAGCCACTCGCGATTTGAGATGATTGATATCACGGAATCCGTGCAAAAAGCGGTACGCGAAGAGAAAATCGATTCCGGCATGGCACTTGTTTAGACGATGCATATCTTGTTTATGCTTATTATCATGTTCCCTTGTCCTTTGTATATAACTTGCTCTTGCTTCAGCGGCCGGGACATTGGCATCTATGGAGCTATCAATTATCGGGCCTGAATTATCTTCCAATGGTTCATAAACATATTCGTCTTCATCGGCATAAATCTTTGGTACTATATCAACATGATTAATCTTTTTCATAATCCCATTTTCATGGAACAGACCTTTGATTTCATAAATCCATCGGCCATTATCTGCTTTGCGAATATAGACGCCGCACCTCTTTCCATCGTCATCTTTTCCATCAAATGCATATTGTAGGAGTTTTCTCTTGTCGTCAAATGTCATTTCATCATTAAGGTGTTTCTTCATTTTGAGGAACTCTTGCCGAAATCGCACAATTATACCTGATCTTTTTTTTATATCTTTTTCGGAAGGAATACTTTTAAGTTTAGACATTACTATGTCAATCCTTGATCTCAAAAGGGCTTCCGTTTCTCTATGTTTGTCCATCCGCTCTTTAATATCATCATCATGAAGTGAGCCACTTTCCGCTAAATCAAGCAGCTTGCCTTTCATCTTTTTAATTTTCAGGAGTTCCTTTTCAGCCTGCTTAATCTCATGTTTTAGATCATCCTGTTCCTTTACATTCGGTAAAGCAGCTTTTGCGGCCTGTTCGATTCGCGGTAAATCACCAAGCATCTGGAAGATGTCCTCAATTACAGCGCTTTCAATAATATCAGCAGGTATGGAATTATAACTTTTACAGCCCCAATCCCTTGAATGTCTGTAATAGAGGTTTCCATGACTTGGCGTCCCGGTTAATGGATGGTCGCATTCATCACAAAAAATCATCCTTGATAAAAGATATTTATTTTTTGAATGGCCATGAGTGAAAGTTTTATTTGACTCTGAGTGTTTTTTTATCTCATCAATAACATTTTGCGGTAGAAGCCTTGGCACATTTATAATTATGGTTTCGTCAATATTGAAATCTTTAGATTTGAAATGTACCTCCCATGTATCGCCTGATCTTTCCTTTAGAAGTTTATGAAGATTTGGCAGATTCATCCTGTGAGAAGCAGCAATGGTTCGTAAGCCTTCACCTTTCAAATAGCGGTCAGCCGCATCTATCATGATTCTTCTTTTTTCTTCGTCAATCTCCCATTTCATTGATTCTTCGTCAAATTTTCGACCATAAGGAATTTGTCCGCAGGAGGGATAACCTTTTTTAGCCAGTTCAATTTTATTAATAAGGGATTTGTAGCCTTGCTCTGCTGCGAAAAATTCATTGATTTCAGTTCCCATGCCAATCATTAGATTATTGAATGGCACAGTTAAATCCATGTGCCGCTCTAGCCAGTAAAATTGAATTTGCTTTTTCTTCAAAATGCTGAGATGGTTTTTGCTCTTTTGATTGTCGCGTGACCATCGGCTAATATCAGCAACCATTATGGCATCGAACCTGCCTGCTTGCGCGTCCGCCATTATTTCATCGAGTATTATTCTCTCATGATCAGGCGTGGCGTGTTCCTGCCCTGCATACCATTTATAAACTGTACCATTTAAGCTTTTGATTGCTGCTTCTAGTTGTTTTCGCTGTGTTGCCAATGACTCACCTTTTTTTTCCTGCCTTTCCGTAGAAACTCTAATCAATGGTGCAAAGCGTAATCCCATGACGACTTCCTCCTGTTGATTTCCATCTTCAAAAATTTTGCATATTGGAACACTTCTTGTTCTGCTCTCTACCCATAATTGAATTATACAGTACGATATGATTTTCTAAGCACTTAATCTGATACTTTTTTATTATGTGTAATATCAATATGTTGCAATATTGATTTTTCAATGTTTAAATGAATTTCGAAAATAGGATTGACCGAATTAATGATAAAAAAAATATAGTTTTATTAACTTTTCACAATCCTTATCAATCCTGCTGGCTTTGGATTTACTTTTAGCCAATTTCATTATTGGTAAGAATATTTTCGACTTCCTTGTCTGTTATGCCCAAATATCGCATAGTTACAGCCGGGTTTGAATGATTGTATCGTTTGCACAAAATCTCAAAGCCAACACCGAATATCTTGCGCTGAAAATAGCCCCAGGTCTTCCGCAACGAATGTGCTCCATAATTGCCTTTCATATTGATTGCCGAAGTCCATTGCTTTAAATAGGCATTGACGGTTTGAATGGTGATTGGCCTATTGCCTTTTCTGCTTTTGAACAGATAATCATCGTCGCTTGGTTTGCATTCTGTCAGGTAATGGCTGAGAACTTTATGAACGGTTTTATTAATAACCAAAATATTCTGTTTGCCAGTTTTACCCTCCCTAATGTTGATACTATCGCCTTCTTTCAAATGACGGACGTCTTCTGCTTTCAGTTTAAGAAGATCGCCGGTTCTTAATCCGTTGTTTATCCCCATGACGAATAAAAGATGATTTCTAGGGTTATCGGATAAAAGTTTACGGATTGCCTTGATGTTTTTTTCATCCCTGATTGGATCGACAGTTGTAGATGAACCTTTTGGGGGATGGTTTGGATTATTTGAAATATTCTGCTTTCCGTTTTTTTCTTTCATTGCGTTTTCCTCCTTAAATATTAAGTAATATCAATTAATTGTATATAATACTTAATATAGGAAATAAACCAAAATATTCACAAGCCATTATAATTACTAATATATTATTGATTTTTAAGGGGAATTTATCGAGGGACTTATCTTAAGTATTTCATAATACTTAAGATTTATGAATTAGGGATTATTCCTCGCAAAAAGCCAGGCTCCGGCACGTCGCTGCCACAAGGTGAGGTATGCGTCAATATCTGAATATGGACAGATTGACAGAAAATATCGTGGAAATGGCATGAACGCCAACCGGATTGTTGGATTGCTAAATCAAAAAGTGCGAAAGATTGTTGACAGTACCGAACACATTACCATGCTCTGCTCTCAGCGGGGGGTTAATGTTCTCGTGCGCTCCTTTTGTCAATCGGTTTTAAAATTCCTCATCAAATCAACGGCAGTATCCCTTACGTTTAGCCACTTCTAATGTTTTGCAGTTACCCAATTCACACATTTTTTGCGTATCACGGCAACCCATCTCTTTATTGCCCAGTATAAAATAATTAGATGCCCTGTTTTGGTATGCATCAGCATACGTCGGTTTTATGATTTCGGGTGTACTAACCATTGGTGCTGGCATATCACCTGATGGAACAATTTCTTTTTCCGGTTTGCTCTTTGCTTTAATGGGTTCATCTTTTATGGTCGCCAGCACTTCGCCAAAATCATCATACTCATACGTCAAACCACTTATAGATATTATTTCAACTGGTCTGGGATTCTCCGGCTTCTTGAAATTGAAAGTCCCTGGAACACGCAGCACCCTCGAAATATCATGGGTTCCCGGATCGCCATTAAGAGATTGAGTGAGTGCTTTGTTGATATTTTCCAGTGTAGCTATTCCATAATCTGATACGCGTAATGGAGTTTTTAAAACCCAATAGCAATGGAAACCGCCGCCGGAATGAATAGCGGCAGAAGGTTGCAAATGAAAATTATTGATCCTGTCCATCGCTTCTTCGTAATTTGCAAATTCTGTTTCCTTTTTATGGCCAATGCTGCCGTAATCAATTTCTGCGTGAAAGGAAGACAGATAGTGCACATTCTCTTTTTTCCCCTTCTGTCCTGTTCTGGGATTAACGCCGACATAAACGTCTAAACCTTGATTGCAAAGGTCGATAGTTAATTCAGCTGCGGCTTGAACAGAGCTAAAAAAATGAGATGCTGCTTGGGGTCTAAATATTCTTATTTCAATTTCACCCGCCTTTTGGTTTATGGATGAGTAGAACATGGTTTGTAGAAAATTGGTCGCCATACTTAGCGATTCTTGTTTTGATAAATTAGCTGGATATATCATTTGTTTTCCCTCCCTCTACGTGATCAAATTTTCCGCTTTCATTTAATGCCGCCATCAGCAATTCCGTTGCGATTGACGATCCGGTTACAACTTGACTTGGATCTGACATGACCCTCTCCGCCGCCATACGCCTGAGCAGATTGCGATATTGCTCGGGTATGGATAAATTGATTTGAACATTGTTTCTTGATTCCATGATGTAGTCCTCCTTTATAATTTTTAATATTTGTTCTAGGCAACAAGACAGATTGGTTCGGGATTGTTTCTTGTGGATTGAATGGGATGAAATAAAAAGAGGCTCATTCCCGATGAAGAGAAATGAGCCCCTTTTGCTAAATTGTTATTTTTTAAATGGATACTTCATCCTGCAATAATTGTCAGAAGAAATGATTGCCATCCAAAAAATCAATGCATTGTGGTCTGGTCTTTATAACAGGGGATGCGTTTTCGAATTAGCTCAGCAGATATCCCGCCGGATGTGACCATTTCCTTGAAGATCGGAAACCAACACAGAACGCTCATTGTCATCATCTCAAAAGCTTTTCGGAATTCTTCTTTTCGGAGGATTCCATTCTCAAGAAGGATACCAGTCAACAAGATGGTTCTTTTATCTTCAGGATCAATAAATAAATGTTGCGATCCCAAGAGTCTGTTAATCCTATTAATCAGTTCCATCATGACCGCCATCTTCTCGTCCGGAACAATAAGACCAGGAGCGCCAGAAATAATTACAATTCTATTTTCAGTATCCAATCTTGTACCGATGCGGAAGAGTAATTCAATATCTTCAGGATGCGTGCTTTCTATATAATATCCATGCTTAATGCTGTTTTCATCAGAAACGGCAATTGTGAAATCTGCAAATACAGACACCAAATCCTTTAATACCTTTTCCTCCATTTCTTCACTGAGGCCATTTCCGCAAGACCTACTTTCCCGCATGGTATCCCTGTATATGCCGTAATATTTATCCAAGTCGCCACCCTTGAAGAGAGTTATGCCCATCAATGGATACAAGATATTCGCGCTTTCAAGCAGGTCGCGGATAAGCCAATTGAACTTGTCTTTTGGTAAATTATTCCCCGGTATGAATAATTGAGAATGTGCAAGAATCTCGTTACAGCATGGACAAATTGAATATTGGTGAAAATGGTTAGTTCCATTTATCAGGTTTATCATTTTTAGCATTTCAGTAATTTTATCCGATGGGATATTACCTAGACTGAAGTTGATATTAACGTATTCAAATGCCACCTGATATTCTATATAGATTCTCGCAAGTAGATTATTGTTATCGACGTTTGACATGAAGTCATAAGAATCTTCCTTTTTCCCATTGACTATTGGAAGATCAAGGGACTGAAAACATTCTTTCATGTCCCTTACAACTTTATTACTATTTTTCTTATGTTTACTCATTTTTTACTCCTTTATATGAACGATAAATAAAAAGGGGAAAACAGACGCGTTGACGTTGCTTTCCCCTTTTATGATTAAAATTATTAATAACTAAACTACCGCTTGCTCCCATCCTTGTAATAATCGTCAGTCAGAGCAAAATCGTCTCCTCCAACGTAAATCTGGACAAACCATGTGTCGGGACTAACCTGATTCGGATCATCAAGATCATATGCCTTTTTAACCATTTCAAATTCCGGATAAACGCGTCTGAAGCAATAAGCATATGTATCTGAACGGGCATCCGGCTTGAGATCCGTAACAGTCAATTTCACCGTTTCGCCATTCTTGATGGCATCAAGTTTAAGGGTATTTTCCGGATTACAAAAATAATCATAGGACGCCCCGATAAGGCCTCCATTTTGCTTTGGACCGAATGCCTGGTGGTTTATGAGAAACTCAGGCATGCCTAATTCTGTCATCCCATGCGAGTGTGTAGGAAATACCGGCAAATCTGCACAGCCATGAATAATGAAAGGCCTCTTTTGTGCAGCCTGTTGTTCTTTCGATTTCCTGTCTACTTCAAGAGATTCTGTGGGTATTTTGTCCTTCATTGCATAGAATTCATCCATTATGGATTGGGGATTTTGATCAGTAAATATTAATTTCTTGATCAAAGGCATGAAGCTGTCGCTTATGCCGAGATTCTGCCGTATGACCATTTTAAACATTTCCTTATTAAGAAAATAGTTTGTCACGTAAATACCTGACCGAAGCACAAGCGTTTTCGTTTCTGGATCGATGAAATAGTGATTCAAACTCAAATTACTGTTAATGTGGTTGAGCAATTCAAACATGGCAGGGATCGTCTCGATAGGTAAAGCAGCATATCGCATATAAACTTCAACAAGACTGTGCGATGGGGTATAAGAGAAAATGATGCCAAGATTGTAACCAGGGTAATCAACCATGGAGAACCAGCTAAGGACTCCATCATCACTTTTTTCATTTGCAATGTTTAATCCAAAATCTTTGACACATTGCTTCATGTCATCAAATATTTTTTTATCTTTCGCTGTAAAATTTTCCATTTTAAAACTCACTTTCTTTGAACTTCTTTAAAGTTCACCAATGATAAAGCGCCCGCCAGATGCAGGTGCTATTTGTTAGAGTCACGGGCAATAAAAAAGGGTTGCCCCACCTGGAGACAACCCCGCTTACCCATAATTAGCCGCACGATATTGGATTGATTAATATTGTATTAGATCATAATCATTTTCCTCCTTTCTCAAAAAACGCAGACCGCTGCGCTTTTGCTATTCCAGTTCTATTCCGCGCCTCAGTCAGATTTACCATTTGATTATTCATCCGTTTCAAAGCCCTTCTTTTTGTGAATGTCAGTGATGAATTTTTCAAGCTGCACAAAGTAGTGTAAATTGACAAGCTGCTTATTGTTATGTCCATCCTTGCCAATCAAATCATCATGCTTGAGCTTGAATGTATTCCACAAATATTCCTCAAATTCTCTGCGGTACCGATACTTTGAAAAAGTTATTCCATCATTGGGGTCCGTATGGATGTATTCCTCCATGTAAATGCGGTCTGTTTTATTTTCGCCTTCTTTTTGAGGATTCCAGTAACGGATTTTTCCCCAGCCGCCTTCTCTAGCCCACATGGCAGTGTCACAGGAATGGATGGGTGTGTCAGCCAGCAGGTTAACATTTGTCTGACCGAAGAGGTGTACCTTGATACCAGTGCCTTCGAACCTCCGCATAACTTTTTTGAGGGTTGCCAGAGTCTTTATTTGTTTCGACCCAAGGGCAACACGCTGATAATTTCTGTTGATGTATGTTTGAATTTCCTTGCCTTCAATGTCGTGAACCACCGGCACCGGAGAAAACCCGCTTGCCTCGATCTTGAGCTGATTGGCGTAGTTTTCCTCAAAACCATCCGATTCAAAGTTTGAGTCAAAATTGAAATAGAAGTTAAAATACTTCGCCGCCGTGCGCAGATACGCTATATATTTCTCAACCGTAATGTTCGCAGCTATTGCTGCCGGCGCCTGATTCAACGTCCATGTTCCTGAATCTAAAATCAGGCCTCCGATATGCGGACGGAACCTCTTGCACAACAAGGCAACATCGGCATCCAGAACAGCAAAGCTTCTCAGAACGTTGATTCTGCTATCCGGGAAGAGCTTTTTATATTTCATTATGACCTCGACAGATAAGCTGCTGTTGTATATTTTCATAATAATCTCCTTAGTTAATGGGTGCTTCTGGTAAAGTTGACCCTCGACCAGAGGCACCCATGTTAATTTTATACCCTTGATTAAAAAGGGCACTCGTTACCTGTTTAAAAGGGCTGTCAACGCCTCAATGGATTGCCGGAGGTCATTGATGGCCAACACATTGATTTCGGAAAGAGCGACAGTATCTTTCGTATAATATTCCACGATCTCCTTTAGCTTCTTTGAAATTCTCTGGACGCTTTCCTGCTTTTCAACCCTTTCAATCTGAATGTTTTGGCTGCCTTTTCCCAGGATACTTTTATCGATGTATTCGGCAATGCTGCCACCGGCTTCCTTTATAATCACCATGTTATTGATCACCTTCGATTCAACCGGCACATTGTTGTCGATCAGCTTTTTGACGTGGTCAAAACTCAGTTCCAGATCAAGGTCTTCTTTCTTTTCCGCCTGTCTGATTTTTTCCATGGCTATTGCCGTATCAATATTCGACCGCCAATTGTCCATGGAAGTTTCACCTTCAGGGTTATAAGTAAAACCATGTTTGCTTAGAAATGCGCCAATTGGATCATCGCTTGAAGCAAATGACGGGATCGCCCGCAGAATTTCAATCAACCTTTCCTTCCCAAAGACCGCATAACGGATGATGTTAGGCGTACTTGCCAGCCGCATATAGTCCTGTGCAGAACGCAGATTGCTGGTGGTATAAGTTTCATTGAACCATTCAACCCAATTCTTATCAGGATTGATTTTTTTGAGAAGGCGCTTTTGATACAAGAAAATATCCCCAAGCCTGATCTGGTGCTTCACCAGAACACCATTGGAAATGCTGGTGGCAAGATTGATCTGTCTATTGTATGATTTGGATATTGCAATCAGTTGCGGCAAGAGAAGGTTTATTGCTTCTTGAGAACCTTTCCTTGTCAAAGCTTTGGCCTGATTAGTGAACTCGATCATCTCATCTTCAAGTTCTTTTTTTCCGAAAAATTGGCCAGTGTCGTCCGAAATTTTCAGGTAAACATCACGAAGCGGGGCGGAATTGCCGAGAAGGGCCATGTGAAGATGCTCAGGATGTTGAGGCTCAGCGGTGACATTGGATTGCGGTTGCATTGCTTCAGCTGGTGATTGAGCGGCTTCATTCTCTTTGACTACGGTTTTTGAAATCTGATCTGACATTTTAATTCTCCTTATAATGTCTTTAATTGTTTAAGGTTACCGGAAATAAAAAAGGCCAAACCCGTTTCCAGGAATGGCCCAACTTGTTTCCGCCGTTATCGCTATTACTTTTTATGCAATCATAAAGTCACCTCCGTTCCCCAATTTTTTATCACATTCAGATAGCTTCCTTTTCTTCTGCCCATCTCGATCTTATCCTAATTCACAAATGATCGTCCAAGCCAGGGCATCTCCTTTGTTAGAAGGTCCTTGTAAAATTTTTCACAAATTTGCCTCCCCGCTTTAGTCCTGTGTGGACCATGCATCAGGAGCGTAAGGAATTCTCCGTATGTTACATCATGATATATTGGATTATCTTTACCTCGTAAGCTCCAATATTGTGCAATCATCGTTATTAATGCTTTTGGTACAATGCCATGTTTTTTAAACTTCAATATCTGGTTTTTCCCTACTGTCTGTGCATATTCAATGGCTTCCTTATCGCCTTTAAAATAACCGCATCCGTCAAGATCATTACGTGATTCGATGAAGTCATTGATAATAACGTTTCTTGCATGTTTCTTTTTGTTTTCTGTGTTCAGCATAATACAATCTCCTTATTTTTATTGTTTCGGGTTTTGGCGACAAGAAAGCCGCTGAATATTCCCGTTTGAAACTCAAATTGTTAAAACTGTCATGATGAATCAAGCGTCCTTATCCGCCGGCGATCCAGCCAGCTTTCAACATCACGAAGATCGTAAAGACATTTTCTCGAAAGTTTAATGTAGGGGGGGCCCTCGCCACGCATCCTAAGATTTGCAAGTTGACCTGGCGTTGTTCTCAATATTTCTGCTGCTTCTTTCGCTGATAGATATCGCCGTTCCATTATGCATTCACCTTCTTCATGTTTCGTTGACCATAATATAAAGCATTGAAAACATTAAAGATAGATAGGTGATAGGCTATGCGCACGGGTCAAAATAGGCTATCCTAGGGGTAAAATAAAAATTTTTTTCAGTTTAATTGATTTACCAAGGGCGAGTTTGCGGATGGTGAGTAAAGATGATATTGAGTGAAAAGAGAATTTGATAATAATTGTTTAAAGTATGTGAATTTATTTGATATACGACTATTAATTCTTGGGCGTTGATTTTTGGAAGTGTTTTCATGTTAGCTATAGGTTAGCAGAAAATAAAAAAGGAGCTAGCTACCCAAAGCTAACCCCTTGATTTATTTGGTGCGCCCAGGAAGATTCGAACTTCCGACATCCAGATTCGTAGTCTGGCGCTCTATCCAGCTGAGCCATGGGCGCGCATAGTTCCCCAATGACGAGGGAGCCCTATAGCACATAATTGGCGGTATGCAAAATGAAAATATGCCGGCTCACGATGAACGAAAATCAGTATATTTCCGAGTAGGGATCCCATCCGGCGTCTTCTTTCCAGTCGTATTCGATTTCAATGCTCTGTTGTCTTGCGATGTCATAGCCCAGCAAGTCTGCGACGAATCCCAATGTCATGTCCATGCCGGCGCTGACTCCGGAACTGGTGTAGATCTGCCCGTCTCTGACCCAGCGGGCTTTTTTTATCCAGCTGACATCGGGAGATTCCTGAACCACCCAGGAGAAGAGGCGTTTGTTGGACGTCGCCTTTTTGCCGGAAAGCAAACCCGTTTTGGCAAGCAGGAGGGAACCCGTACAGACGGTCAGAATATATTCGGCACGCTTTGCCAGGAATTTCAAATCATTTAGAAAATGTTCATCGCGGATCAGGTTCACCACACCCAGGCCCCCCGGAATCAGAACGATTTGGCCCGACGCGGAAAACGCCGGCATAGATTCCGTCACAACGGGAACCTGTTGCGTGCTGGCGACCACTCCTCCGGATTGAGACACAAAGTGAAGGCTCAGGTGATCTTTAAGTCTTCCCAGTATTTCGACCGGACCGAACACATCCAGGGTCTCAAAATCCTTGAACAGAATGACGATGACATTTTTCATCGAATCAACCACTTCGCAGCGAGCTGTCGAGGTATGAAATGAACCTTATTATAGCGCAGCAAGCTGCGGAGAATTAACTTTCGTCCCGCAGCGGCGGGATTAAACGACTCTATTTCAACTGCCACAACTGATTGTCACCGCCATGGCAATCCCATTGATGAACATTCTCGCCGTTTCCTTTACCTGCTCCCGCTACGTCCAGACATTTGCCGCTGTGCTTAGCCTTAACCCGATAGTAGCCCTGTCCCTGCGGAATGAACATCCACTGCTGGTTGGGTCCGCTGTGGCAGTCCCATTGATAAATATTAGCGCCGTTATCGTTGCTGACGCCTGCGACATCCAGGCACTTGCCGCTGTGTCTGGCTGTTAATACGTAATAGCCGCCGCTTTTATCGGTCAAAATCCATTGCTGGTTGGGGCCGCCGTGGCAATCCCATTGAAACACATTTGCTCCGGTGGCCATGCTTGCACTGGAGACATCCAGACATTTGCCGCTGTGTTTGGCAATCAGTTGATAAGACCGACCCGATTGAATGCCGGGGGGCAGGAAATTGACGCCGGAAGCATCCTCCTGAAACTCAATTCGTTGCACTTTATTTAAATCAATATTCTGCGTATTTCCGTTCTTAAAATGAATGATCATATGATCCACACCAAACGCAAGGGCCGCAGCGGCAATGGTAACGAGAAAGGCCAGAGCGAAAATAAGAGATAATCTCTTCATAAAAACCTCCTTGATTTGATTTATTGTGCCTGTTGATGAACATTGATTAATGACGCAAAAGCTTACGTCAATAATTAACCCGCTTGCCGGCATTTTGCAAACATTTTTAAGATATTTTATCATACTTATTAATTTGCTAACGAATGTATTCTCGATACCGGTTGCCCGATCACTCGGCTTTGACTGGAAAAGCATTCCATAGTAAGAAACAGGATCGTGATCCTCGATATTCGGAAGACGAAGGTACCGCATGGCCGGACAAAAGAGTATATATTCATTATCAAGCCAGATGTATATTGGCTGTGACTGAAGAGAGTCTCATGGCGAATCATGAAGATAAGGCCAGTCGTCCGACCAAGGTGTTCCGGCATCTGCCGTACCCGATTTTACCGGAAAATTTAAGACGTCCGGCTCCGCGAGGAATAAAAGGACCTCCGTGAGCGACGGGCTTGTCAGTCATGGAAGAGGTAAAGAAAGGAGATCATCCGATGGATGAGATGTTAATGATGGGCCGGCAAGTCTTGGCGGCACAGCCGTTCAGCGTTTTAATCGGAGCCGAATTGACCGGATTCGCTGTCGGATCGGCTGAAATAAAAGTGCCCGTAAAACATGAACTTAAGCAGCAGCATGGATTTCTGCATGGCGGCGTCGTCAGCTATGCCGCGGACAACGCTTTGACTTACGTGGGCGGCAGCGTGCTGGGTCCGGGCGTGGTGACGTCGGAATTCAAAATCAATTACGTCAGGCCGGCGATGGGTGATTACATTATTGCCCGCGCAACGGCAGTCTACGTCGGGAAAACCCAGGCAGTCTGCCACTGCGACGTATACGCTGTCAAAGATCGCAAAGAGAATCTCTGCGCGGTTGCTCAGGGCACGATCACAAAGATAGGACAATCCCAGTAGGCATTATCGACCATGCCTCGCTTCCCCGGAGCATGAACGACATGACGCCCGGGTTTGATTTCATGCGCGGATTGATAATTTGTTCATTCACAGTCTCCATTTCTTTTCAGGTCAAAGATTATCCATCACGAATGGCAGCGCCGACTAATAGGCTTGCCCTAATTTTCATTGACTCATCGGACCAGATCGTTTAAGAAGACCCGTCTTTAAATTCAAAAATGGGTAATTTTTCAGACAACGCGTTTCAGGGGGTGTCTTGATAAAGGTCGTGCATTTGTACGTGGAGTCATGAAACCCGAATTGATGGATGCCGTGCGGCTAAATATAAAGAGGAGAAAAAATGAAGCGTCCCTTATTGGTGGGGTTTTTATTAATTTTTACTTTTTGGACAGCGACGTCATTTGCAGCAGATCCTTACAAGTGGACCGGATTCAACGCAGGCATCCAGGGGCTCGGCGCCGACGGAAATACTGATTGGACGTACACGTCTAGTAACAACACTGTTGATCACAGGATCAGCGGCGCAATGGCCGGTTTGTTTGTCGGTTATAATTATCAATTTCCCTTTAATCTGGTTGTGGGTGTTGAAACGGATATCAACTATGGTTCCATCCGCGGGCATGAAGTATGTCCCAATCCCGACTGGATTGGTGAAAGCAAAGTCAATTGGCTGGGATCGACCCGGCTTCGCGTAGGATACGCCTTTAATCGCTTCCTTCCCTATATCGCCCTGGGACCGGCTTACGGCCGAGTAAATGTTTTTACAAAAAATAATGGAAGTGACGAGGAATTTGGCGAAACCAAGACTTATCTGGGTTTCAGCCCGAGTGTCGGCGTTGATTTTGCGGTCAGCAAGAACCTTTTTGTACGAGCAGAATATGATTACATTTACCTGGGCAAAAAAGACATGACGGTTGATTTCGGTAATGTCGTAGATACCAAGGTTGCATTTTCCGAAGTTAAATTCGCTATCGGCTTTACATTCTAGTATTGGTTATTAAGGGGAGGCGTCACGCCTCCCCTTAATAACCAAGAAATAATCCTTCAACACATTTGGTATTTCACTAAATGCCTGCACTCCCTATCATAGCGCATTTCTGCTTTGGCAAAGAAAATGATTTGCGATCATCCCGACGCGTTCTTTGGATTGAGCGTACCGGGAAAACAGTCGGCATGAATCATGGTAGTCCTAAACAAACTGTGTAAAGTCCGGCTTCCGCCGTTCAAAGAAGGCGGCAAAGGCTTCTTTGGCTTCCGGCGCCTGCAGCATGGCGCTGAAGTAGTCGTTCTCTTCCATCATCTGGGCGATCACCGCCTCCGTGTTGCGCGCCTTCATCAGACGCTTGGTGGTGCGCAATGATGACGGGGGCAGAGCGACCAGTTTTGCCGCCTGCGCGTAGGCGTAGGCCATCAGTTCCGCGGGCGGGAGAACTTTATTGACCATGCCCATGTCAAAGGCCTGCTCGGCGGAAAAAGGTTCTCCGAACAGCAGCAGTTCGGCCGTACGATTATAACCGATTAATTCCGGCAGCAGTTTGCTCGATGCAAATTCCGGGCAAAGCCCGAGTTTGGCAAACGGCATCGAAAACCTGGTCTGCTGGGCGGCATAGATCTGATCACAATGCAGCAGCATGGTCACACCGATGCCAATGGCCATTCCGGACACGGCGGCCATCACGGGTTTGGCAGCGTGGCTGAGGTTGCGCATAAACTGAGCCACCGGCCGCTCTCCAACGCTTTCTTTGGCGTTCATAAAATCTTCCAGATCATTGCCGGCCGAGAACATTTCCGGCTGGCCGCAAAACAGGATGACCCGCACGCCAGGATCCTTTTCGCCGTCCGCGATAGCGTCAGCCATCATTTGGTACATGGTCGCCGTAATTGAGTTCTTCTTATCCGGGCGATTGAATTCGATGGTCAGAACGCTGTCTTTCTTATTGGTGATGATGTCCATATTTTCTCCCTTATCGGTTTAGTCTAATGTTTGTGATTCTGGCCGCCGTTTGCGGGCAGATGGCATAACAGCTCCCCACCATTACAACTGTTGCTTTCAAACTGCAAGGTGGGATGATCGATGTGGAAGCGATCGGAAAGGATGGTCCGTACTTTCGTCGCCAGTTCGTCCACCCGGCCGAGCATCTGATCGGGAACGGTAATATGCGCGGCGAGCGCGATGCTATCGCTTGCCGGATTCCAGATGTGCAGATCGTGGATGTCGGTGATGCCGTCAATTGCTTCCAGCGCCTTTTGAATTTCTTCCGGATCGATTCCCGGCGGCGTTGAGTTCATCAGAATGAGAACGCTGCCTTTGACGAGTCCCCATCCGCTATAGAGGATCATGATCACAATCAGCCAGGAAAACAATGGATCGAGCCAGTACCAAGGCTTGAACAGCCAGAGAATGCCCAGGGCCACTACGCCCAGGGATGTGACTGCATCGGCGAGCATATGCAGGAAAGCGCTCTTCATGTTCAAATTGACTTTCGAGCCGGCATGCAGGAGGAGGGCGGAGAGGATGTTACCGACAAATCCGATGAGGGCGATCCAAATGACCAGTTGCCCGGTTATTGTCTGTGGATTGCGGAATCTCTGCCACGCCTCGGCGGCAATATAGAAGGCCGCCCCGTATAAAATCGCAACGCTGATGAGTGTCGCAAATATTTCCACGCGTTTAAGGCCGAACGTATGCTTCAGGGTGGGTCCGCGCTTGCCGATAACTAAAGCCGCGTAGTTGACAATAAGAGAAACGAAGTCGCTTAAATTATGCAGCGCGTCGCTGATCAAGGCCATGCTGCCCGATAGGATGCCGCCGTATATCTGCACTACCGGGATGAGCAGATTCATTACCATAGAGGCGAGCAACCGTTTGCCCCATGATGCTTCACTGTGATGGTGATTTTCGTGTGCCGACACGTCATGCTCCTTATGTAATTATCCTGCGTTGCTTTCGGCGCCCCCGTCCAGGATGGTGAGAGCCGTATCAATTGCGTTATGACTTCCGAAGATGATCATCTGATCGGTTGCCTGGAGGATAAAGTCACTGGGCGGATTGGTGATAGTCTGGTTGTCGCGAATGATGTTGATGATCAGCGCGCCCGATTGGGCTTTGAGATTCACCTCCCGGATGCTTTTGCCGATGATCGGGTTGCCGGCGGCGATGTAATAGGTCTCGATGGTGCCCTGCGCCAGAATCTGACTGATCTGATCAAAAGCTTCCTGCGTGTAGCGCACGTCCCGGAAAACGCCGTAGGATTTATTCCGGATGATGTTGCCCTGCGCCAGAATGATGCTGTTGGGGATGTGAAACATCTTGAGAACGCGGCTGAAGATTTGAATGGAGGTTTCAAATTCTTCAGGGATGACGTCGTCGGCGCCCAGAGCAAGCAGATCTTCGATATCGGCGAGGTATTTCGTCCGGACGATCACATGCAGCTTGGGATTGAGGGCCTTGGCGTTCACCAGGCAGCTTTTGGTGAGAAAACGGTCGGAAATGGCGATGACCATCACGCGTGCCGCCTCCACGTTGGCGCGCTGGAGTATTTCCACGCTGGAGGCATCGCCCCAGATCGTGTTTTTATCTTTCTTGCTTTTCGCTTTCCTGATTTTCTGAAAATTGAGGTCGATAATCGCATAATCAATTGCGGTGTCTTTCAGTACCTTCACCAGGTTTCGGCCGTTAAGGCCCATGCCGCAGATGATCACATGGTTTTGCACGTGAATCCGCTTATCCGGGCTTGCGTCGTGCTGAGATGGATGAAAAACATTTTTTCGGGCCAATACGAAATAGACCAGCGAAACCAGAAGAGGGGTGACTATGAACGTCAACACGGAGGCTCCGATGAAGGTCTGATAAAGGTAATCGGAGATGATCTGATTTTTATAGCCCTGCGAGGCCAGAACAAAAGAAAACTCGCCGATCTGGGACAGCATGACGCCGGAAAGCAGCGCGGCACGAAACGAGTACCTCATCAGCATGACCAGACCGAAGACAACGGTGGCCTTGATCATGATGATCAGGAGCGAGGTCAAGAGGATATAGCCGGTGTTAGCTTTAAGAAAATCCAGGTTCAGGATCATGCCGAAAGCGACGAAAAACACGGACAGGAAGACATCTCGAAACGGACTGATGTCGCTGATGATCTGGTGGGTGAAATCCGTATCTGATAAGGCCAGCCCGGCCAGAAACGCACCGATCGCCAGCGAGAGCCCCAGGGACTCCGTAATCCAGGCGATGCCCATCGTGATGACGACGGAGGCAATGACCAGGACGTCGCGCATGTTCATGCTGACCAGACGTTCCAGGACGAACGGTATAACGTAGCGCGCCGCGGCCAGAATGCAGACGATAATCAGGATGGATTTGACCAGTTTCCAGATGATCATCAGAGCGTCGGGTCCGCTGCTCCCTGCCAGAAACGGGATCAGGAGCATCATCGGCACGACCATCATGTCCTGAAAAATAATGACGCCGATTGAAATGCGGCCCTGAGGAGACGCTTCGTCATCCCGGTCTTTGAGAATCTTCAGAATGAGCGCCGAGGAGCTGTGCGCCAGGATGAAACCGATGAAAACCGACTGGCTGATACTGAGCTGCAGCGAAAGCCCGATGGCCATCCCCACGATAAACGTGCACAAAATCTGCAATCCGCCCGTGAGGAGAATCTCGGATAGATGCTTCAAGAAGCGGGATAGCCGAATCTCGATGCCGATGGTGAAAAGCAGGAAAGCGACGCCGATGTCGGCCAGAAGCTGAATGCCGGCTAGATCATCGATCAGTTTTAAGCCAAACGGCCCGATGATGATGCCGGTGATGAGAAAACCGATGATGGAAGGCAGTTTGATTTTATTAAAGACATAGATAACCGGTATGGAGAAGCCGAGAATAATAATTAATTGATGAAAAAATTTCAGTCCGTCCACGGGCATTCCTGATTAGGAAGGGTTGCTTCGGCAGAGGCGTGAAGACGATTCGCTCTTCTGCCCAAAAATGCATCTTTCCTTTTTCCTTTATGTTTACCATCGATTATAAATTTTTCCAAGAAAACATCTCATGTCAATAATTTTGATTGACAAACTCCAGCAGAAAAATTAATATGCAGAAAAATTAGTTATTTAATGGTTAGGTGCGTATGATCATCCACAGAGCAGCAGCAATAATTATTAACATTATAATTAGCTTCCCCATAGGAGGCCTGGCCGTGGAATAGCTGTATATTTCCATAAACGAAATTCCCAACCGCTGCCAGGTAAACCGGCAGCGGTTTTTTTGTGTGAAACTCCAATTCCGAAAGCGAAGCGCCTGACCTGATAGCCTGACCACCTGATGACCTGAAGGTCACGCGTCGGAATTGGTAAGTTGAACAATCCCGCAAAGCGGAGGGCACAATAAATATTCCCAAAGCTTGCTTTGGGATTTATCCCCGTGGTTGAAAGAGAGGAACAAATGACAAAGAACCAGATCTTAATTTATGATACAACGCTCCGTGACGGCACCCAGGGTGAGCAGGTAACTTTTTCCGCCGAAGAAAAGCTGCGCATTGCAAAGCGGCTTGATGAAGTTCATTTCCATTATATTGAAGGCGGATGGCCCGGGTCCAATCCCAAGGACTTGCGTTTCTTTGAAATGGCGAAAGCCGTGAAATTCAAGAATGCCAAATTGACCGCGTTCAGCTCCACGCGCAAGCCGTATATCCGCCCCGAAACCTGTCCGAACCTGAAAGCTCTGATCAAGGCTGAAACGCCGGCCGTGGCCATTTTCGGAAAATCCTGGGATCTGCATGTCACGGATATTCTGAAAATCGACCTGGAAGAGAATTTGTCCATGATCCGCGATTCCATTGCTTATCTAAAATCAAAAGGCAAAGAAGTGCTTTTTGATGCCGAGCATTTTTTTGACGGCTACAAGAATAATCCGCGATATGCAACCCGGGTTGTAAAAACAGCGCTGGATGCGGGTGCCGATAAAATTGTTTTCTGCGATACCAACGGAGGAACGATGCCCCATGAGATAAGCGACATTCTCGGGAAAATCTTTTTAACCATTCCTCCGGCGGCTTCAGGAATTCATGTCCACAACGATTGCGGACTGGCTGTGGCCAATTCCATCGCTGCGGTCCTGGGAGGCGTTAAAATGATTCAGGGGACCATCAATGGTTACGGCGAGCGTTGCGGAAATGCCGATTTGATTTCGCTGATCGGCAATCTGCAAATCAAGCTGAAAATGAATTGCCTGCCTGTGGAATCGATCCGTCAGCTCACGAATCTTTCCCTGTTTATCAGCGATGTGGCCAATATCCCGCCGTTGATGTCGCGACCATTCGTGGGGCGCAGCGCCTTTGCGCACAAAGGCGGCGTGCATGTCAGCGCCGTTACTAAGAATTCGGCGGCCTATGAGCACATGCAGCCCGAGCTTGTCGGCAACAGCCGGCGCGTGCTGGTTTCCGACATGGCCGGTAAAAGCAACATTGCCTATAAAGCCAAGGCGTTGGGGATTGACCTGGACAAGAAGAATGCCCTGGGTAAAGTCGTTCATCAGGTGAAACTGATGGAAGATAAGGGGTATCAGTTTGATGCAGCCGACGGATCTTTGTCGGTTTTGATGAAGAAGGCCATCGGTGAGTTTGTAGAGCCGTTTAATCTGGAGTGCTTCAGCGTGGTCACGTCGCGCACTCTGGATAATCCCTGTCTTTCGCAGGCGACGATCAAGATCTCCGTAGGCGGTGAGGAGGAATTGACGGCTGCTGAAGGGAATGGTCCGGTGAATGCGCTCGACCACGCCCTGCGCAAGGCCCTGACCAAGTTCTATCCGCAGATCCGGGAAATGCACCTGGTTGATTTTAAGGTGCGCACGCTGGAGGGTTCGGAGGGCACGGCGGCGGGCGTCCGGGTGCTCTTGGATTCGACGGATGGGTCCGAGCTCTGGAGCACAACGGGCGTTTCCGAAAATATTATTGAAGCCAGCTGGCAGGCGCTGATCGACAGTATCGAATACAAGCTCAGCAAAGATAAGAAAAAGAGGTAACGAATACTTTCTCTAAAAACCGTTTGCAGCCATTGCTAAATCTTAGAATTATGATATAAATAAAAGATTGAAACGGGGGCTCCGACGGTGTTATCCATAAACGGCCAGAATCCGCAAATGCGCCTCATTAAAAAGGCAACGGATGTGTTGAGGGACGGCGGTGTTATCATCTATCCCACGGATACGGTTTACGGGTTGGGCTGCGATTTATCCAATAAGAAAGGTATTGAAAGAATTTACGAGATTAAAAGAAGAAATAAGAAACGACCACTCAGTTTCGTCTGCTCCGATCTTAAACATATCAGCCAGTATGCCCTGGTCACGGATTATGCGTATAAAACCATGAAACGGTTCTTGCCGGGGCCTTATACATTTATTTTGGAAGCATCGCGCCTTGTACCGAAAATGATTTTGCCGAAGCGGCCGACCACCGGTATCCGTGTGCCGGCAAATGAAATTTGTCTTGCTTTAATCCGCGAACTCGGCCAGCCTATCATCAGCACGAGCGTGCAGACGCTCGAGGGAGAAGATTTGGGTAATCCCGCGATCATCAACGAGTATTTCGGGCGGATCGTCGATTTGATTATTGACGGCGGAACGATTGTTCCCGAACCGTCCAGTATCATCAGTCTCGTTGATGACACGATTGAAGTGATTAGAAAAGGAAAAGGCGACGTAAGCGCCTTTATGTAAATATACAAAGCTGCATCAGGCAGGTTACGTGTCGGTCGGACGTTTAGTTCCTTCCTGAGCGTGTGACCGGAGATGCAGCCGAAAAGGAACAACTATGAAACACATCATGCTCGTTAACGCCGTGCACAAGGAACAGATGCGCATGGCCACTGTTGACGAAAAAGGCAAGCTCATTGAATTCAATATTCAAATGGCTGTGCGTGAGCCGATTACCGGCAATATTTACAAAGGCAAGGTGCTGAAGGTCGAACGAGGCCTGCAAGCCGCTTTTGTCGACTACGGCGGCGTCAAGGACGGATTTCTTCCGCTTCGCGACGTGAGCCCGGACTATCTGACTGAACCGGAAAACGGTCAGGGAGGCGGCAAGCCTGTCCTCAAGGCCGGTCAGGAAATTATCGTCCAGGTCGTTCGGGAAGTCATCGGCAATAAGGGCGCCTTGCTGACAGCTTACATTTCCCTGCCCGGAAGATATCTTGTCTTACTCCCGAATAAACTCTGCGGCGGCATTTCGCGCAAGATAGAAAGCGAAGAAGACCGCCAGAAGATCAAATCCCTCATGGAGCAGATCAAGGTTCCCGAAGACATGGGTTTTATTGTCCGGACCGCGGGCATCAACCGCACCAAACAGGAGATCCAGCGCGATTACCAGTTTCTCATGCGGTTGTGGAAGGAGATCTACAAAAAAGCCGAAAGCGTCTCCGCCCCTTATTTTCTTTATCAGGAAACGGACTTCGGCGTGAGATCGCTCAGAGACTATCTGACGCTGGAAATCGATGAAATCCTGGTCGATGAGGTCGAGGCCTTTCGTAAAATGCGCGCTTATTTAAAGGCCGTTGCGCCGCGTCACTTGAGGATTCTGAAGCAATATAAAGAAAAGGTGCCGATTTTTGAACAGTACGGCCTGGAAGAACAGATCCGGGTGATCTACCAGGAGCGCGTAGAATTGAAATCCGGCGGCTATATCATCATCAATCCGACGGAAGCCATGATCACGATCGATGTCAATTCCGGCCGCGGCTCCAATAAAAGAAATATCGAAGAAACGGCTTTCAAAACCAATGTCGATGCCTGTGAGGAAATTGCCCGCCAGCTCAGATTGCGCGATCTTGGCGGCTTAATCGTGATCGACTTTATCGATATGATTGATAAGAAGCATAACGCGGAGGTGGAAAAGGCGTTCAAGAAGGCCCTGAGTATGGACAGAGCCCGAATCCAGCTCTCCCGCATTTCCAAATTCGGTCTTCTGGAATTATCCCGGCAGAAGAAGCAATCCACGATTCAGGAAATCAGCTATATTACTTGCCCGTACTGCAAGGGCAGCGGGCTGCGACCCTCCCTGGAATATGTGTCTCTGGGAGCGTTTCGCAAGATTGAATCGGAGGCGGTCAAGGGCGTTTACTCGGAGTTGAAGGTCAGCCTGCCGCATGAAATTGCCCTGTATATCCTGAATAATAAAAGAAGCGAACTTCTGAAGCTGGAGACGACATTCGGCGTCTGTATCGCCATTGAAGGCCGATCGGATATAGCGTGGGACAATCTGGAAATTCAGCAATCCGTCAAAGAAGAGACGCTGGAAGTCAGCGCCGTGCAGGGCGTTCCGTTGTTAACGCTCGCTGAAGAAACGGAACCGGACGTGGTGTGCGATCTGAAGACAGACATGGAACCGGCAAGCGACACGGAAGAAAGCCCGAAAAAGAAAGCGCGGCGCCGCTCCCGTCACCGGAAGAAAAAGGTTGCGGAGCCGGTGGAAAATATATTGTCCGCGTCCGTTATCCCCGGAATACCGGCCATCACGATGCCGACGCCGATTTCATCGGCCCAATCGGCCCGATTCCCTGAGAAACCATTGAAAATCGTTACGGCTCTGCCGGATGAATTTTATCCCGTGGAACTGAGCGGCGATATCTTCGCTCCGGAGCCGGCATCGGAAGACTCGAAGGAAGAATGAAAGATCATCGATACCAACCTCACGCGACCCGTGAAAATGGAACTCGAATGCAGCTCTTAAGGAGGCTCACCTGTGGCGGATGAAATCATGAAAGATCTTTATCGGATTGTCGTGCCCCTGCCGAACAGTCCGCTCAAGGACTTGAATTCTTATATTATCAAAGGCGACAACCGCAATCTGATCATTGATACCGGCTTCAATCGTCCCGTATGTTATGAAGCGATGCAGCAGGGGTTGACTGAGCTCGGGATCGATCTTTCCCGGACGGATTTCATGCTGACCCACATGCATGCCGATCATACGGGCCTCGTGTCGCGGCTGGCGACGGCGACGAGTAAAATATATTTCAGCCGGATTGATTCGCAGGTGTTCGACGAAGACAACAGCTGGCAGCCCCTCATCGACTTTGCCGAAATCAACGGCTTTCCCGCGGATGAGCTGCAAAAGGCGCTCAACAGTCATCCCGGATTCAAATACAGTCCGGAAACCAAGCCGGTTTTTACATTAATTGATGACGGCGACGTAATCGAATGCGGCGGTTACCGTCTGCAATGCCTGGCCACGCCGGGGCATACGCAGGGGCATATCTGTCTGTACGAAAAAGACAAGAGAGTCTTTTTCTCCGGCGATCACGTTCTTTTTGATATCACACCGCACATTGAGTCCTGGGCCTACACGACGAATTCTCTTGCCGATTATATGGCCAGCCTGGACAAGGTAGCCAACCTGCCCGTCGACCTGGTCTTGCCGGGGCACCGGAATTTTCTGGGCAATCTCAAAAACAGGATTGATGAATTGAAAATCCACCACCGGGAGCGTGCCGACGAAGTGATGCATGTTCTGGGCGGTGAAGCACTAAACGCATACAATATTGCCGCCGGCATGACCTGGGACATCGATTGCGAGACCTGGGAGGATTTTCCCATCGCCCAGAAATGGTTTGCCACCGGAGAGGCCATTGCGCATTTGCGTTATCTGGAGGGCGAAGGCAGAATCACCCGAAACGCCGGGCAGAAGATTATCACCTTCCAGACCAGCCGCAACTGATTCCGCCCGGTGAAAGGTGATTTATTCAAAAAAATAAAAGCGGCGAACCGATTTCGGTTCGCCGCTTTTTCATTCACCGTGAGAAGATGACTTTGTAAAAGGCTCCGCCGTTAGGCCCTGCGTATTTCGAGAAGAGAGGCCAACTTGAATCATTGATTTGTCGAGTAGGGAACGGTCGCGATAACCTCAAAGTTAAGAGACCGTTCCCTACTCGATTGTGCTAGAAGAAGATCATTCCCAACGCTTCGGCGATGCAGGCCGGCTTGTCCTGCCCTTCGATTTCAATGGTATGAACCTGCGTCATCAGCAGGCGGTTTCCCGGTTTTTCTTCCAGTGACTTCAAGACAATCCGATCGCGGATTTTAGAACCGGAAGCCACCGGGTTGAGAAACCGGACTTTGTCCAGGCCGTAATTAATGGACATTTTGGCACCTTCAAATTTCAGCGGCACCTGGTAGCTGAAGAAAGGAAGATGCGACAGTGTCAGAAAGCCGTGGGCTATGGTGTGCCCGAACGGTCCTTTGGCGGCTTTTTCCACATCCACATGAATCCACTGATGATCCATTGTGGCGTCCGCGAATTTGTTAATCTGTTCCTGGGTTACCTGGGTCCAATCGGAAACGAAGACTTCTTTCCCGATATGCTGTTTCATGCTTTCTACTGCCGATGCGATTGACATAAAAGTACTCCCTTCAATTTTTTATGGACGCATCATAGCCCTTTTGGCGGTTTTCGGCAATGCCGGATTAATCAAGCGCCGCATTGACCTTCGACTGCGCGGCTTTTGCTTCCTTGACAATGCGATCAAACAGTTCCGCGACGGTCGGCATATCATGAATCAACCCTTGCACCTGGCCCACCGGCAGGACGCCCGTTTTTGCATCGCCGTCTTCGGTCGCCACTTTAATGGCTTTGAAAGCATTGGCCATAAATGCCAGCTGTTTCGCATTCGAATAACCGGACGCCAGCACGCCTAAAAACAGTTTAAAGTAGGGCACGTTGACCTGTTTGGCGATTTCCTGAGAGTTGAAGAACGCCGCCGGCCAGCTGAGTCCCTTCCTGACGGCTCTTTTCGCCGCATCGGTTTTCATGACCCGGCATAAAATGCCGTCGAAGCGCTTGGAGAACAGGGTGTCGTAGACTTCCTTTTCCTGGGCCAGCTTCTTATAGTTTTCATGAAGCGGACTTTCCTTCGTGGTCATGAGCCTCGTTCCCATGGCGACGCCTTCGGCGCCTAAGGCCAAAGCCGCTGCGATACCCCGGCCGTCGGCAAAACCGCCCGCTGCGATGACGGGGATTTTCAGATTTTCAGCCAGATGGGGGATCAGCACCAGGGACGTGACATCCTCACCGTGCGCCGCAGCCTCCTGGCCTGTTGCGATGACTGCGTCCGTTCCGAAATCCTGGGCGCGTTTGGCATGCTTCAGGTTGACCACGGTGGCAAAAACTTTTCCGCCGTACTTGTGGGCTTCCTTCACAATCCAGTCGCCTTTGCCCAGCGCGAAATTAATTACGGGCACTTTTTCCTGCAGAAGGACTTTCGCGTTTTCCGCCGCTCCCGGAAACATCAGCGACGCGTTGGCGCCGAAGGGTTTGTCCGTGAGCGTCCTGATTTCGCGAACGGCTTCGCGGGTTTGATCGCTAGACAGCGGTCCCGTCGCCAGGATGCCCAGGCCTCCGGCGTTGGATACCGCCGCGACCATCTTCGGCGTGCTGATCCAGCTCATGCCGGAAAGCACAATCGGAACCTTGATGCCGACCATTTCAGTAATTCGTGTTTTCATAGTTTCTCCTTATGATTTACGTCTTATCGACTTTTATTGATCAATTTCCACAAAGCTTTACTGTCCGGGCCGAGCACGCTTTCGCTTCGGCAGCCATTCTTTCGAGCAATTCCCGGCAGGTGGGGATATCGTGAATCAGGCCGATGGACTGGCCGACCATGAGCGGAGCATAATCGCAATCGCCCGTTTCCCAGGCTTCTTTTACCTTCTGTCCGGAGAGCAGAGGGATCAGTTCTTCGAATCCGCCATGGCGCGCTTCAATAGCCAGCACTTCTTCAATGACTTTGGACCTGAGGCCGCGTCCCTGCAGGCCGATGGACTTGCCGTAGATCACCGTATCGAATTCCTGCCGGCGGATCAGCTCCTGCTTGACGTTTTCGTGTACTTCGCATTCCTTCGTGGCAATGAAGCGGCTGGCCATCATCACGCCTTCTGCGCCCAACGCCAGCGCCGCCGCCATCGTTCGGCCGTCCGCGATGCCGCCCACGGTGACAACGGGAATCTTGACCGAGTCAACGATGCGTGGTGTGAGCACCATGGAGGTCACATCGTCATTGAGCGGATGGCCGCCTTCCTCGATGCCTGCTGCGTAAATGCCGTCAAATCCGATTTTATCCGCATGCACGGCGTGCCGGACCGCGCCGACTTTGTGAAACATTTTCACGCCTGCCTTCTTCAACATATCAACCGCTTCCATGCCGGCCACCTTATCCAGCGGCGTGCCGGAAAATTCAATGCCGGCCACTTTTTCTTCGGCGCACACTTTTACATACATCTTGTGGTGTTCCGGCGTAATCCGCATTGACGGCAAAAGGGTGATTGCAACAAAAAAAGGCTTGTCGGTCAGTTTGCGGGTTTCGCGGATCGCCGCACGAAAGTCGTCCGCCGTTTCATAATTAGCCGCGGTCAGGTTGCCGATGCCGCCGGCGTTGGAAACGGCCGCGCACAGGTTCGGTTTGCAAAGCCACATCATCGCTCCGCAGATAATCGGGTATTTCACGCCGAACATTTCCGTAATCGCTGTCTTAAACATAAATGCCTCCTCAGGTTCATTTTTGCCGTCGAATACTCACGGCTTTGGTTTTTGATTTTTTCAGACTTTTCTGGATATTTTGTTCCACCTGTTTCTGGAACAGGCGTCGCAGGATATAATCACGATAAAAATTGCCGATGCGTGTAAGTTCCGACGTGATGAGAATGTTTTCGCGGGTGGATTTTCCGGCTACGATTTTATGCCGAAACACCATTTCTTTCTCCACGATTTTTTTGCCCTGTTCCACCATGAACGACAGTTCGCCGAGGTCCGCACCCAATCGGGAAAGTTGTTTGATGCCGTCACGTCCTACACGGATATCGTCATCGTTATAGAGCGGTTCATCTGCACCGGTCGTGTAGGGTATCAAGATGCCCAATCTTTCCGCCTTTTTCAGTTCTTTCTCCGTCATACCGGTCGTCTCCAGAAAGGCCTGCCGGGTAATCAGGCCGCGGCCGATGCTGTCCTTGGAACTGAAAACGGCATTTTCCACCATCTCGGCTTCCGGCAGACTGAGGCCTTCGTCCATGCGCCGCAGAATATTTTTGATGAGATAGAGCGGAAAGTAGCGTTTTTCTTTAAGTTCCTGGATGGCGCGCAGTTTATCGATGCAAACTTCGTCATAATAGGCCATCTTTTCGTTGGTTTTTTCGGGCCTGGGCAGGAGTCCCTCCCCCACGTAATAACGGATCGTCGAAGGTCGGACCCCGCTGCGCCTGGCAATTTCACCGATTTTGAGTTTCATCCGTCGTCCAAACATTAAAGTTGAGGTTTAATGTCATAGAGTGTTTGCCGGTTCCTTGTCAAGCAAATAAATAAAGGGTCGTTTAACCAACCCGGGCCACAGATAAAATAATTGACTTAATCCCCGAAGATTCCTATACTTCCGGCCGCACAAACATTTCTATTGGGGAGATAATTCAATGAAAAAAAGCAGTTGGTTTATCGTGGCGGCGGCCGCGTTTTTCGCCATTATTTCTTTTATGGGAGCGGTCGGGGCCTGCGCGGCTTATCCCGACCGGCCCGTTACCATCCTGGTTGGATTTGCCCCGGGCGGGAGCATGGATTTGAGTGCCCGCGCGCTGGCCAGATCGGCGGAGAAAATTCTGGGACAGCCTGTCCTGATCGAAAACAAACCCGGCGGAACTGGGACGGTGGCGCTTGCCGCCCTGCTTTCCCAGAATCATGACGGGTACACGCTCTGCGGCACGCCCAGCTCGGTTTTAATCCGCGTGAGTCAGCAGCAGCAGGTGCCGTTCAAAGCTTTCGCGAGTTTCCGTCCCATTATCGGTTTTACGGAACCGCAGTTGGGTATCGTTGTCAAAAACGACGCGCCCTGGAAGACGCTCAAAGACCTGGTGGCGGATGCCGCGAAACATCCGGGCAAAATCAAATATGCAACGACCGGTGTAGGCAGCACCACGCATGCTGCGGTGGAAGAAATTGCCGGCAAAGCCAAATTGCAGATCACCCACGTTCCGTATAAAGGAAGCATGGAGGCGCTGACAGCGGTGATGGGCGGTCATGTGGAGTTTGCCTCCCTCACTTCGGAGCTCGTCCCGTCCGTTAAAGCGGGCCAGACCAGACTGCTTGCCGTTATCAGCGAGAAAAGGTCGCCGAAATTTCCAGACGTACCCACACTGAAAGAACTGGGCTACAATTTTGCCAATGACGCGGTCTTTGCCATTGTCGCCCCCTCCGATATCGATCCCGCCATCGCCAAAAAGCTCGGGGAGGCTTTCGCGGCGGCCGCAAAAAATAAGGAGTATCTTGCTGCGCTCGATAAAATCAACATGATCCCTGTCTATTATGACAGCAAAGCGTTTGATGCATTTTTGAGATACCACTGGAAAGTCATTAACAAACATTTAAAAGCAACCGGCGCCATCAAAGAAGCGGCAACCCTGCCGGAATAATCTCGCGGGGCATGACGGCCCAAGGAATATGCAAAGTGGACCAACGCAACATGATCAGCAGCCTGATTCTTTTTCTGCTGGCGGCTCTTGTCCTGATGGCATCGCTGGGCCTGGGGATCGGTTCTGCGAGCAATCCCCAGTCCGGTTTTATGCCCTTCTGGATCAGCCTGCTTATGCTTGCCTTCAGCCTGATCCTCTTCGGCATGGCTTATCAAGACAGATCGATCAAGGTGCGCTGGGCGGATTTGTGGCATAAGCTCCACTGGCAAAAAAGCGTTCTGGCTGCGGCATTTCTAGTCGTGTATATCTTCCTGCTGCCCCGGGCCGGTTATCTGATTGCCACCAGTGTTTTGATGATTGTTTTGTTTCGCCTGACTTCCATGAAAGCCTGGAGGGCTGTTGTCGGCGCTGTGCTGGCGGTCGGCCTCAGTTATGGTTTGTTTTCTTTGATCCTTAAAACGCCGCTGCCAAAAGGCATCTGGAGTTTTTAATCTTTTTTTGTAAACGGAGTCATATGATTTGGACGCGTTAAACGGCTTATTCTATGGACTGTCTGTTGCCTTCGAATTTCATAACCTATTGCTTATGTTTGCCGGCTGCCTCCTGGGAACACTGGTCGGTGTTCTTCCCGGGATCGGTCCGGTCGGCGCGATATCCATTTTACTGCCGTTGACGTTTCAGCTGCCGACCGCGAGCGCGATCATTATGCTCGCGGGAATATACAACGGCGCCATGTATGGCGGATCGACCACCTCCATTTTGATCAATGTGCCGGGAGAAACGGCGTCCGTCATCACCTGTCTGGACGGCTACGCGATGGCACAAAATGGACAGGCGGGGGCGGCCCTGGGCATTGCCGTCTTCGGATCGTTTATCGCCGGTACGGTGGGACTGATCGGATTGCAGCTGATTGCCGGGCCGCTTTCCAATCTGGCCTTGAAATTCGGTCCGCCGGAATACTTCGCGATTATTCTGCTCGGTTTTACGTTTATCGTGTATCTTGCCGGAAAGTCGATGATCAAGGCGCTGCTGATGGCGCTTTCCGGCATCACGCTTAGCCTGATCGGACTTGATCCCATCACGTCACAGCAGCGGTTCACATTCGGCAATATTAATTTATTCGAAGGACTGGGCGTAGCGCCGGTGGCCATCGGCTTGTTTGGACTGGCTGAAGTGCTGGGCAATCTCGAAAAGCATGCATCGGCTAAAATTCTTGACGTCAAAATCAAAAATATGTTTCCGGACAAGAGCCAGTGGCTCCGGGCCAAATGGGCGATTGTGCGCGGCACCTTGATTGGTTTTTTCCTGGGTATTTTACCGGGCGGCGGTCCCGTGCTCTCCACCTTTATTTCCTATGGCGTCGAAAAGAGAGTGTCGAAACATCCGGAGCAATTCGGAAAGGGAGCAATTGAAGGCGTGGCGGCGCCGGAATCCGCCAACAACGCTGCCGCATCTACGTCTTTCATCCCGCTTATGACCCTGGGGATCCCGCCCAATGTCGTGCTGGCCGTATTGTTCGGCGCATTTCTCGTCCACGGTGTAACGCCGGGCCCCATGATGATCACGCAGCATCCGGAAATATTCTGGGGAGTGCTGGCCAGCATGTATCTGGGCAACGTCATCCTGCTGATTTTGAATCTTCCTCTCATTCCTTTGTGGGTGCAGATTCTGCGGATTCCGGACAAGGTTCTCTATCCGCTCATTATCCTTTTTTGTCTGGTTGGTGCGTTCAGTATCAACAACAGCGTTTTTGATGTCGGCGTGATGGTTCTTTTCGGCGTGATGGGTTATCTGCTGAAAAAATTCGACTACGAAGCAGCACCACTGATTCTGGGTTTTGTGCTCGGACCCATGTTCGAGGTCAATCTGCGTCGTTCACTGCTCATGTCGCAGGGAGATTTTTCCATTTTTGTGGAACGCCCCATCGCGCTCGTAGCGCTGATCGTTTGCGTGGTCATGATAGCTCTGCCGTTGGCAGGATTGATAAAGAAGAAAAAATGGTGACCCATCGAATGAACAGGGTCTCGCCATTTCTCCTTGGTGAAGCATGAGGACTCCATGAAAATCTATTTTGCCGGATCGATCCGTGCGGGACGCGAGGACGCCGCGCTCTACGAAGCAATGATTGCGTGGTTGCGCTCTTTCGGGGACGTGTTGACCGAGCATGTCGGCAACCGCACGCTCTCGGTCAAAGGCGACGACGGTCCGGGCGATCGGTTCATCCACGACCGGGACATGGCCTGGCTTAAGTCGTGCGACTGCGTGGTGGCCGAAGTAACGACGCCTTCACTGGGAGTGGGTTATGAACTGGCCTGGGCCACAGTGCTTGCGAAGCCCGTCCTATGCCTTTACCGAATAGTGCCCGGCCGGTTCCTGTCCGCCATGATTGCCGGAAGCCCCGGGATTCAGACAGCCGCCTATGCAACCGTGGATGAAGCCAAAGCCATTATCGAAGAATTTCTTCAAAAGACAGCCCGCGCAACTGCCGGCTCTTCCGGAAGCGATTGACTTCGGTGTTGCGCATCAGCGTTAATTATGAAAAAATACATTTGCCATTGCGGACAGACGTCAGTCGGCGCGGCAATTCGAAATGATGAGATTGCTTCGCGCTGCCTGCAATGACCCGCTTATGCTTTTGAGGAGTATGTAAATGGTCACGCCGCTGGAATTGCTGGCCCCCGCGGGCGATGCCGATATCGGGATGGCTGCCATCGATCATGGCGCGGATGCCGTGTATATCGGCGCCCCGAAATTTTCCGCCCGCGCCGCGGCAGGGGTGAGCGTCGCCGACATGGCCCGCCTTATTGGGCATGCGCACCTCTATTATGCCAAAGTCTACGTAGCGCTCAATACCATCCTGACAGACGGTGAAATCGCCGAGTCGCTGGATATCATCCGGGAGATTTATCGGCTGGGCGCCGACGGCCTGATCATCCAGGATGTGGGTTTGCTGGAACTCGACCTCCCGCCGATTCCGCTCATTGCCAGCACTCAGATGCACAACTGCACGCCGGAAAGAGTCCGGTTTCTTGAGGCCGCGGGCTTTCAGCGGGTGATCCTGGCGAGGGAGCTTTCGCTTGCCGAGATTGCGGACATTCGCCGGCAGACGAAAATAGAGCTGGAAGCTTTTGTGCACGGTTCGCTTTGTGTTTCCTACAGCGGACAATGCTATATGAGCCAGGCCGTAGCAAACCGCAGCGGCAACCGCGGCGTCTGTGCCCAGCCCTGCCGGTCTCATTACATGCTGACGGATGGCGACGGCAGCATCATCTCGCAAAACAAATATCTCCTGTCGCTCAAAGATATGAACCGGATGGAGGCCATTCCGGATTTGATTGCCTCAGGCGTCAGTTCCTTCAAAATCGAAGGGCGGTATAAGGGGATCGACTACGTGAAAAATGTCACGGCTGCCTATCGTCAGGCGATCGACTGCTTTATCAGCGCGCATCCCGGTTATCGGAGGAGCAGCTCCGGCACAAGCACGTTCACTTTCGGGCCCGATGTCGACAGGACCTTCAACCGCGGTTATATCCAATATTTTCTTTCCGGCAAGCCCGAAAAAATCGCCTCCGTCGACACGCAAAAATCCATTGGCCAGCGCCTGGGGAAAATTACTGCCGTGGGAGAAAATTATTTCCAGATTGACAGGCCCGATCTGCAAAACGGTGACGGGCTCTGCTTCTTCACGAAGGAAAATGATTTGGCCGGATTCCGCGTCAACCGGATAGAGAAGGGCCGGATCTACCCCAACAGCATGGCGGGGCTGGCGATCGGCAAGCTCCTGTACCGCAACTTTGACGCGGCCCTTGCCCGCATTCTGAAGAAGCCGTCGGCCAGCCGCCGCATTGCCGTCAGCCTGGATTTCGCGCAGGAGGACAGGTTCATCAGGCTTACGGTGACAGACGAAGACGGCAACCGGGCCGCTCGGGTGAAAGAGGTTTCACTTTCGCCATCGCGTGACCCCGTTAAAGCCAGAGGTCAAATTGAGAAGCAACTGACCAGCACCGGCAACACGCCATACCGGGTCAGCGGATTGACGATTGCGCCCCGCGAGCCGGGCTTCCTTCCTGCAAGTACGCTCAACGGCATCCGGCGGGATATCCTGGAAGCGCTGACCCGAGTCAGGCTCGAAGCTTATCCCCGCCGGGAGAAGCAAATTGTGCAAAACGATTTTCCCTATCCGGAAAAGCGTCTCGACTTTCACGCCAACGTGCTGAATGCTCTGGCCCGGCGCTTCTATGAACGCCACGGCGCAACCGTCACGGAGCCGGCTTTTGAAACCCTCTCCGATATTGCCGGCAAGACAGTCATGACTACACGCTACTGCATCCGGCATCAACTGGACCTCTGCCCCAAATTGCAGCATCAGAAACGCAGCATTCGTGAGCCTCTCACGCTAAGCGACGCCCATCACACCTATCGCCTCGAATTTGACTGCCAACAATGCAGGATGGAAGTCATCCTGAAGTAATCAAAATATATAGATCCGCGTGATCCTGAACAGAAAGGTATTATGCAAAAGAAAAGGCGTCTGAAATTGAACCTGGTTACGAATCTCGGATTGCTCCTGTCCGGTATGGGCATGGCATTATCGGGGTTTATCATGCAGTTCGGTTATCACATGGGGCATGGTGGAAGTATTGATGAAAATTATCCGGTTTTAGGGATATATTATTCAGGATGGTCAAATAGCCATAAAATCAGCATCGTCATTGCCTCTCTTTTGATCATTGTCCATATTGTCCTGCATTGGGAATGGTACAAGACGGTTATAACTAAAAAGCTGCTGGCCCGCAATAAACTTGTCATCACCCTGACGATCATTTTTATGATAGTGGGCGTAACAGGATACATACCCTGGCTTATGAAGCTTCTGGGGGGATTAGACCCGACGCGCAAGATCTTTGTTGAGGTTCACGACAAAATTACATTCCTCTTATTTGCATATCTGGTTATCCATGTAACAAAAAATTTCCGGTGGTTTGTTAACGCTTTTGCGAAAGTAAAAAGATCCGGTGATTGAGAGGACACAATCACGCGGAGTGTGAATGGGGCTTTGGACCTTCTCCTCTTTTTTCTTGCGTTGTTTTTAAGAAGCTGTAATATTCGTATCGCAACACCAAAACATGGCCTGGCTCTCAAAAAATTGAAATAAATAGGAAAGCGGCAGACGGTGATTCGGCCGGGCGCTGATAAGTTAATGCGACATGCCGTCTGCGGGAAAGGGATTAAAAATGGATATCGTTGAAACAATATTCGTTATTGTCGTCATGCTGTTTCTGGCCGTCAGCATTCGCGTGGTACCTGAAAGGCAGAGACTCGCGCTTTTTCGGCGCAGACATTTTGCGGGGCTCAAAGGGCCCGGCGCGGTCATCGTTTTGCCGTTTCTGGATAGCTACTGCAAAATCAATGAGGGAGATCAGGGCGTGCTTCTGACATCCGGAACGGGAAAGTTTGGAGAATTCGAGGTGCCCGTGATCTTCAATTACAGCATACCCAACGGATCGTCGATAAAAGTGGTCGGCTTTGCCCCAGACAAGCTTCAGGTCATGTAGAAACGGGTCATCCGCGGGTCGGTGTTTCTTTTCTATGACAATGGTCCTGAGTTCTCGCGTCTTTTTTTGCTGGACTACGATTAGGTAGATTATGAATAAAAGGGGGATGGTTCCGATTATTTCGTTGAGGGTTAAATGAAAATAGAACCGTTGTACTGGCTCACTAATTCGGTAACTTTTTGGAGCTTATTGGAAGGTGAAGAATTATGATGCATACTACAGGGTTAATATTCATGCTTTTGGCAGGTTTATCTTTAGCTGCAATTAATCTTAGAAAAAAGCGAATATTTGTAACACTGCTTTCGCCGAAAATGAACGAAGATGTAGACAATGTGGATAAATGTTTGGCCATCTTTGCGTTAATTTCTTTTGGTTTGGGCCTCTTATTTCTGATTGTGATCGTAGAATAAACCGCGGCAAGGGGTAGAACAACGCTGTTAGCTTATTAACTTCAGAGTAATGTTCACTGATTGCAATAATATAATCGATAAGCTGTCCGTATCTAATTTGCCAGATCAATCGCTGTCATTAATTGCCTTTCGGGGACTACCGGCGTAGTCCGCATTTCGTGGCATTCCGGAAGATGCGAGCTAAGTGCCGCCGTTTGGCTTCTTCCGTCCGGGCCACCGATGGTTTTACCCCACCAGTATCCTCACCTTTTTCCACCATTGTTTTTAATCACGATCATATCCATCTTTATTCCGGAGAAGGCAAATCCCGATGCGCCGTAAAAAACGCAAAAGCCATTTGATCATGAGAGGTAGCCAGGATGAAAAATGAAAAAGGAATTGCGATAGAGAGATTGTTTGATGCACCTCCCGAGCTTGTTTGGCGGGCCTGGACGGAACCGCGCATCATCAAGCATTGGTGGGGGCCCGAAGGGTTCAGCGCGCCCAGTATCAAAGTGGATTTAAAGGTCGGCGGAAAATATGTCTTTGCCATGCATGGGCCGGCGGGCTCCGAATGGGATAAAGACATGTACAGCGCCGGAATCTACAAGGAAATCGTGCCCAATAAAAAAATGGTCGTGACCGACTATTTTTCCGACGAGCAGGGCAACATGATGGAGCCCGCCGATTACGGGCAGGACGCCGATTTCCCGAAGGTCATGACGGCCACCGTCCTTTTTGAAGAAACCCCGGGAGGCGGAACCTTGCTTTCGATTATTTATCCTGAACCCGCCCGGAAAGAACAGATGGACGCCCTGCAGAAAAGCGGGATGAAAGAAGGCTGGAAGTCGAGCCTGAACAAGTTGGAAAGATGTTTAACAACGATATTGGCGGCGAGCGCAGCGAAGGAGGTCGTTATGGACGAATGCGAAGAAAAGAAATTGATGGATAAGGTCATGGAAGACCCAAATAAAGAATTTTCCGGGAAAGACAGGGTCTGCGACAAAGACGTGGAAAACGTCCTGTGGAAACTCGGCGAAGAACCGAAGGCGGAAGATGCAAAGAGTCTTGCCGGTAAAAAAGTAGCATACGGCGACGGAGATAAGGGCGTGGCGGAAAGTCTCGCAAAAGACGGAACCCTGCCCGGCACTGAGGATGTAGCGGCGCACTCGGTGTCTCCGTAAGCAGGCCACTCCCATGATACGAAGCCGATCTGTTCCTGCGGGTGACCTGCTAAAGGGCGGGCAGCCAGCAGGACGAAAGGCTTCAATGGGCCTCAAACGAATCTGCGGACTAGGACATGGACGATGGGATTATTGCATGGCCTCCCGAGCGAGATTTGATGTTCCGAAGGCTCAAGGATTGAAGCAATGAATCGGGGAAGAGCGGCTCCAAGAAGATCGGGACTTCTCAGGGTCGGGTATGATTAAAGACGTTGAAGAAATGCAGAAAGCGGCCGAAGGTGGAAAGCCCGCAGAGCCCGCCAATCCGGCCCCCAACGCAGCAACCTGCCGCACCGCCGGCGCAGAAACAGTTAAAACGATGCGCCACACAGCCTTCAGCAGACGGGTAAGGAAGGTGCAAAGGAGGAATAGTTCTTCCGGCGACGCTGTAACTTACCGAAGTGCTTTCTTGATTTCGGCCATGTAGCCGGAAACAACACTTAACAGATCATCGTTATCGCGATTTTCATCAATCAATTTCACTGCTGCACTGCCGATGACGATGCCGTCGGCAACGGTCGCGATTTCTCTGGCCTGGGCCGCGTTGGAAATGCCGAAGCCGACCGCAATCGGCATTTTGGTGAGTTTACGGATTATGCCGACTTCGCGCGCGATGTCTCCGATGTTCGGCGCGGCCGTTCCGGTGACGCCGGTGATGGAAATATAATAGAGGAACCCCGTGGCGCTCGTCAGAATCGTCTTTAAACGGTCACGGCCTGTCGTCGGCGCGACAAGCGAAATAAAGTCTAGCCCGGCCCTGTCGGTATGAACCCGCAGCTCCTGCGCCTCCTCCGGCGGCAGATCGACCACCAGCACGCCGTCCACCCCCGCTTCGCTTGCGCTTGCGGAAAATTTTTCTACGCCGTAGGCGAAGATGGGATTAAAGTAGCCGAAAAGGACGATGGGAATTTGCGATATCCGGCGAATGTCGGCGACCATCCGGAGGACGCCCGTAAGCGTTGTTCCCGTTTTCAGCGCGCGCTGGGATGCCGCCTGAATGACCGGACCGTCGGCGGTCGGATCGGAAAAAGGAACGCCGATTTCCAGAATATCCGCGCCGGCCTGCTCAAGCGCGAGGGCCAATGTTTTGGTTGTATCCAGCGACGGATCGCCCGCTGTTAAATAGACGATCAGCGCCTTTTCGTTTTTACCGTGCAGCTCTTCAAATTTTTTTCCTATTCGTCCCATTGCATCCTCATTTCTTCTTGGTAGGGAAAGTCGCGACCACCCCTGCAGGTGGCGGGGCTGTTCCCTACATCGTTTCAATAATTGTCTGCGCGTCTTTGTCGCCGCGGCCGGAAAGACAGATTACAATTACTTTATTTTTCTTCATCTGCGGTGCCATCTTCATGGCGTAGGCGACCGCATGAGCGCTCTCCAGTGCGGGTATGATGCCCTCCTGCCGGGATAAAAATAAAAAGGCCTCAACCGCTTCCTTATCGGTCACCGTGACATACTTTGCGATACCGTTTGCCGCAAAGTAAGCATGCTCCGGCCCCACGCCGGGGTAATCCAGCCCCGCGGCGATGGAATAAGCGTCTCTCACCTGGCCGTGTTCATCCTGCAGCAGATAGGTCTTATTGCCATGCAGGACGCCGACCCTGCCGCCGTTAATACTGGCCGAATGCTCGGTGGTATCCATGCCGCGGCCGGCGGCCTCCACGCCGAACATGGCGACTTTCTTTTCATTGCGGAAGGGATAAAACGTTCCCATCGCATTCGAACCGCCGCCGACGCAGGCAATGAGCACGTCGGGATTCCGGCCTTCTATCCTGGCCATCTGCTTCTTGATTTCCCGGCCGATCACAGATTGAAAATTCCGGACCATCATCGGGTAAGGATGAGGTCCGGCAGTGGTGCCGATAATGTAAAAGGTATCGCGGACGCTTCCCACCCAGTAGCGCATGGCTTCGTTCATGGCATCCTTAAGCGTGGCAGTGCCGCTTTTGACCGGAACGACTTGGGCGCCCAGAATCTTCATGCGAAAGACGTTGGGCGCCTGACGGCGGATGTCTTCCTCGCCCATAAAGATTTTACACTCCATCCCGAAGAGCGCTGCAACCGTAGCGGTGGCCACGCCATGCTGTCCCGCGCCCGTTTCGGCGATGACTTTCTTTTTGTTCATCCGGCGGGCCAGCAGCGCCTGTCCCAGCGTATTGTTGATTTTGTGCGAGCCGGTATGGTTCAGGTCTTCACGTTTGAGATAGATTTTTGCGCCCCCCAGGGTTTTCGTCAGCCTCCGGGCAAAATAAAGCGGCGTGGGCCGTCCCGCATACTCGCGCTGATACCAGGCGAATTCCCCGGTGAAAGCTTTGTCCTTTGCCGCTCTGCCGTATGCATCTTCGAGTTCCAGAAGCGCGGGCATGAGCGTTTCGGCGGCATAGCGCCCGCCGAAAATATCAAAATGCCCGTTTGGATCGGGTAAGTTCTTCATATGATTTCCCTTCGCGTAAAAATAACGGATGCTGTGAAAGCGGCAGCCGTCTTATTAATGAGTCGCATGATACCTGCGATTTTCGTATGATCTTTCCTGCCCGGCTCGCCCTCGACGCCGCTGTTGACATCCACTGCGGACGGATGAACCTTTTGGAGTGCATCTGCTACATTTTTGTCATTCAAGCCGCCGGACAGGATCAGCGGTTGCATCACGCGTCGGGCCAAATCCCAATCGGCTGTCTTCCCCGTGCCGCCATAGAGACCGGCGCGGCGACTGTCCACCAGAATGGCCGCGGCCTCGTAGGCTGCGGCTCTTCTCAAATCGTCGTCGCTCTTCAAATCCAGAGCCTTAAGGAGGCGGTCTTTCGGAAATTGCCGGCAGTATTCGGGCGATTCATCTCCGTGGAGCTGAATCATATCCAGACCGCAATAGTCATAAATCCTCTTTACCTCTGCGGCAGTTTCGTTGACGAAGACGCCGACTTTTACCAGTTCGCGCGGCAGTCGGTCAATGATCATCCTGGCCTTGGCGGGCTGAACATAACGGGACGACGGCGTATAGAAAATAAAGCCCACGGCCGCAGCCCCGTTTTCCGCTGCGCACAAAGCGTCCTCGCCTTCAGTGATACCGCATATTTTGACCTGAATCATTCCCGGACCTCTCCCATAAAAGAACGCATTTCTTGACCGATGTCTTTTGCCGTGACGAGCCCTTCACCGATCAGAAAGGCGTGAATGCCCGCCTCGATCAGATATTCAATGTCCGCGCGGTCTTTAATGGCACTTTCCGCCACGACGGTTTTATCGGACGGAATCAGTTTTTTGAGATCGCGGCTGGCATTAATGTCTGTGACGAATGTGTCGAGATTGCGGTTGTTAATCCCGATGATCTCCGCACCTGCACTCAGCGCCACATCCAGCTCATTTTGCGAATGGACTTCGACCAGCGGACTTAACCCGACTTCTCCCGCGAGGGAAATGAAATCGGAAAGCTTTTCACCCAGCACACGGACGATCAGTAAAATCGCATCCGCGCCGATGGCTCTGGTTTCATAGACCTGAAGCGGATCGATAATGAAATCCTTGCGCAGAACGGGGATATTCACCTCACATTTAATTTTCGTTAAATAATCTCTGTGACCTGAAAAGTATGCTTCATCCGTGAGCACGGAAATTGCGGCCGCTCCGTTTTGTTCGTATATCTTCGCTATGGCCAACGGGTCAAAATGTTCGACCAGACGTCCGCGAGACGGGGAGGCGCATTTGACTTCGGCGATGACGGCGCAGGTTTTGCCGCTCACGGCCTGCCGGAAATCCCGGCCGGGCGCAAGACCGGCGATGACGTCGCGCAGACGCGAGATATTTGTCTCTTGCTTAAGCTTCCTAACTTCTTCTTTTTTTGTCTCGATAATCTGATCTAAAATCATTTGTCATCCAATCGCGTTTATCATGGCGAGGAGCGAAGCGACGAGCCATCTCATAAGATTGCCACGGACTTGTGTCCTCGCAACGAATTTGTCGGATTGCCACGCCGATTAACGCGTGCCCTCGTGTCACCTTCAGGTGATTAGGGTAGAATCGGCTCGCATTGAGAATATAATGAACTAAGTGTTGCTCATTTCAATCAATGCCTGCAATTTCTTCACTGCCCGGCCGCTGTCGATACAATCGGCGGCGACTTTGACGCCTTCCTTGATATCCGGCGCTTTTTCCGAGGCGACGATCGCCAGGGCCGCGTTGATCACGACAACGTCGCGGCAGGCGCCGGGCTTTCCGGACAGGACATCGCGGGTAATCTGCGCATTTACTCCCGGGTCTCCGCCGCGGATAGCGTCGAGCGGATAAGTTTTTCCCACATAATCCCGGGGATGGATATTGTATGTCCGGATAATGCCGTCGTTTAATTCCGCCACGCGCGTTTCGCCGGTGACGGTCACTTCATCGAGCCCGTCCGAACCGTGGACGACGAATGCCCGCCTGGTACCCATATTTTTCAGTACATCCGCGAACATTTCCGTGAGCTTCGGATCGTAAACGCCCAGAAGCTGCGCGGTGGCGCCGGCCGGATTGGTGAGCGGCCCCAGCATGTTGAAGATGGTGCGAATGCCGATTTCGCGGCGCGGCCCGATGGCGTATTTCATCGCGCCATGCAGTTTCGGGGCAAACAAGAAGCCGATGCCGATCTGCTGGATGCACTCTTCGACGATTTCCTGATCGACACTGATATTGATACCCAGAGCTTCCAGGACGTCCGCGCTGCCGCAGGCGCTGGAGACCGCACGGTTGCCGTGTTTGGCGACGGTGATTCCCGCCGCGGCCACGACAAAAGCCGCGGTTGTGGATATGTTAAACGTGTTGAGTTTGTCGCCGCCGGTGCCGCAGGTGTCGACAACGGTCGTCGCGCAGGCGTTTACCCGCGTCGCTTTCTGCCGCATGATGCGCGCCGCGCCGGTGACTTCCTCGACGGTTTCACCTTTCATGCGCAGCGCCGTGATGAACGAGCCGACCTGGGCAGGCGTGGCTTCACCGCCCATAATTTCTTCCATCGCCGCCATCATTTCCGCTTCCGGCAGATCGACTTTTCGCACCGCCCTGTCAATGGCTTCCTTAATCATGATGAACGCTCCTTTCGTCCAAGAGTTTTTAAAAAATTCCGCAAAATTCTTTTGCCCTGCGGGGTCAGCACCGATTCGGGATGAAACTGGATGCCTTCGACCGGATATTCTTTATGCCTGAGCCCCATGATTTCGCCCTGGGCGGTCCGGGCGCTCACTTCGAGGCACTCGGGCAGGCTTTCAGGGCGCACGACGAGCGAATGGTAACGACCGGCCGTAAAAGGGTTGGGCAATCCCGCAAAAATCGTTTTGCCGTCATGCTCGACGGGTGAGACTTTGCCGTGCATGATACGGTCGGCGCGGACAACTTCGCCTCCGAAGGCGTAGCCGATCGACTGGTGCCCCAGACAGATACCCATGAGCGGCACGGAGGTGTGGAACTCGCGGATCACGTCCACCGTGACGCCTGCCTCGCGCGGCGAGCAGGGGCCCGGCGATAAAAAAATCGCCTGCGGTTTGAGCTTGCGGATGCCGTCGGTCGTAATTTTATCATTGCGATAGACCTGGACGTCCTCGCCCATCTGCCCCAGATATTGGACGATGTTGAAGGTGAATGAATCGTAATTATCAATCATTAATATCATGAGCTGCTCCTAGTTTCCATTTTCGAGAACAAAACCGCCCGCGGCCAGTTTTACGGCCATCTGCATGCCTTTCGCCTTATTCTGTGTTTCGAGCTGTTCGGATTCGGGCTGGGAATCATAGACAATGCCCGCGCCGGCCTGGACGAAAATCCGGTTGTTCCTGATGATCATGGTGCGGATCGTGATGCACAGGTCCATGTTGCCGCTGAAGCTGAAATACCCCACCGCCCCGCCGTAGGCGCCGCGCCGCACGGGTTCCAGTTCATCGATGATCTGCATGGCGCGGACCTTCGGCGCGCCGGAGAGCGTCCCGGCGGGAAAGGTTGCCGCGAGCACGTCAAATGCATCTTTGCCGCGTGCGAGCTGCGCGCGCACATTGGAGACGAGATGCATGACATGGGAATATTTTTCCACGACCATATATTGATTGACCTGCACCGTGCCGGTTTCGGCAATCCGCCCCAAATCGTTGCGGCCCAGGTCGACAAGCATCACGTGTTCGGCCCGCTCCTTTTCATCGGAAAGCAGTTCGTCCGCCAGTGCCCGGTCCTCCTGCTCGGTCCGGCCGCGCTTGCGGGTGCCGGCGATGGGCCGCAGTTCAATGTCGTTTTGCTCCAGGCGCACCATGACTTCCGGCGAGGACCCGATCAGGGTCACGTCGTCGAGTTTGAGGAAAAACAAATAGGGCGAGGGGTTGATATAGCGGAGCGCCCGGTAAAGATCAACCGGGTCGGTTTTGCAGGGGGTGGAAAAACGCTGAGACAAAACGACTTGAATGACGTCGCCCGCGACAATGTAGTCTTTGGCTTTTTCGACGATGGCCTTATACTGATCGGGCGTCATATTCGATTCAAACGTCACGCCGTTGGTTCGCGGGGTGGTTTCGGGCAATGCGGCCGGCGCGGCGATGAGGGCGATCATCTCGGCAATCTTGCCGCAAGCCGTCACGTAAGCTTCTTCGGGGGAATCCGCGTCTTCCGTATAGGCGCAGGCAACCACCTTGATCGTATGGCGGATGTTGTCAAAGATCACCAAAGAGTCGCTGATGACGAAAACGGCTTCGTCCAGATTCAGATCATCAGAGGGGGCGGCGGGAAGTTTTTCGAAGTAACGCACCATATCATAACCGAGATAGCCCACAGCGCCCCCGAAAAAACGCGGCAATCCGGGCGTGGCGACAGGTTGATACCGGCCGAGCAGTTCCCGCATCGCGCCGAGGGGATCGCCTTTATGCTCCCTTGCAGTTACCCGTCCTTTCTCTTCAATGATCACCTTCGGGCCGCGGATTTTGAACACCACGCCCGCATCCGTGCCGATAAACGAATAGCGTCCCCATTTTTCGCCGCCTTCGACGCTTTCCAGCAGGTAGACATGGTCTTTTTTCTGTAACTTTCTTAAGACGGAAACCGGCGTTTCGATGTCCGCGAGGATTTCCCGGTAAACGGGGATCAGGTTGCCCCTCCGGGCGAATGCTTTAAATTCGGCAAATTTGGGTTGATACATATTTCTTCTCCTAATGTGGTGTTCACGTCACCGCCCGTGGCGGGATAATTCCGCCGGCGCTTCAAACTTCGCATAGCTCGTTTTTAGCGAGCGTCATTAAAAAGCAAAAGGCCGTGAGTTTCGTCACGGCCTTTTGGGTTGATACAAACAAAAAAGCCGTGGAGTCCTGAGAGGGTCTCCACGGCTTAACTTCTATTTTAAATAGATCAGCGGCGGAAAGTCCTCCCTGTGAGGTTCCACCACCACCAGTTATTAAGATTTAATTTTACGGAGATTCTGTTCATTTATCCACTTATCCGACGCAAATTTTGCGTTCCTTATAACAAGACGGCATGATCCTGTCAAATATTTTTTTGGCGGCCTCCAGGTGATCTGAACAACTTCGGGGCCGGATCGGTTCTTGTTAAACATGGACTCCAGAGGACCGGCCGGCTGCCGTCGATTGCCACACCATGATCGGAGGCCGACCCGGGGAGACTTTACGCCTGTCGTTTGAAGGGCGCGGCGGCCTTGATTATTTCACCGCAGTGAATTGTATCCTGCTGTTTTAGTCTGTTCGGGAGGAGTCGGTCGTTTTGCCGAATGGACAGACGGAAATGCAGATGCCGCAGATGTGGACTTTCTTATCGAGCCTCTCAATGGACAACTTTCTGCAGATATCGCGGCATCGGAAAGCATCATAAAATTCATCACGATCAAGCGCATCATTCCAGAGCCGGCCATTGGCTGCCTGACCGGGGCAGGCAGCAACACAAAGGTCGCACTTGCCGCAGCGGCTTTTCCTGATCGGTGTGCCCGGGTTTTCGAACGGATAGTTCGTCAGGACTGTCGCCAGGCGCACACGCGGTCCGAAGCGCCGCGAGATCAGCAAATCAGTCTTCCCGATCCAGCCCAGGCCCGCGCGGGTGGCGGCCATTTTATGCGAAAACTTCATACGGAGGGTTTGGGCAAATTCTGCGGGAATCTCGTCTTCCTGAACGGTGGATTTAATCTGCAGACAGGGGATGCCGTTTTGAGTGAGGAACCGGTATATTTTCGCCGTAATCAGATTAAGTTCGTCGTTCGTGGACTGGTAAAGATCGTAATAAACCGGCGTCGGGCCTTCCTTGATGCCGTCGATGACTTCGCCGGCGAGCTTCTTGCCGATGACGACGGCATAGCGGTACGGATAGCGGTCTTTGATCAGATCCCCCAGATCCGCAAATCCAATCTCATAATTTTCCTGATCGGGCAGGATATTGATGATTTCACTTTGCATAGGGTTCCCAATAATTTGATTAATCATATCATGCGCTCTTTTCTTTCAAAAGAAAAAAATCCTACGGCGTCAGCCTGTCGATGTTCGTATCTTGCCGGAAACCTGCTTTGTTATCGGTTCTTTCCTGGCCTTATTTTGCTTGACCGTTAAACGTTTGACCGCTATATTCTGTTTAATTCTTCAACGACATCTTTTGGTACAAATATAATCAATATAAAGGAGGTATCACGTTATGAACAAAAGCATTAAGTGGAGCAGCCTGATTGCCTTCTGCATCATCGGTCTTTTTCTAACCGGTTGCGCAGGCGGCACAAAAATAGCGATAAAACAGGAAAGTTATTCCCCGTCATTCAGAGCCGGCGATTTTAACCGTTACAAAGGCAAGAAGCTGGTCTTATCGAGCTTCTACAATCAGGCCCAGAATACCAAGACCAGCAATTATTTCAGCCCGGATAAGAAGTTGAACTACGAAGGCAACGTGAGCCTGGAAAATTTGTATCTGAACGGATTCACGAAGGCGTTTAAACATATCGGCGTAAACCTGGTAGATTACACGTATGACAATGATTCGCGTCACCATCCCGGTTATCGTCACGGCTACTGGTGGGGTGCTCCCGGTCCCGGTGGCTACAAGGCCCCCAAGGGTGTTCCCGAATTTCAATTTGCTCTGCTGTCGATGACCGACCAGGAACTCAAGTTTAAAGTCATCGTTTTCAAAGAGGGTGAAACGAAATTGGACAAAGACTATACCGTTACCATGCCTGCGGCGGCAACGGAAAATACGGCCGAACTGGAAAAGCGCGGCTACCGGCTCATCGATCTGGCTTTTACGACCATCATGAGGGATCGCGACTTTCAAAAAGTGTTTTGACCGAGGCGCGCCTTGTTAGGGCGGCGAAAGTATAAAGGAAGAGGCGGGGAATGACAAAATCGTTCGCTGCCTCTTCAAGGATTTTATGGAAATATTCTTATACATCATTTTGGTTTTTTTGCTGATCGTCGTTGTTCTGCAGTTTATGCAGCTCAGGCGGGGCGCTGTTGATCTGACGCCGCTTGCCGCCAAACTGGATGCGCTCGGTGACGCGCAGGAGCGAACCGATCGCTCCGTCCGTGACGAAATTGCCCGGTCGCGCGTCGAGACGCAGTCCCAGTCTCAGCAGGAGAGAACGGAGCTTGCGGGAGCACTCAAATCCTTCGGCGATTCCGTCCAAACCCGCCTGGCCGACGTCGCCAGAATGCAAAACGACCAGATGGAGAGTTTTTCCAGGCAGCTCTCCCTCCTCACGACAACCAATGAAAAGAAGATGGACGACATCCGCGTGGTCATTGACGCGAAGCTCAAGCAAATCCAGGAAGACAATGCAAAGCAGCTTGATCGCATGCGGGAAACCGTTGACGAGAAATTGCAGAGCACCCTGGAGAAACGCCTGGGAGAATCCTTCAAGCAGGTATCGGAGAGGCTCGAGCAGGTCCACCAGGGCCTGGGGGACATGCGCACGCTGGCGACGGGCGTCGGAGATCTGAAAAAAGTGCTGACCAATGTCAAGTCGCGCGGAACCTGGGGGGAAGTCCAGCTGGGCGCGCTCCTCGAGGAGATATTGTCTCCGGAGCAATACTTGAAGAACGTCAGGATCCATGAGCACAGCGGGGAGATTGTCGAGTTTGCCATCAAGCTACCCGGCCAGAGCGATGATCCATCCGACTGCGTCCTGGTTCCGGTGGATGCCAAATTCCCGGTCGAAGATTACTCCCGGCTGATCGAGGCGCAGGAACGGGGGGACGTGCCCGCGGCGGAAGATGCCATCCGGCAGTTGGAAGCAAGCATTAAAAAGGCGGCCAAAGACATCTCGCTAAAATATCTGGCGCCTCCCAAAACAACAGATTTCGGCATCATGTTTTTACCATCGGAGGGGCTCTATGCGGAAGTGATCCGCCGTACGGCGCTTGTTTCCTACCTGCAGCGTGAATGCCGTATTGTGATCTCCGGTCCCTCGACGTTTGCCGCATTTCTCAACAGCCTGCAGATGGGTTTCCGGACGCTGGCGATCCAGAAGCGTTCGGGCGAAGTCTGGAAGGTGCTGGGAGAAGTGAAAATGGCTTTTAGCCGCTTCGGCGATTCGCTCGACGCCGTGCGCAAGAGGCTCGATCAGGCCGCCACCTCTGTGGACGACGCGCAGAAGAAGACGCGGACGCTCGCCGGCAAACTAAAGGCGGTGGAAGCTATGCCCGACACACCTGCCGGGGTAACCATCGCCGATACGGAAGCAGATGAGTAAGTGCTCAGTAGTTATTTCGGTTTATTCTTTTTCTCGTACTTGTGAAATATCTCTTTCTTCCTTCAATGGCGTTTTTCCATTTATCCCCAATTTATACAACCTTTCAACCGGTGATGATTGCTTTTATAAGATTGATATACAAAGAACACTTTTCAAATATTATTCAGGGAAGAAAAAGCTTCCTTGTCAATTCAATCAATGATAGCCAATAACGGTAGATGAAATGACGATGACATGAATAGCCATAGGGGGTTCAGCAGTATGGGAAAAAGAACTTTATCTGTCACAATGGTTTTGTTATGTGGTTTGTTGATTTCAGGATGTGCAGTAAATAATGACAAGGTTATATTATCTAATATAAAAAGTGGGTTAGATTCCTGTATCGGGAAATTAACAAAAGACAAACTAATAATGATAGCTTCTACGCCGACAGTCAGAATGACCGTAGACAATGGAGAAATCTGGGTCTATAAATATAAGAAAACGAAAACCAGCACGACTTACCGTCATTACGGAGGACTTTTCGATTCGGAATCAGAATCAGAAAATAAAGAGTACCCTTATGAAGTGAGACTACGTTTTAATAAAGACGGGATACTTGTTGATTATGTTTCCACCGGATATTACACCGTCATTGATCACCCGTTTAAAACTATAAATTGTGAAGGGTTTCAGACTCCTGTGGTAAATTCCGGAAATGCTCCTGTTCCTGCCAGCGCTACCGGCGGATACTTCGGAGTCAGATTTCAGACAATGTCGCAAGATTTGGCGGAAGCCTCCGGCTTGGATAAAGTCAGGGGGGCATTTGTTATAATAGCACAGAAGAATTCACCCGCGGAACAGGCCGGCATTAAATCCGGCGATATCATACTTGCCTTTGACGGGGAAAATATCAATGAAGCGGGCGCACTGCCCCTGATGGTAGCCAAAACTCCAATCGGGAAGACAGTCGATGTTGTTATCTTCCGGCAGGGCAGGGAACAGACTGTCAAAGTAAAGATCGGTAAAGTTGATGGTAAATGAATCGCTTCTTGTTGTAATGGCAGGCCGTTTACGGGAAATGTTGGAAAAGTAATCAACCACCTCGCAGCAAGCTACAGGAAATTAACGCTCGTCCCGCGTGAGCGGGATTAAACTGCTTGGATTTGATAACGTGTAATCGATATTTATAAAGTGGCTGGTTATCAATATTCAGCCACTTTTTTTATTTCTTAAATATAAATATTTCAGCCAGTAAAAATCACTTCTGGCAATTTGCCGCTGCTAAAACCTTGCAGGTGAAGGTGAAGCCCCGAAAGATTCTTTTCTCTAAAGCAATAAAATACGCATCAGCCGGCTGAGCTACTATTTCCGTGTCGGTTTCCTCTTTGCGGTTGTGTCGGCCATACAGGCATTTTGTCCTTCTATGCCGCAGCGACATATATCGAGCTCCCGGGTCGGGATCAGCCCCAGGTCGGCAATCATTTCGTGATCCAGTTTGCTGTCTCTTCCCGTCGTCGTCAGATAGTTTCCCGTCATCAGCGAATTGGCTCCGGCAATGATTCCCAGAGGCAGGAGCTGGCGCAAATTCTTTTCCTTGCCGCCGCAGAGTTTAATATCCTTGGAGGGCAGCATGAAACGGAAGACGGCGATGGTCATGAGGATTTCCATGGGAGCGAGCGGCTGAATATGATCCAGAGGCGTGCCCTTGATCGGGTCCAGAATGTTGATCGGAACGGAATCCACATCCAGCTTGCGCAATGTTTCGGCCAGTTCAATGCGATGCGTAACGCCTTCACCCAGTCCGATGAGAGCGCCCGCGCAAACCGATAACCCGGCTTTCTTTGCCGCGCGGATCGTTTCCACATTTTCTTCGTAGTCATGTGTCGTGCAGATGTTTTTAAAATAGCTGCGGGCCGTCTCCAGGTTATGATGATAGCGGAACAGTCCCGCGGCTGCAAGCTCGCGCGCCTTGGCTTCATCAATAATGCCCAGAGAGGCGCACGGGTGAATGCCGATTTTGTTCATACCGGCGACGGCCTTAAAAATGTCCGCCCACTCCTTTTGCGCTTTTACGCGTTTGCCGCTCGTGACGATGCCGAAAAATTCCGCTCCGTCCTTTTTTGCCCGGCCCGCCTCGGTAAGAATTTGTTTTGCCGGTTTCAGCGGATAGGAAACAACGTCGGTCGCATAATGGGAGGACTGCGCGCAGAACTTGCAATCTTCGGAGCACTTGCCGGACTTGGCATTCGTGATGCCGCACAGGATAATTTCTTTTCCTTTGAAATGCTCACGGATTTCGGATGCGGCCGCGAAAACCCGCTGCGAATTCCCCGACCCTTCGATGAAGAGTTCCAGCGCTTCCGCGGCGCTGATGCCTTTCCCCTTGATGGCTTTCTGCTTCAGATTATTGATCAAATCCATGGTTAATGCCTGCCTTTCAGTCATGGCGGTTCATAGAAAAAAAACCGGGGTGTGTCAATGGGAAAGAAAGATTGCGGTTTTGATCCTGAAATCAACCCCCTCGCAGCACGCTGTCGAGGGGTGAAATGAACGTCACTATTTTGCAGCACGCGACAGGGAATTAACGCTCGTCCCGCGTGAGCGGGATTAAACCGCACTCCATCAGGATGATCTTTTTTGCCGGACTTAATATTCGTTCCTCACCGATCAGATGCGATCCCCTGATTCACCCTTAAAAAAATAACCCTTTGCGCAGGGTGCATCTTTTGATATGGCATCGTAAATCAATTGAACGGGATGGATGTGTGGTGAGAGGAATCTTTATCATCGGCACGGACACGGATGTCGGAAAAACGGTGGTTTCCGCCGGGCTGATGTATTTGCTGATGAAAAAAAAGGTGCAGGCTGCGTATTTTAAGCCTGTGGCGAGCGGAGAGGTGAAGGTCGGGGACGTTGCGCTGTCCGCCGACGCGGCTTTTGTCCATGCTGCTTCCGGATTTACCGAAAGATCCGAACGGGTGACGCCTTTTGCTTTTGCCGATGCCGTCGCACCGCATCTCGCTTCGCGCCTCACCTCGCGCCGTATTGATCCGGACATGGTTCAGAAAAGTTTAAACGATCTGAGGAACCGGTATGATGTGATTGTCGCGGAAGGAGCAGGGGGACTCGCCATTCCCCTGAACGATGAAGGCTTCATGCAGTATGATCTGATCCGCGAGCTGAATTTCCCCTGCCTGCTCGTTTGCCGCGCCGGACTCGGAACGATCAATCACACCCTGCTTACGCTCTTTGTGGCGAAAAGCGTCGGGCTTACCGTAAAAGGAATTATCATCAACCGCGCGGGTGAAACCCTGATCGAGCAGGATAATATCCGGATGATTCGGAAGCTCTCCGGCCTGGAGGCGATTTTTACGCTGCCGGCCATTGCGGGGATGGATTCCGAAGCGCTGCAGACAGGGAATCTCCGGGATGTGTTTGACCAGAGCATCGCCGTTGACGATATTCTAGCTCTCATGGAGACCGTGTAAAGGACCCGGGGAAAATGTTCGACAAAAAAAATCAGCAAATCAAGGCCGACGGTCTTTACCGGGAAATGAGATATCTGCAATCTCCGCAGAGCAAGTGTGTGCGCATAACGGGTGAGGACTTGCTGCTTTTATCATCCAACAGCTATCTCGGTTTGTGTGCTGATCCGCGCCTTAAGCGGGCGGCCGTAGACGCGATTGAAAAATACGGCACCGGCTCCGGCGGGTCGCGTCTGACCACAGGCAGTTACGAAATCCATAAAAGACTGGAAGAAGAAATCGCCGCTTTCAAGGGAACCGAGGCGGCGCTGGTTTTTAATACCGGCTACATGGCCAATGTCGGCGTCCTCTCGGCTATCGCCGACAAAAGCTACGTGATTTTTTCCGACCGGCTCAATCATGCGAGCATTATTGACGGCTGCCGCCTTTCGGGGGCCCAAACCGTCGTTTATGCGCACGGCGATGCATCGGATCTCGAAAGGCAAATCAAACGTCATCGGGGCCGGAAGGGCCTGATTGTAACGGATGGGCTGTTCAGCGTCGACGGGGATATCGCGCCTCTGCCTGCGCTTGCGGAAATTGCCCGGAAATATCAGTTACTGCTGATGGTCGATGATGCGCATGCCACAGGCGTTCTGGGAGAAAAGGGCGGCGGGACGGCGGACTACTTTAATCTTACAGACGGCATCGATATCGCAATGGGAACATTCAGCAAAGCTCTGGCATCCGAGGGAGGGTTTATAGCCGGCAGCCGCGCTCTGATCGATTACCTCGCCAATACCGCCCGCAGTTTTATTTTTTCGACGGCGCTTTCACCGGCAACCATCGCCGTATCACTCGCCGCACTGGATATTGTAAGGACGGAACCCCAGTTGCGCCGGACGTTATTGGTCAACGCTGCCTGGTTCAGAGAAAGACTTCGCGCGGCAGGCTTTGATGTTCCGAATCATCCGACCCCGGTCATTTCGATTGTCTTGGGGCCGCCTGACGCGGCGGTCGCGTTCAGTGAACGGTTGATGGAAAGGCGAATTTTCGTTTCCGCCATCCGCCCGCCGACTGTGCCGCAAGGTACCAGCCGCTTGCGCATCAACCTGATGGCGACTCATACCAGGGATGATTTATCGAGGGCGCTTACCTGCCTGGAAGACGTCGGGCGGGAGTTGGGAATCATTAGGAGTCAAGAGTGAATCGTTATCAAGAAAGAGATCTGCAATATATCTGGCACCCCTGTTCGCAGATGAAGGACTATGAAGACTTTCCGCCGATCGTGATTGAACGGGGAAAGGGCGCTTATTTATATGATGTGGACGGGAAGGGTTATCTGGACGCCGTGTCGTCCTGGTGGGTGAATCTTTTCGGCCACGCCAATGACCGGCTCAACCGGGCGCTTGCCGGGCAGGCGCAAAAGCTCGAACACGTGATCTTTGCCAACTTTTCTCATGAGCCGGCCATCGATCTGGCAGAGGAAATCGTCCGGCTGACGCCCGCGGGACTGAGTAAAGTCTTCTTCGCCGACAACGGATCATCAGCGGTGGAAGCAGCCCTGAAAATGAGTTTCCACTATCACCAGCAGACCGGTCATCCGGGCAAGACAAAGTTTGCTGCCCTTACCGACGCCTATCACGGTGAAACACTTGGTGCGCTGTCCGTAGGCGATCTCGATCTCTACAGCAAGATTTACAAGCCGCTGATGATGAATACGTTCCGGGCGACAGGTCCGGACTGCTTCCGCTGTCCCCACGAGCAAAAGCGGGAAATTTGCGATGCGCAATGCTTTGAAGCCCTGGAGCGGCTCGTCGCGGAGCATGCCGATGAAATCTGCGGCATCATCGTCGAACCGCTGGTGCAATGCGCGGCGGGCATGAAAATTTATCCGCCCGTGTATCTGAAGAAACTGCGGCAGCTTTGCACGAAGCACGATATTCACTTCATTGCCGATGAGATCGCCGTGGGTTTCGGCCGGACCGGCAAAATGTTCGCCTGTGAACACGCCGCCCTGAGTCCCGATATTTTGTGTCTGTCGAAAGGCATCACGGCCGGCTATATGCCGCTGTCACTGGTCGTGACGACGGATGAAATCTATTCGGCTTTTTATGCGGATTACGCCGAACTCAAGGCATTTCTCCACTCTCACAGTTATACGGGCAACGCACTGGCCTGCGCCGTCGCCCGCGAATCGCTTGCCATTTTCCAGGACGACCAGGTGCTGGCGCGAAACGAAATCAAATCACGAATAATTTTCGAAAAGGTGATGCATCTTTTCGATGGTCATCCCCGCATCGGCGAATACCGGCAACTCGGCATGATCGGTGCGCTGGAACTCGTGGCCGATCGGGAGACGAAGCAGGCCTTTGACTGGCGGGAGCGCGTAGGCTACGGCATCTACCGGATCGCGCTCGCGAAGGGTGTTCTCCTTCGTCCCCTGGGTAACGTCATTTATTTCATGCCGCCTTACATTGTGGAGGAGGAGGACATTGAGAAAATGGTTCGGGCGGCTTTTGAATCGATTAACGAGTATTTCACACTGTAAATCGGAATTTTTACCGGGGCAGGGCGCGACTCTGGGGAACAAAGAATTTGCCGCCCGTAAAGGTGGTTGCAACACCTTGGTCTTTCATCTCTTTTCTCCGGCTTAAGAAACCCTTGACATTCTCGGGTCAGACATTAAGATAGAGCTTATTTTGCAGTCCACAGAACAGTTTTGTCAAACCGCTCCCGCCCGGGAAGCGGAGGAGGTAGTTAGAAATGAAAAGGGTATTGTTGTTTATCGTGACCAATATCGCCGTGATGGTGGTTTTAAGTATTGTCGTCCACATCCTTGGCGCTGATCGATTTCTTGCAGCCAACGGTATCAATTACGTAAGTCTGCTGATTTTTGCCGGTATCTTCGGTTTCGGCGGTTCGTTCATCTCGCTGGCGATTTCCAAGTGGATGGCCAAGCGGGCAACCGGGGCTCAGGTGATTGTCCAGCCTCGTTCGGATGCGGAAATCTGGCTTACTGACACAGTCAAAAAGCTGGCCTCCCAGGCGGGAATCGGCATGCCCGAAGTGGCGGTGTTCGATTCGGATTCGCCTAACGCTTTTGCCACCGGTATGAATAAGGACAAGGCCCTGGTGGCGGTCAGCACCGGTCTTTTGCGGACGATGAAGCGCGACGAAGTCGAAGCGGTGCTGGGCCATGAAATCAGTCATGTCGCCAACGGAGATATGATTACGCTCAGCCTGATCCAGGGCGTCGTCAACACGTTTGTCATCTTTATTGCGCGCATCGTCGGATATTTTGTGGATCGCGTCGTTTTGAAAAATGAAGAAGGCCACGGGCTGGGCTTTTTTGTGACGACCATTGTCGCTGAAATCATTTTCGGAATCCTGGCCAGCGTCATTGTTCTGTGGTTCAGCAGGAAGAGGGAATACGCAGCGGACGCGGGTGGCGCAAAACTGGCGGGCACAGGCAGTATGATTGCCGCGCTTCAGAGCCTGCAGCGCAGCACCTTCGAGCCGCTGCCGGATCAGATGAAAGCATTCGGCATTGCCGGGAAGCCATCCAAGCATGGCTTGAAGTTGCTTTTCATGACGCATCCGCCGCTGGAAGACCGTATTGAGGCGTTAAAACGTTCGGCCGGACAGGTGCGTTAACGGACTGCCGGGCGCCCGGAACAGCACATAATCAATAGGGACCGTCCCGTCAACCACATGATCTAACCGCCGGACCGCCTGAATGTGGCACGGGGTGACAACCCGCGGCATAGGCCGCGAAGCGCGCTCCCATTGCTCCTCAGTTCTGCCCATCTGAATTCTATAGGCTTCTTTAAGAACCCTTTGCCCGTAAGAGGGATAGAATGACCCGAAAAACAAACATCAGATATTTTATCGTTTCTTCGATATCAAATCACGGCTTTCTGGCCATCCTTGTCGCTTTGCTGTTCATTCTGATTATTTCGATCATCATCGCCTACCATTTCAAGTCGCCCAACAGTCTGGTCATGACCACCGGGTTAAAAAATGGGTCATATGAAGTTTTTGGGGAGCGGTATCGGCAAATCCTGGCGCGTGAGCATGTTGAAGTTAAATTGCTTTCCTCTTCGGGTGCCATAGAGAACCTTAATCGTCTTAGTGACAAATCCTATCGAGTTGACGCCGGTTTCGTCCAGGACGGCTTAAGATCAACTGCCGAAGGGAGTAATCTCGCTTCCCTCGGAGCTGTGGCCTATTCACCAATCTGGGTTTTTTATCGAGACCGGAAGACGCTTGACGACTTGTCCGAACTTGCCGGGAAGAGAATTGCCATCGGACCACAGGGCAGCGGGGTGCGTAAATTGGCCATGGCCCTGCTTAAACTAAACAGCAGCGCAGATCCGCCAACAGAACTGCTCGATCTTTCCGGTCTTGCGGCTAGGAAAGCCTTGCGGGAAGGGAAGGCAGACGCCGTCATGATCATCGGCACAGAGGATAACGCTCTGGTGACTGAACTCTTGCTTGATCCGGAGGTGAAGCTGATGAACTTCAGACAGGCTGAAGCATACACCCGCCTGATCCCCGCTTTGTCCCATGTCGTATTGCCGCAGGGCATCCTGAATATTCCGAAGAAATTACCCTTGCATGACGTTCATCTTTTGGCCGTAACGACAAATCTTATTATACGCAAAGACCTCCACCCCGCTTTGATATATTTGCTTCTGGATGCGGCCGCCGAGATTCACAGCAGTGCGGGCTGGGTCAATAAGAAAGGTGAGTTTCCGGCGCCCAGGGAGGTGAGCTTCCCTTCCTCCATTTATGCGGAGAGATTTTATAAATCAGGACGCCCTTTTTTGCTTGACTATCTTCCCTTTGGACTGGCTGCGGTTCTCGATCGCACAATTTTAATCATGGTTCCGATGGCCATTATCCTGATTCCTATAATCCGCAGCATACCCTGGGTTTATTCCTGGCGTCACAGACGGAAATTCTACGGCTGGTATAGAGAACTTAAGAATCTGGAATTGGAGCTCGCAGAAAGTTCCAACCGGGAAGATATGTCGGATTATTATGAAAAGATCGATCAGATTGAGACTTCGATCAACAGGATTGCCGTGCCCGTGGCTTTCTTCGAAGATGTCTATAAACTTCGTGAGCACGTTGATTTAGTGCGAAGTAAACTCATTAGGCTGAGCAACCGGCCGAAGTGATCCGCTGGACCGATTGCGCGGCAAGAGAGATATGAATCGTCGAATCGCTGTTTCAATCAGAAGCGTTCAATCCGCTCGAATACACCTGCTTTCAATTGGCATTTCTCTGCATATTGGAATATGATCAATCCGGAGAAGTCATCACGGAAACCGGGAGGAATCATGAAGGACAATGCACTGATCATTCATCCCCGAGACAATGTCGCCGTCGTCCTGAGAGCTATGGCTGCCGGCGATCTGGTGCAGGTTGATGGGGCTGAAGCTTTTAAAACTCTGGACGACATACCCGCAAGCCACAAGGTAGCCCTTCGCGAGATATCTGCCGGAGAAGAAATAATCAAATACGGAGAGACCGTGGCGGTGAGCAAAGTGACGATTAAGAAAGGGCAGTGGGTCCATACGCACAACCTGGAAAGCAGACGGTGGAAAAATGACTGATGTCAGCGGGTATATAAGAAAAGACGGAAGCATCGGCATTCGAAACCATGTTCTTGTTCTCCCCACGGTATCCTGCGTCAACGGTGTTATCAACCGGATATCGCGGGAAGTGCCGGAGGCGATATGTGCGCCCCATGCCTACGGATGCGGCCGGGGCGGCATGCGGGACATCGAAATCCTTTTTCGGATCCTTTCCGGACTCGTGCGCCATCCCAATGTCGGTGGTGTGGTTCTTATCGGTTTGGGCTGTGAAGTATCCAATACGGCGGGGCTTCTTGCTCATCTCAGCGATGCCGGTAAACCCATTGAAGTCTTTAACGTGCAATCCGACGGCGGGTCTGTTGAGACGTCGCGCAAAGGGATTGCCGCCGCCCGCCGGATGCTTGCGGACCTTGCCAGCCAGCCCAGGGTAGTGGTGCCCTGGGACAAACTGTTGATCGCCATGGAATGCGGCGGGTCCGATGCCATGTCGGGCGTAACGGCCAATGTGGCGATGGGTGCCGTCTCCGACTGGCTCGTCAAGAAAGGCGCAACAGTTATTTTCGGTGAAAATACCGAGATGATAGGAACGACGCACGTTCTTACGCGACGGGCCAGAGATCAGCAGGTTGCCGGTCAAATCGAACAGATGATCGCCCGCGCGGAAAAGCTGACGCAGGACGTGATGGGCGAGCTGGCGAGCCTTGTTATTTCTCCCGGCAATATGGACGGCGGCATGAGCACGATTGCCGAAAAATCAATGGGCTGTATCTTCAAAGGCGGGACAACCACAATCAATCAGGTTGTGGATTACGGACAGGCGCCATCCGAACACGGCCTGATTCTCCAGGACGGGCCGGGATATGACAGCGATTCTATGGCGGGCCTTGCGGCCAGCGGCTCTCACCTCATGTTCTTTTCCACCGGCAGGGGAAATCCCATCGGTTTTCCCGCCATGCCCGTCATCAAGGTGGCCAGCAATACCAGAATGTATGAGGCGATGAAGGATGACATGGACGTCAATGCCGGCGTTCTTGTTGAGGGCAGCGGGTTGAATCAGCTTCGCGACCGGATGATCGATTTGATGATCCGCGTGATCAATGGGGAAATGACGAAGGCAGAAACAAACGGCATGGACGTTTTAACCTTCATGACCGTTCATCCGCCATTCTGATTGCCGGCAAACGGTCCGCCGGGTCTCCCTGCCGGATTGAGCAGGCGGGATTTCCCGTCATCGTTGGAACGTGAATATCCGTTCAATGAAATTTTTGCGCAGCGCCGCGTCGCAAAGCCGGCTTTCTTCTTCGACCGGCAGCCCCGGAAAGTATTCCATAAAAATCCGTGCAAAAAGGCCAATGCCGGTTTTGACCGGCACGTCCTGATCATCATAGACTTTCACTCTCTCCATCCCGCAGGACGGCGAGTCACTCTTGAAAATAAAGCCGCGGAGATTTTCCCTTTCCAGTTGTGCGACGCGATTGTTCGCCCAGCGGATCATGATGTCCGTCTTGTCCTCCCGGGTGAGGCGGGTGATCAGATGCAGAGCATCGGACTTGCCTTCAAGCCGCATGGCCTCCCGGGGAATTCCCATGCCGCATTCGGCTTCGGGGCAGACGGGCAGATAATCGATGTACTGACCCAGGCTATCCAGAAGAGACGAGCTCAGCTTATGCCCGCCGTCATAGCGGACGGGGTTGCCGATCAGGCAGGAACTGATGCCGATTTTTATCTTTTCCATGACGTCTCGCTTTCGCGCCCGAATGTAACAGCAGATGGTTTTGCTGTCAACCGTGAAGCGGTCCGCGGCCGGGTTCAAAAGCAATCCGGCAGGCAAACCGCTTCACGAAAATGAAACGCTCGCGCAACATAACAAAAATCTTATTGGTTTTGTCCGTTGTTTTTTAACCCCGGACGTTGTTTGATCGTGAAAGAGTGAGCGGGGTCCTGTACATCTCCAAAACAATCCATTTTGATTTGAGAACAGGAAGGCAGTATGGAGCTTCCCTGCCGGAGACAATCAGCAACGGGGTGATCGTCGGTCGCCGTCATATTGCGCGGGCCGCGCCCGAATAAATATATCTTGCAAAGATCAGCAACTGTGATTAAGTTCCTTGGCAAAGGATACATTCCGCATATGAATATCATTCGAATCGCGCCCACACGGCGGCGGTCCTCTAAATCAATTTTAATGTGCCGGGATCAGTTGTGCAAAATAGTGCAATAAACAGCGACCTGAATTTCTTTTATTATATCGTTCTTTTTGCAATTTATTGCTTTATCGGATGGGCGATAGAGGTTATTTACCGGTCCGTTTCGCAGCGGAAGTTCGTCAATGCGGGATTTCTATTCGGTCCTTTCATTCTCATTTACGGTTTCGGGGCGTTCCTCGTCATTGCTTTGCAGCATATCTTTCAAGGCTGGCATATCGTGCCGCGTTTTATTGTTTTCGGCCTGGCCGTCACGGCCATGGAGTACCTGGTCGGCCTCTTATCGGAAAAAATATTCAAGCTGACGCTCTGGGACTATTCGGAAAACAGGTTCAACCTTCACGGCTATGTCTGCCTGCGGTTTTCCGTCATCTGGACGTTGCTGGCCCTGGGCTTTGTCACAGGGATTCATCCGATCGTCCTTCAATGGGTGGCCGGGTTGAACGAAGTCGCGGTCAAGATTGCGGCGATCGCTTTCATGGTCTATTTCTGGGTCGACTATACATTTTCCGTGATGTCGCTTGCCGCTTTCCGGCGTGGTGTGGCTTACCTTTACGACCAATATTTCAACTTAAGCAACGCCGAAATCGAAAGCAATCTGAAATCATTTCAGCGCTTGCGCGATGCATTTCCCGATCTGAATAAATATATCTATCAGAATATCAACCGGAAAATTCGCGTGAGACTGAACTCCCTATTGAAACCCATTCAGGAAAAAATATTCCTGGAAATGGCCTGCCGAAAACCCTTTGAAAAAGAATACTACGAAATCGTGCAGGATATTCTGCAGCACGAAGAGTTCTTGAAGCTCAAAGACTTCTTTCATCATAACTCCTCGATTTATGCCCATGTGAATGACGTGGCCTATTTTTCTTACCGGATCAGCAAATATTTTAAGCTGGACTATCGATCGACCGCCCGCGGGGCACTCTTGCATGATTTCTTTTTGTATGACTGGCGCAATCATGACGTCCCCGATCTGCCCCGAAAAAAATTCCACGGGCTTGCGCATCCGGCGATCGCCGTGGCCAACGCCAAAAAGCATTTTTCAATTAATGAGATTGAAGAGGACATTATTAAAAGACACATGTGGCCTCTGACGCTGGTGCCGCCCAAATACAAGGAGTCCTATATTGTATCTTTTGCCGACAAATACCTGTCGTCCAAGGAATTCATCAACGAATACAAGAAGCGGCTCGATGAACGGCAGGAAAGAAAGACCGAAAATAAAAAAAATAAAATAAAAATAGAAAAGTAAAAGAAAGGGACATTCCATGGTTGACAAAAGCAAGCGCTATCAGCGCACGTATGTGCCGCTCGAAAGGCTGTCCACTCTGAAGGGGCGGGCAATTGAATTTACAAATATCGCCGAGATGTTTTTGACGCGCGTCCGGGAAAGCCCGGATCAGCCGCTCGTGTATTACTACGACGATGTCCTCACTTACGCGCAGGTTAATGACCGGGCCAATGCCGTCGCGCACTACCTGAAAGAAAAAGGTGTCGGGAAGGGAGACATTGTTTCCGTCATGATTTTGAACGCCCCGGAGATCTACTACACGATGTTCGGAGCCCAGAAACTGGGCGCCGTCACCGGCGCGGTGAATTACATGCTCAAAGGGCCGGAGATCGCTTACGTGCTTACGGATTCCCGGCCGAAGGTGGCCTTTGTCGGCAGCGACTATATGGATGAATTCGCGAAGGGCTGGCAGCTCTCCGAACACAAACCGATTGTTGTCGAAGTCGTTACCGGAATTGAACATTCCGCCCAAATTGCCGAGACGACCCTTGCGGACATCCTGGCGCGCTATCCCAGCGATGAAACCCTGGTTCCGCAGTCTCCGGATGATCCGATCATGTTGTTATATTCATCCGGCACGACGGGCATGCCCAAGGGCATTTTGCTGTCCCACCGCAACGAACTGGCCATCTGCAAGGGCAAGGCTGTGTTCGGCACAAGCCTGCCCGGTGATGTCTTCCTGATTATTCTGCCGATGTTCCATGTGAATCCGCTTTGCGTCTGGACCTATCCGACCATCTATCAGGGGCTGACGCTCTGCATCCGCCGGACCTTTTCCCCCGCGGATTTCTGGCCGTCGCTGACGCGCTACGGCGTCACGACCGTTCAGGGCGTGCCGGCGATGTATGCCTACATTTACAATGCCGCCGATCCCAAAATGATCGAAGTTGACAAACTGAAATTGAGAATGGCCTTCACCGGAGCTGCACCCATGCCGGTGGACCTGATTCACGGCTTCAAAGAAAAGTACGGTGTTGAGGTGGTGGACGGTTACGGCCTCACGGAAGCGACCGGCGTTTCGACAACCTCGTCGGGCATTCCTCAGAACATCGGTTCCATCGGCATGCCGTTCCCCGGCCTCGAGGTCGAAATCATGGACGATGCAAATAATATCCTGCCCTACGGCGAGCGCGGTGAAATCTGCGTCCGGGGTGACGCCGTCATGATCGGTTACCTGAATAAACCCGAAGCCACGGCCGAGTCGCTGAAAGACGGCTGGCTGCATACCGGCGACATGGGGCACATGGATGAAATGGGGTATGTCTATATTTCCGGACGCAAGAAGGAAATGATCAACCGGGGCGGCGAAAACATCTATCCGCGCGAGATTGAGATACCTCTGGAGAAGCACCCGAAGATCGCCGAAGCCGCCGTGATCGGCGCTCCCGACAAGGCGCTGGGAGAGCGCGTCCGGGCCTGTGTTATTCTGAAGGAAAACTGCGAGATGACGGCGGATGAGGTAAAAGCCTATCTTGCCGATAAAATCGCCAAATATAAACTGCCGGAATTTGTCGAGTTCATGAAGGACTTCCCGAGAAATCCGACGGGCAAGATTTTGAAGCAGGAGCTGAAGAAGAAATTCTGACCAAAGGCGAAATCATTGTCTGCGCTGAGATGACGGAGGTGTCTGAAGCTTATCGGTCAGAGAATCGCATGGTTTTGTCCGGGCTTCTCCTGCAGTTCGGCATCCGCATCGAGGACTTCGCGTATCTTCTGCGACAGATCCTCGATGCGAAAAGGTTTCTGGATCAATCCCGAACAGCCTCGGTCCAGAATCTTCTGGGCCTCTTCGCTTCCGCTGTACCCCGTGGACAAAATGACCTTGACGTGAGGATTGATGGACTTCAACTGATTATATGTTTCGGCGCCGTTTAATCCGGGCATGATCATGTCTAAAAGGACGAGATCAATCTTTTCCTTATTGAGGGCATAAAGCGCAACGGCTTCCCGGCCGTTTCCCGCCGTGAATATTTTGTATCCAAGACTTGCTAAAATATCGCGGCAGACTTCGATGATGGACGATTCGTCGTCCACCAGCAGGATTGCTTCATCCCCGGTCAGGGTGGCTTTGACGTCATAATTTTCTTTTGGTATGTCCTTGTCGGAGGTTGTGAGGTAAATTGTGAAGGTCGTGCCTTTTCCCGGTTCGCTCACCACGGTGATGATTCCCCCGTGTTCTTTGATGATGCCGAAGGCGGACGCCAGTCCCAGGCCCACGCCCCGGACTTTTTCCTTCGTCGTAAAGAAGGGTTCAAAAATCTTTTGCCGTGTTTCTTCATCCATTCCCAGGCCGGTGTCCGTAATGCTGATTTTTATATAGTCTCCCGGTTCGAGATCTTCTGCGCGAGATGAACGGCCGACTGCGACATTTTCGGTTTCCACATAGATGTCTCCGCCCTGGGGCATCGCCTGTCCGGCATTGACCAGCAGATTGAGAATGACCTGCTCGATCTGGACGCGGTCCACCTCGACCGTCCAGGGTTTCTTTTCGTATTTCTGATGCACGGCGATTTCTTTTTTGGTTCGGCCGAATAAATTGACGGTTCTTGCAATCAGGGTGTTGATGTCCGTTGCTTTCAGTTCATAGCGGCCGCCGCGGGCAAATCCCAGCAGTTTGCCGGTGAGATCCGCGCCGCTTTGCACGAGCGCCTGGATATTGATGAGTTTTTCGAAATCGGCATGAACCGTATCCGTTTTCAAGAGCAAGAGAGAAATATATCCCTGAATGCCCATGAGGATATTGTTGAAGTCGTGAGCGATGCCTCCGGCGAGCCGCCCGATGGCCTCCATCTTCTGCGAATGGAGCAGCTGCAGTTCCAGACGCTTGCGCTCCGTCACGTCGCGTGCATTGATGATGATACCGCGAATGGCCGGGTTATGGAGACAGTTGCTCCCCAGCGCTTCCAAGTACGTCCAATCGCCGGTGGCGGTGCGAAAACGGAATTCCGTGGCGATACCGTCATTCCGAGAAAGGATCAGATCCTTAAGCTCGGTGAGGATCGTTTCCGTTTCATCGGGATGGATGAAATCCAGACAGCTCCTGCCGATCAAATCGCACTGATCATAACGCAGAATCCTTTTAACCGACGGGGAGATATATTGAAAGATTCCCTGATCGTCCACAACGGCAATGATGTCGGATGATCTGGCCAACAGTTCCTGGAGGCGTTCCCTGGACTCCCTGAGTTCTCTTTCCGCCTGAGCGCGGTCCGTGATGTCCAATATGGAGACAAGGGATCTTTGTGTTCCGGGTATCAAAGTCGCCGTCAGCTGAATATCCTTCATCGAGCCGCCTTTGGTTATGATACGAACATCATATTGATGCGGAGGCGTGGACGGTTCAGCCAGTCGTTTCTTGTGCCGGCTTTTCAGAAATTCGCTGTCCGGAGCGGTAATGAAAGAATCCCATTGTTTCTTTCCGTCGGCCAGTTCCGCCAGCGTATATCCCGTGAGTTCCTCCATTTTCTTATTACCGAGCAGGATATTTCTGTCCTGATCGGCAATGCCGATGGCCGTTCCCGCATTCTCAAATACGGTTTGGTAGAGATTTTGCGTCTCATGCAGAGTCTGCCTGGTTTGATTTTGTTCGGACACATCAAGGATGGAACCCTGCAGGTGAGTAACAAGACCCGCACGGTCGTATATAAATACCGTCTGGTCTTGAATCCAGCGGATTTCACCTTTACTATCAAGTACCCGGTAGCTTTGCTCAAACATCGGGATTTTGTTTTTCAGATTTTTGCGAATTTCCAGTTGGAGGCGGCAAATGTCATCGTGATGCGTGATGCTGTACCACGTTTTGCGTCCGGACATGAAATCTTCCGGCGTATAACCCCATTGAATAATATTGTTCGATATATATTCCACCGGCGCCCCTTCGGCGAAACGCCAGATGCAATAGATCACCGGCCCACGGTTAATGGCGGCCTCGAGATCGTGGAGGCGCTGGACTGCATTTCTCATGGTGTTATCTGTTTTTCCCGATGCCGGGTCATTTTCGTTCATAAGAGCGAAACCTTAGAGCGTCAGAGTCAGAAAATCAATATCAAATTATTGTCATCCGGGGATTCCGCCGATCGCCGTGACGGATTTTTCAGGAATCAGCAAGAAACTCGGGGTGAGGGCTACGCCGATTCTTTCCAGGTGCAGTTGCTTGTATATTCCTTCTTGATTCGTGAGCGCAAAATCTCCATAGCCGGCTGAAAAGCGCCGCTTCAAAAGCTGTTTGCCCTCGCGCCGCAGCTGTCGGTTGATATAAGACATGAGCCAATCAAGGGCCGCATCGGTCATTTCACTGGCCGTCGCATCATAAACAACTGCCGCTGTCAGATTGTCTTCGCTCGTTCTATTTCTGATCCCCTCCATGACAGCGTTGCCGGATGTCGCTCCCATGAGCACGGCCTCCGTGCACGCATCCAGAAAGTGAGCCAACTTTATGCTCTCCAGCGAGAGCCCTCCTGCGAGCCGGACGACCCCGCTGTTATTTTCCAGGATGGACAATCTGAGAAAGACTCCCTGAAGGGAAATGAGTGCGACGGCTTCTTCGATATAACGGTTTGTTTCTTTCTCCCGGACAGAGGAAAGGGACGTCAGCTTTTTGCGGTAACCGAGACGGGAATAGATTTTAGCTGTGGGGGGATCAAGGATTATCTTTTCGATAATGGTGACGGAATTGAGCATGTCCGGCCTGTCGGTCTCCTTATTTTTGAGTATTCGTGTAGCGTCTCTTCCAGCGGTCGAGTTTTTTAAACGAATCGACAACGACGGAGAGCAGGATGTCCATGTTCAAAGGCTTTTCAAAGTAATCGTCGAAACCGGCTTCGCGGCATTCCTCGATGTCAAAAAGCGGCGCCCAGCCGGTGATGGCAAAGATCATCGACACAGGCTTGGTCTTGCGAATCCGGCGGCAGAGGTCAACGCCGTTCATGCCGAAAAGCTTCAAGTCCAGAAAAATGACGTCGATGTCGTCCCGCCCGAGAATGTCCAATGCCTGATCGCCGGTTTCCGCGGCAATCACTTCATAGTCTTCTTCGACGAATACACCGGAAAATAATTCACGGACTGACGCTTCGTCGTCGACTACCAGAATTTTCCCTTTCAAGGCAGGGTGTCTCCTTTGTTGTTCGTTCAATGGATCAATGATTCAAGCTTTTGAATCACCGCGTTTCCCATGTCCTGGGTGTTGGCGAGCCGGCCGCCCGTTGAATAAATATCCTGCGTTCGCCAGCCGTCTTTTAAAACTTCCGCCACGGCTCTTTCGATTAAAGCTGCTTCTCCGGGTCGATCAAGTGAATACCTCAGCATCATCGCCACCGATAGAATCGTCGCCAGCGGGTTGGCGATGTTTTTCCCCGCGATATCCGGCGCCGACCCGTGAATCGGTTCATACAGGGCCTTGCCCGCCCCGAGGCTGGCCGACGGCAGCATGCCGATGGAACCCGTGAGCATCGCGGCTTCATCGCTCAAGATATCGCCGAACAAATTCGTGGTCACAATCACGTCAAACTGCCCCGGATTGCGGATGAGCTGCATGGCGCAATTATCAACGTACATGTGTTTCAGCGCCACGTCGGGGTAATCCCGCCCCACTTCCGTGACTACGGTGCGCCACAGTTCGGTCGATTCCAGAACATTGGCTTTGTCCACGGACAGGAGATTTTTCCGGCGTCCGCGCGCCAGGTCGAAGGCGCGTACCGCGATGCGGCGGATTTCCTCTTCCGTGTAGATCATCGTGTTAACACCGGTGCGGCGGCCTTCCCGATCTTTCGTCACACCGCGGGGTTTGCCGAAGTAAACATCGCCGGTCAATTCCCGCAGGATCATGATATCGATGCCCCTGACGATGTCTTTCTTCAGCGGAGAAGCATCGAGCAACTCGTCGAAGACGACCACGGGCCGCAGATTGGCATAAAGGCCGAGCTTTTCGCGCAATCCCAATAGCGCCCGTTCGGGACGGACACTGTAATCCAGGCCCTCCCACTTCGGGCCGCCTACAGCGCCCAGCAAAACCGCGTCGCTTTGCAGTGCAAGATTCAGACTCGCATCCGGAAACGGCGTGCCGCAGGCATCATAGGCGCTGCCGCCGATAAGCCCCTCTGTTATCCCGACGAGAATATGCCGTGCAGCGGTGATGAGCTGCAAAACCTTTAACGCCTCTGCCATAATTTCAGGGCCGACGCCGTCTCCGGCGAAAACGGCGATTTTGAATTCCTTGTTCGTCATGCTTCCCTCATTTCTTGGCGATATGTTTCATCAGGCCGCCGTCAGCGATGAGCTGCTCCATAAAAGGCGGTATCGGGCTGATTGGAAATGTCTGATCCGAACCGGCAACAGTAATCATTCCCCGGGCGCTGTCAATGGTGATTTCCCGGCCCTCGGCGATTGCATCCGTCAGATCTTTTGATTCGAAAATGGGCAGCCCCATATTGAAGGCGTTACGGTAGAAAATTCTCGCAAAACTCTTGGCCACGACGCAGGAGATTCCCGCCGCTTTGATGGCGATGGGGGCATGCTCCCGCGATGATCCGCAGCCGAAGTTTTCGCCGCCGAGGATAATGTCGCCCGGCTTCATCTTCTTCATAAAATCAGGGTCCGCGTCTTCCATGCAGTGTTTGGCCAGCTCCGCCGGATCCGATGTGTTGAGATAACGCGCGGGAATAATGGCGTCGGTATCAATGTTGTCTCCGAATTTCCAGACTTTTCCGGTAAATATCATATGAATAAATCCTCTAAATTTATAGTTCTTCAGGCGAAGCAATTCGGCCCAGTACGGCGGAGGCCGCGGCCACGGCCGGACTCGCCAGGTAGACTTCGCTTTTAGGGTGCCCCATGCGGCCTACGAAGTTGCGGTTTGTTGTGGCCACCGACTTCTCGCCCGCGGCCAGAATACCCAGATGACCTCCCAGACAGGCGCCGCAGGAAGGCGGGCTGATCACCGCGTTGGCATCCAGGAAGATGTCCAGGAGCCCCTCCTTCATCGCCTGCTTATAGATGAGCGGCGTGGCCGGAACGACAATCAACCGGACGTAGGGAGCGGCTTTGCGATTTTTCAAAATCTGAGCGGCGATCCTAAGGTCTTCAATCCGGCCATTGGTGCATGATCCGATCAGCGACTGGTCAATCTTTACGTGCCCTGCCTGGCTTACCCCTTTGACATGGGAAGGCAGGTGCGGGAAAGCGACTTGAGGCTCGAGCTGGCCCGCGTCGATTTCAATGACTTGAGCATAGGCCGCGTCGGCATCGGATGTGTAAAATTTGTAAGGCCGTTTGGCTCTTGGTTTGACGTAGGCTTCCGTGACGGCATCGGGCGCGAAGATGCCGTTTTTCGCGCCGGCTTCGATGGCCATGTTGGCCATGGAGAGGCGGTCGGCCATCGGCAGCGCGGCAATCGTTTCGCCCGTGAATTCCATTGCCTGGTAAAGCGCGCCGTCCACGCCGATGCGTCCGATGATATTCAGAATCAGATCCTTGCCCGAAACCCACTTGGCAAGTTTACCGTAAACGACAAATTTGATCGACTCCGGCACCTTGAACCAAAGTTCGCCGGTCAGCATGGCAGCCGCCAGGTCCGTGCTGCCGACGCCCGTCGCAAAAGCGCCCAGAGCGCCGTAGGTGCAGGTATGGCTGTCCGCTCCGATAACCAGATCGCCGGGGAGCACAATGCCTTTTTCCGGCAGGAGCGCGTGTTCCACGCCCACATGGCCGCCTTCGTAAAAATGGACTACGCCGTGTTCGACGGCAAACTCGCGCACCGTTTTGCACTGTTCGGCGGAGCTGATGTCCTTGTTCGGTGTAAAATGGTCGAGCACCAGCGCCACCTTATTCTTATCAAAAACTTTTTTCCCGCCGGCCGCCCGGAATTCCCGGATGGCAATCGGCGCAGTAATGTCGTTGCCTAAAGCAATATCCACCCGGGCATTAATCAACTGACCCGGTGCGATGTCCTTCAGGTCCGTGTGCGCCAATAAAATTTTTTCCGTAATCGTTTGTCCCACGTTATGAACTCCTTGACCGACAAGTATGCTGCTTTAAATAATGAAAATGAGAAGTTGTCCTTACCCTTTTTTTTAGCTTAATTCAAGTTTAACCTTCTTAACGCTGTTTTTCAGGAATTCCAGCCTGTTAAGCGCGTTGATGTAAGCTTTGGCCGATGCAACGATCACGTCGGGATGGGCACCCCGGCCGACCACGGTGTGGCCGTTATACTTGAGTTGAACCATGGTCTCGCCCTGAGCGTCGGCGCCGCCGGTGATGGCGTTGACCACGTACTTTAAGAGCGGGTAATTGGTTTTGGTGATGTTGCGGATCGCCGCAAACGTTGCGTCTACAGGACCATTGCCAAAGCCCGCGTCACGGACGATTTCTTTTCCGACTTTCATCTCCATGGTGGCTGTCGGAATAGCCACATTGCCGCTTACAACATTGAGGTAAACCAGGTGATACTTATCTTCGCCGCGGTAAATGTCTTCGTACAGGATGGCCTGCAGATCTTCATCATAGATGTCTTTCTTAATATCGGCCAGCTCCTTGACTTTTGCCGCGACGCGGTTGATCTGCTCCTCGTTGAGGATGTATCCCATTTTTTTCAAATGCTGCGAAATAGCGGCCCGACCGGAGTGCTTGCCCAGAACGATATGGGTATCGCTGATCCCGACGGACTGCGGCGTCATGATCTCGTAGGTGATTTTTTCCTTGATCAGCCCGTCCTGATGAATGCCGGATTCATGCGCAAAGGCATTGGCCCCGACGATGGCTTTGTTGGGCTGCACTGCAATGCCGGTGATCTGTGTGAGCAGTCGCGACGTCTTATAAATCTGGTCTGTCTTGATCTGGGTATTGAGGCCATACATGTCTTTGCGCGTGGCCAGCGCCATGACGATTTCTTCCATCGCCGTGTTGCCCGCCCGTTCGCCGATGCCGTTGATCGTGCATTCCACCTGCCTTGCGCCGCTGGCGATGGCCGCAAGCGAATTGGCTACGGCGAGCCCCAGATCATCGTGACAGTGAACGGAGATAACCGCATTACGGATGTTTTTGACATTGGCGAACAGATACGCAATCAGGCTGCCGAATTCCTCGGGAACGGTGTATCCGACCGTGTCCGGGATATTCACGGTGTTGGCTCCGGCATCAATGACGGCCGATACCATCCTGACCAGATAGTCCCGGTCCGAACGGGTGGCGTCCATCGGAGAAAATTCAACATTGTCCGTGTAGGAACGCGCCAGCTTGACGGCAACGACGGCTTCCTTAAGCACTTGTTCCCGGCTCTTCTTGAGTTGGTATTTCAGATGAATGTCCGAAGAGGAGATAAAGGTATGAATGCGCGGATGGGCGGCATTTTTGATCGCCTGCCAGGCGCGATCGATATCCGGCTTGTTGGCGCGGGCCAGTCCCGCCACCTGCGATCTCTTGATTTCGCGGGCGATCTGTCGGACAGCGTCAAAATCCCCTTCGGAGGCGATGGGAAATCCGGCCTCGATAATATCGACGCCCAGTTTTTCGAGCTGCCGGGCCAGAAGCAGCTTTTCCTCCGTGTTCATGCTGTTGCCTGGTGATTGCTCGCCGTCGCGCAGCGACGTGTCGAAAATATAGACGTGATTTTTATCCTTTTTCATAGGGGCTCCTTTCATATTTGCTCCAAAATTAGTCTAAACGAAATCATAAAAAAAGGCCGTGGGCTTTGCTGCCCACGGCCTTTTAGGTAATCAGTTAGTCTGAGAGTTCAGCGACGACCTAAAAACGACGGGCAGGCGGCCTTAAGTAAAAGGCGCAACAAGGCGAGGCCCAGAAGCAGGGTCAGAAACGCGCATGCCGTAATCGTTGTTGCCGTAAAACTGAACATTTAATTCTATCCTTCAAAAACGGTGAATATTCTATAGGATCTCTTAATGCAAAACTTAAAGGTTGTCAAAATATTTTTTTGGGATAATTATGGGCATGGGAACTATCTTTTCCGGAAGCACCGGATGGACTGAGGTTCATTGCAGAAGAACACCCTGGTGGTGCCTGAGGTGACTTACGATGTTGAATGAAAAATCCTATCAGATGATCATCGATAATTTGTACGACGGTTTATACTTTGTGGATCTGGACCGGGTCATCCGTTACTGGAACAAGGGAGCTGAAAGGATTTCCGGTTTTACAGCCCGCGAGGTTATCGGCAGACCCTGCTCGGACAATATCCTCACCCACGTGGACGGCAAGGGGAACAACCTCTGCCTTTCCCTGTGCCCGCTGGCGGCGGCCATCAAAGACAAAGCGGATCGAGAAGCCGAAGTATATATGCACCACAAGGACGGCCACCGCATACCCGTTTCCGTGCGCGTGTCCCCTCTCGTTGATGAGCTGGGGCGGGTGTCGGGCGGAGTGGAGTTGTTTACGGACATCAGCGCCTACAAATCCATCGAACTGCGGGCGAAAGAACTGGAAGCGATGGCGCTCATGGACAAACTCACGCATCTGGCCAACCGGCACTGCATTGAAAATGAACTTCTGGCCCGCTTTGAGGAAGCCAGGCGCTTTGGCTGGCTGTCCGGTCTGTTGATGATGGATATCGACCATTTTAAAAAATTCAATGATGTTTACGGCCACGACGGCGGTGATCGGGTTTTAAAATTCGTGGCGGACACGCTCGTCAAAAACGCCAGACCCTTCGACGTTATCGGACGGTGGGGCGGGGAAGAATTTATCGGGATCATCCGGAATATTGATGCCGGTCAGCTAAAAGAGCTGGCCCAAAGATTGCGCATGCTGGTGGAACGCTCTTATCTGGCCCATGAAAATGAGAAATTGCAGGTGACCATTTCCATGGGAGCAACGCTGATGCGCCCTAACGAGGACACGGACAGCCTGATCAAACGGGCCGACAGACTTCTTTATGAGAGCAAGCATGCGGGAAGAAACCGTGTGACGATGGCGTAGCCCAACCTTTACAGCCGTCGGCAACCACATTTAGTGTAGCGAAGGTTTGGCTTCGGAACCGGTGCCTTAAAACTCTCGAGAGGGTTTTATTACTTTGATGACCGGACCAGCCGTTTACAATTTGCGGAGAATATCTGCCGGCTTCATTTTAGCCATTCGCCTGCCCATAAAATAACTTGCCAGCACTCCTGCAAGGATAGATAAAGCCAGCGCCCCAGCCGTTAAGACCGGGGAGAAACTCACCGGGAGGTGAATGGTTTTGGCTGTCGCCGCCGCATCTTTGGCAAAGGCTGGTGTGAGATTCAGCTCCCACGGTGTGGATATGGGGATCGAAAGATAACCAAGAAGATAAGAAATCAGATATCCCGCCGCAATACCGGCAATGCCGCCCAAAACGGATTGCACAATCGCTTCTCCCAGAAGCTGCTTTTGAATATCACCGCTCGTCCAACCGAGCGCCTTCAGAATGCCGATTTCCCGGGAGCGTTCCACCAGATTTCCGAGCATCGTTTTGATAATCAGAAAAAAAGCGCCGGCGAGGGCGACTAAAGATACAAGCAGAGAAAACTGGCTGGAAATTTGGGACACGCCGCCCATGAGTTCCAGAAATGAGTCAGAGCTGGTTATCGTCGCACCCGAAAGGGCTTTGGCGATTTGTGTTTTGACATGATCAATCCGCGCCGGATCTTTCATGTGAAGGTAAGCAATATTTACAACGCCGGCATTTCCTGTCAACAGAGATTGCGCATCCGCCAGAGGCAGGTAAATATTGGCTGAAGCGACCTGCGATCCTTCTTTAATTTCCAGCAGACCGACCACATTAAAGGATGACCCCCCAATCCCGAATGCGTCTCCGGGTTTAACTTTGTGAAATTTAGCGAAATGTTTTTCAAGAACAGCTTCACCTGTTTTTTCCGGAAAACGTCCTTGCGCCAGCCAATCTTTAACCTTAATCGGCCCCAGAACGGGTGCGGTCAGATCAACACCCATTATCGTTTTAAAGCCACCCTGATTAAACTCCCAGAGCAGAAGGGATGTTGCGATAGCATCTATGCCGGGAATCGTTTTTAACTTTTTCAAATCGTGAGCGGAAAGAATCTGATTGGAAAAAGGCAGGCGGATGCCGCGCATGGATTGCGGTGGCTGTGACGCAGTCACCGAACGTTGCTCCGCCCGCTGGACAACAATATCCGCTCCGATGTTTTTGAAAGGTAGACTCATAGCATTCTGATAGGCAGCGGACATTGCATTAATGGCCACGAAGAGGGCAATCCCGACGGCAATCCCTAAAACATTTATCAAAGCCCTGTGATGACGATGCCGCATTTCGTTCCAAAGGTAACGATAGTTCATGGTTCCCTCATTTTTTTTGTGTTGCTGAATTCAGTGCACTGCGCAAATCTTCCATCGTCCATTTTCCCTGAACAAAGGCGGGACCGGATCCTGAGGGGAAACCGCTGAACTTGATTTCCTTTCCTTTCACCGAGACATCACTCTTTCCATTGATCCAGATCATCAGAGGAATATGCTGATTTATTCCCTTTTTGTGCATGAACTGTTCTCCTTCGGGGCTGTCAAAATCATAGCGGAAGACGGTGATGCTGTCTTTGTATTGGGCACAGGTATTGTTTATCTCTTTTAGAGTAGACAAAAGCGGTCCATGATTCATATAGAGGATCTCGACGGTTGTCTTTTGCGCAGCGCTTGCAGCAAGAGCGGCGATTAAAATTATTAGACCCATAAAACTGATAAAGATCTTTTTCATACGATTACCTCCCCGTCCTGCATGCGAATAACGCGATCGGCCGACGCGGCCAGCTCCGGTTCATGAGTAACCATCAGCAGGGTCATTCCCTGTTTCTGATGAAGGTCGCTCAATACTGCCATAATAGCATCTCCCGTTGCCGAATCGAGATTACCTGTCGGTTCATCGGCAAAAACGATTTTCGGATGATTGGCCAGGGCTCTGGCAATGGCCACCCGCTGCTTTTCCCCGCCGGAGAGGGCCGCCGGCAAATGTTCGGTCCTGTGACCCATTTCCATCTGATTGAGAAGTTCCATGGCTCGTTCCTGGCGTTTTTGCTGCGTCATCTTGATCGGAAAAAGGGGCAGCGCTACATTTTCCCATGCCGAAAGCGTGGGGATCAGATTGAAAGATTGAAAGATAAAGCCGACATATTCCCTGCGGAATAGAGCTAATTCCTCTTCTGAGGCGCCGGTGATCTCTTTGCCATGGAGGATTACCTGGCCCTGGGATGGCCGTTCCAGCCCCGACAGGACGGAGAGCAGTGTCGTCTTGCCGCCGCCGGATTTACCGACCAGGGATACAAATTCACCTTCTTTAATCGTCAGGGACACGCCCCTGAGGACCTCCAGATTACCGAATTTCTTGGACAGGTTGACACTTTTCAAAATATCCGCCTTACTCATGTCTTAAAACCTCCGAAGGTTTGATTTTGGAAATACGGCGACCCAACAGCGCCCCGGTCATTCCGCCAACGAAGAGGGAAAGCGCAAGGGCAAATGCGGCAAGTGTCGGGGGAACATGAATCGGCAGCCGCAGGGTTTTGTAAAGTTGTTCTCCTCCGCCGGGCAGAAAATGCGGAGTGGGGCTCATTTCCCAGGGGATGGGGATATTCACGGTCATAAAGCTCAGGAAGAAAGAAACAATGATGGCAATAAGGATTCCCACTATTCCTGCGACAAAACACTGGAGCACGGATTCCATTAAGAGTTGCATGGTTACGTTTCGCTCAGTCCAGCCGACAGCCTTCATCACGCCGATTTCTCTTGCCCGCTCTGAAACATTGCCGGCCATTGTTTTAAAGGCAATCAGAATAGCGATCAGCATGGCGATTATGGACGCGGTCCAGGTAAATTTATCGGATAGCGCAAACAGATTCCCGAGAAGTTTCAGAAATGATTCCGGTGTGGCGATGACGGCTTTTGGACCCACAATTTTTCTCAGGGTTGCAGTGATGGGAGCGGCCCGCTGTTGATCTGCCTTGATAAAAAGCAGATTCACATCGCCTGCGGCAAATGGTGAAACGGACTGCAAAGGTTTGGATGACATGGCCATGGCCTGTGCATCGTGCAGGTGCAAATAAACATTGGCCACCGCAATTTTCGGGGCAAGAGAAGCATCCACTTTGCCGACGATCGAAAACGATCTTCCGGCCACGGAAACATTATCGCCTAATTGGATGCCGAACTGCTCGGCATAGCCGGTCTCGATCAAAGCTTCGGACTTTCCCTCTCCCAGAAAACGTCCCTCGGTGATAAAGGCGCGAAGGATAGATGGACCAACGGGATTATCTTTCTCAATTCCGAGAACGATCCACGCCCGTTGAGGATCGAATACCCAGACCAAAACAGCCTTACCCATTCCCATGATTCCGGGAATCTTTTCGATTTCGGCTATTTCTTCCTGGTGGATCGTCACAGCCGAACAGGGAAACACAGCACCGGCCAGTTCCTGCGGAACATTACCCGGCCGTTGCACCGTGATATCCGCACCGATTTCTTTCAGGGGCGCACGGGCGGCTTCTCGGTAAGCCAGCGAAAGAGCATTGAGGATAATGAAAAGCGCGATACCGATGGAGAGGCCGGCAACAGAAATAATTGTTCTTCGTCTCTGATGATATAGTTCCTTCACCACGTAGTGTAAGTTCATTCATTTTTCTCCGCCGACTAACATAAGTCTATTAACCTCACAGATCGTTCAATATCTTTGCTTAGTAAAAAAAAAGGGGAGCAGATGCTCCCCTTTCCAAGGAGGGATGGGACTTGTAACTATTGGCACATACCCATTCCTAAACCGGGTCCATTGCCGGGGCCGAATTCACCGTGGCCTCTCATTCCGCCGCGGGGGCCAAAACCGGGGCCTCTGCCCCAGCCCATATCAGCCAGCTTCTCGTTCTGTTCAGGTGTGAGCACTTTGCGGACCTCCAGTCGTATCGCCGTGTTTTTATCCTGCATTTCATCGCGAAGTGTTCTCAGTTCTTTTTGCGCCGCCGTGATTTTATCCTTATCGGGATTTGCTTGAAGCCAGAGTCTGCGCAATTCAACCGTCTTGTCGAACATCTTTTCCCGAAGCGGCTTGATCGCTTTCCAATTGGCGGTTTGCAGCGCTTCGATTTTTGCTTTTTGATCGTCTGTCAGGTTAAGTCTTTCCAGACCTGCTTCCCGGCAATAGCCATGTCCCCGGCCCGGTCCGGGTCCCCAGGCAAATGCCTGCGATGCCAAAAGCAAGCCCAATGCAACAGCTGTTAGAGTTAAAGTAATTTTTTTCATGGTACGTCTCCTTCTTGTATAGTTTATGCTGATCAGTTACCGATAAGATGAGCAAGGGTTGTGCCATTGATCGTAAGATGTTGTAATAACATGATAAGGCGACAATCGTGGTAAATTCTATTTGCCTTTGCCGGGCATTGGATGGATAATAGGTACCCAGCTTAAGTAACCAAATGGACCAATTGTATCCAGGCAAGGCAGGAACTAAAAGCATGGAGAAAAAAAAGAAGAAAAGAATCCGGTTTGATATTTCCGTCTGGGTTGCCATAAGCGCGATCACCGTTTTAGCCGTTATTCTGGGCATGATGATCTTCATGCAGTTCGAGCAAAGAAATAATCAGGCCCAAACAATCTTTGTCGAAAAAGGTACGACGCTGATTCAGTCTTTTGAAGCGGGGATGCGCGGCCGGGTAGATGGTGCCCGGGATGTATTCTATCTGCAGAAGCTGCTCATGGAAACGGCGCAACAGCCGGATATTGACTATATGATCGTAACCGACGGTAAAGGGGGAATCGTCGCCGACAGCGATCCTTCCATGCTGGGGAGATTTTATGGATTGGACCTCGACATAAAAAAGATTGCGGATAGCAGGAATATTCGCTGGCGGCAGACGGCCAATCCCGAGGGCGCCGGTACATTTGAAGTTTACCGCGGGTTCTTCCCCGAGCGCGTTGACGGGTCGAAGGGAGATCACCATTCTTTAGTTGTCTTTGTCGGCTTCAATATGGAGAAAATTGAAAAAGCATCGCGGCAAAATACATTGCGCATGCTGATCCTGGCGCTGGTCTTCGTGCTGATCGGATCGCTGGCCATTGTATCGCTTTTTCTGGCGCAGGCGTATCGCCTGACGCGGGCTTCTCTTTCGCGCATGACTGTTTTCTCGGACGCGCTCGTGAAAAACATGCCCATCGCGCTTCTGGCGGTGGATAAGAGCGGCAAAATTATTGCCTGCAACGAGCAGGCGGGTGGACTTTTCGCCTTGTCCTGTACCGAGGCGATCGGCCGGGAGGCCGGCCGTTTGCTGCCTGAGGATTTTTCAACGCTGCTTAACAGAATTGATAAACAAACCGGCCTCGCGGAAAAGGATATTGCCGTTACCTCGGATGAGGGCGGCGTCCGGATGTGGGAAGTTGTAGCAACCGCCTTTGCCGAGGATGACGTTCATGAAGGGAAAATCCTGCTGGCCCGGGACGTGACGTCCATCCGGCAGATGGAGCGGGAAGTCGCTCGCAGCCGCCATCTGAACGCCATCGGATCACTGGCGGCCGGTGTCGCACACGAAATAAGAAATCCGCTCAGCTCCATCAAGGGGTTCGCGGTTTACTTCAAGCAAAGGCTGGCCGGTAATCCCGACGACCAGGAAACGGCGGATATTATGATTGCCGAGACGGAAAGGCTCAACCGGGTCATCAGCCAGCTCATTGAATTTGCGCGTCCGCTGGAATTGAGAAAAGGACCGACGGACGTGGCAGATCTGGTGCGGCAAACCCTCCGGCTGATTGCCGCCGAGGCAAAAGACAAATCTGTCGAGGTGGATGTGAACACGAAAGAGGATTTGCCGCAGGCGCCTGTCGATCCCGACAAAATCAAACAGGTTCTTCTTAATATTTTCCTCAATGCCCTGGCGGCCATGCCCGCGGGCGGCCGCTTGTCCGTCGATCTTGCCTTGCAGAATAGATGTCTGGCCGTAACGGTATCCGACACGGGGGAGGGCATCTCCGAAGAGAACCTGCCGCGGATCTACGATCCGTATTTTACGTCCAAGCCGGCGGGAACAGGTCTGGGGCTGGCCATCGTGCAGAAAATCATGGAGGCGCACGGCGGGTCCGTCCGGGTGGAAAGCCTAGCTCAAAAAGGCACGACGGTAACATTGCAATTCGGATTGACCGATGATGAAAGGAACGTGACGTGAAACAAAAGCTCGATATTATAATTGTGGATGATGATCTTGCCCATAGGGTCATGCTGAAAAAAGTGATCAGCGGCTGGGGCTACAATGTATCCGAGGCGGATGACGGCGCGACCGCGATTGAAGAAGTCCGGAAGCGGGCGTTTGATTTGATCCTGATGGATATCCGCATGATGAAGGTTTCCGGCATCGAAGCGCTCACCCAGATCAAGAAGATCGCGCCGGCCATTCCGGTGATCATCATGACCGCATACGCGTCTGTGGAAACGGCTGTCAGCGCACTGAAAAAAGGCGCCTACGATTATCTGACCAAACCGCTGGATTTCGATGAGCTGCAGATTGTCATCAAACGTGCGACCGAACACAGCCTGTTGAAAAAAGAAAATGAATATCTCAAGGAACGGCTCGGTGAAAAATTCGAGCGGCAGAATATTATCGGCCAGAGCGCATTGATGGTCAAACTGCTCGAGATCGTGGAACAGGTGGCTCCGACCCAGGCCACGATTCTGATCACGGGAGAATCGGGCACCGGCAAGGAAGTCATTGCCAACGCCATTCACTTAAACAGCAACCGCCGGCAGGCGCCCTTCATCAAAATCAATTGCGCGGCGCTGACCGAAACGCTTCTGGAATCGGAATTGTTCGGCCATGAAAAAGGCGCCTTCACGGGGGCGGACCGCAGAAGGGAAGGGAAGTTTGTCCAGGCCGACGGAGGCAGCATTTTCCTCGATGAAGTGAGCGAAATGTCGCCCGCCATGCAGGTCAAACTCCTGCGGGTTATACAGGAACGGGAACTGACGCGCGTGGGCGGTTCGGAAGTCATGAAAGTCGATGTCCGCGTGATTGCCGCTTCTAATAAGGATCTGAAAAAGGAAATTCAGCAGGGCCGGTTTCGCGAAGATCTGTTCTACAGGCTTAATGTCGTGGCGCTCACCGTGCCGCCGCTTCGCGAAAGGTCCGAGGATATTCCGCTCATGGCGCAGCACTTCCTCAGAGCCTTTGCCGAAAAGAATGCCAAATCCATCAAAGGATTCACCGCACAGGCGATGCAAAAGCTTGTGCAGTACACCTGGCCCGGAAATGTCCGCGAGTTGATGAATGCCGTGGAGCGCGCAGTGGTCCTGTCCCGGGCCGATACGGTGGACGCGGATGAACTGGTATTTCCGATGGCGGATCAATGTCCGGTGAGTGAGGCTCCGCCGGAAAGCGCACGTCCGGCGGCAGGCGGGTCGCAGAACCTGTCGCTCGAAGAAGTCGGGAAAAGGAGCATTCTGGAGGCACTCGCCGCGGCCGGCGGCAACAAAAGCGAAGCCGCGCGGCGTTTGGGCATTACCCGCAAGACCCTGCGCAAGAAGCTCGAGAAGTATGAAACCGGGGGGCGCTAACGGCAATATTCCGGAGAAGCCCCAAGACACGGGCCGCATGAGCGGATCTGCATATTTCACTCACCGCGAAACCGGTAAAATATCAATCGACGGTCAGCAGCCGGACCCGATCAACGTCTTTTTTGCATCAGCTCAAAGATGGCACCGCCCGGTCCGCCCGCATCCACGTAGGCGAATTTCCCCGGATCATGAATCAACAGGTTGGCGCCCTCTTTTGTGAGTTTAGCCACCTCCGCATCGACATCATCGACAAAAAACCCGAGATGATGGACGCCTTCTCCCCACTTGTCGATAAACTTGGATTGAAATATTTTTCCTTCCGTGCACTGGACAAGCTCGATTTCCATAGGACCCATATAGGCAAAGGCCATCCTTATTTTCCAGGGACGACCCTTTGTGTCGGTCCCGCCATTCTCCCTGAATGTCCAGGGGCCGATGCCGAACAACTTTGTCCAGGACTCAATAACTTTGTCGATGTCCGTCACGGCGTAACTGATGTGATCTACTGTTTTAAGCTTCATGTTTATTATCCTCCATCTTTAATTTTATTTATTTATTCTTCTTTGCAGGTCCTCAACGATCATCACAACGCTCAGACCGCCGCCACAGCAGGCGGGCGATTTCCCGGGCCAGTGACTTTGTGAAACCCCGGATACTGCAATTATGCTTTCTTCCTTATTTCTGCGTACTGAACCAACGCATGCATCGCCCGGGCGGCTTCTTCCGGGGTATCGCAAACAGGGATTCCCGCCCCCTTCAAAATGTCGATAACCATGTCATGGGCAACCCGTCGAAACCGTGTCGTGATGATGGGCTTGCCGTATTTTGCGGGCAAAGATGAAAAATAATCCGCTCCCTCAATAGCCTTTTTGGTTAGATCGAGCAGGGGTTTCGGCAGTCCGGAAAAACCGAACATGTCGCTCCAGGCCGCGGGATTGATGGGAACATTGGAAATCACGCCGTCAATATAGTCGCGGCTCAGCAGCTTCTCCACAACAGCCGCTTCTTCCATGCCGGTGCGGGAGCTTCCCGCAAAATCCACGGGATTGCTCGGTCTGGGTGCGTGCGGAGGCAGTCCTGCCATCAGACCGCGGACGGTGTCGCCGTCCAGTTGGGGCACTTCCAGCCCCAGAGAGGCGCAGGCATCGGCTGTGACCACACCCTGTCCCCCGCTTCCCAGAATGGCAACCCGCCTTCCCGGAGGAAGAGGCGAACTGGCCAGGACCTCCGCCACATCGAAGGCATGAAGAGTTTCCTGCACCCGGATCAAGCCCGCCTGCCGGCAGACCGCGTCAAAAATCTCATCGGAGCCGGCCAGGGAGGCCGTATGCGACTGTGTGGCCCTGCTTCCGGCGGAAGTGCGGCCGGCTTTATAGATCACGATAGGTTTGCGCTTCACCACGTCCCGGGCCAGATCCATGAACCGCTTTCCGTCTTTGAACCCTTCAATGTAGAACACCAGGACCTTCGTCTCCTCATCGGCGGCCAGATATTCCAGGTAATCCGCCGCATCGAGATCCGCCTGATTCCCGATGCTGATGAATTTACTGAGTCCGTATCCCTTTGTGACGGCAATCTCCGAAAGAGAAACGCCGAATGTCCCGCTCTGGGAGACAAAGGCAATGGGACCGGCCAGGGGCGCTTTATCGAAAGACAGGCTCAGCATTCCCGCCCTGCTCCATATCCCCATGCAGTTGGGCCCGACAAAACGTATGCCCCCTTTGCGGGCGGCATTGACCACCTTCTCTTCCAGGATTTTTCCTTTCTGCCCGATTTCGGCAAAGCCGGCCGTGATCAAAACAACTCCTTTAACACCTTTTGCCGCGCACTCCTTCATGACGCCCGGAACCTGCTCGGCAGGCACCGTAATAACGGCCAGATCAACGGTTTGCGGAATATCCAGAACACTTTTGTAAGTGGGCAGATTGTTAATCTCCTCTCCGAGGCGGTTGACGGGATATATGGCTCCGCGGTATCCTGTGCGCAAGGGACGGTTGATCATTCTGAATCCCCATTTTGCATGGCCTTTGGACGCACCGATAACGGCGATCGACTTGGGTTTGAAAATGGGATCTAATTGCTCCACAATCGTTTTCACTTGAGTACACCTCTTTCTTTCGCTGAATTGCGCTAAATAAACCTGAGGGGAATTTTCAGACAATCGAGAAAGGAAAACGAAATTTCTTCATTCCTTACTATAGATCTTTTCATGGATTCCGCTCACACTCAAACCAGGCCCGGACAAGCATAACTCGACTGCTTGGATACCACACATTCGCTACGATAGTTGTTTTTACGGCGCGAGTCAATTGAATACCAAATGTGTTTATGATTTATTGGAAAATGAGATTTTAACGACTTCAGGGAGCCATCATCAGCCGGATAACCCAGGAAAGACGATGGAGATATTTCCGGTTTGGCATTTAGCCGCCTTAAACGATGCAGCAGGGAGTTTTCTCAGCTCCGGAAAAAGTGCCGACTCCGGTTAATGCCTGTTCCATGAGGGCTTTGCCCGAACGCAGTCCCGGATGCGATGCACCGCGATTTGACAAGCTCCGAGACGGTGCAGAATTCGAGCCTTTTGCTGTTATGTTTTAGGGGGCGGATGGAGGCTTATGGTCGTCGGAGCGATATCGACCAATTGGGCGGGTGTGGGTACGGTTTAAATGTAGGGCTGTTGCTTTCATCGATGGGCGGGCTCGCCGGGGCTTTATGTTACAGGATCTGTTCGAGAAGTTATCCCTCGGATCCGGAAAGAACGCCAATAATTACTCAATGAAAAGGAAGGTAGCCGATAAAATTGGGGTGTTCGTGCCGCCGGGAGCAGAAGTCTCTTGCCTGTCGGATGTGTTCATCCGGGCAGCTTCGCGGCGAGAACATCGGCTTTCTCGATGGCCGGCGGTTTGGCAAACAGTTCATCAGCTTTGGCCATGAGTGCGGCGGCCACTTTGCCTGTGAGATGTGCCTGCCTGCCGGCGTCGTCCGGAAAGGCATCAAAGATTCCAAAGGTTGTCGGCCCCAGGCGGATTCCAAACCAGGCAGTCGTTGCAGGTTCTTCCGTGACGAGAGGAAGGCCGCTTTCAAGAAAGCTTTCCACCTCTTTTTCTTTCCCGGATTTTGCTTCAAGACGGACAAATAATGCTGTCTTAACCATGATTTCCTCCTTGCTTTGATTAACATATTCGAGAGACGCCGAGCCCCGGCGCATTGTCACCTGTTTCTAATCATGACTTCAATTCAAAAGAAATCAATCACAGTTGATAGAGAGTTAATTGGGAGGTAAAAACTGATATGCTTAATGGCTGCTATAGGGGGGCAACTTCAGTTTGCCTTTTAACCGGTTTAAACGATGCAGCAGCGAATTCCGTTCATCTTCGGAAAACAGGTCGCCCCCGGCCAGTGATTGTTCAATGACGGCTTTTGCCTGAACGTAGTCCCGGATGCGATGCTCCAGGTATTTGGCAAGTTCCGAGATGGCGTAGAATTCGACCGGTTCACAGGCGGCCATTTGCCGCCAGAGGTCTGCGGCTTCATCCATTCGCCCGGTTCGCTTGTATAGCTGAGCCAACTTCTTTTTCGATTGCCCAGAAAATTCGGAGCAGGCCTTTTCCTGAAAGATGTTTAAGATCTTTTGCGCTCCCTGGGCGTTGGCATGTTTCAGATGGAGGCGTGCTGCGGCCAGGTAGTCATCGGTGTGTGTTTGCCGCGTGAGGGCATGTGCGGTCAGTATGTCCACCAGATGAGCCGTCAGCGTCGCCATGGAAACGACATCCAGACGGTTGTGTTCAAAGATGTCGGACAGCAAATGGGGGTCGCGCCGGCGCAGCCAGTCGAAATAGCGCTGCGGAATTTCCCAGCCGGGAATATCACCTTCCCGCGTGACGCCCAGAATATCCGATTCCAGTGTGACCAGCCGGCAGTTTTCCAGACGATGCCCCAGGATACGGCGCGAAGGATGCAGCAAATCCAGATGGGGCAGTCCGGGCAGGTCGCTTTGCATCCGGTTCATGATAAAACGCGTGGCGAGCAGGTTGACATCGAAGGCCTTGCCGTTGAAGGTGACCAGAAATCTTTTCCGGGCGGCGATTTCCTTGAGGTAGGTGAGCGCCGCCTTCTCTTCGCCAAAATCGCGCGCTAAAATCTGCCGGACCTGGAAATGACCTTCTTCAAACCAGCCCAGGCCGATGAGAAAAGCCATGGTGCCGGTGCCGCCGGCCAGCCCCGTCGTTTCCGTATCCAGAAAAAGAGCGTCCGACGAATTGTATTCGCTGATGATAGGATTGTTGGCCAGCATTGCCGCCGCGGACATGTCAAAATCAAATGCCTCGCGAATGCAGCGGTTTCCGTGCGGGCTTGAGCTCTTCACGACACGGCTTACCAGAAAGAAGCGGCCGTGCTCGTTTTCAATTTCACACCCTTCGAGAATTTCGGTAAGCCCTTTATTGCCGCGCGTTCGCGCTTCATCTTGAGCCGCCTTGCTGCGCGCGGCCGCGCGGGTGACAACGTTGTCGATGCGCCGCCTAAGCTCATCGAGCTCGGCCTTTCTTTCCGGCGATGAGGCGGTCGTCACGGTCTGATCTTTAGTTTCCGGAGCCACGGCCTCGCCGGTCAGGCGTTTTAATTTATCAATCGATTTCATGTTCACTCTTTTTGTCTCCCGCTACCCTAATGACCTGACCACCTAAAGGTGGCGCGAGGTCACACGAGGGCATGCGTGGCGGGGTGTCAGCGGTGACGGATATGTTTACCTTGCACCTTGCATCTTGAACCTTCAACCTTGCTTTAAAACCAGTTCAATAATCTTCGGCACGATTTCTTTGGCGGTTTTGCCGACTTCGAGCGTGGGGCCAACGCAGGATGGGCAGCCGTAGGCGCAGGGGCATTTTTCAATCAGCGTCCTGGCGGCCAGAAGAAGATTGGTGTGTTCGTGGTAAAGCAGTTCGGAAAAGCCGATGCCGCCCGGATAGGAATCAAAGATGAAAATCGTCGGATCGAATTCGTCGATGCGCACGCCCGCCGGCCCTTCCAGGGACTGCTGCCTTCCTGTGGAAAAAGACGTGATGACGCGCCCGGTTCTTCCCTGGTTCACAAACCACTCGCCGCTTTTATCCCCGATCGATCGGTCGATGTCATGCGTGTCGGCCATCAGAAACATGGCCGACAAATGCTGCAGCGTGTAAGCCAGCGCCGACAGGCCGTCGATGATTTCCGCAGCCGTGAAGGTAAGTGTGCGCAGGCGGTCGCGCGGGATCGTAAACCAGTAGCTCGTCGTGTGCATATCTTTTTCCGGCAGATTGACATCTCCGTAGCCGAGATTTTCAGACGTGTAAAATTTTATTTTTTTATAGCCCACCACTTTGCGCACGACCTGCACTTCGCCGTGCTCGACAATAGCACCGGCCTCGGTATGATGGTCAAAGGAGTCGATCACCCGCACGTTCGTGTAGGTCATCGCGTCGGTGTAGTAATCCGCGTCCACCTTGCGTACATAGGCTTTCTTGCGTTCCAGATCGAGTTTGTCCACGTGGTACTGTTCGGAGGCCAGCATGTAGATGGCGTCGTCGTGGACCGCGGTAAAGGCGCTGTCCCAGTCCACCTCGGCGATCACCTTGTGGTTCCCCGCGTCGGTCGTGTCGACAACCACGACATTTTCCGGGTTGATCGACCGCAGGCTGACTTCGTCGGCCGGGTAGCTTTCCGCCGACCAGTGCCAGCGGTCATCGGTCCGGTGCAGGACGCCTTTTTCCTCCAGATACTGCAGAAATTCTTCCAGATTTTCGCCGCCGAATTTTTCTCCCTTTTCAAACGGCAGCTCGAAGGCCGCGCTCTTGATGTGGTGCAGCAGGATGAGCAGGTTGTCGGGATTGATCCGGCAGTGCTCCGGCGAAAGTGAAAAGAAATAATCGGGATTTTCCATGATGAACTGATCCAGCGGATTGCTCCTGGCGATGAGAATGGCCAGGCTGCGTCCGGAACGCCTGCCCGCTCGCCCGGCCTGCTGCCAGGTGCTGGCGATGGAGCCCGGGTAGCCGGCCATGATACAGGCCTCCAGATTGCCGATGTCGATACCCAGCTCCAGAGCATTGGTGCTGATCACGCCCATGACGTCGCGCGACCTGAGGCCGCTTTCGATTTCACGCCTGAGGTTCGGCAGATAGCCGCCGCGGTAGCCGGTGACGAAATGATCATCCACCGGCCTCGTTTTGACAAATTTATCCTTCAGATATTTCGTCAGGACTTCGACATGGAGACGGCTGGTGGCAAAGACGATCGTCTGAATATTGTTGTCAATCAGGTCCGTCGCAAACTTGCGTGCGGGCGTCATGGCGCTCTGTCTGATGCCCAGCTCGCGGTTGACGATGGGCGGATTATACAGGACGAACGTTTTGGCGCCGGTGGGTGCGCCGCTTTTATCGAGCAGCGCTACGGGCCGCTCCAGAATTTTTTCAGCGTGTTCGCGGGGGTTAGCGACCGTGGCCGAACAGCAGATGAACACGGGATTGGCCCCATAGAAGCGGCAGATCCGGATGAGCCTCCGGATGACGTTGGCAAAGTGCGAACCGAAGATGCCGCGGTAGATATGCAGTTCGTCAATGACGATATATTTCAGATTCATGAAAAGCTTCTGCCACTTCGTATGATGGGGCAGAATGCCCGCATGCAGCATATCGGGGTTGGTGACGACGATGTGTCCCTGCCGGCGGATCGCCTGGCGCGCGTCGTCCGGCGTGTCTCCGTCGTAGGTAAAGGTTTTGATGTCGGCCGCCAGATCGGTGATCAGGCTGTGCGCTTCATGCATCTGATCCTGGGCCAGCGCCTTGGTCGGAAACATATATAGCGCCCGGGTTTCCGGCTCGTCAAGAATGCTTTGTAAAACGGGCAGGTTGTAGCAGAGCGTCTTGCCGCTGGCCGTGGGTGTGACGAGCACGACATCCTGGCCGTTGCGGATGAAACGGACGGCCTGGGCCTGATGCTTATAGAGCCGTTCCATGCCGCGTCTGACCAGCACCTCCCGCAGGCGCGGATCGACCCAGGCGGGATAGTCCTCCCAATCGCCTTGTTTTGCCGCAATATCCACGATAGCCGCAGCGTTGGCATTGAAACTTTTGTTCTTCTTGAGCCTTGCGATCCATTCGTCCAATGTCAGTTTTGCCATAATTTTTCTTACCTTTTCTCCTCCGGATTTGCATTATAAATAAAAAACAAAATATCACAACCCGGAGATTGCCAAAAAGACATTGCAATCATTATATTAATACTCTATCAGAGGATCAGGCGGTCTCACGCGACCGGAGGATTCAAGAACCGAAATAAGGAGAGGGCCATGGCGCTTTTCAGCATCGACCAGACGAAGTGTAAGCGTGACGGAATTTGTGTGGCGGAGTGTCCGGCGCAAATTATCGTTCAGGCGGACAAAAAATCCTTTCCGACGATGTTGGAACACGGAGAGGAATTCTGTATCAACTGCGGACATTGCATAGCCGTCTGTCCTCACGATGCCATTTCACATGTCAACATGCCGCTTGCCGCCTGTCCGCCGGTCGAGAAAAACATCCCCGACGCCGCGATTATGAGGCAGATCCTCCTGACCCGGCGTTCGATTCGCCAGTATAAAAAAACACCCGTGTCCGACCAGATGTTGACGGAATTACTGACCACGGCGCGCTATGCGCCCACCGGCAGCAACAAGCAACAGGTTCACTGGCTGGTCTTCCGGAACCCCGAAGAGGTCCACGCTCTGGCCGAACTGGTGATCGATTTTATGCGGATCATGCTTCCTCTGACCTCCGATGAGGGCACGGTCCGGCGTTTCCGGCGCATCGTCGGCGCCTGGGACTACGGCCGGGACCGCATTATGCGGGGAGCGCCGCATCTGGTGGTCACGCATTGCCCTCAGGATTTATCTTTCCCGGCGGCCGACTGCGCGATTGCACTCACCTATCTGGAGCTTTATGCTCATGCGAAAGGGCTGGGAACCTGCTGGGCCGGCTATTTTACGGCGGCGGCCAACGCCTATGATCCGCTGATTGAAAAACTGGCGCTGCCCGCGGGCCACCAGTGCTTCGGTGCGGTGATGCTGGGATACCCGCAGCATCATTTTCACCGGATTCCTGTGCGCAATGAACCGCTGATTACCTGGCGCTGATTTAGAAAAACACGATAGAGGAGAAAAATTGCAATGGGCAGTTACGTCGATAACAATCTGATCGCCGGCGAACAAGTCGTTTACGAAACCAAATTACACTGGATCACCTTCATCTCCCTGAAGGGCATTTTTACGCTCTTTATTGCGCCGCTCATCGCGTATTGGACGAGCGAATTCGCCATCACCAATAAACGTTTGATTATCAAGACCGGCTTTATTTCCCGCAATACCTTCGAAATGAATCACTCCAAGATCGAATCCATTAACGTCATCCAGAGCATTCTCGGACGCATCCTGAACTACGGAACGATCGTCATCATGGGCACCGGCAGCACGCGCGAGCCGTTTGCTGCGATACGCAACCCGCTCGCCTTCCGCCGGAAGTTTCTGGAACAGCAGGGATAAAAGAACCGTCGTCGTCGATACCCGATCCGGGGCGTCAACTTCGTCTTTCCGCGGACGAACGCGCCGGGGTTAACTTGACGGTGGTGCATCTTGTCTCCAATTTTCCGGTTTTCAAAAGAAGTCTTTCTCTATCACTTATCCAAGCCAATTTTTTTGTCAGACAAAAACGGACAGCCTGTAGGACTTATCCTTACTTTGAATTCGGACTGAAGCCGATACCCGGCACCCCGGAAAAGGTGTATTCCGTAACTGCTTTTCAAGGGGTACATGTATTGCATCCGCCATATGTAATACGCCCCAACGTTTTGTGGCTGGTGAATCAGAAACGCGCGTCTGACCAACAGGAACGAAGCCCGAACCGCGGGGCGTACCCCTCCTGAAAAGAAGGCAAAAAATAACAGCGCTCTTCATGGCAAAAAATAAAGGGGCGCATAACCGGAGTCCATACGTAAGATCAAAAAGATTGCCTTTTCGGCGGAAATTAAAGGCATAAAAAATAAAAGGAGAATAATATGGCTGAAGCTAATGAAAAAGATTTTTATGACAAGGTATTTCCTGTACCTGAGAGAGTAAGAGAGAAATCTTACATCAAGAGCAGGGCAGAGTACGACAAACTGTACAAAGAGTCGATTACCGACCCTAATGCGTTCTGGGCAAAAATGGCAACCGAAAGACTGACCTGGTTCAAACCCTTTGATAAAAAGAAAGTCTCGGACTGGTCATTTGACGCGAAAGACGTTCATTCCAAATGGTTTGAAGGCGGCAAGATCAATGTCTCTTACAACTGCCTGGACCGTCATCTGGAAACCAAGAAAAACAAGGCCGCGATCATTTTCGAAGGCAACGACCCCAATGACTGGAAAGTTTATACCTATTACGACATGTATCGCGAAGTGAACAAGTTCGCCAATGTTCTGAAAGGCCTGGGCGTTAAAAAGGGCGATCGCGTTACCATCTTCCTGCCCATGATCGCGGAACTGTCCATCGTCATGCTGGCCTGCGCCCGCATCGGCGCTGTTCATGCCATCGTTTTCGGCGGATTCTCGGCGGAAGCGTTAAGAGACCGCATTAATAATTCCGGCTCGAAAGTCGTCATTACCTGCGACGGCACCTATCGCGGCGCCAAGGCCGTTCCTCAGAAAGACACCGCGGACAAAGCCGTGGCTCAGTGCCCCGGCGTGAAAACCGTGGTGGTTGTAAAACGCACCGGAACGCAAGTTGCTATGACCGAAGGCCGCGACATCTGGTACGAAGAATTGATGGCCAAAGCGGACAAATACTGCAAACCGGAAGAAATGGACGCAGAAGATCCGCTGTTCATCCTTTATACATCCGGTTCGACCGGGCAACCCAAGGGCGTTGTGCATACCCAGGCCGGCTATCTGCTTTATGCCTCGATGACCCAGCAGCTCGCTTTTGACGTCCGCGAAGAAGATACCTACTGGTGCACCGCCGATATCGGCTGGGTCACCGGTCACAGCTATATCGTTTACGGCCCGCTTTGCAACGGCCACTCGAGCATCCTGTTCGAAGGCGTTCCCAACTATCCGGACTTCGGTAGGTTTTGGGCTGTCGTCGAGAAATACAATGTCAACAATTTCTATACCGCTCCGACAGCGATCCGCTCGATTGCCAAAGAAGGCGACAAATGGGTCGACGCACATGATATTTCCTCGCTGCGCGTTCTGGGTTCGGTCGGTGAACCGCTCAATCCCGAAGCCTGGTGGTGGTACTACAATAAGATCGGTGCCGGCCGCTGCACGATTTCCGATACCTGGTGGCAGACGGAAACAGGCGGACATATGATCCTGCCTCTGCCCGGCGCGATTGACATCAAGCCTGCCAAAGCCATGGTTCCGTTCTTCGGCGTTGTTCCGGTTCTATTTGATGAAGAAGGAAAAGAAATCAAAGGCCCCGGCAAAGGCGCACTGTGCATTAAGAATTCATGGCCCGGCATCGCCCGCGGTTTGTGGGATGATAAAGACGGCCGGTTTGTCGAGAATTACTTCGTGCAGTTCCCGGGTACGTACTTCTCCGGTGACGGCGCGGAACGCGATGCCGACGGCGATTACAAAATCACCGGCCGTGTTGATGACGTTATCAATGTTTCCGGTCACAGACTGGGCACCGCGGAAGTCGAAGCCGCATTGACCTCTCATGCGGATGTCGCCGAAGCGGCGGTTGTCGGATTCCCCCATGACATCAAAGGCCAGGGCATCTTCGCTTATGTTACCCTGAACAATAATGTGGCCAAGACGGATGAACTCAAAAAGGCTCTGATCGCCCATGTCCGCAAGGTCGTCGGTCCGATCGCATCACCCGACCAGATTCAATGGGCGGATGGTCTGCCGAAAACCAGATCCGGCAAGATTATGCGCCGCGTTCTGAGAAACGTCGCCGCAAAAACATTCGGTGATTTCGGTGACACGTCAACCCTGGCTGACCCGGCAGTCGTTGATGATCTGGTCGCGAACAGAAAGAAATTAGGTTAGCACCCCCAATGTAGAATCGCAGCAACCACCCTGACGGGTGGCAGGCAGTTTTCTACATGAAGTCCCTCCTCAAAATGCCGCTTAACGGGAAACCGTTAAGCGGCATTTCCTTTTTGCGAGGGATTTAGACTGCCCCCTGCGGGGAAAGAGCTTTATCCGGAAGGATATGAGACCAAAGAATATGACACGATTGAATAAACAGGTTTAGCAAAATATAAACTGGCCATTACCATCAGAAATGTTTGACGTTAACGAAGCCCCATGCGATCCAACACAACCCTAATTCAAGGCGTCAACGGCAGTGAAAAATGAAAAGTTGCTCCCTCATCCACTTTTCCTTCAGCCCAGATGCTGCCACCGTGACGCTTAACAATGCGTTGAACGATTGCCAGCCCGATACCCGTTCCCTCGTAATCGTCATGACTGTGCAGGCGCTGGAAGACACCAAATAGCTTATCATAATATTCCATGTCGAATCCGATCCCATTATCTTTAATGCAATAGACGATCTTATCGGTGTCCATGTGGCTGCTTATTTCAATAACGCCCGGGTTCCGATCTTTCGTGAATTTAACAGCATTGGATAGCAGATTGAAAAGAACTTGCCTGATGAGCGACCGGTCTCCGTGTCCGGGCAAAATCTTCATTTTGTTGAAGCGAAGATCCCTTCTTCTGTTCGCTTCAAGAACATCATGCCATACATCGTTAATTAACTGGTCCATATCAATTATAGCTGAGTTTATGCTGGTTTTTTGCACCTTGGAAAAAGAAAGAAGATCGTCGATTAAATTCCCCATGTTTTTGGCATTGTCGCGAATGACCTTGATCGTCGCCGCGAATTTTTCATCGGCTTTATCTCCGTATTCACGCTCGAGCTTCCGGGAAAAACCGTCAATGGCTCTCAGGGGGGCACGGAGGTCATGGGAGACGGAGTAGCTGAAACTTTCGAGTTCTTTGTTGGCATCTTCCAGTCTGTCGGACTGCCGTTTGAGGGTTTCTTCCGTCCGCTTACGCTCGGTGATGTCAGTGTGGTTCCATAAACGGCCGTAAAATTGCCCATCTTTGTGTATAGGGATATGGTCTCTCAGGCATGTCCGTCCATCGTGCATGGCTATCTCTTCGCCCAGCACCGACTCTTCCCGATCCACGATTTCCCGGATACGGATGATCTCCTCTTCAGGATGCAGATACATATTTTTTATTTTTTCGATCATTTCATCCGCGGTGAGCCCGATAAGCTCTGCCGGTGAATCCGGCAATTCAAAGTAATCGCAGAATGCCGGATTAGTCATTACAATCCGGTTTTCGCTTACCAGTAAAACGGCGCTGCTGATATTGGAAACCAGGGTGCTGGAGCGCTGAAGGATGCTCTGTAATTCATACTCGGTATTCTTACGTTCGGTAATATCTATTACGGAAATCAGGACTGTAGGTTTACCTTCATACTGAATGGGGTTCGCTGTCAGGCTCACCCACCTTTCCTTGCCGGTATTTGTAATGACTTTGAACTCATACGTGTGAGGCAGGTCCTTCCCTTTCTGACGATCAAGGCCCCGTTGTTTCACCATGTCCCTGTAATCCGGGTGCACAAATTTCCAGAAAGGGGTTTTATAGAGTTTCTCTTTCGTATAGCCCGTCAATTCCTCGGCTGCAGGATTGGCGTAAATCCAGCATCCGCCCTGGTGCATCATGATGGCATAAGGGCTGAATTCAGCCAGCATGCGGAATTTTTCTTCGCTGTCTATTAATTTCCTTTCTGTCTGTTTGCGGTCGGTAATATCATGAGAGATGGCACCAACGCCATATACTTGTCCATCGGCATCAACCAGGGGGAACTTGTTCGCCAGAAAAATATGATGGCCGTCCGGGAGATCGGCTGCTTCCTCGATCTGGATGGCCTGAGCATTTGCCATCGCTGCTTTATCATGAGTCCGCCAGTAGTCGGCAACTTCCCTGGGTGCGATATCGTAGTCGGTCTTGCCTGTTATTTCCTCCCGTGACATCCCCAGCATTCTCTCCAACGACTTGTTGATGGTGATGAACTTCCCGTCAATGTCTTTCAGGAAAACAGGGGAAGTGCTCCCGTCAATAACATCCTGCAGGAGACGCTCTCTCTTCTGCAGCGTCTGCTCGGCTCGCTTGCGCTCGGTGATGTCCTGGACTGTGCCCTCCATCTTTATCGGGAGGCCGTCTTTGCTGAAGATGGTCTGCGCCTGGCTGTGAACGTAGCGTTCCTCTCCTCCTTTTTTGATAATGCGGAAGTCGAGGTTATAGGGTCCATGGGTGAGCGCATCTTGTATGGACTGTTCCACTCGCGACCGGTCCCCGGGATGGACGAAACTGAGGAAATCCTCATTCCGAGGGACAAATTCCCCGGGTTGGAGCCCGAACAACCGGTAGGTTTCGTCTGACCAGTGAAGATGATCCGTCGCAATATCCCAGGCCCAACTTCCCAGATGAGCGATTTCCTGCGCCCGAGCCAAATGGATTTCGCTCTCGCGTAAGGCCTTTTCGATATTGCGCTGCTCGGTAATCTCTCGAATAGTGATGAACCCGAAGGTCAGCCTGCCGTCGGCGTCAAAGATCGGACAACCGTTGTAGCTGCCGAAGAATTCCTTGCCGGTCTCGATTCTTATGACGTGCAGGATCTGATTCTGGAAATGTTCGCCCCGCAGCACCCGGAAGACAGGCCAGTCCTCGAACGGAATCGGATGGCCATTTTCGTCTAAACCTTTCCAGGTCGCCGGCAGATTCTCTTTTTCGACATGCCCGGCTTCCGGCATCCCAAAACCGTGGATCCGCAGTGATGCAGGATTCTGGTAGGTGAAATTGCCTTCGGCATCGAAAATCAACAGGCCCTCTGACATGTTGTCCATAACGGAGCGGAATCGCTCTTCGCTCTCCCGCAGTACTTTTTCTATCTTCCGGCGCTGCGCTATTTCATTTTCCAGTGCAGCCGTCCTTTCGCTAACCTTCACCTGAAGCTCGGCGTGGGCGGTCTTAAGGTCCTTTTCCGCCTGTTTTCGTGCCCGATGTTCCTCTGCCTCCGCGAGAGCTCTCTTAACAGCGGGCGCCAGTCGCTGTTCAAGCCGGGTTTTCAGAACGTAATCCTTGGCCCCCTGGGTCAAAATTTCGATGGCCCGGTCTTCACTCACAGCCCCGGTAACTAAAATAAAAGGTGAATCGGGGCATCTTTTTTTTGTCTCGGCCAGTGCCAGTGCACCGTTGTATCTGGGGAGGTCATAATCGGATAAGATCAGATCGGGACAAAATTCGTCAAGCTCGCGAATGAAATCTTTTTTAGTCATCACGACTTTTGCTGTGAAAACTAAATTTGCTTCCTGAAGTTCGAACTGAACCAGCTCGGCATCAGCAGGGTTATCTTCCAGAATAAGGATGCGAATGGGCTCAGACATGGACTAATCTCCCGAGAGAGTGGCAATACGCATTATTACTTAAAACGTTGCATATTTTGATAAATACATCAAGTGCGGACTGCGGGGAAAAATGTTTAAAGAGTTTCCATGTTTATCCTTAATAAGAATAGTTATTATGCTTGGCTCCTTGTTCCAGTTTACCCTGAAACGATCAAGACAGCCCGTCGCCCCAGCGCAAGGAATTGGTGCGTCGGACCATTTCATCATAGAGCTTTTCCAGCGGCTCGGCCACTTTTGCCCCCTCGATCTTCGCAACCGCTGCCGCCACCGCCTCAAGCGTGGACATTCCATCCGGGCGGTGTTGCTCGCGCAGACGGTCCCGAGAGCGCTTGGGCGCAGGCAGAGCCAGCCGGGGCAAGGTCGAGAGCGCCGGCGTGCGGGTATACAACCGGCGCGCCTGATGCCAGGTCGCATCCAGAACCACGATTCGACTAGGCTGGATCAGCTCCGAACGCTCCGGATCTGAGCCGGGTCCATCAGGCCATAGCAGCCATGTTCCCGGAGCCTGCAGTAATTCGTCGTCAAGTGATGAAGGCCCGATGCGGTCTCCACCCCCGCAGGAAATAATTCGTGAGTTCGGCATCGTGAGCGTAACCAACCGGCCGGTGTTGCTGGGGCGCCATGCCTCGGTAATGTGCCGCAGGATTATAAATGCTGCCCGAGTTTGTACCGTGGGCAGAATCGGGCAGATGCAGATTTCCCGACGCTGGTAACAGCGCAGGCAGTGACTATTCCGATCTCGGTGATTTGATGCGCGCATTACCTGATCCCATTTCCGGGGCGGCGATGATACAGCGGTTGACTTTCGCAGCACTGGATGACCATCATTATGGATCTATCCATCATACAGTTTGAAGGCTATCCAGATGCCAAGAAGTCCACCCAAGGTACTTCCAGCCAGTGAAAGGACGAGGGAGTCGGAACCGAGCAATGAGGGTGCGTACCCTCCTGCAACTGAGCCGATAACCATCGCAATCACGATAACGCTTTTTCTCGACATGCCACTCTGCTTTCCGGGCCGGATCCGATACGGCCGAACGATCATAGCATGATCTATATTTTTTAGACAGAAATGCGCACGGGGTTACGGATAAGGGATTGACTTCCTGCGTTTATCTCAGGAAGAAATGACAAAGAGGTCATACGTTCCTTACCAACGAGCGTCGCTCTGTGGGACATAGCGTGCGGTGAACAGCCATCCGGCATGTGTGATCTCGCACAGCCGTTCACTATAAAGTTCAGGAAAAAAATAGGGAACGGTCGCGGCCATCCTGCGGGCGGCAAGACCGTTCCCTATGATTCACGAATGACGAGATACGCTTCACGAAAGGTTCAGCGACATCGAGACCATGTTCTCGTCTTTACCGTCAATGGCAAAGTCGGAGTGGCGGAAGATTCTGATCATGGGGTAATTCTCTTGAATGGTTTCCGCCCGGAGGGTCTTTAGGCCTTCCTTTTTGGCCAGCTCAATGCACTGCTCGGTCAGGGTGATGCCAAGCGACTTATTCTGCCAGGGATCGGAAATGATGATGGCGTATTCCGCCTCGCCTTCGCAGCGTTTGTTTTTGATCAGACGCGCGATGCCCAGGAACTTATACTGATCGCCGACTTTCATCTCTGCGACCACGGCGACTTCTTCTTCCGGGTTGAGGTTGCAGAAGCGCTGCGCCCGTTCCGGCGTAGCGCTGAAGGGGGATAAGAATCGCAGCCACAGAGATCGTTCCGAGCAGCCGTTCACAAAATCCGTCCACAGGCCGATGTCCTTCGGGTTGATCAGCCTCAGGCGCACGGGATTGCTGTCCACAGAAAACGCGTCTTTGGTCAGATGACGTGCGATAGAATCTGTGAGGGCGCTTTGCCGTCTCACGCCATAGTGATACATCTGCCCCAGAACTTCCGCCGCCATTTCCGCCGTGGAGTAGACGGGGAATCCGGCCTGCTCCATCTTTACGACGTCGTTAATCATGAATTCCTTGCAGGCGACGACGCACATCACCGGCTTTTCCTTATAGTCGATGTTTTTCATGACGTCGACGAACGAACCCAGAATCTCGCCCTGAATCACGACGATGAAGCTCGACACGTCGCCCGATTCCACACCGATTTCGATCAGGTTCTTCACCTGCTCGGGCGTCATGGAAAAGGAGCAGTCGATGGGATTCCCGACACTGGCGTAATCGGGCAGGGCACTTTTCAGGCGCTGCTTAAAATACGGTTCCAGCGTGGCCAGGCGCATATCGGAGAGATACAGCATGTCGGTGGCCGCAACACCCAGCGAGCCGGTGTAGGTAATAACGAGGACGCCGCTGCCTTTCGGGACGGGCTGCTTGGAGAAAGCGCGCGTCAGCGCGAAAAGGTGCTCGTTGTCCCGGGCCCGGATGACACCGCTCTGCCTGAAGGCTGCGCTGTTGACTTCGTCATTGCCGGCGAGAGACGCGGTATGCGATGAGACGGCTTTTTTGCCGGCCTCCGTCCGTCCCGATTTCAGAACGATCACGGGTTTGCGGACCGCCGCCCGCGAGGCGACATCGACAAACCTCTTGCCGCTACGGACGTCTTCCATATACATAACGATCACTGAGATATGATCATCGTCGCTTAAGTATTCCAGAATATCCGTTTCGTTGATGTCCATCTTGTTGCCGATGGTGGCCACAATTCCGAAATCAAGAACATTGCTTAATCCCGTCAGGATTCCCGCCGCATAAACACCGGCCTGAGCCACCATTCCGACGTTGCCCTTTTTGAGATCATCCAGCAGTCCGATGGACTGTACCATATTGTGATGGGTATTGATGACACCGGAACAATTGGGCCCCAGCACACGGCAACCGTGTTTGCGGATAATTTTCAGAATCCTCTCCTGAGCCTTCTTGCCTTCTTCACCGGTTTCGGCAAATCCCGCGGCCTCGACCACAACAAACCGGACACCCTTCGCACAGCAATCCGCAATGGCTCTCTCGACCGCCTTCGCCGGCACAATGACAATGGCCAGGTCCACGGGTTGGGGTACATCCATGACTGATTTATAGGCATGAACACCCATCACGGATTCTTTGCCCGGATTGATCGGGTAGAGCGATCCGGGATAATGGTGGCTGGTCAGATTCTTAAAAACATTATAACCCAGTTTGCCCTCGACATCGGAGGCTCCGATCACCGCGATGCTCTGCGGATAAAAGAAATCGTGCAGGCTCTCCGCGCCGGTTGCCGTAGTATGCTCGTGCTTAGCCGGTTCGCTGACAAACATCCGGGCATCGACGGTGATATAACCGTCCGGATACAGAAACAGCGGATTGAGGTCCAGTTCGCTGATTTCAGGATTTTCCATGACCAGCCGTGATATTTTCAAAAGCAGCCCCTTGAGAGAGTCGAGATCGACGGCCTGTCCGCGATACCCTTTGAGAATACCCGAGCCGCGGATGTCTTCAATCATCTGTGCGGCGTCTTTTTCAGTAATCGGCAGAATGCGGAAAGATACGTCGCGCAGGACTTCGACGAACACGCCGCCCAGGCCGAACATGATGAGCGGACCGAAGCTGGGATCGCGCGTGACGCCGATAATCGCTTCGATGCCCGCTTTGGCCATGCGCTGCACCGCGACGCCTTCGATATGCTGGTATTTGAATGTTTCCAGAATGTCGCGGTAAGCTTTGCGCACATCGTCGGCGTTCAGCAAGTTGAGCTTGACGCCGCCGGCATCCGTTTTGTGAACGACATCCGGAGAGACAATTTTCATCACCACGGGGAAGCCGATTTTATCACAGATGGCCAGCGCTTCATCTTCGGAGCGCGCCACGAGGTAACCGGTGGTTGCAATGCCGATGCCTTCCAGAATTTCCTTGCTTTCGTGTTCCATCAGGTAGCTGCGATTGTCCCGAACCGCTTGATGGATGATTTCCGCCAGTTCATCCTTTAAAAGTCTGCCCTGCGGGCCCGGCGCTACCTTGCGATCGATCCGTCCTGCCGACTTTGCCTGCTTTGATTCTGCTTGTGCCTGTCCCATAAAGCTTCCCCCTTATTTGTCCGCATCTCTATTTGCCGCATCATAGCGACAACACATTCGGACCCGATACTGGACTAACACAGGCATTCAAAAGAAAATATCGGCCCAGGGCTGATTTATGTGTCGGAATTATGCCCGGGTGCTGTGACGGATTTTGTCCGACAAACAGCAAAGGACGGATTTAATTGATTAGTTTGTTGTGAACGGCGTAAAGCGTTAACTCGGCGTTCTTTTTCATGGCCATCTTGGACATCACGCGGGTGCGGTAGGTGCTGATGGTTTTAACGCTCAAGCAGAGTTCTTCGGCGATATCGGAAACGGACTTACCGGAAGCGAGCATCAGCATGACCTGGTGTTCGCGGTTGGAAAGCCTTTCGTGGGGCAGCTTTTGCGTATCGAGATCCAGCTCGTCGGCCAGTTTTTCCGCAAGCGACGCGGTCACATATTTCCCGCCGCTCGCCACCTTGCGGATGGCGCCGATCAGTTCATTAGGCGCGCTGGCCTTGGTGAGATAGCCCGATGCGCCGGCGCGCAGCGCCCGCACGGCATATTGCTCCTCGGGATGCATACTCAGAATCAGCACGGCCAACTTCGGACGCTGGGCTTTAATATCCTCCAGAACTTCCAGCCCGCTGCGGCCCGGCATGGAGATATCGAGCAGGACTACGTCATACTCATACTTCAAAATCTTATCGAGCGTCTCAGCTCCGTTTTGTGCTTCATCCTTGACCAGCATATCTTTAACATCCGCCAGGATCTGCACCACGCCCTGGCGCACCACGGCGTGGTCATCAGCAACCAGTATGCGTATCATGTTTGTCTATCTCCTTTGTAAGAGGGGTATCAGTACTCTTACGGTTGTTCCGGAAGGTTTGGCGTTGCGGACGTGAACCGTGCCGCCCCAGAGATGGGCGCGCTCGCGCATGCCGATCATCCCGAAGGAGCGCGGATCGTCCACCTGCCATTGGGTGATGCCGACGCCGTTGTCCATCACCTCCAGGCACAGTTCTTTTTCGTTTTCCGTGAGGCTGACCTTGCACAAGGTGGCCCTGGAGTGTCGTGCGATGTTGGTGAGCGTCTCCTGAAAAATACGGAAGACGGCCGTGGACAGTTCTTTGTCGATCACGCTTTTCTGGCCGACGATATGGGCCTGGCAGCGGATCCCGGAACGTTTTTGAAAATCGGCGGCCTGCCATTCGATGGCGGCGGGCAACCCCAGGTCGTCGAGCAGGCTGGGCCGCAATTCCGTCGAAATGTTGTGAACGCTCTCAATTGTGGCATCGACGAGATCCGACATGCTCTTGGTTTTTTCCCGGATGCCTTTGTCACCGGTCGACAGATGGTTGGTGAGCCAGGATAAATCCATCTGCAGCGCGGTGAGGGATTGTCCCAGTTCATCGTGAATCTTCCGCGCGACGCGCGTGCTCTCTTCCTCACGGACAAATTGAAGATGAGTGGAAAGATTCCGCAGTTCTTCGCGCGAGCGCTTCAGGTCCTCCTGCGCCTTTTTTTCAGCGGTGACGTCCTCATACGTGACGACGATGCGCTTCTCACGCAGTTTTTCCCCGATGCGTGACGCCTTCATCCGGCAGAGAATTTCTGTGCCGTCCTTGCGCAGGCAGGGGAATTCCGTTTCATAGGTCCGCTGATGCTCGAGGCTGGAATAGAAGATCCGGCCGACGGTATCCGCCTCCTCCTCGTTGCGGTAGATCATGCGGATACTCTTGCCGATGAGTTCCTCGCGGTGCCAGCCGAAGATCAGCTTGACGGCGTGATTGGCAAAGTTGATGCGCCGTTCGTGGAGCCCGAGGACGGCCTGGGGGATCGCGTCGAGGATTGATGATTCCAGCGCTTCGAGCTCTTCGAGCCTGCGGCTCGCCTCCTTGCGTTCGGTAATGTCCATGGAATTGCCGAGAATGGCCTGCCGTCCCTTGTAGGTAATCGACATGACGGTTTCCATGATCCATTTGACGCGTCCTTCTTTGGTGACAATGCGGAATTCGTAGGGCGAAAAGCGCTGCTCCTTGAGCATCATGATTGCATTCTTGGCCGTTTTGCGCCGGTCCTCCGGCAGGATCAGCGACTGAGGGCTCATCTTCAGCAGCTCGTCTTCGGTGTAGCCCGCATACTCCCGGAAGTGGGAATTGATGAATTGGAATTGGCTCTCCTGCATGATGTAGAATCCCACCTGGGAGGACTGCGCCAGAATTTTATACAGATCCTCTCCCGAGGCTTCCCTGATCCGCTGGGGGCCGCCGGCAGGGGGCGGTCCGGGCGACGATTTAGTCTGATCGATTGATTCTTCTTTTGATTTTTTTTTGTGGTTCATCCGGTTGCTCCATCGCGTCGTTCATCCCACGTGAGACGCGTTATCTAACCACACTTGAGGGGAAAAATAAATATCTTTGACGGGAGACGGGAACTCAGGATGATTGTTATGACGGATGGCGAAATAGTGCGGGCGGGTATGATCCCGCCCGCCCCAGGGCAATTTGTTTTGTACTTTTGATTTATCCGGCAGCCATGCGGGCTCTCTACATCAAGCCGGGATTGAGCTTTTCATCTTTACTGGACCTGCGTCCGTTTCATCATCTTGGCGATGGCCAGTTCAACAGCGATATTTTTGCCGACAGACTCCGTGGGGGCAAACCGCCGGATAAAATCGATCTCGTCGTCCGTCGGCCTGTCCGTTTCGGTCAGATCCGGGGACACCTTCAGATCCCAGGGAATCTTCTTCTTGATTTTATCAACGCTGACCCCGGGATGCACCTTCGCCAGATACATTTCTTTGGTTGTCGGATCAAATTCAAAAATTCCCTGTGTGCTGATCAGCTTGGTCGGGCCGGTCCCCGGGGGGAAATGTCCGGAACGGTCCCGGCTGTCGCCGCCATCCAGATAGCCCGGAGATGTGCGGTAAAGAAGCTTCTCGACGAATTCCCCGCTGCGCATGGTGAGAATGGTTCGCTTGGCATAAGAGATAAAATCGGCGGCGCCCCCCGAACCAGGCAGCCGCATGGTCGGATTATAATAATCCCCGATCACGGTGGTATTCAGGTTTCCGTATTTGTCCACCTGGGCTACACCGAGAAAACAGACGTCCACGAAACCGCGGTAGGTCATCGTAAAAGCGGAAAAGAGATCGGTAGAATAAGAAAAACCACGGCAGGACAGACAATCCGCAATATGATTCAACGGAACCGTCGGTTCGAAATCAATGATTCCCGATTCCATCATCAGAGTCGCATGAGGAGCAAACAGGGCTTTCGCCAGCGCCCCCGACGTCATGGGAATTCCGACGCCCAGTACGGCATTTTCGTAATCATGTATTTCTTTGGCGATGGCGATGATCAACAATTCATTCAATGTGTAGGGCTTACTCATAAAGCACCCCCTTCTCCTTCATGACTTGCTCAAGTTCTTCCAGGGTAACGTCCATGGTTCTTTCGCGGTTATGTTCATCCCAAACGGAGGTAAAGGCCGCTCCGTAGTTTGCCGGCGCCGAATAGAAGGCCCGGGCCTTGATACTGTTCATCAACTCTAATCCAAACCGATCGATGTGATGTTTGATGTAGGCATTATGATCCTGACACCCGTAAACCCACTCGCTAAGCCAGGCATTGGTTGCCGCCTCCGACTGCAGTGCCTGCATAAAAAGAGCAAAGGCCAGGCGATCCGAGTTGTAATAACCGACGACATCCGAAGGATGGGCTCCCCAGGGCATTTCCACAACCGCGTCAACACGGAAAGCGGGAATAATCGTAAAGTGAGGACTCGCCTGAATGACATCGTGTTCCACAATCTCTTCGCAGGAAACGATGATCCTTTTGCTGGCCAGGGCCGCCGCCTGCACGCTTCCCATAGCGCCCCAATACTGGGCGTTGCCGAATTTATCGGCGCGCTGCACATGAATCACGCAGACATCCGGATTGAGAGCCGGGACAAGAACCGTGTCTTTGCCGGTGAAGGGGCAGGTGATGACCTTATATTTATTGTCGCCCATAAAACCGCGCTTCTCGAAAAGATCCGTATGGATGATGCCTTCAAAAACGGGCATGAAGCTGAATCCGTGCATCCCTGCGGTCAATCGCGCATTGTAGTTAAAGTTGGTGTAGTCCTCGAGCTGCAGTTTCCCTGTTTTCCAGGCCCGCGCTACGGCCGAACCGCCTTCCGTGCCGCCCGCGTTGATCACATAAGCGGTGACCAGGTTCTCGACGCACCCTCCCGCAACCAGTACCTCGTCAATGACATGACCGGACTGGGAACAGTGCGTCAGCCCTTTCTTCTTTTGCCTCACGATTTCATAGATGAGGCCGCAGGCCATGCAGAGGGTGTAATTTCCAATAATGAGCGTATCGCCGTCATGGACATATTCGGCGATGGCTTCCCGGGCGCTCATTCGTTTATCGACTTTGTTGCTCATAAATACTGACTCCTTGCAGGTGGTGCTTTGTGAATAATAGAAAAGTATTCTTCTTGAAGCGGATAGCGAACCGGGGGGCGGTCTCCGGCTGAATGGAGAGAAGAAAGACTATTTGACCTCAGGATATTTTTGCAAAAACCGCATTCGCCTTTTTCTATTAAAACCGGCGTGCAGCAAAACCAGGCTGCACGCCGGTTTGTTCTAACATTTGGAGACGGCGATTATTCTCCCCAATCGCTCTTTCCCTTACAGCGATCCGACTTCTGATCCATCTGGGGAAGCACCTTTCCGGCGGGAATAATCCAGCCCGGTCCGGCTGAAGAACACCCCTTAAACCAGTAATACGGGGGAATGTTGAAAGACGCCTTTTGCTGCTCCGGGGGTACATATTCGGTGACAAGCAGATTCTGTACAGCCTTGTGGTCGCAGGCCCGCATTTTTATGATATGGCCGTTGGCAAACCGGTACGTATCGCCCTCCCATACTTTGATGATCTTTTCCGCATTGGTGCTCTTGGCCCGCTCGATAACCGAAAGCAGCCAGTACATCTGCATCATATAGGAACCGAGATTGGAATTGCCGTGTTCCATGACTCGGCTGTTGAAAGGCTGTGTCTTCCACTTTGTCTGCCACTGCGTATTCCATGCCTTGTGAAATTTGTCATAACCGGGATATTTGAAAGCCGGTGTCACGTCATGCTGATCGATATTAACCAGTCCGGCGGTTCCCTCCACACCGACCTGATGGAGTTCATTGGGTTCATTCATGAACAGATTGGCAAAAGGAAGTTTGATGCCCATCTGTCTGGCCTGCTTTAAGAGATTGCCCGAATCAGGGGTCCAGTCGCCGGTATAAATGACTTCGGCGCCGGAGGCTTTGATCTTTTCCAGATACGGTGCGAAATCCGTCAGAAACAGCTTATGATAATCTTCGCCGACGATCTGAGCTTCGGGATAATACTCTTTCAGGCCTTTTTTGAATCCATCGCCCAGGGCATGGCCGAATGAGTAATCCTGACCGATGATGTAAAATTTCTTTTCCTTCTTCCGGATCTGTCCATAGTAATAGGCCAGTCCCCGTCCAATCTGCTCCGTCGAGGCCGAAGACATGAAGGCATAGGGGCTGAAATTTCCGGCGTCCATGAGATCATCGGACAGCGCGCCTTCGTTCATGACAATGACCTTATACTTGGCGCCCGTTTCGTTCATGACCTTCATGATATTGCTGCCGGATGTGCCCACCAGGAACTGGACTTTCTCCTGCAGGATCATCCGCTCGCAGATCTTTTTGGCCTGGTCGGGTTTGGACATGGAGTCGGCCTTGATGAGGGCGATCTTTTTCTTCTTGCCGTCCACCCAGATGCCGCCGCGCTTATTGATATCGTGCACAGCCCAGAGCATCGGGGCATAGTGGAGTTCCCCATTGATGGCGCCCGGCCCGGAAAAGGGCGCCACATGGGCGATCTTGATGACATCGCCGGTGGGGATCACCGGGTTGGCCGGATCAAAGTCCGACATATCGGACATTTTATTGATGTCAAAAGCCGCATTCGGCTTGCCCAATTTATCCGACGGATCGGCCTTTGCCTCCTTGCCGGCCTTTTGCGCCTTAGCCGCGAAAGTCGTGGACGGGCTCCCGACGACTAAAGATAAAAGGCAGAGCAGGCCCAACAAAACAAATAATCTTTTCGTCATATACTTCATTTAAACCTCCTTTTGAAAATTCTTCAATTTATTAACATCCTCCATCGATCTTGAAAATTTTGATCGGTGCCTGGTGAGCCATTTTCAAATTTCAATGATGGGACATGTTGTCAGGGATTCCGACAATCGCCGCCGAAGAAAAGGTCCTTCCGCAACGCTCCGGTCCGTTTTATACCCTCCTTATTTTTATTGGCTTAGAGGGGTTTTCTCTTCTGCACAGTTTGTAAGATATTTCCCGGGAAGAAACAATCAGGTATAAACCCCATATGAACTGGAGGGTGCCCCTACTTTTCATATGGGGAGTAACCCTGCCAAAATGCATTTAATACAATGGGAACAATGGCCTAAGCGTAGGGAAGAGACCGCAGGACGAGAGAGGCGAATTTCCTATTCTTCCCAAAGTTCGGGATCGACAACGCCTATTTTAATCGCATATTTCAAGAGTTCGAACCGATCATGAATATCGAGTTTGCGCATGATACTGGTCCGGTGTTTTTCTACCGTCTTGGGACTGATAAAAAGCAGATCGGCAATCCGGTCTGTGGAATGTCCCTGAGCCACCAGACGAAAAACCTGCTGTTCGCGCTCGGTCAGCAGATCGTAACCGCTGACGGAAGGGGTTCCTGTCTGACCCTTGACGTATTTATCGATAACCTCGGCCTTCAATTTGGAACTGAGAAAATACTCTCCCCGGAAGGCCGCCCCGATGGCTGTCAGAATATCGGAACTGGGAGATGCTTTGAGGACATAGCCGAATGCTCCTGCCGCGAGAATCTCTTTGACATAACTTTCCTTGGCATGCATGGAAAACACCACAATCCTTGTTTTCGGCGTGATATTGCGGATGAGATTGACGACCTCCAATCCGGTCATGTTCGGCATCGTAATGTCCAGCAAGACAACATCCGGATGGAGCAGCTTGATTTTTTCCAGGGCCTCCCGGCCGTCGCTGGCCTCTCCGATTACTTCCATGTTTGCCTGACTGTTGAGGAGCTGTTTTAAGCCATCCCGGACGATGTCATGGTCGTCGGTCACCAATACTTTGATTTTTTTCATCACACCTGTCCCTTAAGCTAAGCCGGGATATCCGCTCGGATCGTCATTCCCTTGCCCGGGGCTGTGGATACTTCAAGCGACCCGCCAAGAGATACGACGCGCTCCCGCATGCCGATCAGCCCGATCCCTTCGTTTCTTTTTGCAACTTTCCTCTTTTTCTGCGGACCGCCTCCGCAACCCAGGCCGTTGTCCCTGATCGTCAAAATAACATGTGGATGGCTGTATGTCAGAATGATTTCAACTTCGGTCGCCTCGGCATGTTTGACGATATTCGTCAGGCCTTCCTGAAATATGCGGTAGATCGCCAGTTCAACTTCAGGATTCAGACGGTTTTTGAAACCAAGAGCTTCGAAATTCAAGTGAATGTCGGGCCGGTGCTCTTTAAATTCACGGATATATCTTTTGAGAGCCGGAATCAAAACCATCTGGTCCAGGAGGATAGGGCGCAAAAAGGATGTTGTTTTGCGCACGACGTTCGCCATCCGTTCGACACTGCGGATGAGTTCTTCACAGCGTTCCTTCTGCCCGGCAGCGTCGGACGGAATGGTTCTTTGCAGATCATCAAGTCCGAAATGCATGGTGGTCAGGATCTGCCCCAATTCATCATGAAGATCCGCCGCCACCTTCTTTCTCTCCTCTTCCCGGACTTTAACCAGTCGCCCCGATAACTGGCGGATCTCCTCTTCAGCTTTCTTCGTCTTGGTGATGTCGATAAAATTAGATATGACTGCCGGTTTACCCATATACATGGCATGTGTCGCGCGCAGCTCCGCCCATTTTACCGCCTTGCTGTCTTTTTCCGTGTACCGGTAAATATAGTGTTCGGGTTTAAGATGTCCGCCTTCCCGCATCATTCCTCTTTCTCTGACCATGGCCCGATCATCCGGATGCACAAACTCCCAAAAATAATGGCCCAGGATGTCTTCCGGCTTGTCAAAACCGAGCATGTCGGCGAACCGCTGGTTGACGAATTTGATACGTCCTTCCTGGTGCACGACGATAGACGTCAGGGAGGTCTCCACAACCGTACGGTATTTTTCTTCCGATTCCCGGAGAGCCTGTTCAGCCGTTTTCCTGTCGGTCACATCGATAATGAATGCTTCGTAACCGATAATGTCGCCTTTTACGCTGCGGCGGGCGGCACCGGTTATCCGGACGTCAATTATTTTTCCGTCGATGCATCGCAGGCGGGCTTCAAACTCCCGGATAACTCCGCAGCGTGCGACGATCCCCTGAAACCGGGTGATGTCGTCCGGATCAGCATAGAAAGCGGCGATGGAGAGTTTCCCGATGAAATCATTTCTCGAACTTCCGCCCAGCATTTTAACGCCCGCCTCATTGATATCAAGGAAAACACCGTTGTAATCCATGACGCAAACTAATGCGGGAGAGTGTTCAAAGATGTGCCTCAGCCATTGTCTCGGGGCCTTGATGATGTCTTTTCCGGATTGATCCGAGTCTTTCCTGGTCTTTCCCATGTCCTATTCCTTTTGTGCAATACGGCGGCTGCCCGTTTGAGGGGACGCCTTGAATAACCTGACTCCGGATAGTTTACCACAGGTCAGGTTAGAGCTCGACCATTTTGATCGTTTTCTGAAAACGGGTTCACTTAAAGAGTCGGGATCCCGGCATCAAAGCTCCATTCAGGCATAGTCACCTGGTGTGCTGTTATGCGAAGAAGTGCGAGGGCGGAACGTGAACTCTTGAAGGGGGAAAAGAAAGCGGGCGGAGGTTCATCCGCCCGCAGGAAATTATTTCGTCTGTTTGACCACACTCATGGCCGTAGCGATGAGCGATGAAATGTCACCGAAGTTGGCCGGCAGAATGAGCGTGTTTCCCTGTTTGGCCAGGTGGCCGAACTGCTCGACCAGTTTTTCCGCCACGCGCAGCTGCACCGCCTCCATGCCGCCCTGGGCCTGCACCGCTGTCGCGACTGCTTTCAAACCGTCGGCCGTAGCATTCGCGATTGCACGGATGGCCTCCGCCTGGCCGGTTGCCTCATTAATCTGCTTTTGACGCACGGCTTCCGATTCCAGCACCACTTTCTGCTTCTGGCCTTCGGCCACATTGACGGCTGACTGCTTTTCGCCTTCCGATTGAAGAATCACCGCGCGTTTCTCCCGTTCGGCCTGCATCTGTTTTTCCATGGCGTTCAGCACATTCTCCGGAGGCCGAATGTTTTTGATTTCGTAACGCAGGATTTTAACGCCCCAGGTTCTGGAGGCATCATTGATGGCATTGACAATGGCGGAATTAATGGTGGTGCGTTCTTCGAAGGTTTTATCCAGATCGATCTTGCCGACTTCGCTTCTCATGGTGGTTTGTGCCAGCTGGATGATTGAAAACATGTAATTGCTGATGCCGTAAGACGCCATGTGCGGATCGAAGACCTGAATAAAGATGACGCCGTCCACGCCGACCTGGACGTTGTCGCGGGTGATGCAAATCTGTTCGGGAATGTCCATAGCCTGTTCTTTGAGCGTATGTACGTAAGCCTTCCGGTCAATGAACGGGATGATGTAACTGATGCCGGCGTTGAGTACCCGGTCAAATTTCCCGAGCCTTTCAACGACGTAGGCGCTTTGCTGCGGGACGATGCAAACTCCTTTGGCGATGAAAATCACGGCCAGTAATGCTACGACAATCAAAACAATTTCCATGAACCTTCCTCCTAAATTAGTCTATTCGACAGGTTTAACCTTAACGCGAATGCCTTCCATCGCCTCAATCTGCACGACGGCGCCTTCGGGAATGGTTTGTGCTGACTCGGAAAATGCAATCCAGTCCGAGCCGCGATACTGGATTGCTCCTTCGCCGCCGGCCGGTATCGGCCGAATGACGTGAACCTTCTGCCCTGCGTAATCCGGCGGGCGATCGGCATGCCCCGCAAAAAGTTTTTTAGCCGTTTTACGAAGCAGCAGCAACAACAACAGAGAGGATGCTGAAAAAACGATTAACTGACTGCCCAGCGATGAAGTAAGTCCGATCCAGGTCGTCAAAGCGGCAATCAATGCGCCCAGGCCGATGAAACTAAGAATAAAAGTGACTGTCGCCAGCTCGGCAACCAGGAGAAGCAGGCCGACGACCGCCCAGACCGCAGCCGGTGAGAAGGACCAATCCAACATGGTGTTTGCCTTTCCGCAGGTAAGACCTTCGGGCCTCCTGCAGGTTTTCTCGTGGATATTGAACAAGATACTCTAAAAATGTGAGAGGGAGTATAGGAAGAATGGAGCCATGAGTCAATACAATATTATTTTCTGGACCTAAAGCGCCTATTGACTGCATCCTTTACTTATGGTAACAACTTTACCGTCAGTAAGTTCAGGGCTGTCGCTCATTGCGTAAAGTCAGCAAAAGGAGGGCGGCCGCAGCGGGAAATTGGAAATTGATACCAGAAGATCAGCATAAAGCAATCTGCCAGCAAAGAAGAGATCGCGAAAAAGCCCAGCGGATTCAGAGCATCATCGAGGCGGCGAAAAAAGTTTTCACCGCCAAAGGCTACTTAAAAGCCACGATGGATGATATCGCACTGGCGGCGGAAGTGACCAAACCCACCATTTATCTTTATTTCAAAGCCAAAGATGATCTTTTCTTCACACTCATGATGCCCCTTATCGATGATGTCCGCGAGCAGCTTCAGATCGTCGAGAAAAGTCTGCAGACCGGAGAAATCAATGATGGCGCCAGTCTGATCAGAGCTGTCTTTGGGGCCTTCTATCACGGCTACGAGCACCTGCCGGAAACCTTCCGGATCATTCAGTTGTTTCAACAGCAGGGACTCATGGGTGAGTTGCGGCCGGAAGTCCGAACGGCGCTGAACGATAAAGGACGGGCAAACTTTGTCTTGAGCCGGCAGATTCTGACGAAGGGGATGGAGCTGGGGCTCATCAAAGAGGTGAATGTTTACGAGATGGCCGACGTTATCTGGGGCCTTCTTGTCGGCGTGATCCAATTGGAGGACGCAAAGCATTTTGATCGCAAAAATAAATCTCTCACCGAAAATACACTCCGCCTTGCCGAGGGGCTGATTGCGGAGGCCATGACTATAAAGAGCGAAGGAAAAAAGAAATGCAAATGACGAGCGCAGACAAACTGATTAAGCAGGTTAAAGCGGAAGGGCGGCTATCCATGACGGAGGCTGAGTCTAAAAAATTATTGAAAGATTACGGTGTGCCGGTTGTGAAAGACAAAATCGTCACAACGGTGAACGATGCCGTTTTATATGCGCAAAAAATCGGATTTCCCGTCGTAGTGAAAGGTCATGGTGCGAAACTCACCCATAAAACGGAACGCGGACTGGTCAAAACAAACCTGAAATCGTCTGCAGAAATTCGCGAGGCTTTTCGCGCCATCAAAAAGTCGGCAGGTGCTGATTGGGAAGGATGCCTCATTTCTCCATGTATTCAGGGGAGCCGTGAATTTGTCGTCGGAATGTTCCGTGATGCTCAGTTTGGCCCGGTCGTCATGTTTGGCCTCGGCGGTATTTTTACCGAAGCGCTGGCCGATACGACTTTCCGCATCGCTCCGTTTGATGAGAGAGAGGCCCATCGGATGATCCGAGAAATCAAGTCTCGCAACCTTTTGGAAAATTTTCGCGGAGAAGCTCCGGCCGATCTCGATCAGTTGACGGATGTTTTACTTGGCGTGGCAAAACTAGGGATGGAACAACCCAGCATCAGAGAAGTGGATATCAATCCGCTGATTGTTACCCCGAAGGGAAAAGTCGTGGCCGTCGACGCTCTCATTGTACTTGATGAGCGCAAGGCCGTACGCACCGACGAAACCCCGAGCGAAGGCGCGCTGAGCAAGAGATCAGCGGAAATTCGCGCCGCCCTCGACGTCATGACTCATGCCGAATCGGTCGCCGTCGTCGGCGCCACACGGCCGGGAGCCGGCGGGTTTTCGGGGATGTTCGGATGCATGAAAAATTTCGGCTATCGGGGAAGGCTTTATCCGATTAACCCGAAGCTTGAAGAAATCGACGGTTTAAAGGCTTATCCCAATCTGACGTCGTTGCCTGAGGCGGTGGATCTCGTTATCATCTCCATTCCCGGGCCGCTGGTTCCGGATGTTTTGAAAGAATGCGTCGTTACAGGCAATAAGAATGTCCATATCTTCAGTTCCGGTTTCAAAGAATCAGGTGAAGAGGAAGGGATCAGGCTGCAGCAGGAAATTGAAACGATTGCCCGACGGGGCGGACTGCGCGTCATCGGCCCCAATTGCATGGGATTCTACGTTCCCCAAACCCGTCTCTTGACCTGGGAAGCCGCATCTCATGAGAGCGGACCTGTTTCCCTGATCAGCCAGAGCGGCGGCAATGCCCAGGATTTTACAAATTATCTTACAGATCATTACCGTATCCATTTCAGCAAATCCGTCAGTTACGGCAACGCTTTGACGCTGGACTGCACCGATTTTCTCGATTATCTGGCACACGACGAGGAAACCAGAATCATTACGATGTATCTCGAGGGCGTGAAGGACGGACGGCTCCTCAGAGATCTGGTCACGGAAGTCAATCGCCGCAAGCCCGTAATCATCTATAAAAGCGGGCTCACGGAATCGGGAGCCAGGGCCGTGTCTTCGCATACCGGCTCACTGGCCGGCGGAGAGAAGATCTGGAAGTCCTTTTTCCAGCAAACCGGAGCGGTCCAGGTAGAGTCCCTGGAAGAAATGGCCGATGTCACGCAGGCGTTTCATCGCCTGGGAAGAGTCCGGGGAAGGAAAACGGCCGTTCTGGGATTCGGTGGGGGCATCGGCGTGTCCGTTGCGGACAATTGTGCCAAAGCGAACCTGGCGCTTCCGGCTCTTTCGGAAAACCTGACGCGGAAACTCAGAAAGTTGATTCCGCCGGCCGGAGCCATGATCCGTAACCCGATTGATGCCGTCATCGCCTTCATTAATCTGCCGCTGATGAGTGAAGTGCTGGATCTCCTCTCCCAAAGCGGTGAAATCGATAATTATATCATTTCCGTTCCTTTTGACTGGCTTTTCAACAAGGCGCCCGGCGGTGCCTATATTGAAACCGTCGCCTCGTACCTGGCCTGCGAAGGACAGAAGCATACCCATGGAAAACCCATGATGGTCGTCTGGCGTCAGTATCAGCCATCCGAGGAAATCAGGAAATGGATTCCCGTTTTCGAAAATATTCTGATGTCGGCCGGCATTCCGGTTTATAAAGGGCTCCCCAAGGCGGTCTCCGCGCTGGTTAAAACGGCAAAATATTATGAATATCATAATGATAAGAAGTAGAATCTTTCCGGATTAATCATCCTGTCCCATCAACTGAAAAAGAATGATCAGTGCATCTCGTTTTTTATTATTTTTATTGACTTTCGGTCAAGTTTGGAATTATAGTCATTAAATAGTAAGAGGCTGAAGAGCCATAGGCAGATGCTTCCAAATCGTTTTGTATTCTGTAAGGGTCGTGAAAACCTCTGAAATATATTTCGGCCGGAACGAATGCATTCCCATCTTACAAATCCACAGGCCGTCCGGAATAGGAATAATGACTTAAACTGACGTTCTAAACGTTTGAAATTCCAAAACACAAAAGAAGGGAGTTAGTTATGGGCAATTTATTAGTAAACACTCGTGATCAGCAGTTTGTTCTTTTTGAACAATTCGGCATGGACAAAATTTTTGCATCAGAAGAGTACGGAGGGTATTCCAAGGATGACATTCTGATGATTATGAATGAAGCCGAAAAGTTGGCCGTCAATGTCATCTTCCCGACTTTGAAAGAAGGAGAAGAAGGCGCTCACCTGAAAGACGGCGTCGTCACCGTTCCCAAGTGTTTCCGTGAACCCTGGAAAAAATATACCGAAGGCGGCTGGATCAACCCGATGGATTCTCCCGATGTCGGCGGACAGGGTCTGCCCCACTGTGCGGGCTGGGCCACGCTGGAAACCATGGCCGCGGCCAACTACGCCTTCGGCATGTACGGCGGGTTGACGCACGGCGCAGCCAATATGATCAACACATACGGCTCTGAAGAGCAGAAAAACAAATACATGCTGAAGATGTTTGCCGGCGAATGGACCGGGACGATGTGTCTCACCGAACCGGGCGCGGGCTCCGATGTCGGCGCCTTGAAAACCACCGCTAAGCGTCTTCCCGATGGGAAATTCCTTATTACGGGCACCAAGTGCTTCATCTCCGCCGGTGACCATGATCTGGCCCCGAACATCATCCATCCCGTTCTGGCACGCATCGAAGGCGATCCGGCCGGAACCAAAGGGATCTCCATTTTTATCGTTCCCAAATATACGGTTAAAGAAGATGGTTCCGTGGGTGAATCCAATGATGTGAAGTGCGGTGGTGTCGAGCATAAAATGGGTATCAAAGGAAATGCCACCTGTACGTTAAACTTCGGTGAAGACGGAAAGTGCATCGGCGAACTGCTCGGTGAGGAACGCTCCGGTCTGAAGGTCATGTTCCAGATGATGAACGAAGCGCGTTTGGGCATCGGTATGCAGGGACTCTGTCTTTCTTCGGCCAGCTATCAACACGCTGTGGCTTATGCCAAAGAGCGCATTCAGGGCACGCCGATTTGGGAAATGAAAAACCCTGCCGCCAAAGCAGTGGCCATCATCAATCACCCCGATATCCGCAAAAAACTGATGTGGATGAAATCCCTTGTGGAAGGCATGCGTTCCATGTGCTATTTCGTCGCGAATTGCATGGACATGAGCAAGATCTCGAAGACGGAAGAGGAAAAAGCCAACTGGGAAGGCTACATCGAACTCTTGACGCCGATTATCAAGGCCTACTGCAGTGACAAGGGCTTCCTGGTCTGCTCAATGGCGATGGACATTTACGGCGGTTACGGCTTCTGCTCCGAATACCCGGTGGAACAGTTTGTCCGCGACGAAAAGATCGCCTGCATCTACGAAGGAACCAACGGCATCCAGGCGCTCGATCTCGTCGGCCGTAAACTGGGCCAGCGCAAAGGCGCGAATGTTATGAATCTGGCCGGCCTGATTGGACAGGGCATTGCCAAACACAAGAACAACGCCGAATTCGCCAAAGTTGCCGCCACGGTGGAAGAAGCATTGAATGCGGTCATCGATCTGACCATGTTCTTTGCCGGTGCCGGCAAATCCGGCGATTTCCTGGCGCCTATTTATAACGCCAGCAAATTCCTGGAAATCTTCGGCGACCTGGTCGTCGGTTACTTCCTGCTCGACGCAGCCGCCATCGCCCAGGGGAAATTGAACGCCATGTATGAAGCAAAAGGTCTGACGAGCATTGGTAAACAGAAGGGTTTCCAGAGAGAAGATCAGGAAGCCGCTTTCTACGCGGGCCGTGTGGCTTCGGCAAAGTTCTTTGCCAACGACAGCCTTACGACCGTCAAAGCGCGGTGCGAAGCTATCAAAGCCGGTGACAAGAGTGCTCTGGAACTGGTCGACCTGGGTTTCACGATCTAGAAAATAAAAGTTTATTCTTATAAGAAAAAGGGGTTGCGAACTTTCACAACCCCTTTTTTTCATTTTCTTAGTCTATTAGCCTGTAGGCTATTAGGGATTTAGGTTTATTTTGAAGGCCTTCGGCTGTTTTTTATGTTTGGATAACGGCGCTTTCGGCGCCGCACCCTTTAACCTGACAGTCTAAAAGCCTATAGCCTATTAACCTATTTTCAGTCTACAGCCTAAACTCCTTTTCCTTAATACACCTGCTTATACAGAGCCGCCACTTCCCCGGGATCCGAAACGGGCCGTGCATTGAAAAGGGCCGCGGTATCGCAGATGGCGTGGAATGCGGCAACGTCGAGACCGTCCTGGGGTACGCCGACGTCGCGCAGACGCAGGGGATGGCCTGCCTCTTTCATCAATTTTTCAACAGCGTCGGCCGCGGCCAATGCTGCTGTTTTGTCATCCATTCCGGCGGTATTCACGCCCATCGCCTGGGCAACCATCGCCAGTTTATCGGCGGCGAAATCAACATTGAAACGCATCACCGCGGGTAAAACGATACCGCAGGCTGCACCGTGAGGCACATTATAGAGAATGCCCACCGTGTGGGCCATGGCATGAGCCAGGCCGACCTGGGCGATGGTGAAGGCCCAACCGGCCATCGTCGCGGCGGTCTGCAGCTGGTTACGGGCCTTGCCGTCTTTCGGATTTGTGATGACTTTGGGCAAATTTTCTTTAATCAGGCGGATCGCCTGCAGAGCCTGGCCGTCGCAGATGGGTTGGGCCATGATGCTGGTCAGAGCTTCCACCGCATGCGTCATGGCATCCAACGCTGTTGTAGCCGTCAATCCGGCCGGCAGCGTCATGGTGAACTGCGGATCGAGAATTGCAGTATTGGGGATAATCCGCGGATCCACCAAAAAGACTTTTCGTCCGGCCGTCTTGCTCTTGATGACGGCCACACTCGTCACTTCACTTCCGGTTCCCGAGGTTGTCGGAATGACAATATGCGGGATCTGCGGCTCCTGCAGACGGTTGATGGCGATGTGATCGTTGGCTTTCCCGCCGTTTTTCAGAGTAACACAAACCGCCTTTGCCGTGTCAATAACGCTTCCCCCTCCGACGCTGACGATACAGTCCGCTCTGAGTTCGCGGGCCGTGGCCGTCGCCGCATCCACGATATCGAGGTCCGTATCCTGGGCGATATTGTCGTATACGCCCACGCAGAATTCGACCAGCGCATCCTGCGCGAGCTTTGCCAGCCCGGCCTTGCGCACACCCGGATCAGTCAGAATGAGGGCCCGCTTGCATCCGAGATTAACGATTTCTTTGTAAATCGCATGCAGAGTCCCGTGACCGGAGATGACATTCGTCGGACAATTATACTGAACCAGGGCAACCTTGGTTTCGTCGGAGAGGCACGACATGGTAAAGTTGCTCTCCACCGCGGCAAAGGAGTTCACGTGAATGCGCTTGATCTGCGTATATTCAGCAAGGCCTGCGGCTCCCAGCTCCCGGCCGACGCCGGATTGCTTGTAACCGCCGAAAGGACAGAAGTCGGCGAAGATGTGATAGTTGTTGATCCAGACCGTTCCCGTGCGGATCTTCTCGGCTATGCGGACGGCCCGGGCATTGCTGCGGGAAAAGACGCCTCCTCCGAGGCCGTATATCGAATCATTTGCTATCGCCACGGCCTCCTCGTCACTGTCGTATTTGATGACGCAAACAACGGGTCCGAAGATTTCTTCCTGGGCAACGCGCATGGAATTCTTAACATCGGTAAAGATTGTGGGAGCGTAATAGTAGCCGCCTTCCAGACCGGGCATGACGACACGCTTCCCGCCGGTGAGGAGCTTGGCGCCTTCCGTCTGACCCAGTTTTACATAAGACTCCACGGTGGCCAGTTGAGCCGCATTGGCCAGAGGCCCCATATGGCTGTCGGGCAGAAGCTGGTAGCCCACGCGGATTTGTTCCGCCCGCTTCTTCATCTTTTCGACGAACTCATCGTAAATCTTTGCCCCAACGAGCACACGGGTTCCCGATTCGCAGACCTGGCCTTGATGGAAGAAAGTTCCGAAGCAGGCGCCGTTCACGGCCAGATCGATATCCGCATCATCCAGAATAATATTGGCCGACTTTCCGCCAAGTTCCAAAGTGACCTTCTTCACCGAATCAGAGGCCATCTTCATGATTTCCCGGCCTACTTCCGTGCTGCCCGTGATGGCGATTTTGTCTACGTCGGGATGTGTGCAAAGGAACTTGCCCAGCGACCCGCCCGGTCCGGGGAGAACATTGATAACGCCGTTGGGGATGCCTGCCGCCTTGGCCGCTTCGGCAATGATCAGTGCAGTGAGCGGGGTGGATGTGGCCGGCTTCAGCACAATGCTGTTGCCCATAATGATGGCCAGACCGATTTTCCAGAAGGCCATGCTTGCCGGGAAATTCCAGGGCACGATGCCTACGCAGACACCGATGGGTTCACGGCGGATCCATTCCCGACCGGGCGCAAAGACATTGCCTGAATAGGGGATCTCCTCCTGCCAGGGAAAATCACGGCTGGCATAATAGCCCAGGTTGCGCAGCATTCCGGAACCGAGCATGCCCCAGAACTTGGAGAGTTTGATGACGTGCCCCGCATCCTGCGATTCCGTGACCGCCAGCCTGAGCGTTTGCTGACCCACCTGATCGGCAAAATCGTAGACCTTATCCGCGCGGGCGGCGGGGCTGAGATTGCTCCAGATGCCGCTGTCAAAAGACCTTCTGGCCGCGGCAATTGCCGCTTCCACATCCGCCTTGCCTGCCTTGGCCACCGTGGCAAAGGGAGCTCCCGTTCCCGGATCGATGGTCTCGAAAACTTCACCGCTTGCCGCATCTACGAACTCCCCGTCAATGAACAATTTATAATGATCCATTTCCAACCCTCCTTCATTTGAATCGTTGTGGCCGCCGGTTATTCAGAATTCTCAACGGCGTACACAGGTTTCAATAACTGAAAAAGCCTATTTTCTTGATATCCGTGATCCATATGGCCGTATACGTCCCCATAAAATGACTGTCAACGTTAAGTAGTGTTTTATTAATAATACCGTTTTATGGTAAAACAATCTCGTGTTTCCGCCGGACGTGAGACAGAGGAGTGTGTCATGACAGGACCGATAATTTTGATACTGTTTGAGAGGTTACGATAATGCAGATGAATGATAAAGCCGCAAGAGCGCTTCTGTCAGCCTTCCCGACGCCGGAAGCATGGATGGCGTTTTCCCAAAACGGCGACAACAGCCTGATCCGGGATACGTTCCTGGCTTTCGGCGTTCGATCCCGCCTGATCGAGACGCCCGATGTTTCCTTACTGGAGAATTTTATCACGAGGCAAATGATCCATCGGCCGGCCTTCAAACTGTCCAGGCATATAGACTTTGAAGAACTGCTGGACAAGAAAGACGAGCACCTGAAACTCAATCTCTCGCTTCGTGCGATGACGGAGCGCATTAACAAACTGCTCGCCGAAAAACAAATTGCGCTCCCTAAGGTTACCAATTCCATGCTGACCCGTCTCAAGAAGGAGCCGATTGATACCGTCTACAAACAAAATGTTTTGAGAAGTCTGGCCTTTTGGCTGGGTCACGAACGGCCGGAGATTGCCGCCCAATGGCACTATGGAACACTTCTCGCGGTCTGCCGCGAAGGAAGGCAGACGGAGAATCATCGGGAAGGCGCGCGCATCGGGTTTGCCCTTTACAGCCGCGGCGACGTCATTGATCACGAAATTCTCGGCTGGCTTAAGAAAACCGTCAAGACTTACATCGACCAATCCATCAGCCAGTTTTCCTACGGACGCTGGGGTAAGGTCCGGGCGCATGACATCACCACGCTGTACGTGGATTTTCCGAAAGAGACATCCGAAGATGATCTGGTTGCATACCGGCAGTGTCTGAGGAGTGCCGTGTCGCTGGCCCATCAGATGGCGATACGCTGGGCGTTGTCCGCGTATTCCACCAAAAACCGCTTTCTGTCCATTGCCGTCGTCGTCGGCGAATTCGCCGGCATTGACAATCATCTCCTGCCGCTCTTGAACGCCAAACTGCCCGACGATCCGGTCATTCGCCTGTCCGATGTAGCGCGGCAGTGCGTGCTGGTCAATGACATCCGCGTTGTCCTTTGCACGGAACCGACAGAGACGACGCTGTTTAACGGCGAATCTCTGGCCATCTGGTGGATCGAAGCAGTCTGGAGCACGTTGTATTTCGACTTCGTGTCGGATCTGCTGGCCGATCCCGTCCTGGGGAACAACCCGGCCATCGTCAAAAAACTCAACCATCTGCTCTGGCGGCTGCCCGACGAATCCGCGCCGGATGACAACCGGGACGAACCCAACGCGGTGACCACTTTTTTCAAAGTTCCGCACAATTCCCTTTTGGGATTGGAAATCGCGAAAACGCTGTACTACCGGCGGCGGTTTGCCGAAGCCATTGAAATTCTGCGGGTCGTCCTGTCGATCAATCCGAACGATCTGATCGCACGAACGCTCCGGATGGTTCTCCTGCGCAATATCGCACTTTCCACGCCCACCTATGAGGCCGCCTGCGCATTGTTCCGGCAGGCAAAAAAAGAGGCCCGCTTCATCGAAGAAAACTGCGCCTCTGAATCGGAGGATTTTTACTGCGAGTATGCCGTCGTTTACATGGCGCAGGCGATGTGCGCGTTACGCCATGCCCGCTCGGATCGGACGATCTCCTCAGATAGAGAAGGACTTGCCGTCTTGAAACACCATGTTTATCAGTGTCTGGATGCGGCGGAGGATTTGTTTGAAAACGCAATCGCTGTTTCTCCGTCCGGCATCCGCTCTTCCTATTTGTTAAACAGCGTCAGGATGCTTGGCGCCGTTTTGAAAAATGACGAGCAGATTTTTGTCAATCCGCGAAAACCGATTGCGGGGCCTTCGTCCATCGGCAGGGAGATTGCCGTCAACGTTCATTGGCAGATCGGCTTCCGCCGGGCCGATCTGCCGGAAGATGTGCTCAATGACGTGACGGAAAAACTGATGATCGCCAAGGCGAGGATTCATGACGACGCCATTTCTCTGCAAAGCTACCGGCCGACCATATATTTTTGTCATGCCGTTGCTTTATGGGATTTTCTGCCGGTGCGCACGGCCACCGCGATGCAAACAGCAAGACAGAGTATTCGGCTGGCCCTGGAAATTGCCGAGCTCGCGAAGAAAGATGATGTGTGTATTTACTCTTTTACCCGAACCTACGGCGAAATGATTCCGGCGGATGAGTTTATCCGGCACATGAACAACTGTCTGCACATGATGGACTCCATGATTGAAAGCGAAACGGCGCAAAAGAAAGGCAGAGCCGCCGCTTCGGATAAAAACGTATGGCCGAGCTTGATGACGCTCAATTTCTGAAAGGCGGTGAACATGACGGCCTCCTCACGTCAAAGGAAAATCGCGGAGTTTTTCGGTTTGAAAAAAAGCATTGTCGCCCTGCTCCTCATGGTGGTTCTTGTGGGCTTAGGGGAAAGAATGGCCGAACGCTTTTTGCCGATCTATCTGATGGCCCTGGGAGGCGGCGCAATGACCATCGGACTGCTGGGGGGCGTGACCAACCTGATTTCGGCGCTTTACTCGTTTCCCGGAGGTTACCTGAGCGACCGTCTGGGAAACAAGAAAGCGCTGCTGGTTTTCAATCTGATCTCGCTTGTCGGATATGCGATCGTCATCATCTTTCCCTACTGGCAGGCGGTCATCATCGGCGCTTTATTCTTTCTGGCCTGGTCCGCGATATCTCTGCCGGCCACGATGAGCCTTGTTTCCGACGTCCTGCCGCAAAACAAACGCACGATGGGCGTGACCCTGCATTCTCTGGTTAGGAGAGTTCCCATGGCGCTCGGTCCGATTTTTGGAGGGGTGCTCATCGGCATTTACGGGGAAAAAGACGGAGTGCGCCTGGCTTTTGCAGGCGCTTTTCTCCTGGGTATCGTTTCCATCATCCTTCAGCAGAAGATGATCGTTGATACACCCGCGAGAGGTCAGGCGGAAAAACGGCCTTCGCGCCTCTGGCAGTATATGAGCCCTGCTCTGCGCAATTTACTGATTTCCGATATCCTGATTCGCTTTGCCGAGCAGATCCCTTACGCATTTGTCGTGGTCTGGTGCATCAAATACAACGGCATTACCGCAGCCCAGTTCGGTGTGCTCACCGCCATTGAAATGGCGACCGCTGTGGCGGTTTATCTTCCCGTTGCCTACCTGGCGGACCGCTCCACCAAAAAGCCGTTTGTTGTCATCACGTTTTTCAACTTCACTTTGTTTCCACTCATTATCTTCTTTTCTCACAGTTTCTGGATGATGGTCGCGGCGTTTATTGTCCGGGGGCTGAAGGAATTCGGCGAGCCCACGCGCAAGGCCCTGATTATGGATCTGGCGCCGGAAGACAAAAAAGCAGGCATGTTCGGATTATACTATCTGGTCCGGGATGTCATTGTATCCGTGGCGGCTTTCGGCGGAGCCTTTCTGTGGGAGATTTCGCCTGAAGTTAATTTCCTCGCGGCCTTCGCCTGCGGTCTCGGGGGCACAATTTATTTCTGGATTTTCGGGAAAGATTTACAAGGTACGACCTCAGTGAATAGTGAATAGTGAATAGTGGATAGTGGATAGTGAATAGTGAATGGTGGATAGTGGATAGTGAGTAGTGGATGGTGAGTAGTGTGGCACTAAACCAGAACAAGGGGTCTTGCCACCCGCGAGTGGTGGTTGCACCCCTTGTTCTGTGATGATTTGAACATATCGGTGATATGCAGCACGTATTATCTGTAAAGAAGCATTAGACGCACTACACGAAGTGGGGAACACTTTGAAGCCTTTCCCTACATCTTTCTTATCAGGAAAATTTTCCTTAAGACTTATTCTTTATTTCATCAATTTTCAGGGCCGCCTGTTTCAGCAGCTCGGCGATTTCGGCCTGCTGGGATACGGACAAGGATTGATATTTTCCGATTTTGTCGCTGACCGCCGAAAGTTTTGTTTTCAAATCGGTCACAAGCGGCGAAAGATCGACGGATGGCGCAGCCGTGACAGGAGGCTTGATTTCCTGAAACAGAGCACCGGGTTGCAGCACGATTTCTTCCAGGTATTCCGGAATGGTTACGGACAGGCCGAATTTTTCCCGGATCAAAGCCGCGAGGTGTTCCTGGGCTGATAACTCGCCGTGGACCAGAAACACCTGCATCCCTTTGGTCTGAAACCCTGTGAGCCAATCGAGGAGCTGGTCCTGGCCGGCATGAGCGGAGAAGCCGTTGATGGTATACACTTTAGCTGCTACGGCAATATCCTCGTTGTTAATGCGGATTTTTTTGGCCCCGTCAACAATTCTTCGTCCCGGCGTACCTTCCGCCTGAAAGCCGACAAAGACGATGCTGGCTCCGGGCCGCCACAGGTTGTGCCTTAAGTGGTGTTTGATCCGTCCTGCATTGGCCATGCCGCTTGCCGAAATCACGATGGCCGGTTCCCGTGTCTCATTGATCTGGATGGACTCAGCCGTTGTGGTGGAGAGCTTCAGATTGGGGAGGTTCAGCGGGTCTTCGCCGTTTTTTATGAGCCCCTGGGTTTCGCCGTCGAGGTAGGAGGCATAGTGGCGGAAGATTTCCGTCGCCTTGATCGCGAGCGGGCTGTCCAGATAAACCGGCATGTCTTTCGGCAATTTGCCGTCGCGCCAGAGAAGGTGAAGCGAATAAAGAATCTCCTGCGTTCGTTCCACAGCAAAAGCCGGGATGATCACCTTTTCCCCGTTACGGTAGCTGTAACGAATGGCCTCGGCCAGTTCGTCGAGGCTTTCCTGTTCGCCCTTGTGGTTGCGGTTGCCGTAAGTCGATTCCATGAACAGAAAATCAGCCTGCTGCATGGAACAGGGGTCCTTCATTAAGAGCTGATTAGGGCGGCCGATATCGCCGGAAAAAACCAGCTTCACGGTTGACCCATTTTCTTCGATAAACACTTCCGCCATGGCCGCGCCCAGAATGTGGCCCGCATCCTGAAAACGGACACTGATGCCGGGGGCCGGAGTGAATGTTTCGCCATACTTCATGTTTTTGAGAAACGGCGCGACAGCCTCCGCGTCTTGGGTCGTATAAAGAGGAACAGCCTCGGCTTTCAGTCCCGTGCGCAGCAATCTTTTATTTTTGCCGGCGGCTTCCACCTCCTGAATGTGCGCACTGTCCAGAAGCAGTATTTTGAGCAGATCGGCGGTGGGCTCCGTCGCGTAAATGGGTCCCCGAAAACCCTGCTGCGTCATGCGCGGCAGCAGCCCTGAGTGGTCGATATGCGCGTGGGTAATGATAAAAAAATCGATCCGGGAGGGGTCGTAAAGATTAGTATCGAGGTTGCGTCTTTCAATTTGATCGGAACCCTGATGCATCCCGCAATCGATGGCAAATCTCGCTTGATCCGTTTCAATAACGTAACACGAGCCGGTGACTGTTCTCGCGGCACCGAGAAATTTTATTTTCATGCGTATCCTAATGGGGGTTTGATCCGGTATTTAAAATATGAGGCTCAAGGAACAAGGCACAAGAAACAAAGTACAAGGTAAAGAGTGATCTTTTCCTTGAGCCCTGCACCTTAAACCTTAAACCTTAAACCTTTGACCCTTTTATCTTCTTATTCTTTTCCGGATTTTTTCAGCTTCTTGGCTTCCTTCTTCTCTTTGGCTGACTTGGCCGGTTTCTTCTTTTCATCTTTCTTCATGTCTTTGGATTTACCCATTGCTTTAACCTCCACTAGGAATTTTTATTGCCGTTCATTGTCCAATTTCCGTTGCATCTCGACTAAAAGGTCACTTTCCTAATATCAGAATATTGACGGATTGCCTATATGAAAAATATTCAAGCTCTGAAGCCTTGTAGCCGTTCCTGCACCGGTACGACCCCGTTGCGGTAAGCTCCCGACATTATTTCCAGAGCAGATCAACCACCTCGCAGCAAGCTGTCGAGGTAAGAAATTCCCTGTCGCTGCAAACGACAGGGAATTAACGCTCGTCCCGCGTGAACGGGATTAAAGCGCGGCCTTGTTCATCAGCAGGGATTTTTTTGCCGGCGGTTGACGCCCAATGTGAATTTTTGTCGGGAGTGTGTTAAAAACAACACGTGAACCCGGTCTTTGACATTAAATAATGCCAAATTGTGATGGTCGGTACAAGGTCCGTGGTAAAAATTAACACACTTCGCGCGTGAGGTCGATCATCGTGTCAGCAGTTCCCCCTCTCCTTATATATTAAATTATTTCCAGCAGAAGCAAAAATTGCGTTTCGGGATTCCGCTAGTCCGCTGCGCCGTTTTGCCCCGACGAAACGGCAAGAATCAGATCCCTTTTGCAACGCATTTCGAATATGGCACCGTAGTTGCTAGCAAGGTTAGATAAGCGAGGCGAGCTTCGCTTGTCGGGAAATAAATCTTGACAAGGGTAATCAGCCGATGCTAGCTTCGCGCCGTGTATTTTGCAGTCAGGAATTTACTGAACGCAGGATGCACGAGGCAGAGGTAGGGGTGCCTTTTTCCGGGAATGCCCGTTTCGGGAAGGAGGCGAAAACTTTTTTACTCTATTAATCCTTAGGAGGAAAAAATGAAGAGATTTTGGTTAGTTTTGCTGTCACTGGGGTTGATCGTAGCCTTCAGCACGTCAGCGATGGCCGTTGATGTAAAGTTCAGCGGCGAGTATTATGCGGCAGGCCTGTATTTGGATAAAACAGCCCTGAACAAGGACACGTACACATTGCCGGGCCCGGGGATAGGTTTCCCGAAGGACGTAACGCCTGGCATTAGCAGCGCTTTTTATTTCCAGAGACTGCGTTTGACCACGCAGTTTGTTGTTTCTCCGGGCCTGACTTTGACGACCCGCGCGGACATCATGGAAAGAGCCTGGGGCGCCGCAAGATCAGCACCGACTGGTGGTCTTCCCGGTATAGGTACGGCCGGTGTATCTGCTGGCGATCTGACGTCCGCCGGTACCAGAGCTGAAAATGAAAACATCAACTTCGATTTAGCTTACATCACCTACATTTCACCGATCGGTATCTTCTTCGCTGGTTACCAGATCGATGGCGCGTGGGGCACCGTGTTCGGTGACAGTTCCAATCCGACCGGCAAAATCGGTTACATGTTCCGCGGCGGACCTGTCACCCTGGGCCTGCAGACCGGTAAGAACAACGAATTAAGCTATATGTCAACTAACATTACGACGGCGACGGACCGTGACAGCAGCTTCTACACCGCTTACGGCATTTATGCCTGGAAGACCGGTATGGCCGGTTTATTGTTCAAATATATTAACAATGCCAATGGCAGAAGCGATCTTATTTCCAGTAATAGATCAAGACTGCTTGCCACCCTGCCTTACTTTAAAGCTCAGTTAGGTCCGGTTTTTCTGCAGGGCGAAGTGATCTGGCTCTATGGTAAGATTACATTTGACGATGGTGAGATACCCCCCGCGATCGTCGACAAGACTGTAAACTCGCTAGCCGCCTGGATCGATGGAACGGCTGATTTCAAAATGTTCTATGTCGGCGGTACGTTAGCTTACCTCGCCGGCGATGATCCCTCAACAACGGATAAAATCGAAGGCGCCAGCAACGGCGGTATCGATTGGAACCCCTGTTTGATCATGTTCAACTATGATCTCACCTACTGGGCTGGCACTCAGGTAGGTTATGGACAATCAGCAACTGCCAGTACTGCCAATGGTGCTCCAATGAGCAATGCTTACTTTGCACAGCTGCGCGCCGGCGTTCGCCCGGTCGACAAGCTGGACATTATGCTGTCCGGTTCGTGGGCACATGCCGACAAGACCCCGGCAGCCCAGTGGCAGAGCAGAGACTACGGTTACGAAGTGGATTTGACCGCTACGTACAAGATCACCAACAACCTGTCCTATATGCTGGGCGGCGGCTATTTCTTCACCGGCGACTGGTATAAGGGCGTGAATGCTTCTGGCACCAATGACCTTCGGAATAACTTCCTGGTCATCAACAAGCTGACACTGACCTTCTAGGCCTTTATCCCCTCACGGGGACGCGAGGCAATAGAGAGTTAGTCTGCTAGATTACAAAGAGGCCCGGCGGGGAAACCTGCCGGGCTTTTTTCTGGTTTTCTTTTTGACGAATGCAATTCAAATATGATAGACACTCCCTCAATTCTTCGGCGCTCCGGCACCGTCTTATTTTAAGCAATTCGAATGCAATAAAGGAGAAAACATGAAACGCGGGATCATCTTTTGTTTGCTCGGGCTCGGCCTGATCATCAGTACGTCAGCCCGGGCCGCGGATTTGAAAGTCGGCGGTGAATTTTTCGCGGGCGGTCTGTATCTGGACAAGACGACATTTAAAAAAGGTACGGCTGCGGACGGACCCAGCACGGCTTTCTATTTTCAGCGTCTGCGTCTGAACTCGACGTTCATCATTCATCCGGGCCTGATGCTGATCACGCGGGCGGATATTATGAAAAGAGCCTGGGGCGCCAGCCGTTTTGTTCCCGGCACCGCTCTTGACACAGGATCCGCCGGCACCAGGGCCGAAAATGAAAACATTGCTTTTGACTGGGCTTACGTTCAATACATGTCGCCTGTAGGCATTTTCCGTGTCGGGTATATGAATGACAATGTATTTGGGACCGTCTTTGCGGACAGCGCCGGTCCCAAGGGTAAGGTGGCCTGGAGCTATGCACAGGACCCCTGGTTTGTAACGGTGCAAATCGTTAAAATGGGTGAGAACAGCCGCACGGTGCTGACCCCGGGCGTGACTGCCTCCGACGTCGACAATGACAAGTATTGCGCGGCAGTCAGATATTCCTGGAGGGGCGGCGAAACAGGTGTCCTGGGCGGGGTGGGACGTGATGCGACAAACAGACCGGCCGGAAATTACAAGGCTCTGTTCTATACACTGATTCCCTATGCCATCGTGAATTTGGGGCCCGTAAAGATTCAGGCGGAAGCGGATTATTTTTGGGGAAAATGGAAGCAATACGAAACGGACCAGGTCGATTTAAAATTAGACAGCTTATCGGCCTGGGTCGATGCTACGGCTGATTTCGGCAAATTCTACGTGGGAGGCAGCATCGCGTATGTTTCCGGCGACGACCCCGGAACGGCGGACAAAATAGAAGCCAATAGCCTGCTCATCAACGGCGGGCGCGATTGGACCCCCTGCTTGATTCTTTTCAATAGTGATTTGACTTACTGGGCGGGCAATCAGCTCGGTCATAATGCCGTTATGACCCCGCTTAATCCTTCCGGATATAATGGCGGTCCCATGACGAATGCCTGGTTTTTCCAGGTCAGAGGCGGCGTGCGGCCGATCGATAAACTGGATGTTATGGCGTCCGTCTCTTACGCCATCGCCGACAAAAAACCCTGGGCTGATCCGAAAGACCCCGGCACAGCTTATCTCTATAACGATTACGGGTACGAACTCGATTTAACGGCAACTTACAAAATCACGAACAACCTTTCGTATATGCTGGGCGCAGGTTATCTGTTTACCGGCAAGTATTTCAAAGGCGCATCGGAGGGCAATGCCATTAATGACGATTACATCCTTATTAATAAGCTGACGCTCGTATTCTAGGCTATTAGACTGTAGGCTGAAGGCTGTTAGACTGTTAGGAATAAATAAAGCCCGGAGGGAAGACATTCCCGCCGGGCTTTATTTTACGTCTGTTTCCTACAGCCTATGACTTGCTGATTAATAAATCTTCACCTTGTATTTCTTCTTGAGGCGCTCCAGCTCCTCGGAAACGACTTTTCCCCGGCTCTCATTGTCCAGCCGCGTCAGCACGTCTTCCTTTACTTCTTTGAATTCCATTTGACGGGCGGGAATGATATCATTGACTTTGACGATATGGAAGCCGAACGGCGTGCGAAACGGGCGGCCCAGTTCGTCTTTTTTCATGGCGAGTACCGGTTGGGAAAATTCGGGCGGCATTTGAGCGGCATTAAAAGTTCCCAGATCTCCGCCTTTGCCCTTGCTTTCGGAGTCATCCGAGTATTTTTCCGCGAGCTTGCCGAAATCCGCGCCCGCCGCCAGTTCGTCATAAACCGTCTTCGCCTTGGCCTCGGCCGCCGTCACGTCTTCAGGCTTCGCATCGGGCTTTAAGGCAATGAGAATATGCTGCGCCCGGATCGAAGCCGGGGTCGTATAGTCATTTCTATTCGCAGTGAAAAAAGCTTCGGCTTCCTGGTCCGTGGGTTTTTTCAGTTTCTTGACGATATCATTGATATACTCCTGTACCAGGATGGAATTTATCGCGTCATCGATGCGCTGGGCGACGTTTTTTCTTTTATCAAGTTTCTGCGCTTTAGCCTCCGCTCCGGCAATCTGAATCTGAACGAGGCTCTCCAGATATTGCTGCCTCTGCGCGGGGTCCTTCAGCTTTTCCTGCAGCTCCGGAGCATATTGGCTGATGCGTGCCTCCACATCCTGCTTGGTGATGACTTTTTTCCCCCAGCGGGCAACGATATCTCCGGACTCCGGTTTAGCGGCGATGCCGTAAGAGGCCGTTAATGCCACGAGACACGCAACCGCGACGACAAGCAGACTGCTGGTAAATCCGATGGATGATATTTTTGGGAACATAACATTCTCCTTTATTTTCTTAATTTATTGAGATCGATACTTCGGAGGTATCGGCATCCGTCCCGTTCATCTAACATAATCGGATTCGGAATTGAACTGAATTCGTCACAAAGAGAATTTATCCTGTTGCTGCGCGAATGGCCCCCGCACGTCACCCCGGACGCCTGATGACGGTCGCATCAACGGCGACAGGCTTTCCCTCGGCGACCACCAACGGATTGATATCGATTTGTTCGATATCCGGAGAGGCAGCGGCGAGATTTCCCAGATTCACCAGGATGCCGGCCATCCGTGTCATGTCGAGCGGTTTTCTTCCGCGGAAGCCCTGTAGAAGTTTCTTGCCCGAAATGCGCTGGATCAGTTCCCTGGCGGTCGATGCCGAGAGCGGCGCAGGAGCGAAGACGACATCTTTTTGCAGTTCGGAAAAGATGCCGCCCAGACCAAACATCACGCAGGCACCGAATTGCCGGTCCCGCAGCATGCCGACAATTAATTCGTATTCGACGGGCAGTTGCCGCTGCAGCAGAATCTTCCCCCGGCCTTTCAATCGCTTGACGAGATCGGCATACGTCTTGCGGAGGACAGCGGCCGATGTGATGCCCAGGCAGACCAGACCGGATTCCGTTTTATGGACCTGTCCGGGGACGAGTCCCTTGAGGACGACGGGGAATCCCGTTTTGCGTGCGAAGCTCTGCGCAGCGGCGGCTGATTCCACGATCTTTTCTTCCACCACCGGTATGCCATAGGTTTTGAGCAGCCTTTTGCTCGCGAATTCGTCCCAGATGCGTTCGGGGCAGGCGGACAAAATCGCGGCGGCTTTGGGCAATAGTTTGGGCGCTGCGCGGTGGATCAGGGTTGCCGCTTTTTTGCGGGGCGCATAGCGGGACGCGCACGCCAGGCATTCGACCGCGCGAAACAGTTCCCCGTGCACCGGAATGGAAGCATCCTGCGCCTCACGTTTGAAGGTTCTGAGCGCGTCGCGCCGGCCGATCACCCAGAGGATCAAAACCTTCTTCTCGCGGTCCGCGGCTTCCTTGAAGCGCTTCAACCGGTCGTAGTTGGGGTAGAGGCCGACAAAGAAATGCAGGAAGATGACATCCACTTTCGGGTCTTTGACCACGGCATTGAATGCACTGTCATAAGCGGCCATCGGGCCTTTGAGGGCGAAGGCGGGGAACATGTCCACCGGATTGGACGCCGGAAGCCAGTCCGGGAAGACGGAAGCGAGGTCCCGCTTTGTGGAAGGAGAAAGTTCCGCGACGCGCAGCCCCTGCTGTTCAAGCAAATCGCAGGACAGAATTCCGGCGCCGCCGCTGAAGGTCATAATGGCCGTGCGGCAGTTGGCAGGGGTCTGCCCGATCATGGCGAGCGCCCGGGCGACCTCCATCATCTGCTGAAAATCACGCGCAATGGTTACGCCGGCCAGGGACATCAGGGAGTCCTGCAGGCGGGCGTTGCCGGCCAGACTGGAAGTGTGCGACAGGGCGGCTTTTGCTCCCGCCGCGCTTTTCCCGCCCTTGAGCAGGACAATCGGTTTTACGGCACGTTCGGCCAGTTCCAGAAACCGCCGCCCGCGGACAATTGATTCGAGGTAGAGGGCGACAGCGTCTGTTTCATCGTCGCCAAGAAGATATTCCAGAACATCGCATTCATCGATGTCCATTTTGTTTCCGATGGAACAGGCTTTCGCGATCCCCACGGCGCGCTCGCTCATCAGGTCGACCAGAAATCCCGCGGACAGCATGCCGCTTTGCACGACCATGGAAATGCGGCCCTCAACCAGTCCGTCCTGGTAAATATTCGGGTGCATGAAAGTAAAAAAGAATTTTTTCGGGACATCGACCATTCCCATGCAGTTGGGTCCCCAGACGCGGATGCCGGCCTCACGCGCAATCGCGAGGCAGCGCTCCTGAAGCAGGCGGCCCTCTTCGCCGGTTTCGGCAAAACCGGCGCTTTCGATGATAACACAGCGGATCCCCTTGCGTCCGCAGGAGGCGAGCGCTGCAGGCACGGCCGGGGCGGGAACGATGATGATTGCGAGATCGACGGAATCGGGGATAGCCGTAACCGTCGGATAGCAGGGCAGGGACATGATGTCCGGGTAATTGGGGTTCACGGCGTAAATACGGCCCGTGAAGCCATAACGCAGGTTGGTGATGATCTGAAATCCCAGGTTGCCTTCGCGCGGGCTTGCGCCGATGACGGCAACGGACTCGGGTGCAAAGAAGTTTTTCATGCAGGTGTTCTCCCAAATTGATATCATCTGAAAACCAGATGGACATGTGGTTACCACATTGAAGGAATCTGTCAAAGTGTTTATCGCAGATTTTTTCGACTCAGAATGTTGCCGAGGTAAGGCCTCAGGCAAACCGCGATGCCTGCAATGCCCGGAAGCAGGCTGATCTAAAAAATATCTCTGGCGTGATGTCTTCTTCGCGGTCGTCTGATCAAAAGGGTCCTTGAGGCATCAATCAACCACCTGGCGGCAAGTGTCGAGGATGAAATGGACGTCATTATTTCTGAGCAAGCTGTGGAGAATTAAGGCTCGTCCCGCGTCAGCGGGATTAAATTTGATCTTTTGAATATAATATTGTAAACATTTGCTATGAAAGAGAAAAGTTTTTCATCCAGTGCTTATGCCGGGATGGCCCTGATTGCCGATCCGATTCACTCGTATGCCTTCTTTACCGTGCCGCGGGAAGATGACCCTGCGGAAAAGACGGAAAAGGACATTATCGATTCTCCCTGGATGCAGCGTTTGCGCCGCATTTATCAGCTGCAGAGCGCGAGGTGGGTTTATCCGGCGGCCGAACATACCCGTTTTCAGCATTCACTGGGAACGATGCATGTTGCCGGAGAGTTTGCCCGTCATCTGTATCCCAGCCTCAAAGATATTTGTCCGGACACACCGTCGCTGAATTATGTCGAAGAATTGCTGCGGCTGGCCGGACTCCTGCATGACGTCGGCCATGGCCCTTTCGGCCATTTTTTTGATGAACATTATCTGGCGGACTGGGGGATGACCCATGAAGATGTCGGCCGGCTGATCATTGTCAAAAAAATGGGCGCTTTGATTTCCCGCATTAACCGCGGTCCGTCCGGGGCTTTTGCCCGCGGGGAGCATTTGGATCCGCGGCAGGTTGCTTATCTCATCAAACAACCCGCCGGGCGCGAGGAGACGAAACCGCCGCGCTGGCTGCAGTGGCTCCGTCAATTGTTCTCGGGCATTTACACGGTCGACAATCTCGACTATGTTCAGCGCGACGCTTATATGACGGGTTTTTCTCTGGATATGGTCGATATGCCGCGCCTGCGCTACTATACATTTTTTACAAAAGACGGCCTGGCCCTGCACCAGTCCGGCATTTCGGCGCTCAGGCGTTTTCTTAACGCCCGGCTCAATTTATACAGCAATGTTTATTTCCACCGCACAACACGCGCGCTGGATCTGCATTTACGGGAAATATTCTCCGACACCCTGCGGGTTATTTATCCGGTAAGTCCGGTTAAGAATCTCGATCTTTACCTCGAATGCGACGAGTGGTCGCTCTTCAGCTCCGTCCGGAGCTGGCTTTCGGCAAAGGACGGCCGGAAGCGCAAACTGGCCCTCGAGTGGCAAAAAATTCACGCGCGTAAACTGAAATGGAAAATGGCTTTTGCCGCCGAAATCTCTATCGACCAGATTCAACGCGGTACGGTATTTGCCGGCGCCGGAAATTATGAAACCAAAATCAGGGAGCATCTGCCCGTCAGACTGCGGCGTCTGGCATTCCGTGTCGATGTGGCTACGCAGGACCCCCGTCCCCTGAACCCGATCGCGGAGCCCGGCAAGCAGATCAACATCTTTAATCCGTTAACCGGACAAACGTCCCCCGAGCCCTTAAACGAAATTTATCGTTTTATTCCGGCACGGGTCCGGCACTTCCGCGTGTTTGCTCTTAATCATGATCATGATGAAGAGCTGGCAAAGGCTGCGGAAGCGGCCCTGGGCAATATCGAAAAATCCATTCCGACGAACGTGTGAATATGACTGACCCATCCGAAACGACAGATTTGACGTTATTTATCCGGACGTCCGGAGAAGAAATTGCGCCCTGGAACCGCCAGCGCATTGTAGATGCGCTTCTGCGCGAAGCAGACATTGATTATCTCCTGGCGGCGGAAATTTCCAGAGACGTGGAAAAACAAATTGTTGCCTCGGGCATCGGCCTTTTGACGACGTCCCTCGTGCGGGAACTGGTGAATGCCAAGCTAATCGAACGGGGGCTGGAAAAAGAAAGGCGCCTTCACGGCCGCCTGGGATTTCCCCTCTATGACGTGCGCGAACTTATCCTGCATCAGAACAAGGAAAACGCCAACACGCCCCATTCCCCGGAGGGCACGAATCTGCTGTTTGCGGAAGGCATTAAAAGGGAATTTTCACTCTACGATGTTTTCTCGATGGACGTGGGCGAAGCGCACAAGGTGGGCGATCTGCATATTCACGGTTTGGGCTACATTGACCGTCCTTACAGCTGCTGCCAGTCGCTCGAATATCTGAAGCTTTTCGGATTAAAGCTGCCGCACGCCATTAATTCCGCCAAACCCGCCAAGCACGCGGAAGTTCTGCTCGCGCATATGGTGCGTTTCAGCGCCATCCTGCAGGGGCATTTTACCGGCACGGTAAGCTGGGATGCCCTCAACATTTCCTTTGCTCCTTATCTGACCGGTAAGACGGACAAAGAAATCCGCCAGTTTGCTCAGATGCTGGTTTATGAGTTTTCTCAGCTTTCGGCCACCCGCGGCGGTCAGGCGCTCTATACCGACATTCACCTCTACTATGACATGCCCGAAATCTGGGCGGACCTGCCGGCTGTCGGACCTGCCGGCACCTCCTCCGGAAAAACGTACCGGGACTACGTACCCGAGGCGCAACGTTTCACCCGTGCGATCTTCGAAGTCTTCAAAAAAGGCGATGCGACAGGCAAACCGTTTATTCTGCCCCGGCCGCTCCTGCATGTGAACGATGCCTTCTGGAAGGAGCCCGGTGCGGATGATTTACTTCGTCTGGCCTGTGAGGTTGCCTGCTGCCAGGGAAATACCTGCTTTGTCTTCGACCGGGGAACCGACGCAGCGGCTCGCGGATGTTTCAACCCTTTCTTTCCGAGTGCCGCTTCTGCAAAAGACGAGCTTGCCAAACCCTGGTTACTCCGCAGTGCGGCAGTGCAAAGCGTGACGTTGAATTTGCCCCGGCAGGGATATAAAGCCGCGGGCAACGAAGAGACGCTTTTCGCCTGTTTAAAAGACCTGATGGCGACGGCGGCCAAAGCCCATATCCAGAAAAAAGACTTTCTGGAAAAACTTCTGTCTTACGCGGAGCAGGGACCGCTGGCCGTTTTGGCGATGAACACCGATGGTCATCCGTTTTTGAGAATGAACCGCGCTTATTACATCATCGGTCTCGTGGGCCTTGCGGAGCTCGCGCAGATCTTTTTGGGCAGTGAATTGCACGAGTCCGCCTGCGCCATGGATTTTGGCCTCAAAGTGGTTGATTTTCTGGAGCGGGAAGCCGAGCGCTTAAGCTCTGAACTCGGAATGAAGTTCGTTCTGGAACAGTCGCCGGCGGAGACGACGGCTTATCGCTTCGCGAGGCTGGATCTGAAGTATTACTCGCCGATTGCGGGACGCTTCGTCCAGGGCGATATCGCCGAAGGCTCCATCTATTATACGAATTCTACGCATCTCAATGCGGCGGCGGATGTTTCACCCGCCGAGAGAGTTCTTGAGGAGGGCAGATTCCATCGCTTCCTGGCGGGGGACGTTATCACTCACCTGCAACTGGGTGCCGCCAATCCCGGCGCTCATGCTCTTGTCCGCTTTGTGCGCTATACGTTTGATCAAACGGCCAATCGCCGGATCGACTTTACACCGGAGTTCACGTCCTGTCTGGCCTGTGGAAAGACAGCCCGCGGAATTAATGACCGGTGCCTCTATTGCGATTCGTCCGATGTGGAAGGCATCGCGCAGCTTACAAAATATTACAGCAAGATTTCCGGCTGGAACAAGGGAAAGCTCGCGGAACTTCGCCAAAGAAAAATCAACAACTGTTTTTAGGTCAGTTCAGTATTGAGAAGATTGATTTGAAGAAGGAGGTTGATATGCTTCGTTACCGATCGGCAATCATGTGCCTCGCGCTGTTGAGCCTTCTGTTTCTCGGCTCGATTGCTGAAGCACAGAAAGTTATGAGTGTTCAGGTGAAGGAGGGCGAGCTGCGGGCAACGCCGTCCTATCTGGGAAAAATTGTTGCCCGGGTATCTTACGGCGACCAGGTGACGGTGCTTGCGGAGCAGGGCGGCTGGAAAAAAGTAGCGACGGCCGGCACAAGAGCTCAGGGATGGATGCACGGCACAGCCCTGACCAGCTCCAAGATTGCACTCAAGGCCGGGCAGGCAAACGTCGGGTCGTCCGTTTCGCGCGACGAAATTGCGCTCGCGGGAAAAGGATTCAGCGAAGAGGTTGAATCCCAGTACCGGAAGAGCCATAAGAATCTGGACTATGCCTGGATCAACAAGATGGAAGCGATAAAGATATCTCCCGGGCAGATGGAGGACTTTATCGCCAAGGGCTATCTGACGACCGGTGCGGAAGGAGGGAGGCCATGAACAGACTCTTTTTCCGAACGATGATCTCTGGGCTCGCCGTGATGTCATTGATCGGCTGCGCCGCTGTGGAAACGGCGACAACCGTGGCCACCTCGGTCGGAGTCGCCACGGGAACGATCAGCAAAGAACAGGGGCAATCCATCCGCAAGAGCACGGCGGCGGTCTCGAAAAGCCTGGAAGATTTTACGCCCCAGCAGGAATACTATATCGGTCGGACCGTCGGCGCGGTGGTGCTCGCTAAATATCCGGCCGCCTCCGATGGCAAGGCCGACGCCTACCTTAATGTGCTGGGTCAGACGCTCGCGAAAGTCTCGGATATGCCGGAGCTGTTCGCCGGGTATCACTTTCTCGTTCTGGATTCCGACGATATCAATGCCTTTGCCACACCCGGCGGCCATGTCTTTATCACCCGCGGGCTGATTCGCTGCTGCCGCACGGAAGACGCTCTGGCGGCCGTTCTTGCGCACGAGATCGGCCACATTCAGCTGCGGCACGGCATGAAGGCGATCGAAAAAGCGCGCATGACGGAGGCGCTGTCCGTCTTGGCTCAGGAGAGCGCAAAATCATTGGGGTCGCGGGAGGTGGCGCAGCTGACCCAGGCGTTCGGGGGCGTGATATCCGACATTACCAACACGATGATCACGAACGGCTATTCACGGTCGTATGAATACCAGGCTGACGCGGCGTCGGCAGCCATCCTGAAGCGGCTGGGATACAATCCCGGCGCACTCATCGACATGCTGAACGTCATGGCTAAACAGATGAAACCGGGCGGCAGCGATTTTGCCAAAACGCATCCCTCGCCGCAAAGCCGCATAGCCGAGCTCCGGGACAAAGGAGTATCACAGGTTGGAGTCGAGCCGCCGGCCATCCGCAAGGAAAGATTTGTGAAGGCCGTGGGCCATCTATTATAGCGGACAGTCACCCCGCCTGCATAACCTAAAGGTTACAATCGGGTGGTTGAAAGGGCTCGTGACAGCCGGCTCAGTTTCATTTCTCCGGTTGGGAGGCGAGAATATGGACCTGATGAAATTATTCCGGGGTAAAAGGGCGAAATTGATACAGGGCCTGATGGCCGGTGTCGTCGGTATTTTAGTCTCGTCCATTTTATTCGGGCCTGGCTTCCTGGAACGCTGGGAGGCGAAAACCTGGGATTGGCGGGTCAATCTCCTGGCCAAGCCGTCTGCCGAGACGCCAAAAATCCGCTTGATCCTTCTGGACCAGAACAGTCTGGACTGGGCGAGGACGGAAAACGGACTGTCCTGGCCCTGGCCGCGTGAAGTCTACACTCCGATTATTCAGTTCTGCAGACGCGCCGGTGCCAGGTCGCTGGCCTTTGACGTGCTTTTTACGGAGCCGTCGAAATACGGTGTGGCGGACGATCAGGCTCTTGCCGCCGAAATCCGCCGGTTCCCGTATTTTATCGGGGCCGTATTTCTCAGCCAAAAGGAGGGAAGCGAAAAGCAGTGGCCGTCCTTTGCGCCAGTGCCTACATGGAGTATCAACGGACTGCAACCATGGCTTGCCGATTCGGGGCATGATGTTTTTCCCCGGGCCTCTTTTCCCGTAGCAGAAATTGCCGCCGCTTCGCGCGTTTTAGCCAATGTCCATCTGAATCCCGACGCGGACAGCGTTTATCGCCGGACGGCGCTTTTTGAAGTGTTTGACGGCAAAGTCCTGCCGTCGCTGGCGCTCGCCAGTTACCTGGCCGCGGCGCCGGCTGCGCCTTTAAGAATAACTCCGGAACGCTTCTTGGCGGGGGATCGAACCGTCCCGATCGATGCCGCAGGCCGTGCCATCCTTAATTTCCGGGGTCCGTCGGGGACACACCAGGCCTATAGCGCCGCGTCAATCATTCAAAGTGAACTCCGTCTTCAGAACGGAGAGGCGCCCTCCGTTTCCGTAAATGATTTCAAGAATGCTTACGTGCTCTTCGGGTTTTCCGCGCCGGGCCTTTATGACCTCAGGCCCACACCGGTTTCCGGCGTTTATCCCGGAGTGGAGATTTCCGCCACGATGCTCGATAACCTGCTGGCCGACGACTTTATCCGGCCCGTTCCCCGGATTCCTGCTATCCTGATTGCACTCGTCATTGTTCTTCTCGCCGGCATGGCAACGTCCCGGGCATCGGGTATTCTCAGAAGCGTTCTGGTTTATGTGTTTTTCATTTGTGCGCCGCTTGTGCTTTCTCTGGTCGCATATCGGTGGGGCTTCTGGCTGCCGTTAGTGATGCAGGAGGTGGGGGTGGTCGTGACGCTTTTCACTTCGGGGCTTATTTATTACACGACCGAGGGGCGCCAGAAGGTGTTTATTAAAAATGCGTTCAAACAGTATTTGAGCCCGGATGTGATTGAACAGATCATTGCCCATCCCGACCGTCTGAAGCTGGGCGGTGAAAGAAAGATGCTCTCGATCTTCTTTTCCGACCTGGAAGGCTTTACCGGGATCTCCGAAGGACTGGACCCCGAGGCGCTTACCCATCTTCTCAATGTGTATCTGACCGCCATGACCGACATCATTCACGAAGAGGGCGGCACGGTGGACAAGTATGAGGGGGATGCAATCATCGCTTTCTGGAACGCGCCGATTGAGCAGCCGGATCACGCAGCGCGCTGTGTGAGAGCCCTGCTGCGGTGCCAGGCAAAACTCGCCGATATGCGTCCGCCACTGAGAGAGAAGCTTAGGAAGGATTTGAAAATGCGTATCGGCGTGAATACGGGTTTCGCCGTCGTCGGCAACATGGGGTCGCATTCCCGGTTCGACTACACGATGATCGGAGACGCGGTGAACCTGGCGGCGCGGCTGGAAGGCATCAACAAGCAGTTCGGCACATACAGCCTCATTTCACAATCCACGAGGGAACAAATGGGGGACGCGTTTCCTGTGCGAGAAGTTTCCCGGGTTGCCGTTGTGGGACGGCGCGAACCGGTTGTCGTTTATGAACCGATGCTGCCCGGTGGTATCGACGAGCGGAAGCAGAGGATCATGGACAGCTTCGCCGAAGCGCTCGCCTTGTTTTATCGAGGTGAGTTTCCTGGGGCGAAAAAAGGTTTTTCCGCACTCGCAGACGACGATCCTGTGGCCCGCGCCTATGTGGCAAAGTGCGACGACCTCATCGCCCACCCGCCTGAGAACTGGCAGGGGGTGTGGGTGATAACCACAAAGTAGGTTCAAGGAAAAAGGTACAAGGTCGGGATTCAAAAAAAGAGAAGCCCGGGATGGAATCCTCCGGGCTTTCCTTGCACCTTGCGCCTTGAACCTTGAACCTTGAACCTTTATCCTTTATCCTTTATCCTTCTTCCCGATGTGCAGCCACGTGACGCCGAAGGTCAGCGGGTATTTTTCCACACGGACCATACCGGAGGCTTCCATGATCTTTGCGAATTCGTCCGGGGAGGGGAAGTTCATGATTGAATCGGCCAGGTAATAGTAAGCGGCGGGGTTCTTGGAAAGCAGCTTGGCAAATGCCGGCAGTAGAAAATTCAAATAAACATAATAAGTCAGCTTAAAGAAACGATTCTGGACAAATGTCATTTCCAGTACCATCACTTGTCCGCCGGGGATCGTCACGCGCAGCATTTCGGAAAGCGCCTGCTTACGATCGGGAATATTGCGAATGCCGAAGGCGATGCCTGAAACATCAAAGGTATTGTCGGCAAAGGGCAACTGCAGCGCGTCGCCCTGCATCAGGACGATTCTGTCGGCGAGATTTTTCTTTTGTACTTTGCCTCTTGCCACGTCCACCATCGCGGGCACGAAATCAATTCCGGTTACGGAGATTTGCGGGTGCCTGAGCGCCGCCGCGATCGACAGATCGCCCGTACCGCAGGCCACGTCCAGATAACGGTTGGTCCGAAAAAAGTGCATTTTTTTTGCAGCAAAGTTTCGCCAGGCGACATCGCGCCGCAGACTGAGGAGACGGTTCAAGAAGTCGTATTTGCCGGTGATCGTAGAAAAAATCTCTTTCACCATGCTGATTCGCTGGGCATCCGTGACTTCTTTAACCTGGGGATATTTTTCCGGGAGTGTTTTTCCCATAAAGATCATTTATCCTTGCTGTTGTTGCTGCGGTTTAGCAGGCCGGGCGGGTAAATGCAATGAAAAAGGGCGGACCTTCTTTCACGGTTGCAGTCCGTCACTGCAAGGTAATTGAATTATTGCCGCATCAAAAGAAACGCTGGGAAGGTGCGCGATGGTTTATGTAAATCTGCAAATCCGCCACCCTTTAAAAAGGATGACGGATTTGCGATTTCAGTTTATGCGGATGTAATGGGGATTTTTGTTCCCTTGAACCCGGACGACTGAGTCTTGGGAATGGTGATATTCAGTACACCGTTCTTAAAACTCGCCTGCGTTTTATCGGCATCTATTTCTGCCGTAAGCGGAATCGTGCGGTTGAAAGAACCGTACGATCGTTCCATGTAAAAATAATTCTTCCTCTTATCTTCTTTTTCTTCTTTCTTTTCTCCTCTGATGGTCACTGAATCGCCGGTTACCGATACCTCAACATCTTTTTCATCCACGCCGGGAAGTTCGGCATAAATCGTAAAATCCTTATCGCTTTCCTTGATGTCGACGGACGGCACAAAAGCGCCGAAGCCGCCCGTCAATACGCGCGGTGCGACGTCGAACCCGGAGAAGAAATCATCAAACAAACTATTCATCTGATTCTGCAAAGAATAGAAGGGATGATCATCGTCTCTTCCTGCGGGTTTTCCAGCCGTCGGCAATAGATTTTTTATTTTCATAATCATGTCCTCCTAATGAGACGCCGATTCCGGAAGCTTTAGTTTGCCGGAATTGTTTACTCGAATTATCCCGCTTCGGGAGGTTTGTAGATTAAATCTTTTACCCCTTAAAAACTTAAAACTTGAGATTTTTTCTATGCCGCCTGGATGGCGATTTTTTTCGGTTTGACTTTTTCCGCTTTCGGAAGTTCCAGTCGCAAAACGCCGTTTTTTACGGTCGCAACGATCCTATCACGGTCAATTTCATCCGATAGGGTAAATACTCTTTCATAGTCGCCAATTTCGTATTCTGAATACATCATCGCACCATCCTTGATCCTTCCATTTTCAGCCCGGCCGGTGATCGTTAAAATGTTTTTTTCCAATTCAATATCCACAGTCTTCTCGTCCACGCCCGGCATATCAGCGATTAAAAAAAGTGATTTTTTGTTTTCGTAAATATCTACGCGCGGTATGAACGTTTTAACATTACGGATACGCTCGGTGGCCGCCACATTTTCAGTTTTTTGCACATCTTTTTCTATCATCGAATCCGCCCTCCTTTCCGGCTATTGAATCTTAATCTTTTTAGGTAAATCTTCTTTGATCCGGGGCAAGGTAACCATTAATATCCCCTTTTCATACTTGGCCCCAACGTCCTGTGCGCTGATTTGGAACGGCAATTGAACGCTTCTTTTGAAACTTCCTGAGCTTCTTTCCTGACGCAGGTAAGTTTCACCTTCGCTAAATTTTTCAGGCATGACTTCGCCTGCGATGGTCAAGATATCACCGGTTACAGAGACATCCACTTTTTCCGGATCAAGTCCGGGCAGCTCAGCCGTCACGACGGCTGTGTCATCTTTCTCCCAGATGTTGACTGCCGGGTAATTTCCCGGTGACTTCTGTCCGACATTGGAAAAAAGCCGGTTCATTTCTCTCTGCACATTAAGCATTTCCGGCATGACATCAGCAAATCTTCGAACTCTCCATAGACTCGGGGTGAACATGATTCTTCCTCCTTCTTTTTACTCAAGTTGCTGTAAGCATTTGCAATTATTATTTATTTTGTGTTCCAAGCACAATATATGAATGAAATTTTTGTTGTCAAGGGGGAGTTTATTTAAGCTCGCTCTGAGATTTCTGCTCAATCGTATGTTCGTCTGAACAAGAGAAATCTGCAAAAAAATCGCTTGTCCGCCCTTGACACACAAAATGGCATCCTTAAATTAATTGGCGCTTCACTTGGGGTTTCTTATAAAAAATAAGGATGTTCAACATGAGAGATCAGGCTGTAAAGATATTCAAGGAAAGTTGCCGCGTCAAGGAGGCTTTCATCAATGATAACCTCGGAAAATTAATCGATGTCATAGAAGTTTTGACGACAGCTCTCAAAGCAGGCAATAAAATCATGCTTTTCGGCAACGGCGGTTCTGCTGCCGACGCTCAGCACATTGCTGCCGAATTTGTCAACCGGTTTATTATCGAAAGACCGCCGCTACCCGCGCTAGCATTGACAACAGACACATCCGTTATTACCAGTATAGGTAACGATTATGACTTCTCAGAGATTTTCGCCAAACAGATCCGGGCATTCGGACAGCAGGGCGATGTCGCCTGGGGGATCAGTACGAGCGGGAATTCGCCGAATGTGCAAAAGGGAATCGAGACGGCCAAGAAAATGGGTTTGATCACATTGGCCTTCACCGGCAAGGACGGCGGAGCCATTGCCAAAATGGTAGATTTATCCCTGAATGTCGCATCGAACAGTACGGCACGAATTCAGGAAACTCATATTACAGCCGGCCACGTGATCTGTGAATTGGTGGATATCAAATTGTTCCAGAGGCCGGATATAAAATAAAGGGAGTGGTATTTACGTGAGTTCAAAAAAAGATCATGCGGATAGGAAGATAAAAGTGGAGTCCGGCGACCCGGTTGCACCCATGCAGGATCCGGTTGAGACAATCGATCCGGAAAAGCTGAAAGCGGCGTTTACCGCAAAAGAAAAAGAAGCCAAAGAAAATTACGACCGCTACCTCCGAATCGCAGCTGAATTGGAGAATTTTAAGAAGCGGGCGGCACGGGATAAAGCCGATATCATTAAATACGGTAAAGAAGATTTAATAAAAGATATTCTGCCTTTTCTGGACAGTCTGGATCGGGCACTTTCGCATGCGGAAAGCAGTGATGTGCAGTCGTTCAAGTCCGGTATCGCGCTGATTCAGGACCAGTTGCTATGCTGCCTGAAAAAGCACGGCGTGGAGAAGATCGACAGCGTAGGGGAAAATTTTGATCCCAACGTCCACGAAGCGCTGATGCAAATGGACAGCGCGGAACACCAGGACAACCAGATTGTCAGCGAGATGGAAAAAGGCTATTTGCTGAACGGCAGACTGATCCGTCCATCGAGAGTCTGCGTATGCAAAAAAAATAAAGATAACGACGGATGTGAAATTAAAGAGACCAACGGATAATAAGGAGGAATAGAAAATGGGAAAAATTATCGGGATAGACTTAGGAACAACCAATTCATGCGTGGCGGTGATGGAGGGAGGCGATCCGGTGGTTATCGCCAATCAGGAAGGCAACCGCACCACCCCGTCTGTTGTTGCCATAACGGAGAGCGGCGAACGGCTGGTAGGGCAGGTGGCGAAAAGGCAGGCGATTACAAATTCAGAAAATACGGTTTATGCCGTCAAACGGCTGATCGGCCGAAAATATAGTTCCAAGGAAATTCAATATGACGTGAAAATCTCGGCGTACAAGATCACCGAAGCGCCCAATGGCGATGCTCAGGTCACCGTGCGGGGCAAGAATTATTCTCCGGCGGAAATCTCCGCGATGATTCTGACGAAGATGAGGCAGACGGCTGAAGAATATCTGGGCGAAAAGACACCGGACGCAGTGATCACGGTTCCGGCTTATTTCAACGACTCGCAGCGTCAGGCAACAAAAGACGCGGGCAGGATTGCCGGGCTGAATGTCTTGCGCATCATCAATGAACCGACCGCTGCGGCGCTGGCCTATGGCCTGGATAAGAAGAAGGACGAGAAGATCGCTGTGTTTGATCTGGGCGGCGGAACCTTTGATATCTCCATCCTGGAGCTGGGCGAAGGTGTTTTTGAAGTGAAGTCGACCAACGGGGATACGCACCTGGGCGGTGAAGACTTCGATCAGCGCGTCATGGACTACCTGGTTGCGGAGTTCAAGAAGGACCAGGGGATCGATCTGCGCACGGACAAAATGGCGCTGCAGCGCCTGAAGGAAGCGGCGGAAAAAGCAAAGATGGAACTCTCCACGACAATGGAAACGGACATCAACCTGCCGTTCATCACGGCGGACGCTGCCGGCCCCAAACACATGAACATCAAGTTGACACGCGCCAAACTGGAATCGCTCGTCGAAGATTTGATCGACAAGGTGATCGGTCCCTGCCAGACAGCGCTGAAGGATGCAAATCTTTCAACGAAGGAGATTGACGAGGTGATCCTCGTCGGTGGCATGACCCGCATGCCGCGCGTTCAGCAGAAGGTAAAAGAACTTTTCGGAAAAGAACCGCATAAAGGTGTCAATCCGGATGAAGTCGTGGCTGTCGGCGCGGCCATTCAAGGCGGCGTCCTGGCCGGCGATGTGAAAGACGTTCTCCTGCTGGATGTTACACCCCTGTCACTGGGTATTGAAACCCTGGGCGGTGTGATGACCAGACTCATCGAGAAGAACACGACGATTCCCAGCAAGAAGAGTCAGATATTTTCCACGGCGGCCGACAATCAGCCGGCAGTGAGTATTCATGTCCTGCAGGGCGAGCGTCAGATGGCTGCAGATAACCGGACTCTGGGACGATTTGAATTGGTAGGAATTCCGCCCGCGCCGCGCGGTGTCCCGCAGGTCGAAGTCACTTTTGATATTGATGCCAACGGTATTGTGCATGTTGGCGCCAAGGATCTCGGTACCGGTAAAGAGCAGAGCATCAAGATTACCGCGTCAAGCGGGCTGTCCGAGGCGGAAATCGAAAAGCTGGTTCGCGATGCGGAGGCGCATGCCGAAGAAGACAAGCGGCGCAAGGAGTTCATTGAAGCCAGAAACCAGGCGGATTCGCTGGTTTACTCCGTAGAGAAGAATGTGAAGGAGTTCGGCGATAAGGTTGATGCGGCGGAAAGAACCAGAATCGAAGAGGCTATTGCCAAAGTGAAGAAAGCGCTGGAAGGTGATGATCTTGAAGCGATCAAGAAGTCTCAGGAGGAGTTGATGAATGTCTCCCATAAACTGGCCGAAGCCATGTACGCGAAAACCGCCGGCGGGGCGGGTGCTGCAGGCGGTGCGGGAGCCGCGGGTCCGGAGGGCCAGACATCGGGTAAAAAGGACGATGACGTTGTGGACGCGGATTTTGAGGAAGTGAAGAAATAAATCACTATAATTCTACTTAAGCCCGGAATCGTGAAAACGGTTTCGGGCTTTTTTATGTCGACCTGCCCTGAAAAATATAATACAATAAATCACGGTATTGTAAGGTTCTTATATAGAAAAGCCATTTTAGCGTCCGGGAACGGGTTACGGCCCGTGACCTTTTGCCGGCTGGAGGGTTCGTCATTTTGGGTGAAGGCGCTTTGCCGGAAACGTTTATTGGTTCCGAGGGTGTTTCGTGCGGTGCAACCCGTTAAGGAATGAAGAATCTTTTCCCCTCTTCTGCGTGCCGTGGATGGGGCGGAAAATGAACTCTTTATCGCGGCAGAATTTCAAAACAAATGAACCGCCGGGAAAAAAGAGGCGAAAAGGTTTATCTGGACTCGCCTCAAAAAACGATGCATGCTGAAGGCGGTGTGGAGCAAAGACGGGTGTTTATCGGGACTCATAACTTGCCGCATCAGGCCCCCAGGCACCATAGTGAGATGTCCGTTTTGATTGACAAGCCGGGTTTGGCGCAAGAAATGCGCCGTGATATGGTAACGATTATCGAGGAGGCAAAATGAAAACGTATCATCGATTGGCAGCGATATCTTTATTCATACTATTGTTGTCAATGGGGTGTGCAGAAAAGCAGACGGTCATAACAAAGACGGGAGCGGGGGCGCCTCGGACGTCGACCGCTGAAAAAGAGCTGCCGGCTGCCGGAGTCAAACCATCCACAATTAAGCCGCCGGACACCAGAGAAGCGGAAGTGAAAGTGAAAGTGCCGGAAACCAAGCCCGTGGAAGTCAAGACCCCGCCGCCGATGATTGTGCCACCCGCTGTTTCCGATGATCGTTATGCGGTCGGATGCATTCTTCCTCTTACCGGCCGGTTTGCCGATTCCGGAAATAAAGCGCTGGATGCCGTATTACTATCCGCGGATATTTTCAACCAACGGTCTCGATCACCATGGAAGATCATCGTTGCCGATTCCGGTGAAACTCCTCAAAAGACAAAAGACGCGGTTAAGTACCTGGCCGATCAGGCGCATGTGATGGCCATTGTGGCCGTTTCCGGAACGAGCGAAGCAATCGATGCGGCCCGCGAAGCCCAGGCGCGTCGCGTGCCGCTGGTTTTGATCACCTCCAAAGAAGGCGTTACGGAAGTCGGCGAATTTGTGTTTCAGCATTTCCTCACGCCGACTCAGCAACTGGAGGCCTTGACGCGTTACGCGCTCGATCACTTGAATGTAGCCATCTTTTCCATTCTCTATCCGCAGGATGAGTACGGTACAGACATGGTTCGCATATTCCGCAGAGAGGCAAAAGAAATTGGCGGCAAGGTGGATAAAGCTGTTCCTTACAGCAAGACCCAAACGGATTTTGCGGAGCAGATCGGCAAACTGACTAAGAACAGGATCGGAGCGCACGAAAAAGTTTTTGCTACGAGGGATGAGGCAAAAAGTAAATTAACGGTAGATTTCGAAGCGCTGTTTATTCCGGACTCGGCTTTCCGGGTAAAAATGATCACAGCGCAACTTGCATTCTATAACATCAAGGGCGTGCAGATTCTGGGGACGAGTTTATGGCATTCGCCAGAGCTGCTGAAGAAAGGTACTGATTACCTGGAAGGTGCCGTTTTTGCCGACAGCTTCTTTGTGAACGGATTTCTCCCGGAAACCAACGATTTTGTCGACGTTTACTATTCTGCGTATCGTCGGGAACCGGACAATATTGAAGCCTTGTCCTATGATACGATGGGGATAATGTTCAGCGTTCTGGAAGACCAGCATATTAAGACGCGCGCCGATTTTATGAAAGGCCTGCTGGCGGTCACCGGGTTCCGGGGAGTCACCGGCAGCGTTTCCTTTCGCGGCAATCGGGTTGCGCAAAAAGACGCGTTTATTTTAAAGGTCGAAAACGGCAAATTCATCCAGGTGAAATAAGAAGTTCCAGGTTCAAGGCGCAAGGAACAAGGTACAAAAATCCGAAGAGCTGAGAAGTTGGAACAGAGTTACTTACGAAATGCGACGGTAGTGTTTTAGTATGGACTGAATATGAGAATTCTTTTAACCAATGATGACGGGATTTATGCGCGGGGTCTCGGCGCTCTTTATGATGAGTTGTCCAAAGACGATGACTGTCTGATTGTGGCGCCGGAAATAGAACAGAGTGCTGTCGGGCACGCCATTACACTTTTCCGGCCGTTGATGGTCCGCAGTGCAACAAAGGGCGGCGGCTTCCTGGGGTATGCGGTCTATGGCACACCTGCGGACTGCGTAAAGATCGGCATCAAAGAACTTTCGGATCGTGTACCGGATCTGGTCGTCTCCGGCATCAATCGCGGCGCCAATGTCGGTGTTAATCTGATTTACTCGGGCACGGTATCTGCGGCGACGGAGGCGGTCATCATGGGCGTGCCTGCTCTGGCCGTTTCCCTTGATACGCATCAAGAAGCTGATTTTGCATTTGCTGCGAAGTTTGCCCGCAAGATGGTGCGGTTGATTAAGAAAAGCCAATCGCTTCAAGGCAGTGCGATTAATGTGAATGTTCCTTTTCTGCCGGAAGAAAAGATAAAGGGGATTGCCGTCGTCCGGCAGGGCAAGGGCAATATTATCGAGTCGTTTGAAAAACGCACCGACCCGCGGGGCAATATCTATTACTGGATTTCCGGGGAATCATTGACGGCCGACCCGGATTTGCAGACGGATGTCAGCGCTCTGGCACAAGGCTACATCACTGTCACACCGATTCAATATGACTTGACCCGTTATGATTTGCTCGGTCCAATGAAGAGCCTGATGGATGATCATTTCTAATCCCGCTCACACGGGACGAGCGCTAATTCCCTGTCGCTTGCTGCGAGGTGGTTGATTACGGCGCACACGGAAACGATTTATCCGGTTGTGCTTCCAAACCGCAATTCTCAGGTGTAACCGCAGGACGGATTGAACGTTTTCGCTAAAAACAGTGCGATTCAGATTCCTCTCTTGCTGACCTGGTCCTTCAGCCGCTTGATATGCCCGCGGCCGAGACCTTTAACATCGCAACCGAGTGCGAGGTATTGCCGGATACGGTCGTCATCGAGAATGCCGAAGCAGTCAATGATGGCGATCGGGTGGCCGGCGGCCCTGACGATTTTGGCCGGATCCAGCTTGAGATAAGCTTCATGCCGAACGGCCAGCACCAGCGCGTCGATGTTCATCAGAGATTTGTTCAGATCTTTCTGGACGCGTAAATCTTTCAGTTTTTTCTGGTTGCGGAAAAAGACAGACTTGCTGCTTGCGGCATATTCTTCCTGATTCTCAAATTCAAACCATTTGTCCACATAGGGATCGTGCACTCGGATTTCAGCACCCATCTCCGTCAATCTGCGGATCAGAATTTCGGAGCCGCTGTAGCGGGTATCGCCGACGTCCTCACGATAAGATGCACCCAGAATGAGTACTTCCGCACTGGCGATGGGCAGACTCATATTCCGCAAGGCATCACGGACGAGCTGGGCGGCATGGAGGGATCGGGTATCATTGATGTCAATGGCCAGCGGGGTCATCTTGAATGTATCGTCTTCAAAGCCGAGAATGTGACGGTTAGCCCACACCCCCAGGCCACCATCCTTCGGCAGGCAGTAGCCGCCGATGCCGGGTCCCGGGAAAATCATGTTCGAATGGGTCGGCCTCACTTTGATGGCCTTGATCACCTTGACAAGATCGACGCCGTTTCTCTCGGCAAAGAGACTCCATTCATCCAGGAAAGCGAGAATGGTCGCACGGTAGCTGTTTTCCACAACCTTGGCCGTCTCCGATTCAATAGGCCGATCCAATACGGTGAGGGGGAATTTTTCCGTATTGAGCACTTCGTTTAAAAATTTGACGACTCTTCGTTTGGCTTCTTCATTAACGCCGGAACATACTCGCCAGAAATCGCGAATCGAGGCCACATAGTCCCGTCCCGGCATGACGCGCTCGTAGCTGTGGGCAATGAGCGGGTCAGTCGTGATACCGCGCTGGCGGAAGATCTTTCTCATCGCCGGAAGCGCGACCTGCTCCGTCGTCCCCGGCGCGACGGTCGTTTCGATGAGGACCAGGCAATGGGCAGGGATGTGATGGGCGATGATGTCGAAAGACTCTTCCAGTGCGGACATTTCGACATGACCGTTTTTGACATTGCCCAGTTCATTCTTGGCATAATCCAGCTGAACATCAACAACCGCTATATCGGCGAATTTAAGGACGTCATAAACAAAGGTCGCCACAAGAGTCTTTTTGTCCAGAACACAGCGTCTGATCATGGGGTCGACTTCCGGATCCTCCGCCTTAACCGGCGAAATGCCCTCGTTGAGTTTGGGGATCTTCCAGTAACTTCTCGTACTGGGCCGTTGCATACCGATGACAAACTTGCCTGACTTGCCCCTCTTCGTAGTCGTATCGGCGATGATGGCCGCCATGACGGAGCCTACAAAGCCCACTCCCATAACGACAACAATCTCCTGACCCTTTTTCCGTGCCCGAACGACCAGTTTTTCTATGCGAGCGATTTCGCTTTTGTAATCTTCCGGCTTGGGCAATGAATAACGAATGCCGTCGGGACTGATGGAAACAAATTGATCCATTTTTTCCTCCATGGGGCAGAATTTTTCAGCGTATCAATAAAACGGGGATGGGGCTTTTGTGGATGATGTGTGCGGTGGTGCTGCCTAAAAGCCATTCTCGCAAACGGTTATGCCCGTATGCACCCATGACCATCAACTCGACGGCTCCCTCCTGAATAAATTTGAGGATGTCATCCGTTTCTTTTCCGGAGGAGATAATGACTTCACAATCGGCGAGCCCCTGCTGGGCCGTGTCTTCAACCTGGGCGCACAAATCCGCCGCCTTCGCCTTGTCCGGATTGATGATCAGCACGGTGATGGGCCACTTGGCTTTTTCAGAAATATTCAGAGACAGCTCCAATGCTTTTTTGGCGGGAGCGCTGCCGTCATAAGCCAGTCCCATGCTTTCGATTTCTCGAAAGGTTTCGGGAATGACCATCACCGGTTTGCCGGAACGACGAATCACGATTTCGGCGACCGACCCGATCAGGCCGCCTTCCTTTAAATGAAAGTGTTCGCCCTTCTTGGCCATGATGATCAAATCCGAATTTTCGGCTTCTTCAATAATAGTATCGCTGATTTTGCCGATATTCTTTTTTGTCTCGCAGGGAACGCCCGCCGTTCGGCAACGATCATCGAACGTTTTCAACAGGAGATCAGCCTTTTCCTTCAACGATGTTTCGACGGCCTCAAAAAAACCATCATAGGGCGGCATACCGACGGTGGCGGAAATATCGGTCATCATCGGCCCCTGGATCAGAAACACATCGATGACATGCAGTCCCGTGATTGTTGCCTCGAGTTTCGGTGCGACATAGATTCCGTAATCGAGTGCTATGGCGCTGTTGGGCGATCCATCAACCGGAATGAGTATGGTCTTGATCATGGCGTTTGCCTCCTTATCCTCGGCTTTGATCATTTCTTCTTTTTGTCAAAATGACTCAGGTCATCAAGCAAGTTCGCGACATCTTTCTCATCCCAGGTGCGCGCCGAATCGGCGTCTTCGCTGCCGTCTTCATCCCTGTGATCGCCACTCTCGTTAAAGGTCAGAAAGGTACCCGCCAGATTGCCGTTCTTGTAGGTTCCTTTCTCTTTGGCCCGCCCGTTTTTGAAATACGCAATGTAGTCGCCGTCTCGTTTATCGTTCTTGAAAAACCCGCTCTCCTTCAATTGCCCGTTTTTATAATAAACGGCGTAGGGGCCTTCAAACTTTCCATTTTGAAAATTTTCCTCTTCCCGCAGTTCGCCCGTTTTGAAGTAGCGGCGGTAAAGGCCGTGCAGTTTGCCGTCTTGATAATTTTCCTCTTCCCGTACATGCCCATTTTCAAAATAGGAAATATAAGGGCCGTCCATTTTGTTGTTGATAAAATTTGCTTTTTCTCGAACCTGGCCATTGGAATAGTAACTGACGGCGGGCCCGTTTCGCCGGCCATTTACAAAATGGAGCTGCGTGATCATCTGTCCGCCCGGGAAATAGGCTGTATACTCGCCTTCCACTTTCCCGTCCTCAAGATATTTTTTTTCTTTGATTGCTCCGTTTGGATAGTGAATAATTACTTCCTGGGCCATAAGATTTTATTTGCCTCAAGTGTCGTGCGGAATTTCTCCCCAAGCTACAGACTGGACAGTTGCCGGTATCGCCTCCAGGGGAAGACTCATCTGTTGAATTTTATATCAGTCTCGTTCTTTCGATGAAGTCCTCATTTTTTAAACAATCCTCGGGGATAATGCAACTAAAAATCACCGTTTTCCGGTAAATTTTATTTTACTTTTTTCAAAAAGGCTAATAGGGTTTGACATGTGGACGATGACTTCCCTATAATAAGTCCATAATTTTTAATGAAGAGTGATGAGGAATGATCGTTTCCAATTTAGATACCACGAGAGTCGCCATTATCGGACCGGGACGTTTGGGTACATCGTTCGCTTACAAATTGGGACGTGACAATAAACGGGTCGCCATCTATTACCACAACTCGGACGTGTGCAAGGCCATCAATCGGGATCGCTTAAATCCTATTCACTTAACTGAAGATCTGGCCAAGCGGATGGGCGGCATGGATAAGGTTCCGCGCCTGTCGCCGAAGGTCTATGCCACAAACGACCTGGAGCATATTGTCGAAAATAACGATTTCATTATTCTGTCCGTCACCATGAATCGGTTGCCGGAATTGCTCAATTATCTGAAGCCGATGATTGATAAGAAGGCCGGGGATACCTGCCTGATTTCGCCGATCAAGGGATTAAAATCCGACGAAATATCCACCGAATTGATCACGCCGTCTCAACTGATTCACAATCATTTGTATAATCTGGAGCATAAGTATCAGGTGGCCTGTATCGGCGGACCTTTTTTTGACATGGACATCGCACTGGGCAAGCCGGTTTGTCTGACCGTAGCGGGGAACCGGCGCACGGCTAATATTATTCGCGATTATCTGCTGATGTTCAACCGCAAGGAACTCTATGCCTATTACAATTTTGATAAGATCGGCGTGGAAGCCTGCGGCGCGTTGAAGAACATCGTTGCCAACATTAAGGGCCTGACGGATTCGCTGGACCTGGGAGATTCAATACCAGGCACCATCTTCGCCCGAGCCGGCGTCGAAATCCGATCGCTCACCCGCCTTTTAGGAGGGAGTTTTCAGGCGTTTCATTCTCAGGCCGGTGTCGGCGATATGTATGTCACGGTTTCTTCCCTGGCCAGTAAGAATTACCGCTACGGGAAGCATTTTTATGAGCTCTACAGCGGTAATCCCATTGAAACCAATCTCCGGGTGCTCGGCAGGATTGACGGCACGCCGGAAGGCCCCAACACGATTCGCAACGTCTATAAATACCTGGAAAAGAAAAATATGTATAGCCCGCTTTTTTCGTGCGCTTACACGATATTTAACAAAGGGGGCACCAAGGAAGCGATTAAAGACATGATCATTCATGCCTGTCAGTTCGATAAAAGGAAGAATGAATACATCGGTCCCTTCTCCAGGGTCATGTATCGTCTTTTCCCCGATTACTGGTACCGGCGGGACAAGGAAATGTTTGATTGATATTCCGCAAATGAATTCTCGTCGGCTGTCCCCATCCGGTATCGGCATGAGGCGCGGCCATCATGACTGAAGGCAAGGCAAGATCTTTATACCGTAAAGTTCGAAAAACACTTTGTGGACGTAACAGAAAGAAAAACCTGAGCACAGCGGTTTCTGAAAACATTCCGAGTAGCGATGGGCAAGAAATTATGTGGAAGCAGAAAATTGTATCACCCAAGGATGTGCTGGATAAGATTGATCCGGGCATGAGTATTTTTCTCGGAACGGGCATGGCCGAACCCCGCACGCTGGTTAAACACCTCATGGAGTCCGATCAGTTTAACCTCCAGGATCTGGAGCTGATTCAACTGGTCAGCCTGGGTGACGCCGTGGCCATTGATGAACGCTACGCCCGGAAATTTCGTTTGAAGACATTTTTCTCCGGCTGGATTGCCTCCGACGCCATCAGCCAGGGGCGCGTTGATCTGATCCCCAGCCGTTTTTCACGGGTGCCGTGGCTCTTTCAATCCGGGGCCATCAATATTGATGTGGCATTTATTCAGGTGACGCCGCCCGATGATAACGGATACGCTTATCTGGTAGGTGCGTCCGTGGAACGGCAGGCCATGGAAATGGCGAAGATCATCGTCGGCGAAATCAATGACCGGATTCCCCGGACCATGGGCGATACGCTGGTGAATATGGATGATTTTCACTATCTGGTCGAGGGGACCGAGCCTCCCTATTATGTGCGGCGCTGGCCGCTTCAGGATGTTTATCTGAAAATTGCCGTTAATGTTGCGTCCGTTATTCAGGACGGCAATTGTATTTCCTACGGCATCGGACCGCTCTATGAAGCGCTGGCCAAAACGCTGGCGACGAAGAAAAATCTGGGTGTGCATTCGCCTTTTTTTACCGATGCCCTGATGGACCTGGTGAAAAGCGGCGCGGTGACCAATCGTTATAAAAGCATTTTTCGAGGCAAATCCTGTGCATCCCATGTCCTCGGCACCAAGGAGCTGATGTCCTGGCTGGATCTGAATTCGCTCGTTGAATTTCAGCCGCAGGATATCGTCATGGATCCGCGGGTGATCGGCCGCAATGACAACATGGTGGCCATTTTCCCGGCAAGAAAAGTAGACTTGACCGGCGATGTCGCGCTGCACACCGGCAAAGGTAATGTCACCGCAGGCCCCGGCAACGTCCTGGAGCTCTTTATGGGGGCCGCTCTTTCCAAAAGCGGCCGGACGGTGTTTGCACTGCCCAGCCGTAACCGCAAGGGTCAACCCAATATCCTTCCTTCCCTGGATAAATATCCTTTTCAGTTTACCAATCGTGAATCCATGGATGTCGTGGTGACCGAGTATGGCGTTGCTTATCTGATGGGAAAGACGCTGCGTGAACGCGCGCAGGCGCTCATTGAAATAGCGCATCCCGACGATCGCGCTGAGCTGGTCAGGCAGGCCAAAGAGGCGAAAATGATCTACGCCGATCAAATCTATTTTGCCGAATCCGGCCATCTTTATCCGGACAAGATCGGCTGCTCGCACAGATTCAAAGACAGTCTGGTCGTCCGTTTCCGGGCGATCAAGCCATCCGATGAAGAGGAGATGCGCCGGCTGTTTTACCGGTTTTCCGATCAGTCGGTCTATTACCGTTATTTCAGCCCGATCAAGACCATGCCCCATAAAAAGATGCAGGAATATGTCAATGTGGATTACCGTTATACCATGTCCATTGTGGCCATCATTGACGAGTCCGGTCTGGAAAAGATCATCGGCGAGGCCCGCTATGCCCGGTCGCAGGGAGATCCCTATGCCGATAGCGCGTTCATCGTGGATGAGCAATATCAGGGGATGGGTATCTCAACGTATCTTTTCAATCTTCTGATTCGCGCGGCGCGGGAAGAAGGCATTGTCGGACTGAAGGCCGATGTCCTGGAAAACAACAGGGCCATGTTGAAAGTTTACGAAAAGGCGCCCTATCCGGTACAGACGGTTCTGTCCGGCGGCGTTTATAAAATCACCATCCCTTTCACTCCACCTGCCTCCTGACGTTCAATTCCAGGAACCCTTCAGCAGCCGGCTTGCTTATTCTTTGTATGCTTTAATGCGGCTTCGATAAATTTTCTGAATAAAGGATGGGGCAGGGTCGGACGCGACTTGAATTCCGGATGGAACTGGCAGCCCAGAAACCACGGGTGGTCTTTGATCTCCACGATCTCCGCCAATCGGCCGTCAGGCGATACGCCGGTGATCTGCAGGCCGCAGTCGATCAACTGCTTCTTGAAGTCGTTGTTGAACTCATAGCGGTGGCGGTGACGTTCGGATATGTCTTTTTGACCGTAAGCGTCGTAGGCGAAGGAATCGTCTTCGATTACACAGGGCCAGGCTCCCAGTCTCATGGATGCGCCTTTGTCTCTTACGCTGCGCTGCTCGGGCAGCAAATCAATCACCGGATACGGAGTCGTCAGATCAAATTCAGAGCTGTTGGCTTTGGCAAGCCCGCAGATATTGCGCGCATACTCAATGACGGCCATTTGCATTCCCAGACAGATGCCGAAATAAGGGATCTTGTTTTCCCGGGCATACTGAACGGCCAGAATCATGCCCTCAATACCCCGGTTGCCGAAGCCGCCCGGCACCAGCACACAGTCTACATCCGACAAATGCGAAGCCGCGCCTTCCTGTTCGATCTTTTCGGTATCGACAAATTTTAAACGCACGCGGCAATCGTTGGCAATCCCGCCGTGCACCAGGGCTTCATTCAGACTCTTATAGGAATCGGTCAGGTTGACGTATTTGCCCGCAATGCCCACACAGACTTCGTTTGACGGGTGGTAGAATTTTTCTGCGACATTTTCCCAGGCATCCAACTTCGGCTGGCCGGTCCACATGTTCAGCAGTTCGATAATCTTCGCATCCAGTCCTTCGTGGTGATAAACGAGCGGCACTTCATAAATACAGCCGACGTCTTTGGCGGTAAAAACCGACGAGACTTCCACGTTACAGAAAAGCGCTATTTTGGCTTTGATATCGTCCGAGAGAAAATTTTCCGTACGGCACAGCAAAATGTCCGGCTGAATACCGATTTCTCTGAGTGCCTTGACACTGTGCTGTGTGGGTTTGGTCTTCACTTCACCGGCGGTTTTAATAAAGGGCACCCAGGTGAGATGAATAAATATCGCATTTTGCCGGCCCACTTCATTGCGGAACTGCCGGATGGCTTCCAGAAAAGGCAAGCTCTCGATGTCGCCGACCGTCCCGCCGATTTCCACGATGGAAACGTCAAATCCTTTGGCGGTTTCGCGGATAAAATCCTTGATTTCGTTTGTGATATGCGGGATCACCTGAACGGTCTTGCCCAGGTAATCGCCGCGTCTTTCCTTGGTTATGACCGAAAAGTAAACCTGGCCGGTCGTGAGGTTGTTGCACTTTCCCATCCGGGTGGAGGAAAAGCGTTCGTAATGCCCCAGGTCCAGATCGGTCTCCGCGCCGTCATCGGTGACGAAGACTTCGCCGTGCTGGAACGGACTCATGGTCCCCGGATCAACGTTGATATAGGGGTCCAGTTTCTGATTCGTTACACGAAGTCCGCGGGATTCGAGAACGGCAGCGATCGACGCCGCTGCCAGTCCCTTTCCCAATGACGACAAAACGCCGCCGGTCACAAAAATAAATTTTGTATTTTTCATTTTGACAGAATCAAACCTTTCAATGCACGGGAATAGCGGCTTCCGGACGGTTAAACGACGTTGCTGCCGGAAGGAAGCCCTGTTTCGGGTTATCAAAGAATGAAGCTAACGGGATCCGAATTTAAGACCACGATCAACCGATGTCGCTTTTTACCACGTCAGCGATCTGCTGGCAATATTTTTCCGTGAGTTCACGCGACGGACCTTCCACCATAACGCGGCACATGTTTTGAGTGCCGGAGTATCTGACCAGAACCCGCCCTTCATCGCCCAATGCACTTTCCACTTCACGGATACTCTCCATGATCCGGGGACGGTCGGTAATTTCCGGTTTGCTGCCCACATTGATATTGATCAGTTTCTGTGGAAAAACATCCATCAGATGTGAAAGTTCGGACAGCGGTTTGCCTTCTTTGAGCATCGCGGCAATGAGCTGCATGGCCGCTATGATGCCGTCTCCCGTCTTATGATGTTCGAGGAATATCATATGCCCGGCGTCTTCGCCTCCGATGATGGCTTTGAGGCGCAGCATATCGGCCAGGACATACCGATCGCCGACATTGGATGCATGATGCCGGAATCCGTATTTCTTGCAGGCGACCCTCAACCCCAGATTACTCATGACGGTGCTCACGAGGAGATCATTTCTTAAAAGGCCTTCTTTTTTCAGGATGTAGGCGCAGATGATGAGTATCTGATCTCCGCTGATTTCGTTTCCTTTTTCATCCACGGCGATCAGCCGGTCCCCGTCGCCGTCAAAAGCGAGTCCGATGGCCGCCCCGCTTTTAAGAACGGTATGCCTCAGATCCTCCGTGTGCTGAGATCCGCACCCGTCGTTGATATTAAAGCCGTTGGGGGTGTTGTGAATCACTTCAACGTCGGCGCCGAGTTCCAGAAAGGCGTCGGGTGCGACCCGATACGTGGCGCCGTTGGATGTATCCAGGACAATCTTCATGGATTCCATCGACAGGTTGCGGGGAAAAGAATTTTTCAGGAAAACGATATATCGGCCGCGGATGTCATCCATGCGAAACGCTTTTCCCATTGCTTTTGCGTGAGGCAGAAGCTCGGCAAGTTTATCGCCCAGAATCATGTCTTCGATGGCATTCTCCTGCGCGTCGGTCAGTTTGAACCCGTTGGCATCGAAAATTTTCAGTCCGTTATCCTGATAGGGATTGTGCGAGGCGGAAATGACGATACCGGCGTCCGCGCGCATGCTCTGCGTGATAAAGGCGATCCCGGGGGTCGGCAGGACACCGACCAGATAGGGTTCACCTCCCATGGAGGTAATACCGGCCTCCAGTGAGCTTTCCAGCATATAACCGGAGATACGCGTATCTTTCCCGATAATCACTCGGGCCCGGTGGCTGTTTCTTTTGAACAGATATGCGACGGTTTGACCGACTTTGAAGGCGATCTCCGCATTCACCGGAAAGCGGTTTGCCTCTCCTCTGATTCCGTCGGTTCCGAATAACTTACCCATGTCCATTATCCCGAGCGAAGATATCTTGAATTAACGGGAAAAGGATAGCATTGATGAGGCTCTTTGGCAATAATAATCCACAATGCCATGAAGCCATTTGACGCCGCTTGTAACCGCGTCAGGCGGAAGATTCCGGATGGCGTCGACATAGGGTGTAGTGAAAATTTTATCAGGCTTCGCGATGTAGCCAAGGAATAAGTCCCGGGCTCTTTCGATGTTGTTGTCCTGTATTGGTTCACGGAACGCATTTTCGATATCTGAGAAGCGTTCGCTAAAAGCTCGCCTTTCGTCGATCCTTCCCGGCATCGTCTGATTCAGGGACGGGGATGCCGCCTTTTCAACCATCGCTTTCAGTCGCTGCAGACGTTCTTTTTCTGCCCCGGCAAGTTGCGCCAGCGCACCGCTGCAAAGGAGTGAACCAAATTCCTGGACTTCAAAAAAAGGCTTTCTCACATGCGCATACCATGCTTCCAGGGCTTTGATATTGGCGAGGTAAAAGATGTTATTGTCCAGAACGCGCCGAAGATGAGGATAAGCCGCAGGAATGAAATCTATGGTACGCGGGTGCGGCGGCGGATCAAAGATCAATTGATTGTCTTCAAGATAGTCTCGTCGCAGCACGGAGCCTGCCGCCACGACATTACCGTATCCGATGCGCAATGGCCCGACCAGGCCGCCCTGACCGCCCAGAAAGACCGGTGGCTGATTGAGCATGACGCCCCTGGGGACATCCCCGATCAAAGAGGGTGTGGCCTTGTCGCCATCGGGTGTAAAATTAAAATGGATGTAGGAACTGCCGACTTCACTGTGATGCTTGCGGCTTGTGCCGCCGGCCATGAGGCAGTCGCAGAAGTTGATCAGGCTGCCCAGCGTGACGAAGGGGAAAAGAATGGTCTGCTTCAATCCGACCGAGTGGGCGCCGCTGGCTTGTTCTTCCAGAACACAGCCTTCCCGGACCGACGCGCCCGATCCCAGGCTGACCCCGTCCAGGAAGACGGACTCTCGAAAATAACCGCCTTTCAATTGAACGCGGGAGCCCAGCCGGCAGTTATCTATCGTTGCGGGAGCCTCGGCCCCTATTTTGCAGCCCGCCGAAATAACGGTATCTTGGCCGTAAATTCGGCATCCCGGATAGATCTTAACGTCCTGAGACGAGATATGGTAAATGTTGACTTCATCGCCGATGTCGAGCGTCCCTGGATTGCTTATGTCCACGCCCTTGTCCAGCAGTCGGCGTATTTTCTCAGAGGATTTTGGTTGAAAATCCATCCAGGCTCCCTGCTTGCGGAGGCGATGCCCCAACGCCTTAAAGAACGCCGAGTCATCGCCTCTACAATAGAATTACTTACACAATACCGTAAGCCAGCATAGCTTTAGCCACTTTGGTGAAGCCGGCAATGTTGGCGCCCATCACGTAGTCGCCCTTTTTACCATAGGCTTCGGCCGTATCATAGCAGTTTTTGTGAATGCTCTTCATGATCAGGAGCAGACGGTTATCCACTTCTTCGCGCGTCCAGGAAAGCCGCATGCTGTTCTGGCTCATTTCCAGACCGGAGGTGGCCACGCCGCCCGCATTGGCTGCCTTGCCGGGGCCATACAGAATCTTATTTTCCTGGAAAATCTTGATGGCGTCGGGTGTCGACGGCATGTTGGCGCCTTCGGCCACGCAGTAACAGCCGTTTTTCACAAGCGCCGCAGCATTCTTGCCGCTGATTTCATTCTGGGTTGCGCACGGCAGCGCGATGTCCACTTTGATGCCCTGTTCACGGATGACGTCCCATACATTCTGGCCCATGTAGCAGACGGTTTTGTATTTATCCGCGTATTCGCTGATGCGGCCGCGTTTGACATTTTTCAAGTCCAGAACGTAGGTGCATTTCTTTTCATCAATGCCTGCTTCATCAATGATGGTGGCTGAAGAATCGCAAAGCGAAATAACCTTGCCGCCCATCTGATTGACTTTTTCTACCGCATACTGCGCGACGTTTCCGGCGCCGCTAATGGCGACGGTTTTGCCTTTGAAATCCAGACCGCGGGTGGCCAGCATTTCCGCGGCAAAATAGGTTGTGCCATATCCGGTTGCTTCGGGGCGGACCAGACTTCCGCCGTATTCCAGAGCCTTGCCGGTCAGAACGCCGGTGTGCTCGTTGCGGATTTTCTTGTAGTAACCATACAGATATCCGATCTCGCGTCCACCGACGCCGATGTCGCCTGCCGGAACGTCAACATCTGCACCGATGTGACGAAACAGTTCGCGCATAAAAGCCTGGCAGAATCTCATGACTTCCGGATCGGACTTGCCTTTGGGATCGAAATCGGAACCGCCCTTGGCGCCGCCCATGGGCAGTGTGGTCAGAGCATTCTTGAAAATCTGTTCAAAACCTAAGAATTTAATAATACCCATATTGACCGACGGATGGAAGCGCAGACCGCCTTTGAACGGGCCGATGGCGTTATTGAACTGAATGCGGAAACCGCGATTGACTTTTACGTTGCCTTTGTCGTCTACCCAGGGCACACGGAAAATCATGGATCTTTCCGGCTCGACAATCCTTTCGTAGATATTGGCCTTCACAAATTCCGGATGCTTCTTAACGGTAGGTTCCAGGGTTTCCATAACTTCCTGAACGGCCTGGTGGAATTCAGGCTGATCCGGATCGGTTTGCTTCACTTTTGCAATAACATCTTTAATGACTGACATGGTTTATTCCTCCTCTAAAATAGTTTTTTATTTACCTTCATGCTTTATGGATTGCACATGAAAATCTCTTCTATATGGACTAAAGCGTTTCAATGCTCTGCAGCTTCTCAAACTCCATCACGGTGGACATGGCCTTGTTGTCCACGTCCAGACCTTCTTCGTGGGTCGCAGCGACGGGATTGAGACCGCCCACCAGAATCACTCCAATCTTGTTGACATCCACCTGCGTCTGACACAAAGGATGACCGATATCCCCGATGGACAAAACGCCGTTAATGCCCGCTTTGGCGAAATCTTCAACGACGCCGTCAACCAGCGTGCGGCTAAGCGAGGGAATTTCACGGAAATTGGCCAGAATCTTTCCTTCGCCTTTAGTAACGACGTCCAGGACGGACGTCATCTTGCCGCGGATGAATATTTCCGACGGATCGAGTGAAGAACCGGCATAGTGAATGAGTTCCACAAACCGGAGGATCTCACCTTTGCGGATCTGAAGAATTCCGCCGAATTTGGAATCGATGGGAATGCCGTATTTGAGCAGTACGCCGTTGATAATGATGCTGCAGATGGTGGCCAGACCCACCTTACCCGGCGGCACGACGACATCACCGAGTGTTTTGCCGGCAGCGGCCATGGCGACACGCGAACTGACGGCCAGATTTTTATGAAAGACAGGTTTCATGATTTGGAGCGCCTGCTGAAACTGATCCTTGGGAAAGAAAGAAATATTGACCGGCACCAGGCCGCGCTTCTTTTTCAGATCAAATGTGGTCCGGAAGGAGAGCACGTCGATGCGGGAGATGGAGAGACCAATCTTGTCCTGGACGCGCGCATCTAAAATTTCGGCAAGGCCCTGCTTGGTAATCATCCGGCCGTCGCGCCGGCCCACAAGCTTGGTGAGTCCCCGCTCATCCATGAACTTGAGGTGGTAGCGGACCGTCCGTTCACTTAACTGGACGTCTCGCTCCGCCATTTTCCGTGCGATCACCCGCGCGCCCAGAGGATCCGGACTTTCGTGGAGAATCTTCAGAATGAGGATGGCTTTTCGTTCAATGTCTTCCGGCTTAAAAAGTTGCTTCATCGGGCTCCTGTCGGCAAACGGCAATCGTTTGCCGTATTCCTACTGAGAAACGACATTTTTGTCAAACACATTTTTGTTTTTTTATTATTTTTATGGTTCAATTTTGTTCAATTTATTCACAGGCAGACGTGTGCGAAGGTTCCTGTGTGCGGAGAACCACATCGATATTGTGATGGATTGATTAAAGAATCTAGGATTGACTGATCCGGGATCTTATCTGTCCGGCGATCACTTCGATCGGTTCGCAGAAAAGCGATTCGAGCGATAGGGATTTCAGGTGATCATCCTGCCAGGGTAGATTGTATTCATTGACGAGGTTGCGTATATCGTCGTAACGATATCCCAGAACATCTCTTTTCGCGGCAAGCGGCAGCATTTCGTTGTAATCGATATGAAGCAAAAGGAGATTCGCGATGATGTTATTTTCTTCCAGAAGCGGTATGACAAGAATCGATGCCCCGTCCGATTTTCCTTTTCCAACATGGACATGGCCGGTGCTCACAATGGTCCTTTTTGTGCCCATCAGCACCGTGGGCTGATCAGAGCGGGATTTCATCTGCGCTGCCACGCCGTCTTTCTTCAGGATCTCAATAAGTGTGCTGTCCGCGGGATTTCCCTGCTCGTCAAGATCCCGGATCCCATAGAGCGTGTAACCACGAATCAATGCGATAGCAGGTTGAACGCGATTCAGCGTCAGGATATTGCGATACGTTAAATTTTTCATGGAAAAACTGAGGGTTTCCAGCAGGTCGAAAATGATGCCTTTGATTTCTTTTTCCTTCCGGCTTGTTCCCACCGTGACGGTTTTGGCTTGATGACGAATTGCGTCGATGGGGCGGGTGAGTTCGTCAATCGCCGTGCCCAGCGAGACATCGAGGAGATCGAAAGGAGAAATCAGGCCGTCTTCACCTTTGAATTCATGGCGGATATCCTGCAGAGGCAATTTGCCCGCTGCATATTTCAGAAGGAGCAGAAGATCGGCAATGGTTTTTCCGCTAAGTACGCTGAAGGATCCGTTCAGGCGGTGCTGATTGAACACCGTATAAAACTCATTGATGATCCGGCGGAAGGACGTATCGGCGATCATATCAATGATCGATAAGGATTTTTTTGTGCGTTCCATTAACTCCGCGGTCAGCCGGCTGCGGAATTCGCGGAGAATTTGGGCGCCTTCGTCAATGGCGCGCGCCGCATAGTAGCCCCATAAGTGCCCGGCCATCGTGTTGAGAATAACGGGCAGGGGCGCAGGGGCAACCGGAATGGGGATAACCGCATCCGCAACGTGATCAAAGCGGTGATCGCCTTCGTCCGCAAAAACGATCACAGTCGCCTTGTGGGCTTTGAAAATCGCCACGTCTTTAACGACGTCCTCCATAACGGCCTGCGGATTACCGGAGGCACAAACCAGAATGAGCGGTTCGGCGGACAGGTCAATATGTTTTTTATTTTCCACAATGTCCGACGAAATCGTTCTGTAACACAGTTCGGAAAGTTTGATGCGGATCTCGTCGGCTGCCGCCTTATTGGGCCCACTGCCGACGACCGCCCAGTGTCGCTTGCTCACGGCCTGTCTCACCGAAGCGGCAATTGCGTCGCGATTTTCGAATAGCCGATTCATCTGTTGGGGCGCCGACTCGAGGTGTCTGAGGGCATCCGCGATAGCTTCGTCCGAACGGGACCCGAGCAACTGGGCAAAATACAGGGCCAGCAGCTGGCCTGCGATAATCTGGGCATAAAAAGCCTTCGTCGAGGCGACCGACATTTCGATGTCGCGGCCGTCGCTTGTATAAAATACGCCATGGGATTTCGCCGTAATGTCGGATTGCCTGCGGTTGACGATGGAAATGATGTAAGCCCCTCGCTCGCGGGCCATGGCGACGGCCCGGTTGGTATCGGTCGTCGTTCCTGATTGCGTGATCGGAATGATCAGCGTATCCGTGAGATCGTCTTTCAGTCCGAAGCCGCTTAACTCGGAAGCGATCCGGGGCACGATATAGAGCGGTGTCCCTTTAAGGTAATGGGATAATGCATCGGCGACAGCCTGTCCGGCGACGGCGGCCGTCCCATGCCCGATGACAATGATGTTCTTGATAGAACCCTTTTGGAGACCTCTGCGCACGGAAGCGGGGACCATATCCGCTCCGAAGTTAAATGTCACATGAGGCGCGGATCGGCCCGATGTGCTGATCCGGTATTTCCCGCGCAGTGTTCTTCTGATCGACAGGGCGGACTCGGAAATTTCCTTGAGGAAATAATGAGGATAGTCGCTGCGGTCGATATCCCGCGTAGTGATCTCCGCCGTTTGCAGCAGATTATCCGTGAGTTTAATGACTGTGCCGTTGTAAAAACAGGCGGAAATGCCGGCCAGTCCATTGCCGCGATTCTGATCCAAAATAAATATTTGTCCGCCGCCGGTGCCATTGCCCGTTTCCCCGTTCATCTTGAGAAAACGCGGCATGACTTCCACCAAACCGTACAATTCTGAAGAAAACATGTACTGGTCGGCATTGATTCCGACATAAATGGACTGCCCGCTGCCTTTGAGCGCCAGAAACATCTTACCCGGTTCCAGATTGCTTTGCATGACAATCGCGTGCGACCCTGCAAAGTCATTAACAGCGAGACGGAAAGCCTCGGCGAGATCTTTTCCGGCTTTGAGATATTTTTCAATCTGCAGCGGAATAATCTTGGTGTCGGTCGTCATCTCCGGAGCAATCAGTTCGCCGTCGGCTTCCAGGGCGTCCCGGAGGGCCGGGTAGTTATCAATGTCTCCATTCAGGACGGTGTTAATTTGCACCTCTCTCCCGGGATAAAAGGGGCAGACGGAAGGCGGACAGTTGATCGCGAAATTGTTTACCGGGTGGCAATTCAATTCTGTGATTGAGCCGACGGAGGCCCAACGGGTGTGGGTCAACGCTGTTTCACAAGCCGATTCTGCCACCGCAAAATAATGCAGAATTCGGTCTTCGCGAATGGACTTTCTGAGGTCAGTCACATTACGCCCCAGTTCGCCCACGATGGAAAATGTCTTGTAGGTAAAGGTAACGTTAACGCCGTCGGAGCTGTCCGGACGATCATTGGAAACGAAAATGGACCCATTGAGCAGATCATATTTTTGTGTACGCCGTTGAAAGTCATCGGACAGGCCGTTTGCTTGAATCTGCCGCATGATCGTATGCAGTTCTTTTCCGTTTTTTAGTGTAAAATTCAACTGAAGCCCAGCGGAGTCGCGCCCCCTGACTTCCAGCCGATCCAGTGCATTGAGCAGCAGATTGAGCTTGCGGTATTTTCGAAATGCGGTGGGCTTCACTGCTGAAGGCTTCTCGATGCCGGTCAGTGCCAGGATTTTTTGCAGATTGGCGAGTATGTCTTTCTCCAGCATCCAGCAGATGTCTTTTAGTTGAATCATCCGGCCGTTGATCGTTTCGAGATCGGCTGAACTTATGGCGGCGGCCTGATCATCCAGAATTCTTTCTGTGGTTGTGAGAAATTTGTTCATTTCTCCGGTAATCTTGGACAATGAGGCAGCTCGGTCGGTTTCAAAAAAAAGAACTTCCTGCGCTTGTTCGCGTTTGAGTTCCAAAACAGCATCGTTTAAGGCCTGGACCGTCTTGACGCCGTCCAAAAATGTCTCTGCGGTGTTTTCTCCGGACAGGATCGTCTGCAAACCGGCTTTTTTGATCTTTCCCCAAAGGGTGGCGATTGTCAGATCATCTGACCGATCTGGAGGGATCTCCTGCAGACGACACGTGATCAAGCCTGCAAAGCCGCAATTGAGCTGACCTTGCAAAAGGGGAAAAAAAATAATCGCGGGCGCTTGAATGCGATCAGGATGAAGACCAATAAAAACCCTGCATCGGGCAATCAAGCCCAAGAAATTCTTCAGACTTCGGAAAAGATTGGTGCACATTTGTTTCTATTAATTCCCGGATTCTACAGTTTTAGCCACACCTTGCGGTAAATTCTTCAACAAATATTAATGGCCCTTGCGATATTTCTCCAACGCGGCGTTTTCGCGGGTCTCCTCTTTTGATGGTTCAAGTTCTCTTTTGATCATCATTCTGTGCGTTTCGATCATGCCGCCCGCGGCGCAGCAGCCTGACCACCGTGAGGTCGTGCGGCTATTCACGGCAAGCTCTGGACGATCGTGCAAAAATTGTTCCTTCATGTATAATATATTTTAGAGGGTGGCAATTTGATCAAAAAAATATCCTGACTGAATTGGCTCGAGTATCCTATTTTGTCTTTTCGCAGTCGATACCCAGCTTCGCCATCTTGTCAGTAAACGTATTACGGTTAATACCCAAATATGCCGCGGCTGTGCTCTTCACGTTACTGGAGCGGCGCAAAGCTATTCTAAACAGCCCTTTTTCTACCATGGCCATGACTTCCTCATGAAGTTTACTTTTTCCGTTGTCGGAAGTCGATAGAACCGTTGCCAGATCGTCCAATTTCTTTTCCAATATTTCCTCGACGGCTGCATGACACGTGTCTTCACCGCCAATGACCGCTTCCGGCTTTCTTTGTTTTCTCTCTCTCATAATTATGCAACTCCCGCATTAGAATCCATCTTCATGACTGTTGCTAAAATAGCTCTGATTCTCACAATGACAAGTGGATTTATGCTGTAAATAATTTGGTCAGGATAATCGCGACAATAATAATCAGGGCAATCCAGGTTAAAACAATAAGAGACGTCCGTTCGACGGGACTCTCCAAATAGGTTTTGACTTCTGCTTCCACTCTCTCATTTTCGAGTTTGTCTGTCAACCGCCGGATCAAAAGGGCGTGATCCTGGAGAAGATTGGAAAAGATGTAAAACCCCTTGGTTGTTGTTAATAGGAAGTATGCCTTATTGCGCATGACAACAACGCCCAGGTGAGTAATTTCCACCCAGGAAAAATTCTTGATTCGGAAAAATTTTCTGATGCGCAAACCGTCTTCGGAGACGGAAAACGTCCTTTCATAGGCTTCGACGGCAACAACTGCCGATATGGCAAACAAAACCGCCAGAATAACCCGCTCCCAGGACTGTCCGCTAAAAAGACTCAAGACCAGAAGCACGCCTAAAAGGATAACTGCGGCGATGAAAGGAAAAGTAAATGCTTTCTTAATTCTGTATATCTGGTTCACTGCTCTCTCACTTTATAGAGCTGCTTTTTCTGATAAACGTACCGCTTTTGCCTCCGCTCTTTTTTAGAAGCAAAATATCGCCGATGATCATTTCTTTGTCGACGGCTTTACACATGTCATAGATGGTCAGAGCGGCAACGCTCACTGCCGTCAAGGCTTCCATTTCCACCCCCGTTTGTCCAACGGTCTGGACTTGGCTTTGAATGATGACTTGAGTATTCACCCGGTCAATAACAAATTCAATATCAATGCCCGTCAGGCCCAGGGGATGGCACAGAGGAATAAATTCGCCTGTTTTTTTAGCCGCCATGATGCCGGCGATCTTTGCCGTTGTGAGAACATTGCCTTTCGCCATCCGGCCTTCTTCCAAAAGCCGAAGGGTTTCACCTTTCATTTCTACCCGGCCCCGCGCTGATGCCTTTCGGACGGTTTTCGCTTTGCCGGTTACATCCACCATTTGAATCTGACCGGCATCATCAATGTGGGATAGCTTTTTCATGGCGGCAACTGACTTTAGTCTATGTGAGATTATTAGGACCTAAACAATTAAGAAGACCCTAACACACCGTCTTTCGTGAGTCAAGAAAGTCGGGGGCCTTTTTTGACAAATTAAAAACTTGATATAAATGCATTGATTAGTTAGTATTTTTACCACAAATTCTTCCTCGGAGAAAAAAAGTGTTCATTAAAGTGCTCGGCGTAAGCGTGATCGGAATGGAATCCTATCCCGTTTCGGTTGAGGTTGACGTATCCCGCGGCTTGCCTCAGTTTGCCACCGTTGGCCTGCCGGATGCCTCCGTGAAAGAGAGCCGGGATCGAATCAAAGCAGCGATCAAGAATTCCGGTTACTCTTTTCCACGTGATCATGTGACGGTCAATCTGGCACCCGCAGATATTCGCAAAGAGGGAACGGGATTCGACCTGCCGATTGCAGTGGGCATTCTGGCGGCGCAAGAGTTGATCGCCGAAAACACTTTGCAGAATTGTATCTTTATCGGTGAATTGTCGCTCGACGGCAGCATTAAAGGAGTGAGGGGAATATTGCCGGCTGCCTTTAAAGCCAGTGAGTTGGGCATTGGATCGGTTTTTGTCCCCGAGGAGAACGCAGCGGAAGCGGCGATGGTGGACGGCATCAATGTTTACGGCGTCAAAACGCTTCCCGATGTCGTTGAATTTTTAGGAGCCAGGCAAACCATTTCACCGCTTCGTCTGGATACGCGCGATCTCTTCCGGAAAAATCGTCATTATGACATCGATTTTTCTGAAATCAAAGGCCAGAAGCAGGCTCTCCGGGCCCTGGAGATTGCTGCCGCGGGAAACCATAATGTGCTGATGATCGGTCCGCCCGGTTCCGGCAAGAGTATGTTAGCCAAGCGGTTGCCGACGATCCTGCCTGATCTCTCCTTTGAAGAAGCCATTGAGGTGACCAAAATTTTTTCCGTTGCCGGAATGCTCGGTTCAGGTGAGACCCTCAAAGCCGCGCGGCCTTTCCGCTCACCTCATCATACGATTTCCGACGTCGGCTTAGTCGGGGGCGGTCAATTACCGCATCCCGGAGAAATATCTCTTGCCCATTTGGGTGTTCTCTTTCTAAACAGCACAACATAGTAATTCCTCTCCGATTTAAAATATTCACTGACAATTCAGTTAATAATTCAAAACATTCTCAGTGCGAAGGTTCTAAGCAAAAAAGCCTGAGAAATCCGCATTAGTCTATGAAATAACAGGATTATAATCTAAAAGAGAGGAGATTCCTCAAATGGCAACACTGAATATTGAAGAAGCAAATACAACGTCGAGCAATAATCATATAGACACATTTTATTTTTCTAATTCATTTATCCGCAAACACATAGACAAGATTGATTATAGTTCTAATCTAAGTGCTGATGAAAAGATTATATTCAGAATTATTGAATCTATTGGTTATAAAAGATTTAGAATATATAAATTAAAGAAAGGTAAATATTCATGGAAGAATACTTATAAACGTCCTGATGATACTGCTGTTGTAGAAATTATTTATCATTTGAAACCTGAAAATAACGGAGAAGCTGTCCCGTCTTTTCTTGTTACTGTTCATGATCCTAATAAAGGGATTATCGACTTATTGCTATCATCGGTAATTAATCATGGAATAAACCTTAAGGTGTCTAAAATTGAACTGGCTTATGACTTTTATGATTTATCCAGCAGGGACAGGATAAAATTATATGATTTCTTGAAATCCCATCTCTTGTTAAAGAATTCCAGATCAAAACCGTCTGAAAAATATTTAACAACGTATTATGCAAACCAGATCAAGGCTTCATCAAAAGGATTAAAAGTCTATCTTAGACCAGATCACCGAAATATACGTATTGTCCGACTTGAACTTACTTTGAAAAGACCACTCCTGAGAAAATTAAGAATTGATCCTTTGTTAAGAAGAATTGATTCAATAAATCCTTTTCGATTTTTCACCTTTATGTCCGTGGATGAAAACAAGCTGGTTAACCATCTGAAATGGAAAAGCAGAAGGATGCATAAGAATGATTCATCCAGAAATAAATATATGCATGATGAATTGCTGGAACGGCATGTTGAGAATTATGTCTCTGGGTTCCTTCTGGAAGCATTTCCTTTAATGGGAAAAATCGTTAATCTGAAATCCAAAAGTGGAATTGTAAATTACTCACGGTTTGTTGTCCCTGAAGAAGATTTCACACAAATGTTTGTTGAAAGAACTAGGTATCGAAGTTTTCTGCCTTCGAAAACAGGCTTAAAGAGACATTAAACCTGCCCTTAGACGTGGGAGAATCCCTTTTACCAGCTTATTTTCGTTTAAATGATCGAAAGAGAGCTGTCAGAGAAGTTTTCATTACGAAATTGACGGAAGGAATGAGTCATGAATATTTTGGAACTAAAAGTCGAAGAACCTTTTAAGAGCCTGTTCAAGATGGACGATCGCATTTATCACGCCATCAAAGACGACATGCGGTATAATGGTTATGATGAAAGCAAGCCAATTACAATTTGGCGTGGTCGTAACATCGTGATTGACGGACATACCCGTCTGCGTGCGGCTAAGTTTATCGACAGGGAAACTATTCCTGTTGAGGAACTGGATTTTAAAGATGAAGATGCAGCATTGGAATATGCCCTTCATCACCAAAGGAACAGGCGTAATTTAGATGACGCTCATATTCTGCACCTTGTCGAGAAATTAGACAAAATGTATGAAATGGGTGGAGATAGACGATCAATTTTCGCGACTACGAAACGTGATTTATTTGATGATGCAATCCCACGTGAAAGTTCCAGAGAAGTCACCGCAAGACTGATTGGAACCACTGCTGAAAAGGTCAGTCAATGCCGCCATGTCCTGCAAAACTGCTTCGAAAAAGAAATTAAAGCGATCAGGGATAGAAATAAATCTTTGCACAATGTTTACAAAAGTTCCTTGGCTGCTAAAAAGAATGAGGTAAAGAAACTTAAAGAACAAGAAATTCACCTAAAAAAACTTAAAGAACTGAAACCCGTTAAATTCCCTGCTGTCATGAGTAAATACGGTCTTCGTCAGCATGGAAAGCTCGTTGAAAAGCTCGACACTCTTGTACTTGAGCTATTTCCAAACTTGGATAAATGCTCATCAGATATGCGGGAGATTAGAAAGATTGTTGAATTATTCAAATTCGATGATGAGGATTTTGATGTCTTCTGTGAACAACCGCCTGTCCAGCGATTCCTTGGAAATTTATTTGTAAGTGATTTTATTGCCGTGCTTAGATGTTTTGGTTATAAAATCGCAACACCATGCAAGCTGAAAGTTATCAAAGAGGAAAAGGATGAAACAGTCAAAAAGAAAAGACCTGTGCCTCAACCGCATTGTAATATTTCAAGAGTTCATGAGGCCGGTTTTATAAGCAACGCACAGCGCAGGGAAATGGAACGCAGTATGGAGCGGGCAGCGAAACATGACATGGAAGAAGGTATAATCTGAAACAATAGTCAAACTTGATTGCGTGTCTGCATTGAGTAGCTCGATTAATTAAGTTTTTTAAAAGGTAAGCAGTTGCCGCTGCAAATGTGATCTGTTTCGACGTAAAATCCTCGACTTTTAACTCGGCAGAATGCCCTGTATTAAATGTTTTCATGCAATACGATAGACGGGCTACTTAATATGATTGGAGCTGCGGCAGAACTGTTTTTTAAGATATTTTTTTGCAGAGTGATAAGGTGGCTAGGGTACCCTGATTGACCTCATGAACGTAAGAAAATAAATCAGGGGTAAAAAATGTTAAATCAGATTTAGGATTACTTCCTGCTATACGTACCAAGTGGATGTTTGACAGATAAATAAATATTGGTCATCATCTATCTGCTTTTCTTGATGATTTAAGAAAAGGAGGCAGAAATGACCCACATAGAGAGTATAGTACAGAAGACAGATTTATCATCTGAAAGCATAATCTCACCCGCCGTTAAGACACCTGATTATCATCAAACGAGATTGCGTTTCACATCCCACCATGAGGAAAACATAGAAGCCCTTGGCAAGATTCTGAAGCGTCTTTCAGGAATGGGTTTACCGGGGAAGGAACATGTGGAGAGTTATCTTCGCTACCTGACCAGACGTAACCGCAAACCAAGAACATTGCACAGCCGTTACGAAGCGATAGTCATTTTTGTTGGCATGATCAGGGATAACGGCAGGACACGCCTTGAAGAAATCACACGAAAAGACATAGAGGCATTTATCGAGCACGAGCAGGACAGGGGCAATAAGATTACAACGATAAGAACAAAACTTGTGAGCGTTCAGGCCTTTCTTCGTTACCTCATGGAGGAAGAGATTGTTTCCTCGGATATATTCAGCAGGAGGATACGACTGCGATTACCGGAACGGCTGCCTAAAGCCATTGATCCGGAAGATTTGCGGAAGTTTCTTTCCGTCATTAAAGACACGCGAGACCGGGCCATGATTCTGATTCTGTTGCGAACGGGAATGCGGATAGGCGAACTGCTGAACACGAAGGTAATGGATGTCCACATTAAGGAACGGAATATCGAGATTTACGAAGGTGAAAAAAACCGTTTGGGTAGAGTGGTCTACCTCAGCGAGGATGCTGTTTCTGCTTTGCGGAAATGGTTGAAGGAGAGAGACACCTGGGAGGAGTATCTCTTTTATAGCCCCTCTGGGGGAACGGATACGATGTCCTACAGTGCCGCCTGGATGATCTTTCATAAATATCTAGTAAAGGCAGGATTAACTCACAAGGGTTATAGCCTTCATGCTCTCAGGCATACCTTTGCCACAGAGCTTCTCAATGCCGGCATGCGCCTGGAGTGCCTGCAGGTATTGCTGGGACACCGGTCCATAGAAGAGACGAGACGATACGCCCAGCTTACCGATAAGACCCGGGAGGAAGAATATTTTAAAGCCATGTCCAAGATAGAGAGGAGGAACAAGAATGATGATGACCGACACGATCATGAACTGGAGGCGGTTTTTGAAACGGAGAAACTGCTCACCCAATACCGTGAAAAACTATCTGAACATCATTAGGCACTTTGTCATCTGGGTGGATGTTCCATTGGAGGAGGCGACACACTTAACGATCTCGCACTACATTGATCACCTGATGAGGAAAAGGCTGGCTCCCAAGACCATAAACTGCCATGTAAACTGTATTCGCCAGTTTTACCATTACCTGCGTGATGAAGAAGGATTAACCATTATCAATCCTGTCCGCAGAAGCCACATCCAGAAGATGTCTCGTCCTCTACCCCGGCATTTAAGGGACGAACAGGTGGAAGACTTTTTTAAAGTTGTAAAAGGTTACCGTGATAAAGCGATGTTCATGCTGATGCTGCGTTGCGGATTAAGGGTGGAGGAAGTAGCCAACCTTACCATGGGTGTTATAGACGTCAAACGTAGAACTATCTTGGTTGAGGACGGTAAGGGAGGAAAAGACCGGATCGTCTACATGAGCAATGATGTTCTTCAAGCCCTTTCATGCTACCTGAAAGTAAGGTCGGCAGCCAGGGCAAGAAAAATCTTTCTGTCCGAAAAGGGAGAATCCAAAGGGCAGCCTATCTCCATTCGCGGCATTCAGAGGCGCATGGAACGTTATGCCCGCAAAGCGAAGATCAAATTATCCTGTCATCATCTCCGGCACACAATGGCCACACAGATGTTGAATGCCGATGCTGACCTCTCCACCATCCAGGATCTTTTAGGACACAGCAGCGTTAAGACCACGCAACGTTATTGTCGTATATCAAATCTTAAAGTACAGCGGGATTACTTTAAAGCTATGGAGGTGATTATGCAGCGAACGGTTTGTAGCCAACACAGTCCTTGACGAAAGAACAAAAATATGAAAACTCATGCAATGTACAACTGATTAACATCAATAAGAAAAGCAGAATTTAGTACGTATAGCTTCCTGAAGTCTTGTTTTTCCAATTGTTCCCTTCTATTCAACATTTCAGACGAAAACAAACAAGAGATGCTATACTACAACCACTGCCTTTCAAGTTATAGCCAAAGAGAGAAAAGATTGATTTTCACTACCGGTAATCAATTGAGAAATTTGGTTTAATTGTAACTATATGATTATATAAACGATACTCGAACTTGATTCATTTTTCATTCATGTTACAATATTAACAACTTAGCAAGATTGTTTCCTTAAGTCGGTTTCACGACTCGCATTAATAGATTCAAAGTATAATAGACTTGTTTATGGCATTGTGGGCATCGTATCGGTGGCATAGATGAATATTTGCGTATACATTATAGGAGAACTTTTTTTCCGGTTTGATATTAGAGGAAGTAAAATGAAAACAAGGAAAGTATTTAAAATAAATGAGCAAACACCATATTTCAAACAATTCATCTTGATCTCCGCTCTATCAATTCTTTTTCTCCTTCAACCATTTATTTTAAATGCGGTTGCCTCTAGTGAAGACTTGTCTAGCCAACCTATTTTGGTTTGGCAGAATCTCGGGAACAATATTGGATGTGCCTCATTCACGATGAAAGTTCACGAATCTCTGCCGCTATATGTCATTACAATCAGGGGTAAAATCAATAAAGAAAATGAATATGAATATTTCACACCGAAAGAGTTTGAAATAAGAAATAAATCAACTGGGAAAGTTATTCAAAAGATCAATGCATTTTGGGTGAATACCATTGGCAAGTCTGATGATATGATTCAAATAGTCGATATGAATTTTGATGGCTATCTGGACTTTCGTTTTCTTATAAATAGAGAGGGAACAGGTAATGACTGGTATGCATCCTATCTATATGATCCAAAGACTCATAAATTTGTCTTGAATAAACACCTGACAGATCAGTCCGGATTGACCGTTGATGCCAAGAACAAACAAGTTGTCACCTATACACGGTGCGGAGGGTGCCTCGAATTCATGAAATATTATAAGTACCAAAACGGTCATTATATATTCACAAAAATAGAATGGACGGATATGGACAGGACAAAAGAGCCTGGTTGTTTTAAAATTATCGGTATCCCCAAAGTAAAGGACATAGAGGTAACTCTGGAAAAATCATGCGATCCAAATTTTTCAGATTACATTAAAAAACGTGTCAAGGTTCTTAAAATAGAAGGTCTTCGCGATAGTCTGGATAAGCGATTTGTTCCCAATAATCAGATGCTGAATTAGGATGCATATATGATTACAGAAATGGATAAAATTCAATTTAAAGATTTTTGTAGTCGAGTTCTTGATATTAATAACGCGGTCCTGGGCGATGAATACTCTTATCAAAGCCTTCCGCTATGCGTAATAGATTCTGTCTATTCAATAGGGGTAAAATATGAAGGAACAAGAAATACAGTTATGAAATATTGTAACCACTATGGCTTGACGAGAATCAAACCGAATAAGGACGCCATTCCATTAATTGAAAGCCAAGAATCCACAGCGCGCTTTATCGAAAAAACGGAATCTGAAGGAATTGGATTCTTTACTGACACTGTACTCCGTAACAGACAGAGGACGTCTTCACGTAATGGCATTTTAAAGTCTGATGCAGTTCTGCAATTTGCAAAAATACTTTATCAATACAACGTTAATTATTTACAGGATATGCATTTAGTCATTTGTGATACCGGGTTTGAAAATGACATAAGACAAATTCCAGGACAGCGAAGCGGCATCTCGCTCAAATATTTCTTTATGCTGGCGGGAGATGAATCTTTGATCAAGCCGGATAGATGGATTAAGAAATTTATAAAGGATGCTATCGGGAAAGTGGCAAATGATCAAAAAGCCCAGATATTGTTATCCAGCACTTGTGAGACAATAACAATTCAGTACCCGAATGTTACTCCGAGGCTGCTGGATCATGAAATCTGGAATTACCAGCGTAACAAGGGATAGAAAAAGAAAATAATGCAGTTCAATCAAAAGGAGGAGAACAAAATGTCTTGGTGGGAAATCATCTTAGAAAAAGTCCACAAGGGCGATGTCTTGGATACCCCCGGTAGAGGCTTAGCAGGCTTAGGGAAAGGAAATTTCAAAATAGAGGAGAAAAACACAGCAATTATTTATGTTCATAGCGGAAAATACCGGATACCGCTTGAAAGAAAATGCCTTGACACAATTGAAAAGGCTTTTCAAGAGAATGCAAACCTTTATCTTTTTGTCGCGGCTTTGCATGACAAACCTTTAGCTGGAAGTGCGGATGAATTGATTCGTAAAGCAACGGGTTCAGACCTTGCCAGAGGGAACTATGTCTGTTCAATGCTCCAGCATTGCGGTTTGGTTCAGTACAAAATGGAAGGAACTAAAAAAGCGATAGTGCTATTCTGATGTTCAACTAACCGAAAAAGCGAAATTCAGATATTTAATATTGGGTATATATAGGGAGGGAAAATATGAAAGTTGCACTCGCACTGTTCATTGCTATCACTATTACTGTAACTGCGTCACCGTCATTGTTTGCTTGCTCTTTCGATACAGACTGCGCACCCGGTAGTAAATGTCTTAAGGGAAGTGGCAGTATCTATGGTGTTTGCGCCGGAGGCATGTTACCGGGAAACAGTAACGATAGGCAACCAGTCCGAGCACCATTGGACGTCAACAAGACATATGGAAACACATGCTCTTTCGATACAGACTGTGGCCCCGGTTCAACGTGTGCGAAGTCGTCGGGTCAAATGCACGGCGTTTGTTTGAAGCTGTAACGGTGGCATATGCAATCATCCAGTCTAGCCGTTTGCTATCACTATGTTCCGGCTGATTTATGGAGTTGGGAAGTTGGGGGCGTCTGTTTACAGTAATTATTTTCTAATTCATCAAGCGACTAAAAAATCCGCAGTTGAATCGGTGCATAATCCACTCACAGTAGGGGCCGATTCTACTGCTGGTTTTTTAATCAAAGCTGCTCTCCCGGAAAGATAAGGAGTGCGGCCTTTTTGCATTTTTCGCAATGGGCAAAGTTATGCCGCAGGATGGTGTAATCAATTGACAATAAAACTTCCTTCTTTGAAAATTTTCTTTTTCTGTTTTGATCATCCATTCAACATTTCAATCGCAATTATATAACGGATCTTGTACTTTGTTCATGGGTGATGTATAAAAATATAATCAATTTTCAACAGGGTGCAAAGAAATGAAATTAACCCTTACACGAATTACATTGGTCTCTTTTCTGCTTGTCTTATTTATTCCCGATTTTACACTTGCCGAAACAAAAACCTTCATTAAGGAATATACCTTCCATGCTGGTGATGAAGATAGCAAGAACTCCAGTCGCACGGTTGCTCTGCGTGAAGTAAAAAGACTTCTTCTAGAGGAGTTGGGAACATATCTGGAAAGTGAAACAGAAGTACAAGACTTTCAACTCACCAAAGATCAAATTACCACACTCACGGCAGGTATCGTAAAGACTAAACTTGTCGAGGAAACATGGGATGGTCGCACTTACTGGATTAAAGCCAAGATAGCAGCAGATTCTGAAGGGGTCATAAAATCCATTGATTCCCTCCGCAAAAACCGTGTGAAGACCAAGGAACTGGCAGAGGTAAGAAAGCGTTCGGATTCACTCTTGAAAGAAAATGAACGATTGCGGCAAGAGCTGACAATGTTGAAAGGGAAAAAGAAACAGAAAAACACAATGGCCTATAATAAAACCATCAGAGACCTCAATGCCGTTGAATGGTTTGAAAGAGGTTACGCAGCAGGCATATCAGGCAATGCTAATGATGCCGTTGATGCATATAGTAAGGCCATAGAGGTAAATCCGCAATATGTAGAAGCCTATAATAACAGGGGGAATATCTATGCTAGCCTTGGCAACCACAATCAAGCTATTAAAGATTTTAACAAGACAATTGAACTAGATCCACAATATGCATACGCATATAGCAATCGGGGAGCGGCCTATAAGATACTTGGTGATTTCAAGCAGGCGATCGATGATCATAACAAAGCTATTGAACTAAATCCGCAAAATGCAACGTCCTATTATAACAGAGGGCTTACCTATGTGAGCCTTGGTAACTACGATCAGGCAATAAATGATTTCGATAAGGCGATTGAACTTAACCCGCAATATGAAGACGGATATAATAATCGCGCTTATTTACTTTATGAAAGAAAAGATTATAAAAGAGCCCTCAATGATTACAACTTACTGTTATCTATAAACCCAAATTATGCTAGAGCATACATGGGGAGAGCGTTTGTATGTTCTGCAACAGGTAATTTAAATCAAATGGTGGCTGATATTAAGATGGCGTGTGATTTAGGGCTCGTCGAGGCATGCAAAATAGACAAGATCAGAAGATAAGTTGGTGGTGGAAGTCTATGAATAGAATTTTCTCTGATGAAATAATATTACGTGAATTAGCACAGAAAATTGGTGTGAGTACACATGGAACAGTAAATTCGGAAACGGGTAAGACAGATATTCCGGAGCGTCAAAGCCGAATAATAAACGCACAAAGATCAATAAGAGAATCTCGTTTATGATGGGTTGCCGTTTTTGCCTGTATTAGCTCTATTCTAAGTGCTTTAGCAGCTTGGCTGGCTGTTCTTTCTAAATAAATTACTATTGACATCTATGATCATCAGACATTAGCTTTCTTCAAAAAGCTTAAAACAAGATGTCCAAGATTAAAGTAAAAAAATTGATTAAAAAAATACTCTATGTAATTGTTGCAGGTGTTGCTATTGTCGTTATCGGTTTTTCAGCGCTGCTGTTAAATTATTCAAATAGTGCCATCGACGATAAAAACACAACTGTACTGATTAATATCCCTGTTGGCACCAGATTATCAGAAGTTGTCAAAATGCTTAATCAGGTGGGATTGGTCAAGCACCCTGTTTTATTTTATGGCTTAGTCATAATGAAAGGAGCCACGCGCTCCATTCGCGCCAGTGAATATGAATTTAGTACTTCAATGACCCCTTCAGCGATGATTGACAAACTGACATTTGGTGATGTGAGAGGTTATCGCATCACTATCCATGAGGATTTATCCATACGGGAAATTGCCGCACACTTAGATGAATTTAAACTAATCAATAAAAAAGAATTTTTTGAACTGGCAAGAGATAAAGATTTCCTGCAATCTTTAAATATAGAGGCGGATTCCATAGAAGGCTATCTTTTCCCCGATACATATTTATTCACCCGCTCGATGAATACACGTCAAATCATGCGAACAATGGTGGATCGTTTCTGGAGTAAAGTTACACCGGAAATGATTACAAGAGCCGGAGAACTTGGATTTAACACTCATCAGTTTGTTACTCTTGCCTCTATGATCGGAAAAGAGTCAGATGATGATGCGAAAAAAACCGTTATCTCTGCTGCGTTTCACAACAGGCTCAAAAAGAGAATTCCCCTGCAAAGCTCTCCGACCGCTGTTTATGATTTGGATAATTTTGACGGGAGAATACTACGCAGTCATTTGAAAAGAAAATCACCATACAACACATTTATCATCCGCGGATTGCCGCCTGGACCTATAGCCAATCCGGGATTGGCTTTTTTAAAGGCTGCGCTTTATCCTGCCAAGATTGATTAAAAGCTTTTGCATTAAGAAAGTCGAATGCACTATTTCTTTGTGTAATGCTCAACATAAAGACTTTTCAAAGTCATTTGTTTGTAGGTGAAAACGATATCCACAACGACTCATTTCTTCTTTATAAATTGAAAGTACATATGTAAACAAAAAAACACCCCTCTTCCTGTTCAAGTCCACCCCTTTTAACTCGGCAAAATGCCCTATGCCGACCGATTTCACGAAATACGACGTCATAATGCTTTTCATCATTGGAGCTGCGGTAGAGCTGTTTTTAACGATGACTGTTGGCACAGTAATTTGGGGCAAGGTCCTCCTATTGACCTCATGAACGATGAAAAAGAAATCGGGGTGAATTAATTCGGATTTGCACCTCTTACTTTTCGGATGCCATGCGTTCGGAAAGAGAGTCTTTGCATCGACGTAAAAGAAACACTACGGCTGAATTTAATTGACATATGGCCATATATATTTTAATTACAATGATATACAACATGCATCCGTACAAACAAATATTGATCAAAGGGGGGACATTTTAATGAACGTGAAGGCGAGTTTAATATTTTTTACGGTTTTGTTATTTTCCAGCATTGCTTGTCCGGCTTATTCCTTAAATATATGCGAAGAGGGTAGAAAAGGTCTTACTGAAACCTTTGCAACATACAATGGATATTTTAGTTCATATGTAAAAAACCATAATGCATCAGGTTATGCATATATCCGTGAAGTTGTTCCGTCGGAACGCGGTAGTGAATATTATCTCACGCTTGATTGCGGCAATGATGTTTTACTTCAGACGATAAGTAGGTCGGGATTTTTAAGAGATTTGACGATTAAGCAGGAAGTGTTATTTTCAGGCGAAGTCAAATCATGGAGAAAGACATTTTATCGAAATTCTGACAAGTATTACATCGAAATCACATTAGGTGAAAGCTCTATTAGTTGGTAGTCTTTCAGGTCAAAATAAGATTTGTATAATCTCAGAAATCGGACGTTTGACGTGTATAATCCGGCAAGCGATATTTTTGAATATTTTTTAAATAATCTGCGGACATTCTTAACACAAATCCTGCCGTTCACCTTTAGAGAACTCCTGTCTTTAAATATTTGTTTTCTAGTAAAGTCATAATATAAAAACGAACGTTTAAACTTTACGTAAAAACATAAGGAATATCCTTGACTTATGGCTTATGCGGCTTTACATAAAAAGTCAGTTTATGACGTTTTCTATGTAATTCAATCGGAACTCACGAAATCAGGAGGTGTAGCATGAGTAAAAAGCAGGGAAAGGAGCAGCCGATACAGAAAAAAGTTGTCGGCTATCTCAGAGTGAGCACCATGAGTCAGGACCTCGATAAGAACAAAGCTGATATTTTAACCTATGCGAACGATCACAAGCTTGGGAATGTCGACTTCATCGAAGAGATCGTATCGGGGAAAGTGTCGTGGAAAAGACGGAGAGTCAAAGAAGTCATCGACTGGTTAAGCAAAGATGATTGGATCATTGTCGCGGAACTTAGCAGACTAGGACGGTCTATGCTTGAAATCATGGAGATCATCAGCGAGGCAAAGAAGAAAGAAATCAACATTCACGCAATCAAGAATGGCTGGACGCTTAATGGAACTATTGAAAGTAAAATATTGTTGATGGTCTTTGCGATGGCAAGCGAGATCGAAAGAGACTTAATAAGCTCCAGAACTAAAGAGGCATTGAGAGTCAGGAAAGAATCCGGTGTTAAACTCGGAAGACCGAAAGGACCGGGAAAAAGCAAACTTGATCCGAATAAGGACGAAATCATTGCATTGCTTAGAACTGGTGTGCCTAAGAAGTTGGTGGCAAAGAAATATGGAACTGCCATCGTGAATCTTTATAACTGGATTTTGAAAAACGGTCTTGATGTAAAAGTTAGAGAGTTTGGAGAAGCAACATGAGGACAAGGAAAGTAATAAAGAATCTGGAAGCAGCAATTGACCGGATATGTGATGACATCAAAGAAAAGAAATGTGGGTCAGGTGCGGACAAGTTGGACTCACTGGCTAAGCTTGTTAACTCCTATAGTCGGTTGATTGAAAGAAAGAAGGTGAATGCCTCTGACAAAATGATGGACGGTGATCCGAATCATTATAAGCGAATGCTTAAAGCAGAGAACAAAGATAGAAAAGGAATAATCAGGTAGGTCGGCCCCCCTCGATTTATCTCAGGCAAAAGTTTTGATTAAGACGGAGGGGTCCTGACCATAAATTTTTTCCCAATATTCTTATGGAAGCAAAATTTTCCCCTATTTGGTAGTGACTCATTTTGATTCAAAATAATTTTCATTGAATAATTTTAGTAAAAGCATACTCTCCTTTTACATCTTCTAAATTCCAAAGATCCATAGGGGGGTAAGTATGCTGCATGTAGGGAAATGTCCTAAATGCGAAAAAGTTCTTGACCACATAAACCTTGAGTCAATAGAAGTTGGGTTTGAACCTAGATGGCGCGGTCTTTCTTATTTATGCCCCTTTTGTCATACAGTTTTGAGCGTAGGAATTGACCCGTTCTCATTGGAGAACGATATTGTTGATCGGATATTGGAAAAAGTCCCGCATAAATAAAACGGGTTTTGTGTAATAATTATCTTCATAGGCATCCTTGATCAATCGTTTTTCACTATACTAAAATCACACCTCCGTAACAGATTGAAATCACGTGGAAATATCATATTTTTCCGTTCGCATCTGTGATATGCATATGTCCATCTATTTGAATATATGAGATAATTTACTTGTTTGGTCTCGCGTTTATGCGAAATAACATTATTGATTAAAAAAGAATTTGAGTGAACGGAAAAAATTTTTACAGAAAGCATGATTTTTAAATATCAATAATATCCATACGATGGATAACGCTGATTTTGTGACAGTTGAAGAAAATATAAAGTTTCTATTAATAAAATATATATATTTTCTTAATAATATTAAATACTTATATATTGACAACGAAATTGAAGCATGGTAGCAAGATCCAAATTTCAGAAATAGAAAGGATAACGCTAATAAAACAATGAACGGAGGTTTTTATGAAAAGAGTGGCTGGATATGGGCGGGTTAGTACGGCAGAACAAGCTTTAAATGGAACTTCACCAGACGAACAAAGAGAGATTATTGAAAAGCAATGTAAGGCACAAGGCAACGTACTTTATAAGTTTTACAGCGATGATGGATTTTCAGGTAAAAATGATAATCGTCCCGGTCTTCAGAATCTCATTAATGACGCAAAAGATGGTAAATTTGATCTTGTCATGTTTACAAAGCTTGACAGATTAGGCAGAAATGTTCGGGATGTAAAAAACATCCTTTACAAATTAAAAGAATTGTCTGTTGAATTTTATTGTGTTGAACAAACAGAAATTAATAAGAATGGCCTCTACGGAGACATGATACTAAATATGCTTTCAACTTTTTCAGAATTTGAAAGTGGTTTAATTCGACAGCGAACGTCAAGTGGTAGAATGACTCGATGGAAAAGTAATGAGTCGATCATGGGAAGCGTTCCCTACGGATACGAATGGGATAAAAAAAAGAAGATCATCAAAGTTCATCCTCAAAACAGGGCAAATTACGAAAAAATAATATCTCTATATCTGGATCAAAATTACGCCATGCGAGATATTGCGCTCAAGATGAAAGCAGAAGGGATTCCTTCACCTGGAAATTCGGTAACATGGCACAATGCGACCATTCGCGACATCTTACGAAATCCAGCCTATACAGGTACAATCTACTATAATCAATTTGAGTTTCAATCCAATCAATCAAAATCAGGCAAACAATATTTCTCAGTTTCTAAGAAAGAAAAAAAACGTGATGAATGGATATTAGTTAAATATCCACCCCTCATATCTAAGGAAAAATTTGACACTATACAGTCACTTATCGAATCTAAAAAAAAGAGACCTAAAAAGCGTCACGTAGGTTTTCCGGAAAAATTCATGGCCGAGAACATATTATTTTGCGGCTATTGTGGAGCAAAGATTAAAAAGAGAATAAATCAAATAAATAAATTTCATTACTGCTGCTATTGGTGGGAAACGTCGGAAAAAGATCGAGCAATTCAAGGCCGCAAAAAATGTTTATTAAATTATGTTAATGCTGATAGAGTCGATGCGCAAATATTCGAAGAGGTCGTTAAAATTTTATCTGATCCTTCTCAATTCGCTAAATCATGGTATCGTGATCAAAGTGCTGAGGAATTGAAACTTAAAGTTGAAAGATTAAGAAAACGAGAAAATGAATTAAAAACTAGATTAAGAGACGGTTATCAACTCATCACCCGAACTGTAAATGCCAAGATAAAAACAATGTATGAAACAATGCAATCGCAGGATGAAGCAGAGTATGCGGAAAACGTTACAAAACTTAAAAATGCGGAATATGAATTAAATTTTCTACAAAATAAAATTGACCGATTTGCCGAATTTGAAAAAGCGTTTGCTCCCTCAAATAAAAAGAGTATGATCAAAAAATATTTTGTTACATTACAACAATTTAGGGAATTTCTATATAATCTGCCTTTCCGTGAAAAAAAGAGGCTGATTGAAGCTGTTGTATCTGTTGAAACTGGGGGTAAATGTCTTTTACGGCATGTTACTCTTTTCGATTTTGTGGATGATATAGGCAACGTACCGGAAAAACAACTTCATGAACCATTGATAGACAAGTATCCGATTATCGAATGTATATTCAATATAGACTTGAACCGAATAGAATCTCTTATAAGTGGTTTAAATAGAAGTGAATTATTGTGTAGTGATATTGCTCGATGAGCTGCCGGAATTCAAGAGAAATGCGCTGGAAGCGCTTCGTCAGCCGCTTGAGGAAGGGACCATTTCTATCACCCGGTCGACCGTGACTGCGGCCTTCCCGGCTCAGTTTATGCTGGTGGCCGCGATGAATCCTTGTCCGTGCGGTTATTTTGGAGACCGTGTCCATAGCTGCCGCTGCTCTCACTCGCAGATACGTTCCTATCAGACAAAAATATCGGGTCCCCTTCTGGATCGAATTGATTTGCACATTGAAGTGCCATCGGTCAAATATCGCGCGCTGACGGGAAAGGAAGAAGGCGAACCATCGGCGATGATCAAAAAGAGGGTGGATGCAGCACGCGAAAAGCAGGAAAAACGTTTCGGCGATTCCGGTGTCGTCACGAATGCCCGAATGACGGACAGGCACATCCGGTCTTTTTGTGCAATTGATGAGGAGTCGCATCAGCTTATGGAAATGGCTATCGAAAAACTGGGGCTGTCCGCGCGGGCAATGAACCGCATTTTGAAAGTATCCCGAACAATTGCCGATCTGGAAGGGCTTGAAAGAATCGAGTCTGCGCATATCGCGGAAGCGATTCAGTATCGAAGCCTTGATCGCAGCATAGTTTAGTGATATGCAAAAAATCATTTAGTGAATCTTCATCATTGGAAGATACTTTTTTTAAGAGGAATTAATTATGGAAATCAAAATCATCAAAGCGCTTCCGAAATATCTGAAGCCAAAACCCGATCAAACCAAGCTGGGTTTCGGCCAGCATTTCACCGACCACATGTTTACCATGAAATACAAAGAGGGCGACGGCTGGTATAGTCCCGTCATTGAACCGTATCAACTTTTACAGCTTGATCCGACAGCAATGTGTCTTCATTACGGCCAGGAAATATTCGAAGGCTTGAAAGCCTACCGGGGGAAGCATGATGAAATTTATCTTTTTCGTCCGATGGAGAATATCCGCAGGATGAATGTGTCCGCTGAAAGGCTCTGCATGGCACGGATTGATGAAACCGTGTTTTTTAACGCTCTGAAACAATTTGTCCTGCTGGAGAAAGAGTGGATCCCCAGAGAACCGGGATCGTCTCTTTATATCCGACCGACGATGATTGCCACCGAGCCCGCTCTGGGTGTGCACCCGTCGAGCGAATATCTCTTTTTTATTATCGCCGGGCCCGTGGGCGCTTATTATGCGCATGGGTTTGGTCCGACGAAGATTTATGTTTCCGAGGAGTATGTGCGGGCGGCTCCGGGGGGAACCGGAAATATCAAGTCCGCCGGCAACTATGCCATGAGTCTTTATGCAAGCCGTATTGCCAGCGATATGGGCTACACGCAGGTGTTGTGGCTCGATGCGCGCGAAAATAAATATGTGGAAGAAGTGGGCACCAGCAATATCTTTTTTGTGATTGGTGATGAATTGATTACGCCGCCTCTTCGGGGCACCATTCTGCCGGGAGTCACGCGCGACTCGGTGATTAAACTGGCGACGCATCTGGGTGTGAAGGTCTCTGAAAGACCGTTGGCGATGACGGAAGTGATCGATGCGATCGAAAAAGGGACTCTCAAAGAATCATTTGCGTCAGGAACTGCGGCTGTTATTTCTCCGGTGGGGCAGATTTATTTTCAGAAAAAGGAATATCTCATTGGTGAAGGGAAGACCGGACCTCTTGCTGAAAAGTTGTATCATGAAATCATGAAAATTCAGTATGGCCTCAAAGAGGATCCTTTCGGCTGGCGGGTGCAGCTTGCTTAAAGGCCGAAAGAAAACAGGTGCTCTCACGCTTTTTTATTTCCGGATTCGGCCTTTTGAATTTGTAGTCCACAATATTGTGGAAAAGTCTGTTGATAACTATGTTGACAACGCGGACAAGCCCGCGATGGTTAGGCTTTTGGACCTGATTGCCTAAGGTTTAGGCAGGAATATAAATCAATGATATCAATAACTTAATTATATACCCTTTGATCATCATTACTTATGATTATATTACGATCAGGATATAAACTCCTTTGAAAAAAATGTGCCACTTTCAATCAATTTTTTGATATTTTTTGAAGACAAAAAAGATGAAAAAAAATCACAATAAAAATGAGTTATTTGAAGGCGGAAAGCTAGCCATTGTTTTTATAATATGCTTTTTAGGAATGGGTTTGTCGTCTCTTTGCGGAGCCGCCGAAGTGCCTCCCATTGAAGAATCGATAAACCGGCTCCAGCAAATTTATGAGAAGACCCAGGATTTTCAGGCGGCTTTTGTTCAAGAAACCACCGTGAAATCCATCCGGAAAACCGATGTGGAAGAAGGAATCGTCTATTTTAAGAATCCTAAACAGATGCTGTGGGATTATAGAAAGCCGAAAGCGAAGAAACTGATCATTAATGCACAGAAAGCCTGGCTTTACCTGCCCCAGGATAAAGCCGTTTATATTCAGGAATCCGACAAGATTTTCAAATCCGAAGCCCTGATTAAATTCCTGTCCGGTCTGGGAAAGCTCAAAGATGATTTTACAATTAAATATGCTCCCGGAGCTCTCGACAAGAGCGGCAATTACCTGCTTCAATTGTATCCTCGTGAAAAAGGAACTTCCTATCAGTATCTGCAAATGACTATTGAAAGGAAAAGCTTTTACATTGTTCGGGTCAGTTTCGATGATGTGATGGGGAATTCAACGGTCCTGAGTTTTTCCAACATAAAAATGAATACCGGCCTTGCCGCAAAATTGTTTCAATTCCAGCAGCCGGCAGGCGTCAGCATTTTTAAAATGCCCTAATGGTCCCGGAATGGGTTGCATGTTTCCCTTAACAGCATTTCGGCGCATGGTCTCCAATCACCCGGGCGTGATTCTTTCGCCTGTTCCGGAAGAAGATCTCGGTGTACAAAAACGAAATTGCTACGGTTTGGCAACGGTAACCCAAAGAAAAGTTTCATCGCCGATCCGGCGATATTGTCTGGCTTCCACATTGAAGCCCGTTGATTCCAATAATGCAAAAAGATCATCAGGCGACATATGAGAGTAAAATAATTGCTCACCCATAAACTCCTTGTAACCATTGAAAACATCGGCACCCGTATATTCCTTCGTGGCGTATGTAAAGAGTGATTTTCCGCCGGGCGCAAGCCAGCGGTGAATTTTTCTGAAAATCTCCGCATGCCTTTCGTGTTCAATATGAAAGAGACAATAGATGGCGGTGACGACGTCAAACCGTCCTTCCGGAAAATCCACGTCACGGATATCGGCAAAGACGGTTTTTATATCCGGGTGATATCGATGGGCCAGTGCGAGCATCCTTTCCGAAAAATCCACACCGACCACCTGCCAGCCCTCACTGATGAAGTGAGCGGGGAAAGGTTCTCCCGCGCCGCAGCCCAGATCAAGAAGAAGACCCGGCCGGCCGGTCAATCGGGCAGTAAAGTCGGCGATGACATCGGACATGTCAAATAAAGCGCGGTTCTTTTCATAGGTATCGGCAAATCGGTCATAAATTGTCCTGAGATCATTCTGCATATTTTACCGCGACGGATCAAAAGGGTTGTCACGATTGAAATCCGGTGTCAGATCATGATCATTGACATCCTGGACGAATAGATTCTCAAAACCCAGATCGAGGGCCCAATCCACGATCTGTGAATATTCCGCTTTTGTGAGTCGCCGTCCCAGCTGCGCGTGTGATCGCACCCGCGCGATCGGCGTATACTGAGACATGAGGCTGATCGGGACGCTGGTCGATATTTCATCCTTCAAAAGACTGAGCGCGCTGCGGGAATTCTCCAGCCGACCGGGCAAAACCAGATGGCGGATGATAATGCCGTGAGTGGCGACACCGTTTTCCACATGGAGATCGTCGCCTACCTGCCGCACCATCTGTTTGATCGACTCGATGGCAAATTGCGGATATCCTGGGGCATCCGAAAACAGCCGGGCATCTTCTTCCAGCCCGTATTTAAAATCCGGCAGGTAGATATCCACCATACCATCGAGGAGACGGATGACATCAGGATTTTCATAGCCGCCGCAATTATAGACGAAAGGAACGGTGAGGCCCTGGGCGCGCGCCAGACACAGGGCCTCCATGATCAGAGGGGTTTGGGGCGTCGGGGTCACCGGCTCGATATTGTGGCAGCCGCTTTTCTGCAGATCAAGCATCACTTTGGCCAATTGTAAAACGGTCAGTTCGCGGCCGCAGGCGTGATGGGAAATCTGGTAATTTTGGCAATAGATGCATCCGAGGTTGCATGAAGATAGAAATATCGTGCCGGCGCCTCGTGTTCCTGAAAGCGGCGGTTCTTCACCGTGGTGGGCCAGTGTACAATCCATAATAATCCCGGCGGGAAGTCGGCAGTAACCCTGCTTGCCCTTTGACCGGTCAACACGACAGGCCCGCGGGCAAAGCGTGCAGGAGGTGTAAATATTTAACAGTTCTTGAATGATCATAATTGCCACAATTGCGGTGTAAGGCGTTAATGGAATAAGGTTTTAAGTTTTAGGTGTTACGTTTTACGTTAAAACAGATGACGTGGAAGGCTTCATTGATACTTAACACTTAAAATCTAAAACTTAAAAATTAAAGTTTTTCAACCATATCACGAATCCGGCCGCTTTCGACCAATTCCAGAAAATCTTCGCCCAACGGAGCGGACAATTCCACCGCTTTGTTCCAGTTTTCAATCCGCTTCCCGCCCTGGTCGGCATAAGTCAAAAAGTCATCTCGATCGGGCACTTTCTCCCCGGGTAGTTTATCAATGAAGCTCTGCGACGGAAAGACCATGACGACATTGCTCAATGTCTGGTCGTCAGGGACGCGCCGCCGGATATTCTTATCCAGCCAGCCGGGGATGATTCTTTCCTGATGATGGAAGAAAAGGACCAGCTCATTGTCCTTTGCGGCAAACTGGTGCGACAGATGATAATCAATCAGGCCGCCGTCGCGATAAACGCCCCGCGGCGCGCCAAAAATATTCCGCACACCGGCGACAATCAGCGGGATCGCACCCGAGGCCATGACCGCGTATTTGAAATTGGCTTCGTTGATTCGCACATACGTGCCGCGGAATTTCGGCTGGAAACAAAAAGGAGGCGGCTTGGAACCATTGTAAAAAACGACCCGGTCGGCAAAAGCGTAAAGATTATTGCGGCTGAAATAGTTCAGAGCGTAGCACACGGCCAGCGCGCTTTTCTGCAGCGGGATTTTCTCGGAAGCAACAAGACCCCGCGCGCGGGCCGTGATGACCGACAAGCGGTAACGCTTATTGGCCAGGGCGAAGGACAAAGCATCATCATCGATGTAGGCATTCATGATGTCGGCGAATTTATCCAGAATGGTTGCCGGCGTGTCTTTGCGGCTGAAACCCACGGTGATATAGGCATGCATAAACTTGTGATAGGCATCGGCGGCCTCGGGCTGCAGCCATGCGGCGAAACGCCAGGCGCCGGCCGACGATCCGACAAGATGGACCGCCCGTTTCCGCCCCAGAAGGCCCTGGGTCAGAAGGGTCAGGTCAAACCCGGTTGCGACAAGCCAGCGCGGTCCGACAGCGGCGCCGAAATACGCCGAAACGGCATCAAAGTTAAATCCGCCGTCTTTAATGATTTCGTAAGCTTTTTTCCCGGCTTTAATGCGCAATCGACTCATGAAAAATTACCTGGGCAAAGCCCTTGACACACATCCTTTTGTCTTGTAAATATGATCATCACCGTTGGACAAATAAAAGTCAAGATGCGTTATTTTCTCAAACGGTCCTCGTTATTAGAATTGATGCGGCTTTTATCAATAATTACAGAAATTGCAAGTCATTTTAAAATACCCAATTAGAGGAAGCACGATGGATATTCACAGCAATGTAAAAAAAATAGCAGAGGACGCCCTTGCGGCGTCACGCCGTCTTTCCCGAATGTCCGCCAATGTGAAAAATGCCGCCTTGTTGCGCATGGCCGACGAGCTTGCGTGGCATCGCGATTTCATCATGTCCGAAAATAACCGCGACGTCACCTGCGCCCGGGAAAAAGATCTTTCCCTGGCCATGATCGACAGGTTGACGGTCAAAGAGGCAACGATCGAGGCAATGGTTCAGGGATTGCGCGACGTTGCCGCCCTCAGTGATCCGGTGGGTCAGGTGACATCGATGTGGCGCCGTCCCAACGGCCTCATGGTCGGACGGATGAGGATCCCGCTCGGGGTGATCGGCATCATCTACGAGTCACGCCCCAATGTCACGGTGGATGCCTCCGCCCTGTGTCTCAAATCGGGCAATGCCGTTATTTTACGCGGCGGGTCGGAAGCCATTCATTCCAACCTGGCCATCGCCTCCGTCCTGCAGGATGTTCTTCGGCAAAGCCCGCTGCCGGACAAGGCCATTCAGGTCATTCCCTTCACCGACCGTGAGGCGGTCTCAACCATGCTGCAACTCGACGAATGTATTGATTTGATCATTCCGCGGGGCGGCGAAGAACTGATCCGCGCTGTCGTTGCCCAGTCCAAAATTCCCGTGATTAAACATTACAAAGGCGTCTGTCATATCTTTGTGGATGCTTCGGCCGATATCGACATGGCCGTCAATATCACGGCGAACGCCAAAGTGCAGCGCCCCGGTGTCTGCAATGCGCTGGAGACCCTGCTCGTGCACGCAGACATTGCCTCTCAGTTTTTGCCGAAAATGGCGGATCAGCTGCAGAAAGCCGGTGTTCTGCTCAGGGGATGCGAAAAAACGAGAAAGATTCTGAAGCATATCGATAAGGCGGACGAGGAAGACTGGTACTCGGAATATCTGGATCTGATTTTGGCGGTGAAGGTCGTCTCCTCAATCGATGATGCCATCGCGCATATTGAAAAGTACGGATCGCTGCACACGGAATCCATCATCACCAAAGACTATACCAACTCTCAGCGGTTCTTGAACGAAGTCAATTCTTCAACGGTGCTGGTAAACGCTTCGACCCGTTTCAGTGACGGTGCCGAGCTGGGACTGGGGGCGGAAATCGGCATTTCGACCACGAAGCTGCATGCGTTCGGGCCGATGGGGCTTGAGGAACTCACCACATCGAAGTTTATCGTCTACGGTGACGGCCAGGTTCGCACATGAAATGGGGGCTCTTCGGCGGAACATTTGACCCGATTCATTTCGGTCATCTGCGCGCTGCGGAAGAGCTGCTCACAGTCCTTCACCTGGATCGTGTGATATTTATTCCCGCCGCTTTTCCGCCGCACAAGACGGCGCATCTGATTACGCCCTTCGAACATCGTCTGCAGATGGTGCGTCTGGCCATTGCCGGCAATGATTCTTTTTCCTTTTCGGACGTGGAATCGCGAAGAGAAGGAAAATCCTATTCCATTGATACGGTCCGTCATTTTTTAGCGTCGCATGATAAAAATCTGGAATTATACTTCATCACCGGTCAGGACGCTTTTGATGCAATTACGACCTGGCATGAATGGGAAAAGCTGTTGTCGCTTTGCCACTTCATCGTGATCACACGGCCGGGGTACGACAACAGGGGGCTTGCGGGGATCTTCCCTGAAGATTACGCATCCCGTTTCAACTATGATGAAATCCTTCACGGCTATCGGGGACCGGCCGGATGTGTGCTGCATTTCCGCGACGTCACTTTTCTGGACATCTCTTCGTCCCGGATTCGCCAGAGCGTGAAAGCCGGGCAATCCGTGCGTTATCTTACGCCGGACCCTGTGCGTCAGTATATCACCGCAAACGATCTGTATCCGAAAAAATAGATTTTCCATCAGCCGACCCATAGCGGCTGGTGCGATGCCCCGGATATAACCCCTCAAAATTTGTCAGTGCATGGATCTATGCGGGCAGGAATTCCTTTTGAATGTCGGCCCAACAGATGCCGAGACAGACATCAACAACATCCGCGTCGTAAAGCGTTCCGCGCTGTTGGGTGATTTCATCAATAGCGGCTTCAAAACCGAGCGCGGGACGGTAAGGGCGGTGCGCCGACATGGCTTCCAGGACGTCGGCGATACCGACGATGCGCGCCTCCAGAAGGATATCCGGACCTTTTAAGCCCTGCGGATATCCGGAACCGTCCATCCTTTCGTGATGCTGCAGGATGATCTCGGCAACCGGATAAGGAAATTGGATCGTCTTCAGAATATCATAAGCATTCTGAGAATGCGTCTTGACCAACGCCATTTCCAGATGGTTCAATGTCCGGGGTTTGGTCAGAATCTCGGAAGGCACGGCAATTTTACCGATGTCGTGAAGTGTTCCGGCAATCCGAATGGCTTCTACCTTATCATGAGGAAGGGACATCCCCCGGGCGATGATGTCGGCGATGCGGGCGACCTGTTGTTCATGGCCCGCCGTGTAAGGATCGCGGCTCTCCACGATCTTGGACATAGCGAGGACTGTTCCTTCCAGAATGAGCTGGATTCTTTCATAACTGATTTTAAGCTCCTCGGCACGCTGGTCGAGATGCAATGTCTTGAGATGAACTTTTTCTTCCAGATTTCTATTGAGTCCCAATAATTCGGCATTTTGTTTTTTGACCAGTTCATCCAGACGGCGGTTTTCAATGAGCAGCTCGGCTTTGGACAAGAGCTGGTTGATCGAATAAAGAAGATCATCTTTGTGCCACGGCTTGGTGAGGTACAGATGAATCCCGCCGCTGTTGATTGCGTCGATGATCGCCTCCATGTCGGTATATCCGGTCAGCAGGACGCGCAGGGCGTTGGGACAGATTATCCGGGCCTGCGTGAAGAATTGCACGCCCGTCATGCCCGGCATCATCTGATCGGAGATGATCAGAGAAAAATTGCTGAATTCCTGTAATATTTTAAGCCCTTCTTCGGCAGAGCCCGCCGTGTGCAGGTCATAGCCTTCATCCACCAGCATCATCGTCATGATGTCGAGGATGCGCTCTTCATCATCGATGAGCAGGATGGAATGCCTGTATTTCAATGGCGCCAACGGCAGTGGGTTCATAGGCTTGCGTCCGGGGCAGCGAAAATGATTTTGCCTTTCCTTCCTATATCGTCACGCGGTCAGATAATCTGAAGAATAACAGATGCGAAAAAAGAAAAAAAGAACAAATACCGAAAATGCGATCAGAGCGCTCAGGTTTGACCCGTCTCATCCGCTCTATGAGCGCCTGAGTTCTTACGGTCCTCCAGAATTTTTCTCAAAAAGAAACCGGTGGAGGACTGTTCATTTTGCGCCACGTCCTCGACCGTGCCTGCCGCGATAATTTGTCCGCCGGAAGGACCGCCTTCGGGCCCCAGATCAATCACGTGATCGGCGGATTTGATGATATCCAGGTTGTGTTCGATAACCACCATCGTATTGCCCATGTCTACCAGACGCATCAGCACGTCCAGCAACCGCTGGATGTCCGCGAAATGCAGGCCGATAGTCGGTTCATCCAGAATGTAAAGTGTATTGCTGTTGACCCGTTTACCCAGCTCCCGCGCCAGCTTGATGCGCTGCGCTTCGCCGCCGGACAGCGTTGTGGCCGATTGTCCCAGCCGGATATAGCCCAATCCCACATCCGAAAGGAGCTGCAAATGGGCCCGGATGGACGGGATGTTGGCGAAAAAGTCCAGCCCCTGATGGACGGTCAAATCCAGGACGTCGGCGATGCTGTGATCCTTGTATTTAATATCCAGCGTATCCGCGTTGAACCGCTTACCGCGGCAGACGTCGCAGGTGACATAGACGTCCGGCAGGAAATGCATTTCAATCTTGATGAGGCCGTTGCCCTCGCAGGCCTCGCACCGCCCTCCCTTGACATTAAAACTGAACCGTCCCGGTTTGTAGCCTCGCATGCGGGCTTCCGGCAGCCCGGTGAACAGATCCCGGATAAAGGAAAAGATGCCGGTGTAGGTGACGGGGTTGGAGCGGGGCGTCCGTCCGATCGGCTGTTGATTGATCATGATCACCCGCTCGATGTCTCCCATATCGCGGACCCGCTTGATTTTTCCCATCGAACCGCTCTGCTGATTCAAACGGCGCGCCATGACTTTATACAGGGTCTCAATTACCATCGTGCTTTTTCCGGAACCGGATACGCCGGTTACCGCCGTCAAAACACCCGTCGGGATTTTGATGTCAATATCTTTGAGATTATTTTGCGAAGCGCCTTCCAGAAAAATATAGCGGCCGGTGCCGGATCGCAGGTGGGCCGGCGGCGCAATGGATTCCTTGCCCGATAAATATTTGCCGGTGAGGGATGTCTCGCTTTGCAGGATCTCGGCCGGCGTGCCCTGGAAAATTACCTCGCCGCCCTGTTCGCCGGCGCCGGGTCCCATGTCCACAATGTGATCACAGGCGAGCATCATATCCGCGTCATGCTCCACCACCAGCACGCTGTTGCCCATGTCCCGGAGCGTCTTGAGGGTTTCGATCAGCCGCAAATTGTCCTTCTGGTGCAGGCCGACGGTCGGTTCATCGAGCACGTATAGAACACCCATCAGGCCGGAGCCGATTTGCGTGGCGAGTCGGATGCGCTGAGACTCGCCTCCGGACAGAGTGGACGTCGACCGCGCCAGATTCAGGTAATCCATCCCCACGTTCAGTAAGAACGAAAGCCGGTTTTTGACCTCTTTCAGGATGCGTTCGGCAATCAACATCTCCTGCGCCTGCAGGTTGAGCGTTGCAAAAAAGTGGAAACACTCGCGAATGGATAGCAGGCACAGTTCGTAAATATTTTTTCCACCCACCGTCACGGCGAGACTTTCTTTTTTCAAACGAGCGCCCTGGCACGTCTCGCAGGGACGCAAATCTATGTAGCGCGCCAGATCGTTGCGGATCGAGGTGGATGTGGTTTCCCGCCAGCGCCGTTCGAGTTGTTTGATGACGCCTTCGAAGGTACGGTAAGCGAACAAGCGCTTGTCCGCGCGGTCGTGATAGAATTTAATCGTTTCCGCGCCAGATCCGTAAAGAAGAACATTCTGAATTTTTTCCGGCAGCTGATTAAACGGCATATTGATGTCGAACTTGTAGTGCCCCGACAGCGCATCGAGCATGTTATAGTAATACATCGAGTTGCGTCCGGCCCAGGGAGCGATAGCGCCTTCGCGCAGGGACAGGCCTGCATCAGGCACGACCAGATCCAGTGCGAAGTGCATGCGCGATCCCAGACCGTTGCATGTCGGGCAGGCGCCGTAGGGGTTGTTGAAGGAAAAAACACGCGGCGCGAGCGTGGCCATGCTGATGCCGCAATCAGGGCATGCGTATTTTTCGGAGTACAGCGTTTCGCAGCCGTCGGCGGTAACGATTCTGACGAGTCCGTCGCTTTTGCCCGCGGCAATTTCCACGGAGTCACGCAGCCGCCTGCGCACGCCTTCTTTCAGCACCAGGCGGTCGACAATCAGATCGATGTCATGGCGCTTGGTTTTGGCGAGCACGATGTCTTCGGCCAGATCGTGGATTGTGCCGTCGATCCGGACGCGGGCAAAGCCTTCCTTCTGCAGTTTCCTGAGCTCCTTGGCAAACTCGCCTTTTTTCCCGCGGACCAGCGGTGCCAGGACGCTGAAGCGAGTGCTCTCGGGCAGCGCCAAAATCCCGGCGACAATGCTGTCGATGGTCTGCGACTTTATTTCACGTCCGCAGTTGTAGCAGTGGCAAACGCCGATTCCGGCGAACAGCAGGCGGAAGTAGTCGTAAATTTCCGTGACGGTGCCCACGGTGGAACGAGGATTGTGACTGGCTGCGCGCTGCTCGATCGCAATCGCGGGGGAGAGACCCTCAATCGATTCTACATCCGGCTTGTCCATCTGCCCGATAAACTGGCGTGCGTATGTCGAGAGCGATTCAACATAGCGGCGCTGACCTTCTGCATAGATCGTGTCAAACGCCAGAGACGATTTTCCGGAACCGGAGACGCCGGTGATAACCACCAGCTGATCGCGGGGAATATCCAGACTGACGTGTTTGAGATTATGTTGGGACGCGCCCTTGATTCTGATCAAATCCATAACGTAGTTTACTTCTTCTTATAACCGGACATCAATGAAGGATCTTTTGCGGATCCCGTCTATCCATTCATCATATTTTTTGGCAATCTTTTCATCTTCGATTTTCGCCTTGATTTCATTACGCACGACGGCAAGAGGCTTCAGCCCTGCCCCCCGTTTATCGACGACGGTGATCAGGTGAAATCCCATCTCTGTTTCTATGAATTCGCTCAACTGTCCAACAGACAGGCCGAAAGCCGCCTTTTCCACTTCCGGCAGAATGACGCCCCGTTCGACAAAACCGATGTCTCCGCCCTGAGCCGCCGCCGGTCCTTTGGAATATTGCGCCGCCAGCTGCTCAAACGGTTCGCCTTTCAGAATGCGCTCACGCAACTGCAACGCTTGATTTCTTATTCTATCGCGCTCCTTCTTGTCCGCGTCCGCACGGACCGGCAAAAGAATCTGCTTGATGCGGACCGCTTCCTTACCTTCGTAATCCTGGCGGTGCTTGTCGTAGAATTCTCCAATTTCCTGGTCGGTGATCAGAATTCTGGACTGAACTTCCCTCCGCAGGAGTCTCATGCGCAGCATCTGCCCTTTGATTTCTTTCTTGACATTTTCCAGGGTATTGCCTTCATCGGCGAGTCTCTTTTGATAGTCAGCCATCGTGATTTTATTCTTGGCCAGCATATCGTTCAGCACGTCCATGACTTCGTCGTCTTTGATCGCCGCAATACCCGTTCCCGCTTTCTTCGCCTCATGTTCGATCAGCATCTGATCAATCAGACGCTGCAGTAAAGCTGCTTTATTCTGCTTGAGAACCGTATCCTTGTCACTGCCTTTATAGTTGGCCTCGATATTCTTGGCGTAAGGTTCGAACGCGCGGTTGAGCTCCGCCAGAGTGACTACGTCGTCATTGACTACGGCGACGATTCTATCCGCCACATCGGCTGCGACAGCCGCACCCCCCACCATCAGCATGGCCAGGATGGATGTGAAACAAAGTTTAATAACGCTCACGGTGTTTCCCCCTTTTCGGTTGAAATTAATTATGACGACGTCTGACCGAGGCCAGCGGTTCCTTTTTAACGACGGCTTTCATCTTCAATCCTTCCATCCAGACGGCGAAAGCCGCATCCTGTTTTTTGGCCCGGATGGCGGTCATCACATCTTCCCGGCAATCGGCATAGGACCGCGCTTTGGCGGGCTTTATTTCCGCCACCTTGAAAATATGATACCCGTATGGACTTTTGACAATCGGGCTGATTTTGCCGACCGGTAAACTAAAAAGAGTCTTGTCCAGGGGCTCCGGCATGGTCTGCCGGTAAATCAAGCCCAGGTCGCCTCCGCGGACGGCTTCCGGTCCGATCGAGATCTGGGCCGCAACTTTGGCAAAATCCTCTCCGTTTTCCAGCCGCGCCAGGACCGCCCTCGCCTTGTCCACGTCCCGAACGACAATTTGCGCAGCACGGACACGCGCCTCAGTCTTGCAAACGTCGGGGCGTTCGTTAAAATAATCTTCCGCTTCATCTTCCGAAACACGGACCGGCGCATTGACGTCTATGGCCACAAGTTTGTCGAAAAGCATTTCTTTTCTGAGTTCTTCACGCCAGTCGTCATATCGCACATTTTGCGAGGTGAGCAAATCAAAAAAGTGCTCGCCGTAATCTTTCCGGATGTCGAAGATTTTCTTGTCCAGTTCCGTGTTGCTGACGGAGAGGTTCAGCTCCCGCGCTCTCTGGAGGACGATTTTTTCCGTGATCATGGATTCCAGGACTTCCTCATCCAGCATATCGCGTTTGCTTAAAGAATCCGGCAGACTCTTGGGCGAAATGAGCCCCTTTTGCGCATTTAACCGCTGCTCAAATTCATCCTGATAAATCTTTTCGCCGTTGACGGTGGCGACATATTTTCTGCTGAGGAAATCGTTCCCGCTGCATGCGGTAAGACAGCAGAACGCGGCGAGAAGGACGAGTGTCGACGGAAGTCTGTAGGAACGGATAACGATTTCTATAATTTGCAGCTGCATGTTTTTCACAATACTCTATATCTTGATAATGATTATTGGGCAAGCATCTTTAAAAGGCCCTCGGCCTGTTCCAGGATTTCCGGAGGGTTTAAGCCCGCCGCAGGCAAAAAGAGTTTGAAGTCGGGCGTAAATCGCAGATCTCTGATCTTTTTCCGCGTCAGGGCGATGATCTTTGCCGGATCAATCGGGGATGACTCGCGCAGATATAAATAGAAGTATTTCCCGTCATATCCCATTTTTTTGGCTGCGAGCGGTTTTAAACGGTTGCGGATGCCGATAACCCGCAGAAGGTTTTCCGCCGTCTGCGGCAGAGGGCCGTAACAGTCGGCAAGCTCGCTGCGAATTTCGGACAGGTCGAAGGCGCTCGCCGCATGCGATATCCGCTTATAGAGAATCAGCCGCTGGTGAATATCCTCCACGTAATCTTCCGGCAGAAAAGCGGAAATTCCCATGGAAATTTCCGGAAGCACCTCTTCGACAGGAGTTGTATCCCCTTGGATTTCCCGCACCGTCTTTTCCATCAGTTCGGTATAGAGTTCGTAACCGACTGCGGAGATATGGCCCGCCTGCGACAGGCCCAAAAGATTGCCGCCTCCGCGGATTTCCAGGTCGTTGTAGGCGATGCGGAAACCGGAACCGGGTTCGGAAAATTCCTTGATCGCCTGCAGCCGCTTCATGGCATCGCGTGACAGGAGTGCGCCCTGGGGCAGCAGGAGGTAAGCGCTGGCCTCTTCTTTGCCGCGGCCCACGCGGCCGCGGATCTGGTAAAGCTGGGACAGACCGAAGCGATCGGCGCGGTTGATGAGAATGGTATTGGCGGAGGGGATATCCAGCCCCGACCCGATAATCGTTGTGCAGACGAGCACGTCGAATTCACGCCGGATAAAAAGGGACATGGCTTTTTCGATCTCTGCCGGTTTCATCTGGCCGTGCACTACGCCGACGCGGGCCTGAGGAACAAGCCTTTGCACCAGGTGGGCGATGGAGTAGATAGAGCGCACCCGGTCATGGACAAAAAACACCTGGCCGCCCCGATTGATTTCCGCCTCCACCGCAGCCTTGATGGTATCTTCATCAAATTCCAGAACGTACGTCTTAATCGGCTGTCTCTCTTCCGGCGGCGTATTGATGATGGATAAATCGCGGATGCCGACCAGAGACAGATGCAGGGTTCGGGGAATCGGCGTGGCCGAGAGCGTCAGCACGTCGACCAGCGTCCGCATCTTCTTCAGCTTCTCCTTATGGGCAACGCCGAAACGCTGCTCTTCATCGATGATCACCAGGCCCAGGTCCTTGAATTCCACGTCCTTTTGCAGGAGGCGATGCGTGCCGATGACAATATCCACTTTTCCCAGACGAAGATCCGTGAGCGTTCTCTTGATTTCAACGGAACTGCGAAACCGGTTCAGAACTTCCACTCGGACCGGAAAATCCGCCAGACGCCTCATAAACGTCGCGTAGTGCTGTTCGGCCAGAATCGTCGTCGGCGCCAGCAGCGCAGCCTGCCTGCCGTCCATGACCGCGCGGAAGGCCGCCCGGAGTGCGACTTCCGTCTTGCCGAATCCCGCATCGCCGCAGATCAACCTGTCCATCGGCTTGGCCTCATCCATGTCGGCATGGATGTCTTCGATGGCCTTTGCCTGATCAGGGGTTTCTTCAAATTCGAAGATCGAACAGAATTCCTCGTAAACGCGGTCCGGTGGGGCATAGGATTTCCGCTCCATGGCCTCGCGGGCGGCATAAATCGCCACCAACTCTTCGGCCACATCGCGGACGGATTTTTTGACCCTTTCCTTGACCGCGTCCCAGGACGTTCCGCCCATCTTTTCAATTTTCGGCGTATAGCCGTCCGGCCCCAGATAGCGCTGAATTTTTTCCAGCGCGTTTACCGGCAGATACAGTTTGTCGCCGTCCTGATATTCAATCACCAGAAAGTCATTTTCAATAATGCCCACGGTAATTTTCTTGAGGCCCCGGTAGATGCCGATGCCGAAATCCGTGTGGACGACAAAATCGCCTTCTTTAAGGTCGCCGAACGATTTCAGAAAATACCCTTCGCGGGTTGGCGGGCGACGGCGGCGGGACGTTTTTTTGACGAAGATTTCTTCTTCGCTCAAGATTGCCAGCCCGAGTGTTTCGAGAACAAAACTGCCGGATATTTTTCCTTCCCGTAAAAACAGAGCGGGGATTTCGCTTCGTTGATCGATGACATCCAGAAGATGACTGTCTGCCGGCAGAAGCTGTATGGGCAGCTGGTATCCCGTCAGCAGATGCTTCAGGCGAACGGTATCTTCCGGTGTCGGAGAGATGAAGAACACCGTCGTGCCCGAGGCGAGCCAGGTCTTGATCTTATCCGCGGTGTGGCGCAGGAGCGCCTCCTCTTTGACTTCACCGGACAGCGGCTCGGCGACGGGGGCGTCCGGATGGGAGACCAGCGCCACTGAAGGCGTTTCGCCGGCCTGGCCGTCCAGTGTCAGTCCCGAGAAAAGAACCTGCCGGAATCCGGCCAGACGGGCGCGGAGCGCCTCGTCGGTGACGTAGACGCCGGCGTTTTCCAGATAAAACTTGCCGGCTGATTTCGCCTTGTAAAGCAGCTTGTCGATGCTGGCGGCCGAACTCTGTGCGGCCTGGTCTATGGCCAGAGGATCGTCGAGGATAAACAGCGTATTTGGCGGCAGGTAATCGAAGACGCTGGAGAGTCTTCGTTCGCCCAGGCTGCCCTGGTCATCGTAGTCTTCATAAAACAGAGGCAGAAAGATCGGGTTGACGGAGGTTGCGGATTGTTGCCGGAGCGTTTCCGAAAGTCTGTTGCGCAGATCGCGCGGCAGGTCCAGGTCATCGGCGCGGTGCTTGACGTTGCGCACGGCCCGGTTAAGTCTCATTTCGTCGATCAGGATTTCACCGGCCGGCCCGAGGACGAACGCGCTGACGGGCGCACCGGATCGCTGGGAAGTCGAATCAAAATGGCGAATGGATTCTATTTCATCACCGGCCATTTCCAGACGCAACGGTTCGGATTCCGTGGGCGGAAAAATATCGAGAATATTTCCGCGCAGGCTAAACTCACCCGTGTTTTCCACCAGCGATACCCGCTGATAGCCACCCGCCTGAAGTTTCGCCGGAAATTCTTCCATAAGCAGTGTATCGCCCGTCGAAAGAATCTTCAGATACTGCCGGAATTCGGCAAGCGGCATGACTTTTTGCAGACACGCCGCAAGACAGGTGACGATCACCTTGCGGCTGTCGACCTGCAATTGCGTCAGAACATTGAGACGCGCCAGCTCTTCCTCCCTCTGGAGCGCAAACATATCAATGGAGAGGAAGTCCAGGGGCGGGTAATGCAGTACGGCCTCCTTCCCCAGAAAAAGGCCCAGATCGCGCGCAAACGCGGTGGCTTCCCGGGGTGTCGGGCAGAGCACGGTGACGGGCCCGGCCAGACGGTCAAACAGAAGCGCAGCGATGAGCGGACGCGCCGCGCCGGTCAACCCGCGAACGTCAACTGCGGGCTCGGCTTTGCCTATCAGGTCCAGAAGGTTCCGGATGGGCTGGGCATCCCCAATATTTTTTTTATCGATGATTTTTCTCAATGAACGTCATCCAAACAATTGCAAATCGCCGCCTAAGAAATCGCCAGCATTTTATCCAGCGTCCTTCCGGCGGCGGCGCTGATATCCCGGGGGACCGTGATGACCGGCTGCATCGTGATGAGCGATTGCTCGATATCATCGAGGGTGATTTTCTTCATGTCGGGGCAGAAAAGAGCGGAAGATGCGGGAATGAAGATCTTTTCGGGATTATGCTTTCGAAGTTCGGCAAGAATTCCTGTTTCCGTGCCGATGATTATTTCCTTTGCCCCGGAGCCGCGGGCAAACTGGAGAATGGCTGCCGTGGAGCCGACAAAATCGGCAAGTCCGAGAACGTCCGGACGGCATTCCGGGTGTGCGGCAAAAGGCGCCTGCGGATATTCACGTTTGCGCGCCGCGACGTCTTCTGCGGTGAGCGCCTGGTGAACAGGGCAGCAGCCTTCCCAGGCGATGATGTCCCGGCCGGTAACCGATGCGATGTGGCGTGCCAGATTGCCGTCGGGCAGCATGACCACTTTCCTCCCGGGAGGAATCGATTGGATAATCTTGAGCGCATTGGACGACGTGCAGCAGATATCGCTTGCGGCTTTCACTTCGGCAGTGGAATTGATGTAGGTTACAAACACGGCATCCGGTTCGCTCAGCCTCATTTCTTTTACGGACAGAGCCGTGGCCATGTCCGCCAGGGGGCAGCCCGCGTCCAGGCGCGGCAACAGGACGGTTTTTTGAGGTGAGAGCATGGCCGCACTCTGCGCCATAAAGTGCACCCCCGCGAAGACGATCAGGCGGGCGTCGGAGCGCGCCGCCGCCTGCGCCAGCGCGAGCGAATCGCCCAGCACATCGGCTATTTCCTGAATCTCGGGCCGGGCATAATAATGGACCAGCAAAATGCCGCGCTTTTCGGCGAGCATCCTGCGAATTTTATTCTGTTGTTCCGTCACAAATCATTTCCTTCACTTAAATCTTCTCTCTCCCTAGCGCAAATGGCGATTTAGTTCAAGGGGGACCAAGGTGAGATAGCATAATCACGATTTAACGATTGACAAGCGCTCTCGGTTTGATAAGGTGACCCAACCAAGCATAATGGGAGATAACACTATGATTTCTGTGGAAGAGGCACTCAAAACTATTCTTTCCGGCTGCCGGGAGCTGGGACTGGAAAAAGCCGATATTCTTGAAGCCTGCGGCCGGGTGATCGGCGAGGATGTATCCGCCTTGCGCGATATTCCTTCCGCGGCAAACTCGGCGATGGACGGTTATGCCGTACGGTCCTCCGACACGAAGGGTGCCCATGCCCTAAAACCTGTGGAACTCAAAGTGATCGAAACGATTGCCGCAGGGACTCTGGCAAAGAAAACCGTTAAAGCAGGTCAGGCGGCGCGCATCATGACCGGAGCCGTCATCCCCAAAGGGGCGGATGCCGTTGTCCGGCGGGAAGACACCGAAGAAGCGGGCAAAACCGTGAAGATTAAGATAGCTGCGCCCCGGGGCCTGGACATTCGCTTTCCCGGGGAAGACGTCCAAAAAGGGGAACAGGTCATTTCGGCGGGAAGTGTTTTGCGCCCGGGGCATATCGGCATGTTATCCGCACTGGGGAAAGCGTTCGTCAGCGTTTATCAGAAACCGCGCGTCGCCATTCTGTCCACCGGCGATGAACTGGTTGATATTGAGACCGATCCTCCGCCCGGTAAAATCGTCAATTCCAACAGTTATTCACTGGCCGCGCAGGTTCTGGAATGCGGCGGCATTCCCGTCATGCTGGGGATCGGCCGCGACCAAAAAGCGGAGCTTGCCCAGAAGTTTCGGATTGCGCGCCGTGCCGATGTTATTCTTTCATCCGGCGGCGTTTCGGTCGGCGACTATGATTTCGTCAAGGACGTTATGGGCGATATCGGCAATGCCATGCATTTCTGGCAAGTGGCCATGCGTCCCGGCAAACCCCTGGCCTACGGTTCCATCGACGGCGTGCCGCTTTTCGGCCTGCCGGGTAATCCGGTTTCCGTCATGGTATCTTTTGAGCAGTTCGTTCGTCCTTGTCTGTTGAGAATGCAGGGGCATAACCGAATCTTCCGTCCGACTCTGACGGCTCACAGCGCACAGGATATCAAGAAAAGCATCGGATTTAAAAATTTCATCCGGGCTCTTGTCTATGAAAAAGGAAATGCTTATATTGCTTCCGTAACAGGCGAACAAGGGTCGGGTATCCTGAAATCGATGGTCGCGGCCAACGGCTTCATCGTTCTGGGTGAAAAAGACACTTTCATCAGAAAAGGGGATGAAGTTACGGTGCAGCTCATTGATGAAACATTTGCCAGGACGGAATGTCCCCGCTTCAGATAAGCTCATTGTTCGCCGCAACGATCACTAAAATTTCATGAAACAAGAAAGGATGGTTATGCGTAAATTAGTGCTGATTATTTTTGTTCTGCTCCTGGCTTTGCCTGCATGGGCCGTTGAAATTCAAACAGAAGACCAGAAAACCCTTTATGCAATAGGGGCTCACCTGAACAGACAACTGGCAGTTTTCAATCTGACGGCGGATGAATTCGCAATCGTAAAACAGGGCATGGATGATGCTGCTGCCGGCAAGAAGCTTCTCGCCGATCCCGATACCTATATGCCCAATATCAATCGCCTGGCGCAGGCCCGAATCGAGGTCGGGGCTCAGAAGGAAAAGGAACAGTCTAAACCTTACTTGGAGAAAGCCGCCTCGGAAAAAGGCGCCAAGAAATTGCCGTCTGGCGTCATTTATCAGGAGGTTAAAGCCGGTAGCGGCGCTCAGCCCAAAGCCACCGACACCGTCAAGGTTCATTACACCGGATCGCTCATTGACGGCAAGGTGTTCGACAGTTCCGTACAGCGCGGTCAGCCGGCCGAGTTTCCGCTTAATCAGGTGATTCCCTGCTGGACGGAAGGTGTGGCCTTGATGAAAGTCGGCGGTAAAGCAAAGCTGACCTGTCCGTCAGATAGCGCCTATGGTGACAAGGGCAGACCAACGATTATTCCCGGCGGCGCAACGCTGGTTTTTGATGTGGAACTGCTGGAGGTGAAGCCGACTGCCGCTCCTGCTGCGCCTGCACCCGCGCCTGCTCCTAAAGCGCCGGCATCCAAGAAAAGCTCAAAAAAATAATCAAGAATAATGATACGTTGAAATCAGGCAAGGGGCGGCTCAGAGCCGCCCCTTGCGGATTGCTCCACCCGTTATCTGAACAAAAACAGGCAAAAAGTCTGCTAATAATCATTTGAATCTCACCGGATATTCGTGTAAGTATCATTGTCAAAATTTAATGAAGTAGAAAGGATTTTTATGCGTAAAGTAATGCTCATCGTTATGATCGCCCTTATCGCTGTTTGGGGCTGTTCACCGGAGGCGCCTAAAACAGAAGACCAGAAGGCTTTTTATGCACTGGGGGTTCATCTCAATAAACAACTGTCTGTTTTCGACCTGACGCCTGAAGAAATGAAGCTTGTGCAACTGGGCATGGCCGACGCCGCTGCCGGCAAGAAGCTGGCGGCGGAGCCGGAAACCAGCATGCAGAAACTGGGCGAACTGGCTCAGGCGCGCATGGCGAAAGCTACCGAAAAACAAAAAGCACTGGCCAAACCGTTTTTAGAAAAAGCAGCCGCTGAAAAAGGCGCAAAAAAGATGGCTTCGGGAATGATCTATCAGGAGATCAAAGCCGGTACGGGCGCACAGCCCAAACCCACGGATGTCGTTAAGGTCCACTATGTGGGTACGCTCATCGACGGCAAGGAATTTGATAGTTCCGTTAAACGCGGCCAGCCCGTGGAATTGCCGTTGAATCAGGTTTTCCCCTGCTGGACGGAAGGTGTCAGCATGATGAAAGTCGGCGGGAAGGCCAAACTGGTTTGTCCGCCCGAGACAGCATACGGCGACAGAGGCCGTCCGCCTGTTATTCCCGGCGGTGCAACGCTGGTTTTTGATGTGGAACTGCTGGAGACAAAAGCGCCTTCTGCGGCGCCGGCCATGCCTGCAATGCCTCCCGCGCCTCCGGCTGCCTCACCCAAGCCGGGCGTGAAGAAGTAGCTTTAAACGAACGTCGTCATTAAAATTATTTCATGAAGGGGCGGGCAGCACAATCCCGCCCCTTCACTGTTTGACATAACGGCGTCGGAAAAGGTTGTATCTTCAGCCGTAAATGATTCTCCGGCAGGAGACGACTCATGACAAATATCGGGAAAGCGCTGAAAAGCGCGGCAAAGGCGATGGTTGACTCCGCGGGCCCCGGGCAGTATATCGCCGCCGGTAAAAAGATCGAATGCCCGCACTGCGGCTCAGATGAATTCAGCCAGGGAAAGGCTCAGCTCAACACGGCCGGGATGACCTTCTTTGAACTGGATTGGGCCAACAAATCCGCAACCACCCTGGCCTGTACGAAATGCGGCCAAATCCAGTGGTACATCAAAGAACCAGACCGCCAATCCTGACCATGTGGATCCGGCCCAGGATGAGAAAGCCGTATACTTGATTTTATGATGACTTATCGATTCTCATTAATTATTGGGCTTCATTTTCTGCTGCATGAGCCGACTGCGCTCCGGCTGTCCACGCCATTGCAATCAATAAGAAAATAGGATTTCTTGCCTTAATCATAATCTTTCCCCCGCCCTTCTCATCAGGGTCATTTTATCATCGGATGAATAGAGGAGCAGCCGCTTGGGCCTGTCAACAGAATACCGATCGCCGGATGCATTCTTGAATTATCGGGCGTTATCTGCTAACGAGTTCAGCACTGTTTCTCCTGGTGATCAGGAGAAAGAGGCCCAAGCCCGCTATGCCGCGGCTTTGCAGGAGATCATATCCTGACTATCAACCATGCAGAAGGAAGACGAATCAATGATCAGTTCCATTTTAGAAAGCCCGTTGTATCCGATTATCAATCCCAAGAGCATCGCCATTTTCGGCGCATCCAATAACTTCCTGCGCATGGGGTCCCTGATGCTTTCATCCGTGCAGGCCCTGGGGTATGAAGGGAAGATATTCCCGATTCATCTGACTGAAGAAAAAGTGCGCGGACACGAGGCCTATAAGAGCATTATGGACGTGCCCGAAGTGCCCGATCTGGCCATTATCGTCCTGCCGACCGAGATCGTCTGTCAGACTCTGGCCGACTGCGGAAAGAAAGGGATCCGTCATGCCATCGTTGTTTCCGGCGGATTTCGGGAAGCGGGTCCGGAAGGCGTCGCACTGCAAAGAGAACTGGAAGCCGTGGCCGATCGATTCGGCATCCGCTTTCTCGGCCCGAACTGTCTGGGGATCGCGAACCCGCATCTCAAGCTCAATCCGACGACGATCACCGCTGAAGGTGCTCCCGGCTTTGTCGGTCTGGCCTCGCAGAGCGGCAGTTTCGTGACCCAGATGTTTGATTATCTGCACCGTCACGGGATGGGATTCAGCGCGGCGGTGAGCGTGGGGAACGAGGCCAATATCGATATCGTCGACTGTCTGGAATATCTGGGCGCCTGTCCCCACACAAAAGTGATTACGCTCTACGTTGAAGGGATTACCCGCGGCAGAAAATTTATCGAAGCAGCGCAGGCTATTACGCCGCATAAACCGATCATAGCGCTCTATGTCGGCGGGTCCGAAGCGGGCCGGCATGCGGGTCTTTCACACACAGGGTCGCTTTCGGGACCCAATGAAATTTACGACGGCGTATTCAAGCAATGCGGCATTATCCGGGCGCAGACGCTTGCGGAACTTTTTGATTACGCGCTGGCGCTGGGGACGCTCCCGCGGCCCGGCGGGAATAGGGTGATTATCCAGACGCATTCCGGTGGTCCGGGGGCCACGGCGGCCGACGCCTGCGGGCGGGCCGGACTCACGCTGCCCCGGCTCTCCGTGGAAACGGTGGAAAAGCTCAAACCGATGATTCCCAAAACAGCCAGTACGGCGAATCCTCTCGATTTGACTTACAGCTTAAATTCAGCGGAGAACTTTTTTAATATTCCCGATATTCTGCTCGAGGAGAAGAACGCGGACATGCTTCTGGCCTATTTGCTGTCTCCGGGAATGTTTATGGAGCGCATTCTGAAAGAAATGGGGGTTCCTGAAGAAACGATTCCGGTCGAACGCGATAAGATGATTACCGATCATGCAAAAGCTTTTTTAAGTCTCGTCCAGCGTCACCCGGACAAACTGATTGTCGGCTTCACCTACCGCAGTCTTCAGGAGGGCATGGTCCGCTACCTGCTTGACCGGGGCATTCCCATTTACCAGGATCCTGAACGCGCTGCGCGAGCCATGGCGGCGGTACTGCAGTATTATAAAATGCGGGATAGAGTAGGAAAAAGAAAAGCATCAACGGTCTGAAATCGTTGAAAAGGATGTGAGGTGTTTGGCAATGAAAAACAAAGCCCTGTTGTCGACGGTTATTTTGGCGTTGATGATGGTCTTGCCCTTGCAGTCGTATGCGACTTCAATGGATACAACCGGCGAGAATATAACGACACAAGACGAAATCTGGACACTGGAGGAGGCCTACTTCACCAATCTCTATCAGGCAAATTACGAAGCAGTGCTGGCCTTGGTGCATTGCGCATTTCTGGGTTGGCCCGGCTCTGTGCCACAACCACTGGGCAAGGAAGAAAGCGCCCGTTTCATGAAACAACTCATTGCCCGGCCTTCATCCTGCAGCCTGAGGATCGAACGGGCGGGTATCCGTATTCTGAAGGATATAGTCCTGACGCAATACACCCTTCGCGTCCAATGCGTCAACACGCCCGGCGCGCCGAAAACATTATCGTCGCGCATCACCCATACGTGGGCAAAAGAGGGGGACCGCTGGGCATTGTTGGGCGGTATGAGCTACGACCTCCCCGCCGATGGGGAACTCTGATCTTCCCCGAGCCATCATTTTCTGCATCCTGAAAACTCGTTGGCCCGTTCTCTATTTTCCGGATCGAGTCTTTGCTGAGACCCTGTTGACAACTACCATTGATTATTCAATAATGCTCCGCGATTGAATGTTGTTGACTTACCTCAATCATATTTCTATACTCAATCTGCGATCGGTGGAACGGAAAAGAGGCGGTTAAATCCGCATCCGCAGCGTTCTGAAAAATCGGTTTCAGCTCTTCGTTGTCAGCGGGTGTCGCCGGCCGGCGGTCCTGATGTTTTTCAGTGACGAACTAAATGAATAAAATTAATGGAGATAAAAACATGAACGTCGGACAGCGCATTTTGAGAACCATAATATATCTTCTTATGATTGTTTTATTGCCGGCCGGCAGCTTTGCCGACAGCCGCATGCCGCCTCCCGACCGTCCTCTTCTGGAAGCGGTCAAAAAAAATGATCTTCCGGCCGTCAGGGAGGCTCTGAAAACGGGCGGCGGTAAATATGAAATCAATCAGAGGGGCGTGACCGGAGATCTGCCGCTCGTGAGGGCCGCCCGCAATGGAAACCTGGAAATCGTCAAGCTGCTTGTCGAACACGGCGCGACGATTGACATCGGCAAAGAGAGAGGCGAGAGAACAGCTTTAATCGAAGCCGCCGGTCAGGGACATGTGGATGTTGTGAAATTCCTGCTGGAAAAGGGGGCCGATGTCAATGCGCGGGGAAATGGGCTGACGCCGCTGCTTCTGGCGAGCGCCTGGGGGAATTTGCCTGCCGGACCTCCCGGGGATAAAACAAAAACGATTTATGTCCTTTTGGAAAACGGCGCGGACGTGAATGTTCAGGATGAGTCCTGGCTGAAAACGGGCCGGACTCCGCTCATGTATGCCGTGCTGCAGGGGGATGCCGCTCTGGTAGAGGCCCTGCTGGCCAAAGGCGCAAGAAAGGACTTGAAAAACAAGGAAGGGGATACGGCGCTGTCACTGGCCAAAAAGGCGAAGTTGGAATACATTACTCAATTGCTGGAAAGTTCAACCGCCGCCGGATCGGCAAAGCCCGTTGATCCGGCAGTGGATCCTTTGTTTATTGCCATCAAGGAAGGCCGTCCTGAGGCCGTCAAAGCGTTGATCGCGAAAGGCGTAAACGTGAATCTTCGGACCGAGACGGGCAGTACGCCGCTCATGTATGCGGCGGACCGCAATCAACTTGCGATTGTCCGGATCCTGCTTTCTTCCGGGGCCGACGTGAACGCCAAGAACGGCGTGAACAACACCGCGCTCATCTATGCTTCCACCAAGGGCCATGTGAGCGTCGTCAAGGAGCTTTTGAGAAAAAAAGCCGATATCAATGTTAAAAATTTATCGCACGGCGACGCTTTGATTTATGCGGTGGTGGGCAAGAAGACGGAAGTGGTCAATGTCCTGCTCTCATCCGGTGCGCGGGTCACTGATAAATATGATGACGGAAAATCGGTGCTGATGATAGCCGTAACCGACGGCAATAACGATATTGCCAAATCATTGATCAGCCACAAAGCCGATGTCAATGCGGCAGATCCCAACCAGATGACGGCCCTGATGATGGTCTGTGAAAAGGGCAATGCCGATTTAGTGGAAGCACTTTTGAAAGCCGGAGCGGATATCAATCGAAAATCAAAATACGGGGATACGGCGCTCAGCAAAGCGATCGCCGGCCATTATCTTCCGGTTGTCAAAATACTGGTAAACAACAGCGGATATTTCGACAGGCCCGATGCGCTCTTTTCAGCCGTCATCAGCGGCGATCTGGAGATTGTCAGGCTTCTGCTGACCAAAGATACGGATGCGAATATGCGCGGCTTTGGCGGCGGCACGCTTTTGATGCTCGCCGTCGATAAAGATTTACCCCTGGTGAAATTCCTGATCGCCAAAGGTGCCGATGTCAAGATGCAGGATGATGAAGGGGAAACGGCGTTGATGAAAGCGGTCAAGTCTTTCAATCAATCCAATGTCGCCATCACGCAGTATCTCCTTGACCACGGTGCAGATGCGAATGCGGTCAACAAGAAGGGCGAAACGGCATTGATTCTGGCAGTAAAGAACTTCAATGCGGATATCGTCCGGATATTGGTTGAAAAAGGAGGCGCGTCATCCTTGTCTCTGAGAGATAAAGAAGGTAAAACGGCCTGGACGTATGCGGTCGAAGGCGACAAACCGGCGATGGTGAGTATTCTGGAAAAAGCCGGCGCGGGCGGTGATTACCTGGGGATGGAATGGAAAGGAAATGGTTCCAAACAAAAAGAGCCGTTCATCAAGGTTGTGGAGACGCAAAAAGAGTGGTCTGAACTCTGGCAGCGGGCGCTGGAAAAGCCTGCGCCGCGGATGGATTTTGAAAAATATGTCGTGGCCTGCATTTTTCTGGGCCATTCCGCACAGTGGCTCTATTCCATCGGATTGGGCGAACCTGTCGTGCGCGGCAATCAACTGGTTGTCGAATACTCGCTGCATGATGTGATGTTGCGCCTTTCCGGGCCTTTCCGTGCCGGGGGACAGTATCGTATGAAAGTTTTTGAAAAACCGCACGGTGTACAAATGATCCTGAAAGAGGCCGGTTCAACCTCTCCCAGCAGAAGATAATTTTATGCCGGAAATTGCGTATACATCCCTCGGTAGAAATGCACTTTTTGCCGGACTCATCAGTCATGTTGCCGCCCTGCTGGTTGCGATGCTGTCCGCGTCCGGAAGCGAACATTTTTTCGGCATCGTCTTCTCTTTTGCCTGTCTGGCCCTGATGACCGGCGCCTATGTGGAATTAAGAGACAGAGGCCGCCGTCCGCTGATTAACTGGAGATTTTATGCGGCCACCGCGGCTGCCGTTATTCCGTTGCTTGGACCGTTAGCGGTCCTGGGAGTGCTGTACCATATTCAGCGAGAAGGGCAGGAACAGAAAGGGGGTCTGTCGGGACCGCTTAGCGCCTTCTTCCGGCTCAAGGCGAATGCGCTGGTGATTTTTCTGCTGCTTGCGGTGCTCCTTATTTTATTTGTTGTTACGAGCAGCCAGGATGATCCGTACTATAAGAAAAGATATCGGAATTATCAAAACAGGAATGTGCCGCAGTCCGTTTTAATCCGGGATTTTTGCACGCATGAGATGCGGAAATAGAAAGATGAACACTTAAGACAGAGGCGAAGAATCTTAATGAAACACTATCAGCCCGGACGCGTAGATTTGCTTATTAACACCGATTGGGGCGTACCTCTTGACGGATTAACGAAAGAAGAAGCTCGCGAGAAAAACCTGCTGCTCTTTCAAAAGCGCTGGGTGACCAAGGAAGAAAAGAAACGGCTCAAAGACGAACAAAGCGCCTATGTTTCCATCAGGATCATCGGTTATCTCCTGCTCTTCATCTGCGTTCCCGTTTTGATCAATATCCGGTCAATTGCCGAAGGCGGCATCAGCGCTGTCGCTTTCGCCGTCCTTTATGCGTTTGCCGCGTCGGTAACCGGTTCCGGACTAATCCGTTATGCGCGCTGGGCTCGCTACCCGGCCATCCTGATTTTTCTTTCCTTTTTTATTTTACCGTTTGCGCCGCTTTTTGAAGACGAAAAAGGCGCGCCGCTGCTGTTTATCCTGGGTGTGATGGGTCTATACTATCTTCTGCGCCGGACGGCCCGGGAAATCCTCTGGCCGCAGACTGGTGAAAAGACAGCTCACCGAAAGATCCGACCTGTTTTTCGCAACGTCATTTATGGAATCATACTCCTCGTCGGTTTGTCGGCAGGCTACTTTATCTATGATCTGAGTCAGGCCCGTCAAATGGCTGCCGATGCCTGCCGGCGTGCGACACCGGGAACGCCCCTGGAAACGTATTTAGCTGCTTTGCCCGAAACGGACTACAAAATCATCCAGAGTGCAAAACAGATTCTGATCGTGCCGAAACGGGGCATGGGCCGGAATCACTGCACCGTTGCGCATGACGGCCGTATCATTACAGGCGCAAAAACAGGGTTCAATGACTAGGTATGATGTGTCAGTATAACCATTTCGTGGAAATATTCACGGTCTGTTAATCTGGCTACTGTCCGAGGGATTAAGCGGCCAGGCTTTTCCATTGGAGAAGTTAAGTAGTTGATGGTTGATGGTGGATAGTGGATGGTTTTTGGATTGCAGCTTATAGCTCATGGCTTGCAGTAAGAAGAAGGGGAGAACAAGGGGAGAACAAGGGGTTGCAACCACACCTTCGGGCGGCAAGACCCTTGTTCTATGAAGAGGAAAGTTAAGATGAAATCAGTAAAGAATTTTGCAGGAATAATTCTCGCGGTCCTTTTGGGTGTCTGCCTTTGGGCCTGTCTGAAGCCGGTTCCCGTTGATGTAATCATGATCGGCAATGATGTGACTTTTGTGCTGGAAGACGAGCAGGAAATCAGCGGCATCCAGGTGACGGTTTTCAATCCGGGAAAGGGAAATTCGCGGGGAGAAACGCTGTGGGCGACAGGCCATGATCTGGCAACTAAAGTAAAAGAAAGAAAATATCCGAGTCTGAAACAGATAAAATACGGGCAGGCCTTAAGCGAGTTTCCTCAGGTCGCCGGGCCGGTTCCTTTAAAAAGAAATGTGGAATATCTGGTCGCCATCAACATGGGGGATAAATTTGCCCGGGAAGTGTTTGTCCTTACGGATGACGGCAAGGTTGTGATGCCCCGTAAAAAGGACAAAGGAGAAAGTGCCAAGTAGCATCCCGGAAAATTAGAGAGACCGCCGGAAATTTAGAGAAGGAAATCAAAACATGGGCAGAAACCGTTTAGGTAGTATCAGTGGCGTCATTATTATTTTTCTTCTGATTCTGGTTGCGGCATCTGCTGGTGCGGCCGAGCGGGCGTCATTGGGCGTGATGGTCAAGGCTGTAACGGCCGAATATGCGCAATTCATCGGTATGGAAACGCCTGAGGGCGCCTACGTCGTTTCGGCGTCGGCCGCGGGCGAGTTGCGGCCCGGTGATGTCATTTTGAAGGTTGATGACCGGACCATCAAGATGCCGGCCAATCTGCAAGAGGTCATGAGGCTTTACCAGTCCGGCGATCAGATTAAACTGCTCATTGCGCGGGGTAAGGATCGCCGGGAGATCAGCTACACTCTGAAGAGTGCTCCTGTTGCACGGGGACCGGTTCGTCCCGGTCAACCCTCCCGGGGTTCAAATATATTGGGCGATTTTCCGACCGTTGAAAGTTCGCGCTTTGATGAGGAGGTGTTGAAGTCCGACCAGCCGGTGCTGGCCTATTTCTATGCCAACTGGTGCGTGCCCTGCAAAATGTATCTGCCGATCATGCGCGAGGCCAGCCAGAAGTATCCCGACGTTAAAATCGTCGGCATCGATATCGATAAAAGCGCTGATATCGTCAATCGCTATGGCGTTTCGGGAATCCTGCCGACGGTCATCCTTTTCAACGGCGGCCGGGAAGTGGACAAAGTTTCGCGGCCGTCACGCAAAGAGCACATCGATGAACTGCTGGCCAAGACGCGCAGCGACAGCAACGAGATTGAAGTATTCGCCTCCATCGGTAAAGGGAACTGGATAGTGCAGGTGGCTTTTATCCAGGGCAGTCCGCTCATGGCGGCCAGAGATGCCTCGCAGACGATTGCAGTCTGGAATTATCAGCAGGGATCCCTGGCGAGAACCTATCGGGCAGCGGTATCCGGTTTGTCGCCCAACGGCGCCTATGCGGCCCTGGCCGATCCTAAGCGAACCGTTATTTCAATTGTGGATATCGTTCGACAGCAGCAAAAATCCTTCAGGACAAAACAGTTTATTGAAAAATTGGCTGTATCGCCGCTGGGCCATACTGTGGCCAGTTTCGGAGCGGACCAAAGCAGCCGGTTCAGTGTCGATGTCTGGAGTTCGGATAACGGGCTTATCAAATCCATACCGGTTGACTCGGCAACCCGTCCGCAGTCGGTGATGTTTGTCTTTTCGCCGGACGGCGCTCATTTTGCGCTTTCCACTTTGAATAAACTTGAACTCTTTTCCACGGAAGACTGGGTGCGCAAAACGATTGTGCCGATGAAAGGCACGGCGGCGGTTCTGCAATTTACGTCCGACAGCAAGGCGGTTCTGATTCCGGGGAAAGATGGAGGACTGATCGACCTGCAAGGCAATAAACAGCGCGGATCGGATGGCCGCGTAGTTGTGGGCAGACCCGATGATCGTCTGGTGATTGCGGATAACGGGGATAACTCCTTTCGTCTGATAAGCAACGCCTCCGACGGGAAGGGGCTTCGTTTTGCCGGGCATCGGGCGCCGATCAATGCGGGGGCAGTGACCAATATGGTCCCATGGCTCGCAAGCGGCAGTTCCGACGGGACCGTCAGGTTCTGGGATACGGCTGCCGGCAGGGAGGTGGGGCAGTTTGTTGCCTTCGGCAACGGCGAATGGATCGTGATCACGAAGGAAGGATACTACAATTCCTCGGCCCGCGGGCATGAATATCTCAACATTCGCCGGGGCAGCAAAGTATACGGGATCGACCAATTCTATGACGTGTTTTACCGCCCCGACATCGTATTGGCCAAACTCAAAGGCGAGGACATTACGGGCCTGGTCACATTGACGGTGGAGGAGGCGATCAACAATCCGCCGCCGACGGTCAGGTTTTCCGCGGTTCCAGCCGAGACCGGCGATTCCAGGATGAAGGTCTGTTATCAGATTTCGAGCACCGGCGGCGGCATCGGCGAGGTCCGCCTGTTTCAAAACGGCAAGCTCGTCAAGTCCGATGGGTTCTACCGGGAAGTTGCGGCAAAGAGCGAAGCGGCATCTCTGACGCTTGCTTCCGTCAACAGCCGGGCATTGTACCAGGATATGCGGTCGCTCTCCATCAAGGAGAAGCTAAGCCCCGGCGCCCACGTGCTCCGGGCCAAGGGCGCGTCGGTTGATGAATGTGTGGAGCTGGAAACGATATCCGGCGAAAATGAGATCGGACTTACCGCTTTCAACGCTCCCAACACGGTGCAGAGCGTGATGGCTACCGCCAACTTCACGTCCACCCGCGCGCCGGCGGCGCCGCACCTGTATATTCTGGCCATCGGCATCGACCGGTATCGCGATGCTTCCATTAATTTGAAATATGCGGCGAAGGACGCCCGGGACTTCACAACGGGGCTGGCCCAAAAGGCAAAGACCATCTACCCGCCGTCCAACATTCATCTGACCACGCTCGTCAATGAACAGGCGGGCAAGCAAAATATTCTGGCCGCCATCGCTAAACTGGCAGCCATAGTAAAACACGGCGACAGCTTCGTCTTTTTTGACGCCTCCCACGGGTTGCTTTTACAAAGCCAGTACTACATCGTTACCGCCGGCTTCGCAGGTCCCTTGGATACGGAGAAGATCTTGATCAGCTCCAACGAGATTGTCGAGATGTCCAAAAAGATCAAAGCGCTGTCCCAGCTTTTCATTTTTGATACCTGCCACGCGGGCGGGGTGGATAACATTGTCAGCGGCCTGTACGATGCCCGGATGTCGGTGCTAGCTAAAAAGATGGGGCTGCACATCTATGCCTCGGCGGGATCGGTTCAGACTGCTTTGGATGGCTATCAGGGAAACGGCCTCTATACGCATACTCTTCTTGCCGGATTAAAAAACTCTACGGCGGTGGATAAAGACAAGAGTGGTTCCGTGACGGTTAAAAGTCTGGGGGTCTACTCCCGGGAAATGACCACGGAGATTTCCTCAAAACTCGGCCATCCCCAGACGCCGGTGATCATCAATTTCGGCAAAGACAGCTCGTTATTCATGGTGCGCTAGGGGGCGTGAGAGGCGCGAAATCGAATCAACCACCTCTCAGCAAGCTGTCGAGGTGTGAAATGAGCGTCATTATTTCGCAGCAAGCGACAGTGAATTAAGGCTCGTCCCGCGTGAGCGGGATTAAAAACTTAATATTTTTGGGAAGCTATAGCGGCACTTGTGAAAAATAAAAAATAATTGTGGAACTTTTGCCGTTGCAGGCTTGTCAAACCGAAAAAACAGGAGGGTTACATACGATGGGAATATACGAAGTAATAGTTCTTGTGGTTGTTATTAGTATTCTGGCGCTTCCGTTCTGGGTTATTTCACTGATTGATATCCTGAAAAGCAAGTTTGAAGGGAACGACAAGATTGTCTGGCTTCTTGTGCTCATCTTTCTAAATATTCCGGGCATGATACTTTATCGGGTCATCGGAAAGAAACAGAAGATCGTCATTCAGGAGAAGAGGCAAATATGAAAACCAAATCACTTGGATCGCGTTGTGCGTGATCGCTATGGCCGGGCCCAACGGAATCGGCACCAGACGCCGTAGATCGTCAACTTCGGCAAAGACAGCCGGTTGTTCGACGTGCGTTAAGACGGGAGCATCGGAAACTTATCAGAAGAGGATATCTTTCTGATTATTATGGAAAGCGGAGGTTCAACATTGTGAGTCCAAAAGCTTATGTGCGGCCGGGCAAAACGGCATCCATCATCGGAATCATCGCCGCGGGGTTGATGTTTGTTTTCGGGATCTTCTTCTTTTCGCGTCTTGAGGAAGCCGGCAGCGACCTCGGAGGAATCTTTATGGTCTTCTGGCTGCTGATCGTCATCCTCATTATTGCTTATTATGTTTACAATCTGATGTCGCGCAAGGCTTCCTCCGCTGCCCTAGAGGTAATTGATCTGGAGGTGCCGGGCAGCGGCCCGGGCGTTGAAGAAAAACTGCGCTCTCTTACGAGGATGAAAAAGGACCGGCTGATTACGGAAGAAGAATACCGGCAAAAGCGTCAGGAAATCATGCAGACGAAATGGTGAGCAAAAAAATTCCTTTTGCGGGAACAAAAACGCATTCGCGGCTGTCTAAGAATTAGAGTCAGAGGTGATTTGGTAAGACGAGAAGAAAGACAAAGAAAGAATACTATCGAAGGAGAAGAAGATGAATCGTTTCGTGTCCATGGTATTGATCATCCTGTTGATGGCCGTTTCCGCGGTGTTTTACTGCGAATCCGGCGTGGCCTTTGCATCCGGGCCCTCATCGCAGGAAACTCTTGTGCAGGGAAACACGGCTTTTGCCGCTAAGCTTTATCGGGAACTGGGCGCCAAAGAAGGCAATCTTTTCTTTTCGCCCTACAGCATTTCGTCCGCTCTGGGGATGACTTACGCCGGCGCACGCGGGAATACGGAAAAAGAAATGAAGGATGTTTTGCACTTTCCATTGGATCAGGCTGATCTGCATCCTGCATTCAAAAAGCTGAACAAAAAGCTTACCGCCACTGCGCAAAAAAGCGGGCAGAAACTGAACATCGCCAATGCGCTGGTTTTGACCGGCGGTGATGTGAGCAAAGAGTTTAAGAATATTTTGAAAGACGACTATGATGCCGAAATCTTCAGCGGAGGGCTCGCGGCCATCAACGGCTGGGTCAATAAGAAGACGGAAGGAAAGATCGAAAAAATTCTGGAAGAGCTGGACGCCAATTCCGTCTGCGTGCTGCTCAACGCCATTTATTTCAAGGGTATCTGGGCCAGTCCGTTTGAGAAGCGCCGCACGTCGGACGCACTCTTTACGGTTTCGAGTTCTAAACGCGTCACCGTACCTTTGATGCATCAAAAGGACAAATTCAAAATGCTCACCTTCGCCGATTTTCAGATGGTGGACATTCCGTATGAGGGACGCAATCTGTCCATGGTTGTCATGCTACCCCGGGCCGTGGATGGTTTGGCCGGGTTGGAAAAACAATTATCCATCCAAAACCTGACGGGATGGTTGGCGAAACTCGATGCCGGCGAGGCTGAGGAGATCAATCTCTATCTGCCGAAATTCAAGCTTGACACCGGTTATGATCTGGTTGCACCCAGCATGAAAATGGGCATGAAGGATGCGTTTGCCCTGTCGAAGGCGGATTTCAGCGGCATGGGGTGGCGCAAAGGGACCCTCTATATCTCGCAGATCAAACATAAAGCCGTTGTCGAAGTCAACGAGGAAGGAACGGAAGCGGCGGCCGCTACGGCCGTGGAGATGGCGACGAAATCGATGCCGTTTAATCCTGAGTTTCGTGCGGATCATCCCTTCTTCTTCATGATCCGGGACAGGCTAAGCGGCACCATTTTGTTCATGGGCCGGATGGCTGACCCCGGTAAAAAATAAGTTTTGAATCTGACCATGGGCGGACGGAGCCGTCAGCTCTTTGTGGAGAATAAAATGAAAAACTTGTCAGTCGGAAAAACGTTGCTTGCGGGAATAATTCTTGTTTTTCTTTTCATCAACGGCGAGGTATTTGCCCAAAATTCTAAAGTAGCAGACGCACGCCGGGCTTATGTTACAAAGATTGTCACGGCGGAAAATGTCAAAGGGGTGGAAGTCCGGTTGTCCAAAGAAATAATGGTGGATGACTGCAATACGCGCTCTATTTCTCTTTCGAACGTCCGGGTTTCCGGGGAAGGCGATGGCTGGCATGATCAATACTTTTTTGATGCGTGGCTGACGCAGACAAAAATGTTTTGTCCGTCGGATAAACCGGTCAAGGCGACCATTTATTCTCAGCCGGTCTTCATTAAGTCCTTTACCAACGAAAACGTGAATCGTAAAGTCGTGGTTACCATTGTCATCCCGGATGGATATCAACTGGACATCCGCGCGGTTAAGTAACTTCATCCTTAAATGTATGATGATCAGGCTTATGAAGAATTTTATGTGGCGGCATCGTGAGATCAAAAAGGCGCTGGTGGGGATCAGCAGTTTTCTGGCGGCCATTTTCGCCGTGACCATCTGCGTGACGGCCGGGGAGCCCTATCAACGCTATGTCATGGATAAAAATTATTTCTCCTGTGACATCCCGGAGGACTGGGAGCTGATACGGGACAAAGACAAAGATGAAGACTACAAGATATACGAGATACAGCTCGTGAAGGGGTCCGCCTCTATTTATGTTTCCTATTATGCCCGGGACAACGAGGATTTCAACAGCTACGAAGACTATATCAGGAGAAATTCCAGTAACGTGCTGGGCGAGACCCGGAACGCCAGGGAGAATTATGGGCCGGTTAAAGAAATAAACATTGGTGGGCGCAAAGGCTTTGAACTTTCGCGCGAGCGAATGGTATACCTGCATCCGCAGAGCAAGTCGGACGAGAGCAGGGCGCTTGTGGAGAAACAGTATGTGATGCCGGCAAAAGAAGGCTTTTACGTACTTCACTTGAGCGCGTCCAAGACGGTTTTTCCGGATGGCTTGCCGGTGTTTGAGAAGATCGCCAAAAGCTTCCGGCCCGGCATAAATTAAAAAAAGATCCATCAGGTGTGACATGGCGGACTCAATTTATGTCGTGAAGCGCCGGCTGGACCGGACGCCTTTGTGGAAAAAGGCCGGGCCGCGCTTCGAACAACTGGACTTGGAATTGACCGAGCGGTGCAACAATGATTGTATTCATTGCTGCATCCACCGCAAGGCCAACGACGCTCAGGCCCTGGCCCGCGAAGTGACGACGGAACAGATCGAAGGTTTCTTACGGCAGGCCGTCGACCTGGGATGCCTGCAAGTGCGATTCACCGGCGGAGAACCGCTCCTCAGGAAAGATTTTCCAGAGCTCTACATTTACGCGCGCCGGCTGGGCCTGAAGGTGTTGCTGTTTACCAATGCGTGTCTCGTGACACCGGAACTTGCCGATCTCTTTGTGCGCATTCCTCCGCTCACGGAGATCGAAATCACGGTGTACGGAATGCATCGGGAATCCTACGAAGCCGTGACCCGTTCCCCCGGTTCCTTTGCCCGGTATCAGCGCGGCATCCATTTATTACTGGAGCGCAATGTTCCGCTGGTCGTCAAATGGGTGATCCTGCCGCAAAACAGGCCTGAAATGGACGAATTTGAAGCATGGGCGGAAACAATCCCGCGGATGGCCGGACGGTCTCCAAGTTACGTGGTGTCGCTTGATTTGCGGAGTCGACGCGACGACGAAGAGAAGAATACCCGCATTCGATCGCTTCGTTTATCCCCGCGCGATTCTCTGGAAATACTGACCCGTGATGTGGTAAACTACAGGCGAAGCATGGAGGAATTTGCCGCAAGATTTATGGGAACGTCCGGAGGCAAACTGTTCAGTTGCGGTGCAGGATGCAACCTGTGTATTGATGCTTACGGATGCGCCCAGCCGTGCATGGGAATCCGTGCACCGGAATGGACGGTCAATCTGATGTCTGAATTCTCCTCCCTTCAGAAAGGAAAGTCTGTTCCCGGCGTTTGCGCATCGGAAACGAGCGGCCAATTCACCGGCCTAAAAGACGCCCTGTCCCACTTCTCCCGAATCCACGATCTCTCCTCGACTCATCCTGAATATCTGCGGCGCTGCGCGCGATGCTTTCTTAAAGGGCTGTGTGAACAATGCCCGGCAAAATCGTGGACGGAGCATGGAACACTGGACACGCCGGTCGAGTATTTATGTGAGATGGCGCACGCGCAGGCACGTTATATCGGTTGGCTGCGCCAGGACGAATATGGATGGGAGGTGATGAACTGGCGGGAAAGAATCAACGGCGAACGTTCGGCAAGGTAGGCGTTCTATTGTCAATCGACAACAAATGTTCATTGAATTTGCAGCATCATCAAAGAGGGATAAAATGAAAAAAGATAACAAACAGTGGGTGAAACCGGAGCTGATTGCTCTGGTGAGGAGCAAACCCGAAGAAACCGTGCTCATGGGCTGTAAGGGCTGCACCAATCCCCCGACATCCGGGCCGTCGAGGGGTTCTTACAATTGCGTAACGGGGCCAATGCCGGCCTGTTATGATTGTTACCGGTCATAACCGTTGGTTCGCAGTGGGCCGTATACCCGCGGCTGCGGATATACGGCTGCTGCGGAATTGGACCGACGGAGAATTAATGGGAAAGGGCAAGTTTATGGCGACCCAGCTCAACCTGGATACCGTGTGCGCGTGCTCGGAAAACGTGGTGGCGAGGACTATCGAAGATGAAATTGTGATCATTCCCCTGGTAGCCGGCATCGGTGACGAGGAGGATGAACTCTATACGCTCAATGAGACCGGGCAGGCCATTTGGCAGAAATTGGACGGTCGCAGGACCTTGAGGGAAGTGGCGGCACTGCTGGCGGAAACGTTTGAAGGCTCACGTGGTGAACTCGAAGCCGATGTTCTGGGTTTTGCAGGCGAGTTGACACGGCGCGGCATTCTCGTGCAAAAGGAATAGAATGACCAATCGGGTGGCTTTCCCCCGGGCGGATCACCCGGGTAGTTTACGGATTCCGGTTTATGTCTCAGGATCTCTATAAAAATAATCAGGCGGCAAAGAGTCTCGTCGGGGCTTCTCTGGACATCGGCCGGGTTCTGGCCGACCGGGATGGTGTAACTTTCCGCGCCGAGGGGACGTGCATGTATCCGGCCATTCGTCCGGGGGATATTCTGCGGATTCAGTCGCGCGCCGCGGCTGACGTTTCGGTAGGGGACGTTGTTGTTTGCCGGCGGCCCACCCATCTGTTTTGCCACCGTGTCGCGGCCCGGGGCTCAGAGGAAGGACGCGCCTACATTGTTACCCGGCAGGACCGCACACCCGACGACAGCGACGGGCCCACCTTTGAGGAAGACCTGCTCGGCGTTGTCGTGGCCATCGAGCGCGCAGGCAAACCGGTATCGTTTCAACGCGCAGCACCGCCGTGGCCGCTCTGTCTTTACTTTGGTCTGCGGCTTAAAATGATCGAGCTGCGGATGCGGATCACTCTGGCCTGGTCGGATCTGCTGCCGAAGATGCAGACGAAGGCCTTTTACCGGCGGATCATGAGGATATGGCTGCATCTTGCCCATCCGCAAATTTCCTACAAGGTCCGTCTGCCGATGCCCGCCCTGGGTGATGCGGTCTATCGCCAACTGTCGCCGGAAACCTTCAGCGTGCAGAAGGATTGGCGGGGACGCCCCGTGCAGCGCTGGACGCTGCTTTTACATTTGAACGGTTCGTCCGAGCCTGCCGCCTGGATTTCGCTTTCGCGTGAAGCCGCCGGTCGGTGGCGGGTGGAGGAGTCGTTTGTGAGTGCGCGCTACCGCGGCGCGGGTCTCACCGTTTTGCTGCAAAGGAAAGCCCAAGCCATTTTGCAAAAGGATGATTCGTCAAAGGAAGAAGGCGTGAGCCTTCTGCGAACGATTCCTACATTTCCTGCTTCTCTTAAATAGAATTACTGAAGGGATTATTTTATGCCCGAGTCCCATGCCATCGAGATCAAAGAATTTCCGCTCTGGGAGAGGCTCAAAGCCAAGAGCGCTCCGCTTTCGTTTGATATCGAGATCACGGCGCGCTGCAACTGCGATTGCCGCCATTGTTACATCAACGTGCCGGCAGGTGATCGGGATGCGCAGGCGCATGAACTCTCCGCCGCGGAAATCGACGCGATTGCCCGACAGGCGGTTAATCTCGGCGCCATGTGGTGTCTCATCACCGGCGGCGAACCGCTGTTGCGCCCTGATTTTGCCGAGATCTACACCGGGCTTCGGCGCAGGGGGCTCCTGGTTTCCGTTTTTACCAATGCGACGCTCATCAACGAAGAACACGTCGCACTCTTCAAGAAGCATCCGCCGCGCGATATTGAGGTGACGGTGTACGGCGTGACGCCGGAAACTTACGAGCGCATTACACGGCGGCCCGGCACGTTCGACAAATTCAGGCGCGGGATGAATCTCCTGATGGAGAGTGGTGTGCGCATCCGCCTGAAGGCGATGGCGATCCAATCCAATCTTCACGAGCAGGATGCCATTGCCGATTTCTGCCGCACGTACACGAAGGATTTCTATCGCTTCGATCCGCAACTGCATCTGCGCTTTGACGGCAGCCCGGAGCGCAATAAGGACATCATCTCGGAGCGCCTGATGCCGGAACAAATCATCGCGCTCGAGCAGGCGGACAAAGAGCGGATGCAGGTCATGCAGAAGAATTGTGATACCCTCATCAATGATGAATTCACGCATTTCGGTTGCAATCATCTGTTCCATTGCGGTGCGGGCAGCGTCAGCTTCAATGTCAGCTATGACGGCAGGTTCCGTCTGTGTTCATCCTTATGGGCACCGCCAACGCTTTATGATCTCAAAAAAGGCAGCCTGGCCGATGCCTGGAATAATTTTGTACCACAGGTTCGGGATATGCGTTCAAACCGGCAGGAATTTCTCAAAAGTTGCCGCGTGTGTCCGCTCGTCAATCTTTGCCTGTGGTGTCCCGCGCACGCCCATCTGGAAACGGGTGAACTGGACGGCGCCACGCCCTATTTTTGCGCCGTGGCCAAATTAAGAGCGCAGATCCTGAGAAAGCCTGAAGAATCCCCATGTCCCTGAATCCGAAAGAACCTCAGAAACTGTACCTGCGACGGGCGTTGTCGCTTTTATGGAAGGCCGCTCCCGGCTGGGCGCTTTTAAGCATAATGCTCCTGGTGTTGCAGGCCGCTCTGCCGCTTGTGCAGCTTTACCTCATGAAGCTGGTGGTGGATGAGATAACGGTGGGCATTACGTCGCCGGGTAAGGACATCGTCTACAGTCATGTCTTGGTGCTTATCGGCCTTTTGGGCGCTGCAACTCTGGCTGCTGTTTTGCTGGCCTCGGCGGCGAAAGTCGTGGGACAGGCCCAGGCCCAGATCATTACCGATCATGTTCAGGATATGCTGCACACCAAATCCGTTGCGCTGGATATCGCATACTACGAAAATGCCGGCTTTTACGACACCCTGCACCGCGCCCAGCAGGAAGCTCCGCATCGGCCGACCAGCATTCTCAACAATCTTGTCCAGGTCATTCAGAGCGGTGTCACTCTCGTCGGGATTGCAACGTTATTATTTTCCGTTCACTGGGGAATTGCCGCCGTATTGTGTGTATCCCTGATTCCCGGACTTCTCTTTCGTATAAAATATGCGGACAGGATGTTTGCCTGGCAGTCCGACCGGTCGGCAACGGATCGCGTGGCGACGTATTTTAACTGGCTGATTACCGGCCACTACTATGCCAAGGAAGTCCGCCTGTATGACCTGGGGCCCCTGTTTATCAGGCGTTTTCGCGATCTGCGCCGATTGCTCCGGCGCGAAAAAATAGGCATTGCCGTCAGGTACGCTGTGATGGAACTGATCGCCGAGGTGTTTGCGATCATCGCCATATTCGGTTCTCTGGCCTTTATTGCTTACCGGACGATACAGGGGATGATGACCCTGGGAGACATGGTGATGTACTACCAGGCCTTTCAGCGGGCGCAGGGCTATCTGAAGGAGATGCTGAACGGTTTGGGGGGGGTGTATGAAGACAACCTTTTTCTTTCCAATTTTTATGATTTTCTCGATTTGGAACCGACTATCATCGAACCTGTCAAACCTGCCCCGGTTCCCAGACCCATGAAGAAAGGGATTATTCTGGACAAGATCAGTTTCCGATATCCGACGGGAGACGTGATGGTCCTCAAGGATGTGAACATCAACATTCGTCCGGGTCAGGTGGTGGCCCTGGTCGGAGAAAACGGGTCGGGAAAGACAACACTGGTCAAACTGCTGTGCCGGCTCTATGACCCGACGGCAGGGAAGATCACTGTGGACGGAATCGACTTACGCAGCTTTGAGACGACCGCCTTGCGCCGCGAAATCGGCATTATTTTTCAGGACTACGTCCAGTACCAGATGACGGTCCGCGAAAATATCTGGATGGGAAACACAAGGCTTGCGCCCGATGACGAGAAGATCGTTGCCGCGGCCAAATATTCCGGCGCTGATGACGTTATCGCCGGGCTTCCCGAGGGCTATGAAACGATGCTCGGCAAATGGTTCGGCAACGGCGCGGAACTTAGCATCGGCCAATGGCAGAAGGTGGCACTGGCGCGGGCCGTCCTGCGCGACGCGCAAATCATCGTTCTTGATGAACCGACCAGTTCCATGGATGCCAAAGCCGAAGCCGCGGTTTTTGAGAATCTCCGGGAACTGGCTAACGGCCGCACCGTCATCTTCATCAGCCATCGGTTTTCCACCATCCGCATGGCGGACTGCATCTATGTGCTGGAGGACGGAGGGATCGCCGAGGCGGGTACGCACGAAGAACTGGTCGCCCGAAACGGAATATACGCCCACCTGTTTGAAATCCAGGCCAGGTACTACCGGTAAAGGTTCACTCCAAATAAAAAGAAACCGTTCTTCATCCTTTCTCGCGATACGGCAGCAAAAGCGATAAACGTGCCTCTGCGATGTTCCGGGGCCAAAGAGAGTCATGGCCGATTCTATTTGGACGAGCAGTTCGACGCGTGGCCGCTGCCGCAAGGCCTGCCGCACTCGGCGCAGACACATTTCGGCTCGGGTGGATTGGAATATACGTTCAAGGTGCTGATGGCTGTCGCGGATAAGATGACCAGAGCCATCAATACGGAATAAAATATTTTCTTCATTTTCTTACCTCGCTCATGATGTATCACGCCGACACTTGTTTCCGGAGGGGCGCTTCAGTGGTAAAAACTATAGGACAGTTCCGGCAATCCGTCAAATTCTTTTCCCGATTATCTCTAAATGCTGTTGGTCCGGCCGCATGACCGCGCACAAACCGGCGTCAAGAAGGCACTGGTAATTTCCAACCGGGGCTCCTGTGGAAGACCAGTTGCCGGAATTTGCAAAAAGGTATAAACAAATAATCGATGTTTCGAGCCGATTTTGCTCGAGCGGATTTTCCGCTGATCATATTTAAGGTCAAATCACCCGCCTCGCAGCAAGCTGTCGGGGTATGAAATGAACGTCGTTGTTGCTAAGCTCGCTGCGGAGAATTAACGCTCGTCCCGCAAAGCGGGATTAAACTGCCCTGGAGGTTCTATGCGTAAAATAGTTTATTTTCTAATCGTTTGTCTTTTTTTGATCGGCGCGCCGCTGCATGCCGCGCAATCCACGATTAAGGTTGCGGAAGGCTCCGCCTGCATGGGGGATGACAAATCACGCAAGCAGACGGAAACCCTGGCCCTGACCGAAGCAAAAAGGAATGCCGTCGAAGCGGTCAAGACCTATGTGTCATCCGCAACCGAAGTGAAAGATTTCGAACTTCAAAAAGACCTCGTAGCCGCTTATGCCAATGCGACAGTGACCGTCATCGAAGAACTGGAAAAGGGCTGGTTTAAAGATCCGGCGACGGGCGACTGCTACAAGATCAAAATCAAGACTGAAGTCGTTCCGGATGAGAAGGCGATGAAGAAGGCGGCTGCAAAGGCCAAAGACGCCGTTATCGATGATCCGTCTCTGCCGCTTACGGTGAAAGTCTGGACGGATAAGCCCGACTATCGCGCCGGTGAAAAAATCAGGATTTACCTCAGAGGGAACAAGCCGTTCTTTGCCCGGGTGATTTACCGGGATGCGGCGAAAAACCATTTGCAGCTCCTGCCCAATCCTTATCGTCAGGACAATTATTTTCAGGGCGGTGTGGTTTATGAGATCCCGTCCGGGAATGATAAATTTGAACTCGAAGTGAACCCGCCCTTCGGCGAGGAAAACATCATCATTTATGCCAGCGTCACGCAGCTGGGCGATTTGAAGCTGAAAGACGAAGGCAGTGTCTATGCCGTCAAAACAAGGTCGAAGGACATCGGGATCAAAACCCGGAGCATCAAGATCCAGGCGGCATCGCAGGGGCAAACCGATATTCCCGCGGAATTTTCCGAAGGGACCGCGGTGGTGAAGACGAAGAAATAACAGGAAGACTCTGCCTGCGTATTGCCCCATCCTGACACTGTATGGCAATTCTTCCTTTCTGTGAGCGTTACCCGCAGCGTGGGGAAACGCTCCGTTAGAGACGATAAGGAGTGAGAGCGAATAATGAAAAAAATCCTGCTGGCTTCTGTGCTGATACTGATTCTGTTTGTTTCTCTGGTTACGGTGTAGGAAACGCCTGCGCAAAATCCAAAGCCATTCAAAGTCACGCTCATCTTTGATATCGGCGGCCGCGGAGACGGCGGATTCAATGATTCGGCATACCGGGGATTGGAAAAGGCCGCTGCCGAACTGGGCGTTAAGGCTGTGTACGTTGAGCACAAGAGAAGCCTGGAATTGGAACAAGCCGTCCATGAGGCGGCGGCATCCGATGCGGCAATGATCATCGGCGTCGGATTTGCCTTTTCCGAAAAGTTTAATCAACTGGCCGCAAAATATCCCGACAAGAAATTTGTCTGTATTGACTATAGTGTGAAGGTTGACGACAAGGGCCGGAACATTCCACTGCCGGCCAATCTGGCCGGGCTGACCTTCAAAGAAGAGGAAGGGTCTTATCTGGTGGGAGCGCTGGCGGCCCTCACAAGCAAAACGGGTAAAATCGGTTTTGTCGGCGGCATGGACAGTCCAATTATCCGCAAATTTCAGGCGGGCTATCAGGCGGGCGCAAGTGCCGTCCGTCCGGGCATTCGCGTATTTTCCAAGTATGCGGGAATTACGGGTCATGCCTTCAGCGATCCGGCCAAAGGATACCGTCTGGCTACCCGCATGTATCAGGACGGTGCGGATATTATCTACCATGCATCGGGCTCGACGGGCGCGGGGGTGTTCCGGGCGGCGCGTGAAATGAACCGGCTGGCCATCGGCGTGGATGTTGATCAAAGTTCGCAGGCGCCCGGATTCATTCTGACGAGCATGACCAAGAATATCGATGTGGCGGTTCTGGAAAGCGTCCGTTCCCTGGTTCAGGGTAACTTCACCGGAGGTCTGAAGACTTTCGGACTCAGGGAAAACGGCGTGGGCTTTGTTTATAACGACCGGAACAGGAAAATGATCCCCGCCGGCATCTATGAAAAAGTCCTTACGTTGCGGGCAAAAATTATTGCGGGAGAACTGGCTGTGCCCAAAACCACCAGGCACAAAACCCTGCTGTCCCGGGACGACCTGCAGGTGATTCTGGAGCGGATGCACTCCGAGATCGGGGCGGTGCTGGAAAAGGTGGATACCGACCTCAGGCAAAGCGCGCGCGATCTATCGGGCAGGGACTTGAAAGGCAGTGAAGCCAGAACGGTTCTGAAGAAATTTTACGCGGCGAATCCTTACATTATCGACTGCGAGACCGTGAGCAACAAGGGGATCATGGTGGCTGTGGAACCGGCCGCCCATCGGACGTCCGAAGGGGCTGATATCAGCAGGCAGGCGCACATGATCAAACTGTTCAAAACGCATCGGCCGGTGTTCAGCGGATCGTTCCGTTCCGTCGAAGGGCCCCAGGCGGTGGTCATTCATCATCCGGTTCTTTCCGTCGGCCGGCGGTTTGACGGTTCGGTAGCGGCGCTTTTTGCTCCCGAATATCTGCTCGCCGGCATTATCGGACCGGTTCAATCCAATCTTCCCGTAGAAATATTTCTCATGCAGACCGACGGCCTGATTATCTATGACGTGGATGCAAAACAAATCGGACGCAATGCCTTTACGGATCCGTTGTACCAGCCCTTTCCGGCCGTGATCGCTCTGGCCCGCAAGATGGTTGCCGCCGCTGACGGGAAAGATTCTTACGATTTTTACCGGAAGGTGGGAGAAGCGCCGATACCGAAAGTAATCTACTGGCGGACGGTAAACCTGCACGGGACCGAGTGGCGTCTGGCAATTACCTGCGCCAAGGACAGTCTCGAAAATTAATGCCGCAACTTGATGCGAATATCCCAATGGAGGTTACATGCCGAGGCATTTGCGAATCGTTCTGAAAACCGCTTTGTTCTTCTTTATCATCCTCGTTTCCGGTGTTGTCGCAGGCTGCGGAGGAGGCGGAGGCGGAGGAAGCGCGGCGCCGGCGCCGTTGCCGGAAAATGTCACTGTTCAAGTTTTCTGCGGAAGAGGTGTCGCAGGAACCGCCCCGGGCGTGTATTCCCAAAAGAGAGATACGGCTTTCGCTTATGCTTTTTCTTTATCCGCAGGATATAAAGATCTGCAGATCCGGCTGGCCGGTGATGCCGCCCCGTCTTCCGGAAGTCCGGTGATTGCCGGCGACATCACCCTCATCGCAACAGCCATTCCGGTGGATGAGCGTCCGCGGTTCAAGACCAACGTGCATGTCCATACGACGCAGAGTGACGGATCATTCACTCCCGCGGAAATTGTATCCCGGTATCATACTCTCGGTTACGACGTTCTATTTATCACGGATCACAATAAGATTACCCCAGAGGCTGCTCCGGCCGGGATGCTGGTCATTCCCGGCGAAGAAGTGACTCCCGCCAGTGTCCGGCATGTGAATGTCCTGTTTGCGACGCGCGTGATAGATCCGGCGGACCGCCAGCCCGCGGATTTTCTCCCGGACATCATCGGCTCCGGCGCCTTGCCGATGCTGGATCACCCTGTTTGGGTCGCCCCCTGGACCTTGCCCGAGCTTCTGGCCCTGACCGGCCTCAATCTGATGGAAATTTACAACACGTCGTGTGAATTGCAGAAATATCATGACAATCAGACGCTCTGGGACGGCGTGTTGAGCGCGGGCAGCCTCTGGTACGGCGTGGCGGCGGACGATGCACATCGTGACGATGAAATCGGCAAGGGATGGATCATGATTCAGGCAGAAGCGTTGAATCTGGCCGGCATCCGGCTGGGACTGGAAAAAGGTTCTTTCTACGCCAGCACGGGAGTTGAACTGGCGCGGCTCGACTATGTCGGCGGCGTGATTTATATCGAATCCAGAAACGGTGAAACCGTTGACTTTATCGGGCAAAACGGAAATCTGCTTTTGCGTGTCGCGGGACCTTTCGGCCAATATCAGGTTCAAGGCGCAGACAGCTATGTTCGCGTAGTCGTGACAGGGAAGAACGGCATCAAGGCCTGGACGCAGCCCCTGTTCTGGGCTGCCGCTCCATAGCTGGCCCGGCGGCTTCCTGAATCCGGTCTCTATTGCTCTTTGCTCCGTCGTCTTCAAGAGCGGCGCTTTGTTGCAGACGTCGGCATCATTGCCTTCCCTCATGGCTGACGCACAAGCCTTTGCCGGCTGCAGGTGAGAGTCGACTTGTCTGAGGCGAGGATGCGGTTTTAACCTGGAGGTGGAATATGATCAGACGTCTTTCGGGCATCTGTTTGGCGTTATGTATTGCGGCTTTGGCGGCCGGGAGCGCAGCGGCCGACGACATTCAACCCGTGCGCGAAAACCTGGGGCGATACCATATCGATATCCGGGAGAGTTCCGTCTCCGGATTGTCTGCCGGAGGTTTTTTTGCCAATCAATTTTTTGTGGCCTATTCCGGGATAATGTCCGGCGTCGGCGTTTTTGCCGGCGGACCTTATGGCTGTGCGCGCGGAGATGTCTTCAAAGCCGTCAGGGATTGCATGTCGGTCCCCGATCTCCTCACAGACGACGTTCTGTCCGAGCTCGTTGCAAGCGCCCGTGCCCTTGCGAGCCGGGGACGCATCGACCCACTGGAAAATCTGAAAACAAAAAAAATTTTTCTCGTGAGCGGCCGGCTCGACCAGACGGTTCGTCCGGGCGTTGTGGACCGGGCGCGAGACGAGTTTCTGAAACTGGGTCTGCCGCCCGCCCGTCTTCGCTATGAGAACACCATCCTCGCGGGACATGCTCTGCCTACGATCGGCTATGGGAATCCCTGTGACACGGTGAGCGCTCCGCCCTGGATGAGCGCCTGCCGTTACGATGGCGCGGGCGAGGCGTTAAAACATATTTACGGGGCTCTGAATCCACCGGCACCTGTGGCGCATGCCGGCGGAAAAATAATCGAATTTGCGCAAAAAGACTTTGTCGATCCGCCGGCGGCGAATGCGGAGGATATGGCGCGGCGAACCAGCCTGAATGAATTCGGCTATGCCTACGTTCCCCAATCCTGTCAAAGAGGTGAGGCATGCCGGATTCACGTGGTGTTTCACGGCTGCCGGCAGATCTATAATCACGACCCTGAAGGAAGGGATCTGGCCCAAGGCGGCAGGGCCTTTGGCCTGCAGATGGTCCTCCACGCAGGCTATAATGAATGGGCCAATACCAATCACCTCATTGTGCTTTATCCTCAGGCGCAAAAAAATAAGATGAATCCCAACGGCTGCTTTGACTGGTGGGGATATCTCGGCGGTGCGAAGGACTCATACCTGACGAAGGACGCTCCCCAAATGAAAGCCGTCCGGGCGATGATGAAAGCGCTGAGCGGGAAATAGCGAGGCAGTTACCGTGATTTTCGGACCCGGGATTTCAGGGTCCTATTTATTGGCAAGTAAAGTTACTCTTCTTACGTCGCAACATGCCGGACAAAATCTGCCCGGAAAAAGAAAAGGAGGGAGTCGTGTCTATAAACAGAATGATCGGGATGATGTGTCTGAGCTTTATACTGGTCGCTGCAATGGCAGCGGACGGGACGGCGATGTCGGATCACTCCTATGAACGCGCCAGAACGGTCGCCCGTAGCGAAATATGGCAGGCCATTAACAGCGGCAAGTGCGGGAGTGCCGTCATTGCCGTCATGGTTCGCGGTAAGGTCGTGTATGCCGAAGGATTTGGCATGGCCAACCGGGAGAAGAGCATGCCGGTTACGCCGGCGACACTCTTTAATATCGGTTCGATCAGCAAGGTGTATGCGGCAACGGCAATCATGCTGCTCGTCGACGACGGCAGAGTTTCACTGGACAAACCGGTCACGGACTATCTTCCCGAATTCAAGATGGCCGACGAGCGTTATAAGAAAATCACGGTCCGGATGCTTTTGAACCACACATCGGGCCTGCCGGGAACGGAAGGGTCGAATTCGTTCGGATTTAAATACGATGACAGGATCAAGCGCGAAACAATTGCTACGCTGGCCCGCGCCCGCTTGAAGCATGACCCGGGAGCGATGGCCGTATACTGCAATGACGGATTTACCCTGGCGGAAATGATCGTGGAGCGCATCAGTAGAAAGAAATATATCGTGTTTTTGAATGAACGGATATTTAAGCCCCTGGGTCTGAAAGATACGGGTATGGGCGTGGCGGACACCAAGGGCAAAACGGTCGCAATGTATTACGACGCCAAAACCGGTAAAGTTCATCCTCTGGAATCGCTTTCAGTTCTCGGCGCGGGCGGGTTATCCGCCACCGCCGGGGAACTCTGCCGTTTTTCGGATAGTTTCTCAGCAAATACCGGACTTTTGCGGAAAGCTTCGCAAGATGAGATGAGGAAGGCGCAGCCTTCAGCGTTTTGGGGCAAGCTGAGAAATCCCGAATTCTCTTACGGGCTCGGCTGGGATCTGACGGGATTTCCGCGGTATGACGCGGCCGGTGTGCAGATATTGGGAAAGAGCGGCGGTACGGGAAACTACTCTTCGATGGTTTACACCGTCCCGGACAAAAGAATATCGGTTGCTGTCATGGCCTCCGGTGCGGAAAGCGGAGCGATGAAAATAGCGCTGGATGTGCTCGATGCGGTTCTGGTGGAGAAGAAACTCATTCCCGAAGCGGGAAAAACCATCCGGGTGCCTCCCCAGGTTCAGAAATGGCCGTCCGAAGATGCTTCGTTCGCCGGTTATTACGGAAGCGACGGGAAATTCGGGCAGATCGCGTTTGATGCGGACAAAAACAACGCCACCGTATACCTTTTTAAAGGTCAGGAGAAAATACCGGCAATTTCATTTGTCTATAATAATGGCTATTATTATGACGCCCAGGGCGACCGCTTCTATTTTGCCGGTATCGGGAAGGAAGTCTATCTGGTGGCGAGTCCGCCGTGGGCCGGGATCGATGTCATTACCATGCAGAAAATAAAGCCGGTGGAAAAGCCCGCGCGCCTTAAAACCGAAATGGACGGTGCGGTTTGGTTCCGGCGCAACGTTTCCCCCGCAGAGGGGCTCATGGCTGTAGAGTCGCATATTGCAAAATCTTTATCGTACAATGAGCTGCCGGGATATGTTTATTTTCGCGGGATCAAGAGGATCGATTCCCCGGAATTCGCGGGGATGCCTTTCGACTCCGTCCGCGACCAGTCGGAACTGACTCTTTTTGAAAAGGATGGAGCCACCTGGGCATGGATTTCGGATTTGCTATACAGTCCGGCCGCATGCTGCCGAGCGCTCAAAGGCGGTGAGAATCTCGTAAAGATAAACGGTGATGGATATAACGAATGGCGGGCGGCGACTGAAGATGCGGTCTTAAGTTTCATTAAACCCCAGCGGGGCAGAATCATCGTCTTCTCGGCGGAAGGTACTGCAACCTATGACAGCGCGATCGACACGGGCGCCGTTTATGCCGCCAGCGGCAGCTATATTGAATTTGCAGGTCCGGCAAACGCTGTCTTTGCCGTGAAAGCCAAACCTCCCGTCGCCGGTGAAAGCAGATAAAGGAGTTCGCTCCCGCAAAAGAGCCCCTGTAAGAGATTGCGTTCTTTTGGCGAGGCCGCCGCGTCAGGAATTTCCGAGGATAGAATGCCTTGACTCAAACAAAATATTTTCCTATTCTGGCCCCGTGAAAGGCGGTAGTTCAACATTCATCTTTGCTGCCTTCAATCCCGCTCACGCGGGACGAGCGTTAATTCCCTGTCGCTTGCCGCGAGGTTGTGGATTGCGTGTTTCGAGGTCCGTTTTGCATGAATGCTGACATGAAACTCAGAGGCTGCGTCATTTTTTTGGGGCTGCTCGTTTGGTTTGTGATATGGACGGGCGGCTGCGGAGGAGCACAAGTGCTGGACTCGGACGGCGACGGCCTCAGCGATGCCGAAGAGATCGACATCTATGGCACCGATCCTTTTAATGCGGATACGGACAATGACGGTCTGACGGATGGACAGGAAGTTATTTTTTACGGGACCGATCCCAAAAACCCGGACTCGGACGGCGATGGAATCCTGGACGGCCAGGAAGGATTCCTGGCCTTCAAGATCAATAATCTCATCGATCACACCTCCAGTATCTGTCCGCTGCCCGGAAACAAATCGGTCAAGATCTTCATGCCGTCCGGATCGACTCCTGCAGGCCAGATCGACATCCCGGCGGGCATGAGCCCGACCTATCGGCTCAATCTGGCAGTGCCTTCTGGTCTGGGCATCCAGGTCAATCTCTGGTACTGGGACCGGGAGCCGGGGATTCCCATCCAGAAGGGACCGCCTCAGAATCCGGACAATTCGGGAGACCAGTTCGTTTTTAATGCCAATTGCGGGTTCACGGTTGGGGATGCCTACTTCGGCAAGGGCACGAAGACGAGCAAAATAGCCCACGTCAGTTCGCACATGGAAAATGGCGTCTGTGTGGTTACCATCGCACCGAACAGCTTTACGCGTTGCGTGACCCAGCGCTGCTGCGCTCCGCCTATTGCAGGATGGAGTAATGTTTGCGGGCCCGGAGACTACTACAAGTCGGTTTGTCCCCCGCCCTGATGGAAGGAACGGAGGCTTTTTCCCTCAGACAAATCCGTTCATCCAATGTGACTGCGGCAGGTGAAACCCTGGCCGATTGCTCAATCCGTTTTGATCGATAACTTTTCCCGATGACGTAAAATGGCCAGAACGATCAGCTTATCCAAAAGCCGGCTATAGGGAAGACCGGTGGCCTCCCAGAGCTTGGGATACATGCTGATGCTGGTGAAACCGGGCAGGGTGTTGACTTCATTAAGATAGAACGCGTTGGTCTTCTTATCCAGAAAGAAATCCACGCGGGCCATGGAATTGCAATTGAGAGCCCGGAAACCCGCAACGGCACAGGCACGAATGGTTGCGGCCAGTTTGGCCGGCAGCTTCGCGGGGATGTTCATCTGCGCGCCTTCCGGATCGAGGTACTTGGCTTCATAGGAATAAAATTCGTGGCGGGGAAGGATTTCACCCACCACCGATGCCTCGGGAAGTTCGTTTCCCAATACGGCGCATTCAATCTCGCGGCAGTCAATTCCGGTTTCGATCATGACGCGTGTGTCGAACTGGAAGGCATAATCGATAGCCGGAGCCAGCTCTTTGTTCGTTTTTACTTTTTTGATGCCGACGGAAGAACCGGTGCATAAGGGTTTCACAAACAGCGGCAGGGTAAGTTGCTTGTGCGCCCGGTGCAGAATCTTTCGGGGCAGATTGCGCCACTCGGACCTGCTGATGGTGATCCAGGGAACAACCGGGATGCCGGCCTCGGCGAGGAGACGCTTGGCGACGTCTTTATCCATGCCGATGGCGGCGCCCGTCACATCCACACCCACATAAGGAACCATGGCCAGTTCGAGAAGCCCCTGCAGGGTTCCGTCCTCACCGAATGTGCCGTGCAGAACGGGAAAGACCAGATCGACTGCGACCTCTTCGCCATTTGCTTCCAGATTATAAATGTGCAGTTTGTTTTGCTCTTCAAAGTGATTGACGAGCCACCGGCCCCGTTTTTTCAGAGACAGGATTTTGCCGAAGGCTTTATCCGGGATGATTTCCGGCTTGTCCTGGACGTACCAGCGGCCGTCCCGGTCAATGCCGATGGCGATGACGTCGTATTTTTTCTTATCGAGGGCCGAAACGACTGAGGCCGCCGAGCAAAGCGACACATCATGTTCGCCGGACCGGCCGCCGTACAGGACGCCGATTCTTAATTTTGATCTCTGTTTTGACGCGCTGGGCTTCATGATGAATCCTTTTTTTCGCATATACGATCAGGGTTAATCCCGCTCACGCGGGACAAACGTCAATTCTCCGCAGCTTGCTGCGAGGTGGTTGATTAAAAAATCAATAAGTGTAAGTCACAGCCGATCCGACTGAAAAACGGTCCGCAAACTGCCCTTCGATGTTCAGGCGAAATCCTTTGGCCAGAGGAACGTCGATACCGAAAAATCCGCCCGCGATCGACTTGTTATGCACAGAGACGTTTTCCGCACCGAAAAGGATTCCCGGTACAGTGGGCGTTAGAACCGCATCGGCTTCCGAATAATAGACGTAGGGACCGGCGTAGAGTTTGATATTCCAGGGGACCGTTGCCTGAAGACCGATACCGCCATGGACATCCCAGAGATTCTTAATCTTCAGATCGGTTTCAAAGGGCGTGCCGTTATGGACGCCGGCTACGTTATCCGTATAGTTGCTCATATGGTAGGTTCCCTGAACAAAGGCGCCGATGCCGAAGATCTTGCCCAGAGGGAGAAATGCCTTGGCGCCGAGTGTGCCGAAAAATTTCCAGTTTTCGGCAAAGTCGGTTTTGGTCGTAGACGTGGCCGCATCCGTGGAGACAAACGCGCCGGATATTCTGAGGTCCGATATGCCGATGCGCCCGTAGACTTCCCAGATGTCGCCCGCACCGTAAGCCGCCTGGGAATAGACCTGGTTTTGCCGGATGACATAGTCTGCATCGTGCCGGAATGTGTCTTCGGCATACCGGTAAGCGACGGCGGTATTGAGGCCTCCCGATTTTCGGGAAAGGGTTTGCGGCGGGCCGAACATGCCGTCCGCCAGTGCAGCGGTACCGGGGACAAGAAGCAATAAAATTGCCGCGATGATGAAAATAATTCTTTTCGTAAGGATTTCTCCTCTCTTGTATTTAGCTTTTTGGCGGCGCGTCTGCCGCCGGACTTGCGCTGTCGCCGTCTTTAAAAAGTAAAGACTTCGCCTTGCGGGCCTTCACATCTTTCATCCGGTACTGGATATAGGCGTTGCGGATGGCCACGTAAGGATCAATGGCGGCCCCGATGAGCGATTCATAATCTCCGATTCTCAGGGACGTAGCGTTGATAACCTCGATGGGTTTGGTGATAAATGAGGTGTACCAGATATTCAAAAAAGAAAGCGGATAAAGCACCTGATCGCCGATGAGGCTCACCGTGTCCCGTGGGCTGGACGGTCCGAAAAACGGCCAGACGATGTAGAATCCATGACCGACGCCGTAAACCCCCAGGGTCTGTCCCAGGTCGGTGTCCTGCCGCTCCAGAGCCAATTCCGGGCCTGCGGCGGGATCCATAAGTCCGCCGATGCCCCACACGGTGTTGATGACGAACCGGCCGGTTTCCGTAGCTGCGCCTTTAAAATCCGTCTGCAGCACGCAGCTGACGAAGCGGACGGGGAATTTGAGATTGGAGAAGAAATTCTTCACGCTGATGCGTGCGGGTTCCGGGACGACGACTTTATAACCCTGTGCAGCGGGTTTGAGCAGCCAGAAGTACATCTTATCGTTGACCTGGTTCATGGCCCTGTTAAAGGGTTCTATCGGATCGGCAATGGTGACTTGTTCTTCGGCAAAAGGTTCGTCTTTGTAATCGAGGTTCTCATCATCTTTGTAGTCGTCGGACACGGAGTCTGACGTGCCTTTTGACGCCGGAGCCGGCGCTGTGACTTTTTTCAAAGGCGATGCCGGTTGCGACGACATGGCTGCCGCTTCCTGGCTTTGCGCCGGTTCAGCGGCCAGACAGGAGCCAAGCGTCCATCCCGCGAACAGGATGACGAACCCGATAACCCATAAGAAGCGAGATTTCATGAATGGATATCCACCTTTTTCCGGGCTCTTTAAAAAAAGCCCATTGCCGGTTTGCCGGTGCCGGGATATTCCGCCATTTGTGGGAAAAGATCCTACCCCGGCGATCATTTAAAGTCGGTCACTCTTCCTTAATGTTTTTTTACCTTGTCCCGCAGAGTCTGCAGCAGTTGCTCCGGAGTGCTGCTGGCAAGGATTTCATTGAACTGGTTACGATAGTTTTGAACCAGACTGACATTTTCTACAACGACGTCATAAACTTTCCACTTTCCGTTTTTCAGTAACATCCGATAAAAAATCGGAATCTCCTTGGAGGAGGTAACGACCTTTGACTGAACTTCGGCCTGGGTATCCGACATCATGGTCTCTTTGTAAAAGACGATTTTTTCATTGGAGTATTCGAGAATTTTATCGAGATATGTCTTTTCCAGAATCTGCTCAAAAAGGTCGACAAACTCCTTGCGCTGCGGAGGGGTAAACTTGTTCCAGTTGCGCGTCAGCGTGCGCTTGGAGAATTCTATTTCATCAAACATATCTTTGTAAATGACGCGGAGTTCGCCCTTCCTGGCTTCTTTTGCGCTCGGTGCTTTTAGTTTGGGATCCTTGAGGACGTCCAGTACCCGGTTGACGGTGGCCTCTACGGCGACAGTCGGTGCTCCGGCGTGCGCCGGAACGGCTAATATCATGATCATCAATAGACTGAATACCATGTAACGCGTTTTCATTTCTGACCTCCCTTGTCCTGTTTCTGGTCCTTTTTCACTTCGCCGAAAGCATACTTGCTGATGAGCGATTCAATATCCACGGCCGCTTGCGTATCCGTGATCACGCCTTTGGGTTTCAGGAGTTCGCCACCGCCGCCCGGGTCAATGCTGAGATACTTGTCCCCGATCAGACCTTCCGTTTTAATCGAAGCGATGGCATCGTCGTAGATCTTAATGCCTTTCTTTATCCGCACTTCGACCACGGCCTTTTGATTTTCCTGGTCCATGGTAATCTGCTCTACGCGACCGACATTAATGCCCAGAATGTTCACGGGATTGCCCGCCTTCAGACCAGTGACCGTCGTGAACTTGGCGATAAGCGGGTAGGTGTCGTCGCCGAACACGTTCAGTTTTCCGAGTTTGACCGTCATATAGCCCACGCAGATCAGCCCGACCACAACGAAGATGCCGACGATGGTCTCCATAGTATATTTTTTCATGCATTCACTCCCTCGGCGGAACATTGGATCCGCCCGATTTCTTTTTGTTGTGCCCTGGCCTGCGCGATCACCGCGTCGATGTCACTCTCCGCGACACCCTCGGCGACTCCGGCGGTAATCGACACGGCGACGGAACTGCCCTCCGCCCATTTGCATGATTCCGCCTGGATCAGCGGGATCGTCTGGTCATTGAAATCCTGGATGAAATTCTTCATGATGCCCTCCGTCTCGAGAAGGGTGGAGTAGGGAAGCATCGTGATGATCTCGCTGGTATTGCGGCGCGTGGAAATGCCGCCGATCGTGCCGAAGTGTTTGTCGATGTATAATCCCATGTTCCGGACCGCTTCCTGCGCCGCTTCATGCCCGACCGTGCTGATGAGCGCGTTGAGCTCCTCCAGCCGGAAGTCTACCAGGCAATAGGGTTCTCCGGCGACCCGCCGCTTCAACTGCAAGTGATTGAGTACCTTGAACTGGCGCTGCGAATACAGTCCGGTTAATTCCTTTTGCAGCGCCTCCAGGGAGCCGATGACCTCATTCATGAACGGATGGTCGAAATTTTCCAGTTCCTCCGGCGTTCCCTGAAAGACGATCTGCCGGTCGTAGAGGGCAAGGATGCGGTTGGAGATGAAATAAACGTCCGGAATCTCATGGCTCACCAGGACGGCTGTGAAATTGAACTTGCGCTGGTACTGGGCGATCATGCTCAGAATCGCATTTTTGCGGACGGGGTCCTGGCCCGTGGTCGGCTCATCAAAGAGGACGATTTGCGGATCGGTAATCAGCGCGCGGGCAAGGGCGGCTCTCTTTTGCATTCCCCCGGAAAGCTCAGACGGGTATCTGGAAATGGCTTCGGTGAGCTCCGTCTGCTTGATGCGGGACATGACCCGCCGGTGGATTTCCGCCTTTTTCAAAGTGGTGGTTTCGCGAAGCGGCAGGGCGATATTGTCATAAACGGTTAAGGAATCGAACAAGGCGTTACCCTGAAACATATAGCTTATCTGATTAAAAGATTCGGAAATATCCGAGCGGTCGCCGCCGGTAATCGGTTTGCCGCGGAAGAGAATGACGCCTTCGTCGGGCTCTATGAGTCCGATGATGTGCTTGAGAAGAACACTTTTGCCGGAACCGGAAAGTCCGATAATCGTTGTGACCTGTCCCTCGTAAATCTGCAGATTAACCCGATCCAGGACGGTTTTATCACCGAAGCGTTTGGTAACATTTTGAAATTCAATAAGCGGCGTGTCCATGAAACCTCTCTATAGCAAAAGGGACGTCACAACATAGTCCGAAATCAAAATCAGTACGCAGGATACGACGACGGCGGATGTGGTGGCGAGACCCACCGCCTGGGCCCCATGGCTGTCTTTGCGCATGTGAGCGAAATAACCCTGGTAGCAACAAACCGTGGCGACGATGACGGCGAAAACGAGCGACTTGGTAAAGCCGTTCGTAATATCGGACATGGCTACGTACGTCTGGACGCTGTTCCAATAAACGCTGCCGTTCAAACCCAGGAGTACAACCCCGGAAATGTAGCCGCCGAAAATTCCGACCAAATCGGATACGGCGGTGAGCAGGGGGAAACTGATGATCGCAGCGGTAATTTTGGGGCTCACAGCGTAGCGAAGCGGATTGATGTGCATCGTATGCAAGGCGTCAATCTGCTCGCTGATCCGTTGGATACCGATTTCCGCGGCGATGGCCGAACCCGCCCGGGCCGTGATCATGATGGCCGTCAGCACCGGACCCAGCTCCATAATGAGCGAGAGGGCCACCAGCGATCCGACTGCTCCCTGCGCGCCGAATTTGGATAAAGAATGGTAAGCCTGCAGCCCGAGAACCATCCCGGTGAAAAGGCTGACCAGCATGATGATGGTGATCGATCGTGCGCCGATGAAGTAAACCTGTTCAATCGTTTTGGACAGTTGTTTGCGCCGGAAGGTCTGCAAAAGAGCAAGATAAAGAAAAATTGACGCCGCCCCGAGATTATTCACCCAGCTGATGACTTTTCGGCCGATGTAGGCAAACGGCTGGAGTAGCGCTGAACCGTTGCCGGCGACCGAGCCGTTTTTTTGTCGGTTCCGACTCTTTGCGATGAGTTCAATCATCAAGTTTCCCTTTACCGATGTAATTGCAGTTGAAAACAAGTGCGAATACTAACATCGGCAACATCATTTGACAAGAAATTCCTTATACTGCAATATAATAAGGATACTCTATGCAATGGGCAAGTGTCCCCTCCGGCAATATATTGACACGGAAGGAGTTTATAGTTATATTACCGTAGCTTTAGAAATGGTTCGGGTGCTTTTATGACGCGCTATTTTAGTCAAACGCAGATACCGGTGGCCGCGAGAGCATTTAACGATGCGGAAAAGCTGGTTTCACAGCATTTTCGCTTAAGTGAGAATGATCTGCGCAAGAATAAGTATGATGTAAAAACACTTGCCTTTTTGGAGCAGCATGAAGTAAAAGGCGACGCATTTGCACAGCTTTGCAAGTACTCCTACGAAAAGCCGTCGGATTTGAGTCCGGACGGGAAAGAGGGTTTTGATTTTTACCGGGTGTGCTTGCAGGATAATATTATTCTGGATGCGGTGGAGCGGGCCAATTCTTTTATAAAATTTAGTCCGTTAATGCTATACATTGCCGTCCATGAACTGATTCACGTCCTTCGGTTCGGAAACGGCGAGATCGATTTCAATGCGCCGGATGAAGAAAAAGAAAATGAAGAAAAAATTGTTCACAATTTGACGAGGAGAGCTCTGCAGCCCATAAAGCAAAATAACATGGACATCGTGCTCGACTGCTTCAGCGGCGAGTTTAAGATTAGTGATTTATATAATTAATTTTAGGAGGTTATACAGTGCCTATCTACGAATATCAGTGTAAGAAGTGTGGTAAACAATTTGAAGCATTCCAGGGGATCACCGAACCGGATCTAAAAACATGCAAATTCTGCAAGGGTAAGGTTCAAAAGATGATGTCGCTGTCGTCCTTCAGCCTGAAAGGTTCCGGCTGGTACGCGACGGATTACGCCGGGAAGAAGCCTCAGCCCGCCAAGACCGAAAAAAAGGAAACGGCGGCAAGCGAAAGTTCTTCGGCATCTTCCGATGCGCCGCCGGCAAAGGCAAGCACGAGCAAAGAGGATTAGAAGATTCGATGATTTAATCCCGCTCACCAGGGGACGAGCGTTAATTCTCCGCAGTTTTCTGCGATACAATAATATTCATTTCATGCCTCGACAGCTTGCTGCGAGGTGGTCGATTAAAAAAGGCGGCAAAAAGATGCCGCCTTTTCTCTATCATAAACGACCCCTACCCCCTGTGTCCGGACGGCATTTAAGGTGCCGTAAAATACTTCTGCAATGCCTTGCACAACTGTTCCGGCACAACCGGGCAGATGATTTCATTGTGCAGCTTTTCAAAGTAATTGAGGTCGCTTGTGCCCAGAGGATTGATTTCAAACCGGGGGATGATTTTGCCCTGCACCCAGAAGTTTTTTTCCGGGGTCAGCGTGGTATAAAGCGACAGGTTAAAACTCATGTAATTATTGACGTAGAGATAAAGGAAGATCCGGGCCAGGCCCATCAGCAACTCCTCAAAATTGGCCTCCGTCAGATCGAAAAACGATGTCTTCTCTTTGAAATAAAAATCGATTTCACCCGCCATGCCTTTGGGAGAGAAAGCAGTCAGCCATGAAATAGCGCCGGTTGTGGCGACGAATCGCTCCCCGGCTTCCTGCTCGATCACCAGCAGATTCCTCCATAGATTGCCGCCGGAGGCAGCTTGGTAATTCTGCGCACTGGCCAGGAGCCGTCCCATAAAATTCGTCGGGTTCCTGCCCAAAGTCGTCTGCAGATGGGGATGAATCAGCCCGCCTCCCGCGGGCGGCATGTAATTCCAGTTGATGGAGCCGTATTGATATCCTTTCTGCAGTTCGGCGATCCGGTAAAAATAATCACGGCAGACGGCAAAACCGTCATGCATCGTCTCCGCCGTCAGCTGATCCAGGGGGGTGAAGTGGCGCGATGAAAGAATCGCGACGGTATTGGTAGCGTCGTAAGGGAAAGCATTGGGAAACAAACAGGCGCCGCCGTGTCTGAATTTTCCGCAAGCTGTAATGTCCGGCGTAAATTTCGGCGTCATCTTATCAAAGAGCTCCGGGCAGAACGGACAGATCGATTCCGGAGACTTCTCCACATAGGCGGCCGTGTCCGGTTTTTGCGTGGGGCGAACGCGGTAGGGGAGGATGCGGCTGGCGACACCGGTGGTTTCGTCATAGCGTTCCTCGATGGGGATGTCTTTCGGTTCAAACCCGGCAAACGGATTGAGATAATGACCGGTCGTGAGCTCTTTTCGAAATCCGATGTCTCTCATGAATTTTTCGTCCCGGTTTCTATCGCGGCGGGATATTCTTTCGCTTTGTGGACTCTCTTCAGGCATTCATTCAAGAAATGATCAATGCTCTGTTGAGATAAATCATCCTTTAACTCGGCTTTTAATGCGTCCAGCGGAATCTGAATGCGGGCAGCGCTGCGATGACCGCCCCCCTGGCCGATCAGACCGCAGGCATTTTGCGCAATCGCGCCGCAGTCCTGCCGGTAGCCGTCTCCCCGGAAGATAATGATCAGTTTGTCGTTGACGATGCCGGCGACGACGACGTAGTACGTGCCGATCAGCCGCAGATAGAAATCCGCCACCTGCACGCAAACGTCCGGGCTTTCCACGTATCCCAGGAATCCGACGCGGCGGCCACGATAGTGAGTCATGTGATGAAAGGCATGATCAAAATATTTCAAGTAGCTCCTGGGCGTCTGATTGAGTTCGATACGCCGGATCAGCCGCATGTTGGCGCGCCGGGCATGATACAGATAGGCTTGAATGTCTTCGCTCAACGTTTCACGGTCGAAATTGTCCGTGTCCGTTTTAATGCCATACAGGAGCGCCGTGTGTAAAATACGGGGAATCCGGACGTGTGCGCAGCGGAGGTATTCCGTCAGAATGCTGGCGAGCGCTCCATACTGAGGACGGATATCCGTAAGCTCCGCCGACCATTCGCCTTGACGGGGATGATGATCGAAAACGATGGTCGGTTTAACGGACTGGAGCTGGTCGCCGAAGAAAGAGGGCTGCGCGTCGACCAGCGCGATCATCTGGAAGGTGCTGAGATCCAGTTGGGGAAGCAACCGTATGCCGATCCGCATCGCCTGGGCCAGCTCCTTGTTTTGCTGCCTTCGAAAGGGCTCGGTTGCCGCAAAAACAAACCTGGACATTCCTTTTTTCTGCCGGAATAACTCTCTCAGCGCCATGGCCGAGGCCATGGCGTCGGGGTCCGGGCTGCCATACATCAACAGGAGCAGCCCGTCATCGGGATGGGCGAGTTCCAGCATCCTTTTCAAATTCTGCTGGGTCTCGTTTTTGATGGATGTCGATTCCAGTCTCATGATTCTTCCCGTTTATGTCCTTTGAAGGATCACCCGATCAAAATTTTACCGGGATGGCTGTCTATCACATCACCTACGATGGCGGCCTCTTTTATCCCCGCCTCGTGCAGCGCATCCAGAAGTTTCTGCGCTCTGGCCGCAGGCAGGCTGAAAAACAAACCACCGGCGGTTTGCGGATCAAAGCAGACGTCAAAAATCCAGTCCGGGCAGGATGGAGCCTTTTCGACCTGGGCCAGGCGGTAATTCCGGTTGCGAGTGAGACCGCCCGGCGCATAGCCTTCTTCCAGCAGCTCCTTTACGCCTTCGAGGATCGGGATCGACTGTGCAGCGATCCTGAGGCCGACATCACTGCCTTCAATGGTTTCTGAGGCATGTCCCAGAAAACCGAAGCCGGTAATATCCGTGCAGGAATGAATCTCCCCGGCGGCGATCACTAGTTCGGCGGCTTTTTTGTTGAGCTCCGTCATGCAGGCGATCGATTTTGCCAAAACGGCATCGCTCACGGCATTGGCCTTGAGTGCCGTACTGATGATACCCGTGCCCAGCGGCTTGGTCAGGATGAGTTTATCGCCGGGTCTCGCGCCGCGGTTCATGAGCACGCGTCGGGGATTGATGGTCCCGGTCACGGAAAGACCGTATTTGATTTCGTTGTCTTCCACGCTGTGGCCGCCGATCAAAAGAACGCCGGCTTCGCGCATCTTATCCAGTCCCCCGCGCAAAACGTCGCGTAAAACTGATTTATCCATCGTCTTGATCGGGAAGCAGACAATGTTCATGGCTGTCATGGGTTTTGCGCCCATGGCGTAAATATCATTGATCGCGTTGGTTGCGGCGATCTGCCCGAAGGTATAGGGATCATCCACCGTCGGCGTAAAAAAATCAACGGTCTGAACCAGGGCGAGGTCATCGGAGAGTTGATACACGCCCGCGTCTTCCGCATGTTCATATCCGGTCAGCAAATGGGGATCGGAGATGAGCGGCAACCCGCTGAGAATGTCGGACAGGTCCCCCGGACCGATCTTACAGGCTCAACCCGCGCTCTGGACCGTTTCCGTCAACCGGACCCGCTTTTCTTCTGCCATTTTTCCCATCCGATCATTTAAAATACGGCTTCTCTTCGAAAGCCTCTTTGATTTTTAGCATAGAAGACGGCATTTTCCAAACGGAATTCGGTGGCCAATGAAGTGCGGCCCCGCGGTCCCGCAGTCGTTTTTAGTTGATTTATTTTCGTCAATAAGTTTATAGGAGAGCACCACAAAGAAGGATGAGCAGGATGGCCATAAGATATTACAGTACCAACCGTCACGTGAAGCATGTCGCCGGGATCACCCCCTTTACCGGGAGCGTATCCTTTAAGGAAGCGCTGCTTGCCGGCCAGGCGCCGGACGAAGGCCTGTTTGTACCCGATGCCATCCCGCAGCTTTCGATGAGCGATATCCTGTCGCTTCGGGATAAACCATACTGGCAGGCGGCGCTTCTTGTTGCCGGGGCTTTCCTGTCCGAAGAATTCCCGAAAGATGTCCTCGAAGCGATCGTGAAAGACGCTTATAATTATCCCGTACCGCTGGAAGCGGTTTATCCACGCGCTTTTATTCTGCGCCTGGATCAGGGGCCTACCGCGTCCTTTAAGGATTTTGCCGCCCGAATGATGGCGCGGTTGATGAGCCACTGCCGCCCCGAAGGGGAGCGGCTCAATATTCTCGTGGCGACATCCGGTGACACAGGCAGCGCCGTGGGCGAAGCTTATAAAGATGTTCGCGGTATCGACGTGACCATTCTCTATCCCGCTGATGAAGTGAGTCTGATGCAGAAAAAACAGCTCGACACTATCGGCGGTAACGTCCGGGCGATCTCGGTTGACGGAAAATTCGATGATTGTCAGAATCTCGTTAAAGAAGCGTTTGCCGACCGGGAACTGGCCCGGTTCAATTTATCGTCGGCCAATTCCATCAATTTCGGCCGCATCCTGCCGCAGATCGTTTACTATATTTATGCCTACGCTCAGTTGGCCGGTCGCGGCGAAGAGGTCATTTTTTCTGTTCCGTCCGGAAATTTCGGCGACGCCCTGGGTTGTGAATATGCCCGCCGGATGGGATTGCCGGTGGCCAGGCTGATCATGCCTACCAACGAAAATAATGAATTTCCGGTTTATCTCGAAACCGGCAAATACACGAAAGTGTCGCCGTCGCGGGCCTGCATTTCCAACGCCATGAACGTGGGACATCCCAGCAACCTGGCGCGCTTCTTTGAACTCTATGGCGGCACGGTCGATCGTGCCGGTGTCGTCCATCGTTATCCTGATCTCCAGGAAATGCGCCGGTATATCTTCTCGGTGAGTGTCTCCGACGAGGAAACCCGGCAGACCATCAAAAGTGTTTACGAGCGCTATCGGGTGATTCTGGAGCAGCACGGCGCGGTGGGCTGGGCGGGCTTGGAAGCCTATCAGAAGAAAACCGGCGATTCGAAACTGGCCATCTGCCTGGAAACCGCTCACCCCGCCAAGTTTCCCGAAGAAATCAAAAGCCTCCTGGGCATCGACCCCGAACTTCCCGAAAGCATGAAAGGCCTGGCGCGCCGCCAAGGCAGCGCAATTGCCATGACCGGCGATTTCCAGGCATTCAAGAAATATTTGCAGACAAATTTGCAGATCAAAGAATAGGAATCCTCCTGACTTGTGAGACCCCGGGAGCTTATCATGAAAAATGAAAGATATCGGCCCGGAAAAAGTGATCTCGGGAAGATGGCTTCCGAGCAGGATATATCGCCGGGAGATTTGGCCCTTGAGATCGGCAGGCTTTTTCTGGGTACGCCCTATCGCGCAAATACATTGGAGAACGCAGGCCGGGAAAAGCTCATTGCCGTCCTGACCGCATTTGACTGCACAACTTTTGTGGAGACTGTGATCGCGCTTAGCCGCTCAGCGGCTTCAGGGAAATTATCGCCCGCCCGATTTCGCAAGAATCTCAGGTTCATCCGTTACCGTCAGGGGAAGACGGACGGCTACGCCTCGCGCCTGCATTATTTCACCGACTGGCTGGCAGATAATCAAAAGAAGAAAGTATTAATAAACGCATCGGGGCTTCCGGCTGGCCGCCCTGCACGCAAACTGATCAATTTCATGACGACGCACCGTGACCTGTACCCCGGTTTGAAAAGTAAAGACCAGTTTTGCAAAATGATGATGATCGAAAGAAAGCTCTCCGGCAAAATTTCTTATATTGTGGATAGAGACGAAGTGGTAAAGCAACAGTCCGCGATTCATCCCGGCGATATTATCGCCTTTGTAACGGCCCGGGAAGGATTGGATGTGGCGCATGTCGGTTTTGCGATCCGGCAGGGCGGGCACTGGCATTTACTTCATGCTTCCAGCAAAGAAGGCGCCGTCGTTATCTCGAAAGAAACACTCCCGGCCTACCTGAAATCGCATCCGGCATTGACCGGCATCATGATTGCACGTATCGTCTAATCACTTTATCCCGTTTTCCCGCGGAACTGACGGCACGATTGCTTTTTTCAAGGCGCGCTTCCCTATTTTCAAATCCTTTTATTTATCATTTCAATAGAATCGCTGCTTCAATTTATTTCCATCGGATGGAAATCAGCTGTCCACAAAACAACAAACGAATTCATGAACCGGCACTTGAGCGAAGGATGATGATAGCGTGCTAAATCAGCTTATCTGCGGGGCTGCATTTGACAATCGCAGATACTATCCTTAAAATTTAGAAGCAGGAGGTATCTCTAAACCAATGAAAAAAATAATTTTCTTCGTCATTGCGCTGGCCTTTCTGTGGGGCTGCGGGAATGCGGATACCGGAAAAACGGAGGTGAAAAATAAGATGGCTGATCAGGCAAATAGCGAGAATACAGCAATCGCAACACTGGCAGGCGGGTGCTTCTGGTGTGTTGAAGCGGACATGGAAAAGATGCCCGGTGTCATCAAAGTGATCTCAGGCTATACGGGAGGAAAAGGAGAAAATCCCACCTATGAAGACTATGCGCGCCTCGGGCATATTGAAGCCGTTCAAGTCTATTACGATCCTCAGAAAGTAACGTATGAACAGATCCTGGACCGTTTCTGGCATCTGATTGACCCGACTGACGCCGGCGGACAGTTTGTCGATCGAGGTCCGCAGTACGTGAGCGCGATTTTTTACGCCAACGATGAGCAGAAACAAATTGCCGAAAAATCGAAGCAGAAGCTCGCTTCGTCCGGAAAATTCGCCAAGCCCATTGCAACTGAAATTCTTAAATTGACGAAATTTTATCCGGCGGAGGACTACCATCAGGACTATTACAAGAAGAATCCCCTCCGGTATAAATATTATCGCAGCGGGTCGGGCCGTGACGCATTCATCAAGAAAACATGGCCTGCCGGGGCGGCCATGGAAGAGGAGGGCAGTAAGTATAAGAAGCCCGATGATGCGACGCTCAGAAAGAAATTAACCAAAATTCAATATGACGTAACGCAGAAAGAAGGCACCGAACCGCCTTTTCAAAATGAGTATGACAAAAATAAAGCCGAGGGTATCTATGTGGATGTTGTTTCCGGAGAGCCGCTCTTCAGTTCGCTAGACAAGTTCGAATCGGGGACCGGGTGGCCCAGTTTCACGAGACCGCTTGATCCGGAAAATATCGTCGAGCGGGAAGACCGCAGCCTGTTTGCCACGCGGACCGAAGTGCGCAGCAAGCACGCCGATTCGCACCTGGGACATGTTTTTCCGGACGGTCCTGCGCCTACCGGACTGCGTTACTGCATGAATTCGGCCGCCCTGCGCTTCATCCCGAAAGAGGATCTGGAAAAAGAGGGCTACGGTCAATATGTGAAGCTATTTTCGTCGAAAAAGTAGCCGATTCAAAGGAAGATGGATACAGGGATCGATTTCATCTCGCATGAGGGGCTCATCCGGGCGGTCTTTTTTGCCGTTATTTTTTCCGGTGTGGCGCTTGCCGAGCGCGCCGTGCCCCGCCGTCTGCCCGGGGTTCCCAAAATCAAACGATGGACGGCCAATCTTCTCATGCAGCTCGTCGATGTGGCTGTGGTGCGGCTGATCTTCCCCATGCTTCCGGTGGGCATGGCGCTTCTGTGTGAGCACAGGGGATGGGGCCTTTTTTATTATGTCCCGTTGCCTCACCCGGTGGCGGTCATCGCCGGCGTTTTGCTTTTGGATCTGGTGATTTATTTTCAGCATGTCGTGTTTCACCTGACACCTGTTTTATGGCGTCTGCACATGGTGCACCACACGGACCGGGATATTGACGTGACGACCGGGATCCGTTTTCATCCGCTGGAGATCATGGTGTCGCTGGTTATCAAAATGGCGGCCGTCGCCGGCCTGGGCGCGGCACCTTTGGCCGTTTTGATCTTCGAGATTCTGCTCAACGGTGCAACGATGTTCAACCATGGAAATATCAGGATTCCGTTTGGCCTGGACCGCTTCATCCGCCTCGGCGTGGTCACGCCAGACATGCACCGCGTGCACCATTCCGTCCTATTCAAAGAAACCAACAGTAATTACGGCTTCAGCTTTCCCTGGTGGGACCGGCTTTTCGGCACCTACAAAGCCCAACCGGATGCGGGCCATGAAAAGATGGAAATCGGTCTTCACGGCTATCATGATGAAAGGGCGCTCAGATTGTCATCCATGCTGGTGATGCCTTTTCTTTACGGCCGTAAATGATATGTCAAACTTTTGCCAAAAAGGAGTGAATTCATGCAACAGGATCAATGTCTGATCGTTTTTGCCAGGACGACTCAGGCCCGAGACGTTACATCGCGGCTGGCGAGAGAGGTGGGAATGAACTTTTGCGCGGAGCTTTACAAACATTTTTTCTCCGATACACTGGCGGCGATGAAAGACGGGCCCTTCGCCGTGGACGTTTTTCATCCGCAGGGCATGGAAAAGGAGGTCAGGACGCTTTGCGCAAACCAAATCCGGGTTTACCCGCAGCGGGGGGACAGCACCGGAGAAAAGATGACAAACGCGTTTGCGGATTGTTTCGGCCGTGCAGTCCGGTCCGCCATCTGGATCGGATCGGACTGTCCCGACCTGCCGCGTGAAGTTGTCGAGGCGGCTTTCAGCACACTTGCCGACGGCGACGAAAACGACGCGGTGATTGGTCCCACGGCAAACGGCGGTTACTATCTGATCGGTTTTAACCGCGACGCATTCGAGCCGGATGTTTTTTATGGTCTGTCCTCGACCGGTGATTCAGTATTGGAGGAAACACTGGATTTTATGCGCAACCGGGGATGCAGGGTCAAATTGATCACAAGGTGGCAGGAGATCGCCGATCGCAATGCGCTCGCCAAGCTGATCGATAGGAATTTGGGAACTGTGTTTGACGCGTCCGCCACGATGGTCTTTCTCAAATCCAGGAAGATTTCATCCGGCTGGCAGATTCTTGATCCCCGCTTTACATCTTCCTGATGATGGGCGATCCGCCGGCAAATGTTTACGGTCCGGAGCAGGCGCGCCCCTTGAGGCTGAAGATAAACTTGAGAATGCTTCGGGTGTGGTCGCTGAAGATCTTTTCGGCAAACGGCTTTCCGGACACCCGTTTGGATATTTCCGAAAGCGTCGGATAGATATGGACGGCTTGGGCCAGCGTGGAAAGTTTCACGCCGCCGGATATCGCCCCAACCCACTCGTGGATCAACTCTCCAGCATTGGCGCCGGCGATCTGGCAGCCCAGTATTTTTCCGGCGGGGCTCACAAGCAGCTTGATCTTGCCTTCCGTTTCACCCATCACCATGGCCCGGTCGTTATCCGCAAAAGATTCCTCCCACACGCGATACTCAATGCCTTCTTTTTGGGCTCTCTTTTCATTGAGCCCGATGCTGGCAATTTCGGGGTCCGTATACGTGCACCAGCCGATTTTGCTGTAGTCCACCCGTCGCGGCAGATGCAGAACGGCATTGGCCAGTGCGACTCCCGCTTCATAGCCCGCGACGTGGGTGAAGGGAAATTGCCCGTTCACGTCGCCGCAGGCATAAATATGGGGGATGTTCGTTCTTGTTCTGGCGTCGACCGGAATACCGCGCGCCGTGTGGATGACGCCGGCGTTGTCCAGCCCCAGCCCTTCCTTATTGGGCCTGCGCCCTGCCGCCACCAGCAGTGCAGCAGCCGTGATGACCCGGGTCTCGGCTCCGGTCGCATTGCCGATCGTCAAGCTGGCTTGCCCGTCGACATAAGCGGCACGGATGGCGCGGGTTGACGTCAATATCGTAATACCCTCCTGTTCCAGGCGCCGCCGAATGATTGCGGCCATATCGGCGTCTTCCGGTCCCAGGATCTGATCCGCAAATTCCACGACGGTTACGCGGGCGCCGAGCCGGCCCATGGCTTGAGCCAGTTCCAGGCCGACCGGCCCTCCGCCCAGCACGATCAATTTGCCGGGGAGCCGGCGCTGATCAAAAAGGGTTTCGTTTGTCCAATAGGGGACCGACCCCAGACCTTCGACGGGAGGGAGCGCCGGAGCAGAGCCCGTGGCAATAATCCAGCGTGCAGCCGAAATTTTCCTCCCGGCGAGTTCGACACTGTGGGCGTCAATAAAAGATGCCTCTCCGAAGGTGACCTCGGCCCCCAGCGTACAGAACCGCTGGGGTGAATCGTGTTCCTGAATCTTCTCGATGACGGATTTTACGCGATCCATGACAGCGCCCAGGTCAATGGACCCAAGGCCGGCCTCGGGCAGGCCGAATTCCCGGGCCCGGCGGATGAACGCCGCGACTTTCGCCGTCCGGATTAACGTTTTGGAAGGAATACAGCCGAAGTGAAGACAATCTCCTCCCAGGCGGGATGACTTTTCAATGAGGATCGTCTTTGCTCCGAATTGAGCGGCCCCGGCCGCGGCGGTCAGGCCCGCCGCCCCTCCGCCTAATATACCAAGATCATATTCATATTTAGACATAGACCTCCGCTGAAATCCGCGAAATTGACATTTCCTGAATATCGTAAGCATCGGCGAATAGTCTGGCAATGCCGTATGGCCCGATGCCGAAAGTTTCTCGCCTTGGCTTCGGCCTCGCCTTCTATTCCGGCCCTCGCGACCTGGCCGGAAACGGCTTCACGCCGATTGCAGGCCTTACATAAATGAAACAATTTAGGAATAACTTGCCTGAATTCAGAAATATAAATCGATTTTAGACGTTTCTCGATCTCCCTCCCGATGGTAGGTATTACCTGCTAATATGCTCTTAATTATTCCGTATTGTCTTTGGCCATCCAGTCGAATATTTTCTTCACGAAACGGCACTCAAAAATAATTAAATCAAAAAGGAGGGTACATCATGAATGAGCAAATATTTGATCCGCGCTGGCAGCAGTTGCAGTCCCGCATAGACAAGTTTGTGGGCCATTTTTTGAAAGACAGTATTCCTGCCATTGAATACCGAAACAATATTATAGGCCTCCTGCCGTCGCCCATGGAAAACAGTGATCCGGGCATTAAGAAGGCATCGTAAAGAAATCAACTAAGTGCAGTTCGACTGATTGCCTGGCAAACAGGCAGACATATCGCGCACAATCTCGAACTTCATGAGATCCCCTGACCGGTTAAAGCCTCCTCCCGGCAAGCCCGGAGGAGGCTTTAATTTACTAATATTGCAGGATAAAACTATCTGGCTGCCGGTAGCTGTTCCAAATAATCCTTACTGGTAGTTTTTTACTACCAGTAACCTATAGAACAACTCTTATTGTAAGTTAAAGATAATTGGCTATGTTTGACAAAAAAAAGGAGGAATAATTATGTTTGCACCGAAGAAAATATTAGTCCCGACGGATTTTTCAGCTTATGCGGATAACGCGTTAAAGAAAGCAGTCGATATTGCTCTGGAGAGCAAAGCAAAAATCTATCTCTTTCACGTGATTGACGATGGATTCCAGCAGTGTGCGGTAGACTATTGTCTCGACGAGGGGACGGTGCAAAAAATTATGCTCGATAGCATGAAGAATGCGGAAGAGAAGCTTGAGCAGGAAACCAAAAAAATTGTCGACGGCAATGCCGGCATAGAGGTTATTTACGAGGCGAAACGAGGCATCCCTTATGAAGAGATTCTCAAAGAGCAGGAGGAAAAAGGCATTGACTTGATTGTCATCGCGTCGCACGGGAAGACGGGTATTCTGAAGAATCTATTGGGCGGTGTGGCCGATAAAGTCATCAAAAGAGCGAAAGGTCAGGTATTGCTGGTCAGAAGCTGAGCGAGCATCAACAGATTGAACCCACTCGGAATGCCAGCGCATTCCGAGCTTTTGTCATGACCCGGAATACTTTGGAACAGGTATTCCCACTGAAGAAAAGGTGGGAAGGCAGGAAAAGGGATTCGTGAGATGCTTCGGAATCCGCTGGTGGAAAAAACGAGATTCGTCCCGGTTTGGCCCCGGAACCGGGAAGTAACGGGCGGAAGATGAAATGAAACGCACTTGTAATGAAGATTATTCGCGTTATAATGCTCGTCAAAACAGATTATAGTTTATATTAAGAAAGCAAACCGAAGAATGGCAAATCCTCTTCACAAGAAAAAATACAAGCTATCTGCGATTGTTTTCGTTGTTTTTTTTCTGGCCTGTGCCTGTGTTATTTTCCTGGAATCTTATATTTATCAGAAACAGAAATCGGCTACGGCTTTTGCCGCCAAGCAGCAACTGACGGTGATTGCCGAGCTGAAAGTCATTCACCGCCACTTGAGCCCCCTCTGGTCAGAAAGCAAGCTACAGCAGGGTGCAGCATTTTACTTTTCTCTGCCGATAAGGGGCTGACGGACGATGACGAACGCCGAGATCATTATTATTGAAGATAATCCCCATGACCTCGAAATGATTCTGGATGCATTTTATGAATCGGAAATTAAATTAGGGACGCATATCCTCAGGGACGGCGTGGAAGCAACCGATTACTTTTTCCGCGATGCAAAAGAAGGCGCAGCCTCGAATCCGTGCACTCCTCGGTTCATCCTGCTGGATTTGAAACTTCCCAAAGTCAATGGGATGGAGGTCCTGAGACTGCTGAAGTCGGATGAAAGAACAAAGTGCATTCCTGTTGTCATCTTTACGTCGTCCAATGAAACAAGAGATAAGAAGGAGAGCTACAGGCTGGGCGCGAACAGTTATCTGGTCAAACCGCTGGATGCGGATAGATTTGCACAGGATATCAAGCATACTATGAATTATTGGACTACATTAAACGTCGATGCTTGTTGAATCTGCGGATGGATCCAACCCAGGCATCGACAAATATAATATGAGGGTAGCCAAATGAATGAACCATTACGTATTTTGATTTTGGAAGACACCGCGGCCGATGCCGAATTGATGGAAGATGAATTGAAGCAGGCCGGTATAAACTTCGTGTCGACGAGGGTTGCCACGAAGGCGGACTTCACCAGACAGCTGGACGAATTTCTGCCGGACTTGATTCTGGCGGACTATTCGCTCCCCGGGTTCAGCGGAAAATCGGCCCTGAATATTGTCCTGGGTCAGTGCCCGGATATCCCGTTCATTTTCGTTTCCGGCGCCCTGGGGGAGGAACTGGCGGTGGAACTGCTCAAGAAAGGAGCAACGGATTATGTTTTAAAGAATAATCTCGTGCGGCTTGCTCCTTCAGTCAGTCGGGCATTAAATGATGTCGCCGAGCGGAATGTGCGCAGAAAAGCCGAAGACGATCTGAAGCGCAGTGAAGGTGAATTGCAGCAAAAATCCAAAATACTGGAAGAAGCGAATATCGCGCTAAAAGTGCTGCTGAAGCATCGGGAGGAGGACAGGCTGGCCGTCGAAGAGAACATCTTGAATAATGTCAAAAGTCTGATTCTGCCGTCCATCGAAAAATTAAAAAATTTAAAACTGAATGACACGCAATTGGCCCACGTCAATATTATCGAAAGCCATCTGAAAGAAGTCATATCGCCGTTCCTGAATAATCTGGCTACCCGGCATTTCGACCTGACGCCCCGTGAACTGGAAATTGCCGCGCTGGTCCGCGAAGGCCGGACAACGAAGGAAATGACCGAGTATTTGAACATCTCGGCAACGGCTGTCGATTTTCACCGAAAGAATATCCGCCTGAAACTGGGGATCAAAAACACCAAAACCAACCTCCGGTCCATGCTGCTTTCCATATCGCAATAACGGAAAGGAGAACGTCGATCGGGGGCGCCGCCGTGGATGAGCCGGCAGACGTTTGATTCAGTGTTGGATGTTAAATGCTTTCGGATAGAGCTTGACCGCGCATTCGGGGCAAACCCCGTGCGTGAAATCCGCATCGGAATGATTCTTGATATAGGATTCTATCTGGACCCAGTTGTTTTCGTCATCGCGGATTTTTTTGCACGACGCGCAAATCGGCAACAGACCGCTCAATGTCCTTATCCGTGCCAGAGCTTCCCGCAGGGATTCCTCCGTCTTTTTTCGCTCTTCAATTTCTCTCTGCAGTTCGGCAGTTCTCAGGACGACCAGCATCTCGAGTTCCTCATGCGCCCTGCGCAAGGCGTCTTCCGCCTCTTTTCGGGATCTGATTTCCAGAGCTTCTTCCAAGGCCCGCTGCACGGCGGGAACAAGCCTCTGCAAACGATTCTTCATCACGTAGTCGTTTGCTCCTTTGATCAGGATATCAATGGCCAGCTCTTCGGCGATGGCGCCTGTTACGAGAATAAAAGGAATGTCCGCGCGCAGATGGAGTCTGGCGTCATCTAAAGCAGAGAGGCCGTCATACTGGGGAAGATGATAATCCGAAAGGATGATGTCAGGATCGAAATGATCGAGTGCCGTGAGATAGTCTCTACGGTTCGCAACGACGCAGGAGACATAGCTGAGATCAGCGCTTTGCAATTCATCTTCGATCAGAGCCGCATCGGTCGCGACGTCTTCCAGCATCAGGATACGAATTGTCTGCTCCATCTCGACCTCGCTTTTAATCCCGCTCACGCGTAACGAGCGTTAATTCTCCGTAGCTAACTGCTAGATTGTTGATTAAATTTAATTCTTCCGCTCATGGCGCGTCTTTAATGTAGCGTCCGATCTTTTAAAAAACTATAGTAGAAGATATCACGGGGTTCGGTAGGCAAATACTCCCATTGTTTCGTCGCCGCATATCATGATGAAAGCGCAAATTCGTGAGGAGCAACCCGCCCGTGGTGCAGTCTATCAAATAAGCAAAATGAGTTTTATGGAGAAATAACGGATATCCCCCGTTTAGACAGCCCTGGATTATTTTGCCGATGAACCTTCAGGCAGGTTCGAGGTCACGTCTCAAATGCGTTCGCCGATCATTGCCGTCAACGGATCCGATCAATTTTTGCAGTACGATCTGCCGGTCTCGCGCACTGCGCAGGCAACAGGGCTGATATCCGGTATGATCGCTTTCGCGAGGACATTCCCTTCGCAATCCTGCTTGACACGCCTTCAGGAATTTCGTTAAATGATCACCAGCAATGTCTCGTTAAAACGGAAAGCAGCCATATGGTTATTGTCAGTTCGGCAGCCCAGGTGATCGCCAGCATTCGTATTCAGGATGTTTTGGACGTAGCGATAATCGCTGCGATGATCTTTGCGCTTTTGATGTGGTTTAAAACCCGCGCGTCGCGATTTGTTCTTTTCGGCGTTTTGCTCCTGGGGGGCGTATATCTGGCGGCCCGGTTCTTTCAACTCTATCTGACGCTGATCGTTCTTCAGGGGTTTTTCGCCATTTTGCTTTTTGTGCTGGTGGTCATCTTTCAGGAAGACCTGCGGGGATTTTTTGAACGTCTGGGGATGCTGGGCAACCTGCGCAAGGAAGCCTTGCCCCTGTCGGCTCTGGAAAAGGCGGCCAACATCATTGCCGAGACGGCGGGGGATCTGGCGAAGAAGCGTATCGGCGCTTTGATGGTGATCCAGGGCGAAGATCCGCTGGACCGTCATTTGACCGGCGGCATACCGCTCAACGGCGAGATCAGCGAACCGCTTCTGTCCAGCATTTTCGATCCTCATTCCCATGGTCATGACGGTGCGGTCGTGATCAAAGATGACCGCATTATGATGTTCGGTTGTCATCTGCCCTTATCGGTCAACATCGCCCGGAACGAGAATATCGGTTTGCGCCATACGGCGGCACGGGGATTGACCGAGCGCCCGGACGCCTTGTGTGTCGTCGTATCCGAGGAGCGGGGAACCATTTCAGTCGCCGAAGGGGAGATGCTTACGGTGATTCCCGGCGCCTCGGCGCTAAACGATATTCTGAAAAAGCATTATGCGAAATACCGGCCCGCGCCCTCCAAAAGACCGGTCTGGGGCTGGCTTCGGGAAAATACCAAGGAAAAACTCATTGCCCTGGGGCTGGCCTGCATTTTGTGGGTGGCCTTCGGTTACCAGCGGGACATTGTGCGCCGTGATTTCATCATCCCCCTTGAGTATAAAAATATTCCGCCAAGCTGGCAGATTGATGAGCCGCAACTGACGGAAGCCAAGGTCATCCTTCAGGGGCCCGAGCAGGCTTTCCGGCTGCTCAATGAAAGGTCGCTCAGGCTCTCGCTTGATCTGGCGCCGATTGCCGATAAAAAACGTGAATTCACTTTGACGAAAGAAATGGTTAATGCCCCTTCCAATTTAACGGTTGCCGAGATCAATCCCGTTAAAATCCGTGTTTATGCATCCCGCCTTGTTCCCGCGACGGTTGCCGTTCATGTTGTCACCCGTAACGTGCTGCCCGATGATCTTGTCGTGCAGAGAATCAGTGTTCAACCGGCGAGCATCCGCGTGATGATTCATCCTAGGATCAAGCCTGAGGACATCCGTCTGGAAACGGAGCCCCTGGATTTGCAAACGATATCATCCTCTTCCACGACGGCGCTGGCCCTTGCCGGAACCGCCGGTGTCCAGTTCCCGGACGGAAAGACACCATCGGTCCTGGTGAACATCCGCGTCAGAAAGAAATAGGAGAGAGTCGTGGTGGAATCCGCTTTAAAAAAACGTTCAAAAAAGGCCGGGCTGAGTCCCGGAGCTCTGGTCCACGTCGGCATTGCCTATGCGGATCGACCGAGCATCACGTCGACCCGCTACGATGAAGCATCGCTGGTGGAGAAAGAAGACTGCTCCCTCGATGAGCTGCGGAAAGAAAAGGAGCAGCCGGGCATCCTCTGGGTCAATATCGACGGATTGCAGGATGTGCAGCTTCTCGGAGCAATCGGTGTCCTATTCGGTCTGCATCCCCTGATTCTGGAGGATATTCTCAACACCGATCAGCGGCCCAAAGCGGAGGATTTCGGTAATTACATCTTCATCGTTTTAAAGGATATCCACAACCATGTTGATCGGGACCTGCATGCACACCAGGTCAGCATCATTCTGGGCAAAAATTTTGTCTTGTCGTTTCAGGAAAAAAAAGGTGATCTCTTTAATCCCATTCGCGACAGACTTCAAGCCTGCAAGGGAAGAATCCGCATGGCCGGGGCGGATTATCTCGCGCATCATTTGCTGGACGCCATTGTCGATCATTACTTTATCGTGCTGGAGGGTATCGAGGAAAAGATCGAGCAACTGGAGGATGACCTGATCAGGCAAACCACACCGGCCAAACTGCAGGCGATCCATCAGTTGAAAAAAGAGCTGATTGTGCTGCGCAAGTCGCTGTGGCCGCTTCGGGAGGCGATTGGCCTGCTGCAGCGGTCGGGTTCTCCTTTAATCAGCGATTCCGATCTCGTATACTTCAAAGATATTTACGACCACATCATTGCGGTAGTGGACACGGTCGACACATTCCGCGATATGCTGGCGGGGATGCTGGACATTTATCTGTCCGCCGCCAGCATGAGAATGAATCAGGTGATGAAAGTTCTGACCATTATCGCAACCATATTCATGCCGCTGACATTTTTGGCAGGGGTTTACGGTATGAATTTCAAGAACATGCCGGAGCTGCGGTGGCCCTTGGGGTATTTCGCGCTGTGGGCGGTCATGTTGGCAATCGCGGCCTTCATGCTTATCTTATTCCGCAAGAAGAAGTGGATTTAACGGGCCAGTAAAACGTTGCATTAACGTTTAAAATATGTACAATCTGATCTCAACAATTTAAGAATTCAGGAGGCATTGATATGCAGGTATTTGCAGCAAGTGACATTGTCCAGGTCGCCATCAGAATAGAAGAAAACGGAATCATCTTTTACAAATTCGCCGAACAACTTGCCAAACAGGAAGAGGCCAAAAAGCTCTTTGCCTTTCTGGCGGACGCCGAAGCCGGGCACAAGCGCACGTTTGAAAAGTTTTTTGCGGTTGTCGATAAATATACTCCCGCTGAGCAGTATGCGGGCGAATACAGCGCATACCTCCGCAACTATGTTGATAACAATATTATCTTTACGAAAGAAGTCATGGACAAGCAGCTGGCGGGCGTGAAAGACACAGTGGGCGCTTTTGATTTTGCCATGCAGCGCGAGCTCGATTCCATTCTATACTATCATGAAGTCAAAAACCTCGTCCCGGCGGCGCAGCATGACGCTATTGAAAAGATTATCGAAGAGGAACGAAAGCACTACGCGCTTCTGTGTGATATGAAAAAACGTTTTACAAAATAAGAAGATATTGCAGCCAACGTATAAAAGCCGCTCTCGAAGGCGGCTTTTATCGTTTTTGAGCACGTTGATGCGCGTCCTCTCTCCTCCACCCCGGCGGCTCGCATTCTCCTGAGCGCTTTTATGATATCCAAATATGGTAGTTTCTTACTACCAATATCCTCCAACTTAACCATTATTGTTTACTTTCTTCCTTCGGATTAGAGTGCATCCAACGGTTAAGGAAAATATGGCCGTCGGATTTATATCATCAACCTTATGGAGGATTCGACCTTGAAACTACCTATCGCTGCCGGAAATCTTGACGTATACATGACCGAGATCAACCGTTTCCCTTTACTGACTCCTCAGGACGAATTCAAGCTGTCCGTCCGGCTCAAGAAATACTACGACATGGATGCCGCGGAAAAGCTGATCGTTTCCAACCTGCGCTTTGTCGTCAAGATCGCCCACGAGTACCGTAATTATGGGTATAAGCTTGCCGACCTGATTCAGGAGGGGAATATCGGGCTTATCCACGCTGTCAAAAAATTCGATCCTTATAAAGGCTACCGCCTGATCTCATACGCGGTCTGGTGGATACGCGCCTATATCCAGAATTATTTGATCAAGTCGTGGAGCCTCGTCAAAATCGGAACAACTCAGGCGCAGAGAAAGCTGTTTTTCAAGTTGAGCCAGGCGAGAAATAAATTGGAGAGGCTGTCCAAAAGAAATCCGGAATTCAGCGAAATCGCCGAATCTCTGGGCGTTAAGGGTTCCGAAGTCTGCGAGATGGATATGCGGATGGGGACCCGCGACCTATCCCTCAACGAAATTATCGGTGACGACGGTGACACCCCCCATCTCGATTTTCTCGTCCATGACGGGGATGATCAGGAAACCTCGCTGATCAAAGAGGAGGAAAAAAGCCTCGTGAAGCGCGATATCGCCGGCGTCTTGGCCACACTGAGCGAAAGGGAAAGCTTCATTATCCGGAATCGTGTGATGGCGGATGAGCCGCTGACCCTGCAGGAGATCGGCGATAAATATAAAATAACCCGCGAACGCATTCGCCAGATTGAGAAGAAAGCGCTGCAAAAAGTACAGCTGGCCCTTCCGTGCCTGAACTGAATTCATGCTGTTCCCTTTTGAACAGTGAGAGGTGGAAGCTCACGCTCGTGCGCAACGGGTCAGTCAGCCGTTACAAAGCGTGCGACTAGAAGAAGATCTGCCGGCAAGAGCACGGCTTTGTGCATCCGGAGGGTTTCATTTATTTCTGATCAGATATTTTGGATAAGCTTCCTGCAGGGCTTTGCGAACAAGATTAACGGCGGGTTCATTCCATCTTTCCGGATGTTTTCCCAGAAAATCAGCAACGATGCGAAACAATATGTCCGGCGTGACTGTGCCTGGCAGAGAATAATCGGCAAGGGTCGCTTCGGCGACGCCTTCAACATACCCCATATAATTTCCGGCCAATAAATAGTCTGACTTCGTGTAATCTTTTTCCGCCTTCAAATAAGCTTTCATTCCATCGGCCAGATCGCTTCCGCTCAAGGCGAACGCAGAATGGCAATAGAAAATCAACACGGCGAACAGCACTATTCCTGATAATTTCTTCATAAGGGATTCTCCGTTTCGTTTATTCGTCCTTGCCACGAATCAAGATCGAGCAGGCTCGATGATTGACTTGCCTGAGCGATGTTGTTGCATAATCTTCAGGATTCTTCAACGAACACTTTCAGAGCTGGGAATAGCGCAGGCATGGCGATGATGCGCGATCGAGTCTGCGCACATTGCAATCTTGAATCAATGAACAAGACGATAGGCAAGTCAATTGATGCCGCGTACGGGTAAAGAAGAATCATCCCTGCGGGCTCGTATCTCACTGCTCTGAGGAATGAGGCGTATTTGTGAAAACGCCGCAATCCCGAATGCGAAGGAAAGCAGCGGAGCGTGCCCTTCAGGAGACGGACTCTTTTCAACAGCCCTGTCTCAATTCTTCAGTTCGTATTTCTTTAATTTATATCTCAGCATTCGCTCCGACATGCCGAGCAGGTCCGCCGCTTTGGTCTGGTTGTCCGCCGCTTTGGTCATGGCCTCGCCGATCAGACGTTTTTCGAGCTCTTCAAGAGAATCCCGAAGTGATCCGGACGGCTTCTTATCCGGCGAATTGACGCCGGCGTCGCTTTTAAAGGGCAGGTCGGCCACGGTGATATAGTCGTCGCGGGCGATGACGACGGCCCGCTCCATGATGTTGACGAGCTCGCGCACGTTGCCCGGATAGTCATATTTCAGGAGCAGATCCCGTGCTTCCGCAGTGATGCCGCGGATCGCTTTTCCATTTTCTCTGACGAACTTTTCGAGGTAATGGTCGATCAGGGCGGGCAGGTCTTCTTTTCTTTCCCTAAGCGGAGGGAGCGACATAGTCACTACTTTCAGCCGGTAAAAGAGATCTTCGCGGAAGGCGCCTTCCTTGACCCTCGTTTCCAGATCGCGATTGGTTGCGCTGATGATTCTGACATCCACGGAGATGCTGGCGTTGCTGCCCAGTCGGGAAAATTCCCGCTCCTGCAGGAACCTGAGCAGTTTGACCTGAATGGCCGGACTGAGCTCGCCGATTTCGTCAAGAAACAATGTGCCGCCATCCGCTTCCTCGATCCGGCCGATCCGGCGGGACGCGGCTCCGGTGTAAGCGCCTTTTTCATGGCCGAAGAGTTCGCTCTCCAGGAGACTTTCCTGCAAGGCGCCGCAATTGACGACGACGATCGGTTTGTTGACCCGCGGACTCAGTTGATGAATCAGGCGCGCCAGAAGTTCCTTCCCGGTGCCGCTTTCACCCTGGATCAAAACGGATGCCCGGCTGGAGGCAATGCGGCTGGCCATGTTGATCAATTCCACCATTTGAGGACTTTTATAAATGATCTTCTCGGCGCTGATGCCCTGTTTGCCCAGCTCCTGTTTCAAAAGTTCATTTTCTCGAATCAGCCCGCGCCGCTCCGCCACACGGTCCACCAGAATGAGCAGCTCCTCGAGTTCCACCGGCTTCGTAATGTAGTCGATGGCCCCGACTTTGATCGCTTCCACGGCGGTTTCAATCGTACCGTAAGCGGTGATGATGACGACATCGATTTCGTGGTTGATCTTCTTGACTTCTTTCAGGACCTCCAGACCGTCCATCCCGGGCATCTTGTAGTCCAGCAGAATCAGATCAAAATGGTTCTGCGAAACCGTTTTAATCGCCGCTTCGCCATTGTCCGCCTCCATGACTTTGTGACCCTCGGAAATCAGAAAATCGCGCAGCATTTCCCGTTGAGAACGGCCGTCTTCTACGATCAGAATACTTAATTTTCGCATCATCTCTCGTCCATGGTGTTCAGGTTTTTTCGCTTATTTTTTCTCGCGGCAGGATGATTTCAAATGTGGTTCCCTCTCCCCGCCGGCTGATGACACGGATATCGCCGCCATGACCGCGGACAATTTCGGTGGCCAGAGGAATGCCCAGCCCCAGTCCTTTTTCCTTGGTCGTGTATTCCGGGCTGAATATTTTTTCGATTTCTTCAGCCGTCATGCCGCAGCCTGTATCCGAGATGCTCACGACGATATAGTTTTTGCCTTCTTTATCGACCGCGATCGTGATGGTCCCCTTCCCGTCAATGGACTCCATCGCGTTTTTAATGAAATTCAGAAAGGCCTGTTGAAGTTTATTAATATCCATGGGAATAACGGCCGGACTCAGCCGCCACTTCGTTTCAAGCGTTATACCCCGCGTTCCGGCTTCTTCGGACATCAGGCTGACAATTTTCTGAAGGACTTCCGTCACGGAAAAATCGCGCAGTTCGAGGCGCCTGCTTTTCGAGAAGGAGAGAAACTCTTCAATAATTCCGTTGAGCCTTCTTATTTCATCCCGAATCACGCTGGACAGGTTTTGAAATTCACGCGATTTTATTTCATCGGACGGGCTGAAATCCCTTTTTAACCTCTGCGTCGCCATGCTGATTGCATTGAGCGGGTTGCGGATTTCGTGGGCGACGCCCGCGGCGAGTTGTCCAAGAGAAGAAAGGCGTTCAGCCTTTTCCAGGCGGCGCTCCATTTCGATGATTCCGGCCAGATGGCGGTTTTGATCATGATAGAGCAGCCACATGGACAGAAGAGCAATGATGACGACCAGAGACAGGAAAATCGCTATATTCTGCTGGTTTTCAGCGATGATCTTATCCATCGAACCGCGTTCGAGACCGATGCGGACAATGCCGACCACTTTCTTATCCAGTGTAAAAGGCGCCGCCATATCCAGAATCTTGCCGTCTTTCGCATCCAATTTTTTGCTGTAAATTCTGTTCTTCCCGGACATGATCTGACGGTGGTTAAAATCCTGATCCTTTAAACCTGCCGGCAGCTTTCCCGTTACGCTGAGCAGTTGCCCTTTGCTGTTAAAAACCTGCAGGTAAGTGATACCGTGGCCTTCGCCCATTTTATTGATGCCGCGGTCCACGGCGACTTTCATGCTCCAGTAAATCAGTCCTTCTTTATCGAGGTTGATCACGACCGTGCCGCTGCTGTCTTTGCGTCTGAGTGCCACAAATCCGATGCCCCGTTTCTCACGGATCCTTTCCAGCAAATCCATGGTTGTTGCCTTTTGATCGCCGGATTTCAGATCTTCCGCATTGCGCAAGTCGGCCTTTAAAGCCCGACTCTGGTATACGGCGTTTCCGGACCGATCGAGGACGGCTACATACCAAAAGTGATGTTCAGCGGCGAATTTTTTCAGGTAGGCATTGTCGATCGATTTCTTTCTCCACTGTTCGTCAATTTTCTGCCCCAGGGCCGTGATGGCTTCGAGGACCAGCTTTTTGGAATAATCCGCTTCGTCCTGGCGTGCTGTCTTTGTTTGGGCCGGCACTTTCCCCGGCACAGCCACGATACTCTTAAGATTGTCTTCAGTCAGACGCTGCAAAACACTGATGGTGGAGAAGGCCTGGTCTTCCATAAAGCCCACCAGGTTGGACTCACTGCGACGGACGTCCAGGAAACCCATGATCAGAATCAGAGCAACCAGAATTGCCGAAACAATAGCCACGGCCAGCGGCTGTAGAAAACTGCCGTTATAGGTATGAGAAGCTCGCCTGACAATGGTCTCTTTTTTCCGAAAAAAATTCATAATATCCTCATCTTACTGAAATTCAACAGGACATTTTGGAACGAATATTTTCTGTTTTGGGGGTCATCTTAAGCTATTCATGGGAAATGTCAACGATAAATAGGCGGGCTTCGACATTATTGTCGAGTGAGTGGCAAAGGTTGGCATTTATTCATATTACTGTAATTATTCGGTTTATTTGAAAATGCCCTGAAAAATCCGACAATTCTTGCCGATACTCATTCTCCTCATCCCCAATTGATCGGACGGGTTTTTTTATAATAATTTATTATATCAATTACTTACAACTATAGCGGGAAAATTGGCATAAAGAATGCTTTAAAGAAAAACGAAGTTAGTTTGTGTCGACTAAAAAAATTACGGGCATGATTAGCCGACAGCAAAATTAACCCATGAAGGCACGAGCCTTCACTCTTCTCTCCTAGGGAGGCCCTAACCAAGCCTCCCATTTTTTTGTCATTTTTTGGGTACTTTTTCTTTCGCATCTTTCTTCAGACGTCGCCAGGCATTAAGCCTTTCCCGGATGGTCTTTTCAAATCCGGCATCCGTCGGTTGATACAGCACCTTCCCTGTAATCTTTTCCGGCAGATACTCCTGGGGAATGTAAGCCTCCGGATAATCGTGCGCATATTTGTAGTCTTTACCGTAATCCAATGCCTTCATGAGTTTGGTCGGCGCGTTGCGGATGTGCAGCGGTACAGGCAAATATCCTGTTTTGTTAATTAATTCCTTTACCTGGCCGTAACCCGTATAGAGCGCGTTGCTCTTAGGGGCCGTCGCCAGATAGACAGCTGCCTGGGCGAGCGCCAGCTCACCTTCCGGCAGGCCGATAAAATGAAATGCCTGCTGGGCGGCCATGGTGAGTAACAGGGCGTGGGGATCGGCATTACCGATATCTTCGGACGCAAAACGCACCATGCGCCTGAGGATGTAAAGAGGGTCTTCGCCGGCGATAAGCATCCTCCCGAGCCAGTAAAGTGTCGCATCGGGGTCGCTGCCGCGCATACTTTTGTGAAATGCCGAGATCAGGTTGTAATGCTCTTCGCCGTCTTTATCGTAGAGCAGAGCTTTCTTCATCAGGGCTTCTTCGGCGGACTTAGCCGAAATGATTCTTTCTTCCTCCGGCAAACTCCGGATCATGGAGGCGATGGCTTCAAGGTTGTTGAGCGCCGTGCGGGCATCGCCGTCGGAGAGCCGAACGATGAAACGAATCGCTTCGTCATCCGCTTTGACGGCCGTTTTTCCCAGACCCCTGTGTTCATCGGCAAGCGCGCGCTTCAGGATCGCCAGGAGATCTTCTTCTGTAAACTGTTTGAGTAGGAGGACGCGCGTCCGCGAAAGCAGCGGTGCAATCACCTCAAAAGACGGATTCTCCGTCGTTGCACCGATCAGGGTAATGAGTCCGCTTTCCACGTGCGGCAGAAAGGCATCCTGCTGGGCTTTGTTGAAGCGGTGGATTTCATCGACAAAGAGGATGGTCTTCTGTTTTTTTCCTTCCCAGGTTTCTTTCGCTTCATCAATGACGGAGCGGATTTCCTTGACACCGGAGAGGACTGCCGAAAAACTGACGAAATTGGATTTCGTCTCATTGGCCAAAATGCGCGCCAGAGTTGTCTTGCCTGAGCCGGGCGGCCCCCAGAAAATCATCGAGAAAAGCTTATCTTCGGCAATGGCACGGCGAAGCAATGTCCCATCGCCTATGAGATGCGGCTGACCGATGTAGTCGGCCAGTTTCTGGGGTCTCATCCGTTCGGCAAGCGGTGCAGTGTCCAAGGCGTCACTTTCGGTCCCCAGACTGAATAAATCCAGATTCTTCATAGTTGTCTCTTCGCTTTCTCAATCATTTCGATCAAACTTATGACCTTGTCCTTAGGTGCCGTATAGGAGAACCGCTCCCATTGGTCCGGCGATAAATTTTCTTTGAGCAGTGCCGCAACATCAAAGGCCCCCTGCCAGCAGTCTATGATGCGCGCACAGGGAAGATGACCCGCTTCCTCACGGCAATAGGCAAACGTCATTTCATCACCCAGTTTCGGGCAGCGGGCAAGCTTATGATCGTGTGGTGTCTTCATTTGCGGATCAGCTTGGCGAAAAAATGAAAAGCCGTCAAGAAATTTATTCAAGACGGCTTTTCAATGAGACCAGAGCTTCGGAAATGCAGTGCACTTTCGCTCCCAGGTCCGAATTATCCCGCGCAGCGGGTCAGTACATTTTGCACTAAGGTTTTGGGAAATCCTTAATGGCGTTTAACGCACGGTCAATTTCATGATCGGGCAATTCGTAGGCCTGTAACTTGCCGGTCAGATAGGCGTCGTAGGCGGCGAGATCCACCAGACCGTGTCCGCTCCAGTTAAAGAGGATGATCTTTTCCTTGCCTTCCTCTTTGGCGCGCGTGGCCTCATCGACGACCGCCGCGAGAACGTGGTTGGTTTCCGGTGCGGGGATAAAGCCCTCCGTCCGCGCCCATTTGACGCCGGCATCAAAGGTCTTTAACTGGTCGTAGGCCCGGGGTTCAACGATTTTTTCGTGGACCAGATGGCTGACGATCGGCGCCATGCCGTGATAGCGCAGGCCGCCGGCGTGAATCGGCGCGGGAACATAATCATGACCCAGGGTGTACATCGGAAGCAGCGGCGTGGTCTTTGCCAGATCGCCGAAGTCGTAGGCGAAGGGGCCTTTGGTCATAGTGGGGCAGGACGAGGGCTCCGCGCCGACGATCTTGACCTTTTTGCCGTGGATTTTATCGCAGACGAACGGCGAAGCGATCCCGGCAAAGTTACTGCCGCCACCGCAGCAGCCCATGACGACATCGGGATAAAGGCCGAGTTTCTCCATCTGCTTTTGCGCTTCCAATCCGATGATCGACTGATACAGCAGCACGTGATTCAGAACGCTGCCCAACGAATATTTTGTATCCTTGCTGGTAACGCAGTCTTCGATGGCTTCGCTGATGGCGATCCCCAGGGAACCGGGGGAATCGGGATGCTCGGCCAAAACGTTGCGGCCGGCCTGGGTCAGATTACTCGGGCTCGGAATGCATTCCGCGCCCCAGGTATTCATCATCATACGGCGGTAGGGCTTCTGCTCATAGCTGACCTTGACCATATAGACGCGGCAGATCAGACCGAACATCTGGCAGGCCATAGACAGAGCCGAACCCCACTGGCCTGCGCCCGTTTCCGTCGTGATGCGCTTGGTTCCGGCCACCTTGTTGTAGTAGGCCATCGGAATGGCGGCATTGGGTTTATGCGATCCGGCGGGGCTTACGCCTTCGTTTTTATAATAAATCTGGACCGGGCAGCCGAGCAGCTTTTCGAAATTGCGCGCGCGATACAGCGGAGAGGGGCGCCACAGAAGATATTTCTGCAATACTTCATCGGGGATATCGATCCATCGCTGGGTGGAGACTTCCTGCTCGATAATATTCATGGGGAAAATGGCGGCAAGATCCTGGGCCGTAACCGGCTGACCCGTGCCGGGATGCAGCGGCGGTCTCATCGGGGTGGGTAAATCCGCCATGATGTTGTACCACTGTCTGGGTATTTCGTGATCACTTAAAAATGTTTTGACCTGTTCCATATACGCTCTCCTTTAAATAAGAAATTTGGATGTTGCTCTTGTCTTTCCAATGACTGGTGTCGGGGCGGTCGCTGCTAAAAAAAAAGCCATGGATTTTTTCTTCCCACGGCATTTCGATACGTTGCGAGTCATGGGAAGGAGCTTCCCTGCCCATGCTCATGATTTAAAGGAGCTTATGGGCAGACAGATTTCGTCTGCCACCACCAGTTTTTATTGGAAAACTTTATCATCATCTAATACAATCAACCTCGATCATTTGGCTTTTGCCTAGCATAGCAAAGAAAGCCTTGTCAAGGACGAAATCATGACTCAAAAGTGGATAGACAATTTTGATCCCTTCGATTGGCTCACACGCTATTTTTCACCCCGTGCGCTGCATCTTATGATCCGGGGCGCAATCGCGCTCGTTTTGCTTATCTTTTTGATTCAGCGGATTGTGTCTTATCAACGCTATTGGTTTAAGCCGCTCTGGGCCGCCGAAACCCTTATTTTCGTGATTTTCCTCATCAGTTACGCTGTCCGCAAAGATCCGGTGAGCCGGTCGAAGGGCGTCAGGGAACTTGTTATCCCGCTCGTCGGAGGTTTGCTGCCCTTTGCTCTGCTTTGGTCGGAGCCGCATCCCGCGGTTACGAGTTCCATGACGTTCGTGAATATTATTTTTGTCTGGATGACCGCAGCGACCTGTTTAACGATCTGGGGATTATGGACGATCAGGCGATCCTTCAGCATTACCGTCGAGGCGCGCGAACTGGTCGTCGGCGGTCCCTACAGGCTGATCAGGCACCCCGTATATCTGGGGGAAATACTCACGACCTGCGCCGTAGCCGTCTTACGGTTTTCAATTCTTAATATAGCTCTATTATTGCTGTTTGCGGCGATTCAATTATACAGATCCAAGATGGAAGAAAATAAACTGGCGAGCGTTTATCCCGCTTATCGGGATTTTGCCGCACGGTCGCTCTGGTTCTGGACTTGACGGTTGGATAAAAGCGGGCAGCTGTTTGGCCCCCAATCTGTCCCGGGCGCCAATCAAAAAAAGCAGCCGAGTGCAATTTGATCTTTATTTTTACGAGAACATGCATTAAATTAATAAAGAATGATAAATAAATCTGAGGAGGGAACGATTATGAGCAAAGTCAGGGATATTCTCAATACGAAAAGTGGAAAAATTGAGTCCATCTCCCCTAAGGCGACGGTGTATGAAGCGCTGGAGAAGATGAGCGAGAAGGAAATCGGCGCTCTGGTGGTCATGGAGAAGAAAAAGGTTGTCGGTATCATTTCGGAAAGAGACTATGCCCGGAAAATTATCCTCCTGGGGAAAACCTCGAAACAAACGTTGGTGAAAGAAGTCATGACGACGAATCTGGTTTCCGTGACCCCTGATACCAGCGTGGAAGAGGCGATGGTGTTGATGACGGGAAAGCACGTGCGTCATTTGCCTGTTTTTGAAAAGACCAAATTTGTCGGCATCATTTCCATCGGCGATGTTGTTAAGTCGATCATTTCCAATAAGGATTTCCTCATTGGCCAGCTGAGCGACTATATTACGGGGAAATACTACTAGACTCCGCGCGGGGCCATGCGGAGCGTGAAGAGAATATGCAGTTCAAACAGGGCGTAATGCCGGGAAGAAGGAGAACGATGAACGAGGAAGAATTCAAGAAGATTATTAAGAGAGCCATCGGCCAGGAAATCGAAGCTTATACCTATTACAGCAAGGTCTCGGAAAAAGCGAAGGATGCCGGTCTGAAAAAGCTGTTCAAAGATCTGGCCAAGGAAGAAGACAAACACAAGCGCACCCTGGAGAAGTATCTGGCGAAAGCCCCGGGGAAAATGCATTTTTCCGAGGCAGCGGATTATAAGGTTGTCGATGCGCTGCCTACGCCCAAGCTTTCGCCCAGGCTAAAGCCGGTGGATGGTCTGATCATTGCCATCAAAAAAGAACTTGAAGCGATGCAGATGTATACTCAGCTGGCGATGACCAGTGCGGATGAGGCGCAGAAGGCTGTGTTCCTCGACCTTGCGGCGATGGAACGGGGCCACAAGAGCAGGCTGGAAGATATCTATACCACGGTGGCCTTCCCGGAAGCCTGGTAGACGAGGTCCGTTGTTGGGGTTGATGTCCGGACCCGAACTGCGGGAAATGAATCCAACAGGCAGAGTCTGATCGCTCTGCCTGTTTTGTTTTTGTATTTGCCGATCACTCGGGGAGGACGCGTCGGATGGGCTTCTTTTTATTCTCCTGAAAGGCCGGAAACCGGCATTCGAAACCCGATCCAAGCTCTGATCCTTTCCGCTGTTTCCCTTTCGCAGAAATTAATCCCAGCATCGATCTATTTTGACGGCAGCCGGCGGTCGCCCGAACGGCTTCTTCGGGCCGCGTTTTCGGAGCGATCGAGGGCGCTAAATGCCTTCATATCCTTACGGTAGACAATTCCCCCCATTATCCTGGCCAATGACTATCATTGTTTTATTGAGATTCGTCTCCAATTATACCTTAAGGGTCATCATTACTGCGCCAAGGCGCAAATCACCTCAAGGAGGCCATTATGATTTATTTGCCGATTGTATTATTTGCCATTGCAGCCATTGGAGGGGTCACGCTCGTTTGGCTGAAATTCAGCGGGAAAGACCTGCCCTGGTTTGTGATCATCGGCCATGGGCTCTTCGCAGCAGCCGGGCTGGTTGCGCTGATTGCCAATGTTGTTCAGAATTCAGGCATCGCACTTATGAACGTCTGCCTTATACTGTTTCTAATTGTGGCGGTCGGCGGTTTCACCCTGTTTTCTTTTCAGTTGAGAAAGAAGGCTCTGCCAAACGCGATCATCCTGGTCCACGGGGGAGTGGCAGTTATTTCCTTCTTGCTGCTGATCATCGCCGTCGCCGCCTGATGCCGGAGCGAGGTTGCCTTGTAAAATCTTTCCAACGTGATTGGAAACCACAGATGTTACGTGGTGCGAGGGTTGCTATCTGCCCAACTTCTTTTTGAACTGTTCGGTGAGCGCCGGTACGATTTGAAACAGATCACCCACGATGCCATAATGAGCGACACTGAAGATAGGGGCGTCGGGATTCTTGTTGATGGCGACAATCACCCGGGACGTCTTCATACCCGCCTGATGCTGGACGGCCCCGGAAATCCCGCAGGCGATATATAAATCGGGGCGGACGGTACGGCCGGTCTGTCCGACCTGATGGGCGTAGGAAATCCAGCCTGCATCCACGGCGGAGCGTGAGGAACCGATCGTCCCTCCCAGCACGTAGGCGAGCTTTCTAAGCGGTTCAAATCCTTCCGGACCGTTGACGCCCCGCCCGCCGGAAACGATGACCCGGGCATCCGCCAGGTTGACCTTGTCTGTCTCCTCGATAAAATCCGTGACGCGCGTAACGATCTGTTCCTCTGTAAGAACAAGAGGGACCTCGATGATATCACCGTGGCGCGCGGAATCGGCAGCCGGTTTTTCAAAGACCCGGTGACGCACGGTAGACATTTGCGGCCGGTGGTTGGGGCAGATGATCTCGGCCATAATGTTGCCGCCGAAGGCCGGGCGTGTCTGGATGAGCAGTCCCTTTTCGGGATCGATGTCGAGCCCGGTGCAATCCGCCGTGAGCCCCGTATAAAGGTCGGTGGCCACGGACCCGGCTAGGTCCCGGCCCCGGGAACTCGCGCCCAGCAGAAATATTTCGGGGTTATACAGGCGCGCCAGTTGAATCAGGGTGGCGGCATAGGGAGCCGTCCGGTAAACGGCCAGAAGGGGGTCATCGCAAAGGAAGACGCGATCCGCGCCGAGGGCGACCGCCTCATCGGCAAGCTTTCCTACGTTGTATCCCAGAACGCAGGCGGAAAGCGTTGTTTTGCGCGCATCCGCCAACCTCCGTCCCTGGCCCAGCATTTCGACGGAAATGTCTCCCATCCTTCCATTGAACTGTTCGACCCAGACCCAGACGCCTTGAAACCGGCTGAGATCCTCCGCTTTGGCGGCGGGCGCTTTGGGCAGGCGTAATGCCATCGCGGGGCACGATTCGATGCAGGCGCCGCAGCCCGTGCATTTTTCGTTCACGACGATGGTGTCGCCTTCGAGCGACAGGGCGCCGAACGGGCAGGAGTCGACGCACTGCTCGCAGCCGATACACACACTCTTGTCGACATCTAAAAGCGGCATGGGCTCTCCTAAAGAATCTTTTCAGCCAGGATCTTATCCGCTAACTGTTCGGCAGCCTCCTCAGGGGTTGCGGCCTGGATCATGACCAGGATTCCTTCCCGCTTCGGAGGAGTAAATATTTTGACGACCTTTGTCGGGCTTCCCGTAAGCCCCAGCCGGCTCCGGTCAACGCCGGGCAAGTCTTTAACGGTGAGGATTTTCGCTTTCAGTTTTGCCGCCCGGCGGATGTGGGCGAGCGAGGCCGATCGTGGCTGATTAATATCTTTGACGACGGTGAGCAGCGCCGGCAGCGGTGCCTCCACGATTTCGCGTCCCTCCTCAAGCAGCCGCTCGACGACGATGATCTTTTGGACGGGATCGATTTCCCGGATTTTAAAGACGTAGGTAAGCTGTGTGATGCCCAGCTGCCGGGCCAGACCGGGACCGACCTGTCCCGTATCGCCGTCAATCGCCTGTTTACCGCAAAGGAGAATGTCAAAGGGCCCGAGCGCCTTGACGGCGAGACTCAAGGTATACGCTGTGGCCCAGGTGTCGGATCCCGCAAACGCGCGGTCGGATAAAAGGACAATGTCGTCTACGCCCAGTCCCACCGCTTCTTTCAGGGCCGAGGCAGCCTGCGGCGGTCCCATGGTCATCACGGTCACTCTGCCGTCGAAACGGTCGCGGAGGCGCAGCCCTTCTTCAATGGCGTATAGATCAAACGGATTGATCATGTTGGGAACGTCTTCGCGGACAAGCGTATTGTCCGCGGGATTGATTCGGACATCCGCGGTTCCCGGCACCTGCTTGATGCAGACAATGATGTTCACACAGAGACCTCGACATCTTTTGATCGTATGGTTCCGGACGCAGGCGCGGCGGTCAGGCTCGACCCGCCGGCAAAGATGCGCCTGTATCGGCCCAACTTAATGCACATAGACGCCCAGATAATTTTGCACACCCATTTGTTTGATTTGATCCATCTGACCTTCGATGACATCGATATGATCTTCTTCATCCTTCAGAATGGATTCCAGGAGCGTCCGTGTGCCGACGTCGCCAACTTCTCCGCAGAACTTAATGTCGTCATTGTAAAATTTAATGGCATCATACTCGGCGGCCCAGTCGTTCTTGAACTGCTTTTCGACATCAGCCCCGATGTTGATCTTGTTCAGCTTGCTGACAATAGGCATGCCTTCCAGGAAAAGGATGCGGGCGATTAATTTTTCCGCGTGCTTCATTTCGGTGATGGCGCGCTTTTGAATCATTTCATTGAGCTTTGCGTACCCCCAGTTTTCGCAGATTTCGGCATGAACCATGTACTGGTTGGTTGCCGTAAGTTCATCGGCGAGTCGCGCATTCAATCTGGAAATTACATCTTGATTGCCTTTCATATATTCCTCCTTTCGAGTGTTTTTCCGGTCCGACGCTCGTCTAAGGTGCGGTCCCGGGTTTATTGTTGAAGTAAATGCCGATTATAAAGGCTTTTTCTCATGCCGAAAAGATATGGCGGACCGGAATGAATAACAATGGCAGTTAAATGGTAGCCTGATGGTAGGCATAATTAGCCATGCCGGTTTGTATCCAATGTGCAAAGCAGAGAAGAGCCCTGAGGCGCGAAGCCGGTAAACTGAGGACTGCACGGTCAATGCCGGCGTGCGTTTTCTTAAGGCAAAGATGATCGGCTATAGATAGAGATGATAAGAGCCGGCCAACCGGCCGGGCCGGCTCTTAGTCAGACAGATAGGTTAAAACTCGATGGCCGCTTTCACGCCCACAATGGCCATGCTGGGCTGCATACTGAATTGGAAATCGGTTTTAGGTGATCCCGTCGCTTCCACTTCAATTTCCGAGTCGATGAACGACCGGGTGTACTGGCCGTAAAGCGAGACCAGCAAATCAGCCTTGGGGCCGATTTTTGCGGTGATGGCTGTGACCTCCGCCTGTACGGAGATGGCGGCAGCGCGGTAGAAATTATCGTCAGCTTCTATTTGCGTGAGAGAATTGAACGTTTCCTTATACTTGATCCGGCCCGACGTGACGGGACTTGCCGATAATCCGACTTTGATATCGCCGCCGAAAATGCCAGACCGGAAGCCCTGCAACGTCGATGAAACGCCGATAACCGGCGACACGGTGGTCATATCGAATTTGATTTCGTCGGAAGGACCGGTTGCCACGCCGCTGGCCAGCCGCGGATTATTCATGCGGACGTGCAGATAGTCTGCGTGCAGGCCGACTATACCGGAAATGTTTTTCACAAAGGAGACATTCTTGACAAAAGCATAGGCCAGAAGGACGTCGGCCGAGGCCCAGTATTGACGGTCGGAATCCCAGGTTCTGCCGATGCCCGGATTCCAGTTGTATTCTTCACGAACGTCGGGTTTGGACCAGGCGTTGGCGATGCGTCCGCCCACCGTTAAATTCAGGCGATCCGTGAAGGAGAAGGAAAAATCGCCCGCGATGAAGGCGCCTGATTTGCCGGGAATATCCACATCCAATTTGTATGCACCGAGAAGCGGGACGTTCTTGGTTTCCAAAACCAGATCGGTCTGTCCGAAATAAGCATAGCCCATGCTGATAGACGGCTTGAATCTCTTCAATTCTGTTCCGTCAGGTTCGGCGGCGAAAACCGTCTGGGAGAAAAATACAATACCCACAAGCAAAGCAAACAACATACAGAAATACTTTTTCATGATGCAACTCCTTTCTCTGATGATACCCTTAATTTGTTTGGGCCGAATGGCCTTGATCTGGCAATAACTGTTCAGTGATCGCCTTCCTTAAGGTGATATCGCAAGCAGCCGCCAAATGATGTCATGACCAGACGCCGGCGATGACCGCTCCGCAGTGCGGGCAATGTCCCTCCGTAAGCTGGGTGCTGTCGAGACCCATGTAGCGTCTTTCGATAATTTGATTGTGGCACTGGTAACAAACGGTATTCGAGCCCTCCATGACATTTCCCAGATAGATGAAGTTCAAGCCGGCCTGCTGGCCTATTTCCTTCGCCTTGTGCAGGGTTTCGAGAGGCGTGGCCTTGTGCTGGGCGAATTCATAGTCGGGATGAAAACGGCTGATGTGCCAGGGAATCATCCGGTCGACACCGGCCAGAAATTCCGCAATCTTCCTGAGCTCATCATCGGAATCATTTTCGTCGGGGATCACCAACGTTGTCACTTCCACCCAGACCCCGAGGGCTTTCATGGCCGCAATCGTATCCAGTACGGGCTGCAGGCGGGCCTTGCAATTCTTCCGGTAAGAATCGTCGCTGAAACTTTTTAAATCCACATTGGCGGCATCCAGATACGGCCGGATCATGTCCAGGGCAGGCCTCGTCATGTAACCGTTGGTGACAAAGACGTTATAGAGCCCCGCTTCATGGGCCAGTTTTGCGGTGTCAAAGGCATACTCGAAGAAAATGGTCGGTTCCGTGTAGGTATAGGAGATGCTCCGGCAGGCGTGTTTCCGCGCTTCTTCCACCACTTTTGCCGGCTGTGCCTCGTGCCGGGAGTGGGTGTAGCCGTCCCTGGTCGATGTTTGCGAAATTTGCCAGTTTTGACAAAAGCCGCACTTGAAATTGCAGCCGACCGTGGCGATGGAGTAGGATCGCGATCCGGGCAGAAAATGGTAGAGGGGTTTCTTTTCGATGGGGTCGATATTGGCGGCGATCACGTCGGCATAGATCGTGGTGAAGAGCGCTCCCTGCCTGTTTTGCCTTACACCGCACACCCCGAACTTCGATTCCGCGATTTTGCATTCATGGGCGCACAGGTAACAGTGCACGCGCTCCTGATCCAGTTTTTCCCAAAGACGCGCTTCTTTAATCATGGCTCGGCCTCCCGCGCTTTACTTTAAATGCTTCCAGATACTGAATCACCTCATCGTCGGTCAGATCATACCATTCGTCATAAAAACTGGCTACGGAAAAAGGGTAGCCCTCCGAAATCATCGGACAGATGATTTTGTCGGCGGCATCGCGAACCCGCTCCCATCCGCTCTCCGAAGCCACCGGGGCGGCGGCGACAACAAGCTTAGCACCGCGCTTGCGAACCGACTGGACGGCGGCCACCATGGTGTAGCCCGAAGCCAGTCCGTCATCGATGATGATGACCGGCTTTCCGCTCACCGGCACGGGTGCCAATACTTTCCGGAACACCTCCTGCCTTCTGGCGATTTCGCTCTTCACGGCCGCGGCCTGGCGATTGATCTGTTCACGGGTCAATTGCAACTCGCGGACCAGCGGATCGTTGAGGACAATAACGCCGTCCTCCGTTACCGCGCCGTATCCGGCCTCCGTGTTGTGAGGAATCGGGATCTTTCTGGGCACAATGATGTCCAGGTCGCAGCCGAGCGCCAGCGCGACTTCACAGGCCACGGGGACGCCGCCGCGCAGAATCGCCAGCACTAAAACATCGCCCAAACGATCAGATTTCAAATGCTCGGCCAGGAGTCGGCCGGCCTCTGTTCGATCGTGGTAAGGTGATCCCGTGTAGCCCATCAGCATCTCCCCAAAGGCGGTTTCCTCCCGGGTTTTCAAAGCGACGAGGCTCGCAAGCCCCGACGGCGATACTCAACCTGACAAAAATAACGTCCAGCGCCCGGCCTGCGGTCAGCGGACGGGGTAACTCGTAAATATAAAGTCCTTCTGCTTCACGAGCGTATGGCACTGGTAGCATTCACGGGCAAAAGAGGCTTCTTTCCCATAAGGCGTATACGTCCCCATTTTTGCGTCATAGACGAAACGGGCATATCCCCAGCCGCTGGTGTCCGGGAATCGCTTCGAGTCCTTGATGATAAACTCGACCCGCTGCAGGATGTCCGATTCCAGTGCCACCGGGAAACTGGGATTTTTTCGCTCCGACCAGCCGATCTTGACAATCGTGGCTCCGTCGGGAAAGGGTTTGCCGTTTTGCGGAATGCCGCTCTGATAGGCGGCAATCATGGCCGGGTTTCCGAGAATGATCCGGACTTCATGATTATCCGTCCTGTAGCTCGGCGCGATGACCTGCCAGGTTTCGTATCCTTTGATTTCGGAAAATGATATTCCGTTAGGTTCGCTCAAAGAATATTTATCCTGCGCCAAAGCCGGGCCGCTTTCCTGGACGATAAAAGCCAGCGCGGGAAAAAGTAATAAGAAAATGATTCTCGCTTTCATGATAAATGCCTCCTTTTCTGTGTCCCGTTTTCGTTAACAGCAAGACCGCCTTGCGGCATCGCCGCCTGATGACGAACGCTGCCCACCGCTTTTAATCAATTCACCCGGCCGGCCCTGCGGGGACAAGGTCAATGGCGGGGTAGGTGATTCTTGTACCGTCAATTTTTGCAAACAGGGTCAGGGTATGCGGTCGCACGCCGGTTTCGCCGAGGATGTCCAGAACCGAGATGCCCCGAATAGTGAGCGCGTCGGCAACGAGCGAACGGTGGCAGCGCCAGGGGACGGCTTCAGCGCACAGGATCACCGTTGTCTTTTCGCGGACAATGTCGATGAGCCGTTCCAGATTCTCCTGAAACTGCGGCGTCTGCATATAATCGGCATAACCGCGGAAGGATGCGTTGCGCCAGCCGGTATTGATCGACGCTTTTGTCGTGTGGCGCAGCCCGCCGAGTCCCGGGAAGTGAATGTATCCAATACCTTCGCTCTTTAAACTTCGGTGCAGCTCATCTTCATTATATTGAGGGTTATGTCTCGACTTCGCAATCGTTCGGATATCAACCACATTTTCTATGGCGTGGGTCCGAAGAATTTGTATAAACGATTCGATGGGCCGCGTGGAATGGCCGATCGTATAGACTGTCATTGCGACATCCCCTTCGGGCAAGAGTCTCTTGAATCAAATCACCAGGTGCCGGACGGCTGTCAGGTCACGGTAACGTCACATGTCGATTCCCATGTGCCGTGGAGGTTGCAGTGCTGGGTGGCAACCAGGGTAATCTTACCGCCGGGGGCCGCGTCCTTCGGCACAACAACGTTGAATACAGCCTTGGGTGTCAGGTAGCCCCGGGGTTCCAGTTCAACCCTGCCGGCCGGTTCATTGCCGAGCCTGAGCGCAATGTAACCGATCCAATGTGCCGGCATCATCACATGCAGGCTCTCTCCGACGCTGATTTCGACCGGAAAAGGTACACCCGCTTTCACGGAAGCGGGCGCAACAAAGAACGGCGCATGGGTTTCTTCCAGATGCGTCTTCTTGGCGGGATTTTTGACCCGGTTGATCCCCTCGAACAAGGTCATATCCACCTTGTCGGGAAAATACAGATCAGCGGCGCTGACGATGCCGGCGAGGCCCAGTGAAACGGACCCGACGGCTGCACCTTTTAAAAAAGTTCGTCTATCCATTGCGTACCCTCCTTTAAATATTGCCGATAGTTTCTCTTCTGCTCTCACGCCTGCAGTAAACGGCGAACATGGCTTCTATATATAAAAATTAACCTAGGGAGGCTAAATAAGAAACACAATGGTAGTTTTCCGACAGGATACTGACAGGCAAAATATGGGGTAAGCTGCCGGATCGGCATGAAACGCTCGGAGTCGATTCCGCTCCTTAAGTCATTTCCGCATTTCGGCCAGAAATCGTCTGATTCGTTTGGCGTTGGCGCCGAGGTCGCTTTTGCCTACGCGGGAAACGGAACGAATGTCGATGTCGCAGAGGCCGCCACGCGCCGTGATCCGGATGACGATGTCATCCTTGAATCCCATCCAGAACGTTGCTGCCGTTGCTTCAATCCGGCCGTCCTGCGGCGAGGCTTCCACGATCTTCCAACCGAGAGAGCGGGCGGCCTCGACTGCCTTGGAGAAAGCCTTGTCTGCGGGCATGTGCAGCGGGAGCGTTTTAATATCGGGGTAAGCCTTCATCTGCAGGGCAGCCGTTTCCGGGCCGCCATACCGGACTGAATTGACTGCATCTTTTCTCAAGGGAAGAACTGAAACGAAGGCGGGCGGATTGACCGTATCCGTTGTGATGTCATGAATGGGCGGGACGTTGACGGCGTAACGCATGTAAAGCGGGTAGCCGGCAACCGGAACGCTGAGGATCAGGCTCACCAGGCAGAGCCAGACCCATCCCTTTCGGGGTGTAAAGAGAAAGACAATTAAGGCAATGACGGAAACGGCGGCGGCCGCGAGGGCGACGATGACGGAGAGACTCAGAATCTCCAATCCGATGCGGAAATTAAACCACTCGAACCGGATGCCCAGCCCGGCAGTCGCCGAAATCAGGATCGACAAGGCTGCGGTAATGAAACCGACCGCGGAGAGTGTAAAACTCCATTTGTGATTTCGCATCAACGCCTCTTTTTGGATCCTCCGCCAACTGTCCGGAGGCCACAGGGCTAATGTAAGGCCGGCAGTTCAGATGTCAAAAAGGGCCGGCAGGCGATTAACTTCGAAAAAGATAAATGATGAATATGACGAACATCCGCAGCTCTTCGTTTCATTGACGAATCCTTTTTTGACGATATATTTAAAAAGAATAGTGAGCCCTGGACGATAGATGCCGTGTGAGGCTGAAATTGAAGAATAAGGAGGAACAGATATGATTAAGAGGACAGCTTTTATTTGTGCCGTTATTTATCTTTGTCTGCTTACTGCGGCTTTAACTCTCCAGGCTGCTGATAAGTCTATCTGCAGTGATGGGTCATTCGTCACGGTCAACGACGACGGATCGTTAAAAGAATGCACGCTCAAAGATAAATATTTTATCAATGGTGTCGTGTGTAAAGATTTCGCGGCCATCAGGTTTTACGACGGCGATAAACTGGAATCGTGTGTCTTGTCCGACAATGTGACAATCGGCGACACGAATTGTCAGGCAGACGGTCAGATCATTTTTTACCGGGATGGAAATCTGAGACAGTGTCTGAAATACGCAGATTAACCCATCCGCCTCATATCCCAAAATGACTTGTTCCATCTCCTCAGATAAAAATGCCGGCCATGGGAGCGTGCCTGACGGCCTCGCGAATTGGTGAGTGACTCAATCTATCTGCATCCTGCCAGGGGCAAATTTTTGGTCTAATCATCCTCCCGACGGGCTTTCATCTGACGGCGCGTGGCGTCGAGCTCCATCTTGCGCAGACGCACGCTTTGCGGTGTGACTTCCACCAGTTCGTCTTCGGCGATGAATTCGATGGCCTGATCCAGAGACAAAATCCGCGGCGGGCGCAGGATGATGGTGGCGTCGGACGTGGATGCCCGCATGTTGGTCAGCTTCTTTTCCTTGACGATATTGACGTTCAAATCCTGTGTGCGGTTGCGCTCTCCGACGACCATGCCGGCGTAGACTTCCATTCCGACGTCCACAAGCATTTCGCCGCGGTCTTCCATCGCGAAACTGGCGTAACCCGTCACACGACCGGCGCGGTCTGCTACGAGCACGCCCGTGCTGCGCTGGGGAATGGCGCCAAACCACGGCGCGTAGTCTTCCAGGAGAGAATTCATCACGCCGCCGCCTTTGGTGTCCGTCAGGAACTGGCTGCGGAAGCCGATCAGGCCGCGCGAGGGGATCAGGAATTCCATGCTGACCCGGCCGCTGCCTTTATTTACCAGGCTTTCGAGCCTTCCCTTGCGGATGGACAGCTTTTCCGTGATTCTGCCGACAAATTCTTCCGGGATGTCCAAAAATAGTCTCTCTACCGGTTCGAGGATTTTACCGTCCTGTTTTTTGGTGATGACCTGCGGCTTGGACACGGCCATTTCGAATCCTTCACGGCGCATGGTTTCGATGAGCACGGCCATCTGCAGTTCTCCGCGTCCGCACACTTCAAATGCGTCGGTGCGGCCGAGCTTTTTGATTTTGACGGCGACGTTACGCAGGGATTCTTTTTCGAGGCGTTCCAGTAAATGGCGGGACGTTAAATATTTTCCTTCTTTGCCGGCAAAGGGTCCGTCATTGACGTAAAAGATCATGGAGACGGTCGGCTCGTCTACGATCAAACGCGGCAGAGGCTGCGGATTATCCAGGGACGAAATCGTATCGCCGATGGTGACATTTTCCACGCCGGCCAGCGAAAGAATATCGCCTGATTCCGCGACGGTGACCGATTTTTTAGCCAGTCCGTGAAACTCATAAAGCGCGGACAGTTTCACACCGCTCACGGTTTTTTCTTTTGCGCACAGGGTATAGAGTTTATTCATTTCCAGCTTTCCGCTTTGCAGGCGGCCGACGGCAATCTGACCGACATAAGAATCATAATCCAGGTTGGTGACCAGGAATTGCGTATTGCCGTCATCATCGCCCACAGGCGCCGGGATGGAGTCAATAATGGCCTGCAGAAGAGGCTGAAGATCGGCGCTGTCGTCGCCAAGTTTCTTGTGGCTGACGCCGATCTTGGAGTTGGTGTATAAAATCGGGAACTCGATTTGATGCTCTTCGGCGCCCAGATCGATAAAAAGATCATACGTCTCGTTGATGACTTCCTCGATGCGGGCGTCGGGGCGGTCTATTTTATTGATAACCAAAATGATCGGCAGATGCAGCGCCAGTGCTTTTTTCAACACAAAGCGGGTCTGCGGCAGCGGACCTTCGCTGGCATCGACCAGCAGCATTGCGCCGTCCACCATGTTGAGGCTGCGTTCGACTTCGCCGCCGAAGTCGGCATGGCCGGGCGTATCGACGATATTGATTTTCACGCCGTGATAGTCGATCGCGGTATTCTTGGCCGCAATCGTGATGCCGCGTTCCTTTTCCAGGGCCATGGAATCCATGACACGGTCTTCCACGGCCTGATTGGCGCGGAAAATGCCGGTTTGCTTCAGCATCGCATTGAGCAGCGTGGTTTTCCCATGATCAACATGGGCAATAATAGCAACATTTCTTAAATGATCTTTTTTCATTTTTCTCTTTCTTATGGGTCATCTGGGTGAATTCGTATCGGATAGGATAAAGCTATTCTTTACCGAAGGGATGTCCATTACGCTAATTTTTTTAGCAAAGCGAGCTTACCCATAGCAAAGTATGGTTTATTTAACCAGCTATTTTTTGGGGGCTCTCTGCCTGAGGCGAACAAACCGGTGTGGGGGCTGATTTCAGCGTGATGTTCCCGGGTTTGACAGGCAGTCTTTACAAATCGGCGTCCAATAACTATAATTTGCCCAGGAATTCAAAAAACTAATCCAAGAGGCGGCGGAAATGACTTACATAAAAATTAATTTTGGCAGTAATTTTGAAGATGAATTTCAAAAAGCGGTGGATGAAGTCTTTCATCTGGTGCGCCCGGCTTTCAGTAACTATGAATTCTGGCGCCCCAACGTCGATGTGTATGAATCGGTTGAGGAAGTCATCGTCCTTGCGGATATGGCGGGTCTCGACCGGGAAGAACTGCACATCGAGGTGGACCGCAAGAAGATGAAAATCGCGGGCATCCGCAAAGCGATTCAGCTTCTGCACAATGCGCGCTATGTTCAGGCGGAAATTCCGCATGGCTATTTTGAAAGAAACATTGTCCTGCCCGCACCGGTGGATGCCCAATCAGCAGTTGCGTCCTACGCGGACGGCATTCTGGTCGTAAGGATCAATAAATTACCGGCCAGTAAAATGCACAGGGTGGTCATTTCGACCGAATAGCTGACCGATTACTCGACATCAACATTTGGAGGTTACCATGACTCAACAAGACGGGTCTGAAAATACAGTCGAAAATAAAGTGGAAAATAAAGGCGGTTTCAATATTCCGGAAGTCATTCCTATCCTTCCGCTGGGCAATGTGCTCGTGTTTCCCAAAACCATGATTCCCCTGGAGGTCACGGGCAGTGCATCCGTCCTCGTGGACGAAGCGATGACCAAGGACCGCCTGGTCGGTCTTGTCATGGCGAAGAAGGAGCCGGCCACACCCAACCACTATACGCTGGATGACCTGCATGCCGTCGGCACCTGCGCCGTCATTCTGAAGATGGCCAAAGCGTCGGAGAACAGGACCCAGATGCTACTTCAGGGCATCAGCCGCTTCTCGATTGTCGAATTGATTGAAGAGGAGGGCAAACCCTACCAGCAGGCTCGCATTAAAATCCTTGAAGAAACGGATGTCAAAGATATCGAGACCGAGGCGTTGATGGCGAATCTGCTGTCGCTTTTCGACCGCATTCTGAAATTGTCGCCGTTTCTGCCGCCGGAGTTCGGGCCCATGGCCAAATCCATTACCGAAGCAGGGACGCTCGCCGATCTGATCGCGTCCATCATCAATGCCCCGGTGGAGGAAAAGCAAAAGGTCCTGGGTAACGTCGATGTCAAAGAACGTCTCCGGGAGTTGACCAAACTGGTTAATCACCAGATGGAAGTCCTGGAGTTGGGCAATAAGATTCAGACGAAGGTCAAGGATGATATCGATAAGAGCCAGCGGGATTACTACCTGCGTCAGCAGCTGAAAGCCATCAAACAGGAGCTGGGCGAGACTGATGAAAACGTTGTGGAGACGGACGAGTATCGAAAGAAAATAGACGAAGCCAACCTTCCCGAGGAGGCGAAAAAAGAAGCTGAACGGGAATTGGACCGGCTGTCGCGCATGCATCCGTCTTCGGCGGAATATACGGTTTCGTCAACGTATCTCGACTGGATTACGGCGCTGCCCTGGCATAAGGCTACCACGGACAATCTGGACATCGTCAAGGCGCGCCAGATTCTGGATGACGACCATTACGGGCTTGCAAAACCGAAAAAGCGCATCGTTGAATATCTGGCTGTGCGCAAGCTGAAGCCGGATTCCAAGGGGCCGATTCTTTGCTTTGTGGGCCCTCCGGGCACGGGCAAGACGTCGCTGGGGCATTCTATTGCGCGGTCGCTGGGGCGCAAGTTTGTGCGCATGGCACTGGGCGGCATGCGCGATGAGGCGGAAATTCGCGGCCATCGCCGCACCTACATCGGTGCTTTGCCGGGGCGTGTTATCCAGGGGCTGAGGCGCGCAGAGTCCAACAATCCCGTGTTCATGCTCGACGAAATCGATAAACTCGGCAGCGATTACCGGGGCGATCCTTCGTCCGCGCTTTTGGAGGTTTTGGACCCCCAGCAGAACAACACCTTTACCGACCATTATCTGGACGTGCCCTTTGATCTGTCCAAGGTCCTGTTCATTGCGACGGCCAATATGCTCGACACGATTCCTCCGGCGCTGCTGGATCGCCTGGAAGTCATTGAACTGACCGGCTACACGCAGGAGGAGAAGGTGAAGATTGCCGAGAAGTATCTGATCCCGCGGCAGCTGAAGGAAAACGGTCTGACGGCGTCGCAATTCAAGCTGACGACCAAGGCGCTTTTGACGATTATTACCGGGTACACGCGTGAAGCGGGCGTGCGCAACCTGGAGCGCGAAATTGCCAATGCCTGCCGCGGCGTGGCTGCGCAGATTGCCGAGGGCCTTATCAAATCCAAGACCGTGTCGGAAAGAGATATTCACCGGTATCTGGGCGCCGTGCGCGTCCCGACCGATATCGACTGGCGCATTACCCGGCCCGGCATTGCCATCGGGCTTGCCTGGACGCCGGTGGGCGGCGATATGCTCTTTATTGAAGCCACGGCCATGAAAGGCAAGAAGGGTCTGACGCTGACCGGCCAGCTGGGCGACGTCATGAAGGAATCCGTCACGGCGGCCTTAAGCTTCATCCGTACCAATGCCAAGGAACTGGGTGTGGACCCGGATTTCTTTGAAAATGTGGACATCCATATCCATGTTCCGGCGGGCGCGACACCCAAGGACGGGCCGTCGGCGGGCGTGACGATGCTCACGGCCCTGATGTCTCTCATCACCAATCGCAAGGTCAAAAAGCAATTGGCGATGACCGGAGAAATCACGCTGCGCGGCGCGGTGCTGCCGGTGGGCGGCATCAAGGAAAAAGTGCTGGCCGCCTATCGCGCCGGTATTAAGACTATTCTGCTGCCGGCATGGAACGAGAAAGACCTGGAAGACATTCCGGCCAACGTGCAGAAGAATATCGAGTTCCACTTTATGACCGACATGATGGACGTCGTAAAACTGGCGCTGGAACCTGCGAAGGAAAAAAAGACGGGCAAGGTGAGGCCTGAAAAGGCGAAAACCGCGCCGCAGAAAAGCCCGAAACCGGCGGTGAAAATAAAAAAGAAAAAACCGGCATCTGCCGTGAAGCCGGTTTCAAAAAAGAGATAACTCCAATTACCCCTCCTGCCGCGGGAGGGGCAATTCCTTGATACAGGTGAATCATCACAGGCAGTGTTAACCGGGCAAGAGTGATATTGTATGACTTTAGTGCTGGGTCGTACACGGTCTTCTTCCTCACCCTAACCCTCTCCCCCTGAAGGAGAGGGAAATTAAAGGGTCAAGATGAATCCAACCGAAAATAAAAAGCCGAAAGTCGTCATCGTCGGGGCGGGCTTCGGCGGTCTGTGGGCCGCGCGAACGCTTGCCCATCAACCGGTGGATGTCGTGGTCATCGACCGCAACAACTACCACACCTTTCTGGCGCTGCTCTACCAGGTGGCGGCCGCGGAACTGGACGCTGAAGATATCGCCTACCCGGTGCGCAGCGTTTTCTGGAACATTCCCAATATTGATTTCGTCCTGGCCCACGCCCGGCGCATTGATCTGCAAAACCGGATCATCGAAACGGATGACCGTCCGGTTGCCTACGATTACCTGATCCTGTCCACCGGCAGCGTCACCGCAACCTTCGGCGTGCCGGGTGTCGCCGAGCATGCCTATTTTCTCAAAACGCTTGAGGAAGCCGTCGCGTTGAAGAATCACATCATCTGCTGTTTTGAGGCGGCGGCGCACGAGACCGACGCAGTCCGGAGAAAAAGCCTGCTGACCTTTGTCATCGTGGGTGGCGGGGCGACCGGCGTGGAGTATGCGGGGGCGCTGGCCGAACTGATTGCGGGACCGCTCGTCAAGGACTATCCCACCATTGATTTTTCCGATGTGCGGATTTTGCTGCTGGAGGCGGCAGGCCATCTGGTTTCACCCATGCCCGGCAATATCCGCGACTACACGATGGAAAGGCTTTACCGGATGGGAGTCGACGTGCGTCTGAAAGCTGCGGTTGCCGAAGTTACGCCGGATATGGCTGTTCTGCAAAATGGGGGAATCAAAGACATCAATAAGAATGGCACAGCAAGCCGGGGACGGTCGCGTCACCTCGTGCCGCCTTCGGGCGATCAGGTGATTGAAACCGTTCCCTACGGAATAAGCCGGGGATCGGAATCCATAAGAACCCATACAGTGGTTTGGACGGCAGGCGTTCGCGGTGAAGAGCTGGCCGCCGACTCCAATATTCCGATCGTGCGGGACGGACGCGTGGCGGTGCAGGACACCTTGCAGGTTATCGACCATCCCGGTGTTTACGTTATCGGCGATCTGGCCTCCATCCGGGAAGACGGGCGCATCCTGCCGATGGTGGCCCAGGTGGCCATTCAATCGGGCGTTGCCGCCGCGAAAAATATTCTGGCGGACATTGCCGGAAGATCAGCGGAGGCATTCCGCTATAATGATCGCGGCTCCATGATCGCCATCGGCCGGAAGGCGGCAGGCGTAGCAATCGGTGAAAAGACATTCAGGGGATTTCCGGCCTGGGTGCTCTGGCTCATCATCCATCTCTTCAATCTCATCGGTTTCCGTAACCGGGTCATGGTGCTTATCAACTGGGCCTGGGATTACCTGCTTTATGAAAGGGCGGTGCGGTATGTGTTTCCCTCGGGAATGCCCGTCGGGTCAAGACACAGCTCCTGTGCGCCGCCGCAACCTGCAGTGAGTCGGTCGGCAAGGAATTCGAAGACAAAACACGATTAACCGGTTCTGCGCCAAAGAAAAGAAGCGGGTCCTGCTTCGTTGTCGCATCATCCCTATTTCAAATCACGATTATGATCGTTAAACGGGCAGAAGATCGGGGGGCCAGACAAATATTTTTACAGATATTTGTCAAACCAGGCGATGGCTGATGCGATGGCCCGGTTTCGATAGGTGCTGTAAATTTCAAAGTGAGTCCCCGGAATGGTCTCATATTTTGCCGGTACGCGGTTCCTGACGACGATGTTATAAACTTTTTCGCCATGCTCCCGGTTGTCCATCAGTTTTTCTTTTTCCGCGGCAATGATCAAAACGGGAATTTTCAGCGTGGAGGCTGCCTCCACGGGACGATACTGTGCAATCCGTGACAGGTACGGTGTGCCCTGGAGGCCGGGCACGGCATTCACTCCCTGAGGTACCGGATCGATTTCCCCGCGTGCCCTCTCGGTCGCCATTTTGCGGGGATCGAAGAACCGGTTTACCCAACTGCCGTCCATCGACGGGACCTGACTGACGATACACCGTACGCGATTATCTTTGGCTGCGACGTAGACAACATGGCCGCCGCCGAAGCTGGTTCCCCACAGGCCGATCCGTTTGGTGTCCACCCCGGGTTCTCCCGAAAGAAAATCCAGGGCCGCGATAATGTCTTCGGTCTGGTCGAAGGGATCGACCAGTTCCCGGACCGCGCGCGCCCGGACGGTCACTTCGCCTTGGGCATCGGGAGCCGGCATGGCGCCCTTGATGACCAGACGGCTGTCGCTGTCGCCCCAGCCGCGGTAATCAAAGGTCAGCACAATATAGCCCGCCTCGGCAAAGAGCGGGGCAATGGCGGCATTCAAATGTAGTCGGAGACCGCCCCAGCCGTGGCAGAGAATAATTCCCGGCAGCTTGTCCCGGGACGTAAGTCCCTGGGGATAAAAGACCGTGCCGGACATCCGTGTGCCGTCGCTCCAGATGTTCACCTGTTTCGATTCAATGGCCTTCGCGGCGTCTTTTGATTTCACAGCTGTGGCGGGGTTCACATCCGCAAGGCCCGCTGAAACAAAAATCATCAGAACCAGAATCGCGACGATTATTTTTATCCGGAGATGAATCATCATTTCCTCCTCCTTTTATGAAGACCCGGATCCCAGTTTACCGGCTTTTTGCAGTTCATCCGCCACGTGGGCAAGTCCCAGAGAGTTAAGCGTCCGGCGCGTCGGATATCCGGAGGCGACATCCCAGCCCTGCAATTTGTAAAAATGCGTTTTGAATTCTTCAACCTTTTTCCTGTCGAACGTTCTTCCCAGCGTATCAATATAGGCCCATTCGCCGTTCTCTTTTCCCGGCAGATACACGGCGGGCATGCCTTCCCCATTGCTGACCACGTCATAAGCATAGTCGGCGAAACGCACCATGTCGCGATGCCTGCCCTGGAGCGTCCAGATGGCGTGATCGAGGTTCCAAATTTTGCGGCCCAGCTCAATGCTGTCGAGAAAGGTAATATTTTTTCCCGTCACGGCATTGAAAAATTTCGGTTCCGCAATGCCCGTGGAACCGATCTTGCCGGGGGCATGAACGTTAACAAAGTCGGCCCAGCGCCAGTCGCAGAAAAGAGCGGACTGTTTCCAGAAGCGGGTGTAATAGCGGTGCCAGCTGACGAACTTGGCCATATGCTCGGAATACATATTGGCCGTGCTGTAGTCCAGCATCAATTCATCTCCCTGAAAGGGCACCATTTTATCGGTGACGATCCTGGCCAGTGTTCCCGCCGGAACCCGCGGTTCCCTGCCTTGAGACCGGGCGATGAGAAGATCGATTTTGATCCAGTCAAAGTCATGTTCGTTAATATCTCTGTCACCCAAAATAGTTCCATAGCCCCATTCCAGCTGAGCCGTCGGTTCCTTGTGCACCGGCAGGCCCCAGAAGGGAAATTGCAGCAGGCCCGTTTTCAGATCGCCGTCCAGGCGTCCCCATTTTTTTGCGGCCCGGATGACGCCGTCGGCCAGTGTATCTCCGAAGGCATGGGGCTTGTCTTTCCCGTCATTGCGATAGGCGACGCTCGTGAGCAGCTGGTCGACAAACGCCAGGCTGCCGCGATCCTCGAAATTCAGCGGGCAGTCGATCACTTTTCCCGGGCCGAGAATACCGCGGGCGTTCAACTCTGCCAGATAATTATCGCAAAAAATCATTTCGTGGGCATTGATGCCGTAGCGGTTGAGCAGGTCACTGGCCCGGCGCTGAATGTCCAGCGATTGAGCACTTCGGTAGAAGACCGTCGTGAAGCACATGGCGCCGTTGCCCAGCCCGCTTTTGTATCGCGCCCGGCAGCCCGAATGGCAGCCCAGGCAGGCCTGGGGGCGTTGCTCCTCCCTGGGCCTTCCTGATCCGGGGAAAATTCCCCACAGGACGACCGGCACCGGCGGAAGATCAAATCCCGATGGAGCGGGAGCGGTTATCGGGCCATCCGGATTAAACGCATACTGGTTCTTCTGTTCCAGGCGAGCGGCCATTAAGGCTTTGGGATCATGCACTTTAATGTCGTCTGTGCCGATCACGCTCACAGCCTTGAGATTCTTCGATCCCCAGACGGCACCAAATCCTCCCTGGCCGGAGCCGTGGGCGGCGTCGTGAATCAGGCAGGCCATCCGGCTCAGGTTTTCTCCGGCGGGACCGATAGCCAGGACAGCCGGCTGCTGGGTGGTCCTTTCATCGGGGTTTCCGGTGGGCGAAACCCAGTCGTTTCCGGATCGATCTCCCGCAACATAACGCCAGAGGGTTTCCTGGCAGGCTTTTGTATCCTGCCCCCACAGCGACAGGGGCTGACAGTCCCGGATGACGACTTTTGCATTGCGGATATCGATCCAGACCGGCCGGGGGGCTTTACCTTCCAGGACAATTCCGTCCCATCCCGCATACTTGAGCATGGCGGAAAATCGGCCGCCGAAGTTGCTGCGGGTAAACCAGCCGATGGGATAGGACTGGACCCCGATGCCCTGAACTTCCGTGCGGCCGCCCGCTGCCGGCGTCAGCGTCCCCGAGAGCGGGGAAGTCATGATAGTGACCACGTTATCCGGATGGAACCCGTCGATGGTTTTATCTTTTACCAGATCAAAGAAAATCGCCGATCCCATGCCATGTCCGCCAATCCACTGTTCGTAGCGGCTGGTAGGAATCGTCGTTATTTTCCCGTCCGTCAAATTGATTCTCAGAATTTTTCCGGCATACCCGTTCATGGAATGCACCTTTCAAAAGATGGCTTACTCAATTTTCGTATTGGCCGGCCTCGTCTAATCGGATACCGGATACTTCAGTTTTTTCCAGGCCGGGCCGCGGAGGTTGACCTTGTACCCTTTGTCTCCTTTTTGCTCCGGAATTTCAGCCGTGAATTTAATGGCCGCTACCGGGCAGACTTCCACGCAGGCCTGTTTCCCTTTCGGTCCACCACCTAGCTTGTCCCAGTGATAAGGGGCATCGGCGCACAGATCGCATTTCTGCGCATGCCTTTCGGCCGGGTTCCACAGCGCACTGGCCGGCCGATAAGGGCAGGCCTTGATGCAGGACTGGCAGCCGATACATTTCGCCTTCGTGACCGTCCGAACATGGCCTGCCCGGGCATCGGCGTGCAACGCTTTGGTGGGGCAGGCTTCAATGCACGCGGGTTTTACGCACTGCCGGCAGGTTTCGATAGCGAGATCATCGGGCCATTTCTCAAAAGAGTTTTGCGTGATCTGGATTCTGGCCAGCGATAGATTTTCCACGCCTTCATGCACCAGGGAACAGGCCAGCATGCAAGAGACGCATCCCTGGCACTTCTTGGCGTCTACCAGCAGATAACCTTCGGAAGCGGGGATGGCGGCCACCGCATCATCGAGCCAGATGATGTTCGATAGAATACCGCCCACACTTAAGCCCGCGGCTGCCGTGCCCGAAATTTTCAGGAACGTGCGCCTCGAGAGCTTTCCATCATGCTTTGCGTTTTTCTCGGCCACGGGTGCACCTCGATTCTTCTTCAGTTCGCTTTCAGGTAGTCGTAAAGAACACCCAGGTCGGTCAGCTTGTAATCTGCCCTCCGGTAGACGCTCCGATAAACCTGCTTGACGGATACTTTGGGAAAATTATCCGTCAGAGATTGATCAAATTCCATGATAGACTGCCCGTCAATCAGCTCATGGACTGTGACGGGTTCAATTTTCCCGATGACGAGCTGCTTGAGTTCAGGCGGCGCGTCCTTTTGTGCTCCCGGGACCATTTTCAGATTGACCACGGGGGAACTGTCGATCGGTTCTCCCGGTTCACCCAGCGCCATGGTCGCTTTAAAGAGAATTTTGCCTTCCCGTTCAACAGCAGCCGTGATGGTTTTATCTTTTTTCTCCAGGGTGATGCGTGCGATCCTGGTCGGCGAACCTGTAATCATGCGCCCCAGTTCGCTTGTCGCTTTATTGTCCACCACGCGATAGACCGGGTACATATACATTTTGCCTTTATACATGGTGATCACTCCCAGTGACATGTCGTGAGTAAAACCATTGTCCACAGGGGTGCGCGAGACGTAGACCACCATGAGGTTATAGGGGCTTGCGACCAGGGGCGCGGGAGCCAGATTTTTCACGACGGCCGGAGGCGCCGTAAAGATGACGAGCATCTGTTCGGAGTTCTTGATTTCATAAGTTTGCGGCTTGGCAGCCGGGGTTTGAGGCTCATCGGTTTTCACGGCCGAGCCCTGCCGGACGCCGCCGCAGCCCGCGATAAGGATCAGGATGACGAAAAGAAGTGCCACTTTTCTGTAAAGCATGTTTGCCTCCTTTGCTATGACGATAAAGGTATTTTGTTCTATCCCCGCAAATGCCGTTCCGGCCTTTTCAGGCATTGCCGGCGCTTTCCATTATATAACGACTCGCTGAATTTTCCCTCGGCTATTCTTCATGCCGATTGCTTCATTTAGCCTGCCTGCCCGCTTATGATTTGCTCAAAATTCGGTTCTTCCAGCGATTGACGGGATTGATCAGCGGCGGCATAGCGCTTGGCATTGCTTCCTCGACGCGCAGTTGTTGATACGTCTGACAGGAAACTTTGATCGAAGGATTCTCCGACTGCTTTAGAAAATGATAGGTCACATTGACAAAAAGATCTCGGGGCAGGATGCCGCGGATTTTATCGAATCCCAGCTTTCTGAATCCGTCGCGGATGATCGTGGCGCAGTTGCGGGTGAGTGCGCTGAAATCAACATACTCTCCGGGCCGTTTCGGATCGGGCGGCGTATTTCTGATCACGTCAAGTTCACGATAAAAGAAACGCGATAAGGTCGCCGTGTCGAGTCCGGTAAGGCGAAGAACATGGACTGTCCTCATAAAAAGCCTGCCGAACTTGTCGTAGTAAGGCCTCTCGGGATCATCGATGTTATCCCGGCAGGTTTCCGGGTGAGGAGCAAATTCCCCCAGCGCCGGCCGGTAGAAGTACTCTTCGCGGCTGATGACTTCATTTTCATTGATTTTGTGGGAGAAGTTGAAGATGTCGCCATTCACGTTCACTGCCATATGGCCCAGAAAAGAGGCGGGATACTTTACCAGGCGCTCATTGAAATAAAGATCGACGAACGGCTCCGGCACGGCGGGTGCATCCGGCCACATAATGATGATCGGCCGGCCGGTTTCGTAATCCTTCTGGGGAAGCCGGCGGGCGGATACCGGAAGTCCGGTCCAGTGCCGCTTGTATCCGCTCCAGATCTTTTCGCCTTCCAGATGGCGGGCGCCGTCGGCCGCCGCGAGGAAGGCCGCTTTCCCGGAAACCGTCAAGACTCCTTTATAGACGCTTTCTTCCATGCCCGTGTTATACATAATGCCGGCTAAAAATTAAAGCATCATCTTGGGGAGGACCCGGGCGCGCGGCCTGGAGATTTTCGCAGGTCTATTCCCGGAATGGCTATTTTCTTTTTGAATCGGCGGCAATCCAGCTATTCCATTGATCCGCGTTCAGGTAAACGTGATTGATGCATATTTTGTCCTGGTTCAATACCATAAGATCCATTCCCCGGCCGCGGATAGTTGCCTTGCCATTGGCAATCTGAAACGAATATTGGGCTGAAAAAGCGCCTTTATCCTCGTGCGGATAGAGATGCTCCAGTTTCCACTGCTGAGACGGCCATGCCCTAAACAGCACTTCCAGGTATTGAATGAAGTCGGCTTTCCTTTTGATTCCCAGGGGAACGGATGGGTCGCGATAATCGAGATCATCGCAGTAAAGCGATGCAACGAGCTGGGCATCGGCTTTGCTCCAGGCCTTAAGCCAGGCGTCAGCGAAGGCAACATAATGCTCACGACTGAATTTTGAATTCTCCATAGACACCTCCTTTTATGGTCCTTGCCCATTCATTCAATTATTTATCAAAGACATATCTGTAGTCTCGGAAACATCTGCCCTCGGTATGCATCATGCAGCCTGTCACGGTGGGCTCCACTTCATACCTGATACCCATCGTATCCAGCCAGGTGTTGATCCTCAGCATGACGCCGCATTCATAACGGTCGGCGACGCCGAGTGCCTTCATCCCCTCATAAGCGAAACAAGACTCCCACTCGCCGTGCATTAAATTGTGGGCGGGCGTGCTGTACTTAAATTTCATAAATTTGCCGGTAGAGATTTCCATGGCGACGTCAAAGAAGTGTTTGAATTCATCAAAAGTGCTGATCGGCGCCGCGCCCATGGCTTTGTGAATCCGCTTGATTTCTATTGCCGACATGTCGCGGATAGCAGCCTTATTCAGCTGATTTGTCTTTTCGATGCCGAATTCCTGCAGGCAATGGTAAAACCACATGGCATCGTGGGTCATCCAGTTCTTACTCACCAGTTCCTTTATTTCATCTTTACTGAGCGAAATGGCCTTAACTGTCATCTCCCGATCTCCTTTTTTCAGTTATTCCTTCAATGCCTGTACTGATCATTTCCAAAGTTCGCCTGTCATTTCTCCCACGCTGACGGGTTCGAAAGAATCAAAGGCAATATCGCGGACATGAGAGAAGGAACTCCATAACAGCTGATAGCCCTTTGTGCCTTTGGCTAAGGCAATTTTTTCCTGCCAGAGCGCTATTTCAGCAGGCGTTGCCTGGCGCAGCTGACCTGCAATCCCCGAGAGCCTCACCGCCGGAGGTGTCGGGAATTTTCCGCTGACGAGCGCGTTGCCCCAGAATAGCTTATCAGCGTTTTGCGCCAGGATGCAGACGCGGGGATTGAAAATCAAATTGCGCGGCAGCCGCACCGGATTTTCCTCAAAGTAAAAACCCGTTTGGTTGTCGCGCAGGATCAGTGCGCCGATGGGCGTTACGTGCGGAGAACCGTCCTCATTGACCGTGGCCACCGCGAAGTGCAGGCAGCTCTTATAGGCTTCATCGAATACGGACCTGATCGCGTCCCAATGCTTGCCGATTTCCATAAAACACCTCCTTTGAAAGCATACAATGTTTAGGTGCGTTTTTTGCCGGAAACGAGACGGCTTGATGAAAATTTTTATATTAGAATATACATTCTATTAAAAAATGTGTCAAGGATATTTGGACCTGATGTGAGAATGAATGGGATGCGCCCCGAGCCGGAAGGCGAACGGCGGGAATTTGAATGATGGCGATTGCGGCAGGACGAAGCAGGCGGCGCTGATCCGCCGATTATTTAGCTTTTTCGACGACAGCCAGATAGGTTTCACGGATCAGTTCATTGACGGATGCCGGCGGCACTTTATTGTCGCGCAGATATCTTCTGATGATGCCGATGGGGGCGTCATAGATGGCAAAAATCGCGCGATCCTTATTCTCTTTAGTGACCTGTCCGAATTGTCTCTTGGTGAAGGAAAGGACACCTTCCTTTAATTCCCTGGCTAAACGCCGGGCGCGTTTCTGCATATCCGGCGGCCACTGGCCGGACGTGAGATCGTAGACGCGATAAAGCAGCATGATCCGCGCTTCGCTGGGATTACGGCGAACCCATTCCAGGCAGGACAGGGTGGCCTCAAGTCCGTCTTCCTGAAGTTTCACCAGAAATTCACTCTGAAAGGCCTCGATGATGTTGAGCCAGACTTCTGCAAGAAGCGCGTCGCGCGATGGGAAGCGATGGTAAACCGAGCCCACAGGCGCGTTGACCCGTTTGGCGAGTGCTGCAATCGTGAGCGCGCCGAGACCGTCCTTGGCGATGATCGCAACGGCTGCGTCGAGGAACTCCTCGTGTTGAAAGTGAGCTTTGCGTCCCATGAAAAATTAATGGAATATAAATTCTATTATGTCAAGGTTATTCCGAGAGAGGCTGCCGGCGGGGCCCTATTCGAAGGAACCAGGCCCAGCCGGCGCGCTGCAAACGACCCGGCTCGTTCGAGAAACGCCGGTCTATATCAAACGGCCCCCGTCGCAGATGAGGCAGGCGCCCGTCGTAAAGGACGATGCTTCGGATACCAGAAACAGGACAGCCCCCGCCATCTCCTCGGGTTTTGCCGACCGTCCCAGGGGGATGTTCTTAATCGCTTCCTTGTAAATGGCTTCATCTTGAAAAAGGGCTCCGGCAAATTTCGTTTTCGTGAGGCCGGGCAGCAGGGCGTTGACCCGGATTTTTTTCGGGGCGAGTTCCTCGGCATAGGCCTTGGTCATGAGGATCATGCCGGCCTTGCTGATGGAATAGATGCCCCGGTTTAACCCCGGTTTGACGCCGTTGACGGAGGCAACATTGACGATGGAACCGCCGCCGGAGGCTTCGATGAGCGGTGTGGCTTTCTGGATCAGGAAAAAGGGGCCTTTAAGATTGACTGCATGGGTCTTATCCCACATTCCCTCACTCGCCGTCAGCATGCCGCCGAAGTGCGGATTCGTTGCCGCGTTGTTGACGAGGATGTTCAATTTTCCGAAACGGTTGCCGATCCCGGAGATCAGGGATTCGACCTGCTTGAGATCGCCCATGTGGCAGGCAATCGAATCGGCCTTGCCTCCCGCTCCTTTGATTTTATTTTCGACGGTTTTGAGGTCGTCGATCTTGCGGCTGGCAAGAATGCAGTGCGCTCCGTATTCAGCGAGCGTTAAGGCGATGGCCTTGCCGATGCCCCGGCTGGCCCCGGTAATCAATGCCACTTTGTCTTTCAGTGAAAAGCTGACCATAATTTCTCCTTTGCTCTAAGAGAGGGACAATATCTTTACAGTTCGATCGTGCGACCCGTGGATATTCTCATCAGCTGATTTTCCCGCGTTCAATTTCCGGTTAGCGCCTTCTTGGTTTTGTGCGGAAGTATAAGAGAAGGCGGATGTGATGTCAATAACGGGCTGCGAGCCGAAATGGCTGCGAGCCGGCACGGGTCGGCCGGAAATCAATGGGATTTGCGCGGACGCCTGCCGCGCGTCTTTAAAGGATCCACCGGCTTTTCTTTAACGCGACGCCGGGTAAGCTGATAACCCCTCGCGATGCCATAAGCGGCGAGAATAGCGCACAGCCAGCCGATCCAGTCTCCGAGAATCGCATAAGCCGTGCGTCCCTTCATCAGAGGAATCGAGCCGACAAGCGTTTCTTTCGTCCACTGTCCGGTGCGCATAACCTGCCGGCCCACCGGATCGATGATCGCGGAGATGCCGGTTGTTGTGGAACGTACCAGGGGCCGCCTGTGCTCAATCGCCCGGAAGCCGGCGAGCGCCAGGTGTTCCGTGGGTTCGACCGTATCGCCGTACCAGGAATCATCCGTCACGTTGAACATGGCCTCGGGGATGCGGCGATCGCGCCCGCCTTTCATCAGCTCGCGGATCTGCCCCGGAAAAATATCTTCGTAGCAAATGTTCACCGAGATCGGATGCAGACCCATCATGATCGGTTCGACGTTCTCTCCTCTCCAGAACCGGCTCGAATACGGTGACCAGGAATACAGGACGGGAAACGTGTCTCCGAAAGGGATGTATTCGCCGAAGGGGACGAGCACCATTTTATCGTACGAGCCGAGCATTTGTCCCGACCCGTCGACCAGGACGGAACTGTTATAGATGCGGCTCTCACCGCCTTGATCGATCCGCAGAATTGCGCCGAACAGCACGGGTGTCCGGAGGTTGCCGAATACGGAGGGCGGCAACTGGGCCCGGCGGGACGTGATGTCGGCCATCAGGATATTTTCGGGCCAGACCAGAAGGTCGGGTTTGTGGACAGAGACGAGTTCTCTGGACATTTCCTGGTGCTCACGAAGGAAGCGTTCGCGGTCGATATGCTTCTCGCCTGCTCCCCGATTGGTTTGCACCAGACCGACCGTTAGCTTCGGGGCTGCCGCCGCCTCCTGATCCACGCTGTGGATACGAACAACCCCGTAAGTCAGCGCCGCCAGAATAACAGCCGCAAAAACGGCCGCCTGCAGCCGGGGGAAAGGCAGCTTCGTAAGCCGTCTCTCCATTACGGCGTAGATGAATGAATTGGCATAGACAATCAGGAAAGTGATGCCGAGAATACCCGTCACATCGGCGATCTGCGTCAAGAGCGTGAAGGTGTACTGGCTTGCGCCAAGGTAATTGGGGAAAATCTCGGGCCAGAATTTTTCGAGCGCCGTCCAGATAACGGGTGACACCCAGATCACGCTCCAGCCGGTGGCGCGCGTGACAAACCGTGTTGCTCCGGCCCAGACCGCAAACACAACGCCGTTGGCCGCGGCAAGCAGCGCCAGGCCTAAAAACGCCGGGGGCCAGGGCATGCCTGCAAATTCCCGGAACATGTGAATGACCCAGTAGAATCCGCCGCCGTGTGCGGTTACGCCCGCGACCCAGCCGATGAAAAACGCCCGGACCGGGCTTTGTTTCCGAATCGCCCACAGGATCGGGACCAGACAGATCCATTCCAGATAGAACTGGTCGAATCCGGCATAGCCGAGGAATGCCAGAATGCCGCCACCCGCGGCGGCCAACCACGGCAGCAAATCCTTGATGCTCATGCGGTGTGCCATATCAAACTCCAGCGATTCGCGAACCCGGCCCGATCAAGCCCGCTCAGCTTTTCAGCTACCACTTAAGCCCCAGCCAGGTGTTGCCGTCGATTGTTCTGGGATACCCCGGGTCCGCCCCGGTTGGCTGCGATGTCGTAACGCCTGCACCGGCAGCCCGGAGACAATAGGTTGATGAGGGCCGCGCAAAAATTACGTCACCCATCTATAATTGTCCATCATTATTTCACGCCCGGCTTCTCTCCCGATCATTCACACTTTTCCGGAATGCGGCTCTGGCAGGGCACGCCCGTCTGGCACAAGCCGCAGCCTGCGTATTGGCCGATGTAGCCCGGCCCGTGCTCGCCTTTTAACCAGGGCGCCTGCTTTTCATAGAGGATGTTGAAGCACTTGAGTTTGTCGTGGCCCTTTTCGCTCAAGGCGCCGCCCGGGCAGCGAATGATGCACCGGCCGCATTTAATTCCCCGGTAAAAAAGACAGTTGGCGCGATAATGCTGATAGGGTCTGACGGATGGTGTGAGTTTTAAACCGGCGACCACGCTGCCCAGGCGTATCGCCATGCCGCGGGCGGTGATGAAGCCTTCATTCAGGCTGAAGGTTCCCAGACCGGCGGCATACGCGGCATGCCGCTGCGACCAGTTGGAGGAAAAGCCGCCGGGCACGGCCATGATTTTAAAAAAAGGCGACACGCCCGGCGCGATGGCGGGAACGCCCAGCGATTCGATAAGGCCCGTCAGGTGATTGGAGAGTGCGTCGATGAACTCCTGCCCCAGCCAGCGGGTATGGTTCCAGCGCAGCGACGGCCCTTCTTTTTCCAGGGCGTTCGAGCGCAGGGTTTCGCGGTTGGCGGGCAGCACAAAAGAAATAACGCTCGCGATTTCCGGCGGCGGGCCTTCGCTTTTCAGGGTTTCCCGAAGGTGCCTGGTCAGGATTTCGCGCGGCATAAAATGTTCTTCATGGACGACTTTTTTATATTCGTCAAAAAGCGGATCATCGCCCGCGGCAAAGCCGATGAGCGGCTCTTCAAAGATGGGGGCGTCCCCGAAGCTTTTGAGCCGGTTGGCGCTGCTTTCACGCACAAACCGTTTGATTGCCTCTTCGATGAAGCGTTCGGGATTTTCGTGAAAGCGGATTTTTGTTTCTTTATTCATGACCATGCCCTTTCTCCCGGCTCATCACGGCGTAGGTGTCATAGACCGTGGGCGGCGGGGTGTACAGACGTTCAGCGGATTTTTTCGCAAGCGTAAGTGCAGCGGTGGGGCAGGTGGTGACGCAAAGGCCGCAGCCGATGCAGCGGTCGGCATGAAACTCGATCTTGTCATCCTTCATCTTGAACGCCCCGACAGTGCAGCGCCCGGCGCAAATGCCGCAATCGGTGCAGAGGGTAGCGGTAAAATGACAGGCATAATTACTTTTCACCGCCCGGGCCGGGGCCGGGAAGAGTTTAAGCGAAATCAGCATGCCGCAGCAGCACGAGCAACAGCAGCACATCGCTTCGACCTTCCGGGAGTTCAGAATATGGATGACCAGGCCTTCCGCCTCGCTTTGCTTCAGGACGGCCAGAGCCTCGTCCGTGGTGATCCAGCGCGCCATTTTGTTTTCCACATAATAGTCGGCGAAGGTCTCAAACTGGAGGCACGTCTCCAGAGGATGCACGCAGGTTTTGCCATACATCCGCACGGCCTTGCGGCAGAAGCACTCGGCCACGGCAATGCGCGATTTGCTGCGGATAATGGCAGCCGCGTCATCGTAGGGAAAGACGGGGCGGTCGGCGACGATCTCGGCGTTGATGGGAATGGAGCGCAGGTGAGGCGTTTTCTGCCCGTGGAATGTTGCGCCCAGGCCGGTCAGATAATACTGCGAGATATCTTTCAAAAGCGGCATGTTTAAATTGTTCAGCTGAAACTCGTAGATGCCGACAATGAAAGGAACCGGAAAATAGCGGATCTCGTCATCGGGCCTGACCCGGAAGATCAGCCCCCTGCGGGCCATCCCTTCCAGCCGGGCGGCGATGTCCGCGGCATCGGTCCCCAGCCGCGAGGCCACCTCCGGGGCCGTTTCCGGTTTGGTGGTGAGCTTCAAAAACAGGTCCGCATCATCCTCGCTGAAAAGCTGCCGGAGGATTTTCAACTCGACGCCGTTTGCCGCCGGGTAGCCGGTCGCCATCATTTCCAGCCTGTCGCGCAATTGTTCGTAGATATCGTTCATCGTCGGATTCCTTTACGGGCATAATCCTTATCAAATGTCACGGGCGATTACAATGCCTGCGCGCCACCGACCCGAAGGCATCTAAAAAAGCTTCCTATTTGGCCATTTGAGATAAAATGCCGCTCATTAGCGGACGGGAGGAAACAGGCTGGTGAAGAGCCGAGGCGCTTTACAGCGGTAGTGATCGGAGTGATTTTTTTGAGAACGGGCGCAGTCTTGTTAAGGGGTGATGTCCAGGCTGAATAGCCGTCGTTACGGTTGACGGTCTCTTCGCGCCTCATCTCCTGCGCAGTCCGGACCGACAGCACGCGGCCCACGAGACGCAAGCGCCGCAAATGACAATGTGACACCTGAGATCATTTCTATCCGTAAGGTTTAAAATCCGCCAGGGGAAATACTATAGATTTTACAATTTAACAATGCGGCAGTGAGAGGATGTCGCTCTCGCCGGGACACGAGGGCGAGGCGGCAGCGGCCGATGACGGGCCTTAAGCGAAACGGCGTTACTTCAGTGTGCATTTCCGAATCTTCGTGACTTTTCCATTGGCGATCGTAATTTTGATCTGTTCTTTGTCGCCGTCTTCCAAACTTCCATATTGCCAGTATTCCCGATAGGAATGATATCTGGACAGATACCGATAAGCCGGATCATTTGCAAACATTGTATTATTGCTAATGTCCGAAACCGACTCCGGAATCGTCACTTTTGTCGGCTGGCCGGCTATTTCACTTACTTCACTTGCGTTCATTCCCAATTTCACTTCTTTGCCGTTAAAAGAATAACTGGTGAAATCCCGTTTAACATAAGGCGTGCAGCCGAGCAAAGCTAGCAATAGAAAAATAATCACTATTCTTTTACTCATCCCATAACCTCCTCGTTCCTTTTCTTCTATTAAAATTAAAGTGGTGAAGAAGAATGTCAAGTCCGGCCAAGACCGGTCTCCGGAGCGAAGAATCGGATGGACCTGCATTTTTAGGCTTGACATTTGATCGTCCAAAATAGGACTCTGTCTCAGTCCCCGGATCGCGTATGTGCATCTGGAATGGAAGCTCTCTTGAAAAGGAAGGATATCCGCTATGAAAAATACCGAAAATCTCGATTTCCTGTTTCATCCTCAAACGATTGCTATCGCCGGTGTTTCGGAGAAGGTGAAACAGTTCAACGCCGGTCTGAAGTACCTCGAAAGCCTGATGCAATTCGGCTTCAAGGGGAAGCTTTATCCGATGAACCCAAGCGGCGGCGAAATCAATGGAATGACCATCTATAAAAGCGTCAAAGATATTCCGGATAAAGTCGATTTCATCATCTCCGCCATTCCCGCCCCGTATACGCCGCAGCTTGTGGCCGATGCGGCCCAAAAAGGCGTCAAGGCCATCCACTTCTTTACCTCGGGTTTCAGCGAAATCGAAAATGCCGAAGGCAAGCGTCTGCAGGCGGACATCATGGGCCGGGCGAAAAAGGGCGGCATCCGCGTGATCGGACCCAATTGCCTGGGTCTTTATTGCCCGGGAGGCGGCCTTTCTTTCAATGCCGACTTTGAAAAGGGGAGCGGTCCGGTCGCTATGATCTCGCAGAGCGGGGGCAATGCCGCGCACTGCGTGCAGGAAGGCAACAGCCGGGGCGTCTTGTTCAGCAAGGTCATCAGTATGGGAAACGGCGCCGATCTGAACGAATCGGACTACCTCGAATATCTGGCGGATGATGAGGAGACGAAAATTATCACCGCCTACATCGAGGGCGTCCGGCAGGGGCCGCGCTTTTTCAAGGCGCTGAAAAGAGCCGCCGGGACCAAACCCACCATCATCTTAAAAGTGGGCACCTCCGCGTCGGGCGCCGAAGCGGCGGTATCGCATACCACCGCGATGGCCGGCGCAGACGGGGTATGGGACGGCATTCTCAGGCAGGCGGGGGCCGTCCGCGCCGGCAGCATCGAAGAAATGATGGATCTCACGCTGGCCTTCGAGCACATGCCGGCGCCCGCGGGAAACAAGATCGTGATTATCGGCATCGGCGGCGGCGCCAGCGTTCTCCTGGCGGATGAATTTACGCGTGCGGGCCTTACGCTGCCAAGGTTGAGCGACAAGCTGCGCCGGAGTCTGATCGAACTTTTCTCCACGGAGGCCGGCCGGATTTTTAAGAATCCCATCGACCTCAACAATTTTGAAAGCGCCGACATTTTCTTAAAGACGATGAAAACCCTTGATCAGTCGGAGGAAGCGGACCTGCTCATTATCCATGTGGCGTTTGACCATTTCGGCCTGATCTCCATCAAAGACAAGGAGTTTATGATCGGTGTGTATCTCGAACTGATCAAGCAATTTAAGAAAGAAATCGGTAAACCGCTTGCGGTTATCCTGCACAGCTATAGTTCGGCCGAGATGCGGAAGCTGGCCCTCGATGCGGGCAAAGCGCTGGCCACCGCGGGGATTACCGTCTTCCCCTCGATCCAGCGGGCGGCCCTGGCGCTGGGCAAGTTTGCTCTCTACCATAAGAAACGCGGGGCGGCGCTTCCCGCGAAGTAGGGAAGGCACGCCCTGTCATCAAATTTCCCGCAGGGAAAAGGTTATGGAAGATCGGGAAAAAACAAAGGAACAGCTTGTCGGGGAATTGCAGCGTCTGCGTGCATGCCTTGCAGAAAAGGAACGGATCGACAGGCAGGCCTTTCCCGGCGACCTCCTCAAGGAGAGTGAGGCGAGGTATCGCGCCGCGATCGAAACCATTTCGGAGCCCTATGCCGAGCATGACCTGGCCGGCAATACCCTTTATTTCAATGAAGCCTACGTCAAGGCCATTGGCTATAACCGCGAGGAGCTGCAGGGGCGCAACTTTCGCAACTATATCGACCCGAAAGAAATTGACGCTGCCTTCCGGATTTATAACGAAGTCTACAAAACAGGCATCCCCTCGACAAGCTCCGAGCTGGAATCGGTCAATAAAGCCGGAGAAAAAAACCTGTATGAATGCACGGTCAGCCTGATTAGGGACAGTCACGGGCAGCCTACCGGATTCAGAACCCTTTATCACAATATCACCGAACGCAAAAAAGCCGAAGAGGCCATCCGCAGCATCCAGGAGAGAATGGAACTGGTGCTGGCCGGAGCGGAGCTCGGCCTGTACGATATCAACAGCAGGACAGGCGTGTCCTATGTCGATGATCGTTATCTTGGTATGCTCGGCTATCAAAGAGAGGACTTTCTGGCCCTTAATATTGACGCCTGGATGAAAATCATCCACCCGGATGACCTCCCGAATATCAAGGAAAAGGTTCGGGAAATTATGTCGGGCAACCGCCAATTGGTCGAAATGGAATATCGTCTGCGCCACAAGTCGGGCGACTGGATCTGGGTCCTGGGGCGCGGGCGGGTGGTGAGCTGGGATGAGAAGGGGAAACCGCTCCGGTTTACCGGCACGCAGCTGAACATTACGGATCGTAAAAGGGCACAGGAGGCGCTGCGCGAAAGCGAGGAACGTCTGCGTCTGGTTACGGACAATATGAAGGATATCATTGTCATGACGGACCGGGATTTCAAAATCGTTTACATCAGCCCGTCCGTATCCAGCGTCATGGGATACGCGGCCAGAGACAGGGAAGGGAAATCGCTTACGGATTTTATCCATCCGGAAGATCTTCCCGCCATTGAAAAGGTTTTGAGGGATTCGCTCGCCACATTTTCTCCGGGTAAGATCGAGTGCCGCTACAAGCATGCGCGCGGCGAATATATATGGCTGGAAGCAACCGGGGCCTATATGCTGGATCAGCAGAGAAATTTCCTGGGGGCTGTTTTCGGCATACGCGACATCACGGTGAGAAAAAGAGTGGAAGAAAATCTGCAGAAAACCCTCGATGAACTGGAAACCCGCGTTAAGGAACGCACCTTCGAACTGCAGGAAATCAACACGACCCTGCGCGTTCTTTTAAAGAGCCGTGATGAAGATCAGAAGAACCTTCAGGAGTCCCTGCAGTCCAACATCCATCAGCTGGTGATCCCCTACGTCCAGAAATTGCGCGGCGCGCACGCAGGCAAGCAGAAACTGGAATACTTGAATGTGCTGGAAACCAACCTGCATAATATCGCCTCGCCCTTTATCAACCAGCTCTCCATCGCCTACAAAAGCCTTTCCCCCAGGGAGCTTCAGGTCGCCGCCCTGATCAAACAGGGGAAAAGCTCCAAAGACATTGCCGAGGTCTTCAACCTGTCCGTCGGGACGGTCAATTCCTATCGAAACAGCATTCGTGAGAAATTGAACCTCGTCTCTTCGGATACCAATCTCCGGTCTTACCTGCTTGCCCTGACTTAGAATTCGTCATTAATGTAGGGTATCGTACTACATTACACCTATAGATTATATAGATTGACCATTTCCGTTTATCTGTTACACGTCTTTGTTCATTATGAGAGCTCTTTACCGTCTTCCAGCAAAAGCAATATTTACCAAATCCTAGGAGGGAACATATGTATCAGTTAATGAAACCGGACAATGTAGTGGAAATATTGGAGAAGTCAGTGGCAAAATTTCCCGGGCGGCCTTTTCTCGGGACGAAGAACAAACAATTGAAGCAATATGAATGGATCACCTTTGCTGATTTTGGAAAGCGTGTGGATAATTTAAGAGGCGGCTTGAGTCAGTTGGGGGTTCAAAAGGACGATGCGGTCGGTATTATCTGCAACAACAGCACAGACTGGGCTGTAACTTTTTTCGCCAACAGCGGCCTGGGCGCGCGATTTGTCCCCATGTATGAAGCTGAGCTGGTACAGGTTTGGAAATACATTGTCAATGACGCTAAAGTAAAAGTTCTCTTGATCAGCAAAAAGGCAATATATGACAAAATAAAAGATGCCCTTTCTGGAATTTCCACCCTGGAGAAAGTCATTGTCATGGAAGGCAATGGGCCGGATACCCTGGCGGATCTGGAAAAGAAAGGCGCAGCCAAGCCGGTTAAAAGTATATATCCGAAACAATCAGACATCTGCATCCTGATTTACACATCAGGAACGACCGGTGATCCGAAGGGAGTACTTCTTTCTCAGGGCAACATTACCAGCAACGCTCACGCCGCTGCAGTTTGCTTCCCTGACCTGAATGAAAACGATACATCATTATCCATCCTGCCATGGGCACATGTCTTCGGACTAGGGGAACTTGTCATTTACTGTCTTCTTGGCGGATCAATAGGTCTTGCAGAAAGTGCTGCAACCATCGGCGAAGACTTAGGTCTGGTCAAACCGACATTCATGACCGCTGTTCCCAGAGTTTTTAATAAAGTATATGACGGCTTATGGACGAAAATGAACGAAGAAGGCGGGTTGGCCAAGACGTTATTTGTCATGGGAGTGGAGAGTGCAAAGAAGAAACGGGAACTGGCCACACAGGGAAAATCCTCCTTCATGACGAATCTTAAATTTAAGATTGCCGATGCGATAGTTTTCAAGAAAATCCGTGAAAAGCTTGGCGGCAGATTAAAAGGCTCCATGACAGGAAGCGCCATGATGAATCCGGAAATTTCTCATTTTTTCTGGGATATGGGTATCCCGCTTTATGACGCTTACGGGTTAACCGAGACTTCGCCGGGAGCAACCATGAATCGCCCGACGAAATACAAGATCGGCAGCGTAGGCCCCGCCATGGGTCTAGGTAAAATCGTCATCGACAAATCGGTTACGGGACAGGACGCAAACGATGGGGAAATAATCATTTACGGACCTAACGTCATGCAGGGATATTTTAACAAGCAGGAAGCAACAGCGGCTGTTATGACGCCGGACGGAGGATTCCGGACAGGCGACCGCGGTCGTCTTGATGAGGAAGGCTTCCTGTTTATCACGGGCAGACTCAAAGAACAGTTTAAACTCGAAAATGGCAAATATGTATTTCCAGTATCAATTGAAGAAGATATCAAGCTAAACCATTACGTTGAAAACGCCATGATCTATGGGGAAGGCCGTGAGTTTAATATTGCCCTTATTATACCGGACTTTGCCGCACTCGACAAATGGGCGGAAAAAAATAATCTGCCCAAGGACCATGCCGAGCTGTTGAAAAAGGATGAAACAAAGAAATTCCTGGAGACCGAAATTGTCAATCAACTGAAGACCACTTACGGAAGCTATGAAATCCCGAGAAAATTCATTTTCATTGCCGAACCTTTCTCCCTGGAGAACGGCATGCTGACGCAGACCATGAAATTGAAGAGAAGCAAGGTCTTTGAAAAATACCAGAAACAGATTGATGCACTCTACGCGAAATAGCGCAAAGACAGTTTTCAGCTTCTGGTTTCAAGCATTGCTACGAAAATTTTGAAGATTGTTAGATAAGAGGCCTCACCACCTTCCGGCGGTGAGGCCTCTTGCGTTGGAACGTTTTCCGCTCCTCGTCATTGCGAGCAGCCCTCGGTCTGCGCGGCATCCGACATAGTCATTGCGAGGCGACATTAGGAGCCGGGGCAATCTTAAAATATCTTTCTTTTCGGATTACTTTTCCAGGTGGTGGCAGTCTCAGAGGAGCGAGCCTTTGCTCAATGCCCTCAACTGTGGCGCTAACCTCATTCCGCAACAGCCAAAAACTCGCCCTTCGGGCTCAAACAGTTTGGCTGTCTTATGCTCCATTTTCGCTAAGCGCCACAACGTTTCGGGCATGATTCGCTAAAGCCCCGCGCCGCTGAAACTGCGGTTTATTCGACATATTTAACGCATCATCATTATGTAAATATCGAAATGTTAATCAGATGATGCTGATATTTTACAGGGCAGACCTATGGGACACCCTTAAGTATTTAAGTTGTTGAAATTGATAGCACTCTGAAGCCGATGGTATGTGTAAATTTCCATGGGTCATTTTGGCGAGTCATTTGACAACATAAGGATGTCCTGGTCTCCCTCCGGTCTCCGCTCAACTACGTAAAGCGAACAGCGACTTTCCATTGAAAAATTATGTCGAATATGGTTGCTTTGCAGTCATCGGAGCGCGGCTTGTTGGCTAAGCTTCAGGAGGCTCATCCTGAAAACTATTTTGTCCATTTTCGCCGCAATTTTATGTCTTGGCGTTTTTTCGACCGCGGTCGCGGCCGGTCCGGTCACTTTGCGCGATCCTGAAGGCGACAGCCCGAGAAGAAAAACAACGCCCGTCGCGGAGCCCCGGAAACAATTGCCGGCACCGGCAAAGCCGCTGGCGCCTGCCCGAACGGAAGTCAGGCCGGTACTGAAGAAAACGGAGCCGTTTAAACCTTTGCCCGGTGGGGATCGGGAAAAGATTGACGATTCCAAGGATCTTGAATCAGTGAAATGAAGAGGGCCGCCCTTATATATTGTGAGTTCCGGCATCGCCAGCAACGTTGTTCAATCTATATTTTCTTTGTCTGTGCCAAACGCATCAAGAGGAAAGCATGATGAACGTCAATGTAAATGTGAAACGCAAATTTAAGATTAACGGAAAAGAATACAACTCCCTCGAGGAAATGCCATCTGATATCCGGAGCGCTTTTGAAAAGGCCATGGCTTCTCAGGCGGGCTTAGGCAAGCTCATGAATCCCGCAGCAATCCAGACCAAAATTATCTTCAACGGTGAAGAATACAAGAGCATTGATGCGATGCCTCAGGACGTCCGGAGACTTTACGAAAAAGTGTTAAAAGCGGCAGAAAACGGGACGGCAACTGCTAACATCATTACGGCGACTGACATAAGTGATTTGCCGGCAGGACATGAATCATACGCAAACACCATCCCGGGGAAGCCCGCAAAAATCAGACCCGTCGGTTTCAATATACGGACATTGATCATGGGCATCTCGGTTTTAGCGATAATCATTTTTCTTTATATCTTTTTTCAGGTCAGATGACTGAGAAGCAATGGGGATAATGGTTGCGGCGACAGGCCGTTGATTCCTGAAGGGAGCGCATCCGCCGTTGTCTCTGCCTCTTCCCTTGTTTGACAAACCCGGGGAATCAGTATACTGCATGCACATCAGGGCCGGTCGGAGGCATCGACCCGTCGCAAGCATATAATGGTAAATCCGAGCAGAATGGGAGTGGGGGGGACGTCATGGAAAGCAGGATCATCGACCATACCCTGGTGTTTCGCTTTGCTGAACGACTGGACACGTTGTCGGCCATGGCGCAGCAACGCGAGATAGCCGATACGATTGCCGCCCATGACAAGTGTCTGACGGTCAAGTTTGACTTTGCCGGCGTGGAATACATCTCGTCGGGGTTCATTCGGATATTGATTACCATGGTGCGCCTGAAAGGTAAAAATTTCTCCATCGTCAATATCAGTCCCGCGGTGCGGGAAACCCTGGTGATGGCCAGCCTGGATCAATTGATCACGCTGGCTTGATATCGCGGATCGGGAGAGAATATGAAGATTCACGAAGTCTGAAACAGCTTTGCCATGTTTACTGCCGGCCCCTGAGTTTAAGCATGGCATCACGGCCTTTGACGCAATCCGACAGTCTAAAATAAATTGAAATCAGGATGTATTGCAGGTATATTTACACAGCCAAGGTCGTATACTCTGAAGGAGGAAAATATGAAAAAGACTTTACTGATCACCCTGACAATGGCGATTGCCCTCTTAACCATTCCTGCCACCGGATATACACTGAGCTGTGCGGATAAGGTAGTGTGCTTTTACATAACCAATAATCTGGATACGGCTGACTATCATCGCGTAGGCGAGATCAACACCCCGACCTGTTGGAAAATATTTCATCACTGCAGACCCTGGCACTGTGACGGATATAAAGACACCAACAACGACTATTGGAAGAATCAATGCGTTTTGCGTTTTCCGAGCCTGCAAGGTAAAAATGTATATGTGGAATACCCGAATTGATAGACCGCGGTCTTCTCTTGCGGCCTTTGCGGGTATAGAGGCATGCGGTTAACTTATCGATCTCGGCACCGGTTTCCGCCCTCCGGTTCCGCAATCCGCTTACTCCAAATGACCGAACGTTGGAGTGCTGCCGCAATGTGAACCATAGAGACACAGCTGCCCCGTATTCAGAACGGAGGGTTGCGCCGGAGCAATGGCCAGACCTGTATGATCATTTGAACCTGTTTCGATTTTCCGTCTGTTGGGCCCGATGGAGTCAAGAGGACCCGATCCTTCTCAGCCGAACAGGCAGCGCATGACTGATCACCTGTTTTCGCAAGTCGGGCCGCTTTATGACAAAAAACTTGACACGGAAAATAGATATCACTAAACTTCGCCACCTTGTCGTTTTCATCTTCGTGAGGTCCGGCATGACTCTTCAGGGACAACCCCCACAAGGTATTACAAAAGGTATTAAGATTTCAAAAGGAAAAGAAGTTTATGAAGCAGTTTGGTAAATACATCCTTGTGACAAGACCCTGGTCCTTCACCATGTCGCTCATTTCCGTTTCAGTGGGCACACTTCTGGCCGCTGAGGTCGGACCGATATCCTGGCCGTGGTTTATTGCCACCGCCGTCGGCATTGTCTTCTTTCACGCAGCAGCCAATGTCATCAATGATTATTTTGATACAAAGAATGAAATTGATACACCGGATGCTCCCACGGCAAAGTACCGGCCGCAGCCCATCATTTCCGGGATCCTGACATCCAGACAGGTTTTGACCGAGGCCATTGTTCTGTTCGCGTTAACGGCCGCCATCGGCTGTGTGATTGCTTTCATGAGATCATGGCATGTCATCTGGATCGGTATGGTGGGTCTCGCCACGGCTGTTTTCTATACGGCGGGACCGGTCAAATTTAAATACCGCGCCCTGGGGGAGATTGCAGTTTTTCTGATGTGGGGCCCTTTGATGGTTTCGGGCGCTTACGCGGTTCAAATCCAGACCCTGTCTCTGAAGCCGCTGCTTATTTCCGTTCCTTTCGGCATTCTGGTGGCACTGGTTCTTTTTGCCAACAACATGAGAGATATCGCTTTCGATTCCCGGCAAAATGTAAAAACGGTCAGCATTATGGTAGGACTTAAGAATAGTTTTCTGATCTTTGCCGGACTGATTTTAGCCGCCTACATTTATGTTTTCGGCATGATCGTCCTGGGCATGATGAGTCTGTGGGGACTTATCATTTTTCTTTCCGTGCCCAAAGCCTGGAGTCTCCTGAAAACCTTTAAGCGCGAAACGCCGGATATGGCGGACGCATTGACTGCCCAGTTTGATACGGTGTTCGGCGTTCTTCTGATCCTGGCGCTCTTTCTCGATTGGATGGTGCGTCTATGAAGATCTGGGGTGCGGTTGCCCTGACCATCCTGTGCTGGGCTTTTACCTTTGGTCTGGCCTGGGGCAACTTCTGGGCGAAAATCGGTTTTTCCGTTGTGCTGATCTGCGCCTATTCCTTTTACTGGCAAAAGCCGAAGATCATTTTTTCACCCCGGTCGGCCGTCATCGGCCTGATATCCGCGGCCGTTCTTTACGGCATCTTTTATCTGGGCTTTGTTCTTTCACCCTACATCGTTCCGCACGCGACCACGCAGGTGGGCGGCATTTACGGCATGGGGATGAATACGAACAAAACGCTCATCTTTTTTCTGCTTTTATTAATCACCGGTCCCGGTGAAGAAATCTTCTGGCGCGGTTTTCTGCAGGAAAACCTGATGGGCAAATACGGCAACGTTGCCGGCTTTATTCTCACAACATTTATCTACGGCAGCATCCACATTTTTTCTCTGAACTTTATGCTCACGATGGCGGCATACGTCGCCGGTGCGTTTTGGGGTGCGCTCTATTTGTGGAAACGGGATCTGACGATGGTGATTATTTCCCACTCGGTCTGGAGCGCCGTGATCTTCGCCGTATTCCCCGTTCACTGAATCGCCAAGGGATGAACTTCTGTTGAAGCGGCTTCGCTCCGGATTTGTCCCGGGCTGGTGACGCGGCCGCCGGTAAGTGGAATCACCGGTCGAGTTCGCCTCGGATCGCCAGGCCGATCTTCTCCAGCGTGTAAGGCTTATGGAGATAGGCTCCCACCCCCAGTTGCCGGGCTTCTCTCACGCGATCCGTTTCGGAGAAACCGCTGACGATAATTGCCTTCTGCCGGGGGCGGATCCTGATGATTTCCTTGTACGCATCCAAACCGTCCATGCCCGGAGCCATGATCATGTCGATCACCACCAGGTCAACATCATGGGTGCCGAGATAGACAATAGCTTCCTCTCCGCCGGATGCGGTCAGGACTTTATAGCCCAGGTTTTTCAGCATCGCGACGGAGACTTCTCTTTGATCCGGAACGTCATCCACGACCAGAATGGATTCCCCCCGGCCCTTATAGGACGCAGGCTCAGCCTTCCTGTCGTCGGTTTCGATCTCTCCGCAGGCGGCCGGAAAGAAGATAGAAAAAGAGCTTCCTTTCCCATCCTCGGTTTGTACGTCGATAAAGCCGCCGTGATCTTTCACCGTCCCCCAGACGATGGCCAGCCCCAGACCTGTTCCGCTCCGGCCCATGACTTTTTTTGTATAGAAGGGCTCAAATATCTTTCCGATGTCCTCTCGGGAAATACCCTTGCCGTTGTCGGATACCGTCATCACGACATAATCCCCCGGTTGAATTTCATCATACCCCGGTTGCGGCTCGTCCAGGGAACGTTTCCGCGTCCTGATGACCACATTTCCGTCTGCGGCAATGGCTTCCGCGGCATTCGACATGAGATTCATAACGGTCTTACTGATATGAACAGACGTGGCTTCGATGGGCATGACGTCCTGGGCAAGATCGGCTCTGAAAAGGATGTCCGGATGATACGATTTCAATTTTGCGAACTCGGGCGACTGGAGATATTCCCCAATAACAGCATTTAAATTTATGACTTTGCGAACCGTTACCCCTCTGCGGCCCAGAGCCAGAAGGTCCGAGATGATAGCCGCACTTTTCTCGCTGGATCTGACGATGTTTGCGGCATACCGGCTGAGGGGATCGTCCGGAGGAATTCTTTGCAATAACAATTCTGCATATCCGACAATAACCCCGATCACGTTGTTGAGGTCATGGGCAACGCCTCCCGCCAGAATCCCGAGGGATTCCATTTTTTCCGCGCGCACCAGCCTCTCCCTCAACTGCCGGCGCTCCTGCTCCCCCTGGCGGCGGTGCGTGATATCCCTTGAGACGCCGTGGTACTGGATAATTACGCCGTCACGGTCGATCAGAGGACGCGCCTGTACTTCCATCCAGATGATACGGCCATCCTTCCGAACGGTTTCCATTTCGAAAAGAAGCTCGTCGCGTTGGACGCCCGAAGAGAGTTGCTGATACCATTCCAGCCAAACAGCCGAGACCATCTCTGCTCCCAGCGGTGTAAGGAACGAAAACAGGTTTTGACCGACAACTTCCTGAGGCCGGTAGCCCAGGATTTTTTCAATGGCCGGGCTGACGTAGGTAAAATAAACACTCGAGTCCATCTGCCAGATGATGTCGCCCACATGCTCGGTAATGAACTTCAGCTCTTCAGTCTTCTTGCGCATTTCTTCCTGGACCTGTTTGCGCTTCGTGATGTCTCTGGCCGTGGAGACAATCACCGGCCGGCGATGGAGATAAAAGAGCACATTGTGCGTTTCTACGGGTATTCTGCGGCCGTCTCTGCTGACGTGCGTTCCCTCCCATATGGCCCGCTTATTCCGGAACAGTTTTTCCATGTTCACGGGCGCCATGGCGGCCGTCCCCGGTGCGACGATATCCGCAAGACTCATCCGGAGCAATTCTTCCTTTGTATATCCCAGCGCGCTGCACGCGGCGTCGTTTACCTCAATAAATTTTTCCGGTATATTCCGGTCTCGGGGCAGGTGGTGAATGAAGACCGGATCGTTGACATGGTTCAGAATCACATGATACTGGGATTCATCTATATTTTGTAATCCCTGAAGCTCGGGCCGGAATGCTTCATTTTCCGGGATGCGGCCATTCATCATCGGTTATCCTTATCCATGGTTATTCAATGCGGGGCAGTCATGCGGCGCAAAATCATTTCCCAGAGTAATGGCGGAAAAATAGAAGAATAACTCCGGCAAGTCAAGGATATATTGGATGGCGAATGCAGTTGCCGGCGCGGAAGAAAAAAGGAGCTTCATTTCTTCCGGAATTCCGGCCGAAGTCAGCAAAGGAGCAACTTTCTGTTTTTCGCCGCTTTGCCCCGTGTGAAATCGCAGGGCTGCAAAGTGCACACAGCCGATTGGAAAATATCCGGACCGGTTCTATCCCGATAAACGGAATGCTGTCCTTCGGTAAAGAATCTGTTATAATAGGCAACATCAAACGGGAGGAGCATCCGCATATGCAAAAGCCCAAAGCGCAGACCGTCCTTTTTTTCGTCATCCTGCTCGTTGTTACCGTCGCGGTTTTCTTTATCATGAAGCCGTTCATCTACGCCATTTTCTGGGCCGTGATCCTGGCGGGGCTCTTCATGCCCGTTTATAAAAGAGTGGAAAAGAAGCTGCACAGGCCCAGTCTCAGCGCGACGATTGTACTTGTTTTGATTTGCCTCATCTTTATTATTCCTTTCGGTTTCATCATCAGTCTGCTGTTTAAGGAATCGATGGGCATCTACCAGGGTATTTCCAATGACAACAGTCAGATCAATGCCTATGTCCAAAAATTGATGCAACTGATTAAACACAATCCTTACACGGACAGCTTAAACCTCGACGATGCGGCTCTGACTCAGAAAATTACGGAGATTTCCAAAGGTGTCGCCGGTTATTTTTTCGAAAGTCTGAAAAGTTTCACACAAAATACGCTGCAATTTTTTGTTCAAGTGGGCGTCATGCTCTATGCGTTATTTTATTTTATCCGGGACGGGCGGACGTTTATCGATACGGTTCTGCGACTCCTGCCGCTCGAGGACGACAGAGACAGAATCCTCCTGGCGCACTTCCAGAAGACCGCAAACTCCACGCTCAAGGTGACCTTGATTATCGGGGGCATCCAGGGCATTCTCGGGGGGCTGCTCTTCCTTTTCACGGGTATTCAGGGGGCGATCCTCTGGGGAGTGGTGATGATCATTACCGCCGTCATTCCCGTCGTCGGCTGCGCCCTGATCTGGGCTCCTGCCGGCATCCTCATGATGGTCATGGGGCATCTCTGGACCGGTATCTTTATCCTGGCCTTCGGTGCCCTGGTCATAAGCATGGTGGACCATTTTCTTCGTCCGATCCTTCTGGGCAAGGATGTCTCCATGCACCCCCTGCTGATCTTCCTCTCTACCATGGGCGGGATCATCGTCTTCGGATTTACGGGGTTTATCATCGGTCCGATCATCATGTCCCTGGCCATGGCCGTCTGGCAGATGTATGAGGAATACTATCTCAGGGAAATTATCTGATCGGGACGTGAAGCGGGCGTGAAGACAAGACGGACTTTCATTCGGTCCGGCTGCAATATTTTATTTAATCCCGCTCGCGCGGGGCGAGCGTTAATTCTCCGCAGTTTGCTGCGAGGTGGTTGATTGAGAAAAGGAAGAGCTGTCCCTGGCGTCGGTATGCTTCAGGCAATCAAGCAGCAACGAATTTGTCGCCAAGGTCCCTGATCTGCCCCTGGTTCGTCATCTTTGACCTCTTGCGCTCATGCTTCGGAGAATACGATTGATCTCAATGCGTAACCATAAGAGATATATTGCATTTTATGCGAAACAAGCGTTTGTTCTTGACACGAAGAACATTTTTCCCGATACTTTCCATCAATTATCGGAATTGGAGGACAGATTACTATGGTCGATATGGCATTGTGCAAGAAGCTGGCCGAGGCGGTCGGAGCGGGAGAGTCGCCGCTCGTTCCCCGGATCTTTGAGGCGCTCGTCAACGATGACGAGGCCAAGGTTATGCTGCTGGCGGCGCCGCCGGCAACGGTCGAGGAGTTGGCGGAGAAATCCGGATTGTCCCGGGAGACTATCGCGGCGATGATGGATTCTCTGTTCCACCGCGGCCTGATCTTTAAAGCCACCAAGGGCGGCGAAAAGAAATTCTACCGCGTCAAAACCATTCCGCAGATGCACGATTCGACAAGCCTGACCCCGGGGATATCCAGGCACATCCTCGACCTCTGGCATGAGTATATGCAGAAGGAATGGCCCGAGTACGGCAGTAAGATCATGGATATTCTGCCCGGGTCCATCATGCGGGTCGTTCCCGTCAATGAAAGCATTGAGCCGCAGTCGCAAATCCTGGCCTACGACGATGTCGTGAAAATTATTATGGATGCCAAAATTCTGTCGGTCACCAATTGCTCCTGCCGTGTGATTTCCGGCAATTGCAAAAAGCCGCTGGAAGTCTGCATGCAGGTGGACCGCGCCGCCGAATACAATATCGAGCGGGGCACGGGACGGGCGTTGTCCAAAAACGAGGCTGTTGAAATTCTGAAGAAGTGCCGGGAAGAAGGACTGGTACATGTGGTTGACAATCGCCAGACGGTCGGCCACGTGATTTGTAATTGTTGTGATGACTGCTGCCTCAACTGGGCGATCATGAAAGGACCGAAAAAATGGGTGGCGCCCAGCCGGTTCTCGGCCGTCGTCGATGTTGATCTCTGCGCCGGTTGCGAAACATGTGTCGAAAGGTGCTTCTTTGACGCGTTGACCATAAAGGACGATCTTGCCGCCGTCGATCCGGAAAAGTGCCTGGGCTGTGGTGTCTGCACCGTCGTCTGCCCGACGGAAGCCCTGAAGCTCAAAGAAGTTCGATCAGCCGATTTTGTCCCGGTTTAAGGGATTGAATCCCGCACGAGGCCATTGCCTGTGGTCGGACTGCAGTGAAATCGCGTGCATGAGGAATGCTGTTGTTCGCCGGGAAGCGAAAGTTCGCAGGCGGTCTGCCGAAGAGCTTCAATCCCGCTCAAGCGGGATGAGAGTTGATTCTGCGTAGCTTGTTGCGATATAATAACGTTCATTTCATGCCTTGGCGGCTTGCTGCGAGGTGGTTGATTCAACAGCGGGTCTTTGTCCTGCCTGGTGAAAGGAAACGAGCAATGATTACAGATCCCCTTCTCGATGTACTGCCGGGGGCCGATCATCGGCAAATCGGCACCATGCAGCAAGATACCGTCCCGGCAGGTCTGGGCCGCGTGAAGCGCATGATCTACCCGCCCGGTTTCCGGTGGTCAAAAGACATCAAGCCCATTGTGACAACCGAACTGTGCATGCACGGGCATGTCGAGTTTCTGGCCCAGGGCCGGCTGCGATTTCTTTTCCAGGACGGCTGCACCCGGGATTTTGTGGCCCCTGAGGTCGTTTTCATCGAACCGGGCCATGAGGCCTTTGTCATGGGCGAGGAGACGGCCGTACTGATCGAGTTCGACTTCGAAGAAGATACCCTGGCGCGCTTCGGACTGCCCGAGATGCACCGCCACGACTGACGGTGCGATCCTATTGCAGGCACTGTACGGAAAGTCCAGCCGAAAGGTCTTAAACAGAGCGTCCTCGGTCTGAATTGAAAAAAATAAAATAATAATTTTGGAGAAAATGATTCGATGAAAAAAACGATTTATCACGGTATCCGTGACATCACCGTGGAAGAAGTTCCCGACCCGGTGCCGGGCAAAGGCGAAGTGAAAGTTAAAATCAAATATTGCGGAATCTGCGGCTCGGATCTGCACGAGTACCTGCACGGTCCCTTTCCGCTCAGTCCCTTCGGTCATGAGGCCTGCGGAACGATTGAGGCCGTGGGGCCCGATGTAAAAGGGTTTGCCGTGGGCGAACGCGTCTGCACGCTGGTTCCCGGTGCTTACGCCGAAGCTGTTGTCTGTCCCACGGAGCGGCTTTTAAAAATTCCGGACGACATGGAGTGGCTGAGGGCCGTTGTGCTGGAACCCTTGTCCGGCGCGGCCTACGCGATTGACCGTGGTCATGTGCAGCCGTCGGACACGGTTTTTATTGCCGGTGCCGGAACGGTCGGTCTGATGCTGCTCCTGGGCCTCAAGGCGATGGGAGTTCAAAATATTTACATCACGGACGTTTTGGAGAATCGGCGGCAGAAAGCCCAGGAGCTGGGCGCAACGCTGGTCTGGAATCCCGCGGAAGTCAAGAGTCCGGCAAAGATCAAGGAACTGACAGGCGGGCGCGGCGCGGATGTATCCATCGAAGCCGTCGGGATCGAGGCGACACTCAAGGATTGCCTGGCCTCGGTGCGCTACCAGGGAATGGTGATTGTTCAGGGCATCTTCACCGAACGGGCCGCTGTTCATATGCTGGGATTTGTGACCCGCGAAACGACGATGATCGGCACCAATTTCATCAACCCCCCTCTGGCGATGAAATGGTTGGCAACAGGGACTATCCGGCCCGAGAGCATCATCACGGATATTATTCCGCTGGCCGACATCGCCAAAAGCGGCTTTGAGGTTCTGGCCGGGAAAAGCAAAACCGCGATCAAAATTCTTGTTGAACCATAGAGTCAAGATTAGCTGACCCCGGGTGATGCCCGATGAAACGGGGATGTCCCCGATATCCGGTGAGCGGCGGGCGGCTTCATTTCTTCAATGGCCGTATTCATCTTTTCCCGCGGTCCTGTTGATTTCCGCCAGGGCGAGCCGGTAGGCCAGTGTGGCCGAAAGCAGGTCCGCTTCCGCCTTCCGGATCTGGGCTATGGCTTCGGCATGCTTCGCTTCGGTGATTGTGCCGGCCTTGAGCCGATTCTCGCTTAAGCGCAAATTTTCTTTCTGCAGCGTGAGCGCATCGCTTGCCACATCGATCATCATTTTCGTCTGATCAAGTTTCCGATAAGCTTTGTCCACGTCGACCCCCAGCCGCTTTTCCAGCCGCGACAGATTTAACTGGGCCTGCACGTGCAATTCTTTTCGTTGACGAATGACGGCATGACGCTTGCCCCAGTCAAACATGTTCCACGTCATCATGGCGCCGTACGTGCCGATGTTGCGGGTGACAAAGGGAACAAAGTCCTGGTAAGTGTGTCGCGCGAAAAGCGAAATCTCCGGCAGATAGTCGTAATAAGCGGCTGCGATGCCGTTTTGCGTCTTGGTGACGAGCTCCCTCGCGGCCAGGATTTCCGGGTTCAGCGTGAGCGCATTTTGCAAGTAGTCCGACCGTGACAGAACGACGTCGTCAGGCATCGCGACGTCCTCGAGGACAAGCTCCGTTTCGGGGGGGAACCCCAGCAAATGGTTCATTTCCGCTACCAGGTCTTCGATCTGGATCTGAGCCGCAAGCTGGGACTGCCTGTTTTGCAATAACAGCGTCCGGCTGCCGAGGACGGCAACATCCAGGACACTGCCCGCCTGAAAAGCATTTTCGGCGTCGCGCAGATTTTCCGTCGCCTGGGCGACGGCGGCTCCGGCCGTCTCTTTCTGCTTCTCGGCGATCAGAATACCGTAGTAGAGGCGATGCACTGCGAAGACGATCTCACGCTGGGCCCGCGTATAATCCGTTTTGGCGATATCCCGGTCTGCCTGGGCGATCTGATCCGCCTTGTGCACCTTCAAGAGCTGTGACAGCGGCTGCGTCAGAGCCGTGCTGGATAAGAAGAGCGAATCTCTGTTGAGATGAAGCCTTTCATCAAACGCATCGACCCAGGCGGACGGTAGCCGCTCGCTGATTCCCGTGGGATCGGTAAACAGACTTTTGTTGGTCAGGCCCGAATAAACGCTCGTATTGGAAAGACGCGGCAGATAATCGGCGCGCGCCGCAGACACCCTGGCGTTGTTCTCCCGTACTTTGGATTCAGCAATCCTGAGCACCGTATTTTGGCGAATCGCGATATTGACGGCGGAAGGCAGCGTCAGACGTTTTGTTTCCGCGAGAGAATCGCCCGGATGAATGAAGCCTGCCGCCATGATCAAGAACAGGACGGCAAGGAGCGACGGCAGTTTGGCAATCCGCGACTTCACCAGGACAAACAGGACCGGCACCACGAGCAGTGTAAAAAACATCGAAAAGATCAGACCGACGGCTATGACGCTGGCCAGAGGACTCCAGAGGCTCGACCGGGAAATGATCATCGGGGTGACGCCCACAGCGGCCGCCATGGTTGTTAAGAAAATCGGCCGCAGGCGGCGCTGGCCCGCTTCGGTTGCCGCTTCCGTAAGCGATTTCCCCTCGGCGATTTTTTCATTGATATAGTCCACCAGGATAATGGCGTTTCTGACCACGATCCCGCAGAGGCTGACGAGTCCCAGAAAAGCGGTGAACCCGAATGGGTTCCTGGTGATCCAGAGGCCGCAGGCCGCACCGAGCAGCGCCAGCGGGATGGAGGCCATAATGATCAGCGGTTCCGATACGGAGCGAAACTGAATAAGCAGCGCGAGAAAGATGGTGACGAGGCTGATCGCCAGCGCCCAGAGCATTTTGGGAAAGACTTCATCCTGGTTGGCATTTTCGCCGCCGTATTCAATGCGGTATCCGGCGGGGAGCGGCAGGGCGTCAATGCGCGGCCCGGCGGCTTTCAGAAGTTCGGAGCCGTAAAAACCTTCTTTCACATAGCCCTGAACCGTCAGCGTCCGCACGCCGTTTCTCCGCACGATGCGGCTGGTCTGCCATTCGGGGGTCAGAGTGGCAATAGACCTGAGCGGTACACCGGCCCCCGTGACAGGCGAGGTCACGTACGTGTTGGTTATGTCGGAAAAAGACGAACGGCTTGCGGGGTCGAGGCGCAGGAGAATCGGCAGCGGCCGGTCGCCCTCCCAGAAGACGCTGACCGGCGCACCGTCGAGCGCGCCGGCGAGGAAGTTCGACACATAGGCGTTGGTCAGGCCGAGGCGATTGGCGAGTTCCGTGTTGACGCGGACATCCACCAGGTACGAATCGTTGAAATAGTCATTGTGCACATACTCCGAATAGGGAACGGAGCGGAGGATGCCTTCCACGTCCGCGCCGAGGCGTTTAAGTTCATTGATATCCTCGCCGGATATGCGCACTTCCACCGGGGCTTTGAGCGGCGCTCCCTGCTGCAGTTCTTTGACGATGATCAGCGCCTCCGGGGCAAGCCCTGCCAGATCCCTCCGCAGTTGATGGACGAGCCGGGGCGTCTCGCGTACGGATCGCGTGTTGACGATCATTTGGCCGTAGGCTCCGTCCGGCTGCTGGACGTTCACGTTGTAGTAAAAACGCGGAGCGCTCTGGCCGACGAAACTCGCGACATGCGCTATTTCTTTCCGGGAGCCCAGAGCGGTCTCGATGCGTTTCATGACGGCGCTGGTGGCTTCAATGCGAGTGCCCTGCTTCATCCAGACGTCGATAATGAATTGATTGCGCTCCGCCGACGGGAAGAACTGCTGGGGCAGAGCGAGGAAGAGCAGCGCGCCCAGGGCTATGGCCGCCAGGCCCAGTGCCACAGCCAGGATTTTCTTGTTCATGAAATAGACGATGGTCTTCCCATAGAGGATCTGCAGCCTTCCTAAAAGGTTCACGCGTTTCCGGCGATCACTCCCCTGATCGCCGCCAACCCCGTTTTGCCGGATGAAGATGCGGCACAAGAGCGGCGTCACGCAGACGGCGACCACGAAAGAAACGATAAGCGCAATGCCCACGGTGAGCGGCAGCGCATGGATGAATTCACCGACATAACCCGTCAGAATCAAGAGCGGCAGAAAAGCGCAGATAATGGTGACGGTTGCCGTGAACACGGGGATGACGACATCTCCCGCGGAACGCCAGAGCACGTCGGCCGGGGGCGTACCCCGCTCCAGCAGGACCAGATAGTTGTCGGCGATCACAATGGCGTCATCCACGATAATGCCCAGGATCACGACCAGCGACGAAATGGACACCTGGTGGAGTTGGACGCCTGCGGCATTCATCAGACCCAGGCTGATAAACAGCGTAATGGGGATGGCCAGCGCGGCAATAAGGGAAACCCGCAGGGGCAAAAGAAGCATCGTCACCAGGATCACCGCGATGATCGCCATCAGGAATTCTTCGCTCAGATAATTGATCCGCTCCTTGACGACTTTCGGCTGGTCGGCAACCAGATTGATTTTAACGTCGGGAGGCAGTTTGGACTCCAGGCGATGAAAGACGGAGGCGATCCGGTCGCCAAGCTCAACGACGTTCCGGCCTTTCTGCATTTCCACCGAAAGCAGGATGCAAGGTTGGCCGTCGAAACGGACCAGAAACGTCGGATCTTTATAACGGCGCGAAACCTCAGCCACGTCGCGAATATAGACGGGCTGGCCGGTTTTGGGCGACACGTCGATGAGCACGTTTTTGATCTGGTCTTCCGCAGTGAAGACGCCCGTTGTCCGCAGAGGAACTTTCGCATCGCCCGCGGCGATGTTTCCGGACGGAGCAACGGTATTGCGCTCTCGCAGGGCCTTAATGGCTTTGAGGGGGTCGGCAAAATACTGGGCCACCCGGTCGAGGCTCCCTGTGATCCAGATCTGTTCATCCTGATCGCCGTAGGTGGCCATCTTGCCCACGTCGCGCACCGTGCGCAGTTCATCCTGGATCGTGTTCATGTAATTGTGCAACTCGCGGTAGCCGTAGCGTTCCCCGGTGAGGGCGATGAGCATGGCCACAGTGTCTCCAAAATCGGAATTGAGCACCGGGCCGCGGACTCCCGCAGGCAATTCGATCGCTCGGGTTTCATTCAGAGTGTGTCTCAGTTTCGTCCAGAAGGCGTCGGCGTCGGTCACCTCGTCTTCCAGTTCCACATTAATGATCGAAAGGCCGGGGCGGCTGGTAGAGAAGGTGATGTCCTTGCGGATTTCCGGAAATTTGAACAATTGTCTTTCCAGGACCCGTGTGACCTGCTTTTCCACCTGCTCCGATGTTGCCCCCGGATAATAGGCGATCACCAGGGCGGCCCGGATATGAATCGAAGGGTCTTCCGTGCGCGGCATCGTCACAAAGGCGTAAACCCCGACGGTCAGGGCGATGGTGGTGACGATAAAGGTGACTGCCGGGTAGCGCAGGATGGATTTGAAGATCTTCATGGCCGTTTAGTTGCCGGCTGCGGGCCGGTTGCCTCCGCAGCAGCCGCTAAAGTCACGGCGGCTCCATCTTGCAGTCTTTCCTGCCCGGCATAGACCACGATGTCGTTTGCTCCAAGACCCTTGGTGATTTCGATTTCTTTGCCTGTCAAGGCGCCGACCTCGATTCTCCTGGCGTACACGCGCCGCTTCCCGGGATAATAGACAAAGACTTTGGTCACGCCCTGATGATCGTGGACGATCGCGTCGCCCGGCAGGGTCAGCATCTGGACGAGCCTGTTGCCCTGAATCCGGACCTCGGCCACCATGCCCAGCTTGAGCAGGTGGCGGGGGTTGGGTACGGTAATCCGCGTCATATAGGTTCTCGTGGAAGGTTCCGCGGAAATGCTGACGTTGCGTACAATACCTTCGAACAGTTGATCCGGAAGGGCCGGTGCCGTGACGGTTACTGTCATGCCGCTTGCGACCAGGCGGACATCTTTTTCCGGAACGCCGATGCTGATTTCCACCGGATCGAGGCGTACGAGTTCGAAGAGCGGCCGCCCGGGGGCGACCAGGTCGCCCTTTTCCACGCCGCGGCGGGCAATGTAACCATTGAACGGCGCCCGCAGCATCGTGTCGGACAGGCGTTTGCGGGCCGCCTGGTCATTCGTCTCGGCCTGTGTCAGCTGCTCTTTTGCCGCTTCGTAAACGGCCTTCAGCTTTTCAAAGTCATTTGGTGCGATACTCTTTTGCTCATAGAGAAACTTCATGCGTTGATATTCGTCACGCGCCCGCTCGCAACCGACCTCGGCCTGCCTGGCCTGGGCAGCGGCTGCTTTGGCGGCCAGGGCATAGTCGCCGGGATCAATAGAGGCGAGCGCCTGCCCCGCGCGGACCGCGTCGCCTTCGCGGGGTCCCGCCGTGGCCACCCGGCCGGAGACCATGAATGACAGGGCCGTCGAGCCGCCGGGCGAGACAACGTAGCCCGTAGCGGAAATGATTTCGTGTTCCTTCACCTGATGGACCGGGCCGACCTTCACCACAACGGGCGTTGCGGCGTCTTGCGGCGCGGGGCTCTCCGTACAGGAGATGAAGACCATGAACGTGAGCGGGAAAAGGATGAATTTATGTGACCGGAAAAATGCGGCTTTCATGTTCTTTACCTCAGAGTCCCAATCCCTTGATGGTCATATCGATGCTCCGGTTGATCAGTTTATCGCGATCAACCCAGGGAAAATCGGAATGATAATTGAGAAAGGTGATGAGTCCATGGGTATTGGCCCAAAGGACCTGGGTCAGGCAATCAAGGTCTTCAGCTTCTTTAGCCTTCTTCTTGCCCATGTCATGAACCATTTTGCGGACTGTTTCATAGGCATGCAGTCCCTTCGTGCCTTCTTGAAGAAAAGTGATGGGCTTCAGCTCCGCCGATGCATCCTCCCCGAAGGCCAGCCGGTAACGGTCGGGATCGGATAGGCCGAAGTCCACAAAGGCCCGGAAGACGGCCCTCACTTTACGGGCCGGGTCCTTCTCCGAGGCGGCGGCCGCCTCCAGCAGATCGGTCACGAGGCCGTAGACTTCTTCGCGCAAATGAAAGAGAATTTCCCGTTTGTCCTTGAAGTGGAGGTAAATGGTCGTGGGCGTGTATTCGATGCGTTCGGCAAGGCGCCTCATGGAAAAATGAGCATAACCCCTGGTGAAGAGGAGGGTTCTGGCCGCATCCAGGATGTCCTGCCGCAGGGTCTCTTTATGCCGTTTTCTTCTTTCTTTGATTCCCATAACTTTCCACCGTTATATTACTTAACGATGTTAAGTTTAGTCCGGAATTGATGCATCGTCAAGCCTTTTTTCACGGGCTCGCTTATTATTTATTGCACATCACGAGAGCGCCAGACAAATCGCCGATTTAGTGAGGCGCTCTCCACTGTATCCGCCCCTGCTCCGAAAGACGGATTGCCGCCGGTAGGCCGGGAAACAAGCGGACGTCCCTATTGGCGGACCCGTTTTCGGTGATAGATATTCCCTCCTATTTTCCTGATATTTTATCCTCATTGTTTCAGTGTCTTTTCCGGACTAATTTCCTCTCAGATGAATGATTTTGCATGGGACAGGGACATATCCGTATGGGAAAGAACAGACTCGAAGCATTCAGCGACGGCGTCATTGCCATCATTATAACGATTATGGTGCTGGAGCTTAAAGTGCCCGAGGGTGAAATGCTCGCAGTGCTTGCGCCCCTCCTTCCGGTATTCCTGTGCTATGTGCTGAGCTTCGTCTACGTGGGCATCTACTGGAATAATCACCATCATATGCTTCATACGCTGCACCGGGTAACCGGTCCGATCCTGTGGGCCAATCTTCATCTGCTTTTCTGGCTGTCGCTGTTTCCTTTTGTGACGGGCTGGATGGGCGAAAATCATTTCGCCGCCGCCCCGTCCGCCGTCTATGGGATTGTTCTGTTCATGGCCGCTGTTGCCTACTGGATACTGGAGCAGCTGATTATCGCAGCGGAAGGATCGGCTTCCCTGCTCAAGAAAGCGGTCGGCAGTGACTGGAAAGGGAAACTCTCGCCGATGATTTACCTGGTAGCCATCGGGGCGGCCTTCTTTGCGCATTGGGTCGCCCAGGGCCTGTATGTTCTGGTGGCGCTTCTCTGGCTCGTGCCCGACAGGCGTATTGAGAAAATATTGGAAGGCATCGAGACCGGACCATAACAGCGGCCAATCCGGGGCGCCGGCTCGCAAAGGAGGAAAAGATGAGACGCGCACTATTGGTATTCTGGGCACTGCTTTTGAGTTTTACCGCGGCGCAGGCCGAGCCGTCCGATTGGGACAAGGTGGAAAAGGCTCTGGGGCGAACAGGAGCCAGACAGGCGGACATGATCAAGATCGCTTTCCCGCGCACGGACCTGTCCGTAAAAATCGGAGAGATTTTGGTGGAGCCCGGACTGGCGCTTACGTCGTGGGTTGCCTTCAAGCCCACGGGAATGGGAAATGACGTGATGATGATGGGGGATATTGCCCTTTTGGAAACCGAGGTTGCCCCGGTGACGGCGAAGCTTGTTGCAGAAGGGATTCAGGTCACTGCCATCCATAACCATCTTCTCGGTTCGGTCCCCGTCATCATGTATGTGCATTTCAACGGCGAAGGAAATCCGGATAAGCTGGCCGCCGCCATGCATTCCGTTCTTTCCGCAACGGGTACGCCCGCCGGAGTGCCGGCGGCCGCCGCCGCGGACGGTCCTCCTGCGGATTGGAGAAAGGTCGAGGCGATCTTCGGCAAAGAGGGACAAAAGAAAGGAAATCTGCTGCAGCTCAGCTTTCCGCGCCGGGGGAAAATCACTGAGAAAGGAATGGTCATACCTCCCTTTATGGGGATGGCCACGGGAATCAATCTGCAGAGGGTTGGCGGTAAAGCGGTTGCGACCGGCGATTTCGTTCTGATCGGAACGGAAGTGAATCCGGTCATCCGGGAGCTCGTCTTGCATGGCATCACGGTTACGGCGGTGCACAGCCATATGCTTTTTGAATCGCCTCGCCTTTTCTTTCTTCACTTCTGGGGTCATAATGATCCGGAAACCCTGGCCCGCGGGATTGCGGCGGCGCTGGGCCGTGTTGATCCGGCAAAATGATATTCCGGCTTAAACAGACTGTGTGTCGCAATTACCTTTTTGCCCTTCCGTGCCCGCGATGCGCAATACGGCCTGTGCCCTCGCGCGCCCTTCAGGATGCAGGGTGAATCGGGAGTGATAGATATTTCCTCCCATTTTGCTGATATTTTATCCTCATTGTCTCCCGTCTCATCCGGAATTAATTTTCTAAATGGTGAAATAGTGTTTCACGCGATGAATCGCTTTTCATTCGCCAGCCACACTCCGGCCGCCGAGGCTTACGGCAACGTTTCGTGACACGCAATACCCTAAAGCGAAAGGAACGGCTCCGGAGGTTGTGCGGAAGGATGTCCCCATATGTGGATTGTACGTCTTGCACTGCGACGCCCCTATACGATTGCGGTGATGTCGCTGCTCATCCTGGTGCTGGGCACGCTCTCGCTTGGCCGGATGATCGTGGATATCTTTCCGCCGATCAATATCCCCGTTGTGATTGTCGTCTGGAATTACCCCGGCCTTTCCCCCGAGGACATGGAGCGGCGGGTCGTGCTGATCAGTGAGAGAGCCTATTCGACCACCGTCAACGGCATCGCGCGCATTGAATCGCAATCCATTCCCGGGATCGGCCTTTTGAAAGTCTACTTCCAACCCGGCAGCGACATCGGCGCCGCTATTGCGCAGATAACGTCTGTTTCCAGCACGATTCTCCGGATTGCTCCGCCGGGGATGCAGCCTCCCGTGATCACGCAGTTTTCCGCCACGAATGTTCCGGTATCCCAGGTCACTGTATCAAGCGACACACTGTCTGAAGAGAAGATTTTCGACTATGGGCTCAACTTTATCCGTGTGCGGCTCTTTACCATCCCGGGGCTCTCCACCCCCGCTCCTTTCGGCGGGAAGACCCGTCAGATCATGGTGGACGTCAAACCCGAAGCGCTGGCCGCCCGGGGCCTGTCGCCCGCGGATGTGGTTTCCGCGCTCCAGTCTTCAAATGTGATTATTCCGGCCGGCACGGCGCGCATCGGGGATACGGAATACAATGTGCTTCTCAATTCGAGCCCGCATATTCTCGACCACTTCAACAAGATGCCCATCAAGGTGGTGGGTACGGCCCCGGTGTATCTGGGCGACGTCGCGAAAATTTCGGATAGTTATGCCACGCAGACCAATATCGTGCGCGTCAACGGGAAGCGGGCCACGTACCTTGCCATCCTGAAACACGCGGATGCCTCCACCCTGGCCGTCGTCGATGCGACGCGCGATGCTCTGCCCGGCATCAAAGAGGTGGCGCCTCACGGACTGGAGCTCAAAATCGATTTCGACCAGTCGGTCTTCGTCCGCGGCGCCATTGCGAGCGTCGTCCGGGAAGCGGTGCTCGCTTCCATTCTGGTTTCACTCATGATCTTGGTTTTCCTGGGCAGCTGGCGGAACATGGTGGTTGTCTCCACATCGATTCCGCTGTCGATCTTTACGGCGATCATTTGCCTCAATCTGGCCGGGCAGACAATCAACATCATGACCCTGGGAGGACTGGCGCTGGCGATCGGGATGCTCGTCGACGATGCCACGGTGGCGGTGGAGAATATCCACCGCAATTATGCCCTGGGGAAGCCGCTGACGGTCGCAGTCACCGAGGGATCAAGCCAGATCGCCGTGCCGGCCATCGTTTCGACGCTTTCCATCTGCGTCGTTTTCTTTCCCGTTGTGCTGCTGTATGGCGCGGCCAAGTATTTGTTCACGCCGATGGCGCTGGCCGTCGTGACGGCGATGCTGGCCTCGTACGTTCTTTCGCGGACGCTTGTCCCCGTCCTCTACCGGATGTTGATGAGAGGACAGGAGCCGGGTGCTCTCCAGGGTCATGACGTGGGGACGAAGCCCGGGTGGATACTCGGCGGGCTTGCCGTATTCCGGGAAAGGATTTACGACCAAATGCGCGATGCCTACGGGCGCGCGCTCCAGGCCGTTCTTGCCCGCCGCGCGTTTTCCCTCGGCATTGCCGGTATTCTCGGTACGGTCAGCGCCGGCTTGCTCTTCGTCGTCGGGATGGACTTTTTCCCGAATGTGGACACCGGAATGATGAAGCTTCATTTCCGGGCGCCTCCGGGGATGCGCATCGAACAAACGGAAAAGCTTGTCGAGCAGGTTGAGACGCGCATCCGGGAGATCATCGGGCCCCAAGAACTTGAAACAATCAATGACATGATCGGTGTTCCGACGTTTTACAATCTGGCCTTTGTCTACACTGAAAATATCGGGGGCATGGATGCCGAAATATTGATTTCTTTGAAAAAAGGGCACCGGCCGACGGAGATTTACCGGCGGAAAATCCGTGAGGAACTGCCCAAAGCGTTTCCCGGATCGAGGATTTATTTTCAATCCGCGGATATCGTCACGCAAGTGCTGAACTTTGGTCTTACGTCGCCGCTGGACGTCCAGGTGGAAGGCGCCGACTTCAACAAGTCTTATGCGTACGCCCTTACTCTGCGCGACGCCATGAACGGCATCCCGGGCGTGGCGGATGTGCATATCAATCAGGTTCTGGATTATCCGGCGCTGCAGGTGGATGTGGACCGGACGCGGGCCGCTAATCTGGGAATGAGTGAACGGGACGTGGCCACAAGCGCTCTCATTGCGCTTTCATCGAGCACGCTCATCGCGCCCTCCTTTTTTCTGAACCGTGAAAACAACGTCAACTATACTGTGGCCGTGCAGATTCCGACCCAGCGCATCCGCGAGCTTCAGCATCTGCATGCCCTGCCGCTCACCGCTCCGTCCGCGGCTGCGCTCCTGCAAAGCGGAGCGCCGGGGCCCCCCTCTCAGGCGCCGCAGTCTCCGGCACTCACGCTGGGCAACGTCGCCTCTGTTTCCCATTCCATGAGCTCTGAAAATATTACGCACTATACCGTGCAGCGGGTGCTGAATGTCGATGCCAACATCGAGGGGCGGGACCTCGGATCAGTATCCCGGGATATTCAAAAAAGCATCGATGCGCTCGCGCCGCTTCCGCCCGGCACGAAAATCACGCTGCGCGGCCAGAATGAAATCATGTTCCAATCGTTTCGCAGTCTGGGGCTCGGATTGATCCTGGCAATTCTGCTCGTTTACTTTCTGATGGTGATCCTCTTCCAGTCCTGGATGGACCCGTTCATCATCATGATGGCGGTTCCCGGAGCGCTGGCCGGAATTCTCTGGATGCTGGCCGTCACAGGGACGACCATCAATGTGGAATCACTGATGGGCGCCATTATGGCCGTGGGCATCGCCACGGCGAATTCGATTCTGGTGGTCAGCTTTGCCAACGATCTGCGGGCCGAAACGGGCATGTCGCCCGAGGAAGCCGTTGTGGAAGCCGGGAAAACGAGACTGCGCCCCGTCATCATGACCGCGCTGGCTATGATCATCGGCATGATGCCCATGGCGCTGGCCATGGGAGAGGCGGGTGAACAAAATGCTCCTCTGGGACGCGCCGTCATCGGCGGATTACTCTTTGCGACCGTCACGACCTTGTTCATCGTGCCCGTCGTCTATACGTTTCTACGCAGGAAGCCGCCATCCAAGCATCTCCTGGACGAGCAGTATGAGGCCGAGATGCGGGAGGGGCGGACTGCAGGAGGTCCTCATGAATAACATGCGATCATTCTTCGAAGGGAAGCGCACCATCTTTATCGCCGGAATTGTCATAATCATCATCGCCGCGGTATCCCTGATCATTCTTCTGGAAAAAGAAAAACTGAACGTCAGCCGCGAAAGGCATGAGCGGTCATTGGCGGCTAAAGCCGGTCCCCAGGTTTTTGTCACCGCCGCCAAACGTTTGCCCGGCGGCCGGTCCATCACGCTGACGGGAGAGGCGAGGCCTTATGCGTCGGTTACGCTCTATGCCAAAGTGAGCGGCTACATAAAATCCATCCCGGTGGACAAAGGCGATCACTTGAAGGAAGGCCAGGTCGTGGCTGTCATCGAGTCACCGGAACTCGACTCGCAATACAAAGCGGCGCTGGCGGACGCACAAAACAAGCGCCAGGATGCGGTACGGGCAAAGTCGCAGCTCGAGAAAAATGCAATTTCCATTCAGGATGCCCAGCGCGCGTTTGCCGCGGCCGACCAGGCCGAAGCCAATACGGAGGCCCTGCGGATTCAAAAAGATTATCAGATCATCCGTGCGCCGTTTCCCTGTGTGGTCACTGCCCGTTTTGTCGATCCCGGCGCCCTGGTTCAAAGCGCCGTCACGTCCCAGACAACCACCCTGCCTGTCGCGTCGATTGCCGAGACTCACAGAATCAGGGTGTACGTTTACCTGGACCAGAGGGACGCATCGGTTGTCCGCATAGGCGACAGGGCCGTTATCACCGATCCCTCCCGCCCCGATTTGCGCCTCACCGCATCCGTGAGCCGGATGAGCGGTCAGCTGGACGATAAAACGCGTACGCTTTTGACGGAAATCGATGTGGACAACCGCCGGGGGCTCCTATTGGCGGGCAGCTTTGTCCAGGTGTCCCTTTTTCTCCAGATGCAGCCGGCGGTTGAAATTCCGGCGGGAGCGCTGCTGATCAAGAATGACAAATATCTGGTCGCTGTGGTGACTGCAGAAAGCAAAGTCAATTTTCGTCAGGTGACCGTTGCCGAAAGCGATGCCATAAGGGTGCGGCTCGCCGCGGGACTGGAAGAAGGCGAGAGAGTCATCCTCAACCCCGGCTGGGGAATCTCCGAGGGTGATCAAATTCAGCCGGCGGCTCTCGCTGCACGCTGATTTCCGTTTGATACCTTCGTTATTTGTTTCCCGGTACATGATGACGGGAACCGCCGGCAGACCCTGCCGGACTTCGCGAACCCATCCTCCTTTAGAACAGGTTGACTTTAACGTTACGCCACGCTATGTCTTTTCCCGCAACGCCCGGTCAGACCGGCCGGGGAGATATTGCAAAGATCCCTTAATGCCACGGGGACTTGGATTCTCACCGGGTTTGAAATGATATCTTTCAGACGCGGTCCCGGCAGACAGACACGATCAAAACTAAAGGAGACCACCATGATAACAGTCGATTCAGAGAAATGCATCGGATGCGGGATTTGCAGGGCGGATTGTCCTGCCGCCAATATTACCATCAAAGACGGGAAAGCCGTTCATGGTCAATGGTGCCTGGAATGCGGTCACTGCATGGCGGTCTGCAAGCAGGGCGCGGTTGCAATGGCGGGCGACTATGATCCCGCCGAAGTCCTCGAGTATGACGATCCGCAGAAGTTCGCTATTGGGCCTGATCAGCTTCTGAACTTTGTCAAATTTCGCAGAAGCACCCGTCAGTATACGGAGGAACCGGTGAGCGACGCGGATATAGCGAAAATCCTGGAGATGGGGCGATACACGCAAACCGGCGCAAATACGCAGACGCTGCGTTATATCGTGCTCACGAAAGACACGCTGCGCGAAATTACGCCGCTGGCGCTCCAAGCTCTCACCCAACTGGATGTCAAAAGCGTGGATAAGAAGGCGATGCGCGTGCCTTATCAATACCTGGATTTTCAATCCATCTGGATCAACTGGCAGCAGGCCTATCAGAAAAAGCAGCGGGATTTATTGTTTCACAGCGCGCCCAATGCGCTTTTGATCGTGAGCCGGACCTGCAATGAGGTAGACGGCTGTTTCAATGCGGGTCATCTCGAACTGATGATTAACGCGCTGGGCCTGGGCGCCTGTCTGATGGGATTTGGAACGTTTGCGTTTGCCGTGTCGCCCGAACTGAGAAATCGGGTCGGGATCAAAGAAGGGGAAGCCGTCATCTTCATGATGGTTTTCGGTCACCCCAAAGTAAAATATCTCAGGACCGTGAACCGCAAGAAAGTGCGCTTCGATAAAATCTGATTTGTATCCGGCAACTTGCATAGTGCAGCCCCAGGAGAGGCGTTTACACCTTGCAGGCTTACGGCACGTCGGTGAAAGGCGCCGGCGGTGTACTTTCATCTTTGCAATAGTAGTTTTTACCTACTATTTTACTTACTATAATTTACCATTTGCGGTAGTCGGACAGTCTGATTAAAGTCATCGGCAAATTTGTTTATTGAAAACGGTTTAATCCCGCTTAAGCTGGACGAGCGTTAATTCCCTGTCGCTTGCTAGCAAGGTGGTTGATTGCATTCGTTAGAAAGAAGCGGTGTCATTAAAGGGCAATATTAAAGGTACATCTGAACCATTTGATATCGGAATTATTCTAGATTGCTACCCGTTTTGAGATCGTCCTTTTGCGCAAACGAGGACACTCCATTCAGGATACCGAAGGAACTGGATTTTCTTTTCAACCCTAATTGGAAGCTTCATGGTCCGTCAAACTCTTCGCATTCTTATTCTGGAAGACAACCCTGCAGATGTAGAATTAATTCAATTTGAGCTGCAGGAAGCCGGGATAAACTTCATTTCAAAGATTATCGTTCACGGGGACGATTTTGTCCGCGAGCTTCAGCAATATTGCCCGGATCTGATCCTGTCCGACTATGATCTGCCCTCCTACAACGGTGCGCTGGCTTTGGCCGAAGCCAGTCGAAGATGTCCGGATACTCCCTTTATTCTGGTGACGGGCGCCGTGAGCGAAGACCGCGCAATCGAAATCCTGACCCAGGGCGCCAAAGATTATGTTCTGAAAAGCCGTCTGGAGCAGCGTCTTGTGCCTGCCGTCCGCAGAGCCCTGGCGGAGGCCGAAGAACACAGATCGCGCAAGAAGGCCGAGGAAGAGCTTCGCGAGGCGCATCGGGAGCTGGAGGATCGGGTGAGGCAGAGAACTGCGGAACTGGAAGGGGAGATAGCGGCGCGAAAAAAGAGAGAAGCTGCTGTCCGGGAGCGGGAGATGACCTTCCGCAGTTCCTTTGAAGCGTCGGCCGTTGGAATGTCCGCCGTGGATTTGACCGGCCGTTTTACAATGGTCAATCCCGCCTACTGCAACATGCTGGGTTATTCGGAAGCTGAACTGCTCGCGATACGCTTTCAGGATGTTACCTTCCCCGAGGATGTGGCACGTGATGAAGAAAACCTCAGAAACCTGCTGGCCGGCAGAATTCCCCATTACCATATGGAAAAACGCTACACCTGCAAAAACGGCACGATCGTGTGGGTCATTCTCAGCGTCTCCCTGATCAGGGACGTGCAGGGGCTGCCGATGTATTTGATTGCCCACGCCCAGAATATCACCGAACGTAAGCAGGCCGAACAGCAGCAGAATCTCGCGGCCGACATTATGAGCATTCTGACCGATTCGCGTTCCCTTCCCGACGCCATGGGTTGCATCCTTGCGGCCATCCGGAAGGCATCAGGCTTTGATGCAGTCGGCATGCGGCTGAAGATCGATAACGACTATCCCTATTTTGTTCAAAACGGTTTTCCGGACGATTTTCTGTCCAGGGAAACCACATTGGCCCTCCACGACCCGTACGGCAAACTCTGCCTCGATGAAAACGGCAATCAATTGCTTGCATGCACGTGCGGGCTTGTCATCTCCGGGAAAACAAATCCGGCGGATCCCCTCTTTACGCAAGGCGGAAGCTTTTGGACCAACAACTCGTCTGCCCTGCTCACCATGCCCGCCGATCAAGACCCAAGGCTCAACCCCCGCAATCGCTGTATCCATGACGGGTTTCTTTCCGTCGCGTTGATTCCCATCAAGTCCAACGGAGAGATCATTGGCTTACTGCAGTTAAATGACCGCCGCAGAGATTGTTTAACCCTGGGGACCATCCGGTTCTTTGAAAGAATGAGTTCAAACATCGGCATGCTCCTGATGCGCAAGCAGGCGGAAGAAGCGCTCCGGGAAAGCGAGGCGTCGCTGAAACGGGCGCAGGAGATCGCCCATCTGGGCAGCTGGACATTGGATCTGGTCGAAAACCGGCTCACATGGTCGGATGAGGTCTATCGTATTTTCGGATTGCAGCCGCAGGAGTTCGGAGCGACTTACGAAGCCTTCATCGATCATGTTCATCCGGATGACCGGGCCGCTGTGAACACTGCCTTTACAAGATCGGTACAGGAAACCAGCGGCTACGAATCGGAACACAGGATCATCCGCAGCACAACCGGCGAGATTCGCTTTGTCCATGAGAAGTGCGAACACGTATGCGACGCTACAGGCAGGGTCATCCGCTCAATCGGTATGGTGCACGATATCACGGAGCGCAGACTGGCGGAGGAAGCGCTCAGGCAGCGGAATTGACGATCGCACATCCATCCGCTTCGTTCACCTGGAAAGAACGATCGGGACATTTCTCTTTCTTCACCATACAAGACTTCGATCATCAAACAGGTGTGCCGATTCGCTTCTGGGGCAGTCCCCTCATGGATGCCGAATCAACAACCTCGCAGCAGCTTTCGGAGTATGAAATGAACGTCACTATTTCGCAGCACGCTGTGGAGAATTAACGTTAAAGCTTTCCATTTCCTCATTTGCTGATAGAATATTGACCGATCATATTTCCAATTCCCGGGGGCCCGCTCATGAAACTGCTGATCCGCGGCGGCAGTATTGCCGCCGGCCACGGTGTGTCCAGAAGCTACGTCGATATCCTGAAAGAATCCCTTTTGCCGGGGGGAATCGAAGTCATTAACCGGTCCCGGGATCGGGAGACATCGTTTGATTGCATCGGAACCTTCAGCGAAGACATCGAATCCGTGAGGCCGGATGTCCTCCTTCTGCACTTCGGCATCGACGATGCCTTCGGGTATGTCTACCGCTCTGAATTTCAGGAAAATATCGTCCAGACGATCCGGCTGGCGCGGCTTCGTTTCCACCCGATCATTTTTCTCGCCACGTCCCACACGTTCGACGACCGCGAGGACATGGACGCGGTTTACATATTTTACAGATCTTTGAGAGTCATTGCTCAAGACCTCGACTGCAACCTGATTCCGGTTCACGTCTACTGGGCGGGTTATTTAAACGACCATGGTCTTGCGAACAGGGAACTGGTGCTTCGCGATACGAGGTATCCCAACGAGCGGGGTCATGAGGTTATTGCCGAGGCGGTGCGGGTCCGGTTTGACAAAATCTCTTGTTAGCCCCTTCATATGCTGTGGTCTCATCAGGCAGCAGGTGAAAAACGGCAAATTCGGCAAGGTGGACTATATCTTTAATTCCCGAAGACAAGAGCCGAATTTGAAAAACACAAGGCGATGAGTAAATCAACTGAACAGGCCCTGATTCGCTGGCCGCCGCGTGAGCAGTCTTTTTAATCTGAACCACGTACCATCCTGGTGCGCGTCCGGTTCTTACTAAAAACCCCCTGTCCTCAAATGTGAGAACGGGGGTTTTTTTATTCGATCCAATCCTGTCGCGCGGGTTATTATCTTCCGCTTAAAATCTAGCCCAGCACAGTCTTCAGCGCTTTAGCCGATGTGAATTTTGCGGCTTTGCGGGCCTTGATTTTGATCTCTTTTCCGGTCTGCGGATTTCTGCCGATTCTTGCTTTTCGCTTGACGACCGAGAAAGAGCCGAATCCGGCGATGGCCACACGGTCGCCCTTTTTCAGGGAGAGCTTGACGGCTTTGGTTAACGCTTCAAGTGCTTTCTTGGACGACGCCTTTGATAGTTTTGATTCCTTGGCAATTGCATCAATCAATTCCTGTTTGTTCATCCACGTTACCTCCTCTTAGTAAGATTAACTCCCGAAGGAGTGTTGGTGCTTTTTTGAGCGGGTTTCCGGGGTGAATCCTTTTCTCTCTGTTCCTGTGTTGCCGGGTGCAGTTCGTCATGAATGATTGGTCTGCATGATACAGGTTCCTGAGAACAATGCAACTAAAAAAGGCGATCGGCCTGCATTTCTAAATTTTTTTAATCCCGCTTAAGCCCGACGAGCGTTAATTCTCCGCAGCTCGCTCGGATATAATGACATTCATTTCATGTTTCGAGAGCTTGCTGCGAGGCGGTTGATTGAGACCCAATGGCCGGGCATGCCGGATTTGCTCCCGGGACAAACAGAAAATCCGGGCTCTCCCCGTCAGAAACACCGGGCCGGAGCGGGGCATTCGGGGCGGCGTTTTTGAACATGCGCCAATCCGGGATTCGCTTTCCTGCCAAATTTCTTTTGACAGATGCAACCCTTTTGTCCTATGTTTCGGGCATGAAAATCAAAATCATTCTTATCGGCTTGTTGATGGTTGTGATGTGTCTGGGTTTGGCCGGCTGCCAGAAACGCAGCGTGGTCATGATTGAAGACCGGACCATCGAAAAGGATTACACGCGCCCGCTGCCGCAAGGCGAACTGGCGCTGAGAAAAATTACCGATCCGGGCCAGATTCCCGATTACACAAAGGCGGCGGGCGATTTGGAAGGGTTGCTTGAGGCGATCAATCATAGTTTGAACTACATGGCCAAGCCGTCGAGTGAGCGGTTCTATCCCTATGGCGAGATCACCCATGAACAGGCGGTCAAAAGCCTGAAGGAGCTCAAAAAGCTGGTTTCGTCGGGCCTCTCGCCTGACGAGTTGAATAAGATTCTGCGGGATCAATTCGATACGTATATTTCGGTCGGCTGTGACAACCAGGGGACGGTTTTGTATACCGGATATTACACGCCGATTTTTGACGGGTCGCTTAGCCGCACGGACCGTTTTAAGTATCCCCTGTACAAATCGCCCGGCAATCTGGTCAAGGGTGCCGACGGCGCCATTCTCGGCCAAAAGGGTCCGGACGGCAGGATCGGGAAATTCCCGAACAGGGCCGGCCTCCAGAGTTCCAATCTGCTCGCGGGCAACGAACTCGTCTGGCTTGGCGACCCGTTTGAGGTTTATGTCGTTCATGTTCAGGGTTCGGCCAAGATCCGGACGCCTGAAGGCCTAATCGAAGCGGTCAGCTATGACGCTCATAACGGCTGGGAGTATGAAAGCATCGTGCCGAAAATGATTGCGGACGGAAAACTCTCCGGAAAGCGTGTCAGCCTCAGAATCATGATCGAATACTTTAAGGCCCATCCCGATGAAATCGATCGTTACGTGAATACGAATCCCCGGTTTGTTTTTTTCCGGAAGGGGACGGGCGAGCCCCGGGGATCCATCAACGAGCCGGTAACGCCGTTTCGCTCGATCGCCACGGACAAATCCATCTATCCCCGGGCGATGTTTGCCTTTGCCGCAGTCGATCTGGAGAGGCCTGTCGGATTCGCCCTGGATCAGGATACCGGAGGCGCCATCCGGGCTGCCGGCCGCTGCGACGTGTATATGGGGGTGGGTGACCGGGCCGGGGAACTTGCCGGCGCTACATACCGCGAAGGACGGCTTTATTATCTTTTCCTGAAGCCGGCCGGTGAGAAGCCGCAAGCCAAGTAGCGGGAACATTCCAACCCGAATCGACCGCGGGCCCGCGGGGAATGATCGCGATTGCCCCGTGGGGGATTGTCCACCTGTACCCTATCGTTCCGTAAGAAGAAATTTACGAAACCTTTCCATACTTTCCCTTCAGAATATTTTATTCTTCGATTGTCGCCGGACCTGTGATAAGAAAAAACATTATCCTATTTCATCCGGAGGTCTATGGAAGCGACACAGAATATATTTGATACGATCTTCAATCCGCGCGGTGTGGCGATCATCGGGGCGTCTCCCTTTGATCTGGCAACCCAGGCGCAGATGAAAACGAAAATCAGGGAGCGCCTGTACCTCGTGAATCCGAAATACACGGAGATGCTGGGCAGGAAATGCTACCCGAGCATACTGGATGTGGAGGCGCCGGTCGATTACGTCATTATCGGTGTGTCGGCCGCGATCCTGCCGCAGGTTTTGGAACAGTGCATCCGGAAAGGCGTCAAGGCGGCGCAGATATTCACGGCCGGCTTCAGCGAGACGGGAATTCCCGAAAGGATCAAACAGGAAGAAGAATTAAAGCGGCAGGCGTTGGGAAAAATCCGGCTCATCGGCCCCAACTGCTTCGGCGTCTACTGCCCGAAGTCCGGCCTCGCCATCGTGCCGGAGGCCCCGACCGAAGAAGGTCACATCGGCGTGGTAGCGCAGAGCGGCAGTTTCGCCGAATCCTTCTCTTATTTTGCCGGTACCAAAAATCTCCGGTTCAGCAAGGTGATAAGCTATGGTAACGCCGTCGATCTGGATGGCGCGGACTTTTTGGAATATCTGGCCGATGACGAAGACACGAAGATTATCGCTTTCTACATTGAAGGAACAAAGAACGCCCCGCGCCTGACTGCGGCGCTAGGCCGTGCGGCCGCGCGAAAACCCGTGATCGCCATCAAGGGCGGGATGACCGAGCAGGGCATGCGGGCGGCGGCTTCCCACACGGCCGCCATGGCCGGTTCCCCGGATATCTGGAGCGCCGTCTTTAAGCAATGCGGCGTTTTGCAGGTGGACAATTTCGATGAAATGACGAACATGCTGATGGCGCTCGACACCTCGCCGCTGCCGGCCGGGCGGTCCATGGCGCTCATCACCAACTCCGGCGGCTTCAGCGTGATTCAGACCGACCTGTGCCAGAGGGCCGGCATCGCGGTGCCGCGGTTTTCGTCTGAAACCGTCGAGGCGCTCCGCACGCTCGTTCCCGCGGCGGGAACCAGTATCGGAAATCCCTTAGACGCCTGGCCCATCTACTACAATATCGGCTCCGCGGGAAACATCTCCGACATCATCCGGACCGTTGCCGCGGACCGCGGAATTCAAACGCTGGTCTTCCAGTTTGATCAGTTCCGCTACCTGCGGCGCATCCTGCAGGCGGGCATTGACGCCCACATGCAGCGCCTCATCGAGTTGATGGTCGAGGGCTGCGGAGAGGCCCGGGAGAAGGAACATAAGCCCGTCATGATCACTGTCTCCCTGGACCCCTATCTGGAAGACGAACAAGACAGGCACTATAATCTTTTGCTGAAAAAGGCGTTCGCCGCCAGAGGCTTTCCGGTATTTGCCACGCTCGATGCTACGGTCAGGACCGTGGCCAATCTCTGCCGGTACAACGAAAGCCGGCGCCTCCGGAAATAAAGGACGGCCGCGGGCATGTCGCAGGACCGGACAGCGGGCGAAAAAAAATCGCTCCTTGGCTGTGCGCGTGAATACCGCCTCCGAGGCCGCCTGCGGCAACGTCATTTCCGTTCTGAACGCGGTCTTGTTTGATTTGCCGCCGGATACACCGGCCGGAAGGCGGGATTAGCGGATTTATTCATAAATTCATTGACACGGGAAATCTATCTTCCTATAATCGCGGGCGTGTCAAACCAGAATCCGGAAGGAAGGAAAGGATACTTCATGAAAAAAATTATTCTCTTGTTGTGCGTGTTTTGTCTTCTGCCGCTGGTCATGTTCGGTTGCAGCAAAAAGGAAGAAGCAGCAGTGATCAAGGTTGCGGTCTGCCCGACGTCGCCGCCGAATCTGTATGAAGAAAACGGGAAATACGTGGGGATGGATCTGGATCTGTTTGAAGGTTTCTGCAAAGCCCGGGGGCGTGAGTATAAGATCACGGCCTACGATTGGCAAGGCATGCTGGGAGCGGTCATCGGCAAACAGGCCGACGTCGCGTTTTCGGCCATCTCGATTACCGACAAGCGCAAAGAGGTCATGGATTTCTCCAAGCCCTATATGGACAATACCTGGAATCTGGTCAGCCTCAAGAGCCGGAATATTGCTATCAAAGACCTTTCCCAATTGAAAAAATACACCATCGGCTATCCGCGCGGCATGGCTTACAGCGCCTTCATCAAGGACAAACTGGAACCGCAGGGCGTCTACAAGCTGATCGACGTCAAAATGTATCCGACCTATAATGAAGTTCTGGCCGACCTGAAAAACGGCAACCTCGACTTGGCCTTTCTGGACGGCTCCGTTGCCTCGGTTTACAAGAAGAAAATGGATATCCAGGACAGTTACGTGTTTTCTGGGTTTGATATGTTCGGATTTGCCTTTCCCAAAGGGTCCCCTCTGCGCGACGATTTTAATCGATACCTCGCCGAACTGGGTCCGGAAAAACTCAAAGCCATCGTCGACAAGTGGATGAAGTAGAAGGGCGTAAACCGAACCGATGACATTCTGGGATATCCTTTTGACCCTGGCCAAAGGTGCAGGGTACACGATTCTGGTGACGATGGCCAGCATCGGCGCCGGCTTGGTGATCGGACTTGCGCTCACTGTCTTCGGCCTCGTGCAATGGAAGGCGGCCAGGGCAATCCTTGCCGCCTATACTTATGTGTTTCGCTCGATACCGGTGCTGGTGCTGCTCTTCATTGTCTTTTTCGGTCTTCCGGGCGCCGGCATCCGCGTTCCCCCGTTTCTCTCCATGGTGCTGACCCTGGGGCTGGTCTCCGGCGCCTACCTTGCGGAAATATTCCGGGGCGCTATCGCCGCCGTCAGTCAGGATGAAATTCTGGCGGCCGAAGCCGCGGGCATGAGCCGCTGGCAAAGCTTTTACTACATTATTCTTCCGCAGATGCTCCGGATGTCCATCCCGGGGATGATCAATGAGTTCACCTCCATCCTGAAGTATACGCCGTTTGCCTATACGGTCGGTATTCCCGAAATTATGAAACAGGCGATGAGCCTGGCCGCCCTGACCCTGCGGGGACTGGAGATCTACCTGGCCGTCGGAATCATTTACTTCGCCATCTACAAGGTGTTCGTGCTCACGTTTATGGCGCTCGAGAAAAAGTTCCGGATTCCCGGCCTGGCCCATGAGTGAAAAGGAAAGACGATGGCTTTAATTGAAGTTAAAAATCTGGTGAAGCAATTTGACGATAAGGACGTCCTCAAGGGAATCAATTTGCAGCTCGATGAGGGCCAGTCCAAAGTCGTGATGGGCGCGTCGGGCTGCGGAAAATCGACGCTCTTGCGCTGTCTGAATCTGCTTATCACGCCCACCTCGGGTCAGATCCTCTTCAAAGGAGAAGACATCACCGCGCCGGGCGTGGATATCCGGAAACTGCGCCAGGAGATCGGGTTTGTCTTTCAGCACTTTGCCCTTTATACGCACCTGACGGTGGAGGACAATGTCACCCTGGGACTCAGGAAAATCAAAAAGATGCCCGTGAAAGAAGCCCTGGAAAAAGCCCTCTATGAGCTGGAGCGCGTCGGTATGGTCGAACACCGTCATAAATATCCCGCGCAGCTTTCCGGCGGCCAGAAGCAGCGGGCGGCCATTGTCCGGGCGCTGGCCATGGATCCGGCGGTGCTTTTTCTGGACGAACCGACCTCGGCCCTGGATCCGCAAATGTCCCGGGAAGTGGTCACGGTCATCAACAAACTCTACCTGGACAACATCACCATGCTTTGCGTCACCCACGATCCGTTTCTGGCGAAGTACATTTCCGACAGCATCGTGTTTATGGATCAGGGAGTTGTCGTGGCGGAGGATATCGCCGAGCGGCTCTTTTATGAGCATGAAGATCCGCGGATCAAACAATTTTTCTTAAGCGTGATCGACCACAGGTAGCTAAATGGACGCCTTTATTCATGACCTGATTGCTTATTCGCCGCAGATCCTCGCGGGTCTCCGAAATACGGTGCTGCTCATGGTCATTATGTCGGTGACCGGACTTGCGGGCGGGGTTGGCGTCTTTTACCTGACGCTCAGTAAAAACAAGTTTTTGCGGACGTGGACGGAGCGCTATATCTCCTTCTTTATCGGGACGCCGCTGCTGGTTCATCTTTTTCTGATCTATTACGGCCTGCCGGAGCTGGGCATCAAACTGTCGGCCTTCACGGTCGTCGTGGTCGGCTTTACCCTGAACGTGTCTGCCTATAACGCCCGGTACCTGATGACCGCTTACAACGGTCTGGATAAGACGGAACTGGAGGCCGCCCGGGCTCAGGGCTTTACGTATCCGGAAACTTTCCGTCTGATTATCCTGCCCCAGGTGATGCGTTTTGCGGTCCCGTCCTTAACCAATCAGGTCATCCAGAACCTCAAGGATACCTCCGTCGCTTTCCTCATCCAGTACCACGATTTTTTTGCCCAGATGCAGGAAGTCGCCTCGACGAACTTCCAGTTCTTCAAGGCTTACATTACCGCCGGACTGGTTTACCTGGCACTGGTTTCCATCATTGTTGTCGCCGCGCGCCGTCTTGAAAAGCGCATCAGCCTTCCGGGTTTCCAGACCTGATCAGCGAACAGAAATTCGTTTCTTGACACACCCGATTCATTCCCTATTTTAAAAGAGAAATCACTTCGGTAAGCCTCTCGGGTTTTCAGATGACCTTGTTCGTGCTTGCCGCGCCGATCTGTGCAGGTGTCAAGCCGTCGGACTCAAATGTCAAAAATATCAGGAGGGAATCATGCTCAACTTTGACTTAAGCCCCGAGCAGAAGGAATTACGGGACCAGGTGCGCCGCTTTGCTCTGACTGAAATACTGCCTGCCATATGGCACTATGACGAAGTGGATGAGATCCCGCTTTTTCTGCTCAGGAAGGCGTTTGACGCCGGGTTCATGAATGCGAACATTCCGGTAAAATACGGGGGGAAAGGTCTGGGCCTGATCGAGGATGTGATCCTTACCGAAGAGATATCGGCCGTCTGCCCGGGTGTCGCGACCTCGATTTTTGATAATTCCCTGGGTACGGTGCCTCTGCTGCTGACGCCAAACGAACACGTCCGGGAAAAGTATCTTCCGGAAATCCTCCATGAGTTCAAGCGCATCTGCTTTGCGACGTCGGAGCCTACCATGGGCTCCGACGTCGCCTCAATGCGCTGCCGGGCCGAGAAACAAGGTGACGACTATATCCTAAATGGAACGAAATACTGGATTACCAATGCCGGTGTCGCCGACTACATGTCGGTGTTTGCCACGATCGATCCGGCTAAGAAACATGAGGGGATCTGTGCATTTCTCGTGGAAAAAAACTGGGAGGGCGTATCCGTGGGCCGGCCGATCCCGAAACTCGGTCAGCGCGCATCGAATACGGCGGGGATCAACTTAAAGAACGTGCGGGTGCCTGCCGAAAATGTTCTGGCCGAACCGGGTTCGGGATTTGTCCTGGCCATGAAGACCTTTTCCCGCACGAGGCCGTCCATCGGCGCTTTCGCCGTGGGCGCCGCCCGTTCGGCAATGGACTACGCCATTAATTACGCAAAAAAAAGAAGAGTTTTCGGAGCGGAGCTTGCCAATTTTGAAGCCATCCAGTTCAAACTGGCCGAGATGTATCAAAAGGTGGAAACCGCGCGCCTGCTCGTCTTGCGGGCGGCGTGGGAGGCGGACAGCGGCAGGGATCCGACCATCAGCGCTTCCATCGCCAAAATGTATGCAACGGAAATGGCCCTGGAAGTAGCCAATGAAGCCCTGCAGATTTTTGGCGGTTACGGATACACGAAGATGTTTCCGATTGAAAAGATTATGCGCGATACGCGCCTGTTCAGCATCTATGAAGGCACGAGCGAAGTGCAGCGAGTGGTTCTTTCCGGACACGTTCTCGGCAAATACAAGCCCGTCATGCCGGCTCTGGAGGATCTGCCCATGATCCGGGGGCTTGACTTGAACGATCCGGCGGCAAAAAACAAGAAGGCCTGGCGGTGCCGGATGTGCGGACATATCCATTACGGAGACGAACCACCGGACGAATGTCCTTACTGCTTCTTTCCGAAGACGGCATTCAAAAAAATCTGGCCGCCCGAGACACCGGCCTGATGAATCCGGGGACGGAAAGATTCCCTCCTGTGCCGGTGCATTTCTGGAAAAAGAGCCGCTGCGCCTGCAAATGCAGATAAATTGAATTGTCAAATACGGCGCTTTCAGCTATAGCTCGGTCCTGAGGATCGGTTTGCGGAATTTTCTTTTTTCGGTAATCCATTGAACGGACGGGCAATAGCGCATGATGCAGGCGGCAGCTGGCACCAAACACGGCATGTTCTGGGGGGAGACAACCGCTTTTCTGGCGCTGTTTCTGGATAACGCCGGCGTACTGATTTTCTTAAATGCCATCCTGGTCTTCACCTTTAATTTCCCCGTCGATATCATTCTCACGCGCATGATTCCGGGCACCGCGATCGGCGTCCTCGCGGGCGATCTTATCTATACCTGGCTGGCGATCCGATTGAAACGGAAAACCGGACGAAATGACGTCACGGCCATGCCGCTGGGTCTCGATACGCCGTCGACCATCGGCATTGCATACGCCGTTCTGGGCCCCACCTACGTGATCACCCGCGACCCCATCCTTACCTGGCATGTCGGCATGGCCACGCTTTTCATGATCGGCGTCGTGAAAGTGTTTACCTCTTTCTGCGGCGGATGGATTCAACGCAACGTTCCGACGGCGGGGCTTTTGGGATCCATTGCCGGCATCGGGCTCATGCTGCTCGGTTTTCTGCCGCTTGTCGAAATCATGAACGAGGTCATCGTCGGCATGGTGGCTCTGGGCCTCATCTTTGCGGCGCTCTTCAGCAAACTGCAATTGCCCGGACGCATTCACGGCGTTGTGGCAGCCGTGTTCTTCGGCACCGTGATTCATTTTGCTCTCGGTTGGAGCGGCTACCTGCCGGAGTATCAGGCTCCGTCTCTGGAGATGCATCTATGCCTCCCGCTGTTCTCCTTTGATTTTCTCAAGACCCTGCCCCAGAGTATCCACTATCTGCCCATCGCCATTCCGTTCGGTATCCTGACGATCGTCGGCGGCATCAACAACACGGAAAGCGCGAGGCTCGCCGGCGACGATTACCGGCCGCGCGATATTCTGCTCACCGAGGCGGCGACATCTCTGATTTCGGCGTTCTTCGGCGGTGTGGCGCAGACCACGCCCTATATCGGTCATCCCGCATACAAGAAGATGGGCGCAACCTGGCGCTATACGCTTTTGACCGGCCTCGCGGTCGGTATCGGTTCACTGGTCGGGCTGATGTCGCTGTTTGTCGGCCTGATTCCCCGGGCGGTCATTGCGCCCATTTTTATCTTTATCGGATTTGAAATCATCCGGCAGGCCTACTCCGAATCACCGCCGGCCCATTCCCCGGCAGTCAGCCTGAGCTTTCTGCCGGTCATCGCCAGCCTCGTGCTGATCATTCTCGCGCAGTTTCTGGGGGCGGCAAACATAACACTCGACAAGCTTCCACTGAGACTCCAGCACCTGCATCAAACGCTGACCATGCTGGCCAACGGCTTCATCCTGACGGGGCTTCTCTGGGGCAGCATGCTGGCCTTCCTGATCGATCACCGGGCGCGCCTTGCGGCCCTGTGCGCGGCCATCTGCGGCCTCATGACGCTTTTCGGCATCATTCATTCGATCATGCCGACAGGAGAACTTTATCTGCCCTGGCGGGTCGCATCAAATGCCCACTATATGCTCGCGCTGGCCTACCTGGCGCTCGCCGGCATCCTGTTGATATTGACGGGCAGACCTGATAAAGATCAGGGGCCGGTGGAAAATTTCCCGATCCGGTGATGATTTCAGCACGAACAAAAAACAGCAAATATTAATGATATTTTTTCATCTCAGGAGGAAAGCGTGGCAATAGCATATCAGGACAAGGTAGTATCCGCCAAGCAGGCGATCAGCTGCATCTCACGCGGTAAGCGCGTTTTCATCGGGTCTTACTGCGGCGAGCCCCAGCATCTCGTGAACGCACTTATCGATCACACCGACCATTTTTCGGACGTGGAAGTCGTGCGCTTTCTGAATCTGGAAGGGTCGCTCATGGGGCTGGTGGCGGAAGAAACCAAAGGCCGCAATTATCATGTACGTTCGATCTACCAGGGCTCGGGTATGATCAAAGGCCTCACGGCCTCCCGGCGTTTTCTCACACCGATGAATCTCTATACGGTGCCCGCGCTGTTTCAGAAACGCCACATTCCCATTCATTATGCCCTGATCCAGACGGCCCCGCCCGATGCGTTCGGCTGGCTGAACCTCGGCATTTCCGTGGACATTACCCTGGCCGCCGCCCAGGCGGCCGACGTGGTCATCGTTCAAGTCAATCCGAACATGCCGGTGATTCCGGGTTACGGCATGCTGCATGTGGACGAGGTGGACTATATCGTCGAGCATCAGGAAGATCTGCTGTCCGTCTACCCCATACCGGAAATGAAGGACGCGGACCGTGTGGCCAAGCTCTTATCGAATCTGGTGGATGATGGATCGACTCTGCACATCAGTCCCGGTTTTACGCCGGAGCTCATGGCCGCGGCCCTGGGCGAAAAGAAGGATCTGGGTATCCACTCCCTGATGATTCTCGATGTCATGCAGGACCTCGCGGCGCGGGGCGTAATCACGAACCGCAAAAAGGGATTCAACGAAGGCAAGATGGTAGCGTCCGCGGCCATCGGCACCGACGATCTCTATGCATACCTGAACGGCAATCCGGCCATTGAATTCCGGCCCTGCGATTATGTGAGCAATCCGGTGATGATCGCCCGCCACAACAAGATGACGGCCATCAACCGCGTGACGTCGGTGGATCTGAAGGGGCAGGTCGCGGCCGACGGTACCGCGCAGAACCATTTCGCCGACGTGGCGGGGCTCGTGGATTTCAGCCGGGGCGCGGCTATGGCGCCGGGCGGCAAGTCCATCGTCGTGGTCCAGTCGCTAAGCGACGACGGCAAGACGAGCAACATCGTCGTCGAACAGGCCGCGGGGACGGTCGCCATTCCGGCAGCCGATGTGACCTACGTCGTCACCGAATACGGCGCCGTCAATCTGTTCGGCAAGAATATTCAGGAGCGCGCCATGGCGATGATCAGCGTCGCCCACCCCGATTTTCGCGAGCAACTCTTCGAGCAGGCGCGGCGCGACGGGCTCATCAGTCAGGACCGCAAACTCTACGAAGCGCAATTCGGCGTTTACCCGGCCTGGCTCGAGGAAGTCGTGACCATTGCCGGGCAGAAAGTGACGTTCCGCCCCGTTAAAACCGTTGACGATCGATCGATCCAGGAGCACTTCTACGAGATGGACGAGCGGGACATTGCCAAGCGTTTCTTCGGCCGGAAGCACCATTTTTACTGGGATGAAATGAAAGACATGTTCATCGTCGATTATACGAAAAATTGTTCCATCGTCGCCTATCAGGGTGAAGAGGGATACGGCCGCGTGATCGGCATCGGCGGATATTTTCTGGAAGGGAGCGGAGCGGGGGAAGTGGCCTACTCCGTGGCGAAAGACTGGCAGGGAAAAGGGATCGCCGTGCGGCTGCAGCAGAAAGTGGTGGATGCCGCGCTGTCGAATGGTCTCATCGGCCTCGATGCCATCGTGCTTAAGGAAAATTTCTCCATGCTGGCCTTGTTTAAGAAACTGCCCTACCAGATCCGCACCAAGTATGAGGACGGCACTTTAACCCTCAAATGCCGGTTTGATGAACCGGCTTAACGATCGTCCGGGGAGGGAGCGTATGGAATTGAAGAGAGAAGTTTTGGGTGATGGCGTCCTGTCGATCCGCGTGGCGGGACGAATAGACGCGTTGACGGCGCCCGAACTGGAAAAAGAAGTCGCAGCCGTCCTGGCCGTACCGCTGGCCCGCTGCGTCCTTGATCTTGCCCAGGTGGACTATATGAGTTCGGCGGGTTTGCGGGTGCTCATGAAGGGTGCCAGGGCCGCCGCAGAGGTGCAGGGCCGGTTCGCCGTCTGTTCCGTCCAGGAAACCGTGTACAATGTTCTGGCGATGGTCGGTTTCCTGCCGCTCATCGAGATCCATGAGAATCACGGCCTGGCCGTGGAGGCCGTCGGCAAACCTGCCCAGAGAGAATGACAGGGGCAACTCATCTTTTCCGGGATCGGTCAACTTTTTATCGTGCAGACGCCGAAGCCGCTCCATTCACTGACCGGACGCGCCGACGTCAGAACAAAACCGGAATCGAATTTGTCGCTCTGATAGGAGATGGCAACATCTCCGGTCAGGGTGATGACATCCGGATGGATCACAAACATAATTCCCTGGACATTCTCAACGACGTCGTCGGCTGAAGCGTCATCCGCCGTCAAGCCCAGCGATGCATCGCAGCAGCCGGTGGAGTGCAGATGAATGCGGATGGGTTTTTGATTCCCCTGTTGTGCCAGAAAAACTCTTATAGCGTCAATGGCTTCGGGCGTGACGGTAATCATGATTTATCCATCCTCCTTATTCCTTCGTGCATAAGATATATGATTTTCATTATATAATAAACAAGGCGATGATCAATACGAGATTTATTGACATCGGAGAGCTGTATTCATATACTCGCCGGTATGATTGAATTAAATGCCGTAACCAAACGATATGGCTCTCTGGCCGCCGTGGACAATGTCTCGTTTTCAGTGCGGACGGGAGAGTGTTTTGCGCTCCTGGGCCCCAACGGCGCGGGAAAGACGACCATCGTCAAGATGCTCCTGGATTTCACGAGGCCTTCAGCGGGCAGTCTGTCGGTAAACGGCGTCGACTGCATGAAGGCGGAAAGCCGCGCTGCAATCGGGTATCTGGCGGAAAACCAGCGCATTGCGCCGCATCTTACCGGGTGGCAGTATCTGCGGCGTTCGGCCGAATTGCTGGGCCTGAGTTCGCCCGAGGCGGAAGAACAGTGCCGGCGCATCGTCGGCGAGATCGGAATGTCGGGACGGGAACACACCAAGGCGGGCACGTATTCCAAAGGCATGATTCAGCGATTTGGTCTGGGCGCCGCGCTCGTCGGCCATCCCCGTCTGCTACTTCTGGATGAACCCACCTCCGGACTGGATCCGATCGGCATCCGGGAAACGCGCCAACTGCTTGAATCCCTGAAAAAAGAAGGGATGACGATCTTTCTCAATTCCCATTTGCTTTCGGAGGTCGAAAAAATCTGCGACACGGCTGCAATCATTCATAACGGCAGGCTTCTGGTCAAAGACGACATTTCTGTTTTGATCAAAGAGGGAGAAACGCTGGAAGCGGTATTTGTCCGGCTGGTGAAAGGGTGAACGAAAAAATGCCAAAGAAAACTTCTCCTGTGCTGCGCATTGCCCGATACACCCTGACGGACGACGTCAGGCAGAAAAGCTTCATTGTCATGTGCGTGCTCTCAGTGCTGGCCATCCTGCTCGTCCGCGGCTGCTACTCCGGCAATGTTGTGATGAACGGCCAGATGGTGGACTCCCGGAGTGTGATCCAGATGATGTCCAAAGTCATGTTCCATCTGATTGCTCTGGGGTCGATGTTTCTCTCGGCCTTGCTGACCATGCGTGTGCTGAAGCGCGACCGCGACGAAGGAATGCAGGCCTGCATTCTGTCCAAGCCGATCACGAGACGGCAGTACGTCACGGGTAAGGTCCTCGGTTTGTGGGCATTGTCGGCGCTGTTCATGTTTGCTTTGCACGGCCTGGTATTTATCCTTGCCTCCGTCAGCGCCGGGGCACTGCTGCCGCAGTACCTTGCCGCGTCGCTGTCATGCTTCCTGAATCTGCTTTTCGTGGTCGTCGCCTGTCTCTCGCTGTCGCTTGTGATGCCGGATGTTATGGCGTTTCTCTGTGTCACGGGAATAGCGATCATTAGCTTTGTCGCAGACGGAATTTTCAGTCTCTCCCGGAGTTCTATGGGACAGGCCCTGATGCCCTCCGCAGGTCCGCAGTCGGGCCTGAGCGGCTGGACAGTATTCTACTGGTTGTGGCCGCAGATCGCCGGCACGGAGCGGTTCGGATCGTCGCTCCTTGCCTGGGAAGGCGTACCGGGATTCATATCCGTCTATCCGCTCGTCAATATACTCGCCTATGTTGTTGTTTTGGGCGCACTCCTCTTCCGGCGCTTCGATAGCGAAGATATCGTCTGACGCGCGTCTCGCACGGGAGAGCGATTTTTGCACCTTGCACCTTGACCCTCGCGTGCCCCGCAGGGGCATGAACCTTCTTTCCGGACGACTAATTGACTTGATTTTAAATCTTGTTCGATTTATGAAATCAGCGTGAAGTCGATTCGGGAATAATCATCTTGGAAATCATGAAGGAGACCGCTCAATGAAACAAAAATATGGATTGATCATGGTGCTCGTTCTTATCGGGCTGGCAACGACTACTGCATGGGCCGAAGCCAGTGTCAAAATTTTTCTGGGCTACTCCGTCGGGCAAACAGAGAATAAACTAAATGAAGAAGGGGCTTACGCCCTGGAATGGAAGCATACCGGGATTGCGCATGGACCCTCCCTGGATGTTCGTTATGAGGGCAACTCGATGCCCGTCTTCCTGCGGGCGACTTTTGATTACAACCTTCTTCCGGACATCAAGGAGGAAGATATCGATCCGGATCCGCTGTATTACGACGGGCATGATTGGAGCACGGAACTCAATGCCGGCTACAGGCTCTACAAGCGGGGCAGCTTTGCCTTTACGCCCTATGGCGGGATTGGATATCTCGACTGGAAGTTAACGGGTAAAACGAATTCGCAATTAACGGAAAAGTACCGGACCCCCTATGCGGCTCTCGGAGCCATCTTCGGCTATACCGAGCCCAGATGGTCTATTGCGCTGGATGTCGCCTTTCTGCTCCCCTTCGCCGGAAAATATTCATATACATCCGGCGTCCATGATAATTCTTTTGACAACCCTGTCGGGATGGGCGCAAGGATTCAACTTCCCATGACTTACAGCATCATCCCCAGGAAAGACAGAGCGTTTGGATTGATGGTTTTTGCCACGCCGTTTTTTAAATACATCGATGCGGGCAAAAGCGATAATTTCAATGAGGCGGGCGGCTCCGGTTTAATTGACAAAATGGAAAGAAACACCTTCAGCACATTCGGAATAAAGGCCGGCGTCGGATTGGAATTTTAGAACGTTATAGAATAAAGAGAATCATGCAAAAAAAGGGCGGGAAAAAATCCCGCCCTTTTTTTACTATGAACCATAAGCCATGAGCTATGAGCTACAAGCCATGAGCTCTTCTACTTCGGTCTGTCCAGCCCCTTCACAATTTCCGAGCGGATAATCCGGGGGAGAATCAGCTGATGCTGCGGGCAGATGGCGCGCGGGTTCTGATAGGCGCAGTTGGCAAAACCCACCAGGTAATTGCGCAGTTCGTGGTAGCGGACGATTTCATCGACAAAACCTTTCTTGGCTGAGAAAACCGGTCCTGACGTATCGTCGTAGTGCTGGACCATTTCGTTCATCTTATCGATGATGGGCTGCAAAGGTTTTCCCGCGTCTTTTTCTTTGACGAGACGGCGGGCGTAACTTGCCGCCGCTGCGGTCTCGCCGTGCATGACGTTGATTTCGGTCGTGGCGGTGCCCAGCGAAAAGGCATTGTTGTTGTTCGCCGTGGGGCCGCCCAGAACGTAGTGCGCCGCCGCCGTGCCTTTGCGCAGGACGACCAGCATCATCGGCAGTTTTGAATTCTCAATCGAGTAAATGAGCGACTGCCCCAGGCCGAGGAGCTCCGCCTTTTCCGCCGTATCGCCCACATCGATGCCGGAGGTATCCTGAAACCAGATCACCGGCACTTTATCGCGGGAGCACAGCGTTACAAATTCGCTCATTTTGATCAGTCCCTGGCGGTAGAGCTTGCCGCCCACGCCCATATACTCGTTGGTGTATTCGGGATAGTTCAGCAGCATGCCCTGGCGGTTGCCGATGACACCCATCAGATAGCCGTCCACTTTGACCAGGCCGCAATACATCTCCGGTCCGTAGCCCGGCCGGAATTCCAGGTGTTCGGAACCGTCCACCAACCGCGCCAGCACCTGTTCAAAATCGTAAACCCGTTTCTTGTTTACCGGGATGATCGAGGCGATCTCCGCGGGGGAATACGCGGGTTCGGCAGGCTTGGCCACGCGGAAGAAGCGCGGGTTGTAAGCCGGCAGATCATTCATGTAATCCTTGATCGCGTCGAGCACCTGTTTTTCTTCATCGAAGACGGCGCGGAAAAATCCGGTAACATCGTAATGGATTTTGACACTGCCGGGCGGGACGGATTTGAAATGGCGGGTGGCGTTAATGATTTCCTCGGCGCCCGCTTCATCAAAGAATCCTTTGGGCGACATGCCGCTGACGATCCCGCTTCCGCCCACGGCCATGTTGGCTTTCTTGTGCGCAAGCAGGATGGTCGGGCTGATCGACTGGTAGCCGCCGCCCGCGGGGTTGGTGCCGTAAATACCGGCGATCACCGGGATGCCCATCTGTTCGAGTTCCGCATGGCGGAAGAAGCACGTGCCCTGGCCGCGGCGGTTGGCATACATTTTTTCCTGCTCGGGCAGTTTCACACCGGAGCAGTTGACGAGCCACACGAGCGGGATATGCAGAATTTTGGCGATGTCTGTGACGCGCAGGTTGTTGTCCGGCTGGCCGGCGATCCAGGCGCCTGCCATCCACTTGTTGTTGAAGCCGATCAGGGCGCACCATTTGCCGTTGATGCGCGCCAGTCCGTCCACCACGCCGGTGCTGCCCGACTCTTCATTATCCGGATCGAAGATGCTGTGCAGCGGGCAGAAGGTTCCGGGATCGATCAGGTACTCGATGCGTTCCCACACGCTCATTTCGCCGCGGTCGTGCAGCGTTTGCAGGGGCACGCCGACATTCTTGATCCGTTCGACCTCCGCATCCACTGTGCGCATGATTTCTTCCAGTTTGTCGCGGTTTTCCTGCATGCCGTCGATTTGCTTCGCCGTGAGCGGCTTGCCCAGCGGGTCCATTTTTTCAAAGTATTGTTTCATACACGCTCCCGTTATTTTTTAAGATAAAATAGAGATCTCGTTAACGATGAACAGGCGCGGCGGCAATTTTTGCCGCCGCGCCTGCAATACTCAAACCACACTGTGGATCGATTAAGCCCGGTTCGGGGCAAATCCCATCGCGGCGTTGGCGATAATCATCGTATGCATGTTGGACGTTCCCTCCAGGGTTTCGAACTGCTTGGAGTCACGCAGGAAGCGGCCGCATGGGTATTCGTCGGAGTAGCCGAAAGAGCCGTAGAGCTTCATCGCCTCGTTTGCGTCATGGACGACGGTCTTGGCGGAAAAGAGCTTGGACATGGAAGTTTCCATGACGTTGGGGAGTCCCTTGTCCTTGAGCCACGCGGCCTTGTAAATCAGCGCCTGGGCCGCGGCATGGTTCATTTTCATCTCGGCGACCTGCTGCTGAATGAGCTGATACCGGCCGATCTGCTTGCCGAACTGGGTACGTTCCGTTGCGTACTTCGCGCAGGCGTCGAGGATCGCGCCGGAGAGGCCCACCGCACCCGAAGAGCATCCCAGGCGCGTCGCGTTTAACTGGGTCATGCAGATCTGGAATCCCTTGTTGAGTTTTCCTAGGAGAAGATGCTTGGGAACTTTGACATCTTCAAAAGTCAGTTCGGCCGTGTCGGACGCCCAGAGGCCGACTTTCTCGTTGATCTTTTTGCGCGTGATGCCGGGCAGGCTGTAGTCCATGATGAAGCAGCTCACACCGTTGGCGCCCGCGTCCTTGTCTGTTTTTACATAGAGCAGACCGTGGTTGCAGACGGTGCCGTTGGTGATCCACATCTTGTTGCCGTTTAAAAGGTAGTAATCTCCTTTGTCCTCCGCGAAGGTCTTCATCGAGGCGACATCCGATCCGATATCGGGTTCGGTCATGGCAAAGCTGCCGATGTATTCGCCGTTGACGAATTTGGGAATGTACTGCTGCTTCTGTTCTTCCGTGCCGAATTTCTGAATTGTCAGTGCCGGGCCCCAGCACTGCATGTTGAAGGCCATGCGCCAGGAGGTATGAACCTTGGCGATCTGCTCGATGGCCAGCGCACCTTCGAGAAAGCCCATGCCGTTCCCGCCGTATTTCTCGTCGATGCAGAAGCCGAAGAATCCCAGTTCGGCCATCTTGTCAAAGATTGCCTTACGCCAGAAATGATTCTTTTCGTCTTCTTCGACGTGCGGTGCGATTTCTTTTTCGGCAAAGTTCTTTGCCGTATCCTGAATCATTCTTTGTTCGTCTGTTAATGCAAAATCCATATCCCTTTTCCTCCTGGACTGTTGTTATGTTGTCATTGCGAGGCGCCTCTCAGGCGCCGTGGCAATCTGTAGTAGGGAACGGTCGCGACCGTTTCCTGCGAATAATTTTACTTACGCTCGATAACCATACATATTCCCTGGCCGCCGCCGCCGCAAATGGTTTCCAGACCGAAACGTTTGTCGGAGCGCACCATTTCGTTGATCAGCGTGGTGAGCCGCATGGCTCCGGTTGCCCCGATCGGATGCCCGAGCGAAATGCCCGATCCATTCACGTTAACTTTCGCGTCCATCTGTTCGTCGGAAAGACCGGCAAGTCTCGAATCCGCCAGGCATTGAACGGCAAAGGCCTCCTGGACTTCAATGAGGTCCATCTGGTTGATCGTCGCGCCGATTTTCTTCAGGGCTTTATCCACCGCTGCCGGAACGGCAGGATAGGTGAGCGTCGGGTCCGTTGCCGCCACCGCGCAGGAGCGGTAATAAGCCAGCGGCTTGATGCCCAGGGCTTTGGCTTTGGATTCCGAGGCCATGATCACCACCGCCGCACCGTCGTTTTCCGACGAAGAGTTGCCGGCCGTGCAGACGCCGCCCTTGTAGACGGGTTTGAGCTTAGCCAGTTTTTCGAGCGTTGTTTCGCGGCGAGGTCCTTCGTCGGTTTTGAGGTAAAGCGTTTCACCGGTCTTCTTATCCTTGCCCGTCGCGATGGGTACGATCTCGTCTACAAACTTGCCCGCGTCCTGGGCGTGAATGGCGCGCTGATGCGAACGCAGCGCCCAGCGGTCGGCCTCTTCGCGGGTGATTTTCTCATTTTTGGCCGCGGTTTCCGCCCAGGTCATCATCGAGCTCAACTCGCCGTAGCGGGCGATCGGCTGAGACATCACGCGGCCGCGCTGCAGCCGGTCATAGAAGGGAATCCCCCACATCGCCAGTGCGCCATGCCCGCGGGGCATAAAGCCGTACTTCTCGTGGTTTTTGCCGCCCAGTCCCCACTTGATGTCGCCGGGGATATAGAGCTCGCCCTGGCTCATCGATTCCATGCCGCCGGCGATGACGATGTCGGCATTGCCCGTCTGGATTTTCATGGCCCCGTAAAAAATGGATTCCAGTCCCGAGCAGCAGCGCCGGTCGAGCATGACGCCCGGTACGGTATCCACCCAGCCCGCGTCCAGGACGGCCATCCGCGCGCCGTTGGCGCACTCGCCGTTCTGGTAGGCCGAGCCCATGATGACATCATCAACCGTTGCCGGGTCGATGCCGGCTTTTTTCACGGCCTCGGCGAGAACGAGGCTGCCCAGCCGGTAAATCGGAACATCCCTGAGCGCTCCGCCGTACGCACCGATCGGTGTACGCGCCGAACTGATAAAAACAACATTTTCCATATTCACACCTCTTATAAATTTTATGAACTCTTTTATTGTGTTTGATCCCGCCCACGCGGGACGAGCGTTAATTCTCCGCAGCTTGCTGCGAAATAATGACGTTCATTTCATACCTCGCGAGTTCGGTGCGGGGTGGCTGATTCCCGCCCACGCGGGACGAGCATTAATTCTCCGCAGCTTGCTGCGCGGTGGTTGATTCGCCGCCCCGGCGATTTTTCTTTTAGCAGTGACGAATCATCAACTCATGCTGCGATGAGGGAAAAGACGACGGGAAATCCGCGTTTCTTTATACCCTTCATCCATTTGTTTGACTATATTTTTTTGCATTCGTTTCCTGTGCAACATGTATAGCAATTACAATGCCATCATGTTTTTTTTGCAGAGAAGCTGCTCGCGGCAGAAGGTTTATGCTGAAAGTATTAATGATATAGGCATGTTATGCAACTAGCGGTTTTGGGCGCCCCATTTTTCAAAACTGCACTGACGCGCGCTGCATGTATTTATTGTATACAGTTCCCTGCAAGAGCCTTGCTGTTTTTGGAAACTACCGATAGGTCGGGTCGTACATCTTGGCCCTGATATAGCCTGGCAAATTGGGCGGTTCCGCGATCGCTGTCAGTTTGCGGGCAAAAGCGACTTTGGCGACGGCCAGCGCGATCGCGGCCGAGACCTCGCGGATCCGTGTCAGCGACGGAAAAATCCGCCCCTGGGCAAAGTCGTCCTTCGATACCTGTTCGTCGAGACACTTGGCTGCCGCGGAGAACATCTCGTCCGTCACCCGGTTCGCTTCCGCGGCCATGACTCCCAGACCGACGCCGGGGAAAATATAGACATTATTGGCCTGGCCCGGCACAAAGGTCCGGCCGTTTTGCTCCACCTGCGGGAATGGACTCCCGCTCGCAAAGACGGCGCGTCCGCCTGTATGAAGATAGGCGTCTTCGGCCGTGCACTCCGCCTTAGAGGTCGGATTGGAAAGTGCAAAGACAATCGGACGGTCGTTTAAGCGGGCCATCGCCGCCAGTATCTCCGGCGTAAAGGTTGCGGATTGTCCCGACGCGCCGATGATAGCCGAAGGCTTTATCGCTTCGACCACGTCCAGCAGATTCCGATGGAAAGGAAAATCATGGGCAAAACGACGTTTGTGATGGGCGAGATCCTCACGGCCGGCCACGACGAGACCCTTGGAATCGACAAACCAGCACCGGCCGACGGCCTCTTCCTCGGAGAGGCCCTGGTTGACCATTGCGGTGGCCACGAGGCTGCCGATGCCCAGAGCCGCTTCGCCCGCGCCAAAGAACAAAATCCGCTGCTCGGACAGTTTGCCTTTGATCATACGCAGGGCGGAATAGAGTCCGGCCAGGGCGACACTGGCGGTGCCCTGGATGTCATCGTCGAACATGCAGTATTGATCCTGATACCGGGCCAAGAGCCGGAAAGCATTCCGATTGCCGAAATCCTCGAGTTGGATCATCACGTGGGGGAAGATCTCGCTTGCCCCCTCCATGAATTCATCGATCAGTTCGTCATAGGCGCCGTCTTCCAGCCTGGGCTCCGGCAACCCGAGATACTGGGGATCACTCCACAACTCGCTGTTGTTGGTTCCGACATCGATCATGACGGGCAGGCAGGCCTGCGGATCAATGCCGGCGCAGGCCGTATAAAGTGACAATTTCCCCACGGGGATTCCCATTCCGTTGGTTCCCAGATCACCCAGGCCCAGGATGCGTTCACCGTCCGTAACGACGATAACGCGGACATTCTTGCAGGGCCAGTTTTTCAGAACGCCTTTGATATGCCCGCGGTCATACCGGGTAATGAACAGCCCGCGGGGCCGGCGATAAATATGGCTGTATTCCTGGCAGGCCAGGCCCACAGTCGGCGTATAGACGATGGGACTGAGCTCTTCGAGGTGATCCACGAGTGCTTTATAAAACAGATGTTCATTGCGGTCCTGCAAACCGATCAGATAGAGATAGCTCTCCAGGTTGTTGGGCTTGCGGCGAACGTTGTACATCACGTGTTCGACCTGCTGCTTCTGAGACGAGATGCGCGGTGGAAGCAATCCATGCAGGCCCAGCTCGTCGCGCTCGAGAGCCGTGAAGGCCGTTCCCTTATTCAGACTGGGGTCGTGAAGTATTTCAACGCCTCGCAGCGCTTTGTCATGACAGCCGTTATTCATTTTCATCATATCCTCTTTCATTTTTTATCAAGCATTGCCCGGCGCACCTAAGCTCACCGGTGAATCGACCCCGTATTTTGCCTGCAGATATTTCTCCATCGTCTGGGGGAACAAAATCCATCCCAGCAGATCTTCTTTGGTCCGCGCGAGATGGCCGATTGTTTTCCTGGCCTCTTCTATCTCCGGGGGAAGTTCATCGGCCGGCCGGCCGGTGATCGGTTCCTGGCCGCGCTTATAATTCTTCAATATTTTTTTGGTGAGCTCCGGATCGATCGGCGCCGGGGTCCTGCCGTAGAGGCCCAGGACGAGGTCTTTGAGCTGGTTGGAGATGCGGACGTACCGGCCGAAAAGAACATTAAGTACGGCCTGTGAACCGATAATCTGCGATGCCGGCGTCACGAGTGGCGGATAGCCCATGTCCTTGCGCGTCCGGACAACCTCTTTATAGATGTCATTGATTTTGTCGAGCGCCTTCATCTCTTTGAGCTGGCTTATCAAATTGGAAATCATGCCGCCTGGAATCTGATGCGCCAGAACGCTGTTGTCGATAATGGACAGCTTGTGATCCGCGAGCAGGTGCTTATACTTCGGGGCGATGGTCTCCAGATGTTCGCTCAGTTTCAGCAGGGCGAGGATATCGATCCCGGAATCCCGGTCGGTTCCCTGGAAAGCCGCAACGATCGATTCGCAGGCGGGCATTGATGTGCGCAGTGCAAAGGGTGCGAGGCAGGTATCAATAATATCCACGCCGGCTTCCACGGCCTTCAGGTACGACATGCTGCCCATGCCGCTGGTGTAATGCGTGTGCAGATGCAGGGGAACCTTGATCTCTTTTTTAAGCGCGGTGAACAGATCAAACGCGTCGTAGGGGGACAGGAGGCCGGCCATGTCTTTGATACAGATGGTATCGGCGCCCATGCGTTCCAGCTCTTTGGCTTTGGCCACGTAAAAATCCAGCGTATAGATGTCCCCGCCCAGGCGGCTTTCCGTAAGCGAATAACAAACCGTTCCTTCAAAGTGCTTGCCGTTGGCCTTGATTCTTTCCACGCAGGTTTCGATGTTGCGAAAATCGTTGAGCGCATCAAAGCAGCGGAAGATATCAATCCCGATTTCGCAGGACTTATCGACAAAGGCACGCACCACGTCATCCGCATAATGCCGGTAGCCGACCAGATTCTGCCCGCGCAGCAGCATGCTGAAGGGCGTTTTCTTGACATATCGTTTGAGAATCTTCGGCCGCATCCACGGGTCCTCATTGAGGAACCGGTGCATGGTGTCAAACGTTGCGCCTCCCCAGACCTCCATGGCCCAGAAGCCGCAGTTATCCATTTCTTCGGCGATCGGAATCATATCTTCCGTTTTCATCCTTGTGGCGTAGATGGACTGATGTCCGTCGCGGAACGTATTATCCTGAATTTTGATAGGGCGGGCGGAAATCTTTCTTGTGTCTTTCATGGGTACATCCTTACTGCCGGCATTTATATTTTTACCCGACCACCATAGCAAATAACATACCAGTCGGGTTTTTTTGATCGGAATAATCCGCAAAAAACTTTTTAAAATACATAAGCTTTCAGTCTTTGCAGATCGCCGGGACTTCTGCTAAAGACGGATTGTCCGGCGCGGTCCGCAGTCTTATGTCTGATAAATTTGTATTTATTATATACATCATTTGTGGAATACAGTATATTTCATAAACAATTGCATTACAAGGTTAAGGATGAAGAAAATTCGGAAGAACAAGGGGGCGTCACGGAATATAAGGATTATGGGCACCAAAGTGCGGTTCGGGTTTTTTGAACGGAAGGTTTCGGAGCCGAACGAGGGCCCCGCGCGGCTGGAATGACTTATGCATTAGTTGCAGGAAATCTTAGTTCGGAGCTCAAGCAACAATGTTAAGTGGTGTTTCGCCGGCGGTCAGGACTGCCAGGAAGAGAGATAACCAGGTCACGATCGTGGAAGTATCGCCGCGGGATGGTCTGCCGGAAGTCTGTGACAGCCTGTCGACCCAGGATAAAATAGACTACATCAACCGGCTGTCGGATACCGGCCTGCATAAGATCGAATGCGCCTCCTTTACCCATCCCCGTCTGATGCCGGAAGGATATGATGCGGAAAAACTGATCAAAGGAATTACCAAGAAACCGGACGTAACCTATGTGGGGCTTGTTCCCAATGAAATCGGCTGCCGGCGCGCGGTTGTCACCCAGATTGACGAGATCCTGATTGTGCTGGCCGCAAGCGATACGTTCAATAGACTGAACCTTGGCCGGCCGCTTAAGGAAAGTCTCAATAAGATGCTGCCCGCCGTCCTGGACGCGGCGGTTGCCAACGCACGGAGCATCCGGGTGTATATCATGATGGCTTTCGGCTGCCCTTACAGCGGCAGGATCAGCCCTGATGACCTCGCGCAGTTGCTGCTGAAGCTCGGTTACATGGGCGCATCCGAGATCGTGCTTCATGATTCCACGGGGATGGCCAATCCTAAGACGGTCAAATCGACGATCCGCAGGCTCCTGGATTTGCAGCTCGGGATCAACCTGGCCGTTCATTTTCATAACACGCGGGGCGCGGCCATCGCCAACTGCATGGCCGCCTACGAGGCGGGCATCCGCATTTTCGATACATCGCTTTGCGGCATGAGCGCAACGCCTTATGGGGTTGCCGAACTGGACATCGGCTACTGGAACGTACCGACCGAAGACCTGGTGCATTTGTTTGAGGAAATGGGCATCAAAACGGGCATCAATCTCGAGGGGCTTCTGGACTGCGCCCGCCTGGCGGAAAAAATGGCCGGAGTGGCTTTGCCCGGCCATCTTTTGAGAGCAAGGCCGGCATCGCAGATTGCTGAAATACCGCAGTACCTGAGGCGGCAGCCCGTCATCGACCCGTAAAGAGGAAATTGGTGTTTCGTTTGTATACAGGGGTAATCGTGCAAAAGTGGAAAGATCGGCGATAACGATTTAATCGCTTTGAATACATTGAGGAGGCTTCGGGATGAATATTGCAGAATTGGCCTTGAAGAGCCTGGCAGTGGGCGAGCACGTCAGTTACATTTTTGAGGGCCGCGAAATTACCAATGTCCAGATGGACCGCTCGGCCCGAAAATTTGGTAATGCGCTTATGGAACTGGGTGTCTCCCGCGGCGACCGGGTCATTATGCAGATGCAGAACTGTCCGGAAGTCTTTCAGGCATTTCAGGCGATCTGGCGGCTAGGCGCGATCGCATTGCCGATTAATTACCTGGTGGGCCAGGAAGAGATCAATTACATTTACCAAGACAGCGACGTTCACACCGTTATTACCACGCCGGAGTACCTGGATAAGGTCAGGACCGCTCAGTCCAAATCGGGCGCCGTAAAAAATATCGTCGTGGTTTCCGATAAAGATATTGAAGGGACGCATAATTTTGCGAAGCTTCTCGCCCAAGGCTCCGAAGATCTCGTAATGGTCCAAACTGCCGACGATGATGTCGCGACCATGATTTACACCTCCGGCACGACCGGCACGCCCAAGGGCGTCATGCTGACCCATGCGGGACTTGCCTATTCCGCGCGGATGCAGCAGGAAGCCACCAACCTTCCGCAGGATCTGGTTTCGATGGCCATGCTGCCGCTTTGCCATTCCTTCGGCGTTTCCATGATGAACGGATCGTTTTTGCGCCTCAACGGAAAAGTTGCTATTTTGCGGCAGTTCAATCTGGAACAGGTCTTTGCCAGTATCGACAAGTATAAGGTTCAGTCCGTTCCTATTGTCCCCACCATGATCGTTTACATGCTGATGTTTCCGGACTATGCGAAGTACGACATCAGCTCCGTTAAATACTGGGTCTGCGGCTCCGCACCCCTGTCGCTTGATACCTGGAAGCAGTTCAAGGAAAAATTCGGAGCCCAAATCGCCGAGGGATGGGGGCTCACGGAAGCGGGCGCCAACAACGCGACCAATGTCGGCCAATTCCTCATCAAGCCCGGTTCCATCGGCAAACCGATGAAGGGCATGGAAATGAAGATCTTTGACGGAAGCGACCGGGAATTACCCCAGGGTCAGGAAGGCGAAATCGTTTTGCGGGGCCCGATGGTCATGAAAGGGTACTGGAAGATGCCCGAGGCGACGGCGGAAGTGGTCGTCAATGGCTGGCTGCACACGGGCGATATCGGCTACGTGGACAAAGACGGCTATTTCTATATCACCGACCGCAAGAAAGACATCATCATCAAGGGCGGCGAAAACATTTCGCCGCGGGTCATTGAAGAAGTCCTTTATGCGCACGAGGCCGTGTCCGAAGCATCCGTCATCGGCATCAAAGACAAGGTTTACGGCGAAGAGATCAAAGCCTTTGTCACGCTCAGGGCCGGCCAGGCGGCGACGGCCGGCGAGATTTTGGAATACTGCAGGGGCAAGCTGAAGAAATTCTTTGTCCCGAAAGAGGTGGTCATCCTCGCGGCGATGCCCAAAACACTGGTTGGCAAGATCCTCAAAAAAGAACTGCGCAAGATGTAGCGGTGCTTTCGTTGCAACAGGAAACAGGATGTTTGAATTTTAATAAAGGAGCTAAACCGTGACCGCACACAAGAACATGAAGAAATGGAAAGAAACAGCCATTAAGGAGTTAAAGGGACGGCCCCTGGAGGCGCTTGACTGGGAAACGCCGGAAGGGATCACCGTGAAGCCGATTTATACCGCGGAGGACCTGGAAGGCCTCGATACCGTGAATACGTTGTCGGGTCTGCCGCCGTATTTGCGGGGCCCTTCGGCGACCATGTACGCCAACCAGCCCTGGACGATCCGGCAGTACGCGGGTTTTGCCACAGCCAGGGAATCGAATGAGTTTTACAGGAAAAATCTGGCCGCCGGACAAACCGGGCTGTCCGTGGCTTTTGACCTTGCCACCCACCGGGGCTATGACTCCGACCACCCCCGCGTCGCGGGCGATGTCGGGAAGGCCGGCGTGGCGATCGATTCTGTTGAAGACATGAAAATCCTCTTTGACAAAATCCCCCTGGAGAAAGTGTCCGTCTCCATGACCATGAACGGGGCCGTGCTGCCGGTTCTGGCCGGATATATTGTTGCCGCCGAAGAGCAGGGCGTCGAACAGAGCAAACTTGCCGGCACCATCCAGAACGATATCCTGAAAGAATTCCTCACCCGCAATACGTATATCTATCCACCGAGACCGTCCATGCGGATTGTCTCGGATATCATTTCCTACTGTTCGAAGCACATGCCCCGGTATAACACCGTCTCCATCAGCGGCTACCATATTATGGAAGCGGGGGCGGACTCCGTTTTGCAGACCGCCTTTACCCTGGCCGACGGGAAGGAGTATGTCCGCGCCGCCATCGACGGCGGACTGAAGATCGATGACTTTGCTCCGAGGCTTTCGTTCTTCTTCGGCGTGGGCATGAACTTTTTTATGGAAATCGCCATGCTGCGCGCCGCCCGTTATCTGTGGCATAAGATTGTGGGCGAATTCCACCCGCTTAACCCCCGGTCCCAGGTCTTGAGAACCCACGTCCAGACCTCCGGCTGGAGCCTGACGCAGCAGGACCCCTACAACAACATCATCCGGACCACCCTGGAAGCTCTGGCCGCAGCTTTGGGCGGCACACAGTCGCTCCACACCAACTCGTTTGACGAAGCCGTGAGCCTGCCCACGCCTTTATCCGCGCGGGTTGCCCGCAACACCCAGATCATCATCCAGGAAGAGTCCCAGGTCTGCCATGTGGTTGACCCCCTGGGCGGCTCCTATTATGTGGAATCCTTAACCGCGTCGATCATCAAAGAGGCGCAGAAGATCATGGATGAAATCGAAGAACTGGGCGGCATGGCCCGGGCCATTGAAACCGGCATGCCGAAGATGAGAATCGAGGAATCCGCCGCGCGAAGGCAAGCGAGGATCGACCAGGGCAAAGACACCATCGTCGGGGTCAACAAATACAAAGTCAAAGATGAAGTCCCCATCGAAGTCCTGGACATCTCCAGCAACGTTCGTGATGAGCAGATCGCGAGGCTCAGGGAGATCAAAGCGAAACGCGACAACCAGGCGGTGGGCAAAGCCCTGGAAAAGATCACAACGATCGCCGAAAAGGGCGGAAACCTTTTGGAAGCAGCAATCGTTGCCGTCAGACTGCGGGCCACCGTGGGTGAAGTCTCCGACGCTTTGGAAAAAGTCTTCGGCCGCTATGTCGCCACAACGCGGGTTATCTCCGGCGCGTACGCTTCCGAATACGGCGACAGTGAGGTCATTGATGCCCTGAGGCAGCGGACGGAAAGATTTATGGAGAAAACGGGCCGCCGCCCGCGGCAGCTCGTGACCAAAATGGGGCAGGACGGCCACGACCGGGGCATCAAAGTGGTGGCGACGGCTTATGCCGATATCGGCTTTGATGTGGATATCAGTCCGATGTTCCAGACGCCGGAAGAGGCCGCCAAAATGGCTATTGAAAACGACGTGCATGTGGTGGGCGTTTCGAGTCTGGCCGCGGGGCACAAGACGCTGGTTCCGATGTTGATTGGTGAGTTGAAGAAAATGGGCGGAGAAGATATCATCGTGGTGGTGGGCGGTGTGATTCCGCCTGTGGATTATGACTTCCTTTATGAAAAAGGCGTCAAAGGCATCTTCGGCCCCGGCACCGCCGTCACCGACTCGGCGGACAAGGTATTGCAGCTCCTGGAAGAGAAGTACTTGTAAAACAAAGGCGGGGAACGGTCATGAGAGGCACGCTGGACGCAAGATTGTTTGCTGCGTTCTTAAGTTTATTCCTCAACGCATTGAATGCAGGAGGAAGGTGCAATCTTCCAGATTAAGCTTTCAGAGGATAGCGGTATTTGTTGACGTCTTATCAGATATCGATATTAAATTTTCATAACCTTATTAAATTGGAGGTAGCAAATGCAAAGGTCTTTGGTTCATCGATGCAGGATCATAGCAGCCGTTTCTTTGTTTCTTTTCTTCACCTGTAGCTTCAATTGGAATGCCGCGATGGCTTTTCAGCCGCTTAAGGGAGACATGTCTACCTTTATTCCCGGCAAATCGGATACCCCTGTTACGGGGGATACGATTAAGATAGGGGTTGTTAACCCTTTCAGTGGACCGGGGTCCATAAGCGGCGAATTATTTTATCTGGCTGCGGCCTGGGTTGCCCATGACATTAATACGCAAGGGGGAATTCTCGTTGACGGGAAAATGAAGAAAATCCAGATCTTCAAAGGAGATACGCAGGTTAAACCTGACATTGCAAAAAAGGTCATGGAAAGGCTCATTCTGGAAGATAAAGTCGATGCCCTGGTGGGAACTTCCGGGACTCATATTACCCTCGTCGGCCAAATGATGGCCGGTTTGCACAAGAAAATTTTCATGAACAATACCTCGTTTTCAGATATGCTTCTGGACGAAAAGAACTGGAATCCCTACGTCTTTCAGGTCATGGCTCCCAATACGACGCAGTGGACCCTCGCCCTTGCCCAATACTATACCAAGCGCCCGGAAAAAAAGTTTTATATCATCTGCCAGGATTATGCATACGGCCATGCCTATGCTGAAACATTCAAGGCCGCCATCAAGAAGTATAAGCCGGAGGCACAGATCGTCGGCGAAGATTTTTTCCCCCTTTTCGTCAAGGATTTTGCGCCTTATCTGACCAAGATTAAGGCATCCGGCGCCGATGCTATCATCACCCAGGCATGGGCCGCAGACAATGAAAATCTGCAGAAGCAAGCAAGACAGTTCGGCCTGAAGGTGCCCATTTCCAGCATATACCTGGATGACCCCAATACGCTTAAAGGTATTGGCGGCAATGCCGGCGTTGGGAATATCCTAATCCAGGCATATATTCCCGCGATCAACACCCCTGCAAACAAAAAGTTCACCGAACTCTGGAACAAACAGTGGAAGAAATGGAGCAAGCCTTACGATACTGAATTTTATAGATGGCCGATCGGTTTTGTGGGAAGCGGCGTCATCAGTCTCTACTGGCTTTTTGATGTGATGCAAAAAGCGGGAACGACCAATTCCGAAAAAATTATTAAAACCTGGGAGGGATACAAATACAATTCCATTATTGGTCCTTTGTATATGCGGCCCCAGGACCACCTGATGCTCGGCGATATCTACTTATCCGAACTCGTCATGCCCAATAAATGGTTTGATCATAACGCGAGTTGGGGTGAGGTTGTCACCATTCCCCAGGCCCTGTGCACCCCTCCGATCCTTAACGGGAGAAAATAACAGCGGTTCCGGAAAAGGACGGCAGGCTTGCCGTCCTTTTTTATGAATCAAGAAATGAATCAAAGGAGATGTCATGAATTTCGCTTCGATCGTCGAAAAGACCTGTAAAACATGTCCCGATAAAATTTGTGTCGTCCATGACGAGGTACGGTTAACCTTCAAACAGATGGAGGAACGGGCAGACCGCCTGGCCAGGGCCTTGACTAAAATGGGCGTTAAACCCGGTGACCGTGTAGCGGTCTTTCAGACCAATTGTTTTCAATTTTGCGAAATAACATACGCCATCGGCAAAGTCGGCGGGATTTCCGCCAATCTGAATTTCAGGCTGCGTGGCGACGAAGTTTCCTACATCCTGAATAATTGCACACCGAAAGTTCTGATTTTAGGCGATCGCTATGTAGATCTTGTCAACGGCATCCGGGCCAATCTGTCATCCGTCAAACATTATGTGGTTATCGGAGAGCCTGCGGCGGATATGGAAAGTTACGAACTCCTGCTTTCACAGCAGTCGCCAGCCCCTTTCCCCAGCGTACCCGTTCAGGAGAGCGACACGGCCTGCCTAATCTACACCAGTGGAACAACGGGCTTCCCGAAGGGCGCCATGCTGACTCATGCCAATGTCGAGACCCCCATCACGGACCGGTACACTTTCGCTGCGGGGACATTGCTCTTGAACGTTCCCATGTATCATATTGCCGGCGTCGTCAGCACTTTGCTTCCCCTCTACCGGGGAGACACCCAGGTCATCCTTCCGCAGTTCGAGACGGGGGCCTGTCTGGATATCATCGAAAAAGAGAAAGTGGCCACGACCTATCTGGTTCCCACCATGCTTCAGGGCATCCTTGATCATCCGGATTTTCCGAAGAAAGACCTCAGCTCTTTAAGAAACATCGGCTATGGTGCCTCCCCCATGCCCGTGAAGCTTCTCCTGCAAGCCAAAAAACTCCTTCAGGCCGACTATACGAATTTTTTCGGCATGACGGAGTCTACGGGAATTATTTCCGTGCTCTCTCCCGAAGATCATGTCCTGGAAGGCAGCCCGGAGGAGATAGCGAAAAAAACAAAACACCTGGGCAGCATCGGTCATTGTATTCCCGAAGGTGAGGTCCGCATCGTGGATGATCAGGATCAGGATGTGCCGATCGGTACCGTCGGTGAAATCATTGCCCGCGGCAAAAAAGTCATGAAGGGTTATTGGGACAAGCCGGAAGCGTCGGAGGAAACTCTGCGCGGAGGGTGGCTGCATACGGGTGATCTGGCCAGCATGGATGAAGATGGTTATCTCTACCTTGCCGGTAGAAAAAAAGACATGATTATCCGCGGCGGGGAAAACATCTACCCCGTGGAAATTGAGAATGTGCTGCACAGCCATCCCAAAATCCTGGAATCAGCTGTCGTGGGTGTTCCTGATGATTATTGGGGAGAGATCGTCAAGGCGGTTATTATTCTTAAACCCGGACAGCAGGCAACTTCAGAGGAGATCATGGATTATTGCCGGGAAAAGCTGGCCAGCTATAAGAAGCCGGCCATCGTCGAATTTGTGGACGCATTGCCGAAGAATGCCATGCAGAAAGTTCTCAAGAATGTCCTGCGCGGCGAGAAGCCTAAATAGAAAAATGCCAAAGCCACTCATCTTTTGGGAGCATGGGTTCTAACCAATGGGTTTTGCGCCAGAGCCATGATCATGTAAAGAAGACCATGCTCTCAAAGATGGGTTACTGCTAAAAAGAGTTGCCGTTCAAATTAATCCAAACGGAAATTGCATAATCTGTGAATCTCGCAGATCTTGTCGACTATTCTTTTGTATCAAATTGTAATTCACAACATCAGGACTTCTTAAAGTCACAAGCTTCATCTTGGGTTTTAATCCCAGCTTCTTGCACATCGATTTGCTGGCGACAATCACGCAGCCGCCGCGTCGTTGGTCTGGCTTGCGTTGCCGGCCTTAACCGTGCCTTTTTCGTCTTTGATGAAGACCGGTTCGAGCTTGGCCAGAGATTCCAGAGTGGTCGAAGGCTTTATGCCCTGGATGCGGCGGCTCCCGATGTTCTGAATCAAGCGAGTGTATAGGCCTTTCAGAATGTATTATCTCCTGAAGGCCATGGTCATACTGTAAATACCGGCCGTACTCTGTTTTGCAATATCAAAGCCGCCTTTTTCAAATACGTGCAGCATGGGCCTGTTTTCTATCAGGACGTCGGCGGTAAATCCCAGAAGGCCCTGCCGTTTTGCAAGATAAGTCAGGTAGGACAGTAATTCCGTACCAATGCCTTTATTGGCGTAATTATCACGGACCGCAAACGCGACCTCGGCAACGTGTCTCACGTCATCAACAAAGAATCTCCCTACACCAACAATCTTTTGCATCCGATCATCACCAATGATCGCCAGAATCGCCGTCTCTTTCGTATAGTCGATCACGACAAATTCCTGAATCCGTTCGTGGGGCATATCCCTGCGGATGGAAATAAAGCGGCGGTAAAGGCTGTTATCGGACAGAGAATAAAGAAAGTCCTGCAATAAAGACTCATCACTGATTTTAATAGGTCGGAAGAAAATGCGAAGGCCCGTTTTTGTGATTCTGGTCGTTTCCAGTTCCTCAGGATACTTTCCTTTTTCTCCCGGAATAAATGCTTGATCTTGATAAATCAACCCTGCTTTTTTCGCCTCTTCAATTAGCCAAAGCCTGAATTTCGGATGGGCGATGGCGATGAGGTCCATGGCCCGTTCCCGGATGTTTTTCCCGTGCAGGTAGGCGATTCCGTATTCCGTAACGACATAATGGACATCGTAACGTGTTACAGTGGCTCCGGCTCCCGGTGTCAGGGTCGGCGTAATCCGCGATACCTTACCTCCTTCTGCCGTGGATTGCACAGCAAGAATGACTTTGCCGTTTTTGGATAAATCAGCCCCCCGCATGAAGTCGGACTGCCCGCCAACACCGCTATAAAATACCCTTCCAATGGATGCCGCTGTGGCTTGCCCGGTCAGGTCTATTTCCAAAACACTATTAATGGCGACCATATTTTCATGCTGAGCGATGACCATGATATTATTCGTATAGTCTATCGGTCTGAATTCGATGGCCGGATTATCATCGACAAATTCATAGGTCTCTTTATGGCCCATGCAAAACGATGCCACCGACTTATGGCGGTTGATGGTCTTTTGAGTATTGTCGACGACCCCCTTTTTAATCAAGTCGACAAGACCGTCGCTGAAAAACTCCGTGTGAATGCCGAGATGCTTTTTCCCCGATAGATTCGCCAGAATGGCACTCGGTATGGATCCGTACCCAACCTGGATAGTATCGCCGTCCTCTACCAGTCGTGCAACGTATTTTCCAATCTTCTGGACGGTATCCGTATCTGCCGCGGGCGTGTATTCCAGGAGAGGATCATCATGAGGAATAATATAATTAATCTTGTCCAGATGGATGAAGGTGTCGCCATGAACGCGCGGCATTTGCGCGTTCACTTGTGCAATGATGCAGGACGCATTCGCCAACGCCGCTTTGCCGATGTCCACACTGATGCCGAGGCTGACGAATCCTTGCTTATCCGGCAGGGATGTCTGAATCAGAGCGACATCGATCCGCATGAGGCCCCGATAGAACAAATCAGGGACCTGGGACCAGGATATCGGTGTATAATCGGCGCGCCCTTCGTTGACGGCATCCCGCGTGGCGTTGCTGATGAAGAACGAGTTATGCCTGAACTTTGACTTGACTTTCAATCCCGTATACGGTGCGATTCCGAGCGAGTTCACGTGAATCACTTCAGCATCGTAAAATGCCTGGGGCTTCGCTTCGGCATAGTCGACCATTCGCTGCACGAGATACCGGGGCTCCGCGCAGGCCGAGCTGATGAATATCGTGTTTCCCCTGTGGATATGCTGGAAAACCGTATCTTCATCGGCAAACTTTTCGGGATATTTGTTTTTCCAATATTCAAGCAAATTCGTTACCGTAGGCACGTCAGGCGTGCTTCCCTTCGATTTTTAAAATATACTCCATTAAATGGAGGGTTGTTCATATCTGCTTCGCTTCCGTTTCTCTTTTTCTAACTTGCTTGTCGACGATTTTCTGCACTTGCCACTTCTTGCGAGATGATTTGTCATCAGGTCAGACACGAGGTTCAAGTCTGCCGGTCATCCCGGACCTTACAACGAAGCTTTCTGGATTATGCGCTGAATATCTATATTTTCCCGCACCATCCTTTCGATAAGGGCAATCTTTCCTGTGTCTTTGCTCGTCGTCAAAGGTTCAATACCATCAATTTGCCTTGCCGTCTCGATCGTATCAGCGGGAACCAGAAGAAGAGGAACACCCGCGTTTTCGGCCTGGGATATAATTGCAGGAGACGGAATAACATTATTGGTTAGAATGACGGCGGCGATGCGGTATTCGATGGCCTTCAAAATCAAATCACTGCGTTCCCCACTGACAACCAGCGCTTTATGGCGGTCTTCAAATAAACTGCTTTGAACAGCCGCATCCGCACCGACAAAACCAACCAAGGTATTCCGAATTTGATGCTGCAATCCGGATTCGCCTGCCAGTACTTTGGCGAAGATCCGATCGGCGAGATATTCAGCGCTGAAGTATGTCAATTCGGGGCAATAAGGCAAAATCCCCAGGATCGGAACTTCCATCTTCTTAATAATCGGCAAATAGCTGTCGGCAAAGTCCTGCATATTGGTCACTTTGTTGATGACGACCCCTTTGAAATGCGTGCGATCCAGGACCAGTCCTGTAGCAATGAAACCAATATCATCAACGATCGTATTTTCATTGCCGCTGACCACAAGCAAGAGCTGCCCATCCAGATCTTTTGTCACGGTTCTGGCATCCAAATGTACAGATGTTCCGTAAGAAATGTCATTCCCTTCCTCCACGAAAAAAATGTCCTTATTGTTGCTTAAAAATTGAAACGTATCCAGGAGCTTTGCTCTTATAGCATCCTCATTCAAAGCATAAAACAATTGAAGATGATGAAACCCGATGCTCATCTCTTTTGGATTGTCCTCCATATTGAATATTTGGGTAATGAGGGCAGCATCATAATCCCAAAGCCGTTTCTTCTTATAAAGGTATCTTTCTCCGAAGGGTTTCATGTAACCCATCTTCATGTTTAACGCCTTTGCCAAACCAACGATCAGGCTGGTTTTTCCAGCGCTTTGTCGCAAGGACGAAATAATTAATCGTTCCATCAGAATCACTCCTATTTATAATCGATTATGGTTTCATATATAACTTTTACCAGATCACTCTTTTGTGAGAATGATTCTGACATCAACTGCCTTAGCGCCTGATCCCTGCTCATAGACCACTAATGGGTTAATTTCAATATCCGCAATGCCTCTGCAATAACGAATGATCATTCCCAGTTTCATGATTGTTGTAATGACAGACTCTATATCTTTTCTCTTTTCTCCCCGCACCCCCAACAACAGCGGATAGGAACGAATTTCTTTAATCATCCGAATGACTTCTGTCTTATCCAAAGGAACCGCCCGGAAAGAAACATCCTTCATGACTTCCACGTATATTCCCCCGAGGCCGATCATCACGATCGGACCGAAAGTGTGATCGATACGCGCACCGACGATTAATTCGATGCCCTCTCCCACCATTTCCGAAATGTCCACGCCCTCAATCAAGGCAGAGGGGGCATATGCCTTGCAGTTTTCAATAATGGCGCCATATGCGTCTTCAATCTCTTTTTCATTCTCCAGGTCCAGAGCAATACCACCGGCATCGCTTTTATGAATGATGTCCTTGGAGACAACTTTCATGACGACCGGATATCCGATGGCATTTGCTGCTTTGACGGCATCCTTTATTGTCCTGGCCGGTATACTTCTGGGAATCGTAATCCCGGCAATATCCATGATCTTTTGTGCTTCAGGGGCGAGAAGAAAGTATCGGCCCTGCTTTTTTGCCTGGTCCACGATTGAGATGATCGATGCCACGTCAAAATCCGGTGTATCGATAATTTCTGTTGATTGGCTCTCGTCTTCCAAGTATTTCTTATACCGAAATGCAGCACCCAGTGATGATACGGAATCATAAACTTCCTCAACAACAGGAATTTGTCTTTTTCTCGCTGCCCTTCCATACTCCGCCGTGGCTTCACCGCCCATGAGCGAGAAGACGATGGTCTTCCCAGCAGCTTTAATCTTCTCATAGGCCCCAGCGATGCCCATCTCCAAGTGATCGGCGCTAATAATCGCCGTTTCACAAAAAATGCCTATAATAGAATCAATATCTTTGTCAGCTGCAGCGGCATCGAAGGCATCGATATATTCCTTCCCTCCCGCTGACCCGGTCAAATCGATAGGATTTTTCGTGGAACCGAATTCCGGAGTCACGTGAGAGAAAATACTCTTTAACCTTTCAGGATTGTCATAAAGTGTGACGCCGAATTTTTCACAGGCGTCGGACGCCATAACACCGGCGCCACCGCCGTTGGTTACAATGACTGTATTGTCACCCTTGGGAAGCGGGTTATTCGCCAGAAGTGTTGACCAAGTGAAGGCTTCTTTGAGATTATCCGCTCTCAAGGCGCCGCACTGCCTGATCAGATCATCAAAGACTTCATCCGAACCGGCCAGGGAACCCGTATGTGAGGCCGCCGCCCGGCTGCCCCTCTCCGAGCGGCCGGCCTTGATGATAACGACCGGTTTTTTACTGGTCGTCTTTTTCATTGCGTGGATGAATTTTTCGCCGTCCCGTACGCCTTCCACGTACATCAGGATAACCCGTGAGGCCTCATCATCAACGATATATTGTAATAGATCGGATTCATCAATGTCCGATTTATTACCTACCGATGCGATGGCGGACATGCCGATTTTGTCTATGCTCGCCATACCGATCAGCGTCAAGCCGAGGGCACCGCTCTGCGTAATCATAGCCAGATGGCCGGGCGGAATAACTCCTGAAACAAATGTGGTATTGACGCGGGAATGAGCCGAGTAGACGCCGAATACGTTCGGCCCTAAGATGCGCATTCCCTTCTCAGCGGCATAGTCGGCAATTCTTCTTTCCTCTTTTAAGTTCCCTATTTCCGCAAATCCTGATGTAATGATAATGCTGTGTTTAACGCCTAAGTCTGCGCACTGCTTCGCTGAATCATAGACGAATTTTGATGGAATCGTGATAACGGCAACATCTATGTTATCTCCAATATCCGTAATGTTTTTATAACCCTTAATCCCTTGAATTTCACCTCCGGCAGGATTGATTGGAAAAACCTTTCCTGCGTATCCACCCGACAGGATATTATTCAAAACGGCCCCGCCAATTTTACTTTTCTCTTTTGAAGCCCCTATAACTGCAATCGATCGAGGTTCAAAAAGATACTTTATGTTCTGAGCTTCATCGCACATTATCTACTCCATTAACTCTGTCTTGCGTCAATCTTGCTTTGAATGCTATCTCTGTCCGAGTAGTTTTCTGGCCACGACGACGCGCTGGATTTCGTTGGTGCCTTCATAGATCTGGCAGATCTTGGCATCGCGCATATGACGCTCCGCCGGGTATTCCTTCACGTAGCCGTAGCCGCCGAAAATCTGCACGCATTCGATCGCTGCATTCATCGCGACGTCGGAGGAATAATATTTAGACATGGCGGACTCCTTCTCAAAATCCATGCCCTGATCTTCCATCCAGGCCGCCCGCAAAAGCAGCAATTCCGCTGCATCCAGCTGAGTCGCCATATCGGCAAGTTTAAACTGAATCACCTGGTTTGAGGCGATGGGTTTCCCGAACTGTATACGTTCCTTGGAGTAGGCTAACGCATCTTCCAGGCAGGCGCGACCGATACCGCAGGCCTGCGCACCGATGCCGATGCGGCCAGCATTGAGGCCCGCCATCATCTGCTGAAAACCCTGCCCGGGCTTGCCCAGGAGATTTGCCGCCGGAATTTCCGCATCTTCAAACACGAGTTCCGAGGTGCCGGAAGCCAGGATGCCCAATTTTTCTTCGATCTTGCCGACCTTGAATCCGGGGGTTTCCTTTAAATCAACGATTAAATTGATGACGCCCTTGTAGCCCAGGGACAAATCGGTTGTGGCCGCCAAAACGCAGTAACGGGCCACCGGTCCGTTGGTAATGAAAACTTTCGTCCCGTTGACGATGTATTTGTCACCTTTGAGCTCCGCCTTGCAGCGCAGCGCAGCCGCGTCGGAGCCGGCTCCGGCTTCGGTAAGGCCATAGCAGCCTTCGACCTGGCCACCGGCGACAGGCGTGAGGAATTTCAGTTTTTGTTCATGCGTCCCGAAGGTTTTAACCGGATGGCCATACAATGTATTGTTGACGGAGACGATGACGCCGCAGCTTGCGCAAGCCTTGGAGATCTCGATCATCGCCATGACGTACGTCACATTATCCATGCCCGCTCCGCCGTATTCCGTGGGAACCGATACGCCCATGATGCCCATTTCGCCGAGCTTCCTGCAAATTTCCTCGGGGTGGCGATGGGTGTGATCCAGTTCGGCTGCGATCGGTTTGATTTCCGCTTCGGCAAATTTCCGGACCATGTCCCTAACCATTAATTGTTCTTCTGTTGGTGCAAAATTCATTGTGTTACCTCATGATATTTTATAAAAATTTAATAATTTCTTCTTCTTATTATTAATGCAATGTTCCGAACCAGACATTTCCTATTCTTCTTTGATTTTTGTAAATCTTGTTCTAACCTTAGAAACACCGGATCCAACTACTTTCCTCCCTAAAGGAAATCATTGGGAAACATGAATTTCTGAAAGTTGTATCATAGCTTCTGATTTATTAATTTCCCCCGCTTTCGTAGCAGGTCACTGATAATCCCTAGTCCAAGCCGTAAACACGTCCCTGTAATTCCTGTCCTAAATACATTGAGGTTGTCGCACCTTTGACAGGACCATTCTTGTTAGAGTGAGGCATAGTGCACAACGCAGGGGAACTGGCGTCATGCACCATGCGCTCTTCTTTATTAACGAGTTATTGCCCCCAGTCATTCTTACCCTTACACCGATCCAGTTTCCGATCCATGAGGGGCAGAACCTTGCCGGCCGGGATTTCCCACGACGGCCCGACATTCGATGCATTTTCATACCAATGGTAAGGAGGCATATTGAACGATACCTTTTGTTCCGCGGGCGGCACGTACTCGGCTACCCGGAAGCCCTGAATCGCCTTATGGTCGCATGCCCGCATCTTGATGATCCGGCCATTGACCCACTGATACGTATCCCCTTCCCAAACCTTGATGATCTTTTCAGGGTCCGTGCTGCCGGCCCGTTCGATCACGCTCAAAAGCCAATAAGTCTGTTGCTGCCATTGTCCGATTGTGCCCGCTGGATGACGGAATAACTGACTATTGTACGGGGCTGTCTTCCATCCTTTTTTCCACCCATCGTTCCACGCCTTGTAATACTTAATCACGCCGGGAGATGTAAAAGCAGGTCCTGCCTTGTCATAGTGTGTGATATTGACCAGTCCTCTGGTTCCTTCCACACCGATTTCGTTGAGCATATTGGGTTCATCCAGATAGAGATTGGCGAAAGGGATTGTTATCCCCATTTGGCGAGCCTGCTTGAGCAGGTTTCCGGAATCGGGAAGCCAGTCGCCGGTCCAGACCACCTCCGCGCCCGAAGCCCTGATCTTGGTCAGATAAGGGGCAAAATCAGTTAGGAAAAGCTTATGGTAGTCCTCTCCCACGATTTGCGCTTCAGGGAAGTATTCCTTCAGACCATGCTTAAATCCTTCGGCCATTCCATGGCCAAAGGAGTAATCCTGGCAAAGGATATAGAATTTCTTTTCTTTCTTGCGAATCTGACCGTAATAATAGGCCATCCCGCGGCCGATGGAGTCCGTGGTATCGGAGCTCATGAAGGAATAACGATTGAAGTTTGTCGCATCCTGAAGGTCATCGGACAGTGCAGCGATATTCACGCCAATGACTTTGTATTTGTTGGCCACTTCGTTGATGATCTTCTGGATATTACTTCCCGAAGTGCCCAGCAGGACATGGACCTTCTCCTGGAGGACCATACGTTCGCAGACCTTCTTACCCTGATCCGGCTTGGACATGCTGTCCGCCTTGAACAAAGCAATCTTTTTCTTTTTGCCGTCGACCAGAATGCCGCCGCGCTGATTAATGTCGTATGCGGCAAAAGTTATGCAAGCCCACGCCAGTTCGCCATTGAGTGCGCCAGGACCTGAAAAGGGCCAGACGACGGCAATCTTAACCGTGTCACCCTCGGGATTTACCCACTTGGCCGGATTAAAGCCGGACATATCGCCCATCTTATTGGCATCAAATTTTGCGTTCGGTTTGGACCAGGTTTCAAATGTATCCGATTTAACCACTTTTGCCTTCTTTTCGGATTTCTGGGCCATGGCCGCAGACGGGCCATAGATTGTCAGACAGAAAATCGAAAAGACACATAAAAAAACTAAAACGCTCTTACCTTTACATCTCATCTTGGATCTCCTTTTTTTGATTCGATAAACCATTGCTTCGTCGCAATGGTTGCCCTCCTATCTCGCCTTAAATAATCTTCCTTCAATCAAAGTTGACTTTGACCGTCTTGCCGCTCTCGACCATGACAGTGTGGTCAAATAGACCAAGAGACTTGATTCCTTCGAGGATGAGCATCGCCGTATCGCTTCCGTGCATCGGGATAGCTGTAGATGCCGTATTCCACTGAAGGATTAAGCTGAAGCCGCCCGGTTGAGCTTTATAGAAATAGACCGAGACTGACACCAATCCCAACTCCTTATTTTCATGAACGGACTCAGCCATTTCCAAAAGTATTTCGATTACTTCCTTTTCCTTTTGAGGCTGAGTCCTCAATCTTATCTCTTCCAACCATCTCATGCCCTCTTCTTAGCAGAAAGCATGCCACAAATAATATCGTTAAATATCAATATCTTATAATAATGGCCAAGTCGCAATTACCATATATGAGAGAATGCTCTTGACGCATATGGTAATTTCATAAGAAAATGACCAATGACCTTGTAGCAATTACCATATACGTCAAAATACTCTTGACACATATGGTAATTTCATATGAAAATGCTTATATGACAAATAGAAAGAAGGCGGCATTATGATCGACAAGAATGAATTTTTCCGGGAGGTTTCCATTCGCATTTGCGGAAGTCTGGAGATCGACAAAGCGTTACTTTCGTGCTTCGAATACGTAAGCGGAGTTATGCCCGTTGATGAATTAATTTTCACGATATATGATCCGGAAATAAAATGTATGAAGAATGTTGCGACGGCCGATTCGCGCGGCGCGCATCTTACCCCGGAAGAAATCCCGCTCACACCTTTGCTGCCGCAAGAGATTCAAGATACCGAAAGGTTTCCACGAGTCAGAAAATTAGACAACGCCTTAGGAGATCCCATTATTCGCCGTTTGGCCGAACGCCGCAGATGGCCGCGTTCTTCAGTGCTGGTCAATCGCCTGATGATTGAAGGAAAATACGTAGGATCTTTTCTTGCCGTTGTGAAGGGAGAGAAAAGATACAGCGACGAAGATTTAAGAGTATGGGCGCTGGTGAACGAACCAGCAGCGATCGCACTCGCCAATCACTTACAGTACCGCGAAGTTATCAGGGTCAAGGACCTTCTCGCGGATGACAAAAGCTATCTCCAAAATGAATTGAAAAAGGGCATCGGAGGAACACTGGTCGGGGCTGATTTCGGTCTGAAGGATGTAATGGAGAAAGTCCACCGGGTGGCTCCTTTATTGAGCCCGGTGCTTCTCGTGGGAGAAACCGGCACCGGAAAGGAAGTTATCGCCAATGCCATTCACGAACTTTCGCATCGAAGTGGCAGCCCGCTGATCAAAGTCAACTGCGGGGCTATTCCGGAGACTCTCATCGACAGCGAACTCTTCGGGCACGAAAGAGGAGCCTTTACTGGGGCGATTGCGCAGATGCGCGGTCGTTTTGAGCGGGCCGACGGAGGAACGATTTTTCTTGATGAGGTATCCGAACTTCCGCCGCAGGTCCAGGTCCGCCTCCTGCGCGTGCTGCAGGAAAAGGAAATCGAGCGTGTCGGCGGCCAGGAAACCATTAAGGTCAACGTGCGGATCATATCGGCCACGCACACGGATTTGCAAAGTCTGGTGAACTCTGGGCAGTTTCGGGAAGACCTCTATTTCCGCTTGAATATCTTTCCTGTCAAGGTGCCGCCGCTGCGTGAAAGGAAGAACGACATACCCATCCTCGTCGAACATTTTATCCAAAAGAAAGCGCAAGAGATGGTACTGTCCGACGTGCCCACTCTCTCCCCGGGCGAGATCGACCGGCTGATGCGATATGACTGGCCCGGCAATGTACGTGAACTCGAGAATGCGGTAGAAAGAGCGATCATCCTCGCCAAGGGCAAGTATCTGATGTTTGATCATGTCCTTGGCTTTGAAACACCGTCAAACGAGCGGGCACCGGCCAACGCGCCGGTAACGCAACGGCTTGATGAGCTGGAAGCGCGCCACATTCAAGCCATTCTTAATCAAGCAGGTGGACGGGTAAACGGAAAAGGAGGCGCAGCTGACTTACTCGGCATCAATCCGAACACGCTGAGGCACCGGATGAGAAAGCTTGGAATTAGTTTCGGCAGAAAATAGTTCACGTAGGTTTTTTCCGCCACCCGTTTCACTTTTACTTCGGCCTTTATACCAGCGCTCTCCACGTAACCATCGGCTGCCATGCAGAGCCGTTCCTTGCCCCGCCGCTGGCATTTGTTCGTGGTCGTGTTGCTGTGCCCGAAAGGTCCGATCAGTCACTTGCGTGTCAGCGGCATGGAAGAAAAACGGATCGCCACCTAAATTCTCCCTGCACAACTATTGACCATAGGTCGTTGTAGTGTTATTAAAAATTGTTCGAATCGCTGTTGTGGAGAGAAGTATGAAGAAACAGAATCGTATTGCGGTATATGCTGGAACATTTGATCCGGTTACTATTGGTCACCTATGGATGATTAAGACGGGGTCCAGCCTTTTTGACAAACTTGTCATCGCTGTTGGAACAAATCCAGACAAGAAGTGCCATTTCTCTTTGGAAGACAGAATTATAATGCTTCAAGAATCGATAGCAGGATACGAGAACGTCACTGTTGACAAATACCCAAATAAATTTCTTATTAAGTACGCCGAAAGCATAGGTGCCAAATTCATTTTAAGAGGAATAAGGAGCACTACTGATTACGAGTATGAGAAATCTCTAAGTTATGTTAATCGTCAACTTAATTCTGAAATAATGACAGTGTTTCTATTACCACCAAAGGAAATAATTGAAATTAGTTCCAGCATAGTCCGAGGACTGGTTGGGCCTGAAGGGTGGGAAGAGGTTGTTGGGAAATACATTTCGCCACATGTTCTGAAGCGATTAGTATTGAAAAATAGGTCAGCGCGAGACAATGAATAATGGGGCGTTATTGATAAGAACTTATTTTTTGTGGGGTGAATACAGGAAACGCCGCCTTATACGGCAATTAAATATTGATTACAGGAAGCTATACGAACTAAATACAAATCCCGATGATTAGTTTCTTCCGCATCACTGAATAAAGCAGAAATGTAATTCCAGAGACTGTAAAATAATCTGTGTAAATGAGATTTTTTCACATTGCCGTCAAATTGAAACGGCCTTCGTACATAACAGCCAGCTTCCAGAGTAATAACATTCTGACAATATCCACAGCCATTTATTTGCAGTGGCAGCGATAATCGGCAAAGTTAGAATTGCCTTGAATTGTTTGCACATTGCTAAATAGAAGTTGCTGTGCAAACGGAGCTTCCTTATTGAAAGGGGCGGGAAACCACCAAAGTAGCTTGGCAAGATCCCGCCCCCACAAAATAAACTTAATAGCCTAACAGTCTGCAGCCTCGCGCCACCTCGCGTGACCTTCAGGTCATCAGGTGGTTAGGTCATTACGGGAAATAGCCTTGTTTCTATTTTCCCACCCACTCCCAGATAGCCGCCGCACCCTGGCCGTGGCCGATGCACATGCTCTCAACGGCATACTTGACGCCATAGAGCGGCATCTCATGCATGATCGTCGTGGCGATTCTCGCTCCGGTGCAGCCCAGCGGATGACCTAGCGATATGCCGCTTCCCTTGGGGTTGAGGAGCTTGTGGTCGCGGATGCCCAGTTCCTTGGTGCAGTAAACCGCCTGCGCGGCAAAGGCTTCGTTTACTTCCCACAGGCCGATATCTTCTTTCTTTAAGCCGGCTTTCTTGAGCGCTTTGGGAATGGCCAGGGCCGGACCGATGCCCATGTAAGCGGGGTCCACCCCGACTACCGCAAACTCAACGAGCTTCATCTTGGGTTTTAATCCCAGCTTCTTGCACATCGATTTGCTGGCGACAATCACGCAGGCAGCCGCGTCGTTGGTCTGGCTTGCGTTGCCGGCCGTGACCGTGCCTTTTTCGTCCTTGATGAAGACCGGTTCGAGCTTGGCCAGAGATTCCAGAGTGGTTGTCGGGCGGATGCCCTGGTCGCGGTCGACAACCATCTTTTTGGTCGAGCCGTCTTCCTGCGGGACGTCGGCTTCAATGGGTAATATTTCATCTTTGAACAGGCCCTTCTGTGTGGCTTCATGCGCCTTGGCGTGGCTTTCCACCGCCATCTGGTCCTGCTCCTGGCGGGTGATGCCATACTTGCGGGCAACCATTTCCGCGGTGTAGCCCATGGAAACCATTTTCGGGTCGGTAAATTCCTGCAGCCTCGGATTCGGATCGGACATGGTGCCCATGGGGATGTGCGTCATGTGCTGAGCGCCTCCCGCCAGGATCAGATCCGCCCAGCCCATGTTGATCGAGGCCACGGCAAAAGCGATCGTCTGCAGCCCCGAGGAACAGAAGCGGTCCACGGTGCAGCCCGGGACGCTGAAGGGCAGGCCCGCCATGATCCCGGACAGCCGGCCGATGTTGGAGCCCATGTCTTTCATCAGGGCCGTTCCGCCCCAGATGACGTCGTCGATCTTTTCTTTCTTGTCTTCAATCCCCGCCCGGCGGATGGCTTCATTCATTACCAGCGCCGACATGTCGTCGGCCCGCAGGTTGGCAAACCATGAGTTCTTCCCGGCCTTGGCGATGCCCGTCCGGACACTTTCCACTAAATAAATTTCTCTCATATTTTTTATTCTCCTGAAATGATGTTTCCTTTTATGACTATCATGAATGCAGGGAGTTGCAGCCACCACTAAAGAGTGACCCCCTTGGTTCTCCATTCTCAGAAATTTCCGGCATCGCAAAATGAGTCCAGAGACGAGGCGCGCGAAGCCCGAGGCGCGAGGCGTACCTTTTGTGTACGCCGCAGCGACGCGGGCTGAAGGGCAACGAAGTATCTGGCCATTTTCCGGTGCCGGTCTAACTTACCACCAACGCCTCTTCCGGACAGGTCAGCACCGTGTCCTCTTCGCTCTTGATCAGGTTGGCCAGCATGGGGACATTCGGCAGAATGTTGTTGGCGTAATAGCGTGCCGAGGCAATCTTGCCCTGGTAGTATATATAATCGCCGTCTCCCGGTTTTAAGTTGGCCACTTTCTTTGCCGCAATCAGTGCCTGGTCGATGAGGCACATCGCCACGTAAACTTCAGCAAAAACAAACAGCGCTTTAATGGCATAGAGAGGAATCAGCTGCCTCTTGGTGGCCATGTTGAGGTACCAGCAATCGTAGGTGGCTTTGACTTCTTCTGCCGCCTCGTAGGCTTTGGCCAGATTATCCATTTCCTTGGTAAAGCCCTGGGTATTTTTGTTCGCATCAATAAAATCTTTAATGTCTTTCATCCAGGCTCCAAAAGCGGCCCCTTCTTTCATGCGCATCTTCCGGCCGATCAGGTCGTTGGCGTGGATGAAGGAGGTGCCCTCCCAGATGGTCAGAATCTTGGAATCCCGGAGGTACTGTTCCACGGGGTATTCCTGGGTGTAACCCACGCCCCCCAGAACCTGGATCGCCTGGGCGATGACGCCTAAGCTTGCTTCTGATCCGTAGCATTTGACCAGGGGCGTGAGGATCTCGGCAAAGGAGGCGTACTTCTTGGCTTTTTCCTTGTCTTTTGAGTTGTTCTCGATATCCAGGTAGTAAAATCCCTTAAAGATCATGGCCCGGATGCCTTCGACATGCGCTTTCATGTCCAGAAGCATTCTTCTGATGTCTTCGTGTTTGATGATGGGGACTCTTTCTGCTCCCTTAACGCCGAAGGGTCTTCCCTGGATGCGTTCGGTGGCATATTGGGCAGCAAAGTAGTAAGCCGCCGCTCCCTGGGTGTTGGCATTATGTCCCGTGCCGATGCGCGATTCGTTCATCATGTGGAACATCATGGCCAGTCCCTGGGAAAATCCCTTCGCATCCGGCGCCGGTCCCAGCATAAAGCCCCGGCAGTTGTCGTCGTCGCCGAAGTTGAGCATGGCGGTCGCCTGGGCGTGCAATCCCATCTTATGTTCCAGCCCGACAGTGGTGACATCGTTGAGATCTCCCACCGAGCCGTCTTCATTGACCCAGTACTTGGGAACAATATAAAGGCCGATGCCGGGGGATCCCGCTGCTGCTCCTTCGGGTCTGGCCAGAACCAGATGAATCGTATTGTCCCCGGTTCCCTGGTCGCCGGCGGTGATGAACATCTTGGTGCCCTTGATCTTCCAGATGCGGGGATCATCGGTGGGATAAGAGCGGGTAATGATATCGCCCGTATCCGAGCCGAAGTTCGGTTCCGTCAGACACATGGTCCCCTGCCAGGAGCCGTCGAGCATCTTCGGGATGAACATGTCCTGGTTTTCCTGGGTTCCAAACCGTAGAATCAAATTAGCCGCGCCCGAGGTCAGCTTCACGCAGGAGGTGAGAGCGGGGCAGGCGGCCGTGTTGATCTCGGCATTGGCCTTATACAAAATCAGCGGCATGCCGGTTTCCACTTTAATGCATTCACTTGAAGAGCCCCAGCCGTTTTGCTGCAAAAACTGGTAGGCTTCCCGAAAGCCCGGTACAGGGGTCACGACACCCTTCTCGAACTTGACGCCGATCTTGTCCCCCGGCGCGTTAATCGGGTTCACGATCTCCTTCGATACTTTATAGCCTTCGTTGAGCAGCATGTCCACGTCGTCGAGCGTAAAGTTGCCCGAGAACCGCTCGCATTCCAGTACCTCCCCGGTCGGTAGCCACTCCTTCAATATAAACTTCAAATCCCTGATGTCGTATTTGAATTCCATGTTCGTCTCCTTAGAGTTTAATACCGGTTCGATTTCAAAGGATAACGCGGCGGCAAGGCGGAGGCGCCGGAAACGTATATTTCCATACGTTGAGGACGCCGACGACGATGCCAACAAAGTTAGCCGAAGAAAGCGGAGCGGTATATTTATTTCTTCCCGTACCCGATCGTCTTCGCCGATTCAGCAATGGCCGGCAGAACCGCCGGATCATCGATGGTCGAAGGGACAACATAATCCTTGCCGTCCACGATTTTGCGCATCGTGCTGCGCAGGATCTTCCCCGACCGCGTCTTGGGCAGCGCCTTCACGACGGCCGCTTCCTTGAAGCAGGCCAGTGCACCCAGGTCACTGCGCACCATCTTGACCAGCTCCGCGATGATCTCTTCGGGCTTGCGGGTAACGCCGGCCTTCAAAACAACAAAGCCCACCGGCACCTGGCCCTTGAGCTGGTCGTCCGCACCCAGCACGGCGCATTCCGCAACGTCCTTGTGCTTGGAGACGATCTCCTCCATAGCTCCCGTGGAAAGCCTGTGGCCGGCCACGTTGATCACGTCGTCGATGCGCCCCATGATATAGAGATAACCATCGGTGTCAAAACGACCGCCGTCGCCGGTCACATAATAGCCGGGTCTTTCGGTGACATATTCCAGGTAGCGTTTGTCATCCTTCCACAGCGTCGGCAGGCAGCCGGGGGGCAGAGGCAGCTTGATGACCACCGCGCCTTCCTCGCCGTTGGGCAGCGTTTTGCCGTCGAAGTCCTGGATCTGAACATTATAGCCCGGCACCGGTTTCGTGGGTGATCCGGCTTTGATCGGGAAGGGCTCGATGCCCATGCAGTTTGCGGCAATCGGCCAGCCGGTTTCGGTCTGCCACCAGTGGTCGACGACAGGAATCTTCAGCATGTCGCTCGCCCAGTAATAGGTATCGGGATCCAGGCGCTCGCCGGCCAGGAACAAATAACGCAGGCTGCGGATATCATACTTCTTCAGGTAGTCGCCGTTGGGGTCTTCCTTCTTAATGGCGCGAAACGCCGTGGGGGCGGTAAAGAGAACGGATACGCCGTGCTGGGAGATCACCCGCCAGAAGGCGCCCGGATCGGGCGTTCCCACGGGTTTGCCTTCATAAAGAATCGTTGTGCAGCCGTAAAGCAGCGGGGCATAAACAATGTAGGAGTGGCCGACGACCCAGCCGACATCCGATGCCGCCCAGAACACTTCGCCGGGTTTGATATCATAGATGTACTTCATCGACCATTTCAGGGCCACGGCATGGCCGCCGTTGTCCCGCATGACGCCTTTGGGCTTGCCGGTTGTTCCCGACGTATAAAGTATATAGAGCGGGTCGGTTGCGCCAACGGAGACACAGGGAACAGCCTTCGCCGATTTGAACAATTCCTCCCAGTCCAGATCGCGGGCCTGAAGTTCGGCCTGCACTTGCGGACGCTGATAAATAATGCAATTTTGCGGTTTGTGCGCGGCGATTTTGATGGCCTCGTCCAGAAGCGGCTTATAGGCCAGCGTCTTCTTCCCTTCGATGCCACAGGATGCTGAAACCATGACCTTGGGTTTCGCATCGTCAATGCGGATCGCCAGTTCATTGGGGGCAAATCCGCCGAAGACGACGGAGTGCACGGCCCCGATGCGCGCGCAGGCCAGCATGGCGACCATCGCTTCCGGAATCATCGGCATATAGATAATAACGGTATCACCCTTCGTAACACCTAAACCAGACAGCACGCCGGCAAATCTGGACACCCTGTCGAGGAGTTCTCCGTAGGTGATCTTTTGGACGGTAGCGGTGACGGGGCTGTCATAGATAACAGCTGTCTGATCTTTCCTGCCCGATTCCACCTGATAATCCAGGGCATTATAGCACGTATTGAGTTCGCCGCCGGTAAACCAGCGATAAAAGGGCTTGTTGCTGTCGTCAAGAACTTTATCCCACTTCTTCGTCCACTGAAGCGCTTCGGCCGCCTTACCCCAGAAAACGTCAGGCTGATTGATGGACTGCTCATAGACATCTGCATACTTCATATTTCTTATTTATAACCTCCCCAAGATGGATGTATTTTTTATTAATGATTGAAGCTCACTCCCCCCGAGTCAGCATCCCGCCGAGACAAAGATTCACTTTCTTCACGGTCGGTCGCTGATCATTTTTTAAAGGGACCGACCGGCAGGACAACCCGTCCGAAAACCGTGTTGCAGATACCGGCCGCCGACGTATACCAGGCTGCGAATGCCGTCAGGATGCCGACATAGCCGCCCAGTTTATGCGCCGTTTCACTGCCCGCTGCGCCGATGGTGAGCAGGATAAAGGCGATGAGCAGCAATGTAAATGTGACGGCCAGCGCCTTATTCGTGCCGAAACTGCCGATCCACATATAAAAGGTGAAAATAGTCCAGGCCAGAAGAAACAGCCAGACGCCCTGGGCGGGCACCACCACCAGATGGAGGCTCGCCAGAAGGTCAAAGACGCCCAGCGATATCCAGAAAGCGCCGTAGGACGCAAAGGCCGTGGCGCCGAAAACATTATTCTTTTTGTATTCCCACATTGCAGCAAGGATCTGCGTCACGCCGCCATAGACGAGAGCGAGGGCAATCACCACAATCACCGCAGCCTTGTCGACAAATCCCGCATTAATCATACTGAGGCAAAACGTTGTGAGCGCGAAGCACGCCAGACCCAGCGGTCCCGGATCGGCAATGGCCGATTCTTTGATTTCGTAAACAGTGTTTGTCATACGTTTCCCTTCCTCTCCTCTTTCTTTTTAGTATTTTGACCCTCATGGATTTATCCGTCTGAACCGAAACAGGTTGAAGATGCCCGCGATCGGATGAATAAAAGGTTCAAGGATCAAGGTCAAAGGTTTTAGAAAAAAACCGGCGGACAGTTTCACCCATCCGCCGATTTTTGCCTAATCATTATTTCGAATAGAACCCTTTACCCGCCTTGGCGAGTTTTTCCAGAAGCGGTGCCGGCGTCCAGTATTCGGCGCCGACCAGATCCTTGTATTTGAGAATCGCATCGTAAACTTTCTTGACGCCGACCGTGTCGGCATAGAACATCGGGCCGCCCAGGTAGACCGGGAAGCCATAGCCATAGAGCCAGACCACGTCAATGTCGAGCGGCCGCGCGGCGATGCCTTCTTCCAGGATCTTCGCGCCTTCGTTGATCATCGAGTAAATCGCGCGTTCAACGATCTCCTGATCCGTGATGATTCGGCGCTGAATGCCGACTTCCTTCGAGTGATTGACGATCAGCTCTTCAATCATGGGGTCGGGGGTGGCATTGCGCTTCTCGTCATACTTGTAGAAACCCGAGCCGGTTTTCTGACCGAAACGGCCCATCTCGCAGATCTTGTCGAGAATCGTGTTTTTCTGTTCACGTTTGGTGAGGGAGGCGAACTTCGCCTTGCGGTTCCGCCAGCCGACATCGAGACCCGCCATGTCGCCCATCTGATAGGGACCCATCGGGAAGCCGAAGTTGTAGATGACCTTGTCGATCTGCCAGGGAAGGGCGCCTTCTTCCAGCATGAAACCGCATTCTCTTGTCCGCTTGGCGAGCATCCGGTTCCCGACAAAGCCGTCGCAGACACCGACCAGCACCGGGACTTTGCCGATGGTCTTGCCCACCTTCATGGCCGTGGCGTAAACTTCCGGATTTGTCTTCGCGCCTTTGACGTTTTCCAGCAATCTCATGACGTTCGCCGGACTGAAGAAATGCATGCCCATGACATCCTGGGGTCTTTTGGTCATGGCGGCGATTTCGTCAATGTTCAGATAAGAGGTATTGGAGGCCAGGATCGCACCCGGTTTGCAGACCGCATCGAGTTTCGTAAAGACTTCCTTCTTAATGGCCATGTCTTCAAACACGGCTTCAATGACCAGATCGACATTCTTTAAATCTTCATAAGCCAGGGTGGGTTTGATCAAGGACAGGCGTTTGTCCATGACTTCCTGCTTCAAGGAGCCTTTGGCCACGGTGTTGGCGTAGTTCTTCTTAATAACGGCCATGCCCTTGTCGATAAACTCCTGCTTGACGTCCAGAAGAACAACGGGAATGCCGGCATTGGCAAAGCACATGGCAATGCCCCCGCCCATGGTGCCCGCACCGAGAATACCGGCGGATTTAATCTCCCTGGTCGGCTGGTTATCGGGCAGCCCCGGAATCCTGACGACTTCTCTTTCGGCAAAGAAAACATGCCGCTGGGCCTTCGACTGGTCGGAGGCCTGCAGTTCCGTAAAGATCGCGCGTTCTTTCTTCATGCCTTCGGCAAAAGGCAGTTCGGTTGCCGCCTTCACGGCTTCGATGCATTTGTAGGGAGCGATAAAACCCCGGAACTTCCGGGCATTGGCCTTGGCGAAATCATCAAAGACGGTGGGGGAATCCACTTTGGCCGTAAGAGAACTTACTTTCCTCAAGGGGCGTTTCTCATCAACCACTTTCCTGGCAAAAGCCAGAGCCGCCGCCTTCAGGTCGCCTTCCACGATTTCATCCAGAATCCCCATCGCTTTAGCCTTAGCTGCGGGAATCGGGGTTCCGGAGGTGATCATCTCCAGCGCCGTCTGCACACCGGCGATGCGCGGCAGTCGCTGCGTCCCGCCGGCGCCCGGCAGCAATCCCAGCTTCACTTCAGGCAGGCCCACTTTCGCGGTAGGAACAGCAATGCGGAAATGGCAGCTAAGGGGAATCTCCAGCCCTCCGCCCAATGCCGTGCCATGGATTGCCGCAATCACCGGCTTGGGGGAGTTTTCGATGAACTGGCAAACATCCGGTAAATGGGGTTCCATCGGCGGCTTGCCGAATTCCCGGATGTCCGCCCCCGCGATAAAAGTCCGCCCCTCGCAAATAATGATCATTGCCGCAATATCTTTATCCGCAATGCCTTTTTCAATGCCCGACTTGATCCCGGCCCGTACGGCCTGTGCCAGAGCATTGACCGGCGGATTGTTGACCGTAATCAAACCGACATTGCCTTCCTTCGAAAACGTCACGATCTCTGCCATAAGATTTTATCTCCTTTAATGTATTTTAAGTGTGATCAGAAAATTGACTGCCAGCTTCAGTATCATTATCATTCCCACGGCACCAGGGCTCGCTGACCAGGTGACAGGGGCGGAACCATAGGATAAATCGGGCCAAATATTTCTACCCGGTTAAACTTGGCAAATCAACCGATTATAGTAACCGCAGGGATATTCTTGCAGGAGGATACCTTGCGCGGGGAAGCTATATCTCGCGGTAAAGAAGGGATAATATCCTTCTTTTAAAATCCTCCTTACTTCGCCCATTACAGCAAATACTGTACCAGCAGTTATTTTGTAATTTTCGGAATCCAAACGCAAGGGATTGGACGTGGTATCCGACGCCGGTTCTTCATGATATTATTGCCGTTGAACCGCCCAACGCGCTGCCGTGAGGCCTGCCCATTCAAAATTATATTTGACAGAGATGTATTTATTATATACAAAATATCAAGAATAAGTATATTTTATAAACAATCATCTGACAGGGAATAATCATGGCCGGGAAAAACAAACCCAAAACCGACGCAGCGGCAGGCGGTCCCCATCCGCAGGGTGCTAACGAGACATTCCAGGCGGAAAAACTGGGGACGGCTTTCGACGAGCTCGTCGGCGCCGATCCGTCGTTTCGCAAGGCTCTGGTCACTGCCCAACGGGCGGCAAAATCGGATATCTCCGTCCTCATTATCGGAGAAAGCGGCACGGGCAAAGAAATTCTCGCCCGCGCCATCCATCAGACAAGCAACCGCCGGGACAAGCCGCTGGTGGATGTCAACTGCGCCGCCATTCCCGACAGCCTCATCGAAAGCGAACTTTTCGGCTATGAGAAAGGGGCCTTCACCGGCGCGCGAACTGAAGGACGCCATGGCTATTTCGACGAGGCGCACGACGGGACGATCCTGCTTGATGAAATCGGCGATTCGTCTCTTTCCGTGCAGGCCAAATTATTGCGCGTCCTGGAATCCGGCACGTTCAAACGCGTCGGCGGGACAAAGAACATCAAAGTGAATGTGCGGGTCATTTCTTCGACCAATCAGGATCTGGCGGAGCTTATCGAACAGAAAAAATTCCGCGATGATTTGTTCTTCCGTCTGAACGCTTTCACCATTCAGCTGCCGCCGCTCCGCGAGCGGCGGGAGGACATTGAGCTTCTGATGGATTATTTCTTAAAACTCAACGGTGTCGCGCTGAAACAGAAATACCGGTTTTCGCCGGCTGCCTTCAATATGCTCTGTGCGTATCACTGGCCGGGAAACGTCCGGGAATTAAAGGGCGTCGTCAGCTATGCGGTGAACATGACGCAGTCGCCGGTGATTGATACCGGTTCATTGCCGAATTTCCTTTTTTCCGGCCAGACCGTTTCGGAACGGCTGGCTGCACCGGTCCCCCTTTCGGGACAGACGTCCTATAATCTCACCCAAGCCGTCCGGGATTTGGAACGCAAGTTCATCAGCGAGGTCCTGGCCGCCGCTCCCAATAAATCGGAGGCCATTAAAATTCTGGGGATCAGCCGGCGGACCTTTTATTTGAAACTGAAGGAATATGGTTTGGATTAAGGCGGGCGCTTTGTCCGGGATGCCGGGCATTCGTTCATGAAAATTTTATTTCGGAGCGGGAAAGATGATGTCGAACGGTGAGTCGCAGGCGGCTAAGGCCGTAAGGAAGAAAGATGACCAGGTCAAGATTGTGGAAGTATCGCCGCGCGACGGCCTGCCTGAGGTCTGTCACACATTATCAACCGCCGATAAGATAAAATATATCAACAAACTGTCGGATACCGGTCTGCAGAAGATTGAATGCGCCTCCTTCACTCATCCCCGCCTGATGCCGGAAGGGTATGACGCCGAAAAACTCGTTTCCGGAATCACCAAAAGAACCGGGGTAACTTATGTGGGGCTTGTACCGAATGAAATCGGCTGCCGCCGGGCTCTGGTCACTGAGATCGACGAGATATTGATCGTCCTTGCGGCCAGTGACACCTTCAACAGATTGAATATCGGCCGGTCCCTCAAGGAAAGCCTCAATAAGATGCTGCCCACCATTCTGGATGCGGCCACGAAAAACGCGCGCAGCATCCGCGTCTATATCATGACCGCGTTCGGCTGCCCTTACACGGGCCGGGTCAGCGTAGATGACGTCGCGCAGTTGCTGCTCAAACTCGTTTACATGGGAGCGTCCGAAATTGTGCTCGTTGATTCCACGGGCATGGCCAATCCGAGGCTCGTCAAGTCAACGCTGGGCACCCTGCTCGATTTACAGCTCGATATCAATCTGGCCGTTCATTTCCACAACACCCGCGGCGCGGCCATTGCCAACTGCATTGCCGCCTACGAGGCGGGCGTCCGCATTTTCGACACGTCGCTTGGCGGCATGAGTGCGACCCCTTACGGCGTGGGCGAACTGGACTACGGCTACTGGAATGTGCCGACCGAAGACCTGGTTCACCTGTTTGAGGAAATGGGCATCAAGACGGGCATCGACCTGGACAAATTGCTGGACTGCGTGAGGCTTGCCGAAAAGATGGCCGGTCGTTCCCTGCCGGGGCATCTTCTGAGGGCGGGCAAGGCGTCAGAGATTGCCGAAATACCGAAATACCTGACAAAAAAACACGTTCTCGACCCGTAACACCTTCGCGGCGGTGAGAGCAGCGGCTTTGCGAAGAAGGGTTCACTTAAGATCGTCAGCAGGGATCAGCCGGTCGGACATTAAGTCCGTTTCTTTTATATATCCCACTCACGCGGGACGAACGTCAATTCTCCGCAGCTTGCTGCGAAATAATAACGTTCATTTCATACCTCGACAGCTTGCTGCGAGGTGGTTGATTACAGGTTACAGATTCAGACCTTTCCGGATCTTTTCCACCATGGCTTTCTCATCATCCGTATAAACCCCGTCCACCAGACAGAGCCTGCGCGCGATGCTCAGAGCCTCCATCCTATCGTCCTTTTCCTTGATCAGTACAGACAGGGCGTTAATGGCCCGGTCTTCATCGGCCTGCAAAATGGCCGTCTGTTCATGCATGATCTTCTTGAACTGGGCCGGGCGCAGCTTGCTCAGAACCCGGTGCGTCTGGGCGATTTCTTCACCGATTTCAAAATGCGCCCTTTTGACCTGCCGGCCGATTTTGGCGATGGCCATGTACACGCGAATGAGACCGGCGGCGAGCCCTCCTTCTTCGATGGCGCGCAGGCGTTTGTCGTAGTCATCGTGCTCATCGGCAGGGGTTTCTTCAGGCGGCTCTTGGGGCTGAGGAGGAAAGAAACGCCGCAGCCAATCATTGCCGTAGATCTGCTGGAACAGGAGCTCCTGAGTGAGGTCGCGGTAATCGCGGTAAATACCGAGCACATTTTCGATGTACCCGGAGACGTCTTTCTCCATAGCGCTGAAAGGGTTGTCCGCCCCGGCGGGTCTGCGGTTCTGCCTCGTGATGGAGGCGATATTTTTGAGCGGACGCATCAGCGGGTTGATATCGGCGAAGAAGTACCGCTGGGTGCGCAGGGGATGCAGGTAACGCATGATCTCGGCGGAAAGCTCCGTTGTCCAGAGCTTTACCCACGGCCGCGCCACGAGCTGGTACAAACTGTCGTTGGCTTCAGAGACCTTGGAGACGACGCTGAAATCCGTCTCATCCTCCGTTCCGTCGTCGTACGCGGCAATGGCGTCGAACGTCCGCGGTTCGAACGACGTGTCGAACTTGCCGCTCTTGACGTCGCCGTCGATAACCATTTCGTAGAGACCCGGCTGCAGGAAATCGATCATGTCGAAATTGCCGATAATTTGATTGTGCTCTTTCTTGGCGACGGAACCCGCGACAAAAATTCCGAGATGGCCGATGTCTTTGTGGATGATGTAGATGATGACCTGTCCGTGCCGCTTGATATCATCTATGGAACTGTAAACGCGGGGAATCCAGTTGAGAGCCTGCTGGGCCGGGGTGATGTTGTCGCCCATCGACGCGAAAACGATGATCGGGCTTTCAATATTTTTGAGGCTGATTCTTTCGCCTTCACGAAGCTCCAGCTGACCCCGCTCCAGTTTATTCCCCACGAACAAATTCCGGACGATAAAGTGAATTTCATCGGTGTTGAGCATGAAGAAACCGCCCCACCAGCGCTCAAAGTCGAGATAGCGTTTCTCTTCCGTGTCCACCTGCGTATAAACGTTGTACTGCTTGCCCCAGAACGTATTGGCCGGATTCAGAAGCTCAAAGTTCAGAACGAGATTCGCGCCGTCGAAGACGCCGTTGCCCAGGTCGCTGAAAAACGAATTGATCCACACACCGCCCGCGAGTCCTCCCTTGTAGCGCATGGGATTGACGCCCGCGACGCCGCTCCAGTAGGACAGGGGCGCGCCGTTTAAGACCAGCGGCCCGGCTACATCGGGCCGGTCGGCGCACACCAGCGCCGCGGCCCACCCTGCCTGACAGTTGCCCATGATGGCGGGGGCATCCGCATAAGGGTGAAGTTCAACGATCTTTTCCATAAATCTTTCCATGGCCCCGATGACATCCGCCATCGTCTGGCCGGGAATCGGTTCGGTATAAAACAGGATGAAATAAACCGGATGGCCGTGTTCGAGCGCCATGCCGATTTCGGAATCGCGCTTGGAGCCGCCGATGCCGGGGCCGTGTCCGGCGCGCGGGTCAACGATCACAATGGGCCGCTTGGGTTTTGTCGGACGATCCTTGCTTTTGTTGCGACGATCATTGTCGGGCGTGACGTCCCGTTTGCGGCGGTCGGAAATCCGGACGAGCGCGTAATTGGCCGGGCGCTCAAAATTCTTGGCATTGAGGATCAGCTCGTAGTTGAATGTCAGGACCGGCGGCTGGCCGCTGCGGATATGTTTGATGTAGTTATTCCCTCGCTTGCGGAGGATGTCGGTAAAGATAATCGACCTCTGAACGGAATCCGTGAGGTAGTCATTCCAGTATTTCTGTAAGCCGGATAAGCGGTCAGTCTGCTCGTTACCGTTTTGCGCATTCATTCCTCTTCTCCTTAATCTGTTAACGATCGATAATTATTTTCAGTACTTTAGCGAGCCGTCCGGTTCTTGTCAAGGCGGTAAAAATCATGAAGAATCACCCCATCAGGCTCGCTTGCCGCGGGGAGAGGGAAAAGCCCCGGATAAAGAAGAAGCCGGTCTTTCAGTTTTGCGAAACGGGGATAGATAGAAGGGAACCTGACTTGCATCTTTCTGCGTCATACCTGCCCCAAAGAGGACGCTCTTGCTAAAATAAGGATTGCTCCTTATACTTCTGCTGTCAGATAAATCGCCACGCCAGGACATAGAATTCTGCTGATTATTGAAATATGGCGGTATAAAGTTAAGGATTAAAAGAAACATGAAGGATTTCGAGCTCGGTTACTCTGGAACGGGTATTTTCCCGGTCCAAGCCGAAGTGCGGCTTATGCGTCGGATGTTTCCCGCGGCCAACCGGACAAACCGCCGCGCCGTCTCTTTTATCCATGTGGTAAATTAAATAGAGTTCTGATATTGTTTAACCCCGTAATTCTAACCATCCTGAAGTGAGAATGAATATGCCCGAAGACGATTTAAACAAGCTCAAAATCGATAAAGCGGCCAAGAAAAGCGTTACGGCCGGAAGGAAAAAGAAGCCGTTGATCATTGCCGGCCTGGTTGTTTTGCTGGTCCTGGGGGTCATTCTGTATCGGATCGGCGTCATTGCGCCGACAGCGACAGTGGACGTGACGACCGTGTCGCTCGTTTATCCGGCACAGTCTCTGTCCGTGCTGAATGCCAGCGGCTATATCGTTGCTCAGCGCAAAGCTGCCGTCGCTTCAAAAATTACCGGCCGTTTGACCGATTTAATGGTTGAAGAGGGCAGCCTGGTAAAAAAAGGGCAAATCCTGGCGCGAATGGAAAGCGCCGATGTTACCGCCATGAAAGGCCAGGTCACGGCCAATCTGGCCAACGCCAGGGCAATGCTCAAGCAGGCCATGGCGGAGCGGAACAATCTCCAGAAGGAGAATGAGCGTTACCAAAAACTGATTGCCGGCGGTTATGTGTCTCAGCAGGAATACGACACGATACATACCCGCTATCTGCGATCGCAGGAAGCCGTGAAAGCGGCGCAGGCGGCCGTGGAATCAACGGCCTCCGCTCTTTCGGGCGCCGAAGCCAACCTCGATTATACATTGATCCGGGCGCCGTTTGACGGCGTCGTGCTGACCAAAAATGCCGATGTGGGTGACATTGTCACGCCGCTTTCCGCGTCGGCGACATCGAAGGCCGCCGTCGTCACGCTGGCGGATATGGAATCGCTGCAGGTGGAAGTGGACGTTTCGGAAACCAGCATTACGCTCATCAAAGCCGGTCAGCCCTGCAGCATTCAACTCGATGCCTTGCCCGAAAAGCGCTTCCGCGGCGTCGTGCACGCCGTCGTTCCCACCGTGGACCGCTCGAAGGCGACCGTTCTGGTCAAAGTGAAATTTCTGGACAAAGACGCACGTATGCTGCCGGACATGAGTGCCAAGGTGGCTTTCCTGTCGCGCGAACTCAAACCCGAAGAGCTGCAGCCCCGGCTGGCCGTAAACGGAGCCGCGCTTGCGAGCCTGCGAGATAAACAAATCGTCTATCTTATCCAGGGCGGCATTGTCCGCGAGACGGCGATTACCACCGGAGTCAAACTGGGCGACATGCTGGAGGTCACGGCTGGTTTGAAACCGGGCGACCGCGTCGTGCTGAAACCCCAGGGCCTGAAAGACGGGGCGAAGATCAAGATTGCGGAAAGATGAAAAATTGTGGATGGTGGATAGTGATAGCGGATAGTGATAAATGATGACTGAACAAAAGAAACCGATTGTTGAAATCAAGAATGTCTTCAAAAGCTATCACCGGGAAAGTCTGGTGGTGCCTGTTTTATATGATATCACCTTTGACATTGCCGAAGGAGAGTTCCTGGCGCTCATGGGGCCCTCCGGCTCCGGGAAGACAACGCTTTTGAATCTTATTGCCGGCATCGATAAAGTGGATCAGGGTTCCATCCATGTCGGCGACATCGATATCACGACGCTCACGGAAACTGAACTTGCGGGGTGGCGCGCGAATTCCGTCGGGTTTATTTTTCAGTTCTACAACCTGATCCCCGTGCTCAAAGCCGTGGAAAATGTCGAACTGCCGCTGCATCTCACCACCCTGCCTAAAAACAAACGCCACGAGCACGCGGAAATGGCACTTTCCATGGTGGGCCTCGCGCACCGGATGGATCACTACCCGAGCGAGATGTCCGGCGGCGAGCAGCAGCGTGTGGCCATTGCCCGCGCGATTGTGACCGACCCGACGATCCTGGTGGCCGATGAACCGACAGGCGACCTCGACCGCGTTTCCGCCGAAGAGATCCTTTCCATGATGGAACGGCTGAACCGCGATATGGGCAAAACGATCATTATGGTTACGCATGATCCGCGCGCGGCGCAGCGTGCCAAAGTATTGCGCCATCTGGACAAAGGGTATCTCAACGATGCTGCTGATCAAAATCCTCTTTAGAAACGCCTTCCACAATAAACTGCGTAGCGGGCTCACGATTCTGGGTATCGCGGTGGCCATCCTGGCCTTTGGCCTGTTGCGCACGGTCATCAGCTCTTTCTACGCCGGGGCGGAAGCGGCATCGGCTTCTCGTCTGGTGACGCGCAATGCCATATCCATAATTTTTGCGCTGCCGATTTCCTATGCGGAAAAGATCCGTCAGGTGGACGGCGTCAAAATCGTTTCCTGGGGCAACTGGTTCGGCGGCGTCTATATCGATGAAAAAAATTTCTTCCCCAATTTCTGCGTCGAGCCGACAACGTATTTTAACCTTTATCCCGAATTTGTCCTGAATGAGAAAGAAAAGAAGGCGTTTCTGTTCGACCGCAAAGGGGCCGTCGCCGGCCGGAAGCTGGCGGCGAAGTATGGCTGGAAAATCGGCGATACGATTACGCTCAAGGGTACGATCTATCCGGGCAACTGGGATTTTGTTCTCAGGGGCATCTACCACGGGCGCGACCGAACGGCCGATGAAACGCAATTCTTCTTTCAATGGGCCTATCTGAATGAAGCGGTCAAAAAGATAGCTCCCGTCTTTGCCGACAAAGTCGGCTTCTACATGATCGGTTTAACGAGGCCCGATATTGCGGCCGATACGGCTCTGGCCATTGATAATATGTTCAAGAACTCACAGGCCGAAACGCTCACGGAAACGGAAAAGGCCTTTAACCTGGGCTTCATCGCCATGAGTGAGGCGATCGTCACGGCGATTCAAATGGTGTCGTTCATTATCATTCTCATCATCATGGCCGTTGTCGCCAACACGATGGCGATGACGACGCGCGAACGCACCGGCGATTATGCAATCATGAAAACGCTGGGTTTCGGCGCACGCGATATCTCCTTTTTGATCTTCGGCGAGGCGCTGGTGCTCACGTTCACGGGCGCGGCGGTCGGCATGATTCTGACGTTTCCCGCGGCCCGTATCTTCGGCCAGCAGCTCTCCACATATTTCCCCGTGTTTCTGGTCTCCCGCGATACACTTTATCTGGATCTGGCGGCCGCGTTTCTCATCGCATTCCTCGCGGCGATTATCCCGACGCGGCACGCCATCCGCATTCGCATCGCCGATGGCTTGAGGAGGATCGGTTGATGGCCGTCCCCCTGTCCTATAGTTTCCGCAATCTCTGGAAACGGCGGCTCACCACGACGCTTACGGTGGCCGGCATGGCGCTTGTTGTCTTTGTTTTTGCCACGGTGTTGATGATGGCGGCCGGCCTGCAAAAGACGCTGGTGGAAACCGGTTCGCAAAACAACGTCGTCGTTGTGCGAAAAGGCTCTACATCGGAAGTCATGAGCAGCATCGACCGCAATGCCGCCTCGATCGTCGAGATGATGCCGCAGGTGGCCACGGGTGACCACGGTCAGCAGATGATCGCCAAGGAAGTCGTCATTCTGATTGCCCTGAAAAAACAGGGCGAGGAAAAGACCTCCAGCCACTCCAACGTCATCGTCCGCGGCGTTCAGTCCGAATCCCTGCCGCTTAGGCCCCAGGTGCAGCTGGCGGCCGGCCGCATGCTGCGTCCGGGGTCGATGGAAGTCATTGTCGGCAACAGCATTGCGAAAAGGTTTCAGGGCGTGAACTTGCAGCAGACGTTAAGCTGGGGCGGGCGCAACTGGACGGTCGTGGGTATTTTCGATGCGGGAAACACGGGATTCAGTTCGGAGATCTGGGGCGATGTCGATCAGGTCATGCAGGCGTTCCGGCGTCCCATCTTTTCTTCGCTGATCTTCAAGCTGAAGACTCCCGACGCCTTTGACGCCGCCAAGGCGTTTATTGAAAATGACCAGCGGCTGAAGCTGGAGGCTCGTCGGGAAAACAAATATTATCTGGATCAGTCGGAGATGATGGCCAAGTTCCTGCGCATCCTCGGCACATCGCTCACGATCATTTTCTCCATAGGCGCAATCATCGGCGCGATGATTACCATGTATTCCGCTGTTGCCAACCGCACGGCGGAAATCGGCACGCTTCGGGCCCTGGGTTTTCGCAGGCGCAATATCCTGCTCGCTTTCCTGACCGAGTCGCTGTTTCTGGGTTTTATCGGCGGCAGCGCGGGACTCTTCTTTGCGTCATTCATGCAGTTCATGACGATTTCGACGGTGAACTTCCAGACGTTTTCCGAGCTTGCGTTTCGTTTTACGCTGACGCCCGGGATCATCGTTCAGTCGATGATCTTCGCGCTCGCCATGGGATTGATCGGCGGCGTGCTGCCGGCGCTGCGCGCCTCACGGCTGAAGATTGTAGATGCACTGCGGGCCACATAAATTTAGGGAAACAGATTGAGACATCTTGCCATGTCGGATGCTCTTCCCAACACGGTCGGGAGTAAGCAATGATTCGTTTGGCCTCAGTATTTGGCAGAACCCTCAGCATCTTTAGGGATAGTTTGAGAGAGACGGACTATCTGATGGGAATCTTTTGTTTCCAATCGGACGATCCCAAATTTATTGAATGCCGTTTGAAATAAAGTAAGTCGTGGAGCAATCAATTGCTGATGACAATCTTACCTCACCTTTCCTATCGGGAAGGCCTGCCCGCTGATGGAGATTGTAGGATACTGGGCTTTCTTGAATATCTTCTCGGCAAGGATAGGCACTTCATTGTCCACATAATCCGCGAGCTCTGTCGTCTTCACATAGCCTGTATTCCCTTTGTCGGCTTTTCCATGCAATCCTTCTGCAAGCACGTAGGTAAACAATCCATGACCCTGATAGCCCTCCAAGGCTTCCTGAATTGAAGTAGATGCCGAAAGGATGGTTGATCCCACCGCACGGCTCAGGATCTTCATTGCCGTGTCCTCGCTCATACCTCTCGTCAGCATCGTTACCTGGATGGCTTTACCCAAAGCACCTGCATTGCATGTATCTATGATGATCAGCTTTTTGGTGGCGGGGATATTACTGATAAGTTCCTTGAATACGGACTGACCGATGGCGTCGGTCTTGAGCCGCTCTGTCCTTGTTGATCCCACATTGGACGTAATGAGATAATACTCGCCGTCGTCAACTGTGCCGTGGCTCGCCACATAGAAGACAAATAAGTCGTCGGGATTTATGGACTGCATGGCTTTGAGTTCTTTTAAGATGTTTTCCCTCGTCGTCTCTTTTTTGGAAGAAAGTTTTTTAACTTCCACTTTTTCAAATAGAGGCAAAGCGCCCTGTTGAAGTGTGTCGGCAAAGAGTGTGGCATCTGCAATAGCATGATTAAGTTGGAGCTTGGGATTTTTATACTCGTTGATGCCGATGACCAGCGCATAGAGAGAAGGCTTGCCGATGGCTTTGAATGCCGCTGTTATTTCATAAAAAACATCCGTGCTTTGCATGGTGTTGTCGGCATTAAAGGCAATGACTCTTATTGTGTTGACGCCGCTGGAAAGTTTCAGTTTATATGTTTTTTTGATTTCGTCTTGATTGGAAGAGATAACTTTTACACCTCTTGCACTGTCGAGCATAACTGCAGAGCCGTTGAGATAAAGCCGAATGTCGCCGATCCCACCACCGGCATCGGTAATCTTTAAAGTGATGGCGGCGTCACTCTGATCAATGCTTTTCGGTGTATCAACAACGGCTACCACCGGAGGTGGTTTTACATCTGCCACTTTTTTGAGTTCCTTCAACGACCCGCCCCCGAGTGCAACCTGAACCAGGTCGGGACGGTAAAAACTTTCCCGCAGCTGCTCCGTGCTGTATTGTCTACCTCCGACTGTAACGCTAAGATACTGGTCGCCTTTAGGGGAGGACGTATAATAGCCATTGCTTGTTGTAATAATCCACTCCCCGTCTTCAAAGGCAATCATAGAGGCAATTTCTTCGCCTGTGGTTGCATCCCATATTCTTGTAGAGGCGTCGCCTGCGGATACGACATACTTGCCGTTGGGAAAAAATTTAGCCGTGGCACCATTCATAGTGGTGTGTCCGACAAGATCTTTCCATTGAGACCCTGATGCTAAATCCCAGATTTTTACCTGACTATCAAACCCCCCTGATAAGGCATATTTGCCATCCGGTGAAAAAGCAACGGACCAGATTCCATTTATACCTGTATGACCAACGAATGTCTTTATCTGTGATAAATCTTTCGCATTCCACAATCTGACGCTATTATCTCCTCCGCCGGACAAGATATATTGACCGTCTGCTGAAAAAGAAACAGCTCGTACAACAGGAGTCCTGAGAAAGCTATCGCTTACCACCGGCACCGTTCTTAGAGGATTCCCCGACGCCGCATTCCAGAGGGTCATTTTGCCTTGATAACTGCCGGATAAGACATATTTCCCATCAGGAGAATAGGCAACAGAATCGCCGGGTTCTCGTAACTTAAAGTCTTTGACTACCTCTCCCGTGGCCACATCAAAGATTTTCATTGTGGGGGTAGGTGCAGCAAAAAAATTCAGGGGACCAGGTCCCCCACATAAAAAATATTTTCCGTCTGGAGAAAAAGCCATGGAGACAGCTATACTATCATCAAATGTCAGCGTTTCCTGTCTCGTGCCCAAATTCCAAAGTTTTGCCCCTTTGCCGCCGGAAGCAAAATATTTTCCGTCAGGGGAAAAAGTGACCGCAATTGGATAAGAGATAAAACCTTCATGAGTAAATGTTTGTAATTTTTTTCCTTGAATAATATCCCAAAGAATAAAAGAATTCATGCCACCCGATAGAACATACCGTCCATCCATAGAAATATCTACTCTAACCATTGCGGGTGCTTTTTGTTTAATTTCCCGGGACATATCGCCTTTCCCGGTAAGAACGGGCGTGGCTGCACAGGAAAAAAGAAGAAGTGAAAAACACACCATCAATACTTTCTGATTTACAGACATATTGCCTCCTCTATCCAAACAAGCGGACCGGTTTCTTTCATAAAACGCAAAACCCCGCTTCTTTTCAGAAACAGGGTTTTAATCATCTTTCCATGGCATCACCTTTACAAAAGGGGTCAAATTAGTTGTTAACCGATTGACAATGCCTTATTCAATTAATTTCTATGTGTACCCAGGTCATAAATAAGTCAAGAGAATGTCTCATTGGTTATCGTTTGAAAGAGAGCATACCTATTAAAAAGGGCAGATTCTCTCTTCAGCTCAAATACGTTTTTAAACGGGTTTCTTCTACTCCAGATTATCGCGACTGCTCACGGGATCTCGTGTGTCCTCCTGTGTCCTTCAGGTCATTCGGTCATGCGGCGGCCAGACCGTTTCCTACATGCACAGTTCTCTGATCATATCCCGGGTTATTTTAATCCCCAAAAGAAGATTGTCGACGGAAATGCGTTCGTCGATTCCGTGCACGCGGCCGATGTCGCTCTTTTCCAGGAGCATCGGCGTGAAGCCATAGGCCGGATAACCTCGTTCTCGCCAGTAGCGGCCGTCCGTCGCTCCGGCCATGAGCAGCGGAAATACTCCCGCGCCGGGAGTATATTTCTGAATGGCGGATGTTACCGCCCGATAAAACGGATTATCGATTGGCGCCAGTCCCGAAGGCGGCGACGTCTGGATCATTTGTATCCGGATGCGGTCATCGGCGATGCGGGAAACGAGCCACTGACGAAATTCCCTGGCGTCCGTTTCCGGAAGCAGGCGGCAATCCAGGTGTGCTTCCGCGCGTTCGGGGATAACATTGATCTGATAGCCGGCCTGAATAATATTGACGCTGACGGTATCCCGCAGCACGGCGTTGGTAAATTTTTCCGCGGCCAGTGACTTGCCCGCCAGTTTTAAGGCGAGCGGATTGGCCAGGTGGCTAAGCAGGAAAGACGCGGGAAACTTTTGCGTCGAGGCAAGCCCCGCAAACATGGCCGCCGAAGCCGGACCGGCCCTCAAAGGCCGGGGTGTTTCGATGATTCTTTGCAGGGCGGCGATGAGACGGGTGTTGGCGCTATTGGCATGCGGCATGGATCCGTGCCCCGGTTCGCCTTCCGCGATGAGTTTGAACCGGTAAATCTGTTTTTCAGCAACAGCAACGGCGAAGACAATTCCTTTACCGAATACATCTTTCAGCCCGCCGCTCCCTTCATCCCACACCCATTCGGGATCGATATCCTTTATGTGATTTTCGACCAGCCAGCGCATGCCGTTGTCGCCGCCGGGTTCTTCATCGGGCACAGCGGTAAAAACAATGGGACGGCGGAATCGCACACCTTCTTTGAGGAGCGATTCCAGCGCCAGCAGAAACATGACACCCAGACCCTTCGTGTCGAGCGTGCCGCGTCCCCAGACAAAGCCGTCGGCGACCACACCGCCGAATGGCGGATGAGTCCACTGCGAAGGATCGGCGGCAACCACATCGATGTGATGATTAATCATGAGCGGTTTCAGATTTTCCGACCCGGCGATGCGGGCGACGACCAGACCCCGTCCGGGAAGGGGTTCGTAAACTGTGATGTCGGAAGTAATCTTGCGGCCCGTGAGCTGGTCCCGAACCCACAGGGCGGCAGGCATTTCATTGCCCGGGGGGTTGGTCGTGTCAAACTGCACATAGCGAGCGATCGTCGCAACAACGTCTTCTCTTATCTTTTGTTCGTCCATTTTCAACCCTCACATCATCCGTATTGAAGAAGAGAATAAAGAGAAGGGCGGTGAATGTCAAATCAATAAAAAAAGCCGGCTACCTGTTTCACCTGCGGGTCAGTAGAATCATGAAGTATGAAAACCGATGATTACCAAACGGACTGATCAGCGGACATCAAATAGTAATTCTCAGCTGTTCATACCATCGTCCTTGGCGGGAAGTGAAAAATAGAAAGTTGCTCCCTTGTCCACTGCTCCGTCTGCCCATACCTCACCGCCATGGCGTTTGACGATGCGCTGCACAATCGCCAGGCCTATGCCTGTTCCCTCAAAGTCTTCATCACTATGGAGGCGATGGAAGACATTAAAGAGCTTATCATAATAAGCCATGTCGAACCCTGCCCCGTTATCCTTGACACAATAAACTACTTTGCCATGCTCATTGTAACCGCTCAGTTCGATAATGCCCGGTTTGCGGTTCTTCGTAAATTTTACGGCATTGGAGATAAGATTGAAAAGCACTTGCCTGATTAGAATCAGATCCCCAAATCCGGCCGGAAGCTTTGCTATCTTCACCTCGAGTTCGCGTTTTTGATTTATTGCGTGAATATCCGTCCATACCTCGTTGGCAACGATATCCATATTGATCTCCCGAAAAATCATTTTATCTCGAAGAACTCTTGAAAAGGAGAGAAGACCGTCAATCAGAACATTCATCTTTTCCGTACTGCTGCGAATCACGTTTAAAATACGCGCGGCGTCTTCATCGACATGAGCTCCGTATTTCTTCAGGAAGATCCTGGAAAAACCGTCAATGGCCCTGATGGGTGCCTTCAAGTCATGAGCGACAGAATAAGTAAAGCTCTCTAATTCTTTGTTGGATTCTTCTAATTGCTGCGTTCTCTCCAGAAGGGCCATCTCCGCCTTTTTAAGACTGGTGATGTCAAGATTAATGCCCGCCCAGCAAATGATCTCTCCTAGTTCATTGCGCACGGGAACGCCCCGAGCCAATACGTTATACCACTGTCCATCCGCACCACGGAAGCGGTGTTCGATGCTCCAATTACCGCTGTTGCGGACACATTCCGTCCATGCGGCTATGGTTCTTTCGACATCGTCCGGATGGAGCACCTTAAACCACCCGAAGTTTGAGCACTGTTCCTGGGTCAAACCCACAAGGTTAAGCAAAGATTTGCTTGCATACATATTGCGGCCAGCGGAATCACTGACCCAAATGCCATAGTCAATTGTTTCACCAATGGCGCGGTACAGACTCTCGCTTTTCCGCAGTTCTTCCTGGGCATGCTTACTGTCCGTGATGTCGCGAATGTTACCGTCGCGATACAGCACCTGACCGGTGTCGTCTTTGACAAGGGACATATGATTGGAAAGCCAGCGGTAGTCGCCGTATTTTGTCCGCTGACGGTATTCCACTTCTATCTCGGCGGAGTCGTCCAATCGCTCCGCTAGGTCTTGCATAACAGGCAAATCTTCAGGGTGAATCATCGCCAACGCCGTCTCCGGATCCATCGCCATTAATTCAACGGGTGAGAAGCCTGACACCGCTTCGGCGGAGGGGCTGATGTAGTCAAAGCGGCCTGTTTGCACGTTCAGGCGATAAATAACATCCTGGGAGTTGTCCAGCACCGAGCGGAAGCGGGCTTCGCTTTCACGCAAATCCTTTTCGCGCGCCTGCACCTGTTCGGCCATCGTATTCACGGCACCCGCAAGATCCTGAAACTCCCAAATATGATTGATCCTCACCGGCTCGGGCATTTTCCCCTGTCCTAAGCTAAGCGCGTGAGCGCGCAGCGCTTTAACAGGCCCGGCGATTTTCCGGGAAAAGATCAAAGCGGCAAAAAATGCGGCAAAGGCAACGACCAGAAACAGAAGAACACTCTTGCCCATAGAATCGAGAATGGAGGCGGTTATTTCATCTTCTCGTGTTGCGGCAGTTACGATCCAGCCGATAGACGGAACCGGCGTTGCGGCGAGCAGACGCGTCTCCCCCTCAAAGTTCGCAAATGCTCTGATGCTTTTAATCTCTTCTCCTTTGAATACTTTTCCAAGCCAGGGATACTGGCCAAGCCAGTTGCGCTCCTCCCATGTGGCCTTGATAACAGGGTAGCGGAAAACCAGCATGCCCTTTTTATCGATAAGCGCAAAGCCGCCTCCCTTGCGTCTTTCAACAGCGAGACGGTCTTCTAATTTTTCCGGAAGAATTGCGGCAAGGACTATGCCGAGCAGGGTGCCTTTTTCATTCCGAATACCGCGCGTGATACCGAAGACCGCTTTGTTGGTGGACTTCGCTTGAACAAGCTCGCCGACCGTCCATTCGCGGCCATTAACGACTTCACGAAAATAGGACCGGTCACTGTAATCGACGCCGACCACATCGGGATTGCTGGAATAAACTGCTTTGCCATTCGGATTCAACCAGGTGAAATCGCGTACAGCCACGTAGTCCCGGCTGCTCCCGAGGATGCGGGTTATGTCCTTGGAGCTCATCGGCCGAGAAGAGGTCAGCGCAAGTCCCAGTGTCAGCTCCTGATGAAGAACATCCTTGACGAATGATTCAAATCCTTTGGAGACGGCACGGGCTACTTCCAGATTGGCCCGAAATTCCAACTGGCGTTGATCTTGATAATTGTTATAGTAAATGTAGGCTTGAATCGCCAAGACAGGAATGAGAATACAAAGGAGAATCAGGATCAATCTATTCTGAACGGTTGTCCACCATTTTCCTTGCACCTGGGTCATCTTTGATTTTTCTCCGATAGTTGCCGTCCCTGTTTTAAAAATTTAACAGATTTTCTCCAGACTCTCAAGTTTGATTATTTTTCCACAGCGAATAAGCGCCAAAATCCCGGGAGTCAAATTGAATCATTTATCGGCATTCACCCGCTGATCTTCTATCTTCTGTAAACAACGGATTGCAAAAGATTTAAGGAGGAACTCTGCAAATGGGCTTTTATCAGAATGAAAAATTTATCAATAATAATCTATCAGGACAATCTATTGTTGATATAATGAATCTCAATCATTCATTAAGGCTTAAGATGCAGACAATATGGAATCGTGTGTTCTGTTAAAGCGGATAGGGTTTACGATTCTTAAACAGTTGAATGCCATCTATTTCGGCCCGGGAAAGCTCTAATTCTGCGACGCGCAGCGCAGCGTAAAGTAAAAGGTGGCACCTTTGCCCACTTCGCCTTCTGCCCAGACCCTGCCTCCGTGGCGGTAAATGATGCGTTGAACGATGGCCAGTCCCGCTCCGCTTCCCTCGAACTCTTCATCGCTGTGGAGGCGCTGGAAAACGCCGAACAGCTTTCCATAATATTGCATGTCGAAGCCGACGCCGTTATCCCGGACGAAAAAGATGACTTCCGAGTCTTTCGTCTCGCTGCCGACCTCGATGACAGCTTCTTCCCTGTTCCTGGTGAATTTAACAGCATTGGATAAAAGGTTCACGAGGACCTGCTTTATCAACACTTTGTCTCCCCAGACTGCCGCCAGATGGCCCACTTTCACTGATATTTTGCGATCGGAGTTGGCCGCCAGAAGCTCTTCAGATACATCTTTAACGAGTCCCGGCATCTGGATATCCGCTATAGACATGGATTGTCGTCCCAGCCGTGAAAAATCAAGGAGGCGATCGATGAGCTCGCCCATTTTCTTTGTGCTTTCCCGGATCACTTCAAATCGCCGTCTTTCATCATCATCCAATTTACCGGTCATTTTACTGAGCAGGATTCGAGAAAAGCCTTCAATAGCCCGAAGCGGAGCACGCAGGTCATGGGAGACCGAGTAGGCGAAAGATTCCATCTCTTTGTTGGCCGCCACCAGCCTTTCGGATTGCTGTTTGAGGGCCTCTTCCGCTTGCTTGCGATCTGTAATGTCCATGAAGATGACGGCAAATTGCATCGGGGCGGCGCGATAGGAGAAAACTTCATAGTGTCGCTTTAAGACAGGGGAATAGTTCTCAAACTGTATCGGTTTGCCGGTCAAGGTAACTTGAGCATACAATTGGAGCCACTTAGGGTCATCACCAGGCAAGACCTCGTTAAGAGTTTTTCCGACAACATCCCGGCGATCCAGACCCGTCATCCGCTCAAAAGCAGGGTTTACTTCCAAAAAACGGTAGTCGAGAGGCTTGCCGAATTTATCAGTGATCAACTCATGGATAGCAAAGCCCTCGGTCATGCCGGTGAATAGAGTGTGGTACTTTTCTTCACTCTCGCGCATCATTTCAGAAGCGGCCGCTCGTTCTGCGGAGAGCAAGGCCTGCTTTTCTGCACCGGAGGCTCGGTCCTGGGCACTATGCATTGCTTCAGTGACAAAGGCTATCATCGTGCCGCTCAGAAGAAAAATCACGGTGGCCAGCCAGTTGCTCGGTTCGATAATGTCAAACCGGCCGGCGGGCTCCATCCAGAAATAGACTGTCAATATCGCCGACAGTATCGTAGCCAGCATGCCCGATCTAAACCCGCCATAGAGAGCGGCCAGCGTAACGGCGGGAAAGAAGGTCAGGAAGGGGGCTTGCGTTCCCATGGCGGGAAGAAACGCCAAGCGTATAGCGGCTGATGCCACAACTATCACAACAGTCAGGGCATAATGATAGAGCGTCGAATGCGATTGCTCTTTAGACGGCAGAAATTCCAGACCTGACCCGCGCAGCGCGGCCACGGCGGCCATGAAGAGATAGAATCCACCGAGCCACTGTGCCGTGCGGCTCAACCAATTCACGATACAGCCCAGTGACAACTGGATCATGATGCCGAACAGCCCCACAGCGAGCAGAAGCAGGGCGAGAGCAAACCAAAAGGTAAAGGGGGAATGGGCCCGACGTTGGCTGGCCAACAGCAGGCCTGCGGACAGCACGAACACGAAGATGGCCGAAATGAGAACCCAGAAGCGAACCGGAGTGCCTCCCTGACCCTGGATGAAAAAAACCGGCAGGCGGTGCGTGAGTGCCGCCCATGTGAGTAACCCCATCACGCCAAGGGCAAGCGCGCAACCCGCTCCCAGCCAAAAGGGGCGGTTGGGGAGTGCTCTCTTTGGAGGTATTGAAAGGATGGCACCGGCCAGAAGACAAATTCCCGCGAGCAAGATAGCTGTATTGAAGATCGTGACATTGATATTCACATCGCCGCAGGAGACTGCGTCTCCAACCGTACCAGCCAGACTCCAGAGGATCACTCCGCATTCCAGCAGCAGCAAACCTGGTGCTCCCGTCGCCAGGAAACTTCGCCCGATGAGAATGAGTGCGCCCAGTGCGACAAGTGTGTAGAAGGTGAAGCTCAAGACGAGCCTCAGCATCGGGGCTTCATGGGATTCGCTCAGTCCCGCTATCCTGAACACGATGATTGCGGCCAAAAGCAGTGGAATGGGAAGCCACGCAAAGCGCACAATTCCTCTGCGCCCTGATCCTTCCGCCGGTGCCTGCCCACCCCCGGGATCAAGATCGACCTTGGCAATCTGACTGTTCATAGATGTTTCTCCGCGGCTCATTTATTCAGCCAGAATCGTCTCATGCTTCACTTTCTGCAGATCTTCGGGGTAGGTCCGCGACCACCCTGCGGGTGGCGAGCCTGCCCTCACGTCTATTCTGCGAGAATCGTTTCGTCCTTTACCTTCTGCAAATCAGCAGGATAAGTGCGTGACGCGATGAAAAAGAGAATGCCCGCCGCAATACCGAAGAGTCCGCAAAGCATGAAGGCCGTGCCCAGGCCCTCGGCGCCGCCGCCCAGCCGGTCGGAGACAAACCCGACGATATAGGGTCCCCAGGCGCCGCCCAGCATGTATTGGGCGAAGATCGCGAGCCCCATGGAAAGCCCTTTGTGCGCCACCGGCACGACATCCTGTGAGATGGCGGCGATCGCCGGCATCGCCATCGCCGAAGCGATTCCGAACAGGGCGGCAAACGCGATACCCAGATAGCTGAAATGCGTGAGCACTGCCGCAATCAGCATCGAACCGCCGAAAATGTAGGCTACCACCGGGATATACATCCGTCCCCGCGGGTTTTTCTTCTGCCAGAAATCGGCGAGGAAGCCGCCCAGCGGCGCGCCGATGATCGCTGTCAGTCCTATGCCGCCGGTGATCATCCCGGCGGTTGCCTCGGTGATGTGCAGCGTGCGCATCATCAGGCTCGGCAGCCAGACCAGAAACGACGAGGTCATAAAGACCGCAATGCCCAATCCCGGATAATACCAGCGCATGGTCGGCAGTTTTAAAACATCGATGAGCGCGATAAAAAATCCCTTGATGCCGCCGGCAGTATCGGGACGTTCTGCGGTTTTATAATCTTTCATAAAGAAGGCCAGAATGCCCAGGATCACGCCGGGGACGGCAAAGAAAAGAAAAGGCGTCCGCCAGCCGTATTTGACGGAAATGATGCCGCCCAGAATGACGCCGGCTGCCGCGCCCAGGGGGATGGCGATATGGAAAATGCCCATGGCCCAGCCGCGCCGTTCTTTGGGATAAGAAGCGCTGATCATGGCCGTGCCGCCGGGGACAAATCCGGCCTCACCCAGGCCCACAAAAAAACGGGGAATCAAAACGCCGGTAAAGCTTTTCGCAAGTCCCGTGACAAACGTGGCAATGCTCCACAGGACGGCCATCAGGGCGACTGCCTTCCTGCGGCTCCAGCGGTCAATCAGGTAGGCAATAGGAAAGGAAAAAAACGCCATGCCGAAGATCAGCACTGTGGAAGCCAGGCCGCACTGCGCGTCCGTTAATCCCAGGTCGATCTTCATCGGCTGAAGAATAACGGAGAAGACCTGCCGGTCCATGTAATTAATGATGTAAAGGAGGGTGCAGACAACGAGGACATAATGCGCCCGCCAGCCGCCGGTTTTCAGTTCAGAGGATTCTTTCGGACTGGTGTTGTTTTCGTTCATTGTCGCCTCCGGAAATTTTAGTTTTGATCCTCCGCGGCCAGGCAGGCGGCGCCAAAGGCAGCGGTGAGCCTGGGATGGTCCGGTACCAGAATCTTTGTTTTCAGCGCGAGGCCGATTGCCTGCGTAAGCCCCGCGTCTTCTCCGCCGCCGCCCGTCAGTACGACATCCGGTGTAAGTTTCAGTCTTTTGACCAGCATGCCGACCTTTGCGGCCATGGCCCGGTGGACCCCGGCCAGAATGTCCGCGGGCTTTGCGCCTTCGGCAATTCGCGAAATCGTTTCCGATTCGGCAAACACGGCGCAGTTGGTGGAAAATTCGACAGGGTTTTCCGACTGCAGGGAAAGCGGTCCGATTTCATCGAGCGGAACGTGCAGGATGCGGGAAATGACCTGCAAAAAACGCCCGGACCCGGTGGCGCATTTTTCACTCATCAGGAAATCGGCAATTCGCCCCTCGGGCGTGATTCTTGCGGCCTTGGAAAACTGTCCACCGATGTCGATGATGGTCCGCGCCGAGGGGAAGAGGCAGTGGCAGCCTTTGGCCTGGCAGGAAATGTCGGATACCTGCCGCCCGGCAAATGGCGCGCTTTCCGCGCCCAGCCCCGTGACGACCAGCCCCGCGAGTTGATCAAAAGAAATGGCGGCATGCGACAATACATCGTCCATCACCTTCTTTGCACCGTTTTTGTAATTGCCGCCGGAAGCAATGAGGCTCGAAGCAATGAGCTGTTTTTCGCTGATCAGCGCCGCTTTGATGGAAACGGAGCCCATGTCGAGCCCGGCGTAATATTTTATGGTGTCTTTCATAGATACCTTGGTATTGCCGCTCGTATTTCGGACTGCTCGGGGATAACCTAAAGGTCACGCGTCAGTCCCTGCTATATCCACATCCGCCGGCCCGGGACACGATTCAAGACCACCGCTGCGGGCGGCAAGGCCTTTTGCTATGTGAAAAATTTAACATCTTCCCGTGTTCGTTGTTTCGTGGGTCTTACGCCGCGGTCGTAAAAATCCTTGCCGACCAGCGCCGCGCCGAGCGCGCCGGTGATGAAAGGTTCCGGCGGTGTCAGCACCGGAAATCCAACTTTGCCTTCAATGGCCCGGACGAGTCCGGCATTCTTTGCACCTCCCCCGGTGACGACCACGTCCTTCTCGATGCCCAGGTGGCGCGCCATGTTGACGACCCGCCCGGCAATGGCTTCATGCAGTCCTGCGACAATCTCGGCCACGCCCGCGCCTTCGGACAGGCGCGACGTCACTTCGTGCTCGGCAAAGACTGTGCACATGTTGGAAATTTGGACAAAGCCATTGGCCTTGAGTGAGATGTCGCCCATATCCACCAGGTTGATGCCGAGCGTTTCGGCGATCACTTCCAGAAAGCGTCCCGTTCCGGCGGCGCACTTGTCGTTCATCACGAAGTTCGCGACTTTGCCTTCGGCATCGAGCTTGATCCCTTTGGAATCCTGCCCGCCGATGTCGATGATGATTTTAGCGGAGGGAAACAGGGAACGGATGCCCCGCGCGTGGCAGGTGATTTCGGTGATCTGCTTGTCGGCAAACGGAACATTGATGCGGCCGTAACCCGTCGCGACGATGAAATCGAGGCTTTCAAATCCGAGCGCCGCCTTGGCAAGAGTGTCTTCAGTGACTTTCAGCGCGAGATGCCGGTGCTCCGCGCCGGTCGGCCCGATGTGGGAAGCCAGTATCTTTTCTTTTTCATCCACAATCACCACTTTTGTCATCGTGGACCCGATATCAATTCCGGCAAACGGCATAAATGTTATTTTTTCTCCTTTGTCTTTTCTTCAGAAGATTAAGGCTTTGCAAAAGCGTCAGAGGCAAGGCGCGCAAAGCCTGCGGAGTGAGGCGTATCTTTGTATACGCCGCAACGACACAGGCTGCAGCGCAACGCCGCATATGACGAATTTTCCAAAGCCGTTAGCGTGCCTGCAGGGCTTCAATGAATGCCCCGATCTGCGCCTTCCACTGCGCTTCCGAGTAGTCCCGCAAATCGACCATGTCGGAGACGAGCTGCATCATCGGCAGGGTCGAATATTTCCCCAGTTCGCTTTTGATATGCACCTGCCCGATCGTCGTTGCACGGCAGGAGCGGCAGGCGTGGAAAACGACGCCGTCGATTTTGTAATCCTCGATCAGGCCCAGCAATTTCTCCACGATGGGGTTGCCGCTGCGGGCGCGGGCTTTTTCGTGGTAGCGCGTGAAGCGCAGAAACGCCCGCCAGGCGAGGTAATCCACCGGGTCTTTCACGTGCGCGGGGACTTCGACCGGATCGTAGCCGCGGTAGACGTTTTCAATCACAAACACCGCGCCGAAACTTTCAAAGTAATTGAAGATCCAGAGTGTGTGCCAGGGCGGCAGACCGCCGCCGTAGAGGATGCGGTATTTCTCATCCGGGATCACGCCGATTTTGTGCTCAACCTTGTATTTCACTTCGTCATAGAGCTTTTGATAGAAATCCACGGCAACCTGCGTGCCGCTGTAATAGTGGCCGGCGACCATGATGCTGAAATGATCCTGGGACGGCATGGGGCAGGGGACGGCGACGCGCAGCCGGTCGATGTCGTACCAGAGCTGCCAGGCTTTGTCGCCCAGGCGGATCGCCTCCCAGAGGCGTTCGGGATCCATCTTTTTGCCGGTTTGCTTTTCCAGGAATTCAATCAAACCTTTCAACTGGTCGCGCTGGTATTTGATGTAGTAGTCGCGGACCTCGTTTAAATCATCCTGCGGCGGAGGCGCGACCACGTCCATGCCGAAGGTGGGAACCTCCAGGTAACGGCTGGTGGCCTGATACCACTTGAAGCGCGGATCGCACACGGCCGAGCTCCCCAGCATCATGTCCGGCACGGGCATGCCGCCGTCGGGGCTGCCTTCGGGGATATGCCCCAGTTCCTTGCGCAGGCTGTCGAACCCGAGGCCGATGCGCGCGTAGCTGCAGAGCACCTGCGAATAACCGTCCGCTTCGGCTTTCAGAAGAAAGCGGTCCATGTCGCGCTTGGCGGCACAGAGGCCCGCATAGTTTTCGGTCGGCAGCGGCACGACATCCATCGCGCGCAGAATTTCATCATACTGGGACGCGACCATCATGTAGGCGACTTTCTGCCCCTTGTCTCTGGCCTCATGGGCGCTTTTGTAAATGTTCTTTACCAGTCCGCGCACTTCTCGCGCCGTGTCCGTCCCCTTTACAGCGGTGGTTTTGACTTGTTGAGTTTGTTCCATAGTCCCCTCATTGAATAAACAAAATTGTTTTTGCCCTTTTAAAGGCTTTGTAAAAAATCCAGAGGCAAGGCGCGCAAAGCCGACGGTGTGAGGCGTACTTTTGATGTACGCCGCAGCAACTGAGGCTGCAGCGCAACGTCGCATATGGGTTTTTTACGAAGTCGAAATCATTTCTAAAAAGGCCTGAATGCGTGTTCTCAACTGTCCGATGGTTGATGTCGAATAGTCATCCTCGATCATCAGCACCGGCAGCTTCAGGTCGGTCAGGTATTCTCGCAGATCCGGACCCTCGAGCTCACAGGTGTCGCAGTAGCGGACGATATAAAAAATCGCGCCGCTGGCCTGCCATTCGGCGATAAACTCCCTCATATAGCCAAAGCGGTTTTCCAGATCCTCTTTGCGATTGCCTTGCTGCGGCGAGAGGCTTCTGGGGCAGTGCGTGCCGATGTAACGCGCCGTGAGACCGTCCAGCGGATCGGCGGTTTCGGGGGTATTCTCCCAGAACGCCCGCGTTCCGGTGCACAAATCATCCATCACGACGTGCGCGCCGCATTCCTCGACAAGCGTGATGAACGCCGCGTCGTCAATCTCGTTGCCCCACAAAAAAATGCGCGGCAGGCCGGAAGACTTCGCGGCGGGGCGCTTTTTGACTTCGTCAATGAATGCCTTCACCAGTTCGATATGTTCCGCACCCGGGATACCCATTCCCGCCACCAGGACCTTGGTGATCTCCGTTCCGCTGACGCGCGGCGGATTCTCCTTGCGCAGGTCGTAGAGTTCCCGGAGCAGGGCACGGCGGCGATTGTAAAGTTTTATGGCATCCTTAAGTTTGGCGTCATCCAGTTTCCGGCCGGCAAAATCTTCCAGGCGATGAATGAAATATTGCAGCTCATTTTTGTAGAATTCGGAGGACGACGGACCCAGCATGTGCGGCACATTGATCATGTGATTAAACGGCGCGGGCTTGTTGCTGTGCCAGATGTGGTACATCCGCTCGATGGTATCGCAGCTGTGCGGAGCGACGAACCCGTCCAGGAAATCGTATTCGCCTTTTAGCGCCATGTTGAAACAACTGCGCGCAAATGGGCAGGCCATCGGCTCCAAAAGCGCGTCGGCTTCATCGATGGGCTCGCTCTGGCTGCCCTGGATGCGGTACGGGATCATGCCGAGTGCCGTGATGATCTCGTCGGGCACAAAGCAGCAGAAGTAGCCGATGATTTTTTCGCCCGCATTATGCAGCTCTTTGGCGCGCCGGCCCCTTTCATTATAAAGTTCTTCGATCTGTTTCATGACTGTCATGCGTATAACTCCCCCTGTTTGCTGATCTGATGGCGCCGATTATTGAGTGAATCGCGGATAAATGCAAGCCGCTTTTTTGGGAGAGGTTGCCAGGCAGGAAAAAACACAGGGCAAAGTCTTGATCGGAGTCCGCTCGCATGATATGAGTTTTCCATGCAAAAAACCATCATCCAGATTTATGAAGTGCAAAAATCGAAGGAAGCCGAAGCCTTGGTCAACTTGGGCGTGGACCACATCGGGAGCGTGCTTGTTGATCAGGACAAATGGAAGAGCACAGCGATTCGTAAAACGATGCAGGCCGCGAGGCAGGCGGGGGCCAAAAGCGGTCTCATTCCGATCATGAAGGACCCCGTAAAGATATTCCAGGCGATTGATTACTATCAGCCGGACTTTGTTCATTTTTGTGAAGCGCTTTCCCCTTTCCCGGGGGATAAGGCCACGGTCGTGCGTGAATTCGACGCGCTCACGTCTCTGCAGGTGGATGTGAAAGACCGGTTTCCGCAGATCGAAATCATGCGTTCGCTTTCCATTCCCGAACCCGGCCTGCCTGACGGGGATGTGATTTTGAAAAATATCCTTCATTTTGCCGAACTCTTCGCACCGTTTTCAGACTATTTCCTCATCGACACGCTGATCGGCCGGCCGGAAAGTTTTGCCCCGCAGCCGGTTGCGGGTTATGTGGGAATTACGGGCTGCGTCTGCGACTGGACGCTGGCCAAAGCTGTGATTGAAAAAAGTCCCATTCCGGTCATCCTCGCGGGCGGTCTTTCCGCAGAAAATGTCTTTGAAGCCGTGGTCACACTGCGGCCGGCCGGCGTAGACAGCTGCACGAAGACCAATGCCGTGGACAAAAACGGCCAACCGGTCCGGTTTAAAAAAGATATGAAGAAAGTCCGGCGGTTTGTTGAGGAAGTCCGGCGCGCCGACAGGTTTTTGGAAGGAGACGATGGTGCTGCCCGCTAAATACCTGCAAGAAGAATATCAGACGATCACAGCCATGATTGATCTATATTGCCGCGAGTTGCATCAGACCGATACCGCAGAAGTATGTCTGCCGTGCAGGGAACTCCTCGCCTATGCCAAAGCAAGGCTTCGCAAATGTCCTTATGCGGAAGACAAACCGACGTGTGCGGCATGTCCTCGGCACTGTTACAAACCCCAGCGCCGAGTGCAAATGCAGCAGGTGATGCGTTATGCCGGGCCGCGGATGCTGCGGTCCCATCCGGTCCTGGCCTTTCGCCACCTCCTGAAAAAATTTAAAAGACCAAAAACAAAGCTATGAAAATTGCCATCATCGGAGCAGGGCCCGGCGGCCTCTATGCGGCGCTCGCGGCGGCAGGACGAAACATCCGGGTTGACCTTTTTGAAAAACGATGCGTCGGGGAGGGCATCGTCTGCGGCGAATGCATCTTCGATTCGCTCCGGATCATGCCCCGGCCGGGCCGGGGATTGCTTCGCCCCGTGGATGAAATTGTCCTCACCGGTCGCGAGTCCTATCCGTTTGCGCTCGGCCATCATCGGCCGCTGTGGATGCTGGATCGCAAAACCTGGCAGCAGGACCTGGCGGCGCAGGCAAGGGAGCGCGGCGTCGTGATTCACGAAAACGCAGGAGTAACGCGGGCGCGCCTGAGCGGGATGCAAAAAGAGTATGACTGGATACTGGATGCCAGCGGCGCGCCTTCAATCACTTCCCGTCTCTACGGGTTTTCAGGCGACTATTTTCAGGAGTATCTTCTGGCGCATCAGGTCGTGCTGGCGGGCGATTTCAGTGCGCTCATGCCGCGCCTCAAGTTTGTTTTTCTCTCGAATCTGCCCGCTGAATTTCAACCCGCCTACTTCTGGATATTCCCCAAGGATGCCTCGCGGGCCAACGTCGGCGTGGTCTGCACGGTGCGGGGAACGCTCGGCCGCGACAGGCTGGATATGAGAGAACTGCTCGACGGCGTTCTGCGGAGGGAAGGGCTGGCCGGTGCGGCTGTGCTCGAACGGGGCGGCGGCATTGCCGCAGGCAGTATGCTGCCTCGTCTCGTCTACGAGAATGTCCTGCTGGTGGGCGATGCGGCGGGCCTCACATCCCCCCTGCACGGCGGCGGGATCGACATGGCCTGCTTAAGCGGTGTTTTGGCCGTAGAGGCGGTAAGCGATGGGCAAAGCGGCATCACTCAATATACAGAAAAATTGCAGCACTACATGAAAGAAAAACAGGCGCTGGAAAAAGTCACGATCCGCAAAATGCGCGCACTGTCTTTCGCTCAATACGACAGGCTTCTTCAGGGCGTTACGGCGCCGGGAAGATTCACCCGTCTCAAAACCGCACTTTGTCATCTCGATATGTTTTATGCGACGCTGAAATGGTTCGGGACAAAGAAGAAAATCCCGGACTGGCCGGTTTAGAGTCGGTTCGCGATGCGCAGGGATGGCCGACCTGTGCCATTGACAATCTTTAAAAGATGCACTAAGTGACCACAGAACAAAATGTCTAATCCCGATCACCGGGAGCGGAGAAACCACTTTTTTGGGGCGTATCGCGATTTTGCGTAGGGTAACCTCATCCGGCCCGAGCCCGTCAGCTAACTTCGCAGACATCGATGAGGAGAACCGACCGGAGTGATTCGGGAGGATGATTCTCCCCCCTGATCACGCTTTGGAGGTTTTATATGTCTTCATCATCCGGAAATACTTCTGATCCGGACTCACCATCCTGTGAAGCGCAGTCTTCGCGGTGGTGCGACAAAAAGCACCTCATCCTGGCCTTTGGATCCATCGGCATCGTCTTCGGCGATGTCGGAACCAGCCCCCTTTACGCCATCAAGGAATGCTTTCACGGAAAACATGCCATAGCGCCCGACCCGGCCAATATCTTCGGCGTCTTGTCCCTCGTTTTCTGGTCGCTGATGATCGTGGTCAGCATCAAGTATGTCATTTTCATTCTTCGTGCCGACAACCGCGGCGAGGGCGGCATCTTTGCTCTTCTCGGCCTGCTGACCGCGTCCGACAGGAAGATTTCCGCGCGGTTCAAGGCGACGCTCATGTTTGCCGGCATTCTTGGCGCAGGACTTCTCTACGGCGACGGAATCATTACGCCGGCGATTTCAGTCCTTTCGGCCATCGAAGGACTGGAAGTTGCCACCAAAGCCGCAAAACCTTTTGTGATGCCGTTGACGTGCATTATCCTCGTTTTACTTTTCTTTTTGCAGCACCGGGGCACCAAGCATATCGGCAGACTGTTCGGTCCGATCATGGTGATCTGGTTTGTCGCTATTGCCGGTTTCGGTCTTTATAGTATTCTGCATGAACCGAGAATTCTGCTTGCCGTCAACCCTTTTCACGCGATTGATTTCTTCATGCGCAACAGCGTCCACGGCATCATCGTCCTGGGCTCGGTTGTTTTGTGCATCACGGGTTGCGAAGCCCTGTATGCCGATCTGGGACATTTCGGAAAGAAAGCCATTCGCATCTCCTGGCTTGCCTTTGCCTGCCCGGCGCTGCTTTGCAACTATTTCGGGCAGGGTGCGCTGCTTCTGGGAAATCCCCAGATGAATGTCAATCCCTTCTATGGACTTGTCCCCGGCGTGCTCCTCTACCCGATGGTTGCTCTCTCGACCGCCGCTACGATCATTGCCTCGCAAGCCTTGATCTCCGGGGCATTTTCGCTGACCCAGCAGGCCGTGCAGCTGGGACTCTGCCCCCGGATGCATATCGTTCATACGTCGAGCGACATGCAGGGTCAGATCTATATCCCCTTCGTCAATTATGCCTTGATGATTGCCTGCCTTGGCGTCGTGATCGGATTTAAGGAGTCGACCGGCCTGGCCGGGGCATACGGTATTGCCGTGACGGGGACGATGATCATCACCTCGCTTCTCTATTTTCTGGTGCTGACTCACAACTGGAAATGGCCGCTTTGGAAAGCCGTACTTCTTGTGGGGGTGTTTGTCGTGGTTGACGTTGCCTTCATCAGCGGCAATCTCTTCAAGATCGCCGACGGCGGATGGTTTCCGCTCTTTATCGCGGCAATCGTGGCGGTCGCCATGACCACCTGGAGGAAGGGCCGCACGGAGCTATCCCGCAGACTTGCCGGCGGAAGGTTTCCCATCGCCATCTTTATTGACGAAATATCCAGAAGCAAAATGCCCAGAGTTCCCGGAACGGCCGTATTCATGACGTTATCACCTGATGGAACTCCTCCCAGCCTCCTGCATCACGTCAAGCACAATCACATTCTGCATGAGCAAGTTGTGCTCCTTTCCATCCGGTCGACCGACTCGCCCACGGTGCCGCCCGAAGAACAAGTCAAGCTCGAAGAGCTGGGACATGGCTTCTATCGTCTTATTGCCTTATATGGTTATATGCAGACACCCAATGTGCCCGAGCTGATGCGGGACGTTTCCCGTTACGGACTCATTACGGAACCCATGACCACAACCTACTATCTGGGCCGGGAAACTCTCCTCACGGGGGGGAAGTCGAAAATGCTGCGCTGGCGCAAGGCGATTTTTGCTTTCATGTCGAGAAATTCCGGAAATCCCACGGTCTATTTCGGCATCCCGCCCAACCGGGTTGTTGAGCTCGGCACTCAGATCGAACTTTAATCCGCACACGCCCGACGAGCGTTAATTCTCCGCAGCTTGCTGCGAGGCGTTTGATTTTTCAGACGCGTTATCCGTTTTTCCGGAATTTCAGTCGCATCCATCCGAAAGCGACGATGGTCGTCAGATTGGCGATCGTTCCCAGCAGACGCCGCTGCTCCGGGAAGAGATTCCGGGAATCGCCTAAAATCCCGATGACGCCGATCACGCCTTCCAGAGACTTCAGGGGAATGAAATAGTAAGGCGTATCCGTTTGGGTCAGGGTACCAGCTCCTGAAACATCACCATTGATCAGTGTCCAGGATGCGGCGGCATTTTCTTTTTCCGTAATTTCCTGGTCGAGGCCGTTTTTTGCCCAGAGTTTGAGACGCCCCTCGTCTTCACGGAAGAAAACAAGGGCCGGTGCATCCAGACTTGTCTTGATATATTTTACGGCAAGCTGCCCCAATTGGGCAAATACCCTTGCCCGCAGCGTCTCCGCGAGGCTCTCGTTTATCGAAGTCTCTTCGATGGGCGTCAAAAGGAGATACTCTCTCGTCATCTCTTCGATGAGGGAAACCCGATCCAGCCTGTTGGCGAGAAAGATGTTCTGGCGGCGGACGATATTGATGAGATAGGTGATCAGGCCGGCAATGCTGAAATAGACGACGACATTATAGATGTCCTGGGGGTTGGAAATGTGCAATGAATAGAAGGGTTCCACAAAACCGAAATTGAAGATGAAGAAACCGGCGGTAAACGATAGAACCGCCGCCCAGGTTCCAAAATAAATCACGGCCGCGATGGTGGGTACGAGATAAACAAAAACCAGAGAGGACGGCTGGATGATGTGTTCGAGAAAGACATTGACCACCGTGGTCACAACCAGCATCATTGCAATAATCAGGATCTGCTTCGGTTTGACCGGAGCTTCTTCGCTGGCGTTTTTGTCCTGATCGGTAAATGGTTCTGAATCACTTCGTTCACGATCTGTTTGCATAATCATATCCTCCATCACTTACCTTTGAAAGACCGGTGAGCTGATGCTATTTATTCATACGCTAATAATACTTGCATCGATAAAGATCAAGAGCGGCTTTTGATGGAGATGTGTCTGCTGTTCCCGGCTCAATACGGCCATCTCGTCAAGGGCGTTACGGCGCAGGCAGTCTTGTGTGCTTCTAAATCGCCTTTTGCCATCCGGATATGCTGTGTGAAACGATCCGTTCTACTCAAAAAAAATCCCGCGATCGGCCCGCATGCGGCCCGTGAAATCCGGATTAAAAGTTTTTCCCCACGTTTATAAAGAAAACAATGTCGGCGCTGGCATCTGATGATCCAATGATATCCTCGACCAGACCACCCTGGACAAAGTAGCCGCCTTTCGTTACATAGCTTAAACCCAGGAGGAGATCCCATATTCGACTATCCAGCAGATCAAGACCCGTGTCCCTAAACGGTCGGGTGATATAGCTGAGCTGCGCCATGACGGATAAGCCGTGAGTCAGCTTAATCTCGGTGCCCAGCATAAGATTATAAAACGTCTGCAGGGAGACATCGACCTGCTTATAGGCCTGACCCGGGAAAACAACGTCGGCATTGAAGTAAGTGGTAAGCCTCTTCAATACGGTTTTTTGTAAGAGCAGGCCGCAACCGTAATCCACGGCCCCGCTTCCGAATGCCCGGTCTTCGTCGCCCGTCGGCAGCTTGACGGAGAACCGGGCGCTCACGTACGGCAAAATGTCGCTTTCGTTCAGTATCTTACCCTTCAGTCTCAGCGCAATATCCCCCAGCCCTGAAGATCCATTATTCCCCTGGATAAAAACCTTGCCGTTCCTGGATACCTTATAGGTATACTGATTGGCCCATCCTCCATTGTCCTCGTTCTCTCTCAAGTGCCTCGAAGCGCCGAATAATTTTTCAAACTCCAGTATCCCGTGGTCCATAAAACCGCCGGAACCGTACATGAAGGGAATGGACATACCGATTTCAAGCCTGGAGAGGATCCCATACTTTAATTCGAGACTGGACCTGATAATTTCCGTATCAACATAGCCCAGATAGCCGCCCGATTGATCCCACAAAAGCGTATTGGCAATGGAGGACATCAGGTTCACGGAAAATTTTCCCTGCGGGTAAGTTTCGGCCCTGTCCGGGGGTGTTTGGAGAAACAGGAGTTGGATCGGGGATTGGTTAATGAGGGGGATCGGTCCGGACAGCCTGTTCCAGTCCTTTTCCGCATCGTCGCAGAATGCGTTTCCCGCACTGAAAAAAAAGAAGAATCCGATGAAAAGGGCCGCACAGAGCGCAACTCTCCAACGGTGTACCCGCGCATGCCGTTTCCCTGCCCTGTCATCAAATCTTTGAATGAAATTCATGGATTTATTCCCGGCGCAGTCATCGGTAAAAACTTTTTTTACAGCAACGAATTAAATATAGATATGGTACGATGGAATGTCAAAAAAATGGTTCCGGATTGCAAAGCGGCAAGTAAGTTGTCAGGGCGCGAGTGCTCAATTGTTGAATAAAGATACCCGGAATTGAATAAAGCAGGGAGCTGCAAATGCTGGAGATAAAATCGTCTGCCGGAGACGGTTTTTGCCGACAGTGCCGGCAAAAAAACCGTCTCCGGATTTTTAAATGATTATTGAATGATGAGCATCATCTGTGCCCACGCCAGTCCCGCCCCGACGATGGCGATCGCGACATGATCTCCCGGGCGAAGCTCATCCCAGTGCTGGCTCAAAAGCGTGGGCACGCTGGCGGAGCCGACATTGCCGTAAAACTCGACGTTGTGCCAGTGCTTTTCAGGCGAAATTCCCGTGCGCTCGCAGGCACTCTGGAGAACGCCGAGGTTGGCCTGGTGTCCGGCAAAATAGAAATGTTCCTTGTCGACGTGAGGAAACAGGGCCTGAAGGTTGCGCAGGCAGTCCGTTGTTTTGCGAATAGCAAACCCCTGAACGGCGTTGCCGTCCTGCGTAAAATAACTCCAGCGGGGGACCACCGCTTTGTCCCACATCGTCGGTTTGGAGGTCATTTCGCAGCCGGTAAAGATCTTATTGGAAGGCACGGTAAGCGACACGATGGTCGCAGAGGCGCAATCGCCGAAGAGAACGGCCGACCGTCGGTCTGCGTAGTCCGTGCTGGGCGTTGGGCATTCGATGTTCGTGACCAGAATATACGGCGGCATTTTCTCCGGCTTGACCGAGTCGAGGTGCCACATCTGTGCGCCAAAGGTGGCGCAGGCCGCATTGATGTCAAAACAGGGAACATCAATCCCCAGCGTGCCGGCGACGGTTGATGCTTCGGGAGGCGTGAGATACTGCGGCAGAGAGCTTCCGGAAATAACCATTCCGATATCCTCCACCTTGATGCCTGCGCGGTCAACGGCCATCCGCGCGGCAGCCGCTCCCATCTGAGCGTTGGAATAGAGGCGGACCCGGTCCGTTTCCCAGGGGCGTGCGTTTTTGGTCTCGCGGATATAATCCAGAGGCAGAATGGTTCGCCGCGTCGCAATGCCGACGCGTTCCATAATCCATTCCACCGTCGTACCGATATTCAATTCTTCCAAGAATTTGTTGCTAATTACATTTTCGGGATGAAAGTGCCCGACACCATGCAGGTAAATCATGCTTTACGAAAAACTCCCTTCTTGTCTGCGCTTTGAGACTTAGCGCAAGGCCGTGGAGTATATGGAAATCGTTTTCATATGTCAAAAGAAATAAATAGAACTGCCGGAATACCTAGGTATATCTTGCTGATAGATCACCTGGACACGAAATTCGGGTAGGAAAACATGCGGACGCCTTGCCTGAAGAGCCGCTGATATGTTATGGAGTGACGGATTTTAAATCTCATATAACTATAAAGGAGGAGTCAAAATGATAACCGTCGTAGCCAAACTGCCTATTAAAGAAGGAAAAATGGACGAAGCCGTAGCCGCCTTCAAGGGCCTGATGTCCAAAGTGGCCGGGGAAGAGGGCACCGTTCTGTATTGCCTCAACCGCGATACGGCCAATCCCAACGTGCTGGTAGTGGTTGAACAATACAAGGATAAGGCCGCCCTCGATCATCATTCCACTACGCCCTACTTCAAGGAATTTTTCAAGACCAGCGCCGCGTTTGTCGGCGGCCGGCCGGAAATGTCCGTCCTCACGGAAATCGAGAGATGCTGAGGCCGCAGGCCTGATACCCATCAAAGTGCTAAAGCCTGCACGTGCGGGCGATCGGACGCTTTAAATCAGATCCGGTCGCCGACGTTCAGGGCGGCAAGCTTTGCCTGAAATGCTTTTACTTTCGCCGACCCTTCCTGCGGCGACCACGGGGCGAAATCAAGCGAGGTCGCCGCGTCGTAAGGCCCCTGTTTGACTTCAAAGAATACTGACTGCTGGGCGACTGGGATCCAGGTGTGATAAATATCCGCCGGAACTTCCAGGGCCAGGATGTCTGTTTGCGGCCCGGCCGATATCCGCTCGGTGAGAGTGCCGTCGCCGTCGAACAGCAGCACATCAAACAGGCCGCGGATGATCAGGGCAAACTCGCTTTTCCCCGGATGCCGGTGCGGGCGGAAATAGGATGCCCGGCAGGCGGCGATGAATAATCGCTGCACAGGATCGGATAAGGATTCATGGATATTGTAATTGGTTCTCAGACGCTCAGTCATTCCGGCCTTATCCGCTAACTCATTCACCAGCTGTTCGGTCACAAGCTTCATTTTCATCACCTTTCAAAATCACATGCAATAACTCATTTGCGCTTTTTATCAGAATGAACGGCATTGTCAATGACCCGGATCGGCAGGCGGCAAAAGCCTTAAGAACCAATGACGGGCGGTCGTAGATATTTTTGATTCCTTGCAAAAGGCTAGAAATTTTGTTAATTTGCATGCATATTTTTCAAGCCGGTTAAAGTTCATAAGAATAAAGGGGGAAGACGTATGAGAAAACGTATTAGCTTTACCTTTCTTACAGCAATGATTCTAGCAATAATGTGGGCGGCGGTTGCCGGGGCGGAGGACATCGTGATCGGCTACACCGGGCCGCTCTCCGGTCCCGCCGCAGAATACGGACAGGATTGCGTGAATGGCATCGATATGGCCGTTAATGAAATCAACTCCAAGGGCGGCATTGTCGTAAAAGGTAAAAAATACACCTTCCGGTTCGAGAAGATGGACGACAAGATTAATCCGGAATTTACCGTGGCGAATGCGCAGAAGCTGCGCAAAGAACACAAGGCCATTGCCATTTTTAATCCCGTCTTCGGCAATCTTCAGGCGCTGATGAAAATGAATACGGAGAAGAAGAATGAATTTCTCGTCATGGCCTATACCAGCGTGCCCACGGTGTCCGAAATGGGAAATAAACTGACCGTAACATTGACGATGCCGTTCACGATTTACAGTAAAATTGAAGCCCAGCTTGCCTGGGAAAAAGGCTGGCGCAAGTGTGCCATGGTGGTTACCGCCGGTGCTTATGGGGAAGCCTGGCGCAAAGTATTCAGCAACGAGTGGGTGAAAAAGGGCGGCATCATCACGGCGGATAAGCCGGCCAACTATTATACCCGGACAGATTTTACCGTGCCGCTTGCTGAAGCAATGGCGACGAATCCCGATTTTATGCTCATCGGCGGCCCTTCGGCTACCACGGCCATGATCATTGAGCAGGCGCGTGCCCGAGGATTTGAAGGCGGTTTTGTGTTGATTGATCAGGCCAAACTGGACGCCATCCAATCGGTGATGCAAAAACCGCTGGGCATGGAGGGATGCATCGGGACGGCGAAAGTGACAGACGTGCCTTATCCGGCATCGGCTCGGTTCATCCAGACCTATAAAGATATTTATAAAAGAAACGTCACATGGGAAAGCGTTATCAACTACACATCCATGCATGCCCTGGCGCTGGCCATTGCCGAAGCGGGTACGGTAGATAACGTTTATGCGATTCGCGGGGCGTTTCCCCGGGTATTCCCGATGCTGGGCGACCGTTATCCCATGGAATTTATGGCCATGACGCCCACTGGACGAATGCTCTGCATGGCGGTTGTGCAAACCATGAAATACGGCAAATTTACGCAGCCCCACTTGTATGCGTGGTGGACGAAATCGCAGAAAGAAGCGGACAAGATCAAGAAGATCACCAAGGGGAGCACGCAGATCGTCTTCATGAATATCGATTAACGACGGTAAAACATCTTCCGGACAGAAAGATTCCGGTTGAAAAAGCGCCCGCATGACCGGCTCCCGGCTGCGGGCGCTTTTCCGTTTCGGAGCTCTCAGTAAAATTGCTTTGACATCGACTTCCTCTTCTCTTATGCTTCTGGCCGGAAAAGAACACATGACGAGATATATCAAAATAATTTGATTACAGATAAGGAGAGACCTATGTTCAAGACAAGAATGACGGAAATGTTCGGCATTGAGCACCCTATAATGCTCGCCGGGATGAACTGGATCACGGAACCCAAGCTGGTATCGGCCGTTTGCAACGCGGGGGGGCTGGGCATCCTGGCCATTGCGCGCTGCAATCCGAAGGAGACGCGGGACAACATCCGGCAGATCCGCCAGATGACGGATAAACCCTTCGGCGTGAATCAGATCCTCGTGGGTCCCGGCGCGAAAGAAAATATCGCCGTCGCCATCGAAGAGAAAGTTCCCATCATCAATTACTCCCTGGGAAAGCCGTGGTTTGTAAACGACGTGCATGCTTACGGCGGAAAAGTTGTCGGCACGATCGCCATTGCCAAGCATGCGGCCAAGGCCGTGCAGCTGGGCTGCGACGCGCTGGTGATCACCGGCCACGAAGCGGCGGCGCATGGCGCAGCCGCCACCTCGATGGTCCTGATCCCCCTGGTGGCCTCGATGGTCAAGGTACCGCTCATCGCAGCCGGCGGATTTTACGACGGCAGGGGACTGGCCGCAGCGCTGGCTCTGGGTGCGGACGGTATTTCCATGGGCAGCCGTTTCATGGTCGTAAAGGAAAGCATGGTGCACGACAACTTCAAGAAGCTGTGCATCGCGGCGACCGAGCAGGATACGCTCTACGACAACGTCTTTGACGGCATGGACGGCCGGGTGCTGAAAACCAAAGAAGCCGAAGCAATGACGAAGCGCGGATTTCCGGTGGTGGAAGCCGTCAAGGGCGCGCTCCTCGTCAAGCGCCTGATGAACCTGTCCTTTGCCAAATTTGTCGGCGTCAGCATTGACATGCTCCGGGCCGAGGAAGGCCATCCTTTGATGGTGCTTGCGCGCCAGGCCGTGGGCAACATGAAACACCTCAAAGCACTGAATGAAGGCGACGTGGAAGGCGGCATTCTCTTTGCGGGACAGTGCTGCGGTGGCATCATGGACGACCCGACGACCAAAGAGTTGATCGACCGCGTGATCAGCGAAGCGGAAGCCACGATCGCGAAAATCAACGCCTATAAGGCTTAAATAAATTTTTCCGGACGGCCGGAGGCCTTGGCGTGCCTCAGGCCGCCGGGGTAATAATATGCAACTGATACTGATTCGTCATGGCGAAACGCTTTGGAATAAAGAGGGCCGGATACAGGGCGTAAGTGATATTGAATTAAGTGAGACAGGCATCGAACAGGCGAAACGCCTGGCCCTGTCTCTGAAGGATGCCGATGTCGGCGCCATTCATGCAAGCCCGCTCAAACGGGCCTATCGGACCGCCGAAATCATCAACGACTTTCACGGGAAGGTGATTGATATTCATCCCGGCTTGATGGAGATGGATCAGGGCGATTTTGAAGGTCTGTCTTTCAAGGAACTGATGGCCCGCGAAAAGGAATTCCTTAAACGCTGGGTTGCCGACCCCGCGTCCGTCCGGATGCCGTGCGGAGAGACGCTCACAGAGCTGCAGGAACGCGCCTGGCAGACCATGGAGAGGATTATCGCCGGCGGGCAGAACGCCCTGGTGGTTGCCCACAACTTTACGATTGCCGCGATACTCTGCCGCGTGCGCAATATCAGTCTTGCCGAATTTCGCAGCACGTGCGTGGGCACTGCATCGAAAACAGTGATTCGGGTAAGCGGCGGGCAGGCGCATATCGAAACCCTCAACGACCGCAGTCATTTGAGCGAGCCCGATATTTAGAACAGGGGTGACGGTTCATGAATGATCAGTTGGCCTTCATATTGCCCGAGGACCTGGATCGCAGCCGGCTCAAAGCCATCTATGAAGAACTCTCTCCGGTTTATGACGAGATTCTGCAATCGCTGAATCAGCAGGTGAAATCCATCCTGGAGATCCATGGCGCTTCTTTCACGGTCCGGCACCGCGTCAAACGGTTTGAAGCTTACTTTGATAAATTGATCAAACTGTCCCGTCACGAACAGGGCAGTGATGCCGCGGCCATTACGGACATTCTGGGTCTGAGGATTGTCTGCCCTTTTCTGGAAGATCTGAATGTTGTCGAAAACCTGATTAAAGCCAATTTCAGTGTCGTCGAACTGGAAAGGAAGGGCTCGCGCAATTCCATAGGAGAGTTCGGTTATGACGCGGTTCATTTCCTGATCCGGATCGATCCCATCTACCGTAAACAGGAGCTGCCCTTTACGGCTGACGTTTGCGAAGTGCAACTGCGAACGACGCTTCAGGATGCCTGGGCGGAAGTCGAGCACGAACTCATCTACAAGTCCGACATCACGCTGCCCAATGCATCCATCCGGCGCAAACTGGCATCGCTCAATGCCACCCTTACGCTTTCGGACCTGATCTTTCAGGAAATCCGCGACTATCAGAAGGAAATCAGGGAGCGCGACCGCAAGCGGCGCCAGAGCCTGGAAGTCTCGCCTGCCGCTCATCCGGCCATCGACGCGGATTTGCAATTCTTGCCGGAAAAAACCTTGGAGCCCGCTGTCGCGAGCGATCTCGATTCCGTCATGGGAGAGGCGAATCTGGAGAAGGCGCTCATGGCGGCGCTTTCCGCGCACAGCGGCGGGCAACTGGATAAGGCCATCGAAATTTACACATCCATCCTGCGCCTGAAAATAAAGGATTCAGTGCGATCGCTCGTTTACAATCACCGGGGCATGGCGTTTTTCGGCCTGTCCGATTATCTGCGGGCGATCCGTGATTTTTCCAAATCCTTGAGTTACGATCAGGAAAACGTGCGCTGTTACAATAACCGGGCGTTGACCTTCCGCGTTTTGAAGCGCTATGACCGCTCGCTGGAAGACTATGACCGTTCCGTTGCCATTAATCCTTCGCAGATCGACGGCTTCTGGGGGCGGGCTCAGACGCTCTACGAGATGAAGCTCTATACCCAGGCTCTCTCCGACTGTGAAAAGATATTGAACATCCGGAGTGATTTCGCTCCGGCGCAGTCGCTTATCAAGCGGCTTAACAAACTGATCTTCTGATGCCCCGACGGGTCAATACTAGAAAAAAAGGATGACCGATCGATATGATGAGAAAGCTTGTGCGCTCTGCTTTTCTTTTGATGCTTCTGGCGCTGGGTGCAGTCAAAGGCGAGGCGATCGACATCCTGCCTTTTCAGACGCAAAACCAAAGCCCGCTCATTGCCGTTTACGGCCTGCCGGCCATCGGCACTGCAAAGGTTGCCGCGAGGTCGGAAGGTACCCTGCGCCTGACGCTGGATCAGGCCAATAACTACGTCAATGAACTGAACGCAGCCGAAAGCCTGGTGCTGGACGGCGAAAGCACACGTTTGACGGTTTCCGGCCGGTACGGCATCGGACATTCACTGGAACTGGGCATCGCCGTTCCGTTCCTCGTGATCGGCGGCGGTTTCCTTGACAACTTCATCGAATCCTATCACTCGACATTCGGCTTCCCCAACGGAGGCCGGGAACTGGCGCCGAAAAACCGCCTGCTTTACCGCTATCAGAAAAATGGTGTCACGCTTTTGAACATGGAGCAATCCGGCCAGGGGGTGGGTGACGTGAGCATGAGCGCCGCCTGGCAGATTTACCGGAGTGCCGATAGCCGGCGGAATCTGACCCTGCGCGGAAGTTTGAAACTTCCCACAGGCGATGCGGGTACCCTGCGCGGGAGCGGCAGCACGGACCTGTCTGCGTGGATGATCGGCAATTGGGGGCAGCAATTTTCATTGGGGCAAGTGACGATATTCGGCGCGGCCGGAGCGATGGGTTTGACGAAAGGCAGGGTACTTTCGGACCAGCAGCGTCCGCTGGTCGGTTTCGGTGCGCTGGGGCTGGGTGTGAGCCCTGCCGACTGGATTGAATTGAAAATCCAGACGAACGCCCATACATCATTTTATTCGGACAGTGATTTCAAAGAGATCAATGCAACGTCCGCCCAACTGACCATGGGAGGGACGCTCCGTTTCACGCCGAAAACGTCGTTGGACATCGGTGTTACGGAAGACATTATTGTCGGAACGGCGCCCGACGTGGTGTTTCACTTTTCGCTTGCGCATACGTTTTGATCTGGCTGCATGTTCAACGTAGAGAGGACGAATAACGCGGCTTCATCAAGAATAGGGTCCCAATCAACCGCCTCACAGCAAGCGACAGGGAATTAACGCTCGTCCCCAAGTGATCGGGATTGAAATCATTTTATCCTTTGGACACGTATCATTCGCAAAAAAAATCACTGACCGCCCGGTCACATGATGTTTGGGCTTGACAGGCAGACGGCAGGTGCCTTAGGCTCACGCGACAGTACGTCATGATGCGGTTTTATGAGTGGCGTAACAGAATCATTCCTCACGATCTTTCAGCGTCGGAGGGAGCTCTTATCAAACCAAAGGAGGGTTAAATATGCATCGATCATTTTTATGGAAAAGTTTTGTTGTTCTTTTTGGGTGTGCAATGGTCGCTTTTGCCGCCGGATCGGTAATCGCGGCGCAAGTGGGTCAGGAACTGACTAATCCTCAAATCCGGGATGCCAACGATCAGCCGGCGACGCTTCCGGATTTTGGCACTCACGTGATTGCACTGACCTATGCCGACTCCAGCGTCGGTGATTTAGGTGATCCGCTGAACGATGCCATGAAAGCAAAAAAATACGGCAAGGACGTATACAGGGGAATGGGAGTCGCCAATATGAAGGACTCCACCGCGCCCAATTTTCTTATTCGAAAAATGGTCAGGAGTAAAATTGAAAAATATAAAAGCACAATCCTGACCGATGTCGATCTGACGCTGGCCAAGACCTGGGGGTTGGGCAACTGTAAAGGCAAGTCGGTGTTTGTGCTGATCGGCAAAGACAAAAAGATCAAATATCTAAGGTATACCGATAAGAACTCCCCGTGGACGAAACCGGAGATCGACGCTGTTCTCAAAATCACGGATGAGTTGATTGCGATGAAATAGCAGGACACGATTGCTGTGAGCCGACAAAAACCCTCAGCTTTCCATTTACGGCTGAGGGTTTTTTATGGGATAACTCTTCAATTGAGGATTGAAATTAAAAGGTTCTTTGCAGCTTTTGCCGGGTCAATCCTCTATCCTTCAGCGCTCTCAAAGACGATTTCCCGGGGAACCTTGTAGGAGGAGAGATAATTCCGGCAGTGCTGAATGATTTCTTTATCGTCCGTTTCACAGCCGGGTTTCTTTATAATGATGGCTTTGACCAATTCGCCGCGCAAGAGGTCTTTTTCGCCGACGACCCGCGACTCAGCGACAGCGGGATGCATATCCAGAACCAACTCCACCTCTTTGGGGTAGACATTGAAACCGCTGGTGATGATCATCCGTTTTTTCACCCCGTCCAGAAAAACGTAACCTTCATCATCCATGTGGGCCAGATCGCCCGTATGCAGCCAGCCGTCGCGAATGACTTCGACCGTGGCCGCTTCATCTTTATAGTAGCCCTGCATAACGACCTTGCCGCGGACGGCCAGTTCGCCGACAACGCCCCGGGCCACTTCACGGCCGTCCTCGTCAATGACCTTTGCCTCAACGCCCGGCAGCACCGTGCCGATTGCCCCGGGCTTCTGCACTTTGTCCGGCATGGTGAAGATGCAGCAGGGAGACGTCTCCGTGAGCCCGTAACCTTCCAGCACCTGGATGCCCAGATGCTTTTCAAATTCGGCAAACAGCTCGGGCGGCATCGGCGATCCGCCGGTAATGCCCACGCGCAGTGAACTGAGATCGTAATCTTTCAGCTTATCGTGGAAAAGCATGCCCATGAAGAGCCGCGGCACGGCCGTGATATACGTTACCTGCTCCCTCTGGATGGTCGAAAAGATGCCTTCCATCGTGAAGCGGTCCATTAAGACGATGGCGCCTCCGATGCAGAGAGGGCAGAGCATATTGACCGCAGCTCCGAAGGAATGGAACAGCGGGATAACGGCCAGGGAGCGATCTTTTGTCGTGCCGTTGCAGATCGTGCGCAGCAGATCCGCCTGTGTGGCCAGATTGTCATAGGTTAATACGGCGCCCAGAGGCTTGCCCGTGAGACCGGCCGTGTAGATCATCACCGCCGGATCGCTGCCTGCGAGCGCGGGGATATCCGCGGCGATCCCGCAGGTTTTGATGATGCCGTCGAAGGGCGATCCGGGCGTAAGGCCGCAGGTCGTGATCAGGTGCCGGCACTGCGGCAGCGACTCTGCAATGGCCTGGAATCGTTTGGCCAGGTTGTCCGTCGTGATCATAACCTTTGCCTCGCAGTTCCAAATGAGATGCTGAAGTTCATAAGACGTGGACATGACGTTCAGCGTTACGGCGATGGCGCCAAGCCGCAAAGCGGCAAAATAAGAAATCACAAACTCGGGGCAGTTGCCCAGCATGATGGCGACTTTATCGCCTTTCACGACGCCCTGCTCCTGCAGATGGCGGGCAAGCGCCTCGACGTAGCGGTCGAGATCTTTATACAGTATTTGTTTGCCGTCGAAAATGACGGCCGGGTTTTCCGGATAACGCTCGGTGGTTTCCTGAAGCATCCTTACCATGTTCATGTGTCGTGTTTTATCCTTCCGATGATTTCATTGCCTCAGATACCGCTTTCGAGACGCGGAAGTATATAGGGGGCTGTTTTAGCTTGTCAAGCAAACATTCCGGCGAGCTGGAGCTAAAACGATTCTCGCGGGCGAGGAAAGGGATGCAGTCAAAATACCCGATTGGAAGTAATTCTCCGCGTTCTTCCGCTGATCATTGCTCATGGTCTGTCATCGTAGAAAAGGCATCGCCCTCATCCAAGACTGAACAAGGAGTGGACGATGCCTTTTGTTTTGATCATCCTACGCAGCGACCGGTTTCCGGCGCAGATAGACATTGAAAATATCCTGCCGGATGAAAATGTAAATAAACGCAGCCAAACCGAAAATCTGCACATAGAATGTCGGGAACAACAGCAGAATCCCGCCCACCAGGGAGACCACCGTATCCACCCAGCCCATCTTCTTGGCCCAGAAACTGGCCAGGCCGGCTGCAAAGAGCAGCAGTCCGGGGAGATAGAAGACGATCAGCCGGATGACCTCCCAGACATTCCAGTACTCCGGAATCAAGAGCAGCGCCGGGTTATAGACAAAGAGGAACGGAACCACATAGGTCATGATCCCGAGCTTGCAGGCGACGAGCCCGGTCATGAACGGATCTTCTCCGGCGATTTGCGCACCCGCATAGGAAGCAAAAGCAACGGGCGGCGTGATGGCATACAGCGCGGCGTAGTAAAAGCAGAAGATGTGGGCCGCCGCCGGCAGAATCCCCAGCTTCATCAGAGCCGGGCCGAAGATGGCAATACCGGTGATGTACGCCGGAATGGAGGGCATGCCCATGCTCAAGATCAGAATGGCCACGGCGGACAGGACCAGGGCGATAAATAAATTATCCCGGCCGATGGAAATGACCATGTTGGCAAATTTGAGGTTGAGGCCGGTCTCTACCAGGAGGCCGGTGATGATTCCCGCCGCCATGCAGGCGATGGAAATGAACACCGAGGTCTTTCCCGTCTTGGCCAGGATCGTATAGAGCATCTTGACGTTCACGCGGCCGCTCTTCCGAATCAGCCCGAGGAGCAGGGCCAGTGTGCAGGCATACAGGGCGGCCAGACCCACCGGATAAAACATCACGAGAAAATAGGTGAGTACGCCGATGGTAACGATGAAGATATAAAAACCGTCCATCAGGATCCTGCTGTAGGTCTTGAGCACGGCCTCCTGCGCCTTAATCCCCCACTTCCGCGTTGAGAAATCAACCGTGCAGTAGAAGCAGAAGTAGAACATGAGCGCGGGAAGAAGTGTGTACTGGCAGACCTTGATGTAGGGAACGCCCATGTACTGGGCGACAATAAAGGCCGCCACGCCGAGCATCGGGGGCATGAGCTGCGCGGCGGTTCCCACCACGGCGGCAATCGCCCCGGCGGTTCGGGCCGGATAACCGACCCTCTTCATCTCGGGAATCGTGGGATAGCCGATCAGGTAAGTGCTCGACATGGGAAGGCCGCTCGCCATTCCGACAAACGTTCCGGCGATGATCGCCGTTTTGGCCGGCGCGCCGGGAGTATTTCCAAGCAGACGGTTGGAGAAATCGAGAAACGTCTGGAGAATGCCGAGCTCTTCGAGGATGACGCCGTAAAGAATGAAGGGGAAGGCCAGGGTGATCACCACCCACAGCGGACTTCCGAAGATGCCCTTCGAGGTCAGATACATCGTGTCCACCGTCCAGTCGAAATCAAATCCGGCGTGGCCCAAAGCCGACGGCAGATGATTTCCGAACAGCACGTAAAGCAGCAAAACAAAGGCGATCACGGCCATCGCCGTCCCCATCGCCCGCCTTGTCGCCTCCAGGACGGCGAGGATGCCGATAATGCCCATCGTCATCTCGAAGGCTGAAATTTCGCTCACATATTCGACACGCGTCAAGATATGGTTGTAATTCACGATCAGATATCCTATCGATACAATGGACAGGACAGTCCAGATCCAGTCGACAAAATTGATCTTTTTCCAGAAGGGACTTGTGCCTCCTGAATACATCATAAACGTCATCGGAAGCGCGAAAAAAGTAAAAACGGCCAGTGACAGGGCGTATCCGAGAAGGGGGCCCAAAATCACGATGGATAAAACAAAGACGGACAAGATAGCGCCAATGGCAGACATGACATGCCCGGGGATGCCTGTAAGATTTCTGTTCACTGCATAACCTCCTCGGTTGGTTGATGGGGTGGAAATCCGCCTCCGGGATCATGCCGGGGACGGACCCGCACACTTGAATACGAAGACTCTTTTTGCCTATTTGATGGCGCCCTTGCTTTTGTAGAATTTCAATGCCGCGGGGTGCATGGGAACTTGCTTGCCCTTGCCGTAAAGGCGCGAAAGATCTTTAGCGGTCATGCCCTTGAATTCGACGTTACCGACCTGGGCCATGGTCTCCATGTTTTTCAACAGCCCCTCGAGAATAACGGTTACCGTTTCATCCGGAACATCGGCGCTGACCATCCAGACGGTGATGTCGGCCAGGACCGGAGTATCCTCGGTAATGCTGGCATGGAGCCCTTTTTTGATAGTCGTTTGAATCAGAGGAATTTCCGAGAGAACTTCATCTATAGCTTTCTTGTCGTATGAAAGAATGCGAAACTTCTTCTGGGATTCGAGCTCCGCCAGGGCCGCCGCCTGGGCGTTGGTGGCCATGGTGTAGGAAATCACGTCCGCCTGATTTCTGGAAAGCAGGTCGCAGGCTTCCTGGTACTTGCCTACAATGTCCACTTTGCCGCCGGCTTTTTTGATGCTGTCGTAGGTGATTCCATGAGCTTCGAGGATCTGCTCGGGGACAAAGCGGGCGGTAAAGCCGGAGGGATAGGTGACATAAGTAATCTTTTTACCTTTCAGGTCGGAAACTTTTTTATAGGGAGAACTGGCATCGACCAGAAGGACATAAGCAGCCGTGGTCGTATAGCAGAGCACTTTGGCTTTCTTGAGCGGCTGTTTGAAATATTCATCCTTGCCGATGGTGGCAACCACTTTTCCCGTGGCCATGGCCGGCAGATAAGAAGCAAAGGTCAGACCCAGGGCGGCTTTGCCCCTTTCGATCTGGATGACGTTGCTGATCGCGGAGCCGGTCATGGCATCGACGTTCATGCCGAGTTTGTTGGATGCGATCCCCGAAAAGGCCGCGGCCTGAGAATACCAGGTGGTTCCGGTGGGACCGGACAGGAATTTTATGTTCTTCAGGACCTCGCTCCGGGCGGTGCCGGCGGACCCCATCATGATGACGAAACAAACTAAGACTGCGCATGCTACCGAATAAAACTTACCCTTCATTTTCCATCCTCCTCTTGATTATAGTCAATGCAAATATGAAACAGTTTTGAAACGGTACCTCCCCTATCGGCAAAGCAATCCATTTTATAAATTTCGTTTATCACCTCCCTGTCGATCTATTTTTACCCTTTGTATTCTATGTTTTTAGCTCCAGTCCCCCCGGCCGCCGCGGAACCGCGGAAAGCCCTTTCGGGGGCAGCCTGTGTTATTTGATATTCCTCAATTCCCGGCGCAAGATCTTGCCCACGGCACTCTTAGGCAGGCCGTCGAGAAACTGGATGGCTTTGGGCCGTTTGAATGTGGGCAGATGTTCCTTGCAGAAGTCCAGAAGCTCGGCTTCGGTGACCGCCCCGTTTGCTTTGAGGGCGACAAACGCCTTCACGGCTTCGCCGTACACCGGGTCGGGAATTCCGATCACGCCTGCTTCCAGAACGTCGGGATGCATGTAAAGAATGTTTTCAATTTCTTTGGGGTAAATGTTTTCTCCACCCCTGATGATTAAATCTTTTTTGCGGTCGGTGATATAGAGGTAACCGTCTTCATCCATACGGCCGACGTCGCCCGTGTGGAGCCAGCCGTCGCGCAGCACAGCCGCCGTCTCTTCCGGCTTGTTCCAGTATCCTTTCATCACCCCGGGACCTTTGATGACGATCTCTCCGGTTTGACCCTGCGGCAGCTCCCGGTCCTTATCATCGAAGATCTTGATGGTATTGCATTTCTGGTAGCATTTGCCGATGGAGCCATATTTGGGTGGCCGTCTGCCCGCGATATTGCCGCAGTTGACCGTCGTCGCTTCGCTGAGCCCGTACCCTTCCCAGATGTCATTCTTATATTTTTCCCGCCAGCTGCGGGCCACTTCCAGCGGCATCGGCGCTGCGCCGCAGATGCAGGTCTTAAGTGAGCTCAAATCATATTTTGATGCTGCGGGGTGGTTGAGGATCTGGATGTACATCGTGGGCACGCCGCGAAAATCGGTGACTTTGTACTTTTCAATACATTTCATGGCCTCTTCGGGATCCCAGCGGTTGATGACGACGAGTTTGCCTCCTGTCAGAAACTCGAGATTCAAAGCGAAAACACCGTAACCGTGGAACAGGGGAAGTGTAATCAGCGACACCCGGTTGCGGCTGACGCCGAAAACTTCGCCTTCCTTTTCCTCTTTTTTAGCCTGCCCGCCGTCTTTTTCATGCATAATGCCCCTGACGGAAATGCCCCAGGAGTCAAGTAAAACCACATCATAGTATCCCGTTACATGCGAATACCAGTTGTAGTGTGTCAGCATAACGCCCTTCGGGTTTCCTGTGGTGCCTGCGGTGTAGATCATTACGGCCGTATCGTCATTATCCGTCTCAGTAAGGGCCAGTTGATCCGATTCCCGTCCGGTGATTTCAGTAAAGCCAAGGGCGCCCTCCGGGATTTTATCTCCGCAGAAGATCACGTGCCTGAGCCCGGGAGCTTCTTTGCGGGCTTCCGTAATATTGGCGAGATAATCGCTGTGGCTGATCAAAGCGGATAATCCCGCGTCTTTATAAATATAAGCGAGTTCAGAGACCCGCAGGGATGGATTGACCGGGACCAGGATGGCCCCGATTTTGAAGGTTGCAAAAAAGGTCTGAATGAGCTCGGGGCAGTTGAGCGTCTGGACGCCGACCCGGTCGCCCTTTTTGATGCCCAGTTTCTTCAGGGCATTGCCCAACCGATTGGTGGTACGGTTCAGCTCGATGTTCGTGTGCGTTTTGCCGTTGAAACAAACAAAATCGTATTCGCCGAATCTCTGGATATTATCGTCTGCCAAGCGTCCGATGTTCATGGTTCTTCTCCTTTTCTTAAGAATTATTGTCTTCACCCGTAAAGGCACGAGTTCCGTCCGTACGGATTTTTCTGGAGACCATCATTCCCGGTACAACCGCCCAGGCGGCTGCTGGAGCTTTACTGACATCAACTACTACAGGCCCCGGCTTCTCTTTGTTGAGAGTGCCCGGATCTCAGGGCGAATATCCGATGTGAGACGCCAGGCAGCTAATAACAACTGCATGTTCTTGAAATAATCTTTTGACGTTAAATGGCTGTGTCTACAGGAATTGCCTCGACCGGTATTTATGATCGTCTGCTTTTCCCTTCTTGTCTAAGACGGGCGGTAATCCCGCCTGAAAGTAATCAATAAAAAAAGCAAAGTGCATACCAGAAATCAATAAAAAACTTTCTGCATGTTGCACATAAATAAGAATTTTGTCAAACGCGAATAGGGCGCCGGTTTTTTCAATAAGACATAGTTCCGTGAGTACGTGTATTTACAAAGAGAACTCGGGCTCTCTAAGAATTGGAGACGCGGCATTATAATATTTTTCATTGCCGGGTATTTACTACATGATCATGTCCTCATCTATCCGGAAAAGAATCAATTTTGTATAGAGTGTATACAAACCTTTGGTGCACCGGTCTGATGAAACAGGCGTCGTCCGCCCGGAGGCGTAAAAGCGATTAAGATCATTTACTATTTCATAACGTACGAAGCTTCGGGAAAAGCAAATAATTGAAAATCTCATAAAAAAATTAGAATTTCGGGAAGAGTGCTTGCGGAAAATAAAGCAGTAGGGGACCCCATTTCCCTGATATTTAAGATGGATATAAAAATAGATCATCTGCGAATTCGCAATGTCGCTGCCGTGTAGTTTGTATACTTCGTATACATCAATAAATCATGCCTTTTCTTGCGATCTTCACCGGTATGGACCGGTGAAAAAAGAACCACCCGTCATGGACACCCGATTGCTGCAGTCTGACGCCCACTCTCCCTGCTCGGGATAGTCTGTAACTGAGGCTCAAATACCAGTTCTCAATCAGAGATGATGTCGCAGCGGCTCGGAGGAGGCGATGGGTGGATAATTTGTGCGTTTCTGGAAGCCGACGACCCCCTCGGCAGGGGGCACGTGACGCCGACAAAGAGGGCGCTCTGATTTAACGTCGGGATAAGACCTTGATTTCAGCGATGCCGCGCCTATATTTATAGCCAGAGGTGCCCGTCTGACTAAAATTGTTGCTGTTCAGGGCTAAGATGCGTGTCCGGAGTAAGCCATGAGTGGAAGAAAAAGAGGTCTGATCATTGCGGGCGGTGGTGTCCTCCTGATGATTGCGGCTGTGATTGCGGCAGTCCTCCTGTTCGATATCAATTCCTATAAATCGAAGATTGAAACCGCGGTCTCCGGGGCGACCGGCCTCGATGTCCGGATTAAGGGAAAGATCGGACTGGCTTTCTTTCCGCTGGGCATTTCGGCAAAAGACATCCTTGTCGCCAACCGGGGAAGCGAGATCCTGAGCATGCAAAGCCTCAAGCTGCGTATGGAGTTCATGGCCCTGCTGAAGAAGCAGCTTAACGTCAGTGCCTGTGAACTGGTCTCACCCGCCGTCACGATTGTGAAGGACGCCGACGGGAAATTCAACTTCGAAAATATTGAAGTTCAATCACCGCAAGAACGGCCGGAAAAGGCCTTCGGTTTGAGCGATCTGAAGCTGTCCAGGGGGTCGCTTGTGTACCTCGACAAGAAGACAGGCAAGAAGACGGAATTGAAAGAAATTGATCTGGCAGTCAGTAATCTCTCCGTGGCGGATGCCGCAGGAAGCATCATCAAGAACATTTCCTTCACGGGGAGCTTTGCCTGCAAGGAATTTACCCAAAAGGATCTCCGGATCGAGAACCTCAGGGCACCCGTGAAAGCCGTCAGGGGAGTATTCACCTTCAAGCCTCTGACGATGGACATCTTCGGCGGGAAGGGTGAAGGCGAGCTCACGGCAGACGAGACGGGATCCGACCCCGAATATAAAATCAATTTTAAGGTATCGAAGCTGGATTTCGAAAAACTTCAGGAATCCTTCGGCATAAAGAAGATGATCAGCGGTCAGGGTGATCTGGCAGCTTTATTGACCATAAAAGAAAAAGGCCGCACTCTGATGCATAACCTGGACGGGACTTTTTCTCTGAGGGGGGATAATCTTGTCACACATACTGTGGACCTCGACAAGGTCCTATCCGCCTATGAATCAAGCCAGCAGTTCAATCTAGTCGACATCGGCGCTTTTTTTATCGTCGGTCCTCTCGGCAGCGTTGCTCTCCATGGGTACCGTTATGGGAATCTTTACTACCAGAGCCAGGGGGGACGGGGTACCATTGTGCAGTTTGTCTCCCACTGGAATATAAGAAACGGTGAGGCCGACGCAGTAGACTGCGCACTTGCGACGCTTCATAACCGAATTGCTTTGAAGGGAAAACTCAATCTGGTGAGCCAGAAGTACGGCAACGTAACGGTAGCGCTCCTCGATCACAAGGGCTGTGCCATCTTAACGCAAACCATCAGCGGCCCCTTCGGCCATCCGCAAATCGGCACGGCGAACGCGGTCGAATCCCTTGCCGGCCCGGTCCTTGATCTTTACAGGAAGGCAAAACGTTTTGTTCAAGCGGGCCATTGCAAGGTCTTCTATGATGGCTCGGTGCAGCAGCCCCGCTGACGTCAAACCCCGAAAGACCGGGGAGCAGGGATATCCTGAGGGTTTCCAAGTTTCCATCCCGGCAATAGATCATCAGGGCTCCGCGCTATCGGCGAGCCCATGCGGGTCGTGGCTTCCCGGCCATTCTTCAGCATCACGACCTGTCCTTCCGGGTCGTCAGCAAAGGTCGGTCAGACAGAAAAGTACGGTCAAGTGAAGATTCCTGATGCCGTATCGATCCAGGGGAATCATGACAGCCCGATTTTCCTTGAGCCCGGGCTGAAAGGATACTAAGACAGGGACCTCCCCGACAAGAGCGCCTTCCCCGGCACAGTGCGTGCACTCATAAGGCCCCACATGCCCGTATCCCCGGCAAGCCTGACACACGGCTCTCACGGGAACCAGGACCTTGACATTTCCGCCGGACAGCGCTTGTTCATAAGAAAGAGGCACCTCTATCGTCAGATTTTGCATATAGCCGGACTTAGGATATCGAAGCGTAGAAAAATTATTCCACAGCCAATCGAAAATCTCGTCGAATGATGGCGTAAAAGTCTGAAACGACCGGACCAGCGAGATATCATCAAAATCGTTTGACGGTGTCTCAGAGAGATTGGCCGCCGGCTCCGGAGAAAACTTGTTCCGGAAGGGGACTTTTGTCCTTGCATATATCAGATTTTGATCATAGCGCCGCCGCGCTTCGCTGTTGCTTAATACGGCGTAGGCCTCCTGAATCTGCCCAAAGATGTCGCCTCGGCCAAAATAGTTATCAGGATGAAATTCCTTGGTCAGGCGTCGGTAGGCCGCCTTGATTTCGTCGGTTTTCGCATCAGACGAGATGCCGAGAATTGCATAGTAACTTTTGGCCATCATCAGACTCCTTGCACAATGCAGTGGTTTCTCCTGACTTGCGCCCGCGGGGAAAACGGACCGGCTTTAAGGCTTCAGCGCTTGAGGGCTTCTGAAAATTTTTGCTTCTGTTTTTCCAATGCGTGCTGGCCCTGCTCAAGGGTTGCCATGATCTCCTTTTTGGCCTTGTCAGTCAGATCCGCTCCCTGCTCTGCAATATCAGCGGCCTTGGCCTTAAGATCCTCGATGAGGATGTTTACATCTTCAATGGTCTCCTCAATTAAAGCCGCCGCGTTATTTCTTGTACGGCGCGCCGCCCTGAAAATTTCCAACCGCGTCTTACGGCCGGACTTGGGTGCAGCCAGAAGCGCTATACCGGCGCCGATCAACCCGCCTATTAAAATAGCGCCGCCGATCTTTGTTGCGTCATGATTCATAATATCCTCCCTGAGTGACAATTTGATTTATAGACCCTCAGCTTAACAACGAGGAATCATTGTTGATTATTTCATTCCTCCTCCAAGCGGGTCTATTTGAAATGTAAGAAGTGAAATGGTGTGTGTCAAGACTATCGCGGATACAAGAGAGTCATGGTGCGGGGTATTTAGGGGGCTGGTATCGAGAGACGCGCTTCAAAATATCAACTCAGCTTCAATCAACCACCTCGCAGCAAGCTGTCGAGGTATTGAAATGAACGTGATTATATCGCGGCAAGCTGCGGAGAATTAACGCTCGTCCCGCGCGAGCGGGACTCAAGCGGCAAATAATTAATCCGTAATCGCATTTATCCTTTTGGCAATTGCTCTGACATTTCCACTGATACAATCACTCTTTTATCTCAATAGGTCGGTTCAGCCGTTGCCGGCCGTAGCCGGCATGACACAAGACGGGGCCGGATGCGCCCGGCGGCTAAATTAGAAAGCGGACGGCGTCCTGAGAATCATCAGTTCTTGTAATCACAGCCGGAAGTTGCCTTCCGGCTTTTTTGTTTAAGCAAAAGGAAGGTAACGGTGAAAGGGTGAGTCCGCCATTGACTTCACTTTACAGGTCATAACGGTGCAGGAAGCAGGGCAGGTAATCTTTGCCGGCGGCGCGCTTTGCTTCCTGGTAATTGCGGGGCCACTCGCGGCAGACCTGCGGCTTGTGTCCGGAAATATGCAAACTGCAGCCGCGCTCATCGAGCAGGAAGACGCATCCGCGGGGCCCCGTCCGGGTGCGATACATTGCAGTTCCGGTTTTATCAATCTTCGGCCCCTGGAAATCATCTGCGGTGGCTTTACCGGCAGAGATCAGGCGATCCCTCTCGACCGCGAACACATCGACGCCGTATTGACAACAGGAATCTCCACAAGGGAATGAAAAGCAGTCCCATTGACTCACTTCCTTCTTTTTTGATTCATTCTTCATCTTCTACTCCCAAAGCGAAAGAGAGCGGCCGCTCTCAAATTTGTATGTTGGCATAAAAGAAAATGCCGGATCCGAAAAGATCATCTGCACTTTTAATCCCGCTTTTGCGGGATGAGCGTTAATTCTCCGCAGCCTGCTGCGAGGCGGTTGATTATTCTGCAGGACCGGATGTTGCGCTCGATTTCTATTCTCCGACGGCTTCCCGAATTTTGGCCGCCAGATCTTTTAAAGAAAATGGTTTGGAGATGAATTGTACGCCTCTATCCAGAATCCCCTGATGGGCGATTACATCTGCCGTGTATCCGGACATATACAGACATTTCAGACCCGGCTTGACGGCGATGATCCGCTCCGATAATTCCTTTCCATTCATGTCCGGCATAACGACATCCATGAGCAGCAGGTCGATTTTCCCCGCATATCCATTGGCCAGTTTCAGCGCCTGATCCGCACCCCTGGCCGAAAGCACGTTATAGCCCAGCGTTTCCAGCATGGCCCTGCCGAGTTTCAAAACCGTCTCTTCATCTTCCACGATCAAGACGGTCTCCGTTCCCCCTTGCATTGGCGTCTCCGATTCATCAGCTGTTTTTTCCGCGCCTGTGTCCTTATGGCGCGGCAGATAGATTCTGAAGATTGAACCCTGCCCCGGTTCACTGCGCACATTAATAAACCCGCTGTTCTGCTTAACGATTCCGTACACGGTAGCCAGGCCCAGTCCCGTGCCCTGGCCGTTTTTGCCGGAGGTATAGAAGGGCTCGAAAATATTGGCGAGCGTATGCTTTTCCATGCCGCAGCCATTGTCCCTTACAGACAATTCGACGTAGTCGCCCGGGATAAAGTCTGTAAAGCCGTTGCGATACCCTTCATCGCAAGCCGCATTGGACGTTTCGATCGTGATCTTTCCCGTCTGGCCTATGGCGTCGCGGGCGTTGACTGTCAGGTTGACCAGAATCTGGTCAACCTGGGATGGATCTATCCTGACTTTCCAAAGATTTTGTCCGGGCATCCATATCAGATTGATGTTTTCGCCAATGAGTCTCTGCAGCATCTTGAGCATGCCGGTCACCGTATCGCTCAGGTTCAGCACCCGGGGGCTCGCGGTTTGTTTTCGGGCAAACGCCAGCAATTGACGGGTCAGCTCCGCGGAGCGCATCGCCGCGCTCATGATATCCTGCAGGGTTCTGCGCAGGGGGGAAGTGGGATCAACGGTCAGCATGGCGATTTCCGTATTACCGATGATTACGCTGAGCATGTTGTTAAAGTCATGCGCAACGCCTCCGGCAAGACGGCCTACGGATTCCATCTTCTTTGACTGAATGAGCTCCGTCTCCAGTTGTTTCCTTTCCGTCAAATCGATCAAAGAGACGACGCTTTCGTTTGTTTTGGGGATAACGGCAACATTGACGAAGAGTTCTCTGACTTCGCCGTTGCGGTTTATAAAGCGGAATTCATTGGATGAGAGTGCCGATCCTGGGTCAGGCCCGCGCATTTTATCGTAGCGCATCACCCTTTCCAGATCATTCTCGTCGGCGAAAGCGGTCAATTTGATTTTTCCTTCCAGTTCCTGTTTCGAATAGCCGCTCAAGCCGGCGAAGTCGTCGTTCGCCATGAGGATGGTCATGTCTTGGGCCATAAGGATATTGGCCGTGGCCGTACTCTCGAAGATGGTTCGATAGCGTTCTTCACTCTCTCTGACGTCGTCTTCAGACTGCTTGCGTATCGTGATGTCGCGGTCCGTCCCTTGAAATCCATAGAGATTTCCCGACTGATCCAGCATCGGCACCGCAGAGCTTTCCAGATAACGATAGGTTCCATCCCTGTGCTTCCAGCGCGTAACAATGTTCGACCAGCCCGTCTTTAACGCAATCGATCGCGACAGCAGCTCCTTCATCACGAGAAGATCTTCTTTATGCACAAAGGAATTGGCAACAGCATGCCCCAATATTTCATCCGGGAGATAGCCCAGGATATCACGGACAGCGGGATTGCTGAAGGTATAGACACCCGTTAAATCTTTGGACCAAATCCACTCCTGGCTTGTGGAGACGATGGAGTTGAGCTTCTCTTCACTTGTCCGCAGGGCATTCTCCGCCATGACGCGTTCGGTAAATTCTTTCTGGAGTTTCAGGTTTATTTCTTCGAGATTAAAATATTTCTTCATGAAATAGATGACCGGCAGAGCAAGCAGAGTTGTAACAACGAAGGAATCAATGCAGCCGATCAGGATAAGATCAAGGTCTATCCGTTGCCACCACAACAAGCCGTTGGTGATATTCATGCCGGCCGTAAAAAGTTGAGACAGCACGGTGACCGTGACGAAAAAGTGAACCGGCCATCGGGGGTTAGAAAAAAATTTGGTAGTCAAAGACTGTATATTCAAACGAAACGAGCCTCCGGATACCGATAGTTTTGAAATCGGCCTTTCGGGTCAGGGACGCTTTTCAGATTTTGATCTTAGGAGAAAAGGTCTTGTCTGTCAAAGGGATTTTGGGTGATCAGGGATACCGTTTGCCTGCAAATCAATGTTAAAGATAACCGAAAGTCGCCTCTCGGCTTTTTCAGTTTGTAATGGTGTCTGCAAGCCCGGAGCCTTCTTTGAAGGCCGCGGTCTTGTTGCGAAATAAAGTGGGAATCTGCCGGCAGCCCGAGCCGGAGCAAATTGCAAGGGCTGTTCACCATCCCGATAAATAAACTCAGCGCCCCGGCTCCGAGCGGAGTTATTGACGAATTTATTTCCAGGGGCACAGCGGATTGCGACGCAGTCGAGGCTCAGCCGGCTACGAAATTCCCGCAGGGCAAATAAAAAACTGGAAATCGTTCCGGCGGTTCTTGTTTATGATGATGAGACGAAAACCACCAACATGTTCATTAGAGAGAATCCGCTCCTGAAAAAACTTGATCCATCAGAGGGGTGAAATAAATTAAAGGGATTCGAAAAGAAAGGGGTTAAAACCCAAGGGAGAAGGTTTTAACCCCTTTACTTGATCGCTCAGCTTTTCCAATGAGAAAAACTGAGTGGAGGGTCTATTTGCCCGGGAAAGATTTCCGGGGTTGTCCACCATCATGGTTTTGATCTGTTCATCCATGACCCGCAGGCTTTCAATGCCGGAATAAAATCCTTCGAAATGTGATCGATCCGCCGGTTGCCTGCGGCATGGCGAATCTCTCAGGTAAAACCATCCGCCGGCTATCCGGAAAACAGGCGGGCCGCCTGAACTGAAAAATGCAGTGCCCTTGACAACCACCGGGCGTTTTGTAAAATCTTTCCGCCCGCCCGACACCGGTGAAAAGGCGGGCGGAAAGACGAATACTGCAGAGACTACTTGTTGCTCTTTTTAGACAGTGCATCGCGGTCTCCGCCGCTCATGCCGGCGATGTATTTCACCAGCTTCTTGCGGGACTCGATGTCATACTGGGTCGTGATGGCGATCTGCTCCATGATCGGCGATCCACCGCCATGGTAGTTACCCACGTTCGCGATGCCGCCGGACGCGGAGCACAGACCGTCTCCCAGATATCTCCAGAACTGGGCCTGATCTTCGGCCGACATGTTGGGATTGCGTTTGGTGTACTTAAGCAGCGCTTCGCCCGTTGCGGGATTGGCAAAATCCTTCTCATGCGGGAATGTTGCCGTGACGCCGCCGGAGATGTCGCAGAGAATTTCGGCCTCGCGGAAGACCGCCTCGCCGGACAGACAACGGCCGACGTTGCAGTAAATGGAATGCGGAATGTAGGAGCCGGGGCCATAGGGAACAAATCCTACGCCGGGGATGTAAACTTCGGGCTTGCCCAGGTCGGACGCCGTGTAACCGGCCGCGTAGCCCAGTTCGATCGTCATGATAATTTCAGCCAGCTTCTCGCGGACATGGGATTCTTTGTGGATGTTGTTCACTTCAGCAGCGAGTGCTGCCGATCCCAGAATGACATCGCCGATGGCCGGTTTGCAGCCGGAGTAAGAATGGCGATGGAACAGAGCAAACAGAAGCGCGCAGGCGCCGCCGTGCTGATATTCGCCCGCCAGGAAAACTCTTTCCCAGGGAACAAAACAGTTTTCAAAAATCATGTAGGAATCCGTCGCTCCCGGCTGAAAGCCTCTTTTATAATGGGTGCGCTCCCGGAGGTTGTGAATGGTCACGACCTGTTTCAATCCGTCCCAGTCGCCCGGGATAGCAAAAGCCACGGCATAGTCCTTGTCTTCTTTGCGCAGCGCGCGGGTGGGGACTACCAGAACTTCGTCCGCCACGGAGGCTTCGGAAATGTGAACCTTGCAGCCTTCGACAATAATGCCGTCCTTGGTCCGCTCTTTAATATGCACATAGGAACCGGGATTGGGCTGGTCCGCGGGACGCAGCAAGCGGTCGCCTTTGGTATCGGTCTGCGCGCAGCAGCCGATCAAATCTTCCGTCTGGAAACGGGTCAGCCACTTCTTGAAGTTCTCATGATACTGGGTGGCGCCGTTGTTTAACTTGTCCGCTTCATAGGACACATTGTAAATGGCATTCGTGCCGTCAATGCCCATGCAGCGCTGAATGCAGCCGCCGACCTTCTGGCAGAGCATGCGGGTCATGTCCTGTTTCTTGTGCAGATCCTCCTTGTTCTGGTGAATATGCGTGTAGCGGTTGATCCGCTCGCCCGTCAGGTGCGAAATCGCCGTGCATAGATCCTGGTTTTCGGGTTTGGCCGCTTCGTCATAGGTTGTCCCGATGACGTTTAAGCAGTCCATCTGCAACTGGTCGTCGCGGTCGATCAACTGGCCGTCATAGTAGCAGTTTCGCTTCATTTTGGACAATCCCTTGATGTAATCCTGTTTTGATCTCATGTCGTCTCCTCAAATTATTTATTTATGGAACATTATGTGTTCGGCATGGGATGCGGCCCAAACAGCAAGCCCCAACCCATGCCTCCCACGGGGTGTGAATGATTATTTTCCCCAATCGCTCTTTGGCTTGCAGCAATCGAGCTTCCTGTCCATCATCACAAATACTCTTCTACGCAATTTCATCTTGTTACTTTTTTTTATTTTGTGTTCACCTTAGCTATTTTTTTTGCCATTTCCTCATCACGGAGGATCTTCCTCAGAAGCTTGCCGACAGCCGATTTCGGCAGGGCATCGCGGAACTCGACCTTCTTGGGCACTTTATAGGGAGCCAATCTGGTCTTGCAAAAATCGATAATTTCTTTTTCTTCGCAGATCTCGTCGGGTTTGAGCACCACATAGATCTTGACGGTTTCGCCCCGGTAGGCGTCGGGGATGCCGACGGTGACCGCCTCGGACACTTTGGGATGCTGATAGAGCACTTCGTCCACTTCGCGGGGATAAATATTGAAGCCGCCGGCGATGATCATGTCCTTCTTGCGGTCCACAATATAGAGGTAACCATCCTCATCCGCCTGTCCGATATCACCGGTGAAGAGCCAGCCGTCTCTGATCTGGTTAGCTGTCTCCGCGGGGTTGTTCCAATATTCCTTCATGACAAACGGGCTTTTCATGATGATTTCCCCCGGATCGCCGGGCTTTACATCCTGCGTGCCGGTTTCCAGATCGACGAGGCGGACATCCGTATCAATATAGGGAATGCCGACGGAACCGGTTTTGCTTAAACCGATGACCGGGTTGGAGATGCCCAGCGCCGTCGATTCACTCATGCCGTAGCCCTCGCCGAAGAAAATTCCCATATCCCGGACCCGCGCAATGAGCTCCGCGGGCATGGGGGCGCCGCCGGAATTGAAATACCGGATGCGGCAATTGAGCTTCATTTCGTGTACTTTGGGATGATTGACGATGGCCGTGATCATCGTCGGGACGGCGGGGAAAAACGAAATCTGTTCGAATTTGGCGATCGTGCTTAAGACTTCTTCCAGATCGAAGCGATGCAAAAGGATCTGGGTTGCGCCGTTGAACAAGGCGCAGTTCATCGCCACGATATTGCCGTAAATATGGAAATAAGGGATAACGCCCAGAACGGTGCGGTCCTGGGGGGGGACCAGCGTGCTCGTTTTCGACCCCCATAAAGTTGCTGCGTAAATGGCGGCGACGACGTTGGCATGGGTCAGGACTGCCCCTTTGGGAAGGCCTGTCGTGCCGCCGGTGAACTGGATCATGGCCGAATCACCGGGGGCGATGGTGACACGCGGGATGCTTTTATTGCTGCAGTTTTTCAAGAGCGCGGAAAAATGGTGCCAGCCGTCCTCCAGCCCCAGGCTTTTGGCCGTGCTCACATCGAATTCCTTCATGTAGTCCGTCAGCCGCGTGACGATCACTCGCGTGAGCCCCAGCTCTTTGGCCAGCGGCCTCATGGTGGGCAACGCGCCGTCAAAGGTAATCAGGGTTTCCATGCCGGTATTTTCCATCATGAACTTGAGCTCGTCATGGGTATACAGGGGGTTCATGTTGACCACGATGCCGCCCAGAGAAAGAACGGCCAGGTAAGCGATGATGTACTGCGGGCAATTGGGCAGGGCAATGCCGACCCTTTCCGATTTCTTGACACCCAGCGCTCCCATGGCGTTGGCGAACCGCAGCATCTGTTCGCGCAGCTCGACAAAGGTCAGTTCCGTGCCGTAAAAATTGACGGCCGCTTTTTGGGGAAAATACGCCGCCGACAGGTGAATAGCATTATGAGCGGGTACCTCAGGGTAACGGATGGTCGTGGGGACATCGTAATCGTAATGACGATGCCAGGATTTTGATTCCATTGTTTCTTACCTTTCTGTCAAATAAATGCTGTGCCGGATGAACGGCAATCACTGAATCAGAGTGAAAATCCCCGGGCCGATCGGCGCGGGTATTAAATAATAATTTTGTATTGTGTCTTGTTAGCATTCTTTGTACCAGATGTTCGCCGACTATATATCTCTTTCAATATTAGCGTGTTATGCTTTCCGTCGAAATGATTGTTACTTTTTTATGATTTCTGTGCTACGCAATTGTCGCATTGATGTTACGCCATGTTACATTTCGGCAACAGTCATGTTACATAGATGATCAATGAGAAAATAATAATCAAAGAACGGAAAAAGTATGTCTGAAAAATATGTAAATACCGGGATGGAAGCGAATTCCGTTTCCTATCCGATCGCCCCGGAATATTTTGAAAAGAAACATCAGAGTACGCTCATAGAATGGCAGAAATTTATGAACGGCGATAAGAGAATCAATACCGCGATTGTTCCACCTGCCATTCTGGAATCATGGGAGCGGTGCCGGGCCATGGGAATCGATCCCCTGACCAGACCGCAAAACAAGATCCTCTCCGGGAAGGAATTGCAGGCCCTGCTCAAGGAGAATGAGTACTTTATCCGGCACAGCCGGATCTTCATGAATCATATTTATGGATTCATGAGCGGATCGCGGTTTACGATCACTCTCTTCGATCACCGGGGATATTTGCTGGAAATCATGATCCGGGATGAATTCAAGGAGGCGGCCGTCAAAGGAAATTGGGTGGTCGGCGCTCTGTGGGACGAATCGCAGGCCGGCAACAACGCGGTGGGGACCCTGGTGGTCCTGCAGCAGCCCATCCGCATTTTTGCTTCCCAGCATTACAAGCAGGCTTTTCACAGAGACACGATCTCCAGCGCTCCCATCCATGACCCCGACGGCAAATTCATCGGCGGCATCAGCATCATGAGCTATTATTACGGCGTGTCCCCGAATACGCTCGCCATGGCCGTCGCAGCAGCCAAGGCCATTGAAAATCAACTGCAGATCCAGAAGGCGCTCGCGGAAGCCAATATTGCGGCGAGCTATCAAAAAACAGTCATTGCCTCCATCCCCGAGGCACTCATCACCATTGATAATTCCGGCCGGGTGTCACTGATCAATGAGAACGCCGGGAGAATGCTGCGCCTCGATACCCGGAAGGCGGAGGGGCAGTATATTCGCGATGTCCTGAGCAGGGGCAACAACCGGTTCCTGAGCATGATCAGCACCGACAAAACCGTCACGGACATGGAAGTCAGAATTTTCTCCGAGAATGAAGGCAACGACTACACGCTGACCTGTAATCCCATCTATTCCCCGCAGGGGGACGTCCTGGGCAAAATCATCATCCTGACGGAAATCAAGAGAGTCAAGACGCTGGTTGCCAAAATGATCGGAGCCAAGGCTAATTTTCAATTCAAAGATGTGTACGGGCAGAACGCCAAATTTTTAAAGACCATCGAGCAGGCCAGACTTGCCGCGCACAGTACATCGAACGTTCTTCTTCTGGGAAAGAGCGGGACGGGAAAAGACATCTTCGCCCAGGCGATCCATAACGCCAGCGAGAGGAAAAGCGGCCCGTATGTCGCCATCAATTGCGCGGCCATTCCGCGGGACCTCATCGCCAGCGAACTCTTCGGCTATTCGGACGGTGCTTTCACCGGTTCGCGCCGCGGCGGCAACCAGGGCAAATTTGAACTGGCCGACGAAGGAACGATCTTTCTCGATGAAATCGCCGAAACGCCTCTGGAGCTGCAGGCCGTCCTCCTGCGCGTCATCGAGGATAAATCCATTGTCCGCCTGGGCGGCAAACGGAACCGGCCGGTCGATGTCCGGATTATTGCCGCAACCAACAGGGATCTGCCGGAGGAAGTCAAACGAGGAAATTTCCGGGAAGATCTCTACTATCGGTTGAATGTCCTGATGATTCAGTTGATACCCCTGCAGGAACGTCCGGATGATATCAGGATCCTCGCCGATTATTTCATCGGCAAGTATGCAAAGATCATGGGGAAGCGAATCGATCGGATCGATCCGCTGGTCATCGACGCCTTTCTCAGCTATCCCTGGCCGGGGAATATCCGGGAATTGCAGAATATCATTGAGCGCATGATGAATGTTGCTCATGCGAATGAACTGACGGCAGATCTTATTCCGGCCGAAATTCTGGATTTCCGCAACGTAAACACGAGGCCCGCCAGACAGGGCGCAAGAGAAGGACAACCGGGTCTTGAAAACCCGGACAACATCATTTCGGAAATAAAAGACTACGGCTCCCTTCAGAAAAAAGCCGAGAAGAAAATACTTTCACAAATGATCGCCATGGGCATTCCCAAAAACAGAATCGCCAAAAAAATGAACCTATCCAGAATGACCGTCTATCGCAAAATAAAGGAACATGGTCTTGCCTGAGGCCCGCGGGTATTCCGAATGACCCCGATGGTCTCCCGAAATTCAAGCGGATGAGTGAACGGATACAGGCCGTCCCCTTTTTATTCTTGAGGCCCCGGGGCGGAAGGGCCGATTTTCGGGATCAGAACCGTGCAGCATACAACCAGCGATCGTTGTTCAAATAAAAAATATTACATATTTAATCAATTGTTATTATTATGTATTTATAGACAGACGGTTCATTGACTTTATGTGAATATTGGTATAAGAGTAATCCGTGCCGCAATGTTCCATCCGCAAGCATTGAAATCAGGTTTCAAACCTTGATGATAAAATGAAAAAGGAGGATGTTTTGATCATGAGAAGTTTGTTTCAGCGTTTTTCAGTTTTGTTGTTGACGATCGCCGTTTTATCTCTGGTGGCCTATGGACCATCCACCGCCGCGGCAGCTAAGGCGGCGAAACCCGCCAAGACGGAGAAGGCGGCGGAGGCCAAGGCGGCTTTCAACGCGGAGAAAATGGGTGACATGTCCGGTTTTGATCCGGCCAATATCACTCAACCCACCGGCGACACTATTAAGATTGCTCTCGTTGCGTCATTTTCCGGCCCTTCGGCGATCAACGGCCAGATCTACTGGCTCGTTGTCAACTGGGTGGCCTACGATCTGAATAAGCGGGGCGGTATCATGGTAGACGGTAAGAAGAAACTCATTGAGGTCGTCAAGGCTGATCATATGGGTAAGGCCGATCAATGTAAAAAAGTGGTCGAGCGCATGATCCTGCAGGAAAAAGTCCATGTTCTCTGGGGAACGGACGGAAGCCATCTGATGCGGATCATCAATGAAGCGGCTAACAAATACAAAGTGATTGCCATTAATGCAACCTGTATGTCCGACGACCTGCAGAATGCCGGCAATTTCTCCCGCTACGCTTTCCATACCGCTTTTTCCACGGAGCAAAACGCCCGCGGCTTAGCCTACTATTACGGCCAGATCAAAAAGAAAGAGAAAAAGTTTTATATCCTCAACCAGGATTATGCTTTTGGCCATGAATTTGCCGAAAATTTCAAGAATGGCCTGAAAGAATATTATCCTGACGCGACCCTGGTCGGTGAAGATTATCATAAACTCTTCCTGACCGACTACGCCCCGTACCTGACGAAGATCAAGGCTTCCGGTGCCGAAGTTATCTTCACAGGCGACTGGCTTCCCGATGCCGGAAATCTTCTGAAGCAATCACGCCAGATGGGTGTCATGCTGCCCTTTGCCAATGTCTATATCGATGATCCCAACACGCTCAATGACGTCGGCGTGGAAGGAACGAAGGGCCTGGTTAACCTGAGCTCTTTCTGGACCGCGAATCCCCAGTTCAAATCACCGGGGTATATCAAGGCTTATAAGGCCTGGAATGGTCTCTGGAAGACGACATGGAAAACGGCGCCTTACAACGGCAAACTGTTTGAACACTATTTCGGGAATTTCGGCTCATGGACCAGCGTTACCTACTGGCTGATGAGCGTCATTGAACGCGCGCAGAGCACGGATCCGGAAAAGATTATCTCCGTGTGGGAAAACGATACGTACAAGTATGTGAACGGGAAAGTGGTCAAAATGAGAGCGTGCGATCACAAGATCGTTCAGGATCTGGCCGTTTCCGAATTTGTGACCTGGGAGGGCCAGAAAGCGTCCATGAATATTGCGCCGTATTATTGGTACAAGACTTCATCGTCTTACGGCCCGACGTTCGTTATTCCGGCCGCCAAAGTTCTTCCCTGGATGGATCAGAAACTGGATCGCTGCAAAGGCAAAAACGGTTGGGGTGAATAACAAAAGTGACCTGACCTAAGACGAACCGGAATCGGCCCCGCGCCGGTTCCGGTTTTTTATTTGCCGAACGTAAAAGAACGATTTAAATGATTTTCTGCAAAGAAAAGTAACTCGAAAATCTCGAGGTCGTTTCGCGATCTCAAGCCGGTTTGTCTGCTGTTTTTTAAATCCCGCTTAAGCCCGACGAGCCTTAATTCTCCGCAGCTTCCTGCGAGGTCGTTGATTACCCATTGACTTCTTTTAAAATACTGTCATCATTGCGTCACCAATCGGCAGCAGGCCTGGGTTGAAACGAAGCATTGGAATGGCCTTCAAATTATGTGCGACCTCAGAATATCAATCTGAAGAATCGCTCCAGTATCCGATCGCCAGGAGAAGGCCGCTCTTTGGAAAAAATAAAAGGAGGCACTTTATGAGCCTTTTTCGAAAGAAAGAAGATTTCTTTGACTATTTTGATCAGCTGGCAAACAAGATTGTGGAAGGCGGTCTGTTCTTCCTGGAAATGACCCGAAACCACAATTATACGGAGGCCAGAATTTCGAGGCTTAAAGAAATTGAACATGAGGCGGATGGTATTGCGCATAAGACATACGAAAGAATGCACAAAACCATCCTCACCCCCATCGACCGGGAAGATATATACGCGCTGGTCAATAAGATGGACAACATTCTGGATGCCATCTTTAGCACCGCCGTCCGCCTCCAAATGTATCGGGTTAAAAAGCCGGATGACGCAATCATCCAACAGGCGGAAGTTCTCTTTCAGGCGGTTGAAAAAGTCAGGGATGTCGTAGGCGGCCTGCGCAATATGAAGAACAGCCAAATCATTCTGGACGGCTGCGTGGAAATCCACACCCTGGAAAATGCCGGCGACGTCATTTTAAGAACCCTCATTAAAGATCTTTTTATCAAAGAAAAAGATGCCATTGAATTGCTCAAATGGAAGGAAATCTTTGAGCTGCTGGAAGATGCTGTGGATGGGTGTGAAAATGTATCCCATGTCGTGGAAGGGATCATCATGAAGCATGCGTAAAGTCGCTGGAGATGAAAGAGCCGGGCGCCTTCGGAAAGCTGACGGCCCGAAGGGCTGTCCGTTTTCGTCTTGGCCATTACTTTAAACTCTGCAAGAATGAAGGCCAAATCCAAGTTCAAAAATAACGCTTAGGGAGGGAATTCATATGTCTAAAAGTCTAACGGAATATTTCAACAAGCAACCCCGCCTCGGTGTGCTGAGTACAAGCAACAAGGCAGGAGAGGTGGATTCAGCCTACTTCGGATCCCCGCGGATGATTGACGACCAGACAGTTATGGTCGCCCTGGGTAAAAATAAGACGCTGGCCAATCTCCAGGAAAATCCCAATGCCTGCTACATGATCATGGAGCCCGGAAAAAGCATATTTGAATGGAAGGGGCTCAGAATCTACATGAAGATGACGAAGTGCGAGACGTCGGGAGACAATGTCGATCTGATGAAGAAAATGATCAGCGAAAAGGCCGGAGAAGCCGCCGGCAAGATGATTTACGCGGCCGTAACGTTTTGTGTTGCCAACGTGCGACCGCTTGCTGATTTCGGGCAGGGCTGGGAGAAATCCATCTAGTCCGCAAGACTGACAAGACAGATATTGAATACGGATCGAAAGCAGATGCTCTGCGTGAGCGCGTCTCTGCGGGTCATACGCGGAGAAAGGATCTAATCTTGAGACGGACAATCGCTGTCACCTTGCTTCTTCTATTTACGGTCATTCTTGCTTCCGCCATTTGCGTGCAGGCGCTCTCGCCGCAAATTCCTTCCAACATCCAACAGATCCTGGACAAGCTGAATCAGGGAAAACAGCCGACGCCCGAAGAGCAGAAGGCTCTGTCGGACTGGGGCAAATCCATGTCCAAGACATACGGGCAGGGCAAAAATCAGGAAGACGAAGCCGCTCGGGATACGAAAAAAGAAGAGCTTGTCCTTACCGTGACGATGAAGGCGCAATCACAGGCCAGTCAAAGCTATAACGGTGTCGAGAAGCCTCCCGGCATCGGCACATCCGATATCAGCCTGGAGGCGACAGACGGCCTTTCACTGGAGTATACAGGCGAGACGCGTTTCCGGGTGACCTGGGGCACCAAAGACGGCAAAGAATATCCGTATTTGGAAAGGGTCAGCAGCCGTTCTTCGTTCACCAACAGCGGTACCGGGATGAAGAACTTCAAGCAAACTTATAACCCCAAATACGGCGGCAGTCCCTGTACGAACCGGGAAGAGGCGACGTGGACGCGGGAGACACCTCCCGCAGCCAAGCGCGTATCCCGAGGGCCGGATGCGCAATTTGAAAATAAAGAAACCATTATCGTGTCTCCCTTTATGGGCGGGTGCGAAAATGTCATGAAAGGCAAGGCTTTCACCCGCGATGAATGCTCGCATCCCAACCAGCCGTCGGAGAATCATCCCAAGGTGGAGTCCATCGGGCATCCCGGAACGAAATGCGACGAATTGCTGCATGCGGCGATAGACAGCGCCGATTTCAAGAAAAAGCTCGCGGGCAAAGTGGATTGGAACAAACCCGGCCTGGCCTCGGGCGAGGCCTGGCATTCCATGAACGTGACCGACTGGTTTGAATATCCGGAACGATACTCGCCCCGGAAATATGCACACCCGAAGAGAGGAATTGTCACGCTCAGCTGGTCGCTTACCCGGGAGGCGCCCGATCCCAGCGAAGTCACCGTGGAAGTCGCCCGGTATGAAAGCTGGATTCCCCAGGGGAACATCGATGCCCCCAAAGAACCGGGAATTAATCCGCTGACGATCACGGCCACGGTTCATAAAAAGGGCGACAAAAAAACCCTGCGCCAGGCCTACCTGAACATATCCCTGCCCTATGTCTCCAAGAACAAGGGCGTCTGCGGAAACTGGCCCAAGAACGCCGGCGAGGACGAAGGCCTGCGCTTCCGGGAGAAGGACTTCCCGAAAAGCGGCGGGCTTTTGTATAAAGACCGGACGCATCTGGAAACCGATATCCCGGTGCAGGAAGTGATGCTTAAAGTTCACAGCTACGACTACGGCGCGTGGGGTACGCTGCGCATCACGGCGCGCGATGAGGCCGGGCGCGATCTCAAAGTCAAAATGCGCGGCAAGGACACACCGGACCTGGATATTCCGGTCGATGACGACGCCAACCGCATTGCCGATTCCTGGAAACCGGAAGACACCAAAGGCAAGCCCAAAGACTGGGATGATGAAACCATCGAAGGGCAGAACGCCAAAGGCGACGGCATCACGCTTTATGATGAGTATCGCGGGTTTGTGGTGAAAAATGCCGCGGGCGGGCGGGAGTTTACTCGCCTCGGTCCCAAAACCAAAGAGATGTTTATTATCGATAAGGACAACATTGCTCCTGTTGCCAAGTGGGAGGAAGTCACGGGCGGGTTTAAAGCCTATCGCCTCACCGACACGATGGTGGAGGCAGGCGCGGATGAAAAATCAGGCGATAAAGTGAATTTCAATGCCCCGGAGCGTGAAGCCCATCCGCTTCTCGCAACAACCCTCATTTCCGTTCACGGCAGCCCCGGTAAGGGAAACCAGGGCCCCGGCTGGACAGACGATCATAATATCTATATTGTTCCGGCCAGAATTAAGCTGCGCATCGAAGAGGATTTTGCCTGGCTCGATACGGCCATTCTCAAGCCGGATTCAGCGGAAGGGAAGGAATTGAGAGATGAAGGTCCGGCGGCCCAAATCAACTATGAAGATGCCCGCAAAGCCTGGACGCTCCTGGTGGACCCCAATCTGCGCCAGGTTGTCGCCGACAAGATGAAGACGGTGATCGTGCTTCATGAGATGGGGCACGCCTATGGTCTGTATGGAGTGGATCACGGCGTTGAAAAAGAGGTTAATGGTAAAAAGGTGTCGGACCCGACTCCCAAAGGACAGGAGGACCTGGCGAGATCTTGTATGATGTTCAATCAGGCCACATGGGGACGCCGCCGCACCCTGGTCTTCACAGCCCTGGGCGCAGGCGACAAAGAACTGGCCTATCCGTATCGCAATTTTTGCCGGGACGTTAAGGCTTCGGGGTATCAATGCTACAAATCCTTGAAAGTTAAGGAATGGTGAGGGAACGACGCCTCACGTCACACAAAGAATCGCGCTCGTGACGCAAGCAGGGGCTTCAGTCTTTGTCACTTTTTCTTTCCGGATTTTTTGGAGACCGAACGGTCGCGCAGCAGCACATAGGTCGCCCCCGCACCGCCGTCATGCGACTGAGCGCTGGCATAGGCCAGTACGCGTTTGCGCCAGTAGCTGTGGCTCAGCCATTCGCGGACTTTGTTTTTCAAGACGGCCTCGCCCGGAGAGGAAAGGCCGCGTCCGTGAATGATGAGCACGGCGCCTTTTCCTGCAAGGTAAGACGATTTCATGAACGACTCAAATTCCTCGCTGGCTGTCTCCACATTCATTCCGTGAAGGTCAATGTGACCCTGAATTGAAAAATCTCCGCGGTGCAGCCTGTGCGCAAACTCCCGGCGGGCATGGTATCCTGTTCCTTCCATGTACTCCGGCGTGTCGGAAACGACAAAACCTTCGCCGCGATCGACCAGTTTGGCAAGCCGCGACAAGGCTTCGTTCTCCGGAATATCCCCGTCCTTCTCCGAAAGTTTGACCGCCGCATTCTCCGGAGCGGCATGATCTCCGGGAATCGGACGAACTCCTTTCATCGCTTCAGAAAAGAGCTGCTCCTCTGTCGGCAGATCGGCCGGTGCTTCATTCTTCTTTTGCAGTGCTTTATGGGCAGACGCGGCGCGGGGGATCTCCCCGGTCTTTAACAGCCCTTTCAGTCGATCGAAGGGATTATACCCCAGCGATGATCCCTCGGAAGTTAAATCCGGAACATTTCTCTTTTGCCTGGTCATGATCCTCTTTTCCGCTATCGCAGACTTCTTTCAAGCATCATGCTACGCCCGTTTCCCGGTGATGTAAATAGCCGAAAGCCGGCGGCGACGGAGGATGCCCTCTGATGTTAGAATGATCGGAGAAAACAATGTCCTCACGGCTGCAAGTTAAATAGAAGAAAGCCGGAAGTTACCTTCCGGCCTTCTTGTTTTGCACTGGTTTCATCAGGTGCGGCGCTTCCCGGGCATCACGCAGAGCGTCTTTGGACGAGCGCCGCAGATTCTATCCGTCAAGTTTTGTTTAATGCGCCGCCTTGATTTGATCTTCAGTGTTCATCGGAGTGACTTGCACTGAGATCATTTCCAGACGTCGAATCAATGTCAGCTCGACCGGCTCCGAAACGGGCCATTCGGTGAGGAAGCGGTGCAGATCATCTACTGACGCTGTGGCCGATCCGCCGATTTTAACAATCAAGTCGCCCGTTCTGATGCCGGCCTGATGAGCTGGTCCACTTTTTTCCACCTGCAGCACTTCCACGGAACTTGTCGCATCCAGATGGAAATACTTGACCATCCGCCGGTGCAGCGGTCTTTGTCTTCCGCCGATTCCCAGATAGCCTCTGCGGACCTTGCCGTAAGTTAAGAGCTGGGTCAGAACAAATTCCGCCGTGCCCGATGGAATGGCAAAGCCGATGCCCTGCGCCATCGCGATGATGGCCGTGTTGATCCCGAGGACATGCCCGCGTGAGTCGACAAGCGGACCGCCGGAGTTGCCGGGATTGAGCGGCGCCGTGTGCTGAATGACATTTTCAATCAGACGCCCGTCGATACTCCTGAGCGACCGGCCCAGAGAGCTGATGATTCCCTGCGATACGGTGGAGTCGAATCCCATGGGATTGCCGATGGCGATGACCAGTTGCCCCACTTGCAGCTTCGAGGAATCCCCGAGGGCCGAAAATGGCAGCCCCGACGCAAGGACCCGGATCACTGCCAGATCCGTCGCCGGGTCTTCGCCGATGAGGCAGGCATTGAGCGTTCGTCCGTCGTCCAGCGTTGCGTCAATCTGCACGGCATCATGAACGACGTGGCTGTTCGTGAGGATATAGCCGTCGGGCGCGATGATCACGCCGGAACCGGCTCCCTGACGCAGGGTCTTGCCCTGGCCGCTCTTCACGATCAGGCTGACGACAGCCGGCGTAACCACGTCGACGACGGCGGTTACAGCGGCGGAAAAGTCGTTAAGAACTTGTGTGGCATGTTCAAGCCGCACGGACTCGCTTTTGCTGTTTTTCGTATCATATATTGGATTTTCATAAATCATGTCCGACATGATTAACATTTTCGTTATTTTACCTCCGTTCACACAATGAAGAAGTAAGGTAATCATCAACATGCTGACGTCAAGGCCGGCCTCCGCCTCCTGTGGAGGGGGAAGGTCTATATGAATCGTGAACAATATCTGATGGCTTCCCGCGTCCATCTGAACTTGGATCGGGTTTGGGGGGCACTCCGAAAACTGCCCGGGCGTATGCCAGGGAAGAGAGGGTAAAACCGGCAGCTTCTCCCTTGGCTCAAAAGGAAGTAAAAATCTTGTCAAAGAATAGCCGGCCGTTATATAGGACGGGCAGGGACATGCGTAAAACTCTCAAAAATGGATATTGTTGAATATATAAAAAATAAACAGGGAGGATATTTTTCATGAAACTCAAAAACAAGGTCGCCGTTGTCACCGGCGGCGGCAGGGGCATCGGGCGCGCTATTGCGCTGGCTATGGCCAAAGAAGGCGCGAAGCTGGTTTTGGTGGCCAGGACCGCCGGCCAATTGGAACAGGTCGAAAAAGAGATCAGAGCGATGAAGGGGGAAGTCCTCGCCGTCGTGGGGGATCTTGCCAAAAAGAGTGATATCGAAAATGCCGTTGCCAGGACGATTGAACGGTTCGGACCGCCCGATATCCTGGTCAATAATGCCGGTGTCCAGGCGAGGTCCCTGACTGTCGATTCCGATGACGATGCCTGGCAAAGGGTCATCCGGATCAATTTGATCGGGACATTTCTCATGACCAAGAATTTTCTGAAAACGATGATCCCCCGAAAAACGGGTCGGATCATCAATATTTTATCGGTCAACGCCAAGGCCGGGCATATGTTCGGCAGCGCTTACGCTGCTTCCAAGCACGGCGTCCTCGGTTTGACCAGGTCGCTGGCTTTGGAGATGGGTTTTCTCGAGGTCCCGGGCATCACGGTGAATGCAATCTGCCCGGGTGCGGTGAGGACTGAAATGATGGAGGGCGAGGGAGGGCTTCTGGATTTTGTGGCCGGCGCCCGGAAGATCAGCAAAGCGGAGGCGGAGAATGTGATCGCCGAGCTGAGTGTGCAAAAACGCCTGCTGGAGCCGGAGGAAATCGCTGGCCTGGCCGTTTATCTTGCGTCCGACGAGGCCAGAGGCATCACAGGTCAGGCCATGAATGTCTGCGGCGGGCAGATCATGTATTGAACCGAAGACGGGCTGAACGCCCCTAAAAAAGGGCAGGCGAATCGGAAAAAAAGCCGGAGGGTTCTTCCGGCTTTTTTATTATTTCATGGAATTCTCGGAAACAAGGCTTCTTTTAAGCTCGCCGGAGGGCTTTTCGCAGCGAAGCCGTGGATCATCCCCGCCATTCTTCTTCTCACTTTCCTGTCTTTATGTGATTAATCGGTTGATTCTCCGGCGGGTATGGTTTAAAATGTACCTCGCCTGATGATTTATTGAAAATTTGTCACGGCATGCCTTAATAAACACCAAGCCATAAAGAACCGGTGTACTGATGGACATTCGGGACAATATCGTAAATGAGACCGGAAAAAGCGTTTTGACGCAGCAATCAGATGATGCAAGAAAGTTGTTTGCCCATCTGCTGCTTGCAGCCAAGAACCTGTCCCTGTATCCTGAAGGACACAGCATCTGCATGAACTCCATCAGACAGTTTCACGCCAGGCTGGAATCTGTCACCCATAACAACGGGGATGTCCGCATCGAATTCGAAAGAGATGGCGTGATTTGCCAGGGCGAAACCGTTCAGAAGGGACCGTCCGAGGAAGGAACGCTGCCTTTCACGCTTTTCCGGGACGGAATAAGATGGCTGGAACTTAATGAAGGAATCACCCTGGAAGAAACCCGGGAAGTATTATCCATTATCAACAGGTATTCGGTGTTGACGGCAGAGCCGGAGGGAGACATCGTGACCGCCTTCTGGGAAGCCCGTTTTGCCCATGTGCAGTATGAAGCCGCTGATTTTTTTTCAAAACTCTCGCCGGACCAGATGGACAACCTTTCTCGGATGGAGACAGGGCCTCCGGTACGAAAAACCCATACGGCGGGAGCCGATACAGATGATGCTGCGGCAGAAGGCAAGCCGCCGGCCGTGTACGGCGGCCCCGTCATCGATCCGGCGGCTCTGGCGCTGAATCATCAGGAGCAGACTGCATTGCAGGAAATGATTTTCCGCGAGGAAACGGCGACTTCCACGGCACATTTGAATATGCTGCTCGACAGCCTCCCGCAGTATCAGGAAGAAAAGGACTTCAGCATTATCCTGGATGTATTGGCGGAAGAATTCGCGGGGTCTCTGGGCCGTCATGATTTTGAAGCCGCCCTGATGATCATCGAAGGCATGCGCCTGGTTCTGGATAGCGGCCGGATAAGCGCACGCTGGGCGGGTCCGTTAATGGAGGCCTTTTTTTCGAAAATTTCCGCCGCCTCCTATCTGAAACCGCTGCAGAATATCTGGAGCGAAATCTCCGTTGGGCAGATGGGAACGTTTCAGAGGATTTTCAAACATCTGAATCCGCGGGCCGTCGATTCCCTTGCGCATCTCCTCGTCGCGAAGCAGCCGACGCAGTTAGAGCAGATGTTGGAGGATGCCATTATATCTCTTGTCTGCCGGGATGCGAGCTGCATGGACGGATTGATCAAGCACTCGGATGAGAAAATTGCCGCAAGGTTTGTCCCGGTCCTGTTCCGGCTGGAAGGGGATGTATCAGTGAAATACCTGATGAAACTCGCCCGGCATCCGTCAGTGCCGGTTCGCCGGATGGCGGTCAAAGCGGTTGCGCACGTGAGCGGCGATCAGACCGCGGCTTTATTCGGTTTCATCGACGATCCCGACGCATCGGTGCGCCGCGTTATCCTGAAGCAGCTGAGTCAGGCAAGGAACGAGACCGCCGAACATCTTTTGCTGCAATATCTGCAAAACCGAAAGCCCCATTCCTCGCAGACCGAACATATCGTGGAATGTTTCAGTACGCTCGGGCAATGCGGATCGCTCAGGTCTGTTCCATTCCTTCGTAAAACACTGCTTAGCCGAAAGTGGCTGGCCGGGTTAACGAAGTCCGCGTATCGCGAAGGCGCGCTGCTTGCCCTGGTCGCTCTGAGAATACCGGAAGCCCGGGACGTCGTCGAGAACGCGGGCCGAAGCCTCTTCCCCGGACTGCGCAGGATGGTACGCGAATCGGCAAAGGGCTTTCTTCCTAAAAGCGAAGGAGGGCCTTAATCATGTCGGATCGGCAAACGATTCCCGAGCGTTTGGGGCATGATTTCCTGAGAGCCCTGTATCATATGATCCATACCGCGCGCATTTACCAGGATAACAATCAGCTGATCAGAAAGAGTGTGCGTTCGTTTCAGGCGATGCTCGCTGAAATAACGCTCGAAGGAGACATCAGCCTTCTTCTGTGGCGGAGTCGGTTTCATATCGGGGGAGAAAAACTGCTCTACAGGCGGGATATGGCCGGTGTCGTCAATAACATGGTGGAGTATTTTTCAAGTCGGGGGATCGGGAGTATCAACTTTCTGCAAGCTTCGGGAAACACTCCGACGGACAATATTCTCCTGTTTACGCACCTGTTTAATGATGCCGTAAGACACGGACAGCCGCATCAATGGCTGGAGAAGCAACTCCGGGAACAGGGGTTATCATGGGTGCAAATTTCCCGCATGCAGGATGATCAGGCGAAGGAAACCGGCGAGAGCCCGGAGGCGAAGCAGTATGAAAAGGCGCGCAGTATTTATTTTAATGCCGTCGAAACGGTGAGGGAAGTGGCGGATAAAGCCTCCCGGAGCATGGTGGGGGTGCGCAGAAGCAGACGTCTGGCCCAGAACATCGTGGATCTGGTTCGGGAGGACGCATCTCTGATGATCGGGCTCACAACGATCAAGGATTATGACGATTATACTTACACGCACTCCGTTAATGTCGCACTGCTCGCAACCTGCCTGGGAATGCATATCGGACTATCGGATCTTTCAATGGAGCATTTGACCGTTTGCGGACTTTTTCACGATCTGGGAAAGGTAGGCGTGCCGAAGGAGATTCTTCGTAAACAGGGAGCCCTGACGACCGGTGAATGGGAACAGATGAAGGCGCACCCTCTGATCGGTGTCCAGAAAATCCTCATGCTGAATGCTCCCCCGTCTCTGAGATCGAGGATTATTCTCGGACCGTTTGAGCACCATCTGAATCCCGATATGACGGGCTACCCCCACACACTGTTTATGGTTGAAATGAGCCTTTTGGGAAGAATTCTTCGCATCGCCGATGTCTATGAAGCGCTGACGGCCGAGAGGGCATACCGGTCGAAGTCTTTCCCGCCTGATGCGGCGCTGAGAAAGATGTGGAGCGAAGCGGGGATAAGTTTTGACACCGTTCTGCTGAAGTGCTTCATCAAGATGATGGGGATTTATCCCATCGGTTCCATGGTCGAACTGAGCAACGGAAGCGTCGGGCTGGTGATGGATTATCCCGATGAGGCCGAACGGAGCCTCCCGCTTGTTTTGCGTCTGGTCGATAACGGGAAGGGCGCCCTGATGCGCGGGGACCTGCTTTATCTTGCTGATCAGGAAGTCAAGGACGGATCGGATCGTTTAAATATCGTCCGGGGCATTTCGCCGGCACAATTCCACATCAACCCCGCCAAGTTTTTCCTGCATATGATGTAACATCGTCAAGTCCTCCACCGTAATCTTGCGGGATCTGTTAACAAGCAGCAGTGCCCGTTGGGGCGGCTCGTGACGAAGGCGCGATTGACTTTCCTGCCGGCATCAAGCGGATCGCTTTAGGAAAAAAAGAGCCATACGATAGCAGGCATTTCTCATATTGCCGCTAATTGAAACAACCCTCTTGCCATGAATGTCTGCGGCGGTCAGATCATGTATTGAAACGGTTAAAGCCGGAGACAGCGCTCCCTTTCGGCTTAAAAGCTTTGCAAGGGAGCGCTGTCTCCGGGTCCGGTTAATTGAGGCCTGCGGGTCGCAGTGATTGATCAGGTCCCATGAATTTAAATGGTCTGGCTTTTTTGAACTTGTTCGTCACATCGCCCGCATAATCCGGATTGTCGATCAAATCGAGCTTCATCACCGGTGCGCCCTTTTTTAAATCAAATTTATTCAGGTTGACCCAGATGATGCTGGGGGATGTGGTTGATTCAAAATAGTATGTCGCGTGGGTGGAATCCGCAACTGTTCGCCAAATCGTGGCCGAGGCGTTCGGATGTTTGGGATCTCCGGAGTCGCGAAACGGCTGAGCCGCATTGCGGGTCACGCTGAACATTCCCACAATTGCTTCCCGCAGATTCCGAGGCTTGGGCAGATACTTCAAGTAATAAGAAGCCCGGACGAACCGGTCGGCTGAGTCGGTTGTTCCGGGCAGAGGCTTTTCCCCGCCGAACCCTTTATATTGTTTAAGGTTCTCCAGTTGTTGGTCAAGAGGCGGGTAATTCGTCATCACCGCATAATTTCTATTGTGGTATATTGTGGGCCTGCCTCCGCTATACTCGATGACGGCCGAATCTCCGTTCTTGTCCGCCAAAGACAAATGCAGATAAGCAGTCATTTGCGCCGTCCCGGTCGGGAAGTCCATGGTGACGATTTGATAGGTCATCTTATCGAGGCTGCGCACGGCTTCTTCCACTGTCGAAAAGTTATCAAGAAAATACTGGGTCCACAGGCTGATGGCCAGGCCGGGCACGCGTTCATCGCGGACGCCGTAATCACTTTCATCAAGCCACAGGGCATTGGCGGCCAGACCTGTTTCATTCATGCCGTCAAGGACACCGGCCAATTTTCTTCCCGGTGCATAAGAAGCGACAGCCACGCTGCCGAATTTTGCAGTCCAGGTAAGCGGATTAGCAGCAAGCCCGTTGCGTTTCATGCCCCGGGGAAAAACCCATAGCTCGGTTCCCATGTCGATGGGCCAATCCAGATTCCGGCCGACGAGAACCGCCTGCCCGTTATCAGCGGATAAAACGCGGCTGCACGCTGCAGCATCTCCACTGGAAGACAAAAAAACCAATCCGGTAAAAAAAACCAGCCACGTCAAAAATCCAATTCCTCTCTTTAAATCCATTCATCTACCTTCTTTCTTCTTCTTTAGAAATCTGCCCGATTTCGGCACCGGGTTTTGCGATCATGGCCCAAAATTCCGGTCCCCGGCCTCTGCAGACCCATAGGGCAAAAAACCTGGCGCAGGTGATGGTGGAAATAAATTCCCGCATCACCTGCGCTAAGATTCTGTTCTCCGATTTACCCGTTCGCCATGAAATTAACGATGACTTCGGCAAATTCTTCGCCTTTGTCTTCCTGCAGGAAATGTCCGGCCCCTTTAATGGTTGTATGGAGCTGGTTCTTTGCACCGGGAATCCGCGTCTGTAAAATGTGCTCGCCTCCCCGTGTGATCGGATCGCCGTCGCTGAAGGCGGTTAAGAACGGCTTGGTAAATGCGGTGAGCACGTCCCAGGCTTTCCGATTGGCCGCTGCCGCGGGATCATCCGGTGTCGTCGGAACGAGTGAGGGGAAGATGCGGGCGCCTTCCTTGTAGGAATCATCGGGAAACGGCGCGTCGTAAGCAGCGGTGACTTCGTCTGCAAGGATGGGCAGATTCATGTCCTTTCCAAAAACGGCATTGGAGCTCTTAACGATGGTGCCGACGTCAAATTGGGGAACTTCTCTGGAAAACTTCTGCCATGCGAGAAACGCCTCCGATATCGGAGAGTCTCCCGTCGGCAGTCCCGTATTGGCGGCCACGACCCGGTCAAAGAGTTCGGGCCTTGCAGCCACAAGACGAAGCCCGATGAGCCCGCCCCAATCCTGGCAAACGAGTGTGATCCGGCTCAGGGTGAGCCGTTCGAGCAAAGAGAGCATCCAGTCGACGTGGCGTTGAAACGAATAATCGCCCCGGCTTGCCGGTTTATCGGATTTGCCGAAGCCGACCAGATCGGGAGCAATCACCCGATGACCGGCTTTTACGAGAACCGGAATCATCTTTCGATAGAGGAAGGACCACGTGGGTTCTCCGTGGAGAAGCAAAACCACAGCGGCATCTTTCGGTCCTTCATCGACGTAATGGATTCTCAGGCTGTCGCCTTCGCCGTCGGGGACTTCTGCGTAATGCGGTTCGAAAGGGTAGCCGGGAAGATTGAGAAATCGTTCGTCCGGTGTTCTGAGAATCTTCATTTTATAACCTCCAGAGTGCGGCGATAAAAAAGTTGGTTGCGAAAGCCCGCCAAAAAGGCCTGAGCGCTCAGCGGCGTCCGTTTGCCGGTATCCGCCTTAAGCCTCAGTCCCCCGTGATCCGCGTTTATGAATTCGTCATTCCTCATGCTTGTGCTAACGCGCGTGCGTGCCGGGCCACCCATTCGTAGTAGGCGCCGATGGAGTAGACGGCATCCTGTATTTTGGTATAGACGGGGAATCCGGCCTTGCGCAGTTTGGCGAACGTTTCAATCCTGGTGCGCTCCGCTTCGAGGTTGTCTTCAACAAAGCTCGACAGGATCGGGACAACCGGCTTGTTGATCTGTTTCGCCATTTCCAGAATGGTATCGGCGTTATTTTTCACCTTGAGAAAAAATTCCGAACGCATGATGTATTCCACCGAGAAGTAGGGGATGATGACGTCGATCGCGTCGTCTTCGTCCATGGCTTTCATGGTGTGCAGCATGACGTTGAGGTCGAAGCCGAAGGCCCCCAGATCCACCGGGTTGACCGTCGAGGTGTTGACCCCCATGATCTTTTCGCTGATCATCTGCTGGGCCCGCGGCCCCAATTCCGGGAGGGCCAGGCCCGACTCGATGGCGAGGTCGCTGAAGAGGACGGAGATGCCGCCGCCGGCGCCCAGGAACCCGACGCGTTTCCCGCGCGGGAGCTTTTCCGCCGTGCCCAGCATCACCAGGTGCATCAACTGATCGAAATCGTCCACCAGGAGGGCGCCGTGCTGTCTTACGGCGGCGGCCCAGATGGTGTAATTGCTCGCCATGGCGCCCGTATGGCTTGCGGCGGCCTTGGAGCCCGTCTCGGTTTTTCCCCCCTTGAGGATGATCACCGGCTTTTTGGCTGTTGTCCGTTTGAGCGTCCGGAGAAATGTCTGCGGGTTTTTGATGTCTTCCACGTAGCAGGCGATGAGACGGATTTCCTTGTCATCGGCCAGATAGTCCAGATAATCTTCCAGGCGGAGATCGATTTGATTCCCGTAGGAGACGACCTTATTGAGCGGAATTTTCCGGGTTGAGGCCATCGCCAGAAAATTGCCTGTGACGCCTCCCGACTGTCCCAGGAAAGCGACTGTGCCGTTCGTTTCCAGCGGCGGGATCAGGGTGAATGAAATTTTCGATTCGGCGCAGTGCACCCCGATGCAGTTCGGGCCGACGATCCGGAGGTGCCCTTTGCGGGCTTCCCGGACCATATCCTCTTCGAGCTGCCGGTTCCCTGTTTCGCCGAAACCCGAGGTGAAAAAATGGATGAACTTGATCTGCTTGCGGACGGCCGCCCGGACGATGTCCAGAGACTGCTCCACGGGTGCGGCGACAATGGCGAAGTCCACCGGTTCGGGCAGTTCGTCGATCGAGCCGAAAACCTCGATGCCGTCAATTTCACCGCGCTTGGGATTGACCGGATAAATCGGCCCGGCAAAAGCGTTGGCCCGGATGATTTGAAAGTAGGGCATTTTCCCGCCGCCCAGATTGTTGGATGCGCCGATTACTGCGATGCTCTTGGGATAAAATAACGAATCAAGATTCACGGTGTTCCTCCTTCAGATTTCCTCTCAACATATCCCGCCGCCATTTCCGGTTCTGATGCAAAGGGGCAAAAATATAAGAGCGTTCGGCTCCGGATGTCAAGAATTAAGTGAACACTGTTTACCATGCAAGGTGAAATGAGGGGTTCAATCAGGATGGTTGAATCAGCGAGTAACTTCCCCCGCCCCTGGAGACTGTGTCGCAATGTAGAATAGTCATTGCGAGACGCCTCTACCCTAAAGGGCACGCGTCAGGCACAGCCTGTTCCGGCGAAGGCCGGGGTGGCAATCCATTGCTGTCATTACGAGCCGTCCCTCGGGCGGCGTGGTAATCTCATGGATTGATCTCCTTACGGGATTGCCACGCCGATTGAGAATCGGCTCGCAATGACGGTGCCGGATTGCCGCCGCTCCTCAGTGTCGGCTCGCAATGACGTTGCGACACAGTCTCCTGGCGGGCGGGACGGAGGGGAGGGGGGAATAACGAAAGTTGGTTTACCGGAAAAATTTACCGGGATTGAAGAGATTCTCCGGGTCGAGCAATGTTTTGAGCTTCTTCATGAGGGCAAGACTCTCGCCGTGTTCCTCGGACATGAAGCAGCTTTTACCGATGCCGATGCCGTGCTCGCCGGTGCAGGTGCCTCCGAATTCGAGCGCCTTCATCACGATGCGGCGGCTCGCTTCTTCGACGCGCGACCAGCTTTCCGGATCTTTTCGATTATCCATGACGTGCACATGGATATTGCCGTCTCCGGCGTGGCCGAAGAGATAAGCCGTGAGATCCCGGACGATTTCTTTGCTGAACTCCACCATCTCGCTGTAGCGCGAAAGCGGCACGGCGACGTCCATAATGAGCGGCGCGAGGCCGATGTGGCACCGTTTGATGGATTCATAAGTCTGATGACGGATTTCCCACAGGCGCGCCCGCTCCTCGGAACCGATGCCGCAGTCGAGCGTGAGCGCGCCGTTTGCCTGGCAGATCTCATCCACGAAGGCCATTTCCTCAGCGAGCCCCTCTCTGCTGTATCCGGAAAATTCCATGAGCAGCGTGGGGTTCTCATCCAGGGCGAGCCCCCGGTCGACGTTCAGCACATGCATGACGTTGCCGTCGAGAAATTCCATGGCGGCGGGCATAAGCCCCGCGCGCATGATCTGGTAAACCGTCGTCGTCGCATGGAGAACGGTCGGGAAGGTTGCCCGCACGGCCATGAAGTTGACGGGCAGTCCGACGAGTTTCAGAGTCGCTTCGGTGATGATGCCCAGTGTGCCTTCCGAGCCCGTAAAAAGCGCGGGAAGATTGTAGCCGGATGAACATTTACGGGCGCTGTTGCCCACGCGGATCACAGAGCCGTCCGGCAGAACAACGGTGAGCCGCATGACGTAATCTTTGGTTGCGCCGTAGCGCACCGAGCGGATGCCGCTGGCGTTGTTGCCGATCATGCCGCCGATGGTGGCCGCCGCGCCGGGATCAGGCGGAAAGAAAAGACCGTCGCGGGCGAGGACGCGGTTGAGCTCCTTGTATATGACCCCCGCCTCGACATCGACCTGAAAGTCTTCCGCACGCACGGCGAGGACGCGGTTCATTTCGGCAAAATCCATGACCATACCGCCGTTGACGGGAATGGGATTGCCTTCCAGACTGGTTCCCGCGCCCCAGGCGGTGACAGGCACTTTATGTTGCCCGGCCCAAACGACAAGACGGCTCGCTTCCTCAGTGGTCTGCGGCCAGACGACAACGTCCGGGAGCACTGAGGCGTGAAAGGATTCATCGTGCGAGTGCAGGTTGAGAACGGACTCTCCCGCAGAAACCCGGCGGTCGTCCAGGATATCCTTCAGCTCATTGATGTTAAGATTTCTCGCCACAGCTGTTTCTCCTGAAAAGCTTTTCCGAAATCTTGTGTGCTTCCGTTGGGCATAATCGTTTCGATTTGCACATTAGGATCGCTTCGTCTTTTCCGCTTCCTCTTGTGCTTCGCTTTCGAAGTCTCCGGCCTGGCCCGGCTGGCTCAGCTGATTTATCGCCGCGTCGCCGTAGCAGGTGAGGAAGGTGTTGATAATCGCATCGTACGGCAGATCGGCAAAGGAGCCGTGATCCTTGATATATTCCATGTGCCTGCGGCCGGCAAGGTCGAAGGGATGAAATACGGCATCTGCGGCGCCGTCCCAGTCGAGCGGCTTGACTTTGAATTTTTCGCAAAGCGCCAAATTAAATGTCGGCGTCACTTTGATCCAGCGGCCGTCGAGATGGATATCATTATAACCATGATAGAAAAAAGTATCCGTCTGCATCAGCGCCCTGAGCCTTTCCGTCGTCAAGTGATTGCGAACATCGGCAAAATGCAGCTTGCAGGGAATGCCCACCGCGCGCAAAACGGCTGCCAGCACGACCGCCTTGGCCACGCAGTAACCGTATTCTTTGCCGATGATTGTGCTGGCCTTGAAGGCGCCTCTAGAAGGATCAATTCGGTAGGGATCGTAATAAATCCCGTCCCGGACGGCATAGTACAGTTTGACGGCTTTCTCCCGCGGCGTCACGGCGCCCGCGGTTGCTTTTTGCGCAAAGCCGCGGACCGCCGGTGAATCGCTGTCGATAAATTCTGTTGGTTCCAAATACGCTTCGTTCATTATTCAATCTTTCAGGGTTTGATCATGACCTTGATCGCTGTCGGGTCCTGAAGCTGCGCCCGGAAGGCCTCCGCAGCCTGATCCAGCCCGAAGAAATGCGAGATCATATTTTTCGTTTGGACCTTGCCGCTTTTGAGCAGGTCGATCGAAGCCCGGAAGTTGCCGCCCAGGCAGCCGACCAGCGTGAGGTTCTTGCCGATGACGGGCAGGGGATCCCATTTGAGCGGCTCTTCGTAGACGCCGACCAGCAGAATCTTGCCGCCGCCGCGCGCCATGGCGACCGACTGGTCGAATGTGGTCTGATTGCCCGCGCATTCCACAACCGTGTTGACGCCGAGCTGCTGGGTTGCCGCCATCACGGCGGCCAGCGTGTCCTGGCTTGCGGTGTCAATGACCGGATCGGCGCCGCAGAGCCCTGCAGCGTTCAGGCGTGCGGGCCTTCGTCCGGCGGCGATCACTTTTTCCACGCCCAGCGACTTCAGCACCTGGACGGCGTAAAGGCCGATCACGCCCATGCCGATGACGGCAATAATCTCATCGGGCTTGGGCTGCGCGCGATTGACGGAGAAGTAGGAAATGGAGAGCGGTTCAACGGATGCCGCATCTTCGTAGGTCAGTTCTTCGGGAAGCGGAAAGACGCTGCGGCCAATCGCCGCAAAAGGCACGTGAACATATTCGGCCATCGCGCCGGGGAATTGATACCCGAGCAGCTCCATCGCGGAGCAGCGGTGCGGCTTGCCCTGCTTGCACCAGAAGCACTCGCCGCAGGGATTAAACCCCACCGCCGTGCAGCGCGTGCCCGTGGCAATGCCCTTCACGTCCTTGCCCACTTCCACAATATCGCCGCTGAATTCGTGGCCGAAAATGGTTCCTTCGTGACCATTCACTTTATACCAGTGCAGATCGGACCCGCAAACGCCGCAGGCTTTAACTTTGATGATGACCCCGTGTGGTGCGCAAACTGGATCGGGGACGGTTTCCGTTCGTATGTCTTTTGCCCCGTGCAATACGGCTGCTTTCATAACTTCTCCTCCAATGCTCTCTGTTTTTTAAAAACATATTTCAAAGAATAACGTCTCTGTCAAGACGGCATCGCTGTATTTCAAGACGAAATTGACAAATCGGCGATTAACTGTTACCCCATACGGCCAGCGATCGCTCAAGGAATACTCGAAAAGGTACGTTTCTGATCATGAGAGCCTGCGCACAAAATCTTATACCCATCATTACGCCGGTAAGCAATCATGTCTTGCCGGCGTTGTCTGTTCCGAATTCAGAAAAGGAGAAAAGAATGATGAAAAACAGATTATCAGCTGTTGCCGCGCTGCTGCTTATTCTGCTTCTGGCCGTGCCGTCCGTGGCCTGGCAGGGCAGGATGGCGGGTGCCGGCGATGCCGTTGGTTTGATTGAAGATGAGTCGGATTATCTGACCCATCCGGCGGCAATCGCGTCCGGTAAAGGGTTTAACGCATACGGTCATTATCGCGTGACCTACGATGCGGCAACCCGGTGGGACTATACGTTGACCTTTCCCCCGGGCGGCGTCACCATCCCTTTTGCCGCCAGCGGCCAGGCCTGGAAAAATGAGGGCCAGCTGGGCGCAGCTTTTGCCCTGGGGGCGGGGAGAATGGGCGTGTTTTTTGACTACGCGGGCGACCGCGGAGTCTATGGCGGCGATGAGAACTCCGGTGGTCTCACCTTCCCCAGTTACAAATTAAGCGACCGGTCTGACAGCTTTGCATTGAAGGTGATCTATGGTCTGCCGGTTCGCGCCGTGAAACTGGGCGGTGAACTTCAGATCGCCTATCGCTCCGAAGAACGGGAAACTTTCTACTACGATGTTAATTTAAAGAATTATCCCTGGTCCGCTGAAAATATTCCGTTTGTGAATCTTTATCCTTTCATGATCCCCTTTAAATCCAGTTACTGGGAAGCCGCAGGGAAGGTTTCCGTTGGCGGCTCCGCGGGACCGGCAAAATACGCTTTCACCCTCCGGGGCAGCCTGCCTTTCTCGTCTGAAAATGAATATAATTGCATCACATACGGGACGAATGGAAGAGTCCAGGGCTTTAACGTCGTCGGCGACTTCCTGCTGAGAGTGCCGCTCTCCGATCGCGTGATTCTGCCGTTTGTAGTGAGTACCGGATATAAAACCATGAAAAGAGACGGCGACGGAAATACTCCCGGCTCATCACTGCTGACTTATGCACATGAAAACAAGGACTTCTTCATCAAAGTCGGCGGCGGCGCGGATATGCAGCTTGCAAAAGATACAAAAGCGGCCGCGGGCCTGTATTATGATTTTATCCGGACCGATCAGCGTCTGCATATCAGGGACATCGCGGCAAACTGGTTTTTCGATGATAACTATACCGACATGCCGAATTATTCCGAACATCGTTTGACCCTGAAAGCGCTGATGGAAAAGGAGTTGCACCCCGCAATCACCCTGCGCGGCGGCTTCAATGTTTTCTATGGCCTGGTGAAAAGCAGTTATGGATATTTTGCTTATAACGAGGTCCTTCCTTTTTTACCCCTGAATGTGGCTACCAACGGTTGGACTGCGGGCGTGAATGCCTCGATCGGTGCCACCGTGAAGCTCGATGGCGTGAGCATCGAACCTTTCATGAATGCGGGGTACGTGAAATACAAGACCAGCGGCGAGGGAACATTCGGCCCGATGCCTGCTGAAGAGTCCTTCGATAAGGCAAACTGGCAGGTCGGCGGCGGTCTGTCCATCCGGTTTTAGATTCAGATCAAACACCTCGCAGCAAGCTCACGAGGTATGAAATGAACGTGATTATTTCGCAGCAAGCGACAGGGGATTAACGCTCGTCCCGCGTGAGCGGGATTAAAGTTGATTTATCTATCAACAGAAAGGGAGAAGAACATGAAAAAGAGTCTATCAGTGATTGCAGCGTTTCTGTTTGTTGTGCTTCTGGCAGCGCCGTCCGTGGCCTGGCAGGGCAGAATGGCGGGTGTGGGGGATGCCTTCGGTTTAATTGAAGACGAATCCGATTATCTGATTCATCCAGCCGGGATCGCCTCGGGCAAGGGATTCAATGCTTACGGAAGTTACCGTTTGACCTACGGCAAGACGACCCGCTGGGACTATTCCGCAAATGCTCCCACCTTTGGTGTAACGTATCCCTATAGCTCCGACGGTTATCAATGGAAGCACGGCGCTCTGATCGGTTCCGCCTTCAGTCTGGGTGCGGGCCGGATGGGTGTGTTTTTTGATTATGAGGGCGCCCGGGGAAAGTACAAAGGCGATGAACCGTTTAGCGGATTTTGGGGTCCCGGATACAATTCGTATGAATTAAATAACCGTCTCGATAACTTCGCGCTGAAAGTTCTCTACGGTCTGCCCGTAAAATCCGTAAAGGTCGGCGGCGAGCTGCAGATTGCCTATCACAGCGAGGAGCAGGAGACCTTTCTGGACACCAGCGCAGCATTTTTCAGGAATTTTCCCTGGGCGGCCGAAGATAACCCGGCGTGGGACGTTTACCCGTTCATGATTCCTCATGATTCCAAATACTGGGAGGCGCAGGGGAAAGCATCCGTTGCCGGAACGGTCGGCTCGGCAAAATATTCAGTCACGCTGAAAGGCGGACTTCCCTTTGCGTCGGACAACACCTATTCGTTTGATGTGAACAGTGTGAACTCCTTCAAGGCCGAAGGCAAAGTCAAGGGATTCCATGTCGGCGGCGATTTCTGGCTCCGCATGCCCGTGAGCGAGCGTCTCGCTTTGCCCTTCGTAATCAGCACCGGGTACAAAACCATCAAACGCGACGGGTCCTATATTCGTGCCGCGGATTCCTGGTTGAACTACGAACACGAAGCCAAGGACTTCTTCGTAAAGGTTGGCGGTGGGGCGGATTTCACGCCGGCGGCAGGCAAACGATTCGCCGCGGGACTCTATTATGATTACCTGCGGACAAAACAGAATGCGCAGTTTGATGACATCTTTCCCGCACCGGAATTTTATGTGGACACCTATGCGAATATGCCGGATACCGGCGAACATCGTTTGACTCTGAAGGCTCTGGCCGAAATGGCAGTGTGTCCGCGCACCACACTGCGCGCAGGGGTCAACGCCTTCTACGGCCGGGTCAACACGGACTTTTCCTATGCCGCCGTTGACAATACCGGACCCTACATGCCTTTGAATGTATCCGCAAGTGGCTGGACGGCGGGTGTGAACGCGGCGCTGGGAGCGACCGTCAAGATGGACCGCTTCGAACTCGAACCGTTTGTCAACGCGGGTTACACGGCGTTTAAGACCAGTGGAGACGGGACGGTCGGTCCTGCGCCGGTCGACGTGGAAATCAGAAAAGACGGCTGGCAGGTGGGCGGCGGCTTGTCGGTAAAGTTCTAGGATGGGGTGAAGGGTGACCTCGCGGCAAGCTGCGGAGAATTAACGCTCGTCCCGCGCAAACGGGATTAACAAAAGGCGGGGTCGTTTGTCCCCGCCTTTTGTGGTTTTTCTCTTATGTTGGAAGGCGCTGTGAAATCCCCACTGTCCGGCGGCAATCGCACGGCGGGGTCCCGTTGTTAGACGCTGCAAATCCGGTTACGGCCGGTTTTTTTGGCATGATACAGGGCCTGATCGGCGCGAAACAGAAACTGATCCGGGCTGTCTTCAGGCAGCAATTCCGCCGTGCCGATGCTGACGGTCAGGCGGACCGTCTTTCCGGACGTCAATGCCATTTGCTGAAAATGCGATCGGATGCGTTCGGCCACATCAAGGGCGGCGCTCTTATCCGCGTTGTGGAGAATCGCTACAAATTCTTCACCGCCGTAACGGCACGCGACATCTTCCTCCCGCAGCATTTGCATCATCACTTTGCCCAGGGTGACGAGTGCCAGATCGCCTTCCAGGTGGCCGTAGGCGTCGTTGAAATTCTTGAAATGATCCACATCCATCATTAGCAGGGACAGGCTTGCCCCGCTGCGTCTGGCCGCCGCAATTTCTTTGATGAGCGTCACATTGAGAAACCGCCGGTTGAAAAGGCCGGTCAGTTCATCCGTGACGGTGATCGCCTGCAGGTTCTTCTCCCGCTCCCGCAGGTACTTTTCCTCTTCTCTCATCGCGCGGAAACGATAACCGAGTGCGGTGGACAGGAGAATGGATTCCACGGCGCTGCCGAAAAGCACCACATGCATCGTGAATGAATTGGTGGGTACCCATCCGTAGAATTTAAACTGAAAAATGAGGCCGGCACAGAGGAAGACGCTGACGGCGATCAGGTAATATCTGGCCGGTTTGAATCCTGACCGCAAGGATGAAACGGCGGCTGTGAAAACCGCGACGATTCCTATCTGTCCTATAAAATAAGCCAGGAGATTGCCGATCCATATCTGCCTGGCGAAGATCAGCAGGATCGAGATGATCGTCAAAAATGCCAGCCCCTTCAAAACGAAATCATGGCGGGGAGCCGTTCTGGCCGTATCCAGAAAGACAATCGCGAAGATCATCGTGAACAGCATCATGCAGGATGCAAAAGCGGTAACATATTTTATCATCCACACGCCTGCCGCCGGCCAAAAATACTGAAATAGTCCGAAAAGCACGCACTGCCAGATGAGAAGGAAAAATACGTAGAGGATATAGTAGAGATAATTTTTATCCCGGATAAAGACGTAAAGAATAAGGTTGTACAAAAGCATGGCGACAAGAATTCCCGCGCAGACGCCGACGGTCAGGAAAAGGAAGAAACCGTTTTCCCGGAAGGCGTCCGGGGAATAGAGGGTTGCGCGAAACTGAAGGGAGTAAGGGGTTGCGACGCGGATAATTAACGGGCGCGAATCATCGATGTTGTCGGGCAAAACGAAGGTGGGGTAAAGAAAAGGGTATTCATATCCCCGATGGCCGCTTTGCCACCCGCCGGTGAGTATAAGAATGTCGGGGGTGCCGTTTTTGACGACAGGCACCCAGATTGTTATCGATCCCAGAGCGGTGTTATCGAAGACCAGGAAAGAACGTTGGCTGTACATGGCGGCCGCCGCGATGCGGCATTTGATCCAGAGTGTCGCCTTCGTGAAACTGTACTGGAATGAATTTTTTGTATGGCGTTGAAACGGCAATCCGCCCCCGGCAATGTCTTCATAACGAAGTGTATCAGAAGCATCAAGAAGGACGTCGGCATGGGCGGCGATCTGGATGGTTGGATTGGCCGGGGTGATCGACAGGACCGGTGTGTCCGCGGCTGCCGGCTTCGCTGCCCCGGCAAGAAATGCCAGACCGATCATCGCCGGAAGCAAACATCGAGAAATCGTCGGGTGCATCTTCACGGATGATCCTCCCGGACGCCGGCAACTGCATTCTTTTGCAGGTCCGACGAACCTTTTCTCAGGGGGCTCAGACAAAAGAGCGACCACATCTTATCGCGCGCGACGTCCAGAATCAAGCCTTCCCTGGTGATCAAGATGCCCTGATCGGAAAGCTCGCGAATCAGATTCGTGATTTCGGCCGGATCTTTTTGTGTAGCTTCGGCAAGGACGGGGATATGTTCGGCAAGCGGTGTGCGGGGGTGATCCAGCATTTGCAGGATGATCGCCAGGCGCGTCCAGAGATTGGAAAAATCTTCCAGTGCTGCGTTGGAATTCTTGAGGCGCGTGGAGAATACCTGCAGCATGGAGAGTGCGACATCCCGGCTGTGGCCGATGAGCTTCCGGAGTGTAGTATCGTCAATGACGGCCAGGCGGCTGTCTTCCAGAGCTCTGGCCGTCGCCGAGCGCCGGATGTCGATGAGCGCGGCCATCTCGCCGAAATATTGGCCCGGTCCCATTTCAGCGATCATTTTTTTTACCGAACTGTCGACGCGCTCCATGCCGACACGGCCGGAAAGGATATAAAACATTTCGCGCCCCGCATCCCCCTCCCGGAAAATGATGCTGTTTCGGGGGTACGTGCGGCCGAATCTTTTGTAGAGTCGCTCGTCGATCTGCGATCCGGAACGATGCGGGTTGAGGAGAGCTCTTTCCAGAAGGAGGACATCGCGCCGTTCATAAGAGGACATGACTTCGGCGCAGAACAGAAAGATCAACGCGATATAAAAAACCCAGATGACCAGGATAACGACCGTCTCCAGCGATCCGAAGATAACGTCGTAGCGGGTGTAATTGGTCATGTACCAGGTAAAGAATTGTTTGGCGATTTCCAGAAGGAACGCGAAAATAGCACTGCCGGCCAGGGCCACGCGAAAGCGGATTTTGGCCGTCGGGACGATCCGGTATACCGCGGTCACCAGAATCACGATCATCACATATGGAATGATGTAACGCAGAACGATCTGCGCCGGCAGGGTCAGCGATATTTCTATGTCGCCGGGCAAGACGAGAGGCGTCTTGGCGAGGAGCGCAGCGACATAACTCATGAGCACACTCAGGCCGCCGATGACCCAGGCTGTGGGGATCATCCCGAACGCCATCAGTTTGGAGACGAAGTAATTGCGTGTCTTCTGTGAGCGGAAGATATTGTTCAGCGCCGAGGCAATGGCGTTAAAAATTGCCGCCGACAACCAGACCAGACCCAGAACGCCGATCCAACCCAAAACTTTGCGTTTGCCTTCGATGTGTCCCAGTTGCTGGAGAATATCCCCGGAAAAATAAGGCTGGAAATTCTGGATAGCCCGGATGATGTCCTTTTGAATCTGCGGATTGGAGCTGAAGAAGGACGAGGCGGCAATCATCGTTAAAATAAAAAGCGGAATGGCCGACAGAATCGCATAAAGGGCGATGGCCGCCGCCTGATTGTTGTCGCCGTTCTGGCCGAAGTTTCTAACGGCGTCAAATAAGATATCCCGAATGCCGGCGGCTTTCATCCTGAGGAAGTCCTTGCGCTCCTTGCGCTCAAGCAAGTTGTCTTCTATTTCTTCCGCCATTCAGGGTTCCCTGATATCATTAATTTATGATGGAGCATCTTATCATCGTAACGGGTACCACGTCAAAAGATTGTTTTGATTGAAAATTGTTTCAAAAGAAGGCGTCTATCCGGACTTCAGGCAAAGTCGACGGGTAATTGGGGTCAAACCGGGCGGGAAGACCCCACCGGGAAGGCTGCAAACTATTGTGCGGAAGTGATGAGATTGTATGTCGTGAGGAAAGATTCTACCTCTTGGAAAACGTCGTCAGCCGGCCTGCCGCGCACAATTCCGTGCCTGTCGAAATCGATCCAGGCAAAATGCTTTTTGCCGGTGCCCAGAGCGTCAAATATCGCGGGGCCGCTTTCGGGCGCGACTTTAGGGTCATGCCGGGCCTGGATGATGAGCGCGGGAATCTGAATATCCGGAAGCGATCGGCGGAGCTTTCTCATGAGTGCTTTGACCTGAACAAAAGCGCTGACCGGACACACGAGATAATTGATGTCGGGATTGTCGGCGTTGTTCTTCATGAACTCTTTCGCCAGTCTGCCCATCCCCAAGCGATGACAGAGTAAATTAAATCCGTGCAGCAGCTCGGCAAAACGAGACGATAAACTTTTGAATTTCAGCGGGGCGCTGACGGCGATGACGGCCTCGAAATCATGGGGCTTCCGGACAACCGACTGCAGGGCCAGACCGGCGCCTGTCGAAAATCCGGCTACGAGAATTTTTTTGCAGCATGTTTTCAGGATGGCGTGGCCGCGGTCAACCGAATCCAGCCAGTCGTGATAGGTGCGAACCGAGAGGTCTTTAGACGATGTTCCGTGACCGGCAAGCCGGGGGGCATAAACGGTCAGGCCCTGGGCGTGCAGGAAATCCGCCCACTGTCGGACTTCTTCGGGAGCGGCCATCAGCCCGTGAATGAGGAGGACGCCCACGTCCGATGCAGGGGCATGCAGGAAAACCGGCATGCCGATTTCCGGGGGTTTGCTCTCACCCTCAGCATAGTTTATTTGATACTCTTGGATAAATAACGCCGACTCGGCTGCCAGAAGTTTGTTCGTCGCCTCGCCGGGGCTTGCGAAATCAGAAGCGGTATCCATGATTTCAAGCGCCGTAGACCTGGTAGATCATTGCATAGTGCAAACCCCAGCCGATCAGCACCATGATGTGAAAAAGTTCGTGAAAGCTGAAAACACCCGGGACGATCCGGGGTTTCTTGATGGCGTAAATGATTCCACCCAGCATGAAGGCAACACCTCCCGTGATCAGGAGGACACCCTGAGCTACAGACATGTTGGCCATCATTTGTTTAATCGTGATCAGCGCCGACCAGCCCATGGACATGTAAATGACGGCGTAAAGCTTTCTGGGTGCCCTGGGGAAATAAATCTGCGAGATCATCCCCACGCCTACCAGACCCCACTGCAGGGCAATCATCCACCATTTGTATGAGCCGTCGAGGCAGAAATACAGTATCGGCGTCGATGTTCCGGCAATCATGAAAAAAATGGCCAGCCGGTCCATTCTTCGCCAGAAGGACAACTCGTTCTCCTCCTTTTTGAAAAGATGATACAGCGTGCTTGCCGTAAAAAGGAAAACAACGGAAATCCCGTAAATAAGCGCGGTGACAAGACCGGAGGCGGAATCGCTGGCGACGATGGCCAGAAAGACCGTGCCGATGACGGCGGCGACCATGCCGGCAAGGTGTGAGTATATGTTGAAAAACTCCCGGGTCTTTATTCTCATAACTATTTCCTCGGATAAAAACACTATTCTTCAATCTTTAATAGAAATTTTATTCACAAATCCATTTTAAAAGCGAGCATTAAATAGGTGATTTTTGTTTCAACTGCGGCAGGATAAACAGACACAGGCCGCTTAACGTAAGTATTTAAAATTATACACTATTGTAAATGGCTGATCTCAGGTATTCCTCTTGACATTGGTGATAGTCACGCGTAGCGTAAAAATACGAGAAGCTGCGATGCGCGTATTGAGTCTATTCAACTGGATGTTAACAAAGAATCAATTATAGGTCTTTGTGGTGATTATCACCCTCGATAGACCAATATTAAATGATGGACTCCAGCAAAGACAAGACGGCATAGGCGGCTCTCGTTTTTTTAATCCCGCTTAGGCGGGACGAGCGTTAATTCTCCGCAGCTTGCTGCGAGGTGGTTGATCAAAAGACTATTTCTCCTTTTCTCATATACATTCGTTGTTGCTTGATCCTTGTCCGTCAGTTCCCCTTGGGGGATAACGGGGTTGATTAAGGATTGCCCCGGTGCGTCCAAATAGTAAGCTCATTTTACATCAAGATTTCTTCAGGCAATGCTGATATGATCTTTTCGACATTCCTGCGGTTAGCCGGACGGCTGAAGCAACACCATAAAGGAAACAGAAATGTTCATCAGGAAATTACAATTACTAATCATTGCGTTTTTAGTAAGCGTTACGCTTGCTGCATGCGGAGGAGGCGATACACCTTCCGTGCCTGTGGCCACGGATTACTCGCTCGCTGCACACTGGTTGAATATGCCGGCCACGGTCAAGCCGGTCGATGTTTTTTACCTGTATCCCACGGCCTGGCAGCGGGGCGCAAATGACCCGTATATTTGCCCGATCGACAACCCGTCGATGCTTAGGGGTGCGCCTTCCGCCTTTGCGCGATCGGCTACCGCTTTTGAACCCTTTGCCAATATTTACGCGCCTTACTACAGGCAGGCGGACGCCGCCTATGCCTTGACGCTGCCGCTGCCTGCGCACGACGCCCTGATCGCCGGCATCCCGACACTGGACGCGGTTGCCGCCTTCGATTACTATATCAAGCACTACAACAAGGGGCGGCCATTTCTTTTAGCCGGCCATTCGCAGGGATCAAATGTGTTGATTAACCTTTTGACAGGGTACCTGAAGGACCATCCCGAAGTGTATCACCGAATGATTGCCGCCTATGTGATCGGTTATCCTGTGACGGCAAAAGTCATTGCCGACAACCCGCACTTGAAATTTGCCGAAGGTCCGGATGACACGGGGGTGATCATTTCCTATAATACTCAGGCGCCTGATGTGAATCCGGCGGACAACCCCGTCCTGTCGGGGCTTGTGGGCCTGGTGATCAATCCCATCAGCTGGACGAGAGCGCAAACCGTTGCTACGACAGCCGAGGGCCTGGGCTCGATCATGCCGGATCCCGTAACGCTCGTCTTTTCGCCCGTGCCGCAGTATGCCGATGCCCGGGTCGATATCGCGGGCGGCGTGCTGATCTGCACGACGGCTGATGAAGACGGATTATATGCATTGACGCAGCATGCATTTCCGAGGGGTGTCTACCACAGCTTTGATTATCCATTTTACTATTTTAACATTCGCGCCAATGCTCAAAACAGAGTCAATAAATATTTAGGCCTATAAAGGAGTCGTTTTATGAAATTATTTTTTGAAGACAAAAAGTTCAGTATAGCCCTATTGACGATCCTGCTGATCATCTCTTTATCGGGTTGCTCAACGTGCCTCATCAAAAATCAAAGTGAACCCAAAGGCTATCCGGTTGCCGCCGATGTGCAAACGACGGCTCAGAGGACGGTCGTGCCGGGTGTAAAGCCGGCGACGGCGATTAATCTCTGGGAGATTTCCAAGTACAGTCAATACGGGTATGGGGACTGGGCGTTCGGCCCGGGGCTTCCCTACGACAGGCGGCTGGATATCATGCCGGCCGCGTATGGCGGTTCCGCAGTCACCAGGAAGACAAAACTCCTGAACTTCTTTACCATCTCCGACATTCATATCACCGACAAAGAATCACCCAATCAGCTGCTGTATCTTCAGCGTCTGCATCCCACCATGCCCATAGGGGCCGCTCTCTACTCGGGGAGTATGCTGTATTCAACGCATGTGCTCGACGCAGCCGTCCAGACGGTAAACGCTCTGCACGAGAAGAATCCGCTCGACTTCGGCCTTTCCCTGGGAGACACCTGCAACACCTCGCAGTACAACGAAACGCGCTGGTATATTGATGTTCTGGACGGCAAGGTTATCGAACCCAGTTCCGGCGCCCATCTTGGAGCTAAGACCGTCGAATATCAGAAACCCTACAAGGCGGCAGGGCTGGATAAGACGATTCCCTGGTATCAGACGCTCGGCAATCACGATCATTTTTGGATGGGCTCCATCCCCGTGGACTACAGTCTGCGCAAAGATCTGCGGCAATCCTACATCACCGATGAAGTCTTCGCCACGGGAGATGTCCTCGCCAACCCCGGAAAAATCGGCAGCCGCGATTACTATATGGGCGTGATCGACGGCTCGACGCCGTATGGCGACATCAAATACGCAGGCCCTGTCGGCAATTTTGCGAGCCCGCCCAAAGTTGCGGCCGATCCGGATCGCCGGTCGCTTTTGCGGACCCAGTGGATCAGCGAATTTTTCACAACAACTTCCGGGCCCGTGGGACATGGTTTCAACCTGGTTGATCCCGGAGCGCCAAAAGGCTTTGCCTGTTACAGCTTCGTACCGAAGTCAACCGTTCCGATCAAGGTGATCGTGCTCGACGACACGCAGAAGGAAGACGACGGCTCGGCCGATATTCATGGGCACGGCTTTCTGGACCCCGTCCGCTGGGCATGGCTGAAAAAAGAACTGGCGGCAGGCGATGCGGCAGGCCAGCTCATGATCATCGCCGCACACATCCCGATCGACGTTGAACCGACGGCGCCCAATTCCGAAATGGGCTGGTGGGTCAACCCCCAGAATGCCGTCACCCTGCCGGGTCTGCTCGCGGAACTGCACAGCCATCCGAACCTGATCATGTGGCTTGCGGGTCATCGTCATTTAAATACCGTAAAAGCCTTTATATCGCCTGATCCGGCTGCTCCGGAAAAAGGCTTCTGGCAGGTGGAAACACCGTCGCTTCGGGATTTCCCTCAGCAGTTCCGCACCTTTGAAATTTATCTCAACAGCGACGATACCCTTTCCATCATGACTGCCGACGTTGACCCGGCGGTCATGGCTGGCATGCCCGCCGCAACATCGCGTCAATACGCCGTTGCGGCCATGCAGATTACCGGGGCCTGGGATCTTACAACAAACAATAATCCGACGAATGATCCAACCGTCAAGCCGATGCCGACAGGTTCTTACAATGCCGAGCTGGTGAAGAAATTGAGCCCGGCATTGCGGACGAAGCTGCAGAGCAGCGGAACAGCGGTGCGGTAAGTCGAGGTTCCGGAAGAAGGACGGACATAAGTTCCCATCAACACCATTCAACACGAGGGCACGTTTATATTGCCAAATGCGTGCCCTCGTGCCGTGCCGCCTGCACTACCGATTATTTATCCATCTTCTCGTTATATCCACACTGTTTTCTCCTCAAAAGAAAAGCTTGACCCGACTACAGCTTCATAGTGCAGGATTGCATCCGGGAGGCGGCAAAGAAAGAGCGTTTTGGCCGCGCAGGTGATTCGTTTTAAGAAAACAGGAGGAGTGATGAAAAATAAAATTATGCTGGGGATGTGGCGGTACATGCTCAATGTTCCGCCGTTCTTACTGGAGAAACAACGGGCGAAAGGCAAAGCCAAAATGGCCGCTAATCTTGCGTTTATGACGGCCGAGCATCGGAGAGTCCACCACTATGTGGTTCGCGAGCTTCCAGGTTTGGGTCAACCGCTTTCGCCCGGTTCCATTGCCGGCGCTTTGAATCTGCCAATCGAAAAGGTGAACAGGATTCTGAATGACCTGGAGGAACATATGACATTCCTCTTCAGAAATGGGGCGGGCAGCGTTGTGTGGGCCTATCCGGTGACCCTCGAAAAAACGCCGCACCATGTCACCTTTGACACGGGCGAGCAGATTTATGCCGCCTGAGCCGTTGACGCATTTGCGACGCCCTTCGTGCAAGGGCGACTAAGAAATAAGCCGCTCGCCGTCACCGTTGAGACCAAATGTGCCCATTGCGGAAAGCCCATGACATTAACGATCGACAGCGATCTCGGTTTCCGGGCGAATGAAGACTGCGACCCCATCGTCTTTGTGCCGGACGTCGATCTGATCGGCATCCCCGATGAAAGCATCGTCGAGGCATTTTGAAAAGAGAGCGTCTTCTTCTGGTCAGAAGAACATGCAAGAGAATACCGCCGAAACACGCACCGCTTGCGGGGCGTCTACATGACAGTCGAGCAGATTTGTCAGGTCACCCGAATCATGCAAAGCGTAATTTTCGGCTTTGACCCCGCTTAGGCGGGGCGAGCGTGAATTCTCCGCAGCTTGCTGCGAAATAATGACGTTCATTTCATACCTTGACAGTTTGCTGCCAGGTGGTTGATCGAAAAGATTTGATCCCTGGTTGAGCTTTTATGCAGCAGGTGCAGATATTGAAAAGGGCGCGGTCACCGATGACCGCGCCCTTTGAAAAATGTGGACTTCGAACTGATTTTTTATTTCTTTTCCCGCCAGGCCGGTTCATTGTGAACGCGGCCGCCGTCGACCACAATCGTTTCACCGGTGACATAGCTCCCCGCCTTGGAGGCCAGAAACACGACGATGCCGGCCAGTTCCTCAGGCTCGCCCAGGCGCAGGAGAGGGATCTGGGAGATGGCCCTGGCATTGACTTCGGGATTTTTCCACAAGGCTTCGCTGAGACGCGTTTTGATGATGCCCGGGGCGATGGCGTTGACGCGAATGTTGTACTGCCCCCATTCCTTGGCCATCGTTTCGGTGAGCATGATGACGGCGGCCTTGGTGGCGCAATAGACGCCCAACTCGCCCGCCCGGATTCCACCGATGGAGGATGTGTTGATGATCGATCCGCCGCCCTGCGCCTTCATAATCTTTGCCGCCATCTGGCTCAGAAAGAAGAGGCTCTTCACATTGACGTTCATGGTGATGTCGTAGGTTTTTTCATCCTGGTCCATCATCGGTCCGTAATAAGGATTGGTGCCGGCGTTATTAAAGAGAACGTCGATACGGCCGAATTCCTTCATCACCTGATCAATCAGTGCTTTGGAATCATCCATCTTGCCGACATGGGCCGCAATGGCCCTGCCTTTGACGCCTTTGGCCGATATCTCCGCGGCAACGGGTTCGAGATCGGCGATTTTCCGGCTGCTCACCACAACGTTTGCGCCGGCGTCAGCCATCGCCAACGCTGCGGCGCGGCCGATGCCCCGGCTTCCTCCGGTGACCACGGCAACTTTTCCTTCGAGAGAAAACTGTGAAAGATCCATAATACTTTATTCCTTTCGCTTAAGTAATTTTTTACTAGCCGCTTTGTGCATAGCACACATGGATAAGCCGGTCAAAGGCGAGGGTGATGCCGGTAATAGATATGACAAGGCGCTGCCCCTAACTAACAATGCTTCCGCTGTGTGTTCTATTGTATGTCATCGGGAAACAGACCAGCACGTCTGCCCCGCAGGCGAAAGGCGGACGTGCACTCAGCATTCAGAAAAAGGAGTGAATTTTACTTAGCAGAGAATATTGCATTTTTAAAAATGCTTTTTTTCTCTTGGCGGGAACATTATAAGATGTCCCGCTACCTCGCCGGATATGTTCCCCGGTTGTCATGCAGCATGCGGACACGGCCCGTGTCCGACACGCACTTCCTATGCGGCCCGGCATCTCAATCGAGACGCCGGGAAGTGTAACTCAAGGGATTCAGGAAGTCGCATTCGACGACAACGTTCCCTTCAAAATATCCATTAATATGTCCCTGATAGTCCGCAATATCCTTTCTTAGCCGAATCCTTTATGCCGTGCCTAACTTTTTCCGTTCTTATGTCCGGAAGCGGGACCCAAAAACGCCACATCATGCAGTCTGGTCCAAGACATGTTCCGGCTGCGTTTTCTCGAGGGGAAGCCTGTCCTCTAGCAAACGGGCACCATTTTTCTTTTGCATTTCCCACTGATGTTATCATTATGCCTCCTTCTTTATTATGCACAGCCAAAAGCATTCTTTAAGGCTTCTTATCTGAATGGGACTATTCAACGTTCTTTACTATTTCTTAAAGGAATTGGGGGAACATTATAGGCCCCCTTGTTTGCCCACGGAAAGCATGAACCCAGCGGTGTTTTGTCCGTCAGGTTTTGGGATGGTCGGGCAGCCTGGTTCTGATCAGCTTGACCACGATGCCCGCCGGTGTCGGATCGGGACAGCGGATAAACTCCGTCGTTATCGCGTCGGGATCAATCGTCTTTTCGTACGGAGTTCCTTCGTATGTCCAATCCAGGATGCCCCCGTGGCCGAGCGCCTGAATAAAATTCTGCAAAGAGCCGAGCAGCCAGGGACACAGTTTGCCGATGTCCCGGGGATAAGCAAATCGCTGCCCCGCCTCGTAGCTGTTCTCTCCATCGCCGCGGTACATCCACTCGCAAATGCCCTGCTGGACCATATCGGGGGGCAAAATGATGCGCTTGCCGTCTTTCTTGAGCTGGCCCCCTTTGCCCTCCACGATCTCAAACTCAATTTTATATCTGGCCATGTTCAACCTCCCGTCGGCAATCGGTTTAGCAATACGTCAATTGTCCGCAGGGCGAAGTATGACGAAGCGAAAAGATGCTGTCAAGCGGAAATCGGGAAGAGCATACCCTCTCCGGAAATACATCGCGTCCGGCCTGCCATTGCGCCGGAATCAAAGAGACGACGATTCGGCTGCTCATTGTCAATATGAATAATCCTGCTAACGTCTCATCAATAAATGAGAGAAACTTCTTACTGTATCTTAAGGACACCCTCTTGAACCTTCCCGGGTCGTTCATAGAGAGATCTTCTGCATGGTGTAGGATAAACAGGGATGACTTTCAAGACGTGTATGGCTGATCGAATGGGTAGGCTTCATTCCGCAATGTCCGAATAATTATAATGGTTTCTTCTTGACACAGGAGAGCGTCTTGGCCTACATTCCCCAAAACAAACGAGAATAATATCTTATCAACATTAGAAAGTAAAAGAGGCCCTGAAAACATTGAAAGTAATAGCAATAAACGGAAGCCCCAACAAAGAAGGGAATACTTTTCATGCCCTGAGCATGGTCGGCAGTGAACTCAAAGCCGCTGGTATAGAGTTTGAGATACTCCACATCGGTCATAAGATGATCCATGGCTGTATTGCTTGCGGGAAATGTTCCATAAATATGGATGAAAAATGCTCTATTAAATCTGATGAACTGAATGATTGCTTACAAATAGTAAAGCCGGCCGATGGCATTATTTTGGGCTCACCTGTCTATTATTCGGGTATACCGGGTACGATGAAAAGTTTCCTGGACCGTATGTTTTTTGTCGCCGGATCGAATGGGAATTTATTTCGTCATAAAGTTGCGGCAGCAGTTGTAGCAGTCAGAAGAACAGGCGGTTCTGTTACTTTCGATAGTCTGAACCATTATCTCACTTATTCCGAAATGATCATTGCAACATCCAGGTATTGGAATGTGATACATGGCAGAACTCCCGGCGAAGCAATAAAGGATGGCGAAGGCGCACAGATCATGAGTGTTTTGGGTAAGAATATGGCATGGTTGTTAAAGATGAAAGAAGCCACAGCAGGTAAAATTGAGCCGCCCCGGAAAGAAGAGAAAATATTTACTCACTTTATCAGGTGATTGATACCCGAAGGTTGTCATTGTTGGACTTGAACATCGAGTAGAAGATCCGCGCTATCGCCAAGAGGATCGACATCTGCATGGCGGCCGTCGAGCTCTCCCCCCCGGACATCAAATCACAGGATGAAATTGACAGTATCCTGAGCAGTCTGAACAATTAGAACCGTTCAAGTTAATCAAATCTCATAAAAGACCAGAGGACAAAGCAGCGGTAGTGACGGTCGAAGCGTGGCATCGGTCTGGGGATCGACGATCTTTGCACGTAGCACGTGCGGATGAGCCGGCCAAAGGCGTGAGAGAGCGGGCAGGCATGTGCCTGAAAAGAAGCTTGAAATTTACTTTACCGATATTGTTGCCCTTTTAAAAAAAGGATGTTTCTCTTAGCGGGAACATTATAGAATATCTCTCTGTGTCCTGATATTCATACCTGATTGAATGAAGTGGATTGATATATTTTGAAGTACATCCCCTCTAGTCTTCACAATCTCTTTCTGATTTCATTATCAGGAAGTACTCAAAAAATTGAAAATGGATCACTTTCCGGGGGTAAGGTCAAGGTCTTGAAATATTGGTTTTCAATCTCCCAATTAACATTAAATAATTATTTCTTGATGCATGATGCTTAGTACGTGATGCGAGACGAATAATACTACTTCAAAACTACATTGCAAGAAAAAACAGTAGTTGAACCGGGGCATACCGTGAGCGAATATGCCCGAAACGTTGTGGCTCTTGGCGAAATGGAGCATTAGACAGCCGAACTGTCTGAGCCGAAGGTGAGTTTTCGGCTGTCGCGTAACGAGCCTTAGAGCCACAGTTGCAGGGCATGCTGAGCGATGGGATGCCCCGGTTCAACTACCACGCCTCCCGCCATTTGAAATGTTTCCTCACCTGCGTCGCCGAAGATCAATCAGTCAGGATGCATGCTCTCCGGCGGCGGAGAATTAGGGAATTATTTTCAGTCCATCATAGGCTTGGATGACCTCGCCTTTGAAACCCGCATCCCTGTATAATTTAGTATTGCCGGATAAATCCATGGTATCGCAAAGATGGCTGAGGATGAATTTCTTGGGCGACGCATCAGCGGCGACTTTGGCAATTTCCGGATTGGAAATATGCGACTGCAGAAGATTGCGTTTTATCAGGGCTGCTGCGGCGGGCCGGAGACTGGTAAATTCAACCGACATCTGTCCATCGAGAACGATAATATCGGCGTTTTTGGCGAAAGGCGAAAAGTGAGGTGTATAGGTGAGGTCTCCGGAAATGACAACCGATTGCCCGCCTGCATCAAACCGGTAAGCGTATGTTTCGATGGTATGCGGAACCCGGAGGGTTGTAATCTTTACGCCGTCCAGCTCGAAGCTCTCCATGCGACTCATCAGTTCTTTAATAGTGACATCCGAACGCAGGCCCGCCTCCGAAATACCGATGACATTCATGCGGTAGTCTAAATCCGTCTTATAGAAATCCAGGGTTATTTGATGAAGGGTTTTTGTGCCGGGGGGGCCAACAAGGTTCATCTGACGTCTTCCTCCCGGGTAACCCCAGCCGCCAATAACGAAGGCCCAGTAGTCGGCGTTGTGGTCGCAGTGATGATGGGTGAAGAGCATGTTTTTTATTTTGCCGGGCTCTATATTTAGCTTCAGCAGGCTTGTTATTGACCCGGTGCCGCAGTCGACCAGAAACTGTTTATCTTTGTATTGCACAAGCGTGCTGGGATTAGCTCTCTCAGCGGAAAGCAGAGGGTTTCCAGACCCGATGATTGTGACCACAAACCCTTCAGGCGTCTGGGCTATGGAAGATACAACAAACGTAAGAATCAGCATGAAGAGAAAGATAGTCACTGCAGTAATTCGTTTTGCTTTCGTCATGGTTTCCCTCCTTAAATTAATTTGTTGTCAGCCTTTAAAACTCTATCTCCTCAAAATTTAACACAACGGTATTATCCTTGCTACGTTTTCTTCAAGTGATCATTAGGGATAGCCATCCCGGATTATTAATTATGCGCGTGTCACCTCGCGCCACTGCAGGCCGGCGCAGCCGGTGATGTCGCGTTATACCGACCCTGAAACAAAACACTGTTTCCTTCAGTACCCCTCAATATACTGAGGCCCCACCGGATATGGAGGCCAAACGGATCATTTCATATTTCCCACCATTTGTTTTTATTGCTCTAAGGGTATGTTGTCACGTGGTTAGTTAGAAACTACAGACACTCCTTCAGTTATTGGCAGGCTATTTGCGTTACCATGATCATGTCACCATAAGTTGAGGGTTATTCTGAAGCGCGCATTGAATTGTCAAAGGCGATTGCTTCATTGTCCGGTTCCACTGAGATGGAGTAGGGTTTGTATTTTTTAACAATAAATTGAGGGCGTAAAAATGACCAGACAAGAGATTCTCAAGGAAAAAGAAATAGTATCCTACATGATTTTGGGAAACATTCAGAGAAAGCATAAACCAAACCACCTTGATGACTTATTGGTACGACAGGCGTGGTTGAGCTCAGAAATCAAAAGAAGAAAGTGAGAACATAAAATGGCCGCGATTAAAGTCGGAGACATAGCTGCGCTTGCCGGCAAAAAGTTGCTGTTGTCTTTTCATCCTTTGGCCCCGACGGAAGTTTGCGCCAAAAAGGATGATCAGGCCACATCATGAGTAACGATGATTATGAAGGAACCTGGACACTTGCGGACGGCGAAAAGCTGACCTTGCGCCATATCGTACCTGCCGATGCTGCCAAAGAGCAAGCGTTCGTGCATGGACTATCACCTGAATCAAGCTACCGCCGTTTTCATGGCACGATCAAAGACCTCAGCGAGAAAGAGTTAAAGAGCTTTACGGAACTTGATGCCCGAAACGCAGTTGCCATGGTCGTCCTGCGCAGCAAAGAAAAAGGCGAAGAAGAAATCGGTGTGGCACGATACGTGATCGATCCCGATCGGGCGGACTGCGAGTTTGCCATTGTCGTCGCGGACGCCTGGCGAAAGCGCGGCATTGGGGCAAGACTGATGAATGCCTTGATAAGGCACCTCCAGGTGAGCGGGGTAAGACAAATTACCGGCTCCGTACTCAAAAGCAACTCGTCCATGCGCAAATTTATTAAACAGATAGGTTTTGAAGAAATTGACGTTGACGGCGATCCGTCAACCCTGTCCGTCACAAAGCATCTGGATTAGGATCTCACAATGTACAATCGACATGGTCATCACTGCGTCACCCCATACCTCGCGGCCTCTCTTGCACTGGCATTCAAGTTTGAATTTCCTTTGCTGCTGCCTGTAGCAGGCAATTTTTTATCAAACAAAATTGCCGGAACGGAGGCGGTATGATGCCTGATCAGGTTTCCTCCGGATCTTCCCCCGGGCGAAAGCGCCGCCGCGTGATTCGTATCGAGCCTTCTATCGGCGCCATTATCACTGTGCTGCTCATTATCGCCGGTCTGTGGTTGCTGAACCAGCTTCTGCCGGTGGTTCTGGCACTTGTAGCGGCCCTCATTATCGTCTGCTCCATAAGCCCCGCGGTCGAGTGGTTCGAAGCGCGGCACCTGCGCCGGGGTTTGAGCATTGCGATCGTTTTCACAGCGCTTCTGGCAGTTACCGTTCTTTTCATCACAATGACCATTCCATCGCTGATTGAGCAGTTGACAAGCCTTGTGGACCAGGAACCCGCTCTGCGGGCACGCCTGACAAAGTGGCTGGCCGGCTCCCATCTGACCAGCCCTCTGGCGGAAATGCTTCGCAAAGTGCACTCCGGCGATCTTGTAAAGATGGTCACCTCGAATGCCCTTGAGATCTCCACACGTGCCGTCGAGATCATCGCGTACATCCTGAGTTCCGTATTCCTCGCGCTATACATCATGATCGACCGGGATCGGCTGCGCGGAGGCATCTTTCTGCTGGTGCCCCGGTCACACCACATCCGGCTTTCCCGGATCATGCTGAATCTGGAAACCATCGTCGGTGCTTATATCCGCGGGCAGGTGATCACCTGTGCTTTCATGGGCGTCTTCGTGTACATTCTCCTGATGGCCTGCGGTGTTCAAAACGCCCTGCCCATCGCAGTGTTTGCGGGCGTTGCCGACATCCTGCCTTATATCGGTCCACTGTTTTCGGTGGGCGCTGCAGTGGCGGCGGCTCTTTCTCGCGGCCCTGTCGTCATTATCGTTGTACTTCTGCTGATGCTTGTCTACGAGGAACTCGAGAGCCGTATAATCATTCCCCGGGTCTATGGGCGGGCGTTGCGGCTCCCGTCGTCCGTGATCCTTTTGTCGCTTTTGTCGGGAGGCATTTTATACGGCGTCGTCGGGGCGCTTCTTGCCCTTCCGGTGGCGGCGACGGCACGGATGCTCATCGAGGAACTGCGCATTGAGCTGCCCGGGCAGCAGGAGCAGGCGGAAGATGTGGAGATTAAGGAACGAGATGAGCGCGGCGAAGAGGAGTATGAGCGCCGGGCCGAAGGCATGCCGGCCGAGCAGGCTGCCGCCATCGCTGTCGAGATCTCGGCCGATCGGCATAAAGAGGAAAAATGTGCGCCGGCAAAAGTTGAGGCACCGAGCAGAGCTGAGAAGCAAGCCTGAGCCGAACCGGACAATCCTGACAGATCGACATGCAACAGAAGGCTGACGGTCAAGAGAATAATAGTATCTATTCTCAGGAAAAAGAACATAGTGGTAACGGTTGTTGATCTTCACTGATAAGTAACTCTTTGGTTTGATCAAAACTCAGAACGTTCCCTCGGGGGTGAATCCGTGGACCACAAGCAAAAAAAAGACCTGCAAAAGAAGACAGAAAGAAAACACGACAACAAGGGTAAAAAGAAAAGTCAGAAGATTCGGGAGTGGGAACGGTCCAAGGGTACCCGGGTTATCCGTCCCGCCTGGCTCGCCGTGGTGGGGCTTACTCTCTCGATGGCGGCGTTGCTCTACTGGTTTTTTCTCGGCTAGTCTCAGGAGAGTGCAGAAAGTGACGCATTCGATCATTCATGCCGAAAAAGCATTCGGCGCCGTCTTCATAGGATAACAATGCTACCAACAAACGGAGCTGATATGCGCAAAATTATCGTTGCCATCTTTCTTGTTCTAACGTTTCTTTGTTCCTGCTCGGATTTGAACAATGCTGCTGGGCTGAAACCTGATGAAGCCTATAAACCGAAACCTGATGCTGCTGTTAAGCTGGGGCCGGATGATTCCATCGCCTACAGCAACCGGGGGATTGCTTACAATAAGCGCGGCCAGTATCAGCGGGCCATTGAAGAATATAACGAGGCGATACGCCTGAAACCCGATTCAGCTGAGGTTTACAGTAACCGCGGAATTGCTTACGCTAAACTCGGCCAGTATCAGCGTGCCATTGACGATTATAACGAGGCTATACGCCTGAAGCCGGATTTTGCTGAGAGTTACAGCAACCGGGGAATTGCTTACGCTAAGCTCGACCAGTATCAGCGGGCCATTAATGATTATAACGAGGCCATACGCCTGCAGCCGGATTTTTCCGAAGCCTACAACAACAAGGGAAATGCCTATAATCACCTCGGTCAGTACCAGCATGCTGTTGATGATTTCAGCAAGGCCATCAGACTGAAGCCGAAAGATGCCACGCTCTATTACAATAGGGGGATAGCGTATGATAACCTTGGCAAACTGCAGCATGCCATAAAGGATTTTAACGAGGCCATCAACCTGAAGCCGGACGACGCCTTGTACTATACCAACCGGGCGGGTGCTTATTTTATGCTGGGCAACAAAAAGCTTTTCTGCCGTGATATACAAAAGGCCTGCACATTGGGAGATTGCAAATTGTCGGAAATGGCTAAAGGCAAGCGTTATTGCCCTTGATTTGTATGGGCTGCAAAACGGATAGCAGCGGGCAATTCATCTCTAATTCCAGATTGAAAGTCGAAGACTCGTAATAAATACAGTGCATGTCCGGCATATACAGGCATCGCCATTGACATTGATGAAGAGCATCACTACATTAAACGTAATGAGGGACTGCAGTGTTCGTATGGAGTCTATTCTACTGGATGTTAACGAAAAGTGAATCGTAGGGTCTTTGTGGTGACTATCACCCCTTGTAGACCGCATGTTTAAAGATGGACTCCAGTAAAAAAGACAACACGGCATAGGTGGCTCTCATTTTTTGTTGTTTAAGAACGGCAAAATTGGGGTACGATTCACGCAGAAGATTTCTCTACGAATGGAACCCTCCTTCCCGGTAAATCGAAGTTAAGCATACCTGTCATGGATGATTTGTTTTGGCTTTGGTTTATCGTCTCTTTTTGATCATGAAAAATACATATCGTAGCCACGCGTTTGAATCCCCAAGAAACTGCGGGGTATTATACCCTCCGCTTCGCGGGATTGTTCAACCTAACAATTCCGGCGTGTGACCTTGCGCAGTGCCACCTTCAAGGTGGTGACCTCGTGTGACCTTTGGGTTATCAGGTTATCAGGTTTTCCGCTGTGTTTTCGGATTCTAGGAAAAGGCAAGCCATATCACGTCAGATAGCAATGTATGACGCCGGAACTCGTGCATAAAGGATATGGGGATCAATATGCTTGATCCAAGCACAAAGGGATTCTAACCCATGAAAAGCTCCAATCCGGCACGGGCTCCCTAGACACGATTGACGGCGATGCATGCGACATGGGCGGCATGATAATGGCTTGACCGAGGGCAGGCGTGACGAAGGTATCGGGCTTCAGATTCTGCTCCTTCATTGTCGAGGCCAGAACAGTCACGGCATCATCATATCCCTCGATGCCCAGCCGAAATACCTGGTAGTGGGCGGCGATGGTGAAAGGCGCACCCAAATCGAGATGCGCTTTTACTGCCTCCGCAGGACCCATGTGGACAACGGATCGATGTGCGGGAGTCGTATCATCCCTCTTCTGCGGCCGGAAGGGCGCGATCGGCAGGAGCGCCACCCGGATCGGTGAAAAGCGGCGGGCGATTTCCTGGAAATGGGGACCATAGCCTGTATCCCCGGAATAATAAACATTACCCGAGTGTCCGGAGATGACAAAACCTCCCCAGAGGGTATGATTGTAGTCCGCCAGAGAGCGCATCGAAAAGTGCTGCGCGGGAACCAGGGTTATCGTTATGTCGGGAGAGATTCGGACCGACTGCCACCAATCAAGCTCATCCACCGTGGGGATGTCGGCACTCTTGACGAGGTAGAGATTGCCAAGGGTCACAATGGAGCGCGGTGTTCCCCTTTTCGCGAGACGCTTCAGGGTGGGAAGATCAAGGTGATCATAATGATTGTGGGACACCAGCACAACGTCAATGGGTGGGAGATCTTCAAACCGGATGCCGGGCTGGACGTGTCTTTTGGGACCCGCCCATGGTACCGGGCTGCAGCGTTCCGACCAGATTGGATCGGTGAGAATGTTCAGGCCATCCATTTGAATCAGGAAAGTGGCGTGACCGACAGGGGTTATGCTGATTTCGCCTTTCGGGACGCGGGTGACGGGACGCGGTCCGGGCGAAATATCCTTTGCCGTAGGCCACTGGGGCCAGTCATTGCCCAGAATCCAGTTCCAAACCCACCAGGCGGGGTTGGATTTTGCTGTCCGGCCGGGGGGATTTGGCGGAATTTGCGGATCAACGGGGTTGAAATACGTGAGGCCGTCAAAGTGGTCCGAGGTCTGCTGCATTTTTTCCGCGGACAGGCCTGTCGCCTCCATGAAGGCAGGAATCAGCAGAGTAAGTGCCAGGGCCAAAGAAATAAAAGACAGGTATCGTTTCTTAAGTGTCATAATGCTCTCTTTGTTGAAGCTAAACTTCTATTTTGTTATCGTCGGCGCCGGAAGGGATTCCGCCGGGCATCCCGGGGCATAACATTTCATTTTGGCATTTCCGGATTTTGTCTTCAGAAGGAAAGTCCGCGTCCCCTTACTTTTTCGGGGAGCGTTTTTTCTTCTTAGCCGCGAGCCACGCCTCATTGTCGGCGATCATCGCCAGCACGTCGGTGTTGATGTTTTTTTGTACCATGTCCAGGGTCCGGGCATAATCTTTTTTGCCCAGCCTGATCACTTCAATCTCTTTATTCAGAAACTGCTGGATCTCGGAGAGCTGCTCCTTCTCATCTTCGCTGCAAAAGGAAATCGCGATGCCCTTGTTGACGCCCCGTCCGGTTCTTCCCACCCGGTGGACGTAGTTCTCCGCCTTTTCCGGTAAATCATAATTGATCACATAGTTCACGTCCGGAATATCGATGCCGCGCGCGCTGACATCCGTGGCAATGAGGATCCGGCATTCGCCATCTTTAAACTTCCTCATCGCATTGGAACGTTCATCCTGATCCTTCTCGCCGTGGATGGTGATTGAGGAAATGGAGACGCGCTCCATGGCCCTGGCCACCCGCTCCGCGCGGACCCGGGTTCTCACAAAGACAATGATTTTGCTATCGGGATTTTCCCGGATGAAGCTCTCCAGAAAGAACCGCTTATCATCCATCTCGACGAACATGACGGCATGCGAAACATTGGCCGATACCGGATCGTCGGGCGATATCTGAATGCGGATGGCCGTGCTTTTCACCTGGGAGAAAGCCAGCTTCTTGATTTCCGGATTGATGGTTGCCGAAAAAAACAGGGTCTGATGTTTGCGGGTGAGCATCTTTTTAACATACTGAATGTCTTTAATGAAGCCCAGATCCAGCATATGGTCGGCCTCATCCAGGACCAGCGTCTCGACGCGTTCCAGGTTGATTGCGCCCTGATGGATGAGATCAAACATTCGCCCCGGCGTGGTAATCAAAATATCGACGCCCTCCTGCAGCTTCTTAAGCTGTGCCTCCTGTTCGACGCCGCCGATCAGGGCAAACGTCTTTACCTTGGTGTGTTTCGCGATGCTGGTGAAAACCTCGCCGATCTGCGTGGCGAGCTCCCGCGTCGGGACCATGACCAGGCCCTTGATGCCGGTATCGCGCTTGCTGCTTTTTTGCCGGTGGATTTTATCGACCAGCGGAATGGCGAATGCCGCCGTTTTGCCGGTGCCCGTCTGCGCGATGGCCAGAACGTCTTCACCGTTTAAGATGGACGGGATGGATTTGAACTGGATGTCCGTCGGCCTCTTAAAACCCAGTTTTGCCAGGTTATGTTTTATGTCTTCCGAGATATGATATTTTTCGAACTTCATGGTCCCTCGATATGTTGTCGCTATGGGACATTGAATACATTTGAAACCGGATAAAAGCAATCGCAATGTCAAACGGGAGAAAACGAAGGGCAGGGCTCCGGTACTCGTGTATTGCGGCGACCTGTGTGAGAGCCGTCACAGATCTTCAATCTGTCAGACCGGCTTTTTGTTCGTAGGTGGGTTTGGAAACGTTGTACAGGATGCCGATGGGGATGTGGTCACCCCATTCGAGGGATTTCTGAAACGCGGTGCCCAGATCAGCGGAATTATAGGATGAGTCCAGCTTGTAAACGCGCTCGGCATACCATTCGTAGGTGTTCTTTCTGTTGAAAGTGACGCAGGGCTGGAGCACATCAATCAAGGCGAATCCTTTGTAATGGATGCCCGCCAGGATGAGGTCGGTTAAATGGTCGGTGTCCTGGGCAAAGCCGCGGGACACGAAACCGGCGCCGGCGGCCAGGGCCAGCGATAGGGGCGACAGGTGCTCCAGGATAACGCCCCGGGGTGTAATCTTTGTTACCATGTGCTCATCCGTTGTGGGAGATGCCTGGCCTTTGGTCAGGCCGTAGATTTGATTGTTGCCGACAATGACCGTGATGTCGGGGTTGCGGCGGATGTTGTGGATGAAATGGTTGCCGCCTTCCCCATAACAATCACCGTCGCCGGTGGTCACAATGATGGTCAGATCTTTATTGGCGACCCTGGCGCCGAAGGCCGCGGGAAGCGCCCGGCCGTGGAGGCCGTTGAAGCAGTTGGCTTTGACATAATGCGGCATTTTTGCCGCCTGGCCGATGCCGGAGACCAGCAGAATATCCGAGGGCTCTCTGCCCAGTTTGGCGAGCGCCCTTTTCAGGCTGTTTAATATGCCGAAATCGCCGCAGCGCGGGCACCAGGTTATCGGATCGGAACTTTTGAAGTCATTTGCATCCATAAATTATTCACTCTTGCCTGTTGCCCGGCCCCTGTTGATCATTCCAGTTCCTGCCAGATGAGGTCAATCACTGAGTCGATATCAAACGGACGGCCATCGTATTTCAAAATGGATTTACTGACCTTGATGCCGGTTTCGCGATACAAAAGCGAAGCCAGCTGGCCCCGGGCGTTGTTTTCGATGTTGATGATCACGCGGGCGCCGGACAGCAGCTTCACTATTTCAGCGGATGGGAAAGGCCAGACCTGCGAGAGGTGAACGAAGCCCACTTTGTTGTTCGCGAGCGCCTGCGCCGCTTCCTGAAGGATGCCCAAAGTAGAACCGAATCCCACAAGGATGATCCGAGCATCAGCGGTGTTGAACGACGTCGGCGGTTCCAGCTCTCCCCCGAGACCGTGCATTTTTTTGTGCAGGCGTTTCTGAACCATCTGCTTTCGTATTTCGGCATCTTCATTGATGTGTCCCCACTCGTCGTGTTCATGGCTGTCAACGTACATCACATCCTGAATCCACGACGGGATCGCCCGCGGGGAAATCCCCGAGTCCGTCAGGGCGTATCGTTTATAGGATGTGATCCGGGCGGACTCCTCTTTGGAAATGATAAAGCGCTCGGGAGCGGCCGTGTTCTCATCGAACGCCGGAACATCGCTTGTCGAATCCTGTAAGTACTGGTCCGTCAGAATCAAAACCGGAATCTGATATTTCTCGGCGACTTCGAATGCCTTGATGGTCAGGGCATAGGCCTGTTCGGCGGACCCCGGCGCGTACACGGCCCGGGCGAATTCGCCGTGGCCCGCCGAGATGACAAATTCCAGATCGGCCTGCTCCGTGCGCGTGGCCAAACCGGTTGCGGGACCGGGCCTTTGGGCATCAACGATCACCACTGGGGTCTCCGAGTTGCCGGCGAGGCTCACGCCTTCCACCATCAGGCAGAATCCGCCGCCCGAAGTGGAGGTCATGGCGCGGCTGCCCGCAAAGGATGCGCCGATGACCATGTTAATGGCCGCGATCTCATCCTCCGCCTGTTCCACGACAATGTGCTCCTGGGCTGCGTGTTCGGCGATGACGTTCATGATACCGGTCGACGGCGACATGGGGTAGGCGGTGTAGAATTTGCAGCCGGCCCGGACAGCGCCTAAGCCTATGGCGGCTGAGCCATCCAGGAGCGTCATTCCGGAAGCGGCTGCCAGGCCATCGTTGCCGACCGGAGGGAGCAGAAATCTATTTTGCTGCGGATTTTCCCGACCGAGCTCGAAGCCCGCGCGGGCACTGCGGACATTGTTCCCGATAATTGACTCCGCTTTACTCACGAAGACCTCTTGCAGGCCCTGGGCGACAAAGGCAAAATCGAGGCCCGCAAGGCCGGCGATCAGGCCGCAGGCTACGGAGTTCGAATACAGCGCGTCATTGGCGACCCTCAGGGCGATTTCGTTCAGAGCCGCATCAACCATGGATTCTTCGAGCTGACCCATGCCGAACTTTGCTTTGTCCACAACGAGGAGGCCTTGAGGAGCCAGATTGTTTTTATGAATATCGACGCTTGATCGGGAAAGGCAGATGATGATGTCCGGCTTTTGCCGGGGCGCATGAACGGGTTTGGTTGAAACGCGAATCTCGGAGAAGTTGTTGCCGCCGCGGATGCGCGACATGAAGTCCTGATAGGTGAATAAATGATAGCCGGCGGATTTGAAGATATGGGAAAGGGCGTCGCCGATGGTCTGGGTACCCTGTCCTGCTTCACCGGTTATCCTGATAGAGATTTCATCGGGCATAATTCACTCTGCTCTCTTCCGCGGTTGGCATTAAGAGAACTTCCTTCTCTTACAGGAAATATAAGAAGAGTGATCGGAGATGTCAATTCGACATCAGTGCCAGGTTGCGTTCGCCGGAGCAGCTTTGGACGGGAAGAATTTCTTCGGGCGCTTGAATGACGCGCAATCTCATGCAGTTCTCACTTAGCGCCCAGTATTTTGTCTACCGCCTTCATGGCCGAAGAAAAACTGATATCGCCGGAGCAGCCGTCGCCGCGGACGGTGTCGCCGATAAAATAAAGCTTCTTGATGGTGGAGCATTCAATGTCCGGCCGGTGGGGTTTGGACTGGGCCGGTGTGAGAACGTTGCCGTTCATGACCGGCACGACAATCTTTCTTTCTTCGACAACCGCGGGCAGAAAATCCGGGAAGAGGGCGGCGATAACGCCTTTGAGTCTTTCTTCCGCCCGGTATTCGATATTCTGATCACCGTCAAAGTGCCACGGCAGCATGATGCCCCAGGTCGAGATATATTTTCCGCGGGGTGTCAATGAATCATCGGCATTGGACTGGAAGCGCGCCCAGACAGGGATATCCACGCCGAGGATACCGGCGCGGATATCGGTCACCGGATTGTTGGTTATAAAGTCGATGGTGAGGCTCGAACTGCTTTCGATATTTTTGGCATAATCGAGCGTGGCCCCGGGAAGCAGACGGCTGTCCATCAGGTCCAGGATCAGCGGCAGCCTTGCCGCAAAGATGATGTTGTCGGCTGTGTGGCTGGCCTTGTCCGTGACAACGCCCACCGCTCTGCCGTCTTCAATGACGATTTTCCCCACCTTTTCGCTGAGATATATTTCGCCGTCTGTTTTTTCGATGTGATGAGTGAGCTTGGAGAATAATTGCGCGGAGCCGCCCCGCGGTTCTCCGACACCGACACCGGCTTTGAAGACCCTTTGCAGAAATTCGATGATTTCGCCCGCGCTCACTTTATCCGGAGTCGGGCACATGATGGTCATGCCGAGAAACGGCAGGAATGCCTCGACCTCGGGATGTTGCAGGGATGTCTTGTAAAAATCGCTGAGCGTTTTGTCATACCATGCCGCAGGATCGGCCTTTTTAATTTTTGACAGGAGCGCCAGAAATGCCAGCCTTCCCCGAAATGAAAGCATGGGCGTTTTCAAAAAACCGACAGGCCCTTCGGGTCTTTCCCACAGTTTGCCTTTAAAGATCAGCCGGGCGTCTTTCGCTTCCGGCAGGAAATCGATTTCATCGCCGAGCCTTTTGAACACTTCGTTGGCTATGCCCTTCGGCCCGAGCCTATGCGAATGCGCGCCGTATTCCCAGACATAGCCTTTCTCGTTTCTGTAGGAAAGGGCCCTGCCGCCGATCATGCCGGAGGCGTCCAGAACGATAACCTTCCGGCCCGCGTGGGCCAGGAGCGCGGCGGCGCTCATTCCCGCGTAACCCGCGCCGATGACGATTGCATCCGTCATTAAAACCTCCCATCAATGAATCCGTTATGTTGTACGTTTAAACGTTAACATCTTTTAAAGGTCTAAGAAAGCTTTGTTATCAAAACTATGCGGTTCCCCGCATTCTCTCAGTATGCAGGAAAGCGGCTTTTCCGCGGCCCGGCAGCAAAAGCCATAGCGGCGCCGGCTTTCCGGCGCATTTGAGGAGACCAATTTTCGGGACGGCGGGAAGGACGGCAAGCGGGGGAGGATGTAAAAATCATATTGCAAAGGTCCGCATCCTGGGCTATGAAAATCACCATGCGCAGACTCTATTATCCCACTATTTTAGTATTGATGATCTTGTCATTGGCGGCTTGCGGCAAATCGCCGCAGACCGAAAACGCCCAAACCAAGGCCGACAAGCCGCCGGCTTATGGTGACATCCTGGTCGGGGGCGCGATCGGCGATGCGAGCAACCTGATCCCGCTTCTGGCGTCCGACTCCGCGTCACACGATGTGGGCGGTATGGTCTTTAACGGCCTCGTCAAGTACGACAAGGACATGAATATCGTGGGCGACCTCGCCAAGTCCTGGGACGTTTCACCGGACGGCCTGATCATTACCTTTCATCTGCGCCAGGGCGTCACCTGGCATGACGGCAAACCCTTCACCGCGCAGGACGTCCTCTACACCTATCAGGTGACCACCGATCCCAAGACGCCCACGGCGTATGGCGGCGATTTTTTGAAAATCAAAAAGGCCGAGGCGCTGGACGACTACACATTTCGCGTCACCTACGATAAGCCTTTCGCTCCCGCCTTGATCAGCTGGGCGTCCGCCATTATGCCGCGGCACCTGCTCGCGGGGAAAGATATCACCAAAAGCCCGCTCACCCGCCATCCTATCGGCACCGGGCCTTACAAATTCAAAGAATGGGTTGCCGGGCAAAAGATTGTTCTGGCCTCCAACGAAAATTACTTCGACGGGCGGCCCTACATTGACGGCCGGATCACCCGCATCATCCCGGATACCGCAACGATGTTTCTGGAACTGCGCGCGCAGAACATCAGCATGATGACGCTCACGCCCCTGCAGTACACGCGTCAGACGGACAACAATCTGTTCAAAGAAAACTTCAACAAGTATCGCTACCTCGCTTTTGCCTATACATACCTGGGCTACAATCTGAAGAATCCGCTTTTTACGGATAAGCGGGTCAGGCAGGCCATCTCTTACGCCATCAAAAAAGACGAAATCGTGAGCGGTGTGCTATTGGGCCTGGGCAAACCCGCAACCGGTCCTTACAAGCCCGGAACCTGGGCGTATAACGACAAGGTGAAAATCTACAATTACGAGCCGGCGAAGGCCCGCGACCTGCTTAAACAAGCCGGGTGGGCGGACACCAACGGCGACGGCATTCTGGAGAAAGACGGCAAACCTTTTGAATTTGAAATTCTTACCAACCAGGGCAATGAGACCCGCCAGAAATGCGCGGAGATCATTCAAAGGCAGCTCAAGGAAGTCGGGATTACGGCAAAAATCCGTGTCATCGAGTGGTCGGCGTTTGTGACGGATTTTATTACGAAGCGGCGTTTCGATGCGGTGATCCTGGGCTGGACGATTCCGCTCGACCCCGACGCGTACGACGTGTGGCATTCCAGCAAGACCAGGCCCGAAGAGCTGAACTTTATTTCCTACAATAATAAAGAGGCCGATGAGATGCTGGACAAGGGCCGCAGCACATTTGATCAGGCCCAGCGCAAAAAATACTATGACCGCTTCCAGGAAATCCTGGCGGAAGACCAGCCTTACACCTTCTTATACGTTCCCGATGAACTCCTCATTATTTCCAACCGCATCCGCGGCATCAAGCCCGCTCCGCTCGGCATCGGCTACAATTTCGACAAGTGGTACGTTCCCAAGGATGAGCAGAAGTTATCGATGACCCGTTAGGAACTGTTCGTAACTGCATAAAAACCTGTCTGTCCTTCCGGGCCAGCGAATCGTGGCCCGGAATCCGGGATTGTTGATGCGTTCTTGATATACCGTATCGGGCGCACCGCCGGTTTCCGCCGAATGATCAAACTGCGGATATCTGCCGAACCCCGTCAAATCCCAGGAAAATGCAGCAAGCAATCTAAGGACTTAGGCCCGCCTGAACGATTATTCTCCAAGGAATCGTTACATCACCGCCGAAAAACCGCCTCACCAAAAAAAACTGCTTGACAATAGAACGTACGTTCTATATAAGAGAGGCCATGAAAAAAACCCGCGACATAAAATCCGTTGAGCAGAGCCTGGTCTCTTTTTACCGCAACCAGAAGCGCATGCCTACATACACCGAGATGATGGATTTATTTGAAGTGCGCTCCAAAAGCGTCGTCTCTTACTGGATTGACAAACTCATCGAAAAAGGCATTCTCGAAAAAGACGCCCAGGGATATCTCAAGCTGTCAGGGATTTCCTTCGGCATCCCGCTGGTCGGCAGCGTTGCTGCCGGCCTTCCCACATCCGCCGAAGAAAACGCGCGCGACGTCGTGTCCATGGACGAATACCTCGTGGACAAACCCGAATCTTCCTTTTTACTGAGCGTGACGGGCGATTCGATGATCGGCGCGGGCATCATGGAGGGCGATCTGGTCGTGGTTGACCGGAACCGGTCGCCCCAGAACGGCGACATTGTTCTGGCCGAAGTCGACGGCCAGTGGACGATGAAATATTTCCGCAGACGGGGCAGGGAGATTGTTCTGGAAGCGGCCAATCCGGCCTATCCCACCATCTATCCCCGGGAAGAACTCAAAATAGGCGGCGTGATCACCGCCTCCGTCAGAAAATATCTGATGTAACGCGGATCAGGAAACAAGGAGCAGAGACGATGCAGATCGCGAGCGGTATTTCTACCATACAGATAACGATAAACGAAAACCGGACCATGCCGGCCGATCAGGAATTGTTCCGGGAAAAGATGCGCAGGGCTAAAAAGACAGACTGGGATCAGGTGATCGCCAGGATCGATACATACACCGCCAGGGCCGGCGCTGCCGTTCTTGCGCTGTCCGTTCTGTATTTCGCGCCGATCCTCGTTTCCATATTATTGAAGTAAATAGCATCCCGTCGATCATAAGGGATCTGCCATGAATGATCTTGACACAATACGCCTCGTGCAGATTTTTTTCATAATTATTGGAGCAGTTCTTTAACAGGGTGTTGAAAAACCCTGTTTTGCAGACTGTTCAAAAAGGTTTAGCTGCAAGGCATCGTGAGGATCGAGCAGCGGAGCGTACTTTAGAAGTACGTGAGCAGCGAGAGCCGAAACGTAACGCCGCAGATGAGCCTTTTTCAACAGCCTGTTAATCCCGCTTACGCGGGGCAAGCGTTAATTCCCTGTCGCTTGCTGCGAGTGGTTGAATAATCGCGGAGGCAAGGCCATGAATATAGGGGTTGTTTTGGAAAAAAGTCCGGAAGGAGGTTACACGGCAGTTGTTCCGTCTCTGCCGGGCTGTGTAAGCGGGGGAGGCAGCAGAGAAGAAGCTCTAAAAAACATCAGGGAAGCGGTTGAACTTTATCTTGATCGTATCGAAGATGATGAAGCATTTGCCGCCAATTCCGAAATGATAGAAATGGTCATATGAGCACCATGCCCGGTATGCCATATCACCAAACGACAGGGCGCCCGGAAAGGATTGGCCGGATTGTCGTCAGACAGAGATGAGATTCTATTCGGCTCCCAAAGCATACGTCAACGGAAGCACCTGAACATACTCGCAGGTACCCTAGAATTAAAAGAAACAAGCAGGATCGACTATCGATATCTCAAGAGTCTTTTTATAGAGTGTTCAACCTAAAGAAGGCCGCCGGATAAAATGACCGCTCAAAAAATCAGAAAAATGCTCCGCGACCTGGCCGACCCACAAATCGCCGAGCACTCCCAGCGGTATTTTAAGACGGGCCCGGGCCAGTACGGCGAAGGGGACCGCTTTCTCGGCATTCGGGTGCCGGTGCTGCGCGAGCAGGCAAAGAAATTCAAAGATACACCGCTTGCAGAGGTCCGTCATCTCTTAGCGTCCGAATATCATGAAGAACGCCTCTGCGCACTTTTATTGCTCGTACAGAAGTTTTCGCAAGGCGATCGGGCCGATCAAAAGGCTGTCTACGAACTTTACCTGCAAAACACCCGATACATCAACAACTGGGATCTCGTCGATTTATCCGCATACCTGATTGTCGGTCCCTATCTGGCGGATCGAGATAAACGCCCGATTTACTCGCTTACTCGCTCACCAAGTCTTTGGGAGCGGCGCATCGCGATCATATCTACGTTTCACTTCATCAAGCAGAATCAATTTGCCGACTCACTCATCATTGCCGAAAATCTGCTTATGGACCCCGAAGACCTGATCCATAAAGCCGTCGGCTGGATGCTGCGCGAAATCGGCAAGCGCAACCCGGCCGCCCAGAAGGGGTTCCTCAACAGACATTGTCAGCGGATGCCCCGGACGATGCTGCGCTATGCGATCGAAAAACTTCCGGAAAAAGAGAGGCTGAAATATCTGAAGGGGGCAAAAGCCCTCGCCGGGTCATAGTAAAATCGCGACCGCAGTCCGCTCTTGCGAGTCACCTGTATTTATTCGGCAAGTGCGAATGGTAGATGTCGCTATCAGCGTCCATATATCGGCAATATATTTTGCGGCGCCTGCCCGTCTTTCAAAAAACCCTATTGCGGCCAGGAAAATCAGGATGGTCGCGGAGGCGTTTTTATCTTTGCCAGGGGAAAGTGCCGAATAACCTTGATAAGCCGGTCAGGATGATTGAATAATGCGGGAAGGCACGCCAAATCCCGTTTAATTGCAGCTAGCTTGGGACCGGAACCGATGTCAGCCGCCTCCCGGTCTTAAAAAGACATTGCTTGCGAAAGAGGAATAGACTATAGCCTTGCCGTAATTGATTTGCGTAAGCGCTTCATATGGAAATCCCCTTGGTCGTCTTTGGTAAAGGTGGCCAGGGGGATTTTCATACTCAGCGTGATTACTGTTGATCATGGTGGTTTGATGCCTATATTAAGTCGCGTTCACGCGGGACGAGCGTTAACTCTCCGCAGCTTGCTGCGAAATAATGACGTTCATTTATACCTCGACAGCTTGCTGCGAGGTGGTTGATTGAAAAATATGAAGAGGTGAAGGCGTGCTGTTTGATTCGATTTTCGGGAGATTTTCCAATGACCTGGCCATTGATCTCGGGACGGCCAATACCCTTGTTTACGTCAAAGGCAAGGGAATTGTTCTTCGTGAACCGTCCGTGGTGGCTGTACACATAGATTCAAAAGGATTTAAAAAAGTTCTGGCTGTGGGATCGGAAGCAAGAAATATGATCGGAAGAACGCCGGGAAATATCCAGGCCATCCGTCCGATGCGGGATGGGGTCATCGCGGACTTTGACATCACCGGGGCGATGCTCAGACATTTTATCCTGAGCGTCCACAACCGCAGGACGATGGTGCGGCCCAGAATAATCGTGTCCGTGCCTTCCGGCATTACCCAGGTGGAAAGAAGGGCGGTCCGCGAATCCGTTGAATCCGCGGGGGCTCGGGAAGTTTATCTTATTGACGAACCGATGGCGGCAGCTATCGGTGCCGGATTGCCGATCACGGAGCCGACGAGCTCCATGGTTGTCGACATCGGCGGCGGTACGACCGAAGTCGCCATCATTTCTCTTTCGGGCATTGTCTACGCAAAGTCTCTGCGCATCGCCGGCAACAAAATTGACGAAGAGATTGTCCAGTATATTAAAAGAAGATACAGCCTGCTGATCGGTGAGCGGACCGCGGAAATCATCAAAATAAAAATCGGTTGCGCCTATCCGGACCAGGAAATCCGCGTAATCGATGTTAAGGGCCGGGATTTGATTTCCGGCATTCCTAAAACGATTGAAATCAATTCCGAAGAGATTCGCGAAGCCATCAGGGAGTTGATAGGATTGATCGTGGAGACCGTGAAGAATTGCCTGGAAAACGCTCCGCCGGAACTGGCCGGGGATATCGTAGATCGAGGCATCATGCTGACGGGCGGCGGCGCCCTGTTGAGGGATCTGGATGTCCTGATCCGGGAAGAAACAGGCCTTCCCGTGACCATCGCGGACGACCCTCTGTCCACCGTTGCCATCGGTGCGGGAATGGCCCTCGACCAGTTGGATGTTTTAAAGGAAGTTACCCGTCAGGTGTAACGACGCCGCGGAACATTTAGTCAACCACCTCTCAGCCGACTGTCGAGGTATGAAATGGACGTCATTATTTCGCAGAAAGCGACAGGGAATTAACACTCGTCCCGCGTGAGCGGGATTCAAGCGCGAAACGTGAGGATGAAGAAACGGGTATCCGCCGAATGCGGCGGCTGCCGGCGGGAGTGAATGCCGGCGTCAATCTTTTTTGTACATTGGCCTCTTCTTGCTTAATATAGATCAGCAGAAGATTATTATTTTGATTAGGGCCAAGTCTGAATCATCAAAGATTTCAACGAAAGCTTTCCCGGTGGTTACTGCAGTGTTGCAAAATCCTTAAGGACATCTCTGCGTTTTTTGTGTTGAAGTTTCTTTAGCGCCTTGGCTTCGATCTGACGGATTCTTTCACGGGTGACACCCATCATATTGCCTACTTCTTCCAGCGTAAAGGGCCCGTAGTTGCAGGCAACCCAGGTGCAGTTCAAGTATCCTTCGCTTTTCAGTCGCCATTCACAAGTCGTATCTACGCAAATTTCGTCAATGAGCATACTACTTTTTTTACATGTATAAATGTGGACCACAATTAACTCCTCAATATGGAACACCTTCTATTGGGAAGGCAGTTCGTTTTATGCCGTGCCTTTGGTGATGTCGGAAGCAGGGTTCGCTTCGATTGCATCCGCGGCTTCGTCCGGTGCGTCCGCTTTGATATTCGCTTTATTCTGTTTCGCGGCCAGGCGCTTGGAGGCCTTTTCCATCTGCTTTTGCTGTCTTGCTTTTTCTTTGGTATTCTTGCCAAAGTTGTACATGGATCTTCCCATTCTTAAACTCCTTTGCTGATGACTCTTTCCAACGTTACCGATGAAGTGGAAAACGAAGAGGCATTCCAACAGAATCAACTTCCGATGGAATGCCTCTGGTTACCCAAGTTTTAATTTATAGAGATTTCACGTTTTCGGCTGCCGGGCCTTTTTTGCCCTCGGTGATATCGAAGCTGACACGCTGGCCTTCAGTTAACGTCTTGAAGCCACCGGCTTGTATTGCGCTGAAATGAACAAACAGATCACCACCGCCATCCATCTCGATGAACCCGAAACCTTTGCCTTCATTAAACCATTTTACTTTACCTTCTGACATTGCTTTCATCCTCCTTTCTCAAATATTGCCTTAAGTCGGATTTCCGCCATGATAGAAAGAAAAAACCACCAAGATTCCAAAGAACATGGTGGTCAACCTTTGTACCTCAAAATGTCTTAATCCAAGCTTATATGCTTGAAAACAAGTTAACATCTCCACTGGCGAATGTCAAGGGCTGTTCTTTAATTATTTCAATATTTTCCTATGCCTTGAGTTCGGATGCGGGTATCCTGAGAGAACCGCTGCTCAAATCATCGGCGGATAACGCAGCACAGAATTGTCTCGCTATCCGGAGCAGTAAAAAAAAAAGCGATTTACGCCGCCTTCAACTTACCCCTTCGATATTTTACCTTCCGGCTTCTTCGATAGGTTACCGGTCTTTCTTATCGATGCTCCATTTCACTCCGCCCCGGCAGGCAATATAAAGAAAGACGAAGCAGAAGAGGACCGCCAGCTCGCCTTTGTTTATCGCCGGAAAGATCTGCGAGCCCAGCTGGAACTTCCAGTGGAACTGGAAATAAGCCACAGCCATCATGCCGCTGCAAATAAAGGCCGCCCAACGTGTCAGTAATCCAAGCCCGATGAGCAATCCCCCGATGAGTTCGATAATTCCGCCAATCCAGAGCTGAGACCCGACCGGAGGCTGGAATTCGGTAAGGATGCCTAAGATTTTCTGGGAACCGTGAAATGCCAACATAAATCCGGCAACAATCCGTAACAGGGCGTAAGCATAGTCCGCATACTCGGCTAACCATTTCATGATCGTATCCTCCTATGGTGTAATGTATGCTGCACGCGATACCTTAACCGGCATCGATTGCCTTTGGGAATCTTAAGGGAAAAAAGCCGATATACAATGGTAGTTAAATAAGGGAATCATGACAGGTAAATACTATCAATTTTTCGATTGAAAAAATCAGTCATTCCAGATGCGGAAATTGCTGATCCAGTGCATCAAAGGATTACGCAGCAAAGTGTTCTCCGGGAAAAAATTAAACGAAGAATTTGGGAAGGTGATAGCCAATTTGTTATTCAGATCCGGCAACTGCCGGAATTTGTTTTCCTGTCATAATCCGCATTGCCCGGCGCTCCGGACAAAAAAGCTCCGGGCGCCGGGCAGGGATATCCTTGAGACTCCATGTCCAAGATGCGCAAATTCTCTCGAGACCGAAAAAAACCGCTCACCGCAAAAAACCGGACGATCGGAGAAATCGATCTTTCTGTTTTGCAAATGCCGGGGTTTGTCCTTTGTTCCCTTCGCTCAGGATTCAAGAGTGACTGCTTTGAGCGTGACGCCGCCATCGACGACAATGGTAATGCCGACGACGTAGTCTCCGGCCCGGGATGCCAGATAAACCGCCGCCCCGGCCATGTCTTCATCGCGCCCGATGCGTTTTGCCGGAATGCCTGCGGCAACCATGTCGGAATGGTCGCGGGCGAGCTTGTTCATCTCCGAGGCAAAGGCTCCCGGTGCGATGCCGCTGACGACGATATTGTCTTTGATCAGGCGCAGAGCCATCCGGCGGGTCAAATGGATCAGGCCCGCTTTGCTGGCAGCGTAAGAATAAGTCTCCATGGGATTGACAATGACGCCATCGATCGAGGAGACATTGATGATTTTTGCCGGCCGGTCTGCGGCCGCTTTGCGCAATTGCGGGGCCAGGGCCTGGCTCAGAAAGAACGGCGCCTTCAAATTGAGGTCGACGACTTTATCCCAACCTTTTTCGGAATGATCATCGAAAGGCTCCCCCCAGGCGGCTCCCGCATTGTTGACAAGGATATCGAGCTTTTCTTCACGCGCGGCAAACTGGCCGGCAAGCGCCTTTGCGCCGAGAACAGTTGAAACATCGGCCGGCAGGGCAATGCATTCGCCCAGGGCACAGAGTTCTTTGGCTGTTTTATCGCAGGCCTCCGGCTTGCGCGATGATATGTAAACGCGCGCTCCTTGTTCGAGAAATCCCGTTGCTATCATCCGACCGATCCCGCGCGAACCACCCGTTATGAGTGCCGTGCGCCCCTTGAGAGAAAATAATTCCTTCATCATCGTAGCTTCCTCCATGTTTATTGATTAATTGTTTCTACAGAAGGGTTATTCAAAACGGCGGGGTCTGTCAATGAAATAATAATGATGTCAGCTTCACAAGGCCTGCCGTATGGCAGGAATTAGCGATCTTGCCGTGATCAAAGGGATTTGCCGTGGTCGAATTCTGCTGCGCCGGGGCGGCGGTATTGATGCCGGAGGCCAATGTAATCCAGCCCGGCCAGCCGGTATCCCATTTCTGTTGACAGATGGCGGCTGTAACCTGTAGTGTCCGCGAAGACTTGAACAATATAGATAAAGGATGCCTCTCTACGTATGCTGAAATTTTTCCATCCCGAATCCGTCGTGATGATCGGAGCGCCGAGGAAGTCGGGGCCGGGAACGTATAACGGAATCGAGACAATGCTCCGCTACGGATTCCCCGGACGACTCTATCCCATCAATCCCAAAGCGGGAGAAATCTGCGGTCTTAAAGCCTATCCTTCTGTTTCCAGTCTACCGGAAGCGGCGGATCTTGCCCTGATTTCCCTGGGCCGCGATCATGTTATTCCGGCGTTTACGGAATGCATCCGGGCGGGTATCCGCCGGGTTATCATTATCAGCCAGGGATTCTCCGACGCCGATTCGCATGGCCGCGACCTGCAAACCCGGATATCCGAACTGGCAAGGCAAAGCGGGGTTCGGGTTCTCGGTCCCAATACGATGGGGGTTTTGAATAACTTCTATAACTTTTCGACCGGCTTCATTGACCTGCGTGTCCCGCGGAACGTGCCACCCGTCTCTCTTATTGCCCAGACCGGCCTCATCCAGGTGGCCTCGCAGAATTTCGCCTATCAAACCTGGGGCAAAGCCGTCGATATCGGCAACGCCTGCGATGTGGATTTTGTTGATCTTCTGGAATATTTTGAAAATGATCCCGAAACGCGAATTATCGTCCTGCACATGGAGGGCGTTCACCGCGGCAGAAAATTTTTGGAAGCCGCTTCGCGAATCACCTTCAGCAAACCGGTCATTGTTTTAAAAACCGGGCGGAGTCAGGCGGGCGCAAAAGCCGCTTTGTCCCACACCGGGTCGATGGTCGGCGAAGATGCCGTTAATGACGCCGCCTTTGACCGCGCCGGCATGATCCGCGTCAAGAACAGTATCGAGATGGCGGTGGCTATCCGATCGCTTTTGCGCTTCGGGGAACTTGCGGGAAACAGGCTCGGGATCATCACGGCCACAGGAGCCGCAGGTATTATGGCCACGGATGCCTGTGAAGATTTTGGCCTGACGCTCGGCAATCTTCCCGAAGGGCTCGCGGAAAAATTAGAGCACGGTCTTCCGGACTGGGTTCACGCCGGACATCCCATCGACATCTGGCCGATGGGCATGATCGGCCGCAACTACCGGGGGATATACCGTACGGCACTTACGGAATTGCTCAAATCCAGGGATGTCGATGCCGTGCTCAGCATCATTCCGGACTTCCAGTCGCCCCTGCATCCGGAGACGGAAGTTCTGGAATCCGTCCGCAAGGCCAGGCAGGAGGCGGGGTTCGAAAAACCGGCGGCCATGTGGCTGTATATGACTACGCCGGAGACGGAAGAGCAGTTTGAAAAGATCGATGGCGTTGCTTGTTTTGCATCCGTCGAGCAGGCGGTGCAGGGTCTTGCCTACTGCCGCCGTTACTATCAGATCAAACGCCGCGTTATCCCTTCTCAGAAGACATTCGAATACAACAGAAGCCTTGCCGAGACCCTTATCCGGAAAGGAAGAAGTGAAAAAGTCCTCGCAGGCGAGGACGCCCTTCAGCTGCTTGCCGCTTTCGGAATCCCCGTTATCCGCGGGATCACCGGCGAGTCCCAGGGAGAAATCGAGAAGGGCGCCGCCGCCCTTGATTATCCGCTGGTCCTGAAGCTTGCCGGTAAGCCCTTTCTACATAAAAGCGAATGGGGAGGCGTGGTCACGGGCATCAATAACTCTAAGGACCTCTCCGAGGCATTTGCCGCCTTGACCGACAGGGTACGCCTGCGCGATCCCGGGGTGCGCATCGAAAGCTACCAGCTGCAGGAGCAAGCCAGGGGCAGAGAACTGCTTCTCGGCCTCAAGCACGACCCTAATTTCGGACCGGTCATTGTTTGCGGCCTGGGCGGCATCTATACGGAAGTTTTTAAGGATATCAGCCGGGAGCTCGTCCCCATCGGTCGAGAAGAAGCACAGAAGATGCTTTCGTCCCTGAAAAGCTACCCTCTGCTCATGGGCGCACGCGGCGAGCCCGGCATCGATTGGGAGGCGCTCTTAGGAGCCATGGAACGCCTCTCCTTCCTCGCTCGCAAAATCCCCGATCTCGCCGAACTGGATATCAACCCCCTGATGGCTGATGCCCGGGGCTGCCGGGCCGTTGATGCCCGGATCCTCTGGTAGGCGTCCGCAGCGACAGGGTACGGACTTCCTTTAGCCGGCAGGCCATTTGGCATCACTTCGGCAGTCAGGCCTTTCCGGATTGCCCGAGGTTCATAACGGTTGTCTTAAATCCCGCTCACGCGGGACAAGGGTTAATTCCTTGTCACTCGCTGCGATATAATAACGCGTTCATTTCATATCTCGACAGCTCGCTGCGAGGTGGTTGATGTCGCGAAAAGCGTGAAGGGAAGAGCGGGGAGGGCGTTTACGCTAACGCATTGCCTGCTCCGGCTCGGCAATCTCCAAAATTTTATCCACGTTGAAAATTCGTTTTTCACCGCGTTCCACGCAGAAGGCCGTGAGCCCCAGATAAGGATATCCTTTATATTCCATGTCGCCCATGAACAGGGGGCGGATCAGCCGGCGCGATTTTTCATCCTGACCCTTGAGGTAGAGGATTTCGATATTTTTCTCCTCCATAATCGCCGCTTCGATCATTTTCATTTTGTCGCTGCGGCTGAATGTCTTAGCGGATTGAGCGTATTGAATGCCTGTGAGAAATTTCACCACCTGCCAGTCCATTAAAATGTGATTCTTCCTCAGAGGCTGTTTGAGAACAATGCCGTTAAGCGTCGTGCAGCGCGAGAGCGCCACGTACATCTGTCCGTGGGCAAACGTGCCGCGGCCCACGTCAATCGCCACATTTTCAAACGTTTTGCCCTGGCTTTTGTGAATTGTGACCGCAAAGGCCAGACGAATCGGATACTGCCGGAAAGATCCGACTTCCTCCGATTGGAGTTCATCCTTTTTCAGAAAGAACCGGTAGATCTTCCAGGTGTAAGGCAAAATGCGCGCCGTATCGCCGTTGTCCAGGTCGGCCACGATCACGTCATCGCCCTCGTCGTCTTTTTCAAACTTGCGGATGGTGCCGATGGTGCCGTTGATCCACTGGCCGAGCGAGTCATTATTGAGCAGCATGATCTGAGCGCCTCTTTTCAGTTTCAGTTCCACGGCGGTCGGCAGGTATTCCTTGCCGAAATCGCCTTCGATCAGGCCCTGCGCTTTCCAGATTTTCCCCGGCAGCTCCCCCAGGCGCTTTTCGTTGATGGTGTCGGCCAGGTCATTGGTGCTGGTCAAAGACAGGCAGAAGGAACCGGGAGGCGCTTCAAACTGCGGATCGCAGCGTTCATTAAATTTTGCCAGATCGTCATCCGTCACCGAGCGATTGCGGATCGCGTTGAGCAGCCGCACAAATTCGTCGTCCTTCTGGCGGTAGACTTTTTCCAGCTCGACGTACTCAATGGGCAGATTGTCGAAAACCTTCGCGCTGAAGAAATAGGGAGTCGGGTAGTGGCTCCTGAAGATCTCGCGTTCAGCGGATGTGACCACCGGCGGCAGCTGATAAAGATCGCCGATGAAAATCATCTGGACGCCGCCGAAGGGTTCCTTTTCACTGGGGCCGTTGAGGCGCAGGAATTTGTCGATGCAGTCCAGGAGGTCCGCGCGCACCATCGAGACTTCATCAATCACAATTGTGGAGAGTTTCTTATATACGGTCGGCTTGTCTTTTTCCGTTTTCTTTTTTCGTTTGATGGCTGCCGGCGTAACATTGGGCTTGAAATGGAAAAAGGAATGGATCGTCTGACCTTCGACATTGACCGCCGCCACGCCTGTCGGCGCCAGAATGACCACCCGCTTTCCGGTGTGCTTGCGAAAATATTGCAGCAGCGTTGATTTACCCGTTCCGGCGCGCCCGGTGATCAGGATGTTTTCAGTCGTCTCTTCCATAAGCGTAAACGCGTGCTGGAATTCAGAATTGAAGTCGATCTCGAGGGGCTTGGGTTCGGGGTTCATGATATTGTCCTGTATGGCATACTCATTCATAACCACAAATTGTCGCCGCATACAATCATCATTATTTGATTTTCAGCGGCGAAGAGTGTACAAAAATGAACGCGCAGCCGACACTCGATCCGCCGCCTGCGCGGTGCCTGCGGCGCGAAAGAGGCGAATGCAGAATAGCGTTGTTTCTGCAGCCACTCATTGACCTTACAGAAACAGGAGGATGCGCATGGTCTTGAAAGCGGTTTTTCCCGGAAAATACATCCAGGGTGAAGGAGTCTTAAGCGAGCTGCCGGGCTGGGTCCGCTTCTTGGGTAAGAAAGGGCTGATCATCGCATCACGATCGGCAAAAGAAAAAATACTGGTCGGTATGGCCGCCGAATTAAAAGCCGGCGCAATTACAGTCGAACAGTTTTCCGGAGAGTGCTGTGAAAAAGAATTGAACCGGGTGGCAGACCTGATCGCCATCGGGAAGGCGGATGTCATCGTCGGTATGGGCGGCGGTAAAGCCATTGACACGGCCAAGATTGCCGCGGACCGGGCCGGTCTTCCGGTCATTGTTGTTCCGACCATCGCGTCGACCGATGCGCCCTGCAGCGGCTGCGCCGTTGTCTACACGAAAACAGGCGAATTTGACTCGGTCCTCTATCAGAAAATGAATCCCCAGATCGTGCTGGTAGACACGAAGGTTATCGCCGATGCTCCGGCGCGCTTTTTGATTGCCGGGATGGGCGATGCTCTGGCGACCTGGTTTGAAGCCCGGTCCTGCGACCGCACGCAATCGGGAAACGCCTGCGGAGGCTTGAGCACGAGGGCCGGCCTGCATCTCGCAAGGCTTTGCTATGATACCCTCCTCCAGCACGGCGAGGCCGCGAAGATCGCAGTCGAACGGCACCTTGTCACGCCGGCGCTCGGCCACATCATCGAGGCGAACATTCTGCTTTCCGGCCTGGGGTTTGAAAGCGGGGGGCTGGCCACCGCCCACTCCGTCCACAACGGCCTTACGGCACTTTTCGAAACCCACAGTTTCTATCACGGCGAGAAAGTCGCGTTTGGCGTGTTGACCGGGCTTGCGCTTGCCGATGCCTCTGGCGAAGAAACCCGGACCGTTTACACGTTTTGCGAAGCCGTCGGCCTGCCGACGACGCTTGCCGATATCGGCATTGCTGACATTGATCGGGATAAAATGATGGCGGTGGCCCAAAAGGCCTGCGCGCCCGGCGAATGCATCCATCACGAGGCCGGAGAAATTACGCCGGAAAAAGTCCTGAATGCGATGCTCGCTGCAAATGGCATGGGCGAGGAAAGAAAAAAGAACCGCGCGTAGGGATCGTCCCCCGAACGATCCGCCAAACTATTGATGATTCATACGAAAGAAGGGAAAAGAAATATGAAAAAGGTACGAATTGTTGTCTTGATTGGTTTATTAACTGCAGTATTTTGTCTGTCTTCCGGGGCCGAAACGCAGGCGACGAACGCTGCGGCCCAGGATCTGCTGATTAAAAGCGAAGTGGAAACCGCGGTCAGCGTGCTGGGGGCTGTCTATGCCAAGCACAAGAAGGGTGAAATGACGATCGAGAAAGCCAAAGCGCTGGGTGCGGATCTGCTGAGAGAAATGCGCTACGGGACGGACGGCTATTTCTGGGCCGATACCAAAGAAGGCGTCAACGTGGTTCTTTACGGCCGCAAGGATACGGAAGGAAGAAACCGGATCAACGACAAAGACGCCAGGGGTGTGTACTACGTGAAAGAATTTTTGGCCAAAGGAAAAGCCGGCGGCTATGTCGACTACCAGTTTGCAAAACAGGGGCAAACCGCCCTGCACCCCAAGCGATCGTACGTGAAGTTGTTTGAACCTTTCGGCTGGGTTATCGGCACGGGATATTATCGTTAATCAATGCCCCAACATGTTATGCCCAATAAGCACGTATGGAGGCAGGCGTGAGAAAGAGGAGATCGTTTCTTTAGTTCATCCTCATCCCGCCGCAGACGTTGATGGCCTGGCAGGTGATGTTTTTCGCCAGGTCGGAGCAGAGAAACAGCGCCATGTGGCCGATGTCTTCACCCGTCTGAAAACGCCTCAGGGGAATGCTTTTCCGGATATTCTCCTTTAAATGCTCTTCTTGTCTCCCCGAGTATTTGGCCATCTGTTTGAGCATGCCCCCGCCCTGTTTCTCGCCGATTCTGGTTTCGATGATCCCGGGGCAGATGCCGTTCACGTTGATGTTATGTTTGGCCATCGCCATTCCGATGCTCTGGGTCAGTCCCATCGCGCCGAATTTCGACGCCGAATAATGGGAAAAGAAGTCGCTCCCCATTCTTGATGACGCCGACAGGATGTTCACGATCTTTCCCTCCTTGCGGGGGATCATCTGCTTGAGAACGGCCTGACAGCAATCATTGACGCCGACGAGATTGACTTCCAGCGTTTTTCTGAACTCATCATCCGTGGATTCCATATAGGGTTTATTATAAGCGATGCCGGCACAGTTGACGAGATGATCAATCCTGCCGCTCTCTTTTATAATCCTGTCGACCAGCGCGTTAATTTCAGCCTTTTTCGTAACGTCAAGCCCGACGGCGCAAGCGAGGAGCCCGGCCGCTGTGATCTCAGATGCCCTCGCTTCGGCGTCTTCCAATTCCATGTCCGCAACATAAACCTTGGAACCGGCTTTAGCAAAAATTTCGGCTATGCCTCCGCCGATTCCTCCACCGGCGCCGGTAACCAGAGTCACTTTGCCGGTCATATCTATTCCTATCATTGACGATTCCCTCCCTGTAGATGACCCTTTTCCGGTCATGACGGGGCAGATAGTAAGCATGAGCAGGCACCTGAGGTCAAATATTTAATTTCGGAAGATTGCTGAGGTCTGAATCAAACTGCAGTGCGCGCCGAGGATTCTGCATCGGGCCGGCGCTCAAAGATGCGTCCAATCCCGGCAAATTTTGTGCGAAGAACTGCGCAATCAGTCCAGGATAACGATGGCTCAGGATGGGTCGTCCTGCGAATAAAAAGACCCGGCGAATTTATCGCCGGGTCTTTTTATTTCGGATCATTTCCATAGCCGGGGCCGGACAATCAAAGCACATCAATCCCTGGCAACTTTGCGGGGACTGACCGAGATCTTTGCTCCAAGGTGAGCGCCGCTGTCGAGCACCAATGTCTCGCCCGTCACCAGAGTAGCATCCCGCAAGAAGAAAAGAACCGTCGGCGCGATCGTTTCCGGAGTGGCGGTCGTCCGGAGCGGATTGGCCGCCTCCAGGTAATTTTTCAGCGCGTCATAATTTTCACGGCCCATGCCGCCCTGGAGCCATTCTCCCTGAATGAATCCGGGGCAAACGGCGTTGATCCGTATTTCAGGTCCCAGAGCGCGGGCAAGCGATTTCGTCATGGTGATGAGTGCTCCCTTGGATGCGCAATAGGCCACGCAACTCCCGTTGCCGTTGATTCCGGCGGTCGAGGCGATATTGACAATAGCGCCTTTCCCGATTTTTTTCATATGCGGGGCGACTGCCCTGATCATCTGATAAGGTCCTACAAGGTTCACGTTGTAGATGTTCAAGAAATCTTCCTTCACCAGGCCTTCGAGATCGTCATGAGCGCAGAATTTCGTTGTTCCGGCGTTGTTCACCAGGGCATCGATGCGTCCCCATCGGGTTATGGTTTCTTGAACCATGCGCCGGCAATCCGCATCTTCCGCAACATTGGCGCGGCAAAGCAGCGTTTCGGCGCCCGAGGCTTCACACGCCGCCTGAATATCCAGAGCCTCTTTTTCGCTTTTTGAGTAATTGATCACGACATGGTAGTTGTTTTGGGCAAGCAATTTTGCGATTGCGGCGCCCACGCCCCGCGATGAGCCGGTGATGATGGCGACTTTATTTTGAAGACGTGCTTGATGTGACATTGAAATCCCTCCTTATAGGCAATGGCGCGGCCGCCCGTGCCTTCTCTTGATTTTTATTTCTGCTTGCGGACGAAGTATTTTGTTTTGCCTCACGAAAAGTTTACGCCGGGACAAGGCGCCCGGGCATCGCCGCTCTTCCGGGTTTGCTTCATAAGACCCGATTCATGATCCGCGTCTGCAATCTCTCATATTTCACAAATTTCATCAACTGAAGACTCCTGGCGAATGCTTTTCGGGTTGTCGTCATTTCACCCAGCCTGAAATTACTGAAAAACACTTTTGATTGTACTTTCCCGATCGACATCGGCAAAAAGCCCGGGCTGCGGGCGGTTCCACCGTATCGCTCGGCGAGCCCGGAGAAATACTGATCAAGGGTCCTTCGGTCATGCAGGGTTACTGGAATAACCCGAAAGAGACGGCCGATCAGATCAGGGGCGGCTGGCTCAGCACCGGTGATATCGGTCAGATGGACGAGGAAGGTTATATTTACATTGTCGACCGCAAGAAAGATATGATTATCGCCGGCGGATTTAATATTTATCCCCGGGAAGTGGATGAGGTCCTTTATCAGCATCCCAAAATTGCCGAGGCTGTGTCGGCAGGCGTTCCCGATGCTTACCGGGGAGAAACCGTCAAGGCGTTCATTGTTCTCAAACCTGGCCAAACCGCGACAGATAAAGAAATTATCGACTTCTGCAAAACGAAGCTGGCACCTTATAAAGTCCCGAAGCTCATCGAATTTCGCACGGAGCTGCCGAAATCGGCGGTCGGCAAGATTCTGAGAAAGATATTGCGTGATGAAGAAATCGCCAAAGCGCACAAATAAAAAGACTCAATTAACCGAGCAGGGATCGGGCCTGTGATGCCGGTCCCTGCCAATCTGCGCAATCGGGCATGAATTTCCATTCGTCCTGAATGAGGCGTTTACCTGAATGGATATTCATGCCCGGGAGCCCGGAAATTAAGGGCTCGGCCCAACGCTGCGGTCTTCCGGCAAGCCCTTCCCGGGAAGGCCATATTCGCCTGATATTGCTTGATTTAATGGTTCGCGACCATTTGCTTCCGTCTCGCTGTCCTGGAAATCTTCCTTGTGCAATTCGTCGATTCAATGTACTTAAACAAAAAAGGACAGGACAAAGAAATGACAACAAAAATGACAACATTCAGCGAATCGGAGATCGATAAAAGAATATTGAAAGCTATCGGCGAGATGGGATTCGAAACGCCGATGCCGGTGCAAGAGCAGGTCATCCCGTTCTTGCTGCACCAGACCAGGGACCTCGTTGCCCTGGCCCATACCGGAACAGGCAAGACCGCGGCCTTCGGCATCCCGATTATTCAGCAGATCGATACGGCTTCCAAGAAAACCCAGGCGCTGATTCTGGCTCCCACGAGAGAGCTTTGCCTTCAAATCACGGACGACTTGACCAACATGGGAAAATATATCGATAAATTAAACATCGTGCCGATTTACGGCGGTGCCAATATCGTAACCCAGATTCACCAGGTAGCCGCCGGGGCGCAGATTGTAGTGGCGACTCCGGGCCGGATGCTCGATATGCTCAACCGGAAAAAAGTGAACGTCTCCGCCATCCAATGGCTGGTGCTTGATGAAGCGGACGAAATGCTGAACATGGGATTCAAGGAAGAGCTCAACGGCGTACTGGCCTCAACGCCCGAAGATAAACGGGTGCTCCTCTTTTCCGCCACCATGCCGCGCGGCATTGAGGCCATTGCCCACAGTTATATGAAGAAACCGATGGAAATCACCGTCGGTGCGCGTAACACCGGCGCCGAAAACGTCTCTCATCAATATTATGTGGTGCATGCCAAAGACCGCTATCTGGCACTGAAGCGCATCGCCGATTTTTACCCCGACATTTATGCGATTATTTTCTGCCGCACGCGCACGGAGACGCAGGAAGTCGCCGATATGCTCATGAAAGACGGCTATAACGCCGACGCCCTGCACGGCGATCTGTCGCAGGCGCAGCGCGATTCCGTTATGAATCGTTTCCGGTCCCGGAATCTGCAGATGCTGGTGGCCACCGGCGTCGCCGCCCGCGGGATCGATGTTGTTGATCTGACCCATATCATCAATTATAATTTGCCCGACGATATTGAAGATTACACCCACCGCAGCGGCCGTACCGGACGTGCAGGCAAATCAGGCGTCTCGATTGTCATCGTCAATATCAAGGAAGTATTCCGCATCGGCCAGATCGAAAAACAGATCGGCAAAAAATTTCAGCAGGCTAAAATTCCCACCGGGGCGGAAGTTTGTGAAAAGCAGCTGCTTCACCTGGTAGAGAAACTCAAAAATACGGAGGTTCAACACGCGGATATTGACCCGTTTCTGCCCGCTGCCGTGGCCAGGCTTGAAGACCTGAGCAAGGAAGATATCATCGCGCGGTTTGTCTCGCAGGAATTCAACCGGTTTTTGAGTTATTACCGCGACGCCGCTGATATCAATGTATCGCAGAAGAAAGAAGGGAAGGCGGCGCCTGCTCACGCCAAGCATGCGCCCGGCGGCTTGGTGCGTCTGTCGGTCAACCTGGGAAAGATGGAAAAATTCAACGCCAAAAAGCTCACGGCGTATCTCACGGAGGCGGCCAACATTTCCCATCTGCGCATCGTCAATGTGGATGTGGAGCTCTGCAATTCCTATTTTGAAGTGGAGCCACAGTTTGCCGAAGCCGTGATTGCCCGATTGGGCAACGAAAAGTATTCCAAGCGGCGGGTAAGAATCGATTACGCCGACAGGGGAGGTCGCGGAAGCTTCCAGGGCAAGCGTTACGCCGGCGGCGCCAAAACCCGCGAATCTTTCTTCTTCAACAAGCGCAGGAAAAAAGAAGGGCAGGGGCGGCGTTATTAGGATCAGGTGTCCGGCCGCACGGCACTCTCGCCCATACAGGTGAAAAAGGTTCCACGTATGTCCAAAAAGAGTGCAGGCTTGCTGATGTACCGCGGCGGCGCCGGAGGTCTGGAGGTATTACTGGCTCATCCGGGCGGGCCGTTTTGGGCGAAGAAGGATGAAGGCGTCTGGTCGATTCCCAAGGGCGAATTCGAGGATACTGAGGATCCCCTGGCGGCGGCCGGACGGGAGTTCGAAGAAGAAACCGGCATGGCGCCTCGCGGTGATTTTATCCCTCTTACACCTCTTCGTCAGCAAAGCGGCAAAGTCGTTTTCGCCTGGGCGGTTAAAGGAGATCTCGATCCGGCGTCTCTTAGGAGCAACATGTTTTCCCTGGAATGGCCCCCCGGGTCCGGACGGATGCGGGAGTTTCCCGAGGTGGACCGGTTGGTCTGGCTGACGGTTGCGGCCGCGACGCGCAAGATACTCCCGGGTCAGGCGCCTTTCCTCCGCGAGCTTACAGAGAAACTCGATCGGCTATCGCAACATTCCCGGGAGACCAAGTGAGGACTGTGCAAAGGGCCGGGCGCTTGTGATGAAGCGCATGCCTTTATTTCGGGTTTCTAAAATACGTCTTGCGATTTGACGATGATTGCACGGGCCGCGGCAATCCGAGAGCCATTTTGATCCGCATCAGGATAGGGAATTAAATCAACGACCTCACCGCAAGCTGTCGAGGCATGAAATGAACGTCATTATATCGCAGCAAGCGACAGGGAATTAACGCTCGTCCCGCTTAAGCGGGATTAAAGGAGGATATCATGCCCCATATTATCGTTAAGCTCCACCCCGGACGATCGGAAGCGCAGAAGACGGAACTGGCCGAAGCCATAGCCATGGATGTGATGTCGATTGCCGCCTGCGCTGAAAAGGCGGTTTCAGTCGCCATCGAGGAGATCAAGCCGGAAGATTGGCCACAGAAGGTCTACAAACCGGATATCCTGGATCAGCAGGAGAAACTTTACAAGAAACCGGGATACAACCCGTTCGATAAGTAACGGCCGGCCGGTCGCCGCGATCAGGGGTGTGAAAAAGCGGCTGACGTGTCGGCGCTGAAAAAACAGCGATCCATGCGAGATAATAATAGAACCAAAGAATGCCGTCGCTGCGGGCGCTGCTGCCTGGCAGATTTTGCAGCCTACGTGACGGATGAGGATATCCGGCGCTGGAAGGCCGAAGGCCGGGACGATATCCTGTATATTCTCAAAAAGGAACACGGTATCTGGGAGGGAGACCATCTGGTTTCCGCCGACTCGGGCAATCCTTTGCACGGCTGCCCCTTTTTTGCGTTTGACGGGAAAGAATTCGGCTGTGGAATTTACGAAACGAGGCCCGCCACGTGCCGCAAGTACCTGGCCGGATCATCCGAGTTGTGTCCGCAGTTCAGGGAAAGATAGAGAAGGAATCAGCCCCGGTTCCCATGGAAGTAATTAAGAACGATTCCACCATACATTCAGGAAGGGAAGATTCGACGCAGCCAAATCATATCCGATGGATTATGGTGAAACGTGCTCCTGGGGGTTCGCGTCATTCCGGTGAAATGAAAATAGCTGAAGGATGCGGCGAGGAAAGCTGTGTTGCGGGCGGGCCTGAAGCTGTCAATTGCGATGATGCAAAGACCGGGAAGGTATCGGATACTGTTTATTTATCTTTGATGACCGGAAGGTAGACCGTGAACATGCTTCCTTTCCCGGGCTCGCTCTGTAAATCGATGTATCCTTCGTGCTCCCGGACAATTCCCCAGACGACGGCGAGTTCCAGTCCCGTGCCGCCTCTGCCCATGACTTTCTTCGTGTAAAAAGGTTCAAATATTTTCTTGGTATCAACAGGGCTGACGCCCTGACCATTGTCTCCGATCGAGAGGATGACATACTTGCCTTCACGGACGTCTCTGTAACCGGGAAGAGGCCGGTCAAGATAGGTGTGACCGGTGCCGACCGTGATCTCGCCCTCCTCGCCGGCAGATTCGACGGCGCTTTCGATGAGGTTGATGAAGGCCTTCTTCAGATTTGCCGGCGATCCCTGAATATCAGGTAAATCTGCGGTGAGTTCCCGTTTAAAGGTCATCCGGGGATGTGCGGCCCCGAGCCGTTTATATTCCGCCGCCTGAAAATAATCCGCCAGTATCCGGTTGATATTGATGGTATCCGATACGGCCACGCTGCGTCTGGCAAGTGTCAGCATATCGTGGATGATGGCCGTCGCTTTTTCACTGGATTTCATGATGCCGTTCAAGTGTTTCCTGAGGGGATCATTCTCGGCCGCTTTGATGAGCACCAGTTCGGTATAGCCGATCAGAACACTTAAGACATTATTCAACTCGTGTGCGATGCCGCCGGCCATGGTACCCAGGGATTCCATCTTTTCAGCCTGATGCAGCCGCTCGATCAGAGCCTTGCGCTCTTCCTCCGCTCGCTTTCGTTCTTCCAGGTTGACGAAAACCATTTGTGCGCCCACCGGGGCTCCATCCTTCTTCAAAATGGTGGTGATGACCTCAACCCAGATGCTCTTGCCCATCCTCGCTTTTATCGGCATTTCAAATATCTGAGGATGATCGCCTTTAACCCGCGCGTTAAACCTTTCCAACATCGACTGTCGCGCCTGCTCGTCAAAAACTTCGAGGCGAAACCCGTTTCTGCCGATGATTTCATCACGTGACCACCCCATGATCTGCTCGATCTTTTTATTGAGGTATTGGATTTTTCCCGTGAGATCGATGATGGCGACGCCGATGGGCGCATTATCGATAAAGTCGCGGTATTTTTCTTCGCTGGCTTTCAGGGCTTTCTGCATTTCCTCGCGCTCCGCGAGCTGCTCCAGAAGCTGGGCATTCATCAGGGAAAGGGCCGCCGTGCGCTTCTGGACCAGGTCTTCCAGGCGTTTGCGGTAGACTTCCAGCTCCTCTTCTATTTTGCGCCGGTCGGTGATGTCGCGAACGTTCATCACAAACCCTTTCACGATAGGATTATACAGAAGATTGGTGCCGACACCTTCCAGAACATGGATAGAACCGTCTTTGTGCCGGACCTTGAATACGTCGGTAATCTTAATTTCCCGGGTCAATATGGATTGGCCGAACTCCAGGAGCGCCCGCGGAAGATCGTCGGCGATAATATAATCAAAGACCCTTTTGCCCATGAGCTCTTCCGGCTTGTATCCGAGGAATTTTTCAATCGTGGAATTGACATAAGTGATGATCGCTTCGGAGTCGACGATAATGGTGATGTCCGAGGAGTCCTGATTGATCGTCCGGAAGAAAGCCTCGCTTTTCTGCAAGTCCGCAATCCGCTGTTTTAATGTCGCTGTCGTTTCCGCGGGAGGCAGGGAAGCGATGCGGTCCAGGAATTCATCAATCGCTGCAAGGCAGTTCTCCGGATCGGACTGCAGAATGAAATGAGGAGCTTTTATTTTTTTGACGCTGAGCTGCGCAACGTTGCGCTCAAAGACGCTGAGACAGCCGGCCGGCACGATGCGGTCATCCGTGGCCTGAAGGTACAAGCACGGGATGTCCAGCTTCCGCAGGTCCCGCGTTACATCCACGTGATTGACGAGAGCGAGGCGGGACGTCAGGACGTGCGCAGGAACATCGGCGTGCACTTTTTTCCATAAGGGCAAAAGGGCAGCAGCCTGCTTGGGGTTGCCCATGACGTAGTTGAAAAATGATTTGGACATCAGCGGCTGGATGAATAGCGGTAGCCTCAGGTAGTGGACGACGCGCCAGACAAACGGATGGGGCGGGCGGGCAAACGTTGCGCACAAAACAAGCGCCCGCGCTTCCACCCGGCCCGAGGCGATCATCCTTACGGCAACAGGACCGGAAAAGGATTCCGCAATGACCACGGGAGGGCGGCCTGCTGGGATCTGCCCGGCGGCGCTTTCCACGGTTTCCTCAAACGACAGGATCCGGTCCGCAGGATAGCTGACAATCGTGACGAGGTTATCTGCCGCAATAAACGGGAGGAGAGGCTCGAAAGATTTTCCCGTGCCATCGAGCCCGGGCATGAAGACCAGATGCTGGTTGCGCGGAAATGTCATGATGGTTCCGTTTCTGTTTGGGTGATGTTATTGCCGGGGGAGAGCAACAACTAGGATACTATCCTTCGATTCGCCTGGTACAATTTATTATTATGGTGGAACCATAATCCGTCGCCGGTGGGCTGTCAATCATTTTGTTGCCGCTGTCTTCGTAACAAGATCGACTTGCGCCGCCGCCGCGGAAGAGACGTGATCTCGATTTGGAAATGAACCTGGAAGCGGGTTTTGCGCGATTCATCTGACGCCTTCAGTGTCTTTTGATGCCTGATGCAGACGGGATCAGAGACTGTCCGCTCGCGCGGCGATCGACACTTGCCCGGGGTCATGTTGGGGAAAAATTTTCGGGGCCCAGGCGTGACGGGGCCGGACATTGATCTTCAGTTGCATTTTTTGCATGAAAATTGAAATCAATGCTTGGAATTATTTTAAAAATATGTATATTAAAAAAAAGGTTCCGATCACGGCGGCGATTGCAAAATTTGGAAAAACCAGGGAGAGGCGGGGGTGATGGAAACAATCCCCGGTGAAGAGGAGCAAAAGAAAAAATCGTTACAGGATGGAGGTCAATAGTGCCGGTAGAGGTTGTACCCGAAAAAATCCCGGTCGTCTTATTGTATAATATTGATCCACACTGGACACAGGCCGAAAAGGAGGAGGTCATTAATCTCTCCACACAACTCGGCCACGCTCTGATCGATGTGGGTTACCCCATCGTATTCGTTCCCATCGCCGACGATGACATCGCCAACCATCTCCATTCTTTTGATCCCTCGGAACATATTATTTTTAACTGGTGTGAAGGCCTGCCGGGTCTGGAACACAGCGAATGGCTGGTGGCCAAACGCCTCGAGATGCTGGGGTTCACCTTTACCGGGGCCGACTCCGAGACGCTTGCCCTGGCTCAGGATAAGTTTCGGGTCAAAGTCCTCCTGGATCAGGCCGGCATCCCGACGCCCGCCTGGCGGATCTATCATGATGCCGAACCGTGCGCTTGGGATCGTTTTCCGGCCATTGTCAAACCAATGAATGAGCATTGCTCGGCGGGCATCACTCCCGACTCCGTGGTGCTCAATCCGTTGGATCTCGAGAATCGCGTCCAGTTCATTTTAGAGACCTACAATCAACCGGCCATGGTGGAAGATTTTATCGACGGGCGCGAATTCCACGTTTCCGTCTGGGGCAATGAAAAACTGACCGTTCTGCCGGCTGCGGAAATGGACTTTTCTTTCTTCACCGACATCAAAGACCGGCTTTGCACGTACGACTCCAAATTTATTCCCGGCTCCGACCACTATGAGAAAATCGAAACGCTGCTGCCTGCGCCGCTTTCCGATGAAGAGACCCTGGCGCTGGAAAAGGTTTGCTGCGACGCTTATCGGACTCTGGGATGCCGGGATTACGCCCGTATGGACATCCGCCTGCGGGACAATGTTTTCTACGTGCTCGATGTCAACCCCAATGCCGATATCAGTAGTGAAGCCAGTATGGCCTGCGCCGCCGAAATTGCCGGTGTTTCCTACGCGCAGATGGGAAGCCTGTTCGTGAGGCTGGCTGCCAGCCGCCACCCCGTTTTTGGTCAGCCGGTCAGCGTACGCGAGTCCGAAAGAAAAAAGGTTTCCGTAAAACGTTCCCGCATCAAACGTACATCCGCCTTTAAAGCACCCGGGCAGCGCGAGGCGCAGCTGCAGCTATTCTCGGATTAAGGTTTCCTTCCCGCCTCTTCTCCCGTGGCGACCATTGAAGATAATCCCTTGATGTTCAACAGAAATTGATTCCTGTTCCGGCTGAAAAATAATTCCACTTCTGATTCCAAAGATGGTATAAGAGGCACCTTAAAAACTGGCGATACCTCAGGGAGTATTTCGTGACTCAAAACGTTAAAATTAAGAATCTTCTCAGCAAAGAAGTGGTTATCCTGGACGGGGCGACCGGAACGGAACTGCAGAAAAAAGGGTTGCCCGCCGGTGTGTGTCCCGAAATCTGGTGCCTGGAAAATCCATCGATCATCCAGGAGGTCCATGCATCCTATCAAAAGGCCGGCGCCCAGATCGTCTATACCTGCACCTTCGGCGCGAATCGATTCAAACTTCAGCAATACGGCGTTAAAAAAGACGTTTATTCGGTGAACCTGGAACTGGCGCGCCTGGCCGCGAAAGCCTGCGGGAAGAAGGCGCTCGTGGCCGGCGACATCGGCCCCACCGGATTGTTTGTCGAACCTTTCGGACCGCTTGCCTTTGACGAGGCAGTGGATGCTTTTAAAGAACAGGCAAAAGGTCTGATCGACGGCGGCTGCGATCTGATTGTCATCGAAACGATGATCGACATTCAGGAAACGCGGGCTGCGCTCATCGCCGTGAAGGAGCTTTCCGACATCTTTACCGTGGTGTCTATGACCTATGAAAATGACGGACACACCCTGGGCGGAACGCCGCCCGTGGCCGCGCTGATCACCTTGCAGAGCCTGGGCGCGGATGCCGTGGGCTGCAATTGCTCGGCGGGTCCGGAAAAGATGCTGGAATTTGTTGCCGCAATGAAGCCCTACGCGACAGTCCCGATCCTGGCCAAACCCAATGCCGGCATGCCGCGGCTCGAGGGTCTGAAAACCGTTTTCGATATGGACGCCAAAACGTTCGCCGCTTTTGCCCGCAAGCTTGCGGCGGCGGGTGCGAACCTCGTGGGGGGCTGCTGCGGGACGACTCCGGCGCATATTGCAGCAGTGGCCCGCGCCGCCGGAGGACGGAAACCGGTTAAACCGCGTCGCGCATCTCTTGCCGCGCTCAGTTCGGCCCGCAGCTTTTTGCACCTGGATGAAGATCAGCCGCTGGTCGTCGTCGGCGAACGGATCAACCCCACCGGCAAGAAGGCTCTGCAACAGGAGTTGCTGGAAGGCAACCTGTCGATCATCCGCAGGATGGCTCAGGAGCAGGAAGCGCAGGGCGCGTCTCTGCTGGACGTCAACGTCGGCCAGCCGGGCATCGATGAAGTTCAAACCATCAAGAAAGTGGTCGGACTTTTATCCACGTCCACCCGGTTGCCGCTGGTGATCGATTCCTCCCGGGTGGAAACCATTGAAGCCGCCCTGAGGCTCTATCCGGGCCGGATGCTGATCAATTCCATCTCCGGCGAAAAAGAAAAGCTGGCGAGACTCCTGCCGCTCGCGGCCAAATACGGCGCGATGTTTATCCTGCTGCCTCTGACGGACGGCGATATTCCGCACACAACCCAAAAACGCCGGGCCGTCATCTTGTCGATTTATCAGAAGGCGCAGAAATTCGGCTTCACCAAAGACGATTTTGTTGTAGACGGTCTGGTGATGGCCGTTGCTTCCGACAGCACAGCCGCTAAAGAAACGCTGGCCACCGTGGCCTGGTGCCGCAAAACGTTCAAGAGCAGAACGATCCTCGGACTGTCCAATGTATCTTTCGGCATGCCGGGGCGCCCCTGGCTCAATGCTGCTTTCCTGGCCATGGCCGAGTATTGCGGTCTCACCATGGCGATCGCCAATCCGGCCAGCGTGGAATTCATGAATGTGAAGAAAGCAGGGGATACCCTGATGGCCAAAGAAAGGGCGGCCCTGCATTTCATCAATCATTTTTCCGAGCCGTCTGCTACCGACATCCCCAAAGCCGTTCTGGTGTCCATGACGCCTGAGGAAAAAATCACCGCAGCCATCCTCGACGGAGACCGGGACCGCATTGCGGCGCTCATCGAAGCCGTTCTCCAGACCGGCAGGCCCGCAAGCCGGATCGTGGATGAAATTCTGATTCCGGCCATCGTGCGTGTGGGCGATTTATATGAAAAGAAGATTTATTTTCTGCCGCAGTTGATGGCGGCGGCGGAAGCGATGAAAAAAGCGCTGGCCTACCTGGATCCGCTGCTCAAGCAAACGGCGGCGGCAGATAAGGGCAAGATCATCCTGGCGACCGTCCGGGGCGATATTCATGACATCGGTAAGAATATCGTCGCGCTGCTTTTGCGGAATTACGGATATCGCGTCATTGATCTGGGCAAAGACGTTGCGGACGAAATCATCATCGAAACGGCCAAAAAAGAAAAGCCGGATGTGATCGGCCTTTCCGCGTTGATGACGACGACGATGGTCAACATGAAGGAAGTTATTGCGCTTGCCCGGGCCCGCGGCATCCGGGCGGATTTTCTCGTCGGCGGCGCGGTAGTCACCGAGGCTTATGCCGAATCCATCGGTGCGTCCTTTGCAAAAGACGGTGTGGCCGCAGTCAGAATCGTTGATCAGTTGCTGAACAAATAGAAATGCATCCATGATGAGTGAAAAACAAAACAGATTATTGGGTATTTGCATATCTCTCGGTCTGCATGGACTGGCGGCGGTCTTGCTGGTTTTCACTCTGTCCGGAAATGGCTTGCTGCCGCGGGATCCGGCGAAACTCGATTTTATGTGGGTATCGATGGCCGCGAAAGATAAAGCGTCAATTTTGCCTGCCGGGAAGAATCACATAACGCAAAAGTCATGGGCGGAGCCCATGGCCGCGGCTCGGCCGGAAATCCCGGCGCGCCCCGACGTCCGGGTTGCCGAACCGGAAAAACCGGTCGAAAGCTCCGGTGTGGCTTTGGGTGACGGCCCGGCGCCGTCCGCTGCGAAACCGGTTGCCTACGCGGCGGCGGGAAGCTATTCTTCTTTTTCCGACGCCGGCCGGCCGCAGGCGGCATCCGGAACGGTGCCCGCCTTATCGAATGCCTATCCTCTGTACCGGGAAAACCCGGCTCCGGGATATCCGGAACTGGCGCGGCAACAGGGCTATGAGGGAGTTGTGCTGGTGGCGGCGGAAATCCTGGCGGATGGGCGCGTGGGCAAAGCACTCGTCAGCAAATCATCCGGTTATGCGATTCTCGATCAAAGCGCAATCAAAGCAGTGAAAAAATGGAAATTCGAACCGGCGAAGAAGGCCGGCGTCCCTTATAAAACGTGGGCGGAATTACCCATCAAGTTCGTGATCAACGATCATAATTCTCAATCATAAAACGATAGCGGAGGAAAATCTTATGACCATTCAACAGAAAAGGGAGCGTCTTGGTGAAATTATTCTGGAGCGATCTTTCAAATACAGCGACAACCCGCCTTTTACTCTGGCCTCGGGCCGGCAGAGTAATTTCTATTTTAACTGCAAACCGACCACGCTGGATCCGGAGGGGATGAATCTGATCGGCGAGATTATTTTTGACATGATCAAAGAGGCGCCGGTCACTGCAGCGGGAGGGCTCACCCTGGGCGCCGATCCGATTGCCGATGCGCTTGCCGTCATTTCCTTCCAGAAGGGCAAACCGGTTAAAGCCTTTATTGTGCGCAAAGACGTGAAGGATCACGGCACCAAGAGTGCCATCGAGGGCAATGTTCAGTCCGGAGAAAAAGTGGTGATTATCGACGATGTCATCACGACAGGCGGCTCTACGATCACGGCCATTGAACATGCCCGGAAGGCCGGATTGATCATTGATCGCGTCATTACGCTGATCGATCGCGAAGAAGGCGGCAGGGAAAATATCCTTGAGCACGTTGATTGCGTGCAGTCCGTTCTGACCCGGACGGAAATCATGGCGCTGCGCGAAAGGAAACTGTCCGGCAGCCATGCGTAAGTTTCCATCGAAGATTTCGTGCTGTCTCGCCTTGCTGTTTTTTGTCTTCGCTCTGTGCGCGAGTTCGACTGCGTCCGTCATTCCGGTGACCAAGTTTCGATCGCTCGAGATGCCCGGCGGAGCGCCCGCCGGCTGGGCCCTGGAGAAGAAGACCGGAACACCGTCGCTGAAAATAGAGAAAGACGGAGAAAACTTTTATTATCTGCACCTGCTCTCGCAGGGCAGCTCGTCCTTCGGCGTGCGCACGTCGGCGCGGATCAACGTGAAAGAATTCCCGGTCATTTCCTGGCGCTGGAAGGTGGACAGGATGCCCGCGGGCGGCGACGTCCGCAAAAAAGCAACTGATGACCAGGCCCTGCAGGTGTACGTCGCTTTCAAGGAGACGGGGTTTCCGGCCGTTCTGAACACACCGGTTATCGGCTATATCTGGGACAACGAAGCGCCCAAAGGCTGGAGCGGCCGCAGCACGCAAATCGGCGGCGATAAAATGCGCTACATCGTTTTACGAAATAAAACGGACAAAACGGGTCAATGGTACACGGAGCGGCGCAATATTTATGAGGACTACAAAAAGCTTTTCGGTGATATCAACGGGGGAGAGCCGCTGGGCGTCACCACCGGCCTGCAGGTCCACATCAACACGCAGCGGACCAAAACATCAGCTGACGGTATGATCGGCGATATCTACTTCAGCAGTGAGGCGAAAGATGTCGCCATCACGGAAGCGGCGAAAGAAAAAATCGTCGCCCGGACGCCGGTGATTTCGCTGCCCAGAAGGACGTCGATTCCCTCCCGTACACCGAAGATTTCCACAAACGACCGATACAGTAAACCCGGCTGCGTCAATATCACCGTCAGATTTGATTTGAATTCCACGGAGCTTGTTTCCATCGCCCCGGAGGTCATGGAGACGATCATGGAATATCTGGTCACGTATCCCCAGTCGAGGCTGGTTGTCACCGGCCATGCGGATAACGTCGGCCGGGAGGCCTATAATATGGATTTGTCGAAAAGACGCGCCGAAAGCGTAAAGAATTATCTGGTCGAAAAATACAATATCGACGAGCAGCGCATGATCGTTAAGGGCGTCGGTTCCTCCCAGCCGATTGCCGACAACGATTCGCCGGAAGGCCAGGCGCAGAATCGCCGTGTGACAATTCAAGATTGTCCGGAATAGCACTTCTCCCTGTGGACAGCGAATGTGTCCGGCTCAAAGCGGGGATCGAGTCTGTCCTTCTCCTTGTGACAGATCCAGGCGGGCCACCCAAGTGACGTCCCCGTTTTTACCATGGGGAAATCCGGCCGGACCAGGTTGACAGGACCGCCCGGAGTCATTATACAAAATATAAATTAAATTACATTGAAGGGATGATTATGACGAAACAGGAGACCTTTCCCCGCGCGACACTGACGGCGGGCGACAGTATAAGCGGATTCAACATCTTGCGCGTTGTGCCGATCGAAGCCATGCGGCTCACCGCTTATGAAATGGAGCACGTCAAAACCGGCGCGAAAGTTCTGCACCTGCACGCTTTTGACCGCGAAAATTTATACGCGATCGGTTTTCGCACGCCGCCTGCGGATTCCACGGGCCTGCCGCATATCCTGGAACATTCGGTCCTGGCCGGATCGGAAAAGTATCCGCTCAAGGACGCTTTCAAGGAACTCATGCGGTCGACGATGCAGACCTTTATCAATGCCTTTACCTATCCGGACAAAACGGTGTATCCGGTCGCAAGCCAGATCAAAACTGATTTCTATAACCTGGCGCGGGTATACACGGATTTGGTTTTGCATCCCCGGCTGCTGCGGGAGACATTTTTGCAGGAAGGCCATCATCTGGAATTTTCGACACCCGGCGATCCGTCAAGCGATCTGGTCATTTCAGGAATCGTCTACAATGAAATGAAAGGCGCCTACTCGTCGCCCGATTCGCTCATGTTCAAGGATATCCAGGAAAATCTCTATCCGGAAACCGTTTATGCTCTCGATTCCGGCGGTGATCCGGAGGTTATTCCCAGCCTGACCTACGAACAGTTTAAGGACTTTCACCGGAAGTATTATTCGCCGACCAATGCCCGCTTCTTTATCTATGGCGATATTCCCACGGCCGAACACCTGAAATTTCTCGAAGAGATGCTCTCCGGATTTGATCGCGTCGACGTGGATTCGTCGATCAAGAGCCAGCCGTTTTTTACTGAACCGCGGCGCATCCGGGGAACGTTTCCGGTCGAGGAAGGGGAGTCGCTCGCGTGCAAGATGATGGTGAATGTTGCCTGGATGCTTGCCGAAAATAAAGATTTTGAGACGGCGCTTTTGCTGGAAATTACTTCCGGCCTGCTCGTAGGCAGCGCGGCCAGTCCCCTGCGCCGGGCGCTGATCGATTCCGGCCTGGGCGAAGACATGTCGCCGGTATCCGGTATAGAGTCCGATCTGAAGCAGCTTATGTTCTGCGCCGGCCTGCGCAATGCCAAAAGCGCGGATATCGATAAAATTGAAAAGCTGATCGACGGTACGCTGCAAAAGATTGTAGCGGACGGATTCGACCGGGAACTGGTTGAAGGCATCCTGCATCAGGTGGAGTTTCACGGCAAGGAAATTTCGCGCGGCTCTTACCCGTACGGCATTACCCTGATGGGAAACGTTTTCCAGACATGGCTCTATGACGGCGATCCTCTCGTCGGTATCGATTTCTCCCGTGTGATTGAAAATATCCGGAGGCGCTGGACGGATGATCCGCTGGTCTTCCAGACGATAATCCAGAAATGGCTTGTCGATAATCCGCATCGTCTGCTTGCCGTGATGGAACCCGATCCCGATTTCAGCCGGAAAAATGAGGAGCGGCTGAAAGCAAAGATGATGGCTCTCAGGGCCGGTTTCTCGAAAGAACAGCTGCGCGAGATCGATGAGCAGGCGGCCCGGCTGAAAGCCTTTCAAAACGCAACGGATTCTCCCGAGTCCGCGGCAACGCTGCCGAAACTGCAGCTGGACGATATTCCGCGTCAGATCGAAACCATTCCGACGGTCGAGACATCGCTTTCGTCCGTGCCGGCTCTCACACATGATCTCTTCACCAACGGCATTGCCTACGTTGATCTGGCCTTTGATATCGCGCATGTCCCCGAAGACCTCCAGCCTTACCTGCCGCTCGTGGGAAAAATCATGAGCGGCATGGGCGCAGCGGGTTTCACGTATGACGAAATGGCCAAGCGCATTGCGCTCACCATGGGCGGATTCGGGTATGACCTGTCCGCCGGTTTTACGGCAGACGCAGCCGACACCTGGCAGAAAATGATTTTTTCTTTTAAAGCGCTCTATCGAAATGTGCCTCAAGCGCTCGACACCGTCAGCGACATTCTTTGCGCCGGAGATTTGGACCAGGCAGCAAGAATGCAGGATTTGATTGCCGAACGAAAGAATAATCTGCAATCCGCGATTGTCCCGAACGGGCATGTCTTCGCCAAGAGGGCCGCCGGCGCGGGGCTGACGCTTCCCGCTTACCGCGATGAACAGTGGAATGGCCGGACCCAATTGCGGTTTGTGCAATTGCAGGCGGCAGACTTTGACGCCTCCCGGAAGACCCTGTGCGAGAAGCTTGTAGAATTGAAGCAAATTATTTTCACGAGGGAGAATCTGGTCGTCAATATCACCGCAGAAGAGGCGGGATTGCAGCTTATCAAAGATCATCTGGGCCGGCTGCTTGAGAAACTGCCGCCGGGTCAACGCGCGGGCAAACCGGACCAGCCCGTTCTCACACCCGTCTACGCCGGAATAGCGGTGCCCACCCAGGTATCATACGTCGCCCGCGTCATGAAAGCACCCTCATACAATGACCCGACCGCAGCGCTTTTGATGCTGGCGTCACGGGAACTGTCCAACAGCTACCTTTATAAGTATATCCGGGTTCAGGGCGGCGCTTACGGCGGCATGTCTTCTTTTGACGCAACGCTCGGCCTTTTTTCCTTTTTGTCGTATCGGGATCCGCATATCGCTGAAACATTGAGCGTTTTCCAGGAAGCACAGAAATTCTATTCCCAAAACGATATGCCGGCCGACGATATGGAAAAAGCTGTCATCAGCGCGCTTAGCGCGCTCGATAAGCCTCTCGATCCGTCGGGCCGGGGGTACGTGGCGATGATCCGCCATTTCGTCGGAGCAACCGACCAGATGCGTCAGGTCTTTCGGGACCGGATATTTGCTGCGACTCCGCAGCAAGTGAGAAAGGTGCTGGCCGGTTACTTTGCCGAAGCCGCCGGTGCGAAAGCTGTTGCCGTATATGCGGCACAGGAGAAACTCGAGGACGCCAATTTGTATCTGGCCGAAAAATTGACGCTGGAGAGACTATCGGAGACGTAGGGAAGGCGATTAGGCTGTAGGTCCGTGACGGTGCTTCGCTTTCATCCTTTTGGCCTGACAGTCTAATAGTCTACAGCCTATCCAGCTATTAAGGTTTTGTACGGTGACGGATTCAAAAGAACATACAGGAACGCTCATTAATTGTTTTTTCTGCGAGAATTTCTTTATTACCCATGAGGCAGATTTTCCTTACGGGTGCCGGGCGATGGGCTTCAAGTCGGCGCGCATGCCGTCCGTGGATGTTTACGACAACTCGGAAACGGACTGCGCGCTTTTTGTCCGCAAAGAACGGGGCCATCAGCATCACAATTAGGAATGTGTATAGGCCCCAAGTCTATTTGACTAAACGGAGAAAGACCATGACGATTTCAGAGTGGCTGGATAAGAAAGAAACTCAGGGTATCGATGTTTCCCACATCATTCTGCCCGAGGACCTGGCGTCTGATGAAGAACCGGATGAAACGATTTACTTTAAGGAAATTCGGTCGTGCAGCGTTTTGTGTACGGGCACGCATCCGTTTGCTACGGTCGAGCGTTTCGGTCACTGGTATCAGAGCCCGGGGGCGGGAAAAGGAAGCGGGGCCCCATACTTCCAAACCGCAGTGGTGGCTGTTTACGAAAGATAAAAACCTCGCCCTCGGGACTGCCCGCGGGCATATTGAATCCCGCTTAAGCGGGACGAGCGCTAATTCTCCTAAGCTTGCTGCGAAATAATGACGTTCATTTCATAACCCGATAGCTTGTTGCGAGGTTGTTGACTGAGAACTTTGCGTCTCATATTCCACGGAAGGGCGGACGTCATTTGTGGGATAGCCCGGCGCTTTCCGGGAAAGACCGTTACGAATTTATGACAAGATGGTTTATCTTATCCAATAACGGTTCCAATATTCGATAGAATGCAGCAGCAAGAACAGCGCCTGCAGCATTTGCCAGAAAGTCAAAGAAATCACAGTCTCGGTGGATAGCCGGTATTTGTTGCAGTATCTCTAAAATTCCACCCCAGAGGATTACGATTAAAACGGAGATCAGGATAATCCTATCTCCATCATACTTCGGGGGTATTTTGCCGGAGCGTTTTAACTCATGAATCAACACTAACGCAAAAACAAAATACATAATAAAATGAAACACCTTATCGATCTGGGGAAACATCAACCAGCGCGGATGCGGCAGGCTTTCTCCCGAAGTAAGCGATAAAAACAAAACAATGCCTACCCAAATAATTGTTTTCCAAAAAGACCTAATGAATTTCATGTAATTTTTATCCAACTTTGCTTGAAGTTCGGACCGGGAATGCCGTTTCAATAAGAGAAATATATATCCATGTATCCTATTTTCAATTACATTTTTAAAGATATGAATTTCTTGATCTAAGGAGCAGTTAAGTTCCCTGTCTTGCCTGTTCTTGCCCGATATGTTAACCGGCTTTGATCTATGGCGGGACTTGGAAAATATTACGGGATATTTAACCCATAACCATACCCGGTTCGCATCTCCATCGTCGAACCTGGGTTTGATGATTTTCCCGGACCATGATGGATTTTAAGGTGCCTGTTAAGCTGCAGATTTCATTTTGGTAGTCCCACGGGGGCTTGAACCCCGGTTTCCGGCGTGAGAGGCCGAATTTTAACCTTTTCTTATTGTTTCCCCTCATTTACTTTTAAGCCCCTATAGTCAACCAAACTCAATTCCATCAGCGAATATATGATTTACCTTGACTTACTTTTCTTTTTCCTTATATTGGTTTTGTCTACTGGGGATAGTGCTGGGGAAAAAGTGATTTCGGCTTTTTAAAAAAAATGCTGGGGGAAATGGGGGTGTCCAATGCCAAAACAACAAAGGATCATGACAAGGTATCCGGGTGTCTATTATGTTGAAGTGAACAAAGCCGGACGGCAAGAACGCATTTTCTATATTTTCTATCGACGCAAGGGAAAGCAGGTTGAAGAAAAAGCCGGGTTTCAATCTGCTGATGACATGACGCCCGCAAAGGCGAATCAAATGCGGGTGGCGCGAATAAAAGGCGAACCGTCCAACACAGAGAGGCGCGAACTGACAAAAGCCGCAAAGCAGGCAGAAGCCGGTAAAATGACAATTAAACGTCTGTGGGATGAATACAAGACAAATAAGGCAGATTCCAAAGCAATTAATACAGACGAAGGCCGCTATGAAAAATACCTTCAACCTTCTTTTGGCGACAAAGAACCCCATGAAATAATCAGGCTCGATGTTGATCGCTTGAGAATGAAACTGTTAAAGACTTTAAAGCCTCAAACCGTCAAGCACGTTATGGGATTGCTCAAGAGAATAGTCCATTATGGCGCGGCGCGGGAGTTATGCAAGAACTTGAGCTTTGGAATGGAAACCGTTAAAGTGGACAATCAAAAGACAGAAGATTTAAACCCCGAACAGTTAAAGCGGCTACTGGAAGAAATTGATAAATCAACGGATGTTGAAGCTAAAGCCATTATGAGGCTTGCTTTATATACGGGTATGAGGCGCGGGGAAATGTTCAAGTTGAAATGGAATGACATTGACTTTCAGCGCGGCTTTATTGCCATAAAGAACCCGAAGGGCGGCGTGTCCCAAAAGATACCCTTGAACGAACAGGCGAGACAGGTATTAGCGAATCATCCCCGGACTGCTGAAAATGTTTTTGTGAGGCCGGACGGTGAACCCTTCACTGATATTCGGCGGCGCGTGAATCCTATCAAAGAGGCGGCAGGCATACCCGATAATTTCCGCGCCCTTCATGGCTTGCGGCATACGTACGCTTCAATGTTAGCGTCAAGCGGCAAAGTTGATTTATATACTTTACAAAAGCTCTTGACGCACAAGTCCCCGATCATGACGCAAAGATATGCTCATTTGAGGGATGATGCGTTAAGGAATGCGTCAACACTTGCCGGGCAAATCATTGCAGATGCGATAGGCACGAACGTAATTGATCTTCACAAAGAGGAAAAGAGATAGAATCGAATAACCGGAATAGGCAGGCCAGCCGACAAGCGAAAGAACCCCTTTTCGCTTTCCCGGTTTAGTCAACAGGGCTTGCGAGAAGGAAAGCAATGGAGCAAAGCAATCATGATTTAGTTAAGCAAAGCATTGGGCTGCGGTTGGATAATATAATTCAGTTAGGCTGTAACCTTCTCATGTACGACAATGGCTATCGCAAAAAACCTCCGCCGACGGATGAAGAAGTCAGGTGTATGATTATATCTGTGATCAATGAATCAACAGACGATAAACGCAAATCCAAAATAAAACCATTTTCCGAATGGACTGAACAAGAGCGTATTGCCCAGTTTGCCAGAAACAGAGAGCTAATCCACAGTGGCGAAATGGACGGAATGCAGGAAGGCTCCTACGATCCTTCTGATTACGATATCAGCAAGCAAAAGTGTTTGCGGAATTTAGCTGAATTTTGTTTTTTCATTGCGACGTTGTACGCGTGTTATTATTACGGTGATGAGGACGAGATGGAATTATTAGAAGTATTAGACTCTTTTGACATTACAATTTCCAAAAAATCACATGAAGCCATCGGTTATTGGACGCCCAGATTAAGAAAAGTAATGTCCTATGTAAATTCCCAAGGGCAGAATAGCCTTGAGGTAGGCCAATGCACGATGAATATAGCAAAGGATGTTCTTAAAGAATATGGTGGTATCAAAGGTTATGATAACTTACCACGTGGAGGAAAAAGGAAAGTTATTGACGAAATTGAGGCAGCAGCAAAATTTAATGATGAACGCCAAGTTTATAATATATTGAATAAATTGAGAAATAATAAACGAAACTGAAATCCAAATTTGGACTTCAGTGACTTATATACTTTTAGATCTTAAGATGTACCCGTAAATCATACAGTTTACGGGTTTTTCTTTTCCCGCAACTGTAAATCACTTTAGGGGGTATAGTATGAATCAGAATGCAGCAGTCAGAAAGCGGCGCGTGCAAATTGCACCGGCAAACGAATTAATCACAAAACCGTTTCTCAATGAATTTGAAGTTTCGGCCATAACGGGCCGGGCGGTTTCGACATTGCGAAACGACAGACACTTGCGGCGCGGTTTGCCTTATCTGAAAGTTTCTCAACGTTCAATCCGTTATCGTACCCCGGATGTTATGAACTTTATGGAAAAACGTCCTATCACCTTTGATGAGGTGACACGATGAACGAAGAGCGCATTAAAAACATCCGCCGAAGTGGCAAGACAGCGCGGGGGCAAAAGGAATTACTAAGACATCTTTCCGGCCAGAGGCTGACTTTAAAGCAAGCGGTTCTTGCTCGTTGCTATGATTGCGCTGGGTTTTACGCAGACGGTAAAGTTGATTGTAAATGTTCCGACTGCTCCCTTCATCCGTTCATGGCATACAATCAAAACCGGGTAAAGCGAACCACTAAAAAAACTGTGCCGGGGGATAACATGGAAAAAATGAGAGCGGTGCGGCAATAAATATACCCCTTTTTCGCTCCAGCATACGGGCAAAATGGGGCTTCCAGCAACATAACATTATCGGGCAAGGGGTTGACAAGGGTTCATGGGAAATGTTGTTGATTGGCAGGCCGAAGTAGATCACTTACGAAAAGTATGTGAGGCGCGAAAAACGGCTGATATGCAAAAAGAAGAAGGTTTTGTGGCCGACGAAACACGACCACTTATTCCCGAAGGCACTTATCAGGTTTGTTGTATCAAGACTGAGAAAGGAACTTCACATTTTAGAGCATTGAAAATGTTTTTAAGATTTAAAATTATTGATCCAGGTCAATACAATGAAACGGAGCTTTTCATGGCAATGAATTTGATTGATACGAAGACCGGTAAACCTTTCAAGAAAGTGCCGCGTGGATCAAAATACTTTGAACAATGGGTGATCGCTAATAACAATATTCAGCCCAGTCGTAAAGACAGAATGTCATCCGCAATATTTAAAAACGGTATTTTTGAAGCAGTTGTCAGAACTGTAAAACCAAAGTTTCCAGACGGGACTGAAAAGCCAAAGTGCTTTCATTATTCCATTGTTGATTACTTAAAAGGCAAAGTATCATGAACATAAATAAATCTTATACTATTACTTTTACTAATAGCAATACTTATACCATTACCAGCACTAATACTAAGACCAATACCAACTACCCCTTGATAGAAATATGCATGAATAAAGAGTTTGCGAAGAATCATTGTCAAAGAATGTTTGATAAATTCGGGGTCTTTTGGATTTCATACAGCTAATGAATCCATCAACTCTTCCCGGCGGGTTATGCCTTCCGGGAAGAACCCCCTTAAGATTGGAGACCTGAGCATGAGCACACCGGAACTCAGAAAACTTTTGAAGCTGTCGTATAAAGCTCATAACCTCGCTTTTGAGGAATGGGAAAAGCGAGGTTACATGAGACCAGTCAGTCTGCCGCCTTTCCCGGAAGAACTACGGGGAATGACATGCGGAGCTAAGACACGGGCCGGGACCCCCTGCAGGCAAAAAGGAATCTATGAAAATGGGCGCTGCAAGTTACACGGCGGATTAAGTACAGGGCCGCGAACCAAAAGAGGTAAAAGACGCGCGTCTTTGAACTGGAAGAAACGAAAAATCTTCACAGAGGGTGAACGAACTCCATGAGATGTTGATAAATGTTAAGGTCTCGGAATTTATTCTATACGATGCTTCAGTGAGGACAAGAACGAAGTCCATGACAGGTTCACAAAACTCAACATTGAAAGCAAAATAATGAAAAAACACGCAGCACATGAACGAGTATTTTGACCTCAAATACGCGCACGCGCACGCGCGTCATGGGGTTTGGTATGAATAATATGAAAAATCCAAAAGAAATATGCGGAGCAAAAACTCGTAATGGTTTGCCATGTAAGAATACCCGGCTTTATAAAAATGGGCGCTGTAAGAATCATGGCGGATTATCCACCGGGCCACGAACTGAGGAAGGAAAAGCACGGGTGCTTGCAAACTTGACGAAAAGGCGAGTTTCTAGGCTTCCAATATAATTTATTTATATATGTAAGAAGACGGAGTTTTCTTGAGAGCAGGTGTAAAGACGATCACGAATCGTGACTTGCTTCCTGCTATACGTACCAAGTGGATGTTTGACAGATAAATAAATATTGGTCATCATCTATCTGCTTTTCTTGATGATTTAAGAAAAGGAGGCAGAAATGACCCACATAGAGAGTATAGTACAGAAGACAGATTTATCATCTGAAAGCATAATCTCACCCGCCGTTAAGACACCTGATTATCATCAAACGAGATTGCGTTTCACATCCCACCATGAGGAAAACATAGAAGCCCTTGGCAAGATTCTGAAGCGTCTTTCAGGAATGGGTTTACCGGGGAAGGAACATGTGGAGAGTTATCTTCGCTACCTGACCAGACGTAACCGCAAACCAAGAACATTGCACAGCCGTTACGAAGCGATAGTCATTTTTGTTGGCATGATCAGGGATAACGGCAGGACACGCCTTGAAGAAATCACACGAAAAGACATAGAGGCATTTATCGAGCACGAGCAGGACAGGGGCAATAAGATTACAACGATAAGAACAAAACTTGTGAGCGTTCAGGCCTTTCTTCGTTACCTCATGGAGGAAGAGATTGTTTCCTCGGATATATTCAGCAGGAGGATACGACTGCGATTACCGGAACGGCTGCCTAAAGCCATTGATCCGGAAGATTTGCGGAAGTTTCTTTCCGTCATTAAAGACACGCGAGACCGGGCCATGATTCTGATTCTGTTGCGAACGGGAATGCGGATAGGCGAACTGCTGAACACGAAGGTAATGGATGTCCACATTAAGGAACGGAATATCGAGATTTACGAAGGTGAAAAAAACCGTTTGGGTAGAGTGGTCTACCTCAGCGAGGATGCTGTTTCTGCTTTGCGGAAATGGTTGAAGGAGAGAGACACCTGGGAGGAGTATCTCTTTTATAGCCCCTCTGGGGGAACGGATACGATGTCCTACAGTGCCGCCTGGATGATCTTTCATAAATATCTAGTAAAGGCAGGATTAACTCACAAGGGTTATAGCCTTCATGCTCTCAGGCATACCTTTGCCACAGAGCTTCTCAATGCCGGCATGCGCCTGGAGTGCCTGCAGGTATTGCTGGGACACCGGTCCATAGAAGAGACGAGACGATACGCCCAGCTTACCGATAAGACCCGGGAGGAAGAATATTTTAAAGCCATGTCCAAGATAGAGAGGAGGAACAAGAATGATGATGACCGACACGATCATGAACTGGAGGCGGTTTTTGAAACGGAGAAACTGCTCACCCAATACCGTGAAAAACTATCTGAACATCATTAGGCACTTTGCCATCTGGGTGGATGTTCCATTGGAGGAGGCGACACACTTAACGATCTCGCACTACATTGATCACCTGATGAGGAAAAGGCTGGCTCCCAAGACCATAAACTGCCATGTAAACTGTATTCGCCAGTTTTACCATTACCTGCGTGATGAAGAAGGATTAACCATTATCAATCCTGTACGCAGAAGCCACATCCAGAAGATGTCTCGTCCTTTACCCCGGCATTTAAGGGACGAACAGGTGGAAGACTTTTTTAAAGTTGTAAAAGGTTACCGTGATAAAGCGATGTTCATGCTGATGCTGCGTTGCGGATTAAGGGTGGAAGAAGTAGCCAACCTTACCATGGGTGTTATCGACGTCAAACGTAGAACTATCTTGGTTGAGGACGGCAAGGGAGGAAAAGACCGGATCGTCTATATGAGCAATGATGTTCTTCAAGCCCTTTCATGCTACCTGAAAGTAAGGTCGGCATCTAGGGCAAGAAAAATCTTTCTGTCCGAAAAGGGAGAATCCAAAGGGCAGCCTATCTCCATTCGCGGCATTCAGAGGCGCATGGAACGTTATGCCCGCAAAGCAAAGATTAAATTATCCTGTCATCATCTCCGGCACACAATGGCCACACAGATGTTGAATGCCGATGCTGATCTCTCCACCATCCAGGATCTTTTAGGGCACAGTAATGTTAAGACCACGCAACGTTACTGTCGTATATCAAATCTTAAAGTACAGCGGGATTACTTTAAAGCTATGGAGGTGATTATGCAACGAACGGTTTGCAGCCAACACAGTCCTTGACGAAAGAACAAAAATATGAAAACTCATGCAATGTACAACTGATTAACATCAATAAGAAAAGCAGAATTTAGTTCGTATAGCTTCCTGAAATCCAGAATCCGGGGAGCCTGTCTGCACACTCTGTTCCCAACGGTAATTAGTGAGAATTCACGATGAAATATAGGGTGGTAATCGCCAAGGATGTCAGATATCGCTATATGGTTTACGAACCAGACCAGTCACACCTTCAGGTTAGATATTAAAAAAGGGATTTAATAGTGGCTTGCAGGGATACACCGAAGCGATCGATATCAACATCTTTATAGAGATAGCCATCGGCACCGCCCTTGTA
>CAXXVL010000001.1:0-1035743 GCA_963667845.2 Smithellaceae bacterium | reverse complement strand
GATCCACTATTTGAATTCAATCCAGTTTATTAAAGTTTCAATTTCTTTTAAATATTTCAAAGCCTCATCATCATCGGCTTTGATAGCCAAAATTTTCTTGAACTGAACGCCAGATTCTTCATATTTTTTTGTCTTTTTCAGCGTAACTTCGTTACGGAAAGATTGTCATCTAAATTGATAAAGTTGAACTCCCGCGCCTGCCAATAAACAGCAAGAACGCTAACAATTAAAAAAAGCATAACGACAGTTTTTTTCTGACGAACATTCAGGGAAGCCAATGTCATGGCGTGCTCCGGAGTTTTCCGATTTCCCTCAAACTGTTCAGAGCATTATGATCATTGGGATTGATCAGCAATATTTTTTTATACTGAGCAGACGCTTCTTCATATCGTTTCATTTTATACAGCAAATCGGCGAGACTATTGAGAGCCTGAAGATGATTTGCGTTGTTATTTAAGACACTCCGAAGGTCTCTGATAGCATTTTCATTTTTCCCGAGAGCAACAAAAGACAGCCCGCGGAAGAAATAAGAATCTACGAACCGGGGATTAATGCTCAATGCCTCCGTAAAATTAGCAATGGCAGGGAAATATTGCGCGTGCACGTAAAAGACGATCCCTTTGTTAAAATAAGATTCCGCATTTTTACTATTGATGCTCAAAGCGCTGTTAAAAATCAGCAAACGCTTTTTCATACTGCCCCTGCAAACGAAAAGCGACACCCCTGTTATTGAAAGCGTCCGCCATGGCGGGATCAATCTTTATCGCTTTCGTAAAATCATTGATGGCCTTATCTAAATCCTTCAGGGATAGATGCAGATTGCCCCGGTTATAATAAGCATCGGCATATCTGGGATTTATAGCAACCAACCTCGCATAATCCTCAAGCGCCAAATCACTTTGTCCAATCGCTGCGTGTGCATTTGCTCGATTATTTAATGCGTCTCCAAACTGATTGTTGATTTGCAACGCCGTATTGTAATCATCAATGGCCTGCTGGTAACGGCCCTTTTCAGCGTAACCCATTCCTCTGAAGTTATATGCAAAAAGCTATTCTTTGCTTTTCCTGAATACGACTGATGTCAGAAAAATTAAATTTTTTTAAAACATCATCCCATAATAAATAGTTGTCGCCCCACAAATGGCATCGTTGCCAACTCAGAAATGAAAGTATGACAAGGAGCAATACTCCCCCGATGCTCAAGAAAACTTTTGCGTGCGGAAGTCGACGCGCCAAATCCGCAATACCCCAGGCAAGCAGAATAAATAAACCGATAATCGGGATATAGGTGTAACGGTCAGCTATTGAGGATGGGCCAATCTGAATGAAGCCGATCACCGGGACCAGCGTTCCCAGGTACCAAAGCCACCCTACGACGAGATACGGATAACGGTCCCATTTTGCGAAATACCCAGATGCTCACTAAAACAAGAATGCTTCCGGCTACCACTATCTGCCATACCGGCCACATTCCAGGATGGGGATAATAAACCGACAAATTGATAGGAAACAGTGTTTTTTCCAATGTAACGGATATAAGAAATAATTGCATTGAAAATTCGTGCATATAATGGAAAAGAGTCTAGTGATGGTAAAGCCCCAAACTTTTTTTCGGCCACAAAAGTAACAAGACTGATCGGCAGTATTAAAAAGAAAAGAGGAATTTTCTCCAGGATAAGCCGCGAGACAGGGGTTATCCTTGACATCATGATGCTTTCCTTATCAGCAACCTTCTCATTGCCGGATTTGAATGATAAAGATAGTCGACGAAGAGGCCAATAGTCCAGGAGCAGCAGGACAAATGGTAAGGTGACCAGCATCGGCTTAGACATTAAGCCTAAGAAGAAAGAGATCAAAACAAGCAGATATCGCCTTATCCCGGGATGCTCCGCATAATAAACGTAAGCATACAGTGTGAGCATACCCCAGAAGGCACTCAACACATCTTTTCTTTCCCCGACCCAGGCAACAGATTCAACATGCAGCGGATGGAGAGCAAACAAAGCGGCCACAAATCCGCTTTTCCAGAAAGAACCGGTCATTCTGCGGAAAATGGTAAAAAGCAACAGACTACTGGCAAGATGTAATAACAGGTTTGTGAAATGGTATCCGCCCGCCCAAAAACCCATAAATTTGCGCGTCCAGCATCAGGGAAAGCCATGTGAGAGGATGCCAGAAACCCGCAAAAGTAGAGGTTAAGGCCCATTTTAAATTCGCAATCGATAGTCCACCTAAAACATGAGAGTTTTGTGTGACATAAACGCTATCGTCAATGTTGGCGAATCCGAAGTGAAGCACCTGAGCGTAAACCAGAAAGCTCAACCCTGTAATACTGACAATCGCCGTTAATTTCTGCCAGGACATTTTACTCATCATCTTAAACACTCCAACAATGAAAGCGCAATTAATATAAAAACACAATAAAAAAAAGAGAGAAGTTATAAAATACAAAAAGGAAGGCCGGGTAAAACAGACCAGCCTTCCTTAAAAAATGTTCATATCTAAAAATTACGGAAGAATATTGCCGCCTGAACTAACTGTATAAGTTGATGTGCCCGCGGTGTGGTATGCTTGAGCACCTATCATCGCCTGACCGGCCGCCGGGATAAGGATAATATCGCCCGATTTATTGTACGTGTCTGACACAGTGCTCTGATCGCAATTACTGGCAGTATATGCGGCAAAATAAGCCTGACAGGCCGTATAATAACTTCTCAATTCAGCCTTTGCTTTCGTGTTATATCCTTTCTGCCTGTATGATGCGAACTGAGGTATGGCTATGGCAGCCAGTATGCCGATAATAGCGATTACGATCATCAATTCGATTAGCGTGAAACCTCTTTTCCCTTCGGTCTTTGCGAAATATTTAAACATAAATGCTCCCTCTTTCACATTCATATGACTTAATGTTTCTGAATAATCGAATCCATTAATTGTTTGAGTTTTCCCTATCATAATTTTAAATCACGGTAACTTAATAATGTATTTTTGTTTAAAGCAACTTGTACGCCAAAAAGCAATCACAGATATATATGCATTTTTTACGGTTCTAATTTTTAATTTATCATTCAAAATCAAATACTAAGCTTTATTAAGATTCAAATTCGAGGATAAAGTATGTTAAATTGTATGAGAGAATATGGTGGAATTCGACATGATTGGGTCATTTTGACATCAATTATTATGAGACGGAATATAACCGTCATTGATGCTCAACACTTGTCGAAAATCATTGATGGCATCCTTGTATTTGCCGAGAGAGGTGAAGGATATACCTTAAAAGAAATATGCATCACATATTTCGGTTTGATTCTTATTGCCTGATTAAAGTCTGCAACCGCACCGGTATATTGCACGTATATATCGTAGACCATCCATCGACTGAAATAGGCTTCCGCAAATTTGCGGTTGATCTTTTATGGCCCCTGATCGACATCGGAAAATGATTTTTTGTACTCGCCCGTTAAACGCAATGCCACACCATGGTAATTAAAATAATCAGCCATAGCGGAATTAATTTCAAGAGCGGTTGTAAAATCAGCAATGGCAGCTTCCAATTGATTTTTCCAAAAAAAGACAAATTATAAAACATAAAAAGAAAGGCTGGTCAAAATTAACCAGCCTTTCCGCTAAATAAATTTATATTGTTTTAATTACGGCAGGATATTTCCGCTCGACATGATGGTATACGTTGACGTACCTGCACTGTGAACTGCTGTTGTACCATTCAGTGTCTGACCGCCAGCTATAACAAATGTAACTGCAGGTGATTTCTGGAAAACGGCGGCTATCTTTGGTTCGGTTTCTGAACAGGATGCACCAGTAGGACTGTCTGCAAAATAAGCCTGGCAGGCCGTGTATAGACTCTTTAACTCGCCCTTTGCCTGAGTATTGTATCCCTTCTGCCTGTAGGATACAAATTGCGGGATGGCGATGGCCGCCAGAATACCGATAATCGCGATAACGATCATCAACTCGATCAGGGTGAAGCCCTTCTGACCTGATTCTCTATGAAATGCTTTCAACATAATAGTCCTCCTTTTTCAATAAGTGTTTTATTTGGTTACTTTTTGCTGGTCATTTCTGGCATAATAAATTGATTTTTTCAACTATTTTTTGTTGTCTTCACCTCCTAAATATTCTTCATTTTCTCAATTTTCACATGTTTTTAAGCAATGGGTATGCCAAATCAGACATTTTTACATTAATGATGGATTTCATTTGTTTTTAAAATAGATTGTGATCTTAATCACTTCAAAAAAAATGCAATTCATTCAAAAAAATAGGCCATTTTCAGCAATAAGTCGTCAATTTGCTCAATTTTATGCAAATTATTTAAATGATTTTCTCACAAGCGAAAATATGATAGGCATTCTTTCAATAAAGATTTATTAATAATTCGATCTTGGCTGAAGCATTTAGAATATTTGATTTCAAGGATTAATGAAATGTTCGAAATAACAATAATCAAATCATTTTCAGCAGCGCATCTATTGGCAGAAATCGGCGGACAATGTGAGGAATTACACGGCCATAATTTCAAGGTCGAAGTTACCGTCGGCGGATCTCGATTAACGAATGAAGGTATTTTAATTGACTTTCGCTTGGTTAAAAAATGGCTCAAAGAGATTCTTGATAAGATGGATCACCAGCATCTGAATGACCTTTCTTTTTTTAGCGAACAGAATCCTTCTTCAGAAAACATCGCTTATTATGTTTTTCAGGAAATGAAAATCAGAGTTAAAGGAGCCGAAGTCAGGGTGATTCAGGTTAAAGTGTGGGAATCGGAAAGCTCGGTAGTAACGTATAGCGAGGAGAAAGGATAAAGGCCAAAGGTTCAAGGGAAAAATAAAAACATAAGCATTAACCAGAGGCGCAGCCCGCCGCTTAAAGCCTTTGACCTTGCACCTTGCGCCTTTCACCTGTTTTTATATGATAGACATTCAAAACCAGAAAGATTTTCGTAACATCGATATTCAAAAAGTCGGGGTCAAAAACATCAAGTATCCGATCATCGTGCTGGATCGTGCCCGTGGCACTCAGCCGGTAAATGCAACGATTAATATGTATGTTAACCTTCCGCATCATTTCAAGGGCACCCATATGAGTCGGTTCGTGGAAGTGCTTAACGATTTTAAAGGGCACATCAGCATTAAAACATTTCAGACGATTCTGGAAAAGATGCGGCAAAAATTGCATGCTCCCTCCGCACATATGGAAATCGATTTTCCTTATTTCCTGGAAAAAACGGCTCCTGTCTCCAAAGCTAAAAGCCCCATGGAATATCGCTGTTTCTTCGCCGGCGAAAATAATGACGAGCGAACGGATTTCTTAGTGGGTGTCGTAGTGCCGGTGACAACCCTGTGCCCCTGCTCTAAAGAAATCAGCGCATTCGGTGCGCATAATCAACGCAGCATTGTAACGGTGAAAGTGCGTTTCAAAAAATTCTTTTGGATTGAAGATCTGATAAAAATGGTTGAAGACTCAGCCAGTGGAGAGGTATATTCCCTTTTAAAGCGGGTGGATGAAAAGTTTGTCACCGAAAAAGCATACGAAAACCCGAAGTTTGTGGAGGACGTCGTCCGCAGCGTAGCCGTGAAGCTCAACGCAAATGACAATTTCACATGGTACAGCATTGAAGCGGAAAATTTTGAAAGTATCCACAATCATAGTGCCTACGCTTACGTCGAGAAAGGATAATCTATGGCTGCAAAAACCTTTTTCAATCTCTATCAGCAGGGTTTTATCCGCACGGCAGTCTGCATTCCCGAAGTCAGGGTCGCCGATGTTTCTTTCAATACACAAAAAACGATAGAACTTGCTCGCAAAGCTGCACGCCAAAAAGCGATTATCGCCATTTTCCCGGAACTGGGGCTCACAGCCTACTCTAATGAAGATCTATTTCATCAGGATGCGCTGCTCAAAAGCGCAGCAGGCGCTTTAGTAACGATCAAAAAAGCAACGGCCAAGTTGAATTTGGTTGTTGTCTGCGGCGCGCCCTTGCAGGTAGATTGTCGTTTGTTTAACTGCGCGATAGTGTTTTACCATGGCAAAATTCTCGGCGTAGCAGTCAAATCATATCTGCCTAATTATCGCGAATACTACGAAGCCAGACAATTTTCTCCCGCTGCTGCAGCTCTTTCATCAACGATAGCACTAGCCGGTCAAAAAAATATCCCCTTCGGTGCAAATTTGATTTTTAGAGCCGCCAATGTGAACAACCTGGCGCTGTTCTTTGAGATCTGTGAAGATGTCTGGGTTCCGATCCCGCCTTCAAGTTTTGCAGCGCTGGCCGGCGCCACTGTCGTAGGTAATCTGTCAGCTTCCAACATTACCATTGGCAAATCCGAATACCGGCACCAACTGGCCGCCAGCCAGTCGGCCCGTTGTGTTTCTGCCTATCTTTATGCCGCGGCGGGTTTCGGCGAATCGACGACGGATCTGGCATGGGATGGCCATGCGATGATTTATGAAAACGGCAATCTCTTGTCGGAATCCGAACGCTTTTCGACATCGGCGCAAATCATTTTTGGCGATATTGATTTGGATCGACTGGCGCAGGACCGGATGCGACTTACCACTTTTGGTCAAAATGCAACGGATTACAAAAATCGATTGTCCGAATTTCGCCATGTTGAATTTGAAATGGACTGCCCGCAGGGCCGATTGCTTCCGGATCGGGAATTCCCGCGCTTTCCTTATATCCCGGCTGATCCGGGAAAACGCGATCAGCGCTGTTACGAGGCCTATAATATCCAGGTTCAGGGTCTGGCTAAGAGGCTTAAAGCCTCCGGCATTCCCAATCTGGTCATCGGTGTTTCCGGCGGACTGGACTCTACACATGCCCTGATCGTTGCGGCAAGAACTATGGATCTGCTGGGTCTACCACGCAATCATGTTAAAGCTTACACAATGCCCGCTTTCGGGACAAGCAGCAAGACCTATCGCAACGCCATCAATCTGATGAACGCCCTGGGAGTGGAAGCCAATGAAATTGATATCAAGCCGGCTTGCATGCAGATGCTCAAAGATATCGGGCATCCGTTTACTCGCGGTAAAAAAGTCTACGACATCGCCTTTGAAAATGTTCAAGCGGGTCAGCGATCGGCGCATCTTTTCCGCCTCGCTAACATGAACAATGCTCTTGTCGTCGGCACAGGTGATCTAAGTGAGCTTGCACTGGGCTGGAGCACTTACGGCATTGGCGACCACATGTCGCATTATAATGTCAATGCCAGTGTCCCCAAAACGCTTATTCAATACTTAATCCGCTGGGTCGCGCAAACTCATCAGTTTTCTGGGGAGGTGTCGGACATTCTTCTGGCTGTTCTGGAAACGGAAATTTCACCGGAACTCATTCCCGGAGAGAAAGATAATCAGCCGCTACAGAAGACGGAAGCCACGATCGGTCCTTATGAATTGCAGGATTTTAACAACTTCTACATTACTCGCTTCGGCTATCTTCCGACAAAAGTTGCATTTCTCGCCTATATCGCCTGGAGGGACAAGACGAAAGGCTCATGGCCGGATGTACCTCTGAAAAAGCAGAACAGTTACAGCCTTGCAGAGATCAAGAAGTGGCTGCATGTTTACCTGCATCGATTTTTCAAAACATCCCAGTACAAACGTTCCTGTGTTCCCAACAGCCCTAAGGTTGGCTCCGGCGGATCACTTTCCCCGCGCGGCGACTGGCGCGCACCCAGCGACAGCGAAGCAACTGTCTGGCTTGCGAATTGGACAGAAATCCCGGACAAGGATGATGACCGATGAAACCGTCCTATAAAGATTTTGATGCGACGGAGCTGTTCTGCCCAAAGTGCGGACGGGCCGTACCCGTGCGAAAGAGGCTGCTTCTCGTTTTATCCGAAGGGGACAAGTACGATTATAGCTGCATTTATTGCGGAACATCCGTGGGCGATAAGCTGGTGAAGGAAACCGCCGACTCTGGAATGCTTATTCGGTAATATTTTTTCTTGAAGAGTCCGTGTCATACATCAGTATCGCAGACAATTTGGAAGATGGGCTAGGAGCTAAACAAGACTTCCCGACTGATTTCTTTTCGATAGGGCACAGATCGCCACAAAGGCAATTTTCCAGGATGAATGAAATAACATTATTTGATCCGGAAATAGAAACCAGCAAAAGGGTCGGTTTTTCGTTGTTTGTGAGTGCTCTTATTGCGGCATTGATTTGGATTTATTATTTGTCGCAAGGATTTCACCAACCTGGTTTGCTTGATGCCTTTATCGATATCCAAGCCTATGCGCTACAAAAGGGTCACATCGCCATCACTCCCGATTACCGTGATATGTTTTATCACGATATCAGTCTCTACCAAGGAAACTATTATCTTTACTGGGGAATGTTACCATCTGCTTTGCACGCCTTTCTATCGGCATTTCTCGGCAGAACAATATCCAGCTACTTTCTTGTTCTTCTTTTCTTATTTCTCTTTGTCTTCTTTCTGCAGTACATCGTCTTTGAAATCATGCATACGGCGTCGCGGACGCCATCAAGTCAAGGTTTCTTGATATTCGCGACGATCATCTTGTCCTGGATGCTAATCTTCAATCTTCCTCTACCTGATGGCATTTATCATGATTCCTGGTTTTTCGGCCATTTTGTCATCTACGAGCAACAGATAATTTTTAGTATGGGCCTGGCGCTGCCTGGACTCTTTTATCTGATTAAAGGTCAAAAAGAAAACCAGCCTACTTATCTGATTATTGCATCCTGTCTTTTCGCGGCAGCTGCATCAGTGCGGGGAACCTGGTTCGTATTTGCAGTCTTTGTCATTCCGGTTATCCTGGGCAAACTCATTACGAATAAAAAAACCAGATCAACACTAAAAGGATTTCACTACACCTTAATGGCGGTTCCTGCATTCTTGATCGCGGGGCAGCTGGCCCTGAACTTCATCCGTTTCGGCAGCATTTTCGATTTTGGTCTGAAACTCCAAAACCCTGTATTTTATTCTTATCTGCGTATTCAGAACGGCCTCTTTTCCCCGATGACTCAGTTGGCCAACACCGCATACAAACTTCTTGCATATTACACATCGCCGGGATTGACCTTATTTTACGGCTTAGAGGAAAAAAGTGCATCGTGGTCAGAATGCGTCCCGCCATACTTACTATACAATAATCCTCTGTTGATTATCTTACTGCCTGTTGCAATGTTCGGCATCTACCGGGCCTTGAAGATGAGTTCGAATATGCGCAAAATTACGATCATTCTCGGCATAACGTCAGTTATCATCAATGCACTGATCATCTTTACGGGGAATATAGTAACCATGCGTTACTTTGTTGAATGCTATTATCTGACCATTCTGTTCATGCTTGCCGGCCTGTTAGCCCTCTTACCCGTGAAAGTGTCGTTCCCGATTCTGGTTCTATTTCTTGTCATCCATCTTCCGGCCAATATAAAAGCATTTCTGGAAACCAGCCCCGAACTGCGATTAGTTATGATTGAAGAGCGCAAACCGGATTTTGTGAATTACCGGAGTGTCACACCAGCAAGGGCGCCTTTCCTGTATAAAAATGTTCATTGGCACGAGGGTGTCGTTACAGCAGCGAGCCGGGAAACATTTACTCGCTACAATACCCTCGGCATGATACCTTTACGAAACGGACTGATCAGCGCGGAGGACGTATCTGTTGTCTACGTTAAACCTCAAAAACTTGACGGGCTGGCACAAAACAGAGAATTGATTGAATTCATCGGCGTAAGATCAATCGGTCTGCCTGGCCGAATCAGAGCGTATGTGGAGAAGAAAAAGGTTGCCGAATTCAGCATAAACCCGGGAGAGGCGCAGAATTATAAAGCAGAAATTGAATATAAGCATAAATATGACGGTCCCCGGAGAATTTTAATTTATTTTTTTGAGGAAAATGAATCGTATCTTCCGGCAAAGCAAAGGAACCAGCCGGCATTCTTGTTCGAGATGATTCGTCTTTCTCATCAATGAACATACTGACTGAAGAGATAGGCAAAGAAGGGAAAGAAATAAAGTTATCCGTTTATGGAAATATTAGCGAAACCGGAGATTAAGACTTAGTCTTTTGCAAGGCCTGTTTGAGTTTTTGCGCCAGTATCCCTGACGATTCCGGTTCCGCGGGCGGCGATCCGCCGTAAACGAGACTCACTTCGCGACTTCCTGCGCTATCCCCGAGGTATTCAGACAAGACTTCCCGGCTATGCACGTCTTCGTGACAGAATGCGCAAAGGTTTTCCCAGTTGCTGCCGTCCGGGGGATTATTATGATGATTGCCATCCTTGTGGTGAACGGTCAAAAGCTGCCGGTTCATGCCCGAAAAATCGCGGCCGCAACGTGCGCAAACAAGGCCATGAATGCTTAAAGACCTTTCCCGGTAATCCTCACCGCCCGGGGCTTTGGCGGCATTTTTCATTTCACGCACAGCATCTTCCGCCGATTTCTGCCCACTCGATGTCAACGGTTTTTTGGAAACGGCGACACGCCCCCACTTATTGGAAAAAGTCATTTTCGCCATGTCGCTTCAAACCCCATGCCTTCCGGTTAAGACGCCAAGAAATGCCTTGACTCCTTTAACCAGGGCAATCACCTCAGTCAATTTCCGAAATACGGGAGACTTGACGGCAAATGGCGTAATAAGTTCAATGCCATTTACTACCTCATTCATCACAGTATGAAAACGATCGGACGTGGCTGCATATTTTTGAACTTCCCCATTGATTGCCGTTGTCGAATTATTGATGTTAGTCGAGATCTCTTCCAGATTTTTCAAAATCACCGGAAGTCTCTCGTTCAAAGCCTGCAGCGTTACCGTAACGTCACTTGCTGCACGCCAGAGTTTCAGCAGAATTGGGATACAAAACAACACCAGTAACAGCAGAGCGCTGCCAAAAATTATCAAACCCATTTCCAGGTTCATGATTTCTCTCCTCGAGTATTCTTTTCTTAATCGTTAACGACAACTTTTGAAAATGGTCAGCAACGGTCTAAACCGGCTTTTTATTTTTTTCTTCCCTATAGGCCTCCACTCCGGCATCAAGAGCTTTTTTCAGACGACTTGTATTGTCAGCCAGCGTCTCGGCGCCCTGCTGAGCAAACTCGCCGATGTTTTTTTCTATTTCCTTTACTTTTTCTCTGACGGTACCTTCTGCCGTACTGAGGCGCGTAACTGCCGCATCATAGGTGGCCTTGCTTTTTTCTATGGCTCTTTCATATTCTTCTTTTGCCTTGGATAAAAGTTCGTCTGCTTTGTCAGCAATGTCCTGGCGGGTTTCTTTTCCACTTTTCGGGGCAAACAAAATTCCAATCGCTGCACCGATCAAACCACCAATCACCAACCCTTTTGCGAGATCCCAATCCCTTGCCATAATGCACCCCCTGAGTTTATTTTTCGTTCAATTTTAGCATATTATGGTTAATTTAGCATTAAAGACAAGCATGTCAAGAAACTAAAAAAACCGGGTTACCCTTGAATCATCAAGGGTAACCCGGTCCTATAATCCTGCAATTGATTATATGATTATTTTGCCGGTGCAGGGGCCGGTGCCGCCGTCGCTGCGGGCGCTGCGGGCGCTGCGGGTGCTGCCGTCGCTGCGGGTGCTGCGGGCGCTTCAACCTTAGGTGCTTCTTCCTTCGGTGCCTGCTTGCAGCCTACTGCCGCGATTGATAAAGAAGCCAACAAAAGCACGCTAACAAAAATGGCCAATACCTTCTTCATTAGACAATTCCTCCTTTCAAAAATTTTAGTGTGTGAACACACTAGATTCACGATGGGTGACAATACGCCTTTTTTTTGCCTTGTCAAGAGATATTTAAACATATATAAGTGAGAAAAATTGACATCAAAGGACGCTGCAATGATACTTGGTATTGACGTCGGCGGAACCCATACAGACGCCGTTCTGGTTAAAAATTTTCAACTGATCAAGAAGGCTAAAGTGCTCACGGATCAAGCGAACATCATGGCCTCGCTTCTGGAAGCCGTTGAGAAGCTCATCCCAAGAAATAACACGAATGATATTGAACGAATTGTGTTAAGTACTACAATCTCGACCAATGCAATTGTCCAGAACAAAATCAATCGCGTGGCCATGGTTTTACTGAGCGGCCCCGGCCTATCGCCGGCTGCATTGAATCTGGGTAAAGATGCTTACTTTGCTCAAGGCTACGTCAATCACCGCGGCGTGCCCGTTAAAAAAGTAAGCAGCCGAGAAATTGGTGAAATCAGCAATGAGATTTCTGACAGCGCCATTCATCACATCGGCGTTGTGGGAAAATTTTCCAGCCGTAATCCGCAGCAGGAACTGGACGCAGCTCAATTACTGCAGAACGGTTCCCGGAATATCTTTTTAGGCCATACGCTATCCGGACAACTGAATTTTCCCCGCCGCATTGCTACGACATATCTCAATGCGGCCATTCATGACATTCATCAGAGATTCGTTGAGGACGTTCAGAAGTTTGCCGCCAAGATCGGTCCGAATATCCCTGTCTATATCCTGAAAGCGGATGGAGGAACCATGCTGATTGATAAATCCCTTTGTTGCCCCGTACAGACTATTCACTCCGGCCCGGCAGCAGGTATTATGGGCGTTTTGGCAACCGCCTGTATTAAAGACGACGCTGTCGCACTCGACATCGGAGGTACGACGACTGACATTTCTGTCTTCGCCGATGGCGTCCCTCTTCTGGAACCATCCGGCGTAGTTATCGACGGGCGCAAAACGCTCATTCGCGGACTCTATACGAAATCCATCGGTGTGGGCGGAGACAGCGTTGTGAAGATTGAAAAAGGCGAAATTGTCATCGGACCGCAAAGGGAAGGTCCAGCAGCTGCACTGGACGGACCATTCCCCACACCGACGGACGCCATGATCGTAGAGGGTATTGTAACGATTGGTGACAGGCAAAAAGCGGAGGATGCCATCGGCCTCGTCGCTAAAAAACTACGCATGAACATCCGGGATACGGCCCGCGCTATTGTCGAAAAAATGGCTGGAATGATTTCCGACCAGGTTCGCCACATCCTTTCTGATGTCAATGACAAACCGGTCTACACCATTCATGAACTTCTGGAGGGGAAAATTATCCGGCCCAAAATACTCTATGTTGCCGGAGGACCGGCGGCGGTTGCACCCTTTATTGCTGAAAACCTTGGCTACCCCTATTCCATCCCCGAGCACTCGGAAGTATCCAATGCCCTTGGTGTGGCGGTTGCCAGAACCACCGCCGAAATAACGATCCTGGCTGATACGGAGAAAAAAGAGCTCATCATCAGCGAAGAGGGTCAGATCCAAAGCATTCCTCATGATTTTTGTCTGGCCGACGCCGTCGAAATCGGCAAAAAAGCCTTGCGGGAAAAAGCGGTCTGTATGGGCGCCACACCGGAAGACATCATTATGGAAGTTACCGAATGTCAGGAGTTCAACATGATTCGTGACTTTTACACGACGGGGAAAAATATTCGCGTTAAAGTTCAAATTAAACCCGGGTTGATTTCTTCCGGCGGTGAAAGGTAAAATAAAATGTCCAAAAAAGAGAGAAAAACAGGTCTCATATTCTTCCCGGCATTCGACTGGGCTATTTCCCCGAACCACCCGGAACGAGAAGAGAGGCTGCTTTATACGCAGGACCAGGTCTTCGAAGAAGGTCTGCTGGATTTTCCAAATATTCTGGAATACAAACCGGGTATCGCTACGTATGCGGATATTAACCGCTGCCATATTTGCGTTCCAAACCCGCAAAACCTGACAACGAATTCCCACCTTATTTCTGCCGGAGGTGCGATCACCGCCGCGCAAAAAGTCCTGACGGGAGAGGTGGACAACGCTTTTGCCCTCGTGCGTCCTCCCGGGCATCATTCCATGCTTGTAGCGCACGGTGCGCGCGGTTTCTGCAATATCAATATTGAAGCCGTGATGGTTGAATATATCCGCCATAAATTCGGCGTCAAGAGAATCGCCATCGTGGATACGGATTGTCATCACGGCGACGGCACGCAGGATATCTACTGGAATGATCCCGACGTTCTGTGTATCTCTATGCATCAGGACGGACGGACGCTTTATCCGGGAACAGGCTTTATCGACGACTTCGGCGGTCCCAATGCGCTGGGTGCAACCATCAATATCCCCCTTCCCCCCCGCACGTCGGACGAAGGTTTTCTGTTTACTCTGGACAACGTCATTCTTCCGATCCTGGATGAATTCAAGCCCGAAATAATCATCAATTCAGCCGGACAGGATAACCATTATAGCGACCCGATCACCAATATGAACTTCAGCGCCCAGGGATATGCGCTCTTAAATGAAAAACTCGCACCCCACATCGCTGTTCTGGAAGGCGGTTATTCCATCGAAAAAGCCCTCCCGTACGTCAATGTCGGCATCATTCTCGCAATGGCCGGGCTGGACTACAGCCAGGTGCGTGAACCCGATTATGATGCGCAGCGCATCCGTCAATCCCCCGAAGTCACACGCCTTATCGAAAATGAAGTGAAGAACGTAATGACGCTGTGGAAGAAAAAGAAGAACTTGAAAAAACAAGTTACCGGCTCCGCAGCTTATATACGCCGCGAAAAGAATATTTACTACGATACGGATGATATTACGGAGAAGCAAATCGAAACGGTCCGTGTGTGTGACGACTGCGGCGGTCTTGTTATGATTGAATCTGCTGCCGACACAGGCAAAAAGATTTTCGCGGTGATTTTGCCCAATTCCTGTTGTCCCGAATGCCGGAAGAACGGCGAAGTCTTCTTCGATCGAGTCAACGGTTCACAGTATAATCACATCTATTTCCAAGACAGGCAAAGAGACGTCTTTATCATGAAATAATTATCGAGGGCATATGAACGATCAACTGCTGAAAGACAGAACACAAAAGACTGCGGAAAAACTCTTCTCCGGAGGCGCGAAACTGGATCGGCCCTATTCATTATGGCGTGAATTTGACCGCGATCTGGCCAACGATTTTTCGCGCTTTATCACGGGTAATTTATACTCCCGCGACGTTCTATCCCTCCAGGAACGTCAGATGGCGGCTTGCGCGATGCTGGCCGCGATAAAAGCCCGGGACGAATTAAAGGTCCATGCCAACGCGGCTCTGAACGTCGGCTGTGATCCAAAGAAACTGGTCGAAATTTTCTTCCAGACGGCGACGTACGCGGGTATGCCGGCGGTGAACGAAGCGCTCAGTGCTTTCAAAGAAGTTCTGCAGGCGCGCGGTGAATGGCCGATTCGGTAGACATCGTTAAACGTTTACTCATCGTCATTCCTCACTTATCCGTCCAAACGTTGATCTTATTGAATCCCTTCTTGCCGGCACCAGGCAAATTCATTCCACATAGCGTCTCAGGTCGTTCCATGAGAGCGTAACAGGACATTGCCGTTAATTGAATCAGCCACAACTCGCAGCAAGCTGCCGACGTATTAAATGAGCGTTATTATATCGCGGGAAGCTACTGAGAATTAGCGCTCGTACCGCTTAAGCGGGATTAAATGCGTCTTTCATAGAACTGGCCAATGACCTGCATAAAAGGCTAGGCATCGATGATAGAGAAACTTGACCTGATAGGCCGTTTGTGAGAAAGAACGACAAACAAGTGTCATTTAACTCCTGCAGGCTTGCCGATTCCAATCGGAAAAAGAAAGCGAAGGACGGTTTAATTGCTACCACACCCGCAATGGATCAAAGGCACACACTATACAATCAATTGGTTGCATGTAATCGTTGGGCTCGGCACGATCGCTTTAATTCTCGGGCGGCTCACGGAAACCATGGCCGATCCCGATTTGTGGGGTTACATGTCATTCGGACGATTGTTTTGGAGCACCACCAACTTCCCTTATCAGGACATCTTTTCTTACACCCCCACAAAAACGCTGTGGGTGTATCACGAATGGCTGACAGGCGTCATATTCTATCCGATATATCAACATCTGGGGGCTGCCGGCCTGCAGGCATTGAAATACATCATCGGTATCGGAACTGCTTTTCTAATTTACAAGACGGCAAGAACACGGGGCGCTTCAGCTCAGACTGCGGTCATCTGCCTGCTCTTAATAAGCCCTTTTTTCAGTTTTGCATACTCGCCCTTGAGAGCCCAGGCATTTACAAACCTCTTCTTCGTACTGACCCTTTATCTTCTTGAAAACTCAAAACAGAAGAACCGTTATTACGCCCTGTGGTGGCTGGTGCCGCTCTACCTGCTGTGGGCTAATCTGCACGGAGGATTTGTTGCCGGTCTTGGAATGATTGGTTTGTTTGCCCTGGGGGAGTTGATTTCAAAACAAGCATCAAAACCTTATTGGCTGATTCTGGTGCCCGCGACATTCGTGACTCTCATCAATCCTTACGGATTAAAATATTGGACATATCTGAAGGATGCTCTCTTCATGCCCCGTCCCGATATTGATGAGTGGCACTCCGTTCTTTCCGCTTTGCAAAATGGCGAGTTCTCGACGAACATTCTTATGTTTCTCATTCTCACGATACTGGCTTTTCTCATGCTGATCACATCACGGCGCCGTAATTTCTCGGATATTCTGCTCATCATGGCGACATCATACTTGGCGTTTAGGCACGTAAGACATCAGAGCGTGTTTTTCCTCGTCATGGGCTGCTTCGGCCCTATTTATTTTACGCGAGCATGGGATACCATACGTTATTCAGCCGCGCATACCGATCAGTGGAAGAAACCACTATCCGTGTTCACCGGGCTTCTTTTCTTATGTCTTTTCTTTCTTTTCGGCACTCGATTTATCACCGGTCATCCTTTTGACATCACGCTTGGCAATACCGCTCAAGGGCAGGCGTCCGATTACAACTATCCCGTGGGTGCGATTGAATTTTTGCGCAAACATGACCTGAAAGGCAATATCCTGACAGAGTTCAGCTGGGGAGAGTATATCATCTGGAGTTTACCGGGGAGCCGCGTGGCGATGGACGGGCGTTATGAAACAATTTACACCGAAAAGTCTTCGCGCGAGTATTTTGGATTTACCAGTGGCGGCACCGGCTGGCAAGACTATCTGGGCAAATATCCTCACGAGTTAATCTTATTTCGGCGGGAGAGTAGAGTCCCTGCTTTATTGCGTGGAGAGCCGCGATGGTCATTGATATATTCCGATAACGATTGTGTGCTGTTCCTCAAGAAAGGAAGTCACCTCGAGCCTGAACCCGGGTGAAGAAGTTGAAAAGAACGACCCCATCAATAAAGAATAAAGGTTTCATTTATGACGTCATCCCCTTTTAAACTCTTGTCCATTGTTATTCCCGTTTACAATGAAGAATATTATCTCGAAGAAATTCTTCATAAGGTAATGCGGCAGCCTCTTCCGAACGGTCTTGAACGCGAATTGATTGTCGTGAATGACGCTTCGAAAGACGGAACATGGAACGTAATGAATTCGTTCGCTGCCAAATTCCCGGAAATCAGATTTGAATTAATCGACAAACCGATCAACGAAGGAAAAGGCGCAGCATTGCGCGACGGCTTCAAGAAGGTCAGGGGAGATATCGTTGTCATTCAGGATGCCGATCTGGAGTATGATCCGGCCGATTTTCCGAAACTTTTACAACCTATTCTCGACGGCAAGGCCGATGTTGTGTTCGGCAGCCGTTTTATAGGCGAACCGCACCGGGTCATGTATTTCTGGCATCAACTCGCCAATAACTGCCTGACAACGATTTCCAACATGCTGACCAACCTGAATCTGACGGACATGGAGGTCTGCTATAAAGTTTTCACACGGGACGTCATCGATCGAATCGAAATCAAAAGTCCCCGCTTTGGCGTCGAACCCGAGATCACGGCCAAAGTCGCCCGTCTTCGCATAAACGGAAAGCATGCAAGAGTGTATGAAACAGGAATTTCCTACGCCGGACGCACCTACGAAGAAGGAAAGAAAATTGGCTGGAAAGATGCCGTCTCCGCCATCTTTCACATTATCCGGTTTCGCTTCAGAGATTGAAGTTTCAGTGATGCGCTTGATAAAGCATAGGTGTAACGCATAACGTACGGTTTGCTTATTCCACTATATAATTGAATCAGCCATCTCTTTCGGGGCTGCGTCGCCGGGATCACGACTGCAATCGAAATAAAGATCATGAACCTGCAGCAATTCTCACACTCGGTTCCCACCGAAAATCAAAATCTCCTGCATGATGGCACAGAGGCTCCGGAATGAAGAAACGAGCGAGACCGTTCATGCCTCGATGTATTTTACGCCGCCGGAAAGCCGTCTTGCTGTCAATGTGGTTCTTCCAAACGCATTCAAAACCTTTTCAACGGAGAAAACATTGTCAGCTCTTGCGTATTATGTTACTTACCTGCCGGTTTGCCAAGAAGGATGATTGGATATGCATAAAGATTCGATAGACGATACACAAAACCAGTTGCGCGACCTGATTGCGCTGATAAAAAGACTGCGTGCTCCCGACGGCTGCCCGTGGGATCAAAAGCAGACCAAGCAGGATATCGGGAAATATCTGCTGGACGAATCCTATGAAGTCGTTGATGCCATAGCTGAAAATAATCCACTTCACATCCGGGAAGAGCTCGGCGATTTGCTTTTTCAAATCCTTTTCATCGCCGAAATCGCCACTGAACAAGGCGACTTTTCTCTGGCGGAGGTCATGGCGGCCATCAGAGAGAAGATGATCCGTCGCCACCCGCACGTCTTCGGCGATGTCAAAGTCAATTCCGTCCGGGAAGTGAAAGAAAACTGGCAGGAAATTAAGAATAGAGAACGCACCGGCATAAATGCCGACGACAGCATCTTCAGCAGCGTCCCCCGATCGCTTCCAGCCCTTAAAAAGGCACAGAAGATCACCTCCATCGCCTCCCGTCATGGTTTCGATTGGCCGGACGCAGATGAGGTCCTGAAAAAACTGAATGAAGAACTTCATGAACTTGCTGAAGCACGCAGAATAGAAGATACTTGCAAAGTTGAAGAGGAATTGGGAGACATTCTGTTTACGCTTGTAAACCTGAGCCGTTTTCTTTCTGTCGACGCCGAAACGGCGCTCAATGGAACGATCAACAAATTCCTCAGACGGTTTGCATATATTGTAGAACAACTCACCGCCCGCGGCCGATCGATCAATGAAGCAACGATTGACGAAATGGATTCGCTCTGGAACGAGTCTAAAGAAAAGGGGACATAAAAATTGGATTATTTCCTTTGCGTGCTGGGCATGGTTTTTATTATCGAAGGATTGCCGTATCTGGTTTTTCCTGAAAAATTGAAAATCTATCTGATTAAGATTACGACGCTGCCAGATACCGCTTTGCGGGGTTTCGGCATCACCGCTATTATTCTTGGTTTAATCCTGCTTTACTTCGGACGACGCTGATAATTGATTGACAGCTGCAGATTATTCTGATTGTTTGCTTAAAATTTTCCACTTTTGCCAGGTATGCCATGCAGTTAAATGATTTTTCATATTTTTTACCCGATGACTTGATCGCGCAGCATCCGCGACACCAAAGGGATGCTTCCCGCATGATGCTGCTTCGTCGCGACAAAAGAACCATAGCAGACTGTCATTTCTCTTCCCTGCCGGAAAATCTGCAACGGGGCGATGTCCTGGTCGTTAACGACTCGCGTGTCATCCCGGCGAGAATTTACGGGAAAAAACCCTCCGGGGGGCTTCTCGAAATTCTGCTTTTAACCTGCAAAGAAAAGATCGATGGCAAGGAATTGTGGGAAGTGCTGGCGCGACCCGCAAAAAGACTGAAGGAAAATGACGTGATCGATCTCGGTCATTCCTGTGAAGCTCAAGTCATCGCCAGACTGTCGGATAAGAAATGGCTGATGGCAATGAGCGCTAAGGACGGGTTTAATAACTATCTGGAGCGGTTCGGCCGTGCTCCTCTCCCCCCCTATATTAAACGAAGAAGAAGCATGGCTCCGGATCAGACAGATGATCGCGACCGCTATCAGACCATCTATGCCAAAACGGCGGGCTCAATCGCCGCTCCTACCGCCGGCCTGCATTTTTCTTCCGAGGTTTTGAATACGCTTCGCACCAAAGGCATTCAGATCGCGTCGATTACGCTTCATGTAGGTATTGGAACGTTTTTACCTATTGAAACGGAAACGATTGAAGACCATGTCATGGAAACGGAATTTTATGAAATTACAACTGAAGCGGCGAATATAATCAATAACGCCCGGAGAGTCATTGCCGTCGGTACAACGTCGACGCGAACGCTGGAAAGCGTCGCGGACAGCAACGGATATGTCAAGCCGCAATCGGGTGAAACGCGACTCTTTATTTATCCCGGGTATTCCTTCAAGAGAGTCAATGGTCTTTTGACAAATTTCCATTTGCCCCGGTCGTCTTTGTTTTTGCTGGTTTCGGCATTTGCCGGCATGGATTTTATCAGGGAATCATATGCCGAAGCTGTTGAAAAGCGCTATTTCTTTTACAGTTACGGCGACTGCATGTTGATTTTATAGGAGAGGTTCATGTCTTTTTCATTTCAATTGATCAAGAAAGATCTCCTGACCTCGGCCCGTCTGGGGAAAATGATGACCTCTCATGGCGTCGTGGAAACCCCCGCGTTTATGCCGGTCGGAACGCAGGGCACCGTCAAATCTCTGCGTCCCGAAGATATTCAAAGCTGCGGCGCTCAAATTATCCTGGGGAATACATATCACTTGTATTTGCGTCCCGGCCATGAAACGATACAAAAGCTGGGCGGCCTCCATGCGTTCATGAACTGGCATGGCCCGATCCTGACGGATAGCGGCGGATTTCAGGTATACTCCCTGGGCGCCCTGCGCAAAATTCTTCCGGATGGCGTGATGTTCCGGTCGCACATTGACGGTTCGCGACATTTTTTGAGCCCGCAAAAGGCGATTGAAATACAGGAAGCACTGGGTTCGGACATTCACATGTGCCTCGATGAATGCACACCCTATCCCGCCACGTTGAAGCAGACTGAGGATTCCTTGGCCTTAACCGTCAAATGGGCCAAACTGTGCAAAGAGGCAAAATCCAGTTCCACTCACGCCCTCTTTGGCATCGTCCAGGGAGGTACGTATCTGGATTTACGCCGCCGGGCCGTTGAACAAATCGTTCCCATCGGTTTTGATGGTTATGCTCTGGGCGGCGTCAGTGTGGGTGAACCCAGGGAACTGATGTACGCCATTACCCAGGATATCACGCCTCTTCTGCCGGCGGAGAAGCCGCGTTACCTGATGGGAGTCGGAATGCCCGCTGATATCGTTTACGGCGTTTCCTGCGGAATCGACATGTTCGACTGCGTCATTCCGACAAGATGCGCCCGGCACGGATTATTGTTTACAAATTCCGAAAAGATTGTTATAAAAAACGCCCGCTGGCGGGAAGATATTAATCCGATTGATGAAACATGCGATTGCTATACCTGCAGAAACTATTCTCGGGCATATTTGAGGCATCTTTATGTTTCCGGCGAGATATTGGCGATGATATTAAATACCATTCATAACGTACGCCACTATATACGCCTGATGGAAAGAATACGCGCGGCCATCAACGAAAATCGCTTTTTAGCATTTAAAAACGATTTTTTTGACAAATGGGATAAAGTGACAAAAAATTCTACTAAAGAACAATTCACAGGGAGGGCATGAAATTGATAACAACTGCATACGCAATGGGCGGTAGTCAGGGAGCACCGGGAGCGCAGGGAGCAGGCGGTTTTGGTGATTGGAGTTTCATTATTATGATGGTCGTGATTTTCGCCATCTTTTACTTTTTAATGATCCGACCGCAGCAAAAGAAACAAAAAGAACTCAAAGCGCTGTTGGACAATCTGGCTTACGGCGATCTGGTGATGACCACCGGCGGCATCCACGGCAAGATCACCGGTCTGGCTGATGCGGTCGTCACGCTCGAAATCGCCGACAAAGTTCGCATTAAGATCTCGAGAAGCGCCATCGGCGCTGTTATACAGAAAACGGGCTCTCCGGCCCCGACGACATCGACCAAGCCATAGTGTCATAGTATAGAAAGGGGCATTTCATGTTCAAGTCTTTGAAAATCAGATTGGCCATTACGGTGGCTGTATGCCTTGCTGCTGTTTATTTTTTGATACCGACCTTTATTTCCGAGATTCCGTCGCCCTGGAATCAATATCTGCCCAAGGAAAAAATTCACCTTGGTCTGGATTTGCAGGGTGGAATGCACCTTCTTATGGAAATCGATACGGACAAAGCGCTGGAAGCCATGATGGAGAGAACATCCAATGATCTAAAAGAATCATTGATGGATAACAAAGTGCGTTTCCGTAATGTAGAAAAAACAAAAGGCGCTACAATTGCACTGGAGTTGACAGAGTCAGCCGGCAAACCCGCCCTGGATAAAGTGTTGCAGGATCAGTTTCCCGACCTGGAAATAGCATCAAGCGCGCCTCGTGACGGTGGGCAACTTATCCAATTAAAAATAAAGGACAAGAGAGCAATTGAACTGAAAAAATTAACCGTTGAACATTCTCTGGAAACCATCCGCAATCGTGTGGACCAGTTCGGCATTGCGGAGCCGGAAATTGTACCGGAAGGCGATAACCGGATATTGATTCAATTGCCCGGTGTCAAGGATCCTGAAAGAGCCAAAAATCTGATTGGCAAGACGGCACTTCTCGAATTCAAAATTGTAGACGATGAACATTCCCTGGATGAAGCGCTGCGCGGCAATATCCCGGATGGCGACATTATTGCCTATGGCTCGCGGGAGGATAAATCCAGCGGTCAAAAAGGCCGGGTCCCCTATTTACTGAAAAACAAAACCGTGCTGACCGGCGCCTCGCTGGAAACCGCTAAAGTACAAATTTCCGACCGTTTCGGCGAACCGCACGTCTCTATCAAATTCAATTCACAAGGTGCTGCAGATTTCGACCGCATCACCAATGAAAATGTCCGTAAGCGCATGGCCATTGTGCTGGACGGTGTGGTCTATTCGGCGCCCGTCATCCAGGAAAGAATCTCCGGCGGACAGGCTCAAATTACCGGAAATTTCACCATGGACGAGGCGCGCGACCTGGCTATTATTCTTCGCGCCGGCGCCCTGCCCGCTCCGGTTAATATTCTGGAAGAAAGAACGGTCGGACCTTCGCTGGGCAGCGATTCGATCCGGCAAGGCATTCTGGCGACGATGATCGGATCGCTTCTGGTCATTTTATTCATGTTAATTTATTACCGGCTTTCCGGTGCGGTTGCCGATCTGGCCCTCATTGTCAACATCGTGCTGATCCTGGCTGTTCTTGCCGTTTTCCGGGCAACTCTGACCCTGCCGGGCATCGCCGGTATGCTGCTCACCGTCGGTGTTGCGGTGGATGCCAATATTCTCATTTTTGAAAGAATCCGCGAAGAATTAAGAACGGGAAAAACTGTCCGCCTGGCTCTGGATACAGGCTATGATCGAGCTTTTATTACGATCATTGACACGCATATTACCGGTATCGTCGCCGCTGTTTTGCTCGTCATCTTCGGCACCGGCCCGGTCAAGGGATTCGCGGTAACCACAATTATTGGCCTTCTGGCCAGTCTCTTTACCGCCATTTTCATAACGAGGGTAATCTTCGATTATGTTACCTGGAACTATAATATTAAAAAATTGAGCATTTAAAATTCGAGCGCACGCAGGAGATATAGTATGAGCATGGAGTTGATAAAGCCAGGAGTCAACATTGATTTTGTTGGGAAAATGAAGTACGCGGTGATTTTTTCAGCAATCCTGATCATCGTCGGCATCGGATCGATTATCTATCACGGCGGTTTGAATCCCGGTATTGATTTCGCCGGCGGTTCAATCATTCAGGTTAAATTCTCGAAAACTGTTTCCGCAGACCAGATCCGCACAGCCTTGAAATCAACCAAACTGGAAAACAGTATCATTCAACAGTTCGGGGTTAATGAATTTCTGATCCGCACATCCGAATCTTTCTCCGATCAGAAGATGCTGGCGGCCAACGTCGAGCAACCCCTCTCCGCCGCTTTCAACAAAGACTATGAAATTCGGCGTGTGGAAGTCGTTGGCTCCAAAGTCGGTTCGGATTTCAAGCGCAAAGCCGTCATTGCAGTCGTTCTTTCCTGGCTGGCAATGCTGATTTATGTCGGCTGGCGTTTTGAGTTCCGCTACGCTGCGGGAGGAATTCTCGCTCTCGTTCATGACGTCGTCATTACGATGGGCGCCGTCTCCATCATGAATATGGAATTTACCATATCTATTCTGGCATCCCTCATTTTCATTATCGGCTTTTCCATTAACGATACAATCGTCACATTAGATAGAATTCGGGAAAATGTGAAATTAAATCCGAAACGGAAACTGGGAGATGTTATTAATGCGAGTATCAATCAGACACTCAGCAGAACGGTCTTAACCTCGCTGACTGTTTTCTTCACCGTTCTGGCTTTGTTTATTTTCGGTGGAGCGGTCATCCGTGATTTTGCTTTTGCCATGCTGGTCGGCGTCGTCATAGGCACTTATTCTTCCATCTATATCGCCTGCACGATCGTGCTGTTTTTTGAAAAATGGCGGCCTGCAAAAATGAAAAGGAAGAAATAATTTGTCATCCTTGGCCTCGACAGGGTTTGTAGCGTTTATACTCCTGTTGTTTATCGGCATTTATCTGAGTTTATTTGGATTGCCGGGAACCATCGTCATTTTCCTGGATGTTCTACTTTATGGCTTTTTTACCGGTTTCGGGCAAGTCGGATGGAAAGTTCTTTTGTTCCTCCTTTGCTTTGCCATTTTAGCCGAAACGCTGGATTTCGTGACGGGATTGACCAAGGCGCATAAAACGCCCGTTATTAAGAGATCCCTCTGGGCTGCTGCTATTGGTGCGACCATAGGCATGATTATTTTGACACCGCTGTTGTGGGGGCTCGGAACCTGGGCAGGGTTTTTCCTTGGAGGTTTGACCGGCATATTGGTTGTGGAACTGCTCCGCCAGTACCGGCTCAAAGCCCCTCAGCAGATATCCAACAGTGCCTTCTTTGCCATGATGGGTCGGAAGGTGCTTAAGGGTTCTCTTGCTTTGATTATGATTTTTGTTTCTTTAGCCGCTATTTACTCTTAGGAGTTCCCCACTGTCATGAATGAAACTAAAAGCAAGACAAAAAATATCATCAATGAAAAACCGGAGAAAAGAAAAGACCCGGCATCAAAATCAAAAGTTCAAGAATACATAGAAGCGATTATTATCGCCATTTTGATCGCCGTCGTTATCCGGACGTTTGTCGTGCAGGCCTATAAGATTCCTTCCCGGTCGATGGTGCCGACCCTGCTTGTCGGTGACCACCTCCTGGTAAACAAATTCATTTATGGCGTAAAAATCCCCGTCATCAGAAGACTCCTTATTCCCGTAACCGATCCGAAGCGCGGTGATATCATCGTTTTTATTTACCCCAATGACCGCACCAAAGACTACATTAAACGGGTCATCGGCGTGGCCGGTGATAAGATCGAAATTAAGAATAAAAATATCTTGATCAATGATCGACCCTATAAAGACTCCTTCGGCATATATTCCGACAATACGATCTACCCGGCGATCATTCAGCCGCGCGACAATTTCGGTCCGGTCACCGTTTCGGCCGGATCACTTTTTGTAATGGGAGACAATCGTGATGAAAGCGCCGACAGCCGTTTCTGGGGATTTGTTGATTTGAAAGACGTGGAAGGAAAAGCGCTGATCATTTACTGGTCATGGAACAGTGATGAGCACGACAGCCTTTTGAAAAAAATTCGTTGGGAGCGACTCGGGAAAATATTGCACTAAAGCAAAACAGGAAAGTCACCCGCTAGAAGAAAGCCGATATCACCATCGCCAGAGATAATCCGATCAGGATAACGACCGTTACCCAGGAAATAATATTCATCAGCCGACTATTCACAAAATTCCCCATAATCCGTTTGTCGTTAATCAGCAGCAGCATAAAAATCAAAACAAACGGCAGCAGAATACCGTTGATGACCTGAGAATAAAACATAATGTCAATCAGCGGCACACCGGGCAAGAGAATAATGCCGGCTCCCAGAAAGATCATGAGCGAATAAAGACCGTAAAACTGCGGGGCTTCGATAAACTTTGTGTTCAGGCTCGATTCCCAGCCGAAAGCTTCGCAAATGGTGTATGCGGTGGAAAGCGGAAGGATCGAAGCGGCAAACAGCGAAGCATTGAGCAGACCGAAGGCAAAAAGCAATGAGGCGTGGGAACCGGCCAACGGCGCCAAGGCCAGCGCAGCGTCTTTTGCCGTTTCAATCTTGAGCCCGTTGTGAAATAATGTGACGGCGCAAAGCATCACAATAAAAAAAGCGACGACATTGACCGTGATGGAGCCGAAAATAACGTCCATCCGGGCATATTTATAACTCTCCGCTTTCAGTCCTTTATCCACGATCGACGACTGCAGATAGAATTGCATCCAGGGAGCAATGGTGGTTCCGATAATACCTATCGCCATGGTCAGCATGTCCGTGTCGAAATTCAAGTTAGGTATGACCGCCGCCTTGCCGATGGCGGACCAATCGGGATGAACCAGAAATCCGGACACAATATAAGAAAGATAGAAAACACAGGCCACGAGAAATACTTTTTCCACGGACTTATAATTTCCCTTAACCACCAGCCACCAGACAAAGAAAGCGCCGGCGGGCACGGAAATGTATTTGCTCACGCCGAATATTTCCATACTGGCGGCAATACCGGCGAATTCACAGAGTGTATTTCCCAGATTCGCCAGAAACAAAATAATCATCAGGTAAAACGTGATTTTTGCTCCGAAGCGCTCCCGAATCAGATCAGAAAGCCCTTTGCCTGAAACCACGCCCATCCGGGCACACATTTCCTGTATGATGATCAACGCGACGGTAACGGGAATCAGAATCCACAGAAGACTCAGTCCATAGTGAGCGCCGGCCAGCGAATAAGTGGTAATGCCGCCGGCGTCGTTATCGACATTGGACGTAATGACGCCCGGGCCGATAAAGGCAAAAAAGAGACCGAGTTTCCACAAGCCGGTCTGCATGATTTTCTTCCAGGATGCTTTAATTTTTTCCATAGGTCACCATCGGCACGTCCAAGGTCATTTACCCAATTGAGGCGCCACAATTTCGAGAAGATTCTTAAAAATGATGGTACCGTGCATTCTTTCCTGATCATCCACAACGGGGATTGCGGTGACGGCATATTTGGCAAACTGTTCGGCAATGACGTCATGCTTGTCATCCAGTTTAACGGCAACGACTCGTTCATCCATGATATTCTCCAGTTTCTGATCTAAGTCGGCAAGAATCAAGTCCCGCAGGCTGATGACGCCCAGCAGTCGCTCTTCATCATCCGTCACGTAAACGTAGTAAACCAGATCAACATCGGCCGCCTCCTGGCGAAATTTATCGAGTGCTTCCCGAACCGTCGTTTCAGGACGGAAACTCAGGTAGGACGTGGTCATGATACCGCCTGCTTCCCGTTCCGGATGAGCCATAAGTTCCTTGACGTCATCGGCAATATCTTTTTCCATTTCTTTTAAAATGCCTTCTGCCTTGGCTTTCGGCAGATCTCCGATGAGGTCGGCCGCTTCGGAAAGAGACATTTCTTCGATAATATCCGACGCCTTTTCCGAATTGAGGTCATTGATCAGGCTGACCTGAATTTTCGGATCCGTCTCCTCCAGCGTTTCCGCGGCGGTTTCCACATCCAAAGCCTGGAATACGGCTGAGCGCTGCTTAATATCGAGTTCTTCCAGAATATCCGCCAGATCGGCCGGATGAATTTGCCCCAACCGGTTCTGGGCGATGTTCAACTGCAGGAGATTCGGTGAACTGAGCGGCTGCGTGAATTTCCACGGGATCAAGTTATTGGGCAACTGATAGTCGAAAAGACCCCTGAAAATGGCGTCGAACATGTGGATGAGACCGACGCGGCGGATCAACCCGCGAAAGCCGACATCCACATGGACAAGATGAAGGCCGTGCCGTGTTTTAAGAAAGTGCAGATCATTGACCCGTCGAATTTTGGCGCCGTCTGTATCAACAACCTGCTTGTCCAGGAGAGCGTCCTTGAGCAGCACCTCTCCATCTCTTAAGCGGAGCACTGACAGGTCCTGAATGGATGACTCCGACACCGATATGGCTTCATCCATATCCACAACGTCTTTCCACGGGATGACGACCGGATTTTCTTTCCGTGCGGAACGCAGAGTGATGCCGGTGACAATCGGATAGGGATCGACAAATTCAGCCGTCAAATCATACACCCGGCCTAACGTCTCGCCCGTAGCCCCAATGATGTTCCTCCCCAGGATTTGACTCAGAAACAAAAAAACCTGAGGTTCGCGATTTATCGCCATAGTTATTTCCCTCCAGGCGGCCACCGTATATCATTTATGATTTTCAAAGGAAAGCATTTTCGCCTTTTTTGCCTTGACATCGAAGCAGCCTCGTTGTAAGAAAGATCCACGAGTTAACCTTTTAATTTGATCCGGCGAGATTGAAAAAGGACGATACAATGAAAACAGTAAGCGCAACGTTTATAAAAGCCTTTCTCCGCAAGGGGAAAGGCTTTTTTTATGCCTGTTTATGAATTTTCAATCGACAGCAATCAACAACCTCGAAGCAAGCTGTCGAGGCGTGCAATGAATGTCATTATTTCGCAGCAAGTTACGGAGAGCTCGTCCCGCTTAAGCGGGATTGAAGCATCTTGAAGAAAGCAGAACATTTTAGACCTATCTAGATCCTGATGAGTCATTGAGGGGAAAATATGACAGACAGTAAGAGCCCGAAGATCGTGATGGACAGCGATGGCATAGAACGGTGCCTGACGCGAATCGCCTATGAAATTCTGGAAAAAAATAAAGGCATGGACAACCTCGTTCTCGTCGGTATCCGCACGGGCGGCATTTATCTGGCTGAACGGCTGCAGAAAAAGATTTCGGCCATTGAAAACAAGAAAATTCCCCTGGGCATTCTGGATATCACCCTCTATCGGGATGATATCGCCAAGTCGAGCAAAAAAGCGCCTTTGGGAAAAACAAAAATTCCCTTCGACCTCACGGATAAGAAGGTCATTCTGGTGGACGATGTTCTCTTCACCGGAAGAACAATCCGCGCCGCTATGGACGCGTTAATCGATTTCGGCCGTCCGAAATTGATTCAACTGGCCGTCTTAATCGACCGCGGACATCGCGAATTGCCAATCCGCGCCGATTATGTTGGAAAAAATTTGCCGTCTTCTCTATGGGAGGCCGTCAGCGTCCACCTTCTGGAAAAGAACGGTAAGGACGAAGTTGTTATTGAAGAAGAAACGTAATTTTTTAATACCGACAAGGCAAAGTGTATGATGAAACTTGGAAAAAAAGACATCCTGGGTATCCAGGAAATGTCTGTTGACGAAATCAACCTGATTTTGGAAACGGCCGAATCTTTTCTGGAAATTTCGACGCGCGAGATTAAGAAAGTGCCGACCCTGCGCGGCAAGAGCGTTATCAACCTGTTTTATGAAGCCAGCACGCGCACCCGAACTTCTTTTGAAATAGCCGGCAAAAGACTCAGCGCCGATACGATCAATATTTCAGCCTCGACCAGTTCGGTGGTCAAGGGCGAAACGCTCATGGACACCGCCCGCAATCTGGAAGCCATGAACCCGGACATCATTGTCCTCAGACACAGCGCCGCCGGCGCTCCGCACCTGCTGGCGAGGCTCGTCCGTCAGTCCATCATCAATGCCGGCGACGGCGCACATGAACACCCTTCACAAGCACTCCTCGACATGATGACGATCAAAGAGAAAAAAGGAAAAATTGCGGGGCTGAAAGTTGCGCTGGTCGGCGATATCCTGCACAGCAGGGTTGCCCGCTCCAATATTTACGGGTTATCCAAGATGGGCGCCCAGGTTGTGGTCGCCGGTCCCGCGACCATGATGCCGCGAGACATCGAACGCATGGGCGTCAAAGCCTACGCAAAGCTTGAAGATGCCATTGTGGATGCCGATGTCGTCATGATGCTGCGCATACAACTCGAGCGGCAGAAACAGAATATTTTCCCCTCGCTTCGTGAATATGCCCAGCACTACTGTCTGAATCGTAAAAACATTAAACTGGCAAAACCTGACGCTATCGTCATGCATCCGGGTCCCATGAACCGCGGTGTAGAGATTTCACCCGATATCGCCGACGATCCGAATTATTCCGTCATCCTGGACCAGGTCAACAACGGTGTTGCCGTCAGAATGGCCCTGCTTTACCTGCTTTCCGGAGGGAACGAATGAAATTGTTATTAAAAGGTTCAAGGGTGATTGACCCTTCACAAAAAATCGACGGCCCCATGGATATTCTAATTGACGGTGGGAAAATCAAATCTTGCGCACCTGCCTTGAGGGCGGGAACAGACACGGAGGTCATTGACCTCGCCGGCATGATTCTCACGCCGGGATTAATCGACATGCACGTCCATCTGCGCGAGCCGGGCCTGGAGTATAAGGAAACCATCGCCACGGGATCAGCCGCTGCCGTTGCCGGCGGATTTACCACCATAGCCTGCATGCCCAACACCGAACCCGTGAATGATAACCGATCCATCACCGAGTTCATCCGCCGCAAAGCCGCAGAAGCCGGCCTGGCCAATGTTTATCCCATCGGTGCGATCAGCGTCGGTTCGGAAGGCAAGCAGTTGACGGAATTCTGGGATTTGAAAGACGCGGGGGTGTTCGCTCTGTCCGACGATGGGAAACCGGTCATGGATGCCGCCCTGATGCGACGGGCGCTGGAATACGCCCATTCTCTGGATCTGCCGGTCATCCAGCATTGCGAAGACAAAAACCTCTCCGCGGGCGGTTTGATGAACGAGGGGTACTACGCCACGATGCTCGGGCTGCCGGGCATTCCCGCCATTGCGGAAGAGGTCATGATTGCCCGCGATATCCTGATTGCCGAATATTGCCGGGCGCGGGTTCATATCGCGCATGTCAGCACGGCAGGCGCCGTGCGTCTGATTCGCGACGCTAAAGCACGGGGATTGAATGTGACGGCCGAAACCGCCCCGCATTATTTCACCCTAACCGACGAATCGCTTCAGGGCTATGACACCCATTATAAAGTCAGCCCGCCATTGAGGAGCGCGGAAGATGTTATTGCTGTTAAAGAAGCTCTGGCGGACGGCACCCTTGACGCTATTGCCTGCGATCACGCGCCGCATGGACGTACGGACAAGGAAGTAGAATTCGAATATGCGGCAAACGGCATTAGCGGTCTGGAAACATCTCTGGGGTTGAGTATGAGCCTGGTGCACGAAGGCATTCTCACCTGGCCGGAACTGGTCATGAAGATGAGCTATAGCCCGGCGCGCATTTTGAATCTGGCCAAAGGAACGCTGACTCCGGGATCCGATGCGGACATCACTGTGATCAACCCCGACCTGCAATGGAAAGTGGATCTGAGGACCTTTCGCTCCCGCGGCAAAAACTCACCTTTCCATGGCCGCGAGATGAGAGGACGGGCCATTTTGACGATCGTCGGCGGCGACATCAAATACGACGGATCTTCGTCTACGCCATGAGCGCCCGGGAAAGTCATAAAGCCTCAGGATTTGTTCTGAAGAGTATAAGCTACGGAGAATCCGATTTAATCGTCACGTTCTATAGCCGTGAGTTTGGCAAGATCCAGGGAATCGCCAAGGGAGCCAAAAGAAGCAAGAAACGATTCGCCAATGTCTTTGAACCCTTTTCGCTCACTCAGATCATCTTTTCGAGGAAACACCGCGACGCCCTGGCTTTCATTGAAGCCTGCGACATCATCGAACACTACGCGCCCATCAGACAGGACCTGGAAAAGACGCTTGCCGCCTCCTACTTCATCGATCTGGCCGATCATTTCAGTCCGGAAGGAAAATCCAGTGAAAGCCTTTTTACACTGCTTGCGGACTTCCTGTCGCTGCTGACACGGGAAAATGTCACAGATGCCGCCGTTCGTTTTTTCGAAATGCGTCTTTTAAAAATTTCCGGGTTCGAACCGGCGCTTGCGGCCTGCGTCCGTTGTAAAACGCCCGTGACCAACGGGGCCTCTTACTATTTTTATCCTAAAGAGGGCGGTATTTTTTGCGCATCATGCGCCCGGCCGGAAAGATATGATCAGAGTATCTCCGCAGGAACGGTCCGCACGCTGCTCATGGGGAAAGACATGGCTCTCGATAAAATAAAAATGGTTTGTCTTTCAGAACACCTCGCTTCCGAATCCCGCAGTATCCTCTGTGATTTCATTACTTACGTGCTGGGAAAGGAAGTCAAATCCCTGAAAGTCATGGAGCAGGTGCGCAGGTACTGTCCATAAGAAAGTTCATATGCAAAAACCCGAGCTATTGATTCCCGCCGGAAACCTGGAAAAATTGCGCACAGCGTTGCTTTATGGAGCCGATGCCGTCTATGTCGGCGTCCCCGGACTGAGCCTGCGCTCATCATCCGCCGAAATGTCGATAGCGGATCTGGCCACAGGCGTGACGGATGCCCACGCCCGTGGCGCCAAGGTTTATGCCGCCCTCAACACATTTGCCCGCAACGCCGATCTCGAAATTGTGGAGAAGACCATTCCGGAATTAATGACGGCGGGTGTGGACGCACTGATTGTAAGTGATCCGGGCCTCATTCGGATCATTCGCCGCTCTCATCCGCAAATCCCGTTGCATTTGAGCACACAGGCCAACACAACGAATGCCGAAGCGGTACGTTTCTGGAAGGATCAGGGCGTACAGCGGATTATTCTGGCGCGGGAACTGAATTTACAGGACGTCGGAGAAATCGCAGCAGCAGTCCCGGAGATGGAATTGGAAATATTTATCCACGGCGCCATGTGCATGGCGTATTCGGGTCGGTGCTATCTATCGGCTTTTCGGAATCGCAGAAGTGCCAACCAGGGTGACTGCTCCCAGCCGTGCCGCTGGGAATACCTTTTGACTGAAGCGACGCGCCTGTCGGACCCGCTGATTTTACAGGACGATGAACGATTCACATATCTGCTGAGCTCAAAAGATCTGTGCCTGATTGAATATCTGCCGGAAGTGCTCGCCACAGGCGTTAAAAGCGTCAAAATCGAAGGCAGGATGAAATCGTCATACTACGTTGCCGTGGTCACACGTGCGTATCGTTGGGCGCTGGACACGCCGGCCGATCAGAATGAACGCAATGGCTATGACCCTCAGTGGCTCGCTGAACTCAAGACAGTTTCATACCGCGGCTATACGACGGGCTTTGCTTTCAGCACGGAAAAGATTTGCGAAACCAGTCCGGACGTCAAGAATATTCAAACCCATGAACCGGCCGGCATTGTTCTGGATTACGACAATATCCGCGAGCAGGTGCGAATCGAAGTTCGCAACCACCTGCGCGCCGGGGACAGCGTAGAGTTGCTGCTGCCCGATAAAACTGTCGCAATCGATACGCGAAGCATGGCGGCAGACGGCGGAAACGCGATTGATCAGGCTCATGCCGGCCAGCAAATCTATCTCTCCCTTCCTTTCATTGCACCAAAGGGAGCCCTTCTGCGCAAAGCCACGAAGCAGACGCGTAAATAGGCTCATAGACGATAGACCATTAGCGAACACGCCCGGGTCTCCTGCGCATAGAATAAAAAGCCCCCGCAGCATCGCCGCGGGGGCTTTTTTAACGACCTATACAGCCTACAGTCTAATAGACTGATGACCTATAAGATCTTACTTCTTAAAGACATAATCAGCAGCCGCTTCCACGCGACGGTTCTTCGCTCGTCCTTCTTTTGTAGCATTGGATGCAATGGGCTTCTCCAAACCGAAGCCGACGGCATTCAGCCGTTGGGCATCAATACCCTTGCTGACCATGTATTTCTTGACCGCGTCCGCGCGTCTCTGGGACAGCTTTTTATTGGAGGCTGCGCTACCCACATTGTCCGTATGGCCTTCGATCGTCACGTTAAGTTCAGGATAATCTTTCATGACGGTGATCAGGTTATCCACTTCCCTGAAGGAATTCTTCTTGATGACAGCTTTGTTGGTATCAAATAAGACATTCAGCGTTACTCGCCCCTTCTCGATAATTGCGGGAGCGGCAGCCGCCGGTTTCTTGACTTCCTCAACAACCGGCGGAGGCGGAGGCGGAGGCGGAGGTACAACAACCGGTGCGGGGGCAGGAGCCACGGGCTCCGGAGCGGGAGCAGGTTCCGGTGCCGCTACAGCCTTTTTCGCGCCGCCAAAGGCAAAGGTTAAACCGACCGTACCGAGTAAATCGTTGTGTGTTCTATCGAAAGGAATGATATGGCGGACATCAGCGCGCAGGGCAATGTTCTCTGACAGAAAATACTTCACGCCTGCACCGTAATCCGCAGTGATTTTGTTTCGTTTATTTTCGGTCGTGTCTTCAAAAGCGTTGCTGTAATGGGCGCCACCGACACCAACTGCCAGAAAAGGAACGAAGGCGCCGTTCGGCAGGAGGTTGACGATACCTTCAATCCCATAGCCGACAAACTTAATATTTTCACTCGTACCATTGATCTTTGTGGGCACGTAATGAGCGTAGCCTTCAATGCCGATATATTTGGTAAAAAAGTAACCGGCACGCAGACCGAGGGCAATAGAACTCTCCATATCTTCATTGCCTTCAAATTTATAAAATCCTATTGTGGGTGTAATGTTAACCGATCCCGCCTTCACCTGCGCGAATCCCGTGGTGGCGATTGCCGCCAACATCAGGATCACAAATACTGAAATAATTTTTTTCATCTTCTCTCTCCTTCTCCTGTGTTTAAGATCTCGATAAAATTGATTTTCTTTCCCGCAAAATCAATTACCCTTTTAAATTAAACATCGCATCCGTGAGATTTGAAAATAAGGACGCACCATTTACGTAGATATATAAACAATCAGAGAGGTTATGTCAATACTATCAGGTCATAAAATTCAAGGCAGGTTCGACGTCATCATCTTGGAATCGCCGTCCTATGATCATTGACCTGCGCGCTCGGAATCGGGCGTTTTTCGAACGTTATGAAATTCTGCGGATTTTTAATCCCGCTCACGCGGGACGAGCGTTAATTCTCCTGAGCTTGCTGCGAGGTGATTGATCCGGTGTGAGCAAAATAGGGTGACAGTGGACGTCGACACCCAATGCACGGGCGCCTCCTGCTTATCGCAATCCCAGTGGCGGTCGTAACCGGAACACCAACAATTCCGATTTCCGGCGCAATGCCGTCACTAAAAAGCGGTCTGTCCGGGAATAACGGAAAATTCACTGTTTCTTCCGCTAGGCACAGAGCGTCAGTATTTCCCGCGCCATGTCCGGCGTGACATCCCCGCTTTCACCCATGTGAGTCAGGCCATGCGCCCGGAGCAGCTCCATGACCTGTTCAATATCAATATTCGTCAGGCCGTAACCGCTTAAATGTGTCGGCAAGCCCATGCTTTCGAAAAATGCGCGTGTTCTGCCGATTGCTTCTTCCAGACGCGATGATTCAGTCCCCGAAATGATACCCCAGACACGCTCGCCATACTGCAATAGTTTTTGCCTTTTACCCTGAAGACGAACCTTAAGCATGGCCGGGACCAGGGCCGCCAGCGTCTGAGCGTGATCCAACCCATATAAAACCGTCAGCTCATATCCCAGCCGATGCGCCGACCAGTCCTGAGGAACGCCCGCACCGATGAGACCGTTCAGTCCCAGGGTTGCAGCCCACATAAGGTTGGCTCGGACGTCGTAATTTTCCGGGTCACTAAGCGCTCTGGGTCCATCCTCGATCAAGACAGACAGCAGGCCTTCAGCCAAGCGATCCTGAACGTGACCCGCAACCGGATAAGTCATATACTGTTCCAGGACATGAACAAACGTATCGACCACGCCATTGCCGATCTGCCCGGCCGGCAGCGTATAGGTCTTCGTCGGATCCAGCACGGCAAACCGCGGGTATAAAAACGGATTCATAATGCCTCGTTTTATCATCGTGGCTCTGCGCGTAATAATTGCGCGGCTGTTCATTTCCGAACCACTGGCCGGCAGTGTCGCGACCGCACCGACGGGCAAAGATTCTGTAATGGCGCTGCCGGCGTTTTCCAGCAACAGGAACGGCGCGCCCGTGAAGGGTGCCGCGGCGGCCATGAACTTGGTACCGTCGATGACGGAACCGCCGCCAATCGCCAGAAGAAAATCAACCCGTTTTTCTCGGATCAGGGATATTCCCTTGAGGAGTGTCTCGTATTCGGGATTCGGGTCGATGCCTCCGAATTCGACAAGATCATACCCCTCCAGAGCGGTTTTGACCTCATCCAGCACGCCATACCTCCTGGCGCTCATCGACCCATACGTCACCATCACTCTGGCTGTTCGGGGAATCTCGCCTGGGATGAGCTCCAAAGTGTTTCTTCCAAAAATGACCTTGGTCGGATTCTGAAACATGAAATTGAGCATGCTTATCTCCTGAACGACTTGTTGATTTGTGAAACGAAGGCATCATTCTGCTTGGCCATTCTTAAGAAAAACAGCCCTCCCTGTCAATGGAAAACACGTTGCCCCGTGCAACGCCGGGGCCACTTTGGGCCTTTTGCCCTTTGATATTGACCCCATCACCCTTTCGTGGTAGTTAGCGCCTGTAAATTTGAAGACATGGATTCTTACGCGGTCTGTGCTTTTCACCGGTATACACAAGGAGGATATCGTGACATTTCAGGAATTAATATTCGCGCTCGAACAATACTGGCACTCTCAGGGCTGCGTCATCCAGCAACCTTATGATATGGAAGTCGGTGCGGGAACATTTCACCCCGCAACCTGCCTGCGTGCGCTGGGACCGGAACCCTGGAACGTAGCCTACGTACAGCCTTCCCGGCGACCGACGGACGGTCGTTACGGAGAAAACCCCAACCGTCTTCAGCACTATTACCAGTATCAGGTGATCATGAAACCGTCTCCGATGAATATCCAGGAACTGTATCTCAACTCGCTTAAAAGCTTCGGCATCGATCCGCTGGAACACGATATCCGTTTTGTAGAGGACGACTGGGAATCCCCGACATTGGGCGCCTGGGGGTTGGGCTGGGAAGTATGGCTCGACGGCATGGAAATCTCGCAGTTCACTTATTTTCAGCAAGTGGGCGGATTCGATTTGCATCCGGTATGCGCCGAGCTGACTTACGGAACGGAGCGTATTGCCATGTACATTCAGGGTATCAACAACGTTTACGATCTGCAGTGGACGGACAAGATCAAATACGGCGATGTTCATCACAAGGGTGAGGTGGAATTTTCCACGTACAACTTTGAAGTGGCGGATATTCCGATGCTGCGCAAGCTCTTTGACACTTACGAAGAGGAAGCGCTGCGCATTGCCGAAAAGAATCTGGCGCTGCCGGCTTACGATTACTGCCTGAAATGTTCCCATGCCTTCAATCTGCTCAATGCGCGCGGCGCCATCAGCGTAGCCGAGCGCACAAGCTACATCGGCCGGGTTAGAAATCTGGCGCGACTCTCCGCCGAACTTTACCTCAAACAGCGCGAAGAACTGGGATACCCTCTTTTAAAGAATAATTAGCTGATTATCTGGAGATACGATGAGTAACGAACTGCTTTTTGAAATTGGCACTGAAGAAATCCCAGCCGCTTTTTTGTCTAAAGCCGTAGTGGATATGAAAGACATCATCAGCAAATCGTTGACGGAAAAGCGCATTGGCTTTACCGGAGTCAAATGTCTGGCAACGCCGCGCCGTCTGGTCCTTTACATCGCGGATGTCTTTCCCAAACAGGAAGATCAGACGATCGAAAAGATGGGACCTGCCAAAAAAGCCGCCTTCGATGAAAACGGACAGCCGACAAAAGCCGCATTGGGGTTTGCGCGGGGCCAGGGAATGGAAGTCTCGCAACTGGAAACAATCGTTACCGAGAAGGGCGAATACCTGGGAGCTCGCAAGACCATCGCCGGACAGCCGACGACGGACCTTCTGCCGGAGATCCTGACGGGCTTTCTTTTAGCTATCCCTTTTCGGAAATCCATGCGCTGGGGAGACTATGATTTGCGTTTCGCTCGTCCGGTGCATTGGATTCTGGCGCTCTATGCCGGTAAAATTGTTCCCTTGAAGATTGAAAATATCGAAAGCGGCAACCTGTCCCGCGGACATCGCTTCATGAGTGCGGAACCCTTTGTCGTTTCAGGATTTGAGGATTATCTCTCCAAAACCAGAGAAAACTTTGTTATCGCTGATCCGGCGGAACGAAAGAAATTTATTTTGGAGGAAGCCGAAAAAGCGGCAGCCGAAGTTGGCGGCAAACTCTATTACACGGAAGACCTTTTGGATACCGTCAGCTTCATCGTGGAATATCCCGTGATTGTGCGCGGCGACTTCGATGAAGATTATTTAAAGATTCCTAAAGAAGTTCTTACAACCACGATGATCTCGCATCAGAAATACTTCCCTGTCGTTAATCCTGAAGGAAGACTTCTGCCCTATTTTATCGCAGTCAGCAACACCCGCGCCCGCAATCTTGATGTGGTGGCCAAAGGCAATGAGCGCGTGCTTCGGGCCCGCCTGGCCGATGCGTCGTTCTTTTTTGAAGAAGACAAAAAAGTTCCGCTGGAAGACCGGGTCGAGTCACTGAAGAAAGTCGTCTTTCATACGCTTTTGGGAACGTCGCACAAAAAAGTGATGCGCTTCCGCAAATTGGCGGTCAAGATCGCCGCCAAAGTAAGACCGTCCGCGAAAAAGAACGTCGACCGGGCGGCGCTTCTGGCCAAAGCCGATCTGGAATCCCTCATGGTCTGCGAGTTCTCGGAACTCCAGGGCATTATGGGGCGCGAATATGCGTTGATTGCGGGCGAGAAGCCTGAAATCGCCAATGCCATTTATGAACATTATTTGCCGATTGTCGCCGGCGGTGATTTACCGGAGTCGGATGAAGGCGCCATTGTCGGTATTGCCGATAAAATAGACACTATCGTCGGCTTCTTTGCCGTGGGAATGCCGCCGACCGGGACGGCCGATCCCTATGCTCTGAGACGTCAGGCACTGGGCATAATCAACATCATTTTATCGCGGCAGTATGCGCTCAGTTTAAGTTTCTTAATCGATGAGTGCCTGGCCTCTCTGAAAGATGTCCTGAAGAGACCGTCCGAGGAGATTAAGAAAGACGTTCTGGACTTCTTCAGGGGCCGCCTGCAAAATCAGCTGATCAGCCAGGGTTATGCGTACGACACTGTGGATGCGGTTCTATCAACGGACATTGACGACCTCGTCTCGGTTATTGAGAAGATTCAAGCTCTGCAGGTGTTCCGGCAGAATCCGGAATTCGAGCCGATTTCAGTCGCTTTCAAGCGGGTGGATAATATTTTGAAAGACTTCCGCGAAGGACAGGTGGATGTCAACCTGCTGGCCCATGATGCGGAAATCAAACTTTTTTCGTCACTGGAAAATATCAAATTGCGCGTCGAAAAGGGCATTGCCGAGAAAGATTTCAATATCGCCCTGAACAAACTCGCCGGTCTGCGTCCGCCCGTGGATGCCTTTTTTGACAACGTCATGGTCATGGATAAAGATGAAAAGATCCGTTATAACCGCCTGTCTCTTTTGTCCGAGATATCGGCGCTGTTCCATAAAATTGCCGATTTTTCAAAAATTGTGACCGCCGGCTGAGGCCTGGACGCCTGGGTCAATATCCTAAATTTCTCAGGCACATAACGCCGGTATCTGATCGATTGACATTCCCCTCGGCGCTTGCTAAGATACCGGAACATTTCATTATGCCGAGAGGATGGAGAAAGTTGCCTGATGAGCGTTCAGCTTAAGTCAGATTCCTCAAACAACATGGATGAGAAACTGCGGATACGGAAGAATCTGCAGGACATAACCAATCGCATCCATGCGGCGCAGAACATTCCCCAAATCCTGGTTGATCTTAAAGATGGTTTTTTAAATTTATTTCAATCGGATTCAATCACCATCTATGTCGTCGACAAGCTCCAAAATGAAATCTATTCGATGTTCCACGCCGGGTCACTTCTTAAGGAAATCCGCGTCCCGATCAGCAATCAAAGCATCGCCGGGTACGTGGCCAATACATATAATATTGTTAATATCAGCGACGCCTACAACCAGGCGGAGCTGAAAGCCATCGATTTTGAACTCACGTTCGATTCCAGTTGGGATAAAAAATCCGGATTTAAGTCCAGACAGGTTCTTTGCGCTCCGATCTTCTACGAAGATCAGATCATGGGCGTTATCCAGATTCTCAACAGGCAGAAAGGCGACAGTAAATTCAGCGAAGATGAAGTCGGACTGGCGATGGAAATTGCCGAGGTTCTGGGTGTCGCCTTTTATAATCAGCAGCGCTTCTCCCGACGCCGTAAGACCCGTTTCGATTTCCTGATCACGCGCGGCCTGGTCAAAGATGAAGAAATGGATGCCGCCTGGGAAGAAGCGCGCGAACAAAAAGAAACCATGGAACAGTACCTGATGCGCAAGTATAGAATTTCCAAGGACGACATCGGGCACTCCTTTGAAGAATTTTACCGTTGCCGGTTTGTCGATTACAATGAAAAAGCAGTGATTCCCGGCGATTTAATCCGGAATCTGAAACGGGATTATCTCTCCCGCGAGCTGTGGGTCCCGCTGGAAACGATTGACGGCTATATTCACGTACTGGTCGACGATCCCAACAATATCCTGAAACGGGATGCCATTGAAAATCTCATGAAATCCAAAAAGGTGAAGTACGATGTCGCCTTGCCCGATGATATTTTAAAATTCATTAATCTCTTTTTCCGCACCACGGACGGCGAACATTCTTTCACCGAACTTTTAGGTAAACTGGACGATGACGACCGGGGCTTCGACGACGAAGAAGGTTCGGAGCTGGTCACGGAATCCGACAGCGTGATCATGCAGCTCGTCAACAAAATCATTAACGACGCTTATGCCCGCCGGGCATCCGATATTCATGTCGAACCGAACGTCGGCAGAAAAAATGTCGAAATCCGCTTCCGCGTCGATGGCGATTGTTCCCTTTATCAGACGGTTCCCTTCAGTTACCGCGCGGCGCTGATTTCCCGGATCAAGATCATGTCCAACCTGGATATCACCGTTAAACGGCTGCCGCAGGATGGAAAAATTAAATTCCGCCGGAGCTCCGGCGATGAATTAGAACTGCGCGTGGCTTCTATTCCAACACAGGGTGGAGTGGAAGACGTCGTCATGCGGCTTCTGGCCAAAGGCGAAACGATGCCGCTCAACGATATGGGCATCGAAAAACACAATTATAATGAGCTGCTCAAAATAATCTCCAAGCCCTACGGCATGATTCTGGTCGTCGGCCCGACCGGTTCAGGTAAAACCACTACTTTGCATGCGGCTCTGCACCACATCAACCGTCCGGACCGCAAGATCTGGACGGCCGAAGATCCGGTAGAAATCACGCAATACGGGCTGCGTCAGGTTCAGGTCCAGCCCAAAATCGGATTTGATTTTGCGGCTGCCATGCGATCATTCCTGCGTGCCGATCCGGACATCATCATGGTCGGCGAAATGCGTGACTTTGAAACCGCCAAGATCGGCGTCGAGGCATCGCTTACGGGCCATCTGGTTCTCAGCACCCTGCATACGAACAGCGCACCGGAAACGATTGTTCGATTGCTGGACATGGGTATTGACCCGCTGAATTTTGCCGACGCATTGCTGGGCATTCTAGCCCAGCGCCTTGTCCGGACGTTATGTAAAAACTGCAAAGAACAATACCATCCCACCAAGGAAGAATTTGAAGAAATCGTAGAAAGTTACGGTGCTGAAGATTTCGCGAAATTAGGCATTGCTTATAATAAAGACTTTAAATTGTTTCGTCCCAAGGGATGCGACGTTTGTGACAAGACCGGTTACAAAGGCAGAATGGGCATTCACGAACTTGTTGTGGCTTCCGACGGTATCAAACGGATGGTGCAAAAACATGAAACGGTTGAAGTCCTCAGGAACAAGGCCATGTCAGAGGGCATGACCACGCTTCTTCAGGACGGCATCATCAAATCGCTTAAAGGCTTCACAGATTTCATTCAAGTTCGCAGGGTCTGCATCAAATAATCTGCGATGTTCTTTTTTAACGCCTTTCAACCCGCTCAAAAATATGTCTTTCACCGGATAGAAGTTATAGCGCACACCGCGATGCGCGGAGTATTCCTCGCGGTGAAACTTGCGCAGTTCCCAGCCAATTTTATTCATCCGGTCGAAGTCGGCGTTATCTGAAATTTCATAATTGTTCCTCCGTCTTAATGTCCTTGCTCGCTGACACCCCTTCCCTTTTTTTCGGTATGCTTTGACGCTTGACGGTGTGCGCCATGCGCGTTTTTGCCCGCCGCGACCTGATGAAGTTTCTCTACAAAATGCGTATATTCCACGTAGGCTTCGACAAACTCCCTGCCTTGCTCAACGGTCTCATCTTTGTGTTTGTAAGTGGCCGCGGCCCGTTCGAAACGTTTTTTGATGCCGACTGCCATCTCATCAGTCATCTGCTTCACCAAAGCATCAGCGGATCCATTCGTCAGGGATTTGTCCGCTTCAACAATGGCCGGTTCGATTTCTCCGGCCGGTTTCAACCCTGCAAAGGGCGCACCTTCACCGGCGCGATGGATCTTGACGAGGGTTACAAAAAACTGATTCTCCGCTGCGGCTTCATCTTTCTTGCCCTTCGCGGCAAGTGCCCTGGCAAAGGCCGTACGAATGCTTTTTTCATCCCTGGGTTTGACCCACTTGAGGACGGGCGTAATATCTTTGACCTCCAAGGCCTTCCTGGCATCTTGAATAACAGGTCCGTCCAACGTATCACAGTGAGCTGCTGCCGGACTGGACATTCCAACAATCAATGCCATTGTCATGGCCATGACTAAAAACACATCAGCAAACACGTTTTTCATTTTCATCCCTTCTCCAAGTTTCTTCTTTTCTTTTTTAATATTGATAACTATTATTTCTGGTTACGCAATTTTTTCGCGTAGATGGAGCGTACTTAATCTCGAGTGTCAGCAATATGTCCTTTACTTGATCATCACTAACAACATCTTATACCGCGTCAATGCTTTCAGAGCGTGCGGTTTATGAGCCGGCATGATGATCATTTCGCCCTCTTTCAGGACGTGGGGTTTCTGATCGATGGTTATCCGAGCCTCGCCTTCCAATAAATAAACAAGTGCATCAAAGGGGGCAGTGTGCTCACTCAAACCTTCATCCTGATCAAAAGCGAAGACGGTGACCGTACCGGCCGGTTTACGGACGATCTCCCGACTGACGACGGAATGTTCCTGATAAGCGGTCAAGTCCTTGAGCTGAAACGCTTTTGTAAAATCGCTGATCCCGGTTACGTTTTCTGTCATGGTTATTCTCCTCCTCCAAAGGGATAGTAATTATCAATAAGATAACCCTTTTTTTCAATTTTACCATAAACTGAAATCGCCACATTGTAATTGACTTAAGTCAAAATTTGATATTGCGTTGATTTATCGGATGCCTAACTGAACATCCCGCGACCGTTAGTCACGAGACGCGTTCTATGGTTTAAATTTCTTGAGAAAAGAGCTTAATGCTGGTATGGAAATCCCAGCTTTAAAGAAAATTTATTTTAAGGATGGTCACCTATGCACAACCCTAATTTCAGTTCCGGCCCTTGCAGCAAGAGGCCAGCGTGGAGTATCGACGCGCTGAAGAGCGCGCCGGTCGGCCGCTCACACCGTTCCGCGTTGGGAAAAGAAAGAATCATCAAAGCGCTTAATGATACACGCAAAGTCTTAAATATCCCGTCAGATTACCTCGTGGGCATTCTGCCGGCTTCCGATACCGGTGCTTTCGAATGCGCCATGTGGTCACTCCTGGGTCCCAAACCGGTCACCGTTTTGGTCTGGGAAAGTTTCTCGGAAGGATGGGCCACGGACGTCAATAAGCAGCTTAAACTTAATCCCACGATTATCAAGGCCGATTACGGCAAAATTCCCGACCTTTCCAAAGTGGATTGGAAGACCGATGTAGTTTTCGTATCCAACGGCACCACCAGCGGCGTGCGGATCCCCGATTGGAACTGGATTCCCGCCGACCGCGAGGGCTTGTCCCTGTGCGATGCCACAAGCTATGTTTTTGCCCAGGATGTCGACTGGAGCAAAATTGACGTTCTCACTTATTCCTGGCAGAAATGCCTGGGCGGCGAAGCCGCGCACGGCATGATGGTCCTGAGCCCCAAAGCCGTCGCCCGCCTGGAATCCTATACACCGCCCTGGCCGATGCCGAAAATCTTCCGTCTGAAAAAAGGCGATAAGATCAGCAAGGCGATCTTTGATGGAGACGTCATCAATACGCCTTCGATGATCTGCGTCGAAGATTATCTGGACGCACTGGATTGGGCAGGCAAAATCGGCCTCCAGGGCCTCATTAAGAAAAGCGAAGGCAACCTGAAAGTCGTTGCCGACTGGGTTGCCAAGACCGACTGGATCGAATTCCTGGCCCAGGACGCCAAAGTGCGCTCCAACACGTCCGTGTGTCTGTCCGTAACGCATCCCAAAGTTGCAGCGCTGGACGCGGACGCAAAAGGCAAGTTCCTGAAAAGCATCGCTTCCGATCTGAGCAAGAAAAACATCGCCCACGACATCAACTCTTATAAGGATGCACCCGCCGGTTACCGTTTTTGGTGCGGTCCCACCATTGAAGAGTCGGATCTCAAAGTAGCGCTGGCCGAGCTGGAAAAAGTTTTCAACGAAAAGGTCAAGAGCCTTTAACTTAAGAACACCTTGGAAAACGTTATGAAACGAGTATTAGTCAGCGATTCCATGGCTCCCGAAGTTGCGGAGATACTGGGAAACGCGCCGGGCATCAAAGTCGACGTAAAAACCGGTATGAAACCGGATGAGTTAAAAGCGGTTATTAAAGACTACGACGCCCTGATTGTCCGCTCACAAACCAAAGTTACGACGGAAATCATCGAAGCGGCCGCGAAACTTACCGCCATCGGCCGCGCCGGCGCGGGAGTGGACAATATTGATATTCCCGCAGCCAGCAAACACGGCATCGTTGTCATGAACACGCCGGGCGGCAACACGGTTACCACCGCCGAGCACGCCATCGCCATGATGGTGTCGCTCGCGCGTAAAATCCCTCAGGCCACGGCGTCCATGAAGGCAGGCCTCTGGGAAAAAACGAAATTCATGGGAAACGAGTACTGCAACAAAACCCTGGGGGTCATCGGTCTGGGACGCGTGGGCACCGTTGTGGCCGATCGCGCCATCGGCCTGAAGATGAACGTCATCGCCCATGACCCGTTTATTTCTCCGCAAGTTGCCGAAAAAATGGGCGTGAAGATGGTCAGCATCGATGAACTCTATGCCAATTCGGACTTCATCACCGTGCATTCGCCGCTTGCACCCGAGACCAGAAACCTGGTCAACGCGGAGTCTTTCGCCGCAATGAAGAAAGGCGTGTTTCTGATTCATTGCGCCCGCGGAGGCATCGTCAATGAAAAAGCGCTCTTTGAAGCTTTGAAGTCCGGCAAGGTCGCCGGGGCAGCCATTGACGTTTTCGAAGAAGAACCCACTAAAAACATGGATCTGATAGCCCTGGACAATGTCATCTGCACGCCCCATCTGGGCGCCTCGACTGACGAAGCGCAAACCAACGTGGCCATTGCCATTGCTCATCAAATCGCCGCTTATTTCGCCACCGGCGAAATCAAAGGGGCCGTTAATTTTCCATCCGTGAGCGCGGACGTTATGGCCTTGATCCGCCCATACCTGGATCTGGCTGAAAAACTGGGAACCTTCCAGGCACAGTTATTGACCGGTGCCATTCAGGAAGTTGCCATCGAATACAGCGGTGAAATTCTGAATCACAATGTCGCACCCATCACCATATCGCTGATCAAGGGCCTGCTCGATCCGATACTGACCGAAACGGTCAATTACATCAATGCCCCGATTATCGCGAAAGAAAGGGGCATTAAGATTGTCGAAGTGAAGAGTTCCGAAACCAAAGACTATACCAACATGATTGCTCTCACCGTCAAAACTTCGAAAGAAGCCAGTCAGACGGCGGGCGCCGTTTTTGGCAAGAATGACCTCCGGATCGTTCGCGTCAACGATTTTTTTGTGGAAATCGTGCCCGAAGGGTATATGCTGGCCGTCTCCAACGACGATCAGCCGGGTGTTATCGGCAATCTGGGGACCACGCTGGGCAACAACAAAGTCAATATCGCCCGTCTGAATCTGAGCCGTGATGCTAAGGCGAAAAAGGCTCTCGTCGTCCTGAATACCGATTCTCCCGTAGCATCGGACGTTCTGGATAAATTACGGAAATTACCGCACGTGGTTTCCGTCACACCGATCAAGATGTAGGAAAGAATAAACTCATGTCCAATGTTGCAGTTGTAGGCACTCAATGGGGTGATGAAGGAAAAGGTAAGATCGTTGATCTTTATACCGAGCGGGCGGATGTCGTCGCCCGCTTTCAGGGCGGCAACAACGCGGGCCATACCCTGGTCGTGGGCGGCCGAAAGACGATTCTGCACTTAATTCCCTCGGGAATTCTGCATGACCACAAGATCTGCGTGATCGGCAACGGTGTTGTCTTTGATCCCAAAGTTTTTCTAGATGAAGTTCACGAGCTGAATGAAGGCGGTCTGTTCCCCTCCTCTACAAAGCTTTACGTCAGTGAAAAAGCGCATGTGATCATGCCTTACCATCGCAACATCGATCAGGCGCGCGAGGCCCGCAGCGCGGGGAAGAAAATCGGAACAACGGGCCGCGGCATCGGTCCTGCTTATGAAGACAAGGTCGCACGCACGGGAATCCGCGTGGGTGACCTCTATGAAACCGAGTTGCTCCTGGAAAAACTGCGTCACAGCCTTGAGGAGAAAAATTTCTTATTAAAGAATTACTTCGGCGTCGCACCGCTGGACGCGCAGGCCATCGCTGACGAATATCTGGCTTTTGCCGAAAAAATAAAACCTTTTGTCGCCGATACATCGCTGATCCTGGACAGCGAAATCAAGAAAGGAAAGAAAATCCTTTTTGAAGGCGCACAGGGATGTCATCTGGATGTCGATCACGGAACCTATCCCTATGTCACATCATCCAATACGGTCTCGGGTAACGCCGCCTGCGGCAGCGGCATCGGCCCCGGTACGATTTCCACCGTCGTGGGAATCTGCAAAGCCTACACGACGCGTGTCGGCGAGGGCCCTTTCCCGACCGAGCTCAAAGACGGCATCGGCGATCATCTGCAGAAAGTCGGTCAGGAATTCGGCGCGACCACCGGCCGCAAGCGGCGCTGCGGCTGGCTCGACATGGTTTTAGTACGGCAGGCTGTGCGGGTCTCCGGTATTTCGGCGCTCGCCATCACTAAACTGGATGTCCTGACCGGTCTCGATAAACTGAAAATCTGTGTCGGTTACAAATCGCCCCAGGGTGAATTCACCGAGGCCGCTCCCGCGAGTATAAATGTATTTTCAGCCTGTGTTCCGGTTTATGAAGAATTTGACGGATGGAAAGAAAATATTGCCGGCGCGTTAAAGATCAGCGAGCTTCCCGGGAATGCGCAGAAGTATCTGACCCGGTTAAAAGAATTGTCCGGCGCCGATCTTGCCCTGGTATCCGTGGGAGCCGGGCGTGAAGAAACCATTCAGATGGAAAATCCGTTTGAAAACTAAAATGATTACGTATTCGTTTGCTCTCCGGGGCACGCCGCGGAGAATGTGCATTCCGGATTCAGTTTCTTCTTGACACGCCTCTTGCTAGCTGCTAGAGAGCCTTGTTCTTAAATAACACCAGAAACAGTGGGCCGTTAGCTCAGCGGTAGAGCAGCGGACTTTTAATCCGTTGGCCGCGGGTTCAATCCCCGCACGGCCCACCAAGAATACCGCATACAGAGAGATTTTGCAGCAACTGCGCCCGAAGGGGCGCAGTTGGCGTGGTTCAGATGAAAGTGTTGGCCGGAGAGAACGGACATCGAGCCAATTTGGACCACAATACGGTTATTTTCTCTGTTAGAGATTTTGGCGGCCAACAGATTTAAAATGATTGTTGGTTGCGATTTCAATTTCATTCCGCTCCACCAAGAATACCGCATACAGAGAGATTTTGCAGCAACTGCGCCCGAAGGGGCGCAGTTGGCGTGGTTCAGATGAAAGTGTTGGCCGGAGAGAACGGACATCGAGCCAATTTGGACCACAATACGGTTATTTTCTCTGTTAGAGATTTTGGCGGCCAACAGATTTAAAATGATTGTTGGTTGCGATTTCAATTTCATTCCGCTCCACCAAGAATACCGCATGCAGAGAGATTTTGCAGCAACTGCGCCCGAAGGGGCGCAGTTGGCGTGGTTCAGATAAAAGTGTTGGCCGGAGATAACCGATATCGAGCCAGTTTGGACCAGAATACGGTTATTTTCTCTGTTAGAGATTTTGGCGGCCAACAGATTTAAAATAATTGTTGGTTACGACTTCAATTTCATTCCGCTCTGCCGCAGAATCGTGGCGAGATACAATTGCATTTTGCCTTTATAGCGCATCAATATTTCTATTGAACTTAATAAGAAATAAGCGTAAAATTCAGAAATTATCCACCGTGAACAGAAAAATTAGCATGGAAGTAGATAAGATTAATCCCTGAAGGAGAGGAATCCATGCGGCAAAAAGTCAACCCAAAGCCAGTCGAGTTAGAAAAGCGGCTGGCTTTTTTTTGGAAAAATGATGGTAGACGCTGAAAAAATATTTATAAAGCAGCTCAAAAAATTAGATTTACTTTTACAGAATGGCAAGTCACCGGAGGGCATGTTTTTTGTAAAGGATAAAAATCATATAAGTATTCCTTTAATTCGAATTGCTTTAGAACAGGCCGAAAATTTTCAAGCAGACGCTGTTTTCTTTCGAATATTTGCGGATGAAGAAAAACGCTCTCCAGTGCCGCAAATTTATATATATCGCAATACTTCATTAACATTGGATGAGGCAAAATACGCAGGTATTCATTGCCGACTTTGGAATGCTGGCCTTGTACCACTGGCATTTATTTTCACCGCCACCAGTATTAGAGTCCTGAATTGCCGTCGAGCACCAGATATTGATCGGAGCACTAATAAACCACTTTTTAGCCCATTTTCTTTACTCGAATCACTTATATTAACAGAGCAAGCGTTTATAACTCGTGATATTACCACTGGTACTTTTTGGGAAGATCCGAAATTTAAAAGTTATTTTACATTAGAAAAAACCGCGTATCATCAACTTTTAATTTACCTTAAAGACTTTCGAAAAGAAATATTAAAACAAGAGACGCTCTCCAAGTCGGTAACGAATCGACTTTTAGTGATATCCATACTCGTTAAATATTTATGTGACCGCAAAGATGCCGATGGAAATGGAGTATTCAAAAAAGGCTTTTTTAGTCAATTTTCAAAAAACGGATATGATGATTTTGCATCGCTATTCTTAGAACACGGAAGTTGTGTAAAACTGTTTGAAAACTTAAGCAAACATTTTAATGGAGGCATCTTTGAACTAACAGAAGATGATAAAAGGGAGTTATCCAATGCCGATTTAAGACCTATTGCCGATTTTCTGCGCGGAGATCAAGAACCTTCTGGTCAGTGTATTTTTTGGCCGCTTTATTCATTCGAAGATCTGCCAATTGAACTAATTAGTAATATATATGAGGAATTTTTAGCAAAAAAACAAGATGATAAACCTTCACAAAAAAAGACAGATGATAAAGGTGTCGTTTATACTCCACCTATGCTTGTAGAATTTCTATTAGATCAATGTCTTCCCATTAAACCGGAGATCCTCCAGTGGAAAATTCTCGACCCTGCCTGCGGTTCAGGAGTATTCTTGGTTGGAGCTTTTAAACGATTAATTTATTGTTGGCGCATGGTAAATAATTGGAATTTACCTTCACTGAAGGATCTTAAATCACTTCTTAAGAATAATATATTTGGATTCGATGAAAAACCTGAATCCGTCTTAATTACAGCATTCAGTCTCTGTGTCGCTTTATGCGATGAATTGGAACCTCTGTCCATTTGGAATGAATTGAAATTTGATGACTTACGTCAAAGGAATCTACTAGCCAGAGATTTTTTTGAAATTGTTAAGTCGGGAGAATTTAATGACCATTATGATTTGATCATTGGCAATCCTCCCTTCGAAAGTAGTTTAACAACTACGGCAGCTAAAGATATCGAGAAATGTGAATCAATGAACAGGCCTGAACTTCCTGATCAGCAACTTGCTCTTCTCTTCTATGAGCAATCTTTTAAACTTTGTCATGAATCCGCAACAGTATGTTTAATTCAACCGGCAGGTCCTTTATTATATAATGGAAATGGGATCTCATTTCGAACATATCTTTTTGGGAAATTCCACACGGAATGTATATTTGATTTTACTTCATTGGATGAGATTCTTTTCACGAAAGTTCAAGTGGCTGCGGCAGCGATAATGGGATATAACCATCCACCTTCATCTGATAAAATTCTTCATATAATTTTCCATCGAACTCGTGCCTCTAAAGAAAAACTGCTTTTTGAGCTAGACCCTTATGATTTTCATTGGGTTGATCGTAAATTAATATCAGATAATAAATTTGTTTGGAAGGCTAATCTTCTAGGAGGTGGCAGACTTCAAACTCTTTTGAAGCGTTTTTCTGACTTTCCCACCCTAGGAGAATACCTGGAAGAGCAACGCATAAAGAGAAAATGGCAATTCAGTGAAGGTTACATCATCGGTTGCGGAAAGAAACTAAATGATGCTTCGAATATTCAAGAACTAATTAGATTATCTCCTGACGCTCGAAAGAAAAAATTCGAGTTAAAAAGATTACCTAAAACTGCTGAATGGATATCTGGTGCATTGGATGTTCCTTCATCCGCTCTTAACCGTGAAGGCATTGATTGGAATCACATAAAGTCATGTAAAGCGACTTTCTTTGAAGAAACCAGAAATAGCGTAAAAGAAATTTTTTCACCACCGCATGTGCTTATAAGAGAAATTGTGGATAAATCATCCATTCCTGCAATCTTTTCTAATAAATATTTAGTCTTTAGTAATCAAATGATTGGCATTTCTGCTCCAAAGAAAGATGCAAAGAAACTTAAAGCTCTTGCTGATCAATTGAATGATTCAGGGTTATATGGAGTTCTCGCTGCTATGGTGAGCAGTCGGATGCTGGTTAATCGTGCAACATCATTGCTGCAAAGAGATATTTTTGCATTACCGTATTCAGAAGATATGGAAAAAGTCGACTTTAATTTCTGGGAGAATATTCTTATCGAAGATATTGAAAAATATCTAATTGAATTCAGAAATAAAGGAGAAACAGCCTCCGTATTGGATGGAGTCGATGATTCCGACTTATTCAATTTTGGAGAGACTTTTTGCCATATCTTAAATCCTGTATATGAAAAGTTTTTCCCTTTAAAGCCCATCAAACTACGATCATTTATATGTTTCCCTTTTTGTTACGGAGATGCACCGGATATAGATCCTTCAGACACAAATAAAGCTGGCCTCTTGCTTGAAAAGCTAATGCTTCATAAACATGGAAATCGTTTATTTGTAAATCGCATTCTTCGGCTATATGAAGAGAATGTGATTCTTATAATAAAACCGAACCAAAAACGCTATTGGTTACGTTCAATAGCATTACGTGATGCTGACGAGACTCTGGTCGATTTATTAGATCAGGGATACTGAACCTAGTATGATGAAAGATCGCATGAAACGAATGCTTAAAGGAATGGGGAATTTTCAAGGCCCGCCTTCACAGGTGCAGTTCAAAAAAATTCTTCAACTAGTTAACAAATCTCTTCCTTTATTTGCGCTGTCCGTAATAAGAGATGGTATTAAGAATGAGGATGGCTTAAATAGAAGTCTTTCTTGTTTTATAACAAATTTGAGTAGAAAAAATGATCTCCCCTTTTTTTCCCAAAATGAAAGCATGGAAAATGAAGCGGATGGTCATAGTCCTGCCACTGATATAGGTATTTTTTTACACATCCCCGACGTGGCAATTAGGACCCCCAAAGTTGCTGTCTTTGAAGGAAAAAGATTAACTACACAGCTAGAAAAGAAACGGCAGTGCGAATATGTGTATGGTCATGAAAAAAATGGAAAACATGTCACATGCGGTGGAATAGAACGTTTCAAATTGAAAATTCATGGTAGTTCTTTTAATCAAGCAGGAATGATTGGTTATATCCAAGACGGTACGCCTCTGGATTGGTATAACCGAGTTAACGGATGGATTTCAGTCTTGGCAGAAAATGATGGGCATGAACCAAAATGGTCAGATGAAGAACGACTAATGTCGTTAGAACGCGAAGGAAAGGTTTTTCGAAGTTGCTCAATCGTCTATCGGCACGATAGCGAAATTAATTTGGCTCATTTATGGATTGATCTTACCGATGCACATTATACATGAAATCAAAGTTTATTTGATTAAGTGCGAAAGTAAATAGCCTGTAAAGCATTCGTTAATCATTGTGTAAGTCACTTATCATGATTTTCAGTACTTAGTTATCTCACCCCTCCACATGGCAAATATTCCCTTGATACACAACACAACGTTCGTACCTTTTTTATATCAAGTGACGGTACAGCGCATCTCCGTCGCATTATTAATGTCCACGCCTTTTCGTTCTTTTCTCTGTCCCAAACAGGTCAGGTAACTTAGATGATTAAATTAAACCCAGAAGCTGGCGCTGTTGCGTCCAGTCTGGAGGCATATCAATGCGTCTCGTAAGTTTTTCAGCGCTGAGATCAGCAGGCTGCTGACCCGCTACGATGCTCTCTGTGATGTCCGGGGCAAGAAAGGCAAGAGCTATTACTCGGGAAACATAACTTTTGTCTATGCCCTCTTTTGATGCGATTTCAGCCATATTGCGCACTCGTCCGGATACCAGATCATTGAACCATTTATGGGCGAGAATAATGGTCTTTAATAATGTTTGATCCACTTTAGCCTGTCCGGTACCACCAACTATCAACCGCATCTCCACTCCCCGCCGTTTCATCTGCATTGGTATATCCCGGACTATAGTTACATCATGAGAGTCCGTCTCTTGTAACAACGATGCCAGCGATAGCGTGAGGCGTATTCCGGTCGGCTGCAATTCCACGCGCTGGACAAAGCTGTCGATCAAATCTGCCGCATCAGATTGTATCTTCTTGGCTGAAAGGAGTGCAGAGGAAATATGCTGAGTCGCAGTGCTCGCTTCCTGTAATGCAGTAGTGACAGCAATCTTATCCGAGATAATATCTAACACCGCATGCTTGATGGTTTGCTCAATTTCCAGGCCCGGTAATCGCCAACTGCTTGATGAAGCCTCTTTGGGGTCTGCCCTAAGGCTTTGCGAGATATAGTAGCGGTATCGCCTTCCCTTTTTATTGACATGGACGGATACAAGACGTTCACCTGAGACATCGAACAATTTATTGGTTAGAGGAGAGGACTTCGTATTGCAGGAGCTTGATTTATGTTCTGCAGAATTGCTCGCCATAAGCTTTTGTACCTGTTCCCATAATTCTTGTTCTATGATCGCTTCATGCTGACCCGTATGGCAGGTTCCTTTATGGCATATCTGACCAATATAGATTGGGTTGGAGAGAATTCTATAGAGCGTACCGCGTGAAAATGAACAACCGCCCTTCTGTCCTCGGGTTTTGGAATGAATTCCTCGTCTGTCGAGATCTTCTTTAAGCAGGCGGACACATCCCAGTTCCAAGTATTGACTATATATATGTTGAATGGTCTTCGCTTCCTTTGCGTTGATTAGGAGCTTGCGATCCTTAAGGTCATAGCCCAATGGGACAAATCCTCCCATCCACATCCCTTTTTTCTTGGAGGCTGCAATTTTATCCCTGATCCTCTCACCGGTAACTTCCCTCTCAAACTGTGCAAAGGACAACAACACATTCAGGGTGAGTCTTCCCATGGAACTGGTCGTATTGAACTGCTGTGTCACCGAGACAAATGAAACACCCTGCTTATCGAAACGCTCGATGATTCTGGCAAAGTCAGTTAATGATCGAGTCAACCGGTCCACTTTATACACAATCACTACATTTACTTTCCTGTCTTCAATATCTACCAACAATTGTTTCAATGACGGGCGTTCCATATTACCACCACTGAATCCACCATCATCATAGTGCGTCTTAACAAGATGCCATCCCTCATGCTTCTGGCTGGTAATATATGCCTCACATGCTTCTCGCTGTGCATGAAGAGAATTGAAGTCCTGCTCCAACCCCTCTTCTGAAGATTTACGAGTATAGATGGCACAGCGGAGTATCGGCTTTGTGCTCATGCAACCTCCTGTTTCTTCAGCCCGAAGAACAGAGGACCTGACCAGCGTGCACCCGTGATGGCCCTCGCTACTTCGGAGAGAGAACGGTAACATTTGCCATTGCACTGTACGCCATCCTCCATGATGATCACCTCATATGTCACGCCATGCCACTCACGCAATAATCGTGTACCTGGTTTAATACTGATTAAGGGAGATATCTGCTGCCTGGATGTATTATTCTCTGCAGCTTTTTCTAGAAAGCGACGAGTGGCGGGCTTAAGTCCACCCAATGTCTGTTCCTGCATCCGGTGAGCGATGGCATGCATTAGGAATTTATTCGAGATGCCAACCGGTGGTTCTGTATCATAGAGAGCACGCCATTTTTCTATCAGCGCTGTGCGGTCAAGTGCAGGAAGACTGGCCGATTCACCGGCAAGATTTCCTGTATTAAGAGATAAACAGTGCTTCATAAGGCTCAGGCAGCGATACGATAAACTAGTCCGCGTTCTTCTTTTTCAGAAGCAATGGAGAGTCCTAGCCGCTTTTTCAATACCCCGGACATCGTCCCGCGGATACTATGCCGTTGCCAATCAGTTGCCTCGGCTAGCTCGTCGATTGTGGCACCACTGGGGCGCTGCAGCAGCTTAATCAGCATCGCCTGCTTGGACTCTTCTCGCGTCTTGTTCTTTCGAATTCGATTTTTTTCAATGGATTCAGCATGCGTCTTTCGAGGTTTGTTCCTTTTTACGTTTTTCTTGCTATTCCTGATATTTGCCGTGATGGGTCTCCTTTCAGTTGAGAGCAGCATTATCGCTGTTCGTATGGACAGCAACGCTCTGTTTGCATAGGAAATCCAGTCCTTTCTCGTCAATTCTTGCGCCCCAAATGGGTACTAAATTATAATTGTTGCGAAAGAAATATGGAAATGAAAAAGATGGGCACTGAATGAGAATTTTATCAATCCGTAAGGGTTTGGAAAGCACATACAGACAAATAATTTTAAAATACTTACTGATTTTCCAAGTGAAAGACGTTATTTTTAATTTTTTTTAACTAGTGGGGTCCTTGTAAGTGGTAATAGAGATTTTGGCACTGCATTATTTCTAAATTTGTCATGAAAATACCACTTAGTTTTTCATGCCTATTTGGTAGTGGGTCAGTTTCAAACTGGCCCACTACCCTATTTTGTTATCTTTATAAAATATACTTTATGTTACATTATAATTGAATTTACCCACATCCAGAGCTTTTTCAAGACGTTTCATAAATTCAGTTCGGGGGATTTCTCTCGCACCGAATCTTTTCATGTGCTCTGTGGTGACCTGACAGTCGATGAGTTCAAAGCCATTTTCCCCAAGCGCTAAAGCGTATGTGGCAAAGGCAACCTTTGATGCGTCGCTCTTTTTTGCAAACATCGATTCCCCGAAAAAAGCCTTGCCCATCATAAGTCCATAGAAACCGCCAGCAATTTCATCGCCATCCCATGCCTCGACAGAATGGGCATAACCCGCCTTATGCAGCCTGATATATGCCTCTATCATATCATCGGTTATCCATGTGCCTTCTTCTTTTCTGCTTATGGTGGCGCAGTTTCTGATAACGTCTTCAAAGGCGGCATTGGTTGTAACGCGGTAAATGCCTTTTTTAATGGTTTGTCTCAGGCTGCGAGAAACCTTTAGCTCCTCAGGAATTATAACGAGGCGAGGATCAGGCGACCACCATAGTATCGGATCTTTGTCAGAATACCACGGGAAGATCCCCATTGAATAGGCGAGTACCAACCGGTCAACGCTCAGGTCGCCGCCAACCGCGAGCAAGCCGTCGTCGTCGGCCAGTTCGGGCGGCGGGAAAACAAGTTTTTTGGTCAGTTTATAAACGGGCATATTATTAATTTAAAGGAAGTACTTCCGCATTACAGTGATCAACTATATTTGAATTCAAGCTGTCCCTCTTTAAGGTCAACAGTTACGCTGCCGCCTTTTTTCAATTTGCCGAAGAGCAACTCCTCGGAGAGTGCATCCTTAATCTCTGTCTGGATGAGCCTGGCCAGTGGCCTTGCGCCGAATTTATCATCGTATCCCTTTTGAGCCAGCCAGTCTCTGACGGCATCGGTTACGTCCATCCTGACCTTTTTCCCTCCGAGCTGCTTGCCCAGGTCATTAATAAACTTGTCGACTACCATTTTCATGACTATGGGGGAAAGCGGGTTGAAGGTAATGATCGCATCAAGCCGATTTCTGAATTCAGGGTTAAAGAGTTTTTTTATCGCTTTGCTGCCCTTTGATCTTGCATCATCTTTTCTGTCGCCGAATCCGATAGTCCCTATATTCATTTCCTTGGTGCCAGCATTGGAGGTCATAATAAGGATGACATTCCTGAAGTCAGCCTTCTTTCCATTGTTGTCGGTCAGCGTGGAGTAATCCATCACTTGCAGCAATATGCTGAAGATATCGGGGTGCGCTTTTTCGATCTCATCCAGCAACAGCACAGAGTATGGGTGTTTTCTTATCGCATCGGTAAGCATACCGCCCTGGTCAAAGCCAACATAGCCAGGTGGTGCGCCGATCAGCCTGGCCACAGTGTGCTTCTCCATATATTCGCTCATGTCGAAGCGGGTGAATTTTACACCGAGTACATTTGCCATCTGCTTTGAGACTTCGGTCTTACCCACACCTGTAGGCCCCGCAAAGAGAAAGGAGCCAATCGGCTTCTCAGGAGCGCCGAGCCCTGCACGGGATCTCTTGATGGCAGAGACAAGCGAATGGATGGCGCTGTCCTGTCCAAAGACCACCTGCTTGAGTTGGGTCTCAAGATCCCTCAATTTATCTGTGTCGGACGTGGATATGCTCAGGGAAGGTATCTTGGCGATATGGGCAACAATACGCTCTATTTCCTTTACGCCGACAACAAGTTTGCTTTTGCCGCCAGTAATCAGTTTTCGCGTCGCGCCTGCTTCATCGATCACATCAATGGCCTTGTCCGGCATAAATTTATCGTCTATATATTTTGCCGAGAGTTCGGTAGCAGCCTTGATAGCAGCGTCTGTATAACTGACGCCGTGGAAATCCTCGTAATAAGAACGCAGACCTTTCAATATATCAATCGTTTCCTCTATGGTGGGCTCAAATATTTCTATCTTCTGGAACCGCCTCGAAAGGGCACGGTCTTTCTCAAAATGGTTTTTGAATTCCTCATACGTGCTGGCGCCAATGCAGCGCAGCTTGCCGGAATTCAGCACCGGCTTCAATATATTCGATGCATCCATTGAACCGCCGCTTGTGGCTCCCGCTCCGACGATTGTATGAATCTCATCGATGAAGAGGATGACGCCGGGGATCTTGGCTAATTCACTGATCGTCGCTTTCAGGCGTGCTTCGAAATCGCCCCGGTATTTCGTGCCCGCAAGTAGTGCTCCCATATCGAGCGAGTAAATGATTGTATCTTTAAGAGGATCAGGGACAGATCCCTTGTGTATATTCAGTGCAAGACCTTCGACAAGTGCGGTCTTGCCGACGCCAGGTTCTCCGACAAACACGATGTTGTTCTTCCGCCGCCTGCAGAGCACCTGTATGGTGCGCGTAAGTTCGTCTTCGCGACCTACCAGGGGGTCGATCTCCCCTGCAGCAGCCTTTTCGATCAGGTTAATGGTATAAAGTTTCAAGGGATCTTTTGACACGGGCCGCTTCGGCTCCACTTGGGCGGGGTCTGATTCGTGCTTCGGTTCTTCAAACGGCGATCCGCTGCGTTCATTTTCTATATAGCCGGCGATGCCGTGGGAAATGTAATTAAGTATATCAAGACGCGTGATGCCTTCCTGCTCGAGAAAATTCGCGGCAAAGGAATCGGGTTCACTATAAAGCGCTGCAAGCAGGTCGCCTGCCTCAACCTCTGCCTTCTCAGCTGATTGGACATGGATTATAGCCTGCTGAATAACCCTCTGGAACCCGAGGGCAGGCATAGGGTCTGATCTCTTACCCGGAGGCAGGACGGGCATGTTCTTTGCGAAGAATGCCTCGATGGCCTCCTTTATTCTGCCGACATCGCCACCACAGCCCGTTATGATATCTATGCCTAGTTCATCATGGATGAGCGCATACAGGATATGCTCGGCGGTAAGGTACTCATGCCGCCGTTTTTTTTGCATCTTTTACGGTCGCATCCAGCAACATGCTCAGCTCTTTATTGATCATTCCTTCTCCATCGTACATTTCAACGGGAATTTATTTTTAACTGCCATTTCATGTACTGTTACTACCTTTGTCTCGGCAATCTCATAAGTATATATACCACATATGCCAGCCCCTTTTTTATGTATGCTCAGCATTATCTGGGTAGCCTCAGCTGGCGACTTGTGGAACACAGTTTCCAGCACATGGATTACGAATTCCATGGAGGTATAGTCATCGTTAAGAAGGATTACCCGATAGAGTGAGGGTTCTTTAGTCTCCAGTCGCTCTTTTTCAGCAACATTTTCGTCTGATTTAATTTGTTCTTCGTTCATAACCATCCCGACACGTTCATCTGTTTATAGTTTGCACAGGAATCTTCAATCAGTCAAGATAATGATCAGCCAATTCTTTTTACTATCTCTCCTCTGGCCGTTCATATAGCACATAATAGGATTTTCTGCCTCTCAGGCTTTCAAAATACATGCTATATGAAGAATCATGCAGCTTGGTTTTTTTGGATAACCCTTTTCTGTATTCGTTGAAAATCTTTTGTATCGTTTCATGATTGGAAATAGTTAAAGGCATCAGGATGTATCTATATTGAACGCTATTGAACATCTCGATTAGCATATCTCTGAGGTAATCAAAAAATTGACCATAAAAGACATTAAGGCTTCTGGAAATCTGTATGCGATCGATGAGTAATGCCCCTTGGTCCTGACAGAAATCAAGCATGTATATATTGCCAATCCAATCTTCATTCTTGAATATCCGGATATTGAAGAACTGTGGTGTCAACAAATGCTTTTCTCCAAGTGAAGTCCCGGTGCAATCATTGGAGATACTTCCTTTAAGATAATCAAGATAGTCTTTGGTAGGATAGAAATCCAGTGTACTGAGTCTTGTAAAGTGATTGACGGTCCTAGTATTCACAGTTTCTTCAGAACACATGACCTTTGTAGGACGATAAAGCTGCTGATATTTGTCCAGCTCCCCCGTGAGGAAAAGGGTTCTGTAAAGCAAGGGAGCGCGTTGTATGTTTCTCTTCAGCGACCCTATATAATCATGAAGTCTGTCTTTTGATTCCTGGGGGGCGGATATTTTCATGGCCACACCATCAATCCTGTCCATAGCTATCAACAGGTCATCAAAAGTCATGTTTGGTTTGACGTAGCCCATCAAGTTCATAATATGGCGTGATGTAAAGTTGAGTTTGGACATCTTTGAAGACAGTTTTTGGGCCAGGTTGCCAACCTCTTTGGCCAACAATCCGCGAATTGTTTGCGGCAATCTTGCAAAAAGAATCTCCGCCACAGCATTTTGATGAATCTGGACGCTCGCATCTGTTTTTTCTGTTTTCATGGCACTGAGGATATCCTCGTTATTTGCCGCGAATATGGTTAAGGCAACAAGGCTCTGTTTTAATTGCGTGAGGCTGAGCATTGATGTCTTTTGGGCCTTCAGATAAACGACCATTTCCCGTCGCAAAAGTTTGCGGATGGCGAGTACGGCGGCATACATTCCCGTGGGCGAATCCGGAATCGCCACAAGCAGACAGCGCTCACGAATCTCCACCGGTAGGGAATGAAAATATTGAAACAAGTTTTCATGACAAGCAATTTTTTGAACCCAGGGAATAGCACCTATGATCAATGGGTAATAGTCCACCAACGGCAGATTGGCAACCTGATGAAAAGAGATTTTGACATCCTTGATTTTTTCCTCATGTATTTTCACAAACTCCTTAGTAACCTTATTCTTGGCCTGAGTAAGGGCCGGAGGATGATGAAGAGTTGCTTTTTCAGCCCAGGCCATGAGGTTTCGATAATCAGATCTCATTCCAAGGAGATTACTGTTCAGAGCCTTTTTTATGTCTTCAACCGTGTCCAGCCGGTAAGGTATTTCAAACGAAGCATTTTTCATTTTATTGTCTCTAAATTAAAATTCATAGTGGATATTGTACATCCTGTGTGTGATGAAGACAAAGTAAATAAAACTCACAACCATTAACAAAAAGACATACATAAAATGACGGCTCAGATTCCAATTCTTATGAGCACCGACAAATCGGATAAACTCCACCATTACAATTGAAAGGGCAATAGAGTATAAGATACTGATTGGTCTGATTACAGTTTTATGCCAGGTACATTCAGGCATAGCTGGTATCATACGCGGCATAATAAATAATAAAAACATAAAAATGACAGCCGGGATGAAAGCGCAGATTCTAAGTGGACTTACAGGACCATAGATAAAAAATGGTTCGTCCATATTTTTCCCCTCTTTCGTCAAGATATAAAACGTGCGCCACGTATAGATTGCCCATGTAGAGAAAAAGATGCTGCTAGCAGAAAATATTGCGATCATGTATATTAATTCGTGAGCAAGAGTGATTAATATAGATGCAACCGCAAATGTGGTCATCTGTATACGTTCAGAAAAGCCTTCTTCCGGCGTTTTCAAATAGGTTTCTTTGAAATCATGGATCAGTCTCGTATCAAGCTGTCGAATCTTAGATATTATCATCATTGATTTCACACTCATCCTCCAGCCACGCTAAAAGCTTTGCTTCAGTCATTTCCCTCATCGGCATCCTTGTAACACTAAAACCGGCACTTTTGAGCTTCTTGACCATCATAGGTGCTTCAGATAGATTCATTGAGTGGACAAGGCTGGGAACATTGCGAGGAACACAATTTATGATAACGTCCTCTACGTTCATGCCGGATAACTGGCCGTCTTCTATACAAACGATTTGTTCTTGCAGATCATGATCAAGCATAATACCACAATAAGGCGACTTGTCCCTGCGGGTTCTATGATCAACTCTTAAAATACCAATCGCTCTGCCCGCCGATACACCATGTACTACCTTGACATATTTCGGCATATAAGAAATTAACGTGTTTACGCGTTCTTGGTCGTCTTCAACAAGTAATATTCTATGCGATATAATTATTGGAGAGACTATATTGTTTTGCTTCGGCATATAAAGTTTACCATAATTTTTGCAAGTTCCGTTCTTGCCTGGTTTGCCTCTAACTTTTCACCATTGATTATCTGTGAGATCTGAAACCAATATTCTAGTTTGGTAAAGGTCTTACAAAGGGGATTACCTTGATTCGATAAAGATGACTGAACCTTCCTATAATCAATTTGTTCCTCCGGTTCGTTGATTCTGTCAGGAACAGATGGGAAAGAGGCTCCTTCCAAAACCGTCAGCAGGGCAATAACATCACCCGTCGAGATTTTCTTTTGCCTTTTTTTTACCTTAAGGTAATGTTTAACTCTTTCATCTATTAGTTTAAAATCAATCTGAATGATGGTTGCCATAAATACCTTCTCACCGTAACCCATATCTATTTCCTACACACAGCGATGCCGTGAATCTGAAACGGCTCATAAATCAATTGCGTCTTTTTCGGTGAAAAACCGCCTTTAACGATCAGGTCCGCCAATTCATGCTCGGTGCGATAGATCATCGGCCACAGTAGCACCCAGTCGAGGAATATCTTTTCCCGGTTGGGGCGGATATTGCAGGTAATGAATACACTGCCGACAGGCAATCTCATTCTAATGCGATTAATCAAGGCAATGGCTTGCTGGCGGGGACAGTAGTCCAGGAATCCCACCATCTCAATGATATGCGGCATAAATGCCCCGGTAACTTTTTCCAGCGCATTGCTCGTATCGTGAACAAAGGAAAAATGATCATTAAACCCGGCTTCCACTACAAGCTTTTTCGCTTCTTCAATCGCGCTGATATCCGCTTCAATCAACACGGCTTTGACATTCAGTTGCGGGCACTTCTTCATGGCTTCCACCGCGGCCTGCACGGAGCCGGAGGCAAGGGAAAGAATCCGGATTTCTTTTTCCGCCGCAAAGTTCTCGATAGCCTTAACCAGTGTATTGATGGAAATTTTAAATCGGTTGGTTACAGCCTGACGGTTTTCAAACTTGCCCATCCAGTGACGGGTTAGCCAGCCCTCAAAATCACCGTTCAGTTGGGGTTTGATTTTCTCATGGTAGTTATAAAACATATCAAGTGAGCGCCACCCGGCCGCACCATACTTGGCCTGATGATTGAACCGGCTGAAACGGTCCACGGCAAAACTTGACACATGTTCTTCATCCCGCCCCATCTCACTGAGATATCTGCCCAACGGACCGTACCCGTTTCTGGATCTTCTATATAATGCCTTGCACAGATTACCCATCATGGCCAGACTACTGACCATCAGCGTTCCCAGAACATAAAGCGGACTTCTTTTATCGTATTCACCGTTGAATCTCTCCGGCGCTAATACGTAAACCGACAGCGAGCCTCTTTCTGTACGAATACCATACTGCCTCATCCATTCCACCTCATTGACTTACTCTTTAAACCTAATAACGTTTATTATTGAGGTAAATAACAGTGTCTGAAATAATATTTTCGTTTGATATTTTTTCAATTGCGAACGGTTATTAAAACAAATAATACTTTCTGTAACCTGTCATAGTTGACATGAATATTTACAGTTCGCTCACTTACCTTTAAAAATCCTTGCGATTTCCCATGAGGTATTGACTTTTTTAAGCAGCTCAATATTTTAAATTTCTCTTTTTGATAAGATCAATTTCCACCCGAACTTTTATTGGTTTACGCGTCAACAACTAATAACATCTTTTGTCGGGAATAATTACAGCAGCTGAAAAAGATTTTTTTATTTGATGTCTGTTATGATTTACAAACGCGGATAATTCATCTTTATTACAAAATATTCGTGGAAGGTGGACAAATAGTACTTAATTATTATGCGATTAATTATTAGTAAGAACGTGGTGATAGTGACCTTAGTTCAAATTACTGCGATGCAAATTGTAACAACGTTTGAATTGGGAATGCTTTTTTTGCAACTTATAACTATTCGGTGACTTCCCTGTTATCTATCTATTTAAACATCGTTTATATAAACTAATGAATCAAACAAACATTCACCATGCACAATTCTTTCAATAAAGGAGGTATCTGACTTCATGGAATCAGAAAGACTTGGATGTGCCGCCGTCGCCTTTTCCAAAGGGCCGAAACACAAACATTGTGAAGACCGTTACGCTCTCTTTCCCCTGACAAAACGTGTGGTTAAACGTCAAGAACGCGGAGAAATATTTGCTGTTTTCGACGGTATCGGAAGTGCGCCGGAGGGGATGCATTCCGCCCAGCATATGTGTGATGCGCTACTCACATATTACTCACGCCCCGAATCCTGTGCCGTCACATGGGAAGGCATCCATGATCTGCTTTTTTCGGCGAATAAAGAGGTCTTCGACTGGGGATTCATGCCCGGAACAGATCGCCCTCTTGGTGGCTGCGCGGGAAGCGTTATCTGGATTCATGATAAAAAACTCTTCGTCTTTCACGCCGGCGATACGGTTGCCTTACTGATTCGGGACGGAAAAGCAACCCAATTGACCCATCTTCACGAACTTGATGGTGCCATTTATCGCTATTTCGGCCTGGGTGCCAATTTACAAATAGATGTCACCAATCACTCACTGAGAAACTACGATCGCATCCTGCTGATCTCCGACGGCATTACGAAAACATACAATCCCGCCGCAGCCGCGGCTATTGTCGAGGAACACGGCGACGATCTCAAAAAAGCCGTCGAAGACCTCGCTCGACGCGCCCGCACAAAAGGCTCACAGGATGACATCACTGTTCTGCTGGTGGAATATGATGCATACACAGAATAAAGATGACAGCAAAAGGAGTAGAAAGCAGATATTTATCTCTATCTAAATATTAGAAGAATTTGGCTATAATCTCCGAGAAAGCTTGTTTGATTTTTTTGGCTAATTCGGCCTCTGGCTTTTTGAGCAGTAAATACAACTCCAAATTTAATGGAAGCTGTCTTTTTATGAAATCCATATCAACTTTTTTATTTTTATTTGAAGATATATTTATTCCGCGAAATATTACACACAAAGCTATTAAAATGTCGTCATGGTATTTTTTTGCCACAAATTTTCTTCTGATAACCTCATCAATACGGCTAATATCAATTCCAATAATATTTGACACAACGCCCCTCTTTCCTTTTTTTTCACCTGGCATTAATTGATGTAGCTTGCATCAACAAGATCTTGTTCATCAATGTCCCGACAACTTCGAATATTTATCAGTATCATTTTGTTCATCTTTTTTGCCACATTAACGACAATTTTCAGTTTTTCAATTTTCATTATTTATATTTTTCAGTGATTCATATGTTATTAAACCCAATCGAAGTGCTAATAGATAAAGCGTTGAATTTAACAAAACATTACAAATTGATTTCGAAATCATGAGAGAATAATGTTTGGTTATGCAAACAAAAATGATTTCTAGTTACGCGCCTGACCTTCCCCCCGAAAACTGATCCATTTTCAATTTGAGTCCTTCCTGATAATAATGAAATCAGAAAGAGAGAACGATCGGATGAAAGGGAAACGATTTACACCGGAACAAATCATAAAGATCATCAAAGAATCAGAAATGGGCGTCAAGAACATCGATATATGCCGGAAATACGGGATATCAGAGCAGACGTTTTATAACTGGAAGAGCAAGTACGCCGGCATGGATGTCAGCGATGCGATGCGCCTTAAAGTCTTGGAAGATGAAAACCGGAAACTGAAAGGGCTGGTTGCCGATTTAAGCCTGGACAATAAGATTCTGAAGGATCTTTTAGGAAAAAACTTCTAATGCCCAAAGCGAAGAGAGCCGCGGTTACACATGTGGTTTCCGCCTTTGGGCAAAGTGAACGAAAAGCTTGCCGCTTGGTGAGTCTTTCCAGATCGGCGAACCGCTATCAGGAGACCAGGAAAGACGATCAGGATCTGCGAAAAAGAATGAGGGCACCGGCCAATAAACATAAACGATACGGAAGCCCCCGGCTTCACACTTTGCTGAAGAAAGAAAAGCTGGTTAAAAACCACAAACGGACCGAGCGGATCTATGCCGAAGAAAGCTTGTCCATTCGCAGGAAGAGAAAAAAGAAACGGGGGATTTTTCTCCGGGTTCCTTTGCCCGAGGCAACCACACCCAATGAGATATGGTCTATGGACTTTGTCCATGATTCTTGCACTGATGGCCGGAAACTCAGGGTATTGACTATCGTGGATGATTATACCAGGGCATGCCCTGGACTTTTGGCGCAAGCATCAATTCCCGGACACAGGGTAACCGCCTTTTTGGACCAACGTGCAGTGATTCAAGGCTATCCGGGATCTATTCGTGTAGATCATGGGCCAGAATTTACGGGGAAACATTTTCAGCAATGGGCTGAACAAAGAAGAATTCACCTCCAGTATACGCGACCGGGGAAACCGATGGACAATGGATTTATCGAGAGTTTCAATGGCAAACCGCGGGATGAATGTCTTAATGAGCATTGGTTTCTAAATCTCAAGCATGCACAATATCTCATAGAGAAGTGGCGCATTGAATACAACGAAGAGCGCCCGCACAGCTCTCTCGGAGACAGAACGCCTTATGAATTTGTCAAAGAACATCAAACTATGCTACAGGACCAAAGACTCAATTTAAACTTGGTACATGTTTCGGGGTAAGGTCAGATATGGGAAGTATTGTTTAGTAACTCTGTCTCCCTTGGCTTGGTTAGCGGAGACACTATTTTAGAAGACCATCAGCAAATTCATCGCCATCCTATATTTCCAGCAAGAGATTTAATGTTTTCATAATCATTGGTTTGAAGAATGTAAATATCAAGATTCACATCGATATTACTTCTCCGGGCAGATTCGTATCCATCAACCATGGAAAGAAAAGCATTCTGCAAGGTCAAGCGCCAGCCGCCAACCATCACAGGCGCAGCAATCGTGCTTATGCTATATTTGTCAGCAATTCTCATGGATTTTTCTGTTGCATCGCGAATGATCCCTTGCTTAGCCACATCACTGAACACATCACGATGGTGAAGCGTTGAAGCAAGCATAATGAATTGAAAGGCACAATCGGTGACAGGTTCAAATTCAATGACTTTGCCCAGTGGAATTGGATACCTGATTTCATCCTTTATCTCGCGCCAGACATCCGGCCAACGCAAGGCAAATTTCCTGCTCAGATTTCCTTCCATCCCCTCGGCGGCACCATCGACAGTCAGGATGATCGCATCGGCTTTAGCATCGAGGACATTACCTTGTGAAATATTCATTGACATAGATTACCACATCCTAATCAGAGATCATCATTATTAGACCTTACTGGACGATTCAAATAGTGATCATAGAAAGTATTTTCAAGTTATTTAAGTTTCTTCTTGCACAGAGGACACGTACCACGCCCGCCACCGTGACATACTGAACAAATGAAATGCCCTTTTTCACAAGTCTCAGCTCCACTTACTTGTCGCTTTTTTCCACAACAGTCGCATATTCGTTCCGTCATAACGTTACCTCCTTATTCAATTGGTAAAAATAGTTATGCCCGCCAAGGCAATTATTTGTTGTAAAGATAGGCTTCTGCTTTATTCATTGCTTCATTAGCGGAAGACGCTTTGCCAACATAAGACCATCCGGCATAGGCAACGTAAACATCTCTATTGGTTTGATCCCATTTTACTTCACAGCTCTTTCCACTTCCCGATCTTACACGTCCTATGAATGATGCTGACATTTGAATCCCCTTTTACTCTTCATTGGTTTCCCAGATGTGCTGGCGTCTCTCAATTTGTTTTTTAATAGTCTCAACATCACAGCCGTAAATCTGGCGAGAAAGATCCCGAACCTTTCGGGCGACCTTATGATCATAAGGTGTTTTATCCATCACACTTTCAAAACTAAATGGTGTAACCGCGTGATTTCTGATCTGCAACCGGCAGTAACCCTGCCAGTTTGGCAATCCAATGATATCCATCGTGCTAAAATATGGATAAAGCGACTGTGCCAAAAGTCTTGCGTCCTCCTGACCTAGACGAAATATCGTCAGGCATCCCACATTTCCCAAAATGGCGGATAACAAATCATCTTTTTGATTTACACTTTTAAGCTGAGATGCATATTGTGTCGCCAGAACTAAGCCCATTCTATATTTGCGTGCTTCCGATAAAAGTTCGGTAAAATTCGATGCGGGAAGATTTTGACATTCATCAACATACAAGTAAAAATCGCGTCTCTCTTCAGGACGCATTTCACCCCGTTTCATGGCCGCATGCTTGAAGTGCGCGACCAACTGGTTGGCCAATAAAGCACTTACTGATGACCCAAAACGACCTTTACCCAATTTAACCAGCAGTATTTTGCCCTGCGCCATAATCTCTTCAAAATTTAATGCTGATTCCTCCTGCCCCAGAATATTCACAAGAGTTGCATCATTTATGAACCTGCTAAATTTGGAAGTGACATAAGGCGACATGTTGTCGAGATGAGCTTCGCCACCAGCTTTCTCTACCTCTTTGATGAAATCTTTTGTTATCTTTTCATCATTACGTCCTACAAGCCAACGTCTGAATCCTTTATAAATGTAACAATTACTAAATTCGAGAAGGGTCGGTTTATAGTCTTCTGACTGCTTGCTACCCATCAGTAATCGAAGCATACCCCTCATGTAACTTTCAAACATGGGGCCTCCGGTTGTACGCATGTCATAAATCTTATCAATGGTATTGTAGAGTTCATCAATGACAAAATCTCTTTCTTCCAGGGTTCTCCACTGCAAAATATTAAATCCCAAAGGCCTTTGACGATCGAGCACATCGAAAAGGATAACATCATCCATTCTCGATTCAGGTATCTTGCCTAGAATATTATCAACCATTTCCCCATGTGGATCAATGACTGCCACCCCATGACCATCGAGAATATCCTGCGAAACCATAGATTCCATCATGGTCGATTTCCCTGTACCGGTCTGACCGATAATGAATGTGTGTCTCATGCGGTCGTCAGCAGGCAGGCGTATTGGCTGCGACATGCCGTTGTGAATATTCCGGCACAAATCAACGCCGTCTTCAGTATCCTGTCCCAGATCAGGTAACAGCGAAAGCAAGGTCCGTGAGCGTCGTATCGGCAACCCTGGAAGTTCCTGCATCGGCGGCGAAGGCAGACGGAAAGCACAGGCGGTTTCACTCACGGTATAGGGAACTTTGTCCGGATAATAATTACTGATTGCGGCTTTTTTTACATCTACCGGAGCAATAGTGTAACCACCATTCAAAAAAATGTCATTTGAAGAAAGTGTATTTCTGACCGTCACGGCCTGCCCGACCATACCGCCCAGCACCTGATCAATCGGATGTTCACAAGTAAGAAACACTCCCACATGAAAAACGTTATTTGATAATTCGGTTTGCTGTTTAATAAGTGAGTTGAGCACAGGTTTAATCTGATGTTGAAGACTCAGTTGATAGCGCGCACCAGACCATAGATGACGTTCACACAAGTGGATATATGTCTCCATCCATTTTTGCTGATAGCGGGTCGTTTTAGTAGTTTGTAACCGAACGATCAACTGCATGGGATCAAGTTGGCAAAGCATCACATTAATTAATCGCGACCAGTCATCCATTGACGGAGCCCAGGGATATAAATACTTCAAAGAATATCCTTTCTCGACCTCTTCGCGTGGTTCATTATTTAATGCTAATCCAGCAATGAGTTTCCTTTTGTATCCGACGGATACTTGAATTTTTTCCATCCGCCGTTTTACGGTCAACGCATAAGCCGGCTCAAATGGTGACATGCGAAACATCAGGTCATCTTGTTTTTCAATCGGTGTAAATTCAGCCTCGGGCATGTGAGATTGTACCAAACCGCGCAGTACAATGTATTTAACAAGAACATCCTGCTTTGCCTTAATTTCTGTTTGTGCCACGGTACGCAGAATCAGTGTAATGAGTACGCGCCCCCGCGCATTAAACTGAAGGTTCGGCAGCGACGTCATTCGCAGTTCAAGCCTGATTGTTCCCGGCCATGCTGAAACCGCCTGGATAAATCCTTCGCGTAGCACGGTTAATTTATGTAGATTGGCGGAAATGCCACTGCCCTCCGCGTCATCTGTCTGGTTTTTGTCAAAAAACAAGGAACCTTTCAGAAGCGACTTTAATTCCAATCCGATGATTGCCTCAAATCCACCTGCTGTCTTTTGCGTGATAACCACTGGAAAAAATTTTTCACTCATCTTTTCCCCCTGATTATTAAAACGGCAATTCATCTTCAATGTTCAGAATCTGATGGATAACTGATGCCGGCAGTTCCAGCTCCGCCAGCTCCCGCGCCAGACTTTCCTTAACAAGCAAGTTGGCCGCCTGCTGCTTTTGAAAGCCCTGTATAACCTTATTTTCTTTTTTGTCTTTCTTCGAATCCAATGCAGCATCCGCCCTCGGCTCCCATGCATCGACTGTTTTCTGGCATCCAGATACCTCTTGGGTCATGGATCCTCCTTTCTTAGTGATTTAAAATAACTTCCAACAAGGAATAACGATTATTTTGAAGAAAGATTACAAAACGGAACAACATATATTCTTTGGATCAACTTCTGGCGTTGTTTTCATAGAATCGAAATTGGATAACTTGTGAAGACGCTGCTCAACAATATTAGCAACGCCAGCACACTATTCATTGCACAGTGTTTCGTATGCGGGTTTTGCGTATTGGCAATAAATAGAAGACCAGCATACAGCCAACGTCTGCATGACCGTGTTAACAAGATCAAAGATACCTTCCCTGGCCGTATCACCTCCGCGCTCCCATTCCTCCAGCACCAGCTTGATTTCGCTTAGCCAGGACTGAACCTCCTGGCCCCCATTTTTCCGGAAACATCTCACGCTGCATGATAGTAATTTTTACAAGATATCGACTTTGCCCCTTTTGTCTTTTCCTGGCAGCATTTCCCATTTCATTCTCCGTTCGATAAGAGTGTTTCTGTTGATTTTGTAATCTTCAGTCAAAATTATATCGTCAATCCATAAAGAACTATTTCTTGTAATTCCCTTACTTATTAGGCATCATTCTGACCGACAGCTTTCAGGTTTAATATATTGAGAAAAAAACCAATATTTTTTCTTTCATCTATAAATAACGCTGATAATTAATAGTTATTACAATTCTTTTAAAATATTTTTTTGTCTAAACTTATTTGTTAGTATTCTTTCCCCAGCAACTTTTCCTTATTTGACAATGCATATTATCCCAGACGATAATCATTCCAATCCTCGTAAATGAACAATTCTTACAGTTGTAAATGATATAGAATAGTCGTCGTTAATAATTATAGAGTATGTGCAGACATGCGATCAGTTTGTTAATGAAGGCGCTTATCTTGATGATAATAAAAATCTATCTACCCATTCTTCGCCAACGAATAAACCGGCGGATACTGCCACAATGGTGGGTAGTTGATGGACCTTCATGGGAAATTACTAGTTCCATAAGTTATAGAATAAAATAGTTTGTCATCCTTGAAAAAAGTCATTTTTCGAGACTGTAAACTTAAACGAGAAAAACGGCAATTCCCCTCTTACAAATATACTATATGTTGGGATTTCTGTTGCTTTATGTTTAAAATATTAATGTGATATTTCTCAGGCAACGATAGGAAAGGTCCTTGCTTATTAGCATGTATTTTTCATCAGATTCGACCTCTTTGTGAACGCGATCGTTTCTTAACTTCTGCAACCGCTGGAGGTCAGAAGCCAGATTCTCCTTTTCAGCATCAGAGCCAGAAACTTTGAGAATATTTTCAATTGTGAATTTTTTAGCTCTGGACAAGTCATTGCGATAGATCTCCATAATCCAACGCCGGCCAAATATATACAGCGCAATCCCTGTCCGTAGGCAACCAGCAGTAAAGAATTCTTTCTTTATATATAAGCCTTGAATAACTTCGGTAACTGTCTTTGTCCGATCTTTCATCCAGCCAGGGACATTTTCTATTTGAAGGTTCTTTGCGTCTATACTGACCCAGGAATCTATCTGTTTAATCAAAGGATCCCCGCATAATGATTCGTATCTTTTATTTGTATACAACCAGCAGGATTTCTCCGCCGCCTTAAAGAAGGGAAACATGATGACAGACAAATCAATTGAAGGAAGACCATTAAACAATCTTACACAAAATTCACCCGATCGTATAATTTTCAGAACATCTTCTCCTTTTTTCTTATAATGATTATATGCAGAATCACCCAAATTCTTCTTAATTTCTTCTTCAACATCATGAATAAGGGAGCTCTTATCGCCTCCTTCCTGAATGACTTCAAGCTCAGGAATGATTTCTGTATCAAATAATGAGTCAATTTCTTCTTCCGACAAGTAATCGGATGACAGACGATGGGCCACTTTATCCTGTAGAAGTTTAATCCTGTTTTCAAGACGCGAATTTAATTTTTCAAGTCTTCCGTCAATGCGCTTGTTAATGTTGTTAAATCTATTAGATATTACGTCTTCGCTTATTCTGCTTATATCTTCGACAACGATTGGACTTAAACATTTTGGACACTTCTTAGCCAAAATGGATATACTAGCATTACATTTAGGACATTTCATCTCTATCACCTCAATATTAATCGTTTCGCGCAAGAACCAGGAGTTCTTCATAGACATCTACCCTTCTTTTCCATTGCATTTCAAGGACAAAGCGAATGATATCATTATCTGAAAAGCACCGTCTTCCATGGGCTTCATCTCTTCCGAATCAGGCCCGCCCTCTTCGGCCTGATTACGTCAGAGATGCGTCCATTCCTGCTTGGCTCACTGACCTGGGGGCAAGGCAAGCCGGAAACCTAAGAAATTGAAACGGTCGTCCGGTGAGAACCTGAAGCGAAGCGCCGCGCGCGCGTAGTCGGCACTGAAGTCCCAACTGCCGCCGCGACCGACGCGGTTAAAACCGGAAGACGGCCCCATCGGGTCGGTAACGGATCCTGTCCGATATTTTCCACTAGTCATCAACCCACTCCCAGACATTTCCCAGTATGTCATACAAACCCCACGCATTCGCTTTCTTCTCGCCTACGGGATGAGTTTTGTTGTTAGAATTTCCATAATACCAAGCAACATCGTTAATCTTCCCGTATCTTGCGCCTTCTGTCCCGGCTCGACACGCATACTCCCACTGGGCTTCTGTCGGTAATCTATATTTATCCGTACCTCCCCTTTTATTTAACTTCTTAACGAATTCCTAAACCTCATTCCACGATACTTTTTCCGCGGGTAATTGATCATTACTTTGAATTTAGATGGATTGTTCCCCATCACCTTCTTCCACTGACCCTGCATCACAGGCGTCGTCTGCATGTAAAACGGTCTGCTGATCGTCACTTTATGCTGGGTTTCGTCGCTGGCTCGGTCTTCTTCATCTTCAGGCGAGCCCAGGGTAAACGTCCCGGCCGGGATTAATACAAACTGCGCATTCAGTGTGGAGGAGGTAAACTGCTTTTGCGATTCCTCTTCTCTTGCCCTCCGTTCAGCGGCTTCTTGCTGTTGTTTTAATAATCTCGCCCTGCTTCTTTTCTTCCTCTTCTTTCTGATATCTCGCCTGGGCTTCCCTCGCTTCCTTTGCGTGAAATTTTATATCGCTTTTCTTGATGTATCCCTGATTCTCAAGACAGGTTGTCCATAATTCATCGTCTGCATCCCGGCATGCCTCACAGGCCCGGATGTCTTTGACATAATGGTCATTGCATAAGTAATCCCGCTTGCAGATCCGGCACTCAAATGTGTCTTTCTGATCATTGCGTCTGCCACATTCCGGACACTTGACCAAGGCCGGTTCTTTTTTCTCAGTTGTGGCTGAATCAATTTTGCTCTTTTCTTCTTTCTGCCTGTTATCTTCCTGCTTTATCTCATTTCTCTCAGGTTCTTTCTCTTCCTTTGTCTTTCCCGACAGGCGAGCAATCAGTTCTTCCGCGTCTTTGTATCGGTTCTCTTTGTCCCTCTCCAACAGCTTCAGGAGGATAGCAATTAATTCGGCGCTGATCCCGACGATGGGATCGGGTTTCTCACTTAATATCTGGTATTCTACTGATTCACCGCTGAATGGAGGGTCCCCGACAACAGCTCATACAGCGTTGCCCCCAATGAATATAAGTCCGACCGGATATCGACACCCTTCCCGCGAATCTGCTCGGGGGACATGTACAGCTTCGTCCCGGAGGTATCGGATGAGTTCCGGTACTTGCTCATGCTGTCACGGACGTGCCGGGCGATCCCAAAATCGGCTAGCCTGATCCCGGCTGTATCTATATCCGGTAGTTCTTCAGGGCTAAGGTCGGCCCCTTTCTTCTTCAGGCTCCGGATGGTCTCGATATCCAGCTCCGGCCATTCCAGTAATATGTTCGCTGGCTTGATGTCCCGATGGATGATCGACGGTCTATGTCCATGGGCTACGTTTAATGCCTTCGCTAGTTCTATGCCAATCCGTCTGCTGGACTGCTCTCCGATCTTCCGCTTCACCCCAATGTAGGTGTTCAAGTCTATCCCGTTCACATACTTCATCACCAGGTAATGGGTTTTCTCTTTCTTCTCGTAATTATGTAGCCGAACGATGTTGCCATGATTCAATTCCATCGTTATCTGGGCTTCTTCCTTCAACCGCTTCACGGCTTTAATATCTTCCGTTAACTTATCTGGTAATAGCTTAATCGCCCGTATAGCCCCCTCTAATTCCTGATCCTCCGTCAGGCAGACCTGCCCTATGCCGTCTTCGCCCAGCTTGAAACGGATCAAATAGCGTTCGCCGATCAACATCCCTTTATTTAGATTTGTAACAGTATGGCGGTTGGGATCATCAAATTCGTCGGGTTCACCTTCGCTATCAGGTTACGGCATGTGCAGCATCGATCCACAATCCTTGCACTTGATCGCAATCTCCTGAATTTTTTCTGCACAATAGGGACATCGCTTCATTAGGCGGGAACTCTCCTTTGGGCTTTTATATCGCTGCCTTAAGTCCAATACTTTATTATTAAATTCCTTAACTCTTTACAATGAAATTTTTGTGAAGCACCCCCTTTAGGCATATAACAGGTTACATATACCTCGTCATTTTCCAATCCATTTGGTAATCATCTTCAGCATTGACCAATTACCTTTAGTTTTCCATGCCTCACCCCGATTATTATATACATCAGCAAGTTTCGGATCCAGTGCTATCGCTTTTGTATAATCCCTGATAGCACGGTCATGGTCGCCTTTGTTTTCCCACACAGATGCCCGGCTATCATATGCTAAAGCATTTTCTGGATACAGCTCTATTGCCTTATTATAATCCTCGATCGCCCAATCATAGTTGCCATTTTTCTTCCAAGCATCTCCCCGATTAATGTATGCGGATACATGTTTCGGATCCAGCTCTATCAACTTTGTATAATCCTCTATCGCCCGATCATAGTTGCCTTTGTCTTTCCACACACATGCTCGATAATAGTATGCAACAGTATTTTGTGGATTCAGCTCTATTGCTTTACTATAATCCTCTATCGCCCGATCATAGTTGCCATTTTTCACCCAACAATTTCCCCGTTTATTATATACATTAATACTTTTTGGATCCAGCTCTATCAACTTTGTATAATCCTCTATCGCTCGGCCATAGTCGCCTTTGTTTTTCCACACGGATACCCGGTTACTGTATACGTTAACATTTTTCGGATCCAGCTCTATCAACTTTGTATAATCCTCTATCGCCCGATCATAGTTGCCTTTGTCTTTCCACACACATGCCCGGCTATCGTATGCAGTAGTGTTTTGGGGATCCAGCTCTATTGCTTTACTATAATCTTCGATCGCCCGATCATAGTTGCGTTTCCTCCTCCACATATGTCCCCGACTATTGTATGCAGCAGCATTCTTTGGATACAGATTTATTGCTTTACCATAATCCTCTATCGCCCGGTCATAGTTGCCTTTGTTATAAGATCTATTACCTGCCTTAATAAAATATCTATACCTATCCTCCGTTTTCCGCTTCATGATCTCTTCGATTGCAGCTTTTGCCAATTGAGTGTAACGCCCGTGAGGATACTTTTTTATGTATTCTTCGTAAGCTTCTTTGGTTTCACTTTTTTTTGCAGCCTGCCAAAAGTCATCTTCAGCTTTTATCTCCCTTTGCCTCGCTTCATCAGATTCCCGTTTCTTTATCTCACCAAGGTTGTCATTTGCCTCTTGGAAGTAACGTCCTGATGGGTATTTTTTCATATATTCATTGTAGGCATCACGGGTTCTCTTCTTTTCCACCGCCTGCCAATAGTCGTCTTCAGCTTTTATCTCCCTTTGTCTGGCTTCCTCAGATTCCCGTTTCTTTATCTCACCAAGGTTGTCATTTGCCTCTTGGAAGTAACGTCCTGATGGGTATTTTTTCATATATTCATTGTAGGCATCACGGGTTCTCTTCTTTTCCACCGCCTGCCAATAGTCGTCTTCAGCTTTTATCTCCCTTTGTCTGGCTTCCTCAGATTCCCGTTTCTTTATCTCATCAAGGTTGTCATTTGCCTCTTGGAAGTAACGTCCTAATGGGTATTTTTTCATATATTCATTGTAGGCATCACGGGTTCTCTTCTTTTCCACCGCCTGCCAATAGTCGTCTTCAGCTTTTATCTCCCTTTGTCTGGCTTCCTCAGATTCCCGTTCCCAGCGATTAATTTCGTCAAGTGCTACTTTTGCCTCTTTGGTGTATCGGCCATCAGGATACTTCTTGACATAGTTAGTGTATGCATCCCATGTGCCCTTCTGCCCCGTCATCTGCCAGAAGTTGTCTTCCTCTTTTATCTGCCTTTGCCTGGCTTCCTCAGCTTCTCGCTTCCTGATCCCATCAAGTCTGTCTTTCGCCGTTTGGAGGTAACGACCTGATGGATACTTTTTTATATATTCATTATAGGCGTCCAATTTTTTTGTTTTTTCCGTCGCCCGCCAAAGGTTGTCCTCTTCCCTAATCTTCAGGCGAAGGTTGTTAAGATTGGCCTGGTATACTTTCCCCCTGACCTGATCCAGTTTGCGTAGTTCGGCAATCCATTCATCCGTATTCCCGATGGACCGGGTTCTTATGGAATCCTGTAAACAGCGCACGAGTTCTTCTTTTCTATTATCTATAACTTCTTTGAGCTTTACTTCGGTCAGTTCATATTCGTTCACTTCGTCATAAAGCAGCTCGATCTCTTCATTAAAAGACACGTCCCTCGTCTTGATCGTTACTGTCTTCTTCCCGGCAGGTATCTGCTCGATCAGCTTGGGACATTCATGGTTCTTCCCGTCCAGGGTCAACTCATAATCAATCCCGTCCGATATCGCCCGTAAATCACATAATACATCCTGCAGGATAAGATTCAGATTTCCGACACCATTCGGCTTAAACTCCACCTCATCAATCGCCCGCTGATATCTCGTTCTCCCCTCGATCCTATGCCTGCCACTCCTGATGTCTTTAAATATAAGGGTCCTGTTTTTTGTTTCTCCCACCCTGATGTCATCGATCCATATCCCGCAGTTCTCACTGGTCTTAACAGACAGATGAACGTTACCTCCAAATATTGCATCAGTTCCTTTGACCGCTTCATCTTTAGAGCTCTTTTTCTTCTCCTTTGAAAGGTTGGATGCGCCTTCTTTCCTCAGGCGACCTATCAATTCTCCGGTGTTCTGAAAACGTTTCTCCTTGTCCTTCTCTAATAACTTAAGGATGATGGCGTTTAATTCTTCGCTGATCCCTTTGATCGGTTCAGGGGTTTCCTCCAGTATCTGGTGTGTTGCTGATGCCCCGACAAATGGCGGGTCTCCGGACAACAGCTCATACAAAGTCACCCCCAATGAATATAAGTCCGTCCGGGTGTCGATCCCCTTCCCGCGTATCTGCTCGGGGGACATGTACAACAAAGTGCCCGATGTGTCCTGTACCAATCCCAGTGTGCTCATGCTGTCCCGAACCTGACGGGCTATCCCGAAATCGGCAAGCCGAACACCAGCTCTTTCTATATCTGGTATATCTCCCCCGAGGATGTCGGAAACCTTTTTTCCCTTAATCTGTTCTATGTTCAGTTCCGGCCATTCCAGCAGGATGTTCGACGGCTTGATGTCCCGGTGTACGATCGCCGGTGTATGGTGATGGGGTATCCGCAAGGCCTCTGCGATTGCCAATCCGATCCGTCTTGCCTGTGTCTCGTTTACTTTCTTCTTCACCCCGATATAGGTGTTTAAATCGATCCCGTTTACGTATTCCATCACTAAATAATGGACTTTCCCGCTGTTCTCGTAATTGTACAATCTCACAATGCCAGGATGATTCAGTTCCATCGCCAGACTGGCTTCTTCCTTCAACCGGTTCACGGCCTTGGGGTCTTCTGCCAGTTTATCCGGTAATACCTTCACCGCCCGCCTGGCTCCGTTGAGCTGCGTGTCCTCCGTTAAATAAACCTCACCCATCCCCCCTCTGCCCAGTCTCAACCTGATCAGGTAGCGCTCACCGATCTTCACCCCGGCATCCAGGTTGCTCATGGTAATCCGATAAGGATCGTCAAACGGATCAGACTCAAATGATAAAATGGAGTTCGCAGCAGCATAATTGGCCGGTCGAATGTCCGCCATCGGCTCATTCACCATCGAGCCGCAATAACGGCACTTGATGGCTTCTTCCTTGATTTCTTCAGCGCAAAAAGGGCAGCTCTTCATTCTGTGTTTCCGATAAATTTGAATATCTGATTTATATCACCCTGACACTGACCCGATTGCTTTGGAGGCGGGCCTAGCCTTTCCTTTGTCACTTCAATCTTTTTGCTTGTTTTTGCTGGTTCATTCGTCCTTCGATTGAATCAGAACTTTTCGGGGCTATCATCATGATGGCTACGGCACAATGATTCAATTCCATGTGCACAAACTCTGCGGGTCTCAAGACCCGGCCTACATTCAACCATCACATCCAACCATCAAACGTGCTGCGTAGCTCGCGTCACATTCAGGTGATTAGCTGCGCACCCCAAGAACGTAGCGCGTAGCTTCAGCCGCGCTTTTTATCTTGTTTCCAAGCTGTAGCTTGGGATCGATGTGAAAATGACGGTAATTTTTTAACGCCGATGGGGCATAGTTCCCATACACTTTTTTTCTTCAGTTTAGTGTCAAGGCTCGCCCATAGGACGGCTTTCCTGGCGGAGCCCCGTCCTATGGGCTTACTCTATAAAGGTAACGTTCCTTCATTAACGATAACTTTTTAAGAAATTTATATAAAATATTTTCGGCTGTATGACAAATGCTATTTGGCTGTCCGAATCTACACTCTATACTGCCATGGAATCTACTGCAGTATGAATGATAATCACCGTGACATTATCTGGCGCGCCTCCTTCCAGCGCCTTGTCAATAAACATCTGGCACTTTGCCCTTACAGATAATTCACAGCGCATTATGTCCGCAACGTCAGTAGCGGTCATAACGCGCGAAAGGCCGTCCGAACACAATAAATACTGGTCGTTCTCTTCTACCTGGGAAAATTGTATTTCCGGTGTGATTTCGTCGCGGACGCCCAGTGCCCGGGTAAGAATATTGCTCTGCCAGTGGTTGTCGGCATCCTCCTCACTGACCAATCCCTTTTCGACCAGTTCCCATGTCTCATTGTGGTCGGTGGTTAATTTCTCCATCTGTCCGTTTCTCAGGCGGCAAATACGACTGTCGCCCACATGGGCCAGATAAACATTCCCGTTACGGAAGAAGACAAAAGAAACGGTTGTTCCCATGATCTTGTCTGGAATCATTTCCCGGGAATAAGATAATATCGCTTCATTGGCATTGAGCACGGCATCTTTTAAAAGACCGACAACCTGCTCATCTTTGGCCAGCAGGGCGGCATCGGTTTTCTCGACTGCTTCGATCAAAAATTCGTTGATGCTGCGTACAGCCATCCTGCTGGCGATTTCACCGTGCGCATGCCCGCCCATTCCATCAGCCACGATGAACAACTGCAAGTCTCTGTTGAGTAGAAGGCTGTCTTCATTGTTTTTCCTGACGATCCCCGTATCCGTTATTCCGAATGACTGCATTGTCTTCCCCGTTTCACTGATTACTTTTCAATCAGCATCTCATAAACGCTGATGTTTAACCGGTCACCCTCTCTCAATCGTTTTCGCGAATGGGCCTGCAGAGAATCTCCATCGAAGCACACATGGCCGGACGTTTCGCTGCGGAAAGAGCATTCATCCTCATTGACAACCATTTCCCCCAGTTTTGGTGGAATATTGCCCCCCATAAGCATGATGTCGCAATCTTTTTCAGCGCCGACGGAATACACGCCTTTATTTAAATCGATCCTGCAGTAGGGTTTCCCCTTTCTCGTCAAATAAGCCGCAAAACATCGCGATTCTTCACGCTGCAAGTCTCCTTTTTTGCCCCTTCTGTCTGTGATCCCGGCGATGAATAACCACAGCGCCATCACACCGATGCAACAAACCAGAGCGGCATGTAAAAGCTTGATTGTCCAGAAGGATAGCATATTCACGCCACCCTTAAAAGAACTTTGCCTGCCGCGATAACATCGCCCTTACTCAACTCCGCCTCCTCAACTTCCACGTCATTGACCTTTGTGCCATTGAGACTGTTCATATCCCAGAGCCGCACCTGCTTTTCCTTAACCACCAGTCTGAAATGCAGGCGGGACACCGTTTCATCCAGGTCCTGAATCAGGTGTCTTGATTGAGAGCCGCGTCCGAAAGTATGTTCGCCGTCCTGAAGCGAAATGACACTTCCGGAACGGTCGCCCGTCAGCAATTCCAGTTTGGCCCGTACGGGGTTGATATATTTTGTTTCTTTTTCACTGATCATCTGCGTGCACTTTTTAACATACGGCTCGCTTTGCTGACAGGGTTCTTCACCTGTTTCTTCCAGCGTATCTTTCAATGATTCTGTATTAATCAAAATGTCGTCGACTCTTTGACGACCCACAAGAGTGTTTTCTTCTTTCTTCATAGCTGCTGGATGGTGTAAAAGCGCCTTAAATTCTTTTGGGCCTTTATCCTGGGCTTCCACCACCTCATGCTTTTCAGACAGTGCGTTTTTTTCGCATTCCGGCATTACGGATTTCGGCTTGATGAACAGGGACTTGATAACAATCTGACTTTTCATCATATTGGCATCCTCCCGAATTTCAAGGCTGATAGTATTTGACAACAGCTTATATCCCTTCTTTTTGATGGTTGTATCCAGCCTGCTTTTGAGCTGTTCGCGCACGCCGGCGATGAGGGGGTACATTTCTTCAAAATCAGCCGGGCACAGATACACGATGTAACTGTTCGGGACAAAAGCTTTTTCTTCTATCCCGTGTTTCTTTCTCTTTTCCACTTCCTTCAGCAGATGGACAAGAATATCCCGCGGTTCTATCTCCGCATTCTTACTTTTGAAAAAACTTCGCACGATCACAATAAGCTGACTCATGATTTGTGCTAATTGCATATTTGTTACCTCCGTTCGTTTATTTACCCATTTAGACGAACGGAGATGAAAATTTATACAAGGAATAATTGACTTATCAAAAAGATTGCACTGGCGCTTTACTGATTCAACTGTCCATGATCGGACTAGACTATTTCAAAACCTTTAGCAGAATGGCCTCCAGCATTCGATCAACAACACTCACCTGTAAGGCATAATGCGTGAATATAGGACAGCTTTCCCTATGCTTTGATCGCTGCAACTTTATAAAAATTCAAAATCTAAATTGACATATCCAGGCGTAAACCTTAGCCAGCGCCGCTATGGTTTGGTGTCCCAAGGCTTCCATTTCATCATGATTTTTGAATAAGTCCTTATTGCTACGCAATAGACATCCGATCTATTGCGGAATCAAGGATTATAATGGTTCCAGAAAAAATTCTTTTCCTTTACTCTCCAACAACGGATTCTCGCTTTTCTATTGCCTCCTCTTCACGCGTTTCATTACCTAACTCCTGCCACGTGTCTGCAATGTCATCCCAGTCCTCTGCATCCTCAGCAATCGCTTCCGCGTGTTCCATGGCTTCCTCTGAATCAGTTTTTCTGCCTAAATCATTCCATCCGCGTGCTATTTCAGTCCAATCCGCGGAATTCTTTGCTAGTGTCATAGCTTTCTGCATCGATTTTACAGCACGATTATCATCCATTCCATCTAGTATTCGCCACAGGTGCGCGATTCCTATCCAATCGCCTGATTTTTTTGCAAGAACTTCTGCTTTGGATATTGCCGTTATCGTTCTGGGTTTGTTTACAAGTTCATCCCAAATCAATGCAATATCTCTCCAATCTTCTGAATTCACTGCTATGGATTCCAATGGCTGCATAGCTTTTTCCATACGGCTCTCATCGCCAAGTTTTTTCCATATAAAGGCACGCGTCACCCAATCTTTTGATTGTTTTCTTTCAATTCCGCAAGAAAACCCACCTCGTCCAGTATGGACAACGCTTGTCCAATTAGCCGAATCCTCCATCAGAAATTCCAACTGCTGCTTTACTTTCTCAAGTCGTGTTGTATCACCAACTTTCTTATAAACCCCGGCAATCTCGAACCACTCGAAAACCGATTTTGCTGCAGCCTCTGCCTTCCGCAATGCCTCTGATACACGGGCTTTGTTACCAATCTTTCCCCAAAGCAATGCACAGCGGCTCCTATCGTATGCACTAAGGCTCCATGTTTTTAATATATGTTGCAATATATCTTCTGCACGCGCTTTATCACCAATCTGCTTCCACGCCATAATAACATCCATATAATCATCTAATGTTCTCATAAGAGATTCAGCACTTTGCATTGCTTTTGTCGCACAAGTTAAGTTACCAATTTTTACACACGTTTTAACAGCTGTGGTCCAATCATTACACCTTTCTGCTAGTGGCTCGGCCTTTTGCATTGCACTTAATGCCCGTGCTTTATCATTTAGTGCATTCCAGCTATCTGCAATTTTAATCCAATTACGCACATATTTTGCAAAATGTTCTGCTTTTTGCATTGCCCATAGAGCTTGGTTGTCATCTCCAAGCTTCTTCCAAATTATAGCAATAAAACTCCAATCGTCTGAAACATAATATTTATTATGGTTATGCTCTGCACGGTTCTCCAAAACTCGGACAGACTCTTCCGCCATACTTCTATTACCGAGAACGTACCATGCATATGTTATGTTTTGAAGTGCATCATCAGACGTAACATTATGTCTCCATAATGATAAGAGATGTTCGGATGTTAAGTCACCATATTTTTCATTAAACGATTCAATGAATTCCTCTTCTCCTTCGTTCTGCTCGGCATTCTTCATGCCTTGCTCTGATTCAATATTATCGTTTAATACGTCTTTCCGACCACCAGAACACTTTTCTCCATCTTCAGAATCTGCCCTTTGCCTCTCCACTTCTTTCATGCAGCGTTCTGCTTCGTGATCATCATCGAATAGCTCTTTCCAGCCTTCGGCACATTCTTTCCAGTCTGATGAATCTTTTGCCAGCCTCTCGGCTTCCTTTAAACATCGCATTGCCTCATGCTTATCATTGCATATATCTTTCCAAGATCTTGCACGTAAAGACCAATCCCATGAACTTATCGCAAATCTTTCAGCTTTGCTTAAACACCGCTTCGCCTCTTGGTTATCATTCAACTCGCATCCCCACTTACTGGCACAACATTCCCAATCATCTGAATCTTCAACAAGCTTCTCTGCTTCTTTCATACATCGCCGTGCTTTACGATCATCGTTGAATAACTCTTTCCAGCCTCCTGCACACTGGCTCCAATTCGCTGAATCTTCAGCACGCTTCTCTGCTTCTTCCATACATCGACGTGCTTCATGTTCATCGTTGAAAAATTTCCTCCAGCCTTCAGCGCACTCTCTCCAATCCTCTGAATCTTCAACACGATTTTCTGCTTCTTTCATGCATCGCCATGCTTCACGATCATCGTTATATAACTTTTTCCAGTTTCCGGCACACAATTGCCAAGCCCATGAGCCTTCAGCAAGCTTTTCTGCTTCTTTCATACATCGACGTGCTTCACGATTATCGTTGAATAACTCTTTCCAGCCTTTGGCACAGAATGACCAATCCGCTGAACATTCTGCATGACCTTCGGCTTCTTTCAAACAGCGATTAGCCTCACAGTCATTACTGAATAACTCTTTCCAAGCTTCTGCACAGGATATCAAATTGGAGGAATCACCATCATTTCCTTCATCCCTATTCATACAACGCTTTGCAGATATATCGTCATTTTGAAATATTTTATAGTAAGCTGACATTTCATGTGGGTAATCTATACTGATTTCTTCTTCATGTTTTTCCGCTTCATACTTTGATTCTTTAATTTTTCCATCAGTATAAAGCTTCAAATAATACACTTCATAAGTATCTTGATTCTTAGGATCAAGACCGTTTATAAAACTTTTTAGCTCGTCAATAAATTTGTGTTTTATCACGTCTACTAAGGACAAATGTAAATACTTGTTACCGTTTGATAATATAGTATCTTTTGTTATGTTCAGAAATCTCAAGGCATCTTGAGTATTTGTGAGGAAATCTCCGACATAGATTTTATCAGTCGATATAGTTTCTTTTAAGAACTCTTTATAACCATCATTAAAATATTTTCCTGCTGATAACGACCGTTTATTTTCATTTTCTTTTATCCCTTTCGATAGAGAGGCAACTAATTCCTCCGCGTCTTTGTATCGGTTCTCCTTGTCTTTCTCCAACAGTTTTAGAATGATCGTGTTTAATTCGTCACTGATCCCGTCGATGGGATCGGGCTTCTCACTAAATATCTGGTATTCTGCGGATTCACCGCTAAATGGAGGATCCCCCGACAACAGTTCATACAAAGTTGCACCCAACGAATATAAATCCGTCCGGATATCGATCCCCTTTCCCCTAATCTGCTCGGGGGACATGTACAGCTTCGTCCCGGATGTGTCGATCGAATTCCCGTATTTGCTCATGCTGTCCCGAACCTGCCTGGCTATCCCGAAATCGGCAAGACGCACCCCGGCTGTATCAATATCAGGCAGCTCCACTGGTGTGAGATCGGCTCCCTTCTTCTTCAGATCTGCAATGGCTTCAATGTCCATCTCCGGCCATTCCAGCAATATGTTGGCCGGCTTGATGTCCCGATGAATAATCGACGGTTTATGTCCGTGCGCGGCGATTAATGCCTCCGCCAATTCTATGCCGATCCGTCTGGCGGAATACTCTCCGATCTTCCCCTTCACCCCGATGTAGGTGTTCATGTCGATCCCATTTACATATTCCATCACCAAGTAATGGGTATTCTCTTTCTTCTCATAATTATAAAGCCGCACAATGTTGCCGTGATTCAGCTCCATCGTGATCTGGGCTTCTTCCTTCAGCCGCTTAACGGCTTTAATGTCTTCCTTCAGCTTATCTGGCAGTACCTTGATCGCCCTTACGGCTCCCTCCAGTTCCTGGTCCTCCGTCAGATAAACCTCTCCCATCCCGCCTTCGCCCAGTTTGAAACGGGTCAAATAGCGGTCGCCGATCAACATCCCTATATTCACCTTTGTACCGGTATTGCGATTCGGATCAGCAAACGGATCTGATTCTTCTTGATTCTGAAGGCGTGAAGTATTCAACACCGATCCGCAGTGCTTGCATTTGATGGCTTCATCCTTGATCTCTTCAGCACAAAAGGGACAGTCCTTCATGGAAGCGGAGACTCCTTAACTTATAAAAATTGCTAATCATTCTTAAAGATCGTTTCTGTTTACAGGGTAAAATTATTAACTGATAATTCATTATGAAATCAAGCTCTTTTTTAAGCTTAACGAAGACTGTTTAAAACAGTGGCAAGAACATCCATCGCAATCGGTGCGGCGGTCAGGCTGCCGAATCCCTGATTTTCGGCAATCACGGCAATGGCCACCCTTGGATTTTCAGAGGGAGCAAAACCGATAAACCAGGAATGGGGCTTTCGGGGATTGTCTACATCCTTGTTGTCAACTTCCGCCGTGCCTGTTTTGCCGGCAATGTTAACGACGTTAAGATTCTCCGTCGCAGGATTTGTCGTATAAGCAGATCCTTCCCGGTAAATTTTTTTTACATTCTTTCCTGTCCCTTTTTTCATCACGTCCGCCATGAGCTCCCGAATTTGTGTCGCAACACGGAAAGACATCACTTTTCTGGACTGACCGCCTTGCGCCGCCCGGATAAGCTCTTTACCGTCAGCAGACTTTATTTCTTTTATAATTGAAGGATTTTTCATCATTCCGCCATTGGCGATTGCCGCCGCAACCAGACACATCTGCAGAGGGGTGGCCATCACGATATTCTGGCCGATCGACGCCTGAGCGACAATTTTCGGGTTTCTTCGAAAATCAACAGCCATGTATTGATGAAGTTGATTACTCCGGTCAAGCCAGGCAAAAGCCATACTCCGTCCGGCAAAGCATTTGTTCTGGTTTAATTGCGGCGCCAAATCAACGACCTGATTAAAACCATACCGTTCGGCAAAACGAAGCAGGTCTTCTCCCAGCAGCACGCCTTTTGAGCTGAAATAAGCATTGCACGATTCCACCAACGCCCGATCCAGATTCATTGCCCCGTGGGGATGAATATCGGAAATACCATACGGATTCTTCAAGCCGGTACAAATGACCTTCTTTCGCTCATTAGCCGTGGCCCGGCCGGTTTCCAGCAAAGCCGTTGCAACTACGGTTTTGAAAGTTGACCCCGGCGGATAGGCCACAGACAGTGCCCTGTTTTCATATACCCTATCTTCCTTACCGGCAAAGGCCGATACCCATGCTTCACCATTTTTTTCGTTCGGGTCAAACGACGGTGTGCTCACGGCGGCGAGTACTTCGAATGATTTGACATCCACCACGACTACAGCACCCTTGAAATCCTTCATAACCTGAAAGGCATACCGCTGAATGGCGCTGTCCACGGTCAATGTGACATGATCGCCCATCAAGACTTTCTTAAATGGATCAATATCGGTATTCAGGACCGGCTCATGATTCCGGCCTTCCAGATAATCATCCAGATCTTTTTCCAGATATCTTTTACCGTATGTTACGCTGGCATGACCGATAACGGGAAAAAACTCCGGCCCGAAAGAATATGTCCGGTCCGTCCGCCAGCGATTTTTGTCTATGGAACTTTCGGCCAGAATCACACCATTGCGATCGAGAAATTTGCCACGCCAGATCAGATTGTCTCTGTGGCGCACTTGGTTGGCGATGCTTGCCGCTTTATTTTCAAAACGAATCTCCCCGTTTTTAACATAAAGATGCCGGACATGAGCACGAATCCTTTGCTCCAGCTCTTTACTGAATCCTTTTTGCCGAAAAACGTCTTCATTGATGACAATATCCCGTTCATGAACATCAAAAACTTTCTCCCGGATCAGAGATTCCATGGTGTCTATGAATTTTTGATCACTGTACCGGGTGCGCCCCAGTTCATCGGCTTGAATAAACATCCTGTTCACCAGCCCGTAAACCACCGCACAGGCCACCAGTGCCAATAAAACCATCACCCACTTCGATCTTGCCCCGATCATGATTTGTCTCCTGATATTCTAAGAAGGACACCTGTCATCACAAAACTGATAATCAGCGAACTGCCCCCGTAACTGATAAAAGGCAGCGTAATTCCCGTAAACGGAATAAGCACGATATTCCCGCAGATAATAATGGCGGTCTGCACCGCGAAAAGAACGCCGATGGTCAGGGAAAGCATCTTTTTATACATATTATTTGTCTTCCGGGCGATTTTGAATGAGCGATAGATCAGCACACCGTAAAGAAGTATAACCGCCAATGCGCCGGCAAAACCCATTTCTTCGCAAATGGCGGTAAAATTAAAATCGGATTGCACTTCAGGAATCAGGTATGACTGTCCATAGCCGATGCCCACCCCATGAACACCGCCGGATGAAATCGCCCAGAGAACCCGCGCCATGGATGCGCTTGTTTCAAAAGGATTGAAGAGCATATCAAAGCGCTTTCTCACAATCGGCGGATAACCGAAAGAATAAAAAAGGTATCCAACTGTTGCAGTCAGCAGGATGAAGACGAGTGTGACGCTGAGCCGGTTTCCCGCGCAAAAAATAACGATGAGAAATACCAAGAAGAGTAAAAACGTCGGTCCGATATCTTTCTGGAGAATCAGCGTAATCAGTGAAAAAAAGCACATTAGGCCAAACGGGGTGGCATATTTCAACCAAGAGCCAAACTGATTTTTATAAAGCTCCATGATCTTTCCTTTTTCGTAAAAATACCCGGCAATAAACAAGATCATCAAGAGTTTTATGATTTCAGTTACTTGAAATCCCATCAGCCACAACGTGCTACCGTTTTTGGTCACGCCGAACAATAGCGTCAATGTGACGAGAATTATTGAGCAGATAACCCAGATGTATTTCTTGCCGGATAACCAGGAAAACATTGTTTTGTTTAAACATAATATGGTTGCGATCATTGCTGCAATTCCCAACGACCAGTGAAATAATTGCCGGACACCAAGCTGGGCAAGCAATGCAATGTTGTTGGTCATTTTTGCTTGTGGGTTTTTGGAAAGCATCACGGATATCTGCTCATTACGGACGGCAGCCAGATCCGGCGCCAGCCTCAAGATCATCACAAGACCGATGCCGGACAACAAAATGACCGCAGGCAGGATGAACGGATCGGCATCCGGCAATTTGACCCGGACATAGGCATACGAAAGCAAAGACAGTAGTGCGAAACACACCGGCCCCAGACCGATGGGCCAGCAGGTAAGCAGAAAAGGACTGATATCGAACGGCCCATTGTGAGTCTGCAAAACGGATGCGAACTGCCTGTCGATTAAACCCGCTTGCAGCAGAAAAAAACCGCCGGTGGTGATGAAAATTGCTAAAAGCAGATATGTAAATCCGTTCGTCGTCTTCATACCTGAGTAGACGAGGAAGGAAAGAGTTTTATGCAGTTTTAGACAGAATTATTTATGACATTTTGAGGAAAACGGACAATGTGTTGCCGCTTAACTTTTTTAGGTTCAATCATTCTTCAAATGAAAAGGACCTTTCCGGAGCCTGACTGCCCAACCGGCAACACAAGTCGAAATCCGACGTTCTGGTGACTCTCGTTATTGAGTTTACGTCCAATTGGTCGACGGTATGCAACGCGCACACATTTGTAATTGGAGTCCCAAGACCCACCTCGCGCGACATGATGAGACCCGGAAGGCGGACCTTCAGGATTCTGTTTTGGACTGTTTTTGTAATACGTCTCTTCATACCAATCCGCACAGAGTTCCCAGACATTCCCTGACATATCATATAATCCCAAGCTGTTCGGTTTTTTGCTTCCAACTTTATTTGGTCCATTATCTTTTCTCATGCAGGAAGCATAATCGTAAATTTCACTTTCATTACTCGTCCCGGCATACATTTCCCGTTTTCCACCGCTACGGGCCGCATACTCCCACTCTGCCTCCGTGGGTAAACGATATGTCTTGCCACTTCTGTCATTGAGTTTACTAATAAACTCTTGAACGTCATGCCAGTCAATATTTTCCACGGGTTGGTCATCCGAGAAATAGTAAGAGTGTCTTGATGGGTTATTGCCTATTATCATTTTCCACTGCCCCTGTGTTACTGGGAACTTGCTTATATAAAAATCACCAACACAAATTTCATGAACAGGTTTTTCATTACTTCTCCCGCCGCCAAAGACGTCACCCATATCAAAACAACCACCTTTGACAAAAATAAATTTTATTCCTGTAACAGGATCGGTTATTTTCCCTTCAATTTTCCGAATCTCTTTCTCAATAGTTTCTTTAAGTGAAGTTGAAGGATTTAGATTTAATACTTTATAATAATCTTCGATTGCCCAGTCATAGTTACCTTTCTTAATCCATACATCACCTCGGTTCTTGTATGCCATGGTAAATTTCGGATCCAACTCTATTGCCCTTGTATAATCATCGGACGCCCGGTCATAATCGGTTTTGTTACACCAAGCAACTCCCCGATTGTTGAACGCAACAGCATCTTTTGGGGCCAGTTCTATTGCCTTTGTATAATCCTCGACGGCCCGGTCATAGTTACCTTTGTTGTTCCATGCAAATCCCCGGTTTTTATATGCCAAGGCATCGTTCGGATTTAATTTTATTGTCATTGTAAAATCCTCGATTGCCCGGTCATAATCGGTTTTGTTACACCAAGCAACTCCCCGATTGTTGAATGCAACAGCATCTTTTGGGGCCAGTTCTATTGCCTTTGTATAATCCTCGACGGCCCGGTCATAGTTACCTTTCTTGTCCCATGCAGATCCCCGGCTTTTATATGCAAAGGCATCGTTCGGATTTAATTTTATTGTCATTGTAAAATCCTCGATTGCCCGGTCATAGTTGCCTTTTTTATAATATACTTCACCTGAGCTGAAATATCTTGAAGCTTCTTCCGCGTCCTGCTTCTTAATCTCATCAAGCGCCGCTTTTGCATCTTGGATGTAACGCCCCTTAGGATACTTCTTCAAATAATCATTGTATGCATCCCACGTTCCCTTGGTCTTTACCGCCTGCCAGAGATCCTCTTCCACCTTCCGGCTTTCTTCTTTTCTAATCTCCTGATGAAGACGGTTGATGTTACTCCTATATACCTTGCCTCGCGCCTGATCCAGGTTTGATAACTCGGCAATCCATTCATCCGTATTCCCGATGGACCGGGTTCTTATGGAATCCTGTAAACAGCGCACGAGTTCTTCTTTTCTATTATCTATAACTTCTTTGAGCTTTACTTCGGTCAGTTCATATTCGTTCACTTCGTCATAAAGCAGCTCGATCTCTTCATTAAAAGACACGTCCCTCGTCTTGATCGTTACTGTCTTCTTCCCGGCAGGTATCTGCTCGATCAGCTTGGGACATTCATGGTTCTTCCCGTCCAGGGTCAACTCATAATCAATCCCGTCCGATATCGCCCGTAAATCACATAATACATCCTGCAGGATAAGATTCAGATTTCCGACACCATTCGGCTTAAACTCCACCTCATCAATCGCCCGCTGATATCTCGTTCTCCCCTCGATCCTATGCCTGCCACTCCTGATGTCTTTAAATATAAGGGTCCTGTTTTTTGTTTCTCCCACCCTGATGTCATCGATCCATATCCCGCAGTTCTCACTGGTCTTAACAGACAGATGAACGTTACCTCCAAATATTGCATCAGTTCCTTTGACCGCTTCATCTTTAGAGCTCTTTTTCTTCTCCTTTGAAAGGTTGGATGCGCCTTCTTTCCTCAGGCGACCTATCAATTCTCCGGTGTTCTGAAAACGTTTCTCCTTGTCCTTCTCTAATAACTTAAGGATGATGGCGTTTAATTCTTCGCTGATCCCTTTGATCGGTTCAGGGGTTTCCTCCAGTATCTGGTGTGTTGCTGATGCCCCGACAAATGGCGGGTCTCCGGACAACAGCTCATACAAAGTCACCCCCAATGAATATAAGTCCGTCCGGGTGTCGATCCCCTTCCCGCGTATCTGCTCGGGGGACATGTACAACAAAGTGCCCGATGTGTCCTGTACCAATCCCAGTGTGCTCATGCTGTCCCGAACCTGACGGGCTATCCCGAAATCGGCAAGCCGAACACCAGCTCTTTCTATATCTGGTATATCTCCCCCGAGGATGTCGGAAACCTTTTTTCCCTTAATCTGTTCTATGTTCAGTTCCGGCCATTCCAGCAGGATGTTCGACGGCTTGATGTCCCGGTGTACGATCGCCGGTGTATGGTGATGGGGTATCCGCAAGGCCTCTGCGATTGCCAATCCGATCCGTCTTGCCTGTGTCTCGTTTACTTTCTTCTTCACCCCGATATAGGTGTTTAAATCGATCCCGTTTACGTATTCCATCACTAAATAATGGACTTTCCCGCTGTTCTCGTAATTGTACAATCTCACAATGCCAGGATGATTCAGTTCCATCGCCAGACTGGCTTCTTCCTTCAACCGGTTCACGGCCTTGGGGTCTTCTGCCAGTTTATCCGGTAATACCTTCACCGCCCGCCTGGCTCCGTTGAGCTGCGTGTCCTCCGTTAAATAAACCTCACCCATCCCCCCTCTGCCCAGTCTCAACCTGATCAGGTAGCGCTCACCGATCTTCACCCCGGCATCCAGGTTGCTCATGGTAATCCGATAAGGATCGTCAAACGGATCAGACTCAAATGATAAAATGGAGTTCGCAGCAGCATAATTGGCCGGTCGAATGTCCGCCATCGGCTCATTCACCATCGAGCCGCAATAACGGCACTTGATGGCTTCTTCCTTGATTTCTTCAGCGCAAAAAGGGCAGCTCTTCATTCTGTGTTTCCGATAAATTTGAATATCTGATTTATATCACCCTGACACTGACCCGATTGCTTTGGAGGCGGGCCTAGCCTTTCCTTTGTCACTTCAATCTTTTTGCTTGTTTTTGCTGGTTCATTCGTCCTTCACTTGAACCGGCACATTTCGGAACAACCATCTCAGCATCTTGCAGGCCGCTGACTTTCGTGACGGATTCAGCGGCCTGAGGCCAAAAGGTAAAAATGTAAAACCTAATATGTCCTGGCGATGCGAAAACCCAGATCGCGGTCGCGGTCAACCGGGGTGAGGCCGCGGTACGCTGCGCGGCAGCACCTGGCATCGCTGTCCCAGCTGCCGCCGCGATTCACCAGGAAGGAGCCTGTTGACGGACCTTTCGGGTCGGTAACAGGGCCGGTTGGGTAATCCTCGTACCAGTCATCTACCCACTCAAAGACATTCCCCAGCATGTCATACAAACCCCACGCATTCGGTCTCTTTTGGCCTACTGGATGGGTTATTTTATCCGAGTTTTCATCATACCAGGCAATCTCATCCAAATCCCTGTATCGCGCATCTGTTGTCCCCGCTCTTGCCGCATACTCCCACTCTGCTTCCGTCGGTAACCGGTATTTATCCGTTTCTTCCTGTTTGTTTAGTTTCTTGATAAATTCTTGGACATCATTCCAGGAAGCTTGCTCCACCGGCAAATCATCACCTTCGAAGTTTGAGGGATTACTACCCATAATCGCCTTCCACTGCCCCTGTGTAACCGGTGTGGTCTGCATGTAAAAAGGCTTGCTTATCGTTACCTGATGCTGCGGTTCGCTACCATATCGTCCTTCTTCAAATTTAGGTGATCCCATGGTAAACGTCCCCGCTGGAATCAACACAAACTTCGCATTCAGTGTGGGGGAGGTAAACTTTATTTTCGATTCTTCTTCCCGCTTCTTTCTCTCGTCTTCCCTAAGTTCAGTAATGCCTTGATTTGCACCCAATACATAGCGCCCCCGGGGATAGTTCTCCAGGTAATCCTCATATGCGGAAATGCTTCGCTTCCTCTGACATTCAACCCATGCATTATCTTCTTCTTTACGTGCTTCTGCCTCCCGCCAGTAATCCTCTATGTTATTGCTCTCTCTTGCCTTCTGCCAGGACTGCTCTTCTTTTTGTAGCACTTTATTTTTAACTTCCTCTCCCCGCTTCTTCCTCTCTTGTTCCTTAAGTTCAGCAATTCCTCGATTTGCACCCAGGACATATCGACCATGCGGATATACCCCTAGGTAAGTCTTATACCTTGAGATGCTTCGGTGCTTCTGACATTCAACCCATGCCTTATCTTCTTCTTTGCGTGCTTCTGCCTCCCGCCAGTAATCCTCTGGTTTCTGACAGTATTGCTCGTCTTCATAACGACTTCTTTCCTTTTCCTCACACTCGATATTCTTGACTGCGGTTTGCGCATCTTTCACGTAGAGGCTCCTGGGGTATTCATTGATGTAAGTGGTATAGGCTTCGATTGTCCCCTGCTTCTGCGTTTTCTGCCAATTCCTGTCTTCTGTCTTCCGTTTCTCTTCTTCGATCTGGCTGCGCAAGGCCCTGACTGTGTCTTTGTAGGTTTTGCCTTCCTCACTGTCCAGTCTCGCCAGTTCGTCTATTTTTCCGTCTATATTGCTTCCTGTTACTGCTCTTGTCTCAATCGCTTTTTCTAATATACCCTTGATCCCGCTGATCAGCCTTTTTTTCCTTTCAGCTATCCGCTCCGACGTCAGGTCATATTCGTTTTCGGATTCCGACTTGATGTCGATCTCTTCGGTAAAGGTGATGTCTTTTGTTTTAACGGTCATCTGCTTCCGGCCCGCCGTGATTTCTTGAATTATGGCCGGGCATTCGTGGGTCTTCCCGTCGATGGTCAGCTCGTACTCGATCCCGTCCGAAATGGCTCGCAGTTCACATAATATTTCTTTCAGGTCCAGATTAATCTTCTTGACATCTTTCGGCTTGAAGTCTTCTTCAATAACAGCACGAAGATAGGGTGTCCTTCCTTCTATATTATGCTTGCCGCTTCTTAAGTCCTTAAATACGATGCTCTTGTTCTTTGTATCTCCGGCATGTTGTCCGTCGATCCAGATCTGGCAGTCTTCACTGGTCCGGATGGTCACAAAACAATCCCCGCCGAATGCTTCCGGTTTCTCCCGGGAGGCTTCCTGCTTGTCCTCCTGCGGCTCATTACTCTTGTGCTTTAAGGTTTTGTCGGCTTTCCCGAAGAGTTGGGCAATTAGTTCCGCCGCGTTGGGATAGCGCTTCTCCTTGTCCTTCTCCAACAGTTTCAGGATGATCGTGTTGAATTCGTCGCTGATCCCTTCGATCGGATCGGGTTTCCTGCTCATGATCTGGTAGGAAATACTCTCTCCGGTAAAAGGAGGATCTCCGGAGAGTAATTCATAAAGGGTCACTCCCAATGAGTACAAATCACTTCGATGGTCCACGCCTCTGTTTTCATACTGCTCCGGTGACATGTACAAAAGGGTGCCTGATGTGTCTCCCCGGCTGTAACGGCTCATGCTCTCTCTTACCTGACGAGCTATCCCGAAGTCGGTCAGCTTTACCGTGGCGCCTGTTAAATCTTGTATATCTTTTTGTTGCAGGTTTGTTCCCTTGCTTTTGATGGCTTTGATGTCCAAGTCTCTGGACTCCAGCAGGATATTGGCCGGCTTGATGTCCCGGTGGATGATGCCTTTATCATTATTATGGTGTCTGTATTCATGGGCTATCTGTAATGCTTTGGCTACTTCTATCCCGATCCTTCTTACTTCTTTCTCTGCTATCTTCCCTTTTAAGGCCGTATAAGTAAGTAAGTCGATCCCGTTCACATATTCCATGATCAGGTAGTGTACTTTCCCGTCATTGCCATAGTTATACAGCTTCACGATATTCGGGTGGGAAAGCGACATGGTAATCTTGGCTTCATCCTTCAATCGGTTCACTGCCTTGAAATCATTGCGCACCTGGTCCGGTAATATCTTAATGGCTCTGGGTTCATTATCCAACTGGGTATCCTGCGTCAGGAACACTTGCCCCATGCCCCCTTCTCCCAGTTTGAACAGGATCTCGTAGCGGTCTTCTATCTTATAGCCTGCTCCTATGATCGTGACAGTCTGATGTGCTTCGTCGAAGGGGTCTGCAATGATGGATTCCGTCTTCCGTCCAGCCTCATCAAACGGGTCCGGCGCCCCTTTCCTGGGCAATGGCTCATTTACCATCGACCCGCAATAACGGCACTTAATGGCTTCTTCCTTGATCTCTTCCGCGCAAAAAGGGCAGTCCTTCATTAATTATCTCCGGTAAATCTAAATTTCTTATCCATACCGCCGAAGCCGCCGATCAGACGGCTGCGGCGGCGGGCTTGGTTTTTCTTTGCCGATCCTTTGCTGGTTCAATCGTCCTTCGTTTGAAACGGAGCTTTTCGGTGCCATCAGCCTGATGGCTCCAGCACAAACAGACTACTTCAACTTACCCCTCCAAAAGGTAAAAAGCCAAAACCTAAAGTGCCCTGACGAGGCGAAACCCCAGATTGTTGCCGCGGTTGTCCGGATTGTCGTTGCCACGATTCGCCGCGCGGCAGAAACTGGCGAAGTTATCCCAGCTGCCGCCGCGATTCATACGGAAGAACATCGAAAATCTTTCATACAAGTCCTGAGCCCACTCCCAGACATTCCCCAGCATGTCATACAAGCCCCACGCATTCGGGGCTTTTTCGCCTACCGGGTGGGTTTTGCCATCCGAGTTTTCATTATACCAGGCAATCTCATCTATCTCCCCATATCTGGCGCCTGTGGTTCCTGCTCTTGCCGCATATTCCCATTCCGCTTCCGTCGGTAACCGATACTTATCCGTTCCTTCCATTTTATTTAACTTCTTGATAAATTCCTGAACATCATCCCATGATACACATTCTACCGGTAATTGATCGTTCCCTTTAAAGTATGAAGGATTATCTCTCATAACACTCTGCCACTGCCCCTGTGTCACGGGCGTCGTCTGCATGTAAAACGGCTTCGAAATAGTCACCCGATGCTGGGTTTCATCATCATATCGATCTTCTTCATTTTTAAGTGATCCCATCATAAATGTGCCTGCGGGTATCAACACAAACTTCGCATTCAGTGTGGGGGAGGTAAACTGCTTTTTTGCATCCTCTTCTCTGGCTTTCCGTTCAGCAGCTTCTTTTTCTTTTAGCACCTGCTGACGCTTTTTTTCAGCTTCTCTGCGACGTGCTTCCTCTTTTTCTTCCTTGAGTTGGTTGGCCTGTGCTTCCCTGGCTTCCTTTGCGTGTAGTTTTATATCGCTTTTCTTGATGTATCCTTCATAATCCCGTCTCTCAAGATAGGTTGCCCATAGCTCATCGTCTGCATCTCGGCATGTCTCACAGGCCCGGATGTCTTTCACATAATGGTCATTGCATAGATAATCCCGCTTGCAGATCCGGCACTCAAACGTGTCTTCCTGCTTCCTCCGTCTGCCGCATTCCCGACACTTGACTAAGGCCGGTTCTTTTTTCTCTGTTGCGAGGGTTTCAATCTTGCCCTTTGCTTCTTCCTGACTGTTTTCTTCCTGTTTTATCTCCTGCCTCTCAGGTTTTCTCTCTGCCTTTTGTTTTACGGTCTTTTCGGCTTTACCGGACAAATGAGCAATCAGTTCATTTGCGTTGGCGTATCGCTTATCCTTGTCCTTCTCCAACAGTTTCAGAATGATGGCGTTTAATTCATCGCTGATGCCTGCTATGGGCTCGGGTTTCCTGCTCATGATCTGGTAGGAAATACTCTCTCCGGTAAAAGGAGGATCTCCGGAGAGTAATTCATAAAGGGTCACTCCCAATGAGTACAAATCACTTCGATGGTCCACGCCTCTGTTTTCATACTGCTCCGGTGACATGTACAAAAGGGTGCCTGATGTGTCTCCCCGGCTGTAACGGCTCATGCTCTCTCTTACCTGCCGGGCGATCCCGAAGTCGGTCAGCTTTACCGTGGCGCCTGTTAAATCTTGTATATCTTTTTGTTGCAGGTTTGTTCCCTTGCTTTTGATGGCTTTGATGTCCAAGTCTCTGGACTCCAGCAGGATATTGGCCGGCTTGATATCCCGGTGGATGATGCCTTTATCATTATTATGGTGTCTGTATTCATGGGCTATCTGTAATGCTTTGGCTACTTCTATCCCGATCCTTCTTACTTCTTTCTCTGCTATCTTCCCTTTTAAGGCCGTATAAGTAAGTAAGTCGATCCCGTTCACATATTCCATGATCAGGTAGTGTACTTTCCCGTCATTGCCATAGTTATACAGCTTCACGATATTCGGGTGGGAAAGCGACATGGTAATCTTGGCTTCATCCTTCAATCGGTTCACTGCCTTGAAATCATTGCGCACCTGGTCCGGTAATATCTTAATGGCTCTGGGTTCATTATCCAACTGGGTATCCTGCGTCAGGAACACTTGCCCCATGCCCCCTTCTCCCAGTTTGAACAGGATCTCGTAGCGGTCTTCTATCTTATAGCCTGCTCCTATGATCGTGACAGTCTGATGTGCTTCGTCGAAGGGGTCTGCAATGATGGATTCCGTCTTCCGTCCAGCCTCATCAAACGGGTCCGGCGCCCTTTTCCCAGTCAATGGCTCATTTACCATCGACCCGCAATAACGGCACTTAATGGCTTCTTCCTTGATCTCTTCCGCGCAAAAAGGGCAGGTCTTCATTTCACCTGAAACTCCGCTACCGTCAACTGGCTTTTCTTTCTTATTTTATATCCAACACGTTTGAAACTATTTTGGAAATTTCTTTTGCGCATACTTTCAGCGCATCGTCAACCGCCTTGTCTTTGTTGCTTCCAAAGCCCTTGAGCTGCTCCAGCCGGGACGAAAACAGTTGTTTCCGATCCCTGATCCGGTAAACCTCGACCCTGCCGCTAGCCCGAGCCGAATAAATATCCATCGCCTGCTCACTGAATTCGGCGGCTGCTGAAGCGACAATCAGATATTCGGCAAGATAGTATCTGCCTAAAATAAATGCTTCATCCCTGCTCCCTTCCCGCGCCGCATCAGCATATTTTTTGCTTGCTTTGTTGATCTTGCCCTGAAGATCATACAAATTCATCATCTTCTTTTTGAGAACTTCAACAACCGCCGGGCTGATATGGCCATCTTTCTGCGTCATGCCTGATTTTTTTTCCGAAATAATCAGGAGCGCTCGTTTTTCGCGGACACAGGCATACAATCTTGATCCCAGCACAGTCTGATTGATTTTTGCGGATATTGAGACCGTATATGAATTGTTTTCTTCCTTTTCTGAAATAATCACAAATTCGGAGAATAAGTCATCGGCATTCTTTTTCATGCATTGAAGAATTCGAGCTTTCTCAACTTTGATAACCGCCGTATGGACTAGGCCGCTGATCGCTTTGAGAATCACTTCTTCTTTTGCTTCTGAAATTAATCGATCCTTTAATGCCCCTTTGTCCTGATCCGGCAAGAACGCAGCCGTCTTTTGGATAACTCTTGCATCGGCAGCGCCTTTTGTTTCTGCGCTGAAAACAGAATACACAAGACCGCATATAAAAATCACCGTAATCAAGGCCGCCAGACCTATTCTGATCCGTCTGGAATTAAAAATCTCGTTCATCATCACACCCCCGGCAAAGTATCTTTATATTTGACGACGCACAATCCATTTTTATACAGATCATGACCGTCCGTCATGCAGCGGTTCAATGCCCATCCGTTTCAATTCGGTCCAGATCAGTGCAAGCGTGTTTTCCGGGATGCCGTAGTAGGCGCTTTCCCTGAGACGGAAAATGGCCATCCGCAGCGTTCCAACTTCCTCAGACCCTCAAGCTCTTTGGCGTTGGCCTCCGGTCCCTGCCACTCATCGCTGTTACATCCACCGCCATAGAATATAAATTGATTTCTATTGAGCAGCCCACAATCAATTTATGTAAATATTGTCAATCCACTTGAACCATTGATTTTCTTTTCAACTTTAACAATCACCCATTTACAAGACATCTCTTTTGTGACCTCGTTGAATTTTAAACAAAATTTCATCACATCGATTCCAAGAGAACTCAGCCACCCAACCGGCGGAGATGGATTTGCTTTTCCTGGGTGCAATGCAAAGCATATACAAGATACTTCTTTGGATTCAATTATTGCGCCTAAGTCTTTAAATCTTTTTGCAAGATCTTTATCGTAAACAATATTATCAGGTAAAGCCCATGGTAATTTTCTTATCTCCTCATGAATTTTCCGTAGATCCAATCCGGTTACTTTCTTTATAAGTTTTATCAGGGCCATTTTGTTATTGCCAATTTCTTTCAGGAATATTTTATTGGAATGTGGATTTGGTGGAATAAACTGATAATATTTCTTATCGGACAATACTTTGGTAATACCGCCAACAGCTTCAATATCCTTTTTAACGTCACACATTTCTTTCCAGGATACATCATACACCAATGGTATGAATATGGATGAACCACCCCAAAGGATATCCTCCTCAAGGGAACTTGACCATTGAGCATTTGTTGTAGTTTTAAATACTTTCACCAGCGCGTAATTATTTTTTTTCGGAATGTTAATTACCACAAGAGAATATTTCTTTTTTAAGCAAATTACATTATTTACAACATTAATTAATCTTTTAACCTCGAATTGCTTTTTCTTATTATCGTCAGTCAACCGTTCTATTTTTATATTATTAATGTACGGCAGATCCGGTAAATCTGGCAGGCTTCCGAAAGGATCATCCTTGGAGAAGTTCGTCTCCGGATGACTGCAATCATAACAGACGTAGTCACCGGCTTCCTCTTCGCTCATTAATCCGCCATCTTTATTACACAATCTGCATTTCCCGCGCTTCATGCTGATGTCAGTTTTTATAATGCGGGCAAGTTTTTCAAGTTCATTCTTTGGAAATTTAAAGTATAATAATTTTTCAAAAATATAGTTGCCGGCATCTAACTTGTCCTTCTCATGTAATATGTTATACGCAAGGGGAACGAATCTGATAATACCTTTAACGATTCCCTCATTGGCATATTTATCAAAAAGAACCCTCCATAACTTATCCCTATTAACTAATTTCGTGCCACCACAACCCGGACATTCCGCCAGCATTGTGCCTTTACAAATATTACATTTACCCGTCCCGCCACATTCTTCACATTTTCCGGTGTTATTGCATTCGTCGCAGTCCTCTCGTTCACCATCATTACACCACCAACATTTCCCGCTTCCTTCGCACCGGGAACATTCACCGTTTTCACATGAAAGACACTCTGCTTTTGATGTCCCTTTACAAATAACACATGTGATCAATTCCTTTTCTTCATCCGCTAAAGGTGTTTTACTCTGAACATTTCTCTTGTATTCTTCTTCCGGCTTCTTCTTTCTTTCCTCTGTTTCTATTGTCCCCATTGCCTTATCGGCTTTACCAGAAAGACGAGAGATCAGCTCTCCCGCGACGCGGTAGCGTTTCTCCTTGTCCTTCTCCAACAGTTTCAGGATGATCGTGTTGAATTCGTCGCTGATCCCTTCGATCGGATCGGGTTTCCTGCTCATGATCTGGTAGGAAATACTCTCTCCGGTAAAAGGAGGATCTCCGGAGAGTAATTCATAAAGGGTCACTCCCAATGAGTACAAATCACTTCGATGGTCCACGCCTCTGTTTTCATACTGCTCCGGTGACATGTACAAAAGGGTGCCTGATGTGTCTCCCCGGCTGTAACGGCTCATGCTCTCTCTTACCTGACGAGCTATCCCGAAGTCGGTCAGCTTTACCGTGGCGCCTGTTAAATCTTGTATATCTTTTTGTTGCAGGTTTGTTCCCTTGCTTTTGATGGCTTTGATGTCCAAGTCTCTGGACTCCAGCAGGATATTGGCCGGCTTGATGTCCCGGTGGATGATGCCTTTATCATTATTATGGTGTCTGTATTCATGGGCTATCTGTAATGCTTTGGCTACTTCTATCCCGATCCTTCTTACTTCTTTCTCTGCTATCTTCCCTTTTAAGGCCGTATAAGTAAGTAAGTCGATCCCGTTCACATATTCCATGATCAGGTAGTGTACTTTCCCGTCATTGCCATAGTTATACAGCTTCACGATATTCGGGTGGGAAAGCGACATGGTAATCTTGGCTTCATCCTTCAATCGGTTCACTGCCTTGAAATCATTGCGCACCTGGTCCGGTAATATCTTAATGGCTCTGGGTTCATTATCCAACTGGGTATCCTGCGTCAGGAACACTTGCCCCATGCCCCCTTCTCCCAGTTTGAACAGGATCTCGTAGCGGTCTTCTATCTTATAGCCGGGACCAATAAAGGTGGTGGTTCCGCGTGCCCCATCGTCAAAAGGGTCCGGGACGGATGATGAAATTGAACCCTTATGATCAGCATTCGCAGATTGGGCTTCCACCATCGGCGCGTTCAGCATCGATCCGCAGTGCTTGCACTTGACGGCATTATCCTTGATCTCTTCATCACAGAAAGGGCAATTCTTCATGCTTTGCGGCTCCCGTTTGGTTTATTCATTTACGCCTTGATTTCTTAACTGTCTTTGAAGTGGCCGCTTTTTTCCCCTTTTTGCTTTTTTCTTCCCGGAAAATGTCTTTAGGACTTGCCGGCAAAGGCTGGTATTGCGGACACAGAATATTTTCGATAAGCTCTTCAGCATCTTTCTTGGCATTACCGATTGCTTTTTGTACACATGATACCAGACGCTGTTTGTGCATTTCTTTGACCATAATGGCGATGTCTTCCGGCAAGGGCTTCATTGTCTTTGTATTTATGGTCGCTAATTCTTTTTCCAGTTCCAGTTGAATTTGCTTCCCCGTGGCATACTTTGGGATTATTTCATTAAACAGTTTTTTAATATCGACCTCTAGTCTTCTGCAGTGAGGACAGGCTTTGATGTGAGCGGCTGTCTCATCATCAGCATTGCCTTCAATATGGCTGATAATATTGATATCATCGCATTTCATAATAACCTCCCTAAATATATTGCCTCAATTCCTTCATTTCGGGGAATTCAATCATTTTTTTTAAACAACGATGGACATTTGTTGAAAAGCGAGAAATGCTCATATTTAACACTTTACTTGTTTCCGCTAAATCATCATAAAGCCCCACTTTGTATTTAAAATATTCCCGCAACACATTCTGACATCCCTGAGATAGTTTCTCCAGCGCCTGATCAATTAGTAACACTATCTCGAATCGTTCAATATTTTCTATCTGGTTAACATTGTTACCGGTACGGCCCATCACCTTCAAGTCGATGTCGTCATCAATCGGGATGTTATTCCTGCGCGATGATTTCAGTAAATCTTTAATTTTGTTTACAGCGGCAACGGCGATAAGATTCCGAAATTTATTTTGTTCTCTCATATTGTCTTTCGTCCAAATGGTTTTCATGAGATTTTTTGTCACTTCACTGGCTATATCTTCAGATTCATCACCCATGTGCCATTTTTTGGATTTACATATCTTCAAAGAATAGTTGAAGACATAAGTCCACGCGCCCCCGTCGCCGGCCATACACATGCCATATAAAACTTCATCAGATACTTTGTTATAATTAATCATGTCTCAGGATCCTCTTCTGTATTAGACGATTTACAATAATTCTTTATGCACGTTCATTAATACCCAGCGTTTACAAGACAGTTCGAGCAAATAGTAATTAAGACCCAACTCATCGAGAATATCTTTCATATCTTTAATGCGCGATTTCCTGACTGCTGTTTTAATTTTTTCCCAGTCATAGTTTTCACAGAGATAATTCACCATGAAGGTGCTTTCGGCATACGCCAGAATACGCGCATCGTCATCAATATTTGCGCTAAGCGGTTTTTCCAGGGCCTCCAGGGGCAGCAAGCTCTCATTTCTTGCCGCAGCTAAAAAGATGCGCTGATAATATTCAGGCAGTTCCTGAGAAAGATAAACGGCCAGGCCTTCATCCAGCCAGTAAGAACAATTTCCTCTGCCGATCTGCCGTATCGCCAGGTGAATGATTTCATGGGTGATGAGGATGTACAGTGCCTCCGGATCTTCACCATTCCGCTCCGAAATGATTCGTATTTCCCCGTCAAAAATGCCTGCGATCCACGACCCGCAGCGGCTTGGCGAATAAACGTTCCGCCGCAAATCCTCACTGGAATCATAAATATTGATATTCATTTGTTCGATATCACAGTCAAATTTGTCCTTGATGAGTTTTTGCGCTCTTTTGACCGTGCGGAAAATATTAACGAGATCCAGTCCGTTATTTTTCAAATGAAAACTGATACGGATGCCGTTTTTTTCCAGGAAGACCACATCATCTTCCCCGATATAAGAAGATTTGTTTTTCGTCCTGATGATGGAAGCTACTTTTTTGTATATTTTTGTTTTCCGTTCGGCGCTCATCATATTTTCTCTTATCAACAACTCACTGTAACGGCAGGGGCCTGACGCGGTCTCTGACGGCTGATATATCAACAACCGCCATCAGATCGTGCTTGGCAAAGATAATCATTGCTTCTTTCCCGCAGATATCAAAATCACCATCCGTGGTAAAAGTTGTGGAATTAAGCGGCAGAATAAATTCTCCTTGCGCGATGACGCGGGCGTAACGCTCCAGCTTTTCCAGAATGTATTCTTTGTACTTTTCCTGCGCAGAAAATTCGCTTTTAGCCATCTTTTTTCTGACTTTATCATAATATTTCTGTTCCCGTTCCTGAAACGCACAAAATGCTTCGTCATTAAGCCATATCCCCAGGAAGGCATGACCCGAGACAATGAAAATCAGGGGATGTAGGCCGACTCTTTCCAGGCAGGCGGCATAAAACAAAGCCAGGTCAAGGCATGTCCCATGGCCAATTTTCAGAATGTCGTCATGCTTCAATATTTTTTGTCCGGTCGCCTCGAAACTCGTCGGCGGATTGATATATTTAATCCCCAGTTCGTTTTGCAGCACCAGGTACAACGCGTTGGCCATTCCGATAATTTTCCCCGCGTCATTTGATTGATAACCGTCAAAAGCCGTTCCCAAGCCCAGTTCAGCGAGGGCTTCCGCAGCATGCATAATTACTTCATTGACCGCGTTGCTATTAGGCAGGATGAACCCCGCCAGCGATTCGGAAATGAATGGATTAAAATACCACTCATTGTAGGCCAAAACTTCTATGGGTTCCGTTTTTAAATCAATATCTCTGCCTTGTGCATTGACTTGCGTTTTCAGAAAAGCCTGTTCTGCTTCCTTGACGGCAAGAAGCCTTTCTCTGGACAAAGGCAGATTAATACCCTCCACCACATGCGGTTGCTTCGGCGGAATGGATTTTACGGTCTGCTCCCAGGAATCTCCGTAATCAGGAGCTATTTTGATTCTGACAATCAGATCCGTAATATTGGCTTTGGAGTTATTGGTGATTTTCAACTTCTGAATAAAAGGCACCTGACAGTTGATGAGTGACCAGTTGAGTTTCTTCCAGTGAAACACCTCGACCTTGACATCCGCCATCGATACATCTTGAAAAACAGCAATTCCCGGCCAATGGCCTTCCTGATCTGCCTGTCCAAATGGTTTCCCGTCACGGGACACACTGATGGCCGAGGCATCCGGCGCGGCCGATGAAGAGCCTTGAGATGATGTACGACCGACATATGTTCTGGAAACATCCACCTTCCTCAGGTCATGGTTGCAGTGTGGACACACATCCTCTAAGATACTGACCGTTTGATTGCAGTTTTTACAAAACATTTTCCAGAGCCCTCCTCAATTCTCCAATATTCTGCCACCTGTCCTTTTTTTCAGGACGGATACACTTCAAGATCACATCGTTTATTGTTTGGGACACGGAAACGTCATCCAGCGTCAGCGGCTGATAATCTGCATTGTCCTTTTGTTCATGGCCAGCCAGCATCTGATAAAAGGTTTTGCCTAGAGAATAAATATCGTCTCTTTCATCCGACAGGGAGGCTTCCTTGTATTGCTGAGGCGAGATAAAGCCGTCCGTGCCCATGCCAACATTGATCTGTGTGAGCTTTCGGGTATCGCGTTTATCCATGGCCAGACCAAAATCGGCAAGTTTTATACCGATAGATCCATCACTTTTAAACATCATGATGTTGTTGGGGTTGATGTCGCGATGAATCACATCCATGGAATGAATGTATTCGACGGCATCGCACAACTGCCGCATCGCAACCCTGAACTCCGGAAATGACAGCGGCCTGAGCTTCAGCATGTCGGAAAGATCGCCGCCTTCTACGTATTCCAAAATGATATAATATTCTTCTTTGCTGTTTCCCTGATCGTACGCCTCGATCACATGGGGATGCTTCAGGCGTTTGACCAGCAGATCGGATTCCCGCTGAAAACGGGCTATCATCATTTCAGCATCATGCCCACCGGCCAGCCTTTCCCGAGTCAGCATTTTGATAATGACGGGCTTTCCGTCCGCCAGCCTTACGGCTTTAAAGATGGATGCCATCCCGCCCTTGCCCAGAAGGCCGATTATTTTGTAGGTGCTTTCAAAAGCACCGTCTTGTTGTTTGGTGCGGTCATACAGGCTTCTGATTTTTTTAATTTCCGCAGCAATGTTTTCTTCCTCTTCCGATGTGAGGTGGCGGTCGTATGGTTCCGTCGGATCGTTCTCCATGATGCGACGAATCTGAACCTTGTTGATCAGTCTTTTTATTTCCGCGGCAACACGCATGTCCTTTTCCGCCTCATACAATTCCTGAAGCTTACTAGGATGTAATGGCTCGATGTCATCCATATACTGAAAAAGGCTGGTGGCGGCGTCAAGCCTGGTTTGGGCGTCGGCGCTGGCGCGGATAATCTCCAGAATTGCGTCCAGATCTGTTTTTATTAACGGTACGGTTGTTTTTATGCCAGGCGGGTTGTTGATATTATTTACCGTGTCACCCGGACCGTCATGCACAAGCCGTGTCCTTGTGGAATCTTTTTTCAAGAGGTTTGTTTTGTTTTCTCTGTCCATTTGCCTGTCCTTAATAGTTGATCCTCTAAATAGTACCTTTCGCTGGTTCAAGCGCTCTTCGATTGGACCGTAACATTTCGGAGCCATCAGCATGGTAATTCCAGCACAGACTTATTCCAACTCACCCTTCAAATGTCAAAATACCAAAACCTAAAGTGTTCTGGCGAGGCGAAAGCCCCGATCAAAAAAGCGCAAGCTCGGTTCGTCTCCAAAACGGCGCGCTGCGCGGCAATCACTGGCGAAACCTGACCAGCCGCAGCCTCGAAGTACCCGGCTACAGCCCACTTGCCCGGTTGGATCCGTAACAGGGCCAGTTTGATAATCTCCGGTCCGGTCCTGAACCCACTCATCGACATTCCCCAGCATGTCATACAAGCCCCACGCATTTGGCGACTTGAGACCTGCCAAATGCGGTCCGCAACGCGAAGATCTATATTGCTTTCCCGACCAATGGGAACAAGCAAATCCATCAGCATAACTCACGCCACTATTCCCACCATACCAGGAAATGGAATCCAACGCGGGACCATTCATCTGGTCCAATATTCGCAATGGTCCGTTATACAAAGCCGTCATCGTTCCCGCCCGCGCCGCGTATTCCCACTCAGCTTCCGTCGGCAAACGATACTTGTCCGTCCCTTCCACTTTGTTTAACTTATTGATGAATTCCTGAACATTATTCCAAGACACACACTCCACGGGACAACCATCTCCGCATTTTTTGAAATATGATGGATTATTCTCCATCACAGCCTTCCACTGCCCCTGCGTCACTTCCGTGGTCTGCATGTAATATGGTTTCGAAATGGTCACCTGATGCTGCGTTTCGTCGTCATGCCGCCCCGGCTCATTCGGCGGCGAGCCCATCATAAATGTCCCCGGTGGAATCAAAACAAACTTCGCGTTCAACATTGGGCTGGTATAACTTGCCGCGGGGGAAGCAGGCGCTACAACCCGGGAAGCGTCTTCCTGGGAAATCGGTTTCTTTTCTGTACTCTTCTCTGTCACTTTGTCAGCGGCTGTCTCCTGTGTTCTAACGAGGCGAAAACCAACACCCGTAAGTCGATAGATCGGTCCGAGGTGTTTGCGACGCGCAGAGCGGCAATACCTAGTGTCATCATAGCAAGAAGCGCCGCGGAACACGCGGCGGGTGCGCGATTCTGGCCCAATCGGGTCCGTAACAGGTCCGGTCGGATATTCGCCATACCAATCATGAACCCATTCCCAGACATTACCGTACATATCATTTAAACCCCAGGCATTGGGTCTCTTTTGACCTACCGGATGTGTTTTACCATCAGAGTTTTTATCATACCAGGCAATCTCATCCAGCGCCCCGGATCTCGCATCTATTGTCCCAGCTCTTGCTGCATATTCCCATTCCGCTTCCGTGGGAAGACGATACTTGTCCGTCCCTTCCTTCTGGTTGAGTTTCCTGATGAATTCCTGAGCATCATTCCAGGAAACACTCTCCACGGGACAGTCTTTGCCGCATTTCTTGAAATCTGACGGGTTCCACCCTATGACAGTCTTCCATTGCCCCTGCGTCACCTCCGTCGTCTGCATGTAAAACGATTTGCTGATGGTCACCTGATGCTGTGTTTCGTCATTGTCTCGCCCAGGTTCACCCGACGGCGATCCCATCATAAACGTCCCCGCCGGTATCAGAACAAATTTTGCGTTAAGTGTGGGACTTCTAAATGTCGAAGGGTCTGATTTAGCATGGGCCGAGGGGGCAGCAGGTGCTTCAGACGGCGGTGTCTCCGTTTTCCTCACGGGCGCTACTTTTTTCGGCGTAGCTGATACTGACTCTTTTTTTGCCTTCACTGCTTTCTTCGGCGGGACATCGCTATCGGTTGGTCTTATATCAAAGCGGCTTTGGGGCGCCTCGGCAAACGCAACAAAGACGCTCAACGATAACACCAGGATGAGCAACAAACCTAACCGGCAGCTGTTGTCTTTCATGACATTTTCTCCTCTTGTGCATTCCTTTTCTTATATGTAGTGCGTACCTAACGCTTGAGCAAACATGCTGGTTGTTTTGAAACACTTCAGTTCAATCTGCAAGATTGAACCCGCCAAAGGCCTTTCCAATCCCACTGAATCCTCCCTTAAAAAAGGGGGATTGCCTTTTTATCGCCGATGGGGGCAATGCCCTCATACCCCCTTTTTTCCCTTTCGTGCAGCGCCCGCCCACAGGACAGCTTACCCAACGGAGCCCTCCTGTGTGCTTGCTTTGTTCTCCAATGGTCACTCCCGCCAAAAGGTGAAAAGGTAAAAAACCAAAATCTAAAGTGTCCTGGCGAGGCGAAAGCCCAAGTGGCCGTCGCGGCCGTCCCGTGTGCTGCTGCCGCGAACCACCGCGCGGCAACCTCTGGCGTCGGCGTCCCAGCTGCCGCCGCGACCCACTCGGTGGATGCCTGTTGACGGACCTTTCGGGTCGGTAACAGGACAGCGTGGATAATCCCCATACCAGTCTGAACACCACTCCCAGACATTCCCCAGCATGTCATATAAGCCCCACGTGTTCGGCTCTTTTTCGCCTACCGGATGGGTTTGATCCTCCGAGTTTTCATCGTACCAGGCAATCTCATCCAGTTCTCCGTATCGGGCATCTGTCGTCCCCGCTCTTGCCGCATATTCCCACTCCGCTTCCGTGGGCAACCGGTATTTGTCCGTCCCTTCTTTCTGATTTAATTTCTTAATGAAGTTCTGAACATCTTCCCAGGATACATTCTCGACAGGTAATTCATCATCCTCCGTGAAGTGTGAAGGATTATCTCTCATGATTGCTTCCCACTGCCCCTGCGTCACTTCCGTCGTCTGCATGTAAAACGATTTACTGATGGTCACCTGATGCTGCGCTTCGTTATTAAATCGCCCAGGCTCACCCGACGGCGATCCCATCATAAATCGCCCGGCAGGAATCAAAACAAATTTTGCCTTTAACGTAGGGCTAGTGAAGCATCCCAGATTTACAGTCTGGGCAGTTTTTGAGGTGGATTGATCTGAATCTTTTAATTTCGCTGGTTTCGCCGCTGATTCTTTCTTTGACTTGGTTGACGTCGTCGGTTTTTCTATTTTCTCTATCTTCTTTATTGGCTTGTTGCTTTCTTCCTTATTTTCAGGCGGTCTGATGTCGAAACGGCTTTGCGGCTGCGCGGCATAAATAGACGGAATCCCGACTAATATGAACAGCACGAAAATTAGCATTCGGTACAGGCAATAAGCTTTATTCATGACACTTTTACCTCTTGCATATTATTCCATCTTTAAATGAACGCCAGAGCAACTATGTATGCTAAGTCGAAACACTTCGGTCCCATCTGCAAGATTGAACCGGGCAAACAAAAAAGGTCTGACGTTCATTTCGCCGGAGCGGGTACCGGCAGCTTTAACAGCCATTCCTTTGCATTGGCATCATCGGGGTGCAATTCCAGCGCTTTTTCGAACCATTTCCGCGCCGCATCTTTTTGGTCCAGCGCCGCATGGGATGCTCCCGTAACCTTCATGGCGTCAATGCTGTCCGGCGTGAGTTCGAGCGCCTTTGCCGCATAACCAATTGCCATATTGTAGTTCCTGCTCCGGTATGCCGATAGGGCTTTGTCCTCCAGCTTCCTGGCCTGCGCCAATTCGGCCTTTAATTTCGCCAGCCATTCCTTGGCATTCTGATCATCGGGTTTGATCTCCTGAATCTTCTCAAACCATTGCACGGCCTCATTTCTCTTTGCGGTCACGGCCAGCGCAGCCCCCAGCACCTTCATGGCGTCCACGCTGCCGGCATCTTCACGTGTCGCATCTTCTGCATATCCAATGGCATCAAAATACTTACCGGCTTGATATGAAGCCAGCGCCTTATTTTCCAGCTCCCTGACCGCTAATATGGACGTATTCGGCGGATACGACGGCGCTGCTTCAGGCGCTTTAGGCGCTTCAAGTTTAGGCGGGGAAGCGTCCTGCCGTGGCGAAGCTTTGCCAATTGGTCCCGCTATGTAAGAAATCAGGGTTGCGGCAAGAGCACAGGCAACAAATGCAACCAGAAGCATCATTGTAATCTTTTCATTTTTTTGCAGCGCTTCACGGCCGGAAATCATCTTATCGTAATATTGATATACCTCTTCATCCATTTGCGCTATGCCCTGAAGCAGATTTCGGGCAAGTTCCGTCTTTTTCTTTGAGAGCGCCTCTTCAACACTTTGACCCGCCGCTGCCAACAATTGTCTTTTTTGTTTTTCCTCCAGATCGGCAATCCGCATCCGGTAGGTTTGTCCTTGGGACTCGTCAAGCCCTGACAGTTTAATGAGGTAATTCTTCGCCGCCGCGAGGTCTTCCTTGTCCAGCGCTTGCAGAAGATTGGTTTCACATGCGGCCATTTCTTCCGCTCTGGCTTTTTCCCTGAGTTCCTCCAGACGATTGGTATATTGTTGCGCCTTTTCCCAATCCAATTGCGCTAGCTCTTCCTTCAATTCGTGAGCTTCAAGCACGTTTTCGCTGGCCAGCGACGTTTCCAGCCGACTGACAAGTCTTGCGATTTCCTCCTCCTTTTTCAGCGCCACCAGTCTGATTTTGTAATCCTGTGACCTTTCACTATCGATTTCGGCAAGTTTCTTCAGAAGCTTTTCGGCACGATCTATTCTTCTTTCAGCGATCTCTGCGTTCAGATTTTCAATTAATTCTATAAATTCCTTATCTTTTTTGATGTCCTCCCGGAGATCATCGATTCTCTTCGCAAACGTCCGTCTTATCTTCTTCTCCAACAGCGCAAATTCACCAAGCAGCTTCTCGGCTGCATCCGGATCTTTGGCGCTTAGCGTATCCTCCAGTTTTTTCTCTTCCATAGCGGCAAGCTTCTGACGATACTCCTCGACTTTTATTTCATCGAGTTTGCCGAGCTCGTCTAAAAGCGTTTCGGCCGCCGGAAAATTCTTAACATTGATGGTGGAGACCAGAATGGCCTCGCATTCGGCTATTTGCCGTTTTCGGATCTTCTCACAAATTTCATCCATGCGGATGGAGAAAGATTCGGCTTTTGCAGGATCCAAATTCATCAGGCGGCTATTCACTTCGCGGGCTTCCTCAACTTTTTCAGCGGCCAGCAGCTCCGTCAATTGTTCCTCTAAATCGGCGATATTTTCCTGCCTTTGTTTTTCTTCCGCCTCTTTCCGCAGCTTATTTTTAATCCCATTGATCTTTTCGCGAAATGCCGCGCCGTCTTTACCATTGAGGATTTCCAGCCGCCCGCAGACGGTTTCCGCGTCGGCGATTTTCATTTCGGAAAGCGCTCTTTCCAGGCTTGCTGCCAGCCGCGCAAATTCTTCTTTTTTCCTTCGTTCCTCCGCTTCTTTTTTCAGTGCATAGCGCAGGCTGTCCGCTTTGCTGCTGCAGAGGGCATATTGACTGGCATCGATGGCTTTGAGCTCGCAGCAGTATTCATCCGCCTCTTCAATATTTTTGTTTTTGAGCGCTTTTTCAATAGACTTGACCAGTGCGGCTGCCTTGATCTTGTTCCGGAGCAATGCAATCTGCTTTTGATAGGCGTGGGATATGTCCGCATCCAGTTCCGTCAGTTCCGCCATCAGCCCTTCGGTCTTGTCGGGTCCTTCGTCGGACAGCATGCGGTCAAGTTTTATCGTCAGTTTGGCAATGGCTTTGCGCTTCTTCTCTTCCTCTTCTTTGCGTTTAATGTCTTCCCGAAGGTTGTCTATTTTCTGTTTAAATGTGTCAGTTTCTTGCTTATCCAACGCGGTAAACTCTTCAACAAGCTTCCCGGCAGTATCCGGATTTCTATCGCCCAGCGCCTGTTCAATCTTTCTTTCTTCCGCCGCGATGAGCCTTGCCTGATAAAGCCGTGCTTTGTATTCATCGAGCGCAGCGAGCTCCCGCACCAGTTCCTCTGCATCGATAAATTTTTCCTTGTCAAGGGCGCGCTCAAATTTTTCCGTTCTGGATTCCACTTCCCGCAGTCTGATTTCTTCGGCAAGCTTGTTTATCTTCTGACTGTAAATATTTGTTTTTTTCCGGTCGAGCCCGGACAGGTTTTTATTCAGTTCGCGGGCCTCTTCAATTTTTCCGGATTGAAGACATGCCTCCAGCTTCCCGCTCATGTCTGCGATGGCTTGCTGTTTTTTCAGGCTTTCAACTTTTGCCACATAGTCCCGCTGTTTCCTGATATCCAGCCCGGCAAGCTTCTTAATCAATCCATCCGCACCGCTGAGCTTGCCTTGATCAAGCAGCCTGTCCAGCTCTAGGGTTGTCCCTGCGATGGCCCTTTCTCTGTCGATTTCTCCTTTGAGGGTGTTGATTTTCTCGCTGTAATTGCCTGCCAGATCACCACCATCCGTGGCAAGTTCCTGCTGGAGTTTTGCTGCCAGTTGCGGGTCCCGCTTCATCAAAGCGTCTTTGAGCTTATTTTCCGTTTCCAGAATACGCTGCATTTTGATTTCCGCATCCAGGTGTTCGCGGGTCAGTTCGTAATCGGTTGCGGCGTCCGGCAGAATTTCAATTTGATCTTCAAACAAACATTCCCCGACTTTGATGGTTATTTTCTTTTGCCCGGCAGGTATCTGCTCGATCAGCTTAGGACATTCATGGCTTTTCCCATCCAGGGTCAATTCATAATCAATCCCGTCCGACATGGCCCGCAAATCACACAATACATCCTGCAGCGTCAGATTCAGTCTCTTCACATCTTTCGTTTTGAAATCCACTTCTTCAAGGGCTCGCCTGTATCTTGTTCGTCCCTCAATTTTATGCCTGCCGCTTCTGATGTCCTTAAAGACGATGGGCCTGTCTTTTGTTTCCCCCACCCAAATGCCATCGATCCAGATTGAGCAGTTTTCACTGGCCCTGACGGCCAGATAGCCGTCTCCGCCCAAAACGGCGCCGGCATCCATGATCCTTTCAATCGATGGGCTTCTCTTCTTCGCTGGCGAAAGGATCGATATGTCTTCGCCCCGCAAACAGGCCAGCAGCTCTTCGGCACTCTGAAAACGTTTTTCCTTGTCCTTCTCCAATAAGCGCAAAATGATGGCGTTTATTTCTTCGCTGATGCCGTCAATCGGTTCAGGGGCCTCCTCCAGGATCTGGTATCGCGCCGTGGGGCCGACAAAAGGCGGGTTTCCCGATAACAGCTCATATAATGTCGCGCCCAATGAATACAGGTCCGTCCGGGTGTCAATTCCCTTCCCGCGAATCTGCTCCGGTGACATGTACAATAAGGTCCCCGATGTGTTCTCCATCAAACCCAGTCTGCTCATACTGTCTCGGACTTGGCGCGCCAATCCGAAGTCGGCCAGTTTGATCCGGGCTTCACTAATCTCCGGAATGTCTTCCCCGCGGATTTCTGAAATCTTCTTTCGCTTAATCGGCTCTACATCCAGATCCGGCCATTCCAGCAGGATGTTCGACGGCTTGATGTCCCAATGAATAACCGCCGGTTTATGCCGATGGGGTATCCGCAGGGCCTCCGCTATTTCTATCCCGATCCGTCTTGCCTCCGGTTCGCTGACTTTCTTCTTCACACCGATATAGGTATTTAAATCAATCCCGTTCACGTATTCCATGATCAGGTAATGGATCGTCCCGCTGTTCTCGTAATTGTATAATCTCACAATGCCGGGGTGATTCAACTCCATCGCCAGACTGGCTTCTTCTTTTAAACGGTTCACCTGATTCACATCTTCAGCCAGTTTATCCGGCAGGATCTTCAACGCGCGTCTGGCGCCATTGAGCTGCGTGTCTTCCGTCAGGCAGACTATGCCCATCCCCCCTCTGCCCAGCCGGAATCTGATCAGGTAACGGTCGCCGATCTTCATCCCCGCATCAAGGTTGGTCTGCGTTATCCGGCCATCATTCATGTCAAACGGGTCCGGCTCCGATGATAAAAAGGGGTTTGCAGCAGCATTCGAAGATTGGCCTTCCGCCATTGGCTCGTTCAGTATCGACCCGCAATGCCTGCACTTGATGGCTTCATCCTTGATTTCTTCTTTGCAAAAGGGGCATTGTTTCATAGGCTGCTATTCCGCTTGGTAATCGCGGTTCCTTCGGTTATCTTCATTAAATTTTTTTCCAACATGAAGATTAAACGACAGACCTGCCGCAGTTAGGACAAAATCCTACTCCAGCCTGTGGCGTAACCTGTGTCCGGCAATTTGCACAAATCACAACCCCGGGAACAGTAATACCCACCCCCGGTTGATAATACGCGCCCGGCTGCGCTTGCGGCGGATAAACCACCTGCGGCCCCATGGGCCTTCCGCTCTGTGACACGCCAATGGCTATCTCTTGAGCCGTTTTTAGCGCCTGCGTGTGCTCCCGTTCATTGCGCGCCATGAATTCCCCGAAAAGCTTGCTCATCTCATCTTTTGATTTGTCCTTTTCCTCTATCATCATTTTATAGAGCCGCTCATATTCCTCTTTGGACATGCCCTTGTACTTTTCCTGGAAGGCCTTGGCCACCTCCGGCGACTTGGCCGACATCATAGCCAGAATCTGCTCCTCGGACATCCCCTTCATGGCCTCCGTTTCTTTCAGGCCGGCAATAATTTGCGCCTGCTCGACGCCGGACATGCTGATCACGGCTTCCACGGACGCTTTGGAAAGCACCTCTATTTTGGCCAATTCCGCATCAGACTGCGCTTTTATTTTTGCTAATTCCTGAGCGTGAATCTCTTTTAATCTTTTAAGCTCCAAATCTATTTTCTTTTCTTCTTTTTCCAATTCCATTTTCTGACGTTCATACTCGTCATCACGCTTGATCTTCTTAACTTTAGTCAGTGCTTCGAGCGACATATCCGTTTCTAGCTTTTCCAGTTCCAGGTCGATTTTCTTCTTGTCAGCATCGGTAGTGAATTGTTCCCGCGCCAGCTTCAATCGCTGCATTTCATCGTCTAAATGCTGTCTGCGCGAAGCGGCAGCCTTTTTTTCCAGCTCCATCAACTCTGCATTCAGCCGCAGCTCATTTTTCTGCAACTGCAGAAGCAGAATGTCCTTTTCAATCCCTTCCTTTCCCATCAGGCGCTTGCCTTCGAAAGTCAGTTCTTTTTCCAGATCAAGCATCTTCAAATCCGCTTCGCCGATGGTCTCAATGCGTCTGAGTTCAAGCGTCTGCTCCAGTTCCAGTTTTTTAATCATCTGTTCGCGGCGGATGTCATGATCGACATTTTTCTCGTTCAGGTTGCGCTTGAGAACTTCTATTTCATCTTCCCGCAGCAGTTTGCCTTTTTCGATTTCCAGTAGATATTTTTCAATGTCCTCGTCTGTTTTCGTTTTATCAAGCAGATGCTCCTTCATCCGCCTCCTGGTGCGGGCAGCCAGTTCCCATTCGTCAATTTCCATATCGGCACCCACATTTTTCAGGCCAATGTTTTCGGCTGCTTCGGCTTTCGCCTGGTCAATTTTTACTGCCGAGCGTTTTCGATACAGGTCGGTCTTTTGCGTGTCTTCAAAGATGTCCTGCAGCTGATTTTCGTTATAAACGTCGAACAACCTTTTTCTGCGGGAAAGCCTGGCGTCTTCTTCTGAAATCATGAGAAAAGTCTCTTCATTGATTCCTCTGACTTCATCGTAGCGGCCAAATCTATAGTCTATTGTCCGGAACTGAATCAGATTAAAACCACTACGCTGGAACGTCGTCCGCAGATGGTTTTCCGCAGCTACTTCAAACTGCTTTTTCAGCGCCAGGTCCCAGTTAAGGTCCCCGACCGATTTTTTGCCGATGATTTCATTCATGACATTATGCAACTCGTCATAGAGGGATTGACGCAAGTCAATCACCGGATAGTTGTCTCTCCCCTTCATGACATTATTGAAGAAAAAGATGGGATTATCTACTTGCAGGACAAAGGTGCAGGACACATCTATTCCCAGGGGATCTTTGGTGTAAACGCCGTTGATTGTAAATTTGAATTCCATATCTCCGGCGTCGATCAGAATGGCCGTGCACGACCGGTAGGGCTCAAATTTTTTAAGTTTGCTGATCAGCCCGCCCATGTCATACATGCCACCCGTCAGTGTTTCCGCATAAGCGCCATTGATAAAGAGCAACGCCTTCGTGCCATGTTCCACAATCAGATTTTTTTTCAGCAGACCCGGCAGATCGGCTGTTTCCACCCGGGTGGCAAAATCATCAACATTTCTCTGCCACACCATCCCTTCCACGGGCGAGGAAGCGGCGTCCCTGATGGCCGATCCGCAACTGACGCAGAACTTGGCTATGCTGTCGCTCATGTAGCCACAACGCTGACATTTGACCTTACCGCCCGGTAACGGTTCTGAACAAAACTTGCAGAAATTTGCGCCTTTTTCATTTTCATGCCCCCTGCTGCACTTTACAATCGCGTCCATCGTCTTCCTCCTGCCATTTCAGCTTATTTATATTTTCCGTTCTTTGAATTCATTGACCGCTGTCTTGACCGATCTCTTGAGCGAAGCAATATCCCGTTCCAACTGTCCCATATTTTCAACCAGTGCGGTTTCATACAACCTGTCGGCATTTTGCGCCACATTTACAAAATAGTCTTTATTTCGTCTGTCGGTTTCTAGGGCTTCCTGAAGCTCGGCCTTTGATCGGAGATCCACGCTGCCCCTGGCGGCATTTTCCACTTGCTCCTTGAGGTAGATCAGTTCCCTTTCCAGGTCTTTGAGCTCTATGGCCGTTTCGGTTTTTCCCTTCTTCATCAGATGATCTTTCGCGTCCGCAACACAAGACAGCGCTTTCTTAACGTGCGACGCCAGATCTTCACGCTCCCTGACATCCTCAACAATCTTTTCCTCCTTTACAACAACCGTTCTGCGCGCGCGTAAAAGAAAAAAGATAATGATCGCCACAATGCCCAGAGCGATGCCGATCATCCATGTGCGTAACGGCGATACGGCTTTCCCCTCCAGATTTTTGGAAAAGATAACTTCACCTTTTTCCACATCATCAAGTTTCATCTGAATGTGGATGGCATAAGACATGAAGCCGCTTTCCCGGTTCAGAACCTTGCCCATGATCACGCCCTGCACACCCTTGATTTTACCATGCTGGATTCGTGATTTTTCATCCATGATATCCTTTAACTGCATCCCCTGTTCCTTGAGGATAACGTCAAGATCCGTGCGTTCTATGACTTTATAAGCCGTTTTTTCCGTGATTGCCGAGGTAATCGCGTTTCTGATCGAACCGTCATCATTTTCAAAATCCATGATCGCAATGCGGATGATTTTCCCCTCTGAGGGCAAGGCCTTGATAACCGCTTTTTGCAGATCGTTTATTGCCTGCATTTTCAGGTCGCTTTCCGCTCCGGCGATGCCGGCAACCCCAAACAACAGGCAGATGACCAATAATAAATAAAATAAGCTTCGCTTCATTGTGCTTCTCCTTTCAAATTATGAAACCACAGGCATCCGGGCGTAGTGACAACCTGGAGCCAAAACTCACTTGACCGCACGATACATTTCAGTTCGTCATACCGGCCCCGCATTCATGTGGCAAACATCCAACCGGTATCCAGGACGACTTTGATATCATCGATTTCCACCCTCGAAACTGTGTCGTCATGTCATTGCGAGGGAGTACAGAGACCAAAGTAATCTCGGGAATTAGATTGCCACGCCGATCGAGAATCGGCTCGCAATGACGGTTATGTTTCTCCTTTTTGCTGGTTCAATCGTCCTTCGATTGAACCAGCACTTTTCGGAGCCATCAGCATGATGGCTCCTGCACAAAGCCCCTCCAAAAAGTGAAAATGTAAAGAAGACCAAAACCTAAATTGTCCTGGCAAGGCGAAACCCCAAACCGTAGCCGCGAATGTCCGGGAAACCATAGTGTCGATTCGCCGAACGGCAGCCACTGCCGTAGTCGCTCCAGCTGCCGCCGCGAAACACCCGGCCGGAGCCTGAATTCGGGCCAGTCGGGTCGATAACAGGGCCGGTTGGATAATCATCGTGCCCGTCCTGAACCCACTCCCAGACATTCCCCAGCATGTCATACAAACCCCAACCGTTCGGTCTCTTTTGACCTACCGGATGGGTTTCGTTATCTGAGTTTACTCCATACCAAGCAATCTCATCTATCGACCCGTATGTGGCGCGCGTTGTCCCCGCCCTTGCCGCATACTCCCACTCGGCCTCCGACGGTAATCGGTATTTGTTCGTTCCTTCCAGCGTATTTAACTTCTTGATGAATTTCTGGACATCGTTCCAGGATACATTTCTTACGGGTAATTGATCATTACCTCTGAATTTTGAAGCATTATCCCCCATCACTTCCTTCCATTGCTCCTGTGTCACAGGCGTTGTCTGCATATAATATGACTTCGTTATGGTCACCTGATGCTGCGTTTCATCGTCACCCCTTCCCGATTCGCCACCGATACCCAATATGCCTGACCGGCTTCCCATTATGAAGGTACCTTCCGGAATAAGAACAAATGTCATTCCTATAGTGTTGTTAAATGTCGACTTCCCCTGAATAGATTGGTTGATCGCTTTTAACAGAGTTACCAGAGACGTACGTTGTTGACGTTTCTCTTCTTCGATCTGGCTTCGTAAGGCGCTGACTGTGTCTTTGTAGGTTTTGCCTTCCTTCCTGTCCAGTCTCGCCAGTTCGTCTATTTTTCCGTCTATATTGCTTCCTGTTACTGCTCTTGTCTCAATCGCTTTTTCTAATATACCCTTGATCCCGCTGATCAGCCTTTTTTTCCTTTCAGCTATCCGCTCCGACGTCAGGTCATATTCGTTTTCGGATTCCGACTTGATGTCGATCTCTTCGGTAAAGGTGATGTCTTTTGTTTTAACGGTCATCTGCTTCCGGCCCGCCGTGATTTCTTGAATTATGGCCGGGCATTCGTGGGTCTTCCCGTCGATGGTCAGCTCGTACTCGATCCCGTCCGAAATGGCTCGCAGTTCACATAATATTTCTTTCAGGTCCAGATTAATCTTCTTGACATCTTTCGGCTTGAAGTCTTCTTCAATAACAGCACGAAGATAGGGTGTCCTTCCTTCTATATTATGCTTGCCGCTTCTTAAGTCCTTAAATACGATGCTCTTGTTCTTTGTATCTCCGGCATGTTGTCCGTCGATCCAGATCTGGCAGTCTTCACTGGTCCGGATGGTCACAAAACAATCCCCGCCGAATGCTTCCGGTTTCTCCCGGGAGGCTTCCTGCTTGTCCTCCTGCGGCTCATTACTCTTGTGCTTTAAGGTTTTGTCGGCTTTCCCGAAGAGTTGGGCAATTAGTTCCGCCGCGTTGGGATAGCGCTTCTCCTTGTCCTTCTCCAACAGTTTCAGGATGATCGTGTTGAATTCGTCGCTGATCCCTTCGATCGGATCGGGTTTCCTGCTCATGATCTGGTAGGAAATACTCTCTCCGGTAAAAGGAGGATCTCCGGAGAGTAATTCATAAAGGGTCACTCCCAATGAGTACAAATCACTTCGATGGTCCACGCCTCTGTTTTCATACTGCTCCGGTGACATGTACAAAAGGGTGCCTGATGTGTCTCCCCGGCTGTAACGGCTCATGCTCTCTCTTACCTGACGAGCTATCCCGAAGTCGGTCAGCTTTACCGTGGCGCCTGTTAAATCTTGTATATCTTTTTGTTGCAGGTTTGTTCCCTTGCTTTTGATGGCTTTGATGTCCAAGTCTCTGGACTCCAGCAGGATATTGGCCGGCTTGATGTCCCGGTGGATGATGCCTTTATCATTATTATGGTGTCTGTATTCATGGGCTATCTGTAATGCTTTGGCTACTTCTATCCCGATCCTTCTTACTTCTTTCTCTGCTATCTTCCCTTTTAAGGCCGTATAAGTAAGTAAGTCGATCCCGTTCACATATTCCATGATCAGGTAGTGTACTTTCCCGTCATTGCCATAGTTATACAGCTTCACGATATTCGGGTGGGAAAGCGACATGGTAATCTTGGCTTCATCCTTCAATCGGTTCACTGCCTTGAAATCATTGCGCACCTGGTCCGGTAATATCTTAATGGCTCTGGGTTCATTATCCAACTGGGTATCCTGCGTCAGGAACACTTGCCCCATGCCCCCTTCTCCCAGTTTGAACAGGATCTCGTAGCGGTCTTCTATCTTATAGCCTGCTCCTATGATCGTGACAGTCTGATGTGCTTCGTCGAAGGGGTCTGCAATGATGGATTCCGTCTTCCGTCCAGCCTCATCAAACGGGTCCGGCGCCCCTTTCCTGGGCAATGGCTCATTTACCATCGACCCGCAATAACGGCACTTAATGGCTTCTTCCTTGATCTCTTCCGCGCAAAAAGGACAGAGCTTCATGTAATACACTCTACTCTATATTTTTTTAGCTATTTTAAGACTGCTGTTTGAACTACTCATGGAAACAAAACGCTATTGGGGTATGTCTTTAATCAACGCGTTTCCCCCCGGAATATAATTTTTGCGTCCCCCACGACAATCTCCGCTTCAGCCCCTAGCGGTGCTTCCTCACCGGAGGTAAGCTTCTGATGATTCAGAAAAACACCATGCAGCGAATTCAGATCTTCTATCCAGTAATGTCTGTCACGGAAAAATATCCTGGCATGAATGTCCGATATATTCTTACCTTCCAGAACGACGGCATTTGAAGAGCTGGAACCCAGCGTAATTTCCCGAACAAGAATAATGTACTTTTCCTTCTTGGCACAGTTGCTTTTTCTGATAATCTTAATGGCATTGATGCTGCTGCGCTTGTCGATGCCAAAACAATCGCTGGTAATAACGCCATAAATCGATTTGCATTCACTCTTTTTATATTTCTCCTGATTGGCCGATTCCGCATTATCCCAGTAAAACTGGAATTGCAAATCCAGCACTTTGGCGATACTAACTTGCGCTTTATCCGTAATCAGTTCACCGGGCATATCGCTCCCTATTTTTTTTCCATTGATATAAGTGCCATTGCGCGAAGACTGATCCGCAAGGTAAAAAAGATTGTTCTGTGAAGAAATGGTGGCATGCTTCCGGCTGATTGCTTCGTTTTTTTTGAAATTTTCCAGATACTGCTCTTTGGGCATGTAGGGCATCACCCTCAACACAATATCATTTTCTTTCAATAATCCGAGGGTCAGTGGCATCCTTGAGTAAAGAAAAACTTTTTTACCATTCGGCAGAAGAAGTGTTCCGGACGTAACCTTGGCAGGTGGTGGAATGGAAGGGATGGGTTTGCGCGTAATTATTTCAATTTGTTTGTCAATGTTTTCTAAAAAATCTTCAGTTTCTTTAATTCTTTTTAAAACGGCCTCGTCTTCTTCATATTCCAGCACCTTGCTGAAACAGTCTTTTGTTTGCGAAAATGAATCCCGGGCCTGTTTAAGCGATAATATTTTATCATCAAGCGGTTGCCGACTGTCTATTGAATCGAATTTTTTCCTTCCTTCTTTTAATTTCTTTTCACCTTCAAGCAAATTTCGCTTTTTTTCTTTTTCATCTCGTCGCTTTTTTGTCTCTTCGCTATCAAAGACGACACATAAATCTTTCCATTCGCCTTCGGCAGAAAATAATGAAGAGCTTTCTTTGCTTAAAGAACCTATTGAACCTATATTGTAAACTGCATTGCTATTGTCCACACCTCTCTGGTCAATATTGACGTTGCCTAAAAATTGCTGGCTTATTCTTCTTTCTTTTGGATGCACAAAATATTTCTGTTGTGCCGTGTATATTGAAGGATTGTCTTTTGAATCAAGGTATTCAAAAACAAAATTAACACGTGCCTCCCCTTCTCTTTCAGCGAAAAAATAGAATTCGTCAAATTTCTGAGCCTTTTTAGGCAATACCCGATAAGTTTGTTCACGCATATCACCTGAAAGGAGATCATATTTTATTCTCAAATCTTTCAAATTTTCTTCTGATACATTTTTTATTTGAATTTCAATGGCGCTTTGTACGTTATGGATAAACTTTTTATCTTTATATTGTGCAGCGATGTGCGCGATCTCGCTATCACTTTGATCATCCGTATCGTATCCTTGTTCTTTATCTCGATCTTCGCCGTTCTCTTGCATTTTAATAGATCCTTCAGTCGACTCATGCCGTACTTCCCTATGAAGTTCTTTTAATTGACTTTTGTATCCTGATTTTATTTGATTTAGTTCTTTGGAAATTTCGTTTGGAAGTTGCTTTTTGTGATCTCTGTTAATTTGTTTTCCAAGTTCTTTTTTGATATGTGCTGTAATATCCTTAGCACAATGCAGACAGAAATATTTTTTTAATAAATTAATTTCCTCGCCCTTAGAAAAAGAACCGATGCCTTTTTTGCATTCAGGACATATCAACATTCAGCCTCCGGATATCGGATATTGATCTTTGACCTTTTACTGAATAGCACATTGATATGTCAAGATATTTATTGAACATTCTTGTATCGCAATTACTTACTGATGGTCTCGGTCGTTATTTGCTCACACCGGCTGCCATGTCATTTTCACATCTTTTGAATTACCTGTTCCACATCAAAAACGAACCCGATATTACCAATCATTATTTTGTCTCCATCAGATAAGATAGCTTTGCTTACTTTTTGATGATTCACCCAAACACCGTTTTTACTGTCCAAATCTCTGATCATAAACCTGCTAGCTCTTTTTGTAACAACAGCGTGTTTCTTAGAAATGGTTTCATCGACAAGCACTAAATGGCATGATTCATCGCGTCCTATAAACATGGTGGTTTCACTTAGTTTAAAACTTCCGCGTCCATACATAAACCTCAACTCTGCATTAACTTCCTCACTGCCGTCTGTTGCATCGTTCAGAGTCGTGCAATAACCGGCACTTTTCTCAGCAGGAATCACTTCAAAAAAACGTTTAATGGAATCGTTGATTGTGAATTGGATTTCCAATTCTTCAATCAGATAATAGTTTTTTTCTTTTAACCAAGCATTGATGTTATGGATCAGCCGTCTTTGAAAAACATCTGCAAATACAGACATTTTTTTATAAACTTTCCCGGACATCTTTACCGTATACGAAGAATTGACCATGATTTTCCCTAAGATGTCTTTACGGCAATTACGCTCAATCGTTCTTTTTAACTGAATTTCTATTTGGACAGGGTCAAAACTTCTTGTTTTGAAAAGATTTTCGATAATGGATTCCATTTTTTCTTCTATTTTATCTAAAATTCTCATGTCTGAATTGACGAAGTACAAGTTAAAATATTTCAGTTTTTTAACAGATGATGTCCACGAAGTGTGAAATGTGGGTAACCTTGCAGCTTAACGACTCATCCATTAAAGTTGGATAAGTTCATATTGAAAATTATGATTGAAGCAGCTAAAGAGACAACAGGCAGTCAGACATATCTTGGCGATTGTCTTTTCTAATATTCTGCATGAGGTTTATCGTAAGGAGTAGCAATGAAACTGGATGACAATAACAATTACTTTTTGATCTACGTAAATTATCCTGTCACAAGCAATAAACAGAAACACTTAGATTTCTTTAATGAGAATAGTTTTAATGATGTCTGGGGTGTTACTCTTACGGCTAGAAGGTCGACACAAATGAATCAAAATAAAGGAAGGAAGTTCAACAGCCCATGAGATATTTAGGCGAAAAGGAAATCGAAAGCCTTAAGTGGCAATATTTAAAACTTTCGGACTTATATCGGGAATATTGTGACTGGGAGAGAAATGCGGCCACGAATCCCCAACTCACCCTTCCAGAGAAATTTAAGCCAGAAACCGGACCACTGCAAGACATAAATCCAATTATAATGCTTTATCAGAAATATGGTGATATTCACGCAAAATCGTTCGATGACTGGTACAAAAAATATTATACGGGAAATAGTGGAGAAGAAGGAACAGCATTAGGAAATGTTGATGACCTATCCGGGATCGATCCATCCATGAAATATTTTATACGGAACATGTTTCTCTCTATCATAAATGGGGTCAGGAGGACTTCGGGACGGGAGCCTTCCCTGCTCGAAATGGCCGATCTCCTGTGCGCCATTATGCGTATGAATGGCGATTGTCATTCATATTTGAAAATCACTCAAGCGGACTTTTCCAAAGCCGAGGTAGAAAGACTTGTCAAGAAAGTAAAGCAAATCCTTATGGGAAAAGTGCCCTCTAAACGATTTGTTAAAGAAGAGCTAGAAAGATACCTAAGGGTTTATACCATGAGGATCTGTAAGCCAAAAGTAACCTATAGAGATATTCGTGAAAAAGAATTTCCAGAAGACAAAGCTTCTGAAGAAAACCGCAGGCGGGCACTTATAAACGACTTCAATAAAGCAAAACAAATCATCAATAATATTGAACACGATGTTCAGATTTGGTGGTCGCCAGAAAACGCCTAATTAGGCATTACCTTTATTTGTCACGTGTAAGATAAGATAATCATATCAATCTCTCACTTTCCTCCATCATATTTTGTGTTTAACATTACGCCACGATTAAACATCGTTGTTTTTTGTTTGTAAATTAATATTGGAGGGAAGGACAATGCAAAATGAAAATATGAAGCACCTGAGAGAACCATCAGTCATTCCTAGGAACACCGCCAAGAAAGGGGAAAAACCAACGAAAGATTGTTATAAAATTATACATGTACCCATAACAACCATCAAGAAGAATCCGGACAACCCTCGCTTCATTAAGGATGAGCAGTTCAAATCCCTCTGCAAATCACTGGAAGAATCCCCAGAACTGTTTGAGGCCCGGCCCATATTAGTTGCTCCGGAAAACGGACATTTTAAAATATTGGGCGGCAATATGAGGTTTGAGGCAGCAAAAAAACTGAAGATGGCTTCTGTGCCTGTTATTGTCATGAACGACCTGACAGAAATCCAGAAACGAGCCATTGCCATCAAAGACAATGGATCTTGGGGCGAGTGGGACTTGTCGATACTGGCCAGCAAATGGTCAGATCTTCCCCTGGATGACTGGGGCGTCGATTTGCCAAAGGACTGGCTGGCAGTTTCAGACGAAGTCGTCGAGGATGGCTTTGACGCCGAGGCCGAGGCGGAACAGATCATCCAACCCGTCACACAACCGGGTGACGTATGGCTATTGGGAAAACATCGGCTCATGTGCGGGGACTCGACGAAAAAGGCCGACGTGGCAAGATTGATGAAAACAGGGACAATAGGACTGCTACTCACGGATCCACCCTATGGCATTAACATTGTAGGCAATATCGACAAAATAACAGGCAAAGGTCAAATCGGCAGCGGCGGCAAAAAGTATTCGCCGGTTATCGGTGATGCGACAACAGAAACTGCCAGAAATATCTATCGATTGAGTCAGGAGCTGGGTATCAAAAGAGTCATGCTCTGGGGTGGAAATTACTTCACCGACTTTCTACCACCCTCCCCCTGCTGGATAATCTGGGACAAACGGGTTGACCAGTCGTCAAACAACTTTGCTGATTGTGAGATGGCCTGGACGAGTTTCACTTCACCCACGAGGATATATCGTCAAGTCTGGAACGGCTATACACGTGAAGGCAAGCGCGACATCGAAGGGGCAAGGAGAGTTCACCCGACACAAAAGCCTGTCGGGCTCTTCGCATTCTGCATCAGCAATTATTCAGAACCAGAAGAGATCACTCTCGACCTTTTCCTCGGATCCGGTCCTGCTTTGATTGCCGCTGAACAATTAGGCCGTATCTGCTACGGCATGGAAATGGATCCGATTTATTGTGACGTCATTTGTACCAGATGGCAGGCTTTCACAGGGAATAAACCGATTCTTGAACGGAACAGGGGGTAAAGAAAACATGTACAATGAGAAGTCGAAGAAAAACCTGAAGATGTTTTCTTCAAAAAATCAGCCAAAGAAAAAAGGCAGGCCAAAGGGGTCATTGTCCCTGACCAATGCAATCAAAAATGTACTAGAAGGTACTGATGAAACAAGCAAGAAACAAATCATCGACCTTGTGGCTATTGCTGCCACAAAGCAGGCCATAAAAGGGAATGCGTCTTATTTTAAGGAAATTATCGAGAGAATTGATGGTAAAGTTACAGATAAAACCGAACTTACGGGTAAAAATGGTGGTCCCATAGAATTGCGGGTGACTTATGACGATTGAAATCCATCTCTCCGGACGCAAGCATAAAATTCAACAGGAATTTATTAATTGCGAAGCGAAACGAATTATTATTCGTGCCGGCAGACGTGGCGGAAAAACGATAGGAGTTGCCAATCGTGCCGTAAAACGATTCTTAGAAGGTAAACGCATTCTTTACGCTGCCCCCACGGCAGGACAAGTCGACACGTTCTGGGCTACGGTGACAAGAATATTAGCCGAGCTCATTAGAATGAAGGTGCTGTGTAAGAACGAGACGGAAAAATATATCGAACTTCCCGGAACAGAGCAACGCATTAAAGCAAAGACGGCCTGGAACGCCGATTCCTTCCGGGGCGATTATGCCGACGAAATGATTTTTGATGAGTATCAACTTATGAATGAAGACATATGGGATAAAGTAGGCGCACCGATGTTGCTGGATAATAATGGTGACGCTATTTTCATCTATACACCACCGTCTCTTCATAGTCGGTCAGTCAGCAAAGCCCACGATAAGCAACACGCCGCGAAAATGTTCAGATTGTTCCAGGAAAAAGAAAAAAAACATCCTGGACGCTATCAAACATTCCATTTCACTTCGCACGATAATCCATACATAAGCAAAGAGGCATTAGCTGAAATAACAAATGACATGATGGCGCTTTCTTACCGGATGGAGATTATGGCGGAAGATGTTGATGAAGCCCCAGGCGGTCTATGGACTCGTAAGATTATCGAGAATGCAAGGGTAAGGGGAATAACATCTTTAGACAGAATCGTTGTTGCTGTCGACCCATCTGCTACAAGTACCGGGGACGATGCGGGTATAATAGTAGCCGGCAGATATGGTGATGAGGGCTATGTATTAGCGGATGAAACGATTCAGGGAAGCCCATTAACGTGGGCTAATGCTGTAGTCGATGCTTATAATCAATATGTAGCCGATAGAATTGTCGCTGAAAGTAATAATGGTGGTGAAATGGTTGAACTCGTCATCAGACAGGTTGACCCAAACGTCCCAGTTACTCTCGTGACTGCAAGCAGAGACAAGCATACAAGAGCAGAACCCATAGCAGCACTATATGAGCAAGGTCGAATTCATCATGTTGGAAATTTTAATGAATTGGAAGATGAAATGTGTCTCTGGGTACCCGGCGACCCTTCACCTAATCGTATGGATGCTCTTGTTTGGGCGTTGACCGATCTTATGCTTAAACCAATTTTTAACCCTGAAATAAGGGTTGTGAATTTGTGCGATGAAAATGACGATGACGATGATGACGATTAAGACGATATATCTCGTTTTTTTCTCGTTTTTCACGAGATTTTGTATAGAGACTGGTTCGCACTAGACTGCCAGCACCACCAAAATCAAGGGTTCCCGAGAGGGAACCTTCTTTTTTGACATCATCTTATCTACGCAACATCAAAACACTCTATTTCCATACCCTCGCATTTTACGGCCAAGATTTCCTTGACACGCAAGAACGGCCCCTTTATACTTCATTTCGCGAAAATGGAAGTTCTTGTAAATAATCATAAGAGCAATTTGTTTCGGTCTCAGACAACACAAAAGTAAGTATTCAATGTTATCAGAATACTCTCAAATAAAAAATGTTTGGAAAGGAATAGGAGGTATTTTATGTATCGGATTGATCTCTTAAATAAAATTTCAAAAAAAGGGCTCAGCCTTTTTACCGAGAAGTATGAGTATCGCACGGATATCCCCGATCCCGACGGCATCCTGGTAAGAAGCAAGGAAATGAAAGATATGACCCTGCCGTCAAGTCTTAAAGCCATTGCCCGCGCCGGCGCCGGTGTCAACAATATCCCCATCGACAAATGTTCGGAGAAAGGCATCGTCGTTTTTAATACCCCGGGAGCAAACGCCAACGGCGTCAAGGAACTGGTCATTCTGGGCATGCTGTTGTCATCACGCCATGTCGCGGAAGGCCTTACCTGGACCAAAGGGCTGATCGGTGAAGGCGACAAGGTGCCCGATCTGATCGAGAAGGGAAAATCAAAATTCGTCGGCACGGAAATCCTGGGCAAGAAGCTGGGCGTGGTGGGCCTAGGCGCCATCGGCACCATGTTGGCCAATGCCGCCGAAAGTCTCGGAATGACCGTCTGGGGGTATGATCCATTCCTGTCCATCGAGGCGGCCTGGAGGCTGTCGCGCAATACCAAGAAGGCGCCAAGCCTGGAGAAACTTCTGTCCGAGTGCGATTTCATCTCGCTGCATGTCCCCCAGAACAAGGACACCAAGGGATTCATCAATGCAGATAAATTCGCGGTCATGAAGAAGGGCGCGGTGCTCCTGAACTTCGCCAGAGGCGGGCTCGTGGATACCCCTTCCCTGAAGAAGGCCATCGCCGACGGTATCGTGGCATGCTACGTAACGGACTTTCCCGATGAAGAAGTCATCAAGACGGACAAGGTCATCGCCATCCCGCATCTGGGCGCTTCCACCGAAGAAGCGGAAGAAAACTGCGCCATCATGGCTGCCATGCAGCTTAAGGACTTCCTGGAGAACGGCAACATCAAGAACTCGGTCAATTTCCCTGAATGCGCCCTGGACAATTCGGGCAAGGTCAGGCTCACCATTTCGAACCGCAACGAGCCCGGCATGATCGAGAAGATCACTCACTTGCTGGCGGATAACCAGCTCAACATTGCCGACATGATCAACAAAAGCAAAGGCAACATCGCTTACAACATCATCGACATGGAAGGCGGTATCGGCGCCGACCTGATAGAAAAAATTAAGTCAATCAACGGCGTCGTGGCCGTCAGAGTTCTTAATAATAAGTGATACACATTCTATCGTTATAAAAAAGTGTCTGGTTTGCCTCAAACCAGGCACTTTTTATTTATGCAGATCCTTCGGTCCGGCTAACCCCGGATACACCCACACTTGTAAAACACTTCTGTTCTTACAGCCGAAATTCGGCGTTTTCAGACAGCCATAGAATTCCAAATAAACGGAAAAAAAATTTGATATTGATCAGATTAGTACTACATTAATAAGGAATATCTTTAAGACTCAGAGTATAGAAATTAATCGATGGAAAACGATGGTTGATACAAGCGACGAAATACTTATTCTAAAAAAAGCTCTAACTGTCGTTCAATGAATGGAGATGAACATGCAGGAGGATTATTAAATGACAAAGCACGAAAAAACTGAAAAAAGTGAACATGGCGATTTTCGGATCGCCAAAGAACCTTTTTATCTCCCGCAAGGTAAGGAAATAGAGATGTTTGAGGCGGCCCATGCCAATAAGCTGCCGATTCTTCTCAATGGCCCCACCGGAAGCGGTAAGACGCGGCTGGTGGAACATATGGCCTGGCGCCTGAACCGGCCTCTTTACACGGTCGCGTGCCATGATGATCTCAGTGCCAACGACCTGACCGGACGCTACATTATCAAGGGCGACGAAGTGCAGTGGATTGACGGTCCCCTCCTGATGGCCGTGCATAACGGCGGAATTGCCTACCTGGATGAAGTCGTTGAAGCCCGCAAAGATGTCACCGTCGTGATTCACCCCCTGACGGATCATCGGCGTTACCTGCCCGTGGAGAAAAAAGGGAAAATATATCATGCTCCGGATGGATTCATGATGGTTATCAGTTATAATCCCAATTATCAGAGCGTTCTGAAAGAACTAAAACCCAGCACCCGGCAGCGTTTCATATCGATCAATCTGGGCTGGCCCGCTGAAGATCTCGAAATCAGGATTGTGAGCCGTGAGGCGGGCGTGGATGAACAAACCTCGGGAAAACTGGTGAAGGCGGCCAACCGGATCCGCAATCTGATTCATCAGGGTCTGGAGGAAGGGGTCTCAACGCGCGAGCTGGTTTATGCCGGAACGCTGCTTAAAAGCGGGATGCCGGTTCAGGATTCTCTGCGCGCCACCATGATTGAACCGCTCACCTACGACAGCGACCTGAAGAAGAGCATCGAAGAGGTGCTGAAAAACTACTTCACCTTCTGACCGGTGAATGAATGACTGACAATCGAATTAGAGACATCATCAAAAATGCCGGCTTCACCGAAGGCTCCGGAGCGTTTGCTGAAGATGCCGGATATGAATTGATGGCCAGGTTGGGTGCGGCATTGGCTCCTGTCGCCGAGCGTTTCGGCGAAGGAAGCATTGATTTGATTCTGGCAATGATTACCCGAATCGCCGAAAATGATCGCCGTGCCGCCTTTGTCCTGCTTGAGGAATGTCCGGACATTATCGGCAAACTTCTTCTTGCGGGCGATGAAACCCTCCTGAACGTCGTCGATATCGCTCATCAGATGATTCCATACGGCACCGCACTTGCCGTGCGTTTTCTGGAAGTCAGTCCCACCCTTGGGGCTGAAAATGACTTCGAAACCCTGACCCAAACCGCGGCCCTGGGCTGCAGTGTCGCGCAGGTCAATGTCCGGACGGCAATGAGCGTTGTCGGGGAAAGCCCGGCCATTATTCGCCGGATTGGTTTTGAAGGCCTGCGCAAAGTGGCAGCCTTCGCCACCACGGTCGCGCATTTCAGCTGGGCTCATTCCATTAAAGTTGTTGAAGAAAGCCTCTTCCGAATTGGTCGGATGATGGAATCAGGTGCGGATAGCCCTTCGTGCCTGACCTTATACAGCCTGGCTTCCGTGATGGCCCGGGACGATTGGAATATCGCCATGGACCTCATCGAAAAAATACCGGTCATCCTGGACAAACCGGCCATGCGCACACGGGCACGGCTACCGGCAATGCTTCTCGACCGCGCTGAAAAAGCATCTTCTTTCAGCGCCCGGATGGCCTATACCTTCCTGGAAACCGCCCCCGCTCTGATTGACCGTCTTGGGCCGGACGGTGCGCAGGAAATCTGGCAATGTGCTTTTGCCATGGCCAAAGACAATCCGGAAAACGCGGTCGCCATGTTATTGAAGAGCCCGGAAACTGCGGAACGTCTGCAGCTCCGGTTTGGCGCAACACGAACGGAAAATATTTATCGTCTCGGACAAAAACTCTCCCCCGTCAGTTCTCAGGTTGCTCTCCGATTCATCACTGCAAGCGTCGAACTGGCCCAGCGGCAAGACGACGACGGCCTGGCTCAAATTGCGGACATGGCGAGCGATTTGGCCTCCCTGAGCCACAATGCGGCTGTAACGTTTCTGGATATCGCCCCGGCCATTCTGGAGAAATCCGGGATGGCAGGATTGATGAAAATCGGCGCACTGGGAATCGGCATAGCCTCCCGCAGTTGGGAAACGGCGGACCGGCTTCTTTTGAAAAGTCCCGATCTGATAGACCGCATTGGAATTGACGGGCTGAAAATGATCGGCGACTTCGCCTCTGTGCTGGCCCAGGAAAGCTGGTCGGTGGCCGTTGGCCTTCTGGATAAATGTCCTTCGATCATCGACAGGCTCCTGAAACTTGGAGATCCATCGCTCATTACAAAAGTCTGTCATCTCGGGGGCCGTATCGTAAAATACAATGCCAGGATGGCTTTGAGTCTACTCAACCAAAGCCCGGAGATCATCAGGCTGATCGGTTATGACGGCCTGGAAAAGATCGAGGATATGGCTCACCGGGCAGGTCTGGAGAGCTGGACAACAGCAGTCAGTCTGCTGGAGACAAGCCCTGCGATCATCGAACGGGTGGGTTATGCCGGCCTGGAACAGATAGCCTCTCTGGCAAGTCTGGTCGCCCGCCAGAATAGTTACGGGGCCGTAAGCATTCTGGAGAAGAGTCCCGACCTGATCGATCGCCTGCTGCCCCATGGCGGCGCTGCGCTGGCCCTACGTGTTTATGCGTTTGCCAACGATGCGGCGTCTTCCGATTGGATGCTCGCATCCACGCTTCTGGAAAAAAGCCCCGGATTGCTGGCCAGGATCGGCGCGGACGGGCTTTCCAAACTGTCCGCTCTGATGAACAAAAATACTTACAACAGTGGAAAAATCGCCAATCGTCTTCTGGATGTCAGCCCTGCCGTCATTGATAAAATGGGCTTTGAGGGCCTGGAAATTCTTGTTAACTGCGCTTCGACCATCGCGGAAAAAGACTGGCGGGCTGCTGTCACCGTCGTGGAAAAGAGTCCGCGTCTGATTGACAGACTCAATCGTGCCGGGGACCGAACCATCGCTTATGGCGTCTATAAGTATGCTGCCCTGATGGCCCGGACCAGCGCGGCAATTGCCGTGAAGCTTCTTGAAAAAAGCCCCGAGTTCATCAACTGGGTTGGATTGGAAGGCTTCGGCATGATTGCGTCGTTTGTCGAAAGCACGGCAAAAGACGACGAAGAAAAGGCGCTGTCCTTTCTGACGGGCGATTCGCCCGCCTTCAGCGATTTCATGGAAGGCATCCCCAAGGGTCTGGAACTCAAAACCGTCAAGCATGTTTTATCCACCTATCTGCGAGCCCTGCTGGGGCGCCGCGTGGAAATTGCCGAGGCCGAGACGGTTTATACGGACGGCAGAAAAATTTACCTTCCCAAACGAATAAAGGATTTTCAGGACCGAGAGGATAATTTCAGACTCTATAAAGTATCCGCTACCCACCAGGAAGCCCATCTGGAATACGGGAGCTTTGAGTTTGATATCGTCAAAATAAATGAAACAATCGGCCAAATCGCAGTGCATTACGGAGAAAAGGAAGTCGTGGAAGATGAGAGCGATATCGACCGCTTTTTCCGTTTGTTTCCGGAACCGGATCTCGCACATGATCTTTTTAATCTGCTGGAGGACTTCAGGATTGAATGCATTCTGAAACGGGAATATCCGGCACTGGGTGAGGACATTGCCGCCATGCACCGTCATATGACCCTGAAGCGGCGCGCGCCCGGAAAAATGACCAACCCCAAGCAGCGGACCGCGGAGATGATCGCCCAGTCTTTAATGGCGGGAAAAGTATTCTCCGATGCGATTGATCCTGCGATTCCGATCCTCCGGAAAACACTTGATCTGTCAGGTGTCCTGCAAAGACCGGAAGCGGATGTCCATACGGCTGCACGCCTGGCAACAGACGTTTACAGAATGATTGATGAGGCTTTCCGGGAACCCTACCGGGCCATCAAACCGACCTCCAAACCGCTGGATCAGGATATGGTCTCGCAAAACATCGGCAGTTTCGGCAAAACATCGCAGCAGATCCAGAATCGTCTCCAGGGCCGACAGTCGTCCCAGCAAAGGTCGTCCGGGTCGCAGGTGGAAGCGCAGAGCAATCCGGAAAGCGATACAACCCCCACCCAGACACGGCCGAACGCTGATAATGTCTCCGAAAGACACCACCGGACAGGTGAGCAACAGCAAAGTTTCCGCGGCTCGTCTGCCGGCGGGAAGCAGGAGGCAGGCTCTGCGGAAAGCCGCGGGGATGAGGCCGGCGACACTGATCACGCCATGAAATACGACTCGCCGGAAAAAATCGAACGGCTGCTCAGGGCCGTGTATCAGGAAAAAGGAATCACACCCCGGGAAATCGAACGGCGTGTGGAAGCGCTCCATCCGAATGACGTATTTCTTTTCATGCGCAGTCTCGAAGCATCGCTCGATAAAAAAACGGAACTCCAGAGCGAACGGGGAACATCGCTTTATAACGAATGGGGTGAAGACATTAATGACTATCGCGCGAACTGGGCGAGAATCCGTGAGCAAACCCATGCGGGGAACTCCCTGGATTTTTATCGCGATGCGGCCGAGCGCTATGCGGGCTTGCTGAAGAAGATCCGGCGTGAATTCCAGATGCTTAAGCCGGAGGGCTTCGCCAAACTCAAGCGCCAGTATGACGGCGATGATATCGATCTGGACGCCGTGGTGGAATTTCTGGTGGATAAGAAGGCGGGCATTTCTCCCTCCGAAAAGAATTATACCCTCATTCAAAAGAGAAAGCGCGACATCGCGGTCGCCTTCCTCATCGATATGAGCCGCAGCACCAAAGGAGCGACCATTGAACGGGAAAAGGAATCATTGATTATCATGTCGGAAGCCCTGCATGAAGTCGGCGACGCTTTCGCGATTTATGGATTTTCCGGCGACAACCGCGACAATGTCGATTTCTACCGCATCAAGGATTTCGACGACGCTTATGATGAGAAAACCAAGAAAAGGATTTCCGCCATCGAGGACCGTTTCGAAAACCGCGACGGAACGGCCATCCGGCACACCATCAGCAAGTTAAGACGCAGGCAGGAAAGAACGAAACTGATGATTCTCTTAAGCGACGGCAAACCGGTGGACAAGGAATACTCCGGAACCTATGCGATCGAGGATACGCGCATGGCCCTGAAAGAAGCCCAGCATTTCGGCATCAAGACCTTCTGCATCACCGTCGATAAAACCGCCGCCGAATATCTGCCGCGCATGTACAGCCACAGCAGCTGGACAGTCATCGACGACGTGGTCAAGCTGCCCGAAAAAATTACCAGAATCTACCGGATGCTGACGGCCTGAAAGCGGGCGTGTTTTTGATTTCCGTTGATCAATCGACACTTTTTTGACGATAGTCATTCCATCTCATAAAAAGGGGCTACGGAAAAAAGCCGCAGCCCCTTTTTTAATTTAAAAGATGTCGAATCACAGCCTACCAGGCAAAAGCTTCTTCCGTAATTTCGAGCGGGGATTTTTCATCCATCTTAACGGCTTCGCAGCGGGCCTTCACCGTGGTCAGAATTTCATTGGCGAAGAATTTAGCCGAAGCAATTCTGCCGCTGTAGAAGGCGGCGTCCCTGTCGCTTTTCTGCAAGCCCTTCTGCTTGCCGGCGGAATCAGCGCCGTTGGCCTCATAAATAGCGGCCAGCTTTCCATGAGCGGTGCCGGCAGCCTCCAGAAGCAGATGACCGACGATGACATCTCCGAAGATCTCCAGAAACTTGCAGGCGTTCAGAATCGGTAAGAGGAAATTGCCCGACTTTCCGGCCTGAGCAAAGAACATGGTGAGTTCCAGACAGGCGTTGGACGCTTCTTCCAGAACGACTGCGTATTTGGCAAGTTCCGGATTCTTCTTGGCATCAGCGATGGTTTTCTGGATCATTCCCGCCAGATTCATCACATTGGCGCCCTTGCGCTGTCCGAGTTTGCGTCCGACCAGATCGAGCGCCTGAATTCCGTTGGTTCCTTCATAAATGGTAGCGATCTTCTCATCGCGCAGATACTGTTCCACCGGGTATTCCTGGCAGTAGCCATAGCCGCCGTAAACATCCATCGCCAGCGAGCAGGACAGAAGTCCCTTGTCCGTTGTCCAGGCTTTGACGACCGGTGTCATGAGATCCAGCAGGCCTTCCCACTTGGCTTTTTCCTCTTCCGTTTTGGCGACCTTTGCCATGTCAATACAGAAAGCTGTGAAGTAGCAAAGGCTGCGTGAACCTTCGACGTGAGATTTCATCCACAAAAGCTTCCTGCGGACATCGGGGTGATTGATGATGGTTACCGGTTTGGCATCGGGATTCTTCATGTCCCAGATCGCATTTCCCTGAACGCGTTCTTTTGCATAGGAAACTGCATGTTCCAGTGCGGCAGAGGAAAGAACCAGTCCCTGCATGCCCGTTCCGAGCCTTGCTTCATTCATCATCATGAACATGATCTTGATGCCTTCACGTTCATTACCCAGAAGTTCGCCGACGCATTTTCCGTCTTCGCCGAAGTTCAGCGTGGCAGTCGCCGATCCCTTGATGCCCATCTTGTGCTCAATGCCGCCTGTTTTCACATCATTGGATTCGCCAAGCGACCCGTCGTCGTTAACCGTAATCTTCGGAACGATGAAAATGGAAATGCCCTTGGTTCCGGCGGGATCGCCTTCGATGCGCGCGAGAACCGGATGAATAATATTCGGTGTCAGATCATGATCGCCCGCAGAGATAAAGCATTTGGTACCTGTGATCAGGTATTTGCCGTCGGGCAGCTTCTTGGCGGTAGTCTTCAACGCGCCGACGTCACTGCCCGCACCCGGCTCGGTGAGGCACATCGTACCCGTCCATTCTCCGGAGAACATTCTATCCATGTACTTTCTTTTCTGCTCCTCGGTGCCATAGGCGTGAATGAGAGTGGCGGCACCATGCGTGAGACCCGGATACATGGAAAAAGCGTAGTTGGCGGCTCCGAAGAATTCGATAGCGGCAAAACCGACGGCCGCGGGAAGGCCCTGTCCGCCGACTTCGGGTGAATCCATCGGGTTGATCCAGCCGCCTTCACAGTATTTTTTATAGGGTTCGCGAAAAGCTTTGGGAACGCTGACGACGCCGTTTTTAATGTGGCAGCCTTCTTCGTCTCCTTCTTTGCAAGCCGGCGCGAGTACATTGACGGCCAGCTTTTCGGCTTCATTCAAGATCATCGTCAGATCATCTTTCGAAAAATCTTTATATGCTTCATACTCGAATAGCTTTTCAATGCCCAATTGCTCAAACAAAACAAACTGTTGATCTCTGGTGTTCACTAACAAATTGCTCATCGTTCGGTACTCCTTATGGATAATAAATTTTAACGCTGCGAGCGTATATTACTTTTTTGCCGTTGGTGCAAAGCTTTTGTAGGATTCATCAATGGGAGGCATTTTTACAAAATCTTTCCTCAGCGGCAGCTTCCCATAGGTGGAATCATCCTGCCACCCGTCGACATGGGCCGCCCGTTTCGCCGCCGATTGGAGCTTTTTCCAGTTGGCGCTGGTATAGAGGAACATCTCCTGGGCAGCCATGGATCCTTCGCCGTGAATGGTGTCGATCTGATAGTGATTCCCGGTGATGTCCTTGATGAGCCGCAAAATGCGAATCCGGTCCTCCGTGGACACGCCGTCTTTGGCCGCCAGGTACTTTTCGATGTAGGGCTGGATATCGGGATTTTTCCAGTCCCGGAAAGTCGGCACCGTCGTGGTCAAGCCGCCGCCGATATCCTGCATGTGCTGGCACATGGTGTGGATATTGCTCGCATAGGTGAACTTCGACGCATTGATGGCCATACGGTTGGGCATCATCACGTCCATGCCGAACTCGGTCATCGGCTCGAGGCAGGCTTGTTTGCCCAGCATCTGCACCGTTTCCGTAATATAGGCCATCCAGGCCAGCTTCTTGCGCACGTGCGGGACATTCTGGACGCCGTTATACTCGGCGATCAGACTCGCTGCTCCGGTCATGGTTTCGAGGGTCCCCGTCATTTTGCAGGTGCCGAAGAGGCGGTGATAACTGGCGAAGGCATAGGCCAGGACCTGGGAGTACTGCCACTCGCCGCACATGAAGACCCGTTCCCAGGGTACGAAGACGTCGTCGAAGATGATCAGGGATTCTGACGGTTGCATATGGTCCGAAACGGGATAGTCAAATTCGCACTCGTCTCCGTAAAGCCGGAAGTTCGGCTCGACGCCTAAAAGTTTGACACCGGGCGTGTTAACGGATACAGCAAAGCCCAGGGCATAGTCCTTGTCCGCCTCACCATGCGTTCGGCAGGGCAGGCAGAGGAGTTCATTGGCGCAGGGAGAGGCGCTGATATGCACTTTGGCACCCCGAACCACAATGCCATCCTTCCGTCTGTCCACGATCTTCAGGTAAAAGTCCTGGTGTTGCTTCTGTTTTGAAGGATGGAGGCTTCGGTCTCCCTTGACATCGGTGATCGCGCCGGTGATGGCCAAGTCGTTCTTCTGCAGATATCTGCGGTAATTCTCGACGCGCTCTATGTATCCAGTCCCCAGGTTCTTGTCCATGACCTGGGCGGCAACGGAAAAGGCTGCCAGCGCATCAGCACCCATGCAGTGCACAATCACGCCGCCGCCGGACCGGATGCCGACGGTGTAGCATTCCCGCCTTCGGAGCATTTCTTCCGACGTTCTCGGAGAGGTGAGCAGGAAATTGATGTCCTCGCCGTCTTTGTCTTTGGTCACAAAGAGATGCCGATAATCGGGATGGTTGGGCAGGACATAGTCCATGGTCGCCGTTCTGATGATGGTGCTCACGCTTGGATGGGTTCGGACATCCTTAACCTTTTCTCCCAGGCACCAGACTTCCCGGCCGTCATTCAAGCTTTCCAAATACTGTTCTACTGTTTTGATCATATTCTACTCCTTAAGGTTTATTTTCAAGACTGTGGCAGACATCAGGCAGTTTGAAACAACGGGAAGGACAGGTCTCACAACCTGCCCTTCCGAGTCTACCTGCTGAATCGAATCATCGATTAGTTCTTCTGTCAAACGATTTCATTTTGCCTTGCCGCTGAACGCTTTTTTCCGCCTCAAATCCCTTCAGTGGTTTTGGCCACCCCCAGGCAGGGGATTCTCTTCAGCTCCTCTTCTTTCTTCTTTTCCCTCACTGACTCGATCACCCGCAAACGGAACATCCTCACGGGTCGGTATCCCCTCCCTGGTTTTCTCCAAGGAGGGGATAAACATCAAGCTATTTCCTGATCCGGATTATTTCTTGCTTTTCGCCATTTCTTCGTCGCGCAGAATCTTGCGCAGAATTTTGCCGACGGCGGACTTCGGAAGTTCCTTGCGGAATTCTATCAGTTTCGGCACTTTGTAAGGCGCAAGCTTCTCTTTGCAGAAAGCGATAATTTCTTTGTCGGTTGCCTCCATGCCCGGTTTCAGCACGATGAATGCTTTGACGGTTTCGCCGCGGTAGGCATCCGGAACACCGGCAGACACCGCTTCGGCGATCTTGGGATGCTGATACAGAACCTCGTCAACTTCCCTGGGATAAATATTGAACCCGCCGGCAATGATCATATCCTTCTTCCGGTCGACGATATAGAAATAACCGTCCTCATCCATCTGAGCGATATCACCGGTGGAGAGCCAGCCGTCTTTGAGCTGGTTTGCCGTTTCAGCGGGATTATTCCAGTACTCTTTCATAACGGAGGGCCCTTTAATCAGAATTTCACCCGGCTCGCCTTGCTTGACATCCTTCGTTCCCGTCTCCAAATCCACCAGGCGGATCTCGTTGTCGGGAACCGGACAGCCGATGGAGCCCGGCTTATGACGGAGAATCGGAATGCTGATACCCGCCGAAGTGGTTTCACTCATTCCCCATCCTTCATTGAAGAAGATGCCCATATCCTTGACTTTCTGGATCAGCTCAACGGGCATGGGAGCGCCGCCTGTGCTTAAAAGCCGGATGCGCGATCCCAGGTCAAGTTCCGCGGTCTTGGGATGGCTGACAATGGCGGTCACCATCGTGGGTACGGCGGGGAAATATGTGATTTCATCGACGGTGGCGATAACACTCATGAATTCTTCCAGGTCGAATCTCGGGAACAGCACCTGCGTGGCGGCATTGAACATGCCCCAGTTCATTGAGAAGGTGTTTCCGTATATGTGGAAATAGGGAATGGCGCCGATAACGGACCGCTGGGCATGGGGAACATACGTCGTAATCGAATTTCCCCAGAGTGTGCCCTGTAAGGTTGCGGCGATAACGTTGCCGTGAGTCAACAGGGCGCCTTTCGGCAATCCTGTCGTTCCGCCCGTAAACTGGATCAGAGCGGGATCTTCGGAATTGACGACTACTTTAGGCATGCTCTCGTCGGTGCTGCTTTCAACCAGTTCCGAAAAATGATGCCATCGGGCTTCCAACTCCAGGCTTTTGGCGGAGCTTACCGGCAGACCCTGGATATAGTCCGTCACCTTCGTGATAACGACATTCTTCAATCCCAGCTCTTTTGCCAGCGGCCGCATCACTGGCAAAACCGTATCAAAGGTGAAGAGAGTCTCCAGTCCTGAATTCTCCATCATGAATTTTAATTCGTCGTGCGTATACATCGGATTCATATTCACGACGATCGCACCGGCGGACAGGGCAGCATAGTAAGCGACGATGTACTGGGGACAATTGGGAAGGGCGAGCCCGACGCGATCGCCCTTTTTTACGCCGAATTTGATCAACGCGTTTGCCAGGCGCAGAACCTGAGAACGGATTTGACGGAACGTCATCTTGGATCCATATAGATTTGTTGCGGCCTTGTGGGGGAACGTAGCGGCGGCAAGGTGCACAAGCTGCTGTACTGGAATCTTCGGATACTGGATCGTTTTCGGGACATTGTAATCGTAACAACTTAACCAAGGTTTTGCTTCCAAAATGTGGTACCTCCTTTAAAAAATTTGTTTATCTATGCTCATCGAGATAATTATTCAGTAAATATCCGCTAAGGAAGTGGCGGAATTTGTTTTATCCTGTCCATCCCGCCCTCACTAATACACAATAATAATTTTATATTCAATACATTTTTGATTTAAATATTCATATATATATCAAATACATACAAGATTATTTAATACATACGTTTGTTTTTAAAATCTAAATCTGATAAGCTCCGTTTGTTTCTTAATCCCGCTCTGCGGGACGAGCGTAATTCTCCGCAGCTTGGTGTGAAATAATGACTTTCATTTCATGCCGCGACAGCTTGCTGCGAGGTGGTTGATTGCATAACAATTTTTTGAGGAGAAATTGCCGGTCACGTCGCGGGATCAAACAATCCAAAGGTGTCTGCTTTTCAGGAATTGCCGGGGGCAGGCGCACTCGCTGAATTTGCGTTTGGCCTTCCGGCATGAATATTCGCTCCCGCCCTTTTGCGAATTACGTCTTTTGATGATCCATTTGCGCAAAACTTGATTTTAATGAAAGGCTCTGGTATTGAAAATTTGATTCAAGAAACAATTTAAGATCACAAATGCACTGCGTATCAAAGTAATCGCGACCTGCATTACATTTTCTGGAGTGATGCGGGTCAGCTTCGTACGGGATGGTAAATTCCTGCATTTGCATCGCCGGGATAATCAAGACACATTAAGCGTGACCCGATAAAAGAGGACTCAATGAACAAAACCAAAAACAGCAACCGTCGTTCTGAAACAGCAGGGCAACCCGAGAGTGAGCGCCGGGACCCCATTCAGAAGCGTCAACGTCTGATTGTAAAAAAAGCTTCCAAGTTATTCATCAAAAAAGGTTATTCGCAAACCACCATGCGCGATATCGCAAAAGCGACAGGCATCAACCTGGGAAACCTGTATAGTTATATCGACAGCAAAGAAGACATTCTTTGCCTTGCCTTTAACACATATCACGGGCCTGCAATGGAGTGGTTTGTAAGCGCCGGGGTTTTTGAAATAGAAGACCCAAAAGAACAGTTGAAATTCGGTCTTCATCAAATGCTGATCATGATCCATGAAGTCGTAAATGATGTTCTCATGATGTATCGTGAAACCAGAGTCCTTCCCCCCAAATTCCTGAAATTTGTTTTAAATAAAGAAAATGATCTCGTCAAAATCTTTGAAGGCATCATTGCCAGAGGCGTTGAACAAAAGGTTTTCAGCGTCAGGGATCCTTTTTTCGCAGCCAACATGCTGGTCTTCCAGCTTTCGCTTTACCCCTTGAGAAGCTGGAATTTGAAAAGATACACCCACGAAGAATACCTGGACCTGGCCGAAGAGACCATCCTGAAGGCGATCATCCCGGAATCCGGTTAAGAAGATCAGAAAAGAAAATTATTGATGGGGGACCAATCAAGAAATCTCAAATGCCCCGGCGCCCCAAATGATCTTTATTTCTTAATCGCAACCGGTGCGCAGCCGGACAACAGCCATGAAAGAAAGCGAACATGCCTCAGCGCAAACTTGGCCCCCTTATCCCGCTCAGTCCTCATAAAGCTCTGCAAATCGCCTTCTCCGCATCTCCTGTAACATCACCGGCCGCTTCATTCGCCACCTCTCACAGGCAGCTTCCAAACCGGACAGGTTATGTGCCGCATGTCCGGACATATTATTGTCTCTTACAGCGACTGACTTTTTCATTGACAGGCGGGGTTGTTCTTCTTATACTTCAATCCATTTTCAAGTCGGCATTGTCCCGCGTCCACCGGAACGCACAAAGGCAAAAGAGGCGAAGCATTTAATTTTCAGAGAACATTGCGGTATGGGATATGAAAATAAACGTAACAAACATTTTTTTGTTTGCCACCGCAGTGGTTTTTTTCGTTTCCTGTTCTTTTTTTACGGAGCAGACCAAGAAAACGGAGCCGAAAGACGCTCCCAAATCTCCCGCTGCTTCCGAGGATGTTAAACCTCGTTCCGAGGATACAAAACCTCGTCCCAAGGGAGTGGTCAAGGACAGCCCGTCCAAAGCGCCCGCCGTGGTGGAGAAACACCGGGATCGGGAACAAACGCCTGCGCATAAGGAATCGACATCGCATCCTCCGACGGGGGGCAATATTCCGGCGATCCAGCAAAAATATTACAACATCGGGATGAGGTATTACGCCCAGGACAAATTCGAGCAGGCAAAAGAGGCCTGGCAGACGGTGATCAAGCTGGACCGCAAGACCGATTTAGCCGAAAAGGCGCGGGAAAATGTCAAAAAAGTCGATCAAATCCTCAAGAGACTTAAAGAGATGAGCGGATCATGAGCCCCGGCAAGCTGGATGAGAAGAGCGAAAGAATAATCGATATTCCTCAAGAGGAGTCCGCCCTCTCCGCCACGACCGCTCTGACGAGCGTCGAAGAGCGCAAGCCTCTGCCTCCCCTCAGTGCATACACAAAGATTTCATTTTTCGTATCGTCCATGAGCATCCGCTATAAAATAGCGGGAGCGTTGGTTTTGATTCTGGTTCTGGCGATCGCCTCTCTAGGGATGGTCACATTCTCAAAGCAGAAAAGTATTCTGGAAGAGGAACTTGAAAAGCGCGCGGCGGTAATCGTTCAGCAGTTGGCCGGCGTCGGCAAGGAGTCTTTGATGACCAAGGACGACCTGCTTGCTTTTGCCACGATCAAAGACCTGCAGAAAAACTCAGGCGTAGTTTACGCCATGGTTTTGGATGGCCAGGGCGCGATTTTTGTCCACAGTAAACTGACGGAAAAAGGCAAGACGCTTTCCGCTCCTCTGGATAAAAACACTCTGGCGGCGCAGCAGCTTCTTTTTCAGAAAACCGTTTATAATTCTGAGTCGGTCATCGATGCGGCCATGCCGATTACGATTCTGTACCATGAAAAAAATATCCGCGTCGGCACGGCCCGGATCGGCCTTTCTGAAAAAGAACTGCAAGAAGCCATCGGCAAGCAAAAAATGATTTTTTTCTGGATATCCTTGATTTTTGTGGCCATCGGCTTGTTAATTGCCCTTGCCTTGTCGAAGGTACTCACCGGACCGATTTACACGCTGGCCGTCGGCATGCAGATCGTCGCTTCGGGTGATTTGAATCAGCAGTTGAAAGTTGCCTACAAGGACGAGATCGGCAAGTTGACCGAGTCTTTCAATCAGATGGTTTTGAGCCTCCGGGAAAAATTTTATATGGAGAAATACCTTTCTCACTCCACGTTGAAACGCATCCGCAAAGCACGCGACACGTCCGATCTGAAGCTGGGCGGAGAAAGAAAATATGTAACAGCGCTGTTTTCCGATGTACGGGGCTTTACCTCCATGTCCGAGCAGATGAGCCCGGAAGAAGTTGTGGAGGTTCTCAATGTCTATCTCAATATGCAGGCCGGCATTATCGGCAGCCGGGGTGGCATCGTGGACAAGTACGTCGGCGATGAAATTATGGCGATCTTTGAGGGGAAAGATCAGGAACTCAATGCCGTCCGGGCGGCCGTTGAAATTCAGCGCTTCTGCAAGACGCTCAATCGCGCGCGGACCAAGCTCGGCAAAAAGCAGATGAGCGTCGGCATCGGTGTCAACAGCGGTGATGTCGTAATGGGCAACATGGGATCTCAGGAACGGATGACCTACACGGCTATCGGAGATAATATCAATTTGGCCGCCCGTCTATGCAGCGCCGCCGGGGCCGGTCAGATTGTCATCACGAAACAGGTCGCCGACGAGCTCGGGCGGGAAGCGACGCTCAAAAAAATGGAGCCGATCACGGTAAAGGGACGGGAGACTCTTGTCGAGGTATTCGAGGCAACCTCTGCCTCAAGGGTGTCGCGCCAGGCCATGCGCCGAAACATTCATATGAATATTCAATATCACCTGGAGGGACTGGCGGATGAAGTCCAGAACGCAGTGCTTACCAATGCAGGACCGGGTGGGGCATTGCTGGAAGTGTCAGGTCCACTGGGTGTCGGTTCGCAAATTATGCTGCATATCGAGGATCAATCCCTGAAGCATTTGAACGGCGTAAAGGCCATCGTCCGGCATACCCGGAAAGAAGAAAAACACTATTGCATTCGTGTGACTTTCGAAGGATTGTCCGAAATGGCGCAAGCTCTGACAATCGACTGGGTCCATCAGATCTAAACCCAGGCGATACGGACTGCAAAATATCAACTTATCTTCATTCCATCAGGCAAGAATTGTTCTTAACAATCGCCTTCCCGCTCCGAACCGCATCCGTAATGGCCGACTGTGTTCGTTTCTGCATTTGCGCGAACCATTTAAGGCTCTCCTTTTGCTTTTCCGTTGCACAATAACACACGGGGCTGCCTGCTTTTGTTCTTTTGGCATCCTCAATGAAGCTGTTATCCCGCGCGGAATGACTTGAGTGATTTCGGCGATGCGATTGATGAACGACGGTTGGAGGAGATGTCCCTGAAATTCTCAATTTCCCGAAACTGAAAAACGCAGGTGAGACTTGTCTTCACCGGCGTCCATTTCAACTGTCTTTACTGTCTGCCATCCGCTCTAATTTCTGAGAAGAAGATTTCTCCCCGGCAGGCGCCGAAATGACTCGGGAAAAACATTTTACAAAGCAATGGGACGGGGGAGATTCTCAAGCTCATCGCTTGCAAATCTCCCCCGTCCCGGTAAAAAAAGGGGGATCTAAAATATTTTATTCCGTATGTTTTTACAGCGCCCAGGCCGCGCGCGCGCCTTCTTCCGTGGCCTCGATGATTCTTCTTGTCGCCTTGGCGTCGCCGACCAGGGTAAAGGGAATCGCCAGCTTCTCCAGAACGCCCTGCAGGGCGTTGACGGGTTTCATCCCGACGGCAATCACCACCTGGTCCACGGGAGAGAGTGTCGATGCTTCGTTGTCCGCGCTGCACTCCACACAGCCGTCGCCAATGGATTTGACTTCTATACCAAAGATCAGCCGGCAACCCCTTTCGCGCAAGCGGTTATGCAGCATGTAGCCATGGGACGTGATTTTCAGCACGGGCGAGCGTTTCAGCATTTCGACAACCGTGACTTTGACGCCCTTTTCGCTGAGATAGTCCGCCACTTCCATGCCGATGAGCCCGCCGCCGATGACGACAACATTTTTTCCGGGAGCAACCCGGCCGTCCAGAATTTGCCAGGCATCGCAAACAAATGATTGATCAACGCCGGCGATGGGAGGAACAACTTTTTCTCCGCCCGTGGCCACAATGACAAAATCAGGCTTTCCGCCTGCAAGCAGCGCTTCCGTGACTTCGGTCTCTTTTTTGATGGTCACTTTGGACTTCTCGATCTGGCCAATCTGCCAGTCGATCCATTCGCCGTAAATCTCTTTGTGCGGAGGAACCTGCGCGTAGCGGATCTGCCCGCCCATAATTTTCTTCTTTTCAAAAAGGGTGACCTGATGTCCGAGACGTTCGGCCTCGGAGGCGGCAATCAGGCCTGCGGGGCCGGAACCCACAACCCAAACGTTCCGGGGTTTGGCCGCCGGACCTTTGGGATAGATGGTTTCCTGACCGGTTTCGGGATTGATGGAACAGCGGATATTTCCTTCTCCCAGCATTTCTCTTTCGATGCATCCCTGGTTGCACGCGATACATTGCCGGATGTCCGCTGTCCGGCCTGCTTTGGCTTTTACAAGAAAATCCGGGTCGGCCAAAAACTGCCGCCCGAAAGCAATCAGATCCGCGTCGCCTTTGGCAATGGCCGCATCGGCTGCGGCCGGATCGGTAAAGCGGCCAACGGCAATAACCGGTACGGAGGTAACGTCCTTCATTTTTTTCGCAATCCAGACATTAAAGCCGGGAGCGTATTCGCCGGGCGCCTGGGTGATGCCGCCGGGGCTGCCGTGGGTGCCGAAAGACGCGTGAATCATATCGGCTCCGGCTTTCACGATATCAGGAATAATTGTCTGCATGTCTTCCGCGCTGTAACCGCCCTTGATGAATTCCTGAGCGGAGAGTCGGATGGAAACAGGATAGTCAGGACCCACCTGACGCCGGACTTCCGCGATGACTTCGAGAACAAACCGCGATCGTTCTTTCAATGTTGCTCCGCCGTACTGATCGGACCGCTGGTTGGTCAGGGTCGAGAGAAACTGCGTTAAAAGATAACCGTGGGCGCCGTGAATTTCCACGGCATCAAAGCCGGCTTCCCGCGCGCGCCCGGCCGCCGATCCGAAGCAGGCAATGGCTTCCTTGATATCGGTAAGCGTCATTTCCCTGGGCATGCCCTTAAAAACGATGCTCGGTATGGCAGACGGCGCCATGGCCCTGCCCTTTCCCAGAAGATATAGGCTTTCCCGTCCGGTGTGATGAATCTGCATGGCGATCTTGCAGCCTTCTTTATGCGCCGCCTCGGCCATTTTCGCGAGCCCCGGAATAAAGCGGTCATCGTAGGCGCCGATCTGGCTGGGGCCCACTACGCCGTCGGGATGAACGCCGGTGATCTCCGTGATGATCAGGCCGGGCTGCCCTTTGGCGCGGCGTGTAATGTAGGCAAGATTCTCGTCGCTGACCGTTCCATCTTTGTTTCCCAGATTCGTCCCCATGGGGGGCATAACCACCCGGTTGGAAAGTTCCATCGACCTGATCTTCAAAGGCGATAAAATACTACTCAGTGCGCTCATCATATTCTCCTTTATTTTTACAGTCTCTTTTTTAGTTAAAAATAATCACGAATGAATGGCCTGTCCACCGCCGATGACCATTTCCTTGCCCGTCATAAAGGAGGCTTCCTCAGAACACATCCACACGACAGCCCCCGCGATCTCTTCGGGCTTGCCGAATCGCTTCATCGGAACCAGCGCCATCGTGATATCTTTGACTTGCGGATTTTGCCGCCAGGGCTCCTCCAGCATGGGCGTATGGATAAATCCCGGGCAGACGGCATTGATGCGGATTTTCCTGTGAGCATAATCGAGAGCGGCGGCCCGGGTAAGCCCCAGCACGCCGTGCTTGCTTGCGGCATAAATCGACAGGCCGACTTCCGTATGAATACCCGCGATGGATGAATTATTGACGATGGCTCCGCCGCCTTGTTTCAGCATCAGCGGAATTTCATATTTCATACATCGCCAGACACCCTTCAGATTGGTGTTCATCATCCAATCCCACTCGTCCATGGTGGTATTGACGATCCGCCGCATCGTCGGCGAACTGACGCCGGCGTTGTTGAAAGCGCAGTCCAGCCGTCCGTATTCATCGCCGATCACTTTAAACAGGTTTTCGATGTCCCCTTTTTTAGTGACATCGGTCTGAATAAACCGGGCCCGTCCTTTATCATTTTTTATTTCCGCGAGGACAGCGTTGCCCTGCTCTTCCCGGCGGGCGGCGATAACGACTTCGGCGCCTTCGCGGGCAAACGCCAGCGCCGCGGCGCGGCCGATTCCCGAATTGCCCCCGGTGACCAGAACTACTTTGTCCTGAAATCTATTTGTTTTCAAATTCTATCTCCTTTCTCGTGCAAGAGCCATTAGGATGAAATGCCCTGACCGCCCGCAACCACCAATTCTTTCCCGGTCATAAACGAAGATTCGCCGGAGGCGAGCCACAACACCGCACCTGCAATCTCTTCCGGTTCGGCCAGTCGTTTCATAGGCGTCTTGGCAAGCAGTAAATCTTTCATTTTGGGATAATGGGCCATAGGAGCTTCCATCATTTCCGTGCGGATCGGCCCCGGACAAACGGCATTGACGCGGATATTTTTATGAGCATATTCCAGGGCAGCGGTTTTGGTGAGGCCGATGATGCCGTGTTTGCTTGCGCAATAAGATGCCAGCCCGTATTCTCCCGTCACGCCCAGCACCGAGGCGGTGTTCACAATCACACCGCCGCCCTGCTTGAGCATCATGGCGACTTCCTGCTTCATGCAAAGCCATGTGCCTCGGAGATTGGTGTTGAGAATGTCGTCCCATTCGTCTTCCGTGATCTTGGCGGCAGGCGGCATTCCGAATGAACTGAGGCCGGCATTGTTAAAGGCCACATCCAGGCGTCCGTACCGCGCCGCGATTTCCTGAAAAAGAAGGTCGATTTCCGCGGGAACCCGGATATCGGTCCGAATGAATACGGCTTTTCCACCACTGGCTTCGATTTCGCGGACAACTTCGCTGCCCAGATTTTCCCTTCGCGCGGCAATGATAACCTCTGCGCCTTCCCGGCCAAAGGCCACAGCCGTGGCTCGTCCGATCCCGGACGTACCGCCCGTGACCAGAACCACTTTATTGTCGTATCTCTTAATTTCCAAAGATTCTCCCCTTTCCTCTAGTTTTGCAAGCCCGTTTGGATTGTCTATTATCTGTCGATCTTATCGTCGATCGCGAGACTCAGCAGGGATGCCGCATGAAAACTGCCGGCACCCCTATAGGTGGTCGTTTTCGATCAAAGCTTTTTGCTTACGGTCAGGTCCGTTACGATTATTTTATCAATATTAACAAAGTGTTACATAATTGCTATAAAACAGCCGTTTTATTTTCGTCTATATGAATCCGCTTGCCCTGTCAAGCAGTTTTAGATTTTTTCTTTATGATTTAAGTATATTAGAAACTTAACAGATGAAAATCCTTGACAAACAGGCGTCCTTTGGATATTTGAAAAAACATACGTTTGTTTTATTCAAACGGCAGTTAAACAGAAAGCTACTAGTAATAGTTCAATAAAATAAAGGAGATGCTTTATGATTAAGTCAAGACTCTGTAATCTGATCGGGATTAAGTATCCTATAATTCAGGCGGGCATGGGCCCTTTCAGCAATAACAACCTCGGCGTTGCAGCCGCCAATGCCGGTTGCCTTGGTTTGCTCTCCACGAGCGGCCTTACCAGCCGGGACCAGCAGCCTTTTGTTTACGATGCCTGGATCAAGACGGCAGAGGCCAATCCGGATGACGACATGCAAACCGCCATCGAGAAGGTATTGAAGCGCACCTATCGTCTGACGAAGGACAAGGGCGGTGTTTTCGGCATCAACGTCATGGTGGCGGCGGAAATGGCCGCAGAAGCGAAAATTATTATTGATACGGCCATCCGGGTGCGGGAAGAGAATCCCGAATTGAAGAAGCACTTCAAAGTCATCTTCACTTCCGCGGGCGACCCGGTGGGATGGCATGACAAGATCAAGGGTGCCGGAATGACCTGGATGCACGTGGTTCCTTCCGTCAAGGGCGCTCTGCGCTGCAAGAAGGCAGGCGTGGATGTCATCGTGGCGTCTGGCCATGAAGGCGGATTCCATACGTCGTGGGAGCCGGTTCATTCCATGATCCTGCTGCCCGCCGTGGTCGAAGCTGTATCGGATGATAAAACCCTGGTCTGCGGCGCGGGCGGATTCTGCGACGGGAAGACCCTGGCGGCCGCATTGGTTCTCGGTGCCGACGGCGTTCAGATGGGGACGAGATTCCTGGCCACGCAGGAAAGTGATTTCCACCAGATCTGGAAGGAAGCCGTTGTGGCAGCCACCGACAGAGGAACCCTTGTAGCCCGCGGATTTGTGGGACCGGCCCGCTGGTTGAAAAACGCGCGCAGTGAAGAGCATGCAGTAAACACGCTCAAAAAATCGCCCGGCGTCTTCTTGGGAACACCCGATGACTTTACCACGATTGATATGTCCTTAATCGCTTATGAGCTCGAATCCATCAAGGCCGTTTACGACGGCGACAAGACAAAGGCGCTCATGGCAGCCGGTGAAGCGGCGCAAAGGATCAATGACATGCCCAAAGTCAATGACATGGTCCAGAACGTCGTCAAGGAAGCGGAGGCTATCCTCCGGGACGTTCCGAAAAAATTTCTCGCTTAATACGATAATCTCCCGAAAGAAAGAAGGGAATTTTACCGATTCAGCGGACACATGTTAAACATGTATAAGAATTATCGAGACGCTTAAGATGCAATATAAATTATTGTATTTATTACTCTAATTTATATTGCAGTCTTATTGATTTTAAATAAATACTGGTAAGGTAAAAACAAGCAGCATGACCTTTTGACCCAGCGTCTTTTGACTGCCTGATGAATCAGCTACATGCCGGATGTTGTGCTGCCCGAGTAACCAATTAACGTGAAACCGTAAGATGAAATCATGAAATGGATCTTGTATCCCACTCATAGCGAAAAAGGAATCAATGCAAAAAATCGTTATTCCGTTAGCGCAATGGCTCAAGGAAATTAAAAGATGCATGCTTCTTGCGGCTTCATCAATTCAGTAACAAGGAGGAATGAAAAAGATGAAGCAAATGTGTAAGTGTTTTTCGGTTGTATTTCTTGTTCTTGTCGTATGGTCTCTGGTAGCTTTTAATCCATCAACCGCTTTCTCGGCCAAAGGGGACAAATCCGGTAAAGCGGTAAAAGCCGCAGCCGTTTTCGATGCTAAAAAATTGTCGGATATGTCGGATTTCGATCCGGGCAATCCCGTCACCCCCACCGGTGACACGATTAAGATCGCCGTCGTCGCGGCCTTTTCCGGGCCAAGCGCATACAACGGTCAGATCTACTTCGCTATGGCGCAATGGGTCGCCCACGACATCAACAAACGCGGCGGTATTCTGGTCGACGGTAAAAAGAAGCTGATCGAAGTCATTAAAGCCGATCACATGTCGAAAATAGATCAGTGCAAAAAAGTCACCGAACGAATGGCTCTGCAGGAGAAGGTAAATTTCTTCTGGGGTACAGACGGCAGCCATTTCATGAAAGTCATTAACGAGACGGCCAGAAAATATAAGATTATCGCCATTAACGCCACCTGTATGTCCGATGATCTTCAGGACGCCGTCAATTTCTCACCCTATTCTTTCCACGCGACATTCTCCACCGCTTCGGTTTCCCGCGGCATGGCGTATTACTACGGACAGATCCGCAAGAAAGAAAAGAAATTCTATATCCTCAATCAGGATTATGCCTTCGGACATCAACTCGCAGAAGATTTCAAGGCAGGCCTCAAAGAGTATTATCCCGACGCACAGATTGTCGGCGAAGATTTTCACAAACTGTTCCTGACGGACTATGCCCCTTATCTCAGCAAAGTCAAAGCTTCCGGCGCCGAGGTTATCTTCACGGGTGACTGGCTGCCCGATGCCGGCAACCTGTTAAAGCAGGCCCGCCAGATGGGCATCATGCTGCCTTTTGCGAATATTTATGTGGATGAACCCAACTATCTCCATGAGACGGGCATCGAAGGAACCAAGGGCCTTGTCAACATCAGTGCCTATTATGATTCAACCCCCTTCTTCAAAACGAAAGATCAAATCAAGTTCTATACGGCATGGAAAGAACAGCAGAAAAAGTGGAAGACTCCTCCCTACAGCAGCATTGCGTTTCAGCATTTCACAGCCAATGCCGCCGGCTGGGTCATGACCACCTACTGGGCCATGAGCGTTTTGGAAAGAGCAAAGAGCCTCGATCCGGAAAAAATCATTAAAGTCTGGGAAAATGACAGTTTCGAATATATCAACGGCAAGGTCGTCAGAATGAGGGCCTGCGACCATAAGGCCATCATGGATCTGGGCGTCACCGAATATGTGCCGCCCGAGCAGCAGAAGGTTTCCATGAATATTCCCCCCTTCTACTGGTTCAAGGGCGCCTCTTATACAGGACCGGTCTTCAGGGTTCCTGCAGCAAAGATCCTTCCCTGGATGGATCAGAAGTTGGACCGCTGCAAGGGTAAGAACGACTGGGGCGAATAAAGTGCCAGTCTGACGGTCAACGCATTAACAGATTCAAATGACCGCGAATCAGCATCAATCAGGGCCTCCCCCAAGGAGGCCCTTTTCTTTTGACATGAACATCATCGATCATATATATATGCTCCTGCATCTTATCTTCGAGGGGCAATCATGGACGAAAACGTAAGGAAGGCTATATTTAAACAGCTCGATAAAGAACCCTTTGGCAAGAAGTTCGGGCTGAGACTGGTTGATGTACAGGAAGGCTATGCCAGAGTGGAGATGCACTTTACCGCAGATATGGAAAATATGTTCGGCATGGCGCACGGCGGAGCCATTTTCTCGCTGATCGACGCTGCTTTTGAAGTGGCTTCCAATTCCCACGGCACGATGGCCGTGGCCCTCAACATGAACATTACGTACCTGGCATCGCCGGCAAAAGGATCACGGCTGACTGCGGAGGCCAGAGAAATCAACAAAACCAGGAGAACCGCCGCTTACGATATTCGCGCCACGGATGACTCCGGAACCCTTCTGGCCACCTGCCAATCTCTCGTCTACCGGCTGGACAAGCCACTGCCTTTCCTATAAAGACTGTAGACTATTAGGCTATAGACTATTAGAAAAAAACGGGCGCTAAAAGCGCCCCACAAAATAACCTAACAGTCTAATAGACTATAGCCTAGTCCCCTAATTCGATAATCAGGTATTTTTTCTTTCCCTTGCGGAGGCGGAGTTCATTACCGCCGCCAAAATCGCCGAGTGACAGCTGTTCATCCACGGATTTGACCTGCCGCTCGCCGATATAGATCCCGCCCTGCTCAATCAGGCGTTTGGCTTCCGACATTGACTGCGTGAGTCCGGACTTTGCACAGGCGGACGCGATCAAAAGGCCCGTTGCCAAGTCCCCGCGTGAGACCGCGTAGCGCGGAATGGCGGACGTGTCGGCCAGCATAGCTTCGCGCGGAATATCGCTTGCGGGAAACAGATCGGCGTCCACCGGACGCGAATGGAAAGCCTCCATTGAGGCGCGCCAGGCGGCTTTGGCCGCTTCAACCCCGTGGGTGACTTTTGTCGCCTCGTAGGCCAGAACCGTCTTCGCCATATTCAGCCGCGCGTCGGCAAGCGTTTTGACCACAGCGATTTCGTGAAGCGGCAGATAGGTAAAGAGTTTGAGGAATCTTTCGAGATCGGCGTCGTCGCAGTTGACCCAGTATTGATAGTATTCATAAGGCTTCGTCAGGGTTCCATCGAGCCAGATGGTTCCTTTTTCCGTCTTGCCCATCTTCTGCCCCAGCGACGTGGTAATGAGCGGAAACGTAACAGCCTGTGCGTCTTTGGCTTCGACTTTGCGGATCAGTTCGGTGCCGGCCAGCATATTGCCCCACTGATCATTGCCGCCCATCTGCAGGCCGCAGCCGTAATGCTGGAACAGATACAGAAAATCGTAGCCCTGCAGAAGCATATAATTGAACTCGATGAAATTGAGCCCCTTCTCCAGCCGGATCTTATAACTTTCGGCCGCCAGCATCTTATTCACACTGAAATGCCGCCCGATGTCGCGCAGGAATTCAATATAGTTGATTTTAGTAAGCCAGTCGGCATTATTCAGAAGCAGCGCACGGCCTTCGGAAAAATCGAGATACTGGGAGAGCTGCCTGCCCAGGCACGAGGCGTTGTAATCAATTTGCTCGCGGGTAAGAATCTGGCGCATTTCCGTCTTGCCGCTGGGGTCGCCAATCATCGCCGTACCGCCGCCCACCAGCGCAATGGGACGATTGCCGTTTTGCTGCATGTGCGCCAGCGCCATGATGGGCACCAGGCTGCCGATATGGAGGCTCGTGGCGGTGGGATCAAAGCCGATGTAGCAGGTTACGGGACCCTTGGCGAAAAGCTCGGTAATCAAGGCCTCGTCGGTAATCTGTTCGACAAAACCTCTTTCCTTTAAAATTTCATAAGCGCTTTTCATCTGGTCCCTCCGTTCAGTCGTTGAGCTTGACGCTGATCCTCTCGATGGCGTTGGCTCTACCGCTTTGCGCATCAATATCCAGGAGGACTCCCTGCAGGCGGATGTCGCCTTTGGCCACATCAAATCGATTAGGTAATTGATTTAAGAATTTTTCAATGATCGTATCTTTTTTGATGCCGATGACGGAATCGAATGGTCCGGTCATCCCGGCATCGCTGATATAAGCTGTGCCGCCCGGCAGGACTTCGTCATCCGCCGTCTGCACATGGGTATGCGTGCCCAGCACCGCGGACACCTCGCCGTCGAGATACCAGCCCAGGGCTTTTTTCTCCGACGTCGCCTCGGCATGGATATCGACAATGATGACATTGGTTCTGGCTTTAAGCCGCGCTATTTCTTTTTTGGCCGCAACAAACGGGCAGTCAATCGGTTGCATAAAAATACGGCCGGCCAGGTTCAGGACGCCGACATAGTCTCCGGCGGGAGTCGGCATCAATACCGACCCTTTTCCCGGCACGATGGCCGGGTAGTTGGCAGGACGCAGGAGCGTTTCATAGTCATCAATAAACTCCAGGACTTCTTTTTTATCCCAGATATGGTTACCGGACGTCAGGATGTCGATGTGTGCTTCATAAAGCTCTTCGACGATGTCCCGGGTAACACCAAAACCGGAGGCAGCATTCTCGCAGTTGGCAATGACCAGGTCTATCCCTTGGTTGCCGACCAGTGACGGCAGCAACTCTTTCACCGCCCTGCGCCCCGGCTTACCCACAATATCGCCGATAAAAAGAATTTTCATTTCTAACTCAAATCTTTGCCCATTCTATTTCGCAAAATTAGACACGCGCGTCTCCCGGATGACCGTTACCTTGATCTGTCCGGGATACGACAGTTCGTTTTCAATTTTCTTGATAATGTCGTTGCACAGCATGACGGTATCATTATCGGAAATCTTTTCGCTCTCTACCATGATGCGGATTTCGCGGCCGGCCTGAATGGCAAAGCACTTATCCACGCCGTTAAAAGAGTGAGCGATCTTTTCGAGCTCTTCCAGGCGCTGGACATATGTTTCCAGCATCTCGCGGCGCGCGCCGGGTCGGGCTGCCGACAACGTATCCGCTGCCTGCACCAATACGCCCAGCAGCGTATTATTGCGTCCGTCGTCATGATGCGTGGCAATCGCCTGAACGATGCGCGGATTCTCACCGAATTTTTTGGCAAAGTCGCCGCCGATGGCCGCGTGCGTCCCTTCTATTTTATGATCGACGGCCTTGCCGATGTCGTGCAAGAGCCCTGCGCGCTTGGCCTCTTTAATGTTCATTTTCAGTTCGGCGGCCATCAAGCCCGTCAGATAGGCAACGTCAATGGAGTGCTGCAGGACATTCTGCGAATAGCTGGTGCGATATTTGAGCGCGCCCAGCATGTTGATGATCTCCGGATGGATGTCGTGAACGCCGCAGTCGAAGGAAGCTTTTTCCCCGGTCTCCCGGATGATTTGCTCAACTTCTTTTTCCACTTTTTTCACGATTTCCTCAATCCGGCCGGGATGAATCCGCCCATCCTGAATAAGCCGTTCGAGCGATATGCGGGCGACTTCCCTCCTCACCGGATCAAAACTGGACAGGACGACTGCTTCCGGCGTATCGTCGACAATCAAATCAATGCCGGTCGCCGCCTCAATCGCGCGGATATTGCGGCCTTCGCGCCCGATAATGCGGCCCTTCATTTCTTCACTGGGAAGATTGACGACGGACACCGTATGCTCCGCGACATAGTCTCCCGCGTATCTCTGAATGGAGTAAGCGATAATTTCCCGTGCTTTCCGATCACCCGTGAGTTTGGCTTCCTCTTCAATTTTGCGAACAATCCCCGCCGCGTCACGCTTGGCTTCCGACTCCATCGATTGAATAAGAATGTTTTTTGCCTCCTCAGGGGTGATGCCGGCAATTTTCTCTAATTGCTCTTTTTGCTCTTCCACCAGGGCATCCAGCCTCTTGTGTTTTTCTTCCAGGGCATGTTCTTTCTGTGTTAAAGATTTGTCGCGCCCTTCGATATTGGATTCTTTTTGCCCCAATGTGTCGATGCGCTTATCCAGACTTTCTTCCTTGGAACGAATACGACGCTCCAACCCTTCCAGATCATTCTTAACTTCCTTGGTCTCTCGATCAAAATCCGCTTTCATCTTCAGCAGATTTTCCTTCGCCTGCAAAATAGCTTCTTTTTTGATCGTCTCGGCTTCTTTTTTGGACTCTCCGACGATACGCGCCGCCAGACTCTCCGATGCTTTGATTTTCTTTGCGGTGAATATTTGTTTCAGAACGTAACCGACAACCGCACCCGCCAACACCGCTACTACTATAAACAGGACAAACAAACCGCCGTTTAACATGTTATTTCCTCCTCGTTTATCCCGCTGAAAATGACCGTCTTCCGAAACTGCTTCTTCCCGGAAAAACAGACCTAAGCTTCAACAGGATTATATTTAAACCTTCCGGCAGACATTGACGAGTCACCTTGCCGAAGGATTCATTGTCTATAAATTTTTTTAAAACCGCGTATGGATGAGTAAAAGAGGGACGATGGGAAAAAGAAACCCCGCCTATGCCGTGTTAATCAGGATTTTGAACCTTCTAAATAAGTGGGAGCCCGGTTTTGTTTGTTTCAGGCTTCCCGCCACCGACCAGCGGAATTCGGCGGGCATGCACACCACAAACAAGTGTAGGCCCCAGGTTCAAAGTGTTGGCTCAAAAACAAATGACAATCACGCACATCGCAGGGGGTAAAAACTTTTATAATTAACTTGCGTTTTCAATCAGTTGAATCAATTTTTCGGACCTGTGCTCCATTTGATCAAACAGGTCCTGATTAACTCCCTTTAATTTCAAGAAATCTTCTGTAATGTTCAAAGCCGCCAGGATAGCCACGTCCAATGCCCGGAGTCCGTCGCTTCGCCGCATAATATCTTCAATTCTTTCATTGACGCACCGGACAACATTTGCCACTTGTTCATCTCCCGCATCACTCAAAACCGCAAGTTCTTGTCCTAAAATCGTAATGTCGTAACGCTTTTTCAATACCCACGCCCTGGAAGCTTATTTGACCACCTGTATATCTGCAAGTAAATCAAGCAGTGAATCCACCCTTGCGCGTACGCTGTTCCTTTCCTCATCCAATACTTTAAGTTTGCTCTTGTATTCTTCTATCTCCAATTCTTTATTTTTTAATGCTTCCTCCAATATTGAAATCTGCTTTTTAAGAAATACCTGTTCACTGACAATTTGTTTAATTTTATCTTCAAGCTCTGTAAATTTACCTATTTCCACGATTTTTATAGTCCTTTTTTAAAAAAATGCCGTTAGCAATTCTGTCCTAATTTGATTTTATTTATGCCGATTCATTACTGAAATGTCAAGTCATTATTTCGGTTTGCGCACCTGCAAGCGATTGAAAATACCTGTCCAATTCCTCCCGCATGGCCTTACTGTCCGCCATTTTTCCCACAGTTTCCCGAAAGCGTCCGGAACCGGAAAGCCCCTTCGTATACCACAGCAAATGTTTACGGAATGTCCTGGTTGCAATTCGCGAACCATAAATTTCGGTCTCCATCGCCCAATGATTTTTTATGACCTCGTGCCGTTCGGCAAGAGAAGGGCTAACGTTTCCGGAAATGCCCGAAGACAGGTTCCTAATGCCGCGGAACAGCCAGGGATTTCCCAGTGCGCCCCGGCCCACCATGACGGCATCGCAGCCCGTCTCCCTGAGCATGCTGAGCGCATCCTCGGGCCGCCAGATGTCGCCATTACCGACGACCGGAATTTGAACGGCCTTTTTTACCCGAGCGATGATGTCCCAGTCCGCATGGCCGGCAAAACCCTGATCAGCCGTCCGGCCGTGAACAATAATGCCGGCAGCGCCTGAATCCTCCGCAATTCTGGCCATTTCACAGGCATTGACGGAACTGGCGCTCCATCCCGCGCGGATCTTGACCGTCACCGGGATGCGGGCAGTCCTGACAACAGCCGTTATAATACGGCCGGCCAGAACAGGATCGCGAAGCAGCATGGCTCCGGAACCGGTTTTGACGACTTTTCGGACCGGACAGCCCATATTGATATCGATTAAATCCGGATGATGCTGGGCAACAACTTTCGCCGCCTCGCTCATCACGGCCGGATCAGCGCCGAAGAGCTGGATACCCAGGGGCCGATCCGCAGGCGTTGTCTTTAGATATTCAATTGTTTTGATTGATTCACGGATCAGGCCGTTGGCGCTGATCATTTCGGAGTAGCACAAATCGCAGCCGAACAGCCGGGCCGTCAACCGAAACGGCAAATTCGAAATGCCGGCGAGTGGCGCCAAAAGCACTTTACCTTGAAGGAGACGGATGACATCGGACACAAATCAAGCCCGCCCTGATGTTGATTTTCGAAGATATTCTCCCGCTTTTGCCAGTTCTTCGAGCGTATTGATGCCCATCACTTCAACATAATCGGTCGTCAGAAAGGCATGGGCCTTGGCGCCTTCCAGGCGGGCAATTTCCACAATGTCCGTCAGATAATACTCTTTCTGCCGGTTATCGTTCTTGATCTGCGCCAGAGCCGCAAATAAAAATGCCGTATCGACGCAATAGATGCCCGTATTGATTTCGAGAATTTCCCTCTGGGCCTCCGTTGCGTCCCGATGTTCGACGATCTTCAGAATGTCGCCTTGTTCATTTTTCACAATGCGGCCGTATGCGTGCGGTCCGGGAGGTTCAGTCGTCAGCACGGTTACGGCGGCCCCGGCGCTTTGATGATTCTTAATCAGCGACCGGATCGTTTCCGCCGTGAGAAGCGGCACGTCACCGCAGAGAATAACCGTCAGCCCCCGGTAGTCTTTGAGGACGGGTGCGGCTTGCATAACGGCATGCCCGGTCCCCAGTTGCGGCTTTTGCTCCACAAAAACCAGGTCGGGGTCGGGGAAAGCCTCCCTGACACACTCCGACTGATGGCCGACGATCACAATAACTTTTTGCGCACCCCGCGAGTCTTGCCGCCTCAATGGAATAATACAATAAAGGCCTGCCTTCCAGAACGTGAAGCACTTTGGCCATATCCGATTTCATGCGGGTGCCCTTCCCCGCCGCCAAAATGAGCGCACAAAATTCATCTCTGTTGATCAATATCTTTACCTCACTTTGGTTGACGTCCACGGCCCTTCGGTCTCGGACGGTAAAATGACCAGGACTTCCCTGATGGATTTCTGATCGGCATTTTCGATAATGAAGATCATGCCCTGAAATTCTATTTTTTCGCGGCCCAGCGGAATTCTGCCCGCCTGCTCAATCAGAAACCCGCCGAGGGTTTCATAATTGCCCTCGGGCACTCTTGTCAACAAGATTTGATTCAGATCGTCGATTTTCATCCGGCCATTGATCAAATACCGTCCGGGAGCTATTTTTTTGTAGAGCTTTTCGCCTGCGTTGTATTCCTTATCGATACTTCCGACAATCTCCTCTCCGATGTCCTCCATGGTCACAATGCCGACCGCACCGCCGTACTCATCGACCACAACGGCCATGTGCTCGCGTTTTTGCTGCATATCCATCAAAAGCGAGCCGGCCTTCTTCGTTTCCGGAACAAAAAATACATCCGTACGCATGCAATCGCGAACGCTGGACACACCGGACGCTTCCGCAGGAACCGCCTGTTGTTTCAGCAGCACATCCAGGAGATCGAAATAATGCAGTATGCCGACGATATTGTAAACCGTATCCGAATAGACGGGAATACGCATATATTTTTTTGCCGCGGCAACCCGGACCGCTTCATCAATAGACATCGTCTGCGGTACGGCAGTCAACGCGGAAATAGGAACCATGATCTTTTCCGCCGTGAGTTCGGAAAAATCAAAAACGCGGCTGACCATCTGCTTTTCGGTCGCCAGAATGTCGCTGCCTTCCGTCTTTTCGCCTAAAATATATTTCAGGCCCTCCTTCGTAATATAAGAGGGGCGTTTCACCTTCTGATCAAATGAAATGTTGACGGCTCCTCTGGAAACCGCCGCGATAAACCAGGTCAATGGATAAAAAACGATGAAAGACAGATGGATGAAATGGGCAACTTTGATGGCCAGGTACTCCGGATAGTGCTGGAAGATGCTGCGGACAATGATGATCACAAACAATGTCGGCAACATGATCAGGAATGCGATCCGTTCGCCCTGCTTTGCTCCGAAACAGTCAATCAAAAGACCCGTGACCAGCGTGGACGCAACGATGATCGACAGATTCGTACCGATCAGAGCCGTTGAAATAAACCACTCCGGATGCTCTTTTAACCGGGCAGCCTGAATGGCCGACGACGACCCCTGGCGCGCATAATACTTTATTTTGCTGATATCGGAAGAAAATAAAGCGACTTCTCCTCCGGAATATAGGGCCTCCAGAAACAGACAGACGAATATGATCGCAACAATCAAATAAACACTCATGAGTGGGTCACCGTCTGTGTCTGTTTTTCTTTCTCAATCCGGATCTTGATAATTCGGGTCTTGCCGACGCTTTCGATGCGGAACCGAAAGTTCTCAAATTCAATGGTCTCGCCGCGCTCAGGCACTTTCCCGAACAAATGCAGAACGAAGCCGCCAATCGTATCGAACTCATCCTGAGGCAGAGAGGCGTGCAGCAGATCGTTGATTTGCTCCATGAGCATCCGGCCGGGGACGATCATCGTCTGCTCATCCAGAAATTCACAGTCACCACCCGCCAGCTCATCGTCGTGATAGGCCTCTTCAAACAAATGGGCCAGTATATCTTCGAGCGTCACCAGACCGGACACACCGCCATACTCGTCTACCACGATGGCGATCTGAATTGATTTTTCCTGAAAATCGCGAAGCAGACCATTAATGGTTTTTCCCTCCGGGACAAAGTAGGGCCTGGCCAGCAGCTTCGCAAGCGATGTTGATTTCCCGATGCTGAGCGTGTCGCTCATCAGATCACGTGCAAAAAGGATACCGATGATGTTGTCACGATCGTCCCGGTATACCGGTACGCGTTCATACCGGCCGCGGGCAATCTCCCGGATAATGTCCGCCGGCTTCCCATCGACGTCCAGGCAGAACATATCGACGCGGGGAATCATGATGTCCGTTACCGGCCTGTCTCCCGATTCAAAGATGGTTTTGATCAGCTCCTTTTGAGATTCGTCCACCACGCCTTCAAGGCTCCCGGCATCAACAAGATGCTTGAATTCATCTTCCATGAGAACATCAGCATCCCGGGTTTTGCGCCGGTCCAGCTTTCTTAAAATCAGGCCCGGCACTTTCTCCAGAGCGGCAACGATCGGGAATTCCAGGCGGGAAACGGCAAGCAGAAGCGGCGACACGGCCGCTGAAATCTGCATGGGATAGGTTACACCGAACGTTTTGGGAATGGCTTCACCGGCCAGGAAAAGCACAGCGGACGTCACGACGATGGATATCCACTGCCCGTGGGTGCCGAAAAGACTGATAAACAGGGATGCGGCAAGAATAGAGATACTGATATTGACGGCTTCATTGCTCGTCACCACCGTGATCAGCAGCCGTCTGGGATTCTCGAGCAGTTTGACCACGGGATTCAGAAAAGGATAATTGTCCGCTTTCATTTTATACAGATGTAAATCCGAAAGCGACAGAAGCGCCGCCTCCGCCGATGAAAAAAAACCGGAAAGCAAAAAAAGGACGAGCAGGATAATTATATCAGAACCGGAAGCCAATAACGTTTACCTCGCTGATCGGATAGAGATTTTTCATCATTTAACAGATTCATCCCCAAAAAGATACCGCGCAATCCGCGTCCGTCTTGCCCCGGGCGTATCGCGGGCTTTCATTATTCGATTGACATCAAAAAGCATCCTTCTTATACTCCCTCACTAAATATAAATCAGCCAAGACGGGCTGGCAACCCGGCTTTATTAAGTTTTCGTTAATTGCAGAGTGTCCGGAGAAAAAGATTATGAAAAGAAAGATCATCGTCGCCGTCTTTTTTGCACTTTTGTTTTGTCAATCCAGCCACGCCTCGCTCCTCGATGTGCTCAAAGATACGCTCGACAGCGCCGGCACCTCCGAAACGGGCGAAGGTAAAATCGGCCTGGGATTGAAGGAGGCGCTGCATGTAGGGATTAAGAACGCCGTCACGGCTCTGGGAAAGAACAACGGCTATTTCACCAACCAGGCCGTCAAAATTCTTCTGCCCGACGAAGTCCGGCAGACCGAACGCGTTTTGCGCGGCATCGGCTTCGGGCCCGAGCTGGATGAATTTACTCTCAGCATGAACAGGGCGGCGGAGAAAGCCGCACCGCTCGCCGCGGATATCTTTGCCAATGCGATCACGGATATGTCCTTCGACGACGCCAACAGGATTCTGAGGGGCGGTAACACCGCTGCAACGGACTATCTCAAAGAGAAAACCTACGACAAGCTGCTGACGCTCTTCGAGCCGGCGGTCCGCAAGACCATGCGCCAGTATAAGGTGACCGAACAATACGACGCGATCGCCGGCAAGGTCCAGAGTCTGCCCCTGGTCGGAAAAGTCATCAATCTCGACGTGAATCAATACGTTTCGTCCAAAGCTCTGGACGGGCTCTTCTTCACCCTGGCCAGGGAAGAAACAAACATCCGGACAAATCCGAAAGCACGGGTGACAAGCCTGCTTCGGGAAGTTTTTAAATAGCGCTCATGCTGAATCATATTGTGTAGAGGAGAACTCATTCATGCCCAACATTCTGCTTATCGGAAACGGAGCCCGAGAGCACGCCATGGCCGAAGCCATTATGCGCTCTAGACAAAATCCCCGCTTGTTTTCGTTCATGAAAGCCAATAATCCGGGAATCGTATCCCTTTCGGCGAAAACACAACTCGGCAGCTATGCGGACCTTACGGCCATCACGACTTTTGCCAAAGATCATCAAATTGATTTCGCCGTCATCGGCCCGGAAGACCCGCTTCAAAACGGCGTTGTAGATGCGCTGGCACAGATGGGCGTACCGGCGGTCGGCCCGAACAAGAGCCTGGCGCGGCTGGAAACCTCCAAATCGTTTACCCGCAACCTGGTCAGCAAATACAACATTCCCGGTAATCCGCAGTTCAAAGTCTTCACCTCCACCGACGGTCTGGAAGCGTTTCTTCGTTCTCTCGATGGTCTTGTCCTTAAACCCGACGGACTCACCGGCGGTAAAGGCGTGCTGGTGCAGGGCGATCATTTTGCAACCAAGGAAGAAGCGCTGAAATTGTGCGTTCAGATATTGAAGGACAGCTCCTCTGTCATCGTTGAAGAGAAATTCGACGGCGAAGAATTTTCGCTGCAGTGCCTCTGCGACGGAAAGACCGTCGTCGGGACGCCGCTCGTGCAGGATCATAAACGCCGCTTCGACGGCGATCGCGGCCCCAACACCGGCGGCATGGGTTCCTATTCTCTTCCCGATCATTCCCTGCCTTTTCTGAAACCGTCGGATATCGAAGAGAGTCTCGACATTACCCGCCAGGTTGCGGCGGCGCTTTTAAAAGAAACCGGCAGTCCTTACAAAGGCGTCATGTACGGCGGCTTCATCGCCACAAAGGACGGGGCGAAGCTCCTGGAATACAACGCCCGCTTCGGCGACCCCGAGGCCATGAACATCCTGCCGCTTCTGAAAACAGATTTCGTGGATGTCTGCCGGCACGTCATCGACGGGACACTCGAGAAGCTGAAAATTGAATTTGAACAGAAAGCAACGGTCTGTAAATACGTCGTTCCCAAAGGTTATGGCCTGCCCGCCGATCATCCCGATGCGGCATCGTCCAAAGCGAAGATTGAGGTGGGCGACGTAGGGAAAGCAAGACTCTACTACTCCTCCGTCGATAAGAGAGACGACGGCTTGTATCTCAGTTCATCGCGAGCCATCGGCATCGTCGGCATCGCCGATACGCTCGACGAGGCACGCAGGATCGCCCAGGACGGCGTCAAGGCCGTGCAAGGCCCCGTGGCCTATCGCGAAGATATCGGCACCGGCGCGCTCATTCAAAAAAGAATTGATCATATGAGGAAAATACGGAAATAATCCCCCCGCTTCGGAACCGGATGTCTCCCTGGGCTGATTCAATGCCGGTATCCTGACCGCCGGCAAATCACCCGGACGTAATCGATGCCGCACCCGGTGGCGTCCCGGCGTTCCAAAACCTAAAACCCGTTTTCCCGGAAAGCATGCCGGGGCATTCTCTTTTTCTACCGGATATCCAGGTACGCCGTCGTCATGAGGAAATATTCGAACATCCCCTGGTGGCGCTCCCGCGCGAGAGGGGGTTTGGGTAACGGCGGGATTACGATATCGCAGGCAACCAGTTCGATCGTATTTTTGTGAACGGCATCCATGGGGATATATATCGGCGAAGGCGGCTTAACGCCGGCTTTAAAGGCCGCCAACTTCCGGAGATTTCCTTTCCGATCCCGGAAAAAAACGGCCACGCTTTCTGCGGGCGATGAACCTCCGGGGTCGACGGTCAAACCCAGTTCCTCGATGCGGATGCGCCCCGCTTCTTTTCTTATGCGGACACGGGTGGTGTCAAACTGCAGACGCGCCTTGTGGTTGTCATATCCCAGCTTTGAAGGAATCTGCGCCTGATACTTGATTTCCGAGGCGGGGTCTATCCACCGGTTAACACCGGAACCCGCAATCCAGCTGCCGGTGATGGAAAACTTCGGATAGAGCGTATAGGGAAACATGTAGGGACTGCGGTTAAACTGATTCACCGCTCCCTCAATATATGACCCGCCGAAACGACCCGTAAAAAGCAGGAAATCATACTCGTCCCCGAATTTGATCTCGTTGACACGCGGCATCATCTTGACTGGGCCTAAATCTCCTTCATCGTACCAGAACCCTCCGCCCTCATGCATGACAGCGTCGACACCGCTTCCGCACGACGTTTCACCCGGGTCGGGAGAAAAAAAAGAGGCGTGGGAGCCGTTGGCCACATAAACGACGGGATGTGTTGTAGGAACCCCGTCCGGAGCGTGTTTGCTCACATTGGACCAGGGTTCGGCCGTCCCCTTGAAATGCTTGGCATACGCTGCGCACAGCGGCTTGAGCCCCTCCGGGCCCGGAATCAGGACGATGGCGATGTTTTCCGCTTCTCCTTCATGATAATTGCCCGCATTCCAGATCCAGCTCTTGCCCTGGAGATCGGTCTTCAGGATGGACAGGTGGTTGACATAATACGGCATCCAGTACTGCAGGATGATGGCGTCTCGGTACGCGACACCTTCCCAGGTGAGCTCCGTTCGGACGAGCCGTCCATAAATGGCGTTGGGGTAACGGCTAACGATTTGACGCCAGGGATGAGCAATGCTTTCGAAGGGCTGCGGGAGATCGATAAAGTAGTCATCCTTGCGGCCGTTAAATTCCCGCCGGTTTGCGGACGTTGGCGGCTGGGCCAGCACGTGATCTTTCCACAGATCGCATTTGACCATCGACCGGTCATTGCCGTCCTTTTGGGGCGAACCCGAAAGAATGGCCGCGATATTCTTCGGAGGCAGATCGACATAGACGATGCCCGTATTCGGATTGGTGACAACATCTGTTTTCAGGATGGGAGCATATTGATTCAGCAGCGCCTGGGCGGTAAGGCCATGTGTATCAAGTCCTTTCAGAGCGGCATCGTTGACCCGATCGGGGTCCACAAGGAAATAGGTGTCCACTTCATCGATGAGCAGATCCCTGCCGTCCGCGTCTTTCCGCAGAAGAAGCACGGAGACTTCGGCAAAGCTGGGCTTGGGGAATTCATGCGGCAGCGGGCCGATCCGGAAGGTCTCTTTCCGGTCCGCGGCTACCTGCCCGAGAGAAGAATGCAGGCGAAGATCCTCGAAGGGCTCGTGAAAATCCAGAGCGATTTCATAAGCGCCGGAGGCGGTCACGAGGACATTGAGCGCAAGAACGGCGCGCCCCTCCTGATCAAACTCCCAGTTACAGCCCTCGATGATTCCTTGATTCACGGGATGGATGGCCTCGGCGGCTTCTACCGCCTTAAGGTCTCCGCAGCGATTGCAGATGCGGTCCTGCGCATCCGTCGTCAGCGCCGGACGAATCATCGAACAGCCCAACAAACCGATGCAGGCCGCAGTGATCAGCAAGGGCCTACTGATGCGAGTGCTTACCCTCACGGTTTCCTTCCCCCTTCATTTTTTTCGGGAATCGCAAGCGATAGGAGAAAAGACACAAACTCGGGAGTGTCCAGGGCGTCGCCGATCGCTTCGCCTGCGAGGTCTGCGGGAATCATCATGGCCTGTTTCTTCCCGGCATTGCAGGGGCCGGTCTTTGCCCCGGCAGCCGAATCTCCCTGAACGAGAAGCCATTGTCCCAAAACTCCATACGGCTCCGACAAGATCAGAACCGGATACCTGCCGAAACCATAGGCGAGCGTGAACCGGTGCCATTGAATTTCCCGCGTCTCGCTCATCTTTTCCACAAATCCGCCATAGGTATATTGAGCAACGCCGAGGACGGTCGCACCGTCGGTCGACAGAAAGATGAAACGTCCCTCGTGAACCCTGACTCTTCCCACGTCGGAACTGAATCGCGCAAGAAATGCCCGTTTGATGTCGCCTGCGGAAGCTCCGCTTTCGCGAGCCGCCTTTTCAAAGACTCCCTGACGGGTGAGATAATCGACCTGCGAGGAAACGGACACCCACTCGCCTTCCCATTCGGCCGTCTTTAATGTCTTGATCCGGCCGCCGGGTCCGGAAGCAATATCGCGGGAAGACAACGGTTCGGCTCCAACCGTCACAGCGACACAGAGCATTAAAACGATCCACACCGTTCTGATCATATTTTTCCCTCACTTGCTCAATCAAGGAAGCGGCAACCTGCTTCCCGCCTCACTTCGTAGCATAGGTTGAGTTGGGATTCTATGGTAATTGAAGACCGTCCCCGGGAAGTGCTCGCTCGAAACGGATCGCGTATTTCAACTATTCCTGATCGGCCGGAAGGGAGTGGTCACCCGCCGGCCGATCAGGAACCGGCGTAACCGGCGGCAGACCGGGTTTCGCATGTTTTGGGCAATACACAGTCGGTTCAGTCCCGGCAACGTAGAATTCCTCGCGACTTGCCGGACAGTCCGGAGTGGCCAGATCACCCGTCTCCGGATCGATCAGGACGGACACGACCGAATCGGGCTTCGAAAAATCCATCGCCGGTCTGGCGGCCAGGGCCTGGCGCATGAATTCTCCCCAGATCGGCGCACAGATCGCCCCTCCGGTGAAGCCTGCCCCCATGGGGGTGGGTTTATCGTAGCCGGTCCAGATACCCGTAATCATCTGGGGCGTATAACCAATGAACCAGGCATCCCGGTAATCATCGGTGGTCCCGGTTTTCCCCGCAGCCGGGCGCACCTGGCTGAATCCCTTCAATGATTTGGCAGTCCCGTAAATAAGGACGTCCTTGAGCATCGAGGTCGTGACATAGGCGACAGCCGGCGACAGAACCGGGTTTGTCATGGGCGGAATCTCCGTCCACATACTTCGCCCCCGGTCATAAATGCGGATGATGGTCCTGGGTTCGGGACGCACGCCGCCTGCGGCCAACGGGCAGTAGGCCAGCATCAGTTCACTTAAGGTAACCTCATCGGTTCCCAGGGCCAGGGAAAGATCATTGGGCTCGCGCAGAGGAAGTCCCAGTTTTCCGGCAAAGTGAACAAAATCCGGGACGCCGATATCCTCCAGCAATTTGACCGTGATGACGTTGTTCGAATAGGCCAGCGCCTGCCTCAGGGACAGATTTCCGTAATGCCGGTTGCCGTAATTGCGGGGCTTCCAGGTTTCGTGATCACTGCGGGTGTAGGCGACGGGGTCGTCATTCCAGATGCTGCCGGCAGTGATGCCCTTTTCCAGAGCCGCGGCATAAATCAGGGGCTTGATGGCTGATCCGGGTTGGCGTTTAGCGAAAAAAGCCCGGTTATAAGCGCTCAGTTTGAAGTCTGTCCCGCCAACCACCGCGAGGACATCGCCGGTCGACGGGTCCAGGGATACCAATGCGCCCTGAAGTTTTGGAGAGACCCGTCGGACACCTTCTTTCAGAACCCTTTCCGCGAGCCGCTGCAGGTTCAGATCCATGGCCGCAATGACGTCGAGTCCCCCCATCTCGATTATTTCGGATCCATAGCGTTCGATCAGTTTGCTGCGGATATGGGAAAGGTAATAGGGAGCTTCATCGGATCGCAGCAAGACGATGCGCTGACCCTTCAGCCGTTTTGCACGGCCGGCGGTAATCATCTTGAGTTCGACCATGCGTTTAAGGATAAGATTCTTCCGGTCGCGGGCGGCCGGATAATTCCCCAGAGGGTTATAGCGCGTCGGGGCCTTGGGAATGCCCGCCAGAAGAGCGCACTCTGCTTCGGTTAATTGGGGCGGGCTCTTGTCGAAATAGAGCCTGGCGGCCTGAACGAGGCCCCAGGCCCCGTTCCCGAAGTAGACTTCATTGAAATACATCTCCAGAATCTGCTTCTTGGTATATTTGCCTTCGTATTCGACGGCCAGGATGCCTTCCTTGAACTTTCGTTTAAGGGTTTTTTCGTTGGAAAAGTATTTGTTCTTGATCAACTGCTGGGTGATCGTTGAGCCGCCTTCGGCCATTCTCCCTTTCATGACATCTTTGACGAGGGCTCGGGTGATGCCGCGCACATCGATTCCTCTGTGTTGATAGAAACGGGCGTCTTCGATGGCCACCAGGGCATTTTGCAGGAAGACGGGGATGTGGTCGATGTCAACCCAATATCGTTTCTCGGGCAGAATCCGGCCCACAAAACGCGACTGGCTGTCGAAAACCTTGATTGAGCTATAACCCGGCGCGAAGGGGGGATAAGTCGCCATTTTCTCCTGGCCCGTAACTGCCGTGACGGGATACAGGAAAAAGAGAAGTCCCAGTAGGACGAGGATTCGTTTTGCAGGTCTCATACGTTTCATCATTCCTCAATGTTGCTCACGCGGGAAAGGAGCCGGCTTCGATGGGCAGTGACCGCCCCGCAGCATCACGTTTGTTGAGCATTCGGTAACGGTCACGCCGGGCTTGCACGATCTCTTAACAGGCAGGCCATAGCTCTCGGGCTTTCGATTCCCGATCCGGCATCAGGGATATCACTTGCACGAGAAGTTTCACAGAAGAATTTAGGTGGCCGACCACGTCCCCACCCCGGCAAGCGATGGCCGGCAGATAATCGGAAGTCGTACAGCCGGGAAATCCGCAATAAACGCCGCTCCTATCAATCACCTCGCAGCAAACTGTCGAGTATGAAATGAGCTTCATTATTACCAGCAAGCTATGGAGAATTAACGCTCGTCGGGCGTGAGCGGGATTAAAAAATGGATCAAGTCAAAATAACTTGATCCATTAACGGGTCCCTTTGTTCCTTACCCGACAGCCTGCAACCCAAAGTGTGTTTCCGTCCCTTCCCTGACAGCCTACAGCCCATCAATCGACGAGCCTATTGCTAATGATGGAAGAAGCGCAGACCGCAGAACGCCATGGCAATGCCGTATTTGTTGCAGGTATCAATCACCTGCTGGTCGCGGATGGAACCGCCGGCTTCGACGATGGCGGTCACGCCGCTGCGGTGCGCGCGCTCGATGTTATCGCCGAAGGGGAAGAAAGCGTCGCTGCCTAAGGCAACACCGGTCACTTTGCCGAGCCAGGCCTTCTTCTCGGCTGCAGTCAGAGGCTCGGGCCGGCGGGTAAAGGTTTCGGCCCAGACGTTATCACCGATGACATCGTCCGGCGTATCGCCCAGGTAGACATCAATTGCGTTGTCGCGGTTCGGTTTGGAGACATCGTCGCGGAAAGGCAGATCCAGTACCTTGGGCATATGACGCAGCTGCCAGTTGTCCGCTTTCTGACCGGCGAGCCGCGTACAGTGGATGCGGCTCTGCTGACCCGCACCGACGCCGATGACCTGGCCGTCCTGCACGTAACAGACACTATTGGACTGAGTGTATTTAAGGGTAATCAGGCTGAGCACCAGATCGCGCTTTTGTGCGTCCGTCAGCGTCTTCTTCTCGGTCACCATGTTTTCGAGCATCTGGTTGTCAATCTTCACATTGTTACGGCCCTGCTCGAAGGTAATACCGAACACCTGCTTGTGCTCAATGGGTGTTGGTACATAGTCGGGATCAATGACAACGACATTGTAGTTGCCGCCTTTTTTGGACTTCAGAATTTCCAAAGCCTCGGGCTCATACCCCGGGGCGATGATGCCGTCGGTGACCTCATTCTTGATAATCTTTGCTGTGGGAACGTCGCATACATCGGAAAGCGCGATCCAGTCGCCAAAGCTGCTCATCCGGTCGGCGCCGCGGGCGCGGGCATACGCACAGGCCAGCGCAGAAAGCTGCGTTCCGGCGTCGATGTGATACATTTTGCGCAGGACGTCGTCCAAGGGAATGCCCAGGGCTGCGCCTGCGGGCGAAACATGCTTAAAGGACGTTGCGGCAACCATCCCGGTATTTTCCTTCAGTTCCTTCACCAGCTGCCAGCTGTTGAGCGCATCCAAAAAGTTGATGTAACCGGGTTTGCCGTTTTGCACCTTTACCGGCAGATTGCCGCCGTCCGCCATGAAGATCCGGGCCGGTTTCTGGTTGGGGTTGCAACCGTATTTCAATGCGATTTCGTTCATGGATTATCCCTCCACCGTTTTGTATTTGTTGATGATGACGTCTTCATACGCCCGGGTCTTAAGGTCGATGGCGCGCACAAACAGGCTTACCTTGTTGTCTTCATTCAGGGCTTCCCACAATTTGCCTGCGTATTCATTGGGGTCTTCCTCGTCCACGGTAACGCCGAGCGGCTCGCCTGCGAAACTCGGAATCGGATTGCCGTTGCACCTGTAAGTGCTGATAAAATGCCCTGAACCGGAAAGCGGCGCAGGATAGCTGAAAGTAAATCGTTCGACGCTCGTCTCATTGCCGTCGTCGCTTTTTAAAATACTGAGCTTATAGCCGCCCGTCTGCACATCCGCCACACCGGAAATGCGGGGCGTCCAGTTGGGTTTGTCGTCCTCAAAAGTGCGGGTCGCGAGCGCGGCTTCAAAGCCGTAGCCGGGAAACTTGTTCGCGGCCATAAAATCGCGGATGGTGTCGGTCTGGTCGCCGTTGGTCACGATCGTCGTGTTGTTAAGCGTCAGGACGGGGTTGTAAATAATCAGATGCGGATCGGTCATCTTGGAAGGGTCGGCCGCCATGGTGCGGATGCCGCCGTCAATCGGGTCAAACACGCGGTTGCGGCTGTTTGTGCTGCGGCCCATGATAAAATAAGCGATCATCGCTTTTTTACCGCTCGGGGCAATTCCCAGGCAGATGCCGCGGCCCGGATATTCATTTCCGGCCAGATACTGGTATAAGTTGGCTTTCATTTAAGTTTCTCCCTGTTATGAATAAGGCATTAAATTTTTGTGGCGCGAGTATATGAAGAGAAGATTCGTCTGTCAACTGGATTCGGGCGGAATCTTGATTTCCCAGCAAAATACAGGAGATTGATGATTTATGTTGAATACGGTTGAAGATCGGTCTTCAATCTCATATCCCGTCAGGCGATGTCCGGCCGGGCCGACGAACTCCTCAGGGGATGGCAATGTTCAGTTTGTCGGTTTCTTTGCGGAGGGATCCGGCCCGATCAAAACGATCCGGTCCCCTGGTCCTCTTTCTCACATCCCGAATTTTCCAGGAATGATGTCAATACCTGCATAAACTCGGCGGGTCGCTCCCACATCGGGTTGTGACCGCAGTGTTCGATGACCGCGATGCGACTCACCGGAAAAGAATCGCTCATCGCCACGGCCTGATCAAACGTGCCGAACGGATCGTGCGTTGCCACAATGATCAGAACGGGCGCCCGGACGGCCGCAAGGTCTTCGACCGCAATGGCCGGGGTCGTGTAATTGGCCACGAGCGCGCCGCGAAGGGCGGCTGTGCCGGCCTGCAGACCGATCCCGATGAATCGGTCGATATCCGCCCGAGACACATTGGCGGCGTCAAAATAACGGTGCATGTTGGCGGAAAAGACTTTTCGATTGTCTTCTAAGGACCCGTACCCCTTCAGGCGCTCTTCAACAAGCGGCGAAAGCCCTTTTGGCGGGAGCGCCGCCGCCTGCGCGTTACAGAGGACCAGCGCTCTGACGCGTTCCGGATAAGTTGCGGCGAAATGCTGGAGCACCAGGCTGCCAAAGGAGTGTCCGATCAAAACGGCCCGCGGCAGGCCGGAATCGTCCATGAATTTCCGGATATCGTCCGCCAGTTCCTGACAACTGTATCCGGTTTCCGGCTTATTCGAGCGCCCGAATCCCTTGAGATCGATCGCATACAGCCGGTAGGAGGCCGGAAACAGCGGCATCACTTTTTCCCAGACGGCGGACGACATACTATAGCCGTGTACGAGCACAACGGGCAGGTTTCCGTTGCCGGATGATTCACAGTGGAGAGGAGTCTTCTCGCTCAAGCACTTCACCTTTTCCTTCTTCGCACTTCAGCGGCTCATGCAGACCCTGACGCGGAGATCCGCAAACGGAAGCGGAGGCTTTCAGCTGCTAGTATCTTGTCACGTGATGTTCAGCCAGACCGAAAAGATCTTTCACCTCGTAGGTGACACCGCCGTCGTCCCTGAAACGGCCGTTAAACAGGCCGAAGGGCTGATGAAAGTCGGAACGGATAATGATGGCGATATTTATTTTTTCAGCTCTTTCGCCTGCCGGATCGAAATATAAATTCAATTTTTCGTCCGCTGTCTTCATGGTCCAGGGCTTCAGAACGTCGCTGAACTGAAACTGCGCAGCCCCAAGACAGGTGATTTTCCCGTCCATCCAAAAGCAGTTCTCGTTTGCATCTTCATCATCGGTAATCATATTCTTACAGAGGTTGAATGCGCAGAGCTTTCCGTCATCACTGTAACCGGCGCCCATGGCCCATTTCCAGAAACTGAAATACGGGTAGTACGTTTTTTGTTCATCCATCAAGGCGATCGTGTTCCCGCGGTCGAGGACGATTTCCTGCGAGCCGATCACCAGGCTGCCCGATGCGGGCGCCGCGGCCTTATGCGTATAAAGCGGGCGGGTGCGGGTTATCGGGGAGACCTGCACCAGCGGTTCGATGATGTTCAAATCTTCGTGAACCGTTATATCACCCTGAACGGCGGGGTGGTCGGCGTCGCCGTCCATCTCAATGATGATCCGGTGGATGCCCAGCGCAAGCTTGTTTTCAAAACGCAGGTGATAACCGTTCACGTCAAAACGGCAAGTATCATCATAGAGCTGAGAGGCGATGTGCACGGCTTTTGTGTTTTCCTGGCGGCTGTGCTCGAACCGGCTGCTTTGCAGCCGGTCATAGGCATAAAAAAAAGACGCCGCAGTGAATTTGGCGTCAAAAATCACCATACCGAAATAATGCGTCGGCGTGATGATGCCGAAGTGCTGCCATTCCTTCAACCGGAAATTTTTCCAGGCGCGGGGAGCCGGCACCGCATAAAGCGGAGCGTCCAGAATATTAGCGGTTTTGAACGGCGTACGGAAAATGCCGAAATGGATTGATCCGTCATCCTCCACCATCCGGTCCGGAGTTACTTGTACGGGTCTCACGATTTGTTCTCTATCACGCTTTTATGATTTGGCAGCTTTGGACAATTTGGGAAAACTCGCATCCAGCGCGGCGTTCCATTTATCCACCATAGGCTTGATGCTCTCCATCAGCTCCGAAGCATCCCCTTCGATCGTGATCGAATGAATCTTATCGCCCTGCGCAATCTGGTTCACGACGCTCTGATCGCTGTCGCTTTCGACCTCGCCGAAGACCGTATGCTTGCCGTCAAGCCACGGGGTGGGTACATGGGTGACAAAGAACTGGCTGCCGTTGGAGCCGGGTCCGGCGTTGGCCATGGACAAAATACCGGGCTTGCTATGGCGCAGTTCTTTGACGAATTCGTCCTGAAATTTGTAACCGGGTCCGCCGCGGCCGTCGCCTGCCGGACATCCGCCCTGGATCATAAAATCAGGGATGACGCGATGGAATTTCAGATTGTTGTAAAAACCGCGCGAGGCAAGGTTCACGAAATTGCCCACGGTCAGGGGCGTCTGATCGGCAAATAATTTGAGACGGATGGTGCCTTTATCGGTTTCAATCACGGCAGTAAGTTTATTTTTCATCAGTATCTCCTTCAAGGATAGGTCGTGAAAGTCTAAAGACTATCTCACGACATGTCAAGGTAAAAACCATCTTGCAAATCGCGACCCGATGCGTTAAGGGACGGTCAAATCTACACGGCAGACAAATAGCGGTGTTCGTCATTTCAACCCTGGAAGGAGCATGCATGAAAGCCAAAAGCGCTAAGACGGATGTGCAAGTCAGCGTTGTAATGGGCAGCGATTCCGATTTACCGGTCATGACGGAAGCGGCAAAAATCCTGGACGAATTCGGCATCGGCTACGAACTGATTCTGACCTCCGCACACCGCACGCCGGAGAGAACAACGAAGTTCGCCAAAACCGCCGCTTCCCGCGGCGTAAAAATCATCATCGTCGGCGCGGGCGCCGCGGCACATCTTGCCGGCGTGATCGCCTCGCAAACGCTTCTGCCCGTTATCGGCGTTCCGATCGACGCCACGTCCCTGCATGGCCTGGATGCCCTTCTCTCCACCGTACAGATGCCGGGGGGTATTCCCGTGGCGACGATGGCGGTCGGCAAAGCCGGAGCAAAAAATGCGGCTCTTTTCGCCGTCCGTTTTCTGGCACTGGAAGATAAAATCCTTTGCGCCAAGCTGTCCTCTTTTGTAGCAAAGATGGCCAAAGATGTAGAGAAGAAGCAGAAAAATATGACTATCCCGTAGGCGGCCCGGAAGCAGCATTGCGCCACTCCCTCGTCTCGGGCGGTGCACGCTTAAAGTACACCTCACTCCCCGGGGACCTGGCGTCTTGCCGGCGGTCTATTTACAGGGCAGTTTTAAAATGAATCCTTTTTAACTCCGGAAAACCACTGATGCCCCAAATTCTGAAAATCGACGCGGATCATTCCGCAGAAGACATCATCAACGCCGCCGCCGCGATCGTATCGGGCGGCGGTGTTATTGCCTATCCCACCGAAACGATTTACGGCCTGGGCACAGACGCCACAAACGAGCGGGCCATCCGCCGGCTCTTCGACATCAAAGGCCGTAATTTTAATAACCCCATCTCCGTCATCATCGGCGACCGCCAGGACGTCTATCCATTGGTCGCGAGCGTTGCGGACGCCGCTCACAAGCTCACGGACGCTTTCTGGCCGGGTCCGCTGACGATTGTCTTTGAAGCTTCCGACCGTGTTTCGCCGCTTCTCACCGCCGGAAGCGGCAAAATCGGCATCAGGCTTTCGGGCCACAGCGGGGCGCGGAAAATTGCTCAGATGGCGGGAAAACCGCTGACAGCGACCAGCGCCAATCTCTCGGGCGAGCCGGAATGCGCGGATGCCGGCGAGGTCATCCGCCAGCTCGGCGATAAAATCGATGCTGTTGTAGATCTCGGCGAAACAGGCCGGCAAATGTCAACCACAATTGTTGATGCAACCCAGGACCCACCGGTTATTCTGCGATTAGGCGCAATAACCCCCGCAGACATATTACAAAAAACAGGGATGATCGTTCGTTAAAGGGAATCGTGTCGACTAGCAAAGTGTTGAAAAACCTGCTGGTGTAGGCTATCCGCCGGGGGCGCGTTCCCGTAGGGAGGCGCAATTGTGCCTAAAGCCTTTTCCCTGCCGGTTCTGGCCGAAGGCGAAACAAAAGGCTTAGAGACAAGGCGGCGCGAGGATGGAGCAGCGGAGCGTACTCAAACGTACGTGAGCATGCGAGAGCCGAAGCGCAACGCAGTATACGCGTGCCCTTTAGGGTACGCGTGACTTTAGGTTATGAGCCTTTTTCAACAGCCTGCTAGAGGCCGCGCTGGTAATCGGAACGCAGCAGTCTTTCGTCCCGGCTGGACAGAACGTTGTCGACCAGGGCGATCATTTTTTGCTTGTCTTTTTGCAGCGTGCCGACAATGGGCAGATAATTGGAGGCGTGCGTACCGACAAATTTAAGAGGGTCCATGGTAATATTTTCGAAGATCACTTTCATTTCGGCCAGCGTCTCAAACGGGTCCAGCAGCTGAAATTCACCCTTCTGCATCTGACGGTACAGAACAGTTCCCGGAACCGGTGTCACGGTCAGCGCAGCCAGGTACTGTGGTTTCATCTCATTGCAGATCCGTGCTGTCGCCAGCGCATGGCGCACGGACGCTTCGCCGGGACCGGCCAGTCCCAGTAAAACCATGACGGATAGATTGATATCCGATTCCACGAGCCGTTGTCCGGCCAGGAGCATTTCGGCGTAGCCCACGCCTTTTTTGACTTTCCTAAGCAACTCGTCATCGCCGGTCTCCACACCGATGTATGCTTTCGTGAGCCCCGCTTTTCTAAGCGCGCTCAATTCTTCAGGCGATTTCGCAAGCGTGCTTTGCGGCCCGACGTAGCTGCCGACATGCCGAAGCGAAGGAAATGTTGCATAAAGGGTATGGAGGATGCTAAGCAGCGTTTCCGTCTCGATGGCAATCGCATCGCCGTCGCACAAAAAGACTTTTTCCACATCGCCGTAGGAATCTTTGGCCATGCGGATGTCTTCCATAATCTCCGCGGTCTCGCGCACACGATATTTCTTGTCCTTATACATACTGCAGAAGGTGCATTGATTATGGGAGCAACCGACGGTGCATTGAAGCAGATAGCTGTTCGCTTCGCTGAATGGCCGGAAAATATTTCCTTCGTATCTCAAAACATTTTACCTTTTACTTCTTTCTAGTTCAAAATCAAATCACCTGTCAGGGAACAACCGGTTGACCCCATGTGCCCTATGAGCTACGAGCGATGAGCCATGACCTATGAGCTACGTGTCACGTTCAGGTGATGGCCTGCGAGCTAAAGCAGACGCTCGGCGCCGGCGATGGTCACCGTTGTTTTGATGGTACCCTGCGGATCCCGCGGAAAAACGATCATAAAAGGGATCCGACTGTTGGGAATGACCCGCTCATTGGAATTGTTGCGGCCTTCCGGCAGGGCTAATCTTTTCACGATATCTTCTTCGGACATATTGGTCAGTTCTTCATCGGTCAGAACGTTGCCTGCGTAGCTCACCTTCTCATCCAGAACAACCGCATAGGCGTCGAGTATTTCGGCTTTAACCATGATGCGGGCGATTGAAAAATCCGCCTGATTAACCGCAGTCCCCTCCACGATCCTGATGTTGCCCAGAATATAATTGTTAATGACCCGCTGCCGGATATCCTGAAGTTTGATCTGTCCTATCACAGACGGGCCTCCGGGCTGCTGCGAAACACCGGCATATTTGCGGGCAATCTGAATATAGCGATCGCCCAGCTGCGGGAAAACAACAAAATAGATGACGGCCGGAATAACAATGATGACTAGAATCGCAAAGAGGGCAATCTTCCAGGCGCGGCTTTTCTTACGCGGCTGAGGCGGAACCGGTGTTTCCTCCTCAGCGATTTCCTGAAATTCATCCGATTCCTCGAGGTCTTCAAACGTCGGCGAAACTTCTATGTCCGTAAGGTTCATCCCGACTCTCTGTGTTGATCGGGGTTCTGGCTGTAATCGGCCGTCCGCCGTCTTCTCCTGGGTCATCACGTCCTGAAGAAAGTCTTTCACATCCTCATCCCGATTCACGGAAGGGCGCGCCGCCCCTGCCGCTTCAAAGGCCAATCGGCCGTTGCGCTTTTCGGGCGGAGGCTCGGGATGATAAACAGGCGGAGCCTGCGCAGTGACGGCTGGAGAAGTCATTTTCAGAGGATTCTCCTGGAAGAAAACATGCTGGCAGCGGCTGCAGCGCATCCACACACCATCGCCTTCCATCTGAGCATCGTCAAAACGGAATTTCGTCCGGCACTGCTTGCATTGAACTATCATTGATCTCCCTCTTTTTTCCCGTCATCTTCCGTCGAAATCACATAAAGATCGGGCAGGAAACGATACTGTTCTCCAAAATCCAAACCATAACCGACAATAAACCCGTCATCCATGGTAAAGCCGACATAGTCCGCCTCAAAAGGCACTTTTCGTCTTTTGCGCTTGTCGAGAAAAGCGCAGACCTTGATGGATTTCGGCTGCCTGAGCCTTAATTTATCCATAATATGCCTAAGCGTCAAACCCGTGTCGACGATGTCTTCAATAATCAGGACATCCCGGCCCTTTACCTCCAGGTCAACATCCTTGGTAATCACGATATTGCCCGAGCTTTCGGACCCGGCGCCGTAACTGGTTGCCCGGATAAAATCCGTCTGGCAGGAAACAGACATGGACCGGACCAGGTCCGCCATAAAAATAAATGCCCCCTTGAGGACCCCGATGATCAGGATTTCTTCCCCGGCATAATCCCGGGAAATCTCATCGGCTAATTCCTGAACACGCCTGGCAATATCCGACCGGCTCACGAGTATTTCTTTTGATAGGGCGGACATATCGCTCTACTCCCTGCAAAATTGATAGTGAATATTACTCAAGTATTCTTGCGCCTGTCAATCAAAATCAAAAAATGGCGCGGTATCGCGCGAGGAAATGATCGATATGGGCCCAGATCATGCTCTCCGCAGCGGCAAGTTCATCCGCGCTGTGAAATTCAGACGACAGGCTCAGCAATATGGAGTTCAGCGGTGATATATCCCTGCCGAATTTTTCGTAATCAATGTGGCTGATCATATACTGTGACCCGTCAAAATAGTATTTGCCCAGCCGGTTGGTCTCCGCCGAGCGGAAAGGCCACGTTGTCTTCCACTGGAAATAGCCAAGCGCAATGTCCGCAAGCTCCTGATGATCGAATACCGCAGGCTTAAGCTCCTCGCCGATCCGGTCGGCAATCAAACGGAAATAGGTGACGACCAGATCAATGTCGGTCAGGCACAACCCGTAGAGATACCAGTCGTCGATAATCTTCAACAAGATAAGCTGCTGGGTGCGGGGAATAAAATAGTGGCTGGGGCACAAATGACCGGCGCAGACGTCGCGCCCATAGAAGGACCCTGTCCGCATATCAACGCCGTTATTCTGCAGCGGGTGAACAAGGCAGCCGACCTTCCGCTCGCCCGGATCCAGAAAACCAAGATATTCGCAGCAGTAAATGACCTCATACCTTTTACGGAAATCTTCTCGAGCAAACGTTACCTCTGCGTAGCGCGGGATATCCTCCGGTGATTGGACCATTTCACGGAAGCGTTTCGTGCGGGCACGCAGTCTTTGCAGAAGTGCTTCACGCGAACTGTCCACGTAGTTGTAGAGACCGCAGCAGGCCCCGCAGGATTTCCCGGCATCCGGCTGACATAAAACCATTATTTTGGAAGACGACGCTGTTATACTCATACCCGCTGATTATTCTCCCGGTATTCCCGGGGGCGCTCCAGGATCCATCATTCATTCATTTGCCGCTGCGGCAAGGTGGAGACCGGGCACCTTATAGAAGGATTGGCATTGCAGGTCAAGAATAAAAATGATAAGGACGCCTCAAGAAAAATAAGCCCGAGCAGGAAACATATATCCATGGAATTAATCGAAGCTATCGATCTGCCAAACGGCCTCATCCTTACGATCTACGATCTGTCCCGGCGCATTGCCGCAGACACCATGAAAGTCGAAGTTTGCTTTCGGATAAAGATCGATATGCAGGAGTCTTTTTTTGCCTCGGCCGATGACTATCTGAAGCTGAAAAATATTTTCGGTGAAGAATTGACCTATGAGCACAAACTGGAACGGTCTTTTGTCTACGATGCCGATTGCGCATCCGTCCGCACCGAACTTCTGGAGACGTTTAAGAAGAACTCCCTGAATTATCTCTCGTCGCCCAATTTCGCACGGAAAATGACATTGTCCATTCTGCGGGACGTAAAACAAAACCCCTTCAAGTATCAGGCGGCTCCCCCTCCTCCGGAACAGGCAAAATAACCCGGCGGCAAACAATACGAAACGGAAAATGAATCATGACTCAAGAGACGATCGATGCGCTGTTGTCCGGCGCCGAAAAGCCCAGCCGTTACATCGGCGCGGAAGTGAATACCATCCGCAAAGACGCGGCCGATGTGCGCTTTTTACTGGCCTTCCCCGACACCTATGAAGTGGGCATGTCGCATCTGGGGCTGCAGATCCTGTATGCCGTTCTGAACGCCCTTCCCCAGGTTTCCGCCGAACGTTGTTTTGCGCCCTGGCCGGATCGGGAGCAGCAATTGCGCACACACCATCTTCCTCTCACATCGCTCGAATCCGTAAGCCCGATGGACGATTTTGATCTGATCGGTTTTTCGCTGCAATATGAACTGTCCTATACCAATATGCTGGGCATGCTCGACCTGGGAGGCATCCCGCTCAAATCGGGGGAGCGCCTCGACCGTCACCCCCTCGTTATCGCCGGCGGGCCCTGCACGTTCAACCCCGCACCGCTTTCCGCTTTCATCGACGCTTTTGTCATCGGTGAAGGCGAAGAAGTGGTTGCCGAAATCTCCGCCGCCGTCGCAGCCGCGAAAAAACAAAAGGGGTCTCGCGCCCAATTGCTTAACGCGCTTTCGGCAATCGACGGTGTCTATGTCCCCGCCGTGCATGGAAAGCATACGCGGATCACAAAAAGAAAACCGATCGATATCAATCTCTGGCCTCATCCCGTGGCGCCCGTCGTGCCGCTCATGCAAACCGTTCATGACCGCATCGTGCTGGAAATCGCCCGCGGCTGCACCCGCGGGTGCCGTTTCTGCCAGGCGGGCATGCTCTGGCGTCCTTACCGGGAAAGAAATGCGCAGCTGATTGCGGACATGGCCGACCAGGCGCTCCGTTCGACGGGCCACGATGAAGTCTCGCTTTTGGCGCTCAGCTCCGGAGACTACAGCTGCATCGAGCCGCTGATTCAGAATCTCATGCAAAAACATTATGCCGAAAGGGTCGCCCTCGCGCTGCCGTCATTGCGCGTCGAGTCGCTGAGCGAGACGCTGATCGAAGAAATCAAGCGCACGCGCAAGACCAGTTTCACCCTGGCGCCGGAAGCGGGAACCGATAAAATGCGCCGGGTAATCAACAAGGGCAACACCGCCGAGGATCTGCTCGCATCTGTGGATAAGATTTTTGCCGCGGGCTGGAAATCCATCAAACTGTATTTCATGATCGGCCTGCCCGGGGAGGAAGAAAGCGACCTCGCGGGCATCATCGATCTCGCCTACCAGGCCCTGCGCGCGGCCCGTCACCGCGGCCAGGTTACCGTGAGCCTCTCGACCTTCGTTCCCAAGCCGCACACGCCCTTCCAGTGGGACAAGCAGTTGACGGTCGACGAAACGTACGCGCGGCAGAAGTTTATCCGCCAGCGGATGAATAACCGCAATCTCAGCGTCAAATGGCACGATGCGCGGATGAGCCTTCTGGAAGGCCTGTTTTCCCGAGGCGATGAAAAGATCGGAGACCTTCTCTTATGCGCCTTTCGGAAGGGCTGCCGCTTTGACGGCTGGAGCGAAATATTTCGTTTTGATCTCTGGCAGGAAGCCTTCGCGGAAACGGGGATTGACGCCGGCAACTATTTGTGTAACCGGTCGACCGGCGAACCTCTGCCCTGGGACAACATCGACTGCGGCGTAAGCCGTGATTTTCTTCTCGCCGAAAGGCAAAAAGCCGATGAACAAACGGCGACGCCGGATTGCCGCTACGATGCTTGTCAGAATTGCGGCGTCTGCGATTTTAAAGACGTTAAAAATATTTTTTCGGATCAGACCCCGCAAATCACCGGGGCGAGCGAGAAAAAACCGGCTCTCGTTCGGGAAAAAGTTTATCGTCTGAGCTTTACCAAGATGGGCCGCTCGCGATTTCTGTCTCATCTGGAACTGGCAGCGGCGCTCACCCGCGCCCTGCGCCGCAGCTCGCTTTCTCTTGCCTATTCGGAAGGCTTTCATCCGCATCCGAAAATATCCTTCGCCACCGCCACAGCGGTGGGAATGGCCAGTTGTCAGGAATATATGGACGTCACAGCCCTCGAGTATCCGCAGAACCTGTCTGTATTGAAAAACGAAATCAACGCCGCGCTGCCCGAGGGCGTGGAGATCACGGACATTCAATTGCTTTCCTATGTCGCGAAAGACCTGGCCCGCGCGCTTTATGGTTTTACCTATGAGCTGATGCTGCCCCCGGATATAGACGATCAAAAGTTGAGCGACATCGCTTGCGGCATCGAACAATTTCTGGCCGCCTCATCATTTCCGATTTCCAGGCTGTCCAAAGGAAAGACGGTCATCCGGGACATCCGTCCCTTTGTCGAGGCGATGACCCTTAACCCCGGGCAGAAAAAAGTGGCCGTGACTCTGCGCCACGCCCAGGCGGGTTCCGTTCGGCCCATCGACATCATTGTACATCTTCTGGGCTTTCCGGACAATCAGATTCAGAGCGTCAACATCATCAAAACGGGAACCATTCTGGCGTAAGGGTTGCGGGGATGTCTGGGCTTCCGCGGTTCAAACGACGGCGGCATGCAGGCTCATCTGCCGCTCAGGACGAACCCGCCGGTCCTGCCGTATAACCGGCGCAGCTCTTCTTTAGCCTGTTCCAGAATCCCGCGCTGTTCTTCATCGAGGTTTCTGCCCGCCCGGTTGATATAAAACACGAGCATGGACATGGCGGATTGATAGGGCGGCGCTTTGCGGCGAGTGCTGCGTTCGGCTGATTCTTTAAGAGACTGCGCGATCTTCACGGGATCGGACCACGTGAATACGCCGCTTTCCAGATCCAGGGCATTGCTCTCGCGGGTGACCCGACCGGACCAGCGGGACGTTGACAGGGATTGCGTTTGTTTCATGATCGGCTCTCTGTGACCAACTGCCTTGATGCTTTTGGCGAAATATTCTGCTAGCCCATCTCGATCAGGATTTTGTTCAGTTCTTTGATTTCATCGCGAAGCCCAGCGGCTTTTTCGAATTCCAGATCTTTTGCCGCCTGCTTCATATCCGCCGTCAGTTTCTTAATGAGCACCGGCAGATCTTCTTCTCTTTCCGGAATGGCTTTCCCTCTGCTATCCACGGGTATCGTCACATAATCGGCTTCGTAGATGGAACCGAGAACGTTGCTGATCGTTTTTTTGATGGTTTCGGGCGTGATATTGTTTTCTTCGTTATATCTTGCCTGGATGGTGCGGCGGCGGGCCGTTTCATCAAGGCAGGCCTGAATGGATCTGGTGATTTTATCCGCATACATGATCACCTTGCCGTTCACGTTTCTGGCAGCGCGGCCGCTTGTCTGAATGAGTGATCGTTCAGAGCGCAGAAAACCTTCCTTGTCGGCGTCGAGGATCGCCACCAGCGACACCTCGGGAATATCAAGACCTTCGCGCAGCAAATTGACGCCGACCAGTACGTCAAACTCTCCCAGACGCAAATCGCGGATGATGCTGACGCGTTCGAGTGTGTGAATGTCGGAATGGAGATAGCGCACGCGGATGCCCAGGCCGCTGTAATAATCCGTCAAATTTTCCGCCATGCGTTTGGTCAGTGTGGTCACGAGCACACGCTCCTCTTTTTTGACGCGCAGGCGGATTTCTTCCAGCAGATCGTCCACCTGCTGCCGGGCGGGTTTAATTTCGATTACCGGGTCCATGAGTCCCGTGGGACGGATGATCTGCTCCACGCGGATACCGCGCGCTTTTTCCATCTCGTAAACGGCCGGCGTCGCCGAAATATAAATTCGCTGGTTGGGCAGAGCCTCGTATTCTTCAAAGCGCAAGGGACGGTTGTCCAGCGCGGAGGGCAGACGAAACCCGTATTTCACTAGCGTTTCCTTCCGCGACCGGTCGCCGCGGAACATGCCGGCCACCTGCGGCAGCGTGGCGTGGCTTTCATCGATAATGATCAAAGCGTCTTTCGGCAGGTATTCCATGAGCGTCGGCGGCGGTTCACCGGGCTTGCGGCCCGTCAGGTGGCGGGAATAGTTTTCGATGCCCTGGCAGTAGCCCATCTCTTCCATCATCTCCAGATCAAAGTTGGTGCGCTGCTCGAGGCGCTGCGCCTCCACGAGTTTGTTCTGGGCCTTGAGTTCGGCCAGTGTCACGGCCAGCTCCGCGCGGATATCGGCGGTAGCCCGCTTGAGATTATCCTGCGTCGTAACATAGTGGCTGCTGGGATAAATGGCGGTTTTGGAGAGCGCTCCAAGCTTTTTACCGCGGAGAGGATCGATCAGGTATATGGCTTCGATCATGTCGCCGAAAAATTCTATCCGGAGCGCCTGCTCATCTTCGTACGGAGGAAAGATTTCGACCACATCGCCGCGCACGCGAAACGTCCCCCGGTGAAAATCGATGTCGTTTCGTTCATACTGAATTTCAATGAGCCGCTTCAATATCTCTTCGCGGGGGATTTCTTTGCCCACTTCCAGCTGGACGATCATGCCCAGATACGACTCAGGCGAACCCAGGCCATAGATGCAGGATACACTGGCGACAATGATGACGTCCCGGCGCGTCAGCAGCGCGTACGTCGCCGCGTGGCGCAGCTTGTCGATTTCCTCGTTGATCGCGGAATCTTTTTCAATATAGGTGTCGGTGGTCGGCAGGTAAGCTTCCGGTTGATAGTAGTCGTAATAGCTGACGAAGTATTCCACAGCGTTGTCCGGGAAAAGGCCTTTGAATTCTTCATACAACTGCGCGGCCAGCGTTTTATTATGTGCGATGACCAGCGCCGTTCGTCCGGCACGCGCGATGACATTGGCAATGGTGAAGGTTTTGCCGGAGCCGGTCACACCTAAAAGCACTTGATGGCCCTTGCCGTCAACCAATCCCTCAGTCAGTTTATCGATGGCCTGCGGCTGATCCCCGCTCGGGATAAAATCCGTAATGAGTGAAAACTTTTCCATTTTGTCTTTCGTACAATCCTTGGATGCTTAAGCCGCTATCCACTATTCACTATCCACCATCCACCATTCACTATCCACTATTCACTATCCACCATTCCACTCATTTGCTGTTCGCCTGAAAAGGGATCTTCAGATATGCGGCTGCTTCCAGGCGCGCCGCTCCATCGGCGCCTTCGACATTGAGCACCCGCCTGTAATAGTCCTCCGCATATTTGCGCTCCTGGCGGATGTCATGGATCATGCCCAGGTAAAGCAACGACCGGGCCATGGTGCGGATGTTGTAGAATGACTTATCCTGCATCGCTTTTTGAAAATTGGATTCCGCCCGGCCGTATTCCCCGCGGTTGAAATGGATTCGCCCCAGCAGCTGGTAATAACGCGGCCGGAGCTCGGGGACGAAAGACGGCGCGCCGGAGCTGATGCTCTTTTCGATTCGCGCGGCCACGGCTTCCGCCTCCGCAAAACGCTTCAATTCAGCCAGCGTCACGCCCAGGGTAAAATAGAAATTGTAGTTATCCGGAAACCGCCGGTTGAGCTCCTGGATAACAGGCAGGGCTTTCGCCGGCTGCCTCTCATAGCTGAGATAGACCGTCGCCAGTTCCACCTGCGCGATATCCTTAAGCAGATATCCTTTTTGCGCCGCTGTTTGTATTTCCTGAAGGCCCTTTTGCCGATCTCCCTTCGTGATGAGGTATGAAGACAGGAAACCGGTTACGCCCGGAAAGTGGTCAATGTGGTAGTGGAGCAGACCCATCAAAAAATCGACGTCGTAATTACTCGGATCGGCGGCCTTCGCCGTTTCGAGATATTTCCAGACATGCGACGTTTCCTGAGCCATGACCAGATATTTTTTTTCCTTGATGGCCCAATGCACTTTGGCGATCTTGGCCAGCCCTATGGCCAAATTGGCCTTGCTGTCTTTGGGATGTTCGGCAATTCGTTTTTCTCCGCGAAAAAGAGCCGCTTCAGAATAAAAGATGATCGCATCCCTTTCCTTCTGCCGCTCGGCCAGCGTAAAACACATTTCGTAGGCAAACAAATGCAGCATGGCTTCCAGAGCGTAACCCAGCGGATTGTCCGGTTCCATGTCCAGAGATTTTTTGAGTGCAGCATCGGCGCCCGCGGCGTCCTGATTAAACGATTTATTGATCGCCTCCAGGAGATTGGCCTGGTAGTTGCCGTTTCGCAGTTCCGCCACACGCCCGTTGGCCGCAAAAACCGGCACCGATGATAAAACACAAAACACAAAAACAAGAATGATCGATATTTTTTTCAGCATACTTAAATTTAGAGCATTCCTTCCTCACCGCATCAGCAAGGCTGTTCAAATACCCTGAAGGGCACGCGAGCGCCTGGATGCAAGGCGCCGTAAAGAGACGAGGCCAAACATCTTGTTCGAGACCGGCTTGATTTTTCAGGCCACCGCGACGGCAAGGAGGAGGTTCCGCAGGCGTATTTTATATACGTCGAGGAAACCGACGACGCGGCCAACAAAGGTGGCCGTAAAAAGCAAGCCGGTCTCAGAGAAAGAGGACCGGTTCGCGCAGGATCGCCTCCCGCGCCCGATACGCGCAGGCCGCCACTTCGGGATGCGAATCCTTAAGCGCAGCGATCTGCCGCAGATTGTCCCCCGTTCGGAAAATCAAGGAGGCCATGTCGCCTTCCGCAACGCCTGTTGCCTTGATCACCTCTTCCCAACTGCGTCCCTGCGCCCAGTAATACATGGCCACGCCCGCCGATGTGCGAAGCTTCGCGCTGATAAAACCTGCCGCCTCCAGACGGCGGGCCAGCGGCTTGACGGTCACCAGCATTTTACGCAATGCGGCCATCAGTTTATGCGGGAGCTCCCTGGTCATCAGCTGCATTTCATCGTCACGATCATAAGCAAAAACCGCAACGACGGCGGCCAGCAATTTATCGTCATCTTCGGGCAAAGCATTTTGCCGCAGGCACTCGGCAACGAGAAGCGGATGGTCCAGCCGCAGATGCGCTGTCCACCGTCCGTCGTCCGTGAGCTTGCCCGCGGCATCCACAAAACCTTCCCGCTGCAAAAATTCCAGATGCAGGAAAAAATCCTTCCACAGCAAATCCGCAGCGGACGCTTTGGATAAATCCGTCTTGTTTTGCTGCCAGGCGGCGAACGATTTTTCAAATATCTTTTTCACACCGGCCGGCGTCTGCGAAAGGAGCAGATTCAGCACCATTCCAAAATCATTTTTCAACTGGCTCAAAATATTTTCCGGTGCTGCATGGAGCAGTTTCCGGACGTGCCCCAGATCCATAAACCGGCCCGCGATCGCCAGCATGAAACCGATGTTGTCCTGCCCGCGCCTGCCAGCCCGCCCGGTCATCTGCCGGAACTCCGTTGCGGTGAGCGGCACAAAATCACGGCCGTTAAACTGGTCGGAATTAAACAACACAATCGTCCGCGCCGGAAAATTCACGCCCGCGGCAATCGTTGAGGTGGCAAAAATCGCCCGCAGATGCCCCCGGTTCATCATTTCTTCAATGAGGAGCTTCCAGGCAGGCAACTGCCCGCCGTGATGCGCCGCCAGTCCCGCCGCCCGGAGCGCCTTGATCTGCCGGTGCGTGCTGAGACTTGGAAACCGGTCCAGCATCTCATACAAATCGTCGGTGAACGCGTCGCCGGCTTTCATTGGAGGAAGTCCCGAACGGCTCGACAGTGCCGTATCGCATTCCGCCCGCGACTTCAGAAAGAAGATGGCCGGCAGCAGGTTGAAGCGCTCCAGCACGCGGATGATTCCCGCATAGTCCGGCGGACGCTGGCTTCCCCGGGGCCGGAACTTATCTTTCTTCAAAAACTCACAAACGGCCGGCCCGGCTTTTTTCCCCTCCAGGTAAGGGTGCAGGCAGCCGGAAGGATGCAGAAACATCGGATACAACGGCACGGGGCGTTTTTCCTCCCGAATCACGGCACAGGGTTTCTGACGGATGGAAGAAAGCCACGAGGCGATTTCATCGCCGTTGCCGATGGTGGCCGAAAGCAAGAGCAAATTCACCCGCGCGGGCAGATAGATCATGATTTCTTCCCAGACCACACCGCGGTCGGTGTCGCCCAGGAAATGCGCCTCATCCAGAATGACCAGATCGCAGTTCAGGTCCAGCCCTTCGTGCATGGCATCATAGAGCTGATTGCGCAGGATCTCCGTCGTGCCGACAATAATCGGCGCTTCCGTATTTTCTTTGGTATCGCCGGTAATAATGCCGACGTTTTCGGGGTCAAAATGCAGACCGAACTCCACCCACTTCGAATTCGAAAGCGCCTTGAGCGGGGAGGCATACCAGGAGCGCCCGCCTTTTTCCATGACGGACAGAATCGCCTCCCGGGCGATCCAGGTTTTTCCGGAACCGGTCGGCGCAATCACCAGGCAATCATTTTGCCTGATGGCGGTAAGCGCGCTCACCTGAAAATCATCAGGTACAAAAGGGGCGGACGGCGGCTTTCCTATTTTGGCCAGGACACTCCTGAGCGGCGCCGTGATATCGGGCTTCATAAAGGAAAATGCCTCCGGCCTCCCGGATTTTCGGCCGGAGCGCCCGTGAGCGTGCTGGAAGGGTATTTTTTTGTATGCCATTTTTTCTTTCATGATAATAATTTGTAGCATAATGCCGATTAATGGTAAAGCAAGGCCTGCGGCAAGTTACTCCATACAAATCTGTGCAATGATCAGGCGTGACAGGCCTTCTCCATATCTGTAAAATTCACGCCCGGCAATACCATTAAATGCAGATCAAACCGTCTTTCGCAAAACACGATTGGCCGGCTTGTTATCCGACACCCGTTTACACCATCAAAAAATGCTGAATCCATCCATTGAATCCCGGCCGGATTGTCGGCTGGCATAGAGAAGTCCGATTTTGAGCCAGGCTTGCGCTGTAAAAGGGGAATCCCTTCGAGACCCGGTTGGTGATTTCGTTTATCCAAAAATCAAACCACCTCGCAGCAAGCTGAGGGAGAATTAACGCTCGTTCCGCTTAAGCGTGATTAAATATTTTTTTCATTTTTTGACAGGCATTGAACGTTTCTTTCAATACAATTGGATATTTAAACTTATCAAATCGCAAAGCGAACGACCCCTGGCAGATAATAACTTTATAATATTAATTACATATAACACTTCACCTTTTTTCATGAGATTTGGCACATTTATTTCATAAGCATATTAACAAATGCAGTTGATCTTTCATCGAGGAGGATTCGCATAATGAAAAAAATCATGCAAACAGGTCTTCTCATCGGTTTTATTATACTGACCACTGCCACCTTTAGTTTTGCTCAATACAGCGCAACCGGCGAAGCCAGCTTCCCCTACTTCCATTTCGGCTGCCTGATTATCGGTGGTTTGATCATCGTCTCTTTGAAACGTAAATACGATAAACTCTATTTGAGTGAAGCGATTGGTTCTTTTGCTCTTTACACGATTCTGGTTGCCATATTTACGGCACCGGTTGTCGATGCGTTAAAAACCCTGATCAGCTAAACCCTTCCCTCTTTAATAGTACCAGAAGTAAAAGCCCCTGCGCATCCCCCGGCAGGGGTTTTTATATTGGGGAAGAAAAAATACTTTACAGCACTCTCTATTTAATTTATTAAACTCAGCGCTTCACTATTTCAACATCAGGAAATTCTTTCCAAAGGAGATAAATATATGGCTAAACGTGTTTACACATTCGGGAAGGGCATCAATGAAGGCAGAGCCGACATGAAGAACCTTCTCGGCGGCAAAGGGGCGAACCTGGCCGAAATGGCGAACCTGGGAATTCCGGTACCTGCGGGATTCACGATCACGGCCGATGTCTGCGTTGAATTTTATGAGAACAATAAACGCTTCCCCGCAGGACTCGAAAAAGACGTAGAAACAGCGCTGAAAAAAGTGGAAACGGCCATGGGCGCGAAATTCGGCGACCCGGCCAAGCCGCTTCTGTTATCCGTCCGTTCCGGCGCGCGCGTCTCGATGCCGGGCATGATGGACACCGTTCTCAATCTCGGCCTCAACGATGAGACCGTTATCGGCATTATCAACCAATCCGGGAATGAACGATTCGGCTGGGATTCTTACCGCCGTTTCGTCCAGATGTACGGTGACGTCGTCATGGGCCTCAAACCCGAAGACAAGGACGCGCATGACCCGTTCGAAGAAGTCATGGACGGACTCAAAGCCGAACGAGGCATCAAGGCCGATCTCGACATGACCATTGCCGACTTGAAAGAACTGGTCAGCCGCTTTAAAAAGCTCATCGTCGAAAAACTGGGCAAGGAATTTCCCTCTGATCCTAAAGAACAGCTCTGGGGCGCCATCGGCGCGGTTTTCATGTCCTGGAACACGCCGCGCGCCGTCCTGTACCGCAAGATGAACGGCTTTGACGATAAATGGGGCACCGCCGTGAACGTTCAGGCGATGGTCTTCGGCAACCGGGGTGAAAGCTGCGCCACCGGTGTTGCCTTTACCCGCGATCCGGCCACCGGCGAAAACCTGTTCTACGGTGAATACCTGATCAATGCCCAGGGTGAAGATGTCGTCGCCGGTATCCGCACCCCGCAGCAGGTCACACTCGTCGGCTCCCGCCGCTGGGCCAGAGACAATAACGTTTCCGAAGAACATCGGGCAAAATCATTCCCGTCCCTCGAAGAATACATGCCCGCCGCCTACAAGGACCTGGTCAACGTCTACACCAGACTGGAACATCACTACAAAGAAATGCAGGACATCGAATTCACCATTCAGGATCAAAAACTCTGGATGCTGCAAACCCGGACCGGCAAACGCACCGCCGAAGCCGCTGTGACCATCGCAGTAGACATGGTCAATGAAAAACTCATCGATAAAAAGACGGCCCTTCTGCGCATCGATCCGACATCGCTCGACCAGCTTCTCCATCCGACCTTTGATCCCAATGCGGCCCGCAATGTCATCACCAAGGGACTGCCCGCCTCTCCCGGAGCGGGAACGGGACGTGTCGTCTTCAACGCGGATGACGCGGAAGATTGGAAGAAACGCGGAGAGAGAGTTATTCTCGTGCGCGTTGAAACCTCTCCCGAAGATCTCAAAGGCATGAGCGCGGCACAGGGTGTCCTCACCCAGCGCGGCGGCATGACCTCGCATGCGGCCGTTGTCGCCCGCGGCATGGGCAAGTGCTGCGTTTCCGGCTGCGGCGATATTGAAATCAGCTATGCCAGGAAGGAAATCAAGTTTAAAACCGCTCTCGTCAAAGAAGGAGACTACATCTCCCTGGACGGTTCAACCGGCGAAGTCATGCTGGGCGAAGTGAAAACAAGGCCCGCAGAACTCTCCGGAAATTTCGGCATCATCATGCAATGGGCCGACGAAGCCAAAAAGCTGGGCATTCGCACCAACGCCGATACGCCTCATGATGCGGCGGTCGCCCGGAATTTCGGCGCGCAGGGCATCGGCCTTTGCCGCACCGAGCACATGTTCTTTGAAGGCGAACGCATCAAAGCCGTGCGCGAAATGATCCTGGCCGACAATCTGGAAGGCCGCAAAATCGCACTCGCCAAGCTGCTGCCGATGCAGCGCGAAGATTTCTACGGCATCCTCAAGGCCATGGAAGGATACGGCGTCACTATCCGCCTGCTTGATCCGCCGCTGCATGAGTTTGTTCCGCATGAAGAAGAAAATCAGCGCGAAATGGCTGCAGAAATGGGCATATCGCTGGAAGCGGTCAAGGCCAAGGTCAATGCATTGCATGAGTTCAACCCCATGCTGGGCCATCGCGGCTGCCGCCTGGGCATTACCTATCCGGAAATCACCGAAATGCAGGCGCGCGCCGTTTTTGAAGCTGCCTGTCAGTTGACCAAAGAAGGCGTGGATGCGCGTCCCGAGGTCATGGTTCCGCTGGTCGGCACCGTGAATGAACTTACCTCACAGAAGGAAATCATCGTTGCCACCGCCAAAAAGGTTATGGAAGAAACCGGCGTCAAGGTCGATTATTCCGTGGGAACGATGATTGAAGTGCCGCGCGCGGCAGTCACTGCCGATGAAATCGCCAAGGAGGCGGCCTTCTTCTCCTTCGGCACCAATGACCTGACCCAGATGACCTTCGGTTACAGCCGTGACGATGCCGGTAAATTCCTGCCCGAATACGTCGCGAAGAAAATCCTGCCGGTCGATCCGTTCCGCGTTCTGGATCGCGACGGCGTGGGCCAGCTCATTCAGATGGCCGTGGCCAAGGGCCGGGGCATCAACCCCAAACTGAAAGTCGGCATCTGCGGCGAACACGGCGGCGAACCCAGCTCCATCGAGTTCTGCCATCTGACCGGCCTGAATTACGTCAGCTGCTCGCCCTTCCGCGTGCCCATTGCAAGACTCGCCGCAGCTCAGGCTGCGCTGAGAAACGCGGCACCCGTCAAGAAAGCAGTTGCCAAAGCGGCCAAGAAAGTCCTGGCCAAAGCCAAAGGGATGATCAAAACGGCGAAGGCCGTAAAAAAAGCGGTAGCCGTGGCCGTTAAAACGGCAAGCGCCAAACCGGCGGCCAAGAAACCGGCTGTCAAGAAAGCGGTTGTGAAGAAGGCGGCAATCAAGAAAGCCGCCCCCAGGAAAGTTGCCGCGAAAAAACCGGCGGCTAAAAAAGTCACCGTGAAGAAAGCGGCGCCGAAAAAAGTGGCTGCTAAAAAACCCGCAGCAAAGAAGACCGCGAAGAAGAAATAAATCGGAGCGGATAGGATATGAATAAACAAGAGCCGGAGCAGCACATGTTGCTCCGGCTTTTTGCTCAAGACTCACATTTGAGTTCAAAGGCAACGAATAAAGACTTGAACAATATCTTGAGATGTTTATTGCGTTTCCAATTTTTCCCCACTAGACACAACATTTACAATGAACTTTTTTATAACACGGAATTGAATGAACAAACCTGTCGTTCTTAAAAATCTGAAATTTATTCCTGAGAATTGGAAAAAGTGCTTTCGGTCGGGTAAAGTTTATATGTTTAACCCGAGCATCATAGAAGGAACGGAAGACTGGATATTTGCCTATCGAATGATCGGATTAGATGGTTTAAGGCGAATTGCCCTCTGTCGCCTTGATTCCGATTATCAAATCAAAAAAGAAACAATTGTTCCTTTTAGTGATATCGTTCAATTTCCGAATAACCATTCCCTTTGTGACAGAACAGTAAGCTGGTTTGCCGATCCGCGTTTATTTCGATTGGCAGGACAACTTTTTGTTTATTGGAATTCCGGCATGCATGAACCGTTTAATCATCAGTTTATTGTTGAACTGGATGAATCAACTTTAAAACCAATTGGCCGGGCGAGAGAAATTGTCCTGGAAGGAGAACGGCGTCCGATTGAAAAGAATTGGACATTTTTTGGCGATGATCCTTTCTATGCCATTTATTCCATAGAACCGCATTGTGTTATGGAATTTTCACTTCAGGGAGAAAACGAAATAAAATTTCATCCTACGGCTGCTGTAAATTGGGACAGCAATGGCCGACGGGATTCTTACGGCGAGTTAAGAGGAGGAGCCCCTCCTCAGCGATCAGGAAATTACTATTATAATTTCTGCCATTCAGTTTATGGCGTTTTAGGAAACTTTATGTATGCACCGGCTGTGTATCGTTTTGAAGCCGACTTTCCCTTTGCCCCGAAAGATGTTTCTCTCAAACCGCTTGATTTGGCAAACCCTTTTGGCTTTAATGATTCCCCGGAGAGACTTAATCCTGCGGTAAAGCAAGTGCTCTATCCCTGCGGGGCCGTTTTCAAAGATGACAAATGGATTATCAGTTACGGAGTGAATGATGAATTTTCGATAATAACTGAAATACCCGGCAGCGATGTTGATGCATGGCTTTCTCCGGTATCCGATTCGCATGTTCCTGAAAACAAGAAAGCGGCCGTTAAGAAAAACACCATCCGTTCGGCATATGTCGGATTTGATTTCTGGGGGCATGGAAATATCGGTGATGATCTGATGATCGCCGGATTTCAGAACACACTCTCTTCTTATCAGGGAGTGCAATTTAAAACTCACGTCGCGACAAGCTATTTTATGGAGTCGCAAAAGAAAAGATTCCCCGATATTTCATGGCATCGTGAATTGCCCGATAATTCACAGGACAAGGCGGCAGGAATCCACACGACGTGGGTGGGACCGGGAGCCACTCCGTTTCAACTGACCTGCGGAGATTATGTGCTCAAATATTGGCTCGAGCAATTGCCGTATATGAATACGTTTGATCGAAAATGCCTGGTGAATGTTGGAGCAGAACTGGAAATCGAACCCGAAAAAGAAAGGTTCTCATTGGTAGCCAATGCCTTTGATAAAATTTCGACAAGGGATCAGCACAGTGCCGATATTCTGACTAAGATGCTTGGTGTTCCGAGTTCTAAGATATATTCAGGAGCCGATTTAGCAAATATCATTCTTGCTGATTGTGTCGATGCGAATCGAAGCATCAGAAAGAAATTTAATCTTGGTGTTATCATTGCGGGAGATACGCTTTCCGATGAAGATATCGCCGGTGTAAAGGATTTTCTCGTGACAAGGTGGAAAACGACGTCGTTTATTGCGGGCGATATGCGTAAGATTGCACGACACGAATGCCAAATCTATGAACAAATGACGGCTGATCTGGGCTGGTGGACGAAAAGAAAATTGGTTCTCAGTATTCCGGATTACATGCATGGAGACATTCGCGCTCTGTTATCACCGATCGATGATTGCTCTGTGATCATCAGCAGCAGATACCATGGACTTTTAATCGCGGCATGGATGGGATGCAGGGTTGCAGCAATCGCCCGATCTTCTAAAATTCCACCATTGGCCGAAGAATTACAAATTCCCGTCTGCTATCCTCCACTGACAGGACGAAAACTGGAAGCCATGCAGAAAGAAGCGTGCGTCGTGTCGCGGGATATATTAATGAAGGCGAAAGAAAAAGCGCTTGAGGCAGTTCGTTTTGGAATGGATTTATAAGATGCCTGACGTCCGAACCTTTAAACATAGCGGCAATCTTGGTGACATCATTTACGCGCTGCCTACGATCATAGCGTTGGGTGGCGGCATTCTGTATATTGCAACGAACGATCATCCCCCCCTCATAAGCCCCGACGCTCCTCATCCTTTTCCGTTATCTTCAGATATTATTGATCAGATGGCCGATCTTTTAAAAACCCAGCCTTACCTGAAAGATGTCAGACTGTATGGAGGAGAAGCTGTAGATTATGATCTGGATTGCTTTCGTGAGTATGTTGTTAACGATCGCGCGTTATGGAAGATTCATCTTGCGCATTGGCATTTAATAAAGTTCAATGTTCGATTTGATTTATGTCAGCAGTGGCTCTTTAATATTGCGGCGAGTCATGTCAAGGATATTGTGGTGACGTACAGCACAAAAAATGCCGCCCCTTCCGGCATATTCAATTGGCAGGCGCTTGAGGATTACACAGATCAATGTATTTTTCTCGGATTTGAAAACGAATATCATGCGTTTAAGAAACGCACAGGATTAGAAATAAGTTTTCTAACGGTAAGAGATATTGTCGAACTGGCCCAGGTCATAAAAGGAAGCAAGTTATTAATCAGTAATCAATCTTTTGGTTTTGCGCTGGCCGAGGCGATGAAGCATCCCCGGTTTCTGGATGTGCTTCGCTTAAGATCCAATTCTCTTCCACAATCGTGTAATGGATATGTTAGCCTCAATAAAGAGACAATTAATAAGTATTTATTTGGAAAATGGACATTTTCTCCTCCTCGTTTCATAGATCGATTAGTTGCCAAAAGAAGAAACAGCAAGTATCATAAAGATATCGAAGGCGATGCCATTGCCGAATAGGAATGTCATAAAACCTTCCATATTGAATTTGGAGATTCCGACAATTGGATAATCAGGGACAACGCTTTATTGCCGCGAGCTTTGAATTATGAGATCGCGGCACATCAGGGAGCCATCGCGGTAGGCCAGATCAAGACACTTCTGGCGGGAGAGAAGCCGGAATACATTCTGAATCCTGAAGTGCTCGATGCCTTCAGCTGGTCGAGCCCCCGCCCGGAGCCCGGCGAAAAGAAGCTCGCAGAGCTGGCAGCAAACAAGCGCCCTTCTTCACGCACCGGGACCGGGAACTTCTGAAGAAAAAGGAAAGGAGTCGAACAACCGATGAGTTTGTACGATCAATATAGAAAGGAAGTACTGGAGACAAGTCTGTGGCTGTCGGATCACGGCTACTTTGGATCGCTCAGGGGCACCGGCGGCAATGTCTCCATGAGAATCACGGATCAGGATTTGATGGCGGTCACGCCGTCATCGGTAAAATACCGCGAGATTACCCCCGATGATATCTGCATCGTCGATCTTTCCGGCGCCGTCGTGGAAGGGAGCCGCGCTCCTTCGGTGGAGACCGGGATGCATGCCGCCGTTTACCGGGAACGGCCGGATGTCAACGCCGTCATTCATACCCATCAAATTTACGGCAGCGTCTTTGCCGTGCTTAATCAGCCCATCCCCGCTCTTTTTGATGAAGTCGCTCTGGCGCTTGGTGAAACGGTGGAAGTTGCCCCTTACGCCTTCTCCGGCAGTCCGGAGCTGGCTGCCAACGTTGCCGGTCTGCTCAAGAACAACGCCAACGCCTATATTATCCAGAACCACGGGATTATCGTTCTCGGAAAAAATATGGATAAGGCACTGCTGGCCACGGAACTTCTGGAAAAAATTGCTCACATATACTACCTGGCGCTTTCCACGGGGAAGCCCGTCACGACGCTTCCTGCTCCCATTCAGGAAATGGTGAGAAGTCTGAGGGATTATGAGGTGAGTGAGGCAAGGAAAAAGAAAGAAACAAAGTAATCAATCCAGGATATGATTCCCGCGCTTCGGAACGATTGTGCCGCTTTCGGTTCCGGCCGTTCCTACGCGAATGTATTCAGAAAGGCATCTGCCGAATAACCCGGACAGCGCCGGCGCGTCCGGGTTCCGCACCCCGCATCGACTGGCACTTTTTCTGAACTGCCAGCCGGCCTTGCGCGACAGGCTCATTTGTGGCCCCCGCATCTGCCCTCTCAACCGGCGACGGCCTCGGGCGGCAGGCCTCTCTGTCTTTACACAGTTCTTGCCGCCTCATACGCATCCCAGATGGCCTTCAGGACATTTTCCGGCTTGACCGCATCCCCGATCAGATGCACGTGTTCGCCTTTTATTTCATCATAAAGTTTGCGGTCGCTAGCATATCCTACAGACACCACAATGTGGTCCGCTTTCAGCCTGGATTTTGTCGGGATTCCGTCGGGCCCCGCCGTGCACATTAATTTTGCCCGGTTGGCCGCATTGGGATAATTTTTAATGATCGTCAGGAGCTCGGCCACGCCATTTTCGTATTTGGTTACCGTTGTCGATTTCAGGACATTGACTTGATGGTAATCCAGCAGCTCCAGCAGCATATTGTAGTTGGCCGCCGAGATGCCGAAAGAGTTCATAAGGGTGTCACAGGCCTCCACCACGGTCACCTTTTTGCCCCTCTGGGCCAGATCACAGGCGATCTCAATCCCCGTCAGTCCGCCGCCCACAATAACCACATTCTGCCCCTGGACGTCGGTCTTGAGGAGCGTATCGATGGCATAGGTTACATTATCGTGGTCAAACCCGGGAACGGTGAGCCTGCGTTCCGCAGCTCCTGTCGCCACAAATATTTCATCGTACTTATTCTCATTCAAAAACTTTTTGTCGACCGCTTTGCCGGTTACGATATTGATCTGCAAATCCTTCATCTGCTTTAAGTACCAGGCAAGCAGACGCCTGTCGTCTTCCTTATACGCTTCAGCGGATGCAGCGATAAAGACACCCCCCAGCCGATCCGTTTTTTCAAAGAGATCGACTTGATGCCCGCGCAGCGCGCAAACCCTGGCCGCCTCCATACCGGCAAGACCGCCGCCCACCACCATGATCTTTTTTTGTTTATCCGCCGATCCGACACCGTAACTCAACTCTCTGGCGCAGGCGGGGTTAACGGCACAGCAAATATCTTTGAACCGGACAATCCGGGCCAGACACCCCTGATGGCAGCCGATGCAGGGGCGAATGTCGGAAAGCTCCCCGCGGGCAAACTTGTCGGCTATTTCCGGGTCGGCAAGCAAGGGCCGCCCCATGCCCATCATGTCGATCTCGCCCCGGGCAATCACCTCATCGGCAAGCGCCGGATCATCAAACTTTCCCGCGCAGATGACCGGAATGGATACATGCTTTTTCAGCGCCCGGACATCGTCGAGGTTGCAGGCCTTGGGCATATACGCGGGCGGATGGGCCCAGTACCAGGAATCATAGGAACCATTGTCGCAATCGAGCGCGTCATAGCCGGCTTCGGCGAGCTTCTGCGCCACAACGAAGCTCTCTTCGAGGCTTCTGCCGAATTCCACAAATGTTTCACCGGGGAGCGCGCCGCGGTTGAAATCCTTCATATAGCTTCTGACGCTGTAGCGCACGGATACAGGGTAATCGCCGCCGCATTTTTCTTTGATGGCCTGGACGATTTCACAGGGAAACCGCAGCCGGTTTGTGAGGCTGCCGCCGTATTCATCGGTCCGGTAATTCGTGGCAGCGATCGTGAACTGATCGAGCAGATAGCCCTCATGAACCGCATGAACCTCCACGCCGTCGATGCCGGCCAGTTTGCACGCCAGAGCGGCATTGGCAAACATTTTCACATACGCATGAATTTCGTCCCTGCTCAACTGGCGGTGCTTTTTTGTCGGGTCCCAGACATTTTGAATCTCGCAGGCCGCCGGCTCCGCCGGGTTGATGCTTGCCCGGCCGGACATCGCCGAAAGCTGAACAAATACCTTTGCGCCGTAGCGATGGACACCCTCGGCCAGATATTTTTGTTGATCCACATATTTTGGGAATCCCGCGCCCTGGTCTCCGGGCCCATAGCCTTCCGGCAGCAGGACCAGCGGCAGAATCCCGGTGACAATCAGGCCCACGCCGCCCCGGGCTCTTGCGATATAATAGTCCGCTCCGTCTTTCGTATAGGCGCCGGTCGGCCCCATGAGCCGGGGGGTAAACACGCCCATGGGCATCATGGCGATGCGGTTCTTAACTTCGATACTCCCGATTTTGATCGGCGAAAATAAAGCCGGGTAACGGTTTGCTGTCATTTGATGATCCTTTCTAATAAGTGAAAAGAGTTTCTGACGCACTTTTCAATGGGATTGTCTCGCCCTGGTGATCTATGGGCAACTTTTGCGCTGATGAAAACACACTTGATGCGTAAAATAAAACTTCAGGCCCATTAAGATACTAAATCCATATCACGGCTGCCGGCAGTTCATGCATTTAACCCTAAATCTTGTTCGAGTACAAACGAAATATTCGGCCCGAGCGCAGCGATCTGCATTATTGTTTTCGTTCCGTGTTTCCCTGCCTTGCATTATAATAGAACTGATCCGCTTGTTTCTGATCTCTTTTAAAGACTCGGTAAACAACCATTGGGTTTGCGACAAAATACCAATCGCCAAATTGATCAAATTTTCTGCATGATGTTACAATGTGTGCTTTGCGAATTGTGCCGTATCGCTTTCCCTGAATTTTTCCGTATTTCCGCAACCGCTTGCCGAAGTCGATATCTTCTATGCAAATCAGCCTTTCATCGAATCCTCCAATGGCCTCATAGTCTTTTCTCCTGCACCAGAACAGCCCGGCGCTCACGCCGTGCCACAAAACAAAGGGTGCCACGACCATTAGGCTGCAAAGGATGCCCAAAGATATTCTTTCCGGTAAAATCCTGGTACCCCCACCGATATATTTACCTGAATGCAGCTTGTTTAAGACCTCGCTCAGCATATTCGAAGTCATCTCGCTGTCCGCATCTATTGTTACGAGGATATCCCCTTTAGATGCCTCAACCCCCTTGTTTCGAATACGGCTCAAATTCCGGGATTCTTCCGTTATAACCTTCGCGCCCAATTCTCTCGCGATCTCACCTGTCCTGTCCGTGCAGCAGTTGAGCACAACAATATGTTCAACATCCGCAGATATCTCTTTTGCCGCCGTCTTAACTGAGCACAGGCATTTCCTGATCAATAATTCTTCATTGTGGGCCGGAGTAATTACGGAAATCATTTTGTCTCCCAGCAGTTTCCGTCTTTCTGGTCATTAATGTAAACCCAAAACCGCGTTGCACCTTGAATATTGCCATAGGCATACCAATGCCATCCGCCGGGCAGTAGCCGGCTCTCCGAAGGCCAGGTTTCTCCATAATAATTCTTCTCGTTCATCCCCATTACGTACTTGCCGTCGTGATGCTCGGCCATACGATAACCTTCGCCAAGCGCTGACCCGCATAGTTCATTTGCCGTTTCGACGCTGGTCAGCGTTTCACCCCGAACCGGTTGTGTTAACCCGATCCAGCCGCCCGTCCAGCCATTGTAGTACTCTGCCGGCATCGCATGTCCTTTGCCGACAACGGCGTAGTTGGGACGCGGCAAGCTCGCCGCTTTGTGGCACAGGATTGGCAAGGCACGGGAACAACTTGTATCTCCCTGATATGGATCACAGGCCCGGCCGTCAGAAGAATCACCAACGCTTGGCCTGCCGGAGCAGCCGACGCGATCAATCCCTAATTCATCAATATGCGATACGAGGCCCCATGTCAGCCCCTTTTTCGTTTTCACAGCGGAAGAAGAAGGTACTGATTGTGTTCCTGTTAAACTCCCCGCATGACATTTATTATTGAGGCACAATATTGGTGTGTCCTCGCTTATGCTTTTATCGGCAAGCGCCCTGCAATGCCAGTGTCCCTTCACCGACCATCTGCTGTATTCTTTAATATATTTCTTATTAACCCCGACATCGTTCAGGCAGGGATCTTTACCGGCGATGCAGTCTTCACTTGATTGGCATACCTGCCACTTTGAAAAATCCACCGGATCTTCAGCATGAACAAGGCCTTGATTTAAAAAGAAGGCCCCCCCGATGAAAAGCGTAAGCATCAAGTCTCTCAAATTCATATTTTATTGCCCTGAAATATCATTGAACTCACCCGTGCACAGACTAACGACGCACATCAGCTTCCGTCCGGTTGCCTGGGTTATGCCCGGTGTGTTTTCTTTATATGATTACCGGCCGCTCTTCCTTTTTATGTCTTCAGCTTTTAAGGCTTTCAGAAACTCAGCTATCTGAAGCTGCATTCTCCCCTGAGCTATCATCAGTGCCGATCTTCCATCTTTGTCCCGTATATCTAGGGATGCTCCTTTTCGAACCAACATTTTTACAACATCAAGTTGTCCGGCATTAGTTGTCGCCATCAATACAGTCCATTGGGGATATTGATAAACAAGGGCATTCACATCGACACCATGGTCAACCAGGTACGCTGCCACTTCTGCGTGGCCATTGATACAAGCCTGACACAATGATGCCGCACCCCACTTTTGAAGATCAGCACCTTTTTCAATAAGAAGTTCCGTCGTCGCTAAATCACCGTTTCGTGCCGCATACCAGAGCGGAGCAAAGCCATAGGCATCCTCCTCGTTTATGTTTGCCCCCATCTTTATCAGAGACTGAGACGTTCGGCTGAAATCGTATTTAGTGGCGACAGCGAGCGGCGGCCACATGCTGCTCTTTGCAGAAAAAAAGAATATGAGTGAAATTAATATGCAAAAAATAGGAATGGACACCCTTTTCAGTCTTGGCACGCCAGATCCCTTCAGGGTACTCCGCCGGCTCAGAAGCAACAATGACACCCCTGGCAGTCCCACAATAATCAGGAATGAAAGAAAGCATCTTGCGGCCGTTAGGTCTTTGATTCTCTCTGAGTGACTTAATCCGGCTGAGAGGACAATTATGATACAAGACAAAAACCATAGCACGAGAAGAGCGAGCGTTGCTAAAATTGAATGCTTCCAATTGATCACCTTATGGGCGAGTATGCCGGAAAGAACCTTTTCCAGGGAGACTGCCAGCAATAAAACCACACCGACTGCTGTCAACATTAAAAGGGGGAACAAACCCATCATTTTCTATTCCATTCTTTTTTCGACCGCGGCAACTTACTCGTAATGCGTCCACAGTCTGATAATTTTTACGGTGTGGATGTCTTTTAATACTTGATAAATTAAGCGATGCTGTATGCTTATTCTTCGAGAGTAAGCTCCCGAAAGATCGCCCATGAGTTTTTCATAGGGTGGTGGATTTTGGAATGGATCTTTTCTGAGGATATCTAATAAACGGCTTGCCTGGGGTTTTAACCCGGATTGTGATATTTTCTTTGCATCTTTCTGTGCTTGCTTAGTGAAGACCAGTCTCCAACTCACCAGCCCGGCTCCTCCCCGCACTTTTCAACAGGTGTCTTTAAACCTTTTTTAATGGATTCCCGCATGCCGGGAATAGACGTGAGATATAGTGTTTCTTCTATAGCACGCCAGTCTTCTTCAGAAATCAAAATAGCAGAATTTCTCTTGCCTACAATCTGAATGGGAACGTGTGTATCCTTTACTTCATCTACAAGATTGTATAGACGCTTTCTTGCGTCTGATGCTGTTAACGTCGTCATACTTCGCAGCCTCCTTAACGTACGACATATGGTACGCTATTATCATGCCGCTGTCAAGTCATTTTAAGGCCGGCGAAAGGCCGATCCGGAGCGGCCCACAGGGCCGCGAGCCACTTTAACGGCTTGACACCCTTCAAGGCCTCGCAGAACACGCTTGTGGCAAACCTGTTCCCCGGAAACGAAGACGGCATCGCTGATCTGTTACCGCAGCATCGTGCCTGTGGCGAAAAAGTTCCTGCAATCATCTTCTTCCGTCAAGGGGATATTATTGTGATTGACAGGTACAAGGCCTTATAGGTGTTAAATGCTTTTATGAAACTACATACCACAAAATTAAGAAGACAATAAGTAAAGCTGATCTTCCCCCAGAAAAACGGACACCTCGGTTAAGGGACAACCCCGGCATTTTCAAAGGCCCAGGGACTTCTGTTCTGTAACGTAGAATGCCTGCGTTTGCGATTATAAAAGAGCTCGATGTAATCAAACAGGCTGGCTCGGGCTTCCGATCGGGTCTTGTAATCCTCAAAGCCTACCCACTCGGTTTTCAAAGAATGAAAGAAACTCTCCATCGGTGCATTATCCCAACAATTACCTTTCCGGCTCATGCTGCAGATGATACCCAGGTTGCTTAACAGCTGCTGATAAGATGTCGACGCATACTGCACACCCTGGTCCGAATGCAAAAGCACGCCCTTAATGTTTTTTCTGTGAGCCGTCGCCATCTTTAAGGCATCCTCAATCAACTCGGTACTGTTTTTCTCCCCCATTGACCAGCCAACAACCATTCGGGAATAAAGGTCCATGATCGCCGATAAATATAACCAGCCTTTCCGGGTCGGGATAAACGTCACATCAGATACCCACTTCCGATTGGCTGTGTCTGATGTAAATTCTCCGCCTAGTAAGTTCTCAGCGGGTTTTCTGGTTCCTCTTGAATCGGTCGTTACCACAAAACGTTTATGTACTTTTGATTGAATATTCGCTTTCCGCATCAAACTGGCCACGGTGTTTCGACCAACTTGTTCCCCTTGATCAATCAACTCGCCATGAATGCGCGGCGCGCCATATATCTTCCTGCTGGCAAGATGCGCCTGCCGTATCTTAACGGTTAATTCTCGATGCCGTTTTGTTCGTTCGCTCTCCGGACGATCCATCCAACCATAATATCCACTTCTGGATACTTCTAATACTCTACACATCACCGCTACTCTATATTGCGTTCTCTGCGACCGGATAAACCGATACTTCACTTCATTTCCCGCGCAAAGAACGCTGCGGCTTTTTTTAAGATTTCATTCTCTTCCTTAACTCGTTCCAACTCGCGTTTCAATTTGCTGATCTCTTCCGCTTCTGTTCCGCTTGAAGCTCGTCGCCCATGTCCGGGAAACGCACCGCCACCATGTAGATCCGTCTTTTCTTTCCATTTATAAAGCTGGTTTCTCCTTAGCCCAAGCTCCCGGGCTAGTTCCGCAGGTGGCTTCTTTCCTTCTTCCATTAACCTCACTGCTTCCAGCTTAAATTCCCGGCTAAATGACTGCCTCTGCTTTCTCATCGGACACTCCTTTCTTCTTCATTGTATACGACTCTGTATACTTTTTGAAGTGTCCGTTAAACTGGGGTAGGTTCAAGCTGACCCAATGATATATGCAACTATGTTTTCATCACTCAGCGCTTCTTCGTATTCAAACATCTCCGCATTGAATATTCTCATTGATTTTGACATTTTGTCGAGCAAAGGACGAAATCCACCTTTTGGGGGTTGATACAATATAATTGACAAGCCGTTTTCAGCGATTTGAATTTTCTTGTCTTCTATTTGGTAATCTGGTTTCTCATTTTTGTTCGGAAGGCATCGTTTCTCTAACGGTGCTTTTAAGTTAATTAAGACGTATTTGATCTCTTTAATACAAGGTCCATTAAATTCACCCAGTCTGATAATACCATCAATCTTCTTTGTTTCAGATTTAACGGATTCAATATTGTCATAGGCTATGGTGATTCCGGGTGTTTTCGTCCCGAATAAAATGGTCAGAGAACGATTGTTGAATGTTGCGTATTTGCGATACGATATTAACAAGCTTATTAGGCTAATGGCAAACAGGAGATAATGTAAAAAAAGAAAATGATAATGGAGTAGGACTGAAAAAGTTGCCACAATTAATGCCCCAAAGGCCATCGTGAGCCATGAGGTGGATTTGATGTAAAAAATGTTATCATCTTTCAAAGTTTTCATTATTCGCATAGTTTAACGACGAGCTGAGCCGCTTGTCGGCTCTAGCGACTTGTTACACATAACAATTCCTACTTATCTTATACTTTTCATAGTGGGGTCTTTCCCAATATAGCGAAATCGGCATATAGCAGCTCTAGAGAACTCACCAGAACGATAGCTCAATATATGTAGCCATATTTCATACCGTCTTTTTTTCAGTTTTTCATTCCAACTATATGAAAGGGCATCAAAGTAGACTTCACCCTCGTATACAAACACACCTCTTAATGATCCAAGCCCAATAATTGGCACTAATTCTTTCAGATCTTTGGTAGTAATAAAATATTCAATCCCACCACTATTCTCAAGCCATCTATCATTGGACGGATCACATTTACCGCCAAAATCGTATTCTAATATATAGAGAGGTAAACTTTCTGATTTTAGATGTTTATATTTATCATTATCTATTTCTAATTTGGCATAGCGTTGCTTTATTGTACCTTCCTCGATTCTAGTTTTAAATGTCTCTTCCCATTTTTCTTCATTAAAATAATTTGGATGTATTTTGTAGTATGGGGTTTGTTTGTCTATTCTCATAATGACATTCTTTAAATCTAACGCGTTAAGTTTTTGCCAGTCTGGTTTTTTGAAGTCTGTTAGTTTTGGATTGATAGGCCGCTCACATACCATTACAGAACGAATTTCTGGAAATGAGTTCAAGTTTTTTTCATATGCTTTACATACTTCTAGATTACTTTCATCGATTTCAAACATTTGGGAGTGATGGCCTGTAGGATAATTTTTCAACAATTCATAATTTCCTGATATAGCCTCATTATATAAAAAAAGGTTCAACAATATCGCAAGGAAAACACTAATTTTGATTGGCATTTATTCCCACCTTAATTGTGAAATCAGTGTAACAATTAATATACCGCTCCGGTAAAACCCGGGTTCGGGCGCAAAAAAGCTTTTCAATCATTAAAAAAAACTTGTTTACAATCAACACAATATGAATTGCGTATTCGGTAAAAGGTCCTTAATACCCGGCAAATACCGAGTACGTATTTTATGGCTTTTTGTGAAACGTGGTCAAAATGTCTATGTAGATGGAGGTTCGCAGATGAATCAGATTTTGCCTCAGTTTCCGGAATATGTCGCCGTGCGGAAACTTGCACCGGCAAAGCAGATACCTTTCCTGGCCGGATGGTCAAACAAGTTCATTCGTTTCTCCAATGTGCGTCATGCTAACCCATCTGATTTGAATATTCAATTATTTCTTGACGATTAAAGAGGAAAACTGAAGATTCATATGTGGCAGATCGCACAGGCTGAAAACGCCGTCAAACTGTATGTTGATCATTGTCGGTTACAATGCGGTCGCCCGAAAAATAATAAAATTCCATTCCTTTCAGTAGCGGACAACCGTTTCGTGGAATCAACTTGCACCATTATCTATGTTTTCGTTCTGCTTCATCCGTCCTTCTTATCCGGCATGCACCGTCTGAGATTCGGCCCGAATCCAGTCTTTTTTGCAATAGAACTTCTCTTTCGAGAAACTTAGTATCTTACGAGCATACCCTTCGGTTACTGTTGTTCCCAATTTAGTCCAGGCCACCTGTCTCTATTCCTGCAATGGCTCACCAAAAAAGAGGCTGCCCGGGATCTCCCGGGCAGCCTCGGTATCAACAACAAGTTTTGCGACAGGCCGCTTTTGTGTTACGCCACATCTCCTGCAGCGGTCATCGCGTTTTGTTTCCTGTCTCCACAAATAGCCTGAAATGATCAGACTCAAAATAGATGAACGGGCCTATCAATTTTGCTATTCACCCGAGCCGCTTTTGCCTTTGCAGCGGTCCAGCTTCTGATCCATCCACGGTAAAGCTTTTGCAGCCGGAATGACAGCCGACGGTCCGTAGGACGAGCAGCCCTTGTACCAGTAGTAAGGCGGTATATTGAAGGACGCCTTTTGCTGCTCCCAGGGTACAAACTCTACGATAGCCAAATCTTGGACAATCTTGTGATCGCAGGCCCTCATCTTCACCACTTTGCCGTTGACGAATTTGAAGCTGTCATTTTCCCAGATGCTGATGATCTTTTCCGGATCCGTCGTTTTCGCACGCTCAATGACGCTCATCAGCCAGTAGGTAACATTGGTCCAGGAGCCCCAGTTGCCGGTGTAAACTTCAAACGTCCGGCCGTTGAACGGCGGGGTTTTCCATTTGTTTTTCCAAAGGCCGTTCCATGTTTGGTACATCTTGATATACCCGGGCTCTTTGAACTGGGGGTTTGCCGTCATCCAGGTGCTGAGATTGGTCAATCCTTTTGTCCCCTCGACGCCGACTTCATGCAGGAAATCCGGAGTATCCATGTAGATGTTGGCAAACGGAAGCTTCACTCCCATCTGCCGCGCCTGCTTCAAAAGATTTCCGGCATCCGGGAACCAGTCTCCTGTGTAAACGACTTCGGCGCCCGAGGCTTTAATTTTCTCCAGATAAGGAGCAAAGTCCGTCAGGAAAAGTTTGTGGTAATCCTCGCCGACGATTTGAGCTTCCGGATAATATTCTTTCAGACCCGCCTTGAACCCGTCGGCAATCTGATGACCGAAAGAGTAATCCTGGCAGAGGATATAAAACTTCTTCTCCTTTTTACGAACCTGACCATAATAATAGGCAAAAGCGCGACCGACCTGCTCTGTGGAAAAAGCGGCATGGAAGGCATAACGGGAGAAATTGGAGGCATCCTGGAGGTCATCAGACAGGCAGGTTGCATTCAAGGAAATGACTTTGTATTTATTGGCTGTTTCGTTGATGATTTTCATGAGATGACTGCCGTCGGTGCCCCACAGGAAATTTACTTTCTCCTGGAGAATCATCCGCTCGGTGACTTTCTTGCACTGATCCGCCTTGCCCATATGATCGGCTTTAAGGACTTCAATCAGTTTTTTCTTGCCATCGACCCAGATGCCGCCTCTTTTATTGATATCATGGGCTACCCATTGTACGACATTCCAGTAAAATTGCCCATTGGCTGCTGCGGCTCCGGAAAAGGAAGCCACAATGGCGATCTTGATGGTATCGCCTGTCGGAACGATGGGATTCGAAGGATCATAGTCGGACATATCGCCCATCTTGTTCGCGTCAACCGCGGCATTAAACTTGACCTTTTCCGCCGATTCCGCCTTTACCGCCTTTGCTTTCTTTTCTGCTTTTGCGGCAAATGCTGTAGACGCACTATAAGCTGTCAGAAAAAGGATTGAAAGCACACACGCAAAAAGAACAACGCCCTTGCTGATACATTTCATTTACAATCTCCTCCTTTTAATAAAAAAATCGATTGAATATCCGTGATCATGCTGAAGCCTACTAAATCTTTCGAAAAACCCGGATTAATCTTCCTCCTTCCTCTATGAATATTAGTGTTTGATCATGACCGATAGACGCTCATAAAATACATACGTATGTTTTCTATAAAAAAAATATTCAGATCTGTCAATCTGATTTGATGCGGTATACCGTTCTGAAGTTTTTACGGCGCGCCGCCGGCTTAAAGACTTAATAAAACGAACCTTCTTGCGAGGGTCCAGCACCGCCTTGGAAGATTAATCGTGTTGGCTGAGGAGTCGAGAGGTAATATGCGCAATATTTTCTTTGCAATCAAACAATAAATCCTGCCGGTTTTCATAAAGCAGTTTATGAAAAAGGCCTGTTTTTATTCCCCGGCGTGTTTGCTTGCCGCTGCTTTGCCCCGTTCTTCATTGACGAAGAGGACGATGACCAGGGCAACGAAGAAAAAAACCGAGCAGACAAGCACGGCCCGGTGCAGACCAAACAGCGACTGCAGAAATCCCAGACCCATCAAACCGACAATGGCTGAAAGACGGTTGGCGAAGCCCCACAGGCCGAAGAACTCACCGGACTTGGTGTCCGGTGAAAAAAGTCCGACCATGGCGCGGCAGGCGGACTGCGTTGATCCCAGACCCAGTCCGGCAATGGAACCGATGACCAGGAAGATATGTTCCTCCTTCAACGACAGGCCTAGCGCACTATTGACAAAAGCCGTCACGCCGCCGACTCCGTAAATCAGCATGACGGCGATAACCCAGAGCACGAGCGTCGCGACAAAGGTCTGCTTGGCTTTCCAGCGGTCCTGAATGAACCCGAAAAGAAAAGCGCCCCCGGCCGCCGTAATCTGCGTGAGGACAAACATCAGGATCTGCGTCACGCCTGACCATTTGACGACCTGGTCACCATAGATGAAGGCAAAAGAGATCACGATGGAAAGGCCGGCGTAGGCGAAGAAGAACGAGGTCAGAAGGATCGTCAAATCTTTGTAATCCCGGATGTCGTGAAAAGTTTTCTTCAGTCGTCCGATCCCGACGCTCAAGTAAGTTTCATTGGGCGGCAGCGCCCGGGGTACGGTTCGTTCCTTGAGCCACAGAAAGGTCGGGATGGCGGCGACGAGAAAAAACAGGCCGGTAACCGGCCCAACTAGGCGGAGGTTTGAGAAATTTTCGAGCGTGTACACACCCGCACCCAATCCGAAGATAACGAGGGCCGTCGAGGTCAGGCCGCCGAAGTAGCCTACACCCCACGCATAGCCCGAAATCTTGCCCAGATCCTCGGGTGGGCCGAGGCCCGGAAGAAAGCTCGCGACAAAAGATTCGCTATAGGAAAAGCCGACGTTGGAGAGGATAATGAGCAGCATGCCGATAATGACGTAGCCCGGTTGAACAAAGTAGAGGGCCGCGGTCGCGATGACGGTGAGGAGGTAACTTGCGAACAGAAATTTCTTTTTTGATCCGGCATAGTCCATCATGGCGCCGAAGATCGGCGCGGTAAGCAGGACAATCAAGTAGCTGATGGAGAGAGCTGTGCTCCACAGGAGATTGCCCAGGCGATATTCCGGCCCGTCGCCGACGATAAGTTTGGGAAAGATGATGCAAAAGACAACTGTGATGATGACCGTGGTGTAGGATGAGTTGGCAAAATCGAACATGACCCATCCGAACATTTCTTTGCGTGACGCCTTTTTGATTTCCGTCATATTATCCTCTCGTGCAGCTTAGCGGGGATTCATTTAATCAACAACCTCGCAGCAAGCTGTCGAGGCATGAAATGAAAGTCATCATTTCGCAGCAAGCTACGAGAATTACCGCTCGTCCCGCGTCAGCGGGATTCAACATGAAAAGAATCAAATGCGATTTGCAGCATCGCAGCACACGGTGCCGGAAATTTCTTTATCGCAAATTTCGGGGGAAAGCCATCGCAAATCTGTGCCGGGTCGCGGCCTGCCTGCACGGCGTCGGGGCGATCGCCGTCGGTTTCCCTGATCAACAACGCATAGCAAGCTACGGAGAATTAACGCACGTCCCGCGTGAGCGGGATTAAAAAATTAGCTTGACCGCGGAAAACCCCCTGTGATTAGTTACGGCATATGTTAAAAAATGTTCTTGACCATCTTTATTCTTATCAGCTGAATTGCCACATCCTTGCCGGAAATGCTCTGACGCACCCGACACCCAAAACACCCGGGAGGCTCCGTTGATTCGCCGTCACCCATTTTTATCTCTGGCTTTATTTCTTGCGGTCATCGTGTTCGGGGGCCTGACCCTGCATATCGGTTATCAGTACATCGAGGTCGGCAAAGGCATTGCCGACGGCGATGGCGGATCTCCCACAATCTTTTACGGGCGCTCTCTGGAAATCAGCAAGGGACTTCACCTGGGGAACGTTCATTTTGCCGAGCGGTTGAGCCGGCTCGCTTACAAGAGAGTGGCCGGAAAGCCTTCCGCGGCCGGAACATATTCGCAAGACGAAAAGCATCTCCGTATTCTTCTCCACCGCAACAAAATCGACGGGGATGTGGACCAAAGCTCTCCTGTCGATATCGGTCTTCAGGACGGACGGGTCGCAACGCTTACGTCAGGCGCCGGAAAAGAGCTGGAGTCGATTAAGCTCGAACCGGAGGAAATCGGCCGCATTATGAGCATGAAGCTGGATTCCCGGCATCAGGTTCAGCTTTCCGCTATTTCCCCTTACCTGCAGGATGCGGTCATCGCTTCCGAAGACTCACACTTTTATTCCCACTTCGGACTGGACGTCCTGGCCATCGGCCGCGCGTTCGTTACCGATGTCAAGGAACAGAGATTCGCTGAAGGCGGCTCCACGATTACGCAACAGCTGGCAAAGAATTTTTTCCTCTCTCCCAAAAAGACCGTCGCCCGCAAACTGCGCGAAGCGGAGCTCGCGGTGGCACTCGAGCTCCGCTACTCCAAAAAGCAGATTCTGGAGATGTATCTCAACAAAATTTATCTGGGGCAGACCGGCATTGACCGCATCTATGGCGTCGAAGACGCGGCAAGCATCTATTTCTCAAAGCGCGCCAGGGATTTGTCTCTCGAAGAGGCCGCGCTCTTGGCCGGGATCATCCATGCGCCGAACCGCTATGCCCTTCTCAGAAACCCCGGCACGGCAAAGGAGCGCCGCAACAAGGTCCTCGCCAGAATGCAAAAACTGGACATGATCCCCGAAGCTGAATTTCTCAGAGCATCCGCGGCACCGGTGCAGCTCAGGTCCGGGATAGCACCTGTTCACCTGTCCTCGTATTTTATCGATTATATCCAGAGGATCACCAAGGAAGAAATGGGAACAGAACGGCTCTACCATACGGGATACCGCTATTACACCACGCTTGATTCCGTGCAGCAGGTCATGGCGGAAGAGGCTGTCACCCGCGGGCTCGAAACCATCGGGAGGACGGCCCGCCGTGCGGCAGAACCTCTGCAGGCCGCGCTGGTCGCGATCGACCCGAAGACCGGAACGGTTACCGCCATGGTCGGCGGACGAAACTACGGACAGACGCGGTTCAACCGGGCGGTGGATGCGAAACGTCAGCCGGGCAGCGCTTTCAAGCCCTTCGTTCTGCTCGCCGCGCTTTCGCAATCGCTCGCGGGCAAGGAAAACTGGACGCTCTCCACCCGGGTGTCCGGCGAACCGATATCTCTGCCGACGCCGGAAGGAATGTGGTCCCCGTCTAATTTTGAAGACAAAAAATACGGGATGCTTTCGATCCGGAAAACCATTGAAGACTCCGTGAACACCGCCACCACACGCCTGGCCAACGACGTCGGTTTTCAAAACGTACTCGATGCCGCGAGGCAGGCGGGCATCAAAAGTCCGCTTCTGCCCGTCCCTTCGATGGCGCTGGGAAGTTTTGAAGTTACGCCGCTGGAACTCGCCTATGCCTACGCCACCATCGCCGCGGGCGGCTTCCGCTATGAACCTTTTTCTCTGTATTCCGTTACCATGGCGGATGGCGAGCCGATTATCGCGAGACGGTTAAAACGCTGGCAGGCCCTGGACCCGCGCGTGGCTTATCTGGCAGGCTTTGCCTTGGAAGGCGTGCTTACGCGCGGTACCGCGAAAGACGCCAGGAGCCTGAAGATCGATTTTCCCGTTTCGGGGAAAACAGGAACGACCAACGGCAACCGCGACTCGTGGTTTGTCAGTTATACGCCGGATATCGTCTGTGCTGTGTGGGTGGGCTATGACGCCGGGGCCGATACGGGCCTCACCGGTGCAGCCGGTGCGCTGCGCATCAACGCGCGGTTTCTGAGGGCATTTTATTCCCAGGCAGGGCCGCAGCCCGTGATCATGCCCCAGGGGATCGAAACGGCGCTGATCGATCCGGAATCCGGATATCTCGCCACGGTTTTATGCCCGCAAACCTTTCGGGAAGCTTACCTTGCCGGGACAGCCCCCAAAGAAACCTGCCCGGATCATCCGGTTAATCCGGTAATGGATGCGATCCGCAGCAAAATGCAAGATGCCAAAGAATTCCTGCGCGGCTTGTTTAAATAATCGATTATGTCCCATGGAATCAACCACCGGCAGCACGCTGCCGAGGCATGAAATGCACGTTATTATTTCGCAGCAAGCAACAGGGAATTAACGCTCGCCCCGCGTGAGCGGGATTGAAACGAGGCGTCCCGGTGCGGTCGTCATGATTGCGCGCCTCGCAGTGACCGGTCTACTTCTCAGATCCCAGAAAAACATTGAGCTGTTTGATCTCTGTCATCAGCTTTTCAAAGCCGGGTATCGTCAAAGACTGGGGACCATCGGACAGCGCCTTTTCCGGGTCGGGGTGAACCTCCACCATAATGCCGTGGGCGCCCGCCACAATAGCCGCTTTCGCCATCGGGGGCACGAGGCTGCGCTTGCCGGTCGCATGCGAGGGATCGACAACAATGGGGAGATGAGACAATTCCTTGATCAGGGGAACAACAGACAGGTCCAGGGTGTTGCGCGTAGCTGTTTCAAACGTGCGGATTCCCCGCTCGCAGAGGATGACCTGCGAATTGCCTTCGGCCAGAATGTATTCGGCTGCCGCCAGAAATTCCTCGATGGTAGCGCTCGGGCCCCTTTTAAGAAATACGGGTTTCCGGATACGGCCCACTTCGCGCAGGAGATCGAAATTCTGCATATTCCTCGCGCCCACCTGAAGAACATCCACATAGCGCGCCACGAGTTCGACGTTTTCCGACGTCATGACTTCGGAAACGGTCGGGAGGCCTGTTTCCCGGCTGGCCTGGGCCAGCAGCTTCAGACCTTCTTCCTTCAGCCCCTGAAACGTATAGGGACCGGTCCGCGGCTTGAAGGCGCCGCCCCGGAGCAATCCGGCGCCAGCGGCCTTTACCGCCCTGGCCGTCCTGATGATCTGATCTTCACTTTCCACGGCACACGGCCCGGCGATAATGACAGGGCTTCTCCCTTCGCCGATTTCCACTTTACCGATCCGGATCACCGTCGGCCGGGGGTGAAAGTCACGCGATACCATTTTGTAAGGTTTGGAAACGTGGATGACGTCCTTCACGCCGGGAAGATTACGGATTGGTGAGTCATCCACATAGCCTTTGTTGCCCAGGACGCCGATCGCAGTCCTCTCGCTTCCGGGAATGGACGACGCCGTCAGCCCCATCCTCTCCACGGCTGCGGTAACGGCTCCGATTTGCTTTGGTGTGGCGCTGCGATGCATGACGATCAGCATGGTGTAAAACTCCTTTATTGATTAAAGACTCATGATAAATCCCTGCGCGGCGGTTCCATAAAATAATTCCCGTTCACTTCCCCGCTGTCGTCGTGGCGCGCAGGCGCTTGCCCTCAATGCGGGCGATCCCGCGCATGATGACGTAGCCGATATGCGGCTGGCTTTCCATCAGACGCGTCAGCTCGTCGTTCTGCAATTCGATGATATCCGCTTCCTCAACCAGCGTGACGTCGGCGAACACCGGCGCCTGGTCGAGATATTCGGCCTCGCCGACCAGGAACTGCCCCGACAGTGCGGTCACAAACTCGCCGTTCACCCGGACTTCGGCCTCTCCGTCCAAAACGATGAACATTCTGTCGAGCGCCGCGCCTTTCCTGGTCAGGCACAGTCCTGCCTGAGCATGGTGTAGTTTGGCCGCCGACTGCAGTGCATTCCTCTCGGCAGAGGTCAGGTCCGCAAGCATCTTAACTTTGGACAGTGCGGCGGAAAGAGCCGAACCGCCTGTCTGGGCGGCATAAGAGAGGGTAAACGGCAATAGGCAGAGCACCGCCGCCGTGACGAGCGCGTAGACCCTGTTTTTTTTATTATGCAGCATCTTGTTTATCTCCTTCCGAAGATCATGAACGGTTGAATGGGCAAAGGCTGACCTGCCGCTATTTGCTTTACTAAAGAGAATATAAGAGAAGTATCCAGGTCAGTCAAATGAAAAGAATATTTTTCGGGCTCTGCCGGGGACTCCCTGATGCGGATTGAACATCTTGCGGGTTGAGTGCGAAGTTTTTTTTCAGAGCAATCAGCATGATTGCGCAAGCCAAATAGTCAAATGGAAATTTTGCCGACCGGGATGTGCCGGGGGTTTCGATGTAATTCCCCCCTGCATAAAATGAATGCTATTATCCCCTCTTCTTCAGCGCTTCGGCGAAAGGATTATTAAAAGGTTTGGGCGCTTCCCTGCCCGGTTTTTTTCCCGGGCGCCGCTCTGATCTGCCGGGCTCGATCTTCCGTTCTGCGGCGGGCGTTTTCTCTTCAGTTTTTTCCGGCTTATTTTTTTCACCCGGTGTTTTTTTCATGGACAGGGAAATCCGCTTGCGCTGTGCATCCACCGCCAGGACGGTCACCTCGACTTTCTGGCTGACCTTTACGACATCCGCAGGCGTCTTCACAAAACGGTCGGCCATTTCGCTCAAATGAACCAGCCCGTCCTGATGAACACCGATATCGACAAACGCGCCGAAGGCCGTGATGTTGGTGACAACGCCCGTCAGCTTCATGCCGGGAATCAGGTCGGTGATCTTGTCGATGCCTTCGGCAAAAACAACATTTTCAAACTGGCGCCGGGGGTCCCGGCCGGGCTTCGCCAGTTCCGCCATAATGTCTTTCAGCGTCGGCAAACCGATGTTTCCGGTCACATAATCCGTCAAAACGACTTTCTGCCGTAGGATTTCATCCTCCATCAGTTCAGGAACCGTGCAGCCCTGGTCCGCCGCTATTTTTTCCACAATCGCATAGCTTTCCGGATGAACGGCGCTCGCATCCAGCGGATTTAAGCTGCCGTGCACGCGCAGAAATCCCGCGGCCTGTTCGAAAGCCTTGACCCCGAGGCGCTTCACTTTCTTGAGGGCCTCGCGCGTCGCAAACGGTCCATTTTCATCGCGATGCTTGACGATATTTTCCGCAAGCGCCGGCCCCAGGCCGGACACATACGACAAAAGCTGGACACTCGCTGTATTGACTTCGACACCGACGGCATTCACTGAGCTGACGACGACATCATCCAGGCACTGCTGCAAGAGGCCCTGATCGACATCATGCTGATACTGTCCCACGCCGATGGCTTTGGGCTCGATTTTAACAAGCTCCGCAAGCGGATCCATTAAGCGGCGGCCGATGGAAACCGCGCCGCGCACGGTGATGTCCTGATCGGGGAATTCACTCCTGGCCGCCTCGGAGGCCGAATAGATTGATGCGCCGCTTTCATTGACCATGACGACCAAAATTTCCTTGGGGAGTTCCAGACTCCGCAGAAAGCTTTCCGTCTCCCGCCCCGCGGTACCGTTGCCGACTGCAATGGCTTCGATCTGAAATTTTTCGCACAGCGCTCTGACCGTGCGCGAGGCGTCGTCGTGCCCTTTCTCAGAAAGCAGAAAGATGGTTTCGTGATGCAGCAACTTCCCCTGCGCGTCCAGGCACACCGTTTTGCAGCCCGTGCGGAAACCGGGATCAATGGCCAGTACGGCCTTCTGCCCCATCGGCGGCGCCAGAAGCAGCTGTCGCAGATTGTCGGCAAAAACCCGGATCGCGGTCTCATCCGCCCGCTTTTTGGACTCCATCCGGGTCTCCGTCTCCATCGAAAGCGACAGCAGACGTTTGTAGCTGTCGTGCACCGCAATCTTCACCTGGCAAGCCGTTTCATTGGCGGCATGGACGAAAAGATCCTCCAGGATCAGTTTTGCTTCTTCTTCGGGAGGCGTCATCGAAACCGTCAGAAATTCTTCGCGCTCGCCCCGGCGCATGGCCAGGACGCGGTGCGAGGGCGCAGTTGCGACCGGCTCTTCCCAGTCATAATAGTCCTTGTATTTGATGCCGGCTTCCAGCTTGTCCGGCAAAACCTTCGACCGGATAACGCCTTTATTCCAGAACAGCTCGCGCATTTTTGCCCGTGCACCCGCATCTTCATTCACCCATTCGGCAATGATGTCGCGCGCTCCCGCCAGGGCTTCTTCCACGGTAGCCACTCCGCTGGCTTCACTCACAAAGGAAGCGGCGAACTGGGCCGGGTCAATATCATCCTGTGCAAATATTTTTGTCGCGAGATCCGCAAGCCCTTTTTCCCGGGCAATGGTCGCCCGCGTGCGGCGCTTGGGACGAAACGGCAGATAAATATCTTCCAGAACAGACAACGTTTCCGCAGCGAAGACTTTCGCTTCCAGTTCCGGGGTCAGCAAATTCCGCTCGGTGAGCGATTTTAAAACGGCTGTGCGGCGGGTTTCCAGTTCTTCGAGCTGGGCCAGCCGGTCACGGATGGCCGTCACGACAACTTCATCGAGCGATCCGGTTACTTCTTTGCGATAGCGGGCGATAAAAGGGACGGTCGCCCCTTCGGCCAGCATGGCTGCCGTATCTGCTACCTGTCCGGCCGCAATATTCAATTCGCCGGCGATTGTTGCATATCGGGATGAATTCATGGCAATCCTTTATCGATTTACCCCGCTTACGCGGGACGAGTGTTAATTCTCCGCAGCTTGCTGCGAAGTGGTTGATTGGAGGGCGAGGCTTACCACAGTCGGGCCGGGGATGCAATCGGCCGTTTAGGTTTTGGTGTATTTCAACTGATATTTAATAGCATTAGGGCTTGCTCTCGCGCGATAACTCATGTAGAGTTGATCCGCGAACAGGTGCCGGACCATGACAGCGAAATCTAAAAAAGATCGCATTGAAACAATTCTCCACGCCCTCAAAAAAGCCGCGGCCGGCGACTATTCTCAAAGAATTGATTTTGCTTCCAAAGACGACGATCTGGGATTGATCGCCGATGCCGTCAATAAACTCCTCAAGAAAACCAAAAAAAAGCTCTCAGTTTCGGGGCAGGTAAAAGCCGGCCTGACCGATGACGCCCGGCGTTATCGTGACATTCTCGACACCATTGAAGAATCGTATTTTGAAGTCGATCTGAGCGGCAACCTGCTTTTTTTCAACGACACCATGGTCCGGGATTTGGGTTACAGCCACGATGAACTCCGCGGAATTAACTATCGTAAGCTCGTCGACGAAGTTAGCGGTGAGAAAGTTTACGAAGCTTTTCACCAGGTGTTTCTTACCGGTACACCTATTAAGGGGTTCGACTGGCAGATCCTGAAAAAAAACAAGGATAAAGTCAGCGTCGAAGCCTCGGTTGCCCTGATGTGCGATGAGGCCGGCAAACCCATCGGCTTTCGCGGCGTCGTTCGCGATATCTCCCTGCGAGTGCAGACCCGGAACGAACTCAAGGAAAACGAAGAAAAATACCGGACGATTCTCGATATTATGGAAGAGGGGTATATCGAGAGCAGTCTCACAGGGCGAATCACCTTTGTCAACGACGCAACGTGCCGCCTGATGGGATATACGAACGAGCGTCTGATCGGCATGCACTACAGAGAATACCTGACTCCCGCCGTCGCCCGCAAAATGGAGGATATGTTTCGACGGGTCTATCGCACGGGCGAACCGGAGCGGCTGCTTGATTACGACCTTGTGCGCAAGGACGGGTCAATCATCACTTACGAAATCAACACCGCTCTTAAGCACGATGCATCCGGGAAGCCCTCCGGATTCCGCATCCTGACCAGGGATGTTTCCTGGCGCAAAAGAGCGGAATACGAAAAACGGGTCAGTGAAGAAAAATACCGGACCATCCTGGAGATCATGGGTGAAGGGTATTTCGAAACGGATATCCACGGCATCACGACCTTTGTCAATGACGCCGGCTGCGCCCTGGTCGGTTATGAACGCAAAGATCTCATCGGAACTTTTTACGACCATTACACCACCGAAGAGTCACTTGAACTTGTCCGGGACGTCTATCGCAAAATATTCAAGAACGAGCTTGCCACAGCGACGCTGGATTATGACGTGGTTTCCCAAGACGGGTCGATCCGGACCCATCAGCAGAATGTCGCGCTGATACGCGATGAATCGGGCAAGCCAAGCGGATTTCGTGTCCTCGTCAGGGACATCACCGAGCGCAGGAAGGCCGAAGACGCGCGACGCAGAAGTGAAGAAAAATACCGCCATATTCTGGAAAATATGGAAGAGACCTACCTGGAGACGGACCTTCAGGGCAACTATCTTTTCTTCAATGACTCGTTTTGCCGCCTGATGGGCTACTCCCGGGAGGAGATGCAAACATTCAACTACAAGCGCGCGATCCCGGCAAATAAAATCCAGCGCGTTTTCCAGGCTTTTAATGAAGTCTATCGGACCGGGCACAAGAAAACCCTGTTTGAACATGCGGTCCTGACCAAACATGGACAGATCATTTACACTGAAGTGTCGATATCGCTTATGCGCTCCCCGCTCGGAGAACCGCTCGGGTTCAGTATTATCGGCCGGGATGTGACGCAAAGACTGCAAGACGAACGGATCATAAAGGACAGAGAAAAGCGTCTGCGCATGATCACGGATAATATCAGCGACATCATCTGGACGATGGACTTCAGTCTCCACTGGACGTATTTGAGTCCGTCCGTCCTGAGAATAACCGGCTTTACACCGGAGGAAATCCTCGAGATACCCCTCAAGGCCATGCTGCCTCCCGAAACTTACGCCCTCATCGAAAAGAGACTGGCCGAAGAGCTTGCCCGCGAGAGAGCGGGAACCGCAACGGATGGCCCGGGAGCGGCAACCTTCGAGATACCGCTCCTGCACAAAAACGGAACCAGGATCTGGGTAGAGGTCAGCGCCAATTTCAACCGGGACGAAAAGGGCAAGCCCGTTGAAATCGTCGGCGTCACCCGAGTCATCACGGAGAGGAAGAAAGTCCAGAAAGCCCTGGAAGAAAGCGAAGCCATCTATCGTAAAACGTTGGAAAGCACCAGCGACGGCGTTACCATCGTCCAGGACGGCCGTTATGTTTATTACAACGAGCAATTTCTGCGAACGCTGGGCATTCCGAAAGAGTCTCGCGTCGGAGGAGAGCCCCTGGGCACCCTTGTTCATCCCGATGACGTGCAAATGCTAAAAGAATACTACAGCAAACATCTGCGGGGCGAATCACCCCCCAGCAAGTTCGAAATCCGCGTCTTTCGGCCCGACCGTAAATTGCTCTATCTGCTGGTAACGTCCGTCGATACGACCTATAAGGGAAAGCCCGCGGTGCTCAGTTTCATGCAGAACATCACCGAGAGAAAGAATGCCGAAAATGCACTTAAGGAGAGCGAAAAGCGCTATCGGACGATGACGGAAAACGTTAACGACATCGTCTGGATCGTTGATCTCGATCTGCAAATCACTTATGTCAGCCCGTCGAATATGCAGCTGACCGGCTTTGCTCCGGAAGAAATCCAGAACAAGCCCCTCGACAGCATCATCGCGCCCGATTCCCTGGCTCTGGTCGGCCGCCTCCTGTCCGAAGAACTGGCCCAGGAGGCGAACGGTCGACCGGTTGATCCGAAACGCTCCCGAACTCTTCAAATTGAAGTGTTCTCCAAATTGGGTGATAATGTCTGGCTGGAAGTGAACGCCACCTTCAACCGTGATGCCAATGGAAAAGCCACGGAAATTCTTGCCGTCGGAAGAAATATCACACAGCGCCGCAATATGGAGAAAGCCCTTGCCGAAAGTGAACAACGCTATCGGACGATCGTGGAAAATACGCATGACAGCATCGCCATCCTTGACCTGGATTTGCATTATGTCTATCAAAGCCCGTCGGAGATCAGGGTCACCGGCTATACCCGTGAAGAAATCATGGCCATCCCGATTAAAGACCAGTTGACGCCGGAGTCCTACGCGCTGGCTGAAAATGTTCTGGCCCTGGAGCTTGAGCGGGAATTCAGCGGAGAACCTGTTGATCCGGATCGCATGCTTACTGTCGAGCTGGAAGCATATCATAAAAACGGCGGCACCATCTGGCAGGAAGTGAATGCCGTCTTTGAGCGCGATAAAGGCGGAACGCCGATCGCCATCATTCTGACCGCCAGAGATATCACCGCACGCAGGAACGCGGAGAGAGCATTGGCGGAAAGCGAGCGGCTTTACCGGATGATTGTCGAGAACATGCAGGACGTCATCTGCCTTATGGATTTCAATCTTCAGTTCACGTATGTCAGCAGCGATAATCTCGAGTTAACGGGCTACACAAAAGAGGAAGTGAAGCACGTTCGCATCAACAAGCTGCTGACGCCCGGATCTTTATCGCTGATCACCGACATATTCGTGGAGGAACTGGAGAGGGAGAAAAAAAGAACAACATTTAATGATCCCATCACGAAAACCTTAGAGCTGGAACTATTTCACAAGAAGGGCGGAACCACCTGGGCGGAAGTAACGGCAACGTTAACGCGCGATGAACACGGCAAACCCGAGGAAATCATGCTTGTCGCGAGAGACATTACGGCTCGCCGAAAGATTCAGGAAGCACTCAGGGACAGTGAACAACGCTACCGGATGATCATCGAAAATATGAAGGAGGTCGTCTGGACGACGGACACGAATCTGCGATTCACTTACATGAGCCCGTCGTGCTTTTCTCTGACCGGCTACACGCCGGACGAACTGATCGCTCTTCCTCTCGATCAGTTGCTTATGCCGGAATCGCTCACCCTGGCGATAAACGCGGTGACGGAAGAATTGGCGCTGGAAGACAGCGCAGAGGCTGCGGATCCGAACCGGTCCCGGACCGTGGAACAGGAAATCCTCTGCAAAAACGGTAACACGGTCTGGATCGAAGTCACCGCCACTTTTATGCGGAATACACAGGGCAAAGCCACCGGCATGCTGATGGCCGGCCGGGACATTACGGAGGGCAAAAAAGCGCGAGAGGAAAAAGATAAACTGGAAGCGCAGCTCATGCAGTCCCAGAAGATGGAAATCGTCGGTCGCCTGGCCGGCGGCGTGGCGCATGATTTCAACAACATGCTGAGCGTCATCCTGGGCTACGCGGACCTGGCCAAACTGCGCCTGGGCAGCCTTCATCCGGTCCTAAAAGATATTGCCGAAATTGAAAAAGCCGCCATCCGTTCCCGGGACATCACCACCCAACTCCTGGCTTTTTCCCGCAAGCAGATCATTGAGCCTAAAGTCATTGACTTGAACGATCTGGTCGCCCATACGCAAAAAGCACTGATCCGCCTGATCGGTGAAGACGTCGGCCTGCAGGTGGTCATGGGAGAGCACCTCTGGCCGATTAAGTTTGACCCGTCGCAAATTGAGCAGATTCTCATCAATCTTGCCGTTAATGCCCGCGATGCCATGCCCGGCGGAGGCCAGTTGACCATTGAAACCGTCAATACCGTCCTCGACGATTCTTACTGCGAAAAGAACATCGATTGCATTCCCGGTCATTATGTCCGCTTGTCTTTCAGCGACAACGGCGTGGGTATGGATAAAGAAACACTGCAGCATATTTTTGAGCCTTTCTTCACTACCAAGGATGTGGGCAAAGGCACGGGGCTGGGCCTCGCGACGGTCTACGGCATCGTTAAACAAAATAACGGCTTCGTCAATGTTTACAGCGAACCGGCTCACGGAACAACTTTCAGCATCTACCTGCCACGGGCAGAAGGACAAAACGCCATTCTGCTTGAATCGGAAGAAGAGCTGAAAATCACCGGCACAGGAAATATTCTGCTGGTCGAAGATGACGCCATGGTCCTTCAGATTACCAAAGGGATTCTGGAATCCCTCGGGTATACGGTAAGGTCCGTCGAAAAGCCGATGGAAGCCATCGAATATTGTAAAGATCCGGACGCCTGCATTGACCTGGTGATTTCCGACGTCGTGATGCCGGGTATCAGCGGAAAGGAATTAAGAAACAGAGTGCTGGAAATACGACCGGACATTAATTTGATCTTCATGTCCGGTTATACGGCGGACGTGATCGCTCATCACGGCGTGCTGGAAGAAGGCGTACAGTTCATACAGAAACCCTTCACCATCAAGTCTCTGGCAGCCAAAGTGATGGAAGCGCTGGCGGCAAAAAAGAATATCTGAATTTGCGCTCGCCTGCCCTCCGGACAGCATCACATTACCGTGACCCATTTTGACAATTTATTTTGACTTAACCCCGATCGACGAGCAACCTCATGGCGCGCCGGCACTCGTCTTTTGGAAATCCCGTTTTCATTTCGATTGCCCAGTCAACCGCCTTGCGGCAAGCTGTCGGGGTATGAAATGAACGTCATTATTTCGCGGCAAGCGGCAGGGAATTAACGCTCGTCCCGCGTGAGCGGGATTAAACGCTTTATTGAGAGATTCGCCCCACGATGACCGGAGGGATTTAAATGAAGGATGCCTGCTATTCGTCTCAAAAACCGCGCCTGCTCGCGTCCTTCGCAAGATCAATCGCCCGCAGCCGACAGGTTCTTATTTCGGCGTATGGTGATCATGAGGCCCGGTCACTCGTTAACCAATGCAGTCTTGAATATGAATCACTCATTGGGCAGATTCCCTACATCGGCAGGCGAAGTCCCTTTCTGCTTTTTCTTATTCCAACGAGCCGCTATCTGGCAATTTATCGCGTGCTTTTAAGACACGGGCTCAAGACTGAGGAAGCCGCCCGGATGATCTACCGGATGAACGAGGCGGAGTTGCGGGCCATTCCGTCTTTCGTTTGCAAAACGATCGGCTGTCTGTGGTTTTCACCTTTATTTATATGGCGTATAAAGAAACGGGCGGCCCAGTCCCGGGCCCGCAAATATCCGGATGGTTATGTTCTGACTTTCATCGAGGGGGATGGCCGGACATTCGACTACGGTCTCGATTATACCGAGTGCGCCGGCTGCACCTTTCTGAGACGGCAGGGCGCGCCGGAACTGGCGCCGTTAATGTGTTATTTTGATAAGACAGCGAGCGAAACTCTCGGCTGGGGGCTTTCGCGAACGACGACTCTGGCGGACGGTCATGCAATATGCGATTTTCGTTTTAAGAAAGGAGGACCGACCAATGTCGGGCTCCCGCTGCTTTTGCAGACGATCAGAAATCCGTAAATCAGTCCGGTCTTTTAGCTGATTACTCTTCTCGCGCCGAAAATTTCTTCCCGCTGGATAACGAAAATTCAGGAATTCCAGCCCAACATGTGGTAATGATAAAAAAATTTTGGTTTGTTCCCTGCCGTTCGATAAATCCTGTCCGCCACTGAGCGGGTTCGCGCGGTCAGCTTGTTCCGGATCATGCTGTTTTGATGAACCACCTGATATTATGGATGCGGAGGCTGTGAAATGAAAATCGAGCAGAAAGTCTGGAGCCGGACGAAGGGATGGTCCCTCCTCCATGGATCGGCCCTTAAAGGACGTGCCGAGCTCGTGGTTATGTTTGCCGCGACGGACATCTTAAAAGAAAAGGCCTGCTTCGACGAGGTAAAAAAAATGTATCCGGGAGCGCATCTTTTCGGATGCTCCACGTCCGGTGAAATATGCGGAACCCGCGTCTTCGATCATACTCTGGTGGCCACGGCAATTCATTTTGAAAATACGGAGATTATGGGCGCCAGGATCGCGCTGAAAGAGGCGGAAAGCAGCATTGAAGCGGGCAGAATGCTGGCGCAATCCATCAAAAAGGAAGGCCTGCGCCATGTGTTCGTTCTGTCCGACGGCCTCAGCGTGAACGGAAGCGACCTGGTAAAAGGTCTGGCAAGCGATCTACCGGAAGGTGTCACCATTACCGGAGGTCTTGCCGGAAACGGCGACCATTTTGAAGAAACATATGTTTTTTGGGATGATCTGCCCGCCAGAAATACCCTGGCCATCCTGGGTTTGTATGGAGAAAGCCTGAAAGTCGGTTATGGCTCCATGGGAGGATGGGACCCCTTCGGCCCGGAGCGCATCATTACCCGTTCCAGGGAGAACCTGCTCTATGAGCTCGACGGACAATCCGCACTCGAAATATATAAGAAGTACCTGGGTGAACATGCACAGGGGCTGCCCGCCACCGGGCTTCTCTTCCCGTTAAGCATCCGGACAAAAAACGGCGAAACGGGCATTGTCCGTACCATCCTCGCAGTCAATGAAGAAGAAAAGAGCATGACCTTTGCCGGGGATATTCCCGAGGGAGCTTATGCGCGGTTCATGAAAGCAAATTTTGAAAGACTCATCGACGGCGCGAGCGAAGCGGCCGTCCGCAGCCAAGAAGGGCTTTCCGGAAGCTCTCCTGAACTGGCGATTCTCATCAGCTGCGTGGGCCGGAAGCTCGTGCTGAAACAAAGAATTGAGGAAGAAGTGGAAGCGGTCAGTGATGTGCTGGGCGGCTCTCCCGCTTTGACCGGCTTCTATTCCTACGGGGAGATCTCGCCTTTCCTGTCCGGCGCGCCCTGCACTCTCCACAATCAAACGATGACGATCACCACTTTTGCAGAGGCTTAACCATGCCGTCCATAAAAATGCACAGCCTGCTTAAGCGCCAGCTCAAACGACTTTTCGGGGATGCGTTTGAAGTGCCCGACGAGTGGGCCGGTTTTATCGATTCGGTCAACAGCGCCTACCATGAATCAGATAGCGACCGGAACATGCTGGAGAGATCGCTCGAATTGAGTTCTCAGGAACTTTTGCAGGCCGGCGCCGGGATGAGGGCGATCTTCGAGGCTGTTCCGGACATCTTCTTCCGGATCGACGGTTCCGGATTGATCCTCGACTGCAAATCCGGAAGCACCTCCGATCTCATCACTGCCCGTCCGGATTTGATCGGAAAGAAAATTTACGATATTCCGCTGGCCCCGGTCGCCGAAAATATCCGCCCGGCCCTGGAGGATATGAGGCGAACAAATGCCCCCGTGAGCTTTGAGTATTCCCTTCTCCGCCATGGAACGGAGTACTTCTGCGAAGCAAGATTGATCCCTCTTCTGGAAGATCAGGCCATTATGATTATTCGCAACGTCACGGATCGCAGGGTTGCGGAAAACGCTCTCAAGAAAAGCGAGGAGTATTTCCGGGAGATCACGGTGAATTCGTCCGATGTCCTCTTGATCACGGATGCAGAGGGTGTCGTCACGTACGTGAGCCCCTCCGTGGAAAGGGTCGTCGGCTACAGACCCGATGAATTGGTCGGCAAAACCGCTCTGGAATACATTACACCCGACGACCGATCCAGGGCCGGAGAAATGTTCGAGCGGGTCCTCATGACCCGGGAGATGTCCATACCGGCCAGCTTCCGCGTCCGGCATAAAAACGGCAGCGAACTCATCATGGAAGGCATCTGCAAAAACCTTCTGCATCATCCCGCGATTGCAGGTTTAGTGATCAATGCCCGTGACGTCACCGATCGCAAACAGGCCGAAGAGGAATTGCTGGATAACGAAGCCAAGCTGCAGGCCGTCTTGAATAAAATCAATACCGGTATCATGATCATTGACAGCTCAAGCCAGACGATTTTGGAGGTGAACAAAAGAGCGGTCGAAATGACCGGCTTATCCGAAGATAAAATTATCGGGCAGATCTGTCATTCTCTCGTCTGTCCGGCCGAGCTGGGGAAGTGTCCCATCAAAGATCTGGGGCAAACCATCGATCACTCGGAACGCAAACTCCTCCAGGCGGACGGATCGCAAAAAGATATTTTAAAAACGGTGCATCCCATCATCATCAAGGGCAGAAAATGTTATCTGGAAAGTTTTATCGATATTTCCGACCGCAAGCTGGCGGAAGAAGCCCTGCGCGAAAGCGAAAAAAAGTACAGACTCCTGACCGAAAAAATGTCGGACGTCGTCTGGATAGCCGATATGAATTTGCGAACCGTCTACGTCACTCCCTCTATCCAGGCCGTGCTCGGGTACACGCAGGAGGAACGCATGCAGATGCCGATCGAAGAGCAGTTTACGCCGGAATCGCTCTCCTTCGGGCTCAATGCCATGGCCGGGGAGCTGGCCCGCGAGAAAGAAGGAAATGCCGATCCCGACAGAAAAGCATCTCTGGTCCTGGAATACTGCCATAGGGACGGTACAACGCGCTGGATGGATACCGTCATCGGCGGCCTGCGCAACGAACAGGGTGTTCTGACCGGCCTTCACGGCGTATCCCGGGACATTACCAAGAGGAAGATGGCGGAAGAGTCCCTGCAGAAAAGCGAGCAAAAATATCGCGAGCTGGCGTCTTATCATGAGCGACTTAATGATATCTCCATTGTTTTCGCCGAAGCCGCCGGCACGGAAGCCTTCTTCAATAAAATGGCCGAATCGCTGCGCCTTCTCACCGGCGCCCTTGCCGCCACCTTTTCGATTTATCAGCGCGACGCGCGATGTCTGAAGCTCGTTTCGCTGTCGGCCGATCCGGCAGCCCAGGAAAAATTGGGCGTCTTCTTTGGACCCGAGGTGTATGAAATGCGCATGCCGGTCAGTGAAGCTGATATGGCGAGTATGCTCACTGAGGGGCTGCGAAGACCCAAAGATCTGTATGAACTTTCCTTCGGGGCGGTATCGCGCGAACTATCGGACATCGTCATGGAGGCGGGCGGCTGCCGCGAGATCATTGCTCTTGCGGTCAGTTATGCCGGTGAGGTCATCGGGGCATGCGCGGCCTATCTCCCCGGTGATCAGCCGGTCGTGCCCGATGACGCCTTAAAAACGTTCGCCTATTTGTCCGGCATGGCGTTCAATCGCAAACTGGCAGAGGAAACCATCAGAAAGAGTGAAGAGAGATACCGGACCATTTTCGAAAGTACGGCTACGGCGAATATCATTATCGGTGAAGACGCCACCATTCTCATGGCGAATAACAACTTCGCGGAACTTAGCGGCTATTCGAAGCAGGAACTGGAAGGAAAGATGAGCTGGACGTCTTTCATTCATCCGGATGACCTGGAAATAATGAAGACCTACCACACAATGCGCCGGACCGTTGGCGGATCAGCCCCCGCTACCTATGAATTCCGTTATATCAACCGGCTCGGTGAAATCCGGGATATCTTTATAAACGTCGCCATGCTTCCCGAAACGAAGGAAAGCGTTGCCTCTCTGGTCGATCTGACGGAAAGAAAGCAGCTGGAAACGCAGCTCATTCAGGCGCAGAAGATGGAATCGGTCGGCCGGCTGGCGGGCGGCGTGGCCCACGATTTCAACAATATGCTTGGCGTCATCATCGGCAATGCCGAAATGGCCATGAAGGAAGTCAATCGCCGCGAACCTCTTTATCAGTCTCTGCACGACATTCTGAATGCGGGAATGCGCTCCGCGGACCTGACGCGCCAGTTGCTCGCCTTTGCCCGGAAGCAAACCGTCAGCCCCAAGATCATGGACTTGAATGAAATGGTAACGGGCATGCTAAAAATGCTCCAGAGGCTTATCGGCGAGAATATCACGCTGGGCTGGCATCCGGGCCACAATTTGTGGAAGGTCAGAATCGATCCGTCGCAGATCGATCAACTGCTTGCCAACCTGACGGTAAACGCCCGCGACGCTATCGGCAGGACGGGGAAAATCTTTATCGAAACATCCAACGTGACCTGCGATGAAGCCTACTGCGCGGACCGGCCGGAATGGGTCCCGGGCGATTTTGTCGTACTTACCGTAAGCGACAGCGGCTGCGGGATCGAGCCGGAAGCGCTCGCCAATATCTTCGAACCCTTTTTTACGACCAAGAAAGAAGGCCACGGCACAGGACTGGGGCTGGCCACCGTCTACGGCATCGTCAAACAGAATAACGGCTTTATCAATGTCTACAGCGAGCCCGGACAGGGGACAACGTTTCGGCTTTATCTGCCCCGATATCAAAGCGATGTCCCCCAGGCAGCCGATGATATACAAGAGACGGAAATCCCGAGAGGGACGGAAACCATATTGATCGTGGAAGATGAACAAACGGTGCTGAAACTCACGAAGGCCATGCTGGAAGCATTAGGCTATAATGTGCTTGCGGCCCCGGACCGGAATCATGCCCTGCATCTGGCCCGGGAAGATCGCGGAAAGATCCATTTACTGCTCACCGATGTGGTGATGCCGGACATGAACGGAAAGGAGCTCTCGGAACAGATCTTGGCCATCAAGCCGGGTCTGAAACGTCTGTACATGTCCGGCTACACGGACGATGTCATCGCGCGCCAGGGAGTGCTGGAAGAAGGCGTCAAATTCATATCCAAGCCTTTTTCACTGCAAGACCTGGCGCTTAAGGTGAGAGAAGCCCTTGAGGAATAGCCCGCTTTATTTGCAGGCACCGGCAACTGGTCTTGGGCCCGCGAACCTGCGGGACGTCTTAAAAAAATTGAAGTCGTCCGGGCAATGCGAAGCAGCAACTTCCGAAACCCGGACCAAAAGACGACCTCTCCCTTTTTCGATCCGGGCCCAAGCTGCCTGTTGGGACAGTCTACCTCGTGTCTCCTTCCATTTCCGGGCCGGATGCGTCGCCTTTCTGATTAAAGCCGCGCTGCTCCCAGTAGCCCCGGAAGCCGGCTTTATCGGAAAATTCGATTCGTTCTATCCAGCGCGCCCATTTGTAACCCCATTTGTCTTCGGCCACCAGAATAAACGGAAACCCGAGCTTTGCCGGCAGGGGAATACCGTTGGCCGAATCGGCAAGCAGCATGTCTTTGCCCGATACGGTTTTAAAATCCAGGGATGTCGTATAACCGTCCGCACTGTGAAATATAACGGTATTCACTTTTGAATCCACGCGGGCTCGCCCGATGAGTTCGCCGATCGGAATGCCCTCCCATAACACGGTGACTTTCCATCCTTCCACGCAATGGACGGTGATCAGTTTCTTCCGGTGCGGAATGTTTTTGAGTTCCTGGTACGTAAACGATTGCGGTTTTCCGACAAGCCCGTCAACTTTCAGCCGATAGGTTTTCAGATCGACTTTTCGAACCCCGCCGATGGAATTTTCGTAAAAATCATTTACCGAACCCAGCGCGGCGCCCTGATAGCTTGTCAATTCCCCGGGTTCGCGATTCGCCGGAAATGCATCCGCCGCCCTGAGCAAGCAAAATAGAATAAGGCAAAGAGGAAGTATGCAAAAGGGATGTTTCCGCATTTCGAGTCTCCTTTTCCAACAGCGTCATTCCGGCAAAATTCTTCGCTGCTGCATTCGTGATCTGACAACGCGTCACCGGACTTCTGAAAAATTTCGACTTCGGCGCGCACCGGTGAATGAATAGGCAAGGACTTATTTTGCTTTACGAAAATATAGGCAGTGCGCATGAACTAGTCAAATAAAGACTCGCTGGCGTCGCTTATGGACGACGTTCCGTTCGTTTCGGCATTACCCGGGCCGTCATAGCGAAAGAATGTTGATAGATATACACTACCAATCTACTGACAATAAACCCGTATTGAATTCATTTTAGTGAACCACTAAAAATAGATGCAAGAAGCGCATCACCGGGCTTTGACAATAACTTTAATTGCACAAGTGGAGACGGATATGAAAAAGATATTTATAACGGGAGCCGCTGCGTTCTTTGTTCTTTTTTACGGCCTGGCCTCCAACGTCCCGGCGGCGGACAAACCCGCATCGGGGGAAGAGTTGTTTAAAAAAAACTGCCAGGTCTGTCATCCCGACGGCGGGAACATCATTAATAAAGAAAAACCCATCAATGAAAAGGCGCTTCGCGCAAACGGCATCAAGACGCCGCGCGACATCGTCAAACAAATGCGCAATCCCGGAACCGGGATGACGAAATTCGCTGAACAGGAAATGCCCGACCCTGATGCCGAGGCCATTGCAAAATATATTCTAAAAACATTCAAGTAGGCCGACAGCGTTAACCTGAACGGCGGGCAGCTAAAGGTGCGGACCTGACAAAAATGCCGCATCGAGACTGCCTGGGCGCATTTTCTAAGAACATCCGATCGACCGGCTCATCGCCCCGAAATTCTATGAGGGATTCATGGAAGACGCAAAATCGGCAGTTACAACCAATGAAAGCTCGCGCCGGCAATTTATGATTTGGGCCACCGGGATCCTGGCCGCCGTATGCGGTGCGATTGTGGGAATCCCCCTTGTCGGATCCTTCATCGGTCCCAGAAAGACCAGTTCCAATCACTGGATCAGGGTCGCTGATCTCAAGGACCTGCCCGCAGGCCGGCCTGTCGGTCTTACGGCCGCAGACGTGGAGACGGACGCTTACCTGCAGGAATCCGTCGTCCGCCGCCTCTGGGTCATCAAGCACAGCGATTCGGCGGTAACGGCTTTTTCGCCGACCTGTCCGCATCTCGGCTGCCAGTTTAACTGGAACGCCGCAAGCGGGCATTTTGAGTGCCCCTGCCACGGCAGCGTCTATTCACCCGAAGGAAAAGTCCTGGGCGGTCCGGCGCCGCGGCCGCTCGACGCGCTCGCCACGCGCATTGAACAGGGGAGTCTTTCGGTCGACTGGCAGCAATTCCGCAGCGGCATCGCCCAAAAAATACCCGTCTAGGAGGCCCGATGTTCTCCCGTTTTTTTCAATGGATCAATGAACGATGGCCGCTCACGCCGTTTGCCCGCCTGGCACTCGAGGAAGATATGGCAGGCGGGGCAAGCTTTGCCTATGTGTTCGGCAGCGCGGCCCTGATCCTGTTTCTTCTGCAGGTCGTCACGGGAATCTGGCAGCTCTTTTATTATGTACCGACCCTTACCCAGGGTTACAACAGTCTGAATTATCTGCGCACGGAGGTTCCGCTGGGCTGGCTCATCCACGGGCTCCACTACTGGGGCGCCAATGCGATGGTCGTCTGTGTTCTGCTGCATATGTCGCAGGTGTTTATCTGGGGAGCTTACAAGCGGCCTCATGAACTGCAATGGGTAACAGGCGTCTTCCTGTTTCTTCTGACCATGGTCATGAGCCTGACCGGCGGCGCGCTGCCCTGGGACAAGCGCAGTTACTGGCTCATTGAAGTCGCCGCCAGTGCCGCCGGCAGCATGCCGCTGGTCGGCGACCTGATCAAACAACTTATGCTGGCAGGCGGCGTCATCGGCCAGCTGACGCTTTCCCGTTTTTTCATTGGGCATGCCGCCATCGTCTCGGGCGCGCTTTTCGCCCTGGCCGCGGTGCACCTGGTGGCGCTCAGGAAAGTCGGCAATGCGGGCCCCTGGGATGAGCGGAAACGGACGCTCTCAGGACCTTTCTGGCCCGACCAGGTCTTTAAGGACGGCCTGGCGGCAAGTGCTGTCATCTTTATTCTGGTGGCGCTTACCGTTCTCTTTCCACCTCCTTATGCCGGGATGGCGGACCCGCTGGACGCGTCTTATATTCCCAAGCCCGAGTGGAACTTTCTCTTTTTTTATGAGGCACTGAAGTTCTTTCCCGGACATCTCGAAATCATCGCCACCGCGGGCATTCCGCTTATCGGAACATTGCTGCTGCTTAGCATCCCCTTCTTCGATCGCGATCCGGAGCGGCGGCCCTTCCGGCGGCCTTTAGCCATGGCCGGATGGGTGATCGCCGTCGCAGGCTTTATCACCCTCACACTGGCCGGCGCACTGAGCCAGACGGAAGGGCTCGGAACTCCAGCGGGACAACCGCAGGCACCGCCCGCGCCTTTGGCTGCAAAGTCCGCAGGTGCTAAACCCGCGGACCTTTCCGCTTCCGAAAAAGCAGGCCATGATCTTTTCCAGTCACAGGGCTGCGTGGCCTGCCATCGCATCGGCCAAACCGGCGGGTCCATCGGGCCGGATCTCTCGGGAGAAGGCCTCAAGGGCCATTCCCGGGAATGGATCACCGAGCAGCTCATGAATCCGAAATCCCATAATCCATCCTCGATCATGCCGGCGCAAACGGCAATGAGCCCCGCTGCCGTCGCGCAGTTAATTGATTTCCTGCTCGCTCAAAAAGCAGCAGCATCCGTCGCCGCGGCATCTCCGGCCCCGCCCGCTGCCGCAACCACGGTCGGTCCTCACGGCGCACCCGGCGTAGCCGTGACAATCATCGGCAGCGCCGATCACGGCTCCATTGTCTTCGAAAAGACATGCACATCATGTCACGGGAGCGAGGGAAAAGGCAAAATCGCCAATCCCGGGTCAACCGACGGTACAGTTCCTTCGCTGAACCCGATCGCGGCCGACGAATTCAGCCCGGAGCAGAAGACCTTCGTCACCAATATCGACCGCTACATTCAGCACGGATCGCGTCCGGCCGGCCCCGGTCCGCAGCTTTCCATGCTCCCGTTCGGAGATACTAATGCCCTGACCCAGCAGCAGATTGCCGATCTGGAAGCCTACATCCTCAGCCTCAACGGAGTCGATCGGGCAAGAATTAATGATCCCGGGATCGCCCCGGACATTTTTCTTATTATTACGGCCTTTGTTTTTGCTCTCGCCTATCTCAATCTCTTCGGCTGGTGGCAATTCGGAGGTCTGGGAAAGCGGCGGGAAAAAGGAGGAAATGAATGAAGAAGCTTCTATGGGTTCTGATTTTTTGGTCGCTCCTCTGTACCGGCAGCGGCTATGCGCATGAAACACTGGATACGGAAGCGTTGGCCAAAGGTGAAATCGGCATCACCGAAAAGACGGGACAGACGCTCCCCGCCGATATCACCTTTATCGACGAAAAGGGACAAAAGATAGAACTTCGCGATCTCCTGGGAAAGCCCGTGATCCTGACGCTCGTCTATTTCACCTGTGAACACATCTGTCCTCAGCTGCTTGCGGGCCTGGCCGCGGCTCTCCCCAGGCTGGCCTCTGCGGCCGGCAAGGACTACCGGGTTGTGAGCGTCAGCTTCGATCCGACGGATACGCCGCAGATCGCCGCCAACATTAAGCGAAATTATTTGAAAGCGTCAGAGGACGGCGTCCCATCCGACGGATGGACTTTCCTGACGGGCGATCATCGAAACATCGATCGGCTGACGGATGCCGTCGGATTCCGGTATCGCCAGGATGTTCATGGATTTACTCATCCCGTCGTGCTGATTTTCCTGTCTCCCGAAGGAAAGATATCGCGGTATTTTTCCGTCACGAAGTATGATTACGGCGCAGCCTATCCGGTTACCTTCTCGTCTTTCGACCTGAATGTGGCCCTTGCCGAAGCCGCCCAGGGGAAGCCCGTCACGGAATTGAAACGTGCACTTCTGTATTGCTTTTCCCATGAACCGCCCGGTCAGAGCAAGTTCTTCTATTTCATCGGCATCATCGGCCTCATCACCCTTCTGGCAATGGCCGCCTTCTTTGTCTACCTCCAGCTGACGTCAAAAAAATATCGGAGGGATGCCTGATATGGCCGAGATCTCTGACGTGCATACAGATGCCGGATTTTATCAGCGGTCCGGAAAATACCGCTGGCGCATTGTGGAATGGATGATGTCCACCGACCATAAGCGGATCGGCGTCATGTATCTCATGGCGCTGCTGTCCTTCTTTTCCGTCGGCGTCATCCTGGGCTTCTCGATTCGCCTGAGCCTGCTCAACCCCGGCTGGCTCATGAACCAGCAGACCTACAACGAATTCTTCACACTCCACGGCGTCATCCAGATCTTCCTGTTCATCATTCCCGGAATTCCCGTCGCCTTCGGCAATATCTTTCTGCCGCTGCTCATCGGCGCGCAGGACGTGGCTTTCCCCAGAATCAACCGCCTTTCGTGGTGGCTCTATGTGACGGGAGCCATCATCATTGTGCTCTCGCTCATTCTGCCCGGCAGGCCCGCCGACACGGGCTGGACCTTTTATGCACCTTACAGCATTCAGACGCCGGCCAACGTATCCATTGCCGTCTTCGGCGTCTTTGTCCTGGGATTTTCCTCAATCCTCACCGGGCTCAACTTCGTCACAACGATTCACCGTATGCGCGCGCCGGGCATGACGTGGTTCCGCATGCCGGCTTTTGCCTGGACGCTCTATGCCACCGGCTGGGTTCAGATGCTCGCCACACCGGTGCTCGCCATCACGCTGCTGTTCATCGTCCTGGGCCGGTTCGTCGGCGTCGGATTTTTCGATCCGACGAAAGGCGGCGATCCGATTCTCTATGAACACCTCTTCTGGATGTACTCCCACCCCGCCGTCTACATCATGGTTCTCCCGGCTATGGGAATCATCAGCGAAATCATACCGGTCTTTTCGCGGCGGGCCCTGTTCGGCTATACCGCAGTCTGCCTCTCGGCGCTCGGCATCGCGGTTGTCGGTTACGCCGTGTGGGGGCACCACATGTTTACCAGCGGGATGAGCGACACGGCCCGCGTCATTTTCTCCTTTGTTTCTTTTCTGGTTGCGGTTCCCAGCGGCATCAAAATTTTCAACTGGGTTTCCACCCTTTATAAAGGCGCCATCCGCCTCGACGCCCCGCTTCTCTTCGCCGTGTCTTTCATTTTTCTGTTTTCCATCGGCGGGCTCACCGGACTCATCATCGGGGCACTGGCGACCAACCTGCATCTCCACGGCACCTACTTCATCGTCGGCCATTTTCATTATGTGATGTTCGGCGGCGCGGGCTTTTCCATTCTGGCGGCGCTGCACTACTGGTTTCCCAAGATCACGGGCCGGATGTATTCTGAAAAATATGCCAAGATCGGCTGGCTGAATTTGTTTGTCGGCTTTAATATTCTCTATTTCAGCATGTTCGTCCTCGGCTTCCAGGGAATGCCCAGGCGGTATTTCGACTATCCGCCGCAGTATCAAATGAACCACATCATCTCCACCGTGGGCTCCTGGTTTCTCGCCATCGGCATTGCGATCATCTTCGTCAACCTTGTCCGGTCAGCCGTAAAGGGTGCGCGCGCACCCGCCAATCCGTGGGGAGGGAAAACGCTGGAATGGACCGTTGCTTCGCCACCTCCGGCCGAAAACTTTGCCACACTGCCGACGGTGAGCAAAAGACCCTACGATTATGAAGACGAAGCCTTGAGGGAGTAAATGTGAACGACGCGGCGGAACATATTGATCTCGAAGGGAAGACCATGGGGATGTGGTTCTTCCTCTTCACCGAGATTCTCTTCTTTGGAGGCATGTTCCTCTTGTATGCCGCTTACCGTTTCAAGTATGCCGCCGCCTTTCACGCAGCAGCCGCGGAGGAAAACCTGGTTTTGGGAACGGTGAACACCGCGATCCTGCTCACGAGCAGCCTCGCGATCGCGCTGGCGATTTGGGCCATCCGCGCCGGAAAGACGACCCGGTCGATCGCGCTTCAGGCCGCGACGGTTTTGATGGGAGTGGTCTTTTTGATCATCAAGTATGTCGAATGGAGTGGAAAGATCATCCAGGGCATCTACCCGGATTCGCCGGCGCTCCTCGCCCTGGGGCCCGGGCAGACGATGTTCTTCGGCCTTTACTACATGATGACCGGTCTGCATGGGCTGCACGTTTTGGTGGGCTGCATCGTTATTTGCTTCATGATCTATTTTACCAGGCGCGGGGTGATCGATCAGACGCGCGCGGTAAGGCTTGCGAACACCGGCCTTTACTGGCATTTTGTGGATATTGTCTGGATCTTTCTTTATCCGCTTTTTTATCTGGTTACATGAGGGAATGCCATGACCGACCGCTATTCTGAAAACGCCGCTTCTCCAGCCCGTACCTATATCGCCGTGTGGCTTGTTCTGCTGGGCCTGCTGGCAGCGACCATCGCCGTAGCCAAACTGCAGCTCTTGGCGCAATTCAGCGTTCTGGGATCTCTGGCAATCGCGGCCGTCAAAGCGGGATTGGTTCTGGCCTTCTTCATGCATTTAAAAGATGAAGGCCGTTTTTTAAAGATTATGCTGATGACGGCGCTTTTCGCCCTGACAGTGCTCATAGGGCTTCTGTACGCCGACATCTGGCTGAGATGAGGTTTGCGATGTTTCTGGGACCTTCCAATACCGCGGGAAAAGTGGAAGACGCCTTCCTCTTCATCGTGGTCTGCTGCGTCGTCCTGCTGACTCTGGTGACGGTCACGATGATCGTCTTCCTCATCAAGTATAACCGCGACCGGCACGCAAGGCCGGAGCGCGTTAAGGAAAATGTGGCCCTCGAGATCGCCTGGACCGTCATTCCCACAATCCTGGTCCTGTTCATGTTCTATTTCGGCTGGGTGGATTTCGACTACATCCGCAACCCGCCGAAAGACGCGCTGGCGATTGATGTTACGGCCCGCCAGTGGTCGTGGCTTTTCGAGTACACAAACGGCAAACAGAGCGATGTGCTCTATGTCCCGCTGGGCAAGCCGGTGAAGCTGGTGCTGACTTCGGCCGACGTCATTCACAGTCTATTCATTCCCGCTTTCCGGATCAAGGAGGACTGCGTTCCCGGCATGAAGACCCATCTGTGGTTCACCGCGGACGAAACGGGTTCGTATGATCTTTTCTGCACCGAGTACTGCGGGCTGGGCCACTCTCACATGCGCTCGAAGGTGAACGTTGTGTCGGCGGAGAACTTCGCCAGGTGGCTGAATACGCCCGAGGGCAAAACTCCCGCGGACCTCGGGCCGAAGATTCTGCAGGCCAAAGGATGCCTGGGCTGTCATTCCCTGGACGGATCGGCCAAGATCGGCCCGACGTTTAAAAGCCTGATGGGTCGCAGGGAAACGGTAATAGCCGCGGGGGCGGAGAAGGAGGTAACAGTCGATGCGGCCTATATCCAGAAGCATATTCTGGAACCTCAGGCGGCCACGGTCAAAGGATATCCCCCGATCATGCCCAAAATCCCCATGACGGATTCGGAACTTAAAACCATCACCGTCTACCTGGAGGCGTTAAAATAATGACGGAACAAACGCTCAGCCCGCCTCTTCTCCGGAACTATTTTCCCAGCATGTTCAGCCTGTGCAAGCCGCAGATTTCACTTTTTTCGGCCTTTTCCGCCGTGAGCGGATTTATGCTGGTTGACACCCCTCGATGGGTTGTCCTCCCGGTGCTGGCTTTAGGCGTTTTGTTCACAGCGTCGGGCGCGGGCGCACTGAACCATTACGAGGAGCGCCGCGTCGATGCGCTGATGGCCCGGACGGCCGGCCGTCCCCTGCCGGCGGGAAGACTTGAACCCGCGGCCGCCCTGGCCCTGTCCGTTGTATTGATCGCATTGGGGTGCGGCTTGCTGACCGTCACGGAAAAGCCTGCCGTCGCGCTTCTCGGGCTTGCCGCCATCTTCTGGTACAACGGTTTCTACACGTGGCTTAAGGCCCGCAGCCGCTATGCCGCCATCCCGGGCGCGCTGGTCGGCGCCATCCCGCCGGCCATGGGCTGGCTTGCCGGAGGCGGAAGCATCCTTGATGCCGGCCTGGCGGGGCTTTGTTTTTTCTTCTTCATGTGGCAGTTATCCCACTTCATTCTGCACATACTGGCCTGTGGAAAGGAATATGAAAAGGCAGGCCTTCCCACCCTTTCCACGGCATTCACGGAAAGTCAGCTCAGAAGGATTGCCTTCCAGTGGCTGTGCGCAGCAGTCGTCAGCGCTGAGCTTGTGATTTTGTTCGGCCTCTTTCGCCTGCCGATCACCAAGGCGGCGGTGATTGCCGCCTCCGCCTGGCTTTTGATCCGGGGGATGGCCTTTATCGGTAAACGCCGGAGCGATTACGCGGGTCTGTTCAGGCAGACGAATTACTACATATTGCTGATCATGCTGGCCATGACGCTCGACGGGATATTGCGCATTTCCGGTCATTACGCACCGTAAATCCGCAGGTTAAGTCCGCCGCGCGTGTATGTCCGTTCTCACAGTGGAAGAAACGCCGTGGAGGTGAAGACATGAACACCCGGGAAAATCCCATGGAAAGACTGTCACCCTGGTGGAGGAGATCCGTCCTTCTGATCACCGTTTGCGGCTTTGCCGTTCTGGTCGGCATAGCCGTTACGACGCACAGGAATGCTCCGCCGATTCCCCTGACCGTGTTAAATCCCGCCGGCGGGACCGTCTTTACACGCGGTGACATTCTTGCCGGACAGGAAGTTTTTCTCCGCTACGGGTTGATGGAAAACGGCACGATCTGGGGACACGGAGGGTACCTCGGTCCGGACTTTTCGGCCGCCTATCTTCACCGCCTGGCCGTTCACGCGGCGGATATGCTCTCCCGATCCCACTATGACCTGCCACCTGAATCCCTCACGGCCACTCAACGCGCTTCCCTGCAGACGGACGTTCGCGAACTGCTGAAGACGAACCGTTATCACCCCGACACGGATTCCCTCCTCTTCACCAAGGCAGAGACAGCATCCTACCAGAAGCAAATCGGAGAATGGACTGACTATTTCAAAAACCCCGCCGTCAATCGGGGACTTCTGACGGGGCTCATTTCGGACCCCGAAGAAATCAGGCAGCTGACGGCCTTCTTCGCCTGGACGGCCTGGGCGTCCGTCGCCAATCGTCCGGGAAAGGACTATTCCTATACGGCCAATTTCCCCTATGATCCGGTTGTCGGCAATCAGCCGACGCCGGACACCTACCTCTGGAGTGCGCTGAGCCTTGTCATGCTGCTTGTGGGAACAGCGGCCATTCTCTTCGCCTTCGGCAAGTTCAACTTCCTCGGGTGGAAAGGGACGGGAAAACATATTCACCCGCAGCTCCTGCCCGGAGCGGCGACCGGGGGACAACGGGCGACCATAAAATTTTTTGCCGTGGCGGTGGTTCTTTTTCTGGTGCAGGTCCTGGTCGGAGGCGCAACGGCGCATTACCGGGTTGATCCGGGAAGCTTTTACGGACTGGATTTCTCCCGGTTTTTTTCCAGCAATATCTTCCGCACCTGGCATTTGCAGACCGCGATTTTCTGGATCGCGACAAGCTACGTTGCCGGCGGCCTCTTTCTCGCGACGTCTTTTCGCGGCAGTGATCCGAAAGGGCAGACGATCGGGATCAACCTTCTTTTTGCGGCTTTGGTCATAGTCGTTTTTGGCAGTCTCGCAGGCGAAATGTTCGGCGTCCTCCAGCTCACGGGAACAGCATGGTTCTGGCTCGGCCATCAGGGATGGGAATACCTTGACCTCGGACGGGCCTGGCAACTGGCGCTGGTCGCGGGGCTTGTCCTGTGGTTTGTCCTCATCGTGAGAGCGGTGGGATCGGCACGAAAAGACAGCGAACAGGGCGAGATTGCCACCCTGTTTCTTCTGACGGCCGCGGCGATCCCCTTCTTTTATCTGCCGGCCCTTTTCTTCACCGGGCAGACCCATTTCTCCGTCGTCGATATGTGGCGCTTCTGGATCATTCATCTGTGGGTGGAGGGTTTCTTCGAACTCTTCGTTACGGCCATGATCGCCGTCCTCTTCTATAAACTGGGCATGGTAACCCGCGTGACGGCCCTGCGGGTGATCTATCTTGATGCGATCCTGTTTTTAGCGGGAGGTATTGTCGGAACCGGACATCACTGGTATTGGACGGGACAGCCCGGCATCACACTGGCTCTGGCCGCCATGTTTTCCGCCCTGGAGGTCGTGCCGCTCATTCTCCTGACCCTGGATGCCTGGGACTTCATTAAGCTGTCGGGAGGCACCTGCGACATCTGCGGCAAAACCATCTCGATCCCGCACAAATGGACTTTTTATTTTCTCATGGCGGTCGGCTTCTGGAACTTCGTGGGAGCCGGCGTCTTCGGATTTCTCATCAACACGCCCATTATCAGCTATTTTGAGGTTGGGACCCTGCTCACAACGAACCACGGCCATTCAGCCTTCATGGGTGTCTTCGGGATGTTCGCCGTGGCGTTCATGGTTTTTGCCATGCGCCAGGTCCTGCCGGATGACCGATGGGGACACGTGGAACGTTACATTCGCGTGTCCTTCTGGGGGCTGAATATCGGCTTGGCTCTGATGGTGATCTGCAACCTCTTCCCCGGCGGGGTGCTGCAGTTCTGGGACGTATTGGAAAACGGCTACTGGCACGCCAGAAGCGCCGACTTTCTCGACCGGAGAATTTCGCGGACGATCGAGTGGGCGCGCCTGCCCGCGGACGCTGTCTTTATCCTCCTGGGTGTGGTGCCTCTCTTTATTGCGGTGATCCGCGCCTGCAATCATGTGCGAAAGCAGAAAATAAAGCCTCTTCTCTGAGCATCGCTCATTTGTGAATTCGATCCCAGGCGGACGGACCGCTCGCAAGAGGCATCTGCAGCCGTCGCAACGAAGAGGCCTCATTCCCGACAATTCCGGCGCTGGATTGATATTTTCATTTTTTACTGAAGCGGCCCCCGCGCCCGGACTAGTCGGTTTCGTAGCAGGCCAGGATCTCTCCAAAATAAAGCGTGTGATAATCCTTTTTCGGATAGAGGGTCTTGTCATAATTTTCATCCAGACGAGCCGGATTCATTGCCGATGCGTAAACGATCCGGCATTCATAGTGGATTCCGGGAACGTTGATGATCGGCGAGACAACATGGCGGCCATCCGCCGTGGCCAGTTTGCACAGCGCGAACTTATCGACGTCCCGGCCGGATTTGGAGCCGCATACGGCAAGAATTTTGCCCATGTCTCCGGACGGCACCGTCACCGTAAAGTCCCGGGCTCTTTCCATCAGGTCAAAGGTATGGCGGGTCGAACGCACAGCGATCATCATGACCGGTTTTTGCCAGATAAAGCCGAAGGTAACCCAGCCGATGGTCATCGTATTCTGGACAGTCCGGGCTTTGACAGTCAGGAAAGCCCCCTGCTTGATCCTGGTGAGGACATCTTCCGCAACACAGAGATAGTTTAAATCTTTCATGGTCTTCTCCTCTCTATCTGTAAAATTCATTTCTTAGTGAATAAATTGAAAGCATATCCGGAATTGTCAAGACGAGTGCGGCATTTCGACCCGGTTGAAGTGACAGGGTCGCGAACAGGGCGGCGGCGTCCAATCAACCACCTCGCAGCAAGCTGTCGAGGTGGTTGATTGCAATGACGTTCATAAATTGTGCTCCTGATTTTAAACCGGCTCTTGCCCGGCCCGCGAGCATGATCGTGAATATATGCGCCGTTTCCAGCTGTTTTGGACTCGATATATCTCTTGTATGTCAGGACGCGTCAAGTATTTTGTTCATCAGGAACCGAGATCCGCAGAGAAACCTTTGCATCGTTAAAGACGGGAAAATATCGGACCCCTCTTCGTCTAAAGCGAGTGGTAGTCCGGACCTGACAATGCCCTGATGCTTAACTACCATTGTCATTTACTTGATCAGCCATTATTTTTGTTGGGAATTGAAAGAAACATAAAGGCGATATGCGTTTGTTTCAGACAGGAGAGTTTGGGGTTAATTTTTGTTTGGGGAGGGATTGATCATGAAGAAAATCGGAGTTTTTTTGGCGGCAATCGTATTCATCACGGTGTTTGGCACCATCGTCTTTGCGATGGATCTCCAATTCAGCGGAGAATTTTACGCGGCGGGCCTTTATCTGGACAAAACCAATGTTATGAAAGACACGGCTTCAGATGGAATTTCAACCGCCTTCTACTACCAGAGACTGCGCACGAAAGGCGTTCTTGTTGTAGTGCCGGGCCTCATGCTGACGACGCGTTTTGATACGATGAAGAGAGCCTGGGGCGGACCAAGGTCAACACCGGGAACGGGGCTCGATTCCGCATCTGCGGCAACAAGGGCTGAAAATGAAAACATTGCTTTCGATTGGCTTTATCTGACTTACAAATCGCCGATCGGTCTTTTTGACGTCGGCTATATGAACACGGGGGTAATCGGCGGCGTCTTCGGCGACAGCGGAACACCCAATGGCCGCGTCAAATATACATTTGCGACCGGCCCCTTTACATTAAACCTCAAGGCCACCAAGGTGAAGGAGGGAAGCCGCACTTTTGTCAATCCGGCCGGCGTAATGGACGCCGATAATGACAATTACGGCGTGGAGGCCCAATACAAGTGGAAAGACTTCCTGGGCTGGCTGAGTTTATATTGGTACCGGTATGCCGACCAGAAACCCATCGCCGACAATATGAAGCACTTTTTTCTGATAACACCCTTCACCCAGGCAAAGCTGGGACCTGTCTTCCTGCAGGCGGAATTCAACTATGCGTGGGGCAAAGAAAACGAATATGGCGACGGCTCGCCTCTTCCCGACGTCGACATGCAAAACATCTCGGCCTGGGTTGATGCCGTGGCCGATTTCGGAGTCTTCTACGTCGGCGGGACGGCGGCTTACGTGTCTGGAGATGACCCCGGGACAACCAATAAGAAGGAAGGCGGCACTCTGACCGGCGGCATCGACTGGAATCCCTGTCTGATCATGTGGAATTACGACCGGACGTACTGGCAGGGCAATATTGACGGGTTCAACAGCGCCCGCCAGTCGAGCCCGATGTCCAATGCCTGGTTCTTCCAGGCGCGCGCCGGTGTCCGGCCTGTTGATCGCCTGGATATTATGGGATCCGTGTCCTATGCCAACGCCGACAGAAAGCCGACTGCGGCATGGGTGGACAACTCTTACGGCTTTGAAGTTGATCTGACCGCTCAATATAAAATAACAAATAACCTTTCTTATATGCTGGGCGGCGGTTACATGTTTACCGGTAAATTCTACAAAGGAGAAAGTGACGCCAACAGCGTCCGCGACGACTACCTGGTCATCAACAAATTGACGCTGACCTTCTAAAGACAACCCGCTAATTCAACAAGGAAATCCAAAGCTCCTGATCGGTGGCGATCAGGAGCTTTTTTTATGTTGACTCATCGGATGAGAAGAACTTAAGCAATCTCGACCGCCTTTTGCATCGGTTCGGTTATGCAAATCGGCAGAAACCGCGTAAACAATCGGCCGTAAAAGGAAGGCGACCTGGACTCGCGAGATATTTTTTTCCCGGTTACTCCTTAATTTATTTTAACTATTTTTTTGTCTCTCTTTAATGGCTAAATTTCTTGTGCCTGCGTTTTCCTCTGGCATATTTTTTTCAATAGAGTTTATATCTCTGGGCTCAATCGCCGCTAAGTAGCCATGATCACTCGCTATATCGTAAGTATTCAATTTTATTAATTAAATTATTGCTTAATCCTTGGGCAATGAGATGCAAAAGCCCGATAATGGCGCGTTTGGCGGATTTATCCACATAGTTGTCAACAGGGTTTTAAACAATGTTGTGGAATAAGAATTCAACTGCCTGTATCCAAGGGCGAAATGAGCTCGTAGGTTTTTGCAATCAAACTCCTCTGACCGCCCGGTCATCTATTGTCTAATTGCCTATCAGCCAAATCCGGCCCGAGACGGTCAATGAAACGGAAACAACAATGATGCGCATGATTCCTCCGTAAAGCTGTGGATTAACACTATGCAATAGATTTTTGTCATACCCGCCTCTCCTGATTTATGTTAAACAGGGGGCGCAAAATGCCGAGGAAAGAAGATTTCTATCCTGGGAGGAGGATCGGCGACCCGTCCGTTCTCCGGAAGGAAAGGGGCGCCCGTAAGATAAAGCTCACGTTGAATAACGAAAAGGAGAATCCCGGATGATTGCACGAATAGACCATGTCTCCATCGCAGTAAAAGATCAGGAAAAAGCCGAGCATTTTTTTCGCGACATTCTCGGGGCTGTCGCAGGAACCGGCGCCGAGGACCCGGCTACTAAATTTTTCTGGCGGCTCTTTTCCCTGGGTGACTTGTCCCGTCTGGAGATCATCTCGCCTACGGGCAAGGGAAGTTTTCTCGACGGTTTTCTCGCTGATAGAGAGGCCGGCGTCCATCATATTACCCTGCAGACTCCCGACATCCGGAAAGCCATGGCGCATCTCGAAGCCCGGCGCATTCCCTTTTTCGGCTACAATGAATATCCGGGAGGCGTTTGGAAAGAAATATTCATTCATCCGCGCCATGCCGTAGGCGTGCTGATTCAAATCGCCGAATTCCGGGCCGACGATTGGCTCGCCGATCGCGTCAAGTTTCCGGAGGGAACCCTGTGGGAGGTTGAAAAAACGGAAACGGGAGCGACCCTGACCATCGCGCATCCCGGCGGCGGCAAGGCATCTCTGGAGCTGAATCTAAGCGAGCTTAAGCAGCTTGCGGCACAGCTCGAAAAGGCCCTTGCGTAATTTCGGCCGAAACGATCTTTGCAGCCGATCCCTGGGTCATAAACACCTTGACTGCGAAATCCGGCATGGATATAAGCGTCATCGCTTCGATGCATAAAGCATCATCAGCCACCTCGCAGCAGGCTGTCGAGGTGTGAAATGAACGTCGTTATTTCGCAGCAAGCGACAGGGAATTAACGCTCGTCCTGCAAAGCGGGATTGAAATCATCCGACGGGGAGACGACCATGAAAAAACTTTTTTTCTTAATGACTTTCTTCTTTGCCAGCTCCATGGCCTGCGCCCAGACATCGCTCGATGCTTATCTGACTCAGCTGCCCCCGGCTCCGAAAATCTGCTGCCGCGTTCCTGATCAGGAAAAGGCATCGTTCCGCGCCGCGGTCCATAGCGTCGAGAGCGCTATGCAAAAAGATCTCCGCGAGCGCAAGAAGGCGTCAAAGGATTATGTTGAAGCCAACAGGAACAAGATTGAAGACAGCATGACGCCGCAATCGGCCCAGACGGATAAACCCCGAAAAAGCGGAAAGCTGACGAAGGAAGAGAAAAAAGCCCGGGCCGAGGAAATGATGCGTCAGTATGGCGTTTCACCGGATGACAGAAAGAAACTAAAGACGATGAGCCAGGAGGAAAAGACCGCCTGGGCGTTACAAACCAGCGGCAATGCGTCCGCTAAAATGCAGAATGATCCGAATGTCCAGCGATTGAACCAGCAGGGCCAGGCCGTCTCAGAGGGGCAGCCGGAACTTAAGGCGACACTGGCCCAGGTGGAGAGCCGAGAGGCGGCCATTGCCGCGATCACGAACAAGATCAGTGCGCTGGATTTGCGGGCCGCGGCCGCCAGGGAAAAAAATATCGCTCCCCTGGAACGGGAATTGGCTAAATTCTCCGACATCATCTCCGATGCGCAGGCCGTACAAGTGAAACGCCTCGATGAACGGAAAAGAAAGGCGCAGATGACGCACTGTGAAACGTATTCGCCTCAGTATGCCGCTTTGCTCCGAGAGTATGCATCCGCCGTCCGGGAGTCTCTGCCCGACTTCAAGAGACTCGATGCGGTGACGACCAAAACGCAGATGATCCAAACGGACAAACCCGTTGAGACCTTTGCCGGAACGGACCGTGGCATGAAGGCGATAAAAGGATACGGTGACGCGCTCGCCCGAGTCTTTAAGTACGATCCGGCACGCTGATTCGAATCCCCGCTGTCGGGGGACCCGGATCCCGCTTAGTTATATGTTCAACACCCATGACGGCTTTTCGCCTTTCAGGATGCGGATCAGATTATCCACCGCCATGTTGAGAATACGTCCGCCGGACTCGCGTGTCGAACCCGCCAGATGCGGTGTTAAAATGGCGTTTTCCAGACCGAAGAGCGGATGATCTTTGGGCGGAGGCTCTTCGGTAAAAACATCCACGGCAGCCATGGCAATTTTTTTCGAACGGAGAACATCGGCCAGCGCCGCTTCATCGACCAGCGCGCCGCGTCCCACGTTGATGAGCACGGCGTTTGATTTCATGAGCGACAGCTTGTCGGCATCAATGATTCTTGTGGTGGCCTCGGAAAGCGGCAGATGAATGCTCACGACATCCGCCGTCTTCAGGATTTCGGCAAGCGGCGCGAATGTCGCCTGATACCGCTTTTCCTCCTCGGAACTCAACCGGACAACATCATAGTACAGCAGTTTGACGCCGAACGGGACGAGACGCTCGGCCACCGCCCGGGCGGTGCGGCCCATACCGAGCAGCCCGTACGTTTTGCCGTTGAGCTCAAAAACGCCCGTACGCTGGGCATGGATAAAAAGCCATTCGCCGGCATGCGTCTGCTCATTGTAAAAAGGCAGGTATTTCAGGCAGGCCAGTGCGAGCATGATGGTGTGCTCGGCGACGCCGATATCGTTTGCGCCGGGTGTATTGGCCACGGGAATGCCGAACTCCGTGCAGGCGGCAACATCTATGTGATTATAACCGACACTCGGCTGCTGAATGAGTTTGAGCTTTTTTGCCGCCTGGATGATCCGGCGGGTGATGGGCGTTGCGCCCGTATAATCGCCCAGAACAATGTCCGCATCTGCGATTTGGGCCACCAGCCGGTCTTCCGGCAGTCGATGGGCTTCTGCCACGGAAAACGACAGTCCCGCCGCCTTGCTTTCGATCAGGCCTTTCAACACATTGGACATCGGCGCCGTATTGAGTATTTTCATATATTTTACCTCCATGTTTTTTATTCCAGAGTTATGATCCGCGCGGGCCGTCGCCGCCTTGCGTGCGGTCCGCCGATTTCTCCCGGCAGACCTTTTTAACGGACGGCGGAATCATCGTCAGCGCGGCAATGATTAATCCGGGAACAATCACCAGATCATCCAGAACTCCCAGAACCGGAATCCAGTCGGGAATCAGATCAACCGGTGAAAGCAAATATACCAGCGCACAGCCGATAAGCCAGCGGGCCGCCCGCGGCGTGCCCGGATGAGCAATCAACGCCCGGTAATAGGCCGCCTCACGCTTGGCTTTCTTGACAAATTTGTTCATAACGGCCCGGCCTGTTTTCCGCTGCGGTCAGGCGTTGATCCTTCCCGGTCAAGGAATCAACCTCCTCGCAGCAAGCTGTCGAGGTATGAAATGAACGTCATTATTTCGCAGCAAGCGACAGGGAATTAACGCTCGTCCCACTTAAGCGGGATTAACTCTGCGCCGACTCTGCTATCCTGGTGCGCACAAAATTAATATGCATGCGCAATCCGTAGAATTGTTCGCCATAGGAGGCGGGCACTTTCATTCTGTTGACGTCGGCTTCGATTTCATTAATCCGCCCCACCAGTGCATTCACGTTTCCGGACTTTCCGGATTTCATCGACTCCTGCTCCACAATCAGCAACAACCGGTACCACCGGTTGATGCGCAGCTGCATACGCCAGCGCAGGATAGCCGGAATGCTTTTCATTCCGGGAATCAGAATAATGATGAGCGGAACAAATACGACCAGTATTCGGTTTACGAGACTGGCAAGCCAGAAAGGCAGGTAGCGGTAGAAAAAGCCTTTGCCCGATTTGTAAAAGCGTTTGGCGTCGGCGCTGATTTTGTATTCGTTCTCCAGAGAAACCGGGAAATCTCCGCGATTTTGAAAGAGTGCGGCGCGGCCGTGGATTTCGACTGCGGCCTCAAGCAACAGGTCGGACAGGGCCGGATGCAGATTATCTCTGGCAATCAGTTCGACCGTGGGCGAGACGAGCGTCACATCCTGGGCCGGAATATTCTTCCCGAACTCCATGGCGCCTTTCGGCATTGTCAATTTATTGAGGTAACCGATACGACGGACATAGGCGTCGGCCTGAGAGAAATTGACCAGCGCGATTCCCGGCGTTCGGAGGAGCGAGCGCATGGTTTGCGACGAAGCGGAATCCGCCATCAGAAAAATGGCATCCGCTTTTCCACCGAGCAGGTCTGCCGCCGCTTTCTCGCCTTCATCATCCAGGAATGTCGTTTGGCCGCCGGGCTCGATTCCGTTTACGGAAAGCAGCGCCAGGGCCAGCTTCCGCGTTCCGCTGCCTTCGCGTCCGACAGCGATGCTCCTACCTGCCAGTTGCGATAAGATCTCTACCGGATGCGGCAGGCGGTGAAAAACCAGGAGCGGCTGATAGGAAACGCTCCCCAGTGAAACCAGGTGCTCAATATTCTGCCCTTTGGCGAGACCCGCCTGCACAAATCCGACGTCCACTCTGACCGATGGATCCGTCAGACGTTGGAGGTTTTCAACAGAACCCGCCGAAGACAGAATGACCAGCTTCACGCCGTCGCGGGCCAGGATTTTCGCGTATTTCTCGGCGACGCTGTAATAGGCGCTGCCTTTTTCTCCGCTGGTCATGACGACCGTTTTAGGAGGCGCAGAATGGAAAAACCAGAAGCAGGCAAAAAGGATGACCGCCGCCACGAGAATCATCGCGACGATGGATGCCGTGCGGCCGATGCCGAAATAGTCCATGAACACGGATAGAACTTTATTGAATCCTGTTTTGCCGTCTGTACTCATGGGTACCTCCGTATACCTAAGCTCCCCCGGTTCGAACGATTGCTACTTCAGAGCTTCGCGAAAGGCTTGAGCTATCTCCCGCTTTTCAAAGATCCTTTCAATGGCATCGCCCAGTGCTATACTTGCCTGATCCCCCATCCGCTCTTCCGCAAAAGACACATGCTCGAGTGACGTCGTGGCTTCCACGGTGGCATGGTATAATATTTTTTTCTGAACCGTGTCCGCGATGTAAACGGTCATCCTTAATTTCGTCGTGTAGGTATTGGTGGGAAATGCCCGTCGGCAGTCGACGTCCATGTCTTCGATGGCGCCGCCGATCAGCAGTTTGCTGTTCGCCGCCTGGGGAATGGTGCCTTCCCGCAGATTCCAGAGTTCGCCGACGCCGGATACGTTATAGCCGGCTTTCCTTAAATATTGCCTGATGCCTTCAGCAACGGCCTGCGTCGGCCGGTTGTGCTTCGGCAGCACCAGCACCTTCATGCCGTTTCTTTCGATAACGCGTCCGATAACGAGAGGATCGTCTATTTTACGCGTATCGGCAAACTCGGCAACGCCGATGATCGTCTGCAAAGCCTTTTGATCCGGTTTCAAATAGGGAGGGATCATCGCATTTTTTGCATTATAACCCATATCGATGGAATAAATCCCCGTGGTGGCACATCCGGAAACACAAAACACGATCATGAGGCCAATGAATATCAGACAAGGCAATGGATTCTTTTTCATCATATTTCCTCGTATCCTCCTTTTACGGGCACGAAATACCTAATTGCACCCGTTTACTATTTATATTTACTATTCACCATCCACTATCCACCATCCACTATTCCAGGGTATGTACAAACAAACCGCTGCGCAGCTTGGGCTCAAACCAGGTGGACTTGGGCGGCATGATCGCGCCGGCGTCAGCCACTTTCATGATCTGTTCCATCGTCGTGGCATAAAGGGAAAACGCCACGGCATAACCGTCTTTGTTCACCAGTTTCTCAAGCTCCGCCATTCCGCGGATACCGCCGATAAATTTTATCCGGTCGTCCGTGCGCGGATCGGCAATGCCCAGAACGGGCGCCAGCAGATGATCCTGCAGAATGGCCGCATCGAGACTTGCGACCGGATCGTTGGCGTCGTAGGCGCCTTCTTTGATGGTGATGCAATACCAGCGGCCTCCGAGATACATGCCGAAATCATGCAGGCGCTGCGGGGACCTGGCTGCAAAGTTTTCCGTCACAGTGAATTTCGCACTGATCTTCTGCAGAAATTGATCGGCGGTGAGGCCCCGCAGATCCTTCACGGCGCGGTTGTAATCCATGACTTTCAACTGATTGTGCGGAAAAAATACGGCCAGCACATGATCCGATTCCTGCACCTGACCCGGTTTCCGGCGGCGGCGCGCAACAGTGGCCCCTGCGGCAGCGCGGTGATGACCATCGGCGATATACAGGGCGTCGACCTTGGCAAACTCATTCTTCAGCGATTCGATCTCGGCGGCATCCTTGATCACCCAGGCGGTATGAATCACACCGTCTTCGGCGGTGAAGTTATATTCCGGCTTACCCGCAACAATCTTTTCCACGATCGCGTTGATGCCCGGGCGCGAGAGATAACTGATGAAAACAGGCCCCGTTTGTGCATTGACCGTATCCACGTGCCGGATGCGGTCATCTTCCTTATCCTGGCGCGTGAGCTCATGCTTCTTGATCTTGCCTTCATCATATTCAGCGGCGCTCATAACGGCCACAATTCCGGTCTGCACCTGCTTGCCCATCTGCTGCCGATACACATAGTAGCACGACGATTCATCCTGCATGAGGATGCCGTCCTGTCTCAATTTAGCGAGATTGCGTTTGGCCGTCTCGTAAATGACGGGATCATCGGGGCGCGTGCCGTCCGGCACATCGATTTCCGACTTTTCCACATGCATGAAGCTCAGCGCCTTGCCGGCCACTGCCTTTTGTCCTTCTTCCCGCGTCATCACATCGTACGGCAGCGCTGCAACATCGGCTGCATAATTCGCCTGCGGACGAACCGCCCTAAAAGGTAATACCAAAGCCATAATCTAATCTCCTCAATTGAAAATAACGTTGCGGAAGGTGTAACACAATGGCATAATCCGGGCAATATCAAATTGAAGATTCCAATGAAATGCCCGGAGGTTCAATCAGTGAAATATACGCTTGTTTTCATTCACGGCCTGGAGAGCACTTCCCAGGGGACAAAAGGACAATATTTTCGTAAATTATTCCCGCAAATGATCATCGAAGACTATACAGGGAATTTTGAAACCAGGATGCTTAAACTGAACACCCTTCTTTGCGGCAAAAATAATTTGATTCTCGTGGGGTCAAGCTACGGCGGACTGATGGCGGCGCGCTTCGCCCTGGATCATGAACCGCAGGTCCGAAAACTGATTCTGCTTGCTCCTGCGCTGAATATAGAAGGATTTGAAAATACCGTAAAGCGGGAGCTGCAAATCCCGGTGGTCCTCTATCACGGGACAAAAGACGATGTGGTCGATCCTGATGTCGTCAAAAAAATTGCCGAGAAGACCTTCGCTCGCCTGGAACATCACTTCGTGAATGACGACCATCCGCTCACGAATGTATTTCCGACACTGCCCTGGCCGGATCTTCTGGACCTTCAGCGCAAAGAAAATAATTAAGTGCTATGTTCCCCCCAACGCCCTGCTTGAACGCGCGATTGTAAACGTCGACGGAGGCTGGATGCAGGAGGGCCCCGTCATCCGTCAGTTCTCCAGGAAGCGGCTTAATTCCTCGGGCATGGGAAACCACGTCGCCAGGGTGCGGCCGATGATTTGTCCTTTAGAGTTAAACAGGGCGGCTCCGGCGTATAATTTCCTGCCATCGTTCCCAACGGGCCAAGCGGCAACCACACACGGCTCGCCCGAGCACAGAGGCCTCTCTATCCGGCTGACCAGCCTTCCTAAGAAACCGGGTTTCTTATCGGTCAGTTCCCAGAGGGCGTAGGCCCCCGGGCAGTCGAGGGCCGTCCAGATGAATTCGGGCCGGACATAACCTTGTGCGTCGCCATACTCCGCTGCCGGCGTCCAGGGAGCGGCAACCATGTTCCTGCCGGCAACAAGGCCGGGGTGTATCTTAAGACCTTCCCCGGAAGGCACATCGGCGCCGCAGCAAAAGCAGATGGGATGAATTCCGTGCCCCGTCACGTGGCGATAAGGCGTCGGTTTCAGAGCAATAGACGCCTGGGCGGCCCTGACGGCTTCTTCATAACTCGGAGCATCGGGTACGGCAAGATCGATAACACCAGGCTTAGCCTGGATGATCACCTGATCGCCATCCATCAGATAAAAACTTCCGTCGCCATTTTCGCGGATTTGCAGTTCCCGGTCAAGGGGTGTGGGGAGTTTGATCATGACGTCGGTCGTGCCCTTGATATATTCGGCGAAGAGGCTGCAAACATATCCGCCGTTGGCGATGCCCGGCGGGCCTTTATACTTTGCCGGTATGGTAACGCTGCACAGTGTTTTCAGATTTGATTGTTTACCTTCGTGAGACATTGAATTTTTGTATTCCTTCTGCCGTCATACTGCCGGGCGAAAAGCAGAGTTGCTTCATCCGTTCAACGGACAAGCATCTCTTGCTTATCATATTTTGTTTGTCAATATTTTTTTGCACTGATTCTTGATATTGTGAATTGCATCGTTCTATGGAGATCAGGAAATAAAAGGAACGGTTCTGCGAGTTCACGAATTCGGTGATTTTAGGACAGATCAATGCGGGCAAGGCAGTTGCAACGGAATCGCATCTTGAATTTTTGACAATTGACGAACCGACTACAGCATTTCCGTTTTCACCTTAAATCCTTCCGTATAATCCGCCATTGCAACGGCCCGTAACTTCAGCGAATGATGGCCGAGACGCTGCAGCGCCAAGGTGAAGATCAGAGGGCCAACTGTTTGAGCCCGAACGGTGAGTTTTTTGGCTGCGGCGTAATGAGCCATGGCGCCACAGTCGAGGACATTGAGCGATGACACGCCCCGGCGTGACCGGGTCCTGCATTCATGGGTCTAATCTTTGTAAAAGGCCTCGACAAGTTGCAGGTATTCGGCCAGGTGTTTACGGCTGACGACAAAAATATGCCCGATATTTTTTTCGATCGTCCGGTTGAGCTGCGAGCCTGTGAAACGGACATTCCCTTTGTCCACCTGCCCCCACGTCTCTCCGGCCACACAGGACCCGGCAGGCGCGATCGGATCCCTTGATCCCTTATAATCAAAAATTCTCACGCCCGCTTTTTTCAGGATATTCATATTCACCGGTTTACCATCAAATTTAGGATTGGCTGAGGGCAGGCAATATTTGCCCTCGTAAATCTGGTTGCCGATAAATATATTTTGAATCCACTGGATGTGCGCGGTGATGGGAAATTTTGTTCCATGCGTCAGCCAATAGAGAAACGGCGCTGCTTCCCGGATCGCTTCTTTTGATTCAGCCCGGCCGTAGAAACCCAAAACGACCGTGTACTGGACACCGGGCTGAATTTCATTCATTCCCGCTTCGATGATTTGCGGCGGGATATTGACGGCACCGAAAAGTTCTTTCATCAGATACGGATCGTAGTCGCGGCGGATGAGCGAGCGAATTGGCGCATGTCCGCTTTCACCATCGTCAAACTTTACCGGCGACGCCATCAGAGCGATTTTCCTGATGTCCATCGATTTCCCCGCCGCAAGCAGTTCCTCGGCCCGCCTCGCCAGATACGGCATGATCAGCGTACCGCCCATGCAGTAGCCCATCATATATATTTCTTCGCCGGGATGCCGCTTGTGGATCATTTCAATGTAAAGGTCGGGAATGATCTTTCCATAGAAGCTAAGCGTTAACTCGGTTTCCTCCCACCCCGGATCGCCGTGATCGACCAGATAAATATCGTAACCCGCCTTAAGCATCGCCTCCACCACGGACTTGCCGGGCGCCAGGTCAAAAAGCTCCGGCCGGTTGATGAGCGGCGTCACCATGTAGATGACCTTCCCGTTGCGCTTCACGCCTTTCGGAACAGGGTAATGGCGCAGCCGGACGCGGTGCAGCGTTGAACCTTCGACAAATTCATATGCTGAACAGCCGATATTACCGGCGGTCTCTCTTTCGGAATATTCCTTAATGTCAAATGCATTTTCGCTCACCAGATTCTCGAAGCGCCTGCGGTTTTCAGCAAGATAATCCTCGAAAGAGGTCGCGGGCGATCCTTCCGGATCGGTCTTTGCAAACGGCAGGTAGCCGCCCACAAAGGGCTGCTGGGTAATGACCACCAGCAGACATTTTAACAGCTCCTTCATGGCCTTGAGGCGCGTCAGGCCGATGTTGCTGTATGCGTGCTCCAACTGTGCGAATTCATCCATGTAGTTTTTCAGATAGTCTTTACCCGCGGGCGTCGTGCAAATCCGCTCGGCCTTTTCCCGGTTAAATATTCCATCCTTAATAAAAAAACCGGTCAGAGTGTAAAGCAATCGGGAATAATTTTTATAAATCCAGCCATTCGTATCGGCAATCGCGTCCGGATTTCTTCCCGCTCCGACCGCAATGCGCGCAGTGGCTTTAATGGGTCGCAGTACCGTATCCAACATGGCGCTTTGCCAGCTTGCGGCTATCGCCCATGGTCCGAACAGCGCCATGTCCTTGCTGATGCCGTCCAGAATCCTTTGATAGCCGAAAAGGCCTCTGACCTGCCCACCGATCATTTTGCTTTTCCAGGCAAGGGCCGTGTTAATGTCCTCGATATTATCGGCAGGTGACACACCGATCACATTTAAGAGTTCATCCGACGTTATTTTTTCCGTCCCGGTTTTCTTTTCTTTCACCATATTGCCCCCTGTGCCTGTGCCGTCCCTGAAAAACCTGCCGGCCATCTTGCGCCGGCCGCATCTTTCAAATGCCCGCACTTTCTCCTTCTATATAAGCGGGCGAAACTCATTGACAAATAGAGTCCAGTATATTAAAAAATAAGCCAGTTTTTACTGGCAATGATTATGATCGGATCATGGTTGACGATCTCGTAACCCCGTGTCCCGACCTTCATAAATAAGAAAATAATTTACCCCAAACGTTTGCTATTTCTAGTTTAATTATTAAATCACTTTTTACAATAGCAGCAGTTCACTAATGAGGTACCCATGGCTGACGAAGACAAAGAATCCCCATTCACTGAATCGTCGATGTTCCCGTGGATGAAGACCGCCGCGGACATGTGGCTCAATATGGCCAAAGCCATGCCGCCTGCCCCGGACACCACCCTGAAGACGCAAACGGCCGTGCAGAACCGCTTCACCGAACAATTACAGACCAATTTGAATCTGCTCAAATCCTTTTCGCGGATGATGAGTGAACCGGAATCCGCATCGGCTGCCGCCAACTCGGTAAGTGCGCTGCCGGAAATCTTCCTGAAAATGGCCAAATCCGGTTTTGATGTCGCGATGCAGATCCAAAATCATCTGATGGAAAAGGCCGGAAAGATCGGCAAGCGCACCGAGGCCTATAATTTCGACAATCTGGATCAGGAAGTCTTTAAAGCCCTGACCGACATCTACGAAAAAGAGCTGCGGCAATACCTGAAAATTCCGCCTCTGGGCCTGACGCGTTTCTATCAGGAGCGGTTCAACGAAATGCTCGACAAACACAACCTGTTTGAAACAACGCTGGCCGAATTCCTCTCTATTCTTTACCTGCCGATGGAGAAGTCCTTCAAAGTGCTTCAGGAAAGAATGCAGCAGATGGCGGAGGAAGGCCACCTGCTAAGCGATACAAAAGAAAGTTACGGCATGTGGCTGAAGATCCTGGAAGGCCACTATATGAATCTGTTCAAGTCCAAGGAATACACGGACGCCCTGCACCGCACACTCAACAAACTGGAGGATTTCCTGATCGCCAAGAATGAAGCCCTGCGCGATTTTCTTCAACTGCTGCCTATTGTCACGCATCAGGACATGGACGACATGTATCGGGAATTCCATCTGCTTAAAAAGAGGGTGCGGGAACTGGAAAAGCGCCTCGACATTTCGCCCAACGCGCTCAATGCCGCAAAGTAAGCCCGGGTTTTCCGGCGCGCGGCGGCCGGGGATTTCTGGAAGGAAAGAAGTGGTATGAATGAAACCAAAATACCGATTGATCTGATCCTGGAGAGGATGGCTGAGGATGCGGAAAAAGCGCAAAAGCGCGCATCACGGGCTTCCGACGTACTCCTGGGCGATCTCAACTGCGAACTCGCCAGGACGCCGTATGAGATCGTTTATCAGGAGGACCGGGTCAAGGTCAAACATTATACCCGCAATGAAAACGCCGAAAATAAATTAAAAGTCCCCCTTCTGGTGGTTTATGCCCTGATCAACCGGGAAACCATGCTGGACCTCCAGCCGGACCGCAGTGTCGTGAAAACATTTCTGGAAGGGGGAATCGATCTGTATATGGTGGACTGGGGTTATCCCATGCGCAAGGATCGCTTCCAGACCATTGACGATCACGTCAACGGCTATATGAACAACATCGTCGATTTCATCCGCCAAAAACACCATGTCCCGAAAATCAATCTAATGGGCATTTGCATGGGCGGCACGTTCTCCGTCATGTATGCGGCCCTGCATCCGGAAAAAATCAAGAACCTGATTACGACAGTCACGCCTTCCAGCTTCGACACGGACAAGGGCCTTTTGCATGTCTGGATGCGGGATGTTGACGTCGACCGGATGATCCGCACGTTCGGCAACATCCCCGGCGATCTGATGAATTTCGGTTTTCTTCTTCTCAACCCCGCCCGTCTGATGATCGACAAATACGTCGGCTTCATGGAAAATATGGACAACAAGGATTTTGTGGAAAACTTCGTGCGCATGGAGCGCTGGATTTTCGACAGTCCCGACGTTCCGGGGGAAACGTTCCGGCAGTTTGTTGAAGACTGCTATAAAAACAATCTGCTGATTCAAAGCAAAATGCTCCTTGACGGCAAACTTGTGGAATTGAGAAAGCTGACGATGCCGCTTTTGAATTTCTTCGGAGAGTATGATCATCTAGTCCCTCCCGAAGCCTGTAATCAGCTGACGAAGGCCGTGGGTAGCAAAGACGTAGAGGATGTTTGTCTGGAAACAGGACATATCGGCATCTACGTCAGTTCACGGTTTCAGCGGCAGTTCGCCCCCAAGATCGTGCGCTGGCTCAAAGAACGGGACCTAGATGAGACAGGCGTACCTGCGGCAATGCCGCAGTCCATACCCATCAAAAAAAAGCGGACGGTCAAGGATAAAGCCAAGCCCGGGAGACGAACGATTAAGAAAAAGAGTGCGGCAAAACCGGCACAGGTGAAGAAGAAAGCATCGAGTGCACGGAAAACAACCCATCGGGCGCCTTCCGGTAAAAAAAAGATGTCGCTGATCCAGAGAATTGCTGATGCCATATGACAGGGGGAGAGAAGAACATGTCAACTGAAGAAAGTTATTTTCGAGCTTTGAGCAAACTGAGCCGGGATATGGCTGCAACGGATGACCATCTCCAAATGGGGCACCTGCTGGTGTCCACGGCGGTGAAAACCCTGAAGGCCAAGGCAGCCGTCATCTTCCTCATGGATGAAAATTCGGAGGACTCCATCAGCAACGCGGCGGTCGTCCAGGTCGGGCTTTCCGATAAATACATCCACGCCGGACCCGCCCACGCCGTCAAAATCAGCCCGCAACTGCTGGAGGACGGCTACATGTATTTCCGCGACGCCACAGCCGACAAGCGCCTGATGAACCGGGAGGCAAAAAAAGCGGAAGGGATCGGATCGATTCTGTCCGTACCGGTCCTGGACAAGGGCAGAATGCTGGGCATCCTGAGCCTTTACACCAAAGACATCCGCAAGTTTACCAAAGATGAAATCAATTTTCTCTCCATCCTGGCTGAGCACGGCGGTTCGCAGATTGAAAACGCTCTTCTGATTCAGCGACTGCGCAACCAATCCCGTATTTTCCTGAAACTCGCCGCCAGCATCTCGGAGAGCCTCGATGTCAAGACTATCCTGCAGGCGATGACTCAGGATCTGGTAAAATCGCTGCGCCTCAAAGCGGCAGCAGTCCAATTGCTGGATGAGGACAAACGCACACTGAAACGGGTGGCGTGTTTCGGCTTGAGCGAAAAATACCTGAATAAAGGACCGATCCTGGCAGACAAGAACATGGCTGAAGCTCTGAAAGGCAAAACCGTCAGCATTAAAAACGTCCTCACTGACACGGGTATCCAGTACAAGAAAGAAAAGAAAGAAGAAGGCATCGTCTCCATGCTGTATGTTCCCGTTAAATCCAAGGAGGAGGTCATCGGCGTCCTCATTGTATACAGCGGACGGCAGCGGGAATTCGCGGAGGATGAAATCCTGCTGGTAACGGCTCTGGCCTACCAGGGCGGACTGGCCATCGCGAACGCGTGCATGTATCTGGTCATGCAGGACGATATTAAGGATTTGAAGGAGAATATTTGGAGTCATAAAAGCTGGTTCTAGCTATTTCACTAAATTAAAGCGCTATCTTTGTTGGCGTCGCGTGCCCCCTGCCGAGGGGGTCGTAGGCTTCCTCAACGTATGCAAGATACGCCTCGTCGCCTCCTCCTAGCCGCCACGATATCATCTTTAATTTAATGAAATAGCATATATTCTTTTAAGGAGGTACATCATCAATGATCACTGGGAAAAGTATCGACCGGCTTCAAGTCGGAGACGCGGCGGAATTTGCCAAGACCGTGACGGAAACGGATATCTATTTATACGCGGGCATCACCGGCGATTTCAATCCCGCCCATGTTAATGAGGCTTATGCAAAGAACACATTTTTCAAAACCCGCATTGCTCACGGGATGCTGACGGCGGGTTTCATCTCCGCCATTATCGCCAATCAGCTGCCCGGCCCCGGAACCATTTACCTGAAGCAAGACTTGAGTTTTCTTGCACCGGTGCACATCGGCGACACCATCACGGCGCGCGTCGAAATTCTGGAACTGAATGTCGAAAAAAACCGCGTCCGTATGAAAACCACGTGCGTGAATCAGGACGGCGTTACCGTGCTTCACGGCGAGGGGCTCGTCAGTCCGCCCAAAGCACCCAAAGTCGGATAGGATTGTTCAGACGATATTTGCTGTGCCCGAAACTAAGAAAGCCGCATCGACGAATCGAGGCGGCTTTCTTAATGAAGCTGACAGAGCTTACTTTTTCGCAAAAAATGTATCCACCTTCTTGAAATTCTCATCGGCAGCGGCTTTAAATTCCTCGCGGCCCTTCTTGTAAGTTTTGATCCAGTCATTAACCAGCTTCTTGCCCTCCTCCGGGAAAAAAGCCGTCTGCTCCATCATGGCGGTCACCATTTTCTCCGTCTGGTCCTGAATAACGGCCATGGCCTCAAATGAATTATCAAAAGCTGTTTTGTTAAAGTCCACCATTTGTTTTGCAATCTGTTTAGGTTCCATTGTTTCCTCCTCACTTTATTGATTTTTGTCTGTCTGCTTTTTTGCCCTTGATGATCGCTTTCTTTGCTCCTGTTTTCCGCGAGACTGTTTTCTTAATGATCGCAGCCTCCTTTTTCATCGTTCTTTTATCCGTCGGCATAGCCGATCCTGTCTGTTGGATAACCGCGGCGAGTGATGACTGAGCCTGATCGGCGGCAGCCGAAAGACAATCGTAAGCAAATTGAAACCGTCTTTCCACATTTGACTTGAACTCATCCAAACCCCTTCGATAGGCAGTGATCCAATCCGCGATCGCTCTTTTGCCCTCTTGCGGAAAATAGAGGGTATTTTCCGAGGCGATGCGCGCCAGTCTTTCACCCTGCTCCTGCGCGGCAAGAATGGTTTTGAAACCATCGTCAAAAGCTTTTTTATTGAAGTCCAGTAGTTGCCTCGTTATCAGTGTGTAATTCATGGCGTCACCCCTTTATGATTGCTTTGGCTTGGATTTGGAGACTCCGCAACCTAATGATAGAATTTCTTCCAGTTTTGAATAATTCTGATCGGCAATCTCTTTAAAATCCGCCGCCCCTTTTTTGTATAGGTCTGACCATTCATTGACGACTGATTTGGTCTGGGGCGGAATCCACGGGGACTGTCTCAGAAAATTATCCATGACCCTGAACGTCTGTTCCTCCAGCCTGACCATCGAGTCGATGCCGGTTTCAAAAGCTGACTTGTGAAAATCAATGATCTGCTTTGCTAATTCTTTATTTTGCATGACAAGTACTCCTTTATTTATCTTGGGCTAATTATAAACAGTATTTTCCCCTTGTCAATCACAATTGTTGCATTGCAATATAAATTATTTAAAAACACCAGCCCTCATTTTTTATATTTTATTTAATATTTACAGCTATTTACAATTTTTGATGTATTTATAGCGAGTTTTAAAAATTTTTTATGTTGCAATGTTTTACGTAATTGCGTAATAGATTACCACGAGGGAAATGATGGATGGACAAAAATATTCTGCAGCTGAAGAAATATACTAACCGCAGACTTTACGACACAGAGAAAAGTGCTTATGTAACGCTTGATTACGTTACCGACATAATCCGCCAGGGAAGGCCCATTCAAGTCACAGACGCAAAAACCGGCGAAGATGTCACCCCGGCAATCCTGACCCAAATCGTTCTGGAAGAGGCGCGCAAAAAGAAATATTTACTGCCTCCTCCGCTCCTGTACCTGATTATTCAATACGGTGAAAATGTACTCACGGACTTTTTTGAGAAATATCTTGAGCAGACCATCCGTAATTACCTGCTCGTCCGCAACATGGCCGACGATCAATTTAAGAAATGGCTGGAATACGGAGAGAATTACGCCAAAGTGAATCCGCAGGAGATCGCGGGTCTGTCTCCCATGAAGTCCCTTTTCGATTTGTTCAACCCGAATCCCGTTGATAAAAAGTCCAAAAACAAATCATAATTTTCAATGTTTCAGGGAGCCGGTCAGAATCGCAAAGCCCTGCAACTATTGCCTTGACATTATGCTTTGCATCTCTTAACATGCCGCAAATTCGGAGGGTTTTCACTTTTCAGGCTATGTATTCGAAAAAAATAGTAATTCGCTATACACCGGAAATTGTTCAACAGCCGGTCATTTATCTGCTGGCTCAGAAGCACAACCTCGTCTTTAATATTCTGAAAGCCAGAATCTTTCCGAGGCGCGAAGGTGTGATTGTGCTGGAACTGTCCGGACAAAAGGAAGATTTTGACCGCGGTATCCGTTTCCTTAAGGAAATGGGGCTGAAAGTTGAGTCCCTTTCCAAAAGCGTTTACCAGAATATCGACAAATGCGTTCATTGCGGCGCCTGTACGGGATTTTGTCCCACCGCCGCCTTATCCTTCGAAAAACCGACGCAAAAGGTTTTATTTGATGCTGAGAAATGCAATGGCTGCGAACTGTGCGTTTCCGCATGCCCCGTCCGCGCAATGGAAATCAATTTAATGTAATCCGATACCTCTTTGCAGGTATCCCGTCACCTCCCCCAACCGATCTCCAAATCATTTTTTTGATCACGGTGTCACTTTTTTTTTGGATAAATTCGTCCGGTTGATATATGTAACAAAATTGTAATAAAAAAATTACATTTTTGTTAGCTGCACCACCGATTTATCCTACAGGGAGCACAGTTCATATAAGGACAGGGAGGCATGCATTTCTCATGAGTATAGTCAAAACCGGATTCGATAATGAAAAATATATCACGCAACAGACGGAATCCATCTTAAAGCGCGTCGAACGGTTCAACAACAAACTGTATCTGGAATTCGGCGGCAAGCTGCTCTATGACTACCACGCCGCCCGTGTCCTGCCCGGCTATGACCCCAACGTCAAGATGCGGCTCATCAAAGAACTGAAAGACCGGGCGGATATTTTACTTTGCATTTACGCCGGTGATATCGAGCGAAAAAAGATCCGGGCGGATTTCGGCATCACCTATGATACCGATGCCATGAAACTGATTGATGACCTGCGCGGCTGGAATATCAACGTCATGGGCGTCGTTATTACCCGTTTTGATAATCAGCCGTCCGCTGTCTTGTTTAAAAACAAGCTGGAGCGCAGAGGCATCCGGGTCTTTACACACCGCTTCACGAAAGGGTATCCGACCAATGTCGATTTGATTGTCAGCGATGAAGGCTACGGTGTGAATGATTACATCCCGACCGATAAGCCTCTGGTGATCGTCACGGGTCCGGGACCCGGCAGCGGAAAGCTTGCGACCTGTCTGTCCCAACTCTATCACGATTACAGAAGAGGCATCAAATCCGGTTACGCCAAATTTGAAACATTCCCGATCTGGAATCTTCCGCTCAAGCATGCCGTCAACGTGGCCTATGAGGCGGCAACCGCCGATATTCGCGATTTCAACCAGATCGATCCATTTCATTTGGACGCCTATGGCGAAGCCTGGGTCAATTACAACCGCGACGTGGAAGTCTTTCCGGTCCTCAGGCGGATTCTGGAGAAAATCACCGGCGAAGCGTCCTTTTACAGGTCGCCGACCGACATGGGCGTCAACCGCGCAGGGTTTGCCGTTACAAATGACGATATCACCAAAGAGGCATCCCGGCAGGAAATCATTCGCCGCTATTTCCGCTACCGCTGCGAATATGCCATGGGATTTGCCGATAAAGAAACAGTTCAGCGTGTGGAATTATTTCTGAACGACTTTGACCTCAAACCGGAGGACCGGCGAGTGGTGATTCCGGCGCGCCAGGCGGCCGAGGATGCGCGGGAACGCAATCGCGGAAATGAAGGTATTTTCTGCGGTGCAGCAATCGAACTGGCGGACGGCTCGATTATCCCAGGCAGTAACTCTCCGCTCATGCACGCGGCGTCCAGTGTGGTTATCCACGCCATCAAGCATCTGGCGGGCGTTCCCGATAAAATTAAACTGCTGCCGGCAAACATCACCGGTTCGATCGCCAAACTCAAAACGGAAATTCTCGAAGAAAAAAATGTCAGTCTGGACCTGGAGGAAGCGCTGATTGCGCTCAGCATCAGCGCCACCACCAATCCGGCAGCGGAACTGGCCATGGAAAAATTGAAGGAACTGCAAAACTGTGAAGTTCACATGACCCATATGCCCACGCCCGGCGATGAAGCAGGATTGCGACGCCTGGGGGTAAATCTGACCACCGACCCGAATTTTTCGACCAATGATCTTTTTATTACGTAGAAAAATTACTTCCCGACGGTATCCTTGGCCGTATCCAGCATCTTGTTGAGGTCCTTGGGGACTTCTTTTGCTTTGCCGGCCAGCGTTTTGGTATCCTCAAACAGGCTCGTGAACTTATCCCCAATCTGTTCACCACCGGATTTAAAGTCCTCAACCGATTGCTTGATCTTGTCGGGCATGGATGAGGGATCTTTAAAAAGATAAACGCCGACGGCCAGCAAGACGATAAACAAAAAGACAATGGTGAGTTTCAGAAGCTTCTTAAAAATAAAAAATAACATCAGGACAACTGCAAAAATAACAATCAGAGTAAAAGCAGCCGGATTTGCCGAAAAATAAGATGAAACAGAGTCCATATTAAATCCCTCCGATATTTTTGTATGTCCAGATTTAACTTATTTTTAATATAAAATCTATCCTTTGTTTGTCTTGACAAAGGGTGGGTTGACTCATAAATAGATCGAAAAATGAAAGTGCAAAAAGGAAGAAAGAATCTTTGAGCCTCAAAACATTTAACACGAAAGTAGGCTTGGCGACGCTGGGCTGCAAAGTCAATCAATGCGATACGGCCGCTCTGGCCCGCGACCTGCAGTCGGCTGATTTTATCCTGGTGCCCTTTAACGGTTTCGCCGACGTTTACATCATCAATACCTGCACGGTCACGGCCTTTGCCGATTTCCAGGCGCGCCAGCTCATCCGGAGAGCCAGACGCGCCAACCCCGAAGCCCGCATCGTTGTTACCGGGTGCTACGCGCAAACGCAGGCTCAGGAACTCTCCGCCGTCGAGCAAGTCAGTTTTATTGTGGGGAATGACCAGAAGCACCGGATTGTGGAATTGCTCACCCAGTCGATCCCCGACAGGCAGCGAATTTTTGCCGGCGACGTCTTTGCGCAAAAACAATTTCCTTCCGTCACCGCCCCGAAACTGACGGGGCGCACGCGGGCCTTCTTCAAAATTCAGGACGGCTGCGATGTTTTTTGCAGTTACTGCATCGTCCCCTTCGCCCGCGGAAAAAGCCGCAGCATGCCTGTTCGCCAAGTTCTTAAAAACATCCAGGACTTCATCGGGCAGGGCTATCGGGAGATCGTCCTCACAGGCATTCACCTGGGATATTATGGACAGGACCTGAAGCCGCCTGCGGACCTGACGGGGACAATCGAGGCGATACTTTCTCAAAATCCAGACGTAAGATTCAGGCTGAGTTCTATTGAGCCCAATGAAATATCGGATGCGTTTCTGCATTTATTCGGCCGCCACGGCAATCTGTGCCCGCACCTGCATATCCCGCTGCAAAGTGGGGCTGATTCCATCCTGAAAGCGATGAAGCGCCGCTATGACGCGGCGTCCTATCAGGCGCTCGTGGAAAAAGCTCTGCTCGCCCAGAAGGACATGGCCATCGGAATCGATGTAATGGTCGGCTTCCCCGGCGAAGGCGAAAAAGAATTCGGCCGGACCGTAAAACTGCTGGAAGACCTCCCTGTGGCTTATCTGCACGTCTTCCCGTATTCCGAACGCCCGGGAACGGCGGCGCTGGCTATCGAGCCCAAGGTTCCCGAAAAGATCAAGAAGGAGCGGGCTGCCGTTCTCAGGGACCTCGGCGCGAAAAAGAGAGAAGCCTTCTCGATGCGCTTCCTGGGCAAAACGCTGCAGGTTTTGGTGGAGCATACCCGGGATAAAAAAACGGGGCTCAGCAAGGGTTTTTCTCACAATTATCTTCCGGTTCTGCTGGACAAACACCCGGCTTCTCTAGTAAATACCATCGTTACAGCCGTCGCGGAAAATTATGAGGACGGTAAACTGACAGGCAGGGCTATTCATGGATAACGATCGATTGAGGCAATTGACGGCTCTACAGGAAGAGCTGGCCTATACGTTCCGGAATGTGGATCTGTTGTCGAACGCTCTGACGCACCGCTCCTACGTCAACGAAAATCCTCTGATGGGGATCAGCGACAACGAACGGCTCGAATTTTTGGGCGACGCAGTGCTGGGGCTTTGCATCAGTGACCTGCTCATGAAGCGGCACCATGACTTTGACGAGGGCACCCTGTCCAAAATCCGTTCATTGCTGGTCAATGAAAAGCCGCTGGCAGATCTGGCGGCAAAACTGGGTCTGGGTGAATGCCTGCTTCTGGGACGCGGAGAAGAGAACTCCGGCGGACGCACAAAAGAATCGCTGCTGGCCAACGCCCTCGAAGCCGTCATTGCTGCAATTTATCTTGATTCCGGATTCAGCAAAACAAGGGCTGTTCTCAAAAAGCTTATGAAGCCCCTGATGAGTAATGAAGCCCTGAATGCGCAATGTTTTGATTATAAAACAGCCCTGCAGGAATTGTGTCAGAAGAAATACAAATCCGCACCGCTCTATACGGTCTTGACGGCGAGCGGACCGGATCACGACAAGACCTTTGAAGTCGAAGTGACCACCGGTGAAGCGATCCGCCACGTCGGCCGGGGGAAGAGCAAAAAAGACGCTCAAAAGCAGGCTGCGCAAAAAGCCTGGGAAAGTCTGCATCGTGAAAATGGGGTCTGATAGTCATCTGCAGGAAAAGCCGCTGATTATTCCGATTTTCATCATGAATGGCGGATGTCCCGAGCAGTGCATCTTCTGCAACGAAAAGATCGCCGCGGGAGACTTCGCTCCGGAAGTCAGCAAAAGCTTTTTTGCAGCCGAAGTGGACTCCTACCTGCGCTGGAACAAAGACAAGCTGCGGAAGGTGGAAATCGCTTTCTACGGGGGCAGCTTTACCGGCCTTGCTCCTGACTATCAAGAACGTCTCTTATCCTGGGCTCAGGTTTATATCAAGAAAGGCCTGGTCGGATCGATCCGGATTTCCACGCGGCCGGATTATATCAGCGATGACCAATTGAATCTTTTGCAGGCTTACGGCGTCCGGACCATTGAGATCGGCGCTCAATCCATGAATGATGAAGTTCTTCGTCTCGCCGGAAGAGGCCATGATGCCCGGGCCACCGTTCGGGCCATGCAATTGCTGAAAGCACACGGATTTCGGACGGGGCTGCATCTGATGGCCGGTTTGCCGCATGACACACAGGAAAGTTTTCTTAAAACCCTTGCCCGCGTCAGCGAACTGCGGCCGGATACGGCGCGCATCCATCCCGTCCTCGCTTTTAAAGACACGCCGCTCGCGGCAGAATTCAAAAAAGGACATTATCGGCCGCTGGATCTTGATGAAGCGGTCGAGTGGTGCCGCCTGGCCTGGGAGGCGCTGACGCCTGCAGGCATCCGCATCATCCGCTTCGGTCTGCATGTGACACCGGAAATGTGCAAGGAAGGCGCCGTCCTGGCGGGCCCCCTGCATCCGGCTTTCGGCAGTCTTGTCTATTCGGCTATTTTCTATTCGGCCGCTTTACGCTTGCTGCGCGTCATTCCGAAACAAGCGCGCAGGCTGCACTTCTGCGCCGCTGCCCGGGCTGTGTCCAACTTCCGCGGCCAGGGGAATCGGAACATCGACGCCATAAAAAAGCTTTACCCGAATGCGCAAATCGTTATAGACTCCGCTCACGAAGGCGATCCGGGGCGACTGTCGCTTATGACCGAAACGGGGGAGTCCTTCTTCCTGGACATCCCGGGTATCATCTAAATCATTTAAATTGTTGGAGAAACACTGTGTTTAAATCCGGTTTCATAGCCATTCTGGGCCGCCCGAATGTCGGCAAATCAACTTTTTTTAACGCGATTATCGGCGACAAGATTTCCATCGTCGCCAACAAACCGCAAACGACGAGAAACCGCATCACGGGAATCAAGAACTCCCCGGATGCCCAATTGATCTTTCTCGACACGCCGGGAATGCACAAACCGAAAACGCCGCTCAACCGGGCGATGGTGCAGGCGGCCCGGGATACGATTGGCGACGCCGATGTGCTCCTTCTGATGGTTGAGGCCGACGCCCATATCGGACAGCATGATCTCTTTTTGATTGAAGCGCTCGCGGGAGTCAGGGCTCCGGTGTTTTTGGTTATCAATAAAATTGACCGGATTGAAAAGCCTCTGCTGCTGCCGTTGATTGATCAGTACAGCAAGCTTTATGACTTTGCCGGCATTTTTCCGATCTCGGCATTAAAAGGCGATGGACTCGATGAACTGCTGGCTTCGCTCATCGGGGCGCTGCCGGAAGGCCCGCAACTCTTCCCCGACGACATCGCGACGGACGCTACCGAGCGCTTTATCGCGGGGGAATTCATCCGTGAGCAGATTACACTGCTGACTTCTCAGGAAATCCCCTATGTAACGGCCGTGACCATAGATGCGTTTAAAGAAGACGAGGCAAAGAACCTCATTCGCATCAGCGCCACCATCCACGTCGAAAAAGAATCGCAAAAAGCGATCATGATCGGCAAAAAAGGCGCGATGCTCAAAAGAATCGGGACCCAGGCGAGATTGTCCATGGAAAAACTTTTCGGCGCAAAGGTCTTTCTGGAATTGTTTGTGCGCGTCAAAAAAGACTGGACCAACTCCGACAGGATGCTGCGCGAGTTCGGACTCATTAAATAGAGGTATTCATGCAGGCAAAACCCGTTATCGCCATCGTCGGCCGGCCCAACGTAGGCAAATCAACACTCTTCAACCGCATCGCGGGAAAGCAGAAGGCTATCGTCATCGATGAACCGGGGGCAACTCGCGACCGCAATTACATGGATTGCGTATGGCACGATAAAGCCTTCACGCTGATTGACACCGGCGGATTCGAACCCGTCACGGAAGAGCGGATTTTGATCCAGATGCGCGAGCAGACGAACCTGGCCATCGAAGAAGCGGACGTCATCATTTTTCTGATGGACGGCCGCGACGGTCTCACCCCGACGGACATTGAAATCGCGCGGCAGCTCCGAGGCCGTGGCAAGAATGTGTTTTATGCCGCCAATAAAGTGGACGGCGAGCGCCACGAAGAACTCCTCAGCGAATTCTACCGGCTGGGCATTGACGAGGTTTACCCGATCTCCGCTCAGCATGGACTGGGCGTGGATGAACTTCTGGCCATACTGACGAAGGATTTTCCGCAGGCGGTTGAAAGTAAAGACGATGCGGATGAGCCTATTGCCGTGGCCATTGTCGGCAAGCCGAACGTCGGCAAATCCTCACTCATCAATCTGATTTCCGGTAAAGAGCGAAGTATCGCCAACCCCACACCCGGCACGACCCGCGATGCCGTCGACACAACCATCAAGGTGCACGGCAGACAATATCTGCTCATTGACACGGCGGGCATCCGCCGGAAGAACAAAATCAGCCTTACGCTCGAGAAATACAGCGTCATTCAGGCGCTGAAAACGATCAACCGCTGCGATATCGCGCTGGTGCTCATTGACGCGGAAGAAGGCATCACCGAGCAGGACGCCAAAATCGTCGGCCTCGCCTACGAGCGCGGCAAGGCCTGCATCATTGTCGTCAACAAATGGGATAAAATTGAAAAGGATAACAAGACCGTCGGCAAGTTTGTTGAGGATATCAAGTATAACATCAAATTTATGGATTACGCTCCGATCATTTTTATTTCGGCGCTGACCGGACAACGCGCGCCGAAAATATTTGATCTCATCAATGAAGTCTATGGTCAGTACACAAAAAGAGTGGACACCTCGCCCTTAAACGATCTGGTCGAAAAGTCCGTGAGGCGAAACCCGATGGCGCGCTTCCAGAACCGCTCCATGGGCATCTCTTACGCCACGCAAACCGGCATCAAGCCGCCCACTTTTATTTTCTTTGTCCCCCAAGCCAAAGGCGTTCATTTTTCGTATGAGCGCTACCTGATGAATCAAATCCGCGAAACATTCGGCTTTGACAAAGTCCCGATCAAACTGATCTTCCGTAAGAAGCGCTGATTCTATTTTCGCCGGATGTTAGGATTTCGAACCTGCCGACAGCAGGTTCGAAATCTTATGCCTTTGGTAACTTCGACACATCGTTGTTATCAACCGCAGGGAGAAGTCCTGGCCAATCTGAATCGATAACAATTCCTCCCTGCGGACAAAACGAGTGACCTGAAAGGTTATGACAGGAGGATGTCCTGTGCAAGCTTGCGCTAGTCCGCTTCTTCGAGGATGTGTTTTTGGGCTTTTTCCATGTCGGCCGAATAATGTCGGGCGCTGAGCCAGTAGAAAAAAGCGCCGGCGAGTCCTCCCAGCGTTGTTACCAGTAATCCTATTTTAATTCCGAAAGCACCGCTTCCGAGGCCGTCAGATATGGCTCCTACAAGTATCGGCGACCAGGCGCCGCCAAAAACATAACAGCAAAAGACGGCCATACCCCACGAAACGCCTTTTAAACTGGGCGGTGTAATATCCTGAGTCGCCGCGCTGATGGACGGTACGGGGAAAATCGAAAAAATGCCGTAGAGGATGCCGATGACATAACCCAGCCCGCGCACGTCATAATAGATCATGAAAAAAAACAGCACCGTTGCGATCAAGAGCGATGTTGCCGCCGTGAGCATACGCCCTCTTGGATTTTTCTTTTGCCACAGATCCGCCGCCAAGCCGCCGAATATGGCGCCGAAAATCGCCATGAGTCCGATAATACCGACGAGCATTCCGGCCTTTTGTGCATCCACGCCGTTTGTCCGCATGACCAGCGGCGCAGCCCAGACAAGAAATGCGAAACACATGAAATTTTGCAAACCAAATCCAATGTACAGCCATTTTAAAGTAGGTATCGAAAACAGAGAAACAGCCGATCGGAAAAAGCTTATTTTTTGACCGAACTCGTCAATGTTCCTCACGGTCTTGTAGTCTTTCATATAGAGAGCCAGCAAGGCCAGTATGATACCGGGAACAGCAAAGATATAGAAGGCCATCCTCCATCCGTATTTCACCGAGATTGCGCCGCCCACAATAAGCCCAAGGGCCGATCCCAGCGGGACCGCCATGTTAAAAATGCCCATCACCAGACTTCGGCCTTTATCGGGAAAGGAAGCTCCAATGAGCGGCGTTCCCCCCGAAGTAAAACCTGCTTCTCCAACGCCAACCAGGAAGCGCGGTATTAAAATACCCAGAAAGCTTTTCCCCATCCCTGTCATAAAAGTAAAGCCGCTCCAGACCAGGGCCATTACGGAGACGGTCTTTTTTCTGCTCCAGCGGTCCACCAGATAAGCCGCAGGAAAAGCGAAAAACGCCATGCTCAGAAAAAAAAGCGTCTGGATGATGCCGATCTGTGAATCGGACAAACCGAGATCTTTTTTTATAAATTCAGTAGTGATGGATAGCACCTGGCGATCCATATAATTGACTGTGTAAAGCAGTGAACATATGATGACAATATACCAGGCCGATAACCTGCTTATGTCAAATTTCTTTGCGCCGCTTTTTGTAATCATCCGTATCCTCCTCGTGTAACCGTTTTTGTTGTCACTTGTGAATTCAACTTGTTTGCCAAAAAAAAGATGCGCAGGCTTCGCTTAACGGAACGTAGCTCCCGATTGCTTAGTGACTGACCGCAGCAAAATCCTTCTGGTTTAATCCTCCCCAGAGGAATTTTTTCATCACTATTTCGGAGCCATTCTCAAGGCGCCGTCCAGCCTGATGACCTCGCCATTCAAATAGGGATTCTGAATGATGTGTTCCGCCAGCATGGCGAATTCTTCCGGTTTGCCGATTCGCCGGGGAAAAGGGACAGAGGCATTTAATGCGTTCAGCGCATCCGGTGGCAGCATCGCAAGTAGTGGTGTTTGGAACATTCCCGGAGCGACTGTCACGACGCGAATCCCCATAACAGCCAGGTCTCGGGCCATCGGCAGGGCCATGCTGACCACCGCGCCTTTCGAAGCCGCGTAGGCCACCTGTCCTATCTGACCGTCAAAGGCGGCGACACTTGCCACATTAACGATCACACCCCGTTCGCCTGCTTCATTCGGCGCATTTTCGCTCATAGCCTGCGCCGCCTTGCTCGCAACATTGAAGGTGCCCAGAAGGTTAAGACGGATGATTTGTTCAAAGACCGGGAAGGAATGAGCGCCTTTTTTTGATACGGTTCGCTCCGTCCAGCCGCAACCGGCGGCATTGACACAGCCGTGAATGGCGCCGAATTGATCTTTAGCTTTGGCAATACTGTTATTGACACTTTCTTCACTGGTAACATCTGTTAAACAAAAAATTACTTTATCTCCCAGTTCGGCAGCCAGAGCGGCGCCTTTGTCCTGTTGCACATCGAAAATGGCAACATGTCCTCCGGCCTTAACGATTTGTCTGGCTGTCGCAGCCCCGAGTCCGGAAGCTCCGCCAGTTATTAGGACTGAGCAATTCTTAATTTCCAAGGTATTCTCCTTTTTTTTATATGGTAATTTTTCTCTCTCATCGCACGTTTCCGGCTGGACGTTTTCTCTCCCTTACAACTTGCCTGCGTCCCATTATTTTAGTTTATCCAGTCCGAATGCTTTGCTCATCAGCCCGTCAACCAGGTCCACCGGTAGTTTTTTATAGAACGGCATACGTTTGGATTCCTTGCCGATACGAATGATTTTGGGAATCTTTGCCCGGGATAGTTTATCGACCAGCACTTTTGAAAATTTTTCGGCCGGTGTCGGGTTTTTTTGTGAGGCAACTGCTCTCGCTTTGATATATTCCATCAGCGGAGCGTAGACAGAATTTTTTGTTTCGATGATGTTCTTTATGGCGGCTTCTCCAATATTGGACTTGATGGCGCCGACTTGAACCACAACAACCGAAATGTTGAAGGGTGCCAGTTCCACGCGCAATGAATCCGAAAGCAGATGCATTGCTGCTTTCGTCGCACAATACACGCCGGCAAAAGGGGTAGCGCATATGCCCGACACGCTGCCGATGTTGACGATCAAACCGGACCGTTTCTTGATCATATGCGGGGCAACGGCCCGGGTTATAGCGGCTGCCCCGAAGACGTTGGTGTCGAATTGACGCCTCATGTCATCGGTGGATATATCGATAACCGGCCCCATCTGCATATAACCGGCGTTATTAACCAGCACATCGATTCTTCCGGCTTTGCCGATGACTTCGCGAACGCAGGCCTCGATGGAATTCGGATCCGTTACATCGAGCGCGGCGGTTTCCATCTTTTCTTTCTTTAAGGGTTCAATCACCTCCGGCTTTCGCGCCGTGGCAAACACCCGGCAGCCGCGCGACGCAAACTCGCGGGCCATCGCCAGCCCGATTCCCGATGAACACCCGGAAATGAGTACGACAGATGCTTTCTCCATGATCCCTCCTTTTAAAATCGGCATGTTTATCGTGATCCGAACTCCTTCCCGCAACCGTCCGGACTTCATTGCAGAGAACTCACGGGAGGAAATTCTGTCTACTTGATGATCATATTGGCCCGCCAGGCGATAATCTTTTCAGCGCTGTATCCCAGATCGGATAAGATCTCGTCATTGTGCTCGCCCAGACGTGGCGCAGGTCTGCGGATCGACGTTTTCTCGCCATTGAAACGCACGGGATTGCCCATGATCCAATCTGTGCGTCCGCTCGGCATCTTGTGTTCGATAATAAAACCGTTTTCCAGGGCCTGGGTATCGTTCTTGAGCTCTTTCCAGCGGAGGTTGACTTCATGCGCAATATCGGCTTTTTTCAGCCGGGTAATGATCTCATGCTCCGTCAAGTTGCCGAATGTCTCGTCAATGACAGCCGCCAGCTCTTCCCCATGCTGAAATCCCGCCGCCTGATTATTGAAACGCGGATCATCCGCGAGGTCCGGGCGAAGCAGCACCAGTTCAGCGAAGGGTTTCCAGTAACGGTCGTATTCCAGGGCCATAACCGTAATCCATCGGCCCTCTTTCGACTGATAAGTATTCATCAGGCCGGAGCGGGGTTGTCTGCGCTTGGTCCTGAGCTTGTTATATTCCTCCTCGGAAAGGTGCGTGTTGTTGTTGGCGGAAGCGATATTCAACTGAAGGTTCCACAGGGCGGTATTGAAAAGAGACGTTTGCACCTTGCATCCCCTTCCGGTTTTCTCTCGCTGCAGGAGGGCGGCGCAGACGCCTCCGGCCAGAATGGTGCCCGTCGGATGGTCCCCAAATCCTGCCAGAGCCGGCAGAGGAGGGTTACCCGGCTCCGGCATTTCAACCAGGATTCCGGAGCGGGCAAAGTAGGCGGACAGATCAAATCCTGGCTTTTCTTTATCCGGGCCGGCATCGCCATATCCGTTTAAGTAAGCATAGACAAGTCGGGGGTTTTTTCCCGATACCGTTTCGTAATCCAACCCGAGACTCGCAAGCGCCTTGGGACGATAATTCGTGACCAGGACATCCGCCGTTTGCAGCAGTCTATGGATAATTTCTTTTCCCTCGTCGGTTTTCAGATTCAGGGAGATTCCCCGCTTATTGCGATTATCCATTTCAAACTGAATATTGTCATCGTCCTGAACCGGACACGCCATGATAAAACCGAAAAACCGGAACATGTCACCTGAGAGCGATTCGATTTTGATGACATCCGCGCCCCAGTCCGCGAGCGTCATCGCGCAGATCGGGGCAGCGGCATAAGTACTGAAATCCAGGATCTTGATCCCCTGTAAAGGTAATGTGTCTCCCATTGTCTTTCTCCTTAGATAGACCTTTTTAAAATTGTTTATTCCACTTTGCGGTAAATATGAGCCCCCAGAGCCGCTTCTTCGACGCCGATCAGGCCTCCTCCATTGATCTGCATACCGATCTTCGCCCCTCTCACCTGCCTCGCGCCCGCGCGCCCCCGCAGCTGGGTGACCAGTTCGTACGCCTGGGCAAGTCCGGTGCAACCGACGGGATGGCCGCGCGAAATCAGACCGCCGCTGACATTTGTCGGTAAATCTCCTCCCAAAGCGGTCGCTCCTGAAGAACAGTAAACTCCGGCTTCTTCTGATGTGCAGAAACCGGCCTGGGCCGTCTGATAGATTTCTCCGAAGGATGTCGCATCATGCAGCTCCAGGACATCAATGTCTTTCCGCGCAAGGCCCGCCTGCTGAAAAGCAATCTCGGCGCCTCTACCCGAAATATCCTGATCATAGTCTCCCCGCGTCCGCCCGGAGACGAGAACCGATGCGAGGACCAGGACCGGATCCTTTATTTCCTTGTGTTCCCTGAGGTATTTTTCTGAACAGACAATGGCCGCTGCGCAGCCCTCTCCCGTCGGCGCGCACATAGGACGGGTCAGGGGGTAGGTAATGGGTTTGTCGGCCATGACCTGTTCCCAGGATATTTCCTTCCGGTACTGGGCTTTGGGATTCATTGTGCTGTGATGGTGCGTCTTTGCGCAGACCCTGGCCAGTTGCTCCTGGGTGTAGCCGTATTTTTTCATGACCTTCATGGCTTTCACGGCGTAGTAATCCATAAAGGGACTCCGGTCTCCCCCGACATTCGTCTCCTCATAGGGAATCCCGAGGACCTCCGATTTTTCCTTCCGCCATTTCTCTATGTACAGCTTTTTCCTGTCCTGCTCGCTCCCCATCCAGAAAGCGGAAAGCGTCATGTAGGGAAGAGCGGCCACGATCTCCGGAAGATCCTCCAGGTTATTGAGATCGGGCAACACCTTTTCGATGCCGACGGCAAGGGCCAGATCGGACCCACCCGCCAGTACGTAATGGATCGCCTGGTTCAACGCCGTAGAAGCTGTCGCGCAGGCATTCTCCACATTCACAACGGGCATACTCTCGAAGCCGAGCCGTCGCAGGATCACCTGTCCGCGGATGCAATGCTGGCTTGTGAGCATTCCCTGGGCGCAATTGCCGTACCAGATGCCGCCGATGGCATCCTGATCGCCTTTGGAACTCAGGCCCGCGTCTTCCATAGCTTCGGAAATGGCGACGTCGCATTGTTGTTCAAAAGAACCGCCGTCCTGCTTGACGATGGGGGTCATACCCGCACCGATGATATAGATTCGATCTTTCATAAATCCTCCTGATATTTTGATGGTTTGATGATCATTCGCCGCGGCATCCGGTCATTTCTCAACAAGAGAGGACAGGATGTTAAGGACGTTTTCTGTGGCATTTTCATAATAACGCGCATCGTTCATGGAGATGATTTCGGGAAATCGTTCGGCAATCTGTTCCACCGTAACGGCCGCACCGGTTGCGAAGCGCACACCGCCTCCCTCAAACATTTGCACGCTGGAATAATAACCGCCCCCGGCGGACAGAATCCTCCCCGTTGACCGGCATTGGTCGGAAACGAGATAGAGGGCCATCGACGCCACCAGTTCGGGTTTGATCCTGTCGGCAATCTCCGCCGGAAAAGTTCCGCCCGCCATCCCCGTTGCGGCGATGGGGGCGATGGTGTTCACGGTGATATCGTATTTTGCCCCCTCGAGTTTCAGAGCATTCATCAATCCGACCAGGCCCAGCTTAGCTGCGGCGTAATTGGTCTGCCCGAAATTACCATAGAGGCCGGCCGTGGAAGTGGTCAGCAGGATTCTGCCGTATTTTGCCAGTTGCATGATCGGAAAAGCCGCCTTCGTGAGATAGACGGCGCCGAGAAGATGGACCCGTAGCACATCTTCGAAATCGTCGAGGGGCATCTTGGAAAAGCTCTTGTCCCTGAGAATCCCCGCATTGTTGATAAGAATGTCCAGCCGTCCAAAGTTTTCCATGGCGGCGGCGACGATTTTTCCTGCGGAATCACGGTCCGCTACACTGTCGCAATTGGCAACGGCACGGCCACCCTGTTCACGGATCTCTTGGGCCACCTTCAGTGCGCGGGATGATCCATCGGAGAGAACACCGGGATCGTTCACCACCACCCTTGCGCCGCGTGCGGCCAGTTCCAGCGCATAACTTCTGCCGAGCCCGGCTCCTGCGCCGGTGACGATCGCGACGCGCTCGTCGAAATGGATAGTCATATTGTTTCCTCCCGTCTTTTTTTTGTTTTTTTCTTATTCCCAGCAATATCACTCTTGCCAAATGCAATGGCCGTACCGTTTATTTAATATATTGATTTTATTATATATTGCGCAAGGCATGCTTTTTTATGCCCACAAATCCCTTGCTTTATGCAAAAATATCTTGCATGCTGCAAAAGGAAAATGTTTTCGGTCATTTTAGTATTCAGTTGGAGAAGGATCCGTGATAACGATAGAAAGAGATTTTTTAAGGCAAATCGCCAATCCGGCATTGCTCGCAGACGAAGAGGGACACCTTCTGATGATGAACGATCCCGCAGAATCGTTGTTGCGTTCTGCCGACCTTCATTCCATTAACTCCATTGCCGAAATTGATCCCCTGTTTGCGAAAGCAGAGTCCCCCGAAGCACCAGAGGGGCCGCGAAATATCAAGATCGGGAAGATGTCCCGCCGGATCAGAGTTTTTCCAGTCGGATTTGATGGTGAGAAAAAGAGCTATTTATATCTGTTCGATATAGCGGATATATTGAAACTGATGGATTTTGACACCTTCCTGGATTACATCGATGTGGCAATCGGAATTGTAGATCAAGACGGGGTATTGGAGCATCTCAATGATACCCTTTCTAAATATATCGGGGTCGACGCCAAGGAATGGATCGGCAGGGACCTGCATGAACTCGTTGAAGAGCACGCGCTGACGGATGCGGCCTCCTTGAATGCTCTGAAAGCGAAAAAGCCGATGAGCACGAACGTCACCTATGGATCGGGAATAACCCTTCAGTATCAAAGCATCCCTTTTTTTGACAAACGCGGGAAGATTAAGAAGGTGGTCAGCACGGGACGGGACGTCACCCGGATGATCCAGTTGGAAAGTGACCTGTCCAGCTCGGAGACATTGAAGGACCAGTATTACAAAAGATTGAACTCGCTCGAGGTCCTGCTCGGTCGGGACAAAATCGTCTATTCCAGCGAACAGATGAAGAGAGTGGCGCAGGTTGCGGTCAAGGCGGGCAAATTCGATTCGCCGGTCTTCCTCTGGGGCGAGTCCGGAGTCGGCAAGGAAATGATCGCGAAGATGATCCACCAGTCGGGCAACCGGTCGCAGGGTCCGTTTGTCGGGATCAACTGTTCCGCTATTCCTTCCGAGCTCCTGGAGTCGGAGTTCTTCGGCTACGAGGAGGGGGCCTTCACCGGGGCAAAAAAAGGAGGACGCAAAGGTCTGTTTGACGAAGCGGAAAAAGGAACCCTCTTCCTGGACGAAATCAGCGAACTCCCTATAGGGATGCAGAGCAAGCTCCTGCGGGTCATTCAGGAACATGAGTATATGCGTGTAGGATCCAACAAGACCATACCAACGGATGCGAGAATCATTGCTTCGACCAATCTCTCCCGGGATCAGCTTGTGGATGGGGTTGGATTCAGGCGCGATCTCTTCTATCGTTTGAGCGTCATCCCGATCCATATCCCGCCCCTGAGAGAAAGGCGCGACGATATCCTGCCGCTGATCCGCTTCTTTCTGAAAACCCTGAACCTGAAGTACGGGACCAACATCAGAATCACCAACTCGCTGATTCCCCGTTTCTACCATTACGACTGGCCCGGCAACGTACGGGAGTTGAAAAACGTCATCGAGAGGTTGCTCGTCGTCGCCGGCTCGGACGAGGTCGGAGACGCAGAATATGATCTGGTCAACCAGCTGGAAATGAAAAAAACACCGGAGCAGGAAGAAGATATTTCCATCGCCCGCCCGATGCCGCTGAAAGAGGCGATGGAAAAAGTGGAGAAGATTCTTTTCAAGCGGGCCTATCAGGAGTCCGGCAGCATCGAAAAGACGGCTGAGCTGCTGGGAGTCAATGCCTCTACAATCTACAGGAAGATCAATAAGGGACGGATTCGCCTCAAATGAGTGCTCCCAGGAAACTGCGTGCAGTCATCATGCCCTGACGTGGTTGAAAATACATGGTGACACCCATATATTTTGACCCTGTCTTTTGCGAAGGCCTGAAACGTCAGGGCGTCACGATATTGAACCACAGATCAAACTCCTCCACACATGACATCATTTCGAGAAACTTCACCATGCTGCCGTCAATCTTGATGTCGCCGGCCAGAACACGCCCGGCGAAGGTTGCCTGCTTGGCCATAATGGAATCGAATACCGGACGGGCAAGCGACACGGTCGTGTCGGCTTTGGGGTCAAGGCGTCCGCGTTTCTGGTTCAAAACGCTGTTGGTCAGGGCGAGCGTATACGTCTGGTTTGTATCCGTCAGCACCCAGTTGACCGTAATCCGTTTATCGGCCGCCTTCCGGCTGTTTAAGCGAACCGCCATCAGGTCAAAAAACTGATCCATGGGCATCCCGCGCAGGATGTCCCGGCTGCGTGCCTGCACGGGAATACTTTTGTCAATACCGTAGCGCAGCTCCCGGGCGCCCGCCAGATAAAAATTGCGCCAGATGGGAGACTCAGCCTGATAGCCCAACTGTTCCAATGCGTCGGCCTGCAACTCGCGAGCCTCCCGGTTTCCGGGCTCGGCAAACACAACATGGTTCACCACCTCGGCTACCCAGCGGTACTCGCCTTTTTGCATGGATGCTCTCGCCCGCGCCAGGACGGCATCCGACCCGCCCATAAATTCCATGTATTTCCGGCCCGCCTCTTGGGGGGGCAGCGGATGGAGGTGGGCGGGGTTGGCGTCAAACCAGCCGAGGTAACGCTGGTAGACGGCCTTCACATTAAAGTTGACCGTGCCGTAAAAATCACGGTTGTACCATTCGCCGGCCAGGCTCTTGGGCAGGATAATTTGTTCCGCGCATTCGGTCATCGTGTAGCCCTGATTCATCAGACGGACGGTCTGATCGTGGATATATTTATACAGGTCGCGCTGTTTTTGCAGATAATCGATGATCTTTTCATTTCCAAAACGCGGCCAGAGATGCGTCGCAAACAACACATCCGCCTGATCGCCGAAGAGATCGATTGTTTCATCGATGGCACGGTACCAGGCCCGCCCGTCCCTGACCTGTGCGCCGCGCGGCGTGAGCAGATTATGCAGACTGGCTGTGGCATCCTCGGCGACGCAAAGCGCCTTTTGATCGGGCAGATAAAAAATCATTTCAACGGGCGCTTCCGTGGCCGGAACCTGCTGGAAAACAAAACGCACACCGTCGATCACCACTTCCTCAAGCGGCTTCGTGATTTCTTCAGTAGGCCGGATATAGCTTACGGTGCCGCTCGACGCGGTCTTTCCCATCCCCGCGTCCACCTGGCCTGTCGGACCCTTTGGCAGAGTCGCACCGAACATGTACGTTGCACGGCGCATCATGGCGTTTCCCGCCATCAAATTCTCGCTGATGATTTCGTCGGTTATGCCGGCAGGGCCGATGATTCTGACTTTGCCCGCCTGCACCTCCTCGGCCGATACAATGCCTTTCACCCCGCCCCAGTGGTCAACATGGCTGTGCGTGTAAATCACGGCGGTCACAGGTCGCCGGGGGAGATGGCGATAGAAGAGTTCGAGCGCCGCCCGGGCCGGCTCGACCGAGACCAGCGGATCGACAACGATGTAGCCGGTTTTCCCCTCGATGAAGGTGATATTCGATATATCATATCCCCGCACCTGGTAGACGCCTTGGGTCACTTTAAAGAGGCCGTGGATACTGTTGCGCCGGGCGTGACGCCACAACGCCGGGTTAACCGTGTCCGGCGCCTGCGTATTCGCGGCGAGAAAATCATACCGCTTCATATCCCACACCGGCTTGCCGCTTTCCGTGCGGATATCCAGATTCGGATCGGACGCCATGAGGCCCCGGCGGGCAAGCTCCTCTTCTTCCCGGTCGTCGGGCAAGCCCTGCGGCAGACGGCCGTTTATTTCGTGCGTGGCCGGATCGGCTGCTTTCGCATCGGCGGCGGACGCCATTGAAGAGACGCCCGTGAGAAGCCATGCGGTCATCATGATCATCACCATCATTGCTACTTGCATCCGTTTCATAAAATCATCCGCCTCCCTTAGCCGGTAGAAATTCATACCTTATTTTCAGACGGCGCCGGTTTTCCCATCAGCCGTTTTTTCTTCCACGGACCTTTCTTGTAATAGAGCCAGTTCAATCCGACAGCCAGCGCACTGCTCGTCAGCATGGCGATCCAGATGCCATCCTCTCTAAGTCCCACGGGGCCGGCCAGCACGTAAGCCAGCGGAACGCGGATGACGAACATGGCCGCAAACGAAAGAGCCAGGAGGGCCAGCGTATCGCCCGCGCTGCGCAGCACTCCCTGGATCGCGAAAATAATGGCGAAGCAGGGAAAAATAAACGCCATCCAATGATAATAGTGACGCACAACATGGAGCACCGCAGTATTTTCGGCGGATGCCGAAAGGAAAATGCCGCCGATTTGCTCGGGAAAAATCAGCAGCACGGCGGTGACGGCACAGGAGAGCGCCAGGCCGAAATAAACCGAAATCCGCAGCGTCCGGAAAACACGGTCCAGTTTCTGCGCTCCGAGGTTCTGGCCGGCAATGGTCGTCGCGGCCATTCCGATCGACATGTACGGGATCGTGGCCAGCATGTCGACCTGCATACCGATGCCGAAGGCCGCTGTAACGGCCGTGCCGTAGCGGTTGACCAGGGCGACAATGATCACACCCGATAAAGAGACGACGATCATCTGCAAAGATGCCGGCACGCCGATGATGAAAACCTCCCGGATGATGTGCCAGTCGAAGCTATAATCCCAGTTGCGCATATTGATGAAAGGATTAAAGCGGAGCAGGTAAATATACCCGATAATAGAAGTGGCGATGGCCGCAAGCGCCGTGCCCCACGCCGCCCCGGCCACGCCTTGCGGCGGCAGCGGGCCGATGCCGAGGATAAACACAGGAACGAGAACGATATTAAACAGGGCAAGCATGATGAGGATCTTCACGACCGTCCGGGCGTCGCCTAAGCCCCGCAGCATGCCTGTCATCCAGTTGATAAAAAACTGAAAGACGAGCGTGGCCATCATGATGGTCAAATAGGACAGGGCCATCTCCTGAATTTCGGCAGGCGCATGCACCCAGTCGAGCAGCTCGCGCCGAAGCACCAGCGCAACGGCGGAAATGGCCAGACAGAACAAAACCGATGCAAAGAAAGAATTGGACAGAATCTTTTTGAGAGTTGCCGTGTCCCTGCGGCCGAAAGCCTGGGCGATCAGGACATTCGTCGCCATGCCCAGTCCGATCAGAAATGCCGGCAGAAGCATGATGATCGGCAGAGAGGCGGCGACGGCGGCCACAGCGGTATGCCCCAGCAGCCTGCCCACCCAGACCAGATTGATGATGCCATAGACCGACATGAGCACGTTGCCGAGCATAATCGGCAGCGTGAAATCAATAACCTGTCTGGCAATATTGCCTTCTGTAAAATCGCGCATAGGGTCTTTCAGTCAGGAAGTCCGGTCCACCGAATCTTAATGCTTTTTGATCGCTTCCGGCGGTTGCCCTTCCTGTTTCGTGACAAGACCTGCCTCACGCAAAAGATTCATGATATTTTGAAGCTGGTTGAACAAAGCGACTGTCGTCTCCGGGGTCATCACAAGGCGGCTCACGGGATATCGCCGCGCCGTCGGAGGATCCGGCGGCTTCGGGGGATCCAGACGGGTGACACACAATTCCAGACGCGTCGAACCGTCAAAGGTTACCACGCCGAGAGAATCGACGAATGTTTCGGAAAGATCCGGGCGGTCGCAATAGCGGATTTGGCCTTCAGGCAACTTCATTTCTTTCTCCTTAGGCGCATCATTACCGTCGTTTCACGCAGTCGGTTAATGTGCGGTTAATCGCCATCGGTGCTTCGCGGATAAACCGGCGGGCGGTTTTCAAATACGGTCCCGTCGGGCATCACTTCCACGGCCTTGCCCTCGTGTTGAATGATCTTCGTCAGCATCGCTGAGATCTGACGGTGTTCCACCGACGCGATCGTGTCCTCGACGGTCTGAAAACGGGCAAGCTCCTGGAGCGTAATGATCTGGGGCAGGACCATCCCGATCCTGCCCGTCTCGTAGTCTTTGAGCGCAACGGAAGGCCGAAGCCAGCTGTGCGCCGTCAGTTCCACACCGTCACAAACGGCCGTCTGACCAACCGGAACGCGTGTGACGAAAAAACGAACATCGTAGCGCTTCGGCAGGAATTCCGGCGTGATCCAGTGAGAGAAGTAATGAAGATCTTCTCCGAACAGCACAAGATTTTCCGCCGTGAGCACCTGGGAAAATTTCATTTCCCCCCGGATGAGCGCCCGCCGGTATTCGCCGAATCGCCTGATCTCTTCATCCGTTCCAATCGTGACGGGCGCGCCGTCTTCTTTCCGGGCAATGAGCAGTCCCACCTCTTCAAATGTTTCACGGATGCCGGCAATCCAGGCCCCCAGGGCTTTCTCCGGACTCGACATGTCGTGAAGGAGCTTGGCAGCCTCTGGCCTTGCGACACCCCGCAGGAAGCGCTCGATGCCGGGTTCGTAATCCTCCGGGTCGAGAACTCCGCCGGGGAAAACATAGTAGCCGGGAACAAAGCTGCTCTTGCGGTTCCTGAGAACCAGAAGGACCTCGATATCCTTCACTCCGGCATCGGGGCAAGGCCGCAGAAGCATAACGGTCGCCGCGTCGGCGGGAATCGCGCTCATGGTCTCGTCCTCCCGCGGGGCCGGTCAAGGTCGGCAAAAGTTTCTGGGGGTTCGGTCCTCATCGCCTTCTAGTCCAGCCAGTGCACAAATTCATCCAGTTTCGCCCGCTCCCGTTCAAACGTATTGAGCGGGAATGACGCATCGGGATAGCCCAGGGCGATTCCCACAACGATCTTTTTATCGGCGGGAATAGCCGCGAGTTTCCGGGTCTCCGCCGGGTAGCGGGCAGCCGCGGCCAGCAGGCAGGTCCCCAGCCCCTTATCGTATGCGGCGAGGCAAATGGTCTGCGCAATGAGCCCGGCATCCAGCATCTGGTATTCAACGAGGTTGTCCCGCGCAATGCAGACCAGGATCATACAGGGAGTGTCAAACATATTCACCATATCCCGATAGTACTGCTCCCGGCCCGCCTTATCGTCCCGGGCAATACCCTGAGCGCTTAAAACGACTTTCCCCAGTGCACCGTAGCGCGCCTTCATGGCTTCGGGCCATTTCTCCAGCATCGGAACGTCGGAGGCGATCGGCTCACCGGCGAGCGTCTGCCGCAGATTCATCTCTTTAAATTTCGCCAATGTCTTACCTGTCAGGACCAATAAATCCCAGGGCTGCGTATTTCCCCAGGACGGCGACCAGCGCGCCAGTTCCAGGATTTCCGTAAGAACACTTTTCGGCACATCCTGCGGCTTGAATTTACGAATGCTCCTTCTTTCCCTGACGGCGAGGGCTAATTCCATACCGACCTCCTTGCGGAATTGATCCGCTCATTTTGAATTATTTATTTACTTTCTTTATACATACTATTTTGCCCGGGAAAATGAAATAATTTTCGTAGAGGTGATTTGAGCGCGGGTTGTTCTCCGGGATTATCTCTTCCCGATTGGCGTTGTTCGTAAAAAGTTGAGATCCGGAATTTCTTAAGGTCATCATTACCCAAACCGCGATATCAAAAAAAGGCCGGCACAGTCACCCCGGATCGACTCATCGGGCCGCCTGCTTTCCGCACCGCGCAGGCGTTGAATCTCCCTCCCCGTCTCATTGACACGGCGTCAGGGTGTCCTTAATTTATGATCATGATTGAACAATCGCCTTCATATTGGAGTATTCCCCAATCGGATTTACTGGCTCGTCTTCATGCAAAAAAGGATGGCTTAACCCCAGAGGAAGCGAGGCTGCGGCTTGCCCGATTCGGTGCAAACCGGCTCACGCCGCCCCAACGGTCTGACGCGCTTACTCTCTTCCTTTCCCAATTCAAAAGTCCGATTATTCTGACCCTGATCTTTGCAGCGGGACTCTCCGCCTTTCTTCATGATCCTGAAGATGCCGCGATTATTATCGCCATCGTTTTGGCAAGCGGCCTTCTGGGATTCTGGCAGGAAAAAGGCGCCGCTAATGCTCTGGAAAAGATGCTGGCAATCGTCAGGATCAAGACCACCATCCTGCGAGACGGCAACGTGCAGGACATCACGCTGGAAGATGTTGTCCCGGGTGATATCGTTTTGTTGAATGCCGGAGATGCAATTCCCGCCGACAGCCTGATTCTGGAATCCCGTGATCTATTTGTCGATGAAGCAACCCTGACCGGCGAAAGTTTCCCCGTCGAGAAAAATGCGGGGCTTTTGCCTGCGGATACACCGCTTGCCCGCCGCACCAACAGCCTGTTTATGGGAACACACGTGATCAGCGGCACTGCCGCCGCTCTGGTTGTATTCACGGGGAAGCAAGCCGAGTTCGGACAGATCTCCGAGAAGCTGAAGCTGAGAGCGCCGGAAACCGAATTTGAGCACGGTATCCGGCAGTTCGGTTATCTACTGCTCGAAGTGACGCTGCTCTTGGTCATTGCTGTTTTCGCCATCAACGTATTCTTTCATCGACCCGTTCTGGAATCTTTCCTTTTTTCGCTCGCGCTGGCCGTCGGACTGACACCGCAGCTGCTGCCGGCCATCATCAGCATCAACCTGGCCCACGGCGCAAAAAAAATGGCCGAGCAAAAAGTCATTGTCAAACGCCTGGCTTCCATAGAAAACTTCGGGAGTATGGACGTTCTGTGTTCCGATAAGACGGGCACTCTGACGGAGGGGACCGTCCGCCTGGATTCGGCGATAGACGTAAGCGGCAATCCCAGCGATCGGGTATTCCTCTATGCCTACCTGAATTCTTTCTATGAAAAAGGCTTTTCCAACCCCATAGACGCAGCGATCCGTTCTTATAAGCAACCGGATATTTCCGGCTATGAAAAAATTGACGAGGTTCCCTATGATTTCATCCGTAAGCGCCTCAGTATCCTGCTCAAAAAGGATGGCCGCTATTTAATGGTAATGAAAGGGGCGCTTTCGAATGTTCTGGCGGTCTGCCCTTTTGCGGAAAACAAGACCGGGGATAAGATAGACACGAGCACCGTGGAAAAAGAGATTCAGCGGAAGTTCGAGGATCTCAGCAGCCGGGGATTCCGCGTGCTTGGAGTGGCCATGCGGGATATCGGGACACAATCCCTCATTAATAAAGATTCCGAACAGGACATGACTTTCCTCGGTTTCCTGCTTTTCTTCGATCCACCCAAAAAGGGAGTTTTAGAAACGATAGAGCGTCTTAAGCAACTTGGCGTTTCCCTGAAGGTCATTACCGGAGATAACCGCCTCGTTGCCGCCAAGATTAGTCAGGATGTGGGCATGCGTGACGCAAAAATTCTCACCGGCCCCGAACTGCGTGAAATTAGCGACACCGCTCTATTACAGCGGGTAATTCAAACAGACATCTTCGCCGAAGTAGAGCCCAATCAAAAGGAACGCATTATTCTTGCGCTTCGCAAGGCCGGGCATGTTGTAGGCTACATCGGAGACGGCATCAACGACGTTTCCGCCCTGCATGCCTCGGACGTAAGCATCTCCGTGGATACGGCCGTGGATGTGGCCAAAGAATCGGCCGACATCGTCCTTTTGGAAAAGAATCTGGAGGTGCTGGTGCAGGGGGTTCATCAGGGCCGGACGACGCTTGCCAACACCATGAAATACGTCTTCATGGCGACGAGCGCCAATTTTGGGAACATGTTCAGTATGGCCGGTGCTTCGTTGTTTTTGTCTTTTCTCCCTTTGCTGCCCAAGCAGATTTTGCTGACAAACCTGATGACCGATTTTCCGGAAATGACGATTGCGACGGATCGGACGGATGCCGAGATGGTGAATCGGCCGAAACGGTTGAATATTTCTTTTATTAAGAAATTCATGCTCACGTTCGGCTTGATCAGTTCGGTTTTTGATTATCTGACCTTCGGTGTTCTGCTCACGATCCTGCACGCAACACCTGATCAATTCCGCACAGGATGGTTTATGGAATCTGTGATTTCCGCTTCGATTATCGTGCTGGTCATCCGCAGCAGACGGCCCTTCTTCAGGAGCCGGCCGGGAAAGTATCTCCTCGTCGCCACAATGGCTGTGGTGGCGGCTGCGCTGATCTTTCCGTTTACACCGCTCGCAAAGATATTTGGATTTGTACCCCTGCCCCTGTCGTTTCTGATGATGCTGGGAATCATTATCATCCTTTATATCTTAACGGCGGAACTGGCGAAGAAGATATTCTATCAGAAAATAAGCTCTTGATGACGAGGGAAGGGAATAATAGAGTGAACTCACCTGTCAGACTGATCTCAGCAAAGGGCCCGTCCCGCCATCCGGGAAGCATCCTGATGATCATGCTTCTCGGGGTCATGTTCTGGCATTTGTTTATTCTTACGCCCGAAATCGTCTGGGCCGGCCCGCCCTTTATCACGGATGATCCGGACCCGGGCGAATACAGGCACTGGGAATTGGACGTCGCGGCGCAGTTCCGTCACGGGAGCGACGGCGATTCTTCGACTCTTCCGCACCTCGAGCTCAACTACGTCCTTCTTCCTGATGTGCAGATTCATCTGGTTCTCCCCCTGATGTATGTCAAGCCGGACGGCGCATCCGCACAATACGGTTACGGTGACACCGAGTTGGGAGTAAAATTCCGTTTTCTATCCGAAACGGATTACCGGCCGCAAGTCGCCGTATTTCCCCTGATCGAGCTTCCGACCGGCGATTCCGACCGGGGTCTGGGAAGCGGCCGAACCCACTACTTTCTGCCCGTCTGGTTGCAGAAAAGCCTGGGCCCATGGACAACATACGGAGGCGCCGGCTACTGGATTAATCCCGGTGACGGAAACAAGGACTGGTGGCAATTCGGATGGGTTCTGGAGCGGGATATGAACAAAACGCTCACGCTCGGTGTCGAAATCTATTACAGAACGGCGGACGCGGATGCAGGCCGTGATGCGACAGGCTATGCCGCAGGTGCGCTCATCAATATTACTGAAAATCATCATCTCCTCTTGTCCCTCGGACAGGACATCAACGGCCGTGACGACCTCGCAGGCTATATCGGCTATCAGTTCGCCTTCGGCCCGCCCAAAAAAGAACCGTCTTCCCTTGCTGCAAACCGTCATCATCTGACGAATCCGCATTCTCCCGCGAAGCCATAAAAGAATCCCCGCGGAGGAAAACTCCGCAGGGATTCATATGAACCACAATCTAAAAATCTATTAGAATGTCAGGGTCAGCTTATTAATCACCAGGTAATCGTTCTGGATCCGCTGAGTGCCGCTCGCATTGATCCCCTTATACCAGTCACCCGTGAAGAGGTACCCGCCGCCCAGCATATAGGACAGATTGTTGGTGATTTTGTACGTTGCGGTCAAATCGATTTCATAACCGTAGTCTCTGCTTTCCCACTGAGCGGAAAGAGTCTTGTCGGCATGCGCCCAGGACACGGACGCCATAATATCGAGATTGGCGATCGGCCGGACGCCCGCTCGCCCTTGGGCAAACCAGGCATTGGCCATCTGACCGTTATCCGTCGTGCCGTTCCAACCATTGAGATTGCCGATCCACTGGGCGCGGTCATAATAGTTGAACATGATGAGGCAGGGATTCCAGTCGCGGCCGCCGTTAATGGTACCTCCTTCCTGTTTATCCGTAGTGCTGGGATCATCGCCGGATACATACGCCACCGTGGCGCCGACATAAGCCATTTTAAAATCGGCCGTCGCGTCGATCCAGCCGGACCAGTTTTCCAGTTTGACGTCAGACAGGCCGCTGTCGCCATCATATTGTTTCTGGTTGCCATTGGCATAATTGAGTTCCGCCTGCAGGGCCACGGGGCCGATCTGGGTCATGACATACGGTGTAAATAGGAAGTACGTTGTTTTGTAATTATTCGCGGGTCTGTTCTCTGCGGTGCGGTAGTAGTTGACATTCAGGCCGGCGGCGCCGGTCTTCCACTTATAGATCCCCTCGAGATGATAAACATCGTTATCCGCATCCGTAGTCGTCACAGTGTTGATTGCCGTGAGGCTCTTTTCCTTGACTTTCGAAATCGCGGCATTGATGGTTACAGGGCCGGCAAGATAAGAATATTTGATTCTTCCCTGCGGGGCGCTGTTGTTGCCGAAGACTGTACCTGTGCTTCCGTAATTCATATAACCGGCGCTGAAGATGCCGATCGGCGACTTATACTCAATGTAAGCCCAGTCAAAAGCAATGTTTTCATTTTCCGCACGCGTTCCCGCTGAATCGACCGCCAGTGTCGTGCCCTTGCCGATATCGCTTCTGGCTGCACCCCAGGCGCGCTCCATGGCGTCGAAACGGGTAATCAGGGTCAATCCCTTGGTCACGGCGAAATCCGTCCTCATTCTCAACCGCTGGTAGTAAAAAGCGGTCGACGTTGAGCTTTGCGGGTCGGTGTCCTTTACTAAAGTGGTACGGTCCAGATACATGCCTGCCGCATAAAATTCACCGCTGAATTTGAGATCCACGGCGAAAACCGTCGTGCTGAAAACTGCGGTCAGTCCCAGCGTTAACAAAACAACCCAAAATCTCTTCATCTTCTCCTCCTAAAGCATATGACTTTAACCCCGGGATCGGGTCTTATGGCTGATCAAATATGATGCTTCAGCTGCAACTTGCGGCAGGGATAATCAAAGGAGAAATTACCAATGATATAATTACTCTTTTCTCCTTAATCCACCCGCTTGATGCGGTTTCGCGCATCATCGCGTGCCAAATTTAACGGAAGCAGAAATAACATCTTAGGAAGTTTTTGTAAATGAAATATTATGATTTTTTGTAATTATTAGTAATAATTTGGAATAAAGAAGAATTAAATTGAATTTTGTTATTCGCCGAAGAAGGCGATTTTCGACGTCAGTCTCGAGGATGGCAGAATCTTTAACGAAGAAAAGCCTATACAATAAAAGGCAGGGAACGGTTGCGGCCATTCCCTGCCTTTTATTTTAAGCCTGCAGTCTGCGGCTGCGACAATCTACAGAGGAATATTGTTATGTTTCTTTTCGAGGCGTGCTTCCTTTTTATTTTGCAGGGCGTCGAGCAGGGCAATAATGCGCCGGCGCGTCTGGCTCGGGAGGATGATTTCTTCGATAGCTCCCAATGAGGCCGCAAAATACGGATTGTTAAACTGCTCCTCGTAACCCGCAATCAGCTCGGCCCGCTTCGCCTGCGGGTCCGCCGCCTGCGCAATCTCACTTCTATAAATGATGTTGCAGGCGCCTTCCGCCCCCATCACCGCGATTTCCGCCGTGGGCCACGCCATGACATAATCCGCCCCCAGCTGCTTGCAGCACATGCCGATATACGACCCGCCGTAGTCTTTGCGGGTCACCACCGTGATCTTGGGAACGGTCGCCTCCGAATAAGCATGCAGCAGCTTCGCGCCGTGGCGGATGATACCCGCCCATTCCTGGTCCGTGCCGGGCATATAGCCGGGAACATCGGCAAAGGTCAAAAGCGGAATGTTGAAGGCGTCGCAGAAGCGGATGAACCGCGAGGCTTTGTCGGATGCGTTGACATTAAGAACGCCCGCATAAGCCATCGGGTTGTTGGCGATGACGCCCACGGGCCGGCCCATGATGCGGATCAGGGTGACAATGATATTGGGCGCCCACTGGGCATGGAGCTCAAACATTTCACCGTTGTCGGCCACGGATTTGATGATATTCTTCATATTGTAAGCGCGGGCCGCTTTATCCGGAATAGCCTTATCCAGTTCCGGGCAGAGGCGCTCGGGACTATCCGTGGAAACGGGGATGGGCAAAGGCGATTGGCAGCTGTCGGGCAAATAGGACAGGAGGATTTTGATTTTATCGAGGCAGTCCTGATCATTTTCGGTGACCACGTGGCAGACGCCGCTTTTGGAGGCATGAGCCAGCGCGCCGCCGAGGTCTTCCTGGCTCACTTCTTCGCCGATCACCGCCTTGATAACTTCCGGACCGGTGATATACATGTAGGAGCTGTTCTTGACCATGAAGATCCAGTCGGTAAGCGCCGGGGAGTAAACGGCACCGCCCGCTGTAGGTCCCATAATCGCGGTGATCTGGGGAATATAGCCGGAAGCAATCGAGTTGCGATAAAAGATGCCGCCGTAGCCTTCGAGCGATGGGACGCCTTCCTGGATTCTGGCTCCTCCCGAATCATTAATCGCAATAAACGGCTTCTGAGCCGCGATGGCCATATCCATGACCTTCCATATCTTCTTCGCGTGCATCTCCCCCAGGGTGCCGCCGGCGCTCGTAAAATCCTGCGACGCGGCAAAAACAGTCCGGCCATTGACTTTGCCGAAGCCCGTAATCACGCCGTCGGCCGGAATCTCCTTCTTATCCATGCCGAACAGGGTGGCATGGTGCTTCACAAACAGCTGCACTTCCTGAAAGGTGCCGGCATCAAATAAATATTCCAGGCGCTCCCGGGCCGTCATTTTCCCGCCGTCATGCTGCTTCTTAACCTGCTTTTCTCCCCCCATTTTCATCAGCGCCTGAACTTTCGCTTCAAAGGCCTGAATTTTTCCCTGGGTTGTTTTCTGCAAATCTTCACTCATATGGAATCTCCTTTACATGCCGAGTTTTATCTTGACCCCGCTTTTGGCGTGGGCTAGTATCGCGGCGGGCAAAGCCGGCCGCAAAACCGTTCCCTGAATTATGATTGTTTTCGTGCTTAACCTTTTTAGAAAAAACTGGCAAGTCAGATTTGTAAAATGCGCAACCTTAAAATGTTTCTCGAATATGACGGCACGGCATACTGCGGCTGGCAAAGACAGCGAAACGGGATATCCATTCAGCAGATTCTGGAAGAATCCGTCTGCCGCATCATCCACGAGAAAGTATCCATCATCGCCTCCGGACGCACGGATGCGGGCGTGCATGCCGTGAACCAGGTCGCCAGTCTTAAAGTGGAAAGCCTGCTTCCGATCGGCAAAATTTTTCTCGGGGTCAACAGCGTTCTGCCTGCCGATATCGTTCTTACGGATCTGCAGGAAGCCCCTGCGGATTTCAACGCCCTCAAAGACGCGAAGGGTAAAGTTTATGTATACAGAATTAAGAATCAGCGTCTCCGTCCCGTGCTGGGCCGCCAGTATTATTGGTTCATCCGCTCTGTGCTCGACATCGAACGGATGCGCAAGGCGGCATCCTATCTGACCGGCCGGCACGATTTTTCCTGCTTTTGTGCAACGGGCTGCGATATCAAAGATCGCGTCCGCACGCTCGGTGATATCACAATCGACGAACGGGACCACGGCATGCTGGAAATTACGGTTGAATCAAGCGGCTTTTTGCGGCATATGGTGCGCAACATCGTCGGCACACTGGTCGATGCGGGACGAGGCAGGCTCAACCCCGACGACATTCCGGAGATCATCGCCTCACGCGACCGGAAGAAGGCGGGTACCGCCGCCCCCGCGTGCGGCCTTTTTTTAAAGGAGGTTAAATACTGAGCATGAAAATACTGCTGCTGGGACATAAAGGGATGCTGGGAAGTGATCTCGCATCGCAATTTAAATACCGTCACGAAGTCATCGGCATGGACAAAGACGAAATCGACATCACACGCGCCTCCGAGTGCCGCAATGCCATAACCGACGTCGCGCCGCAACTGGTCATTAACGCCGCCGCCTACACCAACGTGGACGGCTGCGAAACAGCCAAAGAAGAATGCTTTGCCGTCAATGCCGAGGCGGTGAAAAATATCGCCGAAGCCTGCCGTGAGCGGAATATCCCGGTGGTCCATTACAGCACGGACTATGTTTTCGACGGAAACGGCAGCCGTCCCTACACGGAAGACGATCCCGTAAATCCGATCAACTCTTACGGAGCTTCCAAATTGACCGGGGAACATTACCTGCGCCAACTGACGGACGACTACCTGATCATCCGCACGGCCTGGCTCTATGGAGCAAAGGGGAAAAATTTTGTTGAAGCCATCCTGGATCGGGCCAGAACAACCGGCAGGCTGACGGTGGTTGACGACCAGACCGGATCCCCCACCTGCACGCGCGACCTCGCGGCTGCGACGGAGTTGCTGGTGGACAAGAAAGTCCGCGGTATCTTCCATGTCACCAACCGCGGCTTCTGCACCTGGTACGATTTTGCGCGTAAAATATTAAAGGAAGCACATCTGGACGCCGTTGAACTATTGCCGATCAAGACGGGTGATTTACAGCGGGCGGCCAAACGCCCGGCTTACAGTGTTCTCGGCATGCAGAAATTCGTAACCGCCACCGGCAAAACCATGCAGCCCTGGCAGCTGGCTTTCTCGGACTACTTTCAATTCATCACCAGCCGCACGTGTTGCAGCGACGTGCACGTCACACCCAAGTAAGCGCCCGGCGCATTTTTCCGCAGGTCGGATTTTGGTCGGGGCAATCGGTTTTAAGAAATGAATTCCGGTCGCGTCTGTGGTATAGTAGCAAATCGAACGGGATGGAGGGATTTCGCTATGCGGAAAATTTTTATTCTGATGCCCGGTTGTCTGGTCCTCTTGGGAGCTCTCATTCTGCAGAGCTGCCTTGTCTCCACGCCGTCGACACTCATCACTCCGGAAATCCAGTCAATGTTTGCCGGCGCCTATCACGTCGACCCCTACATGGAAAAGCACATTCCCCTGTCCGTTGCCGTCCTGCCTTTTATCGACCTTTCCGGAAGCAAAGAAGGGGCCAAGGCCATGCGGCTGGGATTCTATAACCATTTCAGTTCTCTCCCATTCAAAGACATGGAACTCTTCAAGGTAGACGACTTATTGACCCGGGCCGGGCTTACCGATCCGCAGGCCGTCCGCAGCACAACGCCGCAGAAACTGGGCGAGATTCTGGGCGTCGATGCGGTCATCACGGGAGACGTTTCGGACTTCGATAAGTATTTTGCCGTTCTCTATTCGCAGGTTGCCGTGGGCGCAGAGATCAAAATGTACGACACCAAAACAGGCCGCTTGCTCTGGAACGGCAAGCACAAGGTCCGCAAGCACGAAGGCGGTGTTTCCACCAATCCGGTCGGTATCGTCGCCACGGTTATTGCAACGGCATTGAATGTCCGGGATATTCAGTTGCTGCGCGCCAATGACGATCTTTTCCGGGACATGGTCAAAACGATCCCCACACCCTCTTTGGCCCAGGCCAAACGTCCGCCGGTCATCTCGCTTTTGACGCAGGATACAAAGGGTAAACCGAAAAAGGCAGGCGATGAAATCAAAGTCGTCATCCAGGGAACGCCGAATATGCAGGCTTCATTCGACATCGGTCAATACCGCAAGCGGCTGGACATGCAGGAAGTTGAACCGGGCGGCTATTACGGCGTTTATAAGGTCGTCCCGGGGGATAATGTCGATCGGGCCATCGTCGTCGGCTACCTGACGGACGATTCCGGAAATACCACCCAGTGGGTGGACGCGATCGGATCCGTCACCCTTGATACCCTCCCGCCGGATAAACCGGTGCACGTCAGGGCGACCGGCAGACACAAGCTGGTGGGCCTGAGCTGGGATAAGTCGGCAGCGGGAGATCTGGCAGGTTACACCATCTACAGGTCCGAATCGCCGCTCTCCGGCTATGAACCCGTCGGCAAAACCGAGTTCAACACCTTTATCGACGCAGATCCGAACCTGGTAAACGGGAGACTCTATTTCTACCGGATCACCGCAGCAGATCTTGCCGGTAATGAAAGTGAGATGACTCAGGCTGAAGGCATGCCGATCGCGCCGGGTCCAACGTCTGTTTCCGGTATCATCGACCGCGACACAATCTGGTATGCCGGCGCCAGTCCTTATGTTCTCACAGCCAACATCACCGTCCGGGATAAGACCCTCTTGACGATCGAACCGGGGACCGAGATCAGGTCGTCAGGCGGAGCGCTGATCATTGAGGGACGGCTGTCCGCCGAGGGGGATCGTGATCGCCTGATCCGCTTCGATTCGGATCGGGAGAATCAATTGTGGCCCGGGATCACATTCGCGAGCGTCAAGGACCGGGAAAACAAACTGACGTTTGTCCGCATCAAAAACGCTCAAACAGCCGTTACGTGTCAGGCCTCTTCACCGGTCATCGAATTTTCCGAGTTTACGAAAAATGAGGATGCCATCAAAATTGAAGGGGCCTTTTCCAAACCGCTCATCCGCAAAAATACCCTTTACGAAAACAGGGGCACTGCCTTATTCGTGACCGACGGGGCGGGGCCGCGGATTCTTGAAAACAGCATCTTGAATAACGGCACCGGAATTACAGTGCAGTCCGCTGCGGAAATCACACAAAATACCGTCTCGCAAAACAAACATGGCGGCATTGTCGTCAAAGGCGCTCAGGCCGTCATTCGCCACAACAGTATTTTTGACAATCAGCCCTACAATATGACGGGCGAAATGAGCGGCATGTCTGCGATGGCGCTGGAAAACTGGTGGGGCACCATTAAGGTTCATGACATTTTAACCGGCCTTGCGGGCCGTGTGGACATCCACACTGTCCTCGACGCGCCTTATCCGCAGGGAAAAATTTTAAACGTGCCGATCCTGGAAAAGCGACTGGGCGGCCCGATCAAAGCGGATTCGTATCTGATCCTGTCGCTGAGCCCCTACCGGATTGCGCAAGATGTCCTGATTGACAGCGGAGCAACCCTTTTTATCGAACCCGGTGTTGTTCTGGAATTCGAACAGAAGACCTCTCTGGTTACGCTAAACGGCGGGATCATTGCCCGTGGGACAAAGACGATGCCGATCACCTTTACCGCGGCTTCCGCTTCACCGGCACCCGGCTTTTATTTGAGCGCCGTCCGGTTTGCCGAAGCAACGAAGGTGAACAGCGTGTTTGAATATTGTATCGTCAAATACGCGACGACCGCGTTTGATATTTATGCCGGATCGCCGGAAATCTCCCACTGTTATATCGCACACTGTTCTCAAAATGCCGTCTATTGCCGGAAAGACGCCACTCCCGTGATTGCCCGCAGCACCCTTCGGCAGAATCAGGGCGAGGGCGCCATCACGTGCGTCGGCGCATCCAATCCGAAGATTTTTCAAAATAATTTTATTGAAAATGCCGTAGCCGTTCAGAGCTTCTCCTCCATTTATATTGACGCCCGCCATAACTGGTGGGGAGCCTCTCCACCCGATGCCAAACTCTTCTGGGGCGAAACGATCAACATTAAACCCTGGCTCACGAAAGAAAATCCTGACGCGTTTAACGACAGCGACACCCGGAGCAGGTGAAAAGCCGGGCATCCGTGTCTCTGCGTCTCCGGATTCCGGAAAACCGTTTTCAGCGGGCGGATCGGCGCAGTCTTTCGTCCGTCATTAATCCATTGACATCGAAATTCAATTTTCCTATAGTCCCGCAGATTTAAAGAGGGAGTTCACCGTGATTTATTTTCGCAATGTCAGCCTGTCCTTTCTGGACAGACAGCTGTTCGACGACATCAGCTGGACGATTCATCCCCGAAGCCGCATCGGACTGGTGGGTGACAACGGCACAGGCAAGACCACACTCTTTCGAACCATCCTCGATCTGGTCCATCTCGATTCCGGCTTTATCGATATCCCCGACCGGAAGCAAAAAAAAATCGGCTACCTTCCCCAGGATCTGGTCGAACTCGAAGCGACAGGCCTGATCGACTATCTGCGGCAGAAAAGCGGCATCGCCGAGCTGGAAGACACCATCCGTTCCTTGGAGCAGCACATCTCACAGGCGAAACCCAACACGCATGAATACAGCGAACTCACGCGACGCTATGCGGATGCCACCGCGCAATTTTCCGCCCGCGACGGATACGCGTTTGAAGCGAGGGCCAAGCAAATTCTGAAAGGGTTCGGCTTTCGCGAAAGCGATTTTTCCAAAACCTGCGATCTGTTCTCCGGCGGCTGGAAGATGCGCATCCTCCTCACCGCGATCCTTCTTGAAGAGCCGGATATCATGCTGCTTGACGAACCGACCAATCACCTGGATACGGAGAGCATGGAGTGGCTGGAAAGTTACCTCAAAGACTACCACGGCACGATTCTGGTTATTTCCCATGACCATTTTTTTCTTGATAAGATTGTCACGCAAATCGCCGAACTCGCCAACCGCCGCATCCATATTTATAAAGGGAACTATACCTATTACCTTGCCGAAAAAGACCGGCGGCTCGAAGCGCTCAAAAAGGAAATGGAGCTGCAAAAAGCGCAGATCAGGAAGATTGAAGAGTTTATCGAACGGTTCCGGTATAAGGCAACAAAAGCCGCCCAGGTGCAAAGCCGGATCAAGATGCTGGAAAAGTTCAAGGACATCCGCTTGGACGCCGGTGCAAGAAGCGTCGCCATGCGCTTTCCGGAAGGCAAAAAGAGCGTCAGGGAAGTCGTCCGGGTTTCCGATCTCGGGCACGCCTATGGAGACGTTACGGTCTTTTCCGGTTTGAATTTTTCGCTGTTCCGCGGCGACAAGGCGGCTTTCGTCGGGGTGAACGGCTCGGGAAAGTCAACACTATCGAGACTTCTGAGCCTGACGGAGCAGCCGGCGGTAGGCCACGTGACTTACGGCGACGGCGTCAACATGGCCTTCTTTTCTCAGGAGAGCTCACAGAACCTCAACTACGCCAACACGATCTGGGAAGAAGTCAATTCCGTGGCGACATCCGCCGACGATCAGACCAAGCGCAACCTGCTGGGCGCATTTCTCTTTTCCGGCGACGACATTTACAAGTCCGTAGGCGTTCTCTCGGGGGGTGAAAAATCGCGGCTGGCGCTTTTAAAAATCATGCTCCTCGACACCAACTTCCTGATTCTGGATGAACCTACCAATCATCTGGACATTAAGACCAAGGACGTTTTCCAGAATGCCCTCATCAATTACTCCGGCACAGTGGCCATTGTCTCCCACGACCGTTATTTCCTCGATCACCTGGTCAACAAGGTCTTCGAGCTTAAAGACGGGGCGATCACGGATTACCCGGGCAATTATTCCTACTTCATCGAGAAACGTGCTCAAATGACGGCCGCGGTCGCCAAAAAAGACAGCCCGGGAGGTTCGGCCACAGAAAAGACACTGACGGCAAAAGACAAAAAAAGGGTGGAAGCGGAAGAACGCAACCGGCTCGCGAAAATCAAAACCGCCTTTAAGAAGGAACTGACCCGGGTAGAAGAAAAAATTGCCGACCTCGAAGCGCGAAAGAGCGCCAATGAAAAATCCCTGTGCGATCCGGAGACGCACAGGGATTCGGTTAAAATCAAAGAGCTGCAGATCGAGTTCAAGCGCGTTGAAAATGAACTGGCCGAGGCCTACACCCTCTGGACGGACCTGTCCTGCAAGCTGGAAATGACCGATTCATAACATATTTTCAGGGAACGGCATGTGACCTCGTGCCATCTCGTGTGACCTTCAGGTCATTAGTGTGGTCGGGTTATCGCGGACCGTTCCCTCTGGCGCCGTCACCCAAAGCATTATCCCAGGGAAACGAAATTATGCCCCATCCAGACCCGAGCGCTCCACATGTTGATACCAGGTGGCCGGATCCAGCAGAAATTCTTCCGTATCTTTAAGTGAAAGCAAATGTTCGCGCTCCACGGATGCCAGCATGTTAAAAAACGCTTTTTCCTTCGGGTCCGTGCTCTGTTTTTCCAACTTGGAATATAAGTCAACGCCGCGAGCCTCAAAATCAATTGCCGTACGGACGGCTTTCAGTTCTTCCTCGGTGCCGGTGATCCGGGCGGACTTCTTGCCGGACATGGATCGTAAGACGGTCCCGGCCAGCGACTGCTTTACTTTCAGCGGTACGGTCGCCGGCCATTTCTTCTGCTCGATCCATTTTTCGTGGAGTTTCTTCAGCATCTCATAGTGTTCTTTTTCTTCATCGGCAATCTGCTTGAACATGTTCTTGCCCGCCATATTCCTGGTTTTCCGGGCATGGGCCAGGTAAAACTCGCGCTCTTTTTCTTCATTTTCCAGAGCAAAAGCCAACGCGTTCATTCTTTTATCCATGAATACCCCCTTTGGCGGATGATCATATTTGTGCGGCATTATAGAGGATATTGCCGATTCAGGCAATACGTTTTTCGCGGCGTCCGTATTATTGGATGTCCCGGACGTACTCGGCAAGATTGTTGCAAAGATCGGATATGCGTTCCAGGTGACCCAGCATTTCTACAAAGATGGGACCGGCTTCCGGAGTGCATTCACGGTTGTGAAACCGCACCAGATGATTATCCAGAGCCTCCTTGACCTCGACGTCGATCTCCTCCTCCCGGCGGATGACATCGCGGACTTTTTCCGCTTCGAACGTCGAAAGCAGCAAGGAGGCGTCGGCCAGGTTGCGTTCGACGAGTCCAATGATATTGTGAAGCTCTTTTTCGCCGCAATCGCTGAACTTCACTTTGCTGGCCGCCTGCTGCATGACCAGTACGCTGATCGACTGGATGTGATTGCCGATGCTTTTGATATCCCCGGCCATGGCCGTGTAAGCAAACACCCGCCGGGAGAGCTGTGTCGATAACCGGCGGCCGGAGACTTTCCAGAGAAACCTGACAATCTGGCGGCGCAGATTGTTGACGACTATCTCCACGTAGGAGATATCCCGATTTCTGCCCTCCTCATAGTGGGACATGAGATTCAGGGTTCTCGCAAACATGATCTGGACAAGTTTCGCATGACGCTGCAGCTCCAGGAGCACGTGGTCCAGCGATTTAACCGGATTGATCAAATCCTTCTCATTGAGATACTCGGGCCAGATCGGCAACGCACTGTCTTCACCGGGCAGAAGTCTGTTCATCAACCGGGCGAAAGGGCGCAGGAAACAAATAAACATGACGACAATGAGCAGGTTCAGTAAAAAATGGGACCAGACGATCTGCTCGGCCACACTTGCGGACATGCCCTTCACAAGATCGAGGAAAAAAGGGAACATGACCAGACAAAGCAAGACGCCGCTGCATTTGAAGATCAAATGGGAGACGGCGGTTCTTTTGCCGCTGACATTCGCCACGGTTCCGGCCAGGAGCGCCGTCACGGTTGTTCCGATATTTGCGCCCAGGACGACCGGTACGGCGTTTTCCAGCCGGATCAGATCCTGCTGGGCCAGAATCGCGAGAATACTGATCGGAATCGCCGAAGCATGAACGATCGCCGTAATGACCATCCCCAGGCCTATCCCGTACAGCGGGTTCTTGGTCATCGCGAAATACTGAACAAAGGCCGGAGACTGCTTGAGCTGCACTGCCTGCTGACTGATCATGTCCAGCCCGAAGAAGATCAGGCCGAAATAGAAAATCATTTCACCCGCCGTTTTCCAGTTGTCCCGGCGGGTCAGCCACAAAAGCCCTCCGATAGAGACGAAAAAAGGAGAAAGCTCCGTAAATCGCCAGACGACAAACTGGACCGTCAGCGTCGTACCGATATCCGCCCCCAGAATGATGGCGAGCGAGCTGTAGAAACTGATCAGACCGGCGCTGACGAATCCGATCGTGAGCGCCGTCGAGGCCGTCGAACTCTGAAAGACAATAGCGGATAGGATGCCGGTCACCAGCCCGTAGAGCGGCTTATCCGCGGCATACCGGATCAATTCTTTAATCCTGACGTTCATCACATGGCGGACGGAGGATGACAGGCGAATCATACCGACAAGAAACAGGATGATTCCGCTTGAAACAATGAGGAGTTCTTTCATGTCTGTGTCCAGTTGATCCCAGTCGCAGGGCTAAAGAAAAAGTAAAAAGAAACCGGCCGGTACGTCCGGCCGGAATAACCGGTTAAAGACTCCTTCACATCCTGTCTGCTTTTTCTGACGGCGGAAACGTATTGTTGATCGTCAGTCCACTTTTTTAAACATCTTTCCCTTGGTGCCGCAAACGGGACAGGTTTCCGGTGCATCTTTTTCCGCGGTAAAGCCGCAGACGGGACAAACATAATAGCTGTAAGCATCCGTCGCGACATCCGCTGCATCAAGCATCTGCTGATAAAGCCGCGCATGAACCTTTTCCACCTCATTGGCATAGGTGAACGACCGCTCGGCGTCCTTGAGTCCTTCGGCTTTCGCATGTTCAATCATCTCGGGATACATTTTCGTAAACTCGTGTGTTTCACCGGCAACCGCTTCGCGCAGGTTGTCCCTGGTGGAACCGATCCCTTTCATCGCCCGCAAATGGGCATGGGCATGGATGGTTTCCGCTTCCGCCGCTGCGCGAAAAAGCCTGGCGGCCTGAGGGAACCCTTCGGCGTCTGCCTTCGCGGCGAATGCCAGATACTTGCGGTTCGCCTGCGATTCACCGGCAAAGGCGTCTTTGAGATCATCTATTGTTTTCGACATGGTCATCATCTCCTTTTCTGGTTTATTACAGTTTCATGTTAAACGTTGATATTCTGCCCGTATCCATCTCCTTGATTTGCAGTCGCAGGACTTTTGCCGTCTTCGCTTCTCCGGGATAGAAAATAAAACCATGCGCCAGTTCCCCGGGCTTCACGGCGCGATATTGCAGCGACCGCGTCCGTAAATCCTCCTTGATTTTAGCCTGCACATCCGACTGGTCCATGGCGTATTGTCCGCCGCCGGAAACGACTCCCGCCGCTACGCCGACCGCCGCCCCTTTTCCGGCCGCTGCACCCACGTTGGTTCCGGTAACAATACCGATCGCCGCTCCAATCACGGCGCCGGCGACGCCGAACAGCACTCCCCGTTTGGCGGCTTCGGGAGCCACCCGCCCCAGCTCCGTTTCTTTCGCCAGGCGGTCATACGCCTGTCTTTGATCGAGGATCGGCCAGACATTGCCCTCGGCGTCGATCAAAAATGTCTGTTCGGCGATAATCATCAGGGGATGATTGCTTTTGTTGTCAAAAGCAACCTGTACCGGCAGAATGCCCGCCCGCCGGATGTCAAAACCAAATGCGACTTTTGCTTCTTCAGCGTCGATAAAACTTCGGGCGGCAATTGCTGCGCCATCAACATACACAACGTTCGGACTGCTCTGCGGCGCCCTGAACGGCACAACCTTGCTTTCATACTGCATGCAACCGGCCATCAGCGTCAAGGCGCCCAAGACAACAGGCAGAAGTTTCTTTATGATTTTGAACATTATCATTTCTCCTTGCATGTTCGTTCTTTTCATGAACCTATTTTGGCAAAAATATGATGAAACCACAAGCGCAATTTATCAATACCATGGTAGTGACTCAGGTCACTATCATAACCATTTAGCGATTGACAATCGTTTCGATATTCAGATATAAATTGCCATGCCATGCATAAGTCAGAGTTGCCCAATTTCAAGCTTCGTTATCATTAACGGACTCAGATATGAGGAGGAAGCGACATGAACGAAGATTGTCAATCGCCGGCAAATGGCTTATCCCCGGAACCCGATGCGTTTCTTTCGTCAAGGCTGTTTCGCAATGACGACCTTCTCGTCATGACCGGCTCCGAAAAGAAGATCCCGCGGTCCAAACTAATCAATAAACTCAATCATCTGAATTTCGTGGATCGCACCTTATCGATAATTTTTTTTGATCAGCATCGCAATCAAAACATTGTGCTGGACGCTTTTCCGCAACCCTGCCTGGGAAAAGAGCTCACCTGCCATCTGGTTTTTGACGGCGCGGAACCGGCACTCGCCGACTATCAGGCGAGTTTTCTCATGATCGATCGCGGTCTCGACATCATTATGGTGCCTGTTAAAACGACCCACCTGCAGGGGCACAGTCTCACGGTGGGACTTCCCGATGAAGGCTTCGTGAAGACCAAGCGCTCGACAAGACGCCATCGCGGCTGCAATGCGGCCTGTGAAGTCATTTTGAATGACAAACGATATGTCGGCCGGTTGGTCGACTTCACGCCCAATGCGTTCAGCATTCAATTATCGGATGGTGCAGAGAAACTGGAGTCTACCCCCCCCGATGAAATCATCGGGATTGATTTGTATCAAAACAGCGCTAAAGTTTATTCCGGCGTCTGCCGCTGCATCCGCGACGGAATGAACCTGCGGGAGGGCAGACTCGTTTGCGCCCCGGTGAACGAGGAAGCCCGGGTGTTTCCCAAACGGATGACCAGAAATCCGCGACGCCACATTGCGCCTTCTTTTACCATCAGTTTTCAGCATCCTTTTTTCCCCGAACACATTGAACGAGACGTATTCGATATTTCCACGTCGGGGTTCGCGATACAAGATTCCCCGGCCGAGCAGACGCTGATGGCGGGAATGATCATCCCTGAACTGTCCATCCATTACGCGGGCATTATTGAAATGAAGTGTTCGGCGCAGGTTGTTTACTGCCGTCCGGACCAGGAAACGAACCTCATTCACAGCGGTTTTGCCATCACGGATATGGACGTCATCTCTTACAGCCGGCTCAATCACCTCGTTGGGGCGTACCTGGACCCCAGCGCTCACGTATCCACCACGGTAGACATGGAGGCTCTTTGGGAATTCTTCTTTGATACGGGATTTATTTACGGTGAAAAGTATCAGCACCTCTACCCTTACCGCAACGTATTTAAAGAAACGTATCGCCGGCTGTATCAGGACAACCCCGAAATTGCCCGCCATTTTACCTACGAAAAAAACGGCAAGATCTACGGCCACATTGCGATGGTTCACGCCTATGAACCCTCGTGGGTGATTCAACACTTTTCGGCAAAGCCGCTAGAGAGTAAAATTCCCGGTTTATTGATCCTCAGGCAGATTATTCACTACCTGAACGGGTGCTACCGTTTCCACGCATACGGCATCCGCTACGTGATGACCTATTACCGGCCGGATAACCGTGTCGTCGACAAAATTTTCGGGGGCTTTGCCCGCCAAATGAATAATCCCAAAGCGAGTTCCCTCGATCTCTTTTCGTACATACATTTCGACCCTTCAGCCGTCTGTGCGCCTTTGCCCGCAGGATACAGTGTCCGCCCCTGCCTGCCCGAGGACTTCGACGTGTTGAGGAATTTTTATGAAACGCACTCCGGCGGTCTCGTAATGGATGCATTCGGTCTTCATCGGCCGGAGCCGACCCTCGAAGCCGCATTTCACGACGCGGGCTTCGAACGAAATTGCCGGACGTATTGCCTGTGCCTTGATAGCAGACCCGCGGCCTTCTTCATCGTCAATCGTTCCGACCTCGGTTTAAATCTGTCGGACCTCCTGAACGGCATCTCGATTTTCGTCGCCGACGATCAACTGCCGTGGGACACCGTTCTCCCGGTTCTCCGCAAACTGGGAGCAGATTTCGCAACGGATCAAATTCCACTGCTCGTCTATCCGTCCGATTACCTTCCCGCGCAGGGTGTTGAAACCTCAAAGCGCTATCAGCTCTGGATCATGAAGACGGATCCGTATGCGGAACAATATACGGAATATATGCGCCTCAACTTCAGAATGAGATATGGAACCGCGGCCAAACAATGATTGACAAACCTTTATACAACAGCATGATCATTAAAACCTATCTCGAATACCTGGAGAAAGATTATCCGGATCTGAATTTCAAGGAACTGCTGTCTTATGCAGGGATCACCAATTATGAAATCGAAGACAAAGGACACTGGTTGACGCAGCAGCAAGTCAACCTCTTTCACGAATATGCGAGTCGCGCCACCAACAACCCTGAAGTTGCCAAACAGGCGGGCCGGTATATGGGCTCTCCCAAATCATCTGTTTCCAGTATTCTGCGTCAGTCCGTTGTCGGATTTCTATCGCCGGCCATGGCTTACTGGGCCGTCGAAAAGATCGCCACGAATCTGAGCCGTCACCTTTCCATTAAAAGCAAAAGCCTGTCCGATAACAAAATTGAGATCATCGCCACGCCCAACCCCGGTGTCAAAGAAGAACTCTTTCAATGTCAGAATCGCCTGGGCATGTTTGAAGCCGTTGCTGAAATATTCACCGGTGAATTCGCGACCGTGGAACACCCGGAATGTCTGCATCACGGCGACTGGCACTGCCGCTACATCATTTCCTGGAAGTCACCGCGATCCATGATCTGGAGACGTATCGGCTACTACCTGCTGGCGCTCACCGCGCTCGCCTCCTTTCCGCTTTTCTATTTCCTGCCCACAAGCCATTGGCTCGTCACAACCCTGTCCGCGCTCCTGATGTCCGTGATGGTTCTGCTGTTCGGCTCGTTCCTCCGAAGCCGGGAAATGGCGGTGAATCTCCAGCAACAGGGTCAGGCGACGGATGAACTTGTTGCACAAATCAATCTGCGATACAACGAATCCCTCCTGATTCGCGAAATCGGCGAAGCGGTGTCCAGCATTCTGGACCCGCAGGAGCTATTGAATTTTATAACAGATGCTCTGCATAAAAGGTTGCTGTTTGACCGCAGTATGGTCATGCTGGCCAATCCCGAAAGAACAAAGCTCATATTCAGCTCAGGTCATGGTTATACGCCGCATGAAGCGGCCCTCTTGAGAAATCTGAGCTTCAGTCTTACCAATCCGCAGTCCAAGGGTTATTTTTATCAGGCCTTTATAAATCAGAAACCCTTTCTCGTCGATGGCGTGGAGCACGCCGAGACGAATCTGTCGGAAAGGAGCTACAAACTGATCAGAGACCTCGGCATCAAAGCGTTTATCTGTGTCCCGATTGTTTTTAAGGGTGAAACGGAAGGCGTTCTGTCTGTTGATATCAGCGGCACGGTGAATAGCCCAACCCAGAGCGACGTGAGCCTGCTCGTCGGCGTCGCGCAGCAGATCGGCATCAGCCTGAGCAACGCGCGAACGCACAAACGGGTCCTGGAGAGCGAAGAACGCTTCCGCAATCTCAGTGATAATTCCCCCGATATTATCTATCAACTGGATGAGAGCGGCAGATTTAAGTACGTCAATTCGGCCTGGGAGGAAATTTTCGGACACAGTCAGGCCGGCCTTCAGGGCAAATGCCTGTCCGATTTTCTGCGCCAGGAGGATCAAAATGTTTTCGCAGACGTGCTGCAAAGCATCTTGAAGGATCAATTGCGGGTCAGAGACAAGTATTTGACCATTTCCAATTCCAAGGGATTACCGCGCTATATTACCCTCAGCGCCGCACCCGACCTCGACGCGGAAGGGAAAGTCATCGGCATCGTCGGAACGATTAAGGACATTTCAACACTGCGCAGCATGGAAGCGCAATTGCTCCAGGCCTCCAAAATGGAGGCCCTGGGCACTTTAACCGGGGGCATCGCTCATGATTTCAACAATATCATCCAAGCGATTATGGGATACAATCAGCTCATGCTTTCCGGCCGGCTCGGTAATGAAGCCGATATGCCTTACCTCAACAGCATCGGCGAATTGATTACCCGTTCACGCGAACTGGTTCGGCAACTGCTTCTCTTCAGTAAAAAAGTGGAACCGCTGTCCAATGCGGTCGACATCAATAAAGAGATCAAAAGCATCCACAACCTGCTGAGCAAATCGATCCCCAAAATGATCGAAATCCAGACCGATCTCTGCGAAGACATCTTCTCCATTACGGCGGACGCCACACAGATCGGACAGGTCATCATGAATCTTGTCATCAATGCCCGCGATGCCATGGGAGACAGCGGCATGATTACGATCACAACCAAAAATCTGATCCTGCAGGAAAGAACCGCCATGGGAGGCACTCAGATCACGCCTGGAACCTATGTCCTTCTTTCCGTGGCAGACACAGGATGCGGAATGGACGGGGAGCTGATCAAACGGATTTTTGAACCTTTTTTCACCACCAAGGGACCCGGCAAAGGCACCGGCCTGGGCCTCTCGGTCGTCCAGGGCATTATCAAGAATCACGACGGATTTATTCACTGTGAGAGCGAGCCCGACAAGGGAACAACCTTCGACATCATCCTCCCGGCGAAAGCGAAGGGAGGAGAAGCGAAGAAGGACCAGGAACTGCCGAAACTTAACGCCTACGGTACGGAAAGCATTCTGCTGGTTGATGACGAGAAGAATATTCTGGAGACCGTCGAAGATACATTAAAGTTGTACGGCTATCGGATCATCACGGCGGAAAGCGGCGAGGAGGCCGTAGAAATCTTTGACCGGCTCAAAGGCGGAATCGATCTGGTTATCCTGGATCTTATTATGCCGGGCGGCGGCGGCAAAAAATGTCTGCACGATTTGCGTTCGATCAAGCCGGACGTCAGAGTCCTGATGACCAGCGGCTATGCAAACGGCCAGCAAACGGAAGATCTGACCCTCGCCGGAGCAGCCGGATTTATTCACAAACCCTATCGCCCGGAAGACTTATTGAGCTCCATCCGGAAGATTATTGACGGGCAGAATCATTCCGGAACGGACCCTTTGCAGAGCAATAAGGGTGTGTAGCTGAAGCGCCGGGGATCCCCAATAAAATGGTCGACGTCTAAATAAAACTGCTGGGGTCCTCCCGGGTATCCGTCAACGACGGCTTTTGATATTTTGGCCGCCACTTCCATTTTTTTTGTCCAGTTAAATTTATCCCTGTCTCGGATGTTCCCATACAACAAATTGTGGGCCATCAGTTCTACTTCAATATTCTGAAAGCCATTGTCATACAGGAAAGAATAGAGTTTACGCCCGATAAAGATGTCAAAATTATTTTGCCTGTCCAGCGAGTCCATGATCGCGGAAAGCGCCGCCGCAAGCGGCGCCGGCACGTCATAATGCGTAAGGCAATTATAATCGAGGTCGATCAGACACAGCGTCCCGCCGGGCTTCAGACATCGCTTGAGATTCCCGACAATATCCAACGCTTCCTTTTTAAAATATTCCAGGACAAACCGGACCCAGATGAGATCGAATTTGCCGAGATCATCCATTGTCTCACAGAGATTTTGAGGGCGAAACACGATGCCTTTCCTGCCGCCGTAATGTTCCTGCGCATAGGATAGCCGCTGTTCGGAAAAATCGATGCCCACAATGCTGCCCCCGGGCTGTATCAGATCGTAAAGCAGTGATGTGGTTTTCCCCGAGCCGCAGCAGCAGTCCAAAACACGCATGCCCGGCCTGACGCCGCACCAGAGGGCCTGCCGGCGCAAGGCGTCCGGATCCGTTTTGATATCCAGACGGACAGCCTCTTCATCGCTTTCCATTAAATAATCGTTTGCAACCCGTGATGATTTTGTCGGTGCGTCGTCTTGCATGATCCGCTCCCGGAAAAGAATTGAAATACCTGTTTGCGGATGTCCGTGAAGCCGGTTTCCGCAGCACAAGTTGCCACTTCATTGGATGAAGTTTTTCTAACAGATAAACAACATTCACGCAAGAAAAATGCTTTGCTCACTCTCACGGCGTTGACGATTCATCTTGCCTGCATCGAAAGGCAGCATCCTTTCCCGCCGTCCGATGATTCCGGGACATTTACCCGGCCCTATGGCTCTATCTGATCCTGAATAGCGTGACAAAGTCTGATCGTTCCCGAAGCGGCCTGTGCTATCGGGCCCAAGCCTTTTATTCCTTTGACGCCGCCTGGCCGGTTAAGATGAATGCCGCCCAGTCGGATGCCCCATAGCGCATCCGAATCATCCCGTTTTGCGCCTCTCTCAATGCCTCGGCAGCATCGCCGCTCTTCTTAAAATGACTGTAAAACATTCCCATCAAGACCGTTTTGGTCTTGTCCTCGACCTCCCAGAGCTGAGTTACGATCTGCGGACTCACGGCGTAAAGCCATGCGCCGGTCCAGGCCGGCCTGCCCTCTCCCCGGAGCGCCGGCATTTTTTCTCCCCGGCAGACACTTAAGACGGTCGCATTGCCGTGCAACCCGAGACGGAAGATATCGCGCGTACCGGGACAACCATCGCGCCACCGGGCCGCCCGTAAAGACGGGCTGTAATCGGATGCCGCCGCTTCCATCAAACAATGATCCGCGATCAAGTGGATGGCATCGTAAGTGCCGGCGTACATTCGCCAGTCGTCTCTTAATGCGTCATCTTTCACAATGTATTCGGCCCGCGGAAATATTTTCTTCACTGCATTCACTTCATCTTCGGCGGATACTGAAGACTGTTTCTTGTAAACGCACCGGGCATCGGCAATGATGATCGCCGTCTTTTCGTTCAAAACCGGTTTGGGCGGCGGTTGCTGCCTGACAAGGCCGGTATGGGGCAGGTAAAAAATCGTAAACCCGTCCACCAGATAAGACTTCACATAGCGCATCGCCGCAAACGGAAGATTGCACAGCACCCCGTGGGGCACAAAGCCTACACGGTCGCCGGAAACGAAGGGAATAACGGGTTTTAAAAATGTTTCGTACATCTGCTCCGCCCGGACGTCGGAATGGCTCTTGTCTTTTGATCCCAGAGCGCTCATGTAAGCGGATACCAGCTGTTCCACGGCGCGCCGCGATAAGCCGATTTTTTCCTGGCGGAATCCGCTTTGACTGACCGCCCAGATATAGAGATGCTCCCGGCCGACATAAAATGTAAAAAGAGTGGTGTTATTGTCCAGGATGCGCTGCAGATCATCGACCGTCGGCGGAACAACACCGATCAATGAATACAGGGCTCCGTCCTTTTCTTTAATCCTGCGGTTCAGTTGCTGATAAGCGCTTCGTGCCTTATCTATTTTGGCAATCAAATCCCTGAAGACCACGTCTCCGTTGAACGAAGATAACAGTCCCTGGTAATACTCCGCCAATTGTTCACGGTAAAAAAGAATCTGCTTGATATTCTCCGACACGTCGGGCGTCTTGCCCACGACATCTCCGGACAGCCGGTCGGCGAGCGCGGCCGCCTTGGACCGTTCAGCCGTTTGGAAAGCTCTGCGCTCATCGCCTTTTGCGGCGGCAAGTTCGAGGAGTGCTTCATAAATTTCCTGGCGTTTGAAATGACCGATCCCCCGAAAATCCTTATCCTGCATGAGCCACGAACCATTCTCTTCCATCAACACCAGGGCCCTGTCCAGGGAGATCATCGTCCGGTCGACATCACCCGTGGCTTTATGATGATGGGCCAGCATCATGTGCGCCCAAATCGCATACGTCACCATCCGGTACCGATCAGCGATTTCGGCAAGAGCGGTTGCGGCCCTTATTCCTTCCCAATGATTTTTATCAAGGAGATACACCTGATTGAGGAAAAGCACGCCGTCGGCTTCACCGAGGTGATAGTTCGTGCTCCGGGCAACGATCATCGCCTTTTCGATGTTTTGGACGGCCTCGGCCGCTCTGCCCATAAGACCCAGGGCCAGACCCCGATAATTGAACACATCGCATTCGATATTCGCAGGGGAGATCTCCGAGAAATATAGATAAACTTTTGTATTGCGCAGCGTAGTGTTTAATTCGGATACCTGATCCAGCCGCGACAGACCTTCGGCTGCATTGCGGCGGATGTCCTGATAAAAGACTGCATCAAAATCCGCAAAGCAAAGCCTGCCGGCCACAGCCGAAAAGGAATCGGCCGCAATCAGGGTCATGGCATACCCCAGTTCACTGTCGCGCCGCAGCGCCAGCAGGTGGGGGTCCTTCGCTTCTGTCGCATTGGCCGCGAGGGCTTGTTCGAAGTATGTGCGCGCCTTGGCGTAATTGCCGCTTTTCAGATGATAATAACCGTAGTTGAATAAGACAAAGGCGGTCAATGGGGCATGAGACCATTTTTTGTCCAGGGCCTCAATGACAAGGTAAGCCGCCCGATAGTTGCCGAAATGGACCAGAGCCGATATTTTGCTGCTCTGGGCGGATGCTTCTCCGAGCGCATTGTTCCGTTTCTGAAATTCATCGCTTGCGCGGTTGAAGAAATGAATGGATCGTATGGAATCGCCCGCGGCTTCGAAATGCATTCCGACGCGCATGAAAATGTAGGGAATGGCCCAATCCTGCATCACGCCGGCGTTTTTGATCTGATTGATTTCCCGAACAGGGATGTCTGCATCATAAGGACCGTTCAGTTCGACGCGGGCCTGAACGCCGGGCGGCGCGGGCATCACGTCCATCATCCTCGCGCAACCCCACGCGCCCATCAGGCATCCCGCCAACAGGTACAGGTGAACATAACGGATAAAATAGTGAAACATGGTGCTGTCCGGTCTCATCGGCGCTGGCATGGGTCATGACACGTGGACATACAGGTCCGCTTCTTCGTATGGGTCTTGCAACTTTATTTCAGAAAGCCTTGAATTATCCTGTTGACGGCCTGATCATACGTCAGACCGAGGCTCATCAACTTGGTGAGCTGATCGTTGGCAATTTTACCGATCGAGGCTTCATGCGTCAGCTCGGCGTCGGGATGCCCCGCCTTCAATGAAGGCATGGTCTCGTTGGTCCCGTTGTCCATAATGATGGCATCGCATTCGATGTGTCCGAAACACCTGTTTTGCGCATCCATCGTCGCGTAGAACGTCTGCTTGGAATTGCCCTTCATAACCGACCGGGAGATCATATTGGCCCGGCTCCCCGCACCGCTGAGGAGGATGTTGTTCGTCGATACGGCCGTCTGGTCACCATCCGTCAATACTCTTTCCGTAATGAGCAGCAGACTGTCCGGTCCGAGCACGGCTTCATTGAGGCGGTTGGCTTCGTCCACACCCGCAATCTGGGTCAGCTCCATGTCCGCCCGGGCGCCCTCCGCCAAAAAAACTTTCGTTGTCGGATTGAGCGTCCGCCGGCCCCGGCCTTCGCCCGTCGCATAGTGTTTTTCGACATAGGTGACCTTGGCCTTTTTACCGACCTGAAAGTCATGAATGCCTGCGTGGCCTTCCGGTGCAGACGAGCCGCAGTGAATGCCGCAGCCGGCAACAATCGTCACGTCGGCTTCATCACCGATAATAAAGGAATTATAGACCACGTCATAAAGGCCGGCCTGACTCAGGATGACGGGGATATGCACGGATTCGTTTTTCGTTCCGGGTTTAATGGTGACAATGATGCCCGTCGAATCGGCATTCGTTTCAATATTAATATTCGCCGATACCTGACGACTCAAGAGTTTGCCGTTTTTCCTGATGTTATAAGCGCCCTTGGGCAGCCCCTCCAGATCGGCGACCGTTTTCAAAAGCGTTTTATCTAAAGCATCCAGCATCCCGCTCTCCTTCGCAACTGTCCCGATACGTGCACACGCTTAAATCTTCCAGAAGCGGCATGGCGCCGTCCAGACCTCCGTGGTAAACAATTTTACCTGAATTGATGATGATGACCACATCCGCCGCTTCCAGAAACGCCCGGTTGTGGCTGACGACGATGGTCGTCGTGCGGTTGGCCTTCAGTTCTTTCTTTAAGAGACTCACCATCGGACCAATGGTCCACAGATCAATCCCCGTATCGGGTTCATCGTAAATCGCCAGCTTGGGGTTGGCGGCAATGGTAATCGCCAGTTCGATCTTCTTAATTTCGCCGCCCGACAGCCTGGCATCTATTTCCTTATCCAGAAAAGACAGAGGACAAATTCCCACCCGCGACAGAATCTCCAGCAGTTTATCTTCATCGTCAATGCCGGTGGCGATCGCCATCAGATCGCGAAACGTGATTCCTTTGAAACGCGCAGGCTGCTGAAAACTGTAAGCAACCCCCGCCTTGGCCCGCTCTGTAATGGAGAGCGATGAAATATCCCGTCCGTCGAAAATAATCGAACCGCGGGACACCGGATTAATTCCCATAATCAATTTCGCAAGCGTTGTCTTCCCGCTCCCGTTGGGTCCGGTGATTGCGTAAAACTTTCCGTCGTCAAATGTGAAGTCGATTCCATCGATAATGTTGCGTTCCGCGCCGGTCCCATCACTCTCGGGAACGGTGAAATAGAGGTTTTTTAATTCGAGCATGAATCCAATCTGCCTTTTTCTCCCATTTTTTTACGTTCTCGCTATATGCCCGTTTTTTTCTTCTGTCAATAGGGGGGAAAAATAGTGGATAGTGGATAGTGATGCCTTTGCATCATACCTTCGCCGGCACCGCGCATACCCTCAAACTATTTCACCATTCACTATTCACCATTCACGTCTCTCCCACCTTCCTCGGGTAGCCGGTGATGTCACGGATTTCTTCATAGAGGGGCTTTAACCGCTTGTACATTTGCTTATAGACACGCTTGTAAAGCTGATTATATATTTTGTGTGTATTGAGATCCGGTTCGAAATACTGTCCGATGTGCGTCATTTCGGCAACGGCTTTTTTGAAGTTCTGGTGCAGTTTCAGACCCACGGCCGCATCAATGGCCGCACCCAGCCCGGACGTTTCATAAATTTGTGAACGCGCCGCGGGCATCCCGAAGATATCGGCGGTGAGCTGCATCGCGGCATCACTCTGCGATCCCCCGCCGGATACGCGCAACTCCGTGATATCCACCCCGCTGCGCTTTTCCTGCCGTTCCTTGCCGTCCCTGAGCGCGTAAGCCACGCCCTCCAGGATGGCGCGGTAAAGATGAGCCCGGTTGTGGACGTCGCCGAACCCGATCACGGCTCCTTTGGCTTCGGGTCCCGGCACCTTGATGCCCGGCGACCAGTAGGGCTGAAGGATCAGTCCCATGGAGCCCGGCGGGACTTCGTGCAGGAGCTCTTCAATGAGAGTCTCCACTTCAACATTGCGTTCTTCGGCGATCTGCTGCTCCAGTTGCGCAAATTGCTCCTTGAACCAGCTCACCATCCAGTACCCCCGGTAAATCTGTATTTCGAGGCTGTAGGCATCCGGGACGGCCGAGGGATACGGGGGAATGAGCGGGATGGCTTCGATGTATTTATAGTGTGTCGTATTGATGGTGGCGGTTGTTCCATAGCTCAAGCATCCAATGTGCGGTTCGAGACAACCGGCACCGATGACCTCACAGGCCTTGTCTGCGGCAGCGGCAATGAGCGGCAGACCTTCCGGGATGCCGGTCTCTGCGGCGGCCTGATGTGTAATTTGTCCCAGCACACCTGCGGGCTCGACCAAATCCGGAAGCATTCGCGGTTCAACCTGAGTCACCTCCCACTTCCAGTTCCATGAAGACGCCCAGGTCTTCTTTTTATAGTCAAACGGAATATAGCCCACCTGACAACCGACGGAATCGACAAAACGTCCCGTCAGGCAATAGGTCAGATAGCCGGAAAGAAATAAAAACTTATGCGTCTTCTTCCAGATGTCCGGCTGATAACGCTTAATCCAGTTGCTTTCCGCTTCGGCCTGCAGATAAGCGACGGTTTCGCTCATCCCCGACATTTTGAACGCCAATCCCCACAACCCGCCGACCGGTTTCAGGCCGAACGTAGATCTCTGGTCCAGCCAGACCATCGCCGGCCTAAGCGGCTTCCCGCTGCGATCGACATTAATCATCGTGGCCCGCTGGGTCGTCAGCGCAACACCCGCAATCGCTTCCTTCGGAACGGACGTCTCATGCCAGAGCATCTGACAAACCTTGCACAGTGACTTCCAGTAGTAATCAGCATCCTGTTCCGCCCAGCCGGGCTCCCGTGAAACATAGGGCTGCATGGGGACCCGCTGTTTGAAAAGCAGGTTGCCTTTCAAATCAAAAATAAGAGCGCGGATGGACTGAGTGCCGTTATCGATACTGAGGATTAAGTCTCTGGTCATCAATCACCTCGACTACGAATGAGGAACCGGGATTCATTCGCCGCGATAAACATCGTTGTTCAAAAAGCGAATGCACAGTATGCATAGCACTGAATGCTTTTTTTTTAAACAGGGTTTATTGTTCCATCGATTTTCGATTCGATCGCACAGGCAAGACTTAAGAGGGAAGGAAGTAGCGACGGGTGCTGAAATTCAAAGAGCAGGCAACTTTCGTTAACCTGCTCTTTAAATTATCATGATTGGAGTGATTCTACTTTTTGGCTGCCTTTTTGACAACTTTCTTGGCTGCGGGTTTCTTTGCAGCGGTCTTCTTTACGGCCTTCTTCGCAACCTTCTTGGCGGCGGGCTTTGCGGCCTTCTTCACAACTTTCTTTGCTGCCTTCTTGGCGGCGGGCTTTGCGGCCTTCTTTACGACTTTCTTTGCTGTTGCTGTCATTGCGTTTAGCCTCCTTTTATTGAGTTTTCTTCTTTCTCGAAACTCGTCTTCTTTCTTTTATGGCTTAATTTTACTTTATTTTTTTGCTTCGGTCAACAAAAACTGTAAAAAATATTTTATTTTTTTATTTTTTTTATTGCTCGGAGGCAATGACATTTCACAGAAGCGGCAACATCAACCGGCGTCGACAATGATTTCTGATGAGAATCAATCAAGGGAGGGTGATCTCGAAACCCTTTGCCGGAGCCATTTTCAGAGATTTACGATCAGAGATAATTTTTTGCGCCGACAAAACGTTTTTCGAAGTATTCATTCGATAGAGAATCGATGCATATTTTTTTGCCGCGCTTCGGTGCGTGGATGAATTGTCCGTCGCCGATATAGATACCAACGTGCGATACCTTTCCCCGTCCACGCGTTGCAAAGAAGACCAGATCACCTTGCTGCAGTTCACTGAGCTTAATGGGATCTCCGGCATCGAACTGCGTTGCCGAGTGGCGCGGCATATCGAGGCCATTCAACTGATACACCGTCATCGTGAGCCCGCTGCAGTCAAAGCCTTTGTCGACCGACACGCCGCCCCAGAGGTAAGGCACGCCGATAAAGTCTTTTGCGGTTTTCACAAGCGACTGCCTTAAATAATCCGTGCCATACTGTTTGCGTTTGGCCGCGGCGGAATCTTCCGGCAGCACGATATAAAATTCTTCGATGATGCCTGCACGCTGCAGGGCCTGTGCGCGGGTGCGGGCCAGTTCCTTCGACGAGAAATTCCCGAAACGAACTTTGAAGAGACCATCGGATGCCTTGAAATACGTGGCGTCGAGACCCTGGCCTTTAAGTCTTTCCGTAAGACGAACCGCGTTTTGCACATCGGCAAATGCCCCGGCCTGAATCGTATGGCCCATGACGGCGAGCGACTGTCTCTTTATTTCGGAGGGCGCGGGATGTTCCTTTGCACTGCGGCTCGCACATCCCTGCACCAGCAAAACAATCATGATCCCTACGGCCAGGCCAGCACAAAGAGGGTTCGTCTTGATCATATCGCCTTATCCTTCAGAGAGTCCGCAGGGATGATTTCCAGTGATCCCGTATAAAGGCCACCGCTTCATTGCGATCATGAATCCTGTTTTCCAACTGTTCTTCTTCCAGCGTCTGCAATATCTCTCCGATCAGTTTGCCCTCGGAGAATCCCATGGCCAGCAAATCATGCCCTGTCACGAGTCGGGGCGGATGCAGGTCCTGATGATCCATGATCTGCAATTGCGCGAGACAGAATTCGTAATAGTCCAGCATGCCGTGACTCGCGAGGCAATCGAGGCGATGCAGATCGAGATGCAGGCGGAAATCGGGCATGCGCAAAAACCGTTTCAGCCGGGCAGGCCTCATTTTCTGCACATTCATGAAGTCCATGTGATGATGAATCAGACTGACCACGGTCTCCCGCTGGGCGTTGGAAAATTTCAGCCGCTGAAGAACGCCGTCCGCAATCGATTCTCCCTGCTGCACGTGTCCGTAAAAATGAACACCGTTTTCATCTTCGGTCCGCGAAAAGGGTTTCCCGACATCATGAAGCAGTGCGCTCCAGGCCAGCACCGGATCGGTGTTCGGGCCGGTTTCCCGGCAGAGCGTGTCCAGCATGATCATTGTGTGCTCCCAGACATCGCCTTCCGGATGAAACCGCGGCGGCTGGGAAACGCCATGCATCCTCTCCACTTCCGGCAAGATATATTTCAGAAGGCCTGAAGCGGATAATAATTCAAAACCCCGACGCGCACCCCCGCGCGTCAGAATCTTACTCAGCTCTTCCTGAATGCGTTCGGCACTGACGTTTCTGATATTTGCGGCATTAGTGAAAATGGCGCTTTGTGTTTCGCTATCGAGGTGAAAATCAAGATTGGCGGCGAACCGAACGGCGCGCAGCATTCTCAGGAAATCTTCATTAAACCGGACCGCCGGATCACCGATGGTGCGGACGACTTTTCTTTCGATATCCGCAAGGCCATTCACATAATCTATCACGCGGTTGGTTTCGGGATCCATCAACAGACCGTTGATGGTGAAATCGCGCCGGAAAACGTCTTCTTTTGCCGATGAAAAGTGGACGCGTGTGGGACGCCTGCCGTCTTCATAAATATCATCGCTGCGAAACGTCGCCACCTCGTAAGGATGACCGTCCGCAATCACGACCATGACGCCGAATTTCGCTCCGACGGCAACCGTGCGTTCAAACAGGGAGGCGACCTGATCCGGCAGGGCGGATGTGACGATGTCATAGTCACCGGGCGTGACGCCGCGGATGAAATCCCGCACCGAACCGCCGACAAAATAGGCTTCAAAGCCGGCCTGCTTCAACCGGCTGATGATGGCTTCCGCTTTACGGATTTTTTCGGGTTGATGACTGTCCGCCGTCCGGGTCAAATTTTTTCCTCACGCCGGCCTGCAGAGGCCGGCTTCCAATTATTGACCACTGCCCTGTTTATTCAACCGGCGACAATATCTGCAAGGCCATGGTCTGCACAAATTCTTTGACATCATGACGAAAGGCCGTCATGTGCGTCGACGCGCCATGATTTTTCAGGGCATCAAGGCTTTCCCACTTTTCCAGAATGGTCACCGTGTCGGTCCGGTATACCGCCTGAAATCGGCTTCCGGTATTCACATCCGTCCAGGGCCGATATTCAATACAGCCATTTTCCCCGTGCACCAGCGGCATAATTTTGCGCAGTTCCCGCAGATATTTTTCCCGCTGACCCTCTTTGAGCGTAATCGTGGCAATAACATAAATCATCGAACAACCCTCTTTACCGCTTTCCTAATTTGATGGCGCAGAATTCACCGCACATGGTGCAGCCTTCATCATCCGCACTCTTGCTTTTCTCCAGCAAGGCAACGGTTCTCTCCGGATCAATGGATAAATCCACCTGTCCCTGCCAGTCAAAGTTCTTCCGGCATTCGGACATTTTCCGGTCGCGCTCGCGCGCCCCTTTGACGCCTTTGGCGATATCCGCAATATGAGCGGCAATGCGCGCGGCGATCACCCCGTCGCGGACATCGGCCAGTGTGGGCAGGCGCAAATGCTCCGCAGGGGTAACGTAACACAGGAAATCCGCGCCCGCAGCGCCCGCAATCGCGCCGCCGATCGCGGAAGTGATATGATCGTACCCGGGTGCGATATCCGTCGGCAACGGGCCCAGAACGTAAAATGGCGCTCCCTGGCACAGCTTCTTCTGCAGTTTGATATTGGCTTCCACTTCCGTAATCGGCACGTGGCCGGGGCCTTCAATCATGACCTGCACGCCCGCATCGCGGGCGCGTGCCGCGAGCTCGCCCAGAATGATCAGCTCCTGCAATTGCCCCCGGTCGGTCGCATCACTCGTCGCGCCGGGGCGCAGACCGTCACCGAGGCTCAGCACCATGTCGTAGCGGTGTGCGATGGAAAGCAGACGGTCATATTCTTCATACAGCGGATTTTCACGGTTATTGCAGCGCATCCAGTTCGCGGTCATGGAACCACCCCGGCTGACAATGCCCAGAACTCTTCCCTGCGCTTCCAGGACCGCTATGCTTTGACGATTGACGCCGCAGTGCACGGTAATAAAATCGACGCCGTCGCGACCGTTTTCCTCAATCACGGCAAACATATCGTCGGACGTCATATCGGCAATCGCTTTTTTCTCGGCCAGGATTTTAACCGCCGCCTGATAAATGGGCACCGTCCCGATGGCCACGGTGGCTTGTTCCATCACCGCCTTGCGGATTTGCGCGAGATCCCCGCCGGTGGATAAATCCATGACGGCATCGGCACCCGCCGCTGTGGCGATTTTCAATTTTTCCAGCTCGACAGCCATATCATTATTGTCTTTGGACGTCCCGATATTGGCATTGACCTTGGTCCGCAGTCCTGCGCCTATCGCCAGCGGTTTGATCGCCGTATGGTTCACGTTGCGGCAAATCACGATGGTCCCGTCAACCATCCCCTGCCGGATAACCTCGGCCTCAATGCCTTCTTCCGCCGCGCAGATTTTCATTTCGTCCGAAATGACCCCTCTGCGGGCTTTCTCCAACTGTGTCATATTCTCCTCCAAAATCTTCATCCTTTATCCGGCGATATTCACCGGTCCATGCCCTTCCCCCAGATCCAGGGAATGTTTGATTGCCCGTGTCACCAGCCTTTTGGCCTCTTTGGCCGCATTCACAACGCTTTTGCCCCGACCGACAGATGCAGCCAGGACGGACGCATAGGTGCAGCCGGTGCCGTGCGTGTTTTTTGTTTCGATCCAGTCGGCCGTAAATTCGTAATACGTTTCTCCATCGTAAAGGATATCGGTACTGACCGATTTACGGCGGCCCGGTAAATGTCCGCCTTTAATCACGACATTTTTCACCCCGGACTCCCGAATGACGGCGGCCGCTCTTTTCATGTCGTCGACAGACCGGATCTTTACCCGGGCAAGCGCTTGGGCTTCCGGAATATTCGGAGTGACAACGTGTGCCAGCGGCAGCAACTTTTCCACCAGGGCCCTCTGCGCTTTTTCCTGCATCATCGAGCGGCCCCCTTTCGCGGTCATGACCGGATCCACAACCACATTTCTCAGTGAGTATTGACCGATGGCCCTGACAACAGCCTCAACTGCGCCCGCCGTCAGAAGCATGCCGGTCTTAACGGCGTCCGCACCGATATCGCTCAGAACCGCATCGAGCTGCGCCGTGATAAATTTCTTCGACACCGGGGAAATATCGCAGACTCCCCGGGTATTCTGAGCCGTCAGGGCCGTAATCACCGTCAGGGCGTAGCAGCCGCTTGCGCTCACCGCTTTCAGATCCGCCTGAATTCCCGCCCCGCCGCCGGAATCCGACCCTCCGATGCACAAGATGGTGACCGGCTTCTTCATTTAAGTCACCTCCGGAAAAAAATCTTTTTGCCGGTAGCGGATCACCAGGAGATTTCCCGACCGGATGTGAATGCGGGCCCGATCGCCCGCAATGATGTTGCTCACACCCCGCGATTCGGACATGGTAAGAGTCCCATCGCTAAGCGGATAGAGAAACCCGGCGAGCGTTATACCCTCGACTTCGGGGCTGAGCGCTATGAGCGAAACCAGGCAGCCCGAAGCATCGGTGAAGATGACGTCACCGATCGGAACAAAGGCTTCGCAGTATTCATCCATCAGACGGGTCGGAATTCCCGCTTCCTTGGTCTTGATGAGTAGAAACAGATTGGCCAGGGCGTGGTCGATCCGGCCGCCCTGGGTTCCCCAGATATCGATCCCCCGGGGCTTCAAAGAAAGTGCATAATCCAGCGCCAGGGCCGTATCCGTAAAATCTTTGTTGACCGGATATCGGATCACCTTGACGCCTGCTTTTTCGTAATCCGCCAGTTGCTCGGGGTTAACGGAATCCATATCGCCCAGCAGCACATCCGGTATCAGACCCGACCCAGGCAGATGCCGCGCACCGCCGTCACAGGCGATCAGCAGGCGATTGTCAATTTTTGCCACATTCGCCCGGAAAAAATCCACATTCCCCAAGCGTCCGCCGCTGATGATGACAATGTTTTGGTTCATCGGAAAGCCATAGTCCCCAGATTTAAAAAGCCATACCCTTTCACCTGAAAAGGATATGGCTTAAATTCGTTTTTTCTGATCGCCACTCCCTACGCCAGCATTACCCGGGTCAGGTTCAAAGGGTATAATCTCAGCCGTTCATCTCTTCCAGAAGCCGAGATGAGCGGCACCCCATGATTGAAAATTAATACATTAAGTTACAAAAAGCAATTTTTTTAATCCCGCTTAAGCGGAACGAGCGTTAAATCTCCATAGCTTGCTGCGATATAATGACGTTCATTTCATACCTCGACAGCTTGCTTCGAGGTGGTTGATTGAAGATGCAGGCGTCCCCGCTGTTCTTGCGACTCTGTGATAAGGAATTTGACGAGCCCGGACATGCACAACAAATAGTTCCGGAAAGCCGGCGGTGGCTCTACGCATCGCCTCGCCTTCGGAAATGGAAATCAGTCTTCCCCCTCGTAAATACATCCGGATTCAGGGCTCTCCTGAACGATAATTTTGCTCAACTGCGGAAGTGCGGGCTGAAGACGCTGCCAGATCCACCGGCATAAGTTTTCGGAAGTGGGATTTTCCAGACCGGCAATGACGTTCAAATTCTTATGATCCAATTGATTCAGAATCGGATCAAATGCTGCAGCGATATCGGAAAAATCCATCACCCAGCCGGTGCGGGGATCGGCCTTGCCCCGGATATGGATCTCGACACGAAAAGAATGGCCATGCATCCTTGCGCACTTGTGGCCGGGAGGAACCAGGGGCAGGTAATGCGCCGCATCGAATTTGAATACTTTATAAATTTCCATTTTTATTCCTTACCGAACGCCTAATATTTTATGCAACTGCAAACTGATTCGCCACTGCGGATGCGCCAGAGCATACTTTAAAGCCTGCCTGATAGCATCTTCCCTCTCAGCACCGTCCATCGGCTGCAGAAAAAAATGCCGGAAATTCAACTTGGCATAATGCTCCGGCTCGGCCCCTGCCTGCGGATAAACAAGCTTTAACTCATCTCCGCCGGTCTGCACAAGCTTTACACCAGCCTTGGGACTGACGCAGATCCAGTCTATACCGGCAGTCGCGGGAATGGTCCCGTTGGTCTCCACTGCAACGGCAAATCCCTCGGCGTGCAGTGCGGAGATTAGCGCCGCATCCACCTGCAGCAGAGGTTCTCCTCCGGTGCAAACGGCAAAGCGGCTTCCTTTGGCGCGAGGCCAGAACCGGGCAAGGGTCTCAGCAAGATGTCCGGCCGTTTCATATACGCCGCCTTCGGTGCCGCCCGTTCCGACAAAGTCCGTATCGCAGAATTTGCAGAGTGCCTGATCCCGATCTTCTTCTTTTCCCGACCACAGGTTGCAGCCGGAAAAACGGCAAAAAACGGCCGGCCGGCCGCTATAATAGCCCTCTCCCTGAATCGAGTAAAATATTTCCTTAACGGAATACATCCTCTTAACCTTGCACCTTGCACCTTGCACCTTGCACCTTGAACCTTGGACCTTATTTTTTATATCTTCCCGGATCTTTGATCCCGGCTTCGGCGAAGCCTTTGAGTCTGAGCAGGCAGGAATCGCAATGTCCGCAGGCGGCGCCGTCTTCTTCCGGATCATAGCAGCTGTGCGTCAGGGAATAATCGACGCCCAGTTCCATCCCCTTGCGGATGATCTGCGCCTTGCTGAGCGCGATCAGCGGCACATGAATGGCTAACTTTTGTTTTTTTTCAACACCGGCTTTGGTCGCCAGATTGGCCATACGCTCGTATGCCTCGATGTACTCGGGGCGGCAGTCCGGATAACCGCTGTAGTCCAGAGCGTTCACGCCGATAAAAATATCGGATGATTCAATCACCTCCGCCCAGGCCAGGGCATAGGAAAGAAAAATGGTATTGCGCGCCGGTACATAAGTGATCGGGATGTCTTTTGCCATGTCGTCCACGCTGCGGCTCTTGGGAACAGCCAGATCGCTGGTTAACGCTGATCCTCCAATGCGTCTGAGATCGATATCTACAGTCAGATGCCTGCTGACGTCGTTTGCGTGCGCGATGCGCGCCGCCGCGGTGAGTTCCACGGCATGCCGCTGGCCGTACCGGAAGCTCAAGGCGCACAGATCAAACCCCATCTTGCGGGCAATCGCCAGGGTGGTGGCGGAATCAACACCGCCGGAGAGTAAAACAACAGCTTTTTTCTTCGATGAATTAAATGATTGCGTCATGGTCGGAACACTTGTCAAATTTTGTCAGATAGCACCCGGGCTACTTGGAAGCAATATCCATGCGGAAAAGATTCCGGGTATTCACGGCCGCCCTCTCGGCCACATCTTCCCAGGCCATTGACCTGATTTCGCCCACTTTCTTCGCCGTGTGAATAATGAAAGCCGGTTCATTTCTTTTGCCGCGATGGGGAACGGGCGTAAGATAGGGGCAGTCTGTTTCCAAAAGGATGGAATCAAGCGGTGCCTGCTTCACCACCTCCTGCAGTACTTTTGACTTTTCAAAGGTCACAACGCCGGGCACGGAAATGTAAAACCCTAAATCGATGCATTGCCGGGCCATGGCCCAGTCGCCCGAAAAACAATGAAAAACTCCGGAGCGGATGCCTGAAGATTTCACCATCGCAAGCGTCTGGTCATGAGCGTCACGATCATGGATAATCACCGGCAGTTTCAATTCCCCGGCCAATTCGAGCTGTCTGGCAAACATCGCGATTTGCTTTTCCTGAGGTGAGATATTGCGGAAGTAATCCAGACCGATTTCGCCGTAGGCGACAACTTTCGGATCACTTGCCAGATCTTTGAGCTCATCGAGCATCTTGTCGGTGGCCCCGGCGACGTCATGAGGATGAACACCGACTGTTGCATAAACGTTTTCATATTGACGGGCAATCGTTAATGCCTTGCGGCTCAATCCCAGACTCGTTCCTACCGTGATGATACAGTCAACACCCGCAAGTCTGGCCCGCTCCATCACCTCCCTGCGGTCGGAATCGAATTCTTTCATTTCCAGGTGGGCATGGGAGTCAATCAGCATAACTACTTGTCGTTCGCCAGCGGAGTCGTTTCTTCGGCATTATCCGCCACGTCGGGCAGTTTTTTTAAAAGGATTGCTAATTCCTTCTCTGATAATTCACCGATCAGCAACTTGCGGGAGATGATTCGGCGGTCGATCTTCAGTAATTCAGCATTGATTTTCTTGGACATTAAAACCTCCTCTTAAAATGCAACCCATAATATCTTTTATGATCATTTTTTACCGTGGCGGACTAGTATTATATTTTGCCGACATAATCAAGTCCCAAGAATCTTTTCATAAATCCCGGCACGGAATTCCTTGTTTTTAAAATCTTTGACGGACTGATTTCTTTTATCCCGCCCCCGATTCAATGCGTATCTCCGATGTTTGCCGGAAAATGAACGGGCCGGCAAATGCCGAAGCTGCGATCGCACGGGTGCAGGAGATCAATCCGGTCGTTAGGAAAGGCTTGAAACTGGGAAAGTATGTCCGGCGATCGACTCGCTCAAACCGTCATCGTTTCAGACGAGGATCGGATGCGTCGCGTATCCCCTCGCCCAGCAAATTATAACCGACGACCGTTATCAGAATCGCGAGTCCCGGATAAAAGGACAGCCACCAGGCGATATCAATATTATCCTTGCCCGCCGTCAAAATATTCCCCCAGCTCGGCGTCGGCGGCTGCACCCCGATGCCCAGAAAACTCAGCGCCGATTCCGTCAGAATCGCGCCGGCGATCCCCAGGGTGGCCGAAACCAGGATGGATGCGAGCGCATTGGGCAGGATATGCATAAAGATAATCCGTGCATCATTGGCGCCTATCGACCGGGCCGCCGTCACAAAGTCCCGTTCCCGAAGCGAAATGAAATCCGCACGCACCAGGCGCGTCACTCCCATCCAGCCGGTAAGGCCGATCACGATCATAATATTCCAGATGGAAGGTTCCAGGAAAGCAATAACGGCCAAAATCAGAAAGAAGGCGGGAAAGCAGAGCATGATATCCACAAAGCGCATAATGACGGCATCAATCCAGCCGCCGTAATAACCGGCGACGGCTCCCAGAACTATCCCGATAAGAATTGCGAGGCCTGTGGCAACGAATCCGACTTTCAAAGAAATACGCGCCCCCCAGATCATCCGGGAGAGAACGTCGCGGCCGAGTTGATCCGTGCCGAACCAGTGGCCTCCCGACGGCGGTGCCAGGACATTTTTAAGATCGATCGCCCCGGGGTCATACGGCGCAATCACGGGAGCCAGAAGGGACACAACAAACAGTAAGATGACAATGCCGCAGCCGGTCATCGCGAGTTTATTTTTATAAAACATTTCCCAGAACGTCATCTTGATTCCATAAATTTTGTTTTCTTAAAGCATTTCTTCCTTTTATCAGGGCTTCGTCAAAATACCCTGAAGGGCAGGCGAGCTCCAGATGCTAGGCGCGCAAGGCATCGAGGAGTGAGGCGTATTTTTGTCACGTGTAACCTTTAGGTTATACGCCGCAACGACGAGTGTCGCCGCGCAACAACGCAGACGCGTGCCCTCGCGCCACCTTCAGGTGGTCAGGGTATGGGGCTTTTTCACAATGCCCTTAAGAAATTCTAATGCGCGGGTCCGCCAGCGCATACGACAGATCGGCAATCAAATTTCCCGCGAGCGTCAATATCGCGCCGATCAGGAGTATTCCCATGACCGTGGGATAATCCCGGGCCATAACTGACATGTAAAATAACTGCCCCATGCCCGGAATTGCAAAAATGGTTTCAAAAATGACACTTCCACCGATCAGTCCGGGAATGGACAGCCCCAGAATGGTGATGGCCGGCAGAAGGGCGTTGCGCAGGGCGTGCTTATAGATGACCTGCCGTTCACTTAGTCCCTTGGCCCGGGCCGTAAGGATGTAATCCTGACGGATCACCTCCAGCATGTTGGCCCGCATGTAACGGGACAGTCCGGCCAGTCCGCCAAAGGCGGAGATGAAAACCGGCAGGATCAGATGTTTGGCCAGATCCAGGAGCTGACCTCCCGCGCTCAGGTACTCGTAATTGAGAGACCGCAGCCCCGAAATGGGCAGCCACCCCAGGTTTATCCCGAAAAAAATCATCATGAGCAACGCCAGCCAGAAGGTCGGCACGGCAAAGCCGATAAAGACGAGCACCGCGGTCACTTTATCGAAGAGCGAATCCTGATGGACGGCCGACAGAACGCCGATCGGCACCGCCACCGCAATAATAATGATCAGGGACAAAAAATTAATGACAATGGTGATCGGCAGACGCTCCAGAATCTTGTCGGAAACCGGCCGGTGGTCGGACGAAAAGGACGTGCCCAAATCGCCGCGGCCGAGCTTCTTGAGCCACGACCAGTATTGGACGTGAATTGGCTTATCCAGCTCATACAGGCTCATCAGGCGCTCTTTCATTTCCGCCGACGCCTTCGGGTTCATCTGCGTCTGCAAATCCGTCGGCGACCCGGGAGCCAGATGCATCACGAAAAAGCAAATCACCGTGATGCCGGCAGTGAGCGGGATCATAAAAAGAATTCTCTTGATCAGATACTTAAGCACCCTGGCCTCCGCGTCAGGCGTTTACTCTGTTAAATTCCAATCATTCTTGAGCAGCATATTCTGCAAATTGGCCGCCGACTGCCACAGATGTTCCGGCGCATGCGCTTCGAGGGTTATTGTCGGTCTGAGGTTCAGGCCCTTGAGCGCCCTGAAAAGCTGATCGAAGGGAAATGTCGCCGCACCTACCGGCAAATGCTCATCAAATTTGCCGAAATTATCATGAAGATGCAGATGGCCGATATACCGGCCCAGTTCATCCATCCAGGTTTCTAAAGGCGTGCGGGCAAAGACGTTGAAATGCCCCGCATCGAAACAAAAACAGATCTGATCCGAGGCAAGCATCTCCAGCAGGCGCCGCAAAATGCGCGGCTCTTTTTCATAAACGTTTTCGAAAGCAATAATGGTCCCTCCCTCTTTTGCCGCCCCGATAAGCTGACGCCAGGAATTGACGCTGTTTTCCAGCCACAGATCATCGCAGTTCACATAGTAGCGGTCGTCAAACGAAGGGTGGCAGACAATTTTCAGCGGACGGAAATAAGGAATGAGGTCGAAGGCCTGTCTGATCCGATCCAGACTCGCTTGGCGGATCCGGTCGTCGAGCGCGCCGGGTCTGAGATCCATAAAGGGACTGTGAAAAGTTACTCTTAATCCGGCGGCCCTGAGCCTGGCTGCAATCTCGGCACATTCGCTGCGGTTCAACGATTCCAGTGCATAGTGGCTGAAATAGATTTCCAGATTGAGCTTCTTCTCCAGGATCATCGGCAGATACCGGGGCAGAAGCTGATAAGGCATATGGGCGTGAACGCTTCTCAGAATATCCTGCATTTTTTTAAATCCTTAAAAGTGAATAAGGATCGTTGATTTACCATAGTCATTTTTTTTTAACAACCCGAATGAAGAAATGCAAGCCCGATGGCAAGAACGGCGCCAAAAGACGTATTGTCAAGTTTAGGTATTTGTGACATAAAAGGAAAAAAGACTGTAGGTTATTTCCCCTCTAGGGGACGCGAAACTGTAGACTATTAGGTGGGAATGAAAGGCGCTAAGTGCGCCATCATTCAGAAATATAAAACGCCGTAGGCGCACCAAACAAACCAACAGCCCAACAGTCTACAGTCTATCCACTTATTCTAAGGAGGCTCATTTGCCTGTTAAAAAAAATGAATCGGCTCGTCGTCTGCTTTTATGCATCAATGCCGTACTGCAGAAAAAAGCAAAACAAATTGTTGTCTTGAATGTTAAAAAGATATCATCCTTTACGGACTACCTGCTGATATGCTCGGGAGCAACCGACCGTCAGGTCCAGGCCATTTCCTCGGCGGTTCAGGAGTATCTGAAAAAAGAGAATATCCGGCCACTCGGCGTGGAAGGAAAGGAAAATGCGGAATGGATTCTTCTGGATTACGACGACATCGTCATTTCCGTTTTTCAGGAATCGGCCCGTTCTTTTTATGGTCTGGAAAATCTGTGGGATGCCCCCCGCATGGAAATTGACGAAAACACAACCGCAATAAAGAAACTGACCAAGGATATGGCTTGATCTTAACGGATTTCTTTCACGAAATATCCGATACGCTTTTCCCTCCGCTTTGCCTATCCTGCACCGAGGTTCTTCCCGTAGGCGAGGGTCAGGTTTTCTGCCCCGAATGCCTGCATGATATCACGTTTATCAATGGCGGCTCCTGTCCGGTTTGCGGCGTTATTTTCCCGGATTCGCCGGCCGGGGACCATCTGTGCGCCTCTTGCCTGGGGAAAAGACCCTGGTTTATGTCGGCGCGCGCCGCGGTCGTCTATGACGGCGTCATTCATGATGCCATCCACCGGTTCAAATACGGACGCAATGTTACAACCGGAGCCGCACTTGCCCGGATTATGGCCGATTTTGATTTTAAGGACGTAGACTTCGGCATTTTTGACGCCGTTGTCCCGGTTCCGCTGCATATCAAGCGTCTCAGGCAGAGGGGGTTTAATCAATCACTGATCCTGGCCCGCGCCCTCGCGGAAAAACAGGGATTGAACGTGGATTTTTCCTTGCTAAAAAGACGCAAATTGACTTTAACGCAGACGGGGCTCGATAAAAAAGAAAGAGAAAAAAATATTGCCGGTGCTTTTATTGCCGGTTCGACCCAAAAGATTCGCGATAAAAACTTGATTCTGGTCGATGATGTTTATACAACCGGCGCTACGGTCAACGAATGTGCAAAGACTCTGGTCAAAGCCGGCGCCCGGCAGGTGGTGGTGATAACACTGGCCCGGGTCCTCTGACCGGCCCGGCCGAAAAAAAGGCCAAAACAAAATAATCCGCGAGGAGCCGTTATGAATAAAATAATGGACAGAAAATTGCTCAAAGATAAACTGGATGCCCTTCGCAGTGAAGGAAAGAAGATCGCATTTACCAACGGCTGCTTTGATATTCTGCATGTCGGCCATGTGCGCTATTTAAAGGAAGCAAAAAAAACAGCCGATATTCTGGTCCTGGCGCTGAACAGCGATGATTCGGTGCGGGCGATCAAAGGTGAAAAAAGACCTCTGGTTGGCGAGGCGGAAAGAGCCGAATTGCTCTCGGCTTTGGAATGCATTGATTTTGTGACGATATTTCCAGAACTGACCCCGCTTAAATTGATTTGTTATCTCCAACCGGATGTCCTGATCAAAGGCGGCGACTGGCCGGAAGACAAAGTCGTCGGACGCGATGAAATAAAAGAATGGGGCGGTCATGTCACAATTATTCCGGAAGTGGCGGGCAAGTCGACCACCAATATCGTCGATAAAGTGATATCCGTCTATTGCAGCGGGAAATAATCTGCTTAAAGCCGCCGCATCGGGGTTTTCTTAAGCAAAAAAGGTGATTTTTGTTATTTTTGGGGGCAAATTTTTTCCTTTACAAACATTATTCCATTAGGTAATAAGGGCGACAATCTCAATATCGTACGCAAGGAGTTGCAGCATTGGAAAAACAAACGACTTTGAAGCCGGAGAAGCTGGAGATATTCCGCAAGCTGCTCATTCAGAAAATCAATGAGCTGCTCAGTGAGGCGGGCAAAACCGTCACCGAAATGACCAACGGCAAAGAGAATTTCCCCGATCCCAACGATCGGGCCTCTCTGGAATCCGACCGCAACTTTGAGTTGCGCATCCGCGACCGGGAGCGGAAACTCATCGGCAAAATGCAAGAAGCCATCAAAAGGATTGATGACGGAACATACGGCATTTGCGAATCATGCGGCGGGCCCATTTCCGAGAAGAGGCTGTTGGCCAGACCCGTCACCACGGAATGCATCGACTGCAAGACCAAGCAGGAGAAACTCGAAAAGCTCAAAGGCGAATAAATCAAATCCAGACCGCGAAAAACGCTCCGGCTTCGGGGCGTTTTTTGTTTTTCTTCTCGCCCCCGGCGGGTAAGCCATTCCATTTTTCACTCAAAGATGATAACCAGACGCTATGTATGTCCAGGTAGCCTTGAATATTCCGGCCGGCAGGCTCTTCACCTATGCCGTACCGGACAAACTGCTCTCTCGCGCCCAAATCGGCAAAAGGGTTTTTGTGCCCTTCGGTTCCAGGAAACGCACCGGCTTCATTGTCGCCGCGGCGTCCTCCTGCGATCTGGAAGAGGTCAAAACAATCAACGAAATTCTCGACGACGAACCGCTTTTTGACCTCGATGATCTGAAATTTTATCAATGGATCGCCGATTATTTCATCTACCCCCTCGGGAAAACGCTGGCCGAACTGATTCCCGCAGGAGCAGAAAAAAAGGATTTTCAGTGGGTAACTCCGGCGACTGAATCTGTGGACGCGACGCCGACACCCGCGCAGCAAAAAATTCTGGATATTATGCGAGAGCATCCGCGCGGACTGGCTTTGAATGAGCTCATCCGGAAAACCGGTCTGAAAAATGCGGCATCCGTTGTGCGCAGTCTTCAGATAGCGGGATTCGTCCGGATCACCGCCAGAGACAAGAAGCAGCTTTCTATCCGCACGCAAAAGATCATCCGCCTTGCGGGAAATGCACCGGACCCACTGAAACTCACGTCCCGCCAGCAGACCGTCGTCGATTATTTGAAAAACGCGGGCCCCACGGAACTTCGTGAACTGATGGCCGCAACAAACACAACCGCCGCCGTGATGAAAAGGCTTCTGGAAAAGAGCGTTGTCACGGTAAGCGACGCGGAAGTCATCCGCAGGGCCTCACTTACGAGTTCGCTTGAGCCGCCCCGGAACGATTTTGAACTCAATGATGAGCAGAAAGAGGCGCTTTCAACCATTTGCCGCTTTGCCGACGACAAAGATTTCCATCCCGTCCTGCTGCATGGCGTGACCGGCAGCGGTAAAACAGAAGTTTATCTTTCGGCCATCGATCATGCTTTGAAAACAGGCGGCACGGCCATCTATCTGGTTCCCGAAATCGCCCTCACCCCGCAGCTGATCTCCCGGATCACCGGACGGTTTGACCCGGATAAAATCGCCGTCATTCACAGCGGCATTGCCGAAAGTGTCCGCTACGATCAGTGGCGGCAAATCCGGCGCGGCCGGATCAATCTGGTTATCGGCGCGCGCTCCGCGCTTTTTGCGCCGCTGCCCCACCTGAAATTAATCATCGTTGATGAGGAGCATGACGCCTCCTACAAACAGGACGAAAGGCTCTGTTATCATGCCCGCGATCTGGCCGTCGTCAAAGCCAAGTTCGTAGGAGCCGCCTGCGTTCTGGGATCGGCCACACCGGGTGTGCGCACTTTCTACAATGCGCGGACAAAAAAATACGCTCATCTGGAATTGGCCAAAAGGGTGAACAACAGACCCCTGCCCCGGATCGACATTATCGACATGAAGGCGCAAAAAGAGATGCACGGCAAAGCGCCGATCCTTTCCGACGCACTCACGCTCGCGATCACCGACGCACTTTCGCGCCGGGAACAGGCGCTGCTTTTTCTCAACAAACGCGGCTTTGATACATTTCTGGTCTGCGGCGACTGCGGCTACAATTTTACCTGCCCCAACTGCGCCGTCGCCCTGAAAAGCCACCTGGCCGAAAATCTCGTCAAATGCCATTATTGCGACTACACGCAAAAAGCCATGCCGCTTTGCCCCAAGTGCCGGGGCAGCCGGATTCTGAATTACGGCACGGGAACACAGAAGCTGGAAAAAGAGCTGGAAAGCCTGTTTCCGAAGGCGCGCATCTGCCGGATGGACTCCGACACGACCGCACGCAAAGGCGCGCAGGAAAAAATCCTCGTTCAGCTCGCGCAAAAGGAAATCGACATCCTGGTGGGAACACAGATGATCACCAAGGGTCATGACTTCCCCGCGATCACCCTGGTGGGCGTCATCTCGGCGGACACGTCACTCAACATGCCGGATTTCCGCGCGGCGGAAAAAACCTTTCAGATGCTCACGCAGGTGGCCGGACGGGGCGGCCGGGGCAGTGCCGCGGGCCGCGTCATCATCCAGACGTTCAATCCCGAAAATTACGCGCTGAAACATACACGAAGACACGACTACAAATCTTTCTACGAAGAGGAAATCGAATTCCGCAAGGCACTGAAGTACCCGCCCTACAGCCGGATCATCAACCTGCGCCTGTCGTCCGTAAACATGAATGTGCTTTCCCGGACGGCTCAGGAATTGGGCCAGGACGCCAAAGCGCTTTGCGCCCGCCAAGGCAATGCCGTGGAGATCGTCGGCCCCGCGCCCTCGCCGCTTTCCAAAATCCGCGGAGAGCATCGCTATCAGATGCTGATCAAGGGTAAAGACAGCAACCTGATGCACCGGATCGCCGCCGAACTTCTGGAAAAACACGCTACGAGCACGGTGAAGATTACGATTGATGTGGATCCCGAGAATTTTATGTGAAGGACGTTGATAGGGATTCTTCAAGAGCAATGCTCTTTTTAAAGGTTGCAGTTGAACCGGGGCATGCCTTCGCTCAAGATGCCCTGCAACTGTGGCTCTATGTCTCATTGCGCGACAGCCGAAAACTCGCCCTGCGTGCTCAAACAGTTCGGCTGTCTGATGCTCCATTTCGCCAAGAGCCACAACGTTTCGGCCATATTTGCTCAGTCATGCCCCGGTTCAGCTGCTGCTTATTCTTTCTTTTACTGGTTTAATCTTGCAGATTGAATCAGTGCATTTTCACAATTTACAATATGGCTGACAGATTTCTGTTTTGTAGTAAGATCAAATAAAAGGTTCAATCGGAATGATTGAACCAGCAGACAACAGATGACATTCTTCTTGTTATGCCAACATATCTTCACTATTGCGGTCGAGTCTTTTTGACTCGGGCAATTCATTAATCACCCTACCCTTCCACATAATGCCCGGCGAATTGCGACTGGTTGTGGATGATGCCTTTTTCGCGGCGGAAGCCCAGACCGCAGGCCTCGTAGGAAAAGAAGACGCCGGCCTGGTAAAACCTTCCTTCGCTGTCCTTGGGCAAATCGGCCCAGGCCTGATAAATTCTCCCGTACATCGCGTAATCGCCCTCGCGCGCGTCGGTGATATTTCTTTCGGCGTCGAAGACGCGGATGTTATCCCCTTCGCGGCTGAACGTCGGCTTCTCCACGCATTTTTTCCCGGTCAGATATCGGGTGTCCGTTTCCAGAAGCAGCGGATGATTCGGAAACAGATCCCACAGCACCTTCATGATGGCTTTGGACTGGAAAAGCAGCGTATACGGGGGATTGAGCAGGATACAGCGCTTGCGGCGGAGAATCTTGGTGAGGAGCCCCGCGAGTTCGGGTTCGTAGACGCAGATATACTCATAGGGAAGAAGTTTGAACCAGTAATCAAAGGCATTGCCTTCTTTATCCAGAATGCCTTCCTCGGCGCCGAAGAAAACCTTTTGCACATATTCAAAGCCGGTGATGAATCCCGCTTCGTAGGCAATCTCTTCGATCAGCCTGACGGTGTTTTCATCCTCCTCGCCCGCGTCTTCCACGCAGGAAAACAGGGCCTGCGGGATGCGGCTATTGGTCTCGCCGAAAACCGGATGAAGCTTTCTCAGCCTTCCGAAACTTTCTTGTATGGCTTCATAGAGATTGTTGAACTGATTTTCTTCCGGAAGCTTGTTGTGCTTCAAAATAAGCCACTGGATCAAAGCGGTTTCAAAAATCAGTGATGGCGTATCGGCATTGAATTCGATGAGCTTGATGGGCAGGCCGTCCAGGCCCCCGGCCAGGTCAAAGCGTCCCAGGAGATGGAAGTGGCTGTCGTCCTCCCAGCTTAGTTCGATCATTTCCACAAGGCTCTGCGGAATATCCAGGAGCCCGTAGAGCTTTTGATCAATCACATGCTGCCCGGCCTTCACATACATATCGTAAAGTTCATTGGCCGCCTGGTAATACGCATCTCCTTCTTCTTCGCTGACCACAACCAATTCGTCGGCCACATACGATTTATCCTCCACGGCCTCGTACCAATAGAATCCCAGCTGGTCATAAATATCATCGGGAACCGGCCTGACGGGAAGAAGTTTCATCAGCTCAAACCCCGGAAGCTGCTGCCCAGGCGAGAGAAGAATCCGCTCTTCGCCTTGCCGGTTCCCGCCTGTCCCACCTCCTGCCCGCCCGCAGGTCGCGACGGGTTGTAGTAGCGGCCGCCCGACCAGTAGCCGCCCCGATAACCCAGCCGTTTGTCTTCTTCCTCCTGTTTTTGATACAGCAGCTGACGGTTGACCAGACTTTGCTTATACAGGTTGTCGTCCTTATACACGTAAGGGCTCAAAGCCGAATTTTTTCCCATCATATAACCCAGCAGGCCTGCGGCCAGGACCGACCCCAGCCCCATGCCCTTCTCATTCTTTTCCTGCTCCATGACAGCCGGTATTTTATCTTCCGGAATAATTTCCTTTCTCCCGTCGACATGCTTAACCACCACGCCGGTCTGTTTGCTGGGAAATTCCTTTTCGATGCGGTAATCGCCGGGCGCGACCTCTTCCACCATGGTCATGACGCCGCTTTGCTGATAGGCGGTATGGCTTCCCGCATCATCTCCGAAGGAACGCGTTCTGTTTTGCGTTGCCGCATCATCCGCCGAATCGCAGCCGAGGATCAGGCTGTTGGCCAGAAAAAAGATGCCGCCGATAATCACTTTGCCGGTTGTATTTTTCTTCATTATCGCCTCCAACCCAAGTTAAATGAGTTTGCTGATGACGAGCGAAAGCGCAATGGTAATGGCCTGCACGAGCACAAGCGCCGCCGTATTGCCGCTCTGGATGGCTTTGCCGATCGATGTTCTGGGCAGAAAAATCAACGCGGCAATCCGCTCAAAAATGATCAGGCCGATCATTCCGGTGACGGCGCTAATGGCAAAGGCTGAAAGACTGCTTAACCAGCCTGTAAAATCCCCGGCAATACTGGCGCGTAGAATAATGCTGTAGGCCACCAGAAGTCCGGCCACTGCCACGCCGGCGCCCACGTTGCCCGCCTGCACACACTCGGTGACGTTAAAGCGGTAGATCTTTTCGTGAAGAAAAATCGCCGCGATCATGACGATCTGACCCAGAAAGAAGAACACCACCGCGGTGATCATGCCGCCAACGTCGCCGGAAAACGCGCCGTTGACCAGAAAGCCGGTGGCAATGAAAGCACCCGCCTCGATAATGCCCGTTGCCACATTACCCGCTTTCACCAGTTCATTGTTGGAGGCTTTGGGCACAATGACAAAATCATTGATAAAATGCGCGGCAAAAAAGATGACCACCACAATCAGAGAATAGACGCAGAAAGATCCTATGTCCCGATAGGAGGCCACATCCGGAATCAGTGCCTGCATGGCGATGCAGATCCCCACAAAGACGCCGAAACGCCTGAGCGCAACCGCCAGATTGCCGCTTTGGCTGATTAATGCGTCATCGTCAAACCGCGTGATGACGTCGGCGATTTTTTTGCTTATAAATAAGAAGACAATGACCAGTACCATGCAAATAATCTTGACCAGATAGTTTTCCATAAGCCCTGATTCCTTTGTTTTTTTGTATTTTTTAGAAAAAAGTCGAGTCACAAGGACCCGGCACAATGACGGTAATCTACATTATCTTGTTTGAACCCGCAATGCCGAAAAGAAGTTCACACAGGCAATGGCGGCGCCCAGCAAAAAGACAAACTGATAGCCCCAGGTCACCCAGATGAGGCCGCCGATAAGCGCGACGGTGATGGAAAAGATGTGGTCAATCGTGACGCCCATGGTGAGTGTCTGAGTGACGTCTTCGGGGCGGACGGCGATTTTCTGCAGATAGGTCGCCCGAGCCATGCCGACCGACATTAAAAGCTGATCCGCAATGAAGCACGCCGATGCAACGATCAAGGCCGCAGTCTCGGAAAAAATCGCCAGTGAATAACCGTAGCCCAGGCAAACCAGCACAAGCAACACGGCTTCCGACGTCAGGATAAATCGTTCGCCGAGCCTGTCGATCGCTCTTCCTAAAACCGGCTTGAAAAAAATGCCGATGACGCCGCCGGTAGCCAGAAGGGTCGCCAGCATTTGCGTCTTCTGATGGAAGACCGTTACCAGCACCCACGGGGCAAATGTCAGAAAGATCTGTTTGCGCGTCCCGTACAAAATATTGAGCCAGTAAAAAAGTCTGTATTCTTTGCGCAGTTGAAACCTCGTGCGGGCGGCATACGGCTGATCTTTCTTCAGACGAAACAGAAGTGCGGCAACCGTCAGAAACCCGCAACAGGCGACGGCGTAAGAAATCTGAAATGTCATATGGAAGAATTTGAATCCCAGAAAAATGGCAAAGCTGCCAAGAATCATGGCCAGATTGGCCACGGCGGAAAACTGCCCCAGCCTTCTTCCTTCCTGACCTTTGACGGCCAGCTCCATCCCGATGCTCTGGTTCAACGGAATGAATAAATGCTGGCCGATGCTGAAGATAAACAGCCAGACGAGCATCACGGAAAAACCCGGAGAGGCAAAGCCGATCAGCAAAATCCCGAAGGCACACAGCAGATTCGCCAGAACCGCCAGTCTCCGGGAACATAGAAAAAAGAAAAGCGCGGCAAAAAATATAACGAGGAATCCGGGCAATTCCCTGGGCAGCTCCATAAAGCCCCGCTGCCAGTCACTGATCGAAAACGTTTCGTTGAGGAAATTGTTAAAGGTGGAATCGACAATGCTCTGGGAAAACCCGAAGACGAATGTCGCGGCCAGGAACAGGCGGAAATCCTTCGGCAGGATGGACGCCTTATGTACGATTCGTTTTAAAATGCCCCGCTGCTCCTATCACGCTAAAACGGCAGCAGGAATGACCCGCTGCCGTTTGCCAGATGTGTTCAATCCCGCTCACGCGGGACGAGCGTCAATTCCCTGTCGCTTGCTGCGAAATAATGACGTTCATTTCATACCTCGACAGTTTGCTGCGAGGTGGCTGACTAAAAGCTGTCGGCCCTAAGATGCCCTCTGCTCCAGCCGAATGCGGTCCTGATAGTACTGTGTAATTTCATAGACGGCATAGTCGATGAGCAGCATGATTCTCATGACGCTGTCAATCGCCTGATGGTGTTCAATGGCGTTGATAAAGATCGCCTGAAACTCCGCATAAAGCCACATGTGCCGCCGCATCATGTTCAAGGCGTAAATCGATTCGTGCAGGGGAACGCCGCTTTCATAGCACGTCCTCGCGTAATGCATGAAGAATTCCTGCGCTTTTTCGTAACGATTGGGAGCAATCAGCATGTTTCTCAGCTGGCTGTAAAATTTGATCGCCTGGAGCACCAGCCTCTCGGTAGGAATATCCTGGTAATGCGGGGTTCTCTTGTTTTTCTTGACGTCAGCGGCCCACTGTCCCGCTATTTCATCAATATTCGCTTCCAGCACGTCCAGCAGCTTAATCGATTCTACCATTTTTATTCTCCTTCCTCCAATGATCGAGCGTACAAGGAAATGGAAATTATTTTTTGCCTTTGGCCTTCTTCAGCAATTCCTGGTATTCCTTCGTGACCTCATATACCGCGTAGTCAAACAATAGAATCGTGCGGCTTAACGTATCCAGCGCCTGCCGCTGGTCGATGCCGGAACTGAAGATGGTCTGGAATTCGGCATACAGCCAGATGTGGCGCCTTAACAGAATGAGCGCATAGACCGCCTCGTCCATGGGAATTCCCATAGAGAAACTTTCCTCTGCGTAGGTACGAAAATATTTCAATGTCGTCTCACTGATTTTTTCTTCGGCAAACATTTTACTGAAATTCTGATAAAATTTGATCCCCTGGTTGATGATCCATTCTTCATCCAACTCCTTGTATTTTTTCGTCCGGGTGTTATTTTGCACGTCCATTGCCCATCTCTTGGCCATTCTCTCCGCATGCAATTCCGCCAGCTCCACATACTTGATAGCGTAGGTCTTCATGCTCCATCTCCTTTCGTGAAATAACGTCCTGCCGTAATTTGACATTCTTTGATCTTAATATAAAACAGGACAGGCAAATTGACAATAGCAAAAATGCAATAATACCGCCGGTCACGGTAATTCTTGACACGCTTCAGTTAATTCCATATAGAGTGCAAAAAACAGCAAGGAAGTAACTCCATGACCAGACCGCGGATCCTTTTTATGGGCACTCCGGCCTTTGCCCTGCCCGCCCTCGATGGGCTCACCAGCCATTCTTATCCGATCATCGGAGTCGTCACACAGCCGGATCGTCCATCAGGGCGCGGGCAAAAAGAGATTGCACCGCCGGTCAAAAGCCTTGCCCTCAAACTGGGCCTGCCCGTCTGGCAGCCCGAGAAAGTCAAAGGGCAGCGTTTTCTGGAAATCCTTCATACGCTCAATCCCGATATGATTGTCGTGGCGGCATTCGGTCAGATTCTGCCCAAAGCGATCATCGATTTTCCGACGCTTGGCTGTCTCAATATCCATCCGTCGCTTCTGCCAAAATACAGGGGCGCGGCGCCGCTTAACTGGAGCATCATCCGCGGTGAAACGCAAACCGGCGTAACCATCATGCTGATGGATGAAGGCATGGATTCCGGCGATATTCTGCTGCAGGAATCAACGGAAATCCGCACGATGGAAACTTTCGGCGAGCTGCACGACCGGCTGGCCGATCTCGGCGCGACGATGCTCCTCAAAACGGTGGAACAGGTTGCTTCCGGCACTGTTCAGAGACGAAAGCAGGATCCTTCGCTCGTAACTTTTGCTCCACGATTGACCAAAGAAACCGGAAGAATCAACTGGAGCGACCCCGTTCACCAGATCGTCAACCTCATCCGCGGCCTTTGCCCGACGCCCGCAGCCTACACACTTCTGGACGGACAGACTTTGAAAATATATCTGGCCGAAGCCCGGGCCCAGCGTGTCGACGGGCCCGCCGGTACCGTTGGCCAGGCCTCAGCCGACGGTTTACCGGTTGCGGCTTCCGACGGTCATGTGCTCGTGAAAGAGGTTCAACTGGCCGGGAAAAAAAGAATGCCGATCGGCGATTTTCTGCGCGGCTACCGGATAAAGCCGGAAACGATTTTCAATTGACCCGCGAAAAAGAGAGTGGTTTTGATTCCCCGGGGCAAAAGAATCGACCGCCTGGATTGGGAAAACATATGACGCATTATACAATTTTTAAAACACCTGTTCTTGAAAATATTTTTACCGGACTATCCTTATTTTTGCCGGCAATCCCGGGTTGGAAAAGAGCCGGACAATTGCCTGATGAGAGGAGATTTATTATTATCCCTGCACCTCAAACCGCCAAACGGAACCCCGGGCTATGAAGAAGTCCATTCGTCATATCGCCGTCGACATTCTCAATCGCGTCGCACTAAGCGATGCATTTGCCGGAGATTTGCTGGATGCCAGCCTCGATGAGCAGAGTCTCTCCCAATCGGCGGATGGTCGCCTGCTGACCCACCTGGTTTACGGTGCACTGCGCATGCAGGGGCATTTGGACTGGATTCTGACCCAGCTTTATCGCGGCGATTATGCCAAGATGGAAGAAAGCGTTAAGAATATCCTGCGAACAGCCCTTTATCAGCTCAAGTTCAGCGATCGGCTGCCGGCCTTTGCCGTGGTTGACGAAGCCGTCAAAATCGCGAAACGCATAGCCCCGGCCGCCGACGGACTGACCAATGCCGTTTTAAGAAGCTACCTGCGCAACACGGACAAAATTGTTTTCCCGTCCATGGAGAAAAATCCGGCGGAACATATTGCGGCATTTTACTCCCATCCGGTCTGGCTCGTTAAACTCTGGCTCGGCATTTTCGGTCCGGAGGAAACGGTCGCTCTGTGCCGTGCCGATAACGAATTGCCGCCCCTGACTCTCCGTGTCAACACCTTGAAAATTTCCAGGCCGGAGCTCGCGGCGCGACTGCAAGGCGAAGACTTCAGCTGCGATCCGACGAAGTTTTCCCAAGACGGGATAACACTTCACGATCCTCCTCGGCCGATTCAGAAAACATTTTTCTTTAAAGACGGTCTCATGCGAATTCAGGATGAGGCGGCTCAATTGGTTTCATACCTGGTCAACCCGGAGGGCGGTGAAAACGTTCTGGATGCTTGCGCAGGCAGCGGGGGCAAGACGGGACACCTGGCCGCCCTGATGAAAAATGAAGGCCGGATTGTCGCGCTGGATCGTGATGCGGGAAAAATCGTGCAGTTGAAAAACGAGTCCCTGAGAATAGGGGCTTCGATCATCGAAGCTGGGCTTGCGGATCTTGCGGGGCCTCTGCCGTCCGAATTCGCCGGGAAATTCGACCACGTTCTGGTGGACGCTCCCTGCTCCGGAACGGGTACGCTGAGACGCAATCCGGAAATCAAATGGAGGCTGAAAGAAGGCGACATTCAATCCCTGACGGTCTCGCAGAGAGCGGTATTAAAGAATGCCGCCGGGGCGGTTAAAAAGGGTGGCCGTCTGATCTACTGTACCTGTTCCCTTCTGATTGCGGAAAATGAAGACATCGTCAGACAGTTCGTGTCCGACTTTCCGCACTTTGCCGTCGAAACCCGGCATCCGGCTGTTTCGGACACGCTCGTGGACAATCGCGGTTTTTTCAAAAGTTATCCTCACCGTCACACGATGGATGGTTTTTTCGGGGCTGTTTTGCGCTACCGGAATTGAATTGACGAATTCAGCACTATTATGCTAGCTTACGCTCCCATAATTCCTGAAGGAGTGCTTATGTTTCTAGAGCAGATGCAGGTCGGCCATATGGCGGTTTTTGCCTATCTGGTCGGCGACCCTGTAACCGGCGACGCGCTGGTCATCGATCCGGCCGATAATGTCCATGATATTCTGGCGGTGGCGGCGAAAAATAATTTACGAATCAACTATATCATCAACACGCACGGCCATGTGGATCACATCGGCGGAAATGCCGAGATGAAGAAACTAACCGGCGCGAAGATCATCGTTCATGAAAACGACGCTGTCATGCTCACCTCCACACCGGCAGCCATGCTGCGGATGTTCGGTGCGGTGCAGTCGCCGCCGGCCGATATTCTGGTTGCCGACGGACAAACGATATCCGTCGGTAATGTCAGTCTGAAAGTCATCCACACGCCCGGCCACTCACCCGGCGGCATGTGTCTCTATACGCCCGGTTATGTCTTCACGGGTGATACACTCTTTGTCGAAGCCGTCGGCCGCACGGATTTGCCCGGCGGTTCCTGGCAGACCATGTATGAAGCGATCAAGGCGAAACTTTTCACCCTGCCGGAAGAGACCAGGGTCCTGCCCGGCCACAATTACGGCCGGACGCCGACATCCACGATCGGCCATGAGAAAAAGTATAATCCCTCAGTTCGCTAAAGGAGTAAACGACATGACAAAAATAATTTCCCAGACGAACTTTCCGAAGCTGAAATTCCTCAACCGCGGCAAGGTGCGCGACCTCTATGCCGTGAGAGATTATTTACTCCTGGTGGCCACCGACCGGATTTCCGCCTTCGATGTCATTATGCCCAACCCGATTCCGGGCAAAGGTGCGATTCTCAATAAAATGTCAGCCTTCTGGTTCAAACAGATGGAGGATGTCATCGGAAACCATATCGTTTCGACGGACGCAGCCGATTTTCCGCCGGAGTGCGCGCCGTATTTCGAAAGTCTGGAAGGCCGCAGCATGCTGGTCAAAAAAGCAACGCCGCTGCCCGTGGAATGCATCGTCCGGGGGTATCTGTCCGGCTCCGGCTGGAAGGACTATCGCCACAGCCAGTCCATCTCAGGCATTAAGCTGCCGGAAGGATTGAAGGAGTCCGCCAAGCTTCCGCAAACGCTTTTCACTCCGACAACGAAGGCCCCGGAGGGGGATCATGACGCGCCGATCACGCGTTCCGAAATGGAGGACATTATCGGGACGGAGCTCACCGACAAGGTGATTAAAAAGTCCATCGCCATTTACGAGCGGGCGGCGGCAATCGCGCTGAAAGCCGGCATCATTATCGCCGACACCAAGATGGAGTTCGGTTTAATCGGCAACGAGCTGATTCTGATCGACGAATTGCTGACACCCGATTCGTCCCGGTTCTGGCCGGCCGATGAGTACGAAGAAGGCCGGGCGCAACGAAGTTTTGATAAACAGTTTTTGCGCGATTACCTGCTTTCACTTCACTGGAACCAAAAACCGCCTGCACCTGAATTGCCGCCGGACATCATCGAGAAAACCAGGTTAAAGTATGAAGAGGCCTTTGCCCGTCTGGTGAGATAACACCTAAAAGGATTGACAGCGGTCAGTTTTTTATTAAATTACGTAGCGTAATTTTTTGAGGAGAAAATCTTGAGTTTGAGAAAACTGCCGGATTACCGGTCAAAACAAAAAATATTGTATATCGATAAGACGTCACCCGCGACACTGATCAGCTACGGGGACTTGTATGTAGAAGCCGGCGCGCTTTCCGACGCCCTGGATTTCTATACCAAAGCCTCGCATCAGGCCGGCATGCAAAAAATCAGGGATCTTGCACTCGAGCAAGGCGATGCTTTTCTCTTCCGGGGCGCGGCCAAATCACTGAATATCGAACTTCGAAACACCGATTGGGAAGAAATCGCACGTCGGGCCATTGATCTGAAGAAATATCTGTTCGCCCGGCATGCCCTGGAAACTGCCCATAATGCGGAAGCGTTGAACGCGCTCGCGGCGGCGATGAAAGCGGAGGAAGCAAAACAAAGCGCATGACCAAGAAGGATTACTATGAAATTCTGGGCGTCGGCAGAACGGCCACAGATGAAGAACTGAAAAAAAATTACCGCAAAATCGCGATGCAGTGTCACCCCGATAAAAACCCCGGAGACAAGCAGGCCGAAGAAAGATTCAAAGAAGCCGCGGAAGCCTATGAAGTTTTAAGCGACAGGCAGAAGCGTGAGATTTATGACCGTTACGGTCATGCCGGCTTAAGCAATACCGGGTTCCAGGGATTCAGCGGATTCGATGATGTTTTCGCTAATTTCGGAGATATTTTTGAAGATGTATTCGGCTTCGGACGCCAGCGCGGCCGCGGACGATCGCGTCAGGCGGCAAGAGCCGGCGCGGACCTGCGATATGATATGAAAATATCATTTCTCGATGCAGCCTTCGGGATAACGACGACCATCGACCTGGAAAAGTTTCTGACCTGTCATGCCTGCGAAGGCACGGGAGCGGCGCCGGGCACAGTTCCTGCCACCTGTCCCACCTGCCACGGACGCGGTCAGGTTGTTCAGTCGAGCGGATTTTTCACCATCAGTTCCACCTGTCCCCACTGTCATGGACAGGGTAAATTCATCACGAAACCCTGCTCGAACTGCCGCGGAACGGGGAAAGAACGGCAGCGTAAAACGGTGGAATTAAAAATCCCCGCCGGTGTGGAAACCGGCTCACGGCTGCGGCTGCGCAGCGAAGGCGAAGCAGGCGAGCTTGGCGGCCCCAGCGGTGATTTATACGTCTTTTTGCAGGTGGAAGAGCACGATTTCTTCGTTCGCTCGGATGACGATATCATTTGCCGCGTCCCCATTTCTTTCGTTCAGGCCTCCCTGGGCGCTACGATTGAAGTTCCCACGCTCAAAGAAACTGAAAAACTGAAAATCCCCCGGGGCACCCAAACGGGCCGCACCTTCCGTCTTAAGGGAAAGGGAATACCTCATCTGCAGGGATACGGCCGCGGCGACCAGATCATCGAGGTCTTTGTTCAGGTACCAACGGACCTGACGAAAAAGCAGGAAGACCTCCTGCGGGAATTTGAAAAACTCAGATCGTAACGTCCCGGACATAATAGGTTGCAATCCATCCGACAATATGTTTAAAACGGCTCAATTCAAATGATCTGGAGGAGCAAATATGAAAAGCCGCCAATATCGCTTCATTCTATGCTTATTTGTTCTTTTTCTTCTTTCCGGCTGCGCTGCGGCGCTGGTTGTAGGCGGTGCCGCAGTAGGTGCCAGTACGGGAACTTATTTTTATGTTAACGGCGAACTCAAAACGGACTACTTCGCGCCATTTGATAAGGTGTGGAGCGCGTGCGAAAAGACGGTCGCCGATATGCGCGGTACGGAAGTGGAACCCGCAAAAGAAATCGCTCAGGGGAAAATTTCAGCGCGGATCAATGACGAAAAGGTAAAGATAGAAATTACCTATCGGGCTAAGAATCAGACGACCGTGGCGATCCGAGTGGGACTGGTCGGAAACAAATTGTCTTCTCAGCTTCTTCACGATAAAATTGCCGAAAATCTGGCCAAAATTTAATCCTGCTCACTTGGGGACGAGCGTTAATTCCCTGTAGCTTGCTGCGAAATAATGACGTTCATTTCATACCTCGACCCCCTTGCTGCGAGGTCGTTGATTTTTCTACAACACTGATAAGGGCCGGTTTGGCATCTTCATGAATAAGAAACTCCTCTTCGGCATTGTGCTCGGCATTGTTCTGATTTACTTCTCGGTTCGGGGAATCAATTTTGATCAAACGCTCTCCGACATGAAGAAAATCGATCTGGGCTATGCCGCTTTATCTCTCTTCTTCATCGTCTTGATGCAGGCGCTGCGGTCTTACCGGTGGGGCGTCATCCTGCAGCCCATGGAATCCATCCCTCAGTTTACGCTTTTTGCCGTCACCAGTGTAGGATTTCTCGCTATCGCCGCGATTCCGGCCCGGATCGGTGAGCTGGCCAGACCCTATCTAATCGCCAAGAAAAGCGCAATCAAGATGTCGGCGGCGCTCGGAACCGTCGTTGTGGAACGAGTGCTGGACAGCCTGTCCGTGCTGACCATTACCGTGGCCGTGTTGATTCTGCAGGACTTGCCGCCATGGATGATTAAATCCGGCATCCTTTTTTTTATTCTGACCCTGTTGATGATCGCCTGCATGATCGGCCTCATCTGGCGTAGAGAAGCGGCCGTTAAATTAATCGACAGAATTCTGCGCCGGCTGCCCGGCAAGCTTTCTCAAAAAGTCAATAACGTAATCCATCATTTTATTGACGGGTTTCAGGTCATCACAGACGTCAAAAGACTGCTCTACTTATTGTTTCTCTCCGCCGCAGTCTGGCTTGTGGATGTCGCCGCAATTTACACGCTGCTCGCGGCATTCGGCTTCGGCCTGCCGGTTCTGGCGGCCTTCGTCGTCATGGTGATTCTCATTGCGGGCATCGCCATCCCGACCGCACCGGGCTTTATCGGCAACTGGCACTATGCCTGTATCCTGGGATTAAGTCTGTTCGGCATAGCGAAACCCGAAGCTCTTTCCTTCGCCCTGGTTTACCATTTTATGTCCATGATCGTACTGATCGTTCTGGGCGTTGCCTTTCTGCCTTTCAATAAATTTTCCATTACGGATATGACGAAACAGATGAATAAAGACCAATAGACGGTAGGCTTTTAGACTATTAGGTTGACAATGTGCGGCGCGTGACACGCCGAATGAAAAAGACCGAAGGCCATCAAAAAAGACCTGATAGCCTAATGGACTACAGCCTGATAGGCTATCCCTGATCCCTCGTCACCACTTTCAGGCTTTTGAGTTTTTTATGCAGGTTGCTGCGTTCCAGGCCGATGGCTTCCGCCGTTTTGGAAATATTGCCGTCGTATTCTTCGAGCTTCTTAATAATGAACTGTCTTTCAAAATCCAGTCTGGCGTCTCTTAACGAATCGCTGGCCAGGGATGATTCCGCAGTGAGGGCGTTTTGATCGAATTTGATACTGAGCTCCGGGATGTCATCCGCCCTGATTTCATTGGACGGCGTCAGAATGATCAGCCGCTCGACAATATTTTTCAGTTCACGGACATTTCCGGGCCAGTCGTGCCCCAGGAGTCGCTCCATGGCGCCGCCGGAAATAACCTTCGGTGATTGCCCTTCTTTGGTTGCAAAATCCTGGAGAAAGCGCTCCGTCAAAAACGGAATATCTTCTTTTCTGTCTCTGAGCGGCGGGACGTGCAACGGAATAACATGCAATCGATAATACAGATCCTGGCGGAACCGGCCCGCCTCCATTTCTTTTTCCAGATCTTTATTCGTCGCGGCAAGCACCCGGACGTCCATATCGATGACTTTATTGCCGCCCACGCGCTCGAATTTCTTCTCCTGCAGGATGCGCAGAATCTTCGCCTGCGCCTTGAGGCTCATATCGGCAACTTCATCCAGGAAAATTGTCCCTTCATGGGCCAGGTCGAATTTACCGCGCTTCTTTTCAGTCGCTCCGGTAAAGGCCCCTTTTTCGTGCCCGAAGAGTTCGCTTTCGATCAGTTCTTCCGGAATTGCCGCGCAGTTGACCTCCACAATCGGCTTGTGCGACCGGCGGCTCAAATGGTGAATGGAACGCGCCACCAATTCCTTTCCCGTCCCGTTTTCCCCCATGATTAAAATCCAGGCATTGGTCGGCGCGACGATATTGATCATTTCCTTGAGTTCGGTAATAAGCGGGCTGTTGCCGGTAAGCTCAAACTGATGCGAGACCTTTTGTTTTAAGAGAATATTTTCCTCTTCCAGGCGAACCACGTTCAGCGCGTTTCCCACCAGGATGATCACTTTGTCCAAAGACAGAGGCTTTTCAATAAAATCAAAAGCACCGAGCTTGGTTGCTTTCACGGCCGTCTCGATGGTCCCGTGGCCGGACATCATGATGACGAGCACATTCGGATGGGCGGCATGGATGGCTTTGAGCGTTTCCAAACCGTCCATGCCGGGCAGCCAGATATCCAGAAGAACCAGCTGCGGCATTTCTTCGGCCACGATCTTGATGGCCTCTTCCCCGCTGCCCGCGACCAGCACCTGGTAACCTTCGTCCTCCAGAATAGCCTTCAGCGACTGGCAAATACTGATTTCATCATCGACGACAAGAATGGTTTCATTCATATATTTTTCTCAACTTCTTTCATTCATAAATTAAACTTCGGAAACGGGCAACTGAAAAGATACGATCGTACCCGTCGGATAGTTGTCACTGACGCTGACCTGACCTTTATGATCCGATATGATGGAGCTGACAATGGCGAGCCCCAGTCCCGTTCCCGACTTCTTGGTTGAAAAATAGGGTTCAAATACTTTGCGCTTGTAACTGGCCGGCACGCCCGCTCCGTCATCGGCAACGGCCACGGTAACTTTCCTGTGCGGCTCGTCATACCGGACCAGAACCCCGATATGCCCTGTTTTCTTGTTGATCGAGGCCACGGCATTATCCAGCAGATTAATCATGACCCGATTGATCTGTTCGGCATCCAGATTGAACCGGGGCAAACCTTCCGCAGGACTGTATTCAAAATGAATATCCTTGTGGGCATCGACAAACAGGGTCACGGCTTCCGATATGACGGCATTGAGATCATTAGGCGCCAGAGTGGTCACGGGCATCCGTGCATAACGGGAAAATTCATTGACCAGATTTTTAAGCACTTCCACCTGATCAATGATGGTCTGCGTGCATTCCTTGAAGACCGAACCATCCTCGCCCAGCTTGTCGCCGTACTTACGCTGCAGTCTTTGCGCGGAAAGCTGCACGGGCGTCAGCGGATTCTTGATTTCGTGCGCCATTCTTCGAGCCACCTCTCGCCACGCGGCAGCGCGCTCCGCCTTCTGCAATTCCGTGAGATCCTCAAACACCACCACGACGCCGGAATCGTTGCCTTCTTCATCCTCGATGGTCGTGAGCGTGAGCAGGATCGTCAATGCCTTGTCCCTGAGCGTCAGCTCCAGTTGCTTTTCCAGGATACGTTCATTGCTCTCTTTCATTTCCAGCAGAAAGGCATCCACCAGGGCCAAATGTTCGTCGAGTAAAAGCTCCCGGTAATTCCGGAAAAGAAACTGCGCGGCATCAATTTCAAACATGGCCTCCGCAGCGCGGTTAATGGTCGTGATGGTGCCGTTTTTATCAACCGAAATGATCCCCGCCGACACATTGCGCAAAACGGCCGCCATGTATTTTCGCCTCTGGTCGAGAGAGATGTTGGCCTCTTCCAGACCGGCCTTGCTTTTCTGCAGATCATCCGTCATTGAATTGAACGACTTCACCAGAATCCCGATTTCATCATCCGCTTCAATGTCGATACGGCTGGTCAGATCGCCTTGCGTGATTCTGTTCGTTGCCGAAACGAGATCCTGAATAGGATTCGTGATGCTCTTGGCCAGCGACAGGCCGAACCAGGTCGCGAGAAAGATAATGACCAGGGTCACAATCGACAGAGTGACCATGTAATTGAATTTGATCGGGTTCTTCAAAAGTTTGATCTGCCCGTATTGTTCAGAGGCGTCGGCAATGCTGCGCAGTTTATCCACAAATCCCTGAGGCACACTGTAAATAATCGATACGCGGCCGATGACTTCCGTCGGCACGGCGTAAGAAAACACCGGCACAACACCGACAATCGCTTCTCCGGCCTGGATCGGGGTTACAACGGATATTTCCTTCCCGGAATAAATGTCTTCAAGCATTTTCGGCGACAGATTAACGGGAGTCAAAGCGGGGTTTTCGGCATCGGCGAAAACAACGCTCGACCCTTTAAAATCAAAGTAAGCCTCCACACGTCCGACCTTGTAACTTTTCTGCCGTTGGGAGAGGAAACTGTTTAAGTACTCTGCTCTGTCCGTTTCATAGAGGCGGTTTTTCGTGATGTCCGCGCTGATCTGGCGGGCGTTGAATTTGGCCAGCTCTTCCGCTTGCGTGTAATAAACCTGAGCGACTTCCAGCGACCGGTTCAGCGCTTCACCGATTTTAATTTTGAATAAGAACTCAATGGAGTAGGAAAGAAGATTAATGGCAAACAAAAAAAGTAAGATAGTCGGAACCAGGGACAAGCCGACGAAAGCCGCAACCAGCTTGGTGCGCAATTTGGAGCCGATCACGCCCTTGCGGCGCTCAGAAAATAACTTAAATACATTGCGGACGATCAGAAAAAGCAGAAGCAGAATCAAAATGATATTGATGCTGGTCAGACCGTAAACCAGAATGTTGGCCGATATGGGCAATTCCTTCCGGGAGGACAGTTGACTGGCCAGGAGTGTAAAAATAATCGCCAGGCAGCCGACGACGAGCATGAGGATACGTTCACGCCGTCGTTTTCTTAATTCCCGGTCATCGAGATAGGCTCTTCTGGATTTATTTTTAATCTTCATCAGTTGATTTGATCAGCTTCCCCGCAAAAATCGAATGGACGACCTAATACGAAAACCTTATCTTGTATAACGGTGTTTCAAAATCCCACAACGAAACGAAGATGAAGACATATTCCATATAGAGCGGCAATCGGACTTTGTCGATTTTGACTTTGAGCTGAGCATAATAATTATTCCCCTTGGTCAGGGAGGCCAGCGGGACAACGGAAATGCCGTTCAAATCCGCCATGGCCTTCTGAGCGCTTTCAAAATCCGGCAAAACCGCCGGTTGATTGTTGCCGTTTGTGGTAATCGAAAATATCTTTTTCAAATTGTCATATTTAATCGTACGGCGGATTTCTTTACTGATAATCTGTTTGTTCCATAAATAGGACCGTTCCTGATAGACATCCAACTGGAGCGTAAAAATCGCGGGAACACCCGCCAGAATGGCGGCCTCCATTTCCGGCTTAAAGCAATCCACCAGGCGCGCATACAAAAGCACATTTTGCGTATTGCTGGATATCAGGATATCAACCATTCGGGGTTCTATAGCCGCCTTTGCAGAAAAGGGCATCGCGGCCACCGTCATGACAAGACATAAAAAGATGCCGAACAGCTTTCTTTGAAAAAAACCGTTATGCGTTTTCATATATTCCAATTTCTTTCCATGAAAATCCGACGATTCGCGTCCGGAAAATTTCAATCCCAGCCGAAAATAAGGCGACATCCACGCTCATTTTCCCGCAGAGTTTCTTTCAGGGAATGCTTATCCATGAAAGCCATTCAGAGACTGCCAAATTTTTAATGGAGTATCTTAGGTAACCCGTCGATAAAAATCAAGTTTAATTTAGAGTGGATTAATATTAATGATTCAGCCGAAACCGTCAGACCGGAACGGCATCCAGAATCGTAAACGAAGGAATCTTGCAGGATGTGAAGGTAGCGGATTGCTGCTGATCATCCTCCGTGATGATTTCCCAGCTATTCTCATGGCACATGAGTTCGCGCAGCAAAAGATTGTTGAGCCGATGACCCGATTTATAGGCAACAAAATGGCCGATAATCGGCATACCCAGTAAAAACAGATCTCCTATGGCATCAAGAATTTTATGCCTGACGAACTCATCGGGCACGCGCAAACCGTCTTTGTTGACGATTTTTTCATCGTCGAGAATGATCACATTATCCAGAGACCCCCCCAGCCCCAATCCTCTGGCCTGCAGAAATTCAACTTCTTTGAGGAAGCCGAAGGTTCTCGCGCCGCAAATATGATCTTCATAATTCTTGTCGGAAAAAATTAGGTTGTAGGATTGATTCCCGATGGCCCGGTGAGCAAACTCAATTTCGTAGGTGATCTTAAACTCGTTGGACGGCAGCAGCATGGCGCTTCCTTCACCGTCTTTTACGGAAACCGGTTTCTTAATAACCAGCATTTTCTTTGATTTACCCTGCGTCCGCGTTCCCACTCTTTTGAGCATGTCGACAAACGGGCGGGAGCTTCCGTCCATAATCGGCACTTCAAAAGAATCGAGTTCGATCACGGCATTATCAAGCCCCATTCCGCTGAACGCCGACAAAATATGCTCTACGGTAGATACCGTAACTCCGTCGTATCCCAGAGACGTTGCCAGTGTCGTATCGCAAACCATCTTGAAATCCGCCGGAATCGGCCGGGCATCGGGCAGATCTTTACGGACGAAAATAATGCCTGTATCGACAGATGCCGGCTTAATGGTCATATTGACCTTACGGCCGGTGTGCAAACCGATACTGGAGCAATATAATTCTTTTTTCAGTGTACGCTGCAAATGCATGTTTAACCTTTAATAGAAATCGTGAATTGGTAGTGCAATAAGCATACCATTTAACGGCAGTCAATGCGAAATATGCAACAATATGTAATTATTAAAGTTTTAATAGATATCCTGCAAAAAAATAATGATCAGCAGGCCGGGTTTGTGTTCCAAACAACACAGATAGCAAAATCAAGAGCCACGCATACAAAGATGATGATTTATTTATGGAATCTTTCCTTTTCACTATAAATGCAGCCGCAATAGGGCTGACGATACATCCCCAACTCCCGGGAAATCCTGCCCCCTTCATTCCAGCCTTCGCGGAAATCCTGATAGAGGAAAGGGATCCCCAACTGGCGGGCCAGCGTCTCACCAATCTCATGAATCAGATCGTGCTTCTGATAACGGCTGTAAAGCAAGGTGGATGTAAAGGCGTCATAATTATCTTTCTTCGCCTGCCGGGCCGTGTATTCCAAACGGCTTGTCAGACAATAGACGCAACGGTCTTCGGGCCGCGCTGCCACCTGCCGTAAAAATTCCTCCAGAAGATATCCTTCCGGCCAGAGGACCGTCAGTAGGCTTTTTTCAGCATAATCCCGGAGCGTCTGCCCGCGGTGCTGATACTCCAAATAAGGGTGAATATTGGGATTGTAAAATATTCCGGTCACGTCATGGCCGTGGGTCCGCAATTCCTTCAGCGGATAGATGGTACAAGGTCCGCAGCAAATGTGCATCAGCAGTTTCATGAAACGATCGTCCCAGGACTTAAAACAGTTCCTTTTGAGAGCCCGATGCCTTCAGCCCAAAATGGGCATACGCTTTGGAACACGCCATCCGGCCCCGCGCCGTCCGTTGCAGATAGCCTTCCTGAATCAGATAGGGCTCATAAACATCTTCTATCGTCACCCGCTCCTCGCCGATCGCCGCCGCCAGGCTCTCCACGCCGACCGGACCGCCGTCGAATTTCTCAATCAACGCCAGAAGCAGTTTGCGGTCCATCTGATCAAACCCCTTCTGATCGACTTCAAAAGCCGTGAGCGCCTCGCGCGCTATTCCTTCATCAATGGTTCCGTCGCCTTTGACTTCCGCGTAGTCGCGAACGCGTTTGAGCAGCCGGTTGGCGATTCTGGGCGTGCCGCGCGCCCGCGAAGCCAGCTCGCCTGCGCCCGCGCAGGTGAGCTTTACCCCTAAAATCGATGCCGACCTCTGGATGATCACGGAGAGCTCCTGCGGCGTATAGAATTCCAGCCGGAAGTGCATGCCGAACCGATCGCGAAGCGGCGAGGTGAGAGACCCCGCGCGCGTGGTCGCACCCACCAGCGTAAATTTCGGAATATCGAGCTTCATCGACCGGGCCGACGGCCCCTGTCCGATCAGGATATCAATATGAAAATCTTCCATGGCCGGATAGAGGATTTCTTCCACCACGTGCGACAGCCGATGGATTTCATCAATGAACAAAACCTCATGTTCGTGCATGTTCGTCAGAATCGCCGCCAGATCTCCGGGGCGTTCGATGACCGGACCGGACGTCACCTTGATATCCACTCCGAGTTCCCGGGCAATGATGTAGGCCAGCGTCGTTTTACCCAAACCCGGCGGGCCGTATAAAAGCACATGATCGAGCGATTCACGGCGTTTCCGGGCCGCTTCGATGAAGATGGACAGGTTGCTTTTTACCTTGTCCTGGCCGATATAATCGGTGAGCTTCGGCGGGCGCAAACTGACTTCCAGAGAGCTTTCGTCTTCGGCGCAAACCGGGTCGATCAACGGATTTTTTAAATGAGCATCCATAACGTCTCACCTGGACCGGCTGGGGCTCAACCGGCAAGAATTTTCAGCGCTTTTTTCAAGAGCTGATCCATCATCGGCTCTCCTTCGTCATCGCGCATGATCTTATCAAGAGTATCCTTCGCGGCACCCGCTTTATAGCCTAAATTGACCAGCGCGGAAAGTACGTCTTCCCGCATCGCATCCTTTTGTTTCTGCTTCGCATCCGTCACCGGAATCTGATCTGCCGCCATCTTCTTCGCGGCTTTGTCCCTGAGTTCCAGGATCAGGCGCTCGGCCATTTTCCTGCCGATTCCGGGAATGGTGATCAGCCTGGCGAGATTGCCTCCGGAGATGGCCTCGAGCAGTTCGTGAGAGGAAATTCCCGAAAGGATGTTCATGGCGACTTTCGGTCCGATGCCGCTCACCGAAATCATCAGTTGAAAAAGGTCCCGCTCCTGCAGCGTGTAAAAACCAAACAGGTTGATCGCGTCTTCTTTAACGGACGTGTGAATATGCAGCGTTACAGGCTCGCCCGCCTCCGGAAGTTCATAGAACGTTGTCAGCGGAATGAAGACACGATAGCCGACGCCCTGCGTATCCACTACAATGTACGAGATTCCTTTATAGGCGAGTTTACCGGATAAAAGCGCGATCATGCTAAACGGGCTGCTCCTTTAAAAAGTTGGCCTGACAAATAGCGGCGGCCAGTGCATCGGCCGCGTCCGCCGGCGGCAGGGCATCGAGCTTCAAGATGGCTTTCACCATCATCTGTACCTGGCGTTTTTCCGCCCGGCCGTAACCGACAACCGCCTTCTTAACCTCCAGCGGCGAATATTCAAAAACGGGGATGCCGCATTCGGCACAGGTAAAAATCACCACACCCCGGACCTGGGCCTGCCGGATCAGACTGCGAACATTCTTTCCATAGAAGATATTTTCCACGCTGACCGCCTGCGGCGAGGTCTCCACAATGACTGCATTCAGCTGGCGCGAGATGTCCATTAAAACTTCAGATAAGCGCGATTCCTTACGTGGTTTTATTTCGCCGTGCATGACATGGCGCAGATAGTTGCCGCTCTTATCAATGACTCCATACCCTGTAACATGGCTGCCGGGATCGATGCCTAAAATTCGCAAAATATCAGCTTTCGTTAAAGAGCGGTCTGTTTCCTAACTCAACTTTTCCATGACATCTGCATCGATGTCAAAATTGGAATAAACATTCTGCACGTCATCGTTGTCTTCCAGCTTTTCCATGAGCTTCAGCATGGATTCCGCCTTGCCCGCTTCGAGCTTTACCGTATTGGATGGAATCATACTGATGCGCGCCTCCAGATGTTTGATGCCTTTGGCGTCGATGGCCTTCTTCACTGCTTCAAAAGCCGCCGGTTCCGTAATGACTTCGTATTCGTCATCTTCCGCCTTCACGTCTTCGGCTCCGGCTTCCAGCGCCAGTTCCATCAACGCGTCTTCATCAGCCGCTTTTTTATCAATGACGATACTGCCCTTCTTCGCGAACATCCAGGCCACGCAGCCGTTTTCACCCAGGTTGCCGCCATGCTTGGAAAAGCTATGGCGAATTTCCGCGACGGTTCGATTCTTATTGTCCGTCATGACTTCAACAATGACGGCCGCCCCGCCCGGACCGTAGCCTTCATACGTGATTTCTTCGTAGGCGGCCGCGCCGTCGCCGCCGCCTATGCCCTTTTTGATCGCCCTGTCGATATTATCCTTGGGCATATTTTCTTCTTTGGCCGCCAGAACCGCCTGCCTCAGCCGGGAATTACCTTCAATATCGCCGCCGCCCAGCCGCGCCGCCAGAGTGATTTCCTTGATGATTTTGGTAAATATCTTACCGCGTTTGGCGTCAATCGCCCCCTTTTTTCTTTTAATCGTACTCCATTTGGAATGGCCGGACATATTTTTTACACCTCAAAAAAAGATAATCTTGCTTATTTTTTTGCCTCATAGCATAAGGCGATAAGCTTGTAAAGTTAATTAGATTTTTACCAGAGGCTTCATCGATCAAGCGGTGCCGGAAAGCGGGACAGACCTACCTGTGAAAAAGTCGTCTGATGCCCCAGACCCTTTGGATATCCTTAATACAGACAAGGCCGATCACGGGTTATTTCCAGTGAGACCTTATAGTTGAGCACCGATCCTGGCGAGGTGGCACCGATCCATGAGATGGGCGAAATCGTGCTTGAAACCACGGAGCCTTTGGATTAAGAACATTTGCTGAAATAAATATAAGGATGTGACCACGTTGCTTAATCAAATATCGTCGCGCTGTCTCACGTGTAAGGTTCCTCAATGCAGAAAACATTGTCCCATCTCCACCCCGATCCCCGATGCCATCACGCTTTTCAAAGAAGGCAAGGAACGGGATGCGGCCGAAATGCTGTTTGCCAACAACCCCCTTTCCGCGGTGTGCTCCATCGTCTGCCCCCATGAGCGCAACTGCGCCGGCCATTGCGTCCTTGGCAAAAAATCCGATCCGGTTGAGTTTTTCAGGATTGAACAATATCTGTCGGGAAAATTCCTCGATGAATACGAGCCGCCCGCCATCGAAAGGAAAACCGACCGAGTGGCGGTTATCGGCTCGGGGCCGGCCGGGATAACGATGAGTATCCTGCTGTCTCTGAAAGGTTTCCGCGTTACATTGATGGAGGCCCGCGACAGGATCGGGGGTGTTCTGAGATACGGCATTCCCGAATTCAGACTTCCCAAGGACATCGTCGACAAATTCGACGGCATCCTGCGCAAGCTGGATGTCCGCTTCAAGCCGAATACGTTCATCGGTTCGTCGATCACCCTCGATGACATGTTTATTGACGGCTATAAGGCCATTTTTATTGCGGTCGGCACGGCAAAACCCAACAAGCTTGGTCTTCTGGGAGAAACGCTCGGCAATGTCTACTATGCCATCGACTATCTCAAAAGCCCGGAGGCTTATTACCTGGGACGCCATGTCGTCGTCGTAGGCGCGGGCAACGTTGCGCTGGACGCCGCAAGGATTGCCGCCCGCCATATCGAACAAGGCGGCACGGTCACGGTCATCAACAGCTTACTGGAAGAGGGAATGACGGGCAACAAACGTGAAATAGCCGAGGCCGCTTCCGAGGGCGTGACGTTTATCCATCTCCAGCAGGCCATTAAGCTGGAGGATGATGGTGTAAAATGCATTGCCGTAAACGCTGAAAAAACGGAGACGGGAACTGTCTACGAAGAAGATTTCTCGCGGGTCCGAACCATTCCCGCCGATGCGATCATTGTCGCTATCGGCCAGGGGCCCCAGGGCGCCGTCATGACCGAAAGCAGCGTTTCCAAAACGCAGCGCGGCCTCGTCGACGCCGATGAAAACGGGCATACCTCTTCTCCGGGAGTATTTGCCGCAGGCGACATCGTCACGGGACCCAAAACAGTCGTCGAGGCAGTGGCCTTTGCCAAAAAGGTCGCAGAAGAAATCGAAAAATATTGTCGGGAAAACTGAACGGGTCACATGCTTTCATGAAAACCTATAGAAAAGAGCTCTGGTTCAATATCTCCAAACGAAGAGCGTTCATCAACATCACGCCACAGGTTGAAACGTGTCTGAAAGAAAGCGGCATCCAGGAAGGACTTCTTCTCGTCAATGCGATGCACATCACGGCGTCCGTCTTTATCAACGACGATGAATCCGGTTTGCATCAGGACTACGAAGAATGGCTGGAAGGTCTTGCCCCGCATGAGCCTGTTTCGCGCTATCGCCATAACCGGACGGGCGAAGACAACGGCGACGCCCATCTCAAGCGGCAGATCATGGGGCGGGAAGTTGTCGTTGCCGTGACCCGCGGCGCGCTGGACTTCGGCCCCTGGGAGCAGATCTTCTACGGCGAGTTTGACGGTCTGCGCCGAAAAAGAGTTCTGGTAAAGATCATCGGCGAATAGAGAAAAAGATCCACTATCCACTATTCACGGTTTGTCCGGCCACGTCACAATCGGCGTGCCTTTCTCACCCAGATAAAATACAACGAGCTTCACGGGAGTTTGCCCGTTGTTGATGCCGTTATGTTTCAATTTGACGACCTCGACGAACGCATTTCCTTCTTTCAACTCCATCGTTTTTCCGTCTTCCACCTTCACCGTAAGTTGTCCGGTCATCAGATAAGCATAAACCGGCATGGCGTGACTGTGCCATCCCGTCTGTCCGCCGGGAGCAATATCCACGATCATCGCAGTGACATGCGGTCGTTCCGTATCCAGATAATCGATCGGCTGGCCATTGATCATGGTTTCCGTCTCGAGAATAACCGTCCCCCGGGCACCTTTCCGGGGATCATATTCCGCCGCTCGGGTCAGAAAGGGCATGATCACCAGCAAACCCGCCAGTATCCAGATTTTATATTTCATCGGCATTACCTCATCTTCAGTGCATTCATCCTGCGGTCCATTCAAACGACAGCGGACCGAATCTTTGCTACCATACCGCTTAGCGGTTCGGTTTTCAAGGCGCAATCGGAACTGTGTTTAGATATGCCCATCACGTCTTGACTTTAAATCGGTTGTGCGTGAAAGTACCATCTGCTGAATGCATTTACGCGTATCACGGCATAAGGTTAAACTCTCAGTATCGACGTGTTCCAAAGAGGAGACGATGAATGATGTCCAAAGCGGTCTCGGGAAAAAGCGACGCAGACAAAATCGCCTCCGCCCTCATCTGCAGCAGAGAATCACAAACTCGTCAACTTTTGCAAAATGAAAGGAGCTTATCATGAAATCGGTTTTTCGAATCACGTGGGTCGTCTTCCTTGTTCTTCTTCTGGGTGCCTGCAGTCAACAGTCAAAACAAGCCTTCACAGACACGGAAAAAGATGCGGTAAAAAAAGAAGTCCAGGATCAGTTCGCCGCGCTGGCCTCCGTTATCAACCAGAAAAATGCTGAAGCATGGTCGAAATTTTACAGCAGGGATGAGTTTTTGTCAGCTATCGCCGGGACAGATTATTACACAGATCGAAACACATGGGTGGACACCATAACAAAATACTTCTCCATGAGAGAACGTCAACACCTGGAGCCCGTCGCAGTGCGAGTTACTGCACTGGCGCCAAACTTGGCTCTGATGACAAGCCAAAACAAATCGGAGATGCTTTTTAAAGATGGAAAGAATATCAAATCCAAGCATGTTTATACGATAATCTGAAAAAAAGAGCAGGAGGGCTGGAAGATTCTGCATTCTCACGAATCGTGGATCGAGGAACAAGGCAAATAATTATTGCCGCCGAAATCCCAAAACCGGACGACAAGCGGATCCGCCGTAAAAGGGGCCCTCCGGGACCTCATAGTTTGTCCGTCGGACGAGCAATTTTCCTGAGGACCCGGCTGACTTTTCCGGCTCGCGACCTCGATCCACCTTCAGGTTGTCAGGTTAGGCGATTAGCTTAAGGGATTAGAGTTTCGCAAACCACGGGCTCGCGCTGCGCTTGGCGGGATAGCTCAACTAACTAATTCCGCTGCGCTGCGCTTTCGGAATCAGAGTTTCGCAAACCACGGGCTTCGCCCTCCGCTTGGCGGGATAGCTCAACTAGCTAATTCCGCTGCGCTGCGCTTTCGGAATCAGAGTTTCGCAAACAAAGCGGCATAACTTAGCCCAACGGCCGGGGTTTCCACAAGCTTGAATCCGGCTGCCCCAGCGGCTGCAATCTCGGCCTTGAACTGTTTTCCGGAGACATGTATTTTCGGTTCGACCAGCAAAAATCGGCCGCTGTCCTTGAGGACTGCGTTCAATTGCTGATAAAAGTGCTGCTGGTCCGGAACTTCATGTGCCATCCAGAACGCCAGGATAAAATCAGCGGCAGTCGTAACGCCGAGCGAATCCTGCGAGGCGAGGTGCAAAATGATTCGGTCGTTAACGCCGGCCCGCTTGGCCCGCCTTGCGATGCCCTCGAGCATGGATTCCTGGATATCGGCGGCAATCACCCGCCCGCGGCCTCCGACGATCCGGGCCATCGGGATTGTGAAGAAACCGATCCCCGGACCGACGTCGAGGACGACATCACCCTCTTTAATGTAACACCCCGAGATCCGTTCAGGATTTTGCACCAATCGGCGCAGCCCGTTGTCAAAGGTAAAACACAACCAGCGGGGGCAAAGGCAGTGGTTGCGAAAAAAAAGCTTATCGGCGATTTTACCCATCAACTCTTCCTTTCCTTTCAGGCGACTGTCAGACCCCTGGCTCGCAAATAATCTTTCACGTCTTTGATTCTGAGCAGCCGGAAGTGAAAAACCGACGCAGCCAGAAGAACGCTCGCCCCGCCTTTGACAACCACCTCATAAAAATCTTCCGGTTTACCTGCTCCGCCGGAAGCCACCACCGGCACGGTGACTGCGTCGGCTATGGCCCTGGTAAAGGGAATATCATAACCCGCCTTGGTGCCGTCTCCGTCCATGCTGGTCGGCAGGATAACACCCGCTCCAAGTTCCTGGCAGGTTTTCTCCCAGGCCACGGCATCCCTGGCAATGGGCAGTGTACCGCCGGAAACCACCAGTTCGAAGCCGGAAGGCATGGCTTCGTTTCTTTTTGCATCAATGGCGATCGTGATCTTAGCTGAACCATACTTGCCGGCTGCTTCACGAACCAATTCCGGATTCTTGACCGTCGCGCTGTTCATGGAAACTTTACTTGCTCCGGCGCCAAGGACCATTTCGATATCGTCAAGCGAAGAAATGCCGCCGCCGACGGTCAGCGGAATATCCAGCACCGCCGCAACTTTCCTGACCCACTCCAGGCGCGTCTTGCGGTTTTCCAGTGTAGCCGCGATGTCCAGCATGGCAAGTTCGTCCGCACCTTCTGCTTGATAAAAAGCGGCATTCTCCACCGGGTCGCCCGCTTCCTTAATATCGACGAAATGAACGCCTTTTACCACCCGTCCGTTTTTCATGTCCAGACAAGGCATAATTTTTATCGGTTCCATGGTTATCTCCTTTCAGAAGGAATGATTCAGTAATTGCTGAATGATTTTTAAACCCAACGCGGCGCATTTACAATAAAAATGTTCAGTAATGTACGAATCGCGGCACTATTTTGTTCTTTTTTTCTTTAATGCTTGAAACGCGGCGCAATTTCGATTAAATATTTTTGCATCTCATTCCATCATAAAAAGGAGCCGCCATGATTAAAATGAAAGAAATCAAAGCAAGCACCATGAATGTGGAAAGATTTATTGATGACAAAGTCCGCGATATCCGCAGCGCCGTGGGCGACGGCCTCGCCATCAATGCTCTGTCGGGCGGCGTGGACTCATCGGTCGTTACCGCCCTGGGGCATAGGGCGCTCGGAAAGCGATTGAAAACCTATTTTATTGACAACGGCATCATGCGGGAAGGAGAACCGGCCAGAGTCGCGGCGGCCTTTAAGAAACTCGGGATCGAAGTTGCGGTCCTGGATGCGTCCAAAACCTTCTTTGCCGCACTCAAAGGGCTCACCGATCCGGAAGAAAAAAGGGAAGCCATTACCCAGACGTTTTACAAAAATATCTTTGGAAAGCTGGTCGTGAAGAGTAGGGCTAAATACCTGCTGCAGGGAACAATTCTCACTGACGTGGATGAAACGGTCGCCGGCATTAAACGTCAGCACAATGTCTTTGAACAACTGGGCATCGACCCGCAGAAAGCCTTCGGCTATAAAATTCTGGAGCCGCTCATCGAGCTGCGCAAGGACGGGGTCAGGAAAGTCGGCCGCGGCCTGGGTCTTCCGGAGAGCATGTTTGACCGGATCCCCTTTCCGGGGCCTGCGCTGGCCGCCCGCGTGATCGGCGAAGTGACACCCGCTAAAATCGCGCTGGTCCGGGAAGCCACCTCCATTACCGAAGCCGTGCTTAAGGATGTCAAGGCATTTCAGTATCTGGCCATTCTGCATGAAGACCGCGTAACGGGGATGCGGAATAACAAGCGGGTTTTCGGCAACCAGATCGAGATCCGCTGCTGGGAAAGCACCGACGCGCGCAAGGCCAGGCCCACCCGTTTGCCTTTTGAGGTGCTGGAAAAAATCGCCGCGAAGATCACCCGGGATATTCCTGATGTCGTAAGTGTAACCTACAATATTACCTGCAAACCGACGTCCACGATCGAAGCAATTTAGATGTTTGCACCGCTCAAGACAGATCCTTGACAAAATTTTCGCAGCGCGCGGAGAATCTACCCATGGCGACAAAACCTCAAAACGGCCCTCTGCAGGGCATTCGCATCCTCGATCTCACAAGGCTTTACCCCGGGCCGCTCGGCACCATGATGCTCGCAGATATGGGAGCAGACGTCATCAAGGTCGAGGATATGAATTCACCGGATTACATGCGCTTCTATCCACCGTACATCGAATCCGAATCGGCGGGCTTCATTGCCGTCAACCGCTCGAAGCGCAGTCTGGCGATAAATCTCAAATCAGCCGGAGGCGTCGGTATTTTTTTTGATCTGCTCAAAACGGCCGACATTGTCATCGAACAATTCCGGCCCGGCGTGCTCGACGAACTCGGCATTGGGTATGCGGCAGCCGGAAAAATAAAGCCGGATATTATTTACGTCTCGATTACCGGCTATGGCCAGGATGGGCCATACGCCGCAGTCGCCGCGCACGATATTAATTTTATCGGCTACGCCGGCATCCTGTCGGCCACCGGCTCTCGGGAAACCGGCCCGGTTCTTCCCGCTCCACAACTGGGCGATGTCGCAGGGGGCGCCTATATGTCCATCATCGCCTGTCTTTCCGCACTCTGGGCCCGGGAGAAGACCGGCCGGGGTCAGCAGGTTGACGTATCCATGCTCGACTGCCTCCTGCCGCTCATGACCCTGCAAATGGCTCACTATCAGGCAACCAAACTCACGATGGCGCCGGGAGAGCTGCCCCTTTCAGGAGGGCTCGCCTGCTACGGCACCTATCCATGCGCCGACGGAAAATACGTCGCGCTGGGCATCCTGGAAGCCAAGTTCTGGAAAATTTTTTGCGACATGGCGGGCCGCCCCGAATGGGTGGATCGACACATGGTCATGGGGGCTGAAGCCGAAAGTCTGCGTAAGGAAATCACCGCGCTCTTCCGGACAAAAACCCGGGGGGAATGGATCGCCCGGGCAAAGGACCTTGATGTTTGTCTGACACCGGTGCTGGACATTTCGGAAGTGGAAACGGACCCGCAATTGAAGGCGCGGCAAATGGTTTACGAGCAGACACATCCCGTCTGCGGCACAATCAAGGGGATCGGCGTCCCGCTTAAATTCTCGGCAACAAAGGCCGCACCCGCCGGGCCCGCACCCTCGCTGGGAGAAGATACCAGATCCATTCTGGAAGAAATCGGTTACAGTAAAGAAGAAATCGAGGCGCTTCGAGAAGAGGGCATCATTTTGGTTCCCCATTCAACATCATCAAATTGATTTTTGCTTTTCATGTTCACCAGTGTAAAAAGAATTCTGATATCAAAAAGAAAAGGACAGGGATTACTCCCTGTCCTTTTTTGATTCCGAGTCTATCTGTTTTTTTGGCGGATGCTAAAACTTCATCCAAACGATCTCATTATGTTTTGCGAAGGACCGCTTTTTAACGAGATCAAATTCTTTTTGAGTCTTTGTCCACCAGACATAGAGTATGGACGGATCGGATTTTCCGTTCGTAATAGTCTGGACGGAGGCTGCAATATGCATACGGCCGGATTTTTCAATGCCGAACTCTTCATTGGGGTATTTGTCGCCCAGCAATCCGTTAGCCAGCGCTTTGGGAAATGCATCACGAATTTTGTAAACGTCCGTAGTTGTCCCGGCTGCCTCGATGGAACGAGCCAGAGCATGAATGGCCGTATAATTCAGGGCGCACTCCCAGGTAACCATTTTCTTGTACTGCTCCGTAAATCTCTTCTCAAAAGTTGCCGCACCGGGGAAGGGAACACTGACCACTCCGCCCGTGCCGATCAGATTGCCCATCGTCTTTGTGCCTTTGAGTAATTTGGCAATGTAATCCTGTTTGCCCTGATCGATCATAATGAAGCCGCCTTTGAAACCCATTGCCCGGGCCTGCTCGATAACCAGAGCCGTTGTAGCAGACGGACCGCCGATCAGCATGACATCCGGTTTGGTGGCGATGGAGGCCGCAATCGGAGCGGAAAAGTCGGTTTCCGTGTAGTAATTAGCCGGCTTATCTGCGGTGATAACGCCGCCGTGCTTTTCCCAGTATCCCTTGAATCCGTTTCTCCATTCATCGCCGTAAGCGCCCAAAGTGACAACCATGGCGCATCTCTTCCAGCCTTTTTTAAGTGCCCATTCGGCAAAGACCTGGACATAAGTGGTAAAATCAACGGTTGTGGCCACGACCAGCTTATTGCCCATCTCTGTTACCTTGGGAGTGCTGGTGTAAGCAATCATAATGAACTCGTTGCCCTTTTCTTCATTGATTTTCATCAGAGGTGCGATGGTATTGAAAACACCGTTGACAACCGCAATCGCTTTGTTTGCCTTGAAGCGGCGCGCGTTATTGACTGCCTGCGTGGGGTCAACACGGTCGTCAAGCTTTTCCAGCCGGAACATATATTTCTTTCCGCCGACCGTAACTCCTCCGGCGGCATTAACGTCCTTAACAGCCATATCAACGCCACTGAGAATATCCTGACCGTACTCCGCTGCCGGTCCGCTGAGCGGTCCGGTATAACCGATAACAATGTCTTCCGCCTTACTACTTCCTACCCACGACATGACAAAAACAGCAGCAACCAGACAAACTAACACCTTCAGATACTTCATTCCTTGTTCCTCCTCGTTATTGTGTTGTCTTAACTTGTAACAATGGGAAATGATGAGATCATCTCCCTCCCCTTTTATGGACAATTTTACTGACTCAAAAAAGTCCACATGTCAATATCATAATAACATTGTGTATTTGCAATCGATTGAAAATAAGCGGTTCTGATTCACGACAAGCCGGATATAATTATGGAAATAATATGACCGTCATTTATAAAATATCTACCGGTCACCATTTCTGCGCGGTTCGCCCTCTGATCGCTTAATAAAAAAAGAGGCAGGTTGCCCTGCCTCTTTCAGTCAATAAAATAAATTTCGGAACCCTTTAGTGCCTCAGCCACAAAACTTCATTTTGCGGCGTTCCACCTATTCTTTTGGCCGTTTCAAACTCTTTCTGTGTTTCGGGCCACCAGGCGTACAACACCGAGGGGTCGAACTTACCGTTGGTGATGGTTTGAACAGAAGCCATAATCAGCATTCGTCCGGCGCTGGTGATCCCGAACACCCCGTTGGGATACTTATCACCCAGCATCGGCGGATCTAAAGCTTTGGGAAAAGCGGCGCGGATCTTATACACATTATCGACCGTTCCCGCGGCCACAATCGCCCGGGCCAGCGCATGTGTGGCCGTATAATTGAGGGCGCATTCCCAGGTAACCATCCGTTTGTAGGTACGAACATATTTCTTATCGAATATCGTCGCGCCTTCAAAGGGAATGCTCACGACTCCCGCCGTTCCAATCAGTGGACTCATCACTTTGCTCCCTTTGAGCAGGATGGCAATGTAATCCTGCTTGGCCTGATCGATGAGCATGAAACCGCCTTTATAACCCATACTCCTGGCCTGTTCGATCACCAGAGCCGTTGTGGCCGAAGGTCCGCCGATCAGCATCACATCGGGTTTTGTGGCGACGGACGCCGCAAGTTGAGAAGAAAAATCCGTCTCCGTGTAATAGTTGGCCGGCTTGTCGATGGTGATCGTCCCTCCCCTTTTTTCGTAGTATGATCTGAAGCCCGCCCGCCATTCGTCACCGTAAGCTCCCAGCGTCACGACCATGGCGCATTTTTTCCATCCCTTTTTCAACGCCCAGTCGGCAAAGACTTTCACGTAGGTATTAAAATCAAGCGTGGTCGCCACGACCAGCTTATTGCCCATTTCTGTCACCTTGGGCGTGCTGGTATAGGCCATAACAATGAACTCATTGCCCTTTTCTTCATTGATCTTCATCATGGGAGCGAGGGTATTGAAAACACCGTTGAAAACGGCGATGGCCTTATTCTGTTTGAACCGGCGGGCATTGTTTACAGCCTGCGTCGGATCAATACGGTCATCGAGCTTCTCAACTTTGAATGTGTATTTTTTCCCCTGAACGATTATGCCGCCGCTGGCATTCAGTTCTTTAACGGCCATGTCAACCCCGTTAAAAATGTCTTGACCGTATTCGGCCGCGGGACCGGAAAGCGGTCCGGTATACCCGATCAAGATTTCATCAGCTTTACTATTTCCCGCCCAGGATACAAAAAAAACAGCCGCAGTCAGACAAACAAACATCTTAAAATACTTCATGCCCTGTTCCTCCTAATGATTATTTTGTCCTTCTTCGTAACAACAGGAAATGCAAAGATCATTTCCCTCCCCTTTTATGCTAGTTTTACTGATACTCAAAATGAACAGCATGTCAATGCCTTAATAACATTAGATATTTGTTTAATGCACAAAAACATCCCACTTCACTTTGCGATATTCTGGAAATCATTGTGAAAAAAATATGACCACCATTTACTAAATATCTGCTGGTCATAATATCATCCCTTGCCGCTCCAGCCGACTTTCCTCAAGCAAATGGACGCTCGCGGCCCCCCGCATGGAGCCGCGGATATTCTCAACGCATCACAATGCCGCCGTCGATACTTATGGCCTGGCCCGTGATACTTCTGGCATCGTGCGAGGCCAGATATGCCACAAGACCGGCAATTTCCTCGGCGGATTGAGGGCGGCGAAGCGGAGTGACGGCTTTGACCCGCGCTTCAAATATCTCTTCGAGGCTCATGTTCGCATACACCGGTTGGACGTCCTTTACCGCCTGTGCCAGCTTTTCCCATCCCGGCGTAAAAACATAACCCGGACATACGGCGTTTACGGTAATATCGTGACGCGCCAATTCTTTGGCCAGGGTTTGCGTAAGCCCGATCACCCCGAATTTGGCCGCGCAATACGCCCCCAAAAGCTGTTCCCCCTGCCTGCCCGAGACGGAAGACATGTTGATCATCCGGCCCTGTTTCCGCGGAATCATGGCTTTCGCGGCGGCGCGGCAGCAGAGGTAGGCGCTTTTCAAGTTGACTTCAATGGTCTGATCCCAGTCTTCGATCGAAGATTTCGCCATCAGTGCAATGCCCGATCCCCCGCCCACATTGTTAACCAGGATATCGACAGCGCCATACTTCTTCACGGTCTTTTCGATCATGCGGTCCACGTCTTGCGGCTCTGTCGCATTGCAGACAACGGCCAAAGCATCGCCGCCGCCGGCGATGATCGCGTCGACAACTTTCGCGGCCGCGTCCGGATTCAAGTCCGCCACTACGATTTTCGATCCTTCAGCAGCCAGACGAAGCGCAACGGCTTCACCGATCCCGCTTCCCCCGCCTGTCACAACTGCAACCTTATCCTTAATCTTCAAGTCCATAAATTTCCTGCCTCCCAAGATTTTTTTTGCAAATCAATTTATTCGTCATGCCGCAGGCCTTTTTCAAACATATCCGCCGGGATTACTTCTCCTCACCTGCAGACGGCGGCTGTTCCAGATGTTCCAAAATCAGGTCCAAAATTTTTTGCAGACCCACACGATCGATTTTTTTTTGATCATCTTTGATTTGCTCCTCCATGGCAAGCTGCACGACGCCGCGGATCACCCAGGTCATATGTCCCGGGTTGCCGGGCTGAAATTCTTTTGCCGAAATGCCTTCTGCGATAATTTTCTTTATCGCGGCGTGAAACTTCACGTGATATGAAATGAAATCGCAATAAGGCGCGCCCTGAGACGGACCGTAATAAATCGTGAACATGAGCCGGAAAAAATCCCTGTCTTCGATGACATGCTGGAAAATCGTGCCGACGAGGTCTTTCAGCCGGTGCTTCGCGCTCTCCCGGGTGTGGGTATGCAGCGCCAGCATTGAATCAATTTGCGAACAATGCGTCTGCATCAGTTCCATGTAGAGGCCTTCCTTGCTGCCAAAGTAATAATAAAGGGATGGCGCGGTGATGCCAACGGCATCCACAATTTCCCGCACGGAGGTGGCGGCGTAACCTTTTTGCGCAAACAGGGACAGAGCCGCGTCAAGGATCTGCTGCCGCGATTCGGGTTCACCGTTGTTTTTCGACGCTCTTGCCTTTTTTTTGGCCATCTCGTCCTTATCCTCGTTGTAACCTTCTATCGGCGAATAATTGCAATTGAAGTTGATTATACTGGCATAAGGATTTTTTTTGTCAACCATAATCAAATAAAATGCGGTGCTCTCCGGTTTGTTCACACCTCACAAGCGCATCCGGGGCAACCTTATACCAGTTCGCGAAATGCACGGCAGTCCCCGGAGGAGTGCTCAGGCAGGGAGACCCCGCAGTGGGAGGCTTTCTTGAAATGATCCCGCTGAAGAACCATCATCCCCGCGATGTCTTCCACCGGATTCCGAATGGATCAGGCAAGAATATTTTCTGCTTCTATCTTCGTATTTTGACACATGATGAGAGACGAAAGGCCCAGGAAGACCCCTGCGGACTGTTATTTTCGTTGACACCCGTAGATATAGTTTTATATAATGTTTGTTATAGAGATTTACCGGATTGCGGTTCTTTTCAAGAAAAATATATAAAAAACAGGAGGAAGCATGATGAAAAAGATACATCTGTTTGCCGGAATGATTTTTGTTTTTCTTTTGATGACCACAGGAGCCTGGGCAGCTCCGGACACAACGGGACCCATCAAGATCGGCTTCATGGGAAACATGTCCGCTCCCTTTTCACTGAGCGCCAAAGCGGCAGCAACCATGGCGGTCGATGAGATCAATAAAGCGGGCGGCATTCAAGGACGTCAAATCAAGCTCATTGTCGAAGACACCAAAGGCGAAATCCCCAAATGCGTTGAGATCTATAAAAAGCTTGTCATGAACGACAAAGTTCTGGCCGTCTTCATCGGAGAAAAAGTGGAGATGGGCGTCGCCGGCATGGAGATCGGAGCAGAACTTTTTCCCGAATATCCGCACATTTTCTTCAGCACGATCGGTTCCGGAGACGACATCTGGCATCGTGTCCGCGACAACTATAAGAAGTACCGGTTCGGTTTCCAGACCTATTACGCCATCTCGACCAACTACCTGAAAATTTTGGCTCCCGACAACATCGATTGCTTCAAGAACCAGATCAAAATCAAAAAAGTGGCTATTCTTTACGAAGATATGGAATGGACCAAACCATTGCGCAACGGCATTCCCAATGTTTCTCCGTCTTTGAAGGAGATTTATAAAGCAAAAGGCGTCAATGTCGTTTATGAAACGACCATCTCTCTCGACCAGAAGATGTTTAACCCCATCTTTGAGGAAATCGCCAAATCCGGTGCCGACCTCATCGACTGTGCCGTCGGCTACATTGATGAACCGGCCTTTGTCAAACAGTGGGCTCAATCGAGCGCCCGAAATACCCCCGTATTCATCTGGGGAGGGCTGGCCGGTATGCCTCCGATCTGGAAAATGACGGAAGGCAAAGCAAACGGCGTCATGGTTGGATCCTCTCTGGTCAGAGTGGCCATCACCCCCAAGACGATTCCGTTCATGGATAATCTGGTAAAGAATTATAAGGTCGGTCCTATCTTCGGTTCCCACACAACCTATGACACCATTTACGGCTTCAAGAAAGCAATCGAAAAAGCCGGCGGAACTGGGAACATCGACAACCTGATCAAGCAATTGGAGCAGGTTGAAGAAGTGGCCGTCCTGGGCACCATCGGCTGGAATCCGAAATACCATTACAACCTTCCTCCACCCAAGTACGTAACGCCGATCGTCCAATGGCAGGGCGGCGAAATGAAGGTCATCTATCCTCTCAAGTATAAAATGACAGATTACAAGGCGCCGAAGGATTTGCGGAAGTAACCCGTGCGGGGAATCCGTCGCCAATGCGTACGGATTCCCCGAAAACGTCAACGTCATCATTTTCTTTCAGGATGATCCGGTGCTCTTGGAGTTTTTCAACACAGTTCATTCATACCCGGAAGCTTACGATCAAAAAAAAGGGGGAACGCAGACCCTATGAATAATATCGTTCTGCAGATTATCATCTACTCCGTGATCTGGGGGTCCATCTATCTTCTGATTTCGCTGGGCTTCTCACTCATCTGCGGGGTGCTCCGCATATTTCATTTGGGATACGGTGTGGTATTTGTAATAGCCGCTTATGTCACCTGGTTCTTTATGGAGGATGTGCACCTGGGACTCTTGCCCAGCCTCCTGCTGATGGTTTTGGTTCAATGCGCCTTCGCGCTCATGGTCTTTTACAAAGGCGTTTTTCAGCGCTACCTGGAAGAGGAGGAAGTTCTCCTGACCATCTCCATCCTCATTTTTCTGGTCGTCGCCCATCTGGCCAACTATTTGTATCCGGTGACGGCCGGCGTCAGCATTCCTTCAACGATCCTTGACGACGTCCTCTCCATCGGCGGTGTCACCATTGCCTACCAGATGATTTTTGCCGCGCTGGCGGGAATCCTGGTAACAGCCGTCTACGTGCTGTGGTTCATGAAAACAAGAATCGGCCTGATTATCCGGGCGATTAGCCAAAACCTGCCGGCCGCCCTGCTCATGGGAGCGAATGTCAACCGGATGTATTACCTGGCCATGATCCTCTCGGTGATCCCCCCCACGATCTGCATGATCATGATCGCGCCTTTCTGGGGGGTTGATCCGTTCATGGGCGCGTCCCTTCTGATGACCGCCATGCTGATTTCCATTCTCGGGGGCCTGGGCAATCTCAAGGGCAGCATTGTGGCTTCCTATCTGATCGGATTTATCCACGCCACGGTCAGCTTCGTTCTCGTCTCCCGCTTCATGGGGCTTGCCGCCTTAATCGTCACGCTGGTTGTGATGATTTACCGGCGCGGGGGAATCTTTGCAGGAGAGACCCTATGGTAAACTTTGAATTACGCCGTGACCGCATTGTTGCGCGCTGGCGGGATAAAAAAACGGAATGGGTGATCGAACCGCGTTACTGGAGAAACCCGACAATCGGCATCGGTGTTTTGCTGATTCTGCCTCTGTTCGTCCACTCCTATCCGCACATCCTGACCATGATCACGACGGCCAATATCTATGCCGCTATCGCGATCCCCCTGGCTCTTCAGATGCTGGGAACGGGCCGCGTCAATTTTGGTCCGCAGCTCTATCTGGGAATCGGCGGTTATACGGCCGCCCTGCTGAATCTGCACTTCGGCTGGAGTCCCGCCATGACGCTTGCGGCCACCATTACCGTCTGCGCCGTTATCTCACTTGCTTTGAGCCCGACGACCCTGATCGCCAAAGGGCTGTACTTTTCACTCATCACCCTGATCCTGCCGCTGACCTTCCTGGATGTGACTTACATTTGGGGAGACCTGTTCCGCGGAGAAGTGGGCCTCGTGGGAATGAGTCCTCTGCTGACATTTGAAAAGGTTTCCTGGAATTACATCGCCTATTACTATCTGTCGCTGTTTTTGATGCTCGCTTATCTCCTCGTCTGCGACCGTACGGTGCGTTCGCGGATCGGCATCAGCATGGCGGCGGTCAACGAAAACGAGAACGTGGCCCGCATGATGGGGGTGAGGGTAGACGCTTACAAAATATTCTTTTACGTGGCTCCGTCCATCCTAACCGGAATCGCCGGCTGGTTTATCGTCCACACGTTCCGCACCTTCGCCGGGGTGACCTATCTTCCTCTGGATTTTATGACCAAGATCCTCATCATCGTCATCGTCGGGGGAAGGGCTTTTCTCTATGGCGCCATCCCGGGAGCTTATCTGATTTCCATTCTCGAAGATTCTTTGCGGGGGCTCGGTCCCGTGAACTACTTTGTATTCCCGGCGATTTTGATCGCGTTGATTGTTTTTCTTCCCCGCGGAGAAGGATTATGGGGCCTCTACAGGAAAAAACGGCCCCGGGATTATTTCCCCAAACTTCATGTAAGGAGAGAATAGCATCGTGCTTACGATAACGACCGTATCAAAAAAATTTGGAGGACTTGCCGCTGTAAGCGACGTCAGCTTTTCCGTTGCCGAGGGGGAAGTCGTCGGTTTAATCGGCCCTAACGGTGCGGGCAAAACCACGATGCTGAATCTGATCTGCGGCATTTACAGACCCGATCACGGAACCATCCGCTTTGACGGAACGGATATCACAGGCCTCCCCAGCCATAAGATCTGCAAGCTGGGTATTTCCCGGACGTATCAGATCCCCCAGCCCTTCGAATCCATGACCGCCCTGGCCGGGGTGATGGTCGGCGTCTTAAACGGGAAGCATCGTCCCAATATGAGCGTTCCCGATGCGGCTCTGGAGGCCTCCTACTATCTGGAGTTCGTGGGGCTGTTCTCCAAACGCGACACCCTGGCGCGGGATTTGAATCTCTATGAATTGCGCATGCTGGAACTGGCCCGGGCGCTCGCTACCACACCGAAACTGCTCCTGCTGGACGAAGTCATGGCCGGCCTGAATCCGATGGAGGCGTCGCACGCGCTGGATATGATCTGGAGCGCTCAGGAACAGTTTGCCTTCACCATCCTGTGGATCGAACATGTCATGAAGATCATCATGAACGCGACCCAGCGGGTAGTTGTTCTTCAATACGGCAAAAAGATCGCGGAGGGTCCGCCCCGGGAAGTCACCTCGGATCCCAAAATCATTGAGGCATATCTGGGAGGCCGCCATGCTCAACATTAAAAACCTGAATGCCGCTTATGGTGTGATCCCCGTCCTTCATGACGTGAATCTGCAGATCGAGCAGGGGGAGATCGTCGCCCTCCTGGGCGCCAACGGTGCAGGAAAAACTACATTGCTCAACAACATCTCCGGCGTATTGCCCGCCAAGTCAGGAACGATCTCTTTCTTCGGTGAGGACATCCACAAGGAGTCGTCCGACAACATCGTCAAAAAAGGGATCTCCCAGATTCCCGAAGGAAGGAAAATATTCCCTTACCTGTCCGTGAAAGAAAACTTGCTGATGGGAGCCAGTACGGTCAAGGCCTGGAAGAAGAGAAAGGAAATGATGGAGAAAGTCTGCGCCCTGTTCCCCATCCTGAAAGAACGCGCCACTCAGACCGCCAGCCTGATGAGCGGCGGCGAACAGCAGATGCTGGTTATCGCCCGGGGACTCATGGCCCAGCCAAAACTTCTGATGATCGATGAGCCTTCGCTGGGGTTAAGCCCGCTCATCATGTCGCAGATTTATGATGTCATTAAAACATTCCCCGCGGACGGAATTACCGTGCTTCTCTCGGAACAGAACGCATTGTATGCATTAGAAGTCGCCAGCCGTGGGTATGTGCTGCAGGACGGTCACGTTGTCCTCACAGGAACAAACGATTTTCTCTTAAACAGCGAACTGGTGAAAAAAGCTTATATAGGAATGTAAAAATGACTGAAGACTATTTTAATTTTACCGACAAGCTTTTTGCCCGGGAGGACATCGATAAAAAGGCCGAAGCGCTCAAAGGCATCCGCGTGCTCGATTTGTCCCATATGATTTTCGGGCCGACGGCGGCAAAGACCCTGGGACAGTATGGCGCCGAAGTGATCAAGGTGGAAGTTCCCTACCAGGGTGACTACTGGCGGGGAGGAACCTACTGGGGCAAGTACTGGAAGCACTCCAATCCCCTGTGGCATTTCATCAACCCCGGGAAATATTTCGTCGGCATTGACGTCAAGAAACCCAAGGGCAAGGACCTGATTTTGAAGCTTGCCGAGAAGGCCGATGTCGTCATCGAAAATTTCACCTCCGGGACCGTGGAGGCCTGGGGCATCGGCTATTCGCAGGTGAGCAAGATCAATCCGAAAGTCATTTACGCAAGTCTCAGCACTTATGGACAATACGGCCCGAGGCGGTACGCTCCGGGCTGGGATCTTCTGGCTCAGGGCGCGAGCGGCGTGCTGTCCGTCACCGGTCACCCGGACACGGATAAATATTTTAAAGTTCCCGATTTTTTCGGAGACTTCTTCCCTGCCTATTACGCAGCCATGCTCATCCTCATTGCACTCAATTACCGGGAACGCGCAGGCGAGGGACAGTATATCGACGGCTGCCAGGCGGAAATCCTGATGCGGACGCTGGGCCACTTTACCTACCATGACGCGACCGGCGAAAGCCTGGGGCGCACCGGCAACATGGACCCGACCATGTCCCCCTCGGGGATATTCAAGACGCGGGACGAAAAATTCGTTGCCATCGCCATTGCCACGGACAAGCAATTTCAATCGCTGTGCAGAGTTCTCGGCCGTGATGACCTCGCGCAAAATGAAATATATAAAAAGGCTATAAGCCGGCTCAAGCGCGAAAACGCACTGGCCTTGAATAAAGTCCTTGAAGAATGGGTGCGGACCAAGGACGCATCGGAACTGGCCCAATTGGCCAGGAAAAACCGGTTTGCCGCGGCCGAAGTCATGGACGATGTCCAGATCAGCCAGGACGAGTGGCGCAGGGAGAGAGGCAGCGCCATTCTCTTTGAAGATGATATGTATAAGAAGCTGCTCGTCGAAGGACCGATCGCCATGCTAAGCCTTACACCGGGCAGAATCAAATGGCTGACCCGACCGCTCGGCTATCACAACCGCTACGTCTTCAAGAAAATTCTGGGATTGACGGAAGATCAGATTAAGGCTCTGGAAAAAGAACGGGTCGTGGGCACCTGGGATTATCGCGTCGGTCAGAGACCGCCGATCTATCACGACCTGGCCAAGGATAAAATCTTTAATTATGAAGGGGGTGACGACCATTAAAGAGCGAGTCTATTCCAGATATCTGCAGAAGAAAGGCGCGTCCAAATTATCCGATTGGAAAAATATTCTGACGCAATTGACAACGTCCGAAGGAAAACCGGAAGCCCTGGACGACATGATGGTCCTCGACCTGAGTTATGCCAATTTCTCCGGAAATATCGCGGCGAGTTTTCTGGCTGAAGCCGGCGCCGAGGTGATTAAGGTTGAACCTCCCGAAGGCGACCCTTCGCGCGCCATGAGCCCGTATGGGGCCAATGTCCAGGGCGTCGGCATTCCTTATCTGATGGAAAGCCGCAACAAGCGGCAGATCACTCTGGATCTGGAAAGTCCCGAAGGCCGGCAAAATCTCAAGCGCCTGGCCTCGCGGGCGGATATCCTCATTGACACCTACGCCCCGGGGATGATGGATGCCTGGGGCGTCGGCTACCGGCAACTGCGGGAACTCAATGGCGGCCTCATCTATATCGCCATTTCGCCCTACGGGCATTATACGGCCAAGGGCAGAGAAATGGCCGAGATGCCCTGGACGGACCTGACCTCGCAGGCGGAGTCGGGCCTGACCGCGCTCATCGGTGATCTTCCGGATGCTCCCGAACCTTATAACTGGCCGACCCGCGCGGGGTTCTATGCCGCCGGCTACACATCCGCGGTTGGTGCCGCCTGCGGAGGACTTGTCGCCTCTTTCTTTAAACGGCGAACCGGTGAAGGACAAATGGTCGACATCGCCACGGCCGATGCATACGCCTCCTGCGTCGGTTTTCCGCCGACCATCGGCTATGTTTGGAAGAAGCCGCGGCTGCGCTATGGCACACTCGACTACGGCCTGTGTCCTTACGGATTCTTCAAGTGCCAGGACGGTTACGTGGCCATCGCCTGCTTCCGCGATCAGGACTTCCGGGCGGCTCTGAAGCTTCTGGGCCAATGGAAAATTGAAGAGGACTGGAAAACGCTTCTGGACCGGATCACGGATGATATTGAAAAGGTCAAAGAACTCAACAGCATCGTGGAAAATGCCGTCGGTAAATTCACGTATCAGGAAATTAACGAAAAATTCGCCGCCTACAGTGTAAAAGCAGCCCGCTCCAAATGGCGGGGCGGAGGGCTTCCCGTCACAACGAAAATGCTGACGCCTGCTGAAGTCCTCAAAGAAGAGCACTGGGCAGCGCGCGGGACTTTCCCGAAAATCAGCCATCCCTCGTTTGGGGTCGTAACATTGCCGACAACCGGCAAGATGACCAAAACACCGCTCAGGGTAAAATGGATTTCGGCGAATATCGGCGAAGACAACGACTACATTTTTAAGAAATACGGACTGGTCGACGAAGCCGGCTGAGCCGATGGAAGAACGGCAAAACCCGTCCTGCGGTCTCATGAAGAATCGTCGGTCAATCCAGCGCCATTCCAGGTGTCCCCCAGAGATGAGCCTTCCGTCGGGGCTGTGCCGCGGAAGTAAAAATCTCCACCGAATGGAAAAATATGGAAATAAGAAAAAAATAATTATAGCATTAAAATGTGAGTTCATTTAATTGACAAAGCAAAATACCGGACGTTTCGTGCCGGTACAAATATCTCTTAACTGACACGGGAGTATAAAGCACATGGAAACGGATAAGAAAAAAAGCGACGCGGCAGGACTTCAGAAAACCAACAATAACCCCATCCGACCGGAGCTTGCCGAATTAATCAAACGCCAATCGTTCGGCCTGGATGAAAACCGTCCCGACGTCGTTGAGAAAAGAAAACAGAAAAATCAGCGTACGGCGCGCGCCAATGTTTTGGACCTCTGCGATTCCGGGAGTTTTATCGAATATGGCGCGCTGGCGATTGCCGCACAGCGCGGACGTCGTTCCGTCGATGATCTCATCGCGAAAACACCCACCGACGGGATGATCGCGGGCGTCGGAGCCGTCAACGGTTCGATGTTCGCGGAAGACAAAGCCCGCTGCATGGTTCTGGCCTATGACTATACCGTTCTGGCCGGCACCCAGGGTTTCTTCAACCACAAAAAAAAGGACCGCATGCTGCATCTGGCCTACGAACAGCGCTTGCCGCTGATTTTCTTCGCGGAAGGCGGCGGCGGAAGGCCCGGTGACGTTGATGCGGAAGGCGTTGTGATCGCCGGACTGGACCTGACAACCTTCGGCGCATTTGCCAGGTTGAGCGGCCATGTGCCGGTGGTCGGTGTTTTATCAGGGTTCTGCTTTGCCGGAAACGCAGCGCTCCTGGGCTGCTGCGACGTGATTATTGCCACAAAAAATTCCAACATCGGCATGGGCGGTCCCGTGATGATTGAAGGCGGGGGCTTAGGCGTTTTCAAACCGGAGGAAGTCGGCCCGATGGATATCCAGACACAAAATGGCGTGGTGGATATCGAAGTCGAAGACGATGTGGAAGCCGTCGCCGTTGCCAAGAAATATCTTTCCTATTTCCAGGGCGTCGCGCCGTCGTGGGAAACAGGCGATCCTCTCAAACTGCGTACGCTGATTCCGGAAAGCCGCAAACGCGCCTACAACGTCCGCAGCGTCATTAAAGGCATTGCCGACACGGACTCGTTTCTGGAACTCAAGCCCAAGTTCGGCCCCAGCATGGTGACGGGTCTCATCCGTATCGAAGGCCGTCCTTTCGGCGTCATCGCCAACAACTCTATGGTCACGGCCGGCGCCATCGAAGCCGAAGGCGCGGACAAGGTCGCCCGCTTGATGCAGATTTGCAACGCGCACGGCGTACCGATTCTCTCACTATGCGATACTCCCGGCTTCATGGTCGGACCGGAAATTGAGAAACGCGCGCAGGTGCGCCATGTCTGCCGCATGTTTGTCATCGGATCTCATCTCAGCGTGCCTTATTTCACCGTCGTGCTGCGCAGAGGTTACGGTCTGGGCGCCATGGCCATGGCCAAAGGCGGCTTCCATGAATCGTTCTTTACGGCTGCCTGGCCGACCGGAGAATTCGGCGGGATGGGGCTGGAAGGCGCCGTCAAAGCGGGATTCAAGAAAGAGCTCGCCGCAATCGATGATCCTCAGAAACGCGAAGAACTCTATGATTTTCTGGTCGCCCAGCTGTATGAACGAGGCAAGGCCATCAACATGGCCGCCTATCTGGAGATCGACGCGGTTATCGACCCGGCCGATACCCGCAAGTGGATCATGCAAGGCCTGAAGTCGGCGCCTGTGCGGCCGCCGGAGGTTGCTTCTCATTCTTTCATTGATCCGTGGTAAGAAGAAAAACGGATGAAACCGGGACGCTTTGTTCAGCGTCCCAGTTTTTCATAGACCGTCATGACGGTGTTTACGTAAACGTCGCTGTGGTTATAGTACCAGAGCGCCCTGCGTTTTTGTTCGAGCGGGGCGTCCTCCCGCCAACCGTATTTTCTTAAATAGTTCCCCATGCTGAGATTCGCGTCCGCCATATTGAGCGGATTGGCCATGCCATCCTTGTCGCCGTCGATTCCGAAAATCCAGAACGACGACGGTATGAATTGCGCCGGCCCCAGCGCGCCCGCAAACGATCCGGAGAGGGTCAGCGGATCGATACCCAGATGATTGGCGATGTGAACAAGATAAGCAAGTTCGACTGCCGCCCATTTCGCTTTCCGTTTCGCCCGGGCAACCGTCGCTTCATCGCGAAGCTGCGGATACCTGTCCGCATACAGGTTCTGTATCGCTTCGAGATAGGCCGGGTCCGAAAGGAATGCCAGGTTGGCATAGGCATTCGCCGCGTTCCAGGGCATCCGGAAACTTCCCAGCCTGGATTCGATAATGAGAATGGCCGTAATGATCCGCGGCGACGTACCAAAACTTTTTTCCACGGCGGACAGCTCCTCGGCATTTTCTTTCATAAAGCGTTTCCCGCGTTCAACAAGAAGCGGATCTATCTCCATGACGTCCGGATTTTTCTTGGACCCTTTGGGTTTGGAATAGAAGAGGTTTTTAATGACGATATCCGATTGGATGAAGATGCGAGGATCCTGCATAAGGCATTCGGCCTGCGCGGGATCCACTCCCTGGGCCACGAGCGCCTGCTCGACAAACCGCCGCTCGGGTTCACCGGCGGCATATAAGGAAGACGACCAGACCAGAATTCCGGTGATAATCATCAAGCAGACAAAAAATCGTTTCATGCACGCGCCGTCGTCTCTTTCATTTAATTCTAAAATTGATAATACCTTTCGCGGCCGCTTTAGGCAAGATCATTTCCTGAGAGTAACGGTCAGCGATGGAGGGATGGTTCGGTAAATCCTGAAATGACCGGGCAGCGGCACATATCGCGTGAAGGCCTTTCGCAATGAACAGCATGGCGGGACATCTCCCTTTAGTCAAAGCGGATGCATGCGGCAGCAATTCGATGGCTCGGGAATATTCCCGCGAACTTGTCTGCCTCGTTTTAAATTTAAGGCGTCTCCCTTGATTGATATGCAAAAAACAAGTGTATATCAATTTTGAATAGAAAAAACCGGCTACGCCACGAACATCGTTTTCGATTTCTATGGACGATTGCCGGTTTTCGATGAACTTTTGTATTTAATTATTTATAGTATGCACAATTAAGGAAAAGGTTCATGCCGGGGACAGTCTCAAAATAGGCAACCTTTTGCTCCACTTTCTTGGAATTTTGATTGGTCCAACGATATTCGATGGTTCCGCTTGGTTTCGTCTTAAGGATGTTGATCCTTTCCTGGACGAAAAATTTTCCATCCGCATCCTTCAGGTTATACATGTTTTTGCCGATGAGCGCCGGTGTGTAAGGGTGAGAAAGGTTAGTGCCGTCCATGCCCGTAGCCCAGACATAAAGGTCTTTGTAGACAAACTTCCCCTTCGGATTGTTGAATTCGGCAAGCGCTTTTTCTTTTCCCACTTCTTTCATGTATGCCACGGCCTTCTTGACCATTGCCTTGGCCTCATCGGGTGTACCCTTTTCTTCAGCCATTGCAACACCAACGCCGGCCATAAACAAGACGGCCATTACCAATGCCAATACTTTCTTCATCATCCATTACCTCCTTTTTAATTGACAAATATTATTTCATCACACCTAAGGATGAAATTGAAGCCGCTTATTAGAGTTCCGTTCCCGAGACGGTAAATGTTTCCTGTGATCGATCGTTTTATTTCCTGCTTTCTTACCTGACGTCAGATGAAGAATTCTGTCGCGTTCGTCGCCTGTATCGGACAGATCCTCCGTTGTAAAAATAGACATGATGTTCGACAAATTCTCTGCATTGCTGGCGTTTTGCTGAGTGGTTGTGCTCATTTCCGCAATTGCGTTATTGACCTGCCCGATTCCCTGGGACTGTTCCCGGGATGCAATGGCTATGTCTTTCGTCAGATCGACGACCTTATCCGAACTCAACGTCACTTCCCGGAATGCGGTGCTGGTCACCACAACCAGATTCTCGCCGCCTTTTACTTTATGGACAATATCATCAATCAGGTTGGAAGAATCCCGTGCTGATTCTTTTGCCCGTAAAGCAAGATTCCGGACTTCGTCGGCGACGACAGCAAATCCCGCTCCGGCCTCTCCTGCACGGGCAGCTTCGACTGATGCGTTCAGGGCGAGCAGGTTTGTCTGAAAGGCAATTTCGTCGATGCTCTTCACGATTTTCTGAGTCTGTTCACTTGCCTTTGTAATATCTTTCATGGAGGTGGTCAGTTCGGACATGGAATCATTGGCTCTGCCAATGGCGCCTTTCACCGACAACATAAGTTCGTTTGCTTGAACGGTGTTTTCTGCATTTTGCTGAGTCATGGAAGCGATTTCATCAAGAGAGGCCGACGTTTCCTCAATCGCAGCCGCTTCTTTGGACGCCGAATCCGTCAGAACCGCCGAGACTTGCATCGCCTGACCTACGGCATCATTCATTTTACCGCGCATCGTATTAACGGATTGGACCAGTTCACCGATTTCGTCACTGGACTGCAAATTGATTTCCTTTGTCAGGTCTCCCTTGGCCAATTCACTGAGGACGGTAATGGTTTCCCGGATCGGCCTCAAGATCATTCTCGAGATGAAAATGCTGGTCAGGAAGGACATCAGAATAGCAATCACCACGACAAGCAAAAAAATCATCAATGTTGTGTTGACCACTTTAATGGAATATTCATATTTTTGTTTGCTGAGTTTGTCTTCGAGCGCGTTGAGGTCCCGAAGGCTTTTATCCAGATCTCTAAATGCATCCTCGGCCATGCCGAAAGCCATGACTGCCGTGTTGGCATCCTGAGCCGCAATTTCCAGTGCACTCTTTGCCTGTTTCTGGAATTCCAGCAGGTTCTTATATGCGATTTGATAATATTTTTTCTCATCCGGCAAGAGGCTTGGCGAATTGAGTATTTTCCTCGTGAACTCAACATTACCGGAAATATCGGTATCGATTTGCCGTGTCAGATCTTCGATTCTTTTTTTATCGTAATTGGAAGCGATCCAGTTCATTATCTTATACAATTTGGTCTGGACACCGGACATTTCCACAATGATTTGTGAACTCTGTTGATAGCCTTTGAATCGGTTATTATAGATATCATCGATGGAATTGCTCTGCAAGGATACGGCCTGATAAGTTCCTATTGCATTAAGAACAAGAAATACGAGTACAACCATTGGAGCCAAAATGATTTTCTTCCCTAATTTCAAATTGTCGAAAAATCTTTTCATAAAATAACTCCTCGGATGAATTGTATTGACAAGCTCACATCATCAGAACAACTGTATATAATTGAATCATTTATGTTTTTTGTGGAAAGACATCGTGAATCCGATACCTGCTTTATAGTATCGGCAAAAGAATTGAGATCTTGAATGATCGAGCCTTTTTGTAACAATTGTGTGATCCCGATCACACGCGACGAGCGTTAATTCCCTGTCGCTTGCTGCGATATAGTGACGTTCATTTCATACCTCGACAGCTTGCCGCGAGGTGGTTGATCGGGAGACTCTTCCGGATAGAGATTTCCCCGCAATGAGAAAATCTCTTATGTTGAACTTGATTTCAGAGCGCTGAATGTCTGCGGGACAGAAACTTTATCTTTATCGGTTGTAGCCGACGACTTGAGCCAGTTCATCGACAACCGACTTCACCGACATGGCCTGGGCCGTAGTCTCTTCGGCCACGGAGGACGATTCCTCTGCGCCGGCCGCATTGGTTTGCGCCGATTTGCTGATGGCTTCAATGAGCGCGTTGATCTTGTCGAAGCCCTCCATCTGCTTTTTCGCCTCGTCTGTCGCATCGGCTGTAAACGTAGCGATATTTGTGGAACTGCTCCCGTAATCGATAAATTTCTTAATGCTGACGCCGATAAAGTCGTTGCCGCTGCTGGCGATATTGACCGTTTTCTCGATCAGCGCGATGGAAGTTTTGGCGGCTTGTGTAGAGCTTGCTCCCAGCCCGCGGATATCGTCGGACACCACGGCAAAACCGCCGCCGGCATCACCGGCGCGGGCGGCCTCGACCGAAGCGTTGAGCGCCAGCAGATTGGTCTGAAATGCGATCTTCTCAATCGTTTGAACAATCTTCGACGTTTCTTCACTGGTTTGCTTGATCCCCTTCATCGCTTTCCTGGCGGATTTCATCAGTTCGAAGGCGGCATAACCGTCAGTCTGCGATTTCGGCAACAGGTTTTTCACCTTCTCAATGTTTTCCGTATATGTCGCATTCGACATTTTCAGTTCTTCGATCACACAATAGGTTTCTTCCACCGCCGAGGCCTGTCTCGATGTCCCTTCCGCCAGGTGATTGCTCGACTGGGCGATCTGTCCCGCCGCTTCGGCGAACTGCTCGGCCGTCTGAGTCAGATTTTCAATCACATGATGGATCGGTCGCGTAATCGAACGGATAAAGTAAATACCGAAGACAACGGCCAGAATGATCCCGATGACCGTACCGGAAAGCGCGATGGTTGTCAGCGTCACGCCCTGCGCCATTCCGGACTGACCGGCCTGCCGGGCCAGGGTCACGGCGGTGTCCGACACGTCCCTGAGCAACCTCCGGCACAATCCGGACGACTCCTCAATTTGCACACTCATGATCTTTTGGGCCTCTTCGCGCTTGCCGTCTTTGATCAGACCGACAAATTCCCGATCCGCCCTGTGCCAGGCTGCCCAGGCTGTCGCAAGCTCTCTGCGGGCTTGAGCCGTTCCTTCCGTCCGCGGCAACTGATCATATTGCTTCCAGGCGGCGTCTGCACGATTCCATGACTCTTCGATGCTTTTGAGCCGCTGCTCTTTTTCCGTTGTGTTGCTGATGATCTCCGGGATCAAGAGCCCCTGCTCGAGGGCCAAAATATTCTGCTGCTGATCAGCAATCACGGAAAGCTGATACGTTTCCGGAACGCGAACATCCACAACGTCTCTCAGGTGTCCGTCAACGATGGACATGCCGGAGAAGCCCACCAGTCCTCCGAGAAACACGATCGCCGCCATCACCAGGAAACCGCCGATTAGTTTGGAACTCAGTTTCAGATTCTTCATGGCTTGGCCTCCTCGATGGGACCGGTCAGGGTCACCGGAAATTCCTCGCTGCTTCCCGGCGGCGGAAGTTTCGGCCGGTCGGACCGCGAAAAAGACAAGGCCAGGGGTTCGTTTTCCTGCATCTTTCCGATAACGACAGAAAGATCCCGGATGTAATGTCTCATGGCTTCGCACTGCGCGGTCATTTCCTCGGCGGCGGCCGCCGCCTGTTCTGCACTGGCGGCATTGGCCTGCACGATATAATTGATTTCTTCCATGGATTTTTTAATCTGCTGGAACTTCGGCATCCGCTCCTGGCATAAATTCGCCACACGATCCAGAATGGCAACAAACTCATTGGCCAGAACTCTATACTCTTCAAATTTTTCTGTTGTCGACTCCACGAGTTCCGCACCCTTATAAATGGCGTCAACCGTTCCGCCGATCAACTGCGTTGTCTGTTTCGCCGCTTCGGCGGATCGAATCGCCAGATTGCGGACTTCGTCGGCCACCACGGCGAATCCGGCACCCACTTCGCCCGCCCGTGCCGCCTCCACCGACGCATTGAGCGCCAGCAGATTCGTCTGAAATGCGATTTTCTCGATATTCCGAAGGATACCGGATGTTTCCTCGCTGGACGCTTTAATGTCCGTCATCGTCGCTGCCGTCAACCTGACGCTCTGCTGCATGTCTTCGAGTACATTGTGCGCGCCATGGGTCTCGTTTCTCAGTTTCTGGACGACTTCGTTATGAGAGTAGTTCTCCGCTGCCAGCGCATTGACAACAAAAAAAGCTTCTTCAACAGCGGATGACTGATGGGATGTTCCCTGGGCCAGATGGTTGCTGGAATCCGCAATCTGCCCGGCCGCTTCCGCAAACTGATCCGATGTTTCCTTCAGTTTTGCAATGACCTTTCGGATGGGACGCGTAATGGATCCGGCAAAATAAAAGCCCAAGCCGCATGCTGCGGCAATTCCTATGAGAGTCCCGACCAGCGCTGCCATCTTCATCCACCATGCGACCGCAATTCCGGACTTCCCTGCCGCCCTTGCCTGCCGCATATTGGCTTCCGACAAATCCGTAAGCAGTCTCCGGCTCAGGTTAAAAGATTGGCCAAGCTGAGCACTCATCACGCCGAGGGCCTCTTCCCTCTTGCCGTCCTTGATCAGCCTGACAAAGTCCCGATCCGCGTTCTTCCAGGATTCCCAGGCCGGCTGCAGATTCTTCCAGACTGCGGCGGCTTCATCGGACCGGGAAAGTTGATCATACTGCTTCCACGATGCCTCCGCGCGTCCCAGTGCATCCTCAAGGCCTTTGAGTTTTTTTTCTTTTTCACTGATATTGTTGAACGTCTCCGGCACCAGGAGAGACTGACTCAATCGCTGGATCCTCAATTGATTTTCAGAAATAATGCCGATATGATACGTGGCCGGATGGCTGATTTCGGAAATATGCCGGAGTTTATCGGAAATCTGAGATATTCCGAATGTCCCGACGATCCCGCCGACGAAAAGCATCAGCGCCACGAATCCGAAAGCTCCTCCTAATTTTCCGCTTAATTTCATCTGCCCGGTCATTTCAGTTCCTTTGCCTCGCGCTTTCCAGTTAGAGAATCGCAACATTCCATAAGAATCTCGGTCATTTTACGCTGTGGCCGAACCTTCTGTTTCTAAAAAGTATCTTAAAATATCGCCTTAATGCAATATCGGTATATCAAAGATACGCCCGATTGTCTCTCAAGAAAATATTATTTAAGAGCGCTAAATTCTATTGACAAACGGGAACAATTTGTCTATAAGCTCCAGTCTTAACGCTAACTAAGGATAAGGATATGTACGCAATCATAAAAACAGGAGCTAAACAACACAAGGTCAGCGAAGGCGATGTTTTATCCGTAGAAAAACTCGCCGGCGACAAGGGAACCGAAGTTGTTTTCAATGAAGTTCTGATGGTATCCGGTGGCGACACCGTTAAAATCGGCAAACCTTTTGTGGAAGGCGCGCAGGTGGTGGGGGAAATCGTTACCCAGACCAAAGGCCCCAAACTGCTGATCGGCAAATTTAAGAAGCGCAAGGGCTACAAAAAGAAGACCGGCCATCGTCAGGAACTAACCAGCATGAAAATAAAGAAGATTTCGATATAAGCGGAGGACATCATGGCACATAAAAAAGGTCAGGGAAGCTCCCGCAACGGTAGAGACTCCAATTCGCAGCGACGCGGCGTCAAAGTATATGGCGGTGAGCAGATTCACGCGGGATCCATTATCGTGCGGCAGGTAGGCACAAAAATTCATCCGGGCAACAACGTGGGCCTGGGCAAAGATTTTACATTGTTTGCGCTCATCAACGGCGTCGTTAAGTACGAGCGGCTCGACAAGACCCGTAAAAAGGTCAGCGTCTATGCGGCGGCCTAAACCGCAGCGAAAGTAGAAAGCACAAAAGGCGCTTAGACAATAAGCGCCTTTTTATTTTTTTTGAAGATTTCCTCTCCAGCGTATAAATTTTATTGTCAGTTCCCCTGCCCTCCTCAATGTATTTGCTAGATACGCCTGCGGGGGCTGCTCGTCTGCGCCGCGTTATACTTTGGATAGAAAATTGACACGATCTCTCCTGATCGTTAGGGAAAGCGTTTTTTCTTATGAAATTTGTTGATGAAGCAAAAATATATGTCAAGGCCGGACACGGCGGACCGGGCAGCATCAGTTTCCGGCGGGAGAAGTTTATTGCCAAAGGCGGTCCCGACGGCGGCGACGGCGGCAAGGGCGGCGACGTCATTTTCCGCGCTGCCGAGAGTCACCATACCCTCCTGGATTTGAAATACCAGCAGCATCAAATCGCCAAGAACGGCGGACATGGTTCCGGCAACAACCGCACCGGCCGCAGCGCAGAGGATCTGGAAGTGATTGTTCCGCCCGGAACCGTTGTTAAAGATTTTGAAACCGGAGAAATCCTGGTCGATCTTGCCCAGCTGGGACAAACCTTTATCGTGGCCAAAGGCGGCATCGGCGGCAAGGGCAACGCCCACTTCAAGACGTCCACGCACCAGACACCGCGTTTTGCTCAGGAAGGCATGGAGGGCGAGGAACGCTGGCTCAAACTGGAGCTCAAGCTGCTGGCGGATGTGGGACTCATCGGTTTTCCCAATGCCGGCAAATCGACGTTTATCTCGCGGGTCTCGGCGGCCCATCCCAAAATTGCCGACTATCCCTTTACAACGCTCACGCCGCATCTGGGCGTGGTCAAATTCGGAGAGAGCCCCAGTTTCGTTGTGGCGGATATCCCCGGCCTGATTGCCGGCGCCCATGAAGGCCTGGGCATGGGCATTCAGTTTCTGCGCCACGTGGAACGGACTTCCATTCTCCTGCACCTGATTGATATTTCCGAAGAACCCAACACCAGCGCCTGGAAAAATTTCACGGCGATCAATAAAGAACTGGGGCTCTACAGTCCGCAGTTACTCGCCAAGCCCCAGGTGGTCTGCCTCAATAAGATTGATCTGCCCGTGGTGCGGGAAAAAGTCAAAAAATCAGTTGCGCAATTTGCAAAAAAAGGGATAATGCTGTATCCGTTTTCCGCTGCCACAGGCGAAGGATTGCAGGACATTTTAAGAAAGATTGTGACCCTCTTAAACAGCACAACACCCGATGAGACATGAATCATAATAGCCGTCTGGAAACGCTCGCCCCGGTAAAGAAAATCCTCATCAAAATCGGTTCTGCGGTGCTGACCGGCGCCGACGGCCTGGACCTGAAAATCATCGACGCCCTGGCGCAGGAAATGTGCGATCTGACGCGCCGCGGATTCTCGATCGTGCTCGTTACCTCCGGAGCGATTGCCTCGGGTAAACACCGCCTGGGCATTACGGACAAACTGAAAAGCATTCCCGAAAAGCAGGCGGCCGCCGCCATCGGCCAGAGCCGGCTCATGCGTGTCTATTCCAAAGCCTTTGAAAGAAACAACCTCTACGTCGGCCAGCTCCTGCTCACCCTTGCGGACCTGACGGACCGGCAGCGCTACCTCAACATCCGCAACACGCTCTCGACCCTGATGGACTGGCATATCACGCCGATCATCAATGAAAACGACTCCGTTGCCGTGGATGAAATCAAATTCGGCGACAACGATAACCTCGCTGCGATGATCGCCAATATCATCGAGGCGGATTTATTTATCAATTTAACGGCAACCGACGGGCTCTTCGACTGCAATCCGGCGCAGTTCAAAAAGGCCAAGCTGATTGGGCTCGTTTGCGAAATCACCGAAGAGATTGAAGCGGCGGCAACGTCCGAGACGTCCTCCGTCGGCACCGGCGGCATGAAGAGCAAAATCATGGCAGCCCAGAAAGTCACGTCCATCGGCATTCCCTGCATCATCGCTCCGGGCAAAAGAAAGAAAGTCCTTTCGGATATCATGGCGGGCAAAGACATCGGCACGCTGTTCTTGCCGCGGGCCTCCCGCCTGGCGAGCCGGAAATACTGGATCGCGTTTACACTCCGCCCCCGCGGCCGGCTGGTGATCGATGAGGGCGCAAAAAAAGCCCTGTTGGAAAAAGGCAAAAGCCTGCTGCCTTCAGGAATTACGGCAGTCGAAGGAGAGTTTGACACGGGCGATCCCGTCGCCTGCGTCGACAGCGCGGGCAATCCGCTCGCCAAGGGGCTCGTCAATTATTCCTCAGGCGACATCCGCAAAATCCTCGGTTTGAAGACACCTCAGATATTTTCCGTCCTGGGTCACAAGGATTATGATGAAGTGATTCATCGCGACAATCTGGTGATTACAGACGGCCTCAAGAAAAATAAAAGCTGAACCGATACTATCTCACTAACAGACGCCGTCATGCGTTCTAAACAAGGGGGGAAAAATGATTCCATTGATCGTTCTGGTCGTCATCATTGCTGCCGTCGCTTTTTATTTGGTCGGAATCTACAATACTCTGATTTCACTTCGCAATCTTTACATGAATGCCTACACACAGATCGATATTCAGTTGAAACGCCGTTATGATCTGATTCCCAATCTGGTCGAATCGGCCAAGGGATATCTGGCGCATGAACGCGGAACAATGGAAGAGGTCATCCGGGCGCGCAACACGGCCTTTGACGCGAGCAAAATTGCCGCGGCCTCTCCGGGCAATGCCGCAGCCATGGCGGGACTGGCCCAGGCCGAAGGGTCGCTTGCCGGCGTGCTTTCCCGACTCCTGGCCGTCGTGGAATCCTACCCCGACTTAAAAGCCAATAAAACCATCAGCGACTTGATGGAAGAACTGACCTCCACGGAAAACAAGATCAGTTTCGCCAGGCAGGCCTACAACGACGCCGTGACCGAGTACAACATCAGTCGTGAACAATTCCCCAACAATGTCATCTCCTCGACCTTTGACTTCAAAGCGGCCTCCCTCCTGGAAGCCGTGGAAAAAGCCGAAGAGCGACAGGCGCCCAAAGTTTCGTTTACCTGAGGAGTCGCCAAATCCGCGATTTATGATTTAGATGACCACAAACCGTCCGACTAATTTTTTTGCGAGGCAACGTGAGGCCCGCAAAAGCTGCCGCAATCAGATCACCGGGTTTGTTCTTGCGGTGGCCGTTATTGTACTGGTCACGACTCTGGCGATCCGGTTCGTCTGGTACTTGTATATCGGTACGCAGGCCTATACCTCCTTTGATGCCGGTCAGTCGCACGGATACCATCGGAGACTCACCGACTTCACGTTTTTTGACCCGGCTTTTTTCCTGTTTGGGGCCATGATCATTATCATGGTCATTCTCGCTGCCAGCCTGATGAAGATGAGCACACTCAAGAAAGGCGGCGGTGCCGTTGCCGAAATGCTGGGCGGGCGCAGGATCGGCGGCTCTATATCCGACCCCGCCGAGCGGCGTCTCGTCAACGTGGTTGAAGAAATGGCCATCGCTTCCGGCATTCCCGTTCCGCAGGTTTATGTCCTGGATGGAGAACGGAATATCAACGCCTTTGCCGCCGGTCTCGAGCTTTCCGATGCGGCCGTGGCGGTGACCCGCGGGGCGCTCACCAAGCTCACCCGCGATGAACTGCAGGGCGTCATCGGTCATGAGTTCAGCCACCTTCTGAACGGCGACTCCCGGCTCAACGTTCAGCTGATCGGTATCCTTTTCGGCATCTTGTTTATGGGGATCGTCGGACAGAAAATCGTCTCCCAGGGACGCCTTTCTTTCCGGATGGGTCTTCCGGTCATCGCGGGAGGAGTCAGCCTGATGGTGATCGGTTATATCGGAACGTTTATGGGAAGGCTGATGCAGTGCGCGATATCGCGGCAGAGGGAATTCCTCGCCGACGCCTCCGCGGTTCAGTTTACCCGCAACCCTCTGGGACTCGCGGGCGCTCTGAAGAAAATCGGCGCATCCAGTTTCGGTTCGAGCATTACCTCGCCTGAGGCCGAACAGGCCAGCCACCTGTTTTTCTCTGAAAGTCGCCAAAGCCTGCTGTTTTCATTTCTCGCCACGCATCCGCCGCTTATCGACCGCATCCGGCTTTTGGATCCGTCGTTTGACGGTAAATTCATCAAACTGGAAGAAGACGCTCCGACAGCGCGGCCGGAATATTTATCTCCCTTCTGGGGGACTGCTCTCGCGGGTACATCGCTTCGGATTCCGCCGGGATCGCCGCTGCGCGCCGCTCGCCCCTCAGAGGTCGTGATGCAGGTCGGCCGACCGTCGCCCGAACACGTCGAGCACAGCCGGACCTTGCTTTCGGCCATACCCGGTGAAATCACCGCTGCCGTTAAAACACCTCAGGGTGCAGCTTGCGTGATCTATGCACTCTTGATGGACAATGACGCGGCGTGCCGCGAAATCCAGGTTTCCGCCCTTTGTAGAGTCATGATCCTGCAAGGCCAGATCGACAGCGTTCCGGCAATGGCCCGGCAGCTGTCGGGCCTGAATCACGACCTCCGTCTGCCGCTCATCGAACTCGCCATGCCGGCACTCAGAGGATTGACGAGCATGGAAAAAAGAAATTTTTTATTGATCCTGCGTTCTTTTGTGAACGCCGACGGTAAAGTGAGTCTTTTCGAATTGTCCGTTTTGTGGATCATCGACAGGTATCTGAACCCTTCTGAAAATCTTTTCCGAAGCATCAGTCTGTTTTCTTATTCCAAGGTTGGGCTGGATGTCATTAACCTGCTCGGGTCGCTGGCCTCAACCGGACACCCGGGCGACAGGATACAGGCCCAGAATGCTTTTCGCGTGGGACTCGCCAGAATCCCGGAGCTGGCAAAACTACGGCCCGATTTTCCTTTTGAGGAAAATATTTCTTATGAACAGGTGAACGGTGCACTGACTCACCTGGGTGATGCCTCCTTCAAGATCAGGGAGTCGGTCATTGACGCCTGCGCACACTGCGCTTTCGCGGATAAAATGACGACAACCGGGGGAGGGGAACTCCTCAGAGTCATCGCGCTGGCCCTGGAATGCCCGCTGCCGCCCTTTGTGGCCAATACTCCAAAAACTGATGCGGCCTGACGAAAATTCTGCTGCAACACCCTTTAACAGTCATTTCGGGATCATTGCGTTTGATTTGCATTGCGAAGCTCCATGGGGTGTGTTAAGAGCGGCCATGTCTATCTGGCAAAAGAAAAACAGAATTCTGGTGACCTGCCCCAAGGGCGTCGCGCCTTACCTGAAAGCGGAAATCGAGGCGTTGGGGTTTCCGGTTCTGCACGAAATCGATACCGCAATTTCGACCGAAGGCACACTCGAAGACACCATGCGGCTGAATCTTTATTTGCGCACGGCTCAGCGCGTCCTTTATCAGTTGCAGATGTTCAAGGTCATCTCCCCCGGCGCTCTTTATGAACGCATTAATGCCCTTCCCTGGGAAACGCTCCTTTATGATTCCGGCCCGAGCGCCTATGTCTGCGTCACGTCCGTGGTGGATAACCCTCTGGTCACGGACTCGCGCTTTGCCAACCTCAAAGCCAAGGACGCCATTGTGGACAAAATCCGGGATAAGGGCGGCATCCGGCCTGATTCGGGACCGGAAAAAGACAGGGCTGTGATTCACGTTTACTGGCGCAATGACCAGGCGATGGTCTATATCGACACCTCCGGTGACCGGCTCTCCATGCGGGGATATCGCAAGATACCGCTTACGGCTCCGATGCAGGAAACCCTGGCGGCCGCTTTGATTCTGGCCACGGGATGGAAGGGCAGGACGCCGTTTATCAATCCGATGTGCGGCAGCGGCACGCTCGCCATCGAGGCGGCGCTGCTGGCCCTGAACCGGGCGCCGGGACTCGGGCGCAGCAACTACGGTTTCATGCATATTAAAGATTTTCCCCGTGAACTCTGGCAGGAGATGCGCAGGAACGCCCGCAATGAATCGCAAAAAACGCTATCGACCACGATCATCGCTTCCGACATCGATCCCAAGGCTGTGGAAGCGGCCCGCCAAAATGCGCAGACAGCGGGCGTTGACCGTCTGATTGAATTCAAGGTCTGTCCTTTTGAGAAAACCCCCACACCGGGAGGAGGCGGTATCATCGTAATGAATCCTCCCTACGGCGAACGTATGGAGCCCTTAAAGATCAAGACACTGAAGCCTCAACGCAGGCAAGAGCTCGCCCCGGGTCAGAAGGTCATTATCCGCAGAGCTGCCGATCGCGTTCACCCGGGCGGAGCAGGAGGCGCTCTGCAGCGCCTCGAAGCGCTTTATGAGAAGTGCGGCGATTTTTTCAAAGGCATCAGCCGGGGCTATCACGGCTATATTTTCACGGGCAATTTCGAACTGATCAAGAAAGTGGGTTTACGCACAAAGAGACGGCTCACCTTCTACAACGGCGAGATCGAATGCCGCCTGCTGGAATATGAACTCTACGAAGGCAGTAAGAAACATGCCGCAGAAGAGCATGAACCTGCCGTTTAATAAGCAGTCATCAGTATCCTTGCCCGGCGGCCCGCAAGGACGGAAGTCGGATTTTATGCCTCGACTCCGTCGATACTTCGCCGCGGTCACTGCTTCTTTCATTTACTGCCATTAACCTGCCGCCGTTTCCTGTCCTGCGCCGGAAAGCATTCCCCCTGGCCGAATCTATGTTGAAATCCATCATCTGACGGCAGCCGTCGCTGGAATTATCTATTCTCTTTTCTTTGCTTCTTTCTTCCGGGCCTTGGCCGCAATTTTTAATGCTTTTTTATCCGGAATATCTCCGGTGACGGCAGGCAGTGCGGGAGGTCCTTCGGGTGAAACAACCGGGGGCGCAGACGACTCCTGCCGTAAACTTTGATCCGCCACCCCGGCACGTTGTCCGGAGCGTTTGAGACGAACCCGGGTGATAATGGCTTGGGCCAGCATCTTGCCGAACTGGCCGATAAAACCGGCAATGAGGACAAGCAACACCCACTGCAGAGCCGACCAGCTGCCGATATACGTCCATAAATCCGTCATGGGAAGGCACCTCTTGAGTGAAAAAATCACGGCGAAGCATTTTCTTCATTCGTCCCGATGATATTGCTCGCACTTTTACATTTTATACAGGAAATACCCGCCTTGTGACAAGGGCTATTATGTCTCACGACTTCAAGATCAACCACTTCGCAGCAAGCTGTCGAGGTATGAAATGAGCGTCATTATATCGCAGCAAGCTGCGGAGAATCAAAGCTCGTCTTGCAACAGCGGGATTGAATTCACTGCCGGGTCGTGGTAGAAAAGTGTGAACCGGCAGTGCAGCTATTTGTGGAGGCGTTTATCGATCATGCGCGGCGCAAGCATCAATGTCCTATTCGTGTTCATCATTACGTGTCTGTGCGCCTGCTCGGCGCTGCAAATCAGGCAACCCGACTGGAATGCAGCATCCGCCCGGGGAGTGACGCGAAGCGTGTTCTTTGATGCTTCACGAAAAGGCGACATCGCTTCCGTCATGCGTCTGGTGGAAGAAAATATGATAGACGTCTCTGCTGCGGACTCTTATCGCTGGACCGGTTTGATGTATGCCGTTCAGTATGGTCATGAAGGCCTGGCTGAATATTTCCTGATGAAGAAAGCAAATGTGAACCAGCAGGACAAAGACGGCACGACACCGCTGATGATCGCCATCAATGAGCGGCGCCCCAACCTGGTTGACCTTTTGCTCGCCTACGGCGCCGATCCCGCCGCTCAGGACAAGCACGGATACACGGCGTTAATGTGGGGCATCTACAACAAAAGCTGGGAAAGCGTCCCGCTTTTACTCGCCACGGGGAAAGGCATTGATCTTCAAAACGGCTTCGGTGAAACAGCACTGCATCTGGCCCTCGATTACCGCATTTATGATGTTGCCACGCTGCTCATCAACCGGAAAGCCGCTGTGGCACTCAAAGACCAAAAAGGCAGAACACCGCTTCATCTGGCGGCGAGGCAGGGTGATCAAACCAATGCACAATTGTTGATCGACCGCGGTGCATCGCTCAATGACCAGGATGCCAGGGGCGAAACACCGCTGATGAAAAGCATTCAAAGCCGCCAGGCATCGCTTGCCGCTTTCCTGCTGACAAAACCGCAGGACGTCAACCTCTCTGACAGTCAGGGCCAGACGGCTCTGCATCTTGCCGCTTTATACGACCTTCCGGACATCGTCGTGCTCCTCGTCCGGAAGAAAGGCCGGGTCAATCTTCAAGACAGCGAGGGGTTTACGCCGGTCATGCTCGCCGCAAAATATGGGTCGGACAGTATGGTTGCCTTCCTTGTGGAGCACCGGGCGAATATCACCTTGAAAAATGCGGCGGGTGAAAACGCCCTCGATCTGGCCAGGCAGAGAAATCAACAAAAAACCGTCGAATACCTGGAAAGGTTGGGTAAAGAGGAATGAGCAGGCAGGCCGGATCTTTATTTTTGTTGACGCTGACTTTACTGGCTTTGCTCCTGCCGCCGGTCCTGACGGGCTGCAGCTATCTCACCATCCCGGAAAAGGACGATGTCGTATCGTGGCCGCTTATTCAGAAAGGCAAGAACGATGCGCCCGTCTATAACTCGGCGGTGATTAAGGGACGGATTACCGGCGCGCCCAAAGAAACGTCTACAATGATCGTCGCTCAACCTTCTGTGGTCAACTGGGCTCTGACCGACTGGCTGGCCGTCAATGCGTCGGGGTCGTTCATGCTTTATCTGCCGGAAGGACGATATCGCCTATACAGCTTCACGGATTACAATCGTGACGGGGTCTATGATGCGGACGAACTATCGGGCGTCTACGGCTCGTTTTCTTCTCCCGCAGAAATAGCGGTCCGCGAAAATGAGCTGGTGACCGGCGTCGTGATCCCGGCTAAGCGGCCCAATGGCTCCACCACAGCGCTCCCCATGGGACCCGCAATCCCCAAAGCGAAGGATATCGTCCGGCAGGTAACTTACAACGGCCAGGTATTAAAAATCTATCATGAATACTTTTCCGCGGAAAATGCTCAAACCGGATACTGGCGGCCGTCATCCTTCCTGAAAGCGCTCGGCGCGCACATTTATTTGACCGAAGAATACAACCCCCGAAAGATTCCCGTCCTTTTCGTTCACGGAACGGAAGGAAGCCCGCAGAACTGGATTTATCTCTACCTGCGGATGGACCGCAACCGCTACCAGCCCTGGTTTTTTTACTACCCTTCCGGCATTCGGCTATCGCTGGCTGCCGCCCTGCTCAACGAGGAATTGCACGAACTCCATCAGAAGTACGGATTTCAGAAAATGGGCCTGGTTGCTCACAGTGTGGGCGGTCTGACAGGCCGGTCGCTCCTGACCCGTTTTTCCAAAGACGGCGATCTTCATTTCATAAAATTGTTTATAACATTTGCAACCCCCTGGAGCGGATTCAGCGCCGCCGACGCCTCGCAGATCATCACTCACAAAAGCATCCCCGTCTGGGTGGACCTCGGGACGCAGAGCCCCTTCATCAAAACGACGCTCGCGGGCAAGCTGCCGCAAGGCGTCAGACACTATATTTTTTACGGGAATAACGACACGCTCTGTGGAAACAAGGCGCTCGATGAACGGGCCACAGCCGGGGCCGTTGAAACTTTCGCATACGAAAGCGATCACACCTCCATTTTAAGCGACCGCAAAGCGTCTTTAAAGTTCAACGAAATTCTGGACAGGGAATTGGGAAATTCAAAAAAATAGGCAGCGGCGCGTCTTTGGGCGCAGGCCGCAAAGAGGGAGAGGATAATGAAGATTATACGTTTTCTTTCCGCCGGAGGAAGCGTCCTCTGGGGCGTGCCTGACCCGGATAGACCGGGTGCGGCAAAAATCATCGAGGGCAATCTTTTTGAAATGTTCAAGGTTCTGTCCCGGAGCGCAAAAATCAAATCCCTCCTGCCGCCGCTGGTCCCGGTAAACATTCTGGCATTGGGCATCAATTACAAAAAACATGGAGATGAAACGGCCCTGTCTGTGCCTTCGCAACCGGTCTTGTTCATCAAAGCAACCTCAAGCCTGACAGGCCATCAAAACCCGATCTTCCTGCCCGCTGCGGGTCCCGACAGCGTGGATTACGAAGCGGAGCTGGCCGTTGTCATCGGGAAACAGGCCAAGAACGTCACGCCGGACCGGGCGCTCGAGCATGTTTTCGGATACACCTGCGCCAATGACGTGAGCGCCCGTGATTGGCAGTTTGACAGGCAGAAAGGACAGTGGGCCAGGGGAAAAAGTTTTGATACTTTCTGCCCGCTCGGCCCCTGGATCATCACCAAAGATGAAATCGCCGATCCCAACGATCTGGGCATCCGCTGCCTCGTCAATGGCCGGGTCGTTCAGGACGCGCGAACTGCGGAAATGATTTTCGATGTGAAGACAACGATCAGCAATCTGAGCCGGTCCATGACGCTTCTTCCCGGTACGGTCATCCTGACCGGCACGCCGGAAGGCGTCGGCTTCACACGCCGGCCGCCGCTTTTTCTGAAGGAAGGCGATGTGGTCAGCGTCGAGATCGAAAAGATCGGAACCCTGACCAATGGTGTTATCCGGGAGAAATAAAAATCAATATTTGCGAAATTCATCACTTCAGCAAAGTTCGGCGCTGCTGATCTTTCGGTATCAGACCGGCTTCCGCAGGAACAAGCCGATCCTTCCTTCCGGCCTGTCAACCGCGAAGCCATCCGCACTGCATGGATAAAAGAAATGCTTTATGTCTTCTTTTATCTCTGGTACTTGATGCGCGGTTCACCCGTTTATTCGACGAAGGCTATGCGTGCAGAAATATTCCCTTTGAAAAAATGCCGGTGCCGAAGATCATGACCAAAATGATTTGAGCCGGCACCAAGCAGGCTTTCGCACTTATAACCGGATGTCCTGATAAAAGGAGAATATCGTGCAAACCAACTGGTCCGCGAAAGACAAAAAAATACATTCGAGACACATTGAAGTATCGACCTTTGAATATGGCGGCGACAGAATCATCGTAGAGGGGTTGCTCAAAGATGATCGCTTTCAGGACACACATACGATAACCGGCGAAACGCTTCCGAGCGGTGTCATCCATCATATGGGCATCCGCCTGCTTGTTCATTGTTCCACGCTTGTCATCGAGGACATTGAGGCCCGGTTGACATCCGTGCCGCGCGACGCGTGCCGCGAAACAACCGACTGCCTCGCCAGGATCAAAGGCCTCACCATCACCAGAGGTTTTACATCCAAAGTCAAAAAATTAGCCGGAGGCAATAAAGGATGCACCCATCTCCTGGAGCTCGTGTTGGCCATGGCCCCGGCCGCCATCCAGGGATATGCGGCGCACCGATCACAGAAGAAGACAGGCTTTGATCCCGATCAGGCCAGGTTTGTCATGAAATATCTGGTCAACACGTGCCACGCCTGGCGAGAAGACGGCCCCTTTGTGGCGGCGCTCAAAAAGATGTTCAGCAAAAAATAGCTCATTGCGCCTCCCTGGAAAAGCGAATGGGAAGTCTGCGATCAGACCGCTGCCCGGCCTTTCCGAACGCTCCTGCTGTATGGTTCACTTCTTGAGAAAAATGCTAACATATTGTATTAAAGATAAAGCGACTATTCTTATCGATATGGGAGAGGATTCTTAAACGTTTCATAACGAAATCAATTATAGAGGAAACAAAATGAAACAAATACTTTTAATTCTGGGTGTCTTTATCGCCGTCATGACCACTGCTCATGCAGGAGAACTTTACAGTTGCCTGGATCGCGACGGCAACAGGGTGATCACCGACACACCGCAACAGGGGATGAAATGTGAGTTAAAGGATAGATTTGAAGAATCCGCGGCTAAAGTCGAGCGGGAGAAAGAAAAGGTAAATACTCCGAAAGATCAGGCCGGTGTAAAATCGGAAGAAGAACGTGTCGGACGCATCAATAAATGCATTGGTTGCTGCACCGACAAAAAATTAGCGTGCTTTAATTATACGGCCAACGGCAGACTTTGCAGTGAGGAGGATGCAAACTGTGTTGCCTCCTGCAAATCAGAGGGCGCTTCAGCTTCAGAATGGAGCGTGTGCTGGTCGCAGTCCGGCCAGTAAAACAACCACCTCGCAGCAGGCTGTCGAGGCATGAAATGAGCGTCATTATATTGCAGCAAGCGATAGGGAATTAACGCTCGCCCCGCGTCAGCGGCATTAAGAAATCTTCAAAAATCCGCCGGAGCGGCGGCCGCCTGAATCACATTTTGGGTGCCGCCGTGTTTATTCGGATCAGCCATCGCAAATACACCGTTTAAAAAGATGAAAAATTAATGGTGGCCGTCGCGCAAGGGGCATGTTAAGGAGCACGACACCGTCAGAAGACAAATATTATACGTGATGCATTTACGCTGAAGTTGAGACAGGAGAAAGAAAGATGGAAGACATATACGAAAGACTGCGGCAGAAGCTGGATTCGATGACCAAGGGTTATCCCAAAACGGAAAAAGGTTCCGAACTGGTATTCCTGAAGAAAGTATTCACACCGGAAGACGCGGATATTTTTATCAGATTTAAACGCGGTCTGCAAACGCCCCAACAGGTGGCCCGCGATTTGGACATGAGCATCGAAGAAGCAACCAAAAAACTGGAATCCATGGCCGTGAGAGGTCTTCTGTATTGGGAGCGGGAGGGTCTGGAGAAGCGATACCGGATCGTTCCCTTCATCCATGGCATTTGGGAATTCAATGTGGACTGCATTGACCAGAAAGATGCCCTCAACATGGGGCAGTATTACGCGGAAGTGTACGGAAAAGTGCTGATGGACTATCATATTCCGATCGCGAGAGTTGTTCCGGTCCGAGCCGATACGGTCAAAGACGGAAAGCTGCTGCCGGATGATGATATTGAAGCCATCATTAAAAAGCAGAAATTGATTGTCGCGAGTGACTGCGCCTGTCGAAAAGTTGCCACGTTTGCCAAAAGGCACTGCCAGTGCACGGATGAAATGAACGTCTGTATCGCTTTCGGTTCGATGGCGGAATATCTCCTGGAGACAAAAATCGCCAACCCGCGCGTGATCACCATCGAGCGGGCCCTCGCAATCCTGCACCAGGACGAGAGCGCCGGGCTGTTTGTACAGATGGCCCACGCCAAAGACTGCTCCGGTTTCTGCAACTGCTCCAAGTGTCACTGTGGTTTTCTGATGGCCGCCAAGATCCATCACGGCACGGGTTATGATTCCTGGGGCAACTACAAATGCACCAAAGATGAGGAAAGCTGTGTCAACTGCGGAAAATGTGTCGAGCGCTGTCCCGTCAAGGCGATGACTCTCAATGCGGATGACGAGACTGTCCTCAACAGGGAATACTGCGTCGGCTGCGGTCTGTGTGTGACCACCTGCCCGACCGATTCCCTGATCCTGGAGCGAAAACCCGACCACCTGCTGACCCTTCCCCAGGTGGAAAAGTTTTTTGATAATCAGGATCTCATGGGATTGGAAAAAGCCGAGATCGACAAAGCGAGACTCGCGGCCAAAGCCGGCAATTAGAGCCTTTCGTCATGCACGAGCTTTCCCTGACAAAAAACATCCTGGAAACGGCGCTCAAGTACGCGGGGCAGACGAATTCCCGGAAGGTGGTAACCATTGCGCTCAGACTGGGAGCGCTTCGCGATATCCAGAAAGAGTGGATTCAGCATTACTTCAATTACATAAGCCGCGGGACGATAGCCGAGGACGCAGAAATCCTGGTTATCCACGATCCCATCGTCTGCCGCTGCCGCGACTGCGGCAGGGATTTTGAAATCGATCCCGACGCCATGGCCGGTAAAGCAATTCTTTGTCCTGGCTGCCTGACGCCGAACTATACGCTTCTGTCGGGCACAGCGTTCCGGATAGAAGGCATTGAAGTTATTTAAAAGCGGTCACTTCTTTCTTGAGCCAGTCGACCCACTCCCCGATGCCCGCACCGGTTTTACAGGACACTTCGATAATTTTAATGTCGGGATTCAAGGCCAGGACCCTTTGGCGAAGCTTCGCGAGATCAAAGTCGCTAAGCGACAGGTAATCGATCTTATTCACCAGCAGAACATCGCAGATCGAAAACATGAGCGGGTACTTGAGCGGCTTGTCGTCGCCTTCGGGAACGCTCAGGATCATCACGTTTTTGTGAGCGCCCGTATCGAATTCGGCGGGGCAGACCAGATTGCCGACGTTTTCAATAATAATCAAATCCAAATCCCCGGCGGGCAGGGCATCGATACCCTGTGTGACCATCGTGGCGTCGAGATGACAGAAGCCTCCCGTCCGGAGCTGAACGGCCGGTATCCCCATAGCTGCCACTTTTTCCGCATCCACTTTGGAATCGATATCGGCCTCGACAACACCGAGTCTTACGGAGCCTTTCAGGCCCTCGATCGTCTTCACGATCAGACTCGTTTTTCCCGAGCCCGGAGAGGACATCAGATTCAGGAGCAGGGTCTTTGTCCCGGCCAGCCGCTTGCGAACGCCTGCAGCCACCTGATTGTTGTCGGCGAGAATTTCTTCCTTGACTTCTATGAGCCTTACATCGTCCACTATTGTACCTCCATGTTTTTGATATAGTATTCCCGTCCGGAAATCAGCTGAGCATCTTTTCCGCCGCAGGCGGGGCAGACGGTGTCTTTCATGTCGGCGACCTCCACCGGGTAGGATTCGGCGCAGGCATTGCATTGCAGCATCACCGGCGACCGTTCGATCTTAAGCTTTGCGCCCGCGGCTATTGTATCGCGGCTCACGTAATCAAAATATCTTTGCATCCATTCATCTTCCAGGTCGCTCAGCTTCCCGATGCGCAGATGAATAACCATCACCCGCCGGACATCGTTTTTTTCCGCGTGAGCGAGCACAATTTTCAAAATACTCTCCGTAATCGGCAATTCATGCATCTTCTTTACAACCCCCTGCCAGGTAGATGTTCAAGTAACGGCGAAACGCCCTGAGCGGCTCAATGCTCCTGGAAACCTTCATATGCAGAATTGCGCCTTCCAGTCCATGAAAAATAAGGCGAGCCGAGTCCGCCGTATTAAATTCCGAGGGCAGCTGGCGGCAGGATTTGGCTTCCGAAAGGCACGATTCAATCTGGGTGACAAATCCTTCCACGGCGGCCTGCAGGCGTTTGCGCAGAGCCTCATTGGCATCGGCCAGCTCCAGCGACAAATTGCCGATCGGACAACCGAGCGTCGCACCGCTCTTCCGGAATGCCGACTCATAGTAGTCCAAAAGCTTACTCAGACGATCCAGCGGCGTTTTCCGGTCATCACGCAAATGACCGGTGAACAATTCACCGATGGTCAAGGCAAAGTAATCAATCACCGCCGAGCCGAAATCATCCTTGCTTTTGAAATAAAAATAAAACGACCCTTTGGGAATCCCCGCGGCATCCAGAATCTGCTGAATGCCCGTAGCCTTATAGCCCCGGGCATGGATCAGCTGGGCTCCCTTGCGGATGATCTCGTCACGGGTGCTTGTTCTCGTCGTCGTGTTCATTCGCTTTTTCCTAACTCATCATGACCTTCATGAAAGCATCCAGCCTGCCCTTCTCTTCCAGGACTTTAAGCGCCATGTCCTGGGTTGTCGCCGGAACAGACGGAATCTGCTTGCGCTCGATCAGGCCCATGACGCCTGACGGACACGTGGAAACACACAATCCACAGCCGATGCACTTCTCTTCATGAACCAGGGCAGCATCTTCCCCGACCTCAATCGCCTGCATCGGACAGCGTTCGTCCGCGCAGACCCCGCACGCGAGGCAATCATCGCTTTTCACAAAGGCCGCAAAGCGGCTGGGTTCAAAGGCGTGCGGATGATTCAACTGCGTCCGCCCCCGCAAAACCGTGCAGCAGCACCGGCAGCAGTTGCAGATGACACTGGCCTTATCCGCGCTGTTGTTGCTGGTATGAACCAGACCCGCTGCTTCCGCCTGATCCAGGACTTTGATCCCTTCTTCTTTGCTGATCTCGCGCGCAAATCCGCGCTCCACAAGGAATTCGCCCACACCCTCAAAGATGAGGCAGACTTCTTTCGGTTTATCACATTTGGCGACGCTCACGCGGCACGCGCAGTTCGTCAGCGCGATGTAATTGGAATTTTCAATCAAGTGTTTGACTTCTTCATAGGGATGGATGCGATCTTGCGGCGTAACTGATTTTTCCACAGCGACAACCCTCATCATCGGCGTCGGGTTGCCGGCAAAAGACGAACCCAGGCTTTCATGGTGATAGGATTCCCAAAGCCTCGCCAGACGGTCGTGCATCGGGGAGCCGCCTCCCTTCATGAAGGGAAACTCAAAGACGCCGGGGATAAGCGGCACGAGCCCGTAGAGTTTTTTGCCGTCTCTATTCTTGGAAAAAATAATGCCTTTATCGGCCATGGACTCCAAATGCGCCATCATCTCATTTTCGGGCACACCTGCCGCCTGGCCAAGGACGACCGGACTTTTCGGTTTGAAGCTCATCTTGACGGCAGCCGCCGCCTCTTCGGGCGTAAAAAGAATGCGCAGAATTTCCCCGACAGCCTCTCCCTTAGGCGCTGTGGACGGGTGAGAATCCAGGATTTCCCTGAGTTGTTCGTAGATATTATTCATCGGCGGCCTCCTTGAATTAATCAACCACCTCGCAGCAAGCTGTCGAGGTATGAAATGAACGTTATTATTTCGCAGCAAGCGACAGGGAATTAACGCTCGCCCCCAAGTGATCGGGATTCATATTGTTTTCTTTCATAATAGACCGGTCGTCTAGTTGTCAAGCAATAGTTATCTGTAAATGAACGGGCATCGCAACACAGATTAATTGTCTCAAAGAAACAACAGTTTGCGAAAAATCAGAGGGTCTGCCGTAACCGGTCGACCGGATCGTATTGCCTTTGAAAAAAAGAGACCTATATTAAGCAACAAGGCGCATGTGACGGAAAAAATGTAATTTTATTAATTATTTATGAAGATATGGAGAACTGGCATCGGTATCGGATAAGCAGGCGGGACCTTTTTTCCGCTGTTCTTTATCTTTGAGTTCGACGCTCCGGCTCAAAGCGATGTGAAAACCGGCCGCTTATATTTTCGAGGCCGTTATTTGTTTACGAAACCCAAAACAGATGAAAGGAGAAAGGATCATGGTTCACATTATCGTTCATCATAAAGTCAAGGACTACGCCCAATGGAAAGAAGTGTTTGATGAGCAGGAAAAAATCAGGAAGGAGTCGGGATCGAAGGGAGCCAGCATCTTCCGCGATGAAAAGAAGCCCAATAACGTCGCAGTTTTATTTCAATGGAACGACGTGGCGACGGCCCGCACGTTTTTCGAATCGAAATTCCTCAAGACGACGTCTGAGCGGGCGGGGGTCATCGGTGCGCCCGAGATCCTTTTTGAAGTGGTTAAAGTGAAGCAATAGACAATCAAACACCTCGCAGTAATCTGTCGAGGTATGAAATGAACGTCATTGTATCGCAGCAAGCTGCGGAGAATTAACGCCCGTTCCGCTTAAGCGGGATTGAGACCGGGGACGCGGACGTTCCCGGATATTTTCACGGTTGGTAGTAAACCCGGGATGAACTGATTGCCTTACCGGGCGGAGGAACATGCTGGAGACAGTATCGGTGAATCTGGGGAATCTGGTTTTAGCATTTTCAGATGCGCTGGATATGGCTTTCCCTTCGCTTGCCGCGCATCAGCAGCGGGTTGCCTTCATTGCCTGGGAATTGGCAAAACAGGGAAATCTCAGCCGTGAACGATGTGAAAATATCTTTATTGCCGGTCTGCTGCATGACATCGGAGCGCTCTCGATAGAAGAAAAGAAAGCAGTCCATGACATCGACACCTATGCTTTTGAACGGCATTGCATTCGGGGCGAGCGCCTCTTCCAGAGGAGCCCCTGGCTTGCGTCCTGCGCGGGATTGGTCAGAAACCATCACCTTGCCTGGTCGGCATCGGAGGAGCCCCGCAACGCTCCTGCTGCCGTGGACGCGCAAATTCTGCATCTGGCGGACGATCTGGAGCGGCACATTGACCGCGGCGTCTATATTCTGAACCAGGTGGAGAGGCTTCTCGATCGGCTGCGGGCGCTTGCCGGCAGAGAGCTTAATCCGGACATCGTTGACCTGTTCGGCGAATTGGCCGGACGCGAGGAATTCTGGCTGGACCTGTCTTCTCCCCGCCTTTATGCACTGCTTGGCCGAAAAAACGCCTTGCCGCAAATTGAACTGGACATGACCGGTATTAAAGCCTTCGCCGGGCTTCTGGGCATGGTCATCGATTTCAAGTCGTCTTTTACAGCAACCCATTCCGCCGGCGTTTCCCGATCAGTCGCCCTGCTCTCCGAAATCGCCGGTATGACCCGGGCCGAAATCGACCTGATGGAAGTGGCGGGCCTGCTCCACGATCTGGGCAAGCTGGTCGTTCCGAATGCCATTCTGGAAAAACCGGCGGGGCTGACCACGGCCGAGATGAACGTGGTGAAACAGCATACCTATCACACTTTCGCCATCCTCAACACGATTCCCGGATTCCAAACCATCGCCGGCTGGGCCGCCTACCACCACGAACGGCTCGACGGCAAAGGTTATCCCTTCAAATTGCCGGAAGGCGTCATCGATCAGGGCGCAAGAATCATGGCCGTGGCCGATTTGTTCACGGCCATTGCAGAAGACCGGCCGTATCGCAAAGGCATGAAAAAGGAGGCCATCAGGAAGATTCTCCGGGAGCAGGCCAATCTTGGAATGCGCGACACGCGCATCACCAAACTGCTCGTCGACAACATGGCCGACATCGGAAAATCGGTAGCCCTGGAGCAGGAAGCCGCCGCAACTTTTTACCGCACGGAACTATCAAGTGCCGACAGGCAATAACCGCTCGCCGGTATGCCTCTTGCCGGCAGCCCGCCGTTCATGGCGAGCCGCCGGTTTGGACTTCCGGGGGGGGATCCACCGGAACAAGGAGGAGGTCAAGGCCGGGTCGTAAAATACATAAGGGACCGCATCTCAAGACTCGACCTTGACCGGAGGACTACATTTTAAGAAGGACAGTTGCCCTCACTGTTTGCCCGTTTGCCGGGGCCGGAAAAATCAACAGCCGCATCCACCGGATGACACACTGCCGGAATTGCACATCGCTCACGCCTTGGGCAATTTCCACATTCTTTACGGTACCGTCCGCATTGATTGTCAGGTTGATTTTAATGGTTCCGGATAAGTTCTTTCCCGAAAGACACTTTTCCAGATCACTTAATCCGTCCCGGACGACTTTAAGCATTTCATCTTTCGCCAGACCCTGGCCTGCCGTCACACTGACGATGCTGATCTTTTGTTCTTTGTCTTTTTTCCCGGCTGTTTGAATTTCCTGCAAGGCTGATTTGTCTCTCGAAAGACGGCTTTCCATCTTGTCACCCGTCCGCATGCTCTTATACATTGTGGGGGCGGGGACCGCAGCGTAGTTCAACTGCCCGCCAACTGCGTAATCCGAGACGCCTTCGGGCAGCGGCAACGGCTGCTTCACCGTCGTCGGCTTTCCGTCCACATTGCGCACTTCATTATCGACGGCGACAAACGAGGTGTAAGCCGTGAGCAGATTGTAGTTGAGACCCAGATCAGTCACCTCCCGGATGCGCTTGTCGTCACTATGCAGCTTGTTGTAGTCCGACAGGATCGTAATGCGCTGCCGCGCCCAGAGATACCTGAGGGCGGCATTGTCCCGGGACGGTTTATAGTCCGCTACTTTGACGGTCTGCGAATACTTGCCTTCACCGGTCGTGCCGGAGAGCCTGATCGACCCTTGAGGATTCCCGCGCCACTTGCCGAAAACCAGAACCGGCCGCCCCGCCAGCACATCGGGAATCGCCACGGGTTCCACGTCATACGTGCTGAATCCGTCAAAACCGACCTTCACCCCGGTGAGTACGGGGGATTGAATCATCTCGCGGAAACGCGCGGCCTGCGCTTCAGCCGCATCCGGCCTGGTGATGATAAAAGGTTCGCCCATGCCGACATGCGCCATGCCTTCGATGATGTGGCGGTTGACACTCGAACCGATGCCGAAGGCGAACATATTGGCATTGCCCAGATTATTGCGGATCAGATCAAAGGCTTCCTCTTCCACACTCACATAACCATCGGTAACAATGACGACCGTCCGGGCGACGCCATCATCTTTTTTTAGCGCCAGGGCGCGTCGGAGCGCTGGCAGTAACTCCGTCCCGCCGCCGCCCTGCTGATGATCGATCACCGAGATTGCTCTTTGCACATTGGCCGGCGTTGCCGGCAGAGACTCTTCCGCCATCAGGGTATTGCCGCCCGAAAAGAGCAGCACATTGAATTTATCAGTCGGACGCAGATTGCCGATCAGCGAGACGAGAAGCTTTTTGGAAATGGCAAGCGGAAAACCATGCATCGAACCCGAGACGTCGACGATAAATATGTACTCCCGCCCCGGAATGACGGCGTTCGTGACCTTTTTCGGCGGCTGCATCATGAGCAGAAAGAAATTTTCCTTTTCGCCCTCCCAAAGCAAAAGGCCGGTTTGTATTTTATCCCCGTCCAGACGATAGCGCAGAATATAATCACGATTGCCGCCGCGCGCTTCGGCCTTATCCAGCGATACTTTCACTTTCGAGGCGCTCTCATAGGCCGCATTCACCTTATGGGAGGAGCAGATCAAATCTTTGACAGGCATGCCGGCATTGATGGCGACGGTCATATCAAAGGTCGTCGCCGGAAGTTCGCCCTGACGCAGATAGGGATTTTCCACCCAATGCTCGGATGGCGCCGCCTGCGACGCTTTGGCATTGGAATAGCGCGGGCCGACAACCGTCGGATAAACAAATTCGTAAACGCGATTCGTCGGAACCAGGAGCTCCGTGTATCTCAGTTCGACTTTGATCTCGTCGCCGGGCATAATATTGGCGACGTTCATCTGAAACACGTTGGGTCGCTGCTGCTCCAGAAGGGACGCATTCTTTCCCGCGTCGCGCGCCTGTTCATACTCGCGGCGGGCCTCATCCCGCTTCTTGATTTTCGCTTCGATCACCCTTTTTCCGATCGTCATCTTCATGCCATACACAGCGGCTCTTGTGGATGCCGGAAAGACATAGATGGCTTCCAGCGGCTTTTTGCCGTCATTTTTATAGACCTGGGTGACGAGCACATCGGCGATGACACCGGAAATCGTCACCGCCGCCGCCGTTGATTTAAGCGGCAGGCGATCCGTGGACGGGTCATCGCTCTGAACAAAAAAATACGGGGACAGCGTCCGGTCTTCCGCACCATTGGGCTGGGCAAACCCCTGCAAAGAAAAGAACAGCAGCAACACAATGATCCATGGATATCTTTTGATTTTTTTCATATCAAGCCTCCTTTGCGAAATGTCGCTTTTGGCGATTTTAAAGTTTAGACAAAGGAAAGATGAAAAAAGTTCCCGTTTTATTTTTCCACATTTCGTTTAAGCAGTTGAACATTTCATTGAAAGAAAATGCATGAAAAGAATATTTTTCGATTTTAACGGCCGGCAGGAAATCTGAAAATATTGTTATATATTGAATTGTTACCTATGTATTTTAGCCTTGGTTAAATTTTGGCACGGACTTTTCATTAGTAAAAAGGCAATTGAAACACAAAAAACAAACTACCCTCAAGGAGGTAACAGATCATGAAAAAGACATTAGGAACCATCGTAGCGGCGGCGGCAGTAGTTCTCTTAACGGCAACCTTTGGATTTGCCGAATATGCGGCAGCGGGAGCAACCAATTTCCCGTATTTCCAGCTGGGCTGCCTGATTGTGGGCGGATTGATTTTAGTCAGCCTGAAGAGGAAGTATAACAAGATGTACACAGCAGAAGTTGTCGGCGCCTTCGCTCTTTACACCATTCTGATGGCGCTCTTTACCAACCCGGTTATTGATGCAGTGAAAAACATTGTGAGCTGATCGGCGGACAATACAGATTCAGATACAGGCAAACGTGATCTGTTCAAATACAACCCCCTTAAGTCGAAAGGCTTAAGGGGGTTTTTAATCCCGCTCACTTGGGGACGAGCGTTAATTTTCCGCAGCTTGCTGCGAGGCGGTTGATTTCCTTTCTACTGCTCACTTTCCCTCCAAGACAAGAAGCCGCTGCTCTAATTGCGCAAGCCTGCTATTCTTCTCCTGCAAATCCCTGATTGTCTTCTGCTGCTCCTGCACGACCTTGGTGAGAACGGCTACAACGTCCATTGAACTTAATCCCTTGCGGTCTTTCGTTGCAACTAGATTGGGAACATCTTCGGCAATAAACCCGACGTGGTTCTCCTCGGGAGATACCTTGTAACTGAACGTAACGGGATGAAGTCCCTGAAGTGCCTTCATGGCGTCTTCTATCTTCAGTCCTTGAACATTATTCTTATATTCCCTGCTAGAGGCATTCGTCCACGTGCCTCCGGTTGAAACATACGCACCACTGGCCAAGTGCAGAGGATATAGTGGGTTGGTGTTACCGATACCCACATAACCGCCCTCACCGGCGCTTTTCAAAGTCATCGTTGGTCCGTTAAAATGTGTCCCGATAACCCATTTTCTTTCTCCCGGGCTATAGCCGATATATCCTTGCGTACCCTTGCTCTCAAGAACAGCATCTCCTATTGTGATATAAGCGAACCTGTTACTGCCCGGCTTAGCAGTGAACCGCGCCACTTCATAATTATTGGAATTGTTTTCCGGATTGTGAACTTGAAGATAGGCATTGGCATCACCTGAATGAGACCACGTAAGAGAGCTGACGCCAATCAATACCCGTCCTCCGGTAAAGGAATAATTATTGCCGGATCGATCCCATGACCAGGCCACGAGTGCCGTTCCCAGAATCAACAGGATGAAGATTCCCACGATTAAGAACATACGCCATTTTGTGACGTATTTCTTTGTGCCGTTCATAGTGACACCTCCCATAAATTTAATTGGATGAGCAATGAACAAGAACTTCCTCTTCGTGCGGGGAAAAGATAAAAAGCCCCCCGCCAATACGGGATCCCACCCTCACCGGTTCAGAATCCGCGAGTCTCTTCAGATACCTTCCCTTCTCAGCCAATCCTGGTAGATAACCATTCTGGAGAGCACCTTGACGGCGCGTTCCGGCGTCAGGAAGGCAATTCCGCTGTAAGGGCTGCCGGGAATCTCGGTAATGGTCTTGCTGTGGACGTCATCGAGAAACACGCCCAGGATCGGCTTGCCGTATTTCGTCATCAGTTCGGCGCTGCGTTGAAACACTTCGGCTTCAGAATCCTTATACAGCTTGATGCCCGAATCGTAGAGATCCTGCCGGATTTCCTGTCCGGAGTCGCGGGCCGCCTTGATCATGGTATCGATCAGGCGGAGCCTGCCCACAACGCCCAGATGGATGATGGCATCGCATTGGTCCCACTTGGCCAGGATCTCCAGTATCTTTACGGGAATATCCGCACCCATCTCACCCACAAGATCAACGGGATTTTCCTTGCTCCAGAAGGGCGGCAGGATCTGATTGATCTGGGCAATCACATCCGGCGTCAGGTGCGGAACCGCCAGACCGTTTTCAATGCACAGGTCCGTCGTGACGACGCCCCAGCCGCCGCCCAGTGTCATGATGCCGACGCGCTTTCCTTTGGGCAGGGGCAAGGATGAAAAGGCGGCGGACAAATCGAGCAGATCCATGGGCTGGTCCGCGAGCACCACACCGGCCTGGCGGCAGGCGGCGTTGAGAATTTTAATATTGGATGCCATGGCCCCCGTATGGCTGGCCGCGGCGCGGCTTCCGGCGGCAGTCCTGCCGCCCTTGAGCAGGACAACGGGTTTTCTGCGGGACACTTTTTGCGCGGTTCTGAAGAAACGCCGTCCGTCCTTCATGCTTTCCACATACAGGATGATGGATTTTGTCACATCGTCGAGGGCGGCGGTTCTGAGGTAATCTTCGATCGTGATCATAGCTTCGTTGCCTGAGCCGCAGAACGAGCGGATGCCGATGCCTTCCGCTTCGGCAAAGGCCATCAGCTGAGTTCCCAGATTGCCCGACTGGGATAAAAGTCCTATAGAGCCGGCCTTGGGCCAGCACGGCGTTCCGATACAGTAGAATTTGATATGCGGGTTGCAGATGCCCATCGTGTTGGGCCCTAAAACGGAGACACCGTTTTCGGCGGCCAGACGAACCAGCTTCTTTTCCAGTTCGCGGCCCTCGGGTCCGACTTCGCTGAAGCCCGATGAAATAAGCAGCATGTACCGGATGCCCTTGGCCTTGAGCTCGGGAATCAGCGCGAGCGACTGGAGAGCCGGAACGGTGACGATGGCCAGATCGACGGGACCGGGAACATCGCCGATGGTTTTATATACTTTGCGTCCGGCAATTGTGTCCGCTTTGGGGTTGACCAGATAGATCTCCCCCTCATACCCGCCGGCCAGAACATTGGTCATCAGCATGTTTCCCCATTTTCCGAGCTGGGCCGATGCCCCGATAAAGGCAATCGACTTGGGACTGAACATTTTGCCGATTTCTCCCGGGTCCACAGGGGGACGGGCGGCCACTTCCACCGGCCTTTCGCCAAGGATGATCAGAGCATCCACGGCCGTCACATGGCCGTCGGGACCGACAATCAAAGGATTGATGTCCACTTCCGTGATGGCCTCCCAATCCAGGGCCAACCGGGAGAGGGCAACAAGCGTCTTGACGATCTCATCACGACAGACGGCCGCATCGCCCCGAAAAGGACCCAGAAGTTTTGCGGCGCGAAGTTCATCCAGCATCGATGCCGCTTCATGTTCGTCCAGAGGAGCCACACGGAAAACGACGTCGCCCATAGCCTCCGTGAAGATGCCGCCCAGACCGAACATGACAATGGGGCCGAACTGGGGATCACAAAACATACCGGCGACAAATTCACGCCGTCCCCTGACGAACGGTGACACAAGGTAACCCTCCAGATCGCTGCCTGCCGATTGCGCAATGGCCTGTGCCGCATCGATCACTGCCCCGCGGTCCTTGAGATTCAGGTGGACAAGCCCTCTTTCCGTTTTATGGGTTAATTTCGTTCCCAGGCCCTTAAGGACTACGGGGAATCCGAATGATTCCGCTTGTTCGGCTGCCTCCTCGGGCGTTTTCGCTACACATTCCTTTACAACAGGAACACCGTAGAGATTTAAAACCTGTTTGGCCTCGGCCTCTGTCAAGGCCTTTCGTCCTTCGCTTTTTGCCTGCGTGAGCAGACTCTTGATATCCATTTTTTATCTCCTTGCCGGCGCTTGGCCTGCGATGCAATGTACATGAGATTTTCCCGAGTGTAAAGAGGGTGAAACTGCCGTTGAACCAGGACACAGCGGGGAAAAGCAAGCACGCAACTTACTCATCCTGAGTAATGGATTGCTCTTTCATCGGGCATGCCGCAAGAAATGAAAAATGATGGATTGCCCGCAGGAATCAGCGGCCGAGATGATGCAGTACTTCGGCGCTGAAAAGCTCAGGCTGCTCGGCGAGCGGCACATGTAAAGATTCCGGCATGGACACGATTGTCAGATTCCGGAAGAATTGAATAGCGGTCTCTTTGAATTTATACAGGGGTTTGAAGCTCTTCCCGCCCTGCACGTAGATCGTGGCAACGTCCGACCGGTAATGCTCCCGGCATAATTGACCTTCGAAACGATTAACGGCCTTCAGAAAATCAAGGGCTGCCCCGGTGTTTGTGTTCTGAAAACCATCCGCCACGTAGCGAAATCCGTCTTCGTTCGCTGCAAATTTTGTCGTCAAAAGACTATTGAGAATGCGAAACCCGGTCGTGCTCTTGAATGCCAGGTTATAGACGAAGACGTTCAGATAGGGGATGAGCAGCGGATACATATACCAGGGCAGATAATCATACACCTCGACGAGGACAAGTTGATCCACCAGTTCCGGATAAAGCCGGATCAACTCGATGGCCACAGCCCCTCCCAGACAACTTCCGATAATCGTCACCGGGGTATGGCTGGTGGCGAGAATGAAGCGTCTCGCGATTTCGACAATATCTTCGATAGCAAGATTCGGCACAGGACTGCTTTTCCCATAACCCGGCCAGGCGGGGCTATATACGGTATAATGTTTAGCGAAAGCCTCATGGCAGGGCGCGAAAGCCTCTTCGTCGCCTACCCAGCCGTGGAAGAAGATCAGCGGAGGTCCGGCACCGCCTTTTTTAAAGGATATGGAGCATTTATCGACCAGAATGGATGATGACGTCTCCCCGGAGACATTCATCGGCACGGACGGATATTTTAAAGCCTCAGATTCCATGGATCATTTATTCAAAACAGGGAATTCAGCTATTGGATGAACGGCGCAAAACACGATGAAAAATGACCTCCCTCGGTAAAGAATGTTTGCATGACTGTCGGATGCTTGCGGCAGTTCTTGAATTCCCCAACCTATCCTGATCCGAACTTCATGCCGACGGTCGCCGTATACGACGGTTCCCTTCTTCTGTCAATTTCAAATTCTTTTCATCCCTCTCACACAAATTAATTGATTAATTTTTCAGCAAGCCTTCTTTACCAAAATTCAATAGCCAGGACAGGAGAAGATATATATCTGACAGGCTCGTAAGAACCGGCTGAATCGTTATTGAGGCGACTGCTTGCTCTCTTCATGCAAATGGCGCCTGATTTCATCCAGAAATATTTCCCCGTAAAGCCTGAGTTTGTGCTCCCCGACACCGCTCACGGCCAGCATCTCCATTTCATCCCCGGGGCGCTTATCCGCCATGTCCAGAAGCGTTTTGTCGGAAAACACAATATAGGCAGGCACATTGTTCTCATCCGCAAGCGTCTTTCGGAGCACGCGCAGCTTCTCGAACAGCCCGTCGGCCGGGGCTTGTTCTTTTGCCGGCGCGGCGATGGCGGAAAGCTTCTTTTCCATCTCCACGGGTTCGGTTAAAAGCACGTCCATTTCCGCCTTCAGAATCTTCCGGCTCAGGTCGTTGAGTTTCAGCGCATAACCTTCATCGTAAGCGATATCGATAAAGCCGGAATTGAGCAGTTGAAAGATATACTCCGCCCAGTCATTGTATTTGATATCCCGGCCGGCTCCGAATGTCTTGATCTGATCATAACCGTTTTCCCGGATGAACGCACTGTGTGAGCCGCGCAGAATTTGGATCAGCGTGGTCATGTTGATTCTTTCGTGGGTGCGGGCAATCGCCGACAGCGCTTTTTGAGCGAGGATGGTGCCATTGAATTTCCTGGGCGGGTTTTTGCAGACATCGCAATTGCCGCAGTCTTCTTTCGGCTGTTCGTTGAAGTAACTCAGCAGAATCCGGCGGCGGCAGATATCTGCCTCCGCGTAGCGCTTCATGCGGTCGAGTTTGGCCGAAAGTAACTCCTGCCGGTCCGGCGGTAAATCCCGGAGCATATCCTGATGGGTCTTCACATCGGCATAGCTGTATAACAGCACCGTCTCGGCCGGCGCTCCGTCGCGCCCCGCCCGCCCGATTTCCTGATAGTAGCTTTCAATGTTTTTGGGCAGGCTGTAGTGAATGATCCAGCGGATATTCGATTTATCGATCCCCAGGCCGAAGGCAATGGTCGCACAGATGATCTGAATCTTGTCGCGGATAAACGCGTCCTGAACGGCGCTTCTATCGCCGTTATCCATTCCGGCATGATAGCAGGCCGCACGGTAGCCGCGGTCCGTAAGCTTTGCGGCCACGCGCTCCGTCGTTTTACGGCTGAGGCAGTAGATAATCCCCGGCTGGTTTTTCTTTCTGGCCAGAAAGCGGAGAATCTGCTCGATGCGTTTTTGCCCCGAATAGACCGCGAGGCTCAGATTCGGCCGGTCAAAGGAAGCGACAAACTGATGTTCGCCGGGAATAGCGAGCTGACGCAGAATATCTCTGCGGATCACCCGGTCGGCCGTGGCGGTAAGCGCGATAAGCGGCACAGCCGGAAATTTTTCTCTGAGAACATGGAGTGTCAGATAATCAGGCCGGAAATCATGTCCCCAGGAAGAAATGCAGTGCGCTTCATCGACGGCAAAAAGAGAGAGCTTGAGCTTTTGCAGCAATCCGATCGTGGAGGCCGCCGCCAGCCGCTCCGGTGAGACATAGAGCAATTTGATTTCGCCGCCGAGGCACCTGCGCATGACGTCTGCGTTTTCTTTCTGGGTCTGGGTGCTGTTGAGAAATGCCGCGGGAATTCCGTTGGCGGTGAGCGCATCCACCTGATCTTTCATGAGTGCGATGAGCGGAGAAACGGCGATAGCCGTGCCTTCCATGAGGAGCGCGGGGATCTGAAAGCAGATGGATTTTCCCCCGCCCGTCGGCATCAAAATCAGTGCGTCTTTTTCGGCGAGGACATGATCGATGATTTGGGCCTGCAGCGGATAAAAGGTTTCGTAGCCGAAGTATTTTTTCAGAACATCTTGCTTTGTCATTTTCACGGGCAAAATCCAATTAATCGTTATCTGAGAAATTTTATGAACCACCGCACAGCAAGCCACGGAGAATTAACGTTCGGCCCGCTTAAGCGGGCTTAAAACCGCTGGCCGATGTAAAGGTAAATGGAAGAGTGGCCGCGCTGGGCCTGGCCGTAAGCGAGATAGACGGGTCCCAGGTAAGTCTTTGTGCCCAGAAAAATGCTGCCCGCCAGGATCAAAGATTCAAAATTGATATCGGCGCGCTTATTCCAGACGTTTCCGGCTTCCGCCGACATGCCGATGTACAGGGGCATCTTAAGCGCGCCCATCCCCGTCGAGCCGAGCTCGCGGTAAGCAAGCAGCCGGGCCAGACCGGTATGGCGGCCGAATATTTCGTCCGTGGAAAAACCCGATAAATTCAGAAAGCCGCCCAACGGGAAAGTGTCCTGGACGGCCAGGTCGTCGTTGTCCAGTGTTGTGCGGATATCAATAGACGGCATAAACGTATACTTGCCCCAGGTGAAGGCTTTCATCACCTTGAAGCTCAGCTGCTGCTCATCGATATCCGAACCCAGCACTTTCAGGTTGTAATTCCAGGTAATGGAGGCGTCAGTCCCCGCAAGCGGGAAAACATAGTTGTCCAGCGTGCTGTAGGCGGCCGAGAGAAATACGCTCCCCCGGTTGTAGGGATCTTCGTCGATGTGATGGTCGCCGACCAGCACTTTCACGACGCCATACTTCCGGCGCATGCCCGCGCGGAGCTCGCCCCAGTTGCCGAACTGCCGGCCGATGTCCAGGCTCCCCTCGAAGGCCGTATCCCGGTATTCCGTGGTAATATCGCCATCCTCATTAAAGTCCCTGAGTTTTTTCACCTGGTATTGGGCGCTGGCCGCAACAAAATAGGAGAGCGCATAATCAATGGGCTGATAGAATTCGGTGAAGACGCGGGGTTTTTCTCCGATGCGCACTTCGGTGCGCCATTCCGCAGCCCGGCTGTTAATAGCCGTTTTGGTGAACTGTCCGGTCAACGCGTAGCTGCTCATCCCCTTGAAGTTATCTTCGAGTCCCAGACCAAACCGGAAATAGTTCGGACCCCACGATTTCTCAATCGGTTCGATGATCACAGCGGAGCTTTTATCTTTTTTTCTGATCCGGAAGTCGACGTTTTCAAACGTATCGATGCCGTAAATGCGGTCAATGTTCCTCTTCAGATCAGCGAGATTCAGCTTGCTGCCCGGCTTCAGGTCGATCTGCGCTTCAATGAGGCCGGTGGGCAGCGACGTTTTGTTGGCCACTTCCACGGATTCGATGTTCGACGGTTCCTCTTTCTTATCCCTCTGACGCGCAAGGTACGCCAGGAATTCCGCGTCCGATGCGGCGAGCGCCGCCAGCTGCGTCTTCATCGTTTCCGCTTTCTGCCTTCCTTTGGCAATGGCTTCCGCAGCGCGCATGAAATCGCCCGTGGTGATGTCGCCCAGATCCGGCTGAACCAGAATGTCTTTGTCGGTGAGTGTACAGATTTGCAGGGCGGAATTGCGCTGAATCATAATCGAAGTAAGCTGAGAGGTGATTTCCACGGACGACGTCAATTCTTTGCGCGTGCTCAGGCTGGTGCCGATGTCCACGACAATCACGATGTCCGCGCCCATCTGACGGGCAATATTAATGGGAACGTTGTTGGCCACCCCGCCATCCACGAGAATCCGGCCGTCGATCTCGACAGGCGCGAAAACGCCGGGGATCGACATGCTGGCGCGGATGGCCTTCACCAGTTCGCCTTTCTGCAGAACGACGGCATCACCCGTTTCGATGTCCGTCGCGATCGCCCGGAAGGGAACGTTGAGGGCGTCGAAATCATCGACCCCCTCCTTTCCCAGCAGAAACGATTTCAGCATCAGATTCAGGTTCTGTCCCTGCAAGAGACCCTTGGGAATCGTAAACTTGCCGTCTTTATAGCCCAGATCAAAATTGATCAGGTAGTCGGCGGCGTCCCGCTTGCGGCGAAAGGTCAGTTCGCTGGGCGGCGGCTTATCCGTGAAGGCTTCATTCCACGCCATGCCCGTGACCAGCGTCTCCATTTCAGCGGGCGACATCCCGGAAGCATAAAGACCGCCGACGATTGCACCCATGCTGGTGCCGGCAATATACGAAATCGGGATTTTCATTTCTTCCAGAACCTGGATGACACCCACGTGAGCCAACCCGCGCGCTCCCCCGCCGCTCAACACGAGGCCGATACGGGGACGGCCGTCGGTCATCGGTTCGGGCTGGGCGTAAGCCGCCGGCATCAGGGCGAAGCCCAGCACGACCCATGAAAGGAGCCCGAGAAGTCTTGACGGTAAGGGGCGGGAAATGAAAACGCCTTGATTCATACAAGCATCCATTGTCGTGTCAAATCGAAAATTTGTTCTGTCAGTTCTGTTAGCGCGTTGAAAGAATCACTTTGTGCAGATATCATAAACCGCCGTTTATTTAAAGCGGTTGTATGCCAGACATGAAAATTTCGCTGTTCAGGGATTGCAGAGAAAGAAGGAAAAAGAAAGCGGATTTGCGGATTCGTTCACCGGTAGTCGTACAGTGAAAAGAAAACGGGGGCGCTGCTTCGTTGCATCCGCAGCGCCCCCGTAAGATTTATCGCGAAATGGCAACTATCTTCGGCCTTCGCGATTCATACCGCCCTCCGGCCGATTCATGCCGCCCTCCTGCCGATCCCCGCGGTCCATACGCTCCATGGAACGTTGCGGGGGTGGCGGACTCACTTGCCTCTCCTCACGGGGCTCATAGCGAGGAGGAGGAGTGCTCTTCACGCTGGGTTCCCGAACCTGTCCGCCGCCCACCGGGCCCCTTTGTTCGACCTGCGGGGAACGATTTCGCGGTTCGGCTCCTCCCACCGGAGCGCGATCCCGAATCACGGGCTGCCCCCGGTCAACCGGTCTCGCATCGGACGGCTGCGGCCTGTTGTCGATAATCCGCGGCTGCTCAACGGGCTTCCCTTTATCAATAACGCGGCGATCCTGATTCAGTTCTCTGTCTCTGTCCGGAGTGCGCTGCGGGCCAAGGCCCGGCCCGCTCGGCCGTCCCTCGATTTCACGCTTGTCCCGATCAATGATCCGCGGGCCCGCATCCGGACGTTTATCTTTATCATCGCGTCGCGGCGGCACAATTCCCGGCCCGCTCGGCCGCCCCTCGATTTCACGCCTGTCCCGGTCAATGACCCGGGGGCCGTTGCCCGGCCTTCTGTCTCTGTCTCTTATATCCGGCTTATCGCGTCTGTCGGGGCCGCGGTCCCAGCGCTGACCGGGCGGCACGGGTTTAACCGGCGGGCGATACGCGGGGATTTCACCCGCGCGTCTTTCGCGGATGTAACGCCGTTCGCGATCCGGCCGCCAGAAGCGACGATCCGGTCCGCGATAATCATAATCACGATAGTGTCTGTAATACCGTCTGGTTCTGTCGATATCCACAATGACGAGGTGGCGCTGATGCCAGTCAAACCGGCTCCAGCCGAATACACCGTATCCGACATAGTATCTCGGCGAAAAAATGATACGGGGACCCGTTACGATTAATCCGGGCAGGATAATCGGCAAAGGTGGGAAAAGCGGCAGCCACCACGTCCCGTATACGACATACGGATCATATGCGGGAACGTATACATATTCCGGACTGGCCGGCTCAATGCTGATGTAGCGGTCCTCGACAATCACTCTCTGCTCCGGCGTTGTCGAAAGATTCCCCGCCTCGCGCGCCCGAGTGCGCAGCTCCTGAACCGTATCCATAACGTCGTCTTCCTGGTTGGTAAACGCGTCGCCGAGTCTCGCCGTCCAGCTCAGATTTTCGCTCATCATGGCCAGTACTTTCGGATAGTGGCACAGGGCCAGAATACTGACGTCCCAGTCCTTGGCCTGCAGCGCCTGATCCAGGGCTTCACCCGTCACGTAGGGATTTCTCGTCATCCAGCGATCCGCTTCGACCACATCAAACGGATACGTGGCGGCCATCAGAATCTGCGACAAGAGGGCATCCGGATAAAGCGCGACCGGCGCCATCATCTGGGCCAGCTCCTCCTGGCTGAACGTCTGTCTCGTATAACTCCCGGCGCTGTCCTGTGCCAGCGCCATACCTGGGATCAGCACTGCTATCAGCACGATCATGCAGATCATTTTCTGAATTTTTTTTATGCGCATGTTAAAACCTCCTTAAATCATCGGAACGCGAAATCGTCACCCCGCACGCTTGGATCAACCACCTCGCAGCAAGCGACAGGGAATTAACTCTCGTCCCGCCCGAGCGGGATTAAAGTTTTGCTGTGTGTTGGAGTATAGTAATTAGGAATAAGAAAAGCAATGCTAATTAATGGTAATCCAATGAAGAGATCCACCTTAATATCATTGGCGTTTATCGAAATATTTCAGAATACAAGCCTAAAGATTTGTACAAAAATCGCTCCCCTTAAGGGATTTGCGGCTCCTTCCGGACAACCGTATATGATCGTCTCTTTGGGAAACGCTTATCCCTGGTTTTGTCACCGATCACACTAGCAACGGCAGATCGGCGGGAGAAACGGCTGCAGATCTTTTATGGAACCTCACGTCTAAATATGCTCTATCAGAATCTTCACACCGATGGCAATCAGGACCAGACCGCCCACAATCTCCACCTTCTTCCCGAAGATCCGGGCCAATCCCTTGCCGAAAATCATGCCGACCGCCGTCATTGCAAAGCAGACAATCCCGATGATTACCGCGGGAAACAGGATGGGGGTTTTTAAAAGCGAGAAACTGAATCCGACCGCCAGCGCGTCGATACTGGTGGCAATGGAAAGGAGGAGTAACGGCCAGCCGCGCGTCTGATCGGCCCTCTCCTCGCCACTTTCCTTCTCGAATCCCTCCCAGATCATTTTCCCGCCGACCACAGCCAGGAGGGCAAATGCGATCCAGTGATCAAAATTTCCGATCAGGGAAACGACGGTCGAACCGGCCAGCCAGCCGATAAGCGGCATCACAAACTGAAAAGCGCCGAAAGCAAGAGAAAGCCGCAGGACAGGCGTCCACGATTTCTTTTGATTCGCGGCCCCGATGCCGATGGCCACGGAAAAAGCATCGATCCCCAAACCGATCGCCAGCAGAAATATGGTTACCAGACTCATACGATATAAACGCGCTCACTCTTCTTTTCTCAGGTGAGAATAAATTTTTTCCGCGAGCTCCTTACCAATTCCCGGGACCTTTTGCAAATCGGACAGTGAGGCGAGCCGGACCTGCTTCACGGAACCGAAATATTTCAGCAGCTCTCTCTTGCGTTCGGAGCCGACATCGGGAATCGCATCCAAAACGGAGCGGAAATCATTTTTGTTCTTCAACCGATGGTAGTAGCTCACCGCAAAGCGGTGCGCCTCATCGCGGACCCGCTGCAGAAGCGCGAGGGCGGCGGGCTTGGAAGAAAGAAAGACGGCGTCCTTGCGCCTGGGCAGATAGACGCGGTCCTCCGCTTTGGCCGCTTTTCCGCGGAGCCTGACTTTTGCGGTAGGAATTGCCCGCTCCTCTTTCGCGAGACCCGCGACGTCCAGTTTTATCTTCAGGTCGTTCAAAACGGAAAGTGCGACATTGAGCTGTCCCTTGCCGCCGTCAACCACGACGAGATCCGGAAGCGGTTGGGTGCCCGAAAACCTGCGCGTCAACACTTCCCGCATCATGCCGTAGTCATCCGGCTCGTCCAGTCCCCGGATGCGGAAACGCCGGTAACCCGACTTATCCGGTTCGCCGTCCTGAAGGACCACCATCGATCCCACAGCGTCTTTGCCGCTGATGTTGGAAATATCGTAGCATTCGATTCGCCTGGGCAATTTGGAAAGCGAGAGTTTTTCCTGAAGGACTGCAAGAGCAGCAGCCCTCTGCTCTTCCTTCTTTTGCCCCGATAGAAAAAGCTCGCGGGCGTTTGCGCCCGCCATGTCGGCCAGCGCCTTTTTGGCTCCGCGCTGCGGCACCGTAAGCGGCACTTTTTTCCCTTTTTGATCCGTGAGCCACTCGGCGATCACGTCTTCGTCGGGAAGATGTAACGGAAGGATAAGCTCGTCCGGCAGATTGGAACCGTCGTAGTATTGCCCGAGCAGCGACGAAATCACTTCACCGGCGTCCGCCTTTGTCTTTACGGGCGTAAAGGATTTGCTGCCCAGAAGTTTCCCGCCGCGCACGAACAGGATGCAGAGCTGATAGGTATCCTGATCGGTATAAACGCCCAGGACGTCCTGGTCCTCCAGGCCGCCCCAATCCACGTTTTGCCGCTCCAGCGCGTGTTCGAGCGCGCCGATGCGGTCGCGCAGACGCGCCGCTTCTTCATAATTCAGGTCCCGGGCCGCATCCTCCATCTGTCTTTTCAAATCGGAAACCAGCTCCCGTCGGCGTCCCTGCAGAAAAGACACGGCGCTCTGGGCCAGCTTCCGGTAAGCGGCTTCGTCAATCAGGTTTTTGCAGGGGGCCAGGCATCGTCCGATCTGATACTCCAGACAGGGGCGGGGCCTCAGTTGAAAATCACGGTTACGGCAGGTCCGAAGCGGAAAGACCTGCTGGACAAACCGGAGTGTTTCCTTGGCGGCCAGCCCCGACGGATAAGGGCCGAAATAGAGGGCTGCATTGTTGAGCCGCTTGCGGACAAGCGTGAGCCGAGGATAAGGCTCCGAGGGATCCAGCGAAAGGTGATAGTAGGTCTTATCATCGCGCAAAATCACATTGTATCGCGGACGGTGTTTCTTGATGAGATTGTTTTCCAGAATCAGGGCTTCTTTTTCCGTGGCGGTGGTGATGAATTCAATATCGCGCACCCGCGCCATCAAAAAGGGCGCCATCGGCCGCGTGTCCTTGCCCGTAAAATAGGAACTGATGCGGCTCTTCAAATCGTTGGCCTTGCCCACGTAGATGACTTTGCCGGCGGCATCGTGCATGATGTATACGCCGGGGCTCCTGGGCGCGGACGCCGCTTTTTCCTTCAAGGCCGTATTTTCTTCCATCGTAACGCGCGACTCCTTTTACTCACTTCTCTGGTGAGGACTACTGGAAAATTCTTTTTAAGAACAGCAGAACTTTTTCTTTGACCTCGTCGGATTCGCTGCCGCGCAGAATGCCGTGATGATCAGCGGAAATATGAACGAGCTGTTTATCGGCCGACCCCAACGGCATATAAATATCCATGCCGCTTTCCGGATTGACGACCGGATCATCCGATCCCTGGATCACGAGGACCGGGCACGTCACGTCCGGAAGCCTCGTCTTGACGTATTTCATCAACCGCTCCAGTTCATAGACACCGCGGATGGGGTTGCGGTCGTAATTGATTTCCGGGTTTTCCGGGGCATTGGCCACAAATTCTTTTTTGCCCCGCGTAACGCCCAGAAGCGACAGGACTCTGTTCCACGCAACGACCAGCGGAGAATACTTGGCCTGGGAATTTTGAAGCCGCGCCGGGCCGTTAATCGATATCACGCCCTCAATCCGCCCGGGCTTGTTGGCCGCCTGCAGCAGCGCGAGCCCCGCGCCTGTGGAGAAACCGACGACGGCGAAAGCCTTCACGGTATTCTTCATGATGATATAGGCCCGGTTGACGGAGGCATACCAGGCATGCCAGTCCCACAGCGCGAGATCCTCCGGCGCCGTGCCGTGTCCTCGAAGGCGCGCGCCGTATACACTGTAACCGTTCTTGTACAGAAAATCCGCCAGCGGCTCAATCTCCTCGGGCGCGGCCAGGTAACCGTGCACGAGGATCACGCCCCGGTTGCGCAGAAGAAGACGCCTCAGAAAAGGCTCGCCGATCCCCCGGGGCTTTGTCACACCGGCGACGTAGTGCTGCGAATAATCCTCGTTGAAAATCTGCCGGTCCTGCATCAGAAACTGGTTTCTGATCTTCTGTTTGATGAATACCGAAGGCTCCCGCATCAGATGATCGAGGCCCTGCGTCAGGCGTTTCAGGGGTTCAATTTCATTCGTCAGGACTTCGACGATGTTATCCCTGCGGATCGTTTGAAACGCATAGGTTCTGTGAAACCGTTCCTGGTTTTTGGTGATCATGCCGTCCTGGCGCGATACGAGGTTTTCGGCGATGACATCGTTCATGAAGTCCTCATACTTTTCATGAAGATCGTCGCTGAGCAGGTTGATCTGATCGGCGGCAAGCGTCTGGTGGTAGCGGGAAATGCCCGTCTGCATCAGGTGTTCAATGGCCAGATAAATACGGTTTTTGAGATCGCTTTCCGAAAAGCTCGTCTTCAGGTATTTCGTAATAATGTAGGACGCCAGATGATCGTGGTTGACCGTCGTCATCTCGTAGATCGCGTGCATGTATTCATACATCATCTGCACGTAAATCTTCATGAAGGGCGCGGCAAACTTGAGCTCCCCGGGGTTCAGGTAGAGCCCGGTATCGGTCAGCATCTCCCGAATGCCCTCACCTTCTTCCAGGTACTTTTTCACGGCAATCGGTCTGCCCAGGCTGATATCGATATCCACGCCGTCCATGAGCATCGATCCTTCGACCTCCATCTCCTCCTCCATCCTTTCGGAGACGTGGTCTACAAAGCGGTTGACCAGCCGGCTGATGGCGTTATCCCGGGCGCGCACGGGATAATACGTGATATTGACCGGAACGATAAACGTTTCCTTTGCGAGGATCTTCTCCACGTGCGCCGGATCAAATCCAAAATGATCGGCAATGAGGCCGATGGAGACGTGCTCCTTTTGCGCGTGCAGGAGGCGCAGCTCTTCACGGATAAACTGCGAGCGAAGCGCGATTCGCCCCGCGCCCGTATGCGGCGGACGGCGGCCCGTGGCGGTGTTAATCAGATATTTGCCCTTTTCGATGATCTTCTTGTCCTTGATCATCTGGCCTTCGGGAAAAATGATGACCGGATGGCTGTCGGTAAGCAGAGCATTGATTAAAATGGCATCCCGGTTGGGATCGGCCGTGGAGATGCCGCCCGCCCGGTTCATGAATTCGCCCACTCTTCCCGTAAAGAAGGACGCATCCGCGAGCGAAATGGGATATTTTTTGAAATGCTTCTTGATGATGTACGGCATGATGAAGGTTTCGATGCGCGTAAAGTGGTTCACCACATACAGGACCGGTTGATCCGGTACGTTTTCCAGTCCGTGCAGGCGGACATCCGTTCCTGTCGCCCGAAACATGACGTCCATGGCGATCATGATGCTGCGGATCATGGCATTGGAGATGTTGGGCGTCAGCGGGGTTTGCTTTTTTGTGTCCACCGGAAATCCTCCAGCACGCGTTTTAAAACATCAGGATGATTCGTAAAAATGCCGTCGATGCCCAGGGCCAGCCACCGCGTCATTTTCTTTTCCTCATTGACGGTATAGACATTGACCGGGATATCATGATGCGTGAGATCGGCAAGCCATATTTTGCCGAGCTCGCGCTGGGAGCAGTTGAAGGCGTCCGCGTGAAGCGATGCAACGATTGCGGACGGCAATTTCAGACCGTAATGTTTCTTCTCATACAAAACGGCAACGGGCGCCCCCGCGTCGATTGCCTTGAGATGCAAAATAGCCCGGGGATCAAAGCTCGAAAAAACGACATGCCCCCGCATCCCGGCCTGATCGACGATCCGCAGGCATTTTTCTTCAATCCCGCCGGATACGTCATCGGCCACCGCCTCCGTCTTAACTTCGATGTTGACGGCAATCCTTTCCCGGCAAAGATGAAGGACCTCCGACAGCGTGGGAATTTTTTCACCCTGAAATTTCTTGTCAAACCAGCTGCCGGCGTCAAGTTTTCTGAGCGCGGCCAGAGTGTGATCCGCGACGCGGCCCCGGCCGTTCGTACAGCGCGATATCTTTTCGTCGTGAAAAACGACGACCTCGCCGTCGGAGGTCAACTGAACGTCCAGCTCCACCATGTCCGCGCCGAGCGCCACCGCTCCCTCAAAAGAAGCCGGCGTATTCTCGGGATAATAAGCCGATGCGCCGCGATGCGCGATAATGGTGAAATGGTCACTGCGCGACCCATCCGGGACCGAAGCAGCGCTGTATTTGAATGAATGATAAGATTTGGTCATTTGCGGCACCCGGAAATCGCGGCGTAAGCTGCGCTCAAAATATGAGTAAGCTATTAAGCAAAACGCGGTCGGCATGGACTCCGGCCGGGAACGTTGACGCCGATGCTTTATTTTTTCAGAAAGGCGGCGCAGTCCGGTGATAATTGACCCTCATTGGCCTTGAGACATTTGGCAATCCGTCCGCCTCCCGGTCTGATATCCTGGCAGAGATTTGCCGCGTCAGCCTTGCAGGCCTTTACAAATTCACGGCTCTTTTCTCTTCCTTCTGCCATTTCGCTTTTGCAGGCTGCGGAAAGCTCCGACTCATGCTGCCGCAAGCACTGCACGATCCTGCCCTGGCCGGGCCGGACATCCTTGCAGAATTTTTCGTAATCCGCGCGGCAGGCGCCCCGTCTCTCCGTATCCTGAGCGAACGAAAAAGATGAAACAAAACACAAGATGGCAGCCACCACCCAAGCCAATTTCAGCGTTTTCATAAACCCTCCTTTACTTGCGGTGTGATTTTTTAACATATTTAATTGATTCGGTCTTTAACTATTTTGCGGATGCTCCCCGACGAGACAGCGAAATCCACCACCGGGCCGGGCAGCGCTTCAGTCATCGGGTCAGGATCATCGAAGAACCCGAAGGGGCACTTCCTTCTTTACAAGCCGACCTGAAAGAGATATTCATAATCATCAGTCTTTGCTGTGACAAGCGCTCAAAAATAAAAGGCAGGAGGTCGGCATGAAGGTACTGGGTATTTTGGGAAGTCCGCGCATCGGCGGCAACAGTGATGTTCTTCTCAGTCAGGCGCTGGCCGGCGCGAAGGAAGCCGGTGCCGATGTAGAAAAAATCGTCCTCGACCACAAACGCATTGCGGGCTGCAAGGATTGCAAAAAATGCAACCCGGCCGGCATGTGTGCAGTGAAAGATGATATGCTGGAAATCCAGACAAAAATTCTGGATGCCTATGCCATCATTCACAGCTGCCCCGTTTACTTCTGGACGATGACCGCGCAGATGAAAGCCTACCTCGACCGCTGGTGTGTCTTTTTCGACGCCGAATGGCGCTGGCAGAAGATCTACTACCCCAGGATGCGGGGCAAGCGCATCGGCCTCATCACGGTCTGCGGAGACACGAACGTGCATACCGCTGATCCGATCGTGCACAGCTTTAAGTCCACCGTGGAGATGACCAAAATGAACTGGCTGGGCACCGTCATGGCCTCCGCCGACGCCCGCGGAGAAATTGCCCACAACGAACAAGCCATGCGCGAGGCTTTTGAACTGGGAAAGAAAGCAGCGACGCCCTGACGGCAGATAGCCTTTCATCGAAGTTCTATTTTTGTTGGTCTCGACAGTCTGGAATCAATGTTGAGGTCACTGGCTAATTACTGATTTTGAAAATTCTGTCAGTTGACGATTACGACTCGTAAGATGCAACACTATTCTTAACGACAAGGCACCCGAGTCCTCTGCAGAAAAAGATGTTAGGTGTTAGGATTTATTAACACGCTCGAAAATAATGGATTAGAAATTCCTTCATTAACTCAGGCGGTCCGGAAAACTTGCCTGTAAAGTGCATGTCGGAAAGCTTTTTATCTTTGTGGTCGTCGAGATAACCTGACCATCCCTTTTTTCTAGCAAAGAGTTCTTCTGCCGAGCAGCAGTCCTCACATTCGATAAGAAGCCAATTTAATTTTTCTTCCGAGGATATCATATAATTTTCGACCCATCCGGTCACTTCAACCTGCCAATCTTGGTCGATGCGAACATTAAACGAGACCCCATATGGCGTAACATAGTCTCCGCCTTCCGGGTCATAAATAACACCTCCAGGAATCTGCTGTATTAGTTTGTCCGTTGATCTTAAGAAGTACCATGTAAAGTCAATCAACTCCACACATTCATCGTAAGATGGGGGTGCTTTGTCCTGATGTTCTATTGTGTTTCTAATCCGGTTTAACTTAGAAATCATCATTGGTCTAACAATTTCTAATTGAGATAAAATTTCGACGAGACTTTTTTCTTTTTTGAGAACTTGTATAGTCCTGAATTGATATATATCATTTAGATTGCGAATTCGTATATCAACGGATCGCTTTAGCGTTGTGACGATATCAATCCTTATGAATTGATTGGCCTCACTGCTTGATAACTTCTGTGCATGCTCCCAATGCGTGTAAGGTCGCAGTAGATTCTTCGATGCTTTAGTGCTCCACCCTGTTAAATGTGGCAACCAGGAAAGAACCGTATTTGATAACCATATTTTCATTTATTATCACGCATTATAAGAATCCTAACGTTTAATATTGGTTAAGCTTTTTCCGAAATGTGTCGCAATTCTACTCTTTTTGAGACAAAACGCAAATTGAAACATCGTCATAAAATCAATCATATTATGATTTAGGTACACGGTATTTCAGGATAATTAAGGACCAAAAGCCCGGCAGCTTTATCATGGGAAATTTGTCCAAGAACGACCGGTTAGTTCGTTAACAGACTTCTTCAAAGTGCACATTAGATTGCCACAGCGCGCAAGGCGCGCTTCGCAATGACAATCTAAATTATATTTTTCAGGGCTGTTCAAATACCCAGGGACACGCCAATGCCAGATGCAAGGCCCCCGAGTCCTGATTAGTTAGTTGTAATGAAGTTTCAGGACGGCTCAAAAGTGCTGAGATGCTAGGCGCGCAAGACCCGGGTCGCGAGGCGTACTTAATGTACGTTGAGCGACACGGGATCGCAGCGCAACAACGCAGATCGGCGCTTTTCAGCCGTCCTATCAGTGGGCTTCGTCCCAGTTCTCCCCACTCGCAATTTCCACTTTGAGCGGCACTTTGAGCTTGATCACTTCTTCCATCTCTTTTTTAACCAGCGCCATGACCTCTGCTTTTTCTTCCTCGGGCGCTTCCACGACCAGTTCGTCGTGCACCTGCATGATCAGCCGGGCGGCCAGTTTCTTCTTGGCCAGCAGGTAATCGATATTCACCATCGCCACTTTAATGAGGTCGGCGGCGGTGCCTTGAATGGGTGCATTGATCGCCATGCGCTCGGCGAACTGACGAACGGATGGAATCTGGCTTTTCAGCTCCGGCAGGTAGCGGCGGCGGTTGAGGAGCGTGCAGACATAACCGTCGCGCTTCGCGCCTTCCAGAATGCCGTCCAGGTAATCGCGCACTTTCCTGTAGCGGGCGAAATAGCCGTCGATATAGACCTGCGCGGTCTTCTGGGGGACGCCCAACTCCTTCGCGAGGCCAAACGCGCTCATGCCATAGAGAATGCCGAAGTTGATGACCTTGGCCTGCCGGCGCATTTCGGGGCTCACCATCTGCGGGAAGACGCCGAATACGTCGGAGGCGGTGCGGGTGTGAATGTCTTCTTCGGACGCAAACGCCGCGAGAAGCGTTTCGTCTTCGCACAGGTGCGCGAGCACCCGAAGCTCGATTTGCGAATAGTCGGCGGAAATGAGGACGCATCCGGGATCGGCGATAAACGCCTGGCGGATTCTTTTTCCCTCCAGTGTCCGGATGGGGATATTCTGCAGGTTGGGATTGCTGCTCGAAAGCCTCCCGGTGGCCGCCACCGTCTGGTTGTAGGAGGTGTGAATCCTGCCGGTCTGCGGATTGATCAGGGCGGGAAGCGCATCCACATACGTGGACTTGAGCTTGGCAAGCGACCGGTAGGCCAGGATTTCGGCGGGCAGTTCATGGCCGCGCGCAAGCTCCGTGAGCACATCGACATCCGTGGAATAACCTTCCTTGGTCTTCTTGCCCTTCGGCAGCTTCATTTTTTCAAACAAGATGGTCTGCAACTGCTTGGGGGAATTGATGTTGAATTTTTCTCCCGCCAGGCGGTGAATTTTTTCTTCGGAGAGTGACAGCAGCTGTCCCAGTTCTTCGGACATCTGCTTCAAGAGACCGGCATCCAGGAGAACGCCCTTTTTCTCCATGGCGGCAAGTGTAAACAGGATCGGCATTTCGACATCCCGGTAGAGTCCGGCCGCCCCGGCCTCGGCAAGTTTTTCGGCCAGGACCGGCGCCAGGGACATAATCGCCTCCGCCCGCTGCCCCGCATAGGCGGCCATGCGATCGACGGGCACGAGCGCCAGGGGATACGTTTTCCCCTTGCCGCCGGCCACGTCATTGGGCGCGGGAATCCTTTCGTGCAGATATTCCCAGGCAATTTCATCAAGTTCATAGGAATGCCGCGCCGGATTGAGCAGGTACGCCGCAAGCTGCCAGTCTTCGGCCGTCCGGACATCCAGATCCGGAAGGGCTACGAGCGTCGTTTTCAAGTCGTAAACATGTTTCTTGATTTCGGCATCCGCAAAGGCAGGCGCCAGGACAGCGAATACGTCCTTCGCCGGCAATTGCGTTTTCGCCTGCGTATGGCCGATCGGAACGTAAAACGAATCGCCGCCCGCATGGATGCAGATGCCGATTAACTCGGGAGGGGGATTCTTCTCCCAGACGAATTCACAGGCAATGACCGGGCTGCCCTGCAGCCTCAGAGCCATTTCCGCAAGCGCTGTTTTGTCATGAGCGATCGTACAGGTTCTGAGGGGCTTTGCCGCATTGGTTTTAATCTGCTGCAAAAGTGACGAAAATTCAAATTCGCTGAAGAGCCGCGTTAATTGTTCCCGGTCCGGTTCTTTGCGGGCCGCGTCCTGCAGGTCAAAATGAATGTCCACATCCGTGCGGATCAGCGCCAGTTGACGGCTGAGCTTCGCCTGTTCGGCGTGCTGCCGGAAGCTTTCGCGCAGTTTCACGTTGTGGAGTCTTTCGGCGTTTTCAATCACGGCATCGACGGAGCCGTATTCCTCGATGAGCCGCTGGGCCGTTTTCGGTCCGATGCCCGGTACACCGGGGATATTGTCGGATGTGTCACCCATCAGCCCCAGGATGTCCGCGACCTTGTCGGGACCCACGCCGAACTTTTCCCTGACGGCCTCGGCATCATAGGTCTTATCCTTCATCGTATCGACCATCGTGACTGCGTCATTGACGAGCTGCATCAGATCCTTGTCGCCGGAGATGATGGCCGTGCGCCATCCTTTTTCCCGTGCCTGAACTGCAAGCGTCCCGATAATATCATCGGCTTCTATCCCCTGCTTTTCCAAAACGCAAATCGCGAAGGCCCGGACCACGTCCTTGATGGATGAAATCTGCGGCACCAGATCGTCGGGCATCGGTTTGCGCGTCGCCTTATAATCTTCGAACTCTCCGTGCCGGGTCGTCGGCCCTTTGAGATCGAACGTGACAACAACATAGTCGGGCGCCAGATCGCGCAGAAGCTTCATCAGCATGGTTGTGAAGCCATAGATGGCATTGGTGGGAAAACCTTTGGAGTTGGTGAGCGCCGGAATCGCGTAATAGGCGCGGTAAAGATAATTGCTCCCGTCCACCAGCGCGAGCAGGGGTGAGTTCTTTTCTTCCGTCATAAATCATTCCGGTTTTTGAATTTTTTTTCGTGCGCACCTTCTTTGCGGGGCAAGTCCGGTGCGCACGAAGCGATAAGTTTATTTACTGATTTTTTTCGGCTTGTTTTTGTGCTTCATCAGCCTGTGCTTTGGCTTGCTTGGCCATGTCCTCGGCCTGCTTGCGCATCTCATCGGTGGATTTTTCCATATCTTTGGCTGACTTCTCAACTTCTTTGCTCATCTGACGCCACTTTCCCAGTTCGGATGCCATATTTCTGGCCTTGTATTCTGCGACAATTCCCAAAATCGCGAAGATCACGCCGATGATGCCGAAAACCATCCAGGCTTTCTGGGACGGAATATGATGAACATGAATGCTGGTTGTCACCAGAAAATACACATAGATGGCCATTGTGATGATGCCGCCGGCGTAAGGGATCACACCGATGATCGCGGTAATGGGGGCCACAGCGATCAGATAAGCGCCGCAGCGATAGGCCGTTTCATAGTTCTCCTCGGAACCCATCAGTTTCCAGATCACGAACAGGATGGCTGCGCCGATGAAGCTGCCGACAGCCGCGGCAATCGGCATGAAAATAATGACGCCGAATCCCGCCATCACGCCGCCGCCGTAACCTGCTCCCGGTACAAGACCGATGACGTTCAGAATCGCTTGAATGATGCCGGTGATCAATCCCATGATCACGGCAAAAACAAGGGGCTCCAGGAATCCGCCCGCCTTGGGCATCGCCTGAAAAAATTCCGCAGGCTTCGTCACAACGCTGATTGCTTTTTGGGGCATGGCCGCAAAATCAATGTCCTTCGGTTCCATCTTTCCATCCTCCTTTTTTATTTTGGGCAAACCTGAATTCTTGTGGAATATGTGTCTCACGGTTGCGGCTTTCCGTCAACCGTCATTTCACAACGAAGCGGGAAATAGGGTTTGGTTCTAACGCAAGACTTCTCCCTGCGGTCGAAGTGACATAGAATAATGTTTAATTGTCATTTCGACGAGTGCCCTCGAGTGACCTTTAGATCAGCAGGGTAAGCGGGAGCGAGAAATCTATGTGAGCATGATGGGAGCGACCTCTATAATGTCTCGCTTAAGTCCCGCCAGGATGGATTTAGTTTATTAACAAGATTATCCTTCTTGTTCCTCCGCCATTTTTTCATTTCCTTCTCTCTGGCAATGGCGGCTGCAACATCCTGCGTTTCTTCAAAATAAACCAGCTTATTCAAATTATACTTAGCCGTAAACCCGTGAACCAGTTTGTTCTTGTGTTCATAGAGTCGTCGTTCTAAGTCGTTTGTCACACCGATATAAAGTACTTTGTTGTTCCAATTAGTCAGGAAGTAGACGTAGTAACTCTTGGTAAATGCCATTCAAGACTTCTCCCTGCGGTCGAAGTGACATTGGAAAGTATTTATTTTTCACGTGGAAGCGATACATCTTGTAACGCATTTTTCAATACTTTTCATGTCCAAAGTAACGTAAAATATTTCATTGTCATTTCGAAGCGAAGCGAGAAATCTTTTTTCTTTGATCGCAGGACTTCTCCCCTGCGGTCGAAGTGACATCGAAAAGTATGGACCCTGATTACATATTAAAAGTTGCGTCTATCTTGAACACTCTCACCGCCCGCATATCCAGGATATCCTTTACGCCGGTCTTCTCTTTGACGTCCCTGAGAAAATCGGTCAGTTCTTCGGCGGTTGTCGCGTTTGCGGTAAACCAGATATTGTATTCGTGGCTGCGGCGGTAATTATGCGTGACACCTTTGTTGGCGTTCACAACCCGGACAAAGTCATCAATTTTGTCCGGGGGCACCCGCGCCGCGAACAGCGCGCTCACGCGTCCGAGTTTGGCCCCGTCAAATACGGCGCCGATGCGGCGGATGATGCCTTCGTCCTTCATCTTTTGAACACGGGCCAACACATCGTCTTCGCTCAGGCCGCAGCGTTCGGCCACAGCCAGAAACGGCTGCTCCACGAGCGGAAATTCCTTCTGCAGAATGTTCAGTATTTTTTTATCTATATCATCCATATCAGTGATCACTATTCTCCCATACTATGAGATTGCCACAGCGCGCGGCGCGCTTCGCAATGACAAAGAACTGCCATCAGGCTGTTCAAATACCCAAGGGGCACTCGAGTACTGAGATGTTCGGCGCGAGTCCTGAGAATTGAAACCGCATCAACAGCGTTTGCCTTTAACATACGATACATCCTCCAGGCTTTTCAAAAATGTCCGGATGCAAGGCCCCCGAGTCCTGAGGAGTGAGGCGTATAGTACCATACGCCGCAGTGACGAAGGGCGAGGGAAACGCAGCAGATGGGCATTTTTCAAAAGCCTGGCTGATATAAGCACAGGGGTTCTTCGGATAGGTAATCCCCCGTCGCCTCATACGCCCGCGCCCGGCAGCCGCCGCAGACCTTGATGAATTCGCACCGGCCGCATTTGCCGCCGTATTTAGTATAATCGCGCAGATTGCAGAAAACCTCCGAGCTTTCCCAGATCTCGCCAAAACTTTGTTTCTGCACGTTGCCGCAGTCGAGCTCCAGATAGCCGCAGGGCTGCACCTGTCCGACGTGCGAAACAAAGCAAAACGAAATGCCGCCCAGACACCCTCTCGTCGATTCGTGAAAATGGCCGCCCGCTTTCTTGACGGGCCTGGCCCCTTTGGGTTTGTTCTGGTGCATAATGCGGAAATAGTGAGGCGCGCAGGTGGCCTTGAGCTGGATATCGCAGGTCAGGCTCTCCTTGTGAAACCACATCAGCGTCTCTTCATAGTCGGCAGCGGTAATGGCCTGCTGTGCCAGATCCCTGCCCCGCCCTGTGGGCACCAGAAGGAAAATATGATGCGCCGCCGCGCCGATCCTGAGCGCCAGGTCGTGAATGTCTTTAATCTGGTGCAGATTGGCCGTGGTGATCGTCGTGTTAATCTGAAACTCCATCCCCACGGATTTCATGGCTTCGATGCCGCGCATCGCGCCGGAAAAAGCACCCGCTTCATTACGAAAATCGTCATGGCTTTTTGCATCCGGTCCGTCGATGCTGATGCTGACGCGCTGGATGCCGCCGGCAATCATCTTGCGCGCGACGGCCTCATCCACGAGCGTCCCGTTCGTCGCCATAACCATGCGCAGCCCTTTTTGGGTCCCGTAGGCGGCCAGCTCGAAAATGTCCGGCCGCAAAAGCGGCTCGCCGCCCGTCAGAATGATGACCGGTTTCGACACTCTGGCAATATCGTCAATCAGCCGCAGGCATTGTTCTGTGGACAGTTCGCCCGGGTAAGGCCCCAGGTGTGATGCGGCGCGGCAATGCTTGCAGTTCAGGTTGCAGCTGCGCGTCACTTCCCACGCGATCATGCGAACGGCATTTTCTTTGGACGGAAACATAACCGATGGTTTCATCATGTACTATCTTTTCGTCATTCCGTTGAAGCTGGCAGTCCCTGTCAGCGCTTCAACACCTGCGCCAGCTGTTTGGCCCAGTAGGTGATAATGATATCCGCACCGGCCCGTCTGATGGCGGTGAGGCTCTCCAGCATGGTTTTTTCTTCATCGAGCCAGCCCAATTGCGCCGCGGCTTTGATCATCGCATATTCGCCGCTGACGTTATACGCGGCAAGTGGCAGATCGAATTCCTGCTTGGCCCGGCAGATGACGTCCAGGTAAGGCAGCGCCGGTTTCACCATGATAATGTCCGCGCCTTCGGAGACATCGAGTGATATTTCCCGAATCGCCTCGTCGGCATTGGCCGGATCCATCTGGTAGGCTTTACGGTCGCCGAACTGCGGCGTACTCTCGGCCGCCTCCCGAAAAGGTCCGTAGAAAGACGATGCGTATTTTGCACAATACGCCATGATCGGAATGTCTTCCATGGCGTTTTCATCGAGCACTTCGCGGATCGCCGCAATTTGTCCGTCCATCATGGCCGACGGCGCGACCATATCCGCGCCGGCTTTCGCCTGGGACAGAGCCGTTTCCGCCAGCACGTCGAGCGTCATGTCGTTGTGCACCTGGCCTTTTTCGATAATGCCGCAATGGCCGTGGCTTGTGTATTCACACAGGCAGACATCGGTGATCACGACGATGTCCGGGACTTCATTTTTGACGCGTCTCACCGCCTGCTGCACAATGCCTTCCTTGGCAAAGGCGCCGCTTCCCTGCTCATCCTTTTTGGAGGGAAGGCCGAAAAGCAAAATCGCCGGAATACCCAGGTCAAAAGCCTCCCGCGCTTCCTTCGCGATATAATCCACGGACATCTGGAACTGGCCCGGCATCGAATTAATCGGCTTCTTTACGCTCTTCCCGGGAACCGCAAACAGCGGGTAAACGAGATGATCCACGCTTAACTTCGTCTCACGAACCAGACGTCTCAGGTTTTCATTCTTTCTCAACCGGCGTCCCCGGTATTCAGGAAATTGCATAATCTAGACCTCCCTTGTCGATATTTCTTCATCCGTCAAATAACAGGCCGGATCCGGCCCCCAGACGTCGCCCGCCGATTCGGCCCGCGCGCGGAAATTGCCGCCGCAGACCGTGAGCCACGCGCACGAGGCGCAGCGTCCGTGGACGTGTTTTTTCTTATCCTTCAGTTTCATCAGGAATTCATTGGTCTCGTCTGTCCATATTTGACTGAACGGTTTTTGCCGGACATTTCCGAGCGGCTGATTGCGCCAGAATTGGTCGGGATACACTTCACCGTCCCAGCTCACACAGCCGATGCCCTGGCCCGATGAATTGCCTTCATTCATCTCCAGAAGCTCCAGAACCTCGCAGGCCCGGGCCGGATTTTCTTCCCTCATTTTCAGATACAGATACGGGCCGTCGGCGTGGTTATCAACGGTCAGGATTTCCGGCGCCAGTCCGTCGTCGAACATTTCTTTCGTTTTTGCGGCGATGAGATCCAGAAGCTTCCGCGCCTCTTCATGGGTCAGGTCCTCCTCGCGCAGTTTGGAGCCGCGGCCCGTGTAAACGAGATGATAGAAACACAGGCGTTCGATTTTTTCGCGCCTCAGCAAGTCGAACATAGCAGCGACATCGGCCAGATTGTGCTTATTCACCGTGAACCTGAGCCCGACCTTGATGCCGGCGTCGCGGCAGTTGCGAATACCTTCGATCGCTTTTTCAAACGCGCCTTTCGTGCCGCGGAAACAGTCGTGGGTTTTTTGCAGGCCGTCGAGGCTCACGCCCACATACGACAGGCCGATTTTTTTGAGTTCGGTCGCGATCTCTTTGGTAATGAGCGTGCCGTTGGTGGAAATCACCGCGCGCATGCCCTTGTCCGTCGCATATTGAGCGAGCTCCAGGAGGTCTTGCCGCATGAGCGGCTCACCGCCGGAGAACAGGATGACCGGAGCGCCGAACGCCGCGAGGTCATCAATCATCCTTTTGCCTTCCTCGGTGGTCAACTCATCGGGGTAATCGACATTGGCGGAATTGGAATAGCAGTGGATGCATTTCAAATTGCAGCGGCGCGTCATGTTCCAGACCACCACCGGTTTCTTGTCCGATGAAAACTGCAGCAGATGCGACGGAAGCTTGCCCGAATACCTGTTATAGCGCAGCACATCGGACGGCTCCACCGCCCCGCAGTATAATTTCGAAATACCGATCATATCTTTGCCTTACTCGTCCCTGCTTGACGATTCGTTTTGAAAATAATTGACGAGGGAGTGCACCAGGCCCTCCATCGTGTATTCCTCCTGCTGAATATCGACCTTAAAGCCTGCCTTTTTGGCGGTTGCCGCCGTTACCGGGCCGATGCAGGCGATTTTCACGCCCGGCGGCAGCGCGTAGTCCTTACCCATGATGTCGATAAAGTTGGTCACCGTCGATGAACTGGTGAAGGTGATCACATCCACGTCACCCGCGTCGATTCTTTCCGCGAGCTCTTCTTTCTTTCGTCCGGAGCTGACCGTCTGATACGCGGTCACGACCTCCACAAGGGCTCCCTGCTTTTTCAGCGTCTCGGGCAGGATGTCTCGGGCTTTGGCGGCGCGCGGAATCAGAATCTTCATTCCCCGCAAGTCCATCGGTGCAAACGATTTCAAAATGCCTTCGGCGATGAACTCATCGGGCATCAGATCCACCCTGATACCCCGGTCTTCAATCTGTTTCGCCGTGGCCGGACCGATGCAGCATATTTTGATCCCTTTCAGGTCACGGACGTCCCCGCCAATTTCCTTGAGCCGCTTAAAGAAGAAGTGGACGCCGTTGGCGCTGGTGAAAATCAGCCACTCATAGGATTCCAATTCCCCGATGGCGCGATCCAGTTCGCTCCAGCCGGAAGGCGGTTCAATACTGATCGTTGGAAAAGGAATGGGACTTGCGCCCTCGGCCGCAAGAAGAGACGCCAGATCATCGGCCTGCCGCTCGGGTCTCGTGATAACGACGCCTTTGCCGAAAAGCGGTTTGGTATCAAACCAGCGGAGCGTTTCTCTCAGGTCAACAACCGGACCTACCACGAGAATGGCCGGAGGCTTGAATTCATTGGTCCGCGCCAGGTCAACAATGGTGGCCAATGTTCCGGCGAGGATTTGTTGATGCGGCGTCGTCCCGCGGCGAATCAATGCCGCCGGCGTATCAGGCGGCTTGCCGCGCGAGATCAGCGCTCCGGCGATCTGCCCGAGATTCTTCACACCCATCAGAAAGACCAGTGTGCCGATGCCGACGAGCGCCTGCCAGTCGATATCGCTTTGCTCCTTGGTCGGATCTTCGTGGCCGGTGATAAAGGCCACCGTCGACGTGAGCCCGCGATGCGTGAGCGGAATGCCCGCGTAAGCGGGAACCGCGATCGCCGACGTGACGCCCGGGATGACTTCAAAGGGAACGCCCTCACCCACCAGCACTTCGGCTTCTTCGCCGCCGCGCCCGAAGATAAACGGATCGCCGCCCTTGAGACGGGCAACGGTATTGCCGGCCAGGGCCTCCCGGGCCAGCAGTTCATTGATCTTATCCTGCGACAGCGTATGATCGCCGCCCTTCTTTCCCGCGTAGATAAAGCGGGCTGTCGCCTTCGCGTATTTCAGCAGGTCTTCATTCACCAGATTGTCGTAAATCACGACATCCGCCAGGCGCAGGCACTCGACGGCTTTAATCGTAATAAGTCCCGGGTCGCCCGGCCCCGCCCCGATAATATAGACTTTCCCCGGTTTTATTTTCTCGGTCATATTGCACCAACTGCGTCATTCCCGCGAAGGCGGGAATCCAGGAATAAATATTTTGCGCGAGAGCGCGAGCAGTTACTAAATAATTTCATCATACAAATCTTTCCATCCGGGATTTCTTTCCTCTATCAATCTCAGTCTCCAGTTTCTGTTCCATTTCTTGATTTGTTTCTCTCTGGTAATCGCTTCTTCGATTTCATTATGCACTTCATAATATACGAGGTCATGAATATTATATTTTTTTGAAAATCCATCGATCAAGTCATTTTTATGTTCATAAATGCGTTTGGCCAAATCACTCGTGACGCCTACGTACAAAGTACCATTTTTCTGACTTGCCAAAATGTAAACATAAGAATGTTGCATAAGCAAAACCATCAAGAAAACTGGATTCCCGCCTTCGCGGGAATGACGAGGCTTCTGGTCCTTCCCCATTATTTTGCATTCCCGCACTCGTAACCATTAAGATATTCGCAGGAATGACGTCGAAGTGTTGCTCAACCTAGCACACCAGATCCAGCAGTTTCTTGCCGCCCTTTTCCATGATCATGTCGGCCAGTCTTTTGCCCATTGCTTCGGCATCATTAAGCTCGCCCCAGACTTTATCCCGGACAACGCTTGCACCGTTCGGCGCTGCGACCAGGCCTTCCAGCGTCAAGCGGCCGCCTTCGATGAGACCGTAAGCCGCAATCGGCAGACGGCATCCGCCGCCCAGCGCTCTGAGATAGGACCGCTCTGCGGCAACTTCCGTGGCCGTGGGAACATGATTGAGCTTTGCCAGAACCTTGAACAGGTCTGTATCGGTTTCCCGGATCTGCAAACCCAGAGCCCCCTGTCCTACCGCCGGCAGCATCAATTCAATCGGCAGAAATTGCGAAATCACCTGAGCATACCCCAGCCGTTTCATGCCTGCCGCCGCCAGAATGACACCGGTGAGATTTTCCGTTTCAATCTTTTTGAGCCGCGTGTCGATATTGCCGCGCAACGGCATAATGGTTACATCGGGCAGAATCGACTGTATTTGTGCACCTCTTCTCAGCGAACCCGTACCGATCCTGGCGCCTCTGGGCAGAAACTCCAACTTGACATTGCCGCGCGATACCAGAACGTCGCGGACATCTTCCCGCTGCAGAACGGCGGCAAAGGTCAACCTCTCCGGGATGTCGCCCGGAACGTCTTTCATGCTGTGGACGGCCAGATCGATGCTTCCGGAAAGGAGCGCTTCTTCAATTTCCTTGACAAAGACGCCCTGGCCGCCGATTTGCATGAGCGACACATCCTGCATGATGTCGCCGCTGGTCTTAATCACGGTGACCTCGGCTGCGATTTCCGGAATGACTTTTTTTAATTGATCAACCACCGAGTGGGTTTGCGCGAGCGCCAGCTTGCTGCCGCGTGTTCCTATTTTAATATGCATAATAATTCCTATTCATTTCCTCCCCGGGAGGGGAGGGACTGTGCAGGGAAAGTTCCCGATCATCAATCATCCAGTTTAAACAGCTGCCTCGCGGCGGCCACAATATCACGAGATTTGAACTCGGCGCTTTCTTCCTTCATCGCGGTCATCGGCGCATGCAGGATCTTGTTCACGATGCCGTTCACCAGCGCTTCGATTTTTTCGCGGTCTGTGTTGGCCAGATTTCCCATCCAGCTTCCCGCTTTCATAAGCTCCATCCGCACAATCCCTTCGGCCTTGCCCCGCAGGGACACAATCGTCGGAACCGCGTCGAGTTCCTTAAGCCAGCTCAAATACTGCGCCACTTCCTCAACAACAATCTGCTCGGCCTTGAGCGACTCGCGGCGGCGATTCTTGATATTCTCGTCGACAATGTCCTGCAAATTATCGATATTGTAAAGGTAGACATTTTCAATGCCGTCCACCGCGGGATCGATGTCGCGCGGCACGGCGATATCGACTAAAAACAAAAGACGGTTCTTCCGCTTGCGCAGGCAGTGCCGAATCATGTCCGCAGTGATCACAAAGGACGGCGCGCCGGTGGAACTGATCACAATATCAGCATCACACAGCGCTTCGTCAAGAGCGGCAAGCCCTACGGCTTTACCGTGATATTTTTCGGCAAGCACCTCGGCCTGGGTCACAGACCGGTTGGCAACAGTGATTTCTTCGGCGCCGTTCCCGATCAAATGCGTGCACGTGAGCTCCGCCATCTCCCCCGCACCGATCACCAGAATCTTTTTACCGGCGAGCGTACCGAATATTTTCTTGGCCAGTTCGACTGCGGCAAAGCTCACCGATACCGGATTGGCCGCAATGCCCGTTTCCGTCCGCACGCGTTTGGCCGTACGGAAGGCCCGGTGCATCAGGCGATTGAGCGCTATGCCCGTGACGTTTTGCGTAAGCGCCTGCCGGTAAGCGTCCTTGACCTGACCCAGAATCTGCGCCTCGCCCATGACCAGCGAATCCAGACTGGACGTCACGCGGAACAAATGCCGGATCGCCTCCTCGTCCTGATATGCGTAAAGGCAGTTCGCCGCTTCCTCAGCCGTCAAACCGCCCCGGCCTGCCAGATAAGATTTGAGTCCATGGATTGCTCCCTGGGCCTGATCCGTCGCTGCAACGATCTCAATGCGGTTGCAGGTGGAGAGGTGCAGAATTTCCCGCACGCCGTCTTGCGCCAGCAGATCGGCGAGAATATTCTCCCGCTCCTGGCATCCGGCAAAGAGTCGTTCGCGCACGGCAAGCGGCGCCGTTCTATGGTTTAATCCGACAAGTGCAATCATAGTCTCAAATAAAATTATGCACGGTGGCGAAACAAAATCTGACGACCAGCGTGGACAACACAAAAAAGAGGAAGGCCAGGCCCGACAGGACAGCCATCCGGGAACCTTTCCAGCCGATGGCCAGACGCTGATGCAGGAGGAAGCCGTAAACCACCCAGACCGCAAAAGCCCAGATCACTTTCGGATCGGCAGGCCACAGGCCTCCCCAGACAAAGGCGGCGTAAACGGCGCCCCCGATCAGCCCCAGCGTCAGCAGGGGAAATCCCCACAAAAGCCCCAGATGATTGAGCCGATCCAAATCATTGAGCGAGGGCAGCAACCGGCCGAGCGCCCCCAGTTTCTTATGTTTCAAAAGGCTGTTTTGAACCAGGAACATCGCCCCGGCGGCCGAGGCCAGGACAAAGAGCGCCTCTCCGGCAATGGCCAGCACCAGGTGCGCCGCCGTGAGTCCGCCCTGCCACTGGAGCGGCACAAGATTCCTGCCTGCACCCTGGCCCGCAGCGGCAATCAGAAATAATAAAATGAACGGCGCGATGAAAGCGCCCAGCAACCGGGTCCCGGTTTTAAATTGCGTTCCCAGGTAAATCCCGGCAATCGCCCAGGCGTAGACCGACAGAAAATAGCGCGAACCGAAGTTGTCCCACCCGGCCCGATGCATGGCCGCAACCAGCAGATAGAGCGTCAGGAGAATAAAGCCCGCTGCCAGAACCCAGGTGGATATCCCGGCGAGCGTCGCTTTCTTGCCGAGCAGGGAAAGCAGGTACCCGGCGGTAGCCAATACGCAGAAGCCGAGGGCCGCCGCGAACAAAATGATTTCCAAACTAATCAAGCCCCACCTCCTCGCCTGTAACATCATGAACGATCTTCTTCACGCGGCTTTGGTCCTTCACGCGGATGGCGTCGAGCAAGCCTGCCGCCAGGAGACCGTCAAACCAGAGCTTGCCCAAACCCGCATTCTTCTCCATCCTGCCTCTCAGCTTGCCGAGGATATCGATAAGCGTCGCATATTCTTCTCCATAGGTATTTTCAAGCTCCTCGCGCAAGTGGCGCGCCAGCGCCGGAGAAGCGCCGCCGGTGCCGCAGGCGATCGTCAGATCGCCGCGTTCGACAAGCGATGGTAAAATGAAATCACATTTTTGCGGATCATCAACGATATTAACCGGAATACCCCTGGCTTTGGCGTCGCGCGAAACCGCGGCATTGGTTTTTTCATCATCCGTCGCACCGATGACCAGCGCCGCTCCGTAAAGCTGCTCGCGCGCATAGTCATCGTTGACATGTTCGATCAATCGGTCGTCTTTCAGACGGACAAGCTCCGCAACAAGTTTGGGGCTCACCACGCAGACTTTTGCACCGCAATCCAACAGGCGCGCAACTTTTCTGGCTGCCACATCGCCGCCGCCGATCACGACGCATTTCTTCCCGGTGATGTCCCAAAAGACCGGATAATATTTCAAGATTTTTCCTTCCTGATGTTGATCCATTCCGTTTTCATCATTGCTCGCACGCTACCATGAAGGAGGGTAAAATTCAAGCAGGTGTTTGCCGGAATACATTTTTCATCTCCTTGAAATCATGAATAATTACCGTTTTCGCGACCCTGCCCGGCTTTTATAATCTAAAGCCCGGACCGTCACTTAGCAAGGGCGGATCTCCCTTTGCCCCCCTTCTGCCTTCCGCCGCCACAGTCGTCCCCGAAGCTCTTCCGGATGAATGACGGCACGGATGAGCCTCAAAATGCGTCTTTCTCTGTGGTAGAGATTGCCTGCTAATATCCTTACATTTAATCAGTATTGTCATTGGAAATGGAACTCGATACTCTCCTCCCGAACCCATAATACAGAAATATCGAAAGGAGATTATCATGAATCAGCAAGCCTCGGAACAAGAGTGGAATCAGTTGATGCTTCGCATTAATAATTTTGCAAATGCCCTTTTGAAGGAAGATCTCCCTGCGATCGAACACAAGTCCAGTGTCGTGGCTCTTCTGCAGGCGCCCTCGGCGGAGGGCCGCAAGTCGAAGATGAGCCGCAGGACAGAGGCGGTAAAAGAGCAATCCTGAAGCCATTCTATATGAATATACTGGAAATTTACGCGAAGTCCGGCCCGATGCGAACCCCGGCGGGTTCGATAAGGACCTGCCCGCAATGGCCTGAATCAACCACCTCGCAGCAAGCGACAGGGAATCAACACGTGTTCCGCTTAAGCGGGATTCAACCCCGATCCAAGCCCATCCTCATGAATTGGTAGTATCTACCTGCCATTAACCTGCCCAATAACGATGATTGTAAATCTTATAACGATCCACAATATTAAGGGAGAAACACGGCGGGCGGCACGTCCGGGAAAATTCAGTAAAGGCGCGGCGGCCGTCAATTAGAATTGATTTTGGATATTGGCGTTTTTACAGAAAGGATTCGCGCGATGACTTACGGATTCAAAAAAATACTGACGCAGCCTTTTGCAGCGGTAAAAGACAAAGCTACGGAGGCCCTGAAAAAAGAAGGCTTTGGAATTATGTCGGAAATCGACGTCGCGCAGAAATTCAAAGAAAAACTGGGGATTGATTTCCCGAAGTACGTCATCCTGGGCGCCTGCAGTCCGCCCCACGCCCATCAGGCGATCCTGGCGGAAGAAGACATCGGTCTTTTACTGCCCTGTAATGTCATCCTCTATGAAAAAGACGGCAAAACGGCGCTGGCGATCATCAGACCCAAGGTAGCCATGCAGATGGTGGATAACGCAAAGCTTGGCGCCCTGGCAGATGAAGTGGAGGCGAAACTGGAGAAGGTTTTTAATTCGATTATCTAGGGAGGACTGATTCATTGGCACGAACTTTATTCCTGATAGCGACGGCCTTGGCAGGGTTCGCGGCAGGCTGCAGCGGTTACCGCGGACCGATGGACGGCCGATGGGATCACATGAATTACGGCTGCGGATTCGGAGGCATGTTTATGTGGATCGTGTTTGTTGTGGTTATTGCGGTCGTTGCCTATTTTATCATTCAGAACCTCAGAACAAAAACCACGGGAACAATACCGCAGGAAACGCCCCTGGATATTTTGAAAAGACGATATGCCCAGGGAGAAATCACGAAAGAAGACTATGACAAAATGAAAAAAGACATTGATGCCTAGTCCTTTGGAATCGAATTGGGATCTTATTTCATAAGGTACGCAGAAGAAAACATTAAGCACGCAATAAGTACACAAACGAGAAGAGGAGGTACCACAATGGAACAGCAACAAACGACCGTGGAAGCGAACGTGTTTGATAACCTGATGCCGGATCAAGGCATTTTTGGCGGCATCAACGCCATTGAGGATCAATCGGCAGACATATACGCGGCCGTGATCGACAATATCGCCGTGCTGCCCGACGACAACGACGACGCCGTCCCTGGCGATTTGAGCCTGATCCCCAAGAAAAGATACAATGGTGTGCGCAAAATCACCGCCGCCGCAAAAGTTAAAAACCGGTTTGCCAAACGGACGCAGGCGCTCCTCCAGGAAGAACATGCCCTGTGGCTTAAATAAAGACTGATTCAGGATACCCCACCTCATCGTGAAGGAGGAATATTATGGAGTTTATTAATCGTATTCTTGTCGTGACCTGGTTGAGCAGACACTGCAACAACACCCTTGAAGCGGGTATCTCTCTGGCCCAAAAATATAAGGCGGAGCTCACCGTCTCTCATATTATAGATACGACATGGCTGAAAGGGTGGAGTATCCCCATGGTCTCCGTAGAAGAGGAACACAAACGGGACATGGAAAAACAAAGGACGGAATTGCACGAAATTATATTGATGGAAAAAAAGAAGGGTATGGCAATTAAAGAATTGATCAAGGAAGGTATCCCTTCCGAAGTCATTCTGAAACTCGTGAAAGATGAAAATATCGATTTGCTTGTTCTGCGCAGCAGTGCGGAGAGCCGACTGGAACGCATGCTGGTCGGGGGAAGCAATGAAGAAATCATCAGAGCGTTGCCCTGCTCCATTTTCTTAGTCAAACAGGATGCCTGCACCGTAAGAAGTAAATAAGCTCTCGTGAATCCAATGAAGGTCGACGGCCGGCATTCTTCGGCCGTTTGGCCTTCGCCGAAAATAATCCGGCGCATGAACAGGAATCCATCTCGATCTCAAGGAGCAGCGGGCCAAGATAATACAATACTATCATTTTCCTATCAATAAACGACGATTGCCAATCTAATGCAGGTATTTTAACAATAGTGAAGAAGGCAAATACGTGTGAGGTGGTGAGATTATGATTCTTTATGCGATACAGCAACCGCTCCCCAACCCCAAAGTCAGAAAACGTTTGCTCCGGAATGGTCTTCGGACCATCCTCGATATTTTCCGGATGAAAATTTCGACAAGAAAGGTGATCTTATGAAAGCAAGAGTGCGGTATTTTATTTTTACGGCAGGCCTGATCTTTATCGGCATTCTCGTCGGTGCCGTTCTTACAGCCAACTTGGACATATTCAATACGGGACAGGCGCAGAGCGTTAATATTTCCAAAGAATCCATCGATATATTGTCACAGCTGGACAAGGCGATGGAGGAACTGACGGCTGCCGCGAAGCCGGCCGTGGTGAATATTTCATTCGAACAGACCGTCACATCCGAACCCATGCAGAATCCGTTTTTCGACGATCCCTTCTTCCGGCATTTTTTCGGCGATCAGTCTGATAATCAGGGCAACAAGCCCCGCAAGTATAAACAACGCGGTCTGGGTTCAGGCGTCGTCGTCGGCCAGGAAGGGTATATCATCACGAATAATCACGTTGTGCAGGGCGCCGACGAAATCACCGTGAAGCTGTCCGATAAAAGGCAATTCAAGGGCAAGGTCGTCGGGGCTGACCCCCGGACCGATCTGGCGGTCGTCAGGATCAATGCCGGCAAGCTCCCGTATCTTGAACTTGGCGACTCCGATAATACAAAAGTCGGCGACCGGGTCATCGCCATCGGCAATCCGTTTGGTTTGAACCAGACAGTGACATCGGGAATCATCAGTGCGGTCGGGCGCGCTGATGTCGGCATCGCGGATTATGAGGACTTTATTCAGACCGACGCGGCGATCAATCCCGGAAATTCCGGCGGCGCACTGGTGAACATGAAGGGCGAACTGATCGGACTCAATACGGCGATTTTCAGCACGTCCGGCGGATATCAGGGCATTGGTTTTGCCATCCCGAGCAATATGATCAAAGTGGTCATGGAAAGCCTGATTAAAAAAGGCAAAGTGATCCGGGGATGGCTGGGCGTGGGCATCCAGCCGCTGACTCCCGAGCTGGCCAAACAATTTGCCTTGAAGAGCGAAAAGGGCGTTCTGATCAGCGAAGTAACGGAAGACGGTCCGGCCCAGAAGGCGGGGCTGCAGCGCGGAGACGTTATTCTGCAGTACGGCGGAAAGGATGTCGCCAGTATCTCCGAATTCAGGAATATGGTAGCCCGGGAAAAGCCTGGCAACCGCGTGACTCTCCAGATTCTCCGGGACGGTAAAGAAAAGAACGTCACCGTGGAGATTGGTGAATTACCGGCAAAAATGCCGACCCAGACCAGTGAGATCAATACCGGATTTTTCGGGATTCACGTCCAGGATATTTCCGTGCAGCAGAAGAAGATGATGGGCATCCCGGCCCGCATCAATGGCGTGGTGGTCGTCGGTGTGGAGGATGACAGCCCGGCCAGCGGAGTCCTGCAGGCCGGCGACATGATCAGAGAAATCAACCGTAAGAAAATATCCAACATGAACGATTTTAACGCCGCCGTGGGAAAGATCAAATCCAAGCAGGATGCTCTCCTGCTCATTTACCGTAGCGGAGCGAGTCTGTATATTACGCTTTCGTCACGATAGCCGAATGACGAAAACTGAGCGGGTTTTGAAACCATTAAGTCACAGGGGAGGCAATACACTATGAAAAAAAGATTCTGTTTGCAGGTCATCATTTTTATCGCGGCCGTCATTCTTGTTTTCGCGGCCGGATGTGCGAAAAAGGAAACGGTCATGGAAAGTTCCACCCAGCCGCAAAGCGAAGTGAAACAGGAAGCTGCCGTACCGGCTGCGCCTCCCGAAGTGAAACCGGCTCCGCCCGTGGAGACCGTCAAACCCGCCCAGGAACCAGAACAGAAGCCCGTCGCCGTCGAAGCTCCGAAATCACTCACCGATATCCACTTTGATTATGATCAGGATGTCCTGCGGCCGGGCGACAGAAAGATTCTCGATGCCCATGCCGGTTGGCTGATGAAGAACCCCGATGCCACGGTAATGATAGAGGGCAATTGCGACGAACGGGGCACGGAAGAATATAATCTCGCACTGGGCCAGAGAAGAGCCGACGCGGCCAAGAAGTACTTGATAGAGCTGGGCGTGGATGCAAAAAGAATGTCCACGATCAGCTACGGCGAAGACCGGCCGGTTGACCCGGGACACGATGAGGAAGCCTGGGCCAGAAACAGAAATGATCATTTTGTTCTGGGTAAATAGTAACAGAAGGGAAGGACAGGAATTTCATCATGAAAAAAATCTTCAGCGCTCTTATATCTCTGGTCCTGATTTTATGCTTCCTGTCCGTTCCCTGTTCCGCCCGGAGTGCGGATCCAGGCGACGTCCTGCGCGCGACGCTCGCGAACGGAATGCAGGTCGTCATCGTGAAGAACACTCTCGCGCCGGTTGTCACGACCGAAATCAATTACCTGGTCGGCGCCAATGAGTCGCCCGAGGGATTCCCCGGCATGGCCCATGCCCAGGAGCATATGATGTTTCGCGGCAGTCCCGGCCTTTCCGCCGCAGAACTTTCCAACATCATGGCGCTGATGGGGGGCCACTTTAACGCCGATACCCAGCAGACGGTGACCCAGTATTTTTTTACGGTATCGAAGGATAATCTCGAGACGGCGCTCACCGTAGAAGTACTACGCATGAAGGGCGCACTCAATTCGCAGGAACTCTGGGAAAAGGAACGCGGGGCAATCGAGCAGGAAGTGTCCCGCGACCTATCCAATCCCGAGTACCTGCTCATCAAACAGCTTCTCGAAAAAATATTTGACGGAACACCCTATGCCCATGATGCCCTGGGGACGCGTCCGTCGTTCCAGAAGACGACCAGCGCGATGCTCAGAGAGTTCCATGAGTCCTGGTATGGACCGAACAACGCCATTCTTGTGATCGCAGGCGACGTGGATCTGCCCCAAACCCTGTCCCTGGTTACAAAACTCTTTTCGTCCATTCCCCCGCGCCCCATACCGGCAAGACCCGCCGTCAATCTTCAACCGCTCAAAGCGGCTCACATTGCCTTTAACACGGATCTGCCGTATGGATTGTCCGTGGTAGCCTATCGCCTTCCGGGCTATGACAGCCCGGATTATGCAGCTGCGATGGTTCTCACCGATGTTCTGGCCAGCAAGCGCGGAAACCTGTTTGCGCTGGTTCCCGAAGGCAAAGCGCTCTTTACGGATTTTGACTCCGAGATGCTGCCGAAAGCCGGATTTGCCCTGGCCGCGGCGGGATTTCCCGAGGGCGTAAATGGAGACGGCCTCGTGGCGGCCATCAAGGCTATTATTGACGGGTATATCAAAGACGGGCTGCCCCCCGATCTGGTGGCGGCAGCGAAGCGTCACGCCGAAACCAACGCCCAGTTCCGGAAGAATTCCATCTCCGGACTGGCCGGCGCCTGGTCTCAGGCCCTGGCCGTCGAAGGCCGAACGTCTCCCGATGACACGATCGAGGCTATTAAAAAAGTAACGGTCGATGATGTGAACCGTGTGGCCCGTAATTATCTCCAAAACGATCAGGCCGTAACGGCGGTCCTGCTCCCCCAGCCTTCCGGGAAGCCTGTGGCCTCGAAAGGATTCGGAGGCGGCGAATCCTTTACGCCGCAGCCCACGACTGAAGTCAGGCTTCCGCCGTGGGCAAAGAAATCGCTGATCGTTCCGGCCCTGGCCGTTTCCAACGTAAAACCCGCCGACATCAGACTGGCGAACGGAATTCGCCTCATTGTCCAGACGGAAAAAATCAGTCCGACGATTACACTGCATGGACAGGTAAAGCATAATGACAATCTTCAGGAGCCACCCGGGAAAGAAGGCGTTGCCGCGCTTCTGCAAAACCTTTTTTCTTATGGGACAGAGTCCCTCGACAGGGTTGGCTTCGAGAAAGCTAAAGATGATATCAGCGCCGAAATTACCGCCGGTGCGTCCTTTTCGCTGCGGATACAGCCCGACCACTTCGAAGAGGGCTTGAAGCTTCTCGCCGACAACCTGCTTCGGCCCGCCCTTCCCGGGCAGGCCTTCTCAGTCGTCAGGGAAGAAACGGCGGGAGTCGTCAGCGGACGGCTCAAGAGCCCCGGCTATCTTTCACAGAGGGCGCTGATCAAAGGACTCTTCCCCCCTCACGATCCGGTCCTGCGCGAAGCAACTGGGGAAACCGTGTCCGGCCTTTCCCTTGACGACGTCAAGTCCTACCATGCCAAAGTCTTTCGCCCCGACATGACGACCATCGTCATCATCGGCGACGTGACACCGGCACGGGCGCGCGAAGTTGTCGCAGCCTGTTTCGGCGCCTGGAGAGCCCAGGGCACCAAACCGGTAACGGATTTGCCGGCGGTCCCCCCGAATAAGCCGTCTCGTCATGCCGTGCCTGATCAAAGCCGGGTCCAGGATGAAGTCACGCTCGCCCAGACCCTGACCCTCACGCGCTCACAGCCCGACTACTACACGCTTGCGTTTGCCAATCACATTTTGTCCGGAGCATTTTACGCTTCCAGGCTCTACCGTGATTTGCGGGAAAACGCCGGCCTCGTTTATACGGTGGGGTCGTCGCTGGAATCCGGAAAGCATCGTTCCGTTTTCAGTGTTTTCTATGGCTGCGATCCGCCCAACGTCTCCCGGGCAAGGACGATGGTCGAACAAAATTTGCGAGATTTGCAGAAAACTCCGGTTACGGCCAAAGAGCTTAAGAGGGCCAAGATTCTGCTTTTGCGCCAGATTCCGCTGGCCGAAGCGAGCATGGACGGCATCGCCGCCGGCCTTTTGGCCCGCTCCATTCAGGACTTGCCGCTCGATGAGCCCGTCCGGGCGGCAAAATATTACCGGCAGATGACGGCGTCCCGGATACGAGGGGCTGTTAAAAAATGGATACGGCCCGGCGGCTTCGTTCAGGTGACGGAGGGATCGATCGCCAATTAAGGAGTGACATCAGGAATCGAAACCCCGTTCAAACCTGAAAGCGGAAAATACCGGGGTTCCGATCCTTCCCCGGGAAAACCGGAAAGTGCATCTATGGATTATGCGCATGCGTTTCTCTATATCTTGACCGGCCTGCTGGCCGGCATATTAAGCGGCCTGATCGGCATCGGCGGCGGAGTGATAATCATCCCGATTCTCGTGCTGTTTTTTGGTCTGTCACAAAAAACCGCCCAGGGGACGACGCTGGCTTTACTCGTCCCGCCCATAGGCCTGCTTGCCGCATGGACTTATTATAAACAGGGGTATATCGACTTCCCGGTTGCCGGCTTTATTTGTCTCGGTTTTATCTTCGGCGGATTACTGGGCGCCAAGCTGGCCATCCGTATATCCGATCCCGTATTGGAAAAAATATTCGGCATTGCCTTATTGATCATCGCTTTAAGGATGATTTTCTCAAAGTAAAAGTGATTGCCATATCCTCGATTGGTGAAGCAGCGGAAAGAGAACGCGGGCAAAGACGGAAGAAAAGACAAGAAACGGATAAAGACTCAGAAAGACAAACCGGCTCGCTCACAAAGAGGATGATTCATGGAACATCACCATCCGGATCACCATGCGGAAGCCCTGCATCACCCGATGCATGAAACGCACGCCACCACCTGGGCCAAGGGGGGCCATCAGGCAGGTCACCACGCTCTCATGGCGGCGGATTTCCGGAAGCGGTTCTGGATCTCGCTTTTGCTGACCGGGCCGATTCTCATCCTCTCGCCGATGCTTCAAACGCTGGTGGGCCTGAAGGAAGCCCTTCGTTTTCCCGGTGACAGCTATCTCTTATTCGTTTTTTCTTCCGCGGTATTCTGGTATGGCGGCTGGCCGTTTCTGAAAGGTCTTCAAGACGAGCTCAAATCCCGTCAGCCCGGAATGATGACGCTGGTTGCCGTCGCCGTCACCACGGCCTATGTTTACAGCAGCGCCGTCGTGTTCGGCCTGACCGGCAAGATCTTCTTCTGGGAATTGGCCACGCTTGTCGATATCATGCTTCTGGGGCACTGGATCGAGATGAAGTCGGTGCTGGGCGCTTCTAAAGCTCTGGAGGAGCTGGCCAAGCTCATGCCCTCCAACGCCCACAAACTCATGCCCGACGGCAGCGTAAATGATGTGCCGCTTGGTGAGCTGGCGGTGAACGACAAGGTCCTGATCAAACCCGGCGAGAAGATTCCCGCAGACGGCGTCATCGTAAAGGGCGAAAGTGCGGTTAATGAAGCCATGCTCACCGGGGAATCAACTCCGGTTAACAAGAAGACCGGCGGCAAGGTCATCGGCGGCGCGATCAACGGTGAGGGTTCTCTGACCATTGAGGTCAAAAGTACCGGCAAAGATTCATTTCTATCGCAGGTCATCGACCTGGTCAGACAGGCCCAGGAAAGCAAATCAAAGACCCAAAAAGTCGCCGACACCGCCGCCATGTGGCTCACAATTGCGGCGCTCGGCTGTGGTGCCCTCACCTTCCTGATCTGGCTCGTTGGCATGAGCAAAGAATTTGCTTTTGCCATTGAACGAGCTGTAACCGTGATGGTCATCGCCTGTCCGCACGCCCTGGGTCTCGCCGTGCCTCTGGTTGTGGCCGTCTCCACAGCTCTGGCCGCGAAAAACGGCCTGCTCATTCGCAATCGCGTCTCCTTCGAAAGCGCCCGAAAACTGCAAGCCGTCATCTTTGATAAGACCGGCACGCTTACTGAAGGCCGGTTTGGCGTGACCGACACACTGGTATTTTCGCCGGATATCGACGAAGAAACACTGCGCAAATACGCGGCCTCCGTAGAGGCAAATTCCGAACATTCCATCGCCCGGGCCATCGCAGCTTCTTCGGAAAGGAAGCTGCCTGTCGAAGACTTTAAAAGCATCCCGGGCAAAGGCGCCGAAGGCAAAGTGGAGGGGCAAGAGGTCAAGGTGATCAGCCCCGGCTACCTGAGCGAACAGGGCATACATCTTGCCGACCCGAGCATCGAACCCCTGCAGGCACAAGGCAAGACGGTCGTGTTTGTGCTCGTCGGCGGTCAGCTCAAAGGGGCTATCGCCCTGGCCGATATCGTGAGATCCGAGGCGAAGCCGGCCATCGATGCCCTCCGGGCAATGAACATCCGGTGCCTGATGCTGACCGGCGACAACAGGGCGACGGCCAAATGGGTTGCCGACCAGGTCGGTTTGGATGAATACTTCGCCGAAGTCCTGCCCGGGGACAAGGCCGCTAAAGTGAAAGAAGTCCAGTCCCGGGGTGTCTTAGTCGCCATGACCGGTGACGGCGTGAACGATGCTCCGGCGCTGGCTCAGGCGGATGTAGGCATCGCCATCGGCGCCGGGTCCGATGTGGCTGTGGAAACGGCGGACGTGATTCTGGTGCGGAGTAATCCGCTGGATGTGGCAGCCGTTATCCGGCTATCCCGGGCCACGTACCGCAAGATGATCCAAAATCTATTATGGGCCACAGGCTATAATGCTTTTGCCATTCCTCTGGCCGCCGGAGCGCTTTATGCCTGGGGCGTGTTGCTCTCTCCTGCGGTGGGTGCGGTGCTGATGTCCGCAAGCACGGTTATTGTGGCCATCAATGCGCGTTTGCTGAGACTTAAGGCAGAACCCAAATGACGCCGCACAAACCCTTCGACCGCAACCGTCCGTCCGGTATGGTCATCACTACTGAGCGCGGGTTCAGGCGGCGCCGGGTAAGTGTGTCGCACTGCGCGAGTATGGTGTCCGTACCCGGGGCGTTATTGCAGGAAGAATAAAATCACGAGAAGGAGGCTGTAATGTCTATTGAACTCACTCACGAAAACGACGGGAAGGTGCTTGTTGTTCACGTCAGCGGCAAGTTGGTAAAGGCGGATTATGAGCTTTTTATGCCCGAGGTCGAGAAACTTGTTCGGCTGCATGGAAAGCTAAGCATGCTGTTCGATATGACCGGTTTCCATGGTTGGGAAGCCGGCGCACTCTGGGAAGACACCAAATTCGCCATCAAACACTTCTCCGACATCGAAAAAATCGCGATGGTCGGGGAAAAAAAGTGGCAGCAAGGCATGGCGCTGTTCGGTAAACCGTTCACGAAAGCGATGATCCGGTATTTCGATCACGCCGACATCGCAGAGGCCAGGGCGTGGCTGATGGAGAATTAGCGTCTTGATCGCGACCGGCACAGTGACGCGGGTATGACAATAAGCATGCCGTAACTCGCGAAACCTGCGGGGCATAGGAAAGACAGGAGGAATGCCCATGATGAAATCCAATGCCGACCAGCCCAAAGCTCCCAAATCGAAGCCTGGAGCCAAACCCGATGCGAAGGTGAAAGTGACAAAAAGCGCACCGCAGGTTATTTTGGCATTGTCGGCCAAGGACATACCGGAAATTTAAAACTGGAAGTGGGAGATCACCTGTGAATAAATTCAAACAACTCTGGAACAATGTACATTCGAGCTTTTGGTTTTTGCCTTCGCTGATTGTTGTGCTCAGCGTTGCCTTTGCGGTAGCGATGATCGAAGCGGACTCCGCCGTGAGCGACCAATGGCTGACCCGGTGGCCGCGCCTGTTCGGGGCCGGAGCGGAAGGCGCCCGCGGGATGATGTCCACGATTGCCGGTTCGATGATCACCGTGGTGGGCGTCACGTTCTCCATGATCCTGGTAGTGCTGTCGCTGGCTTCGAGTCAATACACCTCGCGCATTCTGCGGAATTTCATGCGGAACCGCATCACGCAGGCCGTGCTTGGAATCTTCGCCGGTATTTTCACGTATTGTCTGATCGTATTGCGCACCATTCGCAGCGGCGACGAGGGTGCATTTGTTCCAAACTTGGCGGTGTTCTTCGGCTTCGTGCTGGCGCTGGGAGGTGTCGGCGCCCTCATGTTATTCATTCATCACATCGCTTCTTCGATCCAGGCTTCCAGCATTATCTCCCCGGTTGCTGAAGAAACCATTGCTGTCATTGACCGGTTGTTTCCGGAAAAAATTGGCCAAGGGCCCGGCGAAGATGATGATGACCAGGCGCTGATCCCTCTATTCCGGCAGAATTGGCGTGCCGTCCCGGCCTCCAAAAGCGGTTATATCCAGAACGTTAATAACGCAGCGCTCCTGCGCCTGGCACGGGACAGGAAAACCATCGTGAGGATAGAGCACGGCATCGGTGATTTCGTTGTCCGGAACACCCCACTGGCCTCACTCGCCCTTGAAGATCCACCGGATCAAGAGACTATTGCCGCTCTGCAGGCGACATTCAGCATCAGCAGCTACCGTACGGTGGATCAGGACGCGGCCTTTGGCATCAGGCAAATCGTGGATATGGCGTTAAAAGCACTCTCCCCCGGCGTCAACGATACCACAACGGCCGTGATGTGCGTGGATTATCTGACAGCAATTCTCGCGCAGCTGGCGCCCCGGCAACTCCCTTCATCACTCCGCTACGAGGAAGGGGAACTGCGCGTGATCTCCATAAACCCGTTCTTTGAAAGCTTGCTGTCTGAATCATTCGACCAAATTCGAGGCAGCGCCACAGGCAATGTCGCCATCATATTGCGAATGCTGGGCGCGCATCAAATTATCGCCAGTATGACGGTCCGGCCGGACCGACGGCGGGCGATTCGCGAACAAGTGCAATGGATCGATGAATTGGCCGAACGCACGATCCCGTCCCCGTATGACCTGATGAGGTTTAAGGGCCACCTGGAGCGGGTGCGCGAAGCACTCAAAAATGAAAGTGAGGTTATAACGTAACTGAATAGCGAAACAGGAAGAACGAAAATAAATGGAGATAAGATCTGATCATGGATACGGAAACCGTCTTAATTTTGCTGTTCGTTGTGGCCACAACCGTCGCAATCGCCGTGCAACGTCTGGCCATTCCTTACACTGTCGCTCTGGTCTTCACCGGACTTGGGCTGGGGATGCTGAATATCTTTGAAGCACCCCACCTGACCAAGGCTCTGCTATTCGGCGTCTTTCTGCCGGGGCTTCTCTTCGAGGCCGCATTTCATATCGAGTTTAAACAATTCTGGCGAAACCGCCTCATCATTTCTTCACTGGCCCTGCCGGGCGTTGCGGCAGCCATCGTGCTGACGGCCGTGATTTTAACCCCGGTTGCCGACGCGCTGCATTTTGTGCAGGGGTTTACCTGGAAACACGCGCTGGTCTTCGGCGCACTCATTGCCGCGACCGATCCCATCGCCGTCGTCGCCATCTTCAAGAACCTGGGCGTTCCGAAGCGGCTGTCCGTATTGCTCGATGGCGAGAGCCTGCTTAATGACGGCACCGCCATCGTTTTCTTCACGCTCAGCCTGGCGCTCGTAGCCGGGACAGTGGCAACGGCCGGCGGGTTGGCTTTTGATTTTATCAGAATCGTCGGCATTGGTGCATTGATTGGAACGGGCGTCGGACTGGCCGTTTCACAAGTCATCAAACAGGTCGATGACCCGATGATCGAGATTACACTGACGACAATTGCCGCGTATGGTTCCTTCCTGGCTGCTGAGCATTTTCATTACTCCGGCGTGATTGCGACCGTGGCGGCGGGTATGCTCTGCGGAAACTACGGCGCCCGTGTCGGCATGTCGCCATCAACCCGGATCGCCGTGGAGACGTTTTGGAAATACATCGCCTTTGCTCTCAACTCCATTGTTTTCCTGCTGATTGGTCTCGAAGTACACTTCCAGACATTGCTGGCCTCCTGGAAGGCGATTCTGGTTGCCTATCTCGTGGTGACGGGAGGCAGGGCGCTGGTCATCTTCGGCGCATCTTCGCTGCTCGGCCGGACGCGTGAAAGAATTCCCTGGGCATGGAGCGTGATCCTGACATGGGGCGGGTTGCGCGGCGGGCTGCCCATGGTGCTGGTCCTCAGTCTCCCAAAGGATTTCCCGCATCGGGAATTGCTGGTCTCGATGACCTTCGGGGTGGTCATTCTTTCAATACTTGTCCACGGATTGACGATGTCCCCCCTGCTGAGGTGGCTGGGCATTGTGCGCGGACACGACGAACTTGCCGCATATGAGTTGACACGCGGGGGGTTGCAGGCAACCCATGCCGCACTGAACGAGATCGACCAAATGTCACACGTTCACTTCACCCAGCCGGAGGTGCTATCCGACCTGCGCCGAGAATATGAACAGAAGGTCGAGCGCAGCAGTGCGGCGCTCGCTGAGCTGCATATCGATAACCAACAGCTTCACGCCGAGGAATTACAACGCACTCGGCGACACCTGTTGTTGGTGGAAAAGAACACGGTAATCGATGCCTTTCACCGCGGACTTCTCAGTCAGGCGGTCCACGAGAAGTTACTCGCGGATATCGATGCCCGGTTGCTGCATCTCGAAACAGCAAAAACCGATTCATCCGCCGAAGAAGAACCGCCCCCCGGACACACCGATGAACATGCCCCTGTGGGATAGTCGGACGGTAAATCAAGGACAGGAGGAATGCCCATTATGAAATCCAATGCCGACCAGTCCAAAGCTCCCAAATCGAAGCCCGGAGCCAAACCCGATGCGAAGGACGACCTGAAAACCTTGCCCCTGGCCGACGTGGAGAAGAAGTTAGGCGCGTCGCCGGACGGCCTGACGCAAGCCGAGGCTCAGAAACGGCTGACTCAATATGGGCCGAACGAGATTGCAGAAAAGAAGACCAATCCCTTCCTGAAATTCCTCACTTATTTTTGGGGTCCCATCCCGTGGATGATTGAAGCAGCCGTGATTCTTTCGGCGGTCGCCCGGCATTGGCCGGACTTCGGCATCATCCTCCTTCTGCTTCTGGCCAACGCCGTGGTCGGATTCTGGGAAGAACACCAGGCGGGCAACGCCATTGAAGCGCTGAAGGCGAAGCTGGCGATCAAGGCCCGGGTAAAACGAGACGGAAAATGGGTCAACCCGAAGGCCAGCGAGTTGGTGCCGGGCGATGTCATTCGCCTGCGTCTGGGCGACATTGTACCCGCTGATGCGCGTCTGCTGGATGGCGATCCGGTTGAGGTGGACCAGTCGGCCCTGACGGGCGAGTCATTACCTGCCACCCGAAAACCGGGTGAGGCGGTGTTCTCGGGGTCAATCATCCGCCAGGGTGAAATTGGCGCCCTGGTCTATGCCACGGGTGCAAACACTTACTTCGGCAAAACGGCGCAGCTCGTGCAGGAGGCTCACACGGTCAGCCATTTTCAAAAGGCGGTTTTGAAAATCGGCAATTACCTGATCATCCTGGCGGTAACGCTGGTGGCGGTGATTATTGGTTTCGCCGTCTATCGCGGCGACGCGATCCTCACCACGCTGCAGTTTGCCCTGGTGCTGACTGTGGCCGCAATTCCCGTGGCCATGCCAACGGTGCTTTCAGTGACGATGGCGGTTGGCGCACGCCTGCTCGCCAAGAAAGAGGCGATTGTAAGCAAGTTGGTGGCCATTGAGGAACTGGCGGGCGTGGACGTATTATGCGCGGACAAGACCGGCACACTGACGCAGAATAAACTGACGTTGGGTGATCCGTTCGGGGTGAACGGCATTCCGGCCGATCAAGTGATCCTCAACGCTGCGCTGGCGTCACGTGCGGACAATAACGACACCATTGACCTGGCCGTCCTGGGGGGACTAAAAGACAAAGAGGCCTTAAAAGGCTACCAGGCGGTCCATTTCCAGCCCTTCGATGCCGTGCATAAGCGTACCGAAGCCACCGTCAAAGCCAGCGACGGAAAGACATTCAAGGTGACAAAGGGCGCCCCGCAGGTGATTATGGCATTGTCGGTCAATACCGGTCAGGTGAAGTCTGCCGTTGATAAGGCGGTCAACGACTTTGCGGCGCGCGGCTTTCGCTCGTTGGGAGTGGCGCGGGCTGAGGGCGAAGGCCAATGGCAATTTGTCGGCGTGTTGCCCCTGTTTGACCCGCCGCGGGAAGACGCCAAGGCAACCATCGCAACCGCGCTGGCAATGGGCGTAAAGGTCAAGATGGTTACGGGTGATGCACTGGCCATCGCCCGGGAAACCGCGAAAAAGTTAGACATGGGCGCAAATATCCTCGATGCCGGGGGCTTAGGCGATTCGAAAAAGCAAGAGACTACCGAGGTGGCCGATTCCATCGAGAAGGCAGACGGTTTTGCCCAGGTGTTCCCTGAACATAAGTTTCACATTGTGGATGTCCTGCAAAAGCTCGGCCACATCGTCGGCATGACGGGCGACGGGGTGAACGACGCCCCGGCGCTGAAGAAAGCCGACTGCGGTATCGCCGTTTCGGGTGCGACGGACGCGGCGCGCGCAGCAGCCGCTATTGTGCTCATGACGCCCGGCCTGTCGGTGATTATTGACGCGATCAAGGAGAGCCGCCGTATCTTCCAGCGGATGAACAGCTATGCGATCTACCGCATCGCCGAGACGCTGCGCGTTCTGTTCTTCATGACGTTGGCGATCCTGATCTTCAATTTCTATCCCCTGACGGCAGTAATGATCGTGATGCTCGCGTTGCTCAATGACGGCGCCATCCTGTCCATTGCCTATGACAATGTTCATTACAAGGATCATCCGGAAGCCTGGAACATGCGCATGGTTCTCGGCGTTGCCACGGCGCTGGGCGTCATCGGCGTTGTCTCTGCCTTCGGCTTGTTTTATCTGGGTGAGCGAGTCTTTCATCTCGACCGGGCGCATATTCAAACCCTGATGTATTTGAAGCTGTCCGTGGCGGGACATCTGACGATCTTTCTCACGCGCACGCGCGGGAGATTTTGGTCCATACGCCCCGCGAAGATTTTGTGGATAGCGGTGCTCGGCACACAAATCATTGCGACGTTGATCGCGGTTTACGGACTGTTTATGACGCCGCTGGGCTGGGGTTGGGCCGGGTTCGTCTGGGGCTATGCGCTGCTGTGGTTCCTCGTGAATGACAACGTGAAGTTGCTCGCCTATCGGGTTTTTGATCCCGTCGGAGCCAAATCTAAAACTGAAGCGAAATCCGAACCGAAGCACGATGCAAAAGCTGGTGAGCCTAAGCCTGATCATACAGGTTAGAAGATTTAATCCCGCCGTTTTGGGACGAGCGTTAATCATCCGCAGCTTGCTGCGCTATCATGACATTCATTCACACCTCAAAAGCTTGCTGCGAGGTGGTTAATTGAAATAAAAAAATAATGAGGAAATAAGTATGGATGAAATATTTGCAAAGAAAGTACGGGCTGCGGCAACGGCCGGATGGTGGACCGTATTAATCGCCTATTGTATTGTGTTGATCCAGGGACTTGCTTATGTACTGATCATGAACAGAGAGCCGGAAGCAATGCTTTTCCTCTGGGGAAAAGGCGTTACATGGGTGGAAATTCGTACGATCTGGCTGTGGGCAATGGCGGCCTCCAAGCTCGGCTTCGGAATGATACTATTTGTCGTCATCTGGCTGACGCTTTGGGCAAGACAACTGGCCAAAAAATAGAATTAACAAATGGGGGCCATGGCCTTCTTTCTGAAACGGGCCAAAGCCGGTCTCCAAAGCCGGAAAATATTCTCCCATCCGGTAGATCGGGAATCGGTCTGATCAGAGTCCGGACCATCATTCTCGCTGGATGAACGTTGTCGTTCTATCGGAATCAGGGACAGCTTGACACACGTCTGCAAAAACCCTATGTTGTCTATCCCTGAAACCAATTTATTGGGGTCAGCCGGGACAACGGGTACATGAACAACCCCAGAGGATACCGATGAGAGTTTTACTTGTAGAAGATGACGTCAAGATCGCCTCTTTCATTATCAAGGGGTTGAAAGCGGCGGGGTATGCCGTGGACCATGCCCCGGACGGCGAAGAAGGTCTCCGCCTCGCGCTTTCGGAACCTTACGATGCGAACGTCGTCGATCTCATGCTGCCGCGGCAGGACGGGTTGAGTCTGATCAGGGAGCTGCGCGCCCAAAAGGTGAACACCCCCGTCCTGATTCTGAGCGCGAAGGGTTCGGTGGATGACCGGGTGAAGGGGCTGGAAACCGGCGGAGACGATTATCTGACGAAACCATTTGCCTTCTCCGAGCTTCTGGCCCGCGTGCAGGCTCTGATCCGCAGGGCCGGCGGCGTTTCTGATCCGATCCGCCTGAGCGTCGGGGATCTGTCCGTCAATCTCGTCACCCGGGAAGTCACCCGGGGAGGAAAAACCATCGACCTGCAGCCCCGGGAGTTTTCACTGCTGGAATATCTGATGCGCAACGCCGGAAGGATCGTTTCCAAGACGATGATCATGGAACATGTTTGGGATTATCATTTCGATCCGCAGACCAACGTGGTGGAAGCCAGAATCAGCCGGTTGCGGGACAAGGTCGATAAAGACGCCGATCAAAAACTGATTCATACCGTGCGCGGAGTAGGATATGTTATTAAAGAAACCCAGCCGCTTCAGGAATAGCCTCACGTTCCGCCTGACCCTTTGGTACGGCGGCACCTTCGCGGTATGCTCCTTTGTCGCTTTCTTTTTGTTTTATGCACTCATCACCGCCGTGATCCAGGAAAAAACGGACCGTGATCTGATAAATCAGGCAGGGCAGTTTTCAACGGCTTTGAAGGAGCGCGGGATCGAGGCGGCTGAAAACTTGGCCTTATTTGAAGCGCAGGCGGCCGGAGAGAAGAAGGTATTTTTCCGCCTGCTTTACCCGACAGGCCAGGCCTTTTCCTCGTCCAACATGGCCTACTGGAAGGAGATTGCCGTCCGCAAAGAGGCCATCGGGCAATTGCTCGGAGGCGGCGCAGGACAAGTCATCGAAACCATCATCATGACCACCCGCAAGGAGGAGGTGCGCATTCTCTATGCCATGATCAGTCCCGGGGTCATCCTGCAGGTCGGTCAGTCCATGGAAAACTACACGCGGATCTTTGACGCCTTTCGGGAAATATTTTTCATCACCATGGCCCTGCTCATCGGACTGGCGACGGGGATCGGCTGGTTCATAGCCCGCCGGGCGGTTTCCGGCGTCGAGACGATCACAAAAACCGCGCAGGGTATCTCCGGAGGCACCCTCGAAAAGAGAGTCCCGGTAAAAGACCGGGGCGACGAAATCGATCAACTGGCAATGACCTTCAATCAGATGCTCGACCGCATCGGGTCGCTGGTCGCCGAGATCCGTCAGATGGGGGACGACATCGCCCATGACCTGAAGAGTCCGATTGCCCGGATCCGGGGCATGGCGGAGATCGCGCTGACCACAGGCAAAACGCCTGCCGACTTTGAAGCGATGGCCGCCAGCGCCATCGAGGAATGCGATCGTCTCCTGGATATTATCAATACGATGCTGATGATTTCCAAAACGGAGGCTGGCGTGGAGAAGCCGTCCCGCGAAAAGATCGATCTGACGGGCCTTGTCCGGGAGGCCTGCGAGCTTTTCGGGACGACGGCCGAAGACAGAGGCTTGACCCTGTCCTGCAACGTTCCCGAGCGCTGCGTGATCGCGGGGGACGCCCGCATGATCCAGCGCCTGCTCTCCAATCTCCTGGACAATGCGATCAAGTATACCTCCGCCGGGGGACAAGTGGAAGTCTCGCTCTCGCCGAGCGAAGGACGGAGTGTCACCCTCACGGTCAAAGACACGGGGGTTGGGATATCCGCCGAGGATCTGCCCCGCATTTTCGAACGCTTCTACCGGGGAGACCGGAGCCGCTCCGAGTCCGGAACCGGCCTGGGTCTGAGCCTGGCCCGCGCAATTGCCCGTGCCCACGGGGGCGACATCACGGTGGAAAGCCGCCCGAGCGGAGGAAGTGTTTTCACCGCAACCCTCCCGTCTGAGGAATAATCGCTCCTTCATCTGCCTGGCCGTCCTTGATTGTCCAAAGACAGTACGCATTGGTTTACTGCAGTCGAGAAGTGCGGCATATCTGTTTGCTGAGCTGCTTTCCACCCGTACTGCTCACGCAATATCAAGGGAAATACCAACGGCAACAGTTAACGCGACCACCAGAAGAGTGCTGAAAACAGGTATGCGGCAAGACTGAATAGTATCGGTTGAAAGAGAGTAGCGCGCCTGGATACAATCTCGATGAATATTGCCACGGTTCGGCTCAGATCTATTGATTAGTAGAATCTGAAAGGAGAACCCATTCCACCCCGGCAGGTTTTTGTCATTCTTCAATGGAATCTCGATTTATATTATCGAATGGTTTGATTCCCACATTTTTCTGCGGTTCAGATGAATCAGGTCTTTGCTTTCTTTCATGCTGCGGCTGCGATGAACTTTTTATTCCCGTTTCCTTTTTTATACATCCGGTCCCGCCCAACAATACAGTTGCGAGCAGAAAAACAGCGACCAGGAAATAAAATATCTTTTTCATCTAATTTTCTCCTTCTTTGTTCTTCCTTAAGAAACCTATAAAACACTTAAAATTGATGAAAAGTAACGCTTCTTCTGAAAAAGCAAAGGGGACTTCAGTCTTTTGCAGGAGCAGAGTCCCTTCTTTCAATGTCTTACGAAAATAATGGCTCTTAATAACCGTCATCTCACCTAATGTTTATGCGGGTCAACCTTGGATGGCTCCGATTTTTGGGGCCCATTGCCCACAATTTCCTTCGACTGCGTTGCGCTTGTATCAGCCATCCCCGTCATATCCATAGGCATCGACATCATCTTCTGCATCTTCTCTTTCATTTGTGCCATGTCCTTCATCATCTGCCTTTTCTCGGCAGCCTTTGGGCCTTTCATCATCTTTTCCTGCACAGTCATCATGTCAATCATCATCTGCATCATATCTTTCTTGTCGGCCATCATTTGCTTCATCATCGGCTGGCATTTCTCCATCATCTGTTTCATCATCTCGTCATCCATCTTCATGCCTTGCTGCTGCATCTCCCCCTTCCGGTCATCCTTCATCCCGTTGTCTGTCTGAGCAAAGCCATTGAGGCCAGTCAACGCCACAAATAATACACAACTGATGACAACTAAAATATTTTTATTCATCTCATATCTCCTAAGATTATAAATTCTATCATCGCGAAAAAGACCTCTTCCACATCAAAAAACAAGATGCACCGGGCATTGTTCTATAAAAAATATATTTTCCGCTTTCAGCTTTTCATTTTCTTTTCATTATATAAACGACACCAAAAATAACGATAATCGCGATGATGATTACAAAGACCCATCCGAAGCCGTATCCCATTCCCCATCCCCAGCCATTACCCATCATGCCACCCCCTTGACCTGTGCTCATCTGGGCATAGACCGGGGAAGTGAATAATTCTAAAATTAAAACCGTGAGGATTAATTTTTTCATCGGCATTTCTCCTTTTCTCAATTAGCTGCACACATAACTGTCATTTCTCCAGTTATAACATTTGATCATTGTCATAAATACTCCTTAAGTTACTGAACCAATGTGTTTAGGAAATAGCTCCGACTGCTTTACAAAAGAGGAAGGAAAATAAAACAATGGAACCATCCCCTTGTAATCAGGATATATAAGAGCAATTAGCCTGCCAACGGCCGCCAGAGAACCGGAATATTAAATTAATGATTCAATAACGAGTTGTTAGATTGACAGGTAAGAAAGCATTATAATCAGAAAATGAATCGCCTGGCCGCGATATATAGTGGAACCTCAACATATTGAGGGAATTTATGAAGGGAGATGGCCGGTCTGATATGATCCTTTCGACTTCGGCCGGACCGGTTCTCCAGCCGTTTATCGTACAAAAGGGGAAAGTCATGAAACAGGGGAAAATAAGTTATGAAACAAAGCAGAAATATCAGTAGACTTTTTGCCCGCTAATATTACCCGGTGGATTATAGCGGCAAACAAAAAAGTCATACCTTCCCGATGTTGCTTGGGCGCATCCCACTTCACTTGTACTGCGCCAAATGATCTGAGTGTAGTGTCCAACATCCTGCCAGTTTCCTGATGTGCTGACATCAGGAAATGTCCCCCTTCTAAAATATTTTTTTTCACTTCCCCAAGTATCAACTTTCTCTGTATGAGAAAAATGTCGTGCGCTTCCCTGCCACAGGTTTTCACCTTCACCTGATTCTTTGCTGTGATAAAGTCTGCCTGCTTTGGCTAAATGAAGAGCCCAATTCATAGCATGGTCAGCTAATGTCTTTGACCATTTTAGAGAAGGAATGCCCTTTTCCGCCCTATACTTGTTATGAGATGCCAGAATTTCTTCCCGCATCAGATCATTAGTGGTCTCCGTACGACCAATATTTGTCACTGAAACAATGGCAAGAATGAATAGAAAAATGACAAATAATCTAATCTTCCAATGAAATGCTGTGGGAGTCATAGAATGGTTTCCTTTCGCAGCCGTGTTGTTATCATACCCGAAGCGTTAAGACATGACAGAACATTCTATTGTCGTATTATTCAGGAGACGGAAAAAAATAATTTTACAGGCGGCTGGAGGGCATGATTCCAGCCGCCTGTCCTTTTACTTAAGCAGGGATCAACCACCTCGCAGCAAGCTGCGGAGATTAACCCTCGTCCCGCGTGAGCGGGATTAAAATTCAATAGCCGTTTTGATACCTACAACGGCTATATTCGGCCGTGCCGAGAAATTAAAATCTTTTGTGATTGCGACGCCACCGCCATTTGTTCCCGTCATCGTCACCTTATCATCAATCACGAACTGGGTGTATTGTCCGAAAAGCGCAACGCTCAAATCAGCTCGCGGGCCGATTTTTGCCGAGATGGCGGTAACTTCCGCGCCGATATTGACAAAATAGCTGCGACCAAAATTCTCAGCCACGTCGAATCTAAATGCCGGGTCACCGAATCCTTCAGTGTAATCTATTCTGCCAAAAACAAAGGGGCTGCCCAGGAGAGACAGTCTTATATCGCCGCCGAAAATTCCCGATCTAAAACCCTGCAGAGTAGACGTTACTCCCAGCACCGGTGAATAGGTTTGCATTTTGATATCCGTCTTGTCTGTCGGCGCACTCACCACGCCACCTGCCGTGACCTGCGCGTTTTTAAAACTCATTTTGTGATAATCATAACGGAAGCCGGCAACGGCCGAGAGATCTTTAAGAAAAGACGCGTCTTTAACAATCGCATAGGATAGCAACAAATCTGCGGTACACCAGTAGCGATTATCGGGATCCCAACTTCTGACGGCAGGAGAAGAAAGGAATAAACCGACCGTCTCTTCGTCAGTCCCGTTATTGAAGGAAACCGTACCCTTCACCCCGGCCGTTAAACTTAAACGATTGGTAAAGTTAAAAAGAAGGTCGCCTGCGACGTAAACACCGGATAAATTAGGAATGCTATGATCAAATTTTGTGCCGTCGAAAATACCCACTCCATCAACACTTGTAAAGTTGAAGTCTGTTCCTCCGGAAAAAGCATAACCCAGGCTCAGCGAGGGTTTGAATCTTGGCGTCGCGGCGCCATCAGCGGCAAAAGTGCTCGCGGCAAATAAAACAATGCAAAGCAGCAGGCAAACTTTAATGAATAAAATTTTTTTCATTTTTCCTCTCCTTTCCTTAAATCGTTTAGTGATACTTGGCGATGACTGATCGTAATTTTATCAAAGGTGAGCGCTGTATGCAACAAAACAATCGGCAGCAATACTGTCTCGTATGTTAAGATATTTTAGCCCAAAAGACGGCTGAATTTTGTTTATGACGGAATCAACAATCTCACCGCAAGCTGTCGAGGTGTGAAATAACCGTCGTTATTTGGCAGCAAGCTTCGCAGAATTAACGCTCGTCCCGCGTGGGCGGGATTGAAGCAAAATGCCTGAGCAAAGTTTCAAAACCTCCCGTCCAAACACGCCCTCCACTGCGATGAAAAGCAATCTATGTGGCCCGGAGGGGGTTAATCCAGCGAGTTAAATGGCACGTTCACTTCTCAAATGCCCTGTCGCTGATTGGATATAACTACCATTATACTATCAATTTTTAGCCATTGTTTTTCTCTCTTCACCTATTGAATATCTAAAACAAATTACCATTATAATTGACAAACAGCCTCGCGCCGCAATCAAATATTTTAGGGGGCGTGCCCAACATTTTATATCGAGATCAATGAGACGACAAATAAACTCACATGAAACTTGATCCAAGATTAGACAGATTGAAAGTTTGACGAGAAGACTGATGAAATACGGGAAAGCTTTTGATTGCATCATAATCATGAATGGCGCCTGGCGAGACGGCGTGGCGCTTCTGATGAAAATCTTTACCCGAAAGGTATGACGGAAGCAGAGAGTTGAATTACCGGATAGTCAACAAAGGAAGTGTTTCGATAAATAATTACAGGGAGGATTGTTAATGGAACGGATAATATTTTTAACCGGGGCAATCAAAGGAAGAAGGATAAGTACTCATGGATATGCGGCACTCCCCATAATCATTTTTTTAACGATTTTTATTTTGTCCTTATCCTCGTCCGTTTTTGCGACAGAGAAGGTGACGCATATAGACTTAAGCACAGCCATCACCCAAGTGGCAAAACAGACCATTCCCGCCGTGGTTCACATTGAAGTCACCAAAAGCCAAGTGGTGGCGAATCCTTTCTTGCCTTTCCAGGATGACCCGTCCTTTCGGCAGTTCTTCGGTAATCAGAAGATGCCCAAGAAGTTCAAGCGAGAGTTAAAAGGTCTGGGAAGTGGAATGATTATTGATGCCCAGGGCCATATTCTCACCAACAATCATGTAGCCGGGGGAGCATCAAAAATCGAGGTCTTGCTTTCCAATGGCAATCGTTACCCGGCGAAACTTGTGGGAACTGATCTTAAAACAGACCTGGCGGTTATTAAAATAACGGCCAATGAACGTTTACCGTTTGTCACCTTCGCCGATTCCGATAACGTAGAGGTAGGACAGTGGGTAGTGGCAATCGGGCATCCTCAAGGTCTGGACGAAAGCGTCACACAGGGGATAATAAGCGCCAAACATCGGCAGGGTATTACTGATCCAAGCAGTTATCAGGATTTTCTGCAAACTGACGCCGCAATCAATCCGGGAAATAGCGGCGGTCCCCTGCTGAACCTGCAAGGGCAGGTGATAGGCGTAAATGCAGCCATCGCTTCGGAATCGGGAGGTTTTGAAGGAATTGGTTTTACCATACCCAGTAATATGGCGATCTTTGTATCCAAGGCCCTCATCGCCCATGGAAAGGTAGAGCGAGGATGGTTGGGTGTCAGCATCCAAAACCTGACGCCGGAACTTGCAAAATCACTTCATATTGAATCCGCTAAAGGCGTTCTGATCGCGAAAATTGTTAAAGGCGGACCTGCCGATCAGGCCGGATTGAAAGAAAATGATGTCGTGGTGGGTTACCAGGGCAAAGACATTTTTAATTCGAGTACATTCCGAAATGAAGTTGCTGCGACTCCCATCGGATCTCAAGCCACAGTTCAAATCCTCCGCAAAGGGAAAAAGCAGGAACTGACAGTGAAAATTATCAACCTGGAAGAATCGGCCAGGTTTCTTGCTGTCAATGTTAAGGAAAAACTAGGAGCTGAGGTTCGTTCCTTAACTCCAAAGGAGGCCGAACAATACGGGTTGAAGGCGAATGTCGGACTAGCAATTCGTTGGCTTGAATTTAAAGGTCCTTTGCAAAAAGAAGGTTTTGAGGTCAACGATGTTATTCTCGCTATCGATGATCAACCCATCGTCGGCCTGGATAGTTTCATTCAAATGGTCAGCGCTCTGGAACCGCATCAGAAAATCTCCATTGTGGCTGTAGACCATAAGACGGGCAACTCAGGAATGATACAGGTGGAAACCAGATAAAGCACAATATCCTTCTTCCTCTTTATTAAGTATGTAGAGAGGAAGAAGGACTACAAATTGATCAGGATTATTCTGAGAATTGCATAATAAAATCCGTTTTCTCAAAGTCGTTATATTCAAATAAACGAAGTGTTTCGTGAGTATGTTTCTGTATGAGTAAACGAATATTTCGATATGCGGGTTTTTTATTCAGCACGTTCTTTTTTATTCTTGCGTTGACAGTTTTATATCATGAACTCCGTCAATTTCAGATACAAGATTCCATCGATCAGCTCAAACATATTTCCGGTATAATAGTTTTCTTAGCCGTCATTTTAACCATCCTCAATTATCTGCTCATGACCGGCTATGACTATCTGGCCTTGCGTTTTGTAAATTATTTTATCCCCTACAGAAAAATCGCAAATGTATCGCTAATCAGTTACGCATTCAGCAACAATATGGGAGTGTTCATGTTCGGTGGCGCTCCAGTGAGGTATCGATTATATTCCGCCAGCGGACTTTCAGGAATAGATATTTCGAACATTGTCATCTTCTGCAGTATCAGCATCGGGATCGGCTTCCTTGCGCTTGGAGGAATTGTCTTTCTTGTGGAGCCTCTTTCTATTCCTGACATTTTTCACTTTCCCGGCATTCCTGTTCGGATGGTTGGCGTAATTTTTCTGAGTCTTGTAAGCCTCTATCTTGTGGCAAACGCCGTCAGAAAAAAACCATTTAAATTCGGAAAATGGGAATTCCCACTAATCCCTGTCCGGCTTTCTTTGCTCCAGATTGCATTGGCTACAGCAGATTGGGCACTTGCCGGGTTTATATTATATTTATTATTTCCTTATTCTGCCGGTCTCTCCTATCTTAACTTTCTTGGTATTTTTCTCCTGGCACAATTTATCGGATTGGCCAGCACAGTGCCGGGCGGGCTGGGCGTTTTCGAGACGGCCATGCTGCTTATGCTTTCACCCGGTGTGCCGCCTGCCTCAATCGTGACAGCTCTTTTATTATTCCGCGGGATCTTCTATATTTTACCGTTTGCGATATCGATTATAGCCCTGGTCGTCGGTGAAATCATACGGAGGAGAGTGAGTGCTAAGAACGCGATGCAATATCTTGGGACATGGATCTCCAGCCTTACTCCATACGCACTTTCTTTCATAACTTTCGCCGGCGGCATTATCCTGCTGTTTTCAGCAGCTACCCCCGGAATACGGGACCGACTTGGCTTGCTGATTGATTTCGTGCCCCTCCCTGTTCAAGAACTTTCTCATTTTCTTTCCAGCCTGGCAGGAGTCAGTCTTATAATTCTTGCAAGAGGTCTACAGAGACGGCTGGACGGCGCCTATATCCTCACCGTGGTTCTCCTGAGTGGAGGTGCAATTTTTTCTTTGCTGAAAGGGTTCGACTACGAAGAAGCAATTATTTTGACGACTATGTTAATTGTGATGCTGAACTCGCGACATTATTTTTACCGCAAATCGTCCCTCCTCGATTTGCGGCTCACGCCGGGCTGGATAACGGCTATCTTTATGACAATGACTGCTTCTCTTTGGCTGGGTATGTTTGCCTACCGGCACATTGAATATGCCAACGATCTCTGGTGGCAATTTACCTTTTCAGGAGATGCCCCCCGTTCTCTACGTGCCATGGTCGGCACTTTTTCAGTCATCTTTTTTTTCGTTCTTTTTGTGCTGCTGTCGCCGGCTCTTAAAAAACCACAACCGGCCACTAAAGAAGAACTGGAAGAAGCCAAACCAATTATTGATAGAGGCCCCGGGACAAACGGTTATCTTGCCTTATTGGATGATAAGGCATTGCTGTTCAACAAGCATAGGAATGCTTTTATCATGTACGGGATAGAGAAAAAGACCTGGATCACTATGGGCGATCCGATAGGGCCTTCCTCCGAACATAAGGACCTCATCTGGCGCTTTCGCGAGATGTCAGATCAATATGACGGCCGGCCGGCCTTTTACCAGATTAATGAAGACAATATTCCGATTTATGCCGACCTTGGACTGACCCTGCTGAAACTTGGCGAAGAAGGCATAGTCTCGTTAAAGGAATTCACTATTCCTGACGGAAAGAAAGATGAACTGCGTCGCGTACTTCATAAATTTGAGAAACTGCAATACACTTTCGAGATAGTTCCGCAAACGCAGATTCCTCTCCTGATCAAAGAATTTAAAACTGTTTCGGATGCCTGGCTCTCAAGGAAACATACGCGGGAGAAAGGCTTTTCGTTGGGATTTTTCAAGGAAGATTATCTCAGCCTCTTTCCGGCGGCCGTCATTCGCCAGGGAAACAAAATAATCGCCTTTGCCAATATTCTCTCAACCAGTGAAAAACAGGAACTTTCCATTGATTTGATGAGATATTATCCAAATGCCCCTAACGGTACGATGGATTTTTTGCTTACCAGACTAATGCTTTGGGGGAAGGAGGAAGGCTTCCAGCGATTTAACCTCGGCATGGCTCCCTTGTCGGGTGTCGGGGACAATCAAATGGTCCCTTTCGTAACAAGGTTCGAATCTTTCTTATACCGCCATAGCGACCATTTCTACAATTTTCAAGGACTCAGAGACTATAAAGATAAATTCGGACCACATTGGGAACCAAGGTATCTGGCGTCGCCGGGTGGATTTTCGCTGCCCCTCGTGATTACCGACATTGCAGCTATCATTTCCCGCGGATTTAAAGGGGTGATTTCCAGATGAAAACGAAAACAAGAATTAAATTGATAATGGCCGGCGTGATATTTTTCTTAATGGCAGGGAATGCCCTTTCTCAAGAAACGTTCCGGTTCGGGCGTTTCGGCGATGTCACCATTTACAAGACAGCTCCCCGCCCTTCGCAAGTAGTTCTTTTCGTATCCGGCGACGGCGGGTGGAACAAAGGGGTTGTGGATATCGCAAAAGAGATTGCCGGAATGAATGCGTTGGTCGCCGGGATTGATATCCGCCACTACCTGAGAGGAATTTCTTCATCGCAAGAAAATTGTTCATACCCCGCAGCAGATTTCGAAGCACTCAGCAAATATATTCAAAAGAAGTTCAATTTCCCGAACTATATGCAGCCGCTCCTTTTGGGATACTCTTCGGGAGCGACATTGGTCTATGCCGTGCTTGCCCAGTCACCGCCCAATACTTTTTCTGCTGCCGTCAGCATGGGTTTTTGTCCGGACCTCCTGTTGAATAAGCCTTTATGCCGCGGGTATGGACTCGAATGGACACGAGGCGCAAAAGGCAAAGGTTACATTTTTCTTCCCGCAAAGAATCTGACGTCCCCCTGGATTGCCTTTCAGGGAACGATTGATCAAGTCTGCAACGCAGCTGACGTGGAAAAATATGTATCGCAAGTCGCAAATGGCGAATTGGTTCTGCTGCCCAAAGTCGGACATGGATTCTCCGTGACGCGAAACTGGCTGCCGCAACTGCGAAAAACCATTTTACATATTTATGATAATCCTTACACGGAGCAAGTACCCCGAAACGATAATCTCCAAGACCTCCCTTTGGTGGAAGTGAAGGCCGATCATCAAGAAAAAGATACGTTTGCAATTATCATTTCCGGTGACGGCGGCTGGGCGGGCGTCGACCGGGAAGTTGCACGGGTTCTTGCGGAAAAAAACATACCCGTTGTGGGGTTGGACGCTCTGCGCTATTTTTGGAAGCCGCGCACACCGGAGGGGGCAACCCGTGATCTGGAACGCATCATTGATCATTATTCACGGGCCTGGAATATGAAAAAGGTCATCCTCATAGGCTACTCTATGGGTGCGGACGTCATGCCTTTCCTTGCCGCTCGAATTGCTCATTCATTGAAAGAAAAGATTGCGCTGATTGCTCTTATTGGTCCCAGCCATGAAGCAGAATTTGAATTTCACTTCACTGAATGGATTGGCGGTACAGGCCAGGGTAATACTTATCCCCTTTTGCCTGAAATGAAAAATCTGCGGGGGATAAAAACTCTCTGCCTTTTCGGAATAAATGAAGAAGATACCTTATGCAGGGACACGGGGTTGGGAAATGTTAAAATCATACCTCTCGTCGACGGGCATCACTTTGGCGGTGATTATCGGAGGATCGCGGAAATAATCATCAAGGAGATGCCTTAGCAATTCATCGGTCGAGATATATCATATGAGGATTCTGGACAGGCGATTCCTCATGACAGATGTTATTTAATGTCATCATAAGGCCCGCTATGCAAGATCACAACACAATGGAGATGCTGCATCCGATTCCTGATACCGTAAGAGAATATTATCCTGGACATTTTATGACTGGGCCAATCACAGCTATATAACCACCACGGCAACCAGCTTTTTCCCGCCATATTTTATAGCTATCGCGACATCAGCCTTCCTGGCTGCCGGAAGTACCGGTAAAAATGACGCTGCCTTGGCACGTGATCCCGCATCAAATATTTTTTGCACTCTTCAGGGTCGGCCATTAAATAATAAATAATGTCATGGTTAGCATCTACTCAACGATTTAATTTTTCTCTTGCTTTTTGTCCTGGGCTGTCAGTATTCTTGTTTTTCCCTTTTCCATAAGTCCTCCTTTGTTTACCGGCAGCGTCCTGTTTTTTCCGGTGCCACTACTGAAAAAGAAGAAGAGGAAAACGCTCAGGTAAGTATTACCACCCTGGGCTTCACGAGTCTCTCAAAGTCCTGGTAAGACATCCGGATCAGTTCAGAATGGGAGCAGGCATTGAAAAACATTTCTTCATCGTCCGTCAGATGCCGGTCCACATAGACCTCCATCCCGTACAGGTTGCCGAAAGGAGGCATGGCACCGACCTCGCAATCCGGAAACATATTTCTGAATTGTCCTTCGGAAGCGAGTTTGATCTCTTTGGCACCGATTTCCTTCTGAAAACGATCGAAATCGATGGAGCGGTTAGCCGGCATGACTGCCATGGCCATCTTACCCTCGATAAAGACAATAACGGTCTTTGCCACCTTATGCCCCTTGATGTGCAAAGACTGAGCAACTTCCCGGGCCGTATAGGCCGGTGAATGCGCAATCTTCAAGTATTTAACCGCCTGGCTGTCCAGAAACTCTTTCAATTTTCTCGATGGCATAACGGACCTCCTTTCAATCCTGCTGATGGGGTTAAGCAGAACATTATTCGCTGATTCTGTATAAAAGGACGGGAACCGTCGCCACATGAAGGACTTTAATGGCAACGCTGCCCAAAACAAATTGGCCCAGACCGGACCGTCCATGTGTAGACATGGCGATCAGATCACAATTGCTAATCCTGGCGTGTTCTACTATCTTATCGGCGGCATGACCACAGGGAGTCAGTGAAGAAACCTTAATGCCCGCGCTTTTGAACCTTCCCTCCACTCCGGTCAGATATGCCTTTGCATCGGCAACAGCTTGCAGCTCACGTTCTGCGAGTTTCTCATTGGTTAAGGCATGAGAGAAAGCTACGCGGATAAGGACTACTTCTGCATCATGTATCCTGGCTAAATTCTCAACTTGGGGCAGAATGCTTTCCGCAATCTGCGAACCATCCAGAGGAACCAAAATCTTTTTAAACATTTTTTTATCCTCCTTCCTTTGTTGTAAGAACAAGATATTATTAACTCATTTAATCATATCATCCTTCGATGATCGTTTTATTGACAGATTAATAAAAACACAAATCCCCGCACTCTTGTTGAGACGCGGGGATTCAATAATCTTCTCATGGCATCACCCTTTTAAAAAGGGTTCAAATTAATCGTTAACCTGGTGACGATGCCCTATCCTTATATTGATAATTTTAATCCTTTTCCTTTAAATGTCAAACCTCTCTTTTAGCGGGTACGCCTTGAAGAAATTCATGCCGATTGCAATCGCCTGATGCTCTCCTGCAGGAAAAAACAAATAAGTAAACCGACCGCCGATTTTTCAAAAGTGTCAAAACGACAAGATTGCAGACTGCACCGTGCGTTCTTATAGATTATCAATTGGTATAAGATACCCTGGGACGCCAGGGTAAAATGGAAGGAGTAAATCTGTATTTCACCTGATGCCCGATGAATGCCGCAGTGCATCTCTCCGCATCCGTTATACCCAACCAATATCGTGGGCCAATTCTTCATTGACACACGAGGGAGCTTTCCCTATACTTCCTCGTCAGAATAGCAAGTTCTTATCACTAATCATAATAAAAAAAGGAGTGCAGAATGAGAAATCACAGGATCTTTTCAGGTTTGTTATTCGTAGTGGTTGCTTTTGTTTGCCTTGTCGCGGGCTGCGGAGGTGACGAGGGCATTATTCCTAAAGCCACAACCATGAATCCGGTCTTAAGTTTTTATATCAACCGGACAGTGTATACCGACACATCTCCCTACACTCTTTGGGGTTATGGGGTCGATACTTCCGGCACGGATACAACTGGTCATACAGGACTTGATACCGGCACCGCGGGCGCTCCACTCAGACCTTATCAAAATTTCTATAAACTGATTTTCAACTTCAATATTTCCGCTTTGAGCGGCGCCGCCATCCAGAGCGCCACTTTACGTATCTACCAGAACAGCGTCAGCGGTACGACACAAGACGCGATCCTGGAAAATATCTTTTACGGAAACACGGATTCTTTACCCTCCGCTCCGAGGAACTACGGTAACGAAATGGGGGGGTATATTGTTGCACCGGCTATTACGGCGACCGCGCCAACGAACGCGATCGGCTGGAAGACGTTCGACGTCAAGGCTAAATTACAGGCGGACATCAATGCAGGACAGAGCTATTCCCAATTTCGTCTGAGTCATGCGGATGAAACAAGTCTGGTCAACTTCTCGTGCAATTGGAACATGGCTAACAACGCCTCTGACAAACCGGAACTGGTTGTCGTTTATATAAAATAGAGCACTGGAGGGCATTGCCGGATCGTCTAAGGGTTGTGTGAAATTATGAAAAAGAATATAGGGGGCGCGTCAACGCTTTCCACTTTCTTGACGTACCCCCTGGACGACCACCGGAAATGATGATTATTTTTTCTCAACTCTCCCGGCAACCTAACTACATACATCCCGGAGTGGTAACGTAACCAATATCGCTCTTCTCGTGGCCCATGCCCGTAATACACAACCACTTTATAAAAATCGGTTACATCTTATGACAATCCAAATCAGTCGAATCCCGCAGCCGCGGGATTGAAGGCAGAATGCGTGAGAATGACTCTGATGGCTCGCTAACAGGAAGTTGCCTTCTTTTCAACCGAATGAATCTTGCACGCCGCATCCCGTCCCAACATTACCAAATGGTCATCTTCCGATCATCATCCCGTTAAGTCCGATCCTTATAATGGTTTTCAAGCAGGGCTGTTCTCTAGCCTCTAATCGGACGAAAGGAGAATAAGTCATGAAACAAAGGAGAATAAATTATGAAACAAAACAGAAATATCAAACTCTTGGTAATCGCCCTCATCATGGCCGGCGCGGTGGCTGGATTAGCCTATGGCATGTCTTCGGCGCCAAAAACCGGCAAGACGCAGAGCGCCGCGACGTCAGTGGTTGCCCCCGGATCGCCGATGGTGCCGGGAAATTTCAGCGAACTGGCCGAACAGGTGCGCGCCGGCGTCGTCAATATCCAGGTCAGCAAAAAGGCAAGCCCGGCTGGATTTGAAAGGTTCGGCGGGAGCCCCTTCGGAGACCGTGATCCTTTCGAGGATTTCTTCGGTCATTTCGGCGGCCGCGGTCGCAATGCCCCCGAGAGGAGACAGCAGGGGATCGGCTCGGGGTTCATCATGAGCAAAGAAGGCTATGTCCTGACCAACAATCATGTGGTCGAGGATGCCGACGAGATCAAGGTGAAGCTCGCCGACGGAAAACAATTCACCGGCAAGATCGTCGGCCGGGATCCCAAGACGGACCTTGCCCTGGTCAAAATCGCCGGGGCTGCGGACCTGCAGCCTCTCAAACTGGGAAATTCTGATGATTTGAAAGTAGGCAATTGGGTCGTGGCCATCGGAAGTCCTTTCGGACTGGAACAAACGGTGACGGCGGGAATCGTCAGCGCCAAAGGCCGGGTGATCGGCTCAGGTCCCTATGACAATTTTATTCAGACGGACGCTTCCATTAACCCGGGCAACAGCGGCGGCCCCCTGATCAATCTTCAGGGAGAGGTCGTCGGCATCAATACGGCCATCATCGCCTCCGGTCAGGGCATCGGGTTTGCAATTCCCATCAATATGGCCAAGGAGATCGCCCCCCAGTTGCAGAAGCGCGGACATGTGACTCGCGGCCTGCTGGGTGTTGCCGCGCAGGATTTGACGCCGGAACTGGCCAAGTCGCTCGGCCTCAAGGAAAGCAAAGGCGCCCTCGTCTCTCAGGTGATTCCGGGTGGGCCGGCCGATAAGGCGGGGATTGAGCAGGGAGATGTGATTGTGAAATTCGATGGCCAAACCATCAGCGATTCGAAAGATCTTCCCCGGATCGTCGCCGCGACGCCGGTGGGGAAAACCGTCACGGTAAAGCTGCTTCGGGACGGCAAAGAGATCGAACGCCAGACAAAGATCGGCGAAATGGAAGAGGAGAATGCGACCGCAGCGGCGAAAAGCCCCGTCCGTCCCTCACTGGGGATTACGGTGCAGAATCTGACGCCGCAGATTGCGCAAGAGCTCGGCCTGCCCAAAAGCACCGGCGTGGTTGTGACCGAAGTTGGGCCCGACAGCCCGGCTGCCGAAGCCGGAATCCAGCAAGGCGACGTCATCAAATCAGTCAACCGGAAACCGGTCAAAACGGTCGATGAGTTTGTGAAGCTTGCCGGAAAAGCTAAGACAGGCGGAAATATCCTGCTGCTTGTCCAACGGGGTGCCAACAGCCTGTTTGTGGCTGTAGCGCCCAGGTAGGTCAGGACAGCTAAGCGCCGGGTTGCAGAGGTGCCTCCTTCTGCCGGCCCGGCGCATTTTTGACAGTGGTATGAACACGCCCGGGAGAACGGCTGCCGGCTCACCGGACTGTAACTCAGTTACTTAAAGGGTCCCGCTTAGCCCAACGGTCCTTGTTGATTCCGGGAAAATTATCAGATAAGATACCCGCATGAATATATTCCGCTCGATATCTTTTGTTGCACGGAAAACAGCAGATTCGCGTTCATGCAAAAACTGCGATCACTTCAATAACGACCCGGCTACGCTGGAAGAGCATTTCCAGGGAATAAACATCCTCAGTTCCGTCCGGGGCAGTTCCCGCGGCGATGGCGGCATCTGCAAACTGCACGATCAATATCTCCTGCCGGTACACAGTTGTTCGGAATTCATCCGGAAGTCATAATTCTTTTATGCGCGCCGGCAGCGGATCACGTGAATTCCAGATGACCAATCTTTGCTGATCAAAATCTTTAAAAATAGCTTGACGCTCCCAGCAGTTTGATGAATGAAACTGAATTGGTATTTTTAAATACGGCCCCTGCCACCGATTCCGGCAATTCCGAAAACGGTGTTCAGGTGACGAATTCGGGAGCAAAAGTCATCTGCTCTAAGCCCAGGAAGCGACTATTTCCGTGTACGGTGCACCCTTGGACAAAGACTGGGTGATCTGGACATTGACATTTTTGCAGCCGCTGATTGCCAGGGCGCCTTCTATCCAACCGGCAATCCGGTTTTCAACCAGGTAAGAAGCTTCCGGAAATTTGGTGATGTGCATAATGGCCTTTTTATCTTCCTGGGCCACCACTTTTATTTCACTCGGTTGATAGTAGCTGGTGAAGGCATTACTGGCCCGGCGGATCAAAAATTCAGGAGATCCAAGCTTGACAAAAATCCGATAAACCCCTTTCAGCGCTAATTCGGCGCTGTACCGCCCGCCTTCCCGGGCGCCTTTCACATCTCCACGGTAAAATAAATCACACATCTTTTGTGTAGGCTCATGCATGATTTCTGTTACCGGATACCAGTTTCCGATCAGAATATGACTTCCATAAACCTTTCGGGCCTTTTCGTTAATGGCAGCCAACCATCGATCTAACCCTGCTTTCCCAAACTTTTTAACAATGAATTCGGGAATCGCAACAATCGCCGCTCCTTTAACATCCATAACCCAACCCCCCTATCTCTTTTTGTTATTTAGTGTTTTCGTCCCTAAGGCAGCATTCTGTCATTGCGACCTCAGGGAGAAATCCATATCCCGAATGCAATGAGGGATCTTTAGATTTCGTAGTCACTTCGTTGATTCGAAATGACCTCTCTTTCACGCAAATACAGCCTGTAATAGACATGCATGAAATCGCTCTTTTGATTCCATTTTTAAAATTGCCATATTCATGCCAATAAACATGAAAAGATGGGTATTATTTATGTGCTATCATTCCTGATAGTTAGCTTGAGAGAAATCGAGAAAAAAATAAATGTTCCATGCGAGGAAAAGAAATTTGTGCTGAAAAACCGAACGAATACGGTTTTTCAGCACAAAGCTGCCGTCGAATTAATAGATGGACTCCAGTCCAAAGTATGCCGGAATTCGTCAGACGGAAGACATTGTGAGACGTCCGGCAATCCAGATATCTTCAGTGGTGATTATTGAATTACTGACGCAAACGAATGGGGGCCCTTAAGAAATTAAGTATCTCAACGCAGTCATCTATTCAGTTCGATTGCCAAGAAAAGATTGCAAAAGAACGACGAGTTTCCGATGAGAAAGCAGAGGCAGCCGCTTAGCCGGGAGTTTAAGCCGGAAGCCGTAAGGTTGACCGGAGAAGGAAAGAAGCCACGCGCAGAATTGTCCCCTACTCAATTCCCCCAAGAGAATTAGACTTGCGCGGCAGCGTACGTATCGGGCTGAACGCTCCCGAACAAGTGCTGCAGATAATCTGCTGTTTCTTTTATCACTACCATCAAGAAAAAAAATTTGCCCCTGTTCTTTCGCTATGTCATAATATGTCTACATTGAGATCAGCAAGTCAGAGCAAATGACGGCCGTTTTTCCCACTGCAGGATAGCGCGGGAGGCTCTTGCTCTATCCGCGTTCGAGACTGTAGACCATCAATTGTATCCCCTCCTTGAGGGTGCAGGGGGGGATTGGATAGAAGGTTAGTGAAGACCTCGCGATCGAAATTGACTGAAGTGTCACAGGGATCCGGTTAACGTCAGGAGGCAACACAAATAAGGGGGGAATGAACGTGAAAAGTAAGAATGTCTTCTTTAAAGTTTTGCCGGGCATTGTTTTGATTATTCTGTTCATCATCCTGATCCAGCTATTTCCGGGAGCGCCGGCCGGCGCGGAGAAACCGGCGGTTATTTCCGACACGGAATATGATCCTGCCGTGTGGGGCAAAATCTATCCGCTGGAATACAACAGCTATTTGAAAAATAAAGAAATGACGGCTTCGCCCACGGGATTCGGCGGCTCCATCAAAGTCCAGAAATCAATCAGGCAGCCGGAGATACTGATGAACTTCAAAGGAAATGCCTTCAGTAAAGATTATTCGGAAGACCGTGGACATCCTTATTCGATGGAAGACTTAAAAGAATCGAAAAGAGTAACGCCAAAAACGCCCGGCTCCTGCATGACCTGCAAGACGCCCAGTCTGCGCGATATTTATAAAGACATGGGCTGGAATTACGCAAAAACGCCGCTTGCCGAATTGCTGCCCAGGATCAAACATCCCGTTTCCTGCGCCAATTGTCATGATCCGCAAGGCATGCAACTGCGCGTCAGTAATCCTGCCTTTATTGAAGCCATGGGGAGACGCGGCATCGACGTAGCCAAAGCGCCGCGCCAGGATATGCTGAGCTATGTCTGCGGGCAATGCCATTCCGAATATTACCTTGAACCGAAAACCTCGCGCGTGGTTTTCCCCTGGGATAAAGGATTGAGGCCCCAGGAAATATACACCTATTACAAGGACGTTCCCTCCGGATTTGCAATGGACTGGCTGCATCCCGATTCGCAGGCGAAGATGCTCAAAGCCCAGCATCCCGATTTCGAGTTGGCGACGAGCGGTTTCCACAGCAAGTTCGGTCTGGCCTGTGCGAGTTGCCACATGCCTTCCATGCAGGAAGGCGGAGTGAAGTATTCATCACACTGGGTGACAAGCCCGCTGAAACACATCCAAGCCTCCTGCCGCACCTGTCATCAACAGGATGAACAATGGATTTTGGAGCGGGTCGGAACAATGCAGAACACTGTTTTTCATTTGCTGCGCACAGTGGGGCAGACCATCGCCCGCGCGCATGAGGTGCTCGGCAAAGCCGGCGCCGCCCCCAAAGTCAACACGGCCGAACTGGACAAGGCGCGTGAACTCCTCCGCAACGCTCAGTGGTTATGGGATTTTTTTGCCGCGGAAAACTCCATGGGTTTTCATAATACCGATGCAGCGCAAAACACGCTGAAACAATCCACTGATCTGGCGCAGCAGGCCATTGCTATGGCGAACAAAGCAGCGGGAACACAAAATTAATTTTAATGCGACGCGAATATCGGGCATCCTGGGCATAGCAGCTTACCGCTTCCGCTGCTATGCTCAGGAGAAAAACATCAGATTCGCGCTCGTGCAAAAATTGCGATCACTTCAATAACGACCCCGCCATGCCGGAGGAGCATTTCCAGGAAATAAACAGCCTCACTTCCGTCCGGGGCAGTTCCCGCGGCGACGGCGGCATCTGCAAACTGCACGATCAATATCTCCTGCCGATACCTGGTTGTTCGGAACTCATCCGGAAGGGATAATTCCTTTATGCGCGCCGGCAGAGAATTAACGCTCGTCCCACGTGGACGGGATTAAATGGAACCGGTCCATTCATTTTCTTAATTCTTATCAAAATGTTTATTTCACGATGACCGGTACAGTAGTATTGCAGCGAATGATCTCCGCCAGGGATTCGGCCTCTTCCTTCTTCATGAAGGAATCCCGGTCATAGGCGGCCCTTCGACCAAGACGCAGACTTTTGGACACACCAAGAGGATGGTAGGGCTCCAGCTCTATACTCAGAATTCCCTCGAGTGAATCAGCCAATGAAGCGATGGCGAGCGCATGTTCTGTGCTGTCGTTTTTCCCGGGGATCAAGGGGCACCGGAGGATTATCTGCCGTCCCGCCTCCGCAAGCATCCGCAGATTGCGCAAAATGGGCTCGACAGGGACACCCGTGAACTCCAAATGGCGCTCAGGATCGATCTCTTTCACATCGTACAGGAAAAGATCCACATGTTCCATGACGGAGCGCATGGCCTCTTCACTGCAAAATCCGCTGGTTTCCACACAGGTGGCAAGGCCCCGCTGCCTCGCCAGCTTCAGAATGGCCTCCGCGAAGGCCGGCTGGAATAAAGGCTCACCGCCGGACAAGGTCATCCCGCCGCCGCTGGTCTCGAAAAACACACGGTCTCTTTCCGCCTCGGCAACCACCTGCTCTGCGGTCATTTCGCTCCCGACCGTTTCCAGGGCGCAGAAACAGCAGGCCTGCACGCATGCTCCGCAGCGGGTGCAGGCTTCCCGGTCATATACGTGCCCATCCGCCGTTACGGTGTGGCAGCCGTGGGGACAGGCGGCGACACAAGAGCCGCAGAGCGTGCATTTGTCATTCAGGAAGAAAATTTCCCTGACTTTAACGAACCCCTCGGGATTGTGGCACCACTGGCAGCGCAGCGGGCAACCTTTCAGAAACACGTTGGTCCGGATTCCCGGACCATCATGGATGGAATATCGCTGGATGTCATATACAATTCCCGTGATCGTCATCGCCCGCAAAGCCCCTTCTAATTCAGGGCGGTTCGCGCCAGGAATTCCTTCTGCTGCCACTCGGACAGGTGAACAAAATACTCACTGAAGCCGAATAGCCGCACCGTGAGCGTTCGATACTGCTCAGGGTTCGTAAGCGCGGCCTGAAGCGTCGCCCGATCGACCACCGTGACGGCGATGTGGAGACCACCCATTTTGAAATAAGACTCGATGATCGAAGCGAGCAATTCCGGGGTAACCGGCGATGAGAAGGTAAGGTTCACCCCGCCGCAGGCCGTGCGGTGGAAAGGCAGCTTGGCCAGAGAACAAAGCAGCGCCGTGACCCCCTTCTTATCCGCTCCATACACAGGGGACTGGTTCTCGCTAAAAGGTTCGCCCGCCATTCTTCCGTCCGGCGTGGCGCCCAGTTCCCAGCCGAAATCGTTATGGTGGTGAAGGGAATAGAAACCGCCGACAGCGATGTAGCCTTGCGGCCAGTTCATCTCGTCGAGCACATCCAGAAGCGCATTCATGGCGGGAGCAGCATAACGGTCACCCTCCTCGTCATCATTGCCGAATTTGGGGAACTTGTTTTTCAGTTCCGCAGGCAAGAGCGGCCGCCCCTGGTAGTTGTCCTTTAAAATCTGCACAAATTCGGGAAGACTGAAGCGTTTCTCCCGGAAGACCAGCCGGTCGATGGCCGAAAGCGAATCGATCACCGTGGCGGCTCCGGTGAAATAGGCGTCAACCAGATAGAAATCCACGCCGCCGTCCAGGGGATACCGGCAGCGGTCGGCGCACTCGCCCATGAACATGGCGTCAAACGTATGGCCGCGCTGGTCCATAACACGCCACGACGATGCATTGGCCACTTCCATGTCCAGGTGCTCTTCAATATGCCGGCGCGCTGTATTTTTCAAAGCCTGCAGGATCTCATCCATGGATTGATACGCAGGTGACTCCTTCCCGATGATCCCGAGAGCCTCGCACAGCCATTCCGGCGTGGGGAAATACCATTCATTGCGGATCGTGCGGTGATTAACTTCAACGTTGCAGCAGCCGGAAAAGGTGAAGTCCGCCGCAATGTCGTCCGGCAGACCCCTGCGCTTCAGTGCGTTGAAGATGAGCCGATCGTTATAGGCGTGCATCTTGTCGGTCACCACGGACATGGTGCGGTAAACCTGGGCGGCAAAAGCGGGGTCCGCCTGCGGGTCAAAGCGCGCCACTACAACCGGTTCCGGCATGTTGGCGATTTCCTCCGCCCGGAGAAAGGCAAAAGACAAGGCGTTGGCCTGGGAGACGCCGCTTGCGTCGCATCCGCCCAGGGTCAGGTACTGCTTGCTCGCAACGCTGGGAATGGGCTTCACTTTATGATTGTAACTTCCGAGCCCGCAGATTTCGTTGGGCTTCATGAGAAAGAAGGCCAGCAAGGCGTCTGCCTCCTCTTGCGAGTAGACACCGCAGACGAGATCTTTTTCGTAATAAGGCAGCAGGTACTGGTCGATCCGGCCAAAGCCATAGTCGCGCGCCCCTGCATAGCAGCTGGCAATCATGTGCAGGATCCAGATCCCCTGCAGAGCCGAGAAGAGATCGTATGCAGGCTTCATCGGCACGACCTCCAGGGCCCGGGCCATCCGCATAAAGCGCTGTCCCGTCTGGGCATCAAACTGAGCGGCCTTCCCGGCAGCAGCTTCCGCATAGCGCCTGACGAAACCATCCACCGCCTCCACCTGAATCCGGGCGTTTCTGGCAAAGGCCCGCGACTTGTGGTCGCCCAATTCTTTCGCCCGGCGCTCGATTTTCTCCAGAATGCCGCCCACGCCAAGCTTCAGGATTTCGCCCCAGTGGAAATGAAGGTGTCCGGGATTGGTGATGACGTCCATGTTGGGGACCCTCCAGCGCGGCTCCGGCACGGCCTCGACCATCCGGCCGGCAAAGACATCCTCGTCCTCAATGGGGGTGGATGCCTCGCTCAGCATCTCGGCGAGAATCCCGGCGTAGCCCGGTTTCTTCAAATAGTTCATTCTCCCGATTCGATTCAGCACCTTCTCCCGCTCGTAAAAGCAGGCTTTATTGTCCGAATTGATATATTTATCTTTAAGTGAATTTACCAAGACAGCTTCATGATTAGTCATCGTATTCTCCTTTTCCCCTGAACAGTATCTCTTCAATCCTCCAGCAATAGCCTGGCCAACAGACGGTGGCTTTTTCGTGGCTTAGGTATAGCCGCAAAATCAACATATCATTTTGATCCGCGAATGCCAATCGCCTTATTAACTCAAACGGAAAGCCCGAACCATGCTCGGACAAATGTGTCCGTGTCATTGCGAGGCTTCTCTCAGAAGCCGTGGCAATCTATCTTTTAACCGCCACTATATGTTTCCCTTCATTGCCGACGCTGCCTGACGCGGTCCTGTACCTCATCGCCGATATTGCTGCTCTGTAAGAAATACGTCTTTCTCTTGACGGGAACAATACAGGATGTCGTTGTGTTTCCTTTATGCAATCCGGATTTAATTGACAGGCACAGCCATTCTCTTTATACTTCTTTGCACGGAGGAAATTCGCATGGCCGAAAAAATATCCAGGCGTGATGTGATTAAATATTCGCTTCGAGCGGGCGTCGTCGTCGGAGGAATTGCAGCGGTCGGCACGGCCGGTTACAAGCTGCTGGGCACCAAATCAATCGATGAACTCTATGGGCCATACCCCGAAGATTCCAAACTCAAACCCCTGGCTGTTACAAATCCGTCAGCTCCGAAACCCAACATTATCATCATCTACTGTGACGATCTCGGCTATGGCGACCTCGGCTGCTACGGTAACAAGGCAATCCGCACGCCCAACATCGACGCGCTCGCCCGTGAAGGAATGATGTTTACCGACTATTACGCCTGTAATGCCGTCTGCGCGCCATCGCGAGCAGGCCTGTTGACCGGACGCCATCCGTTCCGGACAGGCATCATCGGAAATCCGTATCCTTCCGATTCGCCGCTCTTGCGCAGGATCGAAAGAAAAATCGCATACATCTTTACGCCTCTGGGAGCCGTTGATCTGCATGAGAATTATGTTGCCGAGGGGCTCTCCGGCAAAGAAATCACAATCGCCGAAGCCTTGAAGGTCGCCGGTTACCGAACCGCGATGGTAGGCAAATGGCATCTGGGCGACTACAGCCGGCAGCCCGAATTCAATCCGACAAGGCATGGTTTTGACCAGTACCTGGGCGTCCCTCACAGCAATGATATGCAGCCCTGTCCCCTCTTTCGCAACGAAACACAACTGGAAGCAGACATCGGGACGAACCAGGCCAGGCTGACCGGTATCTACACAAAGGAAGCCTTGGCTTTCATTGAAAAGTCAAAAGACAAGCCGTTCTTCCTGTATTTTGCCCACACGTTTCCACACCAGCCGCTCTATGCATCGGAGAATTTTGCCGGAAAATCGAAAGCCGGAAAATTCGGTGACGCCGTTGAGGAAATTGACTGGAGCCTGGGAGAAATCACCAGAACACTGCGAAAGCAAAAGATAGAACGAAACACAATCATCATGTTTACCAGTGACAACGGCCCCTGGTACGAAGGAAGTCCGGGAAGCCTCAGGGGCCGAAAAGGACAAAGTTACGAAGGCGGATTCAGGGTGCCCTTTATTGCAAGATGGCCGGGCCATATCCCACCGGGGACTGTTTCTTCCGAACCGGCCATCAACCTGGACCTGTTTCCCACGCTGCTTTCACTGACAGGAATCGGACACCCCACCGACCGCATCATCGATGGAAAGGACATTAATGGCCTTTTGTCCGGACGGAATCCCCGGTCACCGCACGATGCCGTCTATTTCTATCACTATGACCAGCTGGAAGGCGTCCGCTCCGGAAAGTGGAAGTACTTCAGAAAATTAAACCGCTACGTCTGGCCGATTCCCCTCGATGCGGAAGCGCTGCCCGATGCCATGGGGAAAAAACAACTGGGAAGCAGGGCCCCCCTGCTTTACGATCTGTCAGTTGACCCCGGTGAGAACTACAACGCCATCAATACCTACCCCGATATCGCTGAACAAATGAATAAACTGCTCGTGGAGTGGGAGAAACAGGCCAAAAAGAACCCGCGGGGATTCCTCGATTAACGGCATCCGCAAATACGGGCCTCATCACGGAAATGGAGAAACAAACCGCTTTGCAAGCAATATCACTGCTCGTTAAACCAGCGTCCGGCCTGTGCAATCTTTCCTGCGCGTACTGCTTTTATCGTCGTGTCCGGGATATGTATCCGGAGACAGCGATGAAAATGAGCCTTCACACGCTTGAAATCATGATCAGGAAGGCGCTCTCGGTAAATGCGGATCTCAACAGCTTTTGCTGGCAGGGGGGAGAACCGACGCTGATGGGCCTGGATTTTTTCCGTCATGCGGTCGCCTTTCAAAAAAAATACGCGCGCCCCGGACAGGCCATTGAAAACTCGATGCAGACCAACGGCCTTCTCCTCAACGATCAGTGGTGCGAGTTTCTTCGTGAAGAGAGGTTTCTTGTCGGCATCAGCCTGGATGGTCCTCAGCCGATCCATGATTTTTATCGAAAGGATCAGGCCCGAAAAGGTACCTTTGCGGAAGTCATGCGCAGCATCGGGTTGATGAACGAGCATGATGTTGAATTCAATATCCTGTGCCTGCTGACCGACCAGAATATAAAATCACCGCTGGAGCTTTATAATTTTTTCCGCTCCCACGATTTCAAATTCCTTCAATTCATAAACTGCTTTGAGCACGATTGCACATCCGGAGCGCAGAAATCGTTTTCTGTCAGCGGGAAGGAAACCGGGGAATTTTATATTCAACTTTTTGATGAATGGTTTAAAAAGGATTTTTTCAATGTATCCATCAGGTTTTTTGAGGACATCCTGTTGTATCTTGTCGACGGCCTTAAGGCATCCTGCTGCTACAATAAAGAATGTAACGGATACCTCGTTGTTGAACATAACGGAGATTGCTACCCCTGCGATTTTTTCGTATTCGACCAATGGAAGATCGGGAACTTGCTGGAGAACAGCATCCGGGAAATGATGACGAGCCCGTTACGGGTAAAGTTCGCTTCCCTCAAAGCCGATGTTGCAAAACCCTGCAGAGAATGCCGGATTGCTCCATTCTGCAATGGCGACTGCACGCGTTTCAGGTATCTTCCGGAGACAGGTTATAAAAATATGAGTGAGTACTGTATGGCCATCAAGATGGTTTACCAGCATATTCAACCGCATCTGCCCGAAATCAGGCAAAGAGTTGCGGCCTACCGCGGTCAGAATGCTTAGACAATACCCTCCAAGAACATCAAACCGTTCTCTTGCCAGACCGGAGGAATAATCGTCCCCTTTTTTTACTAATTCCCCAAAACCTTCTTGACCTGACCGATCTTTTCCTGAACTTTGCCTGCTATCTTTTCGCCGGTACCTTCGCCTTCCAACTCTGGATCATCGGCAAGCTTCCCGGCAACCTCTTTGATCTTACCTTTCACTTGATGAAGCTTGCCTTCTGCCTGATCTTTTGTACTTGGTTTCATGGTATTCTCCTTTGATGATCTCGATTTGTTCGTTGATCTGTTTAGTCTTTCCTGCCCCCCACGACCAGCAGCACGATGCCGCCTACAAGCGCAATAGCACCCAAAACGGGCGGCAGGGGAATCGTTTTTGTTTTCTCAGCCGTCATCTGGATAGGGCCGATATCGACAACTTTCTCCCGAGTCGTGTAAGTAATGCCCTGGTAAGCTAGTGCCACGATTCCCAGAGCGATCAGTATAATAGCAATGATGGTCTTCGGTCTCATAGAACCTCCCATTTCCCCGGCTTTGCCGCCTTTTCACACTTAGATTATTTTAAAGAGATTTTACTCCCTTGACACTCTTGACGATTTCACCCGCTTTAGCGACGGCCTGCTGAGAATTAACGAAGCCGCTCAACTGAACGGTGCAGTGGTAGGCTTCGACACTGATCTGAAAAGATCTGAGCAAGTCATCTCCCGCAAGCACAGACTTTACCTTCGTTGTGATCACAGAATCATCGTATTTCTCTATTCGCATTAGAATACGAAACAGAAACGGAATAAGCAATAATAGTTAAACACTCGTTTATTGGTATGTAGATCCTACCTCTGAATGCTTGGACGTTAAGATTCTTCTGTTTATTAGAAACGGTTCTCGAGCCATCCAGGCAAAGTCCATCAACACCTTCCAGGGCGTGAGCTTTCAGGTTGCACGATGCTGGATGCCGCAAGATCCCTGGGTTACACAACCTGTTTGATTGAATGAAACTGAATTGATATTTTGAAGTACGTCCCCTACTATCTATCATTTTGATGCCGGAATGCCAATTGCCTTATTAACTCCAACGGAACCTCTGAACCGTGCTCTCCAAATACACCCCTGTCATTGCGAGACTCCTCTACCCTAATGACCTGACCACCTGATGACCTGAAGGTCACACGAGGTGGCGCGAGGTCACACGAGGGCACTCACCAGACGCCGCCGCGCCCCTAGGGGGTGGCAATCTCTCTTTCCAACCAGCAACTACATGTTTAATCTTGCATTATATCTGAGAAGTAGTATTCTTCATCACGCATCACTATATAATTTCAAATCATTAATGGAGGCTGAAAACTGATTTTTCAAGACCTGACCCTAGTTACAAAGACTTAATGATATTCCCAATGCCCCATTTATGTCTTTTAATTTACCCCCAATGATTTTTCAGGAAATTAAAATGATGAGAACAACACTTTTGGAAAAATCAATTTCGGTTCTAATACCTAAATCGTGGGAAAATGATGCCAAAGGGAAGTATCTTGAAGGATTAGCTTCGCAGATACTTCAACGACAGTCATACAGTGTTATTGAGCGAATTCGATTTACTGGTATGGAAATCGATCTTCTTGCCACACATAAACCTTCAGGTGATCAAATCTATGTAGAATGCAAATTTCATTCGAAACCATTGAGCGCTAATGTCATTGATATTTGCGTTGGTCAAGCTTTTCGAAAAAAAATCCAAAAAGTTGCTTTATTTTCGATTGGTCCGCTAGGCAAAGATGCGAAGGGCGCCATAGAAGAATTAAAGAATGATGAGAGAATAAGCTTCTCTTATTACGGTCCAGCACAAATAATTGAAGCTATCATTGACTCAAAAACATCAGAATTTCCTTCAGTAAATGAAATTCCTGTTACAGTGTCACATGCAAATCTAATTATCCACCCAGAAATTCCTTTTATCTGGTTGTTCCAAGATCAAAAAGACGGAAAACCTTATCGTCTGTTACTTTTCACCATATCAAGAAAGGGTGAAATTCCAGAACTAGAACGTATACGTTCTCTTTTAGATTCATTTGAGTTATTAGAGGGACTTCCTATAACCGACTATTTAGGTGCGAGAAATCAATCTACTCAGAAAATTGCAGACAACGGGCCCACATCCCAAGAATTTGTGAGCAAAATTGTTACAGCGGATGCACTTCTTGATTATCGTCCGTGTCGTCCTGAAGATTTTGTTGGTAGGCTCGGGCTACAAAAAGAATTATGGGATTTTCTCGAAGGCGTTCGAGAATGTAGAACAAAGACAAGACTAATTTCTATTACAGGGGGCTCGGGCCTTGGTAAATCCTCTTTGGTTGCGAAACTATCAGAACGATTCAAGAACATCAAATGGAAAAATAAATTATTCCTTTTCCCTGTTGACGTCAGGTCAGCAAGAGGTCCTATGTTCGTCGCGGAAGCTCTTCTGCAAGCAGTAAAAGCAGCAAAAGATGAAAAATTTATTGATATAGATGAAGAGCCTTTTATTTCAGATGCCAATAGTATTCTGTCAAGTCCTACGATTAAATTAGTACAGAGCTATCTTCGTGAGAACAAAAAAGTCTTGGTGCTATTTTTCGATCAGTTTGAAGAAGTTTTTACTAAAGATGAACTTTTACCAATTTTTCGTATATTTAAAAGATTTGCTCTTGATATCAACTCCGAACAATCAAATTTGGTTGTAGGATTTTCTTGGCGAACCGGGATATCTCTATCCGACGACAACCCCGCTTATCAGCTTTGGCAGGAGTTAAATGATTATAGGCTTACAAAGAAACTCTCTGCCTTTGACAATTCAGAATCATCAAAAGTAATATCCCAATTTGAAAAGTTGCTTAAAAATAGATTAGTTCAACCTCTAAGAAGAAGGCTTTTAGAACAAAGCCAAGGCCTGCCGTGGCTTCTAAAGAAACTATGCATTCATGTTTACAATCAAATACAAAGCGGAACTTCTCAATTAGAACTTCTCGGGAGTCGACTTAACATTCAATCGCTTTTCAATGAAGATTTGGATCCATTATCGGAGACACAAATATCGTGTTTGAAATATATAGCTAAAAATTCGCCTGCTGATTCCTTGGAAGTCTATGAGAGGTATAATGATGAAGTGGTTTCATCGTTATTAAATAAACGAATCATAGTTCGAACGGGTCAACGTTTTTCTGTCTATTGGGATATATTTCGTGATTATTTAAATGAAGGTGTTGTTCCTGCTATACCATGGGCATACATTCCCAATTCAACCTTAAAGATGTCTCTAAGTGCACTTGCAGTGTTATTTAAGAATGAGAATGCCTCTATTCAAAAATTATCAGAACTTGTTCGATATTCCGAAGCGACAACATTCAACATAGTTACAGACTTAATGAGCTTAGTTGCATGTCAAAAAGATTCCGCAGGCAATTACATTATTGCAAATGATCTCACATTTAAAACATTACCAGAAAGAATTCGATCACAGTTTGCAGATCACATAGTATACCGAAGATTAATTTCAAACAGCAATGAAAAGAAGATTATATCGAGAAATGAAGGTGTTGAAGTTGTGCGTAGTATATACTCAGGTATTAATCTTAAACCTAAAACTAGAGATAAATATTTTAATCGTCTAATACCGTGGTTTGAATATTCTGGACTTATTGAACCAAAAGGACACGAGTTTATTATCTATCCATTAAAAGAGAAAAGCTCAACTTATGGCATAGCTAAATTCAGTAGATCTAAAATCAAAAAATCTTACTTTGTGGGGGCCGCACCACCTGAGGCAACAATTAGTCTGTTCATTAAACTCTGCGATGAAAAGATTGTTAATAGGAGTCATGTTATGGCACATAGTCTCAGAAATGCTGCTCAAGATTTGACGGCTCTTGAATTAGCACAATGGGATAGAGATAGATTAACCATTAATCCATCTCTAAATAATCAAATAATGCCTAAAGATATTGTTAAATCCGCAACACTAAATTCGACATCAATACAACTGTTAAATAAAATATTAGAAAAAGATCCTAACCTTTCAAGGTTGAAAATCGGAGAGCTAATATCCCAGGAATTCGATCGTCAATGGAAATCATCTTCTGCTTTAAGATATGCAAATGGACTATATAGATATTGGGAATTCACTAGAGAAGTACTTTAAGTGAAATAGAGGGATGCTGCGATCCTATCAACTTCCGGATAAGTTGAAACCTCTTGACGCCGCGAATTGCACCATAAACATAAATAGGTTCAGGTCTTGAAATATAAGTTTTCAGTTTCAAATTAACCATTCAAAGCAAAGAAACCTGCAGTTGCAGCGGGGTGTGACTTTAGCGAATCATGACTGAAACGTTGTGGCGCTCAGCGAAATGGAGCATAAGACAGCCAAACTGTCTGAGCCGCAGGCGAGTTTTCGGCTGCAGCGTAATAAGCCGTATTCCATTCCAGATTGAAAAGCTAACTGGCCGTGCGTTACAGAAACAAAAGCCCGGACCCAAAAAGAGAAAAATGCGTAATGAAGTGTCGTGTCCCTCGAAATACCGCCAACGCTGCCTCGATTACCACTGATTTGGCGATGCAATATTAATCATTAGCCCGCAATGACATTCCTTAGTCCATCCTCAATCAGCGGATATTCAAATTCAAAACCGGCGTCGATCAGGCGGCGCGGAATGACGCGCTGTCCTTTGAGGAGAACATCACCGAATTCACCGAGGATAAGCCGGATCATGAAACCGGGAGCGGGCATAATTGACGGGCGATGGAGCAACTGACCGATAGCCCGGGCCAGATCCTTGTTGCGGACAGGGTTTGGCGAACAAAGATTTACTGCCCCGGACATTTCCGGGTGATCAAGCAGGAAAATAAACGCGGCCGCCAGATCATGAATATGCACCCAGGAAAACCACTGCCTTCCGCTGCCCAGTGGTCCTCCGAGAAAATATTTGAACAGGGGAATCATCTGACCAAGTGCGCCGCCATTTTTGCCCAGGACAATGCCGAAGCGGGTAATTACCACCCGGACGCCTTTGGCTGCCGCCAGCAGCGCCTCTTTTTCCCATTCGACGGCGAGTCTCGCCAGAAAGTCATTCCCCGGCGGCGAAGATTCAGTCAAAATATCATCTTCGTGAAATCCGTAGTAGCCCACGGCGGATGTGCTGAATAAAGTCATCTTATTTGCTTTATCCTTTCCAATCGCGTTCACCAGATTGCGGGTGGTTTCTATCCGGCTTTCCAGCATGATTTGTTTTTGGTTTGGAGTCCAGCGGCTGAAAATCGAAGCGCCCGCCAGATTGATGAGAACATCGTGCTCACCCACGGCATCTTGCCAGTCTCCCGGCTTAGTCGGATTGCCGGGCAGATAACTGACTCCGGCAATCTGCGCGGCCGGACTCTCCAGAAGTGATGTGAGTATGGTGACAACGTGTCCCTTATTGATCAGAAATCCGGCAAGATATGATCCGACAAAACCTGTCCCTCCTGTCATGAACACCTTCATCGCAATTGCCTCCTTCTTTGATCGAATTAAAGTCTTTTAATAAAAACAGCGTCACATCATACGTGGTTGCGCAGCATCAGCTCCGCCGGGTGTGGCTGCAGATAAGTCTGCTCGCGCAGATAGGGTTGGTTGAATTTGCGCACATAATGGGCAAGCAGGGTAACCGGGACGATCAGCGGGATCGTGCCGGTCCTGTAATTGTCGATGACTTCCAGAAGCTCCTGCTTTTCGTCAGCCGACAGCTGTTTCTTGAAATAGCCAACAATATGATGCAGGACGTTGGTGTGTTTAGCCGGTGTCGGTTTCAGCGCCATCGCTTCTGACAGAAGTTTTTCATATTGATCAACGAGAGCACTGGTGGTGAGCTTTCCGGAGCCGGCCACCAGGCTGCCCATCTTCTTGAGTATTGTCGGGCTGTGCGCCATCAGCAGCAATTTGTTACGGGTATGGAAATCGACGAGACCCGCGGCACGGTTTTTTTCATCCATGATCTTGCGATAACGCCGGCACATAAAGATGGTTTCTATAAAGTTTTCCCGCAGGACGGGATCGTGAAGACGGCCTTCCTCTTCCACCGGCATCAGGGGAAAATGCTCCATGAAGATGCGGGCGAAGATGCCCACTCCGATCTTCCGGGGGATTCCTTTGTCGTCATAGACCTTAACACGCTCCATGCCGCTCGACGGCGAATCGCTCTTAAAGACGAAACCGCAGAGATTCTCCTTCTCCAGCTCGAAAACTCGCTTGTATGCCCAGGCTTCCATCTTTTCCGTCTGGTCGATGCCGCTGCGTGTTACCATCAGGCGTGGGCGCTCCGGGTCGCCGGTCAGACGCAAGGTGTCGCGGGGAACGCCGAAGCCACATTCCATTTCGGGGCAGACGGGTACATATTCCACGTAACTTCCCAGTGTGCAGGCAAGAAAACGGTCTAAAGCGTGTCCGCCGTTCCAACGGACGTTGTGTCCCAAAAGACAGGCACTGATGCCAAGGCGAATTTTTTCCATAGCGACCATCCTGCTGATTTTTGTTGAAAGTTCTCAGGTTACCATTTCGCAATAGGCTTCCGTGATGCCGTTTTGCAGCTGTAAAGCCTTTGCCTTGACCAACATGTTTTCTACTTCATTCTGATTCATAAATTCGTGCACGCGGGGCCGGCAGATTTCCCGGCAATCGTCCGAAGGGTCATAGGACATAAGAGAGCAACGGCGCTATCCCTGATAAAGCGGCTGGAACACAGGTGCTATTGCTTTTAATCAGTTCCTCAATGTCTTTTCGCATTCGCACCTCTCCTGTAACTGAGGCTTGCAGGGTATTTGAACAGCCGCAAAACAGATGTTCTTCGACTATTGTTTAGTGTAAGTTGTGAGTGAATTATACATGAAGTGCTAATAGAGACAACGTTTTTCTAGAGAGGAGAGTGAGGTGATATGGAACCCGAGGGGACGCCCCAAGAATTCTAAGTTTCTAAAAGCGACGTACTTCAATATATCAATCCAATATTATTTAATCAGATATGAAATTTATTCGCAGCTGCACCGGGATGTGACTTTAGCGAATCATGACTGAAACGTTGTGGCGCTTGGCGAAATGAAGCATATGACAGCCAAACTGTTTGAGCCGCAGGCGAGTTTTTGGCTATCGCGTAGCAAGCCGTATTCCATTCCAGATCAGGATGATGCCGCGGCGGCAAGGAGGAGGAACCGGAAGCGTATTGGCAATACGCTGAGGAAGCCAAGGACGCAGACAACAAAGGCAGCGCTTGATATGGAATGGAATTAGCGCCACAGTCGAGGGCATTGAGCGAAGGCTCGCCCTGGTGTAACTGCCACTTTTTAGAATGCAAGATTGCCACGCGTCCCGAGGGTCCGCTCGCAATGACAAATTGGTTCATAGTAAATCAGGTCTTGAAATATAAGTTTTCAGCTTCCAATTAACCATTCAAAGTGACGAATACTCACCACGCACAGACGACAATCATTGCCATGTTTCCGCAGGCGACAACCCTTTCCCGAGTTAATACGGCTGATATCGCCAATTTTCTATTTTTACGCTTTCTGATATAGTTTTGACAATAAATGTTATTTTAAAGGAGAATAAAGATGGAGCAGCTGACCAGTAGGATTAAAGAACTGGCGAAGTGTCTCGGGGCAACCGCCGTAGGGATTGCCACCACGGAAACCCTGGCCGGCGGACCACCGTCTGTGGATCTGTCTTATGTGCTACCAGGTGCAAAATCGGCGGTCAGTTTCGCAGTCCCCCTGAATCAATCCTATATCGAACCGTATCTTCAAAAAAAGGATCGCCGCTCTCATGAAGTAGACAATGTTCGCACCAATACACTGGTCAGCGGCATCTCTTTCGAAATCGCCAGTTATCTGACTCAGAAAGGCCATCCGTCTTTAGGGCAGACGGCTAATTTAGCCTATCGGACCGATACGCCGAACGGTCCTTTTGACGAAAAGCCACCCAAATCCCACAGGTATCTGGCAGTGAGGTCCGGAATCGGTCATTTTGGTCTTTCCGGCAACGTGATCACAAACGAAAATGGTGCCGCAATTATCCTGGGATCGGTGGTATCAACAGCAGCTTTGCTGCCCACTAAGCCCTTGCTGCCGGAAGACAACTATTGCGATGAGTGCCGACTGTGTATTGCTTCTTGTGCTTCAGAATATATGGATCCGGATAAAAAGACGATAGTCCGTATTGGAGATATTGATTTTTCTTATTCTCTGCATCGGAATCATAGCCGCTGTGACTATGTCTGCGGCGGTTTCTCCGGCCTGCATAAATCCGGCAAGTGGTCCACCTGGTCTCCGGCCCGGTTTCCCATACCCAACCGGGATGAGGAGTTCTTGCCTGCCGTGATCAAGGCAGCGGACGCATATCAGAAAAGACCACGCGAAGAAGGGGGCTTTTTTCACTTTCTGATGCCGGGTGACCGAATTAGTTTTACCTGCGGCAATTGCACACTGATTTGTCATCCTGATAAAAAGATACGTCAGCAACGGCATAAAATGCTGATTCAAAGCGGTGTCGTCGTGCAGCACTCCGACGGATCATGCGAAGCAGTTTCGCTAAGCGAAGCGAATAAATGGCTGAAAGATATGCCCCCGGAGCAGCGGGCATTGTATGAAGAGGTGTAAAAAGTTGGCAGATAATCAAGACGCCATCCTTCGCGGGAGGATAGTGCAAACCAGCGATTCCCCATTGGGGAGCTACGGGGGACACCCTCAAATATTTAAGTATCTCCATAAAACTGCAGTTGCACCGGTGTGCGACTTTAGCGAATCATGCCTGAAGCGTTGTGGCGCTTGGCGAACCACGGCAATGAAAAATGGTTGTCTTTTCTGCCTGCTCTGATGTAAAATCGAAACGAAGACAGTTTCCGTCAGACGCGAATAAGGTAACTTACCAGCAAACGCGTTTCATCATCAAGCCACAGAATTTTTCCGGTGTGTTTAAAGGAGATCCCAATGAAAATGAAATTTTTTTTCGTTCGGGCGGTATTATTTGTGTCGTTTACGGTGATGTTTATTTCCTGCTTGTCCGGCTGCGGCGGCGGGGGATCTGATCCCCTGATAGGCTCATCCGGTATCCCGCGATTTGCGTATGTCACAAACCACCAGGAGAACATGATTTCCATTTATGCGATCAATCCCCAAACCGGCCAGTGGCGGTATATCGGCCGCCAGGCGAGCCAGGTCTACCCGATCTCGATTGTCGTAACCCCCTCGGGGAAATTTGCCTATTCCGCCAACTTCAATAATGACAGACTTTACATCTATACCGTCGATACGGCGACCGGCGCCTTGCGCTACGGTTCGTCGTCCGCAACCGGCGCAGGCCCGCGTTCTTTAGCCGTTGATCCGACGAGCCGGTTTATCTATGTTGCCAATTACACGGGCAACAGCGTCTCCGTCTACGCCATCAACCAGACAACCGGCGCCCTCACCCCGGGAACAGACATAGCGGCCGGTACTAATCCGATGTGTGTGATCGTTGATCCTTCGGGGAAGTTTGTCTACGTGGCCAATGAGGGCTCCAACAATATTTCCGCCTATACCATCAATCAAACCACCGGAGCTTTGACCGCCGGCACAGCGGTTCCCGCAGGGACACAACCGGTCTTTCTCGCGATGGATCCGTCCGGAAAATTCATTTACTCGGCCAATTTGGGCTCCAATAATGTTTCCTTCTTTACCATCAATCAAACCACCGGAGCACTCACCGCGACAGGATCGATTGCCGCAGGCATATCACCCATATCCATCGCGGTTGACCCGACCGGCAAGTACGTCTATGTCGCCAATTGGGGCTCCCACGGTGTTTCCGCCTATACCATCAATCAGACCACGGGCGCACTCACCGCGGGGACGGGAGCCGTATCCGGCATGAACCCCATCCACATCAAGGTTGATCCATCGGGCAAGTTTGCTTATGCTTCGAACGCCTCCAACATTGCCGGCAACAGCATCACGCTGTATACCATTAATCAAACCACCGGCGCGTTAACGCCTGTGGGCATCATTCCGTCACGCGCCGGTTCTTCGATTGCCATGACGACGGGCAGCGCTGCGGTCGCCTTCGAACCCAAATACGCCTACGCGGTGCATGGCGCAGGCTATGTATCCGCTCTAAGCATTAATCCCGCAAACGGCTGGCTCACAGAAATCGCCGGCTCGCCGTTTCTTGCCGGAGACCACCCGAGTCAGCTGGCTATTGACCCGTCCGGCACGCATGTTTACGTGACGAATGCGTATGACGCGACGGTAACGGTTTTCACTATTCTGCCCGACGGCGGCGGCGAAATACAGCTGCAGGCCACAGTGCCTACGCAGTTCTCCCCTTTTAGTATCGCCGTGGACCCGGCGGCGCGCTTTGCCTATGTCACGAACCGGAGCTCGAACAGTATTTCGATTTTCACCATCAACTATCAGCATTTTCAGACACTGGTCGCGTTGGGAACCATTGCCGCGGGTAACGAACCCACGGCCTCAGCCGTTGACGCGACGGGCAGGTTTCTGTATGTGGTCAACTACGGATCCAACGATATTTCTGTTTTCAGGATTAATCAAATAACCGGAAATTTGACCCTGCAGGCGACTACTGTGGCGGGAGCTCAGCCGCGGTATATCGCCATCGATCCGGCAGGCCGGTTCGTTTATGTGATCGGCAACGAGGCAATCATCCGGTGCCTGGAGATCAATCAGGCTAACGGCACCCTGGTCGCGGTATCGGTCGCTACGACCGTTGGTTCACCCGACTCCGTGACCGTTGATCCGACCGGCCGGTTTGTCTATGTGTCCGGCGGGTCGGGCGATAACGTCACTGCTTATTCGGTCAACTCAGCCACCGGGGCACTGACGCCCGGAACCGCCACGCATGCCGACTATGCGCCGTGGTGCGTCGCGGTTGATCCATCGGGTAAATTCGCCTATACGACCAATGGGCAGGCCAACTCTTTTTCGGTCTTCAGCATCAATGATGCCACGGGAACGTTGACGAAAACGCAAGACCTGATTACCGGCATGAACCCCTATTTCATCGGTATTTTGGGTTCGGCAAAATGAGGTTGGGATCATCATAGGATATCGGACGGTTTGTTTATTTTCAAAAAAGGCGGTTGAAGAAATAAACTTCAACCGCCGGAATGCCTGAACTGGCAAGGGTTATCTGAGTTATTTAACTATTTAAGAGTGTCCCGCTTTGTGTTCCCAGCAACTCATGCCAAAAAAACCAGGAGGACATGAATCCCGGCCGGCCGATATTGATTGACACGCACCTTTATTTTGTTCTTCATATATAGTCCTGCCAAAAAATGGGGAGAAGCTGGAGCGATGGATTCTAGAAGGAAATTTGCGGAAGACAGCGCTGCTAATCAACTCAAAAAGTCAGAAGGAACCGAATCTCAAAAAAGAAAAAAACGGCTGCATCTTGCGGTGCTGATGCTCTTCATTGTCCTCACCGCCTGCGGGGGAAGCGGAGGGGATACAACCTATGACAAAACGATCCAGGCCATGATTCCCTTTGTCGAGCGGGAAATGCAGACAGCGGGTGTCATCGGTCTGTCCATCGCCCTGGTGGACGATCAGAGAACCGTCTGGGCCAGGGGATTCGGGTACTCGGATCTTGCCAATAATACACTGGCCTCCTCCGAAACCCAGTTCGAGATCGGATCCAATACAAAAACCTTTACAGGGACCATGGCCGCGCAGCTGGTCGAGCAGGGGCTGCTGCGCATCGACAATCCTCTGAGCGCATACCTGACCGATTTCAGCATCAATCCCCCGCCGGGTTTTCCAGGCGGCGGCCCGGTCACGATCCGGACCATGCTCACACATCACTCGGGTATTCCGGGGGATGTTTTGAACGGCGCCTTTACATCCGGATCTCCCCGCCCCAACTTTAACCGGTGGCTGCGCGATTATCTCAGCACCGATTACCTCCACTTCCCCACCGATCTCATTTTCTCCTATTCAAATACGGCGGTTGCCCTTCTTGCCGATGTTATCGCTGCGGCATCCGGGACGGATTTCAATACCAGCATCGAAGCTCTTCTTCAGAAGATCGGCATGGATCGGACCGCCTTTTCTCTGAGCAGCCCCAGGATCACCGGTCTTTCCAAGGGGTACTGGGAGGGGCAGGAACTGGGCCCGTTTTACTGCAATCTCGGTACGGCCGGTTCGGTCATATCTACTGTGAACGACATGGCGAAATATTTAAAGATGATCATGAACGGGGGAATGGGGGAACGCGGGCGTGTGATGACTTCGGCAACGCTCGATATGATGCTCACCGCCCAGCCTGCGCCGCCTCTGGATTTCGGCACCCGCATCGGATTCTGCTGGCTCCTGAACGATCCGGATCTCGACTATGCCGGCCGGCTGTGCTGGCACAACGGCGGCACCGTTACCATGAAGAGTCATATGGAAGTGCTGCGCGATCATAAACTCGCCGTAGTGGTGCTTGCGAATTCAGCCGACGCGGATGCTGCGGTGGCCAATATCGCAAAACAGGCCCTCAAACTGGCTCTGGAAGAGAAAACCGGCATCAAAGCGCCGGGCGCCTATTCGCCCGAATTCTCGCCTCGCGTTTCCTGGTCTCAAAGCAGTCTCGACGCGTTGGCCGGAATCTATGTGCTTTGCCCTGAAACCGGCTATGCGAATGTCGCCAGTATTCCGGGCGGCCTGCAATGGACCGATTCCACGGGGCCTATTTCCGTTGTTCCGCGTGCAAACGGCTGGCTCTCGTCCGCCGATTCTCAGACAGTGCAGTACGAATTTGCGGTCATCTCCGGGCGCAACGTGATCGTTCGCAATAGAGAAGGCAAGATCAATGTTTATGCGGAAAAATACGCGCCTGTCGCCGTCCCGGCAGCCTGGAGCGCCCGCGTCGGCACATGGGATGCAGTTGATCAGGATCCGGAGGATTACCGACGCTATACTCCGGGATGGGGTATCGATCAGAAAGAACTGGCTATCGCCGATGGCATGATCATTTTAGATAAGTATGTCATTCAACCCATGAATGATAATCTCGGCTATGTCCGGGGCCTCGGGCGCAACATGGGCACCGCCGTTCAAATCTATACGGGTGTCGGACCGGACGCCCACGAGGAATTGAGATATCTGGGAATCCGGTACAAAAAGCGCTGAAGGCGCGCCCCGCTGCAACTGCCACCGCCACCCCCGGCGCGCCACGCCACCCCCGCCAGCGGGGGACACCAAAGGTCCGCCGTTAACTTATCAACTTTGTGCCAGGTTGAAACCTATTAACTCAGCGCATTGCACCACGCACACACGTCAATCATTGACAATCGGCATTTGGGAATTCGGGGGATATAACGCTTAATTTTCTTGACCGGTAAGGGAGAAAGCGTCAGATGTCAGCTAAGGTATTCAGAAATCTGGCCTGCCGTTTTTCCGGTTTCTGCACCGGAGAATAATTGTTGTTTTTTCCCAGGAGCTTGTCGATACGGTCTCTGGGGGCAGGATGGGTTTTCGCAAAACCGTCCTCCCCGGGCTTCAGGGTTTTTTCCATCACCTGGAGAACTTCCACCAATCCGTTGGGATCATATCCCAGGCGTTGGAGAATTTTCCGAGCGGCGACATCGGCCTCGTGCTCAAAAGAGCGGGAGTAGCCGTTATTGATGGTATTGGAAATATCCGAAACAACGCCGCCGAAAGTCTCGGTCAGTTTGCTTGCTTCGACCGGCGAAAGCACCTTGACGCTTTCAGTCGCCATGATGGAAACGGCGTCCGTGATCCGCGACTTCTTGATGGCCTGGATGCCATGTTTGAGTTGAATGTGCGCGATTTCATGGGCGAGAATGGCCGCGACGGCGTCCTCATTCAGACAACAGCGCAAAAGGCCTCTGGTGATGAAGATGTGTCCGCCCGGCGTGGCAAAGGCATTGATTTCGTCCGAATTCAGTGTGAGAAAACGATAACCACGGAATATTTCCGGCATGTCGGAGACCTGTGCCAGCGTCTGCCCCAGGCGGTTGAGATAATCATTGGTTCTGGGGTTCCAGTATGGCGGATACTTGGAGAGAATGACTGCAGCGACGGATCGGCCGATGTAGTATTCCTGCTCAGGAGTGAAATCTTGAAAGCTTTTTGCAACGGCGCCTTTTGTTTTGTTGAACGACTCCTTGGTTGTGCGTCCCTTCTCTTTACCCGCCTCTTTAACTGTTTGCGCTCCGGACTGTCCAAGCTCGCCGATCTTTGTTGTCGTGTCGCCCAAGGTTTTTTTGTCGACTGTCATCGACTGACATCCGGCTAAAATGATTAAGAACGGCAACAATAAATATAAGAAAAGGAGAATCCTTTTCATGGAACAGTCTCCTGCGGTACTGTAACCTGACCTTGCTTAAGAAAATTTTGCATCTGGCTTGGCTTAACGGGCTGAGCTTCCATTTTGTCCACCCATGCATAATAAGCGCTGTTGTTCTTGCTTTTAAATTCAGCTTCGACTTTGGAATTGAATCCTTTGCCGGCCAGGGCGAGCTCACCCTGAGAGGCTTCTGCCGCGACATTTGCTTTTCCCGACCGCATCACAATGGTTTTTGTGGTTAAAGCGGATTCATGTATCCATCCCGAAGTGCTGCGGATGCTCACTTTTTTCCACGCCCCTTTATCTTCGATCACTTTGACTTTGCTCCCGTAAGTCAGCGTTGACGTGACGCGTCCCAGGAATGACGGCGTGGAACGGAGTTGTCCCTGTTTGATCTGAAGAGTCAGAAATACATCGCCGGCGGAAAATAAAGGGCTGCTCAAACCGAAAAGAATAACAAAGAAGAGAGCGATTCTGATTGGTTTCATTTTCTCCTCGAATTTACTGCTTGAGTTTAACCACAGAACATTTTGGGTGGACAATCAACTTTCCCGTCTACACACAGCATAGTAAAGGCGGCCTTTTCTGTCAAGGGTCATATAGGCGGGATGCCGTAAACTTATCAACTTATTCCCCCTGATCGGGGCCGGAAATCAATTATGGAAGCCGATGCCTGGGGGGATCAGGCATCGGCGACGCTGATGCCTTACACGATTTCAGGTTCGCGGGGCGCGCATTTTCTTTTCGGCGATCGCAAATCCGCTGCCGCAGCGTTATCGAAGGCATGAGTTAATGGCGTCTCATAGTTAGACATTGACAAGTCTGAATCTTTTTCCTATAGATCGCGTCGCCGTCGATTCCGGGCAGGCCTTCACACCGGAACTGATCGCCGGTATAAAATATCAGGACGCAGGGACGAACTCATGGCAGCAAGATACGAAAAAATTGGGATTTTTATAGGATGTTTCTTTATCCTCGCGGCTGTTCTGATGATGGCCGATTCACCTGTAGCCGCCTCGGAAACCGTGACCCTCAAGGTTTATGAAGGCTATAATTTTCAGCGCAAAGCGGTCATCAAGAGCGACGATCCTGCTTGCGATCTTTCTTTCTACGTCAACCGGGGTAGGAGCGGCGCCCTCTCCTTTGCTCTCGGTGCACTGGGTGCGAAACGGATCAAGGAATTCGGTGCAAAGAAGCCTGCGGCAGTTGACCTGGCCGCCCAGAGTGTAAAAGCCTGGAAAACTTATGCCAATGCGCCGTCAGAAGGCTATTATGTTATCCGGGCAGCACAGGATGAGAGTCTTTATCTGATCAAAGTGCTTTCCTTCAAAAATCAGGGCAAGGCTGCTTCCTACTGGGATCTGAAGTTCACATGGGAAAAACTGTAAAACGAGCTTAAGAGAGCGGCTGGGACAATCGGTTGCCGTGAATTCAAAAACCATTCCTTAAAGGGGAATATCCCTCCGGCAAGCGGTAAATCCGTTACCCGGCAAGCAGATTGCCGCAGACAATGCGTTTAAATTGATCCGAAGTTAATAAGTTAACTGCATCCCCCCCTTGCCTTCACAGGAAACCTAATACTTAAATCTCTTGACCGGTACGGGAGAAAGTCTTAAAAACCTTTCATGGTCAGAATATCACGAATCGTTGTCGTCGATTATCCGCACCATATTACTCGGCAAAGAAGAACTGATTTGAACTCCCTGCGAGTTCATCCGGTTTAATCAGGATGCGCATGATGGCTTTCTATAAGGATCCGTTTCGTTATCGGTGGCTGATGCTGGGCATCCTGGGGCTGATCTATTTCATGGCCTGCCTTCACCGGATCTCCCCCACGATCATCGCCAAGGATTTGGTTATCGAATTCGGGGCCGATGCGACGAGCCTGGGTCTGATGGCCTCGACCTATTTCTATCTCTATGCCGCCGTCCAGCCCCCCGTCGGCATCCTGTCGGATAGGATTGGTCCCCGCAAAGTGGCGACGATCTTCACCCTCATCGCCTGCGCGGGCAGCTTGGTTTTCGCCCTTGCTCCCAATATGTTCATGGCCGGGGTCGGCCGGGGCCTGGTCGGCATCGGCGTAGGCGGTATTTTCGTTCCGGGACTCAAGATTTTCTCCGGCTGGTACAAACCGACCGAATTCGCCACGGTGACCGGCATCTTCCTGGCCCTGGGAAACCTCGGGAATCTATCGGGCTCGCTGCCCCTGACCTACCTGGTCATGCTTCTCGGCTGGCGCTTTTCTTTCATCGCCATGGCGGCCGTTGCCCTTCCTCTTGCGGTCCTGGCCTGGGTGATCCTTCGTGACAGACCGGAAGACAAAGGCTGGCCGCCCATCGTCAAACACCCTCTGGAACCCGCACCGGTTGCCGCGGCCCTGCCTGCCGACCCGTCTGCCGGGAAGGGCTTCGGGATTATTTTCAAGAGTTCCGGCTTCTGGATGATCACCCTGTCCTATTTTTTCACGAGCGGGCCGGGCCTCAGCTTTCAAGGGCTATGGTCGGTCCCCTACTTGATAGACGTATACGGTTACACGCGGCTTCAGGCCGGTGGGGCATTAATGGCCCTGCCGCTTGGATTCATCGTCGGGTCACCTATAATCGGTATTTTGGCCGATCGGCTGCGTATCGGGCGCAAGAAGATGCTCCTGCTGACACTGCTTCCCTCCGTATCTTTCTGGTGTTTGCTTTTTCTTTCGGGCGGAAAAGTCAACAGCGCATTCGTCATTCCGTTGTTTTTTCTGATGGGCGTCTTCGGCGGGGGGTCGCTTTCTCTGTATATGACCATCCTCAAGGAATTTTTTCCGCCCAGGCTCACGGGCACCGCTGTCGGCTTCATGAATCCGGCCGGTTTTCTGGCGGCAGCTCTTTTTCAACCATTTACGGGTTATCTGATGGATGCGGTCGGCCGGAAAGGTTCGGCCTACCCTCTGGCAGCCTACCAGAACGTGTTCACGGTATTTGTCATCTCCATGCTCATTGCCTACGCTTTGATCTTGTTTTTGAAAATCCCTCACGCAGGGCAGACACATAAATAGAGTCAGGTCGTGACATATAAGTTTTCAGGTTCCAATTAACCATTCAAAGCAAAAAACATGCAGTTGCAGCGCGGTGTGACTTTAGCGAATCATGCCTGAAATGTTGTGGCGCTTAGCGAACCACGGCAACGAAAAATGGTATTTTTCATTGCCTCCGCTGTGCGGGATTGTTCAACTTACCAATTCCAACGTGTGACTTTCAGGTTATATTTGGAATTGGAGTTTCACGAATGTAACATAAGACAGCCAAACTGTTTGAGCCCAAAGGGCGAGTTTTTGGCTGTAGCGGAATGAGCCGTATTCCATTCCAGATCAGGATGATGCCGCGGCGGCCAGGAGGAGGCCCCGGAGGCGTATTGGTAATACGCTGAGGAAGCCGACCCCCACGTCTGGGGGCTCGCGACACAGACAACAAAGGCAGCGCTTGATATGGAATGGAATTAGCGTCACAGGCGAGGACATTGAGCGACGGCTCGCCCCGCTGCAACTGCCACCGCTCTAAATCCTGGATTCCGGCCTCCGCAGCCATTTTCCCGAGCGGTCGCGTCGCCCCTTTCAACCGCATAACTTACAGCCCGGGCAGTCATCCCTAAATGCCTTGCTAATTCGGCAAGGGAAATTCCCAACTCGCGGGATGCCCGATAACAAAAGCGTTGCATTGCCATTCACTTCAGCTCACGACTGCAAATACAAGCGAGGCTTACCTGGTAACGATCATGGAATTGGGCTGAGCCCCGGCCGCAAACGGCGATCCTGTCACCGTTGTCAGGACACCCGTGGCAGCATTGATCGTATTGGCCGAGACATTGCTTGCGTTCAGATTCGCCGTGTAGGCAAATTTTCCTGTGGGGTCCACGACGACGAACCAGGGTTGATACCCATCCGCAAACGGCGATCCGGCAACCACTGTCAGGGCACCCGTAACGTTGTTGATCGCGTAAGCCGAGATATTGCTGGAGTTAACATTCGCCGCATAGACAAACTTGCCTGTCGGGTCCACAGCGATCGAATGAGGGGTATTCCCTGTCGCAAACGGCGATCCGGCAACCTGTGTCAGGGCGCCCGTGGCGGCATCGATAGAGAAGGCCGTGATATTGTTGGCAATGGAATTTACTGTATAGACAAACCGGCCTGTCGGATCTATTGCAACGGCGTATGGAGAAGCCCCGACTGCAAACGGCGATCCGGCAACTGATGTCAAGGCGCCTGTTGCGGCATTGATGGCATAAACCGAAACCGTCCAGGTTGCCCCGTTGGCAACGCAGACGAACTTGCCCGAGGGGTCGACGGCGACCGACCAGGCGTTGCCGCCGGTGGTATACGGAGAACCCGGCACCGGCGTCAGGGCGCCCGTTGTTGCATTAACGGCGTATCCCGAGACAAGCAGGGAACTTGACACGTAGATGAATTTGCTTGTCGGGTCCACGGCAATGGACCAGGGATATTCCCCTGTCGCAAATGGTGATCCGGCAACCGGCGACAGGGCGCCTGTGGTGACATTGATCGCATAGGCTGAAACATTGCTGGTAAGGTAATTTGCCACGTAGGCAAATTTGCCCGCCGGATCTACGGAAATGGACTGCGGATATGACCCCGCCGCGAATGGAGAACCGGCCATGAGTGTCAGGGCACCTGTGGCGGCTTCGATGGTGAAGGCGGAAATATTATTGGTGCTGGGATTCGCCGTGTAGGCAAAGCGAGGCGGCGGCGTTACACAGGTTACAGCCACGTTTGTCACAGGCGCGCCGGCAACCGTGCCAGTGCCGTTGGTAACCGTGCAAATCTGGTACAAGACGCGGGGCTGGGTCATAACCGTGACGGCGTAACCGGCGCCACTGGCCATCTGCGTGGCAAAGGTAAACGTGCCGTCGGCGGAAATCATCAGGTTATCTCCGGCATTGTTCTGCAGCACCAGCCCGGTGCCGGCCAGACCGCTGACTGTGCCGCCGACAGCAAAGCGTGGAATCGGAGTGTTGTCACCGCTGCAAGACAGCAGGCTGATTACCAGGACAAGAACACTTGCCGCCGTTGCCGACATTTTCGCGACTATTACCAATATGCTTTCTTTTCTTGCAGACACTGACATCATTTTTCTCCTTGCGTGCGATCATTATTGATTACTGATGCTTTTCTTTCGTGACAGACGCTTAGGAACAACAGGTCTTGTATGTCAAGCTAATAAGTCAAGAATGTCCTGAACCCCCTCAGGCACCGTGCGGGACACCCTTAGGAAATTAAGTTTACCAGGCGAGTTGAGGCCACTCTTAAAATTCCAGGTTATTTCGTCAAAAGCCAATCTTCAGTTTTCCCTATTTGTTAAAGAATAGAGGAAACACGAGAACATTATTAGGATGTCCCTGTATCCCGGGCGCTTGTCTATCCTCATACGAAGGAGGCTGATATTGTCGCGAACAAGCCGCTTATGATGTTTGTTTTGAAGGCAGAGAAAAACAAAAAGTTGCTCCCCCGTCCACTTTTCCTTCCGCCCAAACATGACCGCCATGACGTTTGATGATCCTCTGGACAATAGCGAGCCCTATGCCTGTTCCCTCGTACTCGTCATGACTATGCAGGCGCTGGAAGACGCCGAAGAGCTTGTCATAATATTCCATGTCAAAACCCGCACCGTTATCCTTGACGCAATAGACAATTTTATCAGACTCGATATGGCTGCTTATTTCAATGATGCCAGGTTTTCTATCCCTTGTAAATTTAACCGCATTGGAGAGAAGATTGAAAAGCACCTGTCTGATGAGAGTCCGGTCTCCATATCCGGGCAGTATCATGAGTGTCCTGAATTCCAATTCGCGTTTTTTATTAGCCGCAAGGATGTCATCCCATACTTCGTTGACCAGTTGTGCCATGTTAATCGCGGCAGTGTTCATACCGGTATTTTGCACCTTGGAAAAAGAAAGAAGATCTTCAATCAGAGCGTCCATAAGCTTGGTATTGCTGCGAATGACGTTGATCATTCTTACGAACTTCTCATCAGCCTTGTCCCCATATTCGCGCTCGAGCTTCCGGGAGAAACCGTCAATAGCGCGCAGCGGCGCCCGAAGATCGTGAGAGACGGAGTAGCTGAAGCTTTCCAATTCCCGGTTGGCCTCTTCAAGCTGCCGTGTCCGCTCCTTCAAGACCGCTTCTGCTTTCTTAAGATCGCTGATGTCCAGATTGATTCCCGCCCAGAAGATGACCTCGCCTTTTTCGTTGCGTACGGGAACGCCGCGAGCCAATACAGAGTACCACTGCCCATCCAAGCCACGGAAGCGGTGTTCGATGTTCCAATTACTACCGGTTCGGGCGCATTTTTGCCATGCCTTTATGGTTCGCTCGATATCATCCGGATGAAGCACTTTCATCCATCCGAAATTCGAGCACTGCTCCTGGGTCAAACCAACAAGATCGAGCAAAGACTTGCTCGCATACATGTTGCGGCCGTTCGGATCAGTCACCCAGATGCCATAATCAATCGTTTCACCAATGGCGCGGTACAGGTGCTCGCTCCTTCGCAGCTCCTCCTCTGTCCGCTTCCGCTCGGTGATGTCCTCGAAAACCGTGTAGACTTCAGATGGCTGTGTCTCGCCTCTACGAACTACAGGCACGGCGTCGATGCTGATCCAGCGGTAATCACCGAGCTTCGGGTTGAATACACCCATGATCACGCCGTGTATGGGAAGTCCGGTCCGCAACGCAACCATGGACGGATGTTCGAGACCGGGAAAACGTTCCCCGTTCTCGCGGATGGTGTCATGTTCTTCCTGAACCGAACTGCTGCCCAGAAACTCTTCGACATTTTTGCCCAGAATACGTTGTGCTGCCGGATTCATGGCAATGATTTTGCCACTCGCATTCTGATGCACCACACCCTGCAGCAGCGTTTCCGCAAGCAATCGGTAACGCTCCTCACTGTCCCGCAAAGCCTCCTCGACCCGTTTGCGTTCGGTGACGACGTCAAATACGGCCACAAAATATTCTTTTTGGGGGCTGTATACCGAAACTGAAAACCACATCTGCAGGGCTTTAACGTACACTTCAAATTTCTCGGATTTGCCGGTCAGAGCTACCCTGCTGTAAGTTTCAAACAACTCGCCATCCGATTCCCGAACGCCGGGGATGACTTCAGATGCTCTTTTCCCGATAACGTTGTCCAATCCTGTCAATAATGTAAACGATCTGTTGACATCAAGGTATACGAAGTCTTGCGCATACACTCCATCATAAATCATCCTGCAATAAGCAAACCCGTCCAGCATATTCTCAAATAACGAATGGTAGAGCTCTTCACTTTGCTGCAATGCCTCGGTTCGCTCCGCAACCTGCTTTTCCAGTGTTCGGTGCGCTTCACGAAGTTCCTCTTCCGCCTGCTTTCTCGCCCTGTGTTCTGCCGCCTCGGCAAGGGCTCTTTGGACCGCCGGTACAAGCCGCTGCTGAAGCCGCGTTTTCAGAACATAATCCTTAGCCCCCTGGGTAAGGATTTCGATAGCCCGGTCTTCACTGACGGCTCCGGTGACGAGAATAAAAGGGGTGTCAGGGCAACTCTTATTTGCCTCAGCAAGCGCCATAGCGCCATTGTATTGATGGGGTAGATCGTAATCGGATAAAATCAGATCGGGACAGGATTCCAGCAATTCGCGGACATAATCTTCTTCAGTCACAACGACTGTTGGTGAAAAAATGATCCCTGCTTCCTGCAGTTCAAATTGAATTAATTCGGCATCAGCCGGGTTATCTTCCAAAATGAGGATGCTGAGCGAGTCCGACATGATCCAATCTCCTGAGGTTCGTACAGGATCTTTAACTCTTTCACGAAGCACGGTTTGAAATGTACAATAACATGCGCCTGAAATTTAAATCAAGTGCTCTCTTCCGGCTGTCTTCCGTCCAATAAATTGGCTATTGCATAAATCGGATCAGGTCTTGAAATATAAGTTTTCAGCTTCCAGTTAACCATTCAAAGCAAAAAATCCCGGGTTCCGGCCTCCGTAACCTGATAACCTGAAGGTCACACGAGGTCACAAGACCGGAATGACGATTACTCACCACGCTCACGTGTCAATCATTGACAATCTGTATTTAGTATCATACTAAGCTTATCAGGCGCTCACCGCAGGATTTTGGCCGCGATATTTTTCGAACCCGCTCCCCGGAATTTGGAATGGCAAAAAATCAGCGCTTGGTTCTTGCGCCGGGCAATGAATTGATCGATGGGATTCATAGATGGAGGTAAAACCATGGACAAGCCAATGACCTATAAAGGCTACTCGGCAAAGGTTGAATACAGCGACAAAGAACAATGTCTTATCGGCTGTATTTCCGATATTCGCGATTCCATAATTTTTCAAGGTGAGTCCGTAACGGAAATCAGACAAGCCTTTGAGAAAGCCGTTGACGCTTATCTTGATCGCTGCGCTGAAAGAAACGAAGAGCCGGAAAAGCCTTCTGCCGGCCGCGCAGTTGTGCGCATGAAACCTGCACTTCATAGCATTTTAGCCCTGATCGCCGGGCAGGAAAAAAAGAACGTCAACGAATGGCTTGCCGAAGTCGTCAAAAAACCGCAAGGCAAAAAGGATTAAACTGTTCGGGAGGAATCGGGGTGGAATCCCGCGACACATACTTCAGGGAGAAGTTCAAACTGCCATTCGGCGAGAAAGCATGGTATTTAATTTATGAGTTTTATTACTCCCCAACAAACGGACATGGTAAAAATAATTGCGGCAATGCTGGCGGCGGCAAATGAGAAGCTGGCTGTTGCGGAATCCAGCAGCGGCGGTCTGGTATCCGCATGCCTGCTATCGGTTCCGGGAGCATCTTCATTTTTTATCGGTGGATCGGTTTTATACAGTTATCGGATCCGTGAGCAGATTGTGGCCATGGGGCGAAAAGAGCACCAGCGATATGGCGGTTCAACACCCGAACTGATCCTGGATATCGCGCTCAAATTCAAAGAGAAGACCGGGGCGGATTGGGTGATCGGAGAAGGCGGCGCGGCGGGTCCTGCGAAGAGTCCTTACGGCCATAATGCCGGCTATACGGCATTGGCCGTCGCCGGTCCGATCTGCCGGACGAAGATAATCGAAACAGGCAAATCCGACAGAATCGAAAACATGTCTGAATTTGCAACAGCCTTATTGGGGTTTTTTCTGAGTGTTCTCGAAGAAAGAAAAAATCAGGTGAGTTTGGTCCGTCCTTAAAATTCCAGGTTATTGCATCAATCGCTGATATTCATTTTCCCTATCTGTAAAAATATGACTTACGATTAAGCCGTCCCTTACTGAAGTTCCGTAGGCATTTCCTGAATAATACCCATGCGCAGGTATATCGGCCGCACCGATTTGCGTATCTGCGGCAGTCGATAGTAGAAGAAGACAGCGCCGACAATGCAAAGAACGCCGCAGCCGGCAAGCGTGAGAGGTGCGCCGATGTTATGGGCAATGCTTCCTCCGATCAGAGAGCCAAACGGCGCCATCCCGATGAAGGCGATGGCGTAAAAGCTCATGACGCGGCCCCGCTTATCTTCGTCCACGATGGTTTGCACGATCGTATTGCAGGATGCCGCGGATACAATCATACCGAAACCCGTAATCAGCATCATCAATAAGGAAAGCGGCAGATAGCGGGAAAATGAAAAGGCAATCAGTCCGCAACCTAAAAGGCAGGTGGAAAAAGTGATGATGCGTCCGAGGCCGATCACGGACTTGCGGGAAGCGAGATACAGAGCGCCGGCGAGCGCGCCGATTCCGGTTGCACCCATCAGGAAGCCCAGGGTATGGGGACCGCCGTGCAGGATATCGCGCGCAAAGACAGGCATCAAAACGATATACGGCATGCTCAACAGACTCACCATTCCCACGAGAAGGAGGATGTACTTGATGGGGGTAAAACGGGATACATAGCGAAATCCCTCTTTGAGCTCATGGAGCAGGGCCCCGGGACTTTTCTCGCGGACCTTTGGACTGGTTTTTATCGCCGTGAGCGCCAAAATGATGGCAAAAAAGCTGACGCCGTTTGCCAGGAAACAAACCCCCTCCCCGACATAAGCGATCAAAAGGCCGGCAATCGATGGCCCCACAAGTTTTGCACCATTGAACATAAAGGAATTCAGGGCGATCGCATTGCCCAGGTCACGCTTATTTTCCACAAGATCGATGACGAAGGATTGCCGGGCCGGGACATCGACAGCATTGACGATGCCCAGAACGATGCTCAGCACAATCAGATGCCATACGGCGATAAGACCCGTGAGTGTCAGAAATGCCAACAGGAGAGCCTGCATCATGGAAAACGCCTGGGTGGCAATCAGTAAATTGCGGCGGTTCAATCTATCCACGTAAACACCGGCAAAAGAGCCGAAGATGACGGTAGGAATCTGCCCGGTAAACCCAATCAGGCCCAGGAGAAATACCGAGCCGCTCAGCCGATAGACAAGCCAGCTCATGGCGATCTGCTGCATCCATGTCCCGATCAGAGAAAGGCCCTGCCCGCCGAAAAATAACCGGTAGTTTCTGTAAGCAAGAGCCCGCATCAGAAATTTAAGGGATGATCTTCTTTTTTCGATGTAAGATTTGGCGCCCATAGTCCAATTTGCATGTATCGTTCGTCAGGAAATGCTTCTGTATCTGCATCTATATATCTTCGCTATCGCCGGACACACATAATTTAATGATTCAGGCGGTCAGTGTCTATTCAATGCTTGTGAGGCGAGCGGGCAGAATACCGGCGCCCAAGTGATGGGAAGCAAAGAAAGTCGCTGACAATTAGTTTGGTATTCCCATGTTTTTCAGAGAAAATACCATTTACGTTTAAAGAATAATTATTACTTTTAAGACAATGTAGTTAATCTGCATACTCGATAATATTCAGACAATGAAAGTTGTCAGATTTGGCAATAGGAGACCCTATGGAATCAGGTTTTTCGGCTCTCGCTCAAGTGGCCGGTACGCTCTTCGGCCTGGTGCTGATATCGCTCGTCTTTGCCTATACGACGGCCATTTCGAGAATAGACAGCATCGGTGATTTTTCACATTTCGCCTCCTGGGTATGGGCAGCCGGATTTTCCTGCTTCCTTTATTTTTCCTGCTGTTTTCTTATTTCTTTTCGGCTGATGGAGGATGAAACCTGGGTTCCGGCGCTGGTGGGCATTGTCGTGGCGAATACTCTGGCCCTGATGCTGTCGCATTACAAGGAGCTCAGTTGGCTGCGTGTCATGACTCTTGAGGATCGCGTCCAGTTTAAAACCCTGTACTGGACGCAGGCGGCCCTGCCGATTATCATCTTTCTATTTTTTCAGGTGATGATTTGGAGAGCCCTTCTTCAGCCATCCGTACAATCGCTGGAACGCGCACTGTATTCGGCATTGACCTATACCCTCTTTTTTGCCGCGTTAAGATCGGTCATCCTGGTCGGAGCTTCTTTTTCCGCAATTATGATCCTGCATAACTGCAATCATAAGGAACATCACTGAACGAATGTTTGCTCCGCTTTATTTCATTTCGTCTATTTTTTTCTGAGCGATTTTCGCTTCGAGGGTATCGGGGTACGTCTCGGCCACCTGCTGCAAAAGAAGTTTTGCCGTTATCTTGTCGTTCAATTGATAAAAGCTCAACCCCTCCTTGTACAAAGCCCGGGGCACCTTGCCCGACTGAGGATAATCCTTTACGACTTTATCATACTGCAGCACCGCCTTATCGAAATTATTTTCGAAATAGTAGCATTCTGCTATCCAAAAGCAGGCATCGGCCGCTTTGCTTTCATTGGGATAGCCGGCCAGATACGCTTCAAATTCACTTCGCGCCCTGGCAAAATTTTCATCCCGGAAATTGTTCCAGGCGATTTCATAGGCCTCGTCTCCATTGGTTTTCGCTTTCACGCCGGCACTCTTTGCCGGTCCGGAATCGGGGGCTTCGATTTTGGATTTTTGATGATCGAGGTCCAGGTATTTCATCAGAAAGGCAAGTCTTGCCTGCATACCCGTGAGATCGTTTTTCATATCGGTAGCGTTCTTTTCCAACACCTCGATCCGGCCCCTCAACTGATTCATCCTGTCACGGGTATCATCGATATCGGCGACCTCCCCTGCTTCCGTTTGCCTCATCACCTGGGACCCTTTTTTCAGTTCCTGCGTCTCAGTTTCCAGCGACATGATCCGGCGATCCAGCGTATCGGACTTCTGCTGGAGTTGGTCCGCACGACGGCCCATGTCCTCTCTTGCCTTTTCCAGATCCCGCGTCGAGGCGCAGGCAGATAGAATCAGGCAGCAGGCGATCACCAGTAAGCTGCGATATTTTTTCATCATGCTATTCCCGATCTTTCGGTCTCCCTGCCCTTCACTCAGCGAATTTGAATCCTCTCCGCTCTGATCGGCCGACACCCGTCGGCATCGTCAGCGCGGATTCGCCTCTTTCGTGCGCTGATTTGTTCTATACTTCTTTTCCACATTAACCGGACTTTGCCGAACCCGTTATTGTGTTATAGAGCCACGCAAATACGGCCCCGCCAATCAGTCCGTCAAAAAACGCCCAGATCAATCCGATGAAGCTGCCGAAAGGAGAGATCGTATAACCCCGGTACAGCCTGCCGATGAGTGTAGGTTCTCCCGTAGACCCGTCAAGGACGATCAGCCACCAGGTCAGGAAAAAGAGCCCCAGCCCCCAGACGATGCCGCAAGTCAGTGGAATGCCTTAATATTGAGTTTCATACGGATATCCCCTTTCTCGTTTCTTGACTCGAGCGATCGAACACGTTTAAAAAGTTCCGGACGGTCCGTTGTGGCAGTCATAGCAGCCAACCATTGCCCCGGCGGTAAGACTTTTCGCACTGCCTCCGACCGTAAAGGTTCTGGCCGTCGCCGTCTTGGACAGGAACATTCCTCTGTAATCATTTCCATGGCAGGTATTGCATTGATCCACGTTGATATTGACAAGGTTGCCATGTGCATTTACCCAGGCCTGGCCGATGGTGTGCAGTCCGTGCGGCCCGCCGTCTTTGGAAAGCGGCAGATTGGCGTGACAAACTGTGCAGTCTGTGATCTTTCCCGCATAGCCCTGAAGCAGGATCGACTGAACGTTGTCGTTTAACGTTGAAGACGGGTACTCGGCATGGGTTGAACCGTGACAGGCTTCACACTGCGCGCCGTGAGTCGACGCCAATTTGTATAACCGGGAATTCGTGCCGAAAAGACCGCCGGGCGTGCGCCAGACACCGGGAGCGGCAAACGGTGAGATATCGCGCACGTAGCTCCCGGTGACAGCGGACCGGTAATGGCATCCGTCGCAGGTGGGCAGATCGAGCCACCCCCGGCGGCCCGCCGCCCCGACCACGGACATCGTACCGTGGCAGCTCTGGCATTGCAAGAGCAGATCGCCGGCCGGCGTTCTGGCATTTCCCATGACACCGCGCAGGCACTGCGTTGTCGAACCCGGGTGACACAGATAACAGGCGTCCCTGCTGGTCGATGAATCCAGGGGGAGACCCGTCGCGTCATCCATGGCGTGCGTTCCGTGCCAGGAATGCATTGAAATCGTCAGCTGGTTGATCCCGGCAACACCCGCCGTGCCGAGTGCATTGGAGGGATGACAGGATGCGCAGAGCATCGGCCGTCCGCCATCCGATGTAGCGAGCAGTCCGGCAGCCTCAAAGCCCTTTGCCCCAAGCGCATCCGTGTACAGAGTCTTGCCGAGATTTCGGTCATCATGGAGGGCAAGAATATTGCGCTTCCAGTCTTTTTCAGGATTGGGGTCGTTGACCCAGCCGGCGGCAGGCATGGCCGCAGGGTCGCCCGTATTGGATGTGTGGCACTGCCGGCAGGTCATCTCGTCACTCACGGGAAGAACGGTTTTTGTCACGGCCAATATCGTGCCTGCTGCATCCCTTGCCACAACTTTCACCATCGGATAGTAGTTCGTATTTCCGGCATCATCATATGGAACAGCGGGAATGCCGTCCGCCTTCCAATAGCCGTTTACGGCGTCAAAGGTCATCGCGGCAGGGGTCAGGCTTTGAACCGGATTCCCAGCAAGTCCGATATCGTTGGCGGGTTTAACGCCGAAGATCGTGAGGACCCAATCCCAGAAGTTCGTTTTTGGAAAACTCGTCGTGTTGATCGATCCTGCCGGATCGCGCACCGCTTCATAGGTAATCGTCACCCCGGACGTAACCGGCTTGCCCGAAGCATCACTGATTAACTGCGCGTGAAGGTTATTGTAAGGCGGCAGAATCGCGAAGACCGAATAGTCATGATCGATGCAGTGCATCCCCAGGTCATTCCAGGCAATGAGCGTAAAAGCCGGATCGCCGGGCGGGTCATCGCCCGAGCAGGCGGCAAGGGAAAGGCAACAGATCGCAACACCCAGGAAAAGCAAAATCCGCTTTGCGATGGCAGCGGGAGATGGGTGCAGGTCTCTGACAGCTGCTGAATGAGTGCTGCTGCCGCGGCCAAGCGGCGAGAGCCGGTGTAAGTTTGGCTTTGCAAAAAACATGTTGGCCTCCTTTATTTCGGCTGACATACGTCCCTGCCGACAGAGCGCATTATCACCGGTTTGCTTAATCTTTATCGTAAATTAAGAATGCAGCAAGGTTAAGTCGATAAGCATTTTATAGAAGTTTTCTGGTAGGACAAATCTATCAGCCGGAAGAAACCGGGCAGCAGTAATAACAGGGCCGCCAGGTGCATCAATAAATAGAATCCGCCTTAATCCCGCACCAGCCCTGTGCCGGAAGACCGGTTAGACGTTGACGCGCTCCACATCGCCGGTCAGGCAGCCGATGTCCATGATCAGACTGCCGTGCGGCATCCGGAGTCCCTTCAGGGTTGTGGTGATCAATTCCGATATGATGCCGCACTGTTTGATGGTGTCGAGGTAGGCATAGCGGGTTATTGCCGATCCTCTGGTCGTGATGACGCCGGACTGGAGCACTTCAATCCCGTTTGCTTTCATCTGGGCGAGCTTCCGGTCATAGCCCGAAACGCTAAACCCGAGGTGGTGGATGCCGCCGCCGTTTTTGGCCAGCATGTCGGAATAAACATTCTCCTCTTTTCCTATAACCTGGATCAGCTCAATCTCCATGCCGCCCTGAAAGGCAAGGACGATGTCCACGTCGATGCTGACGGGTTTGCCCCGGTAGGCGGCCTCATTTTTCAAGGTGTTCGAGCGGTACCAGCACCCGATGTTCAGGAGTTTTGCATAAGACGCCACCGCTTCGGGAATATCTTGCACCAGAATACCGATCTGGCTGACACGGGGAAGTTTCATCTGACTGAAAGCATTTTTAGCGGCTTCTCGCATGGCTGCCTCCCTGATCTATTCAAAACTGACGGCTGTTTTCATGGCCCGGTTGGCCTCTTTTTTGACGTTGACCTCGATCAATTCCCGGTATTGCGAAAGCGGAAATTTGTGGGTCAGCATGTCCTCCACCGTTATTTTTCGGGACGAAATTAAATCCAGCGCCATTTGAAAGGCATGGTTGGCGACGCCTCCGATGTTGTTGTAGCGATAGCCGTAACAGCCTTTGACGGTCTGCAGCTTGAGCCACAGGGTCGTGAGATCCAGCTTTACTTCCTTGCCGATGCCGATGACGGAGAGGATGCCGTTTGTCGCCGTGACGCGCAAAGCCATATTCAATGTGTCGGCATGGCCCACCGTATCATAGACCTTGTCAAAGCCGCCCATCACGACGCGACAGCCGAGCATCGGCTGATAAGCCCGGCCGCCTGCTATTTCGACGGCCGCGTCAATGATCCCGCCTTTGATGGTCCGGTTGGCGCCGCACGACTTCACATACCCGGCGGCAAAAGACGACGGCTCGACAACGGTGATATCGCAGGCACTGTCTAAGGCGCGCATGCACTTCACCACCATGGCGCCGATGACGCCGCCGCCGATCACCAGCACGCGATCGGCGTCCGCAGGCCGGTTGTCCAGCACGGCCTGCAAACCCACGGACAGCGGTTCGGTAAGCACCGCCGATTCCGGCGATACGCCTTCGGGCACAACATAGACCTGGCTTTTATGCGCCACGAGATACTCGGCAAACCCGCCGTTGATGTCTTTGCAGATGCCGATGAACATCCCCGGCGAGAACGCGCCCTCGGCAAAATTCTCGCAATTGGCGATTAATCCTGCGGCGCAGCTGGGGCAAAAGGGCTGAATCGCCCGAGTAGGACAGTTGAGGGACGGAACGACGGCAACCAGGTCGCCGCTTTTGCAACGCGAAACGTCCGGACCTGTTTCCACAACCTCGCCGCAGATTTCGTGCCCCGGCACGCAGGGAAAGGAGGTGAAGGGCGACGCGGTCGGCGAATCTTTCAGGAAAAGGAGATTCATGTCGCTGCCGCAGACCCCGCAGAGCCGCGTCCTGATCTTGACCCACTCGGGTGACGGGAGTTTCGGCTCCGGAATATCGACAAGCGCAACCGTGGAGAATGGCCCCCGATAGCAAAAGCTCGCACTCACGGGCCTGAGCGCCTGGATGATTAAAAACTTCGGCACATTGACATTAAACTGCAGCGCTTTCATCGATTATACTCCCTTCTTTGTCCATGCGAAGCGAGAAATCCTGCTTTTATCATTTAGAATCTTTGAATCCTTCACGCGGCGCGGCGGGACTTTCCCTGAAGCGCATAAGCTAAGCGACCTTATGGTGTCATTCCATCTTTAGAGACTGATAGAACAGCACCGATGCCGGACTGGTGACGGTCGGATCGGTCATCACGTTCACACAGGCCGGCTTGCCGGACGCGAAGGCGCGTGTAAGTGCGGGGATGATCTCCTCGTCTTTGGCGACAAATTCACCGTGTCCGCCCAGCCCTTCCACCATTTTTTCATAGTGCCGCGTGCCCAGTTCCGAGCACTGAAGCCTTTCTTTGCCGATGGACATTTCCTGCGTATGTTTGATCATGCCCCAGGCGCAGTCGTTGTTGACCACGCAGACGACCGGGATATTGTGCCGCACCATGGTGTCGAATTCCATCGCGTTAAACCCGAACGATCCGTCGCCGTTGAGGAGCAATACTTTCATCTCGGGATGCGCGAGCTTTGCCGCCATGGCGAAGGGAATGCCGGTGCCGAGGCATCCCAGGAGTCCCGAAGATTGACTGATCACGCCCGCTTTGTGCCGGGACATAAACCCGACCAATCCGAAATAAGAGGTGTCGCCGCCGTCAATGACGTAGAGCGCGTCATCACCCACATATTTCCGGATCTGCTCGGCCAGGCGGATCGGATGGATGGGGGCGGATGCCGTCTCGCGGATTTTCAGTTCCCCGTCAATCATCGCCAGGCCGGCTGCTCTCAGCATGGTCACCCATTCGCCGCGGTCCTTTTTGACAAGCAGGCCATTGAGCTCGCCCAGCACGGAGCCGGCATCGCCTACCAGTCCGGCATCGGCCACGCGATTCCGGTCGATTTCATGCGGGTCGATATCAATCCGCACGACTTTGGCCGCCGGAGGAATGATGCCCCCCGACTGCAAAAGCCAGTTTAAGCGAATCCCCGCGACAACAAGCACGTCCGCCTGGGCAACAGCCAGCATCAGGCCGACATTGCCGCAATCCCAGATGGATAAGGGATGATTGTCGGGAAGCGCGCCCCTTCCGTTGTTGAGCAGGATGAAGGGCATCCCCGTTTGATCGATAAACTGCCCGAGACATTCCGAACAGGCACTGAACCCTAAGCCGGTTCCTCCGATAAAGAAGGGTTTCTGCGCATTGTTGATCAGTTCCGCCGCGGCCGTGAGATCGGCGTCGTCGGGATGGACCGTGTATTTACGGGTGGGCAGGCCCGGCATCGGCACCTCAGATTCGTCAACCCGGATGTTGAGGATGTCGGGCGGCAGCTCCAGCATTACCGGACCGGGCCTCCCCTCCAGGGCCTGCCGGAAGGCAATCGCCAGGTATTCCGGTATCCGCTTGATGTCGTAACAGGTGGCGGCCCATTTGGTGATCGGTTTGACCACATCCAGCTGGTTCATTTCCTGAAGCGCACCCTTGAGATCGTCCTTCAGCGGGTGCTTGCCGCAGATTACAACGAGCGGCGCATTGTCCAGGTAGGCGTTAGCAATCCCGGTCAGTCCGTTGGTGAACCCGGGCCCCGCCGTGAGGAAGCATACGCCGGGCTTCCCGGTATAGACGTACCAGGCATGCGCCATCATCGCCGCCGCCTGCTCATGCCGGACGTCAATGGTGCGAATTTTATACTCGGTGAAGCTGTCCAGGATCGACTCCAGGTGTCCGCCGGAAATGCCGAACACGATTTCAACGTGCTCCACTTCTTTCAAATATTTACCGACCAGATGACCGCCATTAATCATTCCCATAGCCTTTCTCCTTTTTACCCATATTATTCAGGACAGAATCAACAACCTCGCAGCAAGCTGTCGAGATATAAAATGAATGTCATTATATCGCAGCAAGCTGCGGAGAATTAATGTTCGTCCCGCGGAAGCGGGGTAAAATTCCAACGACGATGGCTTTATAAAATTCCCGCCGGCAGGGCGCGCGAATTGAGAGGAGCGAGGCGTATTCTTAATATACGCCGCTGCGGTGGACAATGAAGAAGTATCCGGAAGCACGTGCCGTCGCGTCGCCTTCAGGCGATCAGGGCATTTTATGAAACCGTTATTTCATGACCAGCTTCACACCATCATTAAACCACTGGACATAAGCAGCCATGCCGTCGATTTTCAACTGACCCTTGGCCGCCGCGAAAAATGTCTGTTCATCGCTTGCCGACGACAGCACCTTAAACGCGGTGCCGGCATCGGACCAGACCAGCGCCGCGTCGTAAGCATGCGTGCCGCCGGCCAGGGTGGACAATTTTCCCCGGTCGAAGATGAACAATCTTCCGTGTTTCCCGTCGGCTGTTTTAATCATGATTTTCACCTGCATGCTGCCCAGGAAACTTTGGTAAGCCGCGTTTTTTACCGCGGCCCATTTCAGCTTTTGATATAAAATAAAAAGCAGCAATCTTAATTTCACAGACACCTCCTGTCCGGTGTTAATTTATATTGCCGTTCGTGAATGGTGTTCGCAAATGAGATATAGGGTGGGAATGATCCGACGATCCAAAAGAAAAAGAGAACCCTTGTCAAAACGCTCATTTCCTCGTAAACAAATTTTTGTTTATCTGGAGCAGTGCGGACAACATGGTCGTCCCCTCAAGCCGTCTTTTTCATGATTGGTGCTGTATGAATTACTCTGGGTCCCATCATACACCATTTTTCACAAAAAAGGGGAAAAACCGGAGTTGCGATCCAGGGCCGTCCTGACCACCCGGCAGGGGCGTCATGGCCGTGAGGAAACACTTGCCTTGCAGCAAATTTCCTAGTAAAAAGGCTATCAAATGCCTTAACTGACGGAAGGAAAATAAGAATTATGCTCACCGAAAATAACCTTGAAAAATACGCCGATGTTCTCCTGTGGGGGCTTGCCACGGCCAAGAAAGCGGCTCTGAAGAAAAATGAGATTGTCCTGATTCAGTATGACCTGCCGGCTCTCAGGCTTGCTGAAATCCTCTATGGACGGCTCCTTACCATGGGCATCCAGCCGGTGCAGCGGATGGTCTCCACATTCGGCATGGAACTGAGCTTCTATCAAAAGGCCAATCCAAAGCAGCTGACCTTTATCGCTCCCGGCGACAGGGAACTCTACAATAACATCAACGGCCGGATATTTCTGCATGCGCCCGAGTCGCTCACGCACCTCAAAAACATCGATCCGGCCAGGATCGGAAAAGCCGTTGTCTCCCGCAAAGTGTTGAAGGATATTCTCGATCGCCGCGAAGAACAGCGCCGATACAGCTGGACGCTCTGCATCCTCCCCACGAACGAACTGGCGCGCCAGGCGAAGATGACACTCAACCAATACACCGCGCAGGTGATCAAAGGCTGCTACCTTGATTGCGATGATCCGGTGGCCGAGTGGCAACACATCCACACAGAAGTCACCGCCATCAAGAAAAGGCTCAGCGCCCTTCGAGTCAAATATTTCCACATGGAATCGGCAAATGTCGATTTGAAGATCACGCCGGGCGCGAAGCGCAAATGGGCCGGCGTCTCCGGCCACAACGTCCCCAGCTTTGAAATCTTTATCTCCCCCGACTGGCGCGGGACGGAAGGTGTCTATTATGCCAACCTCCCCTCTTTCCGCAGCGGCAATTACGTGAAAGACGTCCGCATCACCTTCGCCAAAGGACAGGCCGTTAAAGTCGAAGCCAGCGAAGGAGAGGAGTTTGCGAAAAAGCAGCTCGCCATGGACGGGGGCGCCCGCCGCATCGGGGAATACTCTCTCACCGACAAAAGGTTTTCGCGGATTGACCGTTTCATGGCCGAGACGCTCTTCGATGAAAACTTCGGCGGCAAGGAAGGCAATTGCCACATCGCGCTCGGTTCCTCCTACAGCGATACCTTCAGCGGAGACCCGGCAAAGCTGACGCCGGCGCTCAAGAAAGAACTGGGCTTCAATGATTCCGCGCTGCACTGGGATCTCGTCAACACCGAGCCGAAAACCGTGACCGCGCATTTGACGGACGGCAAAAAGGTCCTCGTCTACGACCGGGGTCTATTTAAAATCTGAGGCGCGGCCCCTTAGTCATCCGATACGGTCTTACGACTGAAGCGATCGCATTTCAGGAGCTTCCGGCCGGCCTGACGCCGAAACTGCACAGACTATTTTATGAAACGGAAATGATCAGCAATGCCCAGCCTGCCCGCCCGCATCACCGATTTTCATGTTCATCTTTTTCCGGACAAGATGTCCGACGCCATCTGGGATTATTTCGTCAAAGAGTATCGATTGAAAATCCTCTACATGTTTTATTATCGGGAATGCATCCGCTATTTGCGGACACGCGGCATTCAAAAAATCGTTTACTCCAATTATGCCCACCGCGAAGGCGTTGCGGAAGGGCTCAACGAGTGGAACGCGCAGGTCCTGGATGAAGACCCCGATCTATATTGTTTTGCGGCGTTCCATCCCGGCGATGCCAACGCGTTGACGTATGCGGAAAAAATATTGAAGCATCCCCGGGTGCTGGGGGTCAAGCTGCATCTCCATGTCCAGCGCCTCTTTCCGCATGACAAGCGGCTCTTTCCCTTGTATGAACTGGTCATGGACCGGAAAAAACGCATCCTTTTTCACACCGGCAACGGTCCCCTGGGCAATGAATTTGTGGGGCTTAGCCACTTCAAAAAACTTATCTCACGGTATCCCGACCTGCCGGCCAACATTGCGCACATGGGTCAATTCGAGTATCAGGGTTTTATGGACCTGCTTTGCGACCATCCCGCTCTTTATCTGGATACCGCATTCTCATTTTTCAAAGAACAGCAGGGCGAAGGCGGTTTCAACCTCGGAAATCCGGCGCTCGAAGAGCATAAGAACCGGATCTTGTATGGATCTGATTTTCCCAACCTGATCCTGCCGCGCGAATCCGAACTCGAAACACTGCTTGATTACAACCTTTCTCCGGAATTCTACGACCGCGTGTTTTTCAAAAACGCTGAGGAACTGATTTCCTCGATCACGACGCAGAAACAATCCGCGTGATACCGACCGGGTTTTATGATAGAATTCTTCATCTCGCGTCTGCCCCGGATGTCCGCTATTTGCAGCTTATGTGTATTTGATTCAGTCGATCAGGGTGATGTCGGAAAGCGTTAACTGCCAATTTAACCTCAACTTCGCGGAGGCCATCCATGGGAATTCTATCTTGGATCATCATGGGCTTAATCGTCGGAATCATCGTCAAGGTTATCATGCCGGGCACGGGCCCCGGCGGCATTATCACAACCATTTTGCTGGGGATAGTCGGCGCCTTCATCGGCGGTCTTCTGGGAACCTATCTGGGATTGGGGTCCATTACCGGATTTGACATCCACAGCTTCGGGCTGGCCATCGTGGGCGCGCTCATCGTCTTATTGGTGTACCGCTTCATCAGAAAATAGTTGCGGTCGCTGCGGGCAATTGACAACTGCAAAATCATGACTTCGTTAAGTTCTGAAAATTGGCCTTGGCGGCCGGCAGTCCTGTGCTTGATTCAAGCCTGTGCCCGGAAAATGCATTGGTCTGTGTGGACGCCCAGGCGATCTTTAGTTCTCTAACGTTTACAGGAGGATGTCATGAGCCCATACAAAATCGCCGTTTTCGTCGGAAGTCTTCGTAAAGAGTCTTTTAACCGCAAACTCGCCAACGCTGTCATAAAACTGGCGCCGCCGGAGTTCTCCTTCAAACAGATGCGCATCGATAATCTGCCGCTCTATAACCAGGATGACGATGGGCATCAGGCGGACGTTGTCGTGCAATTGAAGGAAGAAATAAAAAGTGTCCAGGGCCTTTTGTTTGTCACGCCCGAATACAACCGTTCCATCCCGGGCGTATTGAAGAATGCCCTCGACAACGCGTCGCGCCCTTACGGTCAAAGCGCTTGGGCGGGAAAACCGGCCGGAATCTTAGGCGCCTCGATCGGACAAACAGGAACGGCCATGGCTCAGCAGCACCTGCGCAACGTACTGGCTTATCTGGACGTCCCGACGCTGGGGCAGCCCGAAGCCTTCATATTTGTCAAAGAAGGCTTCTTTGATGAGGCAGGCGATATCAGCGCGGGCACGAAAAAAATCCTGCAAACCTGGATGGATCGCTACGTTGCGTGGATAAAAAAGCATTCGGCCTGAGATGACGGAGCCGGATCTTGCTCTTTCTCAATACTGGCAGTAAAGTGCAAATCCTCCCAAAGTCGCGGTGCCGAAGAGCCGGGGTTGACATGAGCGGCCCGGATATGGTTACATTCCTCACGCCGCCCTGCAAAAACGCGCGCGGCCGGAAATGATCTTTCTTCACCCGGATGCAACTAAATATTCCCGATCAAGGAGGAAAACCGTATCGTGTTTAAACCTGCCCATTGGAACCATCGGACCCTGCTGCCACTTTTTCTGCTTCTTGTCCTGCTAACGTCGGGCTGTGCCAGTCTCGCACTCACCGGCAAGCCCGCAATCGTCCCCGAGGTGCGACCGGGAATCCTGGCGCCGTATCTGCCGATGGCGTTAATTCCCGACAGCCTGGTACTGCTCGGGCCTCCTCCCGCTCCCGGATCAGCCGAAGTCATGGTCGATGAAGACTTCAACCGCAGGTATGGCACGCTTCGGAATTCGCCGCGCTGGACCCAGGCGGCAAAAGACGCGGATCTGGACTTTCCTGAGGCAGCCGAAGCGTTTTCCTGCACACTGGGGATTCCGATCACCGAGCAGGAAACGCCCTACCTATACATGATCCTGCACCGATCTTTTACCGACGCCGCCATTTCGACCCTGAAGGCCAAAAGTCATTACAAACGTGTTCGCCCTTTTGTCATCCACAATACATCCACGTGCTCTCCGGGTTGGGAAAATGAATTGAGGAAAGACGGGTCTTATCCGTCCGGACACAGCGCCATCGGCTGGACCTGGGCGCTGATCCTCAGTGAAATTGATCCGGAGCATGGCGATGCCATCCTCGTACGGGGCCTTGCTTTCGCAGAAAGCCGTCTGGTCTGCAACTGTCATTGGCAAAGCGACGTGATTGCGGGCCGCTTCATGGCCTCCGCGGTCGTTGCCCGGCTGCACTCGAATCCGGCCTTTCTTGCCGACTTGAAAGCGGCCAAAGCCGAAATCGCCGCGGCCCGGAAAAAAGGTCTGAAGCCTGCGCGCAACTGCACCGAAGAAGCCCAGGCGCTCTCACTTTCGGCATCGCCCGCAAAATAGACTTTGGAAGAAGTTGGCGGGGTTTCCCGAGCTGAAACCTGCCGCATATCGTGTCGACCGGAGAGCCATTTTCATTCCATATCAACCGTTAACCCCAGGAGGACAACCCGATGAAAACCGAAACCGGAACGTGCGTGGCCCAGGATGGAACATCCATCTTTTGGAAAGGATGCTTTCCCGACACTTCTCCCAAGGCGGTCGTGCACGTTATCCACGGCTATGCCGAACACATCGACCGTTACGGGAATGTCGTCAACGAATTGCTCCCCGCGGGCTATGCCGTCATCGGCAATGATCACCGCGGTCACGGCAGGAGCGGGGGAAAACGCGGGCACGTCGTCAGATTCCAGGACTTCATCGATGACGAAAGACAGTTTTACCGAGACGTCATCAAAGCACGCTTTCCCGGCATCCCTTATTTCGTCCTGGGTCATTCCATGGGCAGCCTCATCGCCATGAATTACGCGGAGCAGGATGCGGCGGACATCCGGGGGCTGATCCTCTCCGGAACAGGCTCACTGCCCGGGACGGACATTCCAAAGGCCTTGCTCGCCATCACCAGAATCCTCTCCATGCTGCTTCCCGCTGTGCACGTGAAGTCGCCCCTGCCGCCGGAGTTCATCTCCCGGGACGAAGACGTCGTTTTGGCCTATGTTAATGATCCGCTGATTTATAACGTCATCACACCGAGGCTCGCACACGAAATGAACCGTTACGTCGTCATCGGCGCCGAAAATGCCTTCAAAATCAAAATGCCGGTCCTGATCCAGCTTGGATCGCAGGATACCGCCTTCTCCGGACAGCGGGAGCTCTTTGACATGATCGGAGCCGAGGATAAAACATTCAAACGCTACGACGGCCTCAGGCATGAAGTCTATAACGAGCTTATCGCGGATCGGACCAAAGTACTCGCCGATTTGCGGCAGTGGCTTGACCGGCATCTGTAAAGACGAACTCCGGCAGCATTCGCAAGATCGGCAGGCCTGCGCGGAAGATTTGGATAAAAGAAAGGAGAGTCATCATGATACTGGACTGGAATGAATATCATCGTGAGGTTCTGGGCAGGATCGGGGACATCGCAAAAATCAGTCCCGATATCCTCCGGGGTTACCGCATGATCAGCGAGGCGGGAGCAAAGACCGGGAAACTCGATGCCAAAACGCGCGAATTGATCGCGGTGGCCGTCGCCGTGACCCGGCAGTGCGACGGCTGCATTGTCGTCCATACGGATGCCGCGATCAAACAGGGAGCGACGCGGGAAGAAATCGTCGAAGCCCTGGGCGTCGCTGTGACCGTCAATGCCGGAGCGGCTTTAATCCATTCCGGCAAGGTGATGGATGCCTATGCGGCAAAGCAGCCCTAAAGATGATTTCGGGAGCGCTGAAGATCAAGCACTCGAACCGATCGGGTTGATACCGCCAAACGCATGAATGAAACTGTCCGGAAAATAATGGAGAAAAAAACCAGCCTTAAACTGCGGGGTCCGTGAACATCAGTGGATGGTCTGCGCAGATGATCCGGCGGTATCGAGCATAGCCCTGATTTTCCGCAAAAACACATCCGGGTCGTCCGTATTCATTGCAATCACCTCTCCGGGACAGACTGCGGTTTGGTCCCGGGTTAAGATATTGGCGGCAACACCATCAGCCGAAAGCGCAATGCCGTTCTCCTGCAGAAACCGCCGGGCCGGCTCCGATACAACTTTCGTGAACACTCCGGCAATCATATCGGAATAAACTATGAGCCTGGCCGCGGCAAGCCCCATCACTTTATCGTGCAAAACCAATCCGGTCCTGTCTTGAAATTTGGTGAGCGCATCGCACAAGGGGCGCAGACCGACGCCGGCGGAAGAATAGATGATTGTATCACCTTCCACGAGCGCCAGCGAATACAGGGAAAAATCAGGAATTAACATAAATATCTCTTAACCGGCGTCATCGCCAGATCGATCAGAAGCGCCCACAGGAGATTCCCGAGGCACAAGACGATCACCAGACTGGCGATAAATCCGACCGGCAAATGAACAAAGTAGTAATCGGACAAAATGAGCCATGGCAATTGGCAGGCAAAGGCCAGCATCGCCGCCGGAACCATTCTCCCCGTTTTTCTGAAGAAAACGCCCGTCAAAAAACCCAGAAGCGCATTGCCCGCCATGAGATAGGGGTTGCCGAGGAAGACCGCGGAATACAGCGATCCGGTCACACCGGCGATCAATCCGCCGGCCGGCCCGAAGCTCAGAGCCGCAAGAAAGATCGCCGCCGGGAAGAAATGAATTTTCCAGTTTCCGGCAAACGTCACATTGATCAGGCTCAAGAGACAGGGCAGTAATACCAGCAGGCCGAAAGCAAGGGCGGCCCGCCTGTGTGATTTGAGATCCGCTATGGTCAAAGAGGTATTCGCCATATTTCTATCCTCCTTTTTTTGTTTTTGATTTTACACGATCAAACCGGCTTTGAACAGTTAATTTTAAACCGTCTCGTACAAACCCGGCAGGGAACTGCCGCGATGACCGAGGTCGCCAACCGTTCATCACTTCAACCGAGCATAATAGCTTTCCGCCAGATAAACGGCCGCGAGCGGATTATGGCCTGTTACACGGTCTTTCACGGCCAGCACAGTGGTCGGCGCCTCGGCGTATTTGAAAAACAGCGAATCATGGCCCACACACAACCCCAGCAGAACATTAAATTCGACTTTCGCATCATTGACGATCATCGCCTGGGCGATGGGATTGCACATGGACTCATGCCCGCCCGCACGAATCTTTTCTTCGTCTTTCACACCGATTGCTTCCTTGGGTACCGCGCCCACTTTACAGATCACGGAAACCACTTCGAGACCACGACGCTCCAGCATATCGGCGACAATCCCGGCTTCGCGCGCCAGCCCCACGCAAAAGACCAGCCCCAGACGGACATATCCCATTTTTTGAGCGAACTCGCCGATCTCTTCGATCCTCGTTTTGATCGGATGAAGAACAAAGGGCTTTTGATCCCGCAGGGCATAGCATTCCGCCTCCTGGATGGATGCCTGCCGGGCAAATTCCTCGATTTCAGGAAACGCATAAAACCTGCGGGCCTCATCACCGATCTTCTTTCCCGATACTGTCGGGCACCCTCCGGAGGCTTTCCCCCCGGGGCTCATACAAATTCTATCCCTTACAGTGAGCAGGCAATGTGCGCAGTCAGCCCGGCGGCTTTTCTCTTTCTTTTTCATGGATTTTCCTTTCAGTCATTCCGGTTCGCCATTATAAATGGACAAATTGCGGCCGTCCATGCATTTATTTCATAATTTTTTGGCTTGACTTATTATGGGCATATGCTTATTATAGCCGCCAAGGAGATTCAGGACATGCCTAGACCCAAATGTAACCGTCAGATATGCGGACTACCTGATAAAAACTATTTCAAGCCGCGGGGCATCCCCTCTGTAGATCTGGAGGAGGTTGTTCTGAATCTCGATGAATTCGAAGCCGTTCGTCTCGCGGACTACGAACAGCTCTATCAGGAAGAGGCGGCGGGCCGGATGAACATTTCGCGCCAGACGTTCGGCAGAATTATCGAAGCGGCGCACAAGAAAATAGCCGACGTTCTGATCAATGCCAAAGCACTGAAAATTGAAGGCGGAAAAGTTACTCTCAACGAGACCGCTTTGTGCAGCCGGAAGAAGGGCCACGGGGCCAAAAGACCATAATATTTAAAGAGGAGAAATTCATGAAAATCGCATTACCATCCAATCAAGATCAAGTGGACGAACACTTCGGCCACTGTGAGTATTTTACCGTATTCACGATCGACGACCAGAACAAAATTCAGTCACAGGAAATCGTCACGCCGCCCGCGGGCTGCGGCTGTAAATCAAACATCGCCTCGATCCTGGCTGAGATGGGCGTAAAATATATGCTCGCCGGGAATATGGGGCAAGGGGCCGTGAACGTTCTGGGAATGAGCGGAATCCAGGTTTTGCGCGGCTGCCGGGGCAAGGTGAAAGATGTTACGGAAAGCTGGCTTGCGGGTAATGTCCGCGATAACGGTCTGGCCTGCGCACAGCATGAGCAGGGTTGCCACAACGGGTGATCGGATTTGATCCGCCGCGCGCTTTGTTTTGTTTCACGACAAACTCATTGCAATAATATTTATTAGCGTTATGGTTACCCGGCAACCCGAACAGGAGCATTAAAATGGTCTATCCTGCATTAAACGCTGTGGATAAGGTGGAAATCCTGACCTTGCAGGACAACTACATCGAGATGACGGCGATGGACAACAGTGCCGTTGTAACACGCGCCACCCCTTTGAAAGACGGGGAAATCCGCGCCTCGATTCTGGCCGAACACGGGTTTTCAGCGCTGGTCAAGACCACAGCCGAAGGCAAGACGCACACGCTGCTGTTCGACTTTGGCTTTTCTGAAGACGGAGCGGCGCAAAACGCTGAAACACTGGGCGTCAATATGCACGAAGTTGAGGCCGTCGCTCTTTCCCACGGCCACAGCGACCACACCGGCGGCATGGGGAAGCTTGTTGCCCTGATCGATAAGCGCGATATTCCGCTGATCGTCCATCCATCCGTCTTCAAGGTCATGCGTTACCTGAAATTTGGAGAAGAATTGAAAATCAACTTCCCGAAGCTGACGAGGGACATGGTCAAACAGGCAGGGCTCTCCGCAGTCGAGACGGAAGAGCCCTGCGCTCTTCTGGACAACACCATCTTATTCCTCGCAGAAATTCCCCGATCCACGGATTTTGAAAAGGGCTTTCCCATCGCCCATTATCAAAAAGAGGGGAAGGAAGTCCGGGATGCCATTGAGGACGATACCTGCATCGTCATGCATCTGAAAGGCAAGGGACTGATCATTCTTTCCGGCTGCGCGCATGCCGGCATCGTTAACTCGGTGCGCCATGCCATTAACGTCACCGGCATTGATCAGGTACACGCGGTAATGGGTGGTTTTCATTTGTCCGGACCTCTGTTTGAACCGATTATCGAGCGCACGTCGCAGGAACTGCAGAAATTGCATCCAGCTTACATCATCCCGACGCACTGCACGGGCCGCAAAGCGATCATGACGATGGAGAAACAAATGCCGGATCAGTTTATTTTGAATATGGCGGGAACGAAACTCACATTCACATAAGGTTCAAGGAAATACCATCTACGAGCTAAGAGCTATGAGCTACGATCCACCATTCACTATCCACCATGCACCATCCACTACGTAAGGAGACTTCATGACACAAAAAGCATTTCAGGATTACTATCCGGATCACTTCAGCCATTGCTACGGCTGCGGCCGACTCAACAGGGACGGTATGCAAATCAAAAGTTACTGGGACGGGGAAGAAGCTGTTTGTGTTCACATCCCGAAAGCATTTCACACGGGCGGCGCTCCCGGAAACGTATACGGCGGCCTGATCGCTTCCCTTATCGATTGCCACTCCATGGGCACAGCCGCCGCGGCCAAATGCCGGTCGGAAAACCGGGAACTGGGCTCTGAACCGGCGCTGCGTTTCGTGACCGCGTCGCTCCATGTGAACTATCTCGCACCGACACCGATGGACGGGCCGCTGGAAGTCCGCAGCCGGGTCAAGGAGATCAAGGGGCGCAAGGTGATCGTAGAGTCGCGGCTCATCGCGGGGGGGAAAGTCTGCGCAACAGGCGAAGTCGTCGCGGTCCAGATTCCGGAGCACCTGACGCCGGTTGACGGGAAGAAATAAAATCACGGCGCATTGATTCGGATCAATGCTTTTTCGTTTATGGCCTGATATCTTCCGGGACCAAAAAGGATGCTATATGGCCCGGAGAAGAATTATCGTGATCGGGGGATCGACCTCCGGTCCCAAAGCGGCGGCAAAGGCCCACCGGATCGACAACGACGCTCAAGTCGTCATGATCACTTTATCGCCACGGCCCATCTGATGCAGAACAAGATGAAAGACAGACTCAAACGCATCAGCTGCAAGGAAGTGCGCGAAAAATTGCAGGTGGGTGAAAACCTTTCCTCGTCGACACGAGAGGACCGGACGAATTCGCAGAAGTACGCCTGGGCATCGGCGAGACGCTCATCCCCCTGGGCGCGCTGCGCAAACGTCTTAAGGAACTGCCCGAAGACAAAAATAAAGAGATCATCGCTATTGCAAGATATCACTGCGCGGCTACGAAGCGGCACTTGCGATTGAAGGCAACGGATGGAAAAATGTCAAGGTTATGGAAGGCGGCATCATGGCCTGGCCGTATCCGAGAGAGAAATAAACACAACCGAAAGGAAGTAATAATGTGCGGCTGAGGAAATCAGGCCGACTCCGTAAGTTTGCATCACCTGCATTAAGGGATGCGGGGTTTGCCCTGCCTCCCCATCAGACGGAAACATTCTTAGCGAAATGGACGGTAAAATACGTTAGCGGGGCCTGCGGATTTATCGGCCTGCAGAAAAAAAGGATTTGATCATCTTGAACCATTTGCCTGAGAAACGGACCGCTCCCCCATCGATTGCGGCGTTTCAGCCCGCAGGGAGAGGTTCGTCCAGCAGGTCTGCGAACGGTTCATCCGAGCCGGCACCCCGCAAGGCGATTCCCGTGGTCTTTTTTGCCGGGCGTCTATCGTCCGTCTCACTTTTTTTCTCATTCGGGTACATGGTGTTCCTCCAGCCTCCAACACTTTTGATTTTACACGATAAGACTTCCTACTTCCAGCGGGAATTGATTACACGGCCGGACGTGCTTATCGTATCTCCAACGTGGTCATGCAGCCGCAATTAAAGTAGCGCTTTTTAAAATGGAAGTGATATACTTCGTTTTAGTAAATGGTCGGGATGTTCTGCCATCTTCGCAGCTGGGCGCAGTTCCAGCAAGGTACGGACGAAGGGATACTCCCCCTGCCCGGCCTGCTTAAACTTTTTTCCGGCCGGCTGTTCCGGCGGCGTCTGGATCCCGATTATTTTTCCCGGATGCGCGAATATGGCATGGAGTGGATGACCATGCTGCAGGACATCGGCAAGACCGGTCCCTTCTGGTCGCTGAAAAACCGTAGTCTTCAACCCCTATTCTCTTCGGGCCGGCCCCGGGGAGACGGGGATTGTTCAACTTAAGATTATATGGAGGCGCTTAATGTACAAATTGAAATTTAAAGAAAAGGTTTGCGCAACATGTCCATCATCCGACTGCCTGCTGAAGTGCCAGTACATGACCATGAGCGGGCACCCGGAGGCGCACGGGGAAATGATGAAAGTCATGAAGGGCAAGGATTCCCGCGTGCTTAACGAGTGTGTCACCTGCTATGCCTGCGAGGAATACTGCACCAGGGGCAATCATCCCTTCTACCTCATCTCGGAGCGGCGCGAAGAAAAAGGCATGTTCACAGCGCCGCGCCCCATCACCAACCAGTGGATCAACATGACGCAAATGCAGGGCAAGTACCTGGCAGGCGATGTAAAGGACAAGGCGCTCTCCTGCTGCTACATTCCCGATCTGGGGCCGCTGGGCACCGGGGAAATCTTCAAGGATGTCGCCTCCGCAGGCGTGTTCGGCGCGGAATTCATGTGCCCGGCCGTTCATACGCACTTCGCCCGCATGTCGGTGATCAAGGAACGGCTCCCCATCGTCATCGAGAATTACCGCAAGCTGGGCGTCAAGGAAGTGATCTGTCTGCACGATGAATGCTACGGCACGCTGACATCCATGGCGGAAGCCTACGGCATGGATGTACCCTTCAAGCCGGTTTACTACATGGATTATCTCTACGGGAGAATGAAAGAGCTCAAAGACAAAATCAAGCCGCTCAACATCACCGTCGCTTACCAGCGCCCCTGCTCCAACCGCCTCATCCCCGACAAGCTGCCGCTGGTGAAAAAAATCTTCAAACTCATCGGCGTGAAAGCGCCCAAAAGAGTTTATCAGGATGAAAACGCTCTGTGCTGCGCGGAAATCCTCCGCTCCGTTTCCGGCTACCGGCTTGCGGACGATGTGCAGAAGCGCAACATCGACGACATGCTCAAAGCGGGCGCCGAGTACTGCGTTTTTAATTGCCCGGCCTGCCAGTCGTCTCTTTCGGAAAAAGTTACCAAACGAGGGCTGAAACCGGTGCATATCATCGACCTGTGCAAAATGGCCATCGGCGAAAAAGGAAAGGAGGCGGCTCTATGAGCGACATTCTGAAATCCCTGATCGAAATTGTCGGAGAAAGAAGCGTTTCCAATGCCCCGGAGGAACTCTGGTTCTACTCACGCGACCCGGGTGTTCTGACGCCGCACCAGCCTGATTATGTGGTGGCGCCGAAAACAACCGAAGAGGTGCAAAAAATTGTCCAGCTCGCCTGCCGTGAAAAAATCCCCGTCGTCCCGATGGGGAACGGCATGTCGCTGACGGGTCTGGTAATTCCGCTCAGGGGCGGCATCGTTCTGGATATGAAGCGGATGAACAAAATCCTGGAAGTGAACGCCATGGCCCGCTACGCCGTGGTGGAGGGAGGAACGTCCCAGGGTGTGCTCAAGGCTTACTTACAGGAAAACCATCCCACCTTGCGGCACAGCCTGCCCGACGCGCCCCCCACGACAACCATCGCCGCCAACGTCGCCCTCCACGGCCAGGGCCGGCTCACCAATCAATACGGCTTCAATTCAGATATGGTCACGGGATTGGAAGTGGTCCTGCCGACGGGCGATGTTTGCCGGATCGGCTCTCCGTCCATCGGACCTTACTGGTTTTCCAAGAGCCCGACGCTCCCCGATCTTTCGGGATTGTTCCTGGGATGGCTTGGCACCACGGGCATCATCACCAAGGTGGGCATGAAACTTTTCCCCAACAAAAAGATTCGTGAAGTGGAATTGTTTGTAACGGACCGGGTGGATCTGGTGCCTGTCATTCTCTACAAGCTCACCCACCTGGAAATGCTGGAGGACGTGAACGTCTGGTTCCAGCCCAAACCGCTGATGTTTCTGGGCAACTTTCATATCACCCTTTATTTTACCGGGGACACGGAAGAGGAAATCGAATTCAAACGAAAGATGATCTGGGACACCCTCCAGGAATTCATGGATTCGAAAGACGGCGGCTTCATGAGCGTCCAGTATATGAAGGAAGCGCTTCTGCAAATGCCCGGCCGGAACATCGCCGATTTTGCGGACGTCCCCAAAGGCGGCGGATTCGAGTATTCGGGGCCGATCACGATCATCGAACATTTCCCGCAGTATGCCGCCAAAGTCGTCGAACTGGCCCGGAAGTATGATGTTCTTTACGCCAGTTCCGCCCGTCTCATTTCCGGCGGCCACTGCATGATGTTCAGCATTTCGTTTGCCTTCAACCGCAACGATCCGGCCATGATGACCCGGGTCAAGCATGCACTGGATGAAGCAACGTCATTTGCTCTGGAGATGGGCGGCATTCCCTGGAAGCCCAATTACATGGAACAGAAAATGGTCATGGAGAAGATGGAGCCCAATGCCCTCAAGCTCCTCCAGATGATCAAGAAAAACCTTGATCCCTGCGGGATCATGAATCCCGGCAACTGGGAGGTGAACTCATGACTTACATACGCCACATCGAACATGAAAATATCGTCCATCGCTGCTTCCGCTGCGGTTACTGCAAATTTCCCGCGGACTACAGCGATTTCAACTGCCCTTCCTATAAAGCCTTCAGCTGGGACACCTATTCGCCCGGCGGCCGGATGTGGCTGACCCGCGCCTGGCTCAATGGTGAGCTGGAAACTACTCCCCACTTTGCCGAAATCATGTTTTCGTGCGTGACCTGCGACAACTGCAAGACCCAGTGCGTCTTTCCGAAGTTTAAGGATTTCCTGACGGATATTTTTCAGGAGACACGCGCCGAACTGGTAAGCGAAGGCCGAATCCCGCCCGGCGTGCGCGATTACCTCAAAGCGGTCGCCGTGAGCGGCAACCCTTACAAGCTGCCTCAATCGGAGCGCGGAGACTGGGCCCGCGGCACGGGACTGAAACCTTACACCAGCCAGGAGTACCTCTTCTATGCGGGCTCGGTCGGCTCTTACGACGAAGTCGGCCGGAAGATGGCGCATAGCGTAGGAAAGATGCTGGCCGATGCCGGCGTATCCGTGGGCATTCTGGGAAATGAAGAAACCTGCGACGGCAATGACGTGCGCACGTTGGGAGAGATGGGGCTGTTTGCAAAACTGGCGGAAGCCAACATTGAAAAGTTCAAGGTCAAAGGTGTCCAGAAAATCATTACGCTTGATCCCCACGCTCTCAACACGTTCAAAAAGGATTATCCGGCGCTCGGCGGCAAATTCAAGGTTTTGCATTATACCGAGGTGCTCGCCTCCCTGATCAAAAAGAAAAAAATAAAGCTGAAAGCCCTGCCTGCAACAATCACCTACCATGATCCCTGTTACCTGGGCCGGCATCAGCAGATATACAGCGCGCCGCGGGAAGTCCTCAATGCCATTCCCAAAGCCTGCCTCGTCGAGATGCGCCGCCACGGGCCGGACGCCTTCTGTTGCGGCGGAGGCGGCGGCAATTTCTTCACGGACATCCTGGGGACAGCCCCGGACAGCGCCTCGCGCGTGCGCGTCCGTGAAGCGCTGGAGACCGGTGCAGGTATCATTGCGGTCGCCTGCCCCAACTGCGCCAAGATGCTCACCGATGCGGTGAAGATGGAAAACCTCGAAGATAAACTGGAAGTGCTGGGTATTGCCGAAATTCTGGAGAAGGCCAAAAAATGAACAGGGAAGGAACGCAAATGAACAGAGAAGAAATGCTGGGCGAAGTTTACAAACGGGCGAAAGCTTATGAACTTGGAGGCGGCAACTGCTCGCAATGCTCTCTTGCCGCCATTTTCGAAGTGCTGGGCGTAGACGATGATAACGTCGTGCGTGCGGCCACGGGATTTGCCGACGGCGTGGGCCTCACCGGCGACGGGCACTGCGGCGCTTTATCCGGCGGCACCATCGCCATCGGTTACTTTTTCGGCAGAAAAAAAGAAGACATGGCCAGAGTGGGAAAACAGCTCAAAGCGCTCCTGCTTGCGAAAAAATTTCACGAACAGTTTATTGCGGAATTTTCCACCTGCCGCTGCCATGACATTCAGGTCAAACAATTCGGCCGCTTTTTCAATCTCTACGAGATGGAAGACATGAAGGCGGCTCAGGCCGCGGGCTTGCCCGAACAATGCTCCACGCTGGTCGGAAAAGCGGCACGCATGGCGCTCGGCATCATTCTGGACGAACAAGCGAAAAGAGAAAAGAAGGCGGAGCTGCCGGTGATATAAAGGACTCTCATGAAACTGCTCATGTTCACGTCCTTATTCAGAAGCGGCGGTTTATACGCCGCATTCACAGGAGGATTATTTTGTGGTTAAAGTAACGGAAGAGATTAAAGAAAGTCTGAAGGCAACAAAGGTCGCTTACCTTTCGACAGCTTCAAAAGACGGTACGCCCAATGTGGTGCCTGTGGGCGCCTTCAAGTTTCTGGATGATGAGACGCTCCTCATCTCCGATCAGTTTTTCATGAAGACCCTGAAGAACCTGCAGGAGAATCCCCAAGTCGCGCTTGCCTGGTGGGGAGAAAAGGGCGGCTTCCAGATCAAGGCCGCTATTACGATCCATACGGACGATGAAATTTTTCGCGAGGACGTCGAATGGGTCCACGGCATCCGGGCGACGCTGCACCCGAAGTCGGCCATCGTGGGAAAAATCACCGGCGTTTATACCGTGAAGAGCGGACCCGACGCCCGGAAACAGATCCTTTAAACGATTAAAACCGGAACCGCCTGCATACACGAATGAAAAAATGGATCCTGCGCGCCGCCGTGTAAGTCTGATTAGTAACTTAATTTTTTCAGAGCGTTCTTCTTGTCCGCCCTTTGAATTCATCCCTTCCTCCTATCGGGACTCCGACATTTGCTTGACATAAAAAAATTTTCAGAGATATTAATGTCCGCAAATGATTCGTCCTGCGCGGCTGCGCCGGATCGATCAAAATATAGAAATATGATGAGGACATGAGCATGCCATTTGAAAAAGAACTGGATCACCTGACGACGTTAAGAGAAAAAGCCCGGCAGATGGGCGGACCGGCAAAAATCAAAATTCAACACGACAAAAATAAACTGACGGCGCGGGAGCGCATTGGGCGTCTTTTGGACCCCGACACTTTTCTGGAAGTCGGGATGTTCAATTGTTCGGACGTTCCCGGAATGGAAGACAAAACGCCGGCGGACAGCAAAATAGGCGGGTACGGAAAAATCAACGGGAGGCCCGTAGCCGTCATCGCGAACGACTTTACGGTGCTTGCGGCCACCAGCAGCCGCGTCGCAGCGCGCAAAGAAGTGGATATCAAGAGTGAAGCCGTACGCCGGGGGTTCCCGCTGGTCTATCTGGGCGAAGCCGGCGGGGCGAGGATGCCGGACATTATGGGGGCGAAGGGGCTTGCTTCATACGGAGGCGGCGGTTACGACACCTTTGTGCAGGCGATGAGCCGCGTGCGCAAGTCTCCTCTGGTCACCGCCGTCATGGGCGAATGCTACGGGATGCCGACCTGGATGGCCTGTCTTGCCGATTTTGTCGTCCAGGTCAAGGGAAGCGCCATGGGCGTTTCCGGACCCCGGGTGCTGGAGCTGGCGATCGGCGAAAAGATTACCGACGAAGAACTGGGCGGATGGAAGGTTCACTCGGAGATCACCGGCAATATCGACCGCGTCGCCGAAAATGATGAAGAGTGTCTGGACATCATCCGTGAGTATCTCTCCTATATGCCCTCGCACTGCGATGAAAAGCCGCCCGTGCTTTCCGTTCCCGCGGGATCGGGCGGCAGCATGGATAAAATCCTCGGCATTCTGCCCGAGAAAAGAAACCGGGCGTATGACATGAATAAGATTTTAAGCACGATTGCCGACGGCGGCATTCTGTTTCCCATAAAGCCCACTTTCGCCAAAAGCGTCATCACTGCCCTGGCGCGCATCAACGGACAAGTCGTCGGCTTTGTCGCCAATCAGCCGTCTTTCGGCGCGGGAGCAATCGATACCAACGGCATTGATAAAATTACCAGCTTTCTGGTTTTGTGCGATTCCTTCAACATCCCCCTGCTCTTCTTTGAAGACACGCCGGGATTTCTGGTCGGCAGAGAAGCAGAGCGCAACCGCGTGGGCGCTAAAGTAATGAACTTCATGAACGCCCTGGGGCAGATCACGGTTCCCAAAATTACGGTGATTGTCCGCAAAGCTTATGGGATGGCGTTTCACACGATGGCCGGCCCGGGATGCCGGACGGATTTTATCGTCGCCTGGCCGACGGCGGAAGTAAGTTTCGTCGCACCGGAAATTGCGGCCAATATCGTGTTTGCCGGAAAGATGGCCAATTCACCGGAGCTCCAGGCCCAGAAAGACCAATACATTTCGGAAATGGTCAGAGACAGCGCACCGTATTCAGCGGCGCAGGCGCATTTCTTCCAGGATGTTATCGACCCGCGGGACACGCGCAATTTCATCATCCGTGCGCTGGGCATCTGCGAAGACCAGCGCACGGGCGGCATCGGAGAACACGGGCTTGCCAACTGGCCGACAAAGTTTTAGAACAGAAAGGACGCGCGGACAAAAAACAGAATGATCAGCGCAATATTTTTTTATCGACAGGAGGGTAAACCATGAAAGAGACACCCGATTATGAAAAGTATCCGATCAGTGAAGAAGAAATGGGCAAACGCTACAAAAACTGGACGGAATCTCTGGCCAGGCAGATGGTCGTCCTCTATAGGGTCGGGAAAGAAGTCGGCGGCGAAAAGTTTGTCGAGCGTCTAAAAGAAGAATACTACAAGCAGGGCCAAAAAGGCGCGAAGATGTGGATGTCGCTCACCGGCACGAAGCCGGAAGATTTTCACGACTGCCTGGCTCTGCCCAAAGTGCATGATCTGATCGACGATACGTTTGCCAATTTCTGGGACGGGTACGTTGAGAACACGCCGAAAGCCTTTGAAAAAGAACTGAAGACCTGCCCGGTTACGAAACCATGGTCCAAAGAGCCGGAGTTGTGTGAAATCCTGCTCGGAGAATCGCTCCGCGGCATGGCGGCCGAGCTCAACCCGAAATTCAAAACCAGCGGCTTTACCAAACTGCTGACCAAAGGGGACAAGGTCTGCCGGTTTCGTGTAAGCTTGGAAGATTAAGAAGCAGAGACCGCCGACGAATGGAAGCCGAACCGGCTGCAAAGATGAATGATCAAATCGATTCAGCCGGCTCGGTGTCAGTTCTTGGGTTTCTTTCCCCTTCTATCGCCTGCGACAATCAACACTCGACTATACAGAGAGTGGTCACTTAAGTGTTGTCTTGATATTCATTACACCTACAAACAGGTAATTTTGAAAAGTCTCAACACTGAGTATTACGATTTGAAATCGTGTAAAGAGAGGTGATCTTGATCTTCGCTACAGCGTCCTTAATTCTTTCCTCCCAGCAACTGCGGCGTTTGTTCGTTGTTGAATTGCTTCCGCGCAATGAGCTCCACCTGGGGTTTGATATAACTGAACAGGTCACTCGTATTGATGGAACCATCTTGCTTTATTACGTCTTCATTCTTTATGCCTTTAAGTAGGAAGTAGGTAAAGAGTCCATGCCCTTTTTCATCATACGTCGAACTGATTTGTTCGCCCGATGAGGCGGAAAAAACTGTCAGCTTCTCAGACAAAACAATATTGCTCTGGAGATTCATCACCAGAGGCCGCGCCCCTTTGGGAAGTACCGATCTACCGCCGGCTCCCGAAAAACAGGAATCGAGTGCGACGATAATTTCTTTTGCCGGGAGCTTGCCGAGTGCATTGTACAATCTTTTCAAAGAATAGCCGGTTTGGTTGATAAACGCCGGATCGCCGTCGTAAGGCACCAGATAAGCATCGCCGGTTTTGATATTCGGCGCACCGTGACCTGAATAATAGACAAATACCGTACTTCCTTTTTCAACATTGTTTGGCAGCCATTGCTCAAAATACTTTACCAGATCGACATTGGTCGCATGATCGTTCAGAAGCGTGATGACATTTTGTGCAGGGTAGCCCATCGCCTTCACCAGATAGTCGGTGACGAGCCTTGCATCCTGCGTCGCATATTCGGCCTTCGGGAGCTTTTGCCGATAGTTTTCAACACCAATGACGATGGCGTAGGCATTTTTATTGGGTTTTGTTTTAAATGATGGAAGCTCGTCAATATCGGATTTGATGCCGGGAAAGGCGTCTGGGGATGCCTTGGCAGACATGATTTCAGGCTGTTTTGACGGCGGTTGCTGCTTTGCCAGTCTTTTCAGCGTAAGAAACCCAGTTTTACATCCGGTTCTTATACGGTCGTTCCAAACGGCGCCGCCGGTGCCGTTGACGCACATTTCCAGACTTGCGATTGCAGTATCTACATCGCTGCCTCTGTCAATGAGTAGTTTAACTACATCGGCATGGCCTTCTTCGGCGGCCCAAAAAAGGGCGTCACCCCCGCTTCCAATGGCATGTATGTCTGCGCCCTTGTCGAGTAAGAGCCGAACCGTATCAATATGTCCATTCGCTGCAGCATACATTAAGGGGCTAAAGCCTGTTGGCCCCTGCTCGTTTATATTATGGGTTCCTTTGTCCAATAGCTCAATAACCGCCTTGGTATCGCCGGTTGAGGATGCTGTATGCAATGAAGTTGCGCAGCCGGCCAACAAAGTCAAAATCGTAAAGATTAATACATACGCAATTAATTTCTTCAAAACCAACCTCGCATATAATCTAGTCCCATAGGGGTGTGTCATACTATTTCAACGATTTACGTTTGTAACGTTGCATGATTTTTAGAATTCGTCAATTGATGCGTTCAGGAAGAACATCACGGGACAAATCCATCACCGATGTTTTAATTTTCGGAATTGGCCACGTCGAGACTTCAGCCCGGTTGCCATGAACGCATGGAATCCGCGGTGCCATCCCTGCATTCTCAGCCCTTGTTTCCTTTCAACCATTCAGAACGGCGGATGAGATGCGTTAGCGCCCTGACAGCCCTCTCGATGCTTGTGAAGGAAGGCACGCCGTACTTGGTGCTTGACTGCATAAATGTCTGCATGACATGCCCGTAAGGCGGTACGGTCAGAATGGGTTTCTTGATTTGATGGACCATTTTTCCGAAGAAACGGGCAAATTCATCATAATGATCATCCCCGTTAGGGTATATCGCGCATATGATAACGTCAACCCATGGCGCCATCAATTCCAGCGAGCGACTGAGAATTTCATGCTTCTTGCCCATGGGAGCCCATACGAGGTCTATGGGATTCGAACTTCCGGCGAAAGGCGGGAGGTATTGCTTTAAGAAATCCATCAATTCTTCGTGGACATCCCCGGGAAGCCCAGGAATTTCAAGTCCCGCAGCTTCACAGGCGTCGCAGGCCGCAACGCCGATTCCGCCGGTCGAAACGATGATACCAACTCTTTTGCCCTCAGGCAGATACGGTGAATTGAAGGCAACCATAGCGTCCATCGCATCCTCGATATCGACAGCCGCCGTAGCGCCGGCCTGATCGAGAATCGCTCTGGCGATTTCTCCGTTGCCCGCCAGCGATCCCGTATGCGACTGGGTGAAGCGGGCGCCGGAGGTCATCATACCGGCTTTCCATATCACAACGGGCTTGCAGCAGGCGGCTTCTTTTGTTGTGGCAACGAAACGCGCACCATCCTTGAATCCTTCAACATAAGCACCGATAACCCGGGTCTCGGAATCCCGTCCAAAATAATCAAGATAGTCGGAAATATTCAAATCCGCCTGGTTGCCACATGATACGACCGTGTTAAACCCAAGGCCTCTTTCAGTGCCCGTGACCAGGGCGTATTCCGTCGCCCATCCGCTTTGACCGACGAAAGACACATTCCCTTCATAGACATCGGGAGAGTGCGCTGTTACCATATTGATCCCTGACGACGGCGACGTGACCCCCATACAATTTGGTCCAACGACGCGCATGCCCGAAGACTGCGCTACCCGAACGATGGCATCCTGCTGGAGCCTTCCTTCGCCTCCAAGTTCTGCGAACCCCGCACTGTGGATGATTGCGATCTTGACTCCCTTTTTAGCGCAGTCCTTAACGGCCGAAATGACGAAGCGGGATGGGACGAAGATGACGGCTAGATCCACCGGGTATGGAATGTCCAGTACGGTTGCATAAACCTTTTTGCCGGGAATTGCATTTGTGTTTGGATTGACCAAATATAGATGGCCCTTGTATCCCAGCATTTCCATGACCGCGACAACAAGACTACTGAATTTGCTTTTATCTGATGATGCTCCTATAATGGCGATAGCTTCAGGATGAAATAGAGGCCTTAAATCAATTGTCATGGTTCATTCCTTTTGGTCTGCAAACGCGATGCCTCGCGATGAATAGGTAGAATTTTTTGAAGAATGATTATAGAAATTGTCAGGGCCTGTCAAGCAGAAGGTCAGGGGGTATTCATTCGGACCGCCGCCAGACGCCCTCCGCTGTTGTCACCAATGAAAGCGATCTAGGTTGGGGTTGCTGGGAGACCGATAAAGTAAGAAGGGAGGACAGCGTACAGGTTGTTATTACCGGAAAACATACACATAATCATTTTTGAAGAAGGAGGATGTAATGAAAAATAGATTTACGAGATTTATCGTCATGTTTAGCGCCGCCATCCTGATGTCTCTGTCGACGGCTGTCGGTTTTGCAGCGACAAATTCTGCAAAATCTGTAGTTCGGGCGACAGAATACGGGCAGATCGAAGGTCTGGTGGACAAAGACGGGAAATCACTGGCCTGGCTCGGTGTCCCTTTCGCCAAACCTCCGCTAGGCACTCTCCGTTGGCAGCCGCCGCAAGCTCCGGAAGCGTGGACCGGTGTCAAACCCACCAAGGATTATTGCGATGCGTGCACGCAGGTAGGCGGAATGTTTGGCCCGACGGAGAAAGGAAAACTTTTCAATACATTGTCGCAAACTTTCTTTAAACCGGTCGGCTCCGAAGATTGTCTTTATCTGAATATCTGGCGTCCGGCAACTGCCGAGCAGAAATTGCCTGTCGTTGTCTGGATTCATGGCGGATCCAATGTTGTAGGCGTATCTTATGATCCGGAATATATCGGCAATAATCTGGCCGTAAACGGCAATCTTATTGTTGTTAGCGTTGCCTATCGGCTGGGCCACCTGGGCTGGTTTTCCCACCCGGCATTAAAGACAGGCGATGCGCTGGCTGACTCCGGCAATTATGCTCTGCTGGATTTGATTCAGTCCCTGAAATTTATAAAGAACAACATCGCTAATTTTGGCGGCGATCCAGGCAATATTACGATTATGGGACAATCTGCCGGTGGCTGGAATGTTTATGCGCTAATAACTTCACCGCTCGCTGCCGGTCTTTTTCATAAAGCTATCCCCTTGAGCGGCGGCGCCGGCGGGGCCAAACCCGCGGCAGCGGTGGCAAAAGCCAACGCTGTCATCAACGCTCTTCTGATCAAGGATGGCCTTGCCAGCGATAAGGCTTCTGCCGACGATTACCGAACGGCTCAAAGCAACGATTGGATAAAGAATTACCTGATGTCCAAGAGTGCCGCCGATCTGATGAACATTCAGGTTGATCTGAAAGGCGGAAAGTGGGGGACCGGCTCGCGCGCTTTTGAACCGGGATCATCAACCGCAATATTGTGGAATGCCGTTGCGGACATCGAGGATGGCACCGTACTGCCCGCCGATATGATGGCGGCAATCAAAGAAGGAAAATTCAACAAGGTGCCCTTGCTGGCGGGAGCGACAGCAGAAGAAGGCAAACTATTTATAACCCCAGCCTGCAAGACCGACGACTTTACCCGGTTCGGCTGGATGGTGAATGCCGATCCCGATAAACCCGGCACATTCAAGATGAGTGATATTATAGATGATACCGTCATCAATCCGCTGACGGAGGGCAACTACAACACTTGGGTATATAACAACGCCAACAAGATTACACCGGGGCCAATCATCTCTACCGCTGTTTTTTTGGGACTCATCAATAACACGATTAAAGCTTTTTATCCGCAGGTTCCGATTTATGCATACGACTTCAGATGGGCCCAACAGCCGTCACCGTGGGACGTCGTCTATGGTGCATGGCACACGGGAGATTTACCGTTTGTCTTTGGTAATTTTAATAAAAACCTTAATTGCTTCGGCTGGAGCAAAGCCAATGAACCCGGCCGGAAGCTTCTTTCCAATGCGATGCAGAAAAGCATTGCGGCATTTGCCCGTACCGGAGATCCCAACAACAAAACCTTGGGCACAAAATGGGAGCCATGGGCAGCCGAAATGATGAAAAAAATGGTATTCGATGCTAACTATAAGCAGGTCAAAATATATATGGCGGTTTATTGATCCATCGGACAGGACTTGATGATGAAGCGCCGGGTACTTCGAGCAACTTGTTATGGGTTACAATCAGCAGGCCCTCAAAACGTTCGGAGAAAAATCTGTTGTGAAAAAAATCAGGACGAAGGCATGCCCCGCTGCAACTGCCACCTCTTAGAAAAAAAAAGGACAGGTACATTTATTCATACAGCTTTTCCGGCAAAGGATATCAAAGGTTCCCTCTTCCATGACATATTTTGGAAAGCAGGTTCTGGTGTTTGTACAAAAAATATTTCAGGGAATAACAATTACGCCGGGTTCATTCCCGTTTTTAAACGTAAAATGAACCCGGCGTTTTCATAAACTGTTGTTATTTCTTTATCAGGATTTCCGAATCGCTTTTCTGATTGCCTTGTGCCTGCGGTTTCTCCTTGTCCTTGACCGGACAAGCCTGCCTCACTCAGGTAGAGATCCCCAGGCGCGGCAATAACCAGGTTTGCGCAATAACCCATACGCCAAGGATCAAAAGCAAAATCAATACATCGTTCATTTTTAATTTCCTTCTTTTAAATGCAGGGAGGGGGATAGTCGCCTCCCTGTTTGCCGATCAGTTCAAATTCCTGTCCAGCAGCGCCGCCAGCTGAATCTTGGATAACGAGCCGATTTGGGTCTCCTGCACCTTGCCGCCTTTAACGAGCAGCAGTGTGGGAATGCTCCGCACGCCATATTGGGCGGCCGTTGCCGGATTTTCATCCACATTCACTTTGACGATGTTGACCTTCTCACCATACTGGGCCGCGAGTTCCTCCAGAACGGGGCCGATTGCCCTGCAGGGTCCGCACCAGGGCGCCCAGAAATCCACCAGGGTCGGTTTTTCTTCTTTTAGTACCATCGTACCGAAATTATTATCATCCGCGTGTTTCACAAATTCTTCTTTACTCATTTTTTTGATCTCCTTATTGATAATTTGTATTGTTTCTCTTTAATGTCTGCGGTAAAAAACTACCGGCTTTCGGTTTAATGAATACACTCGGATTATTAAAGTTTCATTGATCTAAATCAACATGGGAGAATATTTTTTGCACACGGATATCACTAAGCAAATACAAGATATCAGCCTGTTTGCGGGAGTTTCTTCAGAAAAATTGAACATGCTGGCGGCACAGGCAACCTATAAGAAGTTTAAGCCCGGTGAGTTGGTTATCGGCGAGGCTGATCCGATCCGGTCATTTTATGTGGTTGTCTCCGGGCAATTGAAACTCTATCGAAGTTCGGCGGAAGGCAAAGAACAGACCTTGCAACTGCTCGGACCTGGGGATCCTTTCGGCCTGTGTACGGCATTTGCAACGGATTCCTTTCCGGCAAGCGCCATGGCAATTGTTGAAAGTTCCGTTCTTTTAATCCCGGGCACCTTGATGGAAGAAGTCGCCAGACAAGAACCGGCGCTCCTGCTCAACATCATTCAGATATTATCCCAACGGCTCAAGGATTCCATGACCCTCATCGAATCCCTCGCCTTAAAAGAAATCCCCGGACGGCTGGCATCGTTCCTGCGACATGAGTCCCTCCGAAATACCGCTGCGGCAAAAACCACAGTGGAACTGACGCTTTCACAGAGGGAACTGGCCAAGATTCTGGGAGCCACCCCGGAAGCCCTTTCCCGCAGCTTAAGAAAGATGGCCAATGACGGCATCCTCTCCACAGCGGGTCGGACAATTACAATTCTGAATCCCAAAGCACTGGAACAATTGGCGGAAGGCGAATAGATAAGGAGAAGCCGACGGCGCCTTGGCAGAATGAACTAGCTCAACGGCGATTCAACCACCGCGCAGCAAGCTCTCGAGGTATGAAGTGAACGTCACTATTTCGCAGGAAGTTATGGAGAATTAACGCTCGTCCCGCGTGAGCGGGATTCAAAATAGCCGTATTTTCGGGAAATTTTGAGGGAACCTGCCGGGCTCTTCCCTCCCCTGCGCCAAAATTATTTCCAGCATGCCGGGATAACAGGGAATTTCCTCTTACGGCTGAGGTGAAGAGGGTCCGGGCGGTTCTTCTTTGGGCAAACCCTGAAACATCGTATTGCCCGCGGGTAAATCACCCGCGGGATTTTCAACGGGTTTGTTTGTCTCATCCTTTTTTTCTTCGCCGGCATCATTTTGCTGGTCAATGACTTCATTATATTCTTCAATGACGATGCCGCGTCGCACCATGATTTGATAGATCCGTTCCGCACGGCTGGCTGCATAGCGGGAATTATTGTCGGGATTAAATCGCCGCGGATTGGGCAGCGCGGCCGCAAGCTCCGCAGCTTCGCGAGCGCCGAGGCTGCCGGCGGATTTTCCGTAATATCTGCGGGCGGCATTTCCCACGCCGAACATGCCATCTCCCCATTCGGCAACATTCAAGTAAAGCTCCATGATTCTTCTCTTGCTCAACTGCCGCTCAATGCGCCAGGTCAGGATGGCTTCCTTGACTTTGCGAATCGGATTCTTGGCCGGCGACAGGTATAGGTTTTTGGCGAGCTGCTGTGATATCGTACTGCCTCCCGCCTTAAATGTTTTTTTCTTGATGTCTTTTTCCAGGGCTTTCTGTATGGCCTCGAAATCAAAGCCCTCATGCGACCAGAATTTGTCATCCTCGGCGATAATCACGGCTTTCACGACGTAGGGCGATATCTGGGACATCGGCACCCAGGACGTTGAAATCTTCTTCTTGATGCCTTTGGCCTGCCAGATGTCCTCCCGATACTCCATAAAAGCGGTTTTGCCGGGTCGATCTTTCTCGAGATCCGCAACATTCGGATAAAAGAAGTAACGGCCGATATCCAGGGCGAGGTATGCAATCAGGATCAAGAGACTCAATAATATTATTTTTTTTATGCGTTTCATTTCTATAAATTGTTCCTTTTTTCGAATGACGTTTCCTATCCCTCCTTGCAAAATAATGCAAAATAAATTTGACAGGCCTTCCTATTTTTAGTATGGGTAGCCGTACGAAGTTGTGGAACGTTGCTTGAGATTGACCTTCGTTTTCTGTGTGCAGTAATAACACCCCTGATATCTCTGCATTCGCAGCAATTGCGAATCTTCTGTGCACCGTTAACAAAATGGGACCCCCCGCGAAAAGAAGGAGGTACTTCATGATGAAACGGCGAATAGTATTTTTAGGCTTGTCAGTTTTTCTTTTGCTGTTTTGCCTTACGATCAACGGTTATGCCGGATCATACAAGGTGAAAAAAGGCGACAGCCTGTACACCATTTCCAAACAACTCGGTATCCCTGTTGACGAAATCAAGAAAGCAAATCATCTTGCAGGCAATAAATTAAAACCGGGGCAGATCCTGTCCATCAATCAAACGGGTTCACCCGCTCGCGCCCGTGTAAAATCAAAAACGCAATCGGTTGATCATTATACGGTTAAAAAGGGCGATACGCTTGCCAGGATTTCGAAAAAGACGGGTGTTCCCGCAAAGCAAATCGCCGCACTCAATGATATTCATTCAAAAAACCTGCGCGTGGGCCGCAGCCTCATCCTGTCGGTGCCGCCGAGCGTCGTTCAGGCGTCCGCCGATGAAGAGGAATCACTGGACGATGAAGAGGATATCGCATCGTCCGACACGGCAGGCGATGTCGCCTTCGACGAAAAATCGAACGATGAGCTTCTGGGCAAATGGGGCAGTGCGGACGAAAGAAAATTGTTTATTAAAGTCGCGACCGGTTTCCTGGGTGCGCCCTATCGCTTAGGCGGCGCAACCGTTAAAGGCATCGATTGTTCGGCCTTCGTCCGGAAAATGTACTCCTTCTTCGACATCTCTCTGCCGCGCACCGCCCGTGAACAATCGGCAGTCGGTGTCCGTATAGACCGGGGTCACCTGGAAGAAGGCGATCTCGTTTTTTTCAAGACCCGAAAGCCGATCGGTCACGTCGGTATTTATATCGGAAATAACGAATTCGTTCACGCATCCTACCGGGGAAAATCAGTTCGGATCGACAACCTGGACCAGCCTTATTTTCAAAAAAGATTTCAGCGGGCCGTTCGCGTCAAAGGCCTGGAAGGAAACAACGACGGCACGTAGTTTCTGGCCCCATCTTTTCCAATCCTGTCTTCAAAAAGGGGCCTCAACGCCCCTTTTTTTGCATCCTTTTTACCGTTGATTATCCCGCCCGTTTATTATATAAAATCAACCTTGCCGGTCTGTTCGTTAACACATAAAAAGATTAACGCGACGATTTGAATAAGGAGGAACTTATGAGAAGAACAGCATCTATCTTTTTAAGCATTTTACTGATGGCTTTATTAGCGAGCGGCTGCCTGGTCGCGGAAAGCAAATACATGAAAAAAGCCGATGAGGCCGATCAACTGACCCGGCAAGTGGCCTCCCTGGACACGGAAAACAAAGGGTTGACGGACCAGGTGAAAGCGCTCAACACACAAAATGACGAGCTCACCAAACAGGTGACAACGCTCTCCGAAGACAACGGCAAATTGAAAGACGACCTGGCCCGCGTCAGCAGGAAAACGCAAGAGGTGGAAAAAGCCAGCAACACCTATCAGCAGCTTCTGAAAGAAATGAAGGGCGAAATCGCCGAGGGACAAATTACCATCAAGGAACTCAAAGGTAAATTGACCATGGACGTGGTCGATAAAATTCTCTTCGCCTCCGGCGAGGCCAAGGTCAAGAAAGAAGGCCTTGCGGTCCTGGGCCGCGTGGTGGAAATTTTGAAGACGGTAAAGGATAAAAATATCCGTGTGGAAGGCCACACGGACAACGTTAAAATTACCAGCCGGCTGGCCAGAATCTATCCCACGAACTGGGAACTTTCAGCGGCCCGCGCCATTAATGTGTCGAAGTACCTGCAGGATCAGGGCATCGATCCGACGATTCTGTCGGCAACGGCTTTCGGAGAATATCAGCCGGTCGCGGATAACTCCACCCCGGAGGGACGCGCCAAGAACCGCCGGATAGCGATTATCCTGCTGCCGAAAGATTAGCGGCAGGCTCTAAAAGGGTGTTGAAAAACGCTGCTTTGCAGGCTGTTCGCCGGGGGCGCGTTCCCGGAGGGAGGCGAAATCATGCCTAAAGCCGCTTCCCTGCCGGTTCTGGCCGAAGGCGAAACAAAAGGTTTAGCTGCAAGGCATCGCGCTTGTCCCGAGCGTAGCCGAGGGGAGGATCGAGCAGCGCAGCGTACTTTAGAGGGAAGTGAGAGCGAGAGCCGAAGCGTAACGTAACCTAAAGGTCATAAACCGCAGACGCGTGCCCTTCATGGTACGCGTGACCTTCAGGTTACGAGCCTTTTTCAACAGCCTGCTAAAGATTATCAACGAATAACAGGAAAAAGGATTAGATGGGAAAGAACATTGTTGAAAAGATTCTCGCCGCGCATCTGGTTTCAGGAAACCTCGTGCCGGGCGAGGAAATCGGCATCCGCATCGATCAAACCCTTACGCAGGACGCCACGGGAACCATGGCTTATCTCCAATTCGAAGCCATGAATACCCCGGAAGTAAAAACGGAGCTGTCCGTCAGTTATATTGATCACAATACGATTCAAATCGGTTTCGAAAATGCAGATGATCACCGCTATCTGCAGAGCGTCGCGCAGAAATACGGCGTCGTGTTGTCACGCGCGGGAAACGGCATCTGCCACCAGGTGCATCTGGAGAGGTTCGGGAAACCCGGCAAAACACTGATCGGCTCGGACAGCCACACGCCGACCTCGGGCGCGCTCGGCATGCTGGCGATCGGCGCCGGCGGTCTCGACGTCGCGCAGGCCATGGCGGGAGAGCCGTTTTATCTTACCTGCCCGTCCGTCGTTAAAATCAACCTTCAGGGACGTCTCAAGCCCTGGGTTTCCGCCAAGGATGTCATCCTCAAGGTTCTCGAGATTTTCACAACAAAGGGCAACGTGGGAACCGTCTTTGAATACGGCGGTGAAGGAATTGCCTCGCTCAGTGTCCCGGAGCGGGCCACCATCACCAATATGGGCGCGGAATGCGGCGTGACCACCTCTCTCTTCCCCAGCGATGAGCTCACGGGGCAGTTTCTCCGGTCCCAGCAAAGAGAAGAAGATTATGTGGAGCTGACGGCGGATGCCGACGCGGTTTACAAAAAAACCATAAATATCGATCTATCGCAATTAGAACCACTCACCGCCAAACCGCACAGCCCCGACAACATCGGCACCGTCCGCTCGGTGGGCGGCATCGCGGTGGATCAGGTCTGCCTGGGGAGCTGCACCAATTCCTCCTACAAGGATTTAGTGACGGTCGCCAAAATCCTCAAAGGACGCGTGGCGCATCCCGGTGTCAGTTTCATCTTGGCGCCGGGCTCAAGACAGGTTCTGGAGACGCTGGCCCGCGAGGGTTATCTGGCGGACCTCCTGGCCGCCGGCGCGCGGCTGATGGAAAACGCCTGCGGTTTCTGCATCGGCAACAGTCAGAGCCCGCAATCGCATGCGGTATCGCTTCGGACATCCAATCGGAATTTTCTGGGGCGCTCGGGAACACTGGACGCCGACGTTTACCTCGTCAGCCCCGAAACGGCCGCGGCCGCGGCCATCACCGGCCGGTTTACGGATCCGCGGGACCTCGGCATGGAATATCCCCGGGTTCAGATGCCCGAGCACTTGAGCATTGACGACAGCATGATCCTCCGTCCCGACAAAACCCGCCGGAATATTGAAATTTACCGCGGGCCGAATATCGGCGCTCCGCCTGCGAACACGGCGCTCCCGGATACAATTTCCGGCACGGTTACCATTAAGGTCGGTGATAAAATCACCACCGATCATATTATCCCCGCCGGGGCGCGGATGAAGTACCGTTCGAACATTCCCAAATATTCAGAATTCGTTTTTGAAAATGTGGACCCTTCCTTTGCGAAGCGGGCGCTTGCGCTCAAAAATGCCGGGAGGCACAATATCATTGTCGCCGGCCTGTCTTACGGCCAGGGATCGTCGCGCGAACATGCCGCCATCTGCCCCATGTACCTGGGCGTGCGCGCCGTCATCGCCAAATCGCTGGAGAGAATCCACGCGGCCAATCTCATCAACTTCGGCATCCTGCCGCTGACGTTTATTCACGAGCAGGACTATGACGCCATTGACCAGGCTGATGAGCTGGAAATCGCCGGGGCCCGGGACGCCGTGTTGGAAGGAAAAGACCTGATCGTAAAGAACCGGACCAAAGAAACCTCCTTTGCGGTCCGCTGCACCCTGTCGTCAAGACAAAAGCAAATCATCCTGGCCGGCGGGGCATTGAACGTCCTGAGCGAAAAATAATCTTTAATCCAAACGATACGGAGTACCGATTGATATGACTCAAAAAATCAAAGTGAAAACGACCGTCGTTGAAATGGACGGCGATGAAATGACCCGCGTCATGTGGCAGATGGTCAAGGACAAATTGCTTCTTCCCTATCTGGATATGGACATCGACTACTACGATCTGCACGTGAAACATCGCGACGATACGGACGATCAGGTAACGTTTGACGCCGCCCGCGCCATCATGAAATACGGTGTCGGGATCAAGTGCGCCACGATCACGCCCAACGAGGACCGGGTCAAAGAATATCATTTAAAGAAAGCCTGGAAGAGCCCCAACGGGACGATCCGCGCCATGCTGGACGGAACGGTTTTCCGCAAGCCCATCCTGGTCAACAATATCAAGCCGGGCGTTTCCGCCTGGCACAAACCGATCACGATCGGTCGCCACGCTTACGGCGATGTCTACGACAATTTCGAAATGAACATCCCCGGGGCCGGGAAACTGGAAGTCGTGTTCACGCCGGCCGGCGGCGGGAAGCCTGAGAGGGCTCTGGTCAAAGAATTCCCGTCCGCGGGCGTCATCCAGATCAACCACAATCTGGAACAATCGATCTTAAGTTTCGCCCGGGCCTGCTTCAGTTACGCACTTGACGAAAAAATCGACCTTTGGTTTTCCACAAAAGATACGATCTCCAAAAAATATGACGCCGGATTCCGGGATATCTTCGAGAGCGAATTTGCGAAAGACTGGAAGGATAAATTTGCCCAAGCCGGAATCGAATATTTTTTCACGCTGATCGACGACGCGGTCGCACGCATCATGAAGACGGAAGGCGGGATCCTGTGGGCGCTCAAGAATTACGACGGCGATGTCATGTCGGACATGATCGCGTCCGCCAGCGGATCGCTGGCCATGATGACGTCGGTGCTCGTGTCTCCGAACGGCTGGTTTGAATACGAAGCCGCACACGGCACCGTCCAGAAACATTACTACAAACATTTAAAAGGTGAGGAAACGTCTTCGAATTCGATGGCCCTGATCTTTGCCTGGACCGGAGGCCTCAGCAAGCGCGGTGAGCTCGACTCCACGCCCGAGGTCGTGGCCTTTGCCCATGCCGTCGAACGGGCGGCGCTGGAAACCGTCGAGGGCGGCGTCATGACCGGCGACCTGCTCGCGCTCGCCGAAAAACGGCCGTCCAACCGCAAGGTCAATACACAAGACTTTATCGACGCGATTGCCGCAACGCTCGGGAAGAACCTTCAGGATGGGAAATAACGACTCCAGCCGCCGCACGCTGTCCATGATTGCCAAGAGCCGGTGTCAGGCAGTTCTTCCGCCCGGCACGGATGACGGCTGCGCGGGCGACATGATGATTGGTCACAATGCTGAGTAAAAAAAATAATCCACTGCCCAACCTGCTCGATTTCACGCTCGAAGAGATGGAAGCGTTTATCTCGGCTTCCGGCAAGGAGACTTACCGGGCGCGCCAGATCATGAAGTGGCTTCATCAATCCGGATGCATGTCTTTTGCTGCCATGACAACGCTCGCGCGTGATTTCAGGGAGACGCTCGCAAACTCGGCCCGCATCTACCGGCCGAGGATCGTCAAAATGCAAAAATCGCAGGACGGCACGCAAAAGGCGCTACTCGTTCTGGAAGACGGCCTTTTTATCGAAAGTGTGCTCATTCCGGGAAAAAGCCACTGGACCCTTTGCCTGTCCACACAGGCCGGATGCGCGATGGGCTGCGAATTCTGCCTGACCGCCCGGCAGGGCTTCAAGCGCAACTTAACGCCCGCAGAAATCGTCGGCCAGATGATTACCCTGAAGCACGAGACGCCGGAAGGCGCCGCCGTCAACAATATCGTCATGATGGGCATGGGCGAACCGCTGGCCAATTATGCCAATACGCTGAAGGCGATCCAAATCCTCACCTGCGACTTCGGCCTGGGCATGTCCAATCGCCGGATCACGGTCTCCACCTGCGGGCTGGCGCCGCAAATCGTGCAACTGGGCAATGATGTGTGTATTAATCTGGCCGTGTCGTTAAACGCCCCCGACGACGAAACCCGCAATCGTCTCATGCCGATCAATAAGAAATACCCCCTGCAAACGCTGCTTGCCGCCTGCAAGAAATACCCGATGCCGGGACGGCGGCTGCTGACGTTTGAATATATCCTGATCGCGGGTGTCAATTCCTCCCGCGCGGACGCGGAAAAACTGGCCCGGCTGCTCACCGACCAGCGCTGCAAATTGAATCTCATTATCTTCAACGAATACCCCGGATCGCCGTTCAAATCGCCCTCCGCGAAAGACGTAGATGCGTTTCAGCAAATTCTGCTGGACAGGCATTTCACCACCATGATCCGCAAAAGCAAGGGCCGCGACATTCTTGCCGCCTGCGGTCAACTGAGCGGGACTCAGCAGACAAACTGATTTTCCCGGGACGCTGCGCCGGATAACGTGCAGAGCGTCTTTCTTATTGCGCATTGACGCGATCAGGTAAATCCCCTATAATCCGTTCACAAAATAAATGAGATTCGTCACAGGGCTTTTAAGAAGTGCATTTCATGATGACACCTAACAAGGATACCATTCGTCCCGCCAAGTCGCTGAGAACCGTCATCATCATCGCGCTCATCACCGTGACCGCCCTGCTGATGACCGCATTTGCCGCTCTCAATTATTACCGGGAATATCGCAACGCCGAAGAACACCTGCGCATCAGCCTCGACGAGATTTCGGGGCAAATCTCCCTGGGCATTGCCCAGCCGCTGCAGACGAAGAACGTCGACGGCCTGACCCATATCATCGAAAGTTACATGCAGAACAAAACCCTCGCGGGTGTCGTCGTGAGAGATGATCGCCAAATCGTTGCGGCGCTGACCCGGGATGAAAACTGGCACATCGTCCCGGCAACCGGAAGCATCCGTCGGGCAAACCATCTTTATCAAACAAGCAGCCTGCTTTACGGGGGAAAGAGCATCGGCACCCTGGAAATTTTTATCACGCCGGAATTTATCGGGAGCGATTTGCTCCACAGCATGCTGAAGACTGCCGTCTATTTTATCTTCTTCACGCTCATCCTGATGCTGGCTCTGTTTCTTGTGCTCATCCATTATGTGAATCGCCCGCTGGAGTACCTGGAAGCCTATGCAACAAAGGTCAGCAATTCGGATGTCAATGAAAACGTCTACATGCCTTACGCCAAGCTGACCCGGGAGATGTCCGGCCTGAAGCAGGCCGTCAACAGGATGGTGGAGCGCAACAACGCCCGCTACCGGGAATTAACCTCCTCTCAAATAGCCATGCGGGAAACGGAAGCCAAATACAGGGATATCTTCTACAACGCAAATGAAGGCGTCTTTCAGATCGCTCCGTCGGGCCGGATGCTGACTGTCAATCCGGCTCTGGCGCAAATCCTTGGGTATGCCTCGGTCGATGAAATGCTCGATGTCTACGAAAACCCGCCTCCGGACATCTACACCGATACGGTTAAAATCAGAGAAATGCTGTCGCTGATCAAGAAATACGGCTATGTGAAGGACATTGAATACCTCGCCCACCGGAAGGATAAAACCCCCATCACAACCCTCGTCGATGCTCGTGTGATCCATGACGAGGCGGGGAATGTCCTGTACTACGAAGGCATGATGCGGGACATCACCGAAAGGAAACGGCTCGACGAGCTGCGCATCGCCAAGGAAGCCGCCGAAAAAACGTCGCAGTCCAAAAATGAATTCCTGGCGAATATGAGCCACGAAATACGCACACCGATGAACGCGATCATCGGTTTTTCCAACCTGGCGCTGCAGAACACCCTGACGCCCAAACTGCGGCGTTATTTGAATATGATTTCCGGATCCGCACAAAACCTTCTCCATCTGATCAATGACATTCTCGATTTTTCCAAGATCGAAGCCGAACATCTGGAAATTGAGAGTGTTGATTTTCAGCTCGACGAGGTCATCCGGAACACCTCGGAAATCGCGTCGCTTAAGGCTCAGGAAAAAGGAGTCCGGTTTACCCTCTCCATCGCACCGGATGTCCCTCTGGCACTCATCGGCGATCCGCTGCGTTTAAACCAGATTTTGCTCAATCTCACCAACAATGCCGTTAAATTTACGTCGTCCGGCTCAGTTACCGTTCGCGTGGTCGCCCGGGACCTTTCCCCGGAAACCTGCCGGCTGACGTTTTTCATCGAAGACACCGGCATCGGCATGACCGAGGCACAGGTGTCCAAACTTTTCCAGCCGTTTTCCCAGGCAGACTCTTCCATCACACGGAGATTCGGCGGAACGGGACTCGGTCTGGCCATTTGTAAACGGCTGGTGGAAATCATGAGCGGCCGGATTCAGGTGCAGAGTCAGCCGGGCAAAGGCAGCATTTTCTCTTTCACCATCCCGTTTGACCGCCGCGGGCCGGATTCCGGAGCGCCCCCTGACGCGAACGCGGCATCCGGAAGTCCCGCAGATCAAAAAGTGCGTGAATACATATCCGACCGCATGGAAGATGCCGAAGTTCTGCTCGTGGAAGACAACATCATTAATCAACAACTCACAACGGAATTGCTGGAAGGAATGGGACTCCTGGTCGACATCGCCAACACCGGACCGGAGGCTCTGGAGCGAATCAATGCGGCGGCGTACGATCTTATCCTCATGGACATACAGCTGCCGGGGATGAGCGGTCTGGAGGCAACGGCCCGCATCAGGAAAATAGACCGTCTGAAGGACATCCCGATCGTGGCCATGACGGCTCATGACACGGCGAGCACCAAAAAAGAATGCCTCGCCGCCGGCATGAACGATTTTATTGCCAAGCCCCTCGACGTAGAGGTCTTGATGTCCGTCCTCGTCAAATGGCTCGCGCCGCGGCCGAAGAGAAACGAAAATATTGCCGCCCCTCCGGGCCAAAGCCCGGAGGAGGCCGACTCCGGCTTCAATGTTCCCCAGTCGCTGCCGGGCATTCATTTCGAACAAGGTTTGGAAAGGCTTCAGGGCAATAAGCGTCTGTATCTTAATTTGCTCACGTCCTTCGTCGATCACTATGTGTCTGCCGAAAGTGAAATCGCCAAAGCCATTCGGGAGAAAGATTACCGACTCGTGGCTGATCAGGTTCATACGATCAAAGGCGCCGCGGCCAATTTGTCGCTGACCGACGTCGCCTGCCGCGCAAAGCAACTGGAACATGAGGTTCGGTCGGGCACTCCGGAGGACATTATCTCCGCGGCACGTGAGCTCGAAGATGCGTTTGCCGTCGCTCTCCGCTCCGTCACGGAGCTCGCAGACGCCAATCGAAATCACGGACTCGATCGTCCGGACGCAGCACAACCCGACGCAGCCGCACTTGCTTCGCTCTTCCGGGACCTCTCCTTATCGCTGCAAAATAATGATTTACGCGCCGCAAAACAATTCGCTGCTTTAAGAAGACACATGCCGAATCGCTCGTTTGACGCTGAATTGAACCAGCTTGCGTCCAGGCTAACGAACCTTGATTTCGCCGGTGCGCTGCACCTGCTCGATGACCTTTCTGAAAAAATTAATCCAAGCCCGAGAGGAGGGGTTGAAAATTGAAGACAGACAAGCTTATGCAGACCATTTTGATCATCGATGATGAAGTTTCCAATATTTCCGTGCTCAACGAACTGCTTCAGAACGATTATAATGTCCTGTTTGCCAAAGACGGAAATGTCGGGATGAAAATTGCCATGTCCACTGCACGGCCTGATTTAATTCTCCTGGATATCATCATGCCGGACATGGATGGGTACGAGGTGATCAAACGCCTCAAGAGTGATGAATACACCAACTCGATCCCGGTCATTTTTATAACCGCTAAAGGACAGGAAGAGGATGAGGCGCTGGGGTTTGAGCTGGATGCTGCGGACTATATCACCAAACCGTTCAAGCCCATCGTCGTTAAAGCCAGAATCAGGGCCCAGCTGGAACTTAAACGGCACCGGGATTTCCTGGAGTGGATGCTGAAAGAACGCACCAAGGATCTTCAGCAAATGGAAAAAGAATATCTGAGGATGTTCTATCACAAAGCCTGACCAACGGCTCGCCATTGGAACGTTGCGCCGCCGGATCGGCAGACGTTTCTATTTGCCCTTTTTCCCGGGAGGCGCTTGCCTCCTTTCTTTGAGAGGCACAGGTAAGACCGTCTTCTTCTGCCTCAGGAGCCGGGAAATGTCTTTTTGTCTGTTCGTATTTCTGGGGCCCGCCATCGCTAAACGCACTCCTCCAGTGGAAATGTGAAAGCCCGCAAACCGGCACGCGGCTGCTCCTTCCTCAGTGTTCTCACCAGTTGAATCAGACGTTCAACTTCTTCGTTGGGCACCGCAAACAGCAGCGTGTTGTTCCTCCCGGGCCAGAAATGCGTGTCCAGTTTGGGTTCGCTCTCCTCGCCCTCACCCGTCGCGCCGTGCATTTTCGTATAGGATCTATAGCCGGCATTCTTAAATGCAGTGGTGATCGTTTCATCGGAAGCCTCGGCGTAAACAACAAGAAACATTTTCATGGGGAAACCTCTCTGAGCGTCAAAAAATTATTTTTGCGCAAGTTTCTCTTTTCTGCTTTTTCTGTTCTTAAATCTTTCCTGCCAGTCATCGAAGATATCATAGGCGGACGGAATGACAATCAGCGTCAATACGAGTGAAGTCAAGAGCCCGCCAATCACCGAGATCCCCATCGGAGCACGCGTTTCCGCACCTTCGCCGACTCCCAATGCAATCGGCAACATACCGAAAACCATCGCGAACGTCGTCATCAGAATGGGACGCATCCGGACAGGTCCCGCCTGGAGGATGGCTTCACGACGCGACATGCCGCGGCCTCGTAAAACGTTCGTATAATCCACGAGCAAGATAGCGTTCTTCTTTACAAGCCCCATGAGCAGAATCAAGCCGATAAAGCTGAAAATATTGAGCGTCTTGCCCGTGATAAACAAAGCGCCGAACGCGCCGACAAATGACAGCGGCAGAGAAAGCAAAACCGTAACCGGATGGACGAAGCTTTCGAACTGCGCGGCCAGAATCATATAGGCCATGATGACGCCCAGCATCAGGGCGAAAAGCAGATAGCCGAAGGATTCTTTCATGGTATCCGCCATCCCCTGGTATTTGGGCAAATAATCCGACGGCAGGATTTTGGAGGCGATGCCGTCGAGTTCGTCTTTGGCCTGTCCGAGGGGCTTACTTTCCAGTGAGGCAAATACGGTAATGGCCCTTTGCCGGTCAACACGGTTGATGACGCTGGGGCCGGTGCCTTCCTCTACCTTGACCACGTTGGCCAGTTCAACGAGTTTCCCATCGCGGGCACGCACGGAAATTCGCTGCATCGTGCTTGCGCTTTCGCGATCCTCCGGATTGAGTCTCACACGAATATCGTATCGCTTTCCCTTGATCTCATCTTTATACCGGGCAATGTCCAGTTCTCCGCTGATCAGTAGGTTGATCGCCTCGGCGACACTGGCCACGTCCACACCCAAATTGGCCGCACGGTCACGGTCAATGTAGACCTTGAATTCCGGCTTACCGACCTCCAGTGAAGTGTCCACATCCACAATCCCCGGCAGTTTGGAGAATTCAGCCGTTATCTGCTTTGCATACTTTTGCAGGGCGCCGAGATCCTGTCCGCGAATACTATATTGAATCGGCACATTTCTGATCCCGCCTCCGACAACCGAAATGTCTTCCGCAGATACTTTCAACCCGGGAATCGCCCGCAATTTCGTTCGCGCAATCTTCTTGAGATCTTCCTGACTTTTCTCGCGTTCAGCCTTCGGCTTCAGATTGAGCATCATTAGGGCACGATTGGGATAGCCCCCGTATCCCTGAACATAATAAACAGATTTGATTTCCGGAATGTCCTGCATCATGGCTTCCGTTTTTCCCAGATATTGTTCTATCTGCTCAACGGAATAATCAATCGGCGCTTCCATGCGAATCATGAAGACACCCTGATCTTCGGGCGGGTTGAATTCCTTCCCGATAAAAGCCGTAAGACCCAGGCTCAGGAGAAATATGATCAAGGCGGATACGAGCACCGTTTTGCGATAGCCCAGAGTAAATTCCAGAGCCGCACGGTAAAACGATTCCAGTTTTGTGTAATAATGCTCCATCCGATCGCTGATTCTGGTCCAGATGGCTTTTTTGCCGCTACCGACGCCGCCGGCACCCGCACCCAGAGGATTGGGGATGGATTTCTTATGCGATTTAAGAAAGATCGATGCCATCATGGGTGTCAGGGTAAAGGAAACAAGCAAGGACACCAGAATCGCGAAAATAATCGTTAAGGCAAACTGGAGGAAGAACCGGCCGATAATTCCTTTCATGAAAGCAACGGGCAGAAAGATGCCGACAATGGCAAACGTCGTCGCCATAACCGCCAGACCGATTTCCGATGTACCAAAAGTTGCCGCCTCCCGGGGTTCCATGCCCTCTTCCACGTGCCGGTAGATATTTTCAATGACAATAATGGCGTCATCAATGAGCAAACCCACCGAGAGCGACAGAGCCAGCATGGTCATGTTGTTAAAGGTGAAGCCGAAAGCGTTGATCAGCGCGAAGGTCGAGATGACGGAAACAGGCAAAGCGACAGCGCTGATGAGCGTCGTGCGTATATTCTTGAGAAAGATAAAAACAGCCAGAATGGCGAAGATACTGCCGATGATTAAATGAAACTGCACTTCATCGATCGAACGAACAATGAAAAGCGACTGATCCACGGCCGTATTGACCTTCATCCCCGGAGGCAGTGTCTTGTTTATTTTTGCCACTTCCTCTTTCACGCGGTTGGCCACTTCTACCGTGTTGGTTCCCGATTGCTTCTGAATCGCCATGCCGACGGCCGGAATTCTGTTGAAACGCGACAGCGTTCGTTTTTCTTCCATGCCGTCTTCCGCCCGGCCGATATTCCGGACGCGGACCGGTGCGCCTTTATAGTAACTGATGATCAGGTCATTGAAGTCGGGAATCTTGGCAAACTCACCCTTGATCCGGACGGTATATTCCTTGGTCCGGGTTTCAATCCGGCCCCCCGGCAGCTCGATATTTTCACGTTTCAGGGCCATAACGACGTCGCCGGGAGACACCTGATAGGCCTGCATTTTGGCGGTATCGAGCCAGATGCGCACCTGCCTGAGCCTGAGCCCATAGAAAATGACGTCGCCCACGCCGTTGATGCGCTGCAATTGTTCTTTCAGGACTTCATCGGCGTATGTGGAAAGATCACGCACCGACCGGTCCCCGGAAAGATTCAAAAACAAAATCGGCTGAGCGTCGGGATCCACTTTGGCTATCTTGGGCTCCTCAATATCGTCGGGCAGCTTGTTGCGGATGCCGGATACTTTTTCCCGCACATCCTGAACGGCCTGATCGATATCCCGCTCCAGAACGAATTCGATCGTCGTGCGGGACATACTTTCGTAACTCGTGGACGTAATGCTTTTGACGCCGTTAATGGTATTGACGGCGCCTTCAATGCGATCCGTGACATCCACATCCATGACGTCGGGACTGGCGCCCTTCAATACCGTTGTAATGGTAACAATGGGGAAATCGATCTTGGGAAAAAGATCGACGCCGATAGACGGATAACTGACGATGCCGAGCACCACCAGGGCCATGATGACCATCGTGGCGAAAACCGGGCGTTTGACGGAGGTATCAGCGAGCCACATTGACCTTCACTCCTTCCGACAGATTGTTCTGCCCGACTATGACAATCTGTTCTTTATCCTTGAGTCCCTCGGTCACTTCCACATATTCGCCGTACTTATTGCCCGTCTTAATCGTTCTTTCTTTGGCCTTATTGCCGTTGATCACAAAAATCCGGATTGTGGGACCGTCGTACATCAGCGCCGTAATGGGAGCCACGACGACGTCCCGCGCCGCCTGCGTATATATTTGCACCCGGGCAAAATATCCCGGCTTTAACAGACGATCCGCGTTGGGGACAGTCGCTTCCGCCTGAAGCGTCCGCGTTCTTTCCTCGACGTTGGGGTAAAGCAGGTTCACCCGGCCTTTGAATTGCTTCCCCGGGAAAGCGTCGACGGTAAACATGACGTCCTGTCCGATCTTCAGCCCGGCCACGTCCTTTTCGGTGATGGTAAAGTTAAGTTTGAGACGATCAATTTTAATCAGCTGGAAAAGCGGTGTTCCGTTACGGACATAATCACCCACCGACACTTTTTTCTCCTTAACCGCGCCGGAAATCGGCGAAAGGATTTTGGTGCGGACAAGCTTTTCCCGGGAGATGGCCAGTGTCGCTTTCGCCCTTTCCAGCTCCGCCTCAGCCAGCGCAACTCGCGTGGTGATATCGTCAAACTGCTGCTTCGTAATCAACTCATCCTGATACAGGGCGGACTTCCTTTTATACTCGGCCTGAGCATTGGCGAGCGATGCCTGCGTCTGGCGCAAAGCGGCGTCCGATCTTTTCCAGTCCAGCATGTAGTCCGTTTCGTTAATCTGGGCCAGAAGCGATCCCACGCCTACTGCCGTTCCCTCTTCAACGAATATTTTTTTGATGATCCCGTCCACTTCGGAGCTGACCACAACCTCCTCATCAGCTTTTAGAGTGCCCGTCGTCTCCAGATAGGGTTGAACGTGCTTAATTTCAGCGGGCCAGATGCGGACATTCACCAGCCGTTCCGGTTCCGCTTTCTTTTCCTTCGTACAGGATATAAGAGAGATGATCATGAGTCCGATCAGGACGGCAGACAGCAGGGTCCTGGCCCGGGACTGTCTTGATTTCGGTCTGACGGCTGCTGGGTTTTGTACGTTCATTTTTGTTTTATCCTCCTCATGACGCGCCGGCGCATCGATGTATTAACTGCCTTCTTGAACAAATTTCAGTAACGTGCCGCTTGATCTTTTCACCTTCAAATGGGCCAGTTGATATCCGTATAAAGCTTCAGCCACATTTCTTTCGGAGGATAAAAGAAGGGAATTGGCATCCATCACGTCCAGACTCGTGACCAGACCGTTTTCATACTGCCTTAAGACGGCATTATAATTATCCTCTGCAAAAACAAGTTGATCCATCGAAAATTTCAGCGCGCCCTTCTGCGTTTCCAGATCCAGGTATACTCCGCGCAATTCAACATCAATGCTTTTCTTGAAGTCGCTGTAGGCGAGCTTCGCCTGCCGCTCTCTGGCCTTGGCTTCCCTGAGTTCAGCCACTCTTAAGCCCCCTTCAAAAAAAGGGAAGTTCAGAGCCACACCGCCCAGAATACTCTCCCTGTTGAATGTACCCGACCCGGGACTTTGATCCATCCCGCTATAGATGGCAAACAAACCAATATTGGGCCAGAAGGCGCCCCGGGCATATTTGACCTGCCCTTCGGCAATCTGCGTCTGCACATCGAAGCTTTTCAAATCCGATCTGGAGAGCATGGCCGTGCCGCGCAGATTTTCAAACCCAGCCGGTTCGGAAGCGGGGACCGCCACCTCCTTTAACCGGAACGTCTCGGGAACGCCCGTAATCCGTACCAGAGCGGCGCGTGCCAGTTTGAACCCATTGGTCGCCCGGAGATAGTCGGCGCGCGCTCCCGATAATTCGCCATCGGCGCGCAGCAAGGCCGTTTTGGTCAGTTCACCGACCGTCACCCGCTTTTCGGCGGATTGCCGGTATTGGGTGAGCCGCTCCACATTGGCCGCTGCAATTTCCAGCCCCTTTTTTGCCTTGAGCACATCATAATACGAAGACGCGACGGCCAGAACAAAATCCTCCCTGGCGGCGTAAAGATCAAATTCACTCTTCGTAATCGACTGTCCGGCAATTTTTAATGCGTCCAATTCGCGCACGGAAAGCGAAAAGGCCTGATCGGCGCGGACACCCCATGTCCCGTATTGCTCCGGCTGAATGACGACCGTGCTGTAAGCGGGGGGATCACCATATTTACCCTGTGAATAACGGTTGTATTGTCCGAAGGCCGTCACTTTGGGAATCAAGAGCGACCAGGCCTTGTCTTTGCCCGTCCGGGCAATATAGACGTTTTCTTCAGCAAATTTTATCTTTTCCGAATTCTGCAGTGCCTGCTGATAGAGATCTTGCAAAGTGTATTCCTGCGCCATTGCCGAACGCGACGCCATCAACATGAGTGCAAGCAAGATACACAGGCACAACCCTATTCTTTTCATTCCTAAAAATCCTTTCCCCTGAATCTTTCCTCTGAACAAGGACCCATCGATTATCGGCTGATGACGCCCATCGCTCTCTGCAGACGGACAAAAGCGATATTGTAGTCGGCCAAGGCATTGGCATATTCGGATTTGGCCCGGGTGAGAAGCGTCTGAGCATCAATCACTTCCGTTGAGCGGGCCACCCTTTCCTTGTAACGGGCCTCGGAAATCCGGAAATTTTCCTCGGCCTGATCGATCACTTTTTGCGAAACGGCGATCTGACTTTCCGCTTCCTGCGAAACCAGATAGGCATTTTTGATCTCCAGGGCGATCTGGTCATTCAACTCTCGTGTCTGGTCGATGGCCTGATTTTCAAAAGCTCTTCCGGCATCCACCCGATATTTCGTCTTTCCCCACTCCCAGAAATTCCAGCTGGCCACCGCCATGATCTGCCAGGTTTCCCTGTCTTTAAATTCGGTCCCGGAAAGCGACGGCGTATCGCCGAAGCGGGCGTACTGGCCTACCAGATTGAGCGCGGGGAAGTATTCACTTTGCGCCACGCGGACCATGCGGCCGGCCTGCTCGGCCCTGAGCGCCGATATCTTCAGTTCCGGCCGCTGCTTTCTCGCAATATCCAGACAGTCCTGAAAGGATTGATCAAGCGGTTTATAATCGAGGATATCAATAACCTCTGTTGGCGACAGCAATTCTCTCTTGAGAACGGTATTAAAACGGGATTTCGCCAGCTCGATTGCATTTTGCGCCCTGATCAGCGCCTGCTTGCCGTTGGCCAGTTCCACTTCCGCCTGCAGCAAATCGTTTTTGGGAATCAGACCCACGCGGTAGAAATTTTCCGCAAAGTCGCGATGGGCGGCAAGCATTTCCAAGGACTGGCGGGCCGTGTCCCGGAGCCTCTGCGATCGCAGGATATTGAAATAGGCGATTTTGACGTCCTGGATCACATCCTGAGACCGCGCTGTTTCCTCGACCTGCGAGGCATTCTCGGCAATTCTGTTTGCCTGATAGTTAAACAGAATTCCACCGCCGGCGAAAAGCGGCTGACGGGCTTCAACGACCCAGTTGTAATTGTCAATCGTCCCCGTCACGATGTTCCCCGCACCCACAGGAGGAGTGCCAAACCCGGGGAAAAAGAAGTGCGGCTCGTCGTTGAGACGCGTATAAGTGTATGTTGTGCTCAATTTGGGCAGAAACCCGGTTAAAGCCTCCCGCCTTCTGGCCTCGGCGCCTTTTGTTCCTTCTTTGGCGATATTAATCACCAGACTGTTTTTTAGGGCAATCGAGATGCTTTCTTCCATCGTCAGAGGCTCTGCGGCCCGGGCGGGCAGGGGAAGACAAAGAAAGAGGGCTATCGCCGATATGACCAGGTTCCGGATATTAATGATCATGTTTTTTCACCCCGTTAAAGAAAATGTCCAGAATTAGTTCTTTCTTGGAAACCAACGACTCTTTGGACTGGGTGATCATCCAGTCCATGGAAGCCGCACGAATCAAATGCGAAATGGCTGCGGCGATTTCGCGCGGCGGAAGGTTCCTTAACGTGCCATTTTTAATACCGGCTTTTAGTATATTTTCGATAAAAGATAAATGGCTAAAATAATCGTCGCGCAACCGCTGATGAATGTCATTCATCGTTTGCGGCGAGAGTTCATTTTCTCCACGGAGAAATATCCGGCAGAAATCGGCGTTGGCTTCAACAAACCGCAACTGCGTCTCGATCAGGGCCAAAAGCTTGTCGTGCAGATTTTTTGCCGCCTTCACCTCCCGCTCGATTGCTTCATACATCACATCTAATTTTTCGAAGATCATCGTCGCGTAGAGGTGCTCTTTGCTTTCGAAGAACTGATACAGTGCGCCGGTCGAAAAACCGGAGGCATTGGCAATTTCCGCCACGGTCACATTATGAAATCCTCTGTCGGAAAAATTCTTTTCTGCCTCCAGAAGAATTGCGCTGCGGCGCGTATTAAACTCCTGCTCCCGTCTCTGATTCTTATCCATATCCCGGACCCCTGACTGACTGCTTGAACGCTTATTCAAATTATGAACGAGCGTTCACATTAATTTGGCATTTTGTCAAGAATTTTTGACACGCTAACATGATTATTTTTGTGTTGAGGAATCCGGCAGAAGGCAAGGGAACGCCAAACAAGAGAATCGTTTCAGATCCGCACGATAAATTAGCCCCGGCACGCTTTTATGCGGTGAAGAGTGTCCTGCAAAAAAAAAGATCATCCGCAAATTTATCCAATCGTTCCCGGATACGGGAGAGACAAGCCGGATGCCGCCCGTTTCACATCAACCGGGCTTCCCCGGAATAGACAAAACCGGATTTACCGCGCACATAGCCCAGGAGCGTGACGTTGTATTCTCTGGCCAGATGAACGGCGGCAGCGGTGGGTGTTGATCGCGAGACAAGAACCGGCGCGCCCAGACGAATGACTTTGGTGATAATTTCCGAAGAAACCCGCCCGCTGACCAACAGCATTCCCGTTTGAACCAGCGTCATTTTATTCTTCTTCAAAAGAACACCGGCGATCTTGTCAAAGCAATTATGCCGGCCGATATCCTCATTGAAAACGGAAAAGTCCCGATGCCGGAAAAGCACGCTGTGCACACCTCCCACACTCCGATAGATCTCGGATTGCCGCTCAAATTCGGTCATGGCGTTTAGGATATCACGGAGCGGGAATCTATCCTGATTGGCGACAGGCAGAAACTTCTCATGTTTGAGAGGATTGATATAGGTAAAGCATTTGCCGCAGCCGGACGTTACACTGCGGAGACTCTCGCATTTTTCGACCGACTTTCCGGCAGCCAGGGTGATCATGACGGCAAAGAGACGTTCGTTATAAGAGATGGCGGCGATGTCGGCGATGGTGTCGATGACGCCTTCGCTGAAGAGAAAGCCCAGAGCCAGTTCTTCGGTCAGTTGATTGAGGCACAGAAGCGACGCATATTCTGTTCCGTTGATGTATATTTTCAGCGATATCTCGCCGATAACCGCTTTTTCTGAGTCACACAACCGGATGGCTGCGCCGTCAACGGAAACGATTTCCTTGACATCAAAAGTCGCATATACGCTTTCATCCATGGTTTTTCCATCCGTCATCTGATCAAACGCCCGCGGTTATTTTTCCCGGTCGCAAACCATCCCTCAAACATTTGCCCAGGCTCCGTTATCCGGTTTAAACACCGATGCCCTCAAACAATACCGTTGAGAGATAACGCTCTCCGGCGTCCGGCAGAATGACGACAATGGTCTTGCCCGCAAACTCGGCCTTTTTTGCCAACCGTACCGCCGCGGCGGCGGCCGCTCCGCAGGAAATGCCGACCAGCATGCCTTCTTCCCGGGCCAGGCGCCGGGCAAACTCCACGGCTTCCATACTGTCCACCTGCTCGACGCGGTCCACGACGGATAAATCCAGCGTATCGGGAATGAAGCCCGCGCCGATTCCCTGAATCTTGTGCGGCCCCGGCTTCAAATCCTCTCCCGCCAGCTTCTGGCTGATCACCGGGCTTTCCTTCGGCTCCACAGCCACGGAAATAATTTTCTTCCCCATCTTATTTTTAATGTAACGGGAAATGCCGGTAATCGTTCCGCCGGTGCCCACTCCGGCAACCAGTACATCGATGGCCCCCTCGGTATCGCTCCAGATTTCGGGACCGGTTGTCTTTTCATGAATGGCGGGGTTCGCCGGGTTCTTGAATTGCTGCGGCAGAAAATATTTCTGCGGATCGGATGCGGCAATGGCTTCCGCTTTATTGATCGCACCTTTCATGCCTTCCGCCCCGGGGGTCAGGATGAGAGTGGCGCCGAAGGCAGCCAGAACTTTCCGGCGTTCAATGCTCATCGTCTCCGGCATGGTCAGTGTCAGTTTATAGCCGCGTGCCGCCGCGACATAGGCCAGAGCAATTCCGGTGTTGCCGCTGGTCGGTTCGATGATTTCCACACCGGGTTTGACCAGCCCCTTCTCCTCGGCATCCCAGATCATCGCCGCCCCGATCCGGCACTTAACGGAATAAGCGGGATTGCGGCCTTCGATCTTTGCTAAAATGTTCGCCTTAGCGCCTGCCGTGATGTGATTGAGTTTGACCAGCGGCGTGTTGCCGATCGACTGAGAATTATCTTCATAAATTCTTTTCATGATTGGTCTCCTTTTTTTCTTGATCCTTGGACCTTGAACCTTGAACCTAAATCTTCTCCAAAGCCTGCCCGATATCCGCCAGGATGTCGTCGATATGCTCGATCCCGATCGACAGGCGGATAAAATCAGGCGTGACGCCCGTGGCCAATTGTTCTTCCGGCGACAGCTGCTGATGCGTTGTCGATGCCGGATGAATAGCCAGGGTTTTCGCATCGCCGATATTGGCCAGATGTGAAACGAGCTCAAGCGAATTGATAAATTTCTTGCCCGCTTCAATCCCGCCCTTCACGCCGAAGCCCGTAATCGCACCCGCACCCTTGGGCAAATATTTTACGGCGCGGTCGTGTTCGGGGCTTGCGGCCAGTCCAGGATAGTTGATCCAGTTTACTTTCGGATGTTTCTCCAGATAAAGAGCCACCGCCAGCGCGTTTTCACAGTGTCTCGGCATACGCAGATGCAATGTTTCCAGCCCCTGCAGAAAAAGAAAGGCGTTAAACGGAGACAGCGCCGGACCCAGGTCGCGCAAAAGCGTGACGCGCGCCTTCAGAATATACGCCAGGTTGCCCACCGGTTTTAAGGCCTCAACAAAATTAAAGCCGTGATAGCTCGGATCGGGATCGGCGATGATCGGGAATTTACCGTTGGTCCAGTCAAACTTCCCCGAATCAACAATCACGCCGCCCAGCGACGTGCCGTGGCCGCCGATAAACTTCGTTGCCGAGTACACGATGATATCCACGCCGAAATCAAACGGGCGCAGGATGTAAGGTGATACGGTATTGTCCAGCACAAAAGGAATGCCGTTTTTGCGGGCGATCGCGGCGATGCCTGTGAGATCGGCCACGTCCATTTTAGGGTTGCCGATGGATTCCGCATAAATCGCTTTGGTCCGCGGCGTGATCGCCGCTTCCAGCGCTTTCAAGTCATTGGATTTGACAAAATTCACCTTGATGCCCAGGCGGGGAAACGTATAGTGGAACAGCGTATAGGTTCCGCCGTAGAGGTTGTCCGCCGAAACAATTTCGTCGCCGGCCCGGGCAATGTTGAGGAGCGCCAGCGTGATCGCGGACTGTCCGCTCGCCACCGCGAGCGCTCCGATCCCGCCGTCCATTAGAGTGATTCTTTTTTCCAGAACGTCCGTCGTCGGATTCATCAGCCGCGTATAGATATTGCCGAATTCCGTAAGCCCGAAAAGCGCTGCCGCATGGTCGGTGTCCCTAAACTGATAAGATGTTGTTTGATAAATCGGCACCGCGCGGGACCCCGTTGTCGGGTCGGGTTCCTGTCCCCCGTGCAGCACCAGTGTTTCTATTTTTAGTTTTTCATCAATTTTACTCATGTTCATCTTCCTTTCTCAATGAAACAATTGTCACGGCTCGTAATGTTTTGATTTTCGATCAACTCCACTCAAGTTCATCGATGATGGTCATCTTAATCCGTAAGTCGGGGGCCGTTTGCTATTTAAAAACGGTTTACCGACGGACGATTCATAGGGTGTGAAAATTGACACGAGGGCATCAAACAGCGGAGATGATGTGAAACCATCTCCGACGAAGTTCTCCCGTGGATTATTAGATTTCCGCAAACCGGAAAGGCATGCTGATTTATCAATTTTTTATTCTGCAAATTTTCCATATCCGCTCTCACTCAACGGCGCGAATAACATCGTCAATGACGCCGCCGCCCAGCACTTCATCATCCGCGTAAAAAACAACCGCCTGCCCGGGCGTAATGGATTCCTGCGCTTGGCTAAAGATTACTTTTAGTTTGCCGTCCTCTTTTGTCAAGGCTGCCCGCGCCGGTTTTTTGCGGTAGCGGATTTTGGCCGACACTTCTTCGGGAAATTGATCGGTCAGAAGATTCAGATCACCGGCGATCAATCCCGCGGCCAACAAATCCTCTTTGCAGCCGACAACAACCTGATTGGCCCGGAAATCAAAACGAAGAACATACAGGGGCGCCTTGGCGCTTACTCCCAGACCGCTGCGCTGTCCGATCGTATAATAGATGATACCCTGATGCCGACCTAAAATCCGTCCTGCCTGATCGACGATATCGCCCGCCATGGCTGTTACATTTCTCTCTTCAAAGAACTGCCGGTAATTCCCCGTCGTCACAAAGCAAATATCCTGACTCTCCGACTTCCCGGCCACATGCAGTCCGGCTTCTTTCGCGCGAGCGCGGACATCCGCTTTGTTGAGATTCCCGAGAGGAAAAAGAATCCTCTGCAAATCATCTTTCTTAATCGGATAAAGAAAATATGTCTGGTCCTTGTTTTTGTCTTCCGGACGCAGAAGACTCCAGTCGTCTCCCCTTTTCTCAATCCGGGCATAATGGCCGGTGGCCAGATAATCAAAACCCAGGCCCCGGGCTTTCGCAAGCAGCGACCCGAATTTGAGGTAACGGTTGCAATCCACGCAGGGATTCGGCGTTCTTCCTTTTACATATTCAGAAGTGAACTTGCGAATCACTTGCTCTTCCATCAGTTTTGCAAAGTCAAAAACAAAATGCGGAACTTCCAGCTGACCACAGACGCGTTTCGCGTCTTCGATGGCGTCGCCGCCGCAGCAACTCGTCCGATCGCCTTCCTGCCTGATGCCCAGACACATCGTCACACCGGTTACATCGTAACCTGCTTCTTTCAGCAGCAGGGCCGCAACCGATGAATCCACGCCGCCGCTCATCGCCACCAGAACTTTTTTCCCTAAAGGCTTCCCGGATTGATCCATTTTTTTCACTCAAATATTGCTCATCATATTGTTATCCGCCTTCTCACGGCGTATCCGCACCAGGTCGCTAAGCGTTATCGATCTCAGTGTCTCGCTGATCTTTTGCCCCAGCATACCCCAGATATCCCGCGTGGGACAAGTACTGATCCGCGCGCATCTTTTCGTGTCCTTCACACAATCCACCAGGCAAATTTCGCCGTCCAGCGCCTGCCAGACATCCCGCACAGTGATATCGTCCGGCTTGCGCGTCAGGCGATATCCGCCGTGGGCGCCCCGGATCGACTGGATCAGACCGGCGCCGCGCAGAGGAATGACAATCAGGCTTAAATATTTTTCTGAAATATCCTCTCTTTTGGCGACATCTTTCAGAAAGACCGGATTCTCGCCGTAATGGTCGGCCAGATCCGTCATCATCCGCATGCCATATCTTGATCTTGTTGATAATTTCATATTTCTGCTTTACAAGCCTAGTATGTCTATCGTTTTGGTAGTATTTAATTGAATGCTGCTATTTTGTCAAGATTTTTTTAATACGGGGGGCAGATAATATAGTTAAGCGATTAATTTGAACGAATCTGAGACAATTTCCTTTTATTTAATCACACGAATCCCGGCGCTTAATCAAAATTTTTTTGTCACACTAGTTCTCCTTTCCGGTATAAGGTTTATAGAACAGTAAACACTTATTCGTGACGAGGGAAAGATGCACAATCCATTTGGGGAAAAAAACAGCGAAGATCGCTGCGATGCCGACTGTATCGAGCAGTCCTTGAAGGGCGACCCCGGCGCCCTGGAAGCCCTGATTCTTCGTCACCAGTCCTGGATCTTCAACATCGCGCTCACGATGACCGGCGACATTCATCTTGCCGAAGATGTCACACAGGAAGTTCTGATAAAAGTCATTACAAAATTATCGACCTATGACCCGCAAAAAGCGGCTTTCCGGACCTGGCTGTATCGTATTGTCGCGAATCACGTTGTGAATATGAAGGAAAACAAAAAAGAAATTTTTTTCGCCCGGATGATGGAAAACAGTGGTGACACGATATTACTTAACAACCAGCCCGATCATCAAAAACACGCACGGGCGGATAGCGAACGTCTGAGAGAAGAAACGAAGTCCCAGTGTATCCTGTGCGTGCTTCTTTGCCTCAGCCGCCGGGAAAGAATTGTCTTTACGCTGGCCGGCATTTTTGATGTCACGGATAAAACCGGCGCCGAGATCTGCGAGATGTCGCGGGCGAACTTTCGGCAATCGTACCTGCGGTCCCGGCGAAAAGTTTATCAATACTTCGCGAAGAATTGCAGCCTGCTCAATGATCGCAACCCCTGTACCTGCGCCAGCCAGACAACGCATTTGATCAGGGCCGGCATCATCAACCAGGGCCGGCTTATCGCCGAGCAGAATTCGCTGGGGACCATTCACAGCCTGCTTGGCGGCTCGATCAGGCAGGTGGAAGATTCCTACGAAGAGTTTATATCTCTTTTTCGGGGACAACCGTTTCTCAAGGGACCGGACATGGTTTCCTGGCTGAAAGAATTAATAAAGAGCGAGCATTATCGTCATTTGCTTGAATGCCCGCAGTCATAAATGTCTTAACGGCAGGAGGTTGACATGATCAAGAATGAATTAGTTGCACCATGCGGATTATATTGCGGCGTCTGCGGCATCTATCAGGCAACCCTGACAGGCGATCAGCAGCTGAAGGAGAAATTCGCGAAAGTTTATAATGAAACGCCGGATAAAATTAACTGCAAGGGGTGCCTCTCCGATACGGTTTACTGGTATTGTTCCGCCTGCCCTATCAAGAGCTGTGCTCTCGAAAAGCAATTTCAGGGCTGCCATCAGTGTGATCAATTTTCCTGCGACAAGGTCGAGAATTTTCCCGTCCCCGAGGGCAAAAAGAATATTCTGCGCGCGGTTCCCGAGTGGCGCAGCCTGGGCACTGATGCGTTTATTGCCTCGGAAGAAGAAAGATGGACCTGCCCGCAATGCCGGACCCTGTTATTTCGGGGCGCCCGCAAGTGCCGGACGTGCGGATCTCTGTTCGCGGACGCCTCAAAATAACGCGCAGTGCCGATCAACTTTTCTTGATACAGTCGGGCCGCGGAAGATATGAACGGCGGATCAACACACGGAGAAGGCAATTCCGGGGACATAACTCTTATTTCAGTTTTCTAGTTTTTCAGGTCCGTGTTTCTTCCGCTGCAGCACACGACCGGTCAGGCTTTTCACAAATTGTAAATACCGATCCTGGTCACTGTGCAGGATATCCATAGAACAAACACCGCGCCCTGGTAATCTGGTGCGGATAATTGACGGCAACGATTCGTGATATTCCAACCATAAAAAATGTCTAAAGATTTCTCGCGCCGGTCGTGCGAATGAAGTGTTATGCCCACAGAATTGCTCCAAAAAAAAAATTTGCGTTATCGAATTCTGTTTGACTTATCGGGAGAGAAATGCAACTCTCTTGCGCGAAGAAAGTAAAAGTATTCATTGTTATCGCTTTGATAGTAATGGGCCTTTTGCTTGTCTATTACCCTTCATTTCTTAAATGATCCAATTTTCTATCCCATATTGTAAAGGAGAAAACGCCATGAAAATGATCGTCAGATTTTTCAGGAAGAAGGTTTTTTTATATTTGCTGTCAGGCCTTTTTCTGATCACTTTAGCTGGATGCAGTAAAAGCGATGACCCGGCGCAGGCGCCGGAGCCGGCTGAGGCGGGGACATTTATTAAGACCGTATCACTGCCGGATTCACCAGCGAGCGCAGCATGGATATTTAACAGTGATCCCGGCGCCAATCGCGTCATGATACTTTATCGGGCGGGCGATGTGCAAGGTTCCGGGATGATCAATTCCATCTCCTTTCGCTACGCCGATGCTTTGGCATCTGCTGTAACCTGCCCGAACGTCACCATCAGAATGGGGCATACCAGTGTAACGGACCTGGCTTTGCCTTACGATAATAATGTTAATCAGGGGAAAGGATCATTTCAGACGCTGGCGAATGGTGTCAGCGTAACCATTCCGGCCGGGTCTTCGGGAGGATACTTTACAATTCCTTTGACCCAGCCATTCAATTACAACGGGGTGGACAATCTTGTTGTTGATGTGTCGAGAAGTTCAGCTTGTACGGGAACGCCAACCTACGTCAGTAATACGGTTCATCAGGCAAGCCCCGCATACAACAGCGTTATTTCGAGCGGAGGAGGACTTGGACCATCCGTACCGGATATTAGATTCAATTTTGCCGGCGGGGACAATGTTGCGGTTGGGTTGTTTGGGAATTTGTCTAATGTAATGCCTTTCGGGAATGCGTTGGGACAGCGAAAGGTTCAGCTTTTATATACCGCGGCTGAAGTGAACGGTTCCGGCGGGATCACCGGCATCGCTTTTCCGGCAGGCCTGGCAACAACAGCGGAGGAATATACGGTTAATGTCCGACTCGGCCATACAAATCTCACGCAGTTGACCAGTACATTTGCTAATAATTTCAATGTAGGGACGCCGGTTACCGTGGCCAGCGGGGCGAAGTTCAGCGTGCCGGCGGGCATTCCCGTGAATTCCTATATCTGGATTCCCATGCCGATCGCGGCGTTCAATTATGACGGCACGCATAATCTCATTGTCGAGATTGAAGTAACCGCTAAAGCGACGGGCGGCATGACGGACTGGAAATTAAACAGTAACGCTCCCATCGGCAGGAAACTTTATGGAGCAGCGGGAGCGTCGACGGGAGACGGGATCGACGAAAGCGTCTATTACTGCATCAAATTTCGCTTCAACGGTGGAACGATGGATGTCGTTTTAGCCGGACCGGGAACATGGTCTTTTCCCTTCAGTGGTGCAAGCAATAACAAGTCGCAACACCTGTATCTTGCCTCGGAACTCGGTACAAAGGGGACCATTGCCAAAGTAGCTCGCCGACTCGCCACATCCGATGCGGTTGCTTCCGATTATGCAAGTTTTACGGTTGTGATGGGCCACACGGCGAATAAGACATTGGGAGCGACATTCTCCGCCAATCTGAGCGGCGCACAGACCGTCTACAGCGGAACTTTTACAATGCCCGCCGGGCTCAAGGTGGGAGATTGGATAGAAATACCGCTCTCCACGCCGTTTGTTTATGACGGCGAAAGGAATCTCGTGGTTCAAACGTCGACTCTTTCCGGAGCGGCGACCAATTATATTGGGGATCATAAAGATGATGTTCGTTATTTAATGCGGGAAGCCGCAGCAAATAACAACACAACGGATGCGGCGGGTGCCAACAATAATTGGTTGGCTGACCTGCGTCTGATCATGCAGTAAACAATATTATCGGGAGAATAAAAGCAACGACAGCCGGTGTTATTTTGAGCCGGCTGTCGTTTGCTGCCCGCCGTGAAAAGCAAGTTCTTGGTGCCGGCGATACACACGACGTTCTTAAAGATATCGGATACGCCATTATTCCATATTTAATCTTTTCATTTAGTATAGATTCTCTTTTTTCCCGCATGATTCATCTGATCAGAACGGAGTATCGGGGTGTGACTTAAGCCAATGATGGCCGAGGTGTTATGGCGCGAGTCGTTATGGAACATCGGACGGTTTTCGGACGCCCCGAAATAATCTGCGGCGTCAATCAATCTTCCCTTGACACGAACATGCCGGAAAATATGTGAACCGCGGATCAATACGAGGAGAAAACACAGTTGCCGGCTTCGATCAACCCCTCTTTCCAAAAGGCTCTGTTGTTTGCCGTCACGATCCTGTCCGCGCTTCGGGGAGTGCGTTTTGGCTTTGATCCAGTGCACCCCGTCCCCGTCATCACCGCGAGACGCAGCGGCATCAGACCTGATACGGGCCATCTGGCGGATTTTGTACGAATCCGTGGAATCGCTGTGGAAGACAGCCTGCCGCCGGCTTTGCCCGCTGACTTACAGGTGATAATTATGTTTTAATTTCATAATGGTGTCTTTTGTAACACACCCTCCCGGTAAGAAACCGGCAGACCACCATTAGAATCTTGCAATTTCGGCCCATCCTTGCTATTCAAAGACGCCCAAACGTTTGAGGCGGTATGTTGTGCGATAAAAATGATATGATCGGATCGTGATTCCGAAACCGGACATTTTGAGATACGGGAAATATCATGCAACTTCATTTTCTTCTCTTTATCTTTTTTCTGGCGGCAACGGCTATCGTCAGTTTCGTTTATGCGATCTGGCGGGGCCGCAATGACGAGCAGATTCTCCGCAGCATTATTCAGAGTTCTCCCATTCCAACCTTCGTCATCGATACCGATCACAAAATCCTCCATTGGAACAAGGCCCTCGAGGGGCTCTCCGGCATTGAGGCTAAACAGGTGCTCGGCACGGACCAGCAGTGGCGGGCCTTCTATGCCTCTCCGCGCTCCTGCATGGCGGATTTGATACTGAATAGCAAGATCGACGAAAATTCCACATCCCTTTACACGGGCGAGGTCACGAAATCCAAGGTCCTCAAAAACGCCTACGAAGTCACCCAGTTTTTCTCCGAACTGGGCGAAAAAGGAAAATGGTTTCGCATCACTTCGGCGAGTATCCGCGATTCGAGCGGCAAGACCTTCGGCGCGATGGAGACGCTGGAAGACATCACGGATCAGAAAACGGCCGAAGAAGAACTCCTCCAGCGGACAAAGCTCGAATCCCTGGGAACCTTTGCCGACGGCGTCGCCAAGGACTTTGACAGTCTGCTCACGGCCATTCTCCGCAACGTCTTCCTGGCGAAAATATCCGCCAATGAAGAAGATAAGATTCTGGAAAACGGTCTGGCGATTGCGGAACGGGCAGGCCTGCAAGCCAAGGAACTCGCACATCGGCTGATCACTTTCGCCCAGGGCGGCTATCCGGTAAAAAAGATCGAACGAATCGGCGATCTGGTCAAGGAAGCCGTCCAGAAAACACTGGCCGGCTCCGACGTAGCCTGCGAGCCGGTGATCTCTCCCGACCTGTGGCCCGTGGAAGTTGACGCGATGCAGATCAAACAGGTGATCGAAAACATCGTCACGAACGCCAAAGAAGCCATGCCCGGCGGCGGCACCATGGAAGTTATCGCCGAAAACACCAGTACGGCAACCAATATCCGGGCACTGGGCGAGGGCAACTACGTCCGGATCATCGTGAAAGACCGCGGCGTCGGCATCCCCCGGGAAAATCTCTCCAAAGTTTTTGATCCGTATTTTACGACCAAGGAAAAGAAAGAACGCGGCGGCATCGGACTGGGGCTCGCCACCTGCGATTCCATCATTAAATATCACAACGGTCTGATCAGCATGGAGTCGCTGGTCGGCGTCGGCACGACCATCTTTATCTACCTGCGCGCAATCCCCAACGGCAATCAGGATAAAAAGTAAAAGCCGGTCAGACGGCGAGTTCACGATCCTGCTTCACGGAATCCCGCAAATGCTCAATGGTGCGCAGGCGCTCCTGGAATGTGGCAATGCCCAGAGCCGACTCCCGGGGATGAAGATTTTCAATCTCGGTGATCCGGTTCTTCAGCTGTAGAATGATCTCTTCCGCCAATCCTAAAAGCAAATCACGCTCAAAGTTTGTCATGAGCAAGCACCACTGCCCTTCAATTCAAGACAAATAACAGACTGCATTCTTTTGTTAACTTTATTGCCTCAATCGCGTTCCCCCTCCCAGGGGGCCCGCTTCCCAAATCCTTTAGCCGGAAACACGAATGACCGTCAACTCCATGCGAGGATTCACGAGCGCATCACGGCCGTGAACTCTCTTCCTGTCGAATGACCTTTCGATTGCCACAGCAGTTAATACTTTTTTTCACTCACGCATGGCCTTCCAGGAGAGAAACGATTTTTTTATCGCCTGGGCCGCGCTGTCAATATCGACATGCTGCGTATTCACTACCATATCGTAGTGCTTCGAATCGTTAATGTCTTCATTGAAATATTTTTTCATGAAACCGACCTGGTATTCATCATATTTGTGCACGAAGGCCAGTGCATCCGCCTGGGACAGGTGACGATCGCGCATGACTTTCTCCACCCGCATTGCCTCGGGTCCAATAATACGCACCCGAAACGATTTGTCTTTCAAAATGAAGCAACCGCCGCGGCCGATAATGATGATATTGCCGTGCTCCGCATTCGTGTGCATCACCATCGACAAATGACGGATGTATTCATTGGGCCAGATGTGGCGCGCCTCAAAAAAGGAACTGATCAAACTGTCTAAAAGTGAAATACTCTTTTCATCCAGAGATTTGATCACTTTGTCACTCATGTGCGCGCTTTCTGCTACTTTCTGGATGAGGTCACTGCCGACAATATTCATGCACAGCTCCGTGGCCAGGACTCTGGCCACCCTGCCGCCGCCTGCGCCCGTTTCGCTGGAGAGCGTGATGACGTGTCCCGGCTTTTCCTTCTTTTCTTTTTGCCAGCGCATGATCTGATCATCAACCAGTATATCGACATCCTTCTCCTTGAGTTTGATGTCCCGGGTATAGTCGGGGCAATTCACATCGAACAAGGCATTGACCTTTACCCGATAACGTTTCGTGCAGTTTTCCCGCCACGCACAGATAACGCAAATTCTTTTATCCGAACCTGTTGACATACCGGTCCTCCTTTCTAAAAAACGCTATGATGCTTCTTCCTGCATTGCCTCGAAACCGGCGACGATATCGAGCAGTTCTTCGGTAATCGTCATCTGCCGCGTTCGGTGGAACTGCACGTGCAGATCCTGCAGTTGCTCCTCGATGTTTTTCTCGGCATTCTGCATGGAAGCCAGGCGGCTGGCATTTTCACTGGCCAGCGACTCGGCAAACGCCCGGTATAGCGACACGAAAAGGTACTCCCGGATCAGCGACGAAAAAATCTGATCGCCGTCCATCCGGAAAATAGGCAGGGATTTGGAATCCCATTTCTTCTTGGCAATCTCTTTGAGCCACTCCCGGTTCACCGGCAGCAGCTGCACCTGATGGGGATGATAGGTTGCTCCGCTTTCATACTTGTTGTAAAACAGAAAAAAGTGATCAACATTTTGGCGGAAATGCCATTCATCGATGATCATGATGATTTCCTGAACCAGCGGCGTGATCCCGGCCGTCGAACTGGGCGTCGGCAACAACTCATCCACCGTCTGACCGGCATCTTCCACATAATCGGCGACGCGCGCTCCGACGGACAGCACTTTCCGGTTTTCCTTTTTGATGCCCGCATGCTTGGCGTAATTCAGCATAAAGACGGAAATCTGTTCATTGAGTTGTCCGCACAGGCCCTGATCCGAACCGAAAACGATCACGCCCAGGCGTTTCATCGTCGCGGTTTTGCGCTCGAGCATCGCGCCCATTCTCTCTTTGAGCACGATCTGCAGGCCCATCTCCACGGTCCGGTTATAATCGCGCAGGGAATCCACCGCCTTCTGGTATTGACGGATACTCACGGCCGCCAGCGCCTTCATCGTCTTGACGACCGACAGAAGATCACCTGCACTTTTCATTCTCCTTTTCAGAGACTCAGTTGTTTGCATTGGCGTCCTCAACTTCTTCAAAAGGTGCAATAGCCGGTTTGATTTTATTCATGATGCTGTCACGGTCCGCCATTTCCAGCTTCTTGCCGGCTTCGATGCGGTCGCATAATTCCGGCAAATGCTCATTAACCGCCGCGAGCAGGTGCTTCTCCACTTCCCGGATTTTTTCCGTCGGAACACAATCCAGCGCGCCGCCGGTCACGGATAGCAGCGAGGCGATTTGTTCCGAGGCCCGGAGCGGCTTGTACTGCCCCTGTTTCAGAATTTCGCGGACGCGCCAGCCCCGCTCCAGCGTCCGGCGCGTGGAGTCATCCAGCCTGGTACCGAAGCGGGAGAAGGATTCCAGCTCTTCAAACTGCGAGTAGGACAGTCTGAGATCGCCCGCCACGGAACGGTAAGCGGGCAACTGTGTTTTGCCGCCCACACGCGAGACGGACTTACCGACATCTACCGCCGGCAGAATGCCCTTGCTGAAAAGAACCGGCGAGAGATAAATCTGCCCGTCCGTAATGGAAATGAGATTGGTCGGAATGTAGGATGACATATCCTGCGCTTCCGTTTCCGTAATCGGCAATGACGTCAGCGACCCGCCGCCCAATTCCGGCTTCATATGCGTGGAGCGCTCGAGCAGTCGGGAGTGGATGTAAAAGATATCACCGGGAAAAGCTTCGCGTCCCGGCGGCCGCCGCAAAAGCAGCGACACTTCCCGGTAGGCCCGGGCATGTGAAGTCAGATCATCGTAGACAATCAGAACGTCCCTGCCCTGCTCGACGAAATATTCTCCCATGCTGGTGGCCGCGTAAGGCGCGATAAATTGCAGTCCCGGCGTATCTTCACCGGTGGCCACAACCACGATGCACTGCCCCATCACGCCGTGATCCCGCAAATCGGCAATCACCTTGGCCACATCGGCGCTTTTCTTGCCGGTGGCGCAGTAAATGGAAATAATGCCGGTGTTCTTCTGGTTGATAATCGTATCCACGGCAATGGCTGTTTTGCCGGTCATTCTGTCGCCCAAAATTAATTCGCGCTGACCGCGCCCGACGGGAATGAGCGCATCGATCACCTTGATACCCGTCTGCAGCGGAACGACAACCGGGGCGCGGTCCATAACCGCAGGCGCGGGCCGCTCCACTGGCAGACGCATGACGGTATTCACTTCCCCCAGGCCGTCGAGCGGCCGCCCGATCGGATCAACCACCCGTCCCAGGAGCGCGTCCCCCACCGGCACATCCAGAACGCGCTTGGTGCGCTGCACTTCCGACCCCACCTGCAGATGCTCACTGGGGTCCAGCATGACAACACCGATTTCTGTCGGGTCGATATTGAAGACCAGCCCCATGTAATTTCCGGCAAAGCGGACCAGTTCCTCCGCGCGGATATGCGGCAGTCCGCTGACCCGGGCAATATCGCGTCCGACAAACTCCACCTGGCCGATCTCCAGTTGCCGCAGTTCCGCAGTCTGCCCGTCCAGGACTTTGTCCATCGTATCAAATGTATCGTCCAAAAAAGTCTTTAATTCCTGACTTTCCACTTTATTCGCCTCTGAATTCATTCCAAGCCTCCTGCCGTCTTTTTCCCCTTATCGCCTTGAGCGCTGCTCCCTGTCCCTGGTCCCTGCACCTTGCACCTTGAACCTTGAACCTGTCTTCTATGTCGCATGCGCCTCTTTCTGGAGGGTTTCCGTTAAGCTCTCCACAAGCGTCTCCAGATATTCATTAAGACTCCAGGCGATTTTATGCCCGTTCACCCTGAGTTCAATGCCCGACACGATATCCGGTTCACTCACATAGCGGATCGTAAAACCGTTGGTGATCTGCTTTTTCAGAATTACCTCGATCTCGGCCTGCCTCGGTTCCGAAATGCCGAAAGCGCTCTGAATGGTCACCCGATTGCCGCTGCCGGTGATTGCCTTGCGCATCTGAGCGCTTTTTTCCGCATCCAGCGCCTGGATCCGGCGGAGAAATTCATCGACAATTCTCTCTTCCAGATCGGCATCCGCCAGATCGGACAGAGCCTTGCGCGCCGTGGCATACAGTTGTTTGGCCGCGCGCTGTCGCAGATCATAGAAGAAGGCATCCTGTTCACGGGTCAGCATGTCCTGCCAACGCGCTTTGACCTGTTCGACTTCCACGCGGACTTTGTCCATAAGCTCCTTGCGCTTGGCGTCAGCGGCCATCGTGGCCTCATTGAGCATGACCTCTTTTGTTTCATTGAGCATCTGGTTACGTTTTTCATAAAGCTCGGCTGCCACATTGGCCTTTGCTTTCAACTCATCAGCCTCGGCGAAGCGCGCAGCTATTTTTGCTTCACGGTCATCCATGGCCTTGAGGATCCGCCCGTAAAGAAAGCGTTTCAACAAGTACATGAGCAGGAGGAAATTAAAGATTTGCGCTAAAAAAACAAACCAGTCGATATGCATGGATTATCCCCCTCACTTGATAATGAAACCCCAGAAAGGATTGGCAAAGATCAGGATCATGGAAATAACGAAACAGTAAATAGCGATGGATTCAATCATGGCCAATCCCACAAATAGGGTTCTGGTTAAAGAATTTCTCTCATCCGGCTGCTGGGCGATCGCCGCCAGCGCCTGGGAGATTGCCTGTCCCATGCCGAGTCCGGGACCGATTGAACCGATTGCCATTGCCAAACCCGCACCGAAAATCGATGCCATCGCGACGAGACTGATGCTGTCCATAAATACTCCTCCTTTATAAAATTGTTTTTTAAGCGCTTACGCCCTCTTGCTTTGTCTCCGTATGATGAACTTCGTCTTCAGCGGAAAGCGCTGAAGCGATATAGACCATGGAAAGGATCGCAAAAATGTAGGCCTGGATCACCCCGATGAGCAGTCCCAGAATCTGCATGACCACCGGGAACAAAAAAGGTGTAACGGCCAGCAGAATACCGACGACCTTTTCGTGACTCATAATGTTACCGAAAAGACGAACGGTGAGGGCCAGCGTTCTGGATAATTCCCCCATGACATGGAAGGGAAAGAAAATAAAATTAGGCTGAAAATATTCCCGGACATAATGAAAAAGTCCGTTGCGCGATATTCCATAGAAAGGAACGGCGATAAAGACGCAGGAAGCCAGCGCCGCCGTGGTCGTCATGGACGATGTCGGCGCGACAAACCCCGGAACAATGACCAGGATGTTGGATACGCAGATAAACAAAAAGAGGGTTCCGACCAGAGGAATATATTTATCCGCCCCCTTTTTCGTCATCTCACTGATTTCACCCCGGATGATGGAAATGATCACCTCCAGAAAATGCTGCCAGCGCGACACATTCATTTCCGACGACAGGTTGCGCGTGACCAGCCAGGAACCGACGACCAGGATGGCCATCACCAGCCAGGTATAGAGAATGGTTGCATTGATGGTGATGAAGCTCCAGCTCCAGATGATCACTTGATCGGGACTGATCTGATTGAGGGATACAATCTCCATATCGACTCCTTGATCGGCTGCAAAAATGATGCGCCGATTGTTTTTAGTGCACCGTTTGGGCCACCTTTTGAGGTCCCAGGCGGTAAGTCAGAATCTTCCTCATCACAACAAAACCCAGCAAGGCCAAAGCCAATCGCTCCCAATGGCCCCCCATGGTGAAGTAAAACCCGATAGTTAACACGGCCAGGCGCAGAACGAGACTTCCCAGCATCAAACGTACGGGACTTGCCGTCTCCGGCAGGCGGCGCACCGTCTCCCACAGCGCAACAAAATAAAATGCGCCGAGGGCCAACCCGGCGGCAAAAGCCGCCGCCAGAATCATCGTGGTGGACAGCGTCATATTATTCTTCCTCGATAATCTTGCTGCGTACCTTCCGAACCCAGTAGGCCGCGTTGATGCAGCCGATGATCACACCGGCAATGAGCAGCATGAGCGCCCAGGAATACTGGCTGGGCCAGGCGCGGTCAATCCAGAGTCCCAATGCGACGCCGATCAGCGTGGGAATAGCGACCGCCCAGCCGACAATGCCCATCATGCCCAGACCGAACCAGACGGTTTCGTCCTTATGGCGGAGTCCCTTCAGCCGCAGCGCTTCTTTTTTGGCAACCTGTTCGGTGAAATGATCGGCCATCTTCCGGCGTTTCCCGTTTGTGCGTCGTATTTCAACCATGCTCAAACCCCGTTGAAAGTTTTAAGTTTTAAGTCTTAAGTTTTAAGTTCCATTCTCAACGTTAAAACTACTGAATGGTACCTTGCACCTTGAACCTTGAACCTTCTTTCTATTTAAGTTCGACGAAGCGCCTGATCAAACTCGCCTCCAACTTGGCGGCAGCCGACCGGACCATTTTTTCCCGCTCGTCCAGAACATCGTATTGCTGCACGACCACCTCTTTAAGCTTTCCCAAATCCGGCGCCTTCACCGCGTTGCGTGTGGATACCAGAACGTCCGAACCTTTTTTAACCAGCGTCCCAACATCCATGGCCAGCAGTTCCTGCCCTCCTTCGGAAAGCTCATAGGCAAAAATGCCGGGAGCAAGCGTCGCCACAAAATCAATATGATTGGGCATCAGGCAGAACGAGCCGTTCTCCGCTTCCGCGACAATCTTTTTGACGTCCTGCACCATCATGACTTCGGCCGGCAATAAAATTTTAAGCAACATTTTCGAACTTTGCCTCTTCAATAGGACCGATCATGTAGAGCGCCCGCTCGGGGATATCCGCGAACTCGTCGTTGAGAATGCGTTCGCAGCCGTTCAGGGTGTCTTCGCGGGAAACCATCTTCCCGGCCGTGCCGGTGAACTGCTCGGTGACAAAGAAAGGCTGGGTGAAGAATCGTTCCAGTCGGCGGGCGCGGAAAACGGTGCGCTGATCATCCCGGGAGAGTTCGGAGATGCCCAGCATCGCGATGATGTCCTTCAGATCTTCGTAGACCGCCAGCGTCCGACGGATTTCCTGGGCAATTTTATAGTGGCGTTCACCCGCGATGTTCGGCATCAGCATCTTGGAGCCGGATTGCAGAAGATCGATGGCGGGATACAACCCTTCACTGGCGCGCTTGCGCGACAGCGCGATGGTCGCGGAAAGATGGCCGAAGGTATGCACGGCGGAGGGATCGGTAAAATCATCCGCCGGTACATAGACCGCCTGGATGGATGTGATCGCGCCGGTTTTGGTATTGCAGATCCGCTCTTCGAGTTCGGCAAGCTCCGTCGCCAGCGTCGGCTGATATCCCAGACGAGACGGCAGCTGACCGAGGAGACCCGAGACCTCCATCCCCGCCTGGATAAATCTGAAGATGTTGTCGATCATCAGCAAGACGTCCTGCTTCGCGTCATCGCGGAAATACTCGGCCATCGTCAGCGCCGCATGACCGACGCGGAAACGCGCGCCGGGCGGTTCGTTCATCTGACCGAAGACCATGACGGTATTGCCCAGAACGCCGCTTTCCTCCATTTCGCGGTAAAGCTCCTCACCCTCCCGGCAGCGTTCGCCGATTCCGCAAAAGATACTCATGCCTTCATGCGCACTCACCGTGTTATGAATCATCTCGGTGATCAAAACGGTTTTGCCGACGCCCGCGCCTCCGAAAAGACCGGCTTTACCGCCGCGCTCCAGGGGTGCCAGAACATCGATGGCTTTGATGCCGGTTTCAAATATTTCGGAGACGGTGGACTGGTCGCGCAGTGGAATGGGTTCGCGGTGGATGGACCGGACTTCGCACCCCTCGATGCTGCCCTTCTTATCGATCGTGTTGCCAAAGACGTTAAAAACGCGCCCCAGAAGCGGACTCCCGACCGGCACTTCGAAAGGCTTGCCCGTATCCGTAACGATGGCACCGCGAGCCAATCCCTGCGTCGGCGTCAAGGCAACGCCGCGGATGGTGTTGTTATCCAGTTGCGTAAACACTTCGATAATGTACTCGTTTTTTTCACCCGCCGTGAGCACGTTTCGGATATGCGGCGCCACGGGGAAACGGACATCAACGACACTGCTGCGGATGGATAAAACCTTTCCTTGATTCGTTTGTTCGGCCACGATTCGTTCACCTCGTCTTATTTTTTCTGGGAGCTTCTCCCATCAGAGAAACATACTTTTCCGATAACGCGTAACTGATGTAATCAAAAATGAGGATGGTCCGGGTCTGGCTGTCGAGTGCCTGGCGCTGCTCTGCAATCGTGATAAAGATGGCTTGAAATTCGGCATACAGCCAGATATGGCGCCGCATGAGGATGATGGAATAAAGGGCCTCATGCAGGGGCACGCCTTCTTTAAAGCGCTTCTCGGCAAATTTAGACATGATATCGTTAATGACGGGATAGGGATCTTTCAGCGGATAGATGCTGCTCAGCTTGCGGTAAAAATCCGCTGCCTGGGGAATCAGGTAATCTTCTTTCAGCTCATGATAGAAAGGAGTCTTCACATTCCTGATCACGTCTTTGGCCCAGAGAGCGGCTATCGCTTCAGAATTATTTGCCATCAGATCAAGTAACTTCAGAGATGCCAGCATATGCCCTCTCCTTTCTGCGGTGATGACCGGCTGTGACCGGTTGTCATCCGCGCCGCGAATCCTGCATGATTGCTGTCAAAGAAACCGCCTGACTATTTTGTTTCTTTCAGAAGTGCAACACATGTGCCACATCGTGTTGCGCCTCGAGAACGTGGCCACCACTTACAAACGCTCTCCGGACGGCCAGAATCGGGAAGCGCTAAAACGACTCCGACGTCATCACCGGATGCAGCCCTGAAAGCTGCTTTGTCGCAAAACCCAGGCTGGGCCGGCCTTATACGCTGGCGACGCTTGTGTCACCGGGGAGCGACTGAAATGTCGCAGCGGATTCAAACACCTCGCTGCAAGCTGTTGAGGTATGAAATGAACGTTACTATTTCGCAGCAAGCGACAGAGAATTAGCGCTCGTCTTGCGTGAGCGGGATTCAAACGGGTCGGCTGGAGTGGCGATCGGACGCGTGCGGCGGTTCCGGATACGCCGTCGGGGGCGCCTGCGAACGGCCGATCACCGGAATAGCACCGGCATTCGTGAGATGTCTCAGGGTAAATGTCCAGGCCGCACGCGGGCTTATTGGGTCAAATGAATATGTGATTGACACGGCGCCTGCATCGATTTAAAATGCAACCTCGAGGAGGATAGAAAAACAGTTATGCGTAAAATAATCGGAATACTGATCCCTGTTACAACAATAATGCTTTTAATCATGCTCTCGGCGTTGCCTGCCGGTGCCCTCGAGCGTGTGGCCCTCGTCATCGGCAACGGCAGCTACGAATCCGCGCCGCTTGCCAATCCCATTAATGACGCGACGGATATGGCGGCCTCCTTAAGAAGAATGGGATTTACCGTTATTCTAAAGAAGAATGCCACTCTGGAAGTAATGGAAGAATCCTTTGAGGATTTCGGCAACCGTCTGAAAAGAGGCGGTGTGGGTCTTTTCTTCTATGCCGGTCACGGCATCCAAGCCAATGGAGCCAACTATCTCATCCCCATCGGAGCAAAAATTAAAAAAGAATCCGACCTTAAATACCGGGCAGTTGATGCCGGCCGCATCCTTGACGAAATGAGCAACGCCAATAACGGCATGAATATCGTCATCCTGGACGCCTGCCGGGACAATCCCTTCGGCCGGAGCTTCCGTTCAGCCAGCCGCGGTCTCAGCATCATTTCCGCCGCACCGCGGGGAACATTCATCACCTATTCCACCAGCCCCGGCAACGTGGCCGCAGACGGCAGGGGCCGCAACAGCCCCTACACGGAATCGCTGCTCAAGCATATGAACACGCCCGGCCTGCCCATCGAACATGTCTTTAAACGGGTCCGCCAGGACCTGTCCAGCAAAAGCAAGGGGCAGCAGGTCCCCTGGGAATTGTCATCTCTGAGCGGTGATTTCTATTTCCGGGAAGGCTATGATTCCGGAAAAACGAAGGTTCAGCAGCAGGACACAAACGCCGACGACGCCGCATTCGCCGATGAGCGGCAAAAACTGGCCGAAGAAAAAGAAAAGCTGAAGAGGGAAACTGAACTGCTTCAAGAAAAGAACGCACTGGCCGAAGCCCGGCGCAAGATGGAAGAAGAAAAGAGGAAGCTCGATGAAGAGAGAATTCGCATCGCCAGCATCCCCAAAGTGGACAGTGGCCGGGGAACAAGGTCCATTCCGTCTTTGAATGCTACCGTGTCTGAGGTTAAATTTTTTGAAAGCCCCTATGATGCAACCCCCAAAGACCAGCGCGTCTATCGAACATCTTTTTCCAGAACCAATTCCCGCTATATCGCCTGGGAACTTAATCTCACGCATCCGGCTCCGGGGACAAAGAAAGATTTCGTCGTTGACGCGATCTGGTACAATGCTCAGGGCACGGAAATATTCCGGGGAAGTTTAAATTCCTATATTGAGGCGACCTGGACGACTTCTTATCGCAACAGCGGCTATGGCTGGCGGGAAGCGGCCAATAATACGTGGACTGCCGGCACGTATCGCGTCGATCTTTATGTAGAAGGCATCAAAGTCGCAAGCGAGAATTTCACTGTTTATTAAATCCGCCCTCAAGGAATCTTAAGTTGCCGCCGGCCGATTGTCCGCCGGCACAATCGGCTGCGGCAGCTTAAAATCCTCCTTTCCCCTGATCCGTTCACAATATTCTGGCATGATTATTTCATTAGATTAATCTGAACTACGAAGGAGGGAATAATCATGCGGCTTACGATGGGCAAAATTCGTGACGAAGAATTCAACTCTTTTCGGGGAATCACAATGTTGTCGGCGTGGGGTTTATCACTGGTGGCTGCTTCCTTTTTGTTCCTCTGGATCGGCCATCTGCTGGATGAACTGCTGGAATCTGCTCCCCGGTTCATGCTGAGCATGTTATTTCTGGCAGTCGCCGGTTGCCTGACGGAGCTTTATGTAGAAGTCCGCAGAAGGATGAAAGATTCTTAAGCTGCATTCAGGTCCGGTCCACTTTCTGCGGAAGGTCCCCTGCCACCCGGTTCCGACCGATCAGGGAAATCGCTTTCGTGACGACTATCTAATTGACATCCGAAAGCCGTAACATTATAGTTTATCCATAAATAAGTAATAACGGCTCTGATCGGCTTGAAGCAGGACCGGCTCCGGGAAGTTGCCGGGATTAAGCCCCGGTCAATCAGCCATTTCCATCAATCAACAATCTCACAGCAGGCTGTCGAGGTATGAAATGAACGTCATTATTCCGCGGCAAGCGACAGGGAATTAACGCTCGTCGGGCGTGAGCGGGATTTAAAATTCTAATACTTGATCGCGAAGGAGGACGCATGATTTCTTCAATTCTTATACCGTCGGATGGATCAAAGACATCTCAAAAAGCAGCCGCCTATGCCGTTGACCTTGCCAGGCAGCTGGGGGCGGAGGTTTTTGCCTTAAGCGTCATCGACAAACGCCTTTTCACAGGACAGACGGTCCCCGCCGCAAAGACGCCAAAACACATCACGGAACCTGTTGAGGATTATCTGCAATCCGTCGCCGGGGAATATCTTGAAGAAGTGAAAAAGCTATGCGACAAAAATGGAGTTGCAGTGAAGCTTTCCATCAGGATAGGATACCCCGTCGAGGAAATATTGAAAGAAGCCCGAAAAACAAAGGCCGATCTTATTGTCATGGGCTCCCGCGGGCGGAGCGCCTTATCCGCGACCGTCCTGGGCAGCGTGTCCTATGGCATCATCCACAACGATAAAAGCATTCCCGTCCTCATCGTCCGGGGCTGATGCTGCGTTCCCCCCGTAACACGGGTATCCCGTTCGGCCGGGAGGCATGAATCCGTCGCCTTTGATCCCCGGCTGACAATCCTATGGCCGGTGCAACATCCGTTTCTCTTTGGGAATAAGCGGCGGGTCTTTAAATAAGTCGTGACATATTGGTCTTTTTCTGTGATGGTGTCACCAAGGCATGATGTTTGCCCTGCTGACGTGCATATTGGTCCCGATTTACACATCTCTAAAAAACTCACATCACATCTTTTGCTGATCTGATCCGGACGCTCTTGCAGGCAGATTGCATTTTCAGGGAAATGGAGGAATAAAATGAATATACACATGGTTGAACCGTTAAATAATTTTGTAAAACTGCCCGACAACAATTGGGAAAGCGGCTGGTGGACGATCGCTGAAGCCAAGGCCAGAGAGCTGGTAGGCGGTGAAATCTATTTTCACAAAAAGCAAGGGGAACCCTCTTTCTTCGGAGGCACCATCACGGGATATCGCCTGGAACCGGATGTGCAGTTCCAGGGCAAGGTTGCTTTCACGCTGAATTATAATCCCGCCTGCAGAAATGTCGCGACGAATAAGAATGGGTGGTCTAAAAGAATGAAAATCATCGGCAATGACTGAAGACTTACTCGATTACTGGCTCAGGATGATCAAACCGCTTTTTCCGGCCAACGCCTGGATTATTTCGCGTGTCGTGGGCAGCGATCATTTAATGCAAATTGACTGGAACCTGGAAACCGATCTGCACAAGCAAAACAGACGGTCGCGAAAGATCGAGATCATCATCAAAGAAGAAGTCATCGACGATTATCTCGACAAGAATAAAGACGAACGGACCCTGCAGGATGTTAGAATGAAGGAATGGATTTCCACACACTATCGTCAATTTCTTCTCGATGATGAAGCCGGGACTTCGCATCCGGCATCCCCGCTCAAATGGCGCATCTCCAGGGATGTGCTCAACTCATGAGAAGGCGAAAACGCCGCGTCAACCGTCAACAGCGATCATGTCCGGCTTGAAAACAAATTCGCGATAGATGACGCTGCGGCCGGTCTCCGCCGGAATCAGATAGAATCATTTCCCTTTGAAAAATCAGTTACAGCACCAATATTACTTCTGATAGACAGAAGCCCCCTTAAAATTCGACTGCCGGTTTGCCTGCTTCCTGATCGTTTCTGCCCACCATTCTGCTTACTATTTCCCATCATTGATTTTAACCGCGGTTTCACCCATTTTAGTCAACAAAGAACCGAACGGCATCGATAAAGGAGGACGCTATGGAATGCGAGGACACAGACAAAGTAAAACCGCTGGACCAGCTTCTTGATGATCAGATCAGGGAATTCGAAAGCGGAAAAGACAGGGTCTGCGATGAAGGCCTGGACAAGATGATATGGGAACTCGGCGACTATGAAAACGAGGAGCCGAAAATGGAAGCGAAAGAATTCGAGGAAGATAAACCTATCGAAGAAGTGCTTATAGAAAAGAAAGCGGTCCATGGCACCAGCAAGAAACCCTATTACATGAAGAGCGACGTCGAAGAAGAAATGCTGCCCGGCGACGACGTTGTAGCGGGACACTCGATGAGCCGCGATGATGGAAGATAGAAAGTTTCCGTCTCTCCCCGGAATGCTGCACGTGCCGCGAGGGGCGTGCTTATGTATTTTGAATCCCGCTCACCAGGGGACGAGCGTAAATTCCCTGTCGCATGCTGCGAAATAATGACGTCCATTTCATACCTCGACAGCTTGCTGCGAGGTGCAGGAACGATGGAGATGATGAGGAAAGAGTATGTTGCGAATCATAGGTGTCGTCCTGGTCGCGTTGATTACCGCTTTTCTCATCTTTAACGCATTCCAGCCGGACACATTCCGAACAAGACGTGCCGCGAATATTCAGGCTCCTCCCGCAGAGACACTTCAGCACATTGATCTATAGCGCAATCTCCCGGGTTATCCTCGATAGAAGGCGAATCCTCACTCATGGCGCTATTTCCCCGGCGATTCGTAAGTCTTCGGGTCGACTCCGTAATCCTTCGCAAATGCATCCAATCGGGCAACGAATTCAGGCTTCTTGTCCGCTTTTTCCTGATAAACCCTGGCGTACGCGATAAAGGCGTGTTCATAGTCGCCGAAATAATCTTTGGGCACTTTCATCAAACCGGCAAGCGCAATTTCAATCTGGTAGGCCGACTTCAGTTTGCCCGACGCAATAATCTGCTCGGCTTCACTTCGTTTATAGGAGTCCCGATCGGCCGCTGCCGTCTCTTTCGCGGGAGCGTTTGCCGGCGCTGCAGCAGGCAGAGCGGGAGCGCTCCTCAGGACAAGAAAAAAAAGCGCAAACATTAAAACAGCAAACGGTGCGGCGATCGCCAGCCGGTACCCCCAGCCGGGAAGCATGCCGCCCCGGATGGTCCAGCCCGCTGCAAGCAGCGTCTTCTCGATGGGTACCCAAAGATCCCGGTAATCATAGGACAGCTTTTTCAAATCGATGGAAAAGCCGCCGTCTTTGTCAAAGGTCACCGAGGGCGCGACGTCCGTAGAAATTTCGGCAAAGATGCCCGCCGAATAGCTCATGGAAAAATCGAAGCGCTTCGCCGAGAGCGACCATCGCCAGTCCTTTTCTTTCATGATGAAAGAAGCCTCATGCCCGGGCTCGTCGAAGCTGAGCACGATAACGCGCTTCTTTCCTATCCGGCCGCCCGCCGTAACCTGAAAATAGCTGATCGATTGCGACCACGTGATGGCCAGCCGGTCGTCGTCGGAACGAAAAACATCGAAAAGGGGTTTCCCCTCAAAATCTCGCTTAAAAGAGCGCTCCAGTTTATCGATCAATTCTTTTTTGCCGACGGGAGCGGTGCGCGCATCCGGCTTCCAGACAATAAAAAAATCCTGCAGGGCGAAGAACGCGACGACCCAGATGAAGGCATACCCGGCGGCAATGATCGCGGAGCCGAGGGGATGCAGGGTCATAAAGGAGCGCAGATCGAATTTAAAGGCGAGCACGGCGATTGCCACGATGAGCGGAATGGCCAGAATCACCCCGAAAAAAGAAAAGAAGAAAGCCAGAAGTTTTCCAAACATTTGCCTGCACCCCGAATCAACGCGACGAGTAAGTTGGATCCGTTAAACATCAGGAGAGCGCCAAGCGGCTCATTCTCGATCGGAAAGAGGGGCCGCTGCCCCTCTGTATCCGTGATTCCCGCGGACGCGCGGGCTTACGAACTCCTATTGCAGAATGACCGTTTTAAATCCCGCCGGCTGATCAATGAGTATCGTAAATATGCCTTTGGTCTTTCCTTCCTTGACATTGGGTCCCTTCTCGTATTTCAGCACGGGCACTTTGTAGTTGCTGGAATCGATGCTGACGGTAAACTGCGACGGCGACTTGGGCTGGCCCTTTTCACTGAAACTGATCTCGATGATGTTCTCGCCTTTCTTCAGACAAAAAAGCTCTTTCATTTTTTCCTGCCTCTCCTGCGGCAGCGTTTTCAGCAGGGGGTCATCGGCGAGAAAAAGTCTGGCGGATTGCGACTGCCCGCCGGTAATCCGGCTCAATTGAACCCCGTTGATTTTTACGGTGACATTCCGGTCGTAGCCCATGACATTGAGAGACGCATCAAATTCTTTTGCCATACATACCTCCGTGTTGATCAATAGAATGGTTAGGCCGATCAGAACAAATAACAGAACCTTCCGTGCCGTATCGTGATACCGCTTCATCGTTGTATCCCTCCTGTCGCTTAATCATTTTCCTGACGAGTGGCTTTGTAACGTATTGACGAATCCTGATCGTGACATTCCCGGCCGTTTAGCCGTTGCTGCTTTGAAGCTTGCCCGAACGTCAGGCCGAACCTGGCGTCTTGGTGTGATAATCAAATCTTCATCGGGGCCGTCATGTCGGCGCGGCTTGCATCCGGTGGTCATGAATATACCGGATACCGGTCGCGCTTCGCCCGCCCGGGGTGACGAAATTCGATTCCGGCGGAATCGCCCGGATCGGAAACCGCTGAAAAGCTATTTCTTCATTTTGGCCTGCAACTCGCGGCGTTCCCGTCCGGCACGGGCCAGGGCCTCGCGATTGGAATCGTCAACTCTCATGAAGCCGTCGCGCCATTCATCGCTTGGCCACTGATAAGGCGTCTGAATTGTGGTGCGCGTCATCCAGGCCCCGGCAAGGAGATCAAGCGCGGTTCCCAGGATCGACCGCTGCATTCCGGCATCCCCCGGTTTCCCGCAGGGATTCCCCAGCGGAAAATCGGTAAACACAAACCTTGCAACCCCGCACTCTTCGACGATGTCCCGCGCTGAGCCCACCACGACGGTCGCAATTCCTCCCGCTTCCAGGTGACGGGCGACCAGACTCACGGTCTGGTGGCAAACCGGTCAAAGCGCAAAAAGGACGACCGCATCAACTCCGTCTTCGCGGCACCATTTGAGGATCTGGGGGCCATAGAGATCAATAGTCCTGGGCTGACTGTAATCGGTGGGCACGCCGTAAAACCGGGGCGACGCCGATCCGATCCGGCCGCTTTGGGCATACTCCGCTAACCGGTTCAACGGAAGAAAGCTATCCACATCCCTCGTATGCGTCGCCTGCTTATCCCAGAACAGATCGTCGGTATAAAGCGCGGCAGGCGGCGGGACGGCCGGTTCGGCGTACATCTCCCGGCGATACAATATGGCCGCCATCGGTCCTGCGGGCTTGGGTTTGCCGGCGGTCGTGACCAGTCCGATACGGCATTGGTCAAGCTGTTTGGGGAGGGGTGTAAAGGGAACATGGTCATAGTGCGGCCAGGCATAGGGTTTTTCATAGCCCTGCGCAGCATAATACTCCCGGCTGCGGTCGATGTAACTCACGAAAGAACGATACGATCTTAGCTGATCCATAAGATTCCTCCTCATATAAACGTATTGTATTTCAAATGAGCGCTAAAAACAAACAACAATTTGTATCTTTGATTTATTTACAGACTTTCTTTTGCAGAGTATCGCCAACCGTATTGGGAAGAATCTCATCCCAATCGGGTTCGCCAAAAGAGTCGGCATAGACGATTTTGCCGTCCGCATCGTAAATGACGACGGATAACAGCCGGCCCAATCTTTTCGGGCAATTGATCTCATAGAGAGACGTAAAATGTCCGAGCGTCTCCCATCCTTTTGTTGAGAATCCATTCTCTTGCCTGTCCCGGAGAAACTCCTGCCTGCCGATAGCGGAAAAAATCCGTTTCCCCCAAACCTGGACCGAATCCGTGTCTCTGCGTTCTATCTTGTATAAAACAACATCCCCGTTTGCGTCCGTGTAGTTCTTCTCCCAATCATCCGAAGCCATCACCGGGCCGGCAAATAAAAAGGAAATGAGAAACGACAAAACAATTGACCTGATCTTCTTCATACCTGTTCCTGTTTTAACAAATAGTTCGTCATACCGGCAAATGAAATCCGGAATCACTTCCTCTTTCCGGATGGTTTCTTCGGTTTCGGTTTCTGTTTCTGGGGCTTCTGGGGCTTGGGGGGACTGCAGGCATTTTGATATAACCGCTCCGCGCCGCTTCCGGCGATGACGCTTTCCCATTCACCGTTATCGTACCGGTAGCGGTCAATCGCCTTTCCGTCTGTGTCGAAATCGATGTACTCTTTCGTTTTGATCCTTCTATTGCCGCAATCGATCTCCCACAGGAAACATTCATGGTGATATTTCTGATAGGCGATGGATTTTCCCGGATCGTATTTCTTTACTTCTTCGATTCTCTTTGCCCTGTTTTCATTCGTCACGGTCCTGTATGTCCAGACCAGCAGCAGACCCGATGATTCCGTGATGATTTTTTTATTGTAGTACAATTGACGGCCCATCGGCTCCCAGACTTTCGGATTGGGCTCTTCCGAGAAACAAATGAAGGGAAATGAGACGATGAGGATTGTCAATAATGCGATTCGGAACTGGAATTTATTTAGCATGGATTTCTTTGCTCTAAAATGGTTCATACGGATTGACCGGGCGAACTGCCGGGTCAATGGCTGTTTAGATTTTTAGTCACTTCCGGCTTTGAGTTTCCGTCTTCTTTTCCTGCCGCACGGCGCATTGTATTTCAAGTGACGCGCAAAAACAAACCCTTTACTATTGCACGCAAGGGGAGAAATTTTTCCCGTCATACAAATTGATCCACTGGGTGCGCATTTCATAACACCCGTCTTTCTTTGCCGCATGCGCCAGGGAATTGCACGAACTTCCCAGATCACTCAGAAATGACCTGAATGTGCCGCAAACTGTTTCACTATAACACCGATTCACAATAGTCACTGCCGCCTGATCGCAGCCACCATCGAATGATTGCTTTGCACTTCCGCTGCCCCATCCATAATTGCCTGCTTGATTATGGCAGGCAATCATCAGTGCGGAGTGATTGCTGTTGCAAATCGTTCTGTCAAAAGCATCAGCATCGAAAAATCCCGAGCCGAGAATACTGATCGTTATTGCGAAAAACACCGGGAATGCTTTTTCTTTCAATGTCTTTTTCATCGTTGTGATCCTTCCTTTTTGTATAATGATATCGTCATGGGTTCGATCTTCAAATGCACGCTCTTTCTCTTCCGAGACGAAAGCCCTTTCTCAAGCGGTGCCCCGGGGATTTGAGCACCGCATCGTATCGACTACTCGATAAGTCGGGATTCAACAATGTCGATATCGGTTACGATCAAAGTATCGGGGTAGACAACCGGAACATCCACCTGAATTTTTATCGTACCGGATTGCACCACGGGGACTTTGTTGACCTGCGTAAAGTCGAATGCCGCCCAGAAATGCTTGATCGGAAATTCCAGATCCCCCGCCCCACCGGCCGTATGCACAACATCCAGCGTATCGACCGCACAGTAGATCTCTCCCTTGAAATGCCTCGCCGTTGCCTTTTTCGGTGTAACGACGATCCGGTAGCATTCCCTTTTGCCGATCACTTTCCTGTCGACAATTTTTAACGTGTAATGCTCGGCGCCTTTTCGGTCAAAGACAAGATAACCCGGTTTTGAATCCCGCGAACGGTAATCGGACGGGTCTCTGTCTCTGCCGTCTTTTCGGAAGGACAATGCCTTAACTTCCGGATCCTCATAGAAATAGTCTTTTCTGTGCAGCGTGACTTCCGTGGTGCTTTTCAGGGCATTGGTCCTGGCATCATATTCGCGGCTGATGTTTTTGCTGGTCGATTCCACGCCGCGGTATTTCAAGTAGATCGGAATATACCTGCTGTACATTCCTTTGATGATCCGGTCGGATTCTTCCGGAGAAATCCCGGCGGCATGGCCCGGGTTCGGCAACAGAAGGAAAAGGACCAAAGATAAACAGATCGATGTAAAATGCAATGTCTTCACTACTGGAACATCCTTCGCCGGAGGATCGGATCGCGCCGGGAATCGTTTTACTTACATGCCCCCTGCGTGTTCGGAAATTCAAACGCCGTCCTGATTGCCCGCCTGGCATATAAAAACGGTCAACATACCGGCAGAATCACTCTTCTAAAGACTTGATGATCAAATACGCGGAGGCGGTATTGGTTGCCAACGGAATATTATGAACATCGCATATCCGCAGCAGCATAAAAATGTCGGGATCATGCGGGTGCGTTCCCAAAGGGTCGCGAAGGAAAATTACCGCGTGAATTTTCCCTTCAACAACATCGGAAGCGATCTGGGCATCGCCGCCCAGAGGCCCGGAGAGTTTCTTTTCAACTTCCAGACCCGCTTTTTCTATATAACCGCCGGTGGAACCGGTGGCGACTATTTTATATCTTTTGAGGGTTTCCAGATGGTCCTTGATGAAGGCAACCATCTCCGCCTTTTTCCCGTCATGCGCGATTATCGCTATCGTCTTCATCGTGACTCCTTAAATGTGATCGGCAGAGACTTTCGTTCCTTTGCCTGGAGACACTATAATCAAGCCATCTCTCCCTGTCAATGAACAAACGGTCATGTCAGCGTCTCGATCCGGCGGCTGATGGAAAATGTTCTTTTCAAAGAGAAAGACGATGACCTGTAAAGACGTCCGGAAGATTCCAACTGATTACTTTATAGTTGATATGGATTTTCTCACCCGCGGCGTGATACAAGACAATTGCGCGTCTGTCCGGCAAATGAGCTCGTTGTCACTGACGGGGAAGCGCATATCGTCATCCTGTAAAACGTCCCTTTTCCTGCCGGTCAGTTGACGATTCGCGTGCCGCGGTCAGTTTGATCACCTTGGAATTCTGTGGGCGCCGCAGCCTGTATTCTTGTGAAAGTGAATGAGTATCAGCTTCTCTTCCGGCAGCGAGGAAGGATCTACCATGAAACGAGCCGTAATCATTATATTGATAATCGTCATTGCCGTTCCGGTCTTATATATCATCCACGATGTAAACAGAAACGTCGAAAACATCAATACCGGAGAAGCATGGCACCAAACAGACAGATGCCTCCGATCTTCAGCGCTCAAGCCTGGACCGACGGATGGTGCGTGGTATCGCACGGTCGCGCCCTGTGAAGCATTTGATTCGGATAGAACCCATACCTTCCCCGACACATGCACCGTGAATGAAATCGCCCCATCCGGCCCGATGACCGTTAAGGCCAGAACCATCGGGGGGCTGCCCGGCATTTATAACGTCGTCACCAGAAATCGCGGTGAGCTTTTCGTCCTTGGAGGCACACAATCCACCGATCAGTGTGAAGCCGACGGCGAAAAATGCGCAACCGGTCCCTATGTCGCCAAGCTTGATGCCTTTACCTTGAAAGTTTTGTGGCGAACCCGGATCCATAACGCTAAAACAAACGGAGACTGGGATTATCCGGGGGCCATCGGTATTCACGCAAACGGCTTTGTCTATGTTGTGAACGGCTACACGATGGCAAAGCTTGATCCGCAGTCAGGTCAAATTCTCAAAAAAGTAAAATTGCCGACGCCTGCCGGACGGGAGTCCGGCGATACCGCTTATAACGGCTTCAGCATCCTTTCGGACGGAAGCCTGATCGTCAAGTCCCTCACCAGGAAAAAAGGGTCCCGGGCCGATTCCATCAACGCATTGCTGTTTCATTTTGACGACAGCGTGCCCTCAACCATTTCCGTGCTGGAGCCCGTAGCCCTCAGGCGGGTTTCGTCCATAGAAGTAAAGGAACCGGTACTGGGGCGCATCACAGCGGGCCTATACCGTCAAAAGGAATATATTTACGTCTCCGGATTCAAAAATCTCTTCCGCTACCGGTATCGCGGTCAATCGCTGATCCTCGATGCGGGATGGGGTCCAGTCCCTTACTGCCCGGAAGGGCAAAAGCCGGCGACGGCGCCCGCTGTTTTTGGAGATTACGTTGTTGTTCAGACCAATTTTCAGATTGCCGCGGGTTTAATATCGCTCACCGCCGTTTCCCAGGCGGACGCCTCCAGAATATTTCGTATAGAGCCTTTTGCCGGAGATCGGATATTGCCGGGTTCTCTGCAATGGAGCCTTCCGACCGTCGATGTGGCGAACAAGCGGATTTATACCTGCGACTTTCTGGAAGGCCGTCTGGCAGCCGTTAATTTTGATCCTGAAAAAGGTTTTTCCGCGGCCTGGAAAGTCAAACAGCGGTCGCTGAGCTTCAGCGCCCTCAAGGGCCCGAAGGAGAACAGAACTTTTGTTCTTGAAGACGGTAACTTTCCGTCTCTCACCACCGTCCGGGTTGTCTGGCGCGATGCCCAAACGGGAAAAGAACTGGCCAGAAGCCCCGCCATCCCTCAGGGCGCAGGGCTTCCCATCACACCCGGTTTTGACGGCGTGATCTATTATCTCTCCCACGGGGGCTACCTGACTGAATTGAGTTTAAGTCCATAGACCGGGAAGGAGAAGGGCGGGCCGAAAATCACGAGGGCAGCACCCGCTCACTGATACTTAAATATGTTGAAGCCGTCCTCACCCCTCGCTGTAAAATTTAATCGTCAATAATATCGAGCTCCTTATTCTTGATTTAAAGATCATTCTAATATATTATCGAGCATCTAACATTTTATGTTTAAGAAGAAAGCGTATCCGGAAACCTGATGCAGACAGCCTCAAATAATAAACTTCGGGAGTACAGATCATGAATGTAAAAGGCTCTATTTTTATTAGTCTGGTAAAGGCGATCAAACATGACAAGAGCGGTGCTTTCAATAAATATCTGACAGATAAAGACCGCGCGCTGCTCGGCAACAAGATTTTGCCCGGCGGTTGGTATCCCTTTGAAACCTATGAAAATTGCATCACCGCCGTTTTTGAAGTTACGGCAAAAAGTAACCCCGATGTCGCCAAAAGTTGGGGCCGGGAAGAATGCAAAACTGCCATGACCGGTATTTATGCCTCTTTTGTAGACGGGCAGGATCCGATTAAGTTTGTCAATACATACGGGATGGTTCACAAGCGCTTCTACGATTTGGGAAGGGTGGAAGCCACTGTGGAGGGAACGAACCAGGTTCTATTCAAATTGATAGACTTCAACACACGGTGCATCCCGCTCCATTACTTTATTCAGGGATGGTTGGAACAAGGGCTGGAATTATGCGGAGCAAAAAATATTAAATTCACGTTCTTAACCAAAAGCTGGGAAGGACATCCCGAGACGTCAATGCGTCTCACCTGGACTTAATCCCGCTCACGCGGGACGAGCGTTCTCCGCAGCTTGCTGCGAAATAATGGCATTCATTTCCTACCTCGCGAGCTTCCCGCGAGGTGGTTGATTAAAACTTATTCGCCAGGAATTCTCTTTCGTTTCCGATGGACTAGAAATCCCTGAACTCATCTTGCTCAAAGGGAATAATCTCTTCCGATCGCTTTTTACGGGGCAAAACCGGGCCGGGCGTTTTCTTTTTTGTAACGGCGGGTAAGATTTTAACGGAAGCCCTGGGGGCTATGGCGGCGGCGGCCCGCGGCGGCACCCGCGTCCGGGACAGTGATGAAAATTCCTTCGTCTCCTCGGCCTGGCCCTGGATAATCATGACCAGTCGTCTGACAATCCCTTTCATCTGCGTCGATTGAGCGGTCAACTCCTCGGCGGAGCTGGCGGACCCTTCAGCCGTCGCGGCATTCTCCTGGGTGACCCTGTCAAGATCGGCGACAGCCTTGTCGATCTGATGGATCCCCTGGGACTGCTCCCGGGATGCGGCGGAAATCTCACTGACCAGTTCACCTACCTTGGAGATACTGACTGCCACCTCGGCGAATGCTTCGCTTGTCTTGACGACCAGATCAGAGCCATCCTTTATCTTTTTTACCGTACCCTCTATCAGGCCTGATGTGTTTTTCGCGGCCTCGGCCGACCGCATCGCAAGATTCCGAACCTCATCTGCAACCACGGCAAAACCGGCGCCGGCCTCTCCTGCCCGCGCCGCTTCCACGGCGGCATTCAAAGCCAGCAGATTGGTTTGAAAAGCAATCTCGTCTATGGTCTTGATGATCTTGGATGTCTGCAAACTGGCTCCGGATATTTCTCCCATCGACCGTGTCAGCTCGTCCATGGAGGTGTTGGCCTTGTTAATGATTTGATTGGTCTGTTTCATAAGACCATCGGCCTGGTTGGCGTTATCGGCATTTCCTTTTGTCATTGCGGACATCTCTTCCAGCGATGAAGACGTCTCCTCGATGGCCGACGCCTGCGAGGATGCCGCTTCCGCCAAAGACAACGTCGCACCGGACACACGGGTTGCCGCGACATTGATTTCAATGGTCGATTCATGGATCTCGTCGGCAATCTGCTGGATTTGCGCAATCAACCTTTTCCCCACGACAACGAAGTTGACGACCATCACCAGCATTCCAGCCACGACAATAAATTTTGGCCATAGGGCGTCGGTGCCCACCATCCGGCCGGCAATGTATCCCGCCAGGATGACCAGGATGATCCCGGGCACCAGCATGATAAATAATTTGACGACCAGCGTTTTCCCGAAAAAATATCTAAGAATACCGGCAACAATTGCTGCCGCAATAATATATGTAACCAACTTGACAACACATTCGATGAGCAATTCCATGATCTTCTCCTCTTGACCAAAGCGATAGCGACAAAAAAATTTGAGTCAATTTTGCATTGAAGCGCCACCGTCTCTGTCGGCATGAAAGGCGCAAAACATTAGAGTGAAAGACACGCCACGAGCCTGTAAATCGGCGCAAACCGCCATGTCGACTTACAATTCTAAGGGCGATTTTTTTTCCTCACAATTTGCGCAGTTCCTTTTTAAGGATTTTGCCGACCAGCGATTTGGGCAGTGCCGGAAGGACGGCCACCTCTTTGGGAACAAAAAACCGCTTCAGCTTCTGGCCGCAGAATTCCTTGATTTCATCCGCTGTCGCCTTCTGCCCGGGTTTCAACGCCACGAACGCCTTGACCTCTTCGCCGTACACAGGATCTTTCATGCCGATCACCGCGGCCTCGGCCACGGCGGGGTGGGCATAGAGGACCTCCTCGATCGCCCGCGGCGAAATGTTTTCTCCGCCCTTGATGATAATATCCTTCTTCCGGTCGGTGATGAAGAAGTAGCCGTCGGCGTCCACATACCCGATATCGCCCGTATGCAGCCAACCGTTGCGAATCATTTCCGTTGTGGCTTCGGGCTGGCGCCAGTAGCCCTTCATCACCATCGGCCCGCGGATGACGATTTCGCCTTCCTGTCCCCGGGGCACCTCGCGGCCGTCGTTGTCGAAGATTTTTATTTCCATGCCCACCATGGGAAGGCCGATCGATCCGACTTTTTTCAGGCCGTCCACGGGATTGACTGAGTTATTGGCGGCGGCTTCCGTCAGGCCCCAGCCTTCGCATATTTCCCCGCCGAATTTTTCCTTGAATTGTTTCCAGACCTCGATGGACAGCGGCGCCGAACCGCAGATGAAATACCGGATGGAGCTGATATCGTATCTCTTGTAGTCGGGGTATTGCAGCATGTAGACATACATGGTGGGCACAGCGGGCAGGTACTGGACCTTGTACTTGTCGATGGCGGAAAATAATTTTTCCAGGTTAAACTGGCGCAGGACAACCGTCTTGCTCTTGGTGCGCAGAAATTGCCCGTTCATGCAGGCAATGCCGTAGGAATGACAGAGCGGAAGCACGGCCACGCTGATCATGTCCACGGGGTAGTGGGTGGTTTTCTGAATGTGGACCACCGAGTAGTAAAGCCCGTAATGGGTGTGCATCGCGCCTTTCGGCTTGCCCGTGGTGCCTGATGTATAAACCAGGGCGGCCAGTTCATCGTCGTCCGTCTTCACCATGTCCAGCTGGTCGGAACTCTCCGCCAGGAGCCCGGCATATGAGTAAGTGCCGGCGAAGGCTTGATCCGAGACAACAATGATGTTTTTGATCGACGGGGCATTGACTTTTGCCTCGCGGACCTTTTCCAGATATTCCGGAGATGTGATGACCGTTGAGGCTTCCGAATCCTGATAGATGTAGCTGGTCTCCTCCACCCCCACCTGATAATTAATGGGGACGCTCACCGCGCCGATCTTCCAGATGGCCTGAAAGGCCTGGAAGATCTCCGGACAGTTAGGCATCTGCATGATGACCCGGTCGCCGCGTTTCACGCCCAGCTTCAAAAGCGCATTCCCCAGTTTTTTTGCGGCCCGGTCAATCTGTACGTTGGTTAACTCCTGGCCTTCGTAAATAATGCTGACCTGTTCTCCCTGTGCGACGCTGTTAGTAAGAAGTTCCGAAATGTTCATATCTCCGCCTCCGCAGTTATTAATGACGCATCGCACCCCGTCCTGGAATCCGTGTGCCGTGATTTAGGTTTTATCGTTCCGATCGGGACCGGCTATTCACCGGAAACGATCACTTTGTAGGTTCCGTAGATTCCCAGAATGTTTCGGACATCCCAATCAACATGGTTCACTTTCGTGATGCCGCCGTTTTTCATGGCAGCTTCGATGCTGCAGTCGCCCACGGCAACCACAGCCAGCACGCTTACGCATGTTGCCTCTCCTGTCTTGGTCGACGCGCTACTGTTGCCCGTTGCCATCATGGGTAATTTCACGCCCGTATACACGCTGCCCATGGGAACCAGCATGGCACATCCCGCGAGCCCAACCGCTAAGCCCAGAGCTAAAACGAACCGCAATTTTTTCATGACCACCTCCCGGCAGATTAAACTGCCCATACCCGATTTTCTTGCTGTATGGTCTTTCCGGAAAAACCCTCAAGACCCCCTGCACATTCTTTGCCGCAAAGGAAACAATCCTCTCTTATACGCCTGCCGGCAGAATCAATCACCTCGCAGCAAGTTACGGAGAATTGACGCTCGTCCCGCGTGAGCGGCATTTAAAATAGAATCGTCCCCAACCATTCCCTGTTGTTTCATTCTAGGAGATTTCAAGGCATTGTCAACGGGATTTTGCGGCTGGCTGCCCCCGGCACCTGAATCATGATCCTGTTGACACGGACGGCTGCCCCTTCTATACTTCCGGCATGCCGAATAATATCAAGAGCGGGCCAATTTTGACGTCCTACCCCATCGATCACATTCTCCCGGAGCTGCGCGCGGCCATCCGTGAGCATTCCTCCGTTGTCCTTCAGGCCCCGCCCGGTTCCGGCAAGACGACTCGCGTTCCTCTCGCGCTCCTCGATGTCATCGAACCTGAAAAAGGACGCATCCTCATGCTGGAGCCCCGGAGGATTGCCGCGGTCTCCGCTGCGCGGTGGATGGCGAAAACCCTGGGCGAGGAGATCGGCCAGACACTGGGGTATTCCATCCGGTTTGACTCCCGGGTCTCGCCCGGCACCCGCATTGAAGTGATGACGGAGGGGATTCTGACGCGGCGCATCCTGGCCAATCCTGATCTTGCCGGCGTCGCCATGGTTATTTTTGACGAATTCCATGAACGGAGCCTTCAGGCGGACCTGGCGCTTGCTCTTTGCCTCGATATCCGCAGCGGCCTGCGGGAAGATCTGAAGATCCTCATGATGTCCGCCACCCTCGACGGCGGGCCGGTCGGCGCCCTTCTGGACGGGGCAGCCGTCATTTCATCGCTAGGCAAAGCCTACCCGGTGGAGGAACGCTACTGCGGCGACAACCCGGATAAAAACATTACGGCGCGCATGACCGATGTTGTCCAAAGGGCACTCGGCGAGACGGAAGGCGACATCCTCGTCTTTCTGCCGGGGGCCGGCGAAATCCGCGCCGTAAGCGATGCCCTTGCCGAAGCGCTTCCTGACCGGACAATGGGAGATATATCGCTCCATCCCCTATACGGCGATTTGCCCTTTGAAGAGCAGGAACGGGCGATTCTTCCTTCGGCTGCCCGAAAGATTGTCCTCGCCACGAACATCGCGGAGACCAGCCTGACCATTCACGGCGTCCGTGTCGTGATTGACAGCGGACTGACCCGGAGGCGGGAGTACGATCCGGGAACAGGCATGAACCGCCTGATCACTGTTACCGTTTCACAGGCCGCAGCGAGGCAGCGCCAGGGCCGTGCGGGCCGCCAGTACCCCGGCGTTTGCTATCGGCTCTACAGCGCTCATACATTCCAATCGCTGATTCCCTTTGCCCCGCCGGAAATCGCCATTTCCGATCTATCGTCGCTGGTCCTGGATCTGGCTGCCTGGGGTGTGAAAGACCCGGGCTCGCTTTCCTGGCTCGATCCCCCGCCGAATGCTGCCTGGCGTGCCGCTCAGGAACTGCTAAAAGAATTGGGCGCGCTGGATACCAAAGGTTCGATTACGCCTGTTGGTGTTTCCATGGCGCGCCTGCCGCTTCATCCGCGCCTCGGTCGCCTGCTTTTAAAAGCGGCCGAGCTTCACTGCCCGTCACTGGGTGCGGATCTGGCGGCGCTCCTGTCCGAGCGGGACATCATCCGACATCGGTCCGCATCCGCGCAACCGGCAGGCGGGTTCGATCTCAGCGATCGTCTCGGGCTTCTGCGGCAATGGCGGCTCGACAAGAGACCCTCCGGCAAGGCCGACCCGTGGGCATTGCGTGCGGTGGATACGACATCACAGCAGCTCCGGCGTCTGATGGGCAAAACTCGCGAAGCCGCAGGCGATGCAGCAAGCCGCATGATCCCGCGGCTGCTTTTGGTCGCCTTTCCCGACCGCATCGCGAAGCGGCGCGAAGACGACGGCAGCCGTTATGTCTTGCGGCAGGGCCGAGGGGTCAGGCTCTCCGCAAAGATTCTCGCGGCCGGAAGCCCTTACATCATTGCTCCCGTGGTGGATAAGGGCGAAAAGGCGGAAGGCACGGTGCATATGGCCGAACCTCTGACGGAGGAGCTCATCCGTGAGGCATTGGGTGAACAAATCGAAACCCGGCGGCGCGTCGTTTGGGATAAACTGGAAGGTCGTATTGTCGCTACCCTTGAAGAACGTGTGGGGACGATTATCCTTTCGGCCAGACCGGTAAAGCCGCAGGAGGAGGAAGTCGTTTTGCTCCTCTGCGAAGCTATCCGGTCCAAGGCGGTCAAGATCACTTTCAGCCGGGAGGCCCGGACGTTTCAGGCCCGCGTGCGGCTGATGAAAGAAACCTTCCCCGAAGAAGACTGGCCGGACCTGTCAGAAGAAACGCTTATTGCGGCGCCCCAAGACTGGCTTTTGCCCTGGCTCTCCGGCGTCCGCAGCGAAGCTCAGCTTGCCGCCCTGAGCATCGGGCCCGCGCTCACCGGGAAACTCACGTGGGAGCAGCGGCGCCTTCTTGCCGAGCGCGCCCCCGTCACCATCGCCGTACCCAGCGGCTCCAACATCGCAATTGATTATGCTTCCGGAGAAATCCCGGTCCTGGCCGTCAAGCTCCAGGAGATGTTCGGGCTCGCCGACACCCCGGCCATCGCCTCCGGCCGGGTCAAATTGCTTCTCCAACTTCTCTCGCCCGCCCGCAGGCCCGTTCAGATCACCCGGGACCTGAGCCAATTCTGGAACACCGTCTACCCTCAAGTGAAAAAAGAGCTGAAAGGCCGCTACCCGAAGCACCCCTGGCCCGACGACCCCTGGAACGCCGTCCCGACAAGAAAGACAAAAGGCCGGAACGGGTGAAGGGAACAATGAGTACTCGTCATTCCGGTCTTGTGACCTTCAGGTTACGGAGGCCGGAATCCAGGATTTTAGAGCGGAGGCAGTTGCACGCCGGTGCAACTGCGGTTTATTCGAATGTTTCGTCGATGACAATGGTAATGTTGCGATGTAATGTCAAGATTAAAGACTTGACCCGATTCATCCCGTAAAAAATGAAAGGCGGTTCTTTCGCAGCAATATTATTTTGCGAAGTATTTGCTGATCAATCAATCACCAAAAGACTGACGTTTCAAGACCTGACCCTGAGCTCATACATGAGAAAGTTAGAAAGTTTGTTACATCCCTCTGCTTACTTGTTTCCTCCTTTCTTTCACGGTGCCCAGTGAATTTTACCGTGAAGAGCAGGAGCTGAGCCTTCGCAGTGTTGTTCGAAACGCAGGTCGATGGCTTCGAGAATTCCATTATTATACACAACATCATCGACGGCAAACCAGCCGCTCAACCTATTGCAACCCCGACCCTCGCCGGACCAGCTGAGCCCACCCCGGGCGGGATTGTGAAAAGGATAGCGCATCAGGCTACCGTAATATCCGGCCTGAAAACGGTTCAGCGAACTCATGGTCTGGAAATCGCCATTCCACCAATCTGCACCGTTCACATGCACGGATAAATGGCCGTCTGCGGAGCCGACGGTGATCTGGGCGTCGTTCGGAGTGTAAATATATGTTTGGCCCTGTCCGATATAATCTTGAAGATCGCTCTGCAGATAAATGTAATTGCCGGCACCGGGGTCGATCCCATTGCAGGTTGCCACAGTCCGGCCGGCATGGGATAGACGGGACCCCTGGGAACCGTCTTGTCGTCTGATGTCCAGGAAATGCGGCCGTGAAGAGCAGGGGTTCCTCCTTCGCAATGCTGCTCAAAACGAAGTGCAATGGCCTTCAGAATTCCATTTTCATACATAACCTCGTCTATCGCAAACCAGCCGGAGAGAACATTGCAGCCTCGACCCTCGCCGGACCAATTGAGTCCCCCTTGAACAGGATCATGGAACGGGTAACGCTTGAGACCGGCGTAGGTACCGGTCTGAAGCTGACTCATATTGTCGGGGACTTTGAAATCAGACCACCATTGCTCGTCTCCCCGGATATTGACTGTGAGAAGGGCTCCCGAAGCGTTAACGCTGATCTGTGCATTGCCCGGAAAATAATCATAATCCTTCCCCTGGCCGATAAAATCTCCGGCATCGCTGCGGAGAAAAATATGCGTCCCGAATGAAATCGTGACCGTGTAAGCCGCACTTGTGCCGTCTGCCGCATAGACTGTGTAGACGACCGGATTGGTAAAATCATTTGGTGTAGTCCCACTTATTTGAAACGCACCCGCAGCTTGAACGACTGATCCCGTTGTGGTGAAAACGGCAACGAGAGACGTTACGTCGGTTCCGAAGGGGAGCACGACGACGATGCTTTTCGAAGCCTCATCGATCATCCCCCGATGCGGATGGATTGTTAAATGAAAATGCGGTTATGGTCTTCGTACTGGAAATGGGACCTGAATTGGTGCATGCTGTAAAAGAAGATGCCGCAATTATCAGCACTAATAATGCAAATAATTTTTTCATGGCTTTTCTCCTCCGTAAGAATGAACAGACAGCATTGTTATCTTTTTTGGGTGTCGATCTTGAGACCCGACACGCATTTACAGCGGTGGCCCAAACCAAACAATTGATTCTATCAGTGATGTGAAACCATGTCCCCAAGCTCGCGTGCCAGTTCCGCAGGTGGCTTCTTGCCTTCTTCCATTAATCGAACGGCTTCCAGCTTAAACTCCCGGCTAAATGACTGCCTCTGCTTTCTCATCGGACACTCCTTTCTTCTTCTTTGTATACGACTCTGTATACTTTTTGAAGTGTCCGTTAAACTGGGGTAGATTCACAGTCCCTCTGTCTCTCTAATCCAATTTAAGAGATTAGATTAAGGTATCGATATTAGCATCTCCGTCAGCCCATATGTGCCGCAAGTGTAATCCGGTGCCCTGCCGACAATATAGTTGATATCAGCGGAAGGCGCCGAAAAATTGCTGTATCCGTAAGCAAGCCCTGCAATCTCAAATGTAGGAACATTCTTATCGGCGGAAACTGTAGTAACTATAGAATAGGAACTGTAGGCAATGCCGGTGATCGTGACGTTATGTGGATTTTGGATGATCCAGTTCAGGGATTGGTACGAAGTCAGGAACAGAAATACCTTGGCAGCGGTTTTGTCTAGGGTCACGGTGCTGTTATTATACAGATCAGCAGACTCATAGCAGCCGACATAAATGATCTGGGTGCCGCCATCGATTTGTGGCCGGATAAGGTTTATTGCCTCGTCTTTGGAGTATATGCTGTTGTCGGTAAAGGATGCGTTGAAGTCAGTGGTAAGTGTGTTGCTGTGATACTTGATTACGATCTCGTGAACCCCAAGACTGAATTGATGGTGAACAATACGATTGCTTCTCGACCAGGAAGCTATTTCCACTCCGTCAATAAAAAGCGAGATATCCGCCCAGTGGACTTCAAAGTTTAGATTGATGATCTTCGGGTCGTTAAACACCTCTATATTGCCGGTCCATGTGGCATTAAAGTTCACCGAGTCAATGCCATGAAAATCTGACCCACTATAGTTGATGGACGGTCGTGTCACAGATTCCGAGGCCACGAAAGTAGTACCGTCGTAATATGACGCAATAAAAGGTCCAATCCTGGTTGTGGGCGAAACGGATATGATGCATGTGTCCGTCGATTGCAAACCAGTTGCGTCTATAACGGTCAACTTAAAGGTTAGCGTCGATCCCGTTATGGGGGCGATAAACTGTGAGGTAACCGAATTGGCATTGGTTAGTGTTACGGTTGGTCCATCTGTCTGTTCCCATTGGTAGGAAACAATGTTATTGTCAGGATCAGTCGAGCCTGAGCCATCGAGAGTAACTGTTGAATTAACGATTACTGATTGATCTTTTCCGGCATTGGCGATTGGCGGATTGAGTGTCGTCGAGCTTACGCATGCTGTCAGCATGGCTATGAGTACAGCAACAAACAGTAATAATGTAGATTTCTTCATTTTACTCCCTTCATGCCTTTCTTATCGTAACAAGAGTTTACGATTCATGGTGCAGGTTGGGTCGCGTTGTCGCGCATCCGGCAAAAAGCAACGTCAGCGCGGCGCAGGCGACAAGATCCAGGAAATACCTGCTTATCGGGAGAGTTTCTGATTTATTCCGGGATTTTTTCTTTGACGGTCTAATCATGGTTTTACCCCTTTGCCATATTTTGAGGGATGCTGTGCGGGCAAAAGTATAACTGAAGTGATCCAGGAGAGTCAATTTAATAGTCCTGGCATGAGAAAGTTAATAAATCAGCAGCGTCCCCCTGTTTCTCCAACACATTTCATGCCGCAAGATTTCATTGACATATGAGGCCGCATTTTCTACCTTACAAAAGAAGAAGGAGAAAAATATGAAGAAACTTTTTATTTTCGCACAAATTGCGGTGTTTTTGTTAATAGCGGCACCGGCGCTTTATGCCGGGCAATGTGAGGCTTCAGGTGGATGCACACTTTCCAGTGGAGCATGCGGAGCGGAATGCGGCGGTCAATGCCTGCCGTTCAACGAAGCAAAATGTTGTATGTCCGGCATGTGCTATCGGAACGGCAGCTGGTGCGGCGGTGTGGAATGCAACGGTGCATGCCTTCCCCCTAATGAAGCCAAATGCTGTTTATCCGGATGCAGGTATGTAAACGGCAAGTGCCAGTGCAGCAAATAGTGTAAAAAGTATGCTGCATGCCTGGTCAATGTTATTGCCGCCAACTCAATTCCGTTAACGGAATGTGAAGCAGTTGCTAAAATTACATCGCCGAAAACCATCCGTGGAAACCTGCTAAGTTTGTCATAAGATCAAACATTCCGATTATAAAAGTGGGGAAAGAAGAACCGTCGAGACAGAATTGGAAAATGATGGAAACAAAGGCGCCGACGAATTTCCGGATACGCCTTACTTTATTGCAGGGAGAAATAATGAAGATCAAAATGATCATAACAGTTCTTGCCGTCTGTTCCTTGCTGATATCCATTGTAAATGCCCAGACCGTATCCGAAGAGGCCCGCCGCCATATGGCACGGGGGCAGGCTGCGATGGAGATGGCAAAATCACAGGATGGGTATGACGCAGCTATCAACGAATTCATGCAAGCTAAACGTCTTGCGCCGGATTGGGCAAATGTGCACTATAACCTTGGGCTTGCCGAGGAAAAGGCAGGAAAACTAAAGGAGGCCATTGCAAGTTTCAAACAGTACCTTCGCCTTGCCCCCAATTCCCCTGAGGCCGCAAAGATACGGGAGCGGATCTACAAACTTGAGTATAAGGCTGAGCAGGAACTCACCTTGCCGGAGATTATCGATGTGCTGGTCTCGTTTAGTGGATGGGAAACAAAAAATCTTCAAGGTTGCAGTCCATCCAGGGAAGAGTTTCAAATCACACGCGCCGGCGATGATGGAGTGCGTGTGCCTACTTATAACGTTCCCGACGCGTTTCGAACCGGGAAATATGCTGTTGCGGGAGGCCAAGTCATGAAGGTTACTGCCCCGGTTCTGAAATACGCCACAGCCTTCAACGTGTGTCAAGAGTCGGTGTACGATAAACATGGGAAATGGCCGGACTACTGTTTTCATAAAACAGAATATGAAATAGAAGTGGTGTCAAAAACTCTTACAAAAGTGACCAAGAAACTATTAAGTGGTGGTTCCGGCGTTATTCAATGCAGCTTCCAGAAGAAATAGCGGGAGATATAGAAAAGCCCGGATACCATCATATCCGGGCTTAATTTTTGTTTGCCAAGAAACGCCGACAATCCAGAAATGGTTTTCGGATTGCCGCGATACTTCCTGCTAAACTAATTCAGTCCAATCACCGAGACATCATCAAGATACATATTGTTGCCGTATTCGCTTATGCCGACGAAACCCAGGATGACCGTCTGCCCCTTGTAGGCAGACAGATCAAGCGTGTGTTGAATCCAGCCCTCCGTGGCGCTGTACCGGTCGATAGCCGATCCCACATTGATCCAGTTGCTTCCCCCGTCTGTTGATACCTGGACCTGCGCCCGGTCATACGGGGGTGTAGGGTATCCGGGGTCGTGATACATGAAGAAGCTCAGTGTGACCGATGCAGGCGAGATGGGGATCGTAAAACCACTGATGCTGCGGTAGATGCGCGCTTGATGGCCGCTGCTTGCATCATAGGATGGGAAGAGGGCCATATGAGAACCGCTGCGGGGCACGAGCGTGGGATGAGTTCCGGAAGTAACGATAGACCAGTCGCCGTCGCCGCTGATCCTCGCGGAATTCCAGCCGCCCCCTTCGAATCCATCATTGAAGTACTCTGTGGTGAGCGGGGTTCCAAAAGCCCGAACGGGACGCACGTAGGACGGAGAGATCTTATCATAAGCATCATGACCGCCAAAGTCTGAAAACCAATGATGCCAAGCTCGGGAAGCAATGCCCTCAGACGAACTCCAGTAATAGTCACCGTTAAAGCCGTAAGTTGTGCGGGTACTTGCTGTGGATGCCAATGCTGTCCATAGCTGCGCCAATTCGTCTCTCGACGGCAGAAACCAGTCAGAAAAACCGCCACCCGTATAATCTCGGCAGAGCTTTGCCGCGCTCTCGGCACCGCTATTTTGCAGGATAATCGCGTCAGTGTTCGCGGATCCGGTCCCTATTCCCGTGGGTAACGCGCTTACGCCATTCGCGAAAGCATTGGTTATAGTACTCCATTGTATCGGACCGGGATCCGGAGAACCGCCATTCCACAATGCCGGCGCGACCTCTAGTCCACCCGTGCCGTCAACTCTTGTATAGAAGACAACGCCACCGCCCGGACCGGTGTCACCTATGGCATATACTAATTTTACCGTCCATTTGGCATAAACCGTAATATCTGCCGAAACTGTTGTAGCGGCTGTAAACTCGGTTCCTCCTCCACCAATCGCTGTATACCAGCCGCCAAAGATATAACCGTTCTTAGTCGGTTCTGCCGGTAATGCGTCAACAGTCTTTGCCGGGAATTGTACGGTCTTACCGGCCGGATCTGCCGCTTTCGTTGCGTCCTGACTGTCAAAGGTCACTGTATAGGAATAGAAACGGGGGTCATCAGAACCGCTGCAGGCAATAATTGCAAAGGCGGTTAAGAGGATTAAACCAGCGAACAACTTTACTCGAGTTTTCATGTTTCCTCCTGAATGGAATATGTTCGGTTCCTATATCCCACAGGTCACATTATGTAAACGACAAAAGGCCCAGTGATGTATATATTAGCGGTAGTGTCCGGTTAATATGAGTTCATTATGTTTATAAATCGATCATAACAAATAAATAAGCATGTATTTGTAATGAAGGGCGTACTTCAAAATATCAATTGATGTGCTTTGCGAAAAATCGCACGGTTCCATTATTCATCTCTGATTTTTCAATACCTCTCTCAGTGAATAGAACACCCCCTCTATTTATGATTCACGAAACAGGCAGCGCAGGCCAAAGAAAAACAAATCATCTCCTCGATATCCCAAACAGGGCACTGTCCATATTATTTTAATATATTGAAGTACGTCCCATAGTAGCCCTGTGCCCGATAATTTTTAGCGGGTATTCAATATTCCAATCCATAGTAAATGACGCCGAAATCTTGCTTTTTCGATTTGGTGTGCTATATTTCAAAACCTGCCCCCAATGTTGATATTCCACGCTGAATGAATGAGAAGACAAAATAGAGCAGGATTATTTTGAAATGAATCGAGAGCAGCTCAAAATTAAAGCGGCAAAATTACTCACCCGTTTTAAAAAGCCGGTGGGCGGAGTTGCAGAGCTTATATTGCTATTTGCTTTCACAGCACTCGCCTATATTTTTCTTTTATATTATTCAAAATACCTGTGGCTTATATTTACATATACGCAAGTGGGACAGGCATATGCGGTATTTTACGAAGAAAGTTATCGCATCACGAATGATTTATTCAGTAGAAATATTGTCGGCCTCACACTTAATCTGACACTGACTTCTTTATTAATTTGTTTCATCGTCGGCGCGCTGTTAAAATTTCTGCATATCATCCAATATTTCTATTCTTTCAGGGGTTTTTTTGGCCGCATCATTTTCGCAGGACTGCCTTTAACATATATTGTCGCACTTTATATTCATTACACGGGCTATTTCAAGAACATGGACACAGCTCTTACTGTTGCTTTTGTTCCCACATTTTGCGTATTCTCGGGATGCCTCAGATTCGCCGAAGAATTTGTACCGGGATTGTATGACGTCACACCTTTCTTCGTGAGACAGCTGAGAATAGTCAGGTGTAAACTGAAAGGGGAAGAAGTCGGGTTCAGGGCAGACGAGCCGGTACGGAAAAAACACAGAAAACAAAACGGCGCCAGCTGGAAAACAAAGTTACACGGTATAGGGGAATCGTTTGCGCTATATATGACGGTTATCGTGGTTATGATAGTGGTCGGCGGCATTCTGTTCGCAATTCCACAAATAAAAAACTTCAACAAAAGCAAAGGGTCGGCGACAGCAGAGACTTTTGGAGACACGCTGCCCGTTGGTCAATCGAAAGCGCCTGGAGATTCTGATGCAGCAATCGGCGCTGCAGAGGCATGGTACGGCAAGGCGCTTATTCTGAATAACAGCACAGAACTCACTGATTTCCTGAAGGGCATTGAATATCTAAACGAGGCCATTCGCCTGAAACCGGATTATGCGGACGCTTACAGGATACGAGGATCTTTTCATGCCAGACTGGAACGCTATAAACCGGCCATCAATGATTATGATGAAGCCATCCGCCTGAAACCGGATGATGGCTCCGCCTACTCTATGCGGGGATATGCTTATTTATCGTCGGGTGAAATCACGCTTGGCTGTTCTGACGCAAAAAAAGCGTGCGCACTGGGAAGCTGCGAATTGTTAAAAAAAACTAAAGTTAGTGGAGACTGCCGTTGATCGGGTGAGACCAAGGGGACGCTGTAAATTTATTAACTTCTTCAATACAAATAGCTTAAAATCCTTGCCAGTATAGCATTCCGGCTGTCGGATATTTTTTCAACCTCTGTTCCCGATGATTTTTAGCGGGTATCCAATATTCCAATCCATAGCAAATAACGCCGAAATCTTGCTTTTTCGATTTGGTGTGCTATGTTGCACACATGCAGCCACTAATCATTCCCCGGAAGGAACACCGGATCTCCCGGAAAAAGATAGACCGGAATGTTCTCCGCACACTTTACCGACTCCGCGACAACGGCTTTATTGCCTATTTGATCGGGGGGTGTGTCCGCGACCTGCTCCTGGAGCGCACACCCAAAGACTTCGACATCGCAACAGACGCCAGACCGGGTCAGATCAAACGTCTCTTTCGCAATTGCCGTCTTGTCGGCCGCCGCTTCCGGTTGGCCCATCTGCACTTTGCCGACGAAATCCTCGAAGTTTCCACGTTTCGGGCTGATGCCCTCTCTGATGAATCGGATATGGAAAAGCCGGTTCCCAATAACCGCAACCCCCGTCACCTCAAGGATGACTCCGGAATGGTTCTGCGTGACAACGTCTTTGGCACACCGGAACAGGATGCCCTCCGCCGTGACTTTACGATCAATGCCCTTGCCTACAATATCGCGGATTATTCGGTCATTGACTACTCGACGGGACTTGGCGACCTGCGCGAGGGGATCATTCGCCCCATCGGCGACCCATACGTACGATTTACGGAAGACCCGGTGCGCATGCTCCGCGCCGTTCGTTTTGCTGCATCCCATGATTTTGTCATCGAACCTGCCGCGTGGGAGACCCTCTGCGAGTTGTCCTCCACAATTTCCCGCGCGTCACCGGGAAGGCTCTATGAAGAGGTTTTGAAACTCTTCCTGTTCGGCGCTGCGCGTCCGGCTTTCGGTCTCATGCACGAAAGCGGACTCCTTGCCGCCCTCTTTCCCGGGCTAAGTCTGTGGCTCGGCGGAAACGCCGATCGCCTGAACATCATGAACGTAAATCTTGGACATCTCGACCAGCGATGCCAGACGGGAATACCGTCATCCCCGGCGCTTTTCTTTGCCGCATTCTTCGGTCCCCTCCTCACGGAAACATCGCAGGCCCGCCACCGGGAGGGTATCCCCGGCCGGTTGACACAGGATGCCGTTTGCACGGAGTTCATCGAAGAGTGCTCCCGGACCGTGAGCATTCCCGGAAAGGTCGTAAACCAGCTGCGCAACATTCTTGCCATGCAGCACTTGCTTCACACAGTGCCGCCGCGTCGTCCTTCCGTCATAGTCAGGAGACCTGAATTTGCAGACGCCCTGGCGTACCTCCATCTCGAAGGGGAGTTGCGAGGGGAAAATCAATCCGCTCTGGCCTGGTGGGAAGCGTTTCTTTCAGGGAAGCCTTCTTCCATCATTACGGAAACGCCGCCCGATGAAGCGCCGGCGAAACGGCGCAGAAGACGGAAACGCAGACATCGGCCTGCCCGGCCGGCTACGGCAAGTCCTGTGCAAGTTGAGGAGACGATTGGGGACGGGAAAAAATAGGGCTGTTCTTCAAAATATCAATTCATGTGTTTTGAAGAAAACGCGGATTACTTACTGAAATTGTCAGTTATTCGTAAAAGAAAATAATTAAGTGTTATGTCCCCCGAATCAGGTAAGAGCATCCCATTATCTATTTCTATTATTCAATTGACTTCAAGAATTGTTTCTAATAAGCCCAATTTACAAAAAGATAAAATGGAGGATAATTAAAATGATGCAAGATCTTTTTTCATTAAAGGGCCGCACGGCTCTTATTACGGGCGGTTCCCGGGGGATCGGCCGTATGATCGCAGCCGGATTCCTTGAACAAGGTGCACGGGTTTATATCTCCTCGCGCAAAGCCGAGGCGTGCGAAAAGACGGCGGAAGAGCTCTCCCCGTTAGGCCCCTGCTTTCCCCTGCCTATGGATGTTTCATCCGTTGATGGCGCGAGAGCTCTCGCCAAAGCGTATACATCCCGCGAAGACAAACTTGATATTCTCGTGAATAATGCCGGGGCCGCATGGCTGGAGCCCTTCGACAAATTCTCGGAAAAAGGCTGGGATAAAATTGTCGATTTGAACATGAAAACGCCGTTCTTTTTAAGCCAGGCCCTCATTGCGCCCTTGCGGAATGCGGCCAAGACACGACCCGCAAAGATCATCAATGTTGCTTCGATCGACGGCATTTTTGTGAATCCCCAGGAAACCTATTCTTATGCCGCAAGCAAAGCGGGATTGATTCATCTGACGCGCCGTATGGCCCTTCGCCTGGTCCAGGACAATATTCTCGTCAACGGGATCGCCCCCGGAGCATTCGCTTCGGAAATGAATACAGTGGCCCGCGATCAGGCGGATGTTGTCGCGGCGCGTGTGCCCGCAAAACGGATCGGACGCGATGAGGACATGGCCGGCATTGCCGTCTATCTGGCATCCCGTGCCGGTGATTATGTGGTCGGTGTCACCGTCGCAGTGGATGGCGGTGTCATCCTCACGACAGCCAAAGTCGACGAATGAGAAGACAAAAAAAGCGGGTTTACTTCTCAGGAGTCATAAGTGAACAGCGTCTGGGTGTCTCGTCCCATGGGCATCAAGCCTGGCAGATCCATGAATGTATTGCTTAAGGGCGTCCCGCTTGGTCCTAGACATGATAGAGAGAAACCCGAAAAGATGCTAAGGTGCTTTGCAGAACGTTGCCCCTTGGAAACTTAGAATTCATGGGGCATCCCCTCAGTTCAGAAAGGATTTAATCGTGAAGCGAGCGCTTGATGGAATCAAGGTGCTGGACATGGGCGGCTACATCGCGGCGCCCTATTGTTGCATGATGCTGGCGGATCATGGCGCGGACGTCATTCGTGTAGAACCTCCGGGAGGAAAAGTTGACCGCGAACTGGGGCCTTTCGCACCGGATGGTCAATCGATGACTTGCGGCCTGTCTTATCAGCGGAACAAAAAGAATATTACATTGAATCTGCGGACGGACAAAGGCAGGCAAATTCTGGATGAGCTTGTCAAAGAAACAGACATCCTGGTCCACAATAGCCCGAAAGGCACGGAAGAAGCCAATGTTTTCGATTATGAACGATTGAGCGGAGTTAATCCGGCCTTGATCGTCGTTGCCGTATCCGGTTTCGGACAGACAGGACCCTATGCCGAACGCCCCTGTTTCGACGTCATTGCTCAGGCAATGTCCGGTATCATGAGCTTTACGGGGTATCCCGGCGATCCCCCACTTCGTCCGGGTCTCAATTTTATCGACTTCAATACGGGAGCCCGGGCGGCGCTTGGCGCCATGCTGGCCCTGCATGAACGTTATCACAGCGGAGTGGGGCAATTGGTGGATGTCGCGCTTTTCGACGTCGCTTTCGGGATGGCCGCGGCATCAGGTTGCGCTTCCGAGTACCTGGTCAACGGGGAAATCAGGAAGCCCGTAGGCAACGGGGGCTTTTACGCGTATTGCTGCAGTGCCCGGGCGAAAGACGGTTATGTTGTGATGAATATCGTCGGCAATAGCATGTGGCGGCGCATGTGCCAAATCCTTAAGCGCGAAGACATGATTACCGATCGACGTTTCAAAGACAATCTTGCGCGATACCGCAATTATCAGGACGTGGATGTGGTCATTGAGGAATGGACTAAAGATAAGACGGTTGCCGAAGTTATGGCCATACTGGACAAGGCGGGATTGCCCTGCGGACCGGTCAATGATGTTCCCGCCTCGCTGAAAGTTCCCCAGGTATCGGCCCGGGAAATGCTTGTTGAACTTGAGTATCCGGAAAGCGGGATTGTTCCCGTACCGGGCGTCGAGATTAAATTGTCCCGGACACCCGGGTCTGTAGCCAGGCGGGCATCACTGCTTGGTGAAGATAACGACTCCATTTATGGTGATGTCCTGGGATACAACACGGAAGATTTAGAAAAATTCAAAGAGCAGAAGATCATCTAGCATCATTGAACATCAACACCTGGAAGAAGTGACCCGAATCCTGTTCCAATCCCGGCAAATTGATGTCGTGAAGAACGTCGATTTTAGAAACTTAAAATTTTACTTGTGGCCAGTCGGCGCCTACTTTGATTTTACAATGCTGCGAAGTCTCTGGCGTCCCGCCTCCGAAAGACCAAGAGAGGCGAGTTCCATCTCCAGCTCCGCCGATGTGCCGTCACCGCTGACATAACCATTTACCCTTGCTGCTGCCGTTGAGGCCACGAAATGATCGTCCTCCGGATAAAAAGAACGGAACTCCTGCATCAGCGCCTTCTCGGACCGCAACCCGTACTTCTGATGATAGGCTTCGGCCGGGTAGAACGTTGAAGCCGGGACGATTTCCGTGTAGATGGGCCCCTTGATTGTCATTGCCACCGCCTTGCGGGAGTCAATTGCCGCCTTCCTCTGTTTTTCGTTGTGATAGAAGATGAAGGCTGCGTACTGACGTGAATAAGATCGTTCCCCTGGCGAGTGATTTTTCCAGAAGATTTCCAAGAGCGTCTCATAGGAAACTCTTTTCGGATCGTATTCGATCCGGATGGATTCACTGTGGTCTCCCAGCAGGGTATAGGTTGGATCCTTTGAGGTTCCTCCGGTATAGCCGACCTGGGTACGGATAACTCCTTTGACAAGCCCGAACCGGGCGTCTGGACCCCAGAATCACCCCATGGCAAAGGTGGCTATCTCCGTTGCAGCCGGTTTGATAAGGTCTATCGGCGGCAAAACCCTGCTGGGCAACGCCTCATTCTGTTTGGACTGCTTCATGGGAATGCTCCCTTTCTGGGGTATAGGGCACACGGTTTTTCCCTCGACCGTTGCAGTTAAGATCGGTACCAATACCGCTGAGAAAACGATCGTGAGCAGGACAAGAAAAGACAATCTCCCCCGATCCCGTCGCTTTCTTGTTTTTTCAGTCATATCTCTTACTCTTTTCCAAACGGACCCCGGATTGAGGAGTCCGTCCTTAAATGAAATGGTTTAATCTTCTGTTGTCATATCGATATCCCGATCATAATTTAACCACCATTTGCATCCTGGCAATACACAGCCGTATAATGGGTTAGTGGGCTAGAGGAGGCTAGAGGGGAGACCCTTATCCACATTGGTTCCCCCTTGACATACAAGACCGCGTTTCTTATACTTCACGCTACGAAAAGGAAGTTTTTATCAAATGATTCTGCACTGAAAAAAATATTCCACCGTAAAGCCATTGCCCCAAGAACAGCGTCAAAAGGAAAATCATGGTCCAATCCGTCAAATTCCGGGATCCCAGAGTGCACCGGAAAATCGACCGCCAGCGGGCATGTCCGAAATGCCACCGGGACCAGGATGAGTGCCTCTGCGCAAAGGCGCCGGTTCTCGAGAACCGAATCTCTGTGATCATTCTTCAGCACCCGCAGGAACAATACAAAGAGCTCAATTCCGCCTGGCTCACCAACATCATGCTGAAGAACAGCGACGTTCGTGTCGGCCTCTCCTGGAACGGATTCAAGTCGGTTGCGGGGGAATCCGCAATGCCTTCACAATGGGGAATCCTGTTTCTTGACAGCAAAGGCAATGCCTCGGATCCACCCGTCGCCATTTTGGACCGGAAGAAACAGCGCATCACCGATTCCGGATTTCTGAAAGGGATCATCGCACTTGACGGGTCATGGAAGCAGGCAAAAACGCTGTGGTGGCGCAATCCCTGGTTCCTGAAACTAAACCGCATCTCACTGAACCCCGCGCATGCGTCGCTCCGCGCGCAAACCCGCGAGGGGGGCCTTTCCACAATCGAAGCAATTGCGTTTGCCCTCGATAATCTTGGTGAAGATAAAACAATCGGCGAGAGCCTTCGCGAGAATTTCCGACGGCTGATAATCGAGAGATAGAGGGCGTCCCTCGGGTTCCCTCATCGTGAAAAAAATAATTAAGTGTTGTGTCGCCCCGTCTTCCTGCAATGATTACCTAAAAACAAAACCCATGAAGGCTTGCCATGCTGTAGTATAATTCTATCAATTGACATTATACTATCCTCTCCATATTTTAATAAAAGTCCGGGCACTGCTATCACCATTCAATTTCAGTCTTAAACAGTACTGCACTCCTGGGATCAAGCGGAACATCATCCTGCCCTCGCTAGAGAAATGGCTAATGCGCTGTATAAAACTAAGACAGGTCAAGCGATGGAATAAAGAAAGGGGTAAATATGAAAAGGAAAATTTCTATGGCGGTGATATCGGTCATCAGCTTAATAATCCTATTATCAGTATTGAACTGCCAATGTTACACGAAGCCCGTCCTATGCCATCCCGATCACGACGGCAGGGCTGCTATTTACGCGAATGGAAGATGCGAAAAAATACCGTAATGTGCGCCATTGGGGACGCCCCCAATGGCCCCCTTGAACATCAAAGCCTGGAAGAAGTGATCCCAATCCTGTTCCAATGCTCGGTAAGTGATGTGTTGAAGAACGTTATCTTTTAGAAACTTATTACTTTACGAGCGTCCCGCTCGCTTCATAGACACTTTTCTAACCATCAGAGGCAAAATAGATTAGAAGTCACCCCTATAATCATTATTTAGTGATGGATTTAAAAAGCGGAATATTGCTTGAGGTAGCGTCATAACTGCACAATTTATTAAGGATAATCCGTCTGGGCAAGACTTCGCAGTATCCCCGAACAAATCATCAAACTGCCGCACAAACATCATACGGTCTTCATTGGTAAGTTTCCCAATAGTAGAAAGTAGCCCTATTGCAGTGATCTTGCGCGACGGGTGCTGATCATTAATTAAACATCGCAAAAGTTTTTCTGCGTTAGGTGAATGTGTCCAGTTGAGCAAACATTGCAAATAGATATCAGGCAACGCTCTACCGTCTCTTAGCGAAATTCGAATCATTGAATCAATGCAGGCTAAGGCATGATTCTCCTTACCAGTGATCCCACATAAAGCTATTGCAAAAATTAGTGGAAAATCATCTGGTAAATCATGCTGCCCTAAATAAGGGTGAAGCAAAGGACTGTTCGGCCAGCCAAGTATTAATGCATAAAGAAATGGTGGATGTATCGTAGAAGGCCAGTTATGTTTAGTCCAAGACTCTTGAAGCTCCATCAATATTTGCTCGTCACCACCAAATTGCTCGGCTAGAATCTTCTGAGCCTCATAGGAGATATTACCACGGTTCCCTTCTTTGATAGTTTCGATCAAGCAGGAGCGAAGTTCACCAGAATTTGGCAGCAACTCAGCCATGAGTGCAAGGCTTTCTGCCGATTGGTCCACCGGTCTCATTGTCTTCAAATAATCTATCAATTTAACACGGGCCGTACTGATAGATAAAGCTTCTCTCACTGTCCCATTGTAAACAAGTGCTCCCCAGGGCATATCAAAAGCCATGGTTTGTTTCCCCAAGGCTTCATATAATTTATCCCAATGTTCGAACAACATATGACCTGTAACAGCATCGGTGTCATGATAATCGGCCAGCCAATAGGTAGATGATGGTGATTTCTCTGAAATTACTTCGATGCAATAAGCGTATTCGCCCAGTTGCAGAAAACCAGCGAAGGCTGCACGTCGACGCATCTCAAAGTAAGTGCCGAGAGATTTTATTTCCGCTTGCAGTTTTGTCACCAACGACACTTTCAGCTCCGGACTTTGAGATACCATCATGCAACGTGCGACTACACCAGCACTGCGAATCTCACCTTTTTCTTCGGCCCATATATCCTCAGTCAGTTGCAATCCCTTATCTCTGGGGATCGAGTATTCTCGAAATACTCTGAAGATTTCTCTTCTCACGTCGGCTTTGGCAGGACGTGCGGTTCTCATTAGCCGATTACGGATAAGTGGGTCTTGTTGATATCCTCTGGCAACGGAAGATAAAGCGGGGCCATCTATTTCAACAAAAGATGACTCTGCCAATTGGCGAACCTTCGGTACGTGCGGAAAGTTCTCAATGAGCTGGTTTTCAATTTCTATCTTGTCATAATACCAGATGTCCTTCTCGAGAACCGCAAGCAACGTTTCCAGACATTTCTCATCGTGGAATTCCATCAAGAGGCGGTTAACTGGATTTCTGAAAGAGCGAAGATCAGATTGTCTCACTGCTTCGAGAAGCCATGCACGGCGTTTTTCAGGTTCCGGCATGAAAGCATCAATCCATTTTGCAAGGAAGGCTACTTCTCCGGGCAATCGCTGAAATTCATGGCTGAGTAATTCTCTGACGTCAATATCGTCGGGCCATGCTTCCATGAGGGTCGATACGATCCAATACTTGTTTATATTGCCATTCACAGAAGAGTAGGCATTGAGTACATCCAACTTGGCATTATTATCGCCGATCACACAGTATGCCCATTTCTCCTCAGGACCCCAAAAAATTGAGGGATACTTTGCTTTCCTATCCGCCAAAGCATTTTTGAGAACATAGGACAGTTCCCTATTACATCGAAAACCTTTAAAGAGGCTTTCCCATTTATTATGCTCATGAATGAGAAAAGTTCCGGAAAGACTCTTAAACCAGGCCGCAATACTGTTTCCGACATCGCTATCTCCAGGCCACGATTCAGTCAGAAAGAAAAGAATTTGCTGTTCCTCAAATCTTATGTCGTTCCTCCAACGATTGCGAAGCGCCTCCATTCCTAATTGTTTGAATTCTTCATCTTTACTCCACCCCTGTATCAACGTCATGCGGCAAAATTCACGCATCTCATAAGATACGCTGCCGTGGGTAAACATGAACCAAATCCTCTGGCGGTCATGGTCATCATGCCGGTGGTTCGCAACTCGAAGCGAGATACCGGTCAATGCCAAGTCCATATCGTTTGAGCTGCTGGCGGCGTCGGTCAAGTCATTCAATGCTTCATGCTTTGGCCAACCCAGCCCTAACCCATGCAGCGCTGCCGCACGAACACCCGTATCTGGCCAATTTGTTGCTATTGTAACCAAATGTTCACCAACTGTCACATCAGATGCGAATACCTTTGCTATGGTCTCGGCAGCTGCCCAGCGGCACTGTCCGCTTTCGTCATGTAAAGCCAACTTGAGGGTGCTCAGCAGGTCTTTAGACATTTGCCAGTTACCAAATACTTGTAAAAGATTGGCCCTTGCCCATTCCGACCGTGCGGGCACCCAGTTAGCAATTCGTTCTTCACATTGACAGGCGACAGAAGATGAACGAAGACCGAGAGCAATGTAGCGAGCCATCTCTTGTCGTATTTCAGGGAATGGTATGGTTTCGACTTGATTCGCTGCCTCTTCGATAGTGGCTCTTGCCTCGCGTGGCGACAAACCAAAATCGCTGGCGGCAAGTTCGACACGCAAGCGTAAGAGTTGTAGTTTTGCCCAAGGACCTGCCGCAGCCTGCTTGAGATGGTCGATTGCACGCTGTGTGGTTGTTTTCCCTTGTACGGCACCCATTATGCTGAACCAGGCGAGAACAACTTCATGCCACCGGGGTTGATCCCAAACACCAGCCAGCCAATCTATCTGCTCTTGTTCTTCCTTACGAACCATAGCTTGTGCGGCCAAATATTCCTGCATAGTAGTGTGAAAAAAGCCCAACTCGTTAGGAGCTCTCTCCACTATCAAGCCCAAACCCGTTTGTGCATAGTCAATAACGGATTTAGCCCGATGCTGTGCTTCATATAGTGAATATCCAGGGCCATTGATATCATCTGTCAGGAAATCATAAAATACGGTTTGGCAATCCTTAGCAGAGATTACACCGGCACCGCCTTCAAATTGAATATGAAGTGCCAAACGAATCAACATTTCGCGCATATCCTCCGTCCTTGGTGCATATGCGGAAAGATCCAATATTCCGGCAGCCTGAACGCGCGCCATGGGGTGATCCGACAAAAGCAGGTCAATGATTTTGTCATAGACCTTGATGCGTTGCTCAGGTAAATGATGGGAGAAGCGAAAGACGTCTATCAACAACTGGCAGAAGAGAGGAGTTCGGGCTAAATCTATTATGCTAGGGTTAGAACGAATGGCTTTCAGAAATTCATCCTTCCGTTGTTCTGTACTGAACTCTTCCCAATTAGGTCCCTTTTCGGCGGCAGTTTCTGGAGTTTCTAAGTGTTTGAACCAAGAACGAGCGAAGCATTCGATTTGTGGTTCGTCGAATGATGCCAGCCGTGCCAAGGGCCAGGCGCTATCGGGGCGCACCTGCGTATAACCTCGTGGTCGGCTAGTAAAAACAGCGGGGATTGGACGAATTGATAAGAAGGTGCTGAGCCGGTCCATGGCTTGTTGGGCGGCATGTAAATTTTGGCCTTCATCCAAGCCATCTATCAAAAGCAATATCTCTCCGTGTATGACTGCCCTCCGAAACAATGGGCGAATGTGATCAGCACCATGCTGATGTAACCATTGGTCAAAATAGTCTTCAAGGCTGATACCATTTTGGCGCTGGATCGCTGCGCTAAACCCACCAAATGAAATCCAAACCGGTAAAAAACCATGCCACGGCAAAGAAAATGGATCGTCCAAACCGTTCAACAGTTGCAGTGCGACAATACGTAATAATACGCTTTTCCCATATCCAGGATCGCCCAGAATTACTGATCTATTATGCCGAGAAAGCCAATCTCCAACAGGTGTTCGCAGTTCTTGGATTGTCGTCACTAGAGTTGATCGACCTTGACTTTCTTCCTGTCGTCCCTCGGAATACGATTGGTCTTTCGAACTAGCCATGCTTCCTGCCAGTACCCCACGAGTTGCGAAAACTTCCTTTCTTTCGATAACTGCTGGAGAAATGTATCGATCCAGCAGCGGCAATGTCCGACTGTTGCCTAGGCGAATCCCTTGATCGTTTCGATGGAACAATGTTGAGTAGATATCCCGAAGTTGAACGCGGAGTTCCGCTAAGTTCCCTCCATCAAGCCTTTCACCGAGGGAATCTGCCGCATCCGAACCATTGAAGAGACGAACCCATTCTCTAAGAAAGAAATCGTCTACCAAGTCAGGGTATTTTTTGAGATGCTCAGATAGATGCCCTGCTTCAGTGCCGTCCCAGGTTACAAACTCAATTCCTTTCGCTTTGAGCGCATCCCTTTGTTTTGAAATTTCAGTAACCTGGTTGGTTTTGGTAAGTTGCAATGAGGTACATAGGACAAAGCGTTTTGTCGTACAGGCCCATTTGCCTTGAAGGAATTTATTAACGGCATTCTTGATATCAGTTGCAGAGAACTTTTTAACTTGTTTGCATTGGTAACACGCAAACTCACCTGGGGCGTTACGCAATTCGGCTAAGATATCCAATCCATATTGTTCTTGGCCACGTTCACCATAGACCCAACATTCGGCAACGGTTGCCTCTCGTCGAACAACTCGAAGAATCAGCCGTTCGAAATTTTCCCAAGAAAGCTCATGATAAGGTAATGTTTGTGCACGAGTAGCTGTCGGAGGCAGGGGAAAAGTTGGTTCTGGTGGCGAATTTAGCCAAGCAGGGTTTTGTATTGGATTTCTTTCACTTACCATAGGGTCAAAGAATGGGGTCTTGAAAAATCATTTTTCAGCCACTCATTAGTATTTTGTATTTGCTAACTATTTTATGATGCCGTTTTGAGATGTCTCATTTAATCACCCTGCGCTTCCTTTCGAGGATAATTGAACTGACAAATGTGAAGCTACTGCTCTTTTGAAATCCGGCGCTCAATATACAACTTCTCAAAAACATTGCAAGAAGAAACAGCAGTTGAACCGGGGCATGCCATGAGCGAATATGCCCGAAATATTGTGGCTCTTGGCGAAATGGAGCAAAAGAGAGCCGAACTGTCTGAGCCCGCAGGGCGAGTTTTCGGCTCTCGCTCCGCGAGCCTTAGAGCCACAGTTGTAGGGCATGCTGAGCGATGGGATGCCCCGGTTCAACTGCCACCGCCCCCGGCACTTTGCGCCATCAAACATGCGCCGGTCGTTTTCTCTTCTGCCTGCCTGACGACGCGCCGCTTTACGCTATGGTTGTTCGGTGACTTGTGATAAGAAAAATCACACCAACGTTCGTTAACGCTCCCCCAAAAGGGATAATGATGAAAAAGCCCGCGTTCTTTGCAGCACGATTTACTTTCATTTTCTTGCTGAGGCGATTCAATCATAATCCGCAGGTCGCAGGAGATAAAGAATGAGCAGCTCCGGAAACTTCCTATCAAAGATATTGCAGGCTGTCGTATATTTGGCCCTCGCCTTACCCGTTTTGTTGATTCTCTATATGTTTTCCGGACACGGCGCGCTGGAGGACATCACATTATATACCAATACCCTTATCAAAATGTTGGCGCTTCTCGCGCTGGTTATATTCACTGCCTCATCATTCATCGTAGACAAACTTCGGAAAACCCCGACATCGAAAATAACCCTGATCATATCTTTTCTGACCGTGGCCGTTTCCCTGTATTTCGCATCGAATGTTTTGCTTCCGAAATATATCCGCCACGGCGCCGTATCCCCTGCCATTTTTTTAAAAAGCAGTCAACAGCCGAAGACCTTTCGTTTTGCCGCAGCCGGTGACGCGCATATTGGAAACGCGCAAAGCAGGACCGACCTCACTTTGAAAATGCTCGACCACATCAGGCGCGATCCATACGATGCGTTTTTCTTGCTCGGCGATCTTGTTGACCTCGGCTTTGATTACAGCTTGTGGGTCAAAGCCTCTAAGGACATGGAATCTTTAAACAGGGCCATGCCGACATGCTATATTCCGGGAAATCACGATACGATTTTTGGCGGGGCTGAATTCTATAAACGATACTCTCTCACCGACCCTGAAGGAAATATGTGGCGAAGAATAGACATTGGCAATATTCATTTTCTCATCCTTGATATTGAATGGGTGGCGCAAACCTACACCAAGGAACAGGCAGCCTGGCTGCAAAAGCAGCTTGCGGACATACCCCGAAAAGACTGGTGCATCGTCATGAGCCACACGTTTTATTATTGCTCGGGAAGGAATAAAGACGGATGGGATTGGTATGACAACAGCCGTTTAATACCATTGCTGTGTCCGCTTTTCGAAAAACACGGGGTCGATCTGGTTTTATCCGGTCATATGCATCACACGGAAGTACTGCAGAAGAACGGAGTGACTTACGCCGTCATGGGCTCTTTCGGCGGCAGCCTTGATGAAGGAAGGAATTACATATCCCCGGCCAGCATCTGGTACAGGGCCGGTCAGTATGGTTTTGCGGACGTGTTCATCAACGGCAACAGTGCGAAATTGACGGTAAGAAATCAGGAGAATGAGGAAATCTTCAGCATGGATTTAATCAATAGATAAAGACAATTTTCACAAATACAATATCAACTTGATCCCAAGAGCCGCCGGGGATTTTCAACCATCAAAGTATGGATTTGCTGATCGGTGACGCCGGCTTCTTTCAGAGCAGGTAGGATTCGCCGAAAGATGTTGGTGTAGGACCAGTTCGGCACCAGCGATTCTATTTGCGCAGGAAGGCGATTCGGCCACATCCCGCCCCTCCCCTGAGACGCGCCGACATAATCGTGAGAGATCATAATTTTTTCGGCATATCCCTCGCCAATAAGCGCGGCTAGGGCTTCGACCCGCTTGTCATCTTTGACGTAAACCTCGAGCCCGAAGCGATAGTAAGCCATGCTGGATCCGGTCTGCATGACTTCCTTCTGATCCCCCTGATAATCGCTCCCGAGGTTATCGCACATATGGCCGATCATGATGCGTCCCGGGGCTACACCCTCAGCCAGAAGAAACTTTGCCTGTTCGGGCCCTAATGTGCCGCCTTCCGTATGCGTGATAATGGGAACACTCGTTTCCTTTGAGGCCCGCGCTGCGGCAGCCAGGACCGCTTCCTCGCAGGGGGCCATTCTGTTCAGGGAAGTAGCCACCTTGATCGCCCCCGCCCGCACTTCGGACTGCCCGATTCCGACTGTAATTTCGTACATGAAAGCATCATAGAGCTCGGATTGCAGGTCGCACGCCCCGAGCCTGTCTCTTTGCTTCAGGTAGGCCCACTTGCCGTACTCTTCGGTATATCGGCCCGTTGAGCATATGATGTGGACCCCTGTGCTCTCCGAGACAGCCTTCAGGATCTCGACATCCCGACCCAGATCAGGCGGTGTTGCTTCGATAATCGACTGCAGACCCAGATCCCGTGCCGGCAGCAGCGCCTGTATACATTTTTCGATCATTTCCGCCCGACTGGGACCTCCCGGCAAGGGATCGCACTCCCATCCTGAAAATCCAATAACGCAATGCTCATGGACCAAAGTCTTTCCAAGCTCACCAGGTAAAATTTGACCGAGTACCGTATTAATCTTTGCCATGCCATCTCCTTAGTGCGACGATAGGGACTTCAAAATATCAATTCAGATTCATTCAAAAAACAGAGGCTGCCAACTTTTTAACTTTTGCGGAGACTATCCGGTTATTTTCCTTATCGCATCATGGATGTCGATTTTCATAAAACTGTTAAGCTTTTGTTCAACCGATGTGACGTGCTGCAGGTTTTGCAGAATCAGATTGTATATCTCATTCGTTTTTCCGTAGCGGATTAATAAATCCTGGACCCTTTCTTCGAAGGTCACTATTTTGTCGTGCATCACCCGCTTGTCGGCGTAATAAACGATTTCTTTTTCAACGATCGGCCCTGCCGGATTCAGGTCGATAACGACATGCTGCTCAACAATCTCGGCAATCAGAGGAAATCCCAGTTCGCGCAAAAGAGCGCCGCCCGATGCCGCGTGCCTTTCTTTTGTTTGCAGCGACCGGGTTTTGGTAATATCGTGAAGCAGCGCCCCGGCAATGACCATGTCGCGATTAATGGAAACACCGTCTACGAGATTGTCGGTAATGGCCAGCGCGACGCGCATCACCTGAAAGGAATGTTCGACGATATTGGGCAGCATGGCATATCGGGCCATGAGTTCTTCGCATTCGGCCAGGCCCGGAATTCTGTCTGTATTATTTGGCATAAAATATTCCGCTCAATTCATATTTATTTTTTTGCAGCCTAGCACAAATTCAGGAAATAGAAAATTGCACGCCTCAGGAAAAAGGGAATGACTCTATTTTTTTTCGTTTTATTTTTGAACTTTACTCCGTATTGTTAATTTATCCCGATCAAAGAGAACCGCCCGCTATGTTTCAGAGACACCTCTCCCCTTTTTAGAAAAGAGGGCAAGGTCAAAATGTGTCACTTGACATACCTTTAACATAAAGGATACAAGCCTTGCGTCTGCGGGCACAACCCACGAAAATGCTTCGGCACAAATCGGCCGAAGGTTTTGTGCCGGGAAGTCCGCAACAGGCCCGCGAAAAATTTATTGTCTTGCACGCGCCGGAGAGAAACAGGAGCCCCGAACGCGGCTTCCATAAACCGCGCATGACTTTTAAAACCGATGGTTCATTTGATGTTATACAGAAAGCGTCCTGATGCATGCTTCATCATGATATTATCATAAAACTTCAAGAGTCAGCCAAATGGATGATTTCGGAACCGCCGCAATGGATCAAAGAAGAGCGCGTTCCGTTTATTGAAGTCAAAGAAGGCGGTCATCAGGGCCCCTACATTTTGTTGTTGCACGGTTTGCTTGGCGCATCCTCTAATTGGGCGGGCGTTTTTGATTCACTGGCCCGTTTTGCGCGTCCGATATCTATTTCATTTCCAATATTTATAGGAGAGAGGGATGCCGTCAGCGTTAAAGCATTGGCTTTATGGACGGAATATTTCATTAGAAGCCGTGAATTGGACCGCGTTTTTTTATGCGGTAATTCTCTTGGCGGGCACGTGGCCTTGCGTTTGTGTCTTGCGAGATCGGAACTGATTTCCGGATTAATATTGTCTGCGCCGTCCGGTATAACCGAAATTATTCCCACCAATCCAACGCGTAAAGACATTAGAAAAAATATTGTTTCTGTCTTTTATGATCCCTCGTTTATTACGAATGAGATGGTTGAGGAAATTGTGAAATTCAGCAGGGATAAACGGGCCGTATTGAATACGATTTATGCCGCGCGAAGTGTTAAAGAGGACAATCTGAAAAATGAATTATCCGGCTTAAAAGTACCGACGTTGCTGCTCTGGGGGGAAGAAGATCGGATCACTCCGTTGGATGTCGCGAAAGCATTCCAGGCAAATATTTCTGATACTGTGCTGGAAACGATTCCTCAGTGCGGACACGCGCCGATGATTGAAAAGCCAGAATGGTTTTCTCAACAAATCGAAAAATTTGTACGGACAAAAAAATAGAAACGCATCCAATTTTGATTCGCGGGCATGCTGGCTGACCGCAGTCCCGCGGCGTTGTAAGCGCCAAACAGGATAAGGGAACCAGCGGACATCCCTACTGCTCCCTAACGCTAGTGTCACCCTATTCAATCGGGGGTGAAGGTGTTGACGTTGTCTTTGGATACGACCGTCCCTGTCGTGCCGCAAAAGTCTTCTGTAACCATTGCTGAAAACAGAGATGGGTCGGGCGGCGTGAATGCCGCGAAACGTTTTCCATTTTCTTCTTTTCCGATGACAACGCCTTTACCCGGCAAATTGTTCCGGTCGTAAATCACGGTATAGGTCTCCACTGTACCCCGCCCATCGGGCCTGGGATCAATCTGATGTTTGGGCCGCAGGTCAACGGCTTTCTGGCAAACGCTTACATCGGCTGTAGCCGCCGCATTGTCTTTTGGGGGCGTGGTAGAGCACACGGCCGCCGAGTGCTTGGTCATGTAAAAAGAATTACCGGTGACAAGGCCGGTCTTCCCGGGATGTTGACGCAGAAGCTCAACCATTTGCGCCATGGAGTGCATGACGTAGTCATTTCCCGGTCCGCCGAAATAGGGAAGTCCTCCGGTAATAGTCAGCGGCCTATTATCGTTTTCGGCAATGCCCAGCATGTCGCGGGTCACCTGCACGGCAACGGGAAAGCAGCTGTACAGATCGAAGAAATCGATGTCTGCGATGGTCACGCCGGCCTGCGCGAGGGCAGTTCGGCCGACGATATCAATGGCCGGGGAAAAACCGTAGGCCTCTCTTTCCAGGATATACCAGTGATCGCTGGCCTCGGCATAGCCATGCAGATACACCCACTTTGCCGGGTCAATACCCATCTTCCGGGCCTGCGCCTCCGATGTAACAATGAGGGCGGCGGCCTGGTCGACCCCAAGCATGGCATTCATCCGCTTGGTATAAGGAAATGCGGTGTTGCGGTTGGCATCGGAAACGGTAATGATTTCCTCGGGCGTAAGCGGTTCGCGAAACCAGGCTAGCGGGTTGTTTGCCGCCACGTGTGAAAAACGGCTCATCAGCTCGCCCAGCTTGCGGGTATGTTCCGTAATCGTGCGTCCATACCGCCGGCGCAGCGCGTTTTCAAACATGGGATAGACAGTCGCGGGAAGCGAAAGACCGTGGATGTGTTCTGTTTCGCAGGCTCCGTCAAACGCTCCCCGGGAAGTCAGCGGCGCAAGGCAGGGGCGCTGAGATGTTACCTTCCAGCCGGTAAATGTCCGGGAATTTTTCGCCTGCTGCATGGTGTGCTGAGCTTCGGCTCCGGTCAGGAGAACCAGACCGGCTTTGTTTTCGGCGACCGCTTTCATGGCATGATGCAGCATGGCGTGCGGCATGATGCCGCCAAATCCGGAAACCATACATTGTGCATCGGAGAGATCAAGTTTATCGACCACGCATCCCGGAGGGTTGATAATACCGTCATCCGAAAAAAGCGAAGTGGTGATAAGCAGGTCGGCTTTTTGAAGGCACTGCCTTGTCAAACCGCCGTCCTGTGCCGCAACCACGACGGCCTCGGCCATCAGATCCACAGGCGAGCCGTCGATCACACGTGACGCCTCCTTCTTTGTCACCTGGCCTGCACCGATAATCACGGGAATGTTTTCGGAAGCCATCTTTAATTTCCCTTTCCTGTTATTCTTCCTTTTCTAAAGTGTCTTCGTCTCCTGCCGGAGAGATGATAAAATGCAGTGCAAAAAGGAGCCAGGTACAATTTTTCTTACTGCCTCGTACAACTGAAATAAGATTTGTCGAGCGATAATGTTACATACCACGTACTGTCTGAATTCGCGGGTGGTTGGAAAGTACAACTCTTGTTTACCGTGCTCGTGATGGTCACTTCTTTGACGAAGAATTTGTGTCCGGTGACCGGCAAACAGTTTACAGACCCTGCTTTAAGGGAATCCAGGGTTTTGCTTACAGGGTTTGCGTCCCAGCAGTCATTCTCGTTCCCCCATCCGAAAATTCCGCATTCAATGCATTTCGCGCTGACAGTAAGGGTGAAAGCAGTTGCGTTGTTGATATAAACGACGTTATCGGCGTCTGCGTCAGCAACGATCAGACTGCTCGACAGGAGAATATGCAAAACCATCAATACAACAATTGTCTTCAGCCGGCTCATCATCATAAATCCTCCTTTCAACTAAAGCTTTTCCTGGCTCTACAAAGAGAGTTCCCAATCAACGCCTCCGAAAGTCCACTCATCCCGACGCCTGGAGATAGGCATCACGCAGCCTGTGGAGAAGGGCGTGATACTTTTCGTGAACGCCGGCGCCCGTTTCCTCGCGTTCGACGCGTTCAAAGCCTTCCGCAAGATCCGCCTGCGCCGCAGGGCTCAGCAGCTGATCGGCCATGACGAACAGTACGCGCTCTTCCTTGTCGATATGGTTGATCAGCAGCTGGATATAGCCGCGGGCGTTCTCCACGAAAGTCTTCGCGCGAGACGCATCGCCGCTCTTCATCAGGCCGAGCGCTCCGTCCATTTCCCTGGTATAGCTGCGGCCGAGCTCGTGTTCGCGGAGCATCACGGCAATAGGTCCGTCATTTTGCGGCATCCCGGCTTTTTCCAGCGCGGGGAACAGGTGCTTTTCTTCTTTGGCATGATGGCATTTGTCCGTGAAGGTGCGGATGAAATCGATGATGGCTTCAAGATCATCCGTGTTTACAGGTTTGTCCTGATCAAGCCTGACGGCCACCGCTTCCATGATTTTAAGCATCAGGAGAACCAGTTTATGTTCGTCTTTGAGAATTTCTGTCGGTTTCATGATTTTCCCTCCTGTCAGAAAAATGAAAAATCCTGCCGACGCAATAAACAGGTGTTCACATAACGATGACGAGCGCTTCACCGTCCGTGACGACGGCTCCTTCCTGATTCGTCGCGATCGTGCGCAGCTTAAGAAATTTCAGCGAACCCTCTTTCTTCGCGAATTTTTCAACCACTTCCGCCGTGGCGGTCAACGTGTCCCCTGGAAAGACGGGCTTGCGGAAATTACTGGTCTGGGACACATAGAGCGCGCCGGGCCCCGGCAGCTTCATGCCGACCACGGTGGAGAAGAGCGCGGATGAAAAACAGCCGTGGACCACCGTTTTGCCGAACCGGGTAGCTCGGGCAAACTCATCGTTTACATACAGGGGATTGAAGTCTCCGGAGACCTCCGCAAATTTGGCCACATCCGCCTCCGTGACGGTTCTGGTATATTCGGCTTTATCCCCTATTTTGAAATCTTCGTATTTGGCTGTCTTCATTATCTCAACATCCGGCAACCGGACTGTAAAATGTTCTCCTGAAATATGGCGCCAATATGGATTCGGATAACCCGTGCTTGAGAAATGCTTTTGCGGAAACAGTATAGGATACGCCGCCTTGATGTCAAGGGAATCATCGCGAAAGATGGAACCGGAAAGAAATATTCCTTATACTCCCGACACGCTCAGGATTTTCTGACGGGTGTGCTGAGGCGCTGTCCCGGGACAGGCTCTCTTGCCGAAACTTTTCGTTAATCAACCACCTCGCGACAAGCTGTCGAGATATGAAATGAACATTATTGTTTCGCAGCAAGCTGCGGAGAATTAACGCTCGTCCCGCCCAAGCGGGATCAAAAAGACAGGGTGCGCCATATGAAAAGGCGCACCCTGCGCGTTGACTGACATCATGTTTGCTGATGGAGCGCTTATTTATTCACCCCAGTCGCTCTTCCCCTTGCAGCGGTCCGACTTCTGGTCCATCTGGGGCAGGACTTTCGCGGCCGGAATCAGGTAACCGGGCCCATAATAAGAGCATCCCTCATACCAGTGATAGGGCGGTATATTGAAATCCATTTTCTGCTCTTTCGGAGGAACCAACTCGAACACATACATGTCCTGAATCGCCTTGTGATCGCACGCTCTCATTTTGACGATCTTGCCATTGGCCTGGCGGAAGGTATCGCCTTCCCAGACCTTCACAATCTTGTCCGCGTCCGTGCTCTTGGCCCGTTCGATCACACTGAGGGTCCAATAGGCATACATCATATAAGCCTGGAGATTTCCGCCTGCATGCTCGAAGAGATGGCTGTTGTATGGCGCTTTTTTCCATTTCTTCCACTGGTCGTTCCAGGCTTTGTAAAATTTGATCTGAGCGGGATTTGTGAAGCGGGGGAACGATTCCGCCTGATCAATGTTGACGATTCCCTTCGTTCCCTCAATGCCGACGTCATGCAGTTCGTTCGGCTCGTTCATAAAAACATCGGCGACGGGGATGTTAATGCCCATCTGCCTCGCCTGCTTCAGAAGGTTCCCGGAATCGGGGGTCCAGTCGCCTGAGTAAATGACTTCCGCACCGGAGGCCTTGATCTTGGTCATATAGGGGGCAAAGTCGGTCAGGAAGAGCTTATGATAGTCCTCGCCGACAACCTGCGCCTCCGGGAAGTATTCTTTCAAACCCTTCTTGAACCCATCGGCTATCCCCCGGCCGAAAGAATAATCCTGGCACAGAATATAGAATTTCTTTTCTTTCTTCCGGATTTGGCCATAGTAAAAAGCCAGTCCGCGTCCGACCTGCTCGGTGGAGAAGGAGGGCATGAACGAATAGCGTCCGAAATTCGTGGCATCCATCAGATCGTCGGAAACCGCCCCCTCATTCACGGCGATCACCTTGTACTTATTGGCAACCTCATTAATGATCTTCATCATGTTGCTTCCGGAAGTGCCCATCAGGATGTGGACTTTTTCCTGCAAGACCATGCGCTCGCAAATCTTTTTGCATTGATCCGCTTTCGACATGTGGTCCGCCTTGATGACCGTGATCAGCTTCTTCTTGCCGTCTACCCAGATGCCGCCACGCTTGTTAATGTCGTGAACCGCAAACATAATCGGCGCAACATGGAGCTGTCCGTTCAGGGCGCCCGGCCCGGAGAACGCGTTAACGTAAGCGATCTTGATGACATCTCCGGTCGGACCCTCCCACGTGGCGGGATCAAAATCCGACATGTCGCTCACTTTACTGAAGTCAACTGATGCGATTGCCTTCTTTATTTTTTCATCCATGGAGCCGGGGATGGCATCCTTTGCCTTTTCCACTTTTGCCTTCTTCTCCGCCTTGGCGGCAAAGGCCATAGACGGAATTTGCAACCCCAAAAACAACGTCAAGAAAAAACACAACATACAAAGAACAATGTTACGGATACTTCTCATTTACCTACTCTCCTTTCAAAAGTTCGTTTATAGTTTATTTATTTTCTCTCTTGCTTGCGCTGTGACAAATTATCTTCACCTGATGGAAAATGTAAACGGGGCACGGGACAAGGGTCGTCATGCCCCGGTGCGCCCTGCCCTTCCGCTGCCGACCGGTGGAGGCTACAATTTTTTGTTCTTTGCCAACTCTTCGTCCCGCAGGGTTTTCCGCAGGATCTTGCCCACGGCGGATTGAGGCAGAGACTTTCGAAATTCCACGAACCGGGGGACTTTATAAGGCGCCATTTTTTCCTTGCAGAAAGCAATGATTTCCTCCGGCGTCGATGTTTCACCCTCTTTCAGAACAATAAAGGCCTTGACGGATTCTCCCCGGTAGGCATCGGGAATCCCGACCGAGACGGCCATTTCCACCTTGGGATGCTGGTGCAGCACTTCGTCGATTTCCCGTGGATAGACATTGAAGCCGCCGGAAATGATCATGTCTTTTTTCCGATCGACGATAAAGAAGTATCCTTCCTCATCCATGACCGCCACGTCCCCGGTGGAGAGCCATCCATCTTTCAACTGATCGGCCGTTTCCTCGGGTCTCTGCCAGTATTCTTTCATCACCTGCGGTCCTTTGATCAGGATCTCACCCGGTTGACCCGGGGGGACTTCCGTTTGTCCGGTTTCCAGGTCGACAAGCTTGATATCGGTATCCGGAATGGGAATGCCGATACCGCCAACTTTCTTTACACCCATGATCGGATTGCTGATCCCGATGGCCGTGGTTTCACTCATTCCCCACCCCTCCGTCAGAAAAATACCGGCATCCCTGACCTGTTCGATCAATTCCGCCGGACACGGCGCCGCGCCGGAATTCATGAAGCCGATCATCTTCCCGATCTCCATTTCTTTGGCCCTGGGGTGATTGATCACGGCGCTGATCATCGTGGGGACAGCCGGGAAATACGTAATTTCGCCGATCGACTCGATGAGATCCATGAGCTTGTCTATTTCAAACTGACGAACCAGGACTTGCGTGGCACAATTGTAAATCGACCAGTTGGAAACCACGTTCCCGTAAACGTGGTAAAGCGGCAGAACAATCAGAGTGGAGAGCCTTTCGATGGGCGTCAGACGCACCCGCGGCATGCTCCAGACCGTGGTCTGGGCCATGGCGGCCATGGCATTGGCATGGGTCAACACAGCGCCTTTAGGAATACCCGTCGTTCCTCCCGTGAATTGAATCACCGCCGGGTCTTCCGGTTTGATGTCCACTCTTATCCGGGCCATACCAGCATTGCCTTCGGGCAATAAGTTCATAAACTGGTGCCATCCTTTATCCAGTGCGGCTTTGGAGGCATTGGGTCCGGCAGGGGTAAAATCACCGGAATCCGATAAAATGACGCGGGGAATGTGGAATTTTGCGCAGAGGCTCCTGACGTTCGGCAGAGCTTTATCGATCGTAATCAGAGTTGTAATGGTCGATTGCTCCGCAATGACGGCAAGCTCATCCGCGGGATAGATGGGATTGAGATTGACGACAATAGCGCCCAGCGACAAAACGGCGTGGAAAGCAATGACATACTGGGGGCATGTCGGCAGGTGGAGCCCCACTCGCTCTCCCTTTGTCACGCCAAGATCTTTCAGGGAATTGGCCATCTTCAACACGAGCTTCCGGAGTTCCCAGAAGGTGATGGAGGTTCCCTCATAGATGATGGCTTTTTTGTCCGGCAGGGCATTTGCCGGCACCTGAAGCACATCGGGAATGATCATGCGCGGGTATCTCAACGAAGCGGGTACTCCATTGTCATAACGGTTCAGCCAGGGTTTCTTTTCCATTTATACAAAATCCTTTCTTTAAACATTAAGGCTCATCTGAAAGATCATTTTTTCAGAGTTTTGAGCAGGTTTCGTTTTTTTCCAGAACAAGCCTTGCATCGAACCCCTTGCGGAATCCCTTTAAGCCTTTTGGAAAATGTTCTTTGAATATCGGCCGTCACCGTGCACGGTTCCGCGCCCCCTTAAGTAAAGTCGACATTTCTCTCTCCTTTACTGTTTTCGGTCAATTGCTTCAGTCAGTTTTCATCAGGGTGTTGCACTTACACAGGGTTCATGGCCGCAGGATTGACTGCCTCATGCTTCCTTGCCGGCCATTTTCTTCAGTTCCTCCGGGAGTTCTTTCACTTCCGGGGCTTCGTAGATAACGTCTTGGCTGTAGAGGACATCGATCTCTCCTGCTGAATAACCCAGGACTTCCGAGAGAACGCTCCGGTTGTGCTCGCCGAGAAAAGGAGCATAGCCCCTGATCGTCGCCGGCGTTTCCGAAAATTTCAGGGGGCTTCCCCCCATCGTCATCGGTCCGATAAAAGGTTGTACTCTCTTCAGCCTCATTTCGCGTGCGCCGATGTAAGGGTCCGTCGTGGCCAGCTCCTCAATGGATTTAACGCGGCAGGCCGCAGCACCGATGCTCAAAAGCTTGCGTTCAGCTTCTTCGACGGAATCCTGGGACATCATCCAGGCTTCGACGGCCTCGTGAACCAGGGGGGCGTTTTCCGGAACACAGCGGCCGATAATATCCCGCGTCCGGACATCGGTTTTCATCCACGCGTATTCGGGGCCGAAAAGGTCCACGAGCTCGGGCCAATGGCTGTCGGTGAGCATGGCGACGGCGATGCAGCCGTCTTTACCATTATAAATACCGAACGGCGAAGACGTGGGGCTTTTCTGAGCGACGGAAAAATTGTAAGGCGGTATGCCCGCGGCCTCGCTGATCCAGAAGGCGGGATACGATGTTTCGGGAATGGAGAACAGGCAATCGACCATGGAGATGTCGATATTCTGCCCCTGGCCCGTTTTCTCCCGATGATGCAGGGCGGCCAGGATCGCAGTGCAGGCATGCATGCTGGCTGTCGTATCTCCAATCGCCATGGGCGCCATTTCATGACCTTCCATCACGGCCGTCCAGCCGCTCGCCGCCTGGGCGACGATGTCATAACCCGCCCGGTTGACGTCGTACCCCCAATGTCCGAAGACTGAAATGGAACAGTAGATAATATCAGGCTTGATCTTTTTCGCCGACTCGTAATCCAGTCCCAGCCGGTCCATGACGCCCGGGGCAAAATTTTCCACGATGATATCGCTTCTCTTGATCAGCTCATGAATCAACTGGATTCCCCTAGGGTGTTTCAGGTCGATGCAGAGGCTTTTCTTCCCGCGGTTGAGGTTGATGTGATAGGAGCACTGCGTCACCCCGTTTATTTCTACCCGGCGTGCTTGATGACGCTCGTTCGTGCCGATCTTGAATTTTTCGACCTTAAGCACATTGGCGCCCATATCGGTCAAATTCCTGGTTGCGTAAGGTCCCGCCAGCACCCAGGTAAAGTCGAGGACGGTAACATCGGATAGAGGACCCGGTTTAATACTTTCCATTATAAAGAATCTCCCTTTTTTTCTAATTGTTTTACTCTGACGGCACCTTGGCCTACCTACTTGCCTGAAAAAGCCAAAAGCTCTCCCATTTGCCGCATCATGTCCATATCCCACGAGCAGTTTACCCGCACGCTTCCTTTTGCATCCGGTCACAGTTCGTAAGATTCATCAATCGGCGGCATCGGGACAACGTCTGCGAAATCGGGTATCGGTCCGTATAAAGGATCGCTCTGCCAGCCGTCGATATGGGCCATCCGTTTGGCCGCTGCTTTCATTTGCGCCCAATTTGCACTGGAATAAAGAAACATTTGTTGAGCCGCGAGCGAGCCCTCTCCATTGACGTGATCGATCTGGTAGAAGTTATGGGTGGCATTTTTAATCGCCCGGAAGGCCCGGATGCGGTCTTCTGTGGAAATGCCTGCCTTGCCGCCAAGATATTTGTGGATATAGGGTTGCAGGGCGGGGTTGCTCCAATCTTTGTATGTCGGCACCGTCGTGGCCAGTCCGCCGCCGATATCATGGGCGATCTTGCACATATCATGAAAGTTGTTGGCAAAGGTGTACTTAGCCGAATTGATGCTCATCAGGTCGGGAATCATGATCCCGGAAGCCGGCTCAGGTTTACTGTTGATGCAGGCCATCTTTCCCAGGGATTCGACGGTATGGGTGATGTAGGCCATCCGGGCCAGTTTTTCCCGAATATGGCCAACCTTTTCGACGCCGTTGTACTCCGCAATCAGCGCCACAAGGCCCGTCAGACGTTCGAGCTCCGGCACCATCTTCGAGGCGCCGAACAATCGATGGAAGGTGGCAAAGGCGTAAACGATATCGCGAGAAAATTGCCATTCGCCGCACATGAAGACGCGTTCCCAGGGGATGAAAACATCGTCGAAGATAATCAGGCACTCCGTCGGCTGAATCATATCGGCGTGGGGATAATCGAATCTGGCCTCCTCGCCGTAAGCACGCATCATGGGCTCCACACCCAGGAGCTTTATCCCTTTGGCATTGAGGGGCACAGCAAAAGACAGGGCATAATCCTTATCGTCTTCGCCGTGAGTCCGGCAGGGGACGATGATCGCTTCATCCGCACACGGTGTGGCGCTGATGTGGATTTTTGCACCCCTGACAATGATGCCTGACTTCTGTCTCTCGACAATGCGCAGATAGAAGTCGGGGTGCTGCACCTGCTTTGAGGGATGAAGGCTGCGGTCTCCTTTGACATCGGTGATGGCCCCCGTGATGCCGAGATCTTCCTTCTGCAAATATTTGCGATAAGCTTCCACATTGGCGGCATAATGGGTGCCCAGGGCCTTGTCCATTTTGTTGGCCGCGACAGTGATGGCCGCCAGGGCGTCAATTCCCATGCAGTGAAGCATGACGCCGCCGCCGCGCATGCCCGTCAGGTAACATTCGCGCCGCCTCAGGAGGTCCTCAACGGTTTTCGGCGCCGTCAGCAGGAAATTAATATCCTCGCCGTCTTCATCTTTCGTGACGAAAAGATCCCGGTAGCGCGGATCGTTCGGGATAACGTAATCCATGGCGCCGAAGCGGATGATGGTGCTGATCGTCGGATGCGTGCGCATGTCTGTGACCCGTTCGCCCAGGCAGTAGATCTCGCGTCCGTCGTTAATTCTTTCGAGATATTGTTCAACTGTTCTGATCATTATTTCCCTCTTTAGCACTTTTTTATTCTAATGAAAAACGTACACCGGAGGCGAGATGATTCCGAACCTCCCGCCATTGCCTCCTGTCACAGTAAGCCGGAAAGCGCCCGCAGCGGACAGCACACCCGATGTGACCGTCACTCCGGGTGTGCTGCAGCGATTTAAATAAAGTATTTACTTCCCCCAATTATTCTTTCCCTTACAGCGGTCCAGCTTCTGATCCATCCACGGGAGAATTTTGGCGGCGGGGATGACGTGCAGTTCTCCCGTATAGGAGCAGTCGTTGAACCAGTAATAGGGAGGTATATTATAGGAAACCTTCTGTTGATTCGGCGGGACAAACTCACTGATGGACAGATCCTGGATAACTTTGTGATCGCAGGCCCTCATCCTTAAGACCTTGCCGCTCAGCGTTTTGAAGCTGTCACTCTCCCAGACTGCGATGATCTTTTCCGGATCGGTGCTCTTGGCCCTTTCGATGACGCTCGTGAGCCAGTAGAGCTGCATCAGGTAGGAGGCGATCTGTCCCTCCGGATCGGCTATCAGTCTCGTGTTGTATGGCTTGGTCCATTTGTTTTTCCAGAGGTCGGTCCACACCTTGTGGAACTTTATCTGCTCCGGTGTTCTGAAATGAGGGTTGATGTATTCTCCCTGAGTGATATTGATCAGCCCTTTCGAACCTTCGATGCCCAGTTCCGCAAGCATAGCCGGATCGTCCATAATGCGGTCTGCAAATGGGATATTGATCCCGGACTGTCTCGCCTGTTTGAGGAGGTTGCTGAGATCGGGAATCCAGTCGCCCGTATAAACGGCTTCGGCCCCGGAGGCCTTGATCTTGGTCAGATACGGCGCAAAATCCGTCAGAAAGAGTTTATGGTAGTCTTCACCGACAATCTGCGCTTCCGGATAATATTCTTTCATGCCCTGCTTGAATCCATCCGCCATGGCATGGCCGTAGGAATAGTCCTGGCAGAGAATATAGAATTTTTTCTCTTTTTTCCGGATCTGCCCGAAATAATAAGCGATGCCGCGGCCGAGCGATGAGGTGTCATACGTGGTCATAAAGGTATAACGATTGAACTGCGTGGTATCCATGAGATCGTCGGACAGGGCGGCGAAGTTGTGGACGATGGTCTTGTATTTATTGCCGACCTCCATCATGACCTTCATCAGGTTGCTGCCGGCCGTGCCGAACAGGACGTGAACCTTTTCCTGGAGGATCATCCGTTCGCAGACCTTCTTGGCCTGGTCGGGTTTGGACATGTGATCGGCCTTGATGACCTGAATCAGTTTCTTTTTGCCGTCGACCCAGATCCCGCCACGCTTGTTGATGTCATGAGCAACCCACTGGACGTAAAGAAACGTCATTTCGCCATTCAACGCCGCCGGTCCCGAGAATGGCATCACCACCGCAATCTTGATCGTATCCCCGGTGGGAATGACCGGATTGTTTGGATCAAAATCAGACATATCCGACATCTTGTTCGCGTCAAAGAACGCATTAACGGCTTCTGCTTTGACCACATTACTTTTTTTGTCTGCTTTGGCCGCATGGACCACAGATGGGGCGAAGCCCATAAACAGCAAAAAAGAAACCGCGCATACAGAAACAATAACTTTCTTCAGCATTGATTTCATATAACCTCCTCTCTTCTCTTGCAAATTACCGAACCCACGGTCCGGGTAAATCTAAAGCATCCATTCACGCTACTGCTGAAACACTAACCCGCTTGCCCTTCAGGGCCTCAACGTCTTCCAGTGCGGTTTCCGGTCTGACAAGCCGCCTGCTTCTATCGATCACCATAAATTTCATTCTTCATGCATTTGTTAAGATAGCAGACCACAGTCAATCAGCGGATGGTATGACTAAAGGATGACGAGTAAATGACTAGGTATGTTAGTCGTTTTCCAGAGAGATGAGGAAAGTCCTGATATTTACTTTCTTTTTGTTGAATCCCATTTTCTTTCTAATGTTCTGCCGGTGGATATCGACGGAGTTGGTTGAGATGTTCAGAGCCCGGGCAATTTCCTTTGTTGTCATGCCGCTCCTGATAAGGCTTACAACCTGCGTCTCGCGCGGTGAAAACTGCGAATATCGGGAAGTAAGCTTCGATATAAAGGGCGACATGATCTCGGCCAAATGCTTTTCGATAATCTCGATGTTAACCTTATGAGGCATGTCCAGCTTGGCTGATTTGAGCTTGAGGAGATAGGGCAGGACCAGTTCCTTGATATTGAGCATGAATTTCTCTTCGCTTTCCTTGATGTCGTTTTCCCGCTTCTTGAGAAGGATGCCCAGAGCTGCGTTCATATCTTTCAAAGCCGTTATATCCCTCAGCGATTCAATGGCGCCGATAACGTTCCCGGAGTTATCCCGCATCAAACCGGCCTTGCACCAGAAAGAAACCGTTTTACCATGGTGCGTCATCTCTGCTTCCGCCATCAGAAAGTCCTTCTCGCGGTTGAACGAGAGATATCTCTCGGAAACCACGGACGACGGATGAATGACCTTGTCGATTAAGATCGGTTTGCGCTCGCCGTAAAAGGCCAATCCATATTCGTAATTGCTCTTGCCGATCATTTCCTGGGAGGGGATGCCGGTGAGTTCTTCCATGGCATGATTCCAGGCCGTGATGCGGCCCTGCTTGTCGATCGCAAAGGTAGGATCGGGAAGGAAGTTAATGATATCGGCCCGGAGCTGTTCGGATTGTTTCAGAGCGTTCTCGGCTGTTTTTCTTTCCGTGATGTCCCGCATGAAACTCAACTGGGCGGGCCGTCCCTCCCAGGTGATCATAACACTGCTCACTTCGATCCATTTCATGTCGCCCTGTTTGCACAGGATCCTGTGCGGATATAAATTCGGCACCTCTGCACCCCGCATCCGCATCAGATAACGCTCCTCGATGACGGACCGATCCTCGGGATGGATGAAGTTAATCGCCGGTATCTTCACCGCTTCTTCCGGGAGATATCCGGTAATTTTGGTGAATTTTGAATTTACGAATTTGAAAAAGACATCCTGGGTTACGTAGATGGCATCATTGGCGAATTCCAGCATGAGACGGGTCAATTCCATGGGATTCTGGAAGGCTTTTTCCGGCTGGACATTCTCGCGAATTTTTTTATCCAACCTGCCGATTCGTTTTCTAAGCTTTATCACTTCAGCAAGTAATTCTGCTTTTGATTTTTGTTTTAAATCCATGGCAATTCATCGATTGAAGTATTTGTCACATTTTACCGCCCGGCGCACTCGGACAAATCAGGATTAAACAGTTGGCCGGAGTTTTTGGTTCTAAATATAATTCTGCGAATTCTACGGGCGGTTCATATTCGAGCCAAGAATGCAATTTGTTTTAAGTTTACACTCTCTGAATGAAAAAGGAAAGCCGAAATTCCCAAAAAACGATGACTTCAATCACATGTCACCGCCTCCGGTTGTGCAGGGACTCAATAGGAGGCTGCTTTAATATATCAATCCGCCTTCATTCAATCCTGCATGAGGCTTCCGGCACGATTTCTTTTCTCTCCGCCTGCAATCGCCGCTTTCTTTTGATATCTGTGAACCGATCACGGGGCGCGCCCCCGACGAGCCGGAAGATATGGCTGAGATTGTAAATTACCGGTCTATTATCCCAAAGCCGCCGGGCGACAAACGCCATACCCCGCCATCGCCCCGGGCAGCCCACTTGACAACCGAAAAATGATAGCCATATATAGTGCCGCAGTAACCGGACATAAAACCGTATATAACAAATAAAATTCAATCATACAGATCAGGAGGCCCTATGGAAACAAAGAAGCGGACCCGTCAGTTTAAAACCGAAGTCCAGCAGCTTATGAACATAATTATCAACTCTCTTTACTCGCACCGGGAGATCTTTTTGCGGGAACTGATTTCCAACGCGTCGGATGCCCTCGACAAACTGCGGTTCAAGGCGCTGACGGATTCCCACATCATGGGCACGGACACGGAGCTGAAAATCAGGATCGTCCGCAACAAGGAGCAGAACACCCTCGAAATATCGGACAACGGCATCGGCATGACCTACGACGAGGTCATCGAGAACATCGGGACCATCGCCAAGAGCGGGACGGCCGGTTTTCTGGAGGCCGTGGGCGACGCGAAGAACCAGGGGGCGGTCACGCCGGAGCTGATCGGCCAGTTTGGCGTCGGCTTCTACAGCGCCTTTATCGTCGCCGACAAAGTCACGCTGACCACGCGGGCCGCGGGCACTGAAAAGGGATGCCGGTGGGAATCCGCCGGGACCGGCTCCTATACCATCGAGGAGTTCGGCAAGGAAACCCGGGGAACGACCGTCACCCTGCAGTTGAAGAAGACGGAAGCCGACGAGCAGGACTTCACCGACGAGTGGACCGTCCGCAGCATCATCAAGCGTCACTCCGACTTTGTGGGGTATCCCATCGTTATGGACGTGGAAAAAACAGAGCCGGTGCTGGATGCGGAAGGCAAGCCGGAAAAGGACAAGACCCGGAAAGTCATCGTCGAAGAGACCCTCAACTCCATGAAAGCCATCTGGACGAAGGACAAGAACGAGGTGACCGAAGAGGAGCATAACGAATTCTACCAGCACGTGAGCCACGACTGGAACCCGCCTTTGGCCCACATCCATCTGAAGCTCGAAGGGACGACGGAATACAGCGCGCTTCTGTACATCCCCGGGAAGGCGCCCTTCGACCTCTTCACCCATGAGCAGAAGCACGGGATACAGCTTTATTCCAAGCGGGTCTTCATTATGGAAAACTGCAAGGAGTTGATGCCCCAGTACCTCGCCTTCGTGAAGGGCGTGGTCGATGCGCCGGATCTCAATCTCAACGTCAGCCGCGAGATCCTCCAGCAGGATGCCCTGGTCCGGAACATCAAAAAGAACCTCGTCAAGAAGGTGTTGGAACTCATCGCCTCACTTAGCCCGGAAAAATTCGAGACCTTCTACACGCAGTTTGCGTATATCTTCAAGGCGGGCATCTCCCAGGATTTTGAAAACCGCGAGAAGATCGCCGATCTCCTGCGCTACAAGACAACCAGGTCCGACGGCAAATGGGTTTCTCTGAAAGACTATGTCGAGCGGATGCAGCCGGACCAGAAGGACATTTATTACATCACCGGCGACAGCCTGACCGCGCTCGTCAACAGCCCGCATCTCGAAGCGCTGAAAGAGAAAGACATCGAAGTACTCCTGATGACCGACCCGATCGACGAGTGGGTCATCCGCGATCTCCATGAATACGAGAAAAAGACTTTCCAGAGCGCGGAAAAAGGTGACCTTGATCTGGGCAAAGCGGACGACAAGAAAAAGGAAGACTACGGAAGCCTCTTTGAATTTCTCAAGTCGAGCCTCAGCGAAAAGGTGAAGGACGTCAAACTCTCCACGCATCTGAAAAATTCCGCGGCGTGCCTTTCGGGCGATGCCTACGACATGAGCGCCTACATGGAGAAGATCCTCAAGGCCGGCGGCCAGGACGTGCCGCAAAGCAAGCGGGTCCTGGAGCTGAATATGGACCATCCGCTCTTGGCGAAGGTCAAGGGCCTCTTCGAGGCGAATAAGGAAGACGAAGCGCTAAAGGACTACGCGCTGTTTCTTTACGATCTGGCGGTTGTCTCCGAGGGCGGGAAGCTCGATGACCCGGCCCGATTCAACAGGATGATCGGCTCTCTCGTGTAATGGCGACCCCGTGATTATGAACTGAATGATCAAAGAAAAGCCGGAAGCTGCCTTCCGGCTTTTTTCTAATCCCGAGACATCCAGGCTGCGGGATCGACGCCTGGCTATTGAAAGCAAGCGAAAGCTGTTGTGAAGAAACCTGCAATTTCAGGGGCTCCCTGGTCGCTTAGTGTCGCGTGCACGTGGTGTACAGCATGATCAGGCAGCCACCATCTCCAGAGGTATCTAAGGTGACGTTGCCCGGGATAAAAAAAGCAATAAGCAGCATCAGTCTAAAAAGATAATTGCTTATTTTAATCTCCAATGATAAAAACTAACATGTGATTCATAAATGGGATATATTGTTATGGTTCGGAAAAAAAATGATAATGCAGGCCGGATGCTGACTAAAAAGGGAACAGCGACCCGAGCATCTATCCTGGATTCCGCCCACGAAGTATTTCGTGATACCGGATACTATGCTTCCTCCATTTCAGAAATAACAAGGCGCGCCGGTGTTTCTTTAGCATCGTTTTATCAATATTTTAAGAACAAGGAACAGGTCTTTCAAGAGCTCGCTGACCTCATTATTGAACGTTTTACGAATAAGGCGGAATCTCTTTCTTTGGGAGAACCCGATTTTGCTCACCGCCTGAAGATGATTATTGCTTTACTTTACGACCATACAAAAAATAACCTGGCGTTCCATCGTATTTTGGGCGAGTCCGAATTAGTGGATCGCGTGACTCTGGCTTATTATGAAGCGATAGCGCGCTTTCTGCGCAATTTTTTGCGCAAGGAAATTCTTGCCGGGATGATCCGACCTTTGGATCCTAATATTGTTGCCTATGGTTTGATTGGAATGTGTTATTTTAATTCCTTTAAATGGGGGGACCCGAAGGAAGATTTAAGTGAAGAACAGACGGTTGATCTCATGGCCGAATTGGTTATGAGCGGCATTAATGGCCCCGCTAAGTGGAAGCGGCAGGCCAATTGGGACATGCTTTCCCTGCCCGACGCATTGCCTTTGCGCGAAGAAATGGCAGACCCGATGACGAAAGGTGAAAAAACGCGTCAGGCGATATTACTGGCAGCGGAGAAAGTATTTGGTCAACATGGAATCAACCGGGCAAGTATATCTGAAATAACCCGTGAAGCCGGCGTTGCCTTAGGTACTTTTTATGTCCATTTTGCCAGCAAAGCGGAATTGGTTGAGGGATACGTGAAGTATATCAACAGGAACATGCGTTGCGAAATCCAGCGTGTTACTGCCAATATATCGGACCGCCGTGATGCCGAACGCGCCGGTGTTATCGTTTGTTTCAACTTTGTTTTGCGTCACCGGGAAGTTTATCGCATTGTTCCCGAGTTTGAAATGATTGATAAAGAAGTTGCTCTCTGGTACTACAAAAAAACTGCCGAAGGGTATATCAATGGTCTGGCCGAGGCCATGAAGAAGGGCGAAATTCGTCAGTATCCGCCGGTCTTTCTAGCCCATTCCCTGATGGGCATTACGCACTTCATTGCCGTAAAATGGATTATTTGGGCGGCTAACCCCAATACAGATTTGTCTCGACAGGCTATTGAAAATAATATTGATTTTATTCTTTATGGTTTAAAAGCCTGAAGATAAGTAAAATATTCTTGACATGTGTAAAATGTTTTTGCTAATATTTCTGACAGATGATTCATGTAACGTAATTTTCAAAGACGCGTCAGATCAACCGGCAAAATATAGTAAATATTACGGTGGGCCTTAACGGACATTGATCAGATCTGAAAAGGAGGTTCCTCTTATGCCCTTTTTTACAGCAGATGACGGCGTCCATCTACACTATAGGATCAGCGGAGAGGGCAAGGCGGTTGTTCTGATACACGGACTGACGGCAAGCTCCGTGCATTTTAAAAAGCAGATTCCGGTTCTCTCCAAACATTTTAAAGTTATTACCCCGGATCTGCGCGGACATGGGGAGTCGGAGGCATCTCATGATCATCTGACGCTTACGCGTCTGGCCACAGATTTGAAACAGCTATTGGAGGAGCTGGATATATCAAAAGCGTCTCTTATCGGCTGGTCGATGGGCACGCATGTGATTTTTGAATACATCAAAAATTATTCCTGTCAAAAAATAGAAAAGATTGTTGTCATTGACATGACGCCAAAAGCGCTGAAGTCAGCCGACTGGAGTTTCGGCCTGCCCGGAATATTCAGCAGAAAGCAGGGCGACTTCGGGCACGAAGATAATCTTTATATGCTGTCGGTTATGCTCAATGACTGGGACGCTTACGGCAAGGTTGTCGCCCAGCGGATTTTAAACAAATCATTATACAATGAAAAGATGGAATTCAACGCCGCCGCGGACTTCAAAGGGAAAGAGGACCTTCCCTGGCTTTATGAGGAGGCTAAAAAGAACAAGGCCTGTGTCATCGCTGCGTATTGGGTTGCCATGGCCATGCAGGATTACAGGCCTTTGCTGAAAAATATTGATGTGCCCTGTCTTCTGACCTACGGCACGGAAAGCAATTATTATCCCCCCGAAAATTATGAATACATGAAAAAGCAGCTACCCTATGCCAGGGTCATACCGTTTGAGGGATGCGGCCATGCATTGCATATTCAGGATCCCGAATTGTTCAACAACGCGGTGATGAATTTTTTACAGTCCTGATGTTCCGCGAAATGACGGCCGACGAAAGTAAAAGGAGAACGAAATGAAGAAAACTCCGGTTGCAAAGAAGAAAGTTCTTTTCAAGGCCAATAATCTGCTGGTCGAAAATAAGGGGGACATTTGCTTTGTCAGTTTTCACCGTCCCGGTGACCGCAATTCTCTTGATTCCCGGACGATTGACGAAATATCAGCCGTCATGAAGGCGCTGAACAGCTCATCAACCCGCGCAGTCGTCTTTACCGGCAGCGGGGAAGAGTATTTCATCGGCGGCGCCGATGGGATTGTCATGATGCAATGCACGCCCAAAGAAGTCGGTGCATTTTCCGCCAAGCTGCAAAAGCTTTTAAATGAAATAGAAGAAAGCCCTTTGATTACAGTGGCGGCCATCAACGGTCTTTGCTTCGGCGGCGGTTTTGAATTTGCGCTTGCCTGCGATCTGCGTATTGCCGGCACGAAAGCAGGAATAGGCCTGCCGGAAGTCAAAGTGGGCCTCATTCCGGGCGGCGGCGGTACGCAGCGATTGCCAAGGCTCATCGGCATCGGCAAGGCAATGGAAATGATCCTCACAGGGCGCATCTATAAAGGAGAAGAGGCACTGCAGCAAGGGCTGGTTCATCAGGTGGTTGCAGCGGAAACATTGCTCGCCGATGCAGAAATATTTTTAAGGGACCGGGTATTCCGCAATCCGCAATACGCGCTTAGTCTTGCGAAAAAGGCCGTGCATGCCTCACAAAAAGGATCGCTCGCTTACGGCCTGAAGATAGAAAATAATGAATTTAGAAAATGCCTGAAAGAAGATTTTTTCGTCAAATTGATGTGCAAGCAGATTAAAGAGGGAATTTTAAAGACGACCGCGACGTTGCCGGACTGGGTGTATAAATAAAGAGGGGGCTTTCTATGAAGGTTATTGGAATCGCGGGCAGTCCAAGAGAAAACAGCAATTCTCTTTACTATCTGGAATGCGCGCTCGCGGAAATAGCCGGGGCGGGCATCGAAACGGAACTGATTGCTTTACGCAACAGGAAAATAGAACCATGCTCGGCTTGTTATGATTGTCGCGAAGTCCGTCAATGCACCATCAAGGATGACTTCGGTGAAATATTCGATAAAATGCTGACGGCGGAGGGCATCGTGCTCAGTACTCCCGTCTATGTAAGTTCCATCACGGCGCCGCTGATGTCCGTCCTCCACCGTTCGGCGTTCGTCGCGCACTGGGGCGGGAAAATGTTGATGGGCAAAGTAGGTGGTCCCATTACCGTCGCCCAGCGTGCCGGTCAGAACATGGCTCTTTCGCAGATGCTGATGTGGTATTTCTTTAACGGGATGACCGTCCCGGGTTCCATCTACTGGAATGTTTGTGTCGCCGGCACCCGCGGGGCAAGGGATCCCGAAAAAGATGAAATAGGCATCCAGACGATCAAGGCATTCGGGAAAAACATGTCGGGTGTCATGAAAAAACTTTTTGTTTAGACAAGGAGGGCGGATATGCCAATGCAGCCGGAAGGCATCGGATCATGGCTGAAATACCGGGAGATAGAAACACCGGATAAAGAAGCTCTGGTATCGGACGAGAAAAGACTCAGTTACAAAGAATTGAATCACCGTGTAAATCAGCTGGCGGGTGCTATGCAGTCGAGGGGAATTCAATATGGTGATCGCGTAGCGATACTCTCTTACAATTGCAATGAATTTGCTGAAGTCATTATGGCGGCGGCCAAACTCGGTCTTATGCTTGTGCCTTTAAACTGGCGCCTGACTCCCGTGGAGCTTACCTTCATCGTGTCTGACAGCGGCGCGCAAACATTATTTTACGACGCTTCATTTGCAACAACAGCCCGGGAGCTTGCGACCAAAGCCGGATTAAAGAATTTAATTTCGCTCTACGGGGAATCCGCATTAAAAGGGTCGCTGACGTATGATAATTTCATAACGGGCAGACCTGTGACCGAGCCGACGCCTTCAACGCCTGTCACACTGGATACGCCGCATATCATCATGTATACGGCCGGAACGACGGGTAAACCTAAAGGCGCAGTGCTGACGCAAGGGGCGAGTTTCTGGAATGCCGTCAATTGCATAGCTGCTCTGAGTATTACTGCCGACGACCGCGATTTAAATGTTTTGCCCATGTTTCATATCGGCGGTATCGGCCTGTTTACCCTCGCCGTTTTCTATATGGGCGGCACCGTTCTCCTCTTGCGGACGTTTGATCCGGCAAAAGCGCTCGATAAAATCAAAAAAGAAAGAGTATCCATTTTCTTTGGTGTGCCGGCGATCTTTCTTTTCCTTGCCAACCAGCCCGATTTTCAGTGCATGAAAGATGTCCGTGTTGTGATGAGCGGGGGAGCGCCCCTGCCGGTGAGCTTGATTAAATTATACGAAGAAAATGGTTTGCGCCTGCTTCAGGGTTTCGGAATGAGTGAAGCTGCGCCGAGTATCGCCATTTTAGATAAAGATATGTACCTTAAAAAGGCCGGTTCTATCGGCCGGCGGTTAATGCATTTGGAAACGAGAGTGGTGGATGAAGATATGAATGATGTGCAACCGGGGGAAATCGGTGAGCTGATCATGCGCGGTCCCAATGTGATGACCGGCTACTGGAACCGCCCGGAAGCGACATCCGAAGCTTTCCGCGGCGGCTGGTTTCATTCAGGAGATCTGGCACGTATTGATGAAGATGCCTACCTTTACATTGTCGATCGTTCCAAGGACATGTACATATCCGGCGGGGAAAATGTTTATCCGGCCGAAGTAGAAAACGCTATCTATGAAATTCCTGAAATTGGTGAGGCGGCCGTGATTGGTGTTCCCGATCAGAAATGGGGTGAGGTAGGCAAAGCCGTTGTCACCGTCAAACCCGGCAAGCAATTAACTGAAGAACAAATTATCACTCATTTAAAAGGATGTCTGGCAAAATTCAAGGTTCCGGCCGGGGTGATATTTGTTGATGCGTTGCCGCGCAATGCCATGGGCAAGGTTCTGAAAAACACCTTGCGGGAAAAATACAAGTAGGGAGAGCCCGGATCGTTGACCAGGCCGGGATTGCTTTATCAAAACATTCTATTTTATGAAGGAGTGATCGCAACAAGAATCGCAGGGGGGAAGGTAGCTTTTATGGCGGCAGGTTCTGCCGGGCATATAAACTGAAGCTATTAACGAATTAATAGATATCGCACAAAGCATGTTTAAAATCAGGAGGGTCTTATGATGAAAATGAGGGTATTCATCGGGTTACTGTTGGCGGCTTTTGTTACCGGTCTTTTTTTCGTGATTGGGCCTGCCAATGCGGCAGAGCCGATCAAGATAGGCGCCATTTTGCCTCTGGCCGATTCCACCGGTATAGATGGTTCAAGATCCATGCAGCTTGCCGTAAAGCAAATCAATGAAAAAGGCGGTCTGCTGGGACGTCAGATCACATTAATCGTGATGGATGACGAAGGCAAAGCGGATAAAGCAGCAGCAGCCTTGGATAAACTGGTCACCGTCGATAACGTTGATATCATTGTCGGCGGGGTGGGCAGCGGCACGACCATGGCCATGATTCCCGGCATGAAAAAATATGGCAAAATTGTTGTCTGGGCAGGTGCGGCCAGCTCAAAAGTTGAACAGGCGATGGAAGGTCAAAATTGGTTCTTTCATATCCATGCCTGGGACTATCAACAACAGGCTGCTTTTGATAGAGGATACAGAGAGCTCTTTCCGACAGTGGGCGGCAAGTTTGAAGGGATTAAATATTTTGTAGCTTACGAGGAAGGTCCGTTCGGCGCCGGTTCCTTCAAAGTATTCAAACCTCTGGCGGATGCAGCGAAGCAGACTTTGTTGGGCGAAGCTTTTAAAAGCGCTTTTGTCGGCGGCGGAGATTACCGTTCCGTGCTGCGGCATGCCAAGGATTTTAATCCTGATATGTTCACCTGGCTGGGTTATGCAAACGACGCGATACCCATCATGGAACAGGCTAAGGAAATCGGTTTTGCTCCTGCTGTCTTTGCCGGCTCCCCTCCGGGCTGGCCAAAGGATTTTGCCAAATCGCCGCTCAGCGACGGGGTTTTGTTTAATGGTTACTGGAGCGAATCCATCGGTAAGAAGAACAAGGAAAGCAGGGCTTATTCGGATGCGTTCAGAAAAGCGTTTCAAGATTCTCCCGTGACTTATTTCGGACCTCTTTGCTATACCGATATCATGATTGTTGCCGATGCGGTTAAAAGAGCAAAAACATTGGAAAAGGCAGCGTTGATTAAAGCTCTGGAAGCGACCAAATATGCTTCTCCGCTGGGAGATACGTTTGTGTTCGGTAAGAGCAATGTGATCAGTCATCAGGCTTATGCTTCACCTAAACTTTTACAATACCAGAAAGGCAAACAGGAAGTTCTCTGGCCCGCCGAGGTGGCCACGGCTAAAATGATTTATCCTTTCCCCGCCTGGGATAAACGAGACAAAGCCGGCTGGGCGATCGTTGCTGAAGAAAAGAAGCCTGTTGCGCCGGCGAAAGCCAAGCCGAAGAAATAATCAGAGTCCATATCATTTCCTTGCGGGCGGATCCGTTCTGCCCGCAAGGAAAATTTTCAGATAAGTCTGGGATTTATTAATCATGGCATATTCTATCTTGGGCAAATTTAAACAAAAGTATTTTTTAATCGGCTTTGTGATAACTATAGCCGTGATTCTGGTCGTCGGTTATTACAAGCCGGCCGTGCTCATTGAAGGTCTGCAGCGCTCGGCCTTGTATGCAATCATCGCATTACCTATGGCACTGCTCTTGGGTGTTGTGGACGTCATCAACCTGGCGCATGGCGATTTCATGATGCTTGGCGCCTATTTGACTTATTTTCTGAACGTGCAATTCGGGATAGATCCTCTTGTGGCAATTATCCCGATTCTGGTCATTTTTTTCTTTTTCGGTTTAATCGTTTATTATTTAACTTTTAAACATGCTATCGGCAAGACCGCTTTGAATCAGCTGCTGTTGGGGTTTGGCATTTCTTATATCCTGACGGAAGGCGTCACGCTTATGGCGACCAATCAGCCCCGCAAATTGACGATGGATTATGTTTCCGCTTCGGCGACCATTAAGGGGTTTACCTTCGGGATATATGAGTTTGTCTATGTCATCGCTGCAATCATAATATTTGCCGGTCTGCAATTATTCTTAAAAAAAACAAGCACAGGTCAGGCGGCCGTTGCCGTAGGACAGAATCCGCGCGGCGCCAGAATAGTCGGCATCAACATCAAATGGATTTACGTATTGATCTTTTGTATTTCGATTGCGCTGATCAGCGCCGTAGGTCCCATGATGGGGTCAAGATATACTTTATTCCCTCATGTCGGCGTGGCCTTTACACTCAAGTCTTTTTCCCTGGTAGCCGTCGGCGGAATGGGTTCGATAACCGGCGTAGTCCTGGCATCTCTTATCCTGGGCATGGGTGAAACACTGGTTCTTTCATCATTGGAATACGGCAAATGGGCTGAAATTATATATTTTGCTCTGATCATTGGCGTCATCATGTACCGATCTCATCAAAGGCAGGTAAAATGAAGTACTGGAAATATTGGATTGGCATCGTGGTATTAATCGTGGCAATATCGCTGCCCAAATTTCTGGGCATATACTACCTGCAAATGCTGAATATAATATTAATCTATGCCGTCTTTGCTCTGAGCTGGGATATGCTGATGCGATCCGGTCAGCTGTCATTCGGCATTGCCGGTTTTGCGGGCATCGGCGGCTATGTTTCCGTGTTGTGCACATATTATTTTTCGCTCAATCCCATTTTAAGCATCCTGGCAGGATCTATCACGGCGGCAGCAGTTGCTGCTCTTGTAGGGTTGGCCGTGTTAAGATTAAGGCTCCTGTATTTCGCGATTGTCACCCTGGCCATCGGTGAGATATTCAGGATTATTATCAGAAACCTGGAAGTTACCGGTGGAGCGGAAGGAATGATTCTTCCCAATGCGATCTTCAAGGGTGATGCCGCAAGCACCTACTGGCTGATGCTGGCCATAGGTGTCTTAACGATAATTATTTCTATCATTTTTCAAAAATCACGAATGCGTTTTGCTCTAACAGCTATTGCCAATGATGAAGTTGTTGCGGCTTCAAGCGGGGTGAATATTTTTAAATATCTGGTGATCATCTTTGCCATTACATCGGGAATACAGGGTCTGTCGGGTGCTGCTTACTCCCAGCTATACGGCAGCGTAACTCCGGAGGGGCAGTTCAGCGGGAGCTTTACGATTCTGCCGATCGTCATGGCATTATTTGGCGGCCTGGGAACAACATGGGGGCCTGTCATCGGGGCGGCAATATTAACGATTGTTGCAGAGGCTTTGAAGCTGAGAATCCCCTACGGATACTTGCTGGTATACGGCGTTATCATGGTGGTAGCCATCCTCTGGTTCCCCGGAGGGATCATGGGTTTTATTAAAAAAGTTTACGAGAAAATCAATCATCACCAGTAAAGCAGGATTAAGCAATGGTCATTCTTAAAACAACTGGATTAACCAGGAAATTCGGCGGGCTCGCGGCACTGAGTGATGTCAGCATTGAAGTAAACGAGAATGAAATTATCGGTGTTATCGGACCTAACGGCGCCGGCAAGTCAACCTTTACGAATGTTATTGCCGGAGTTTATTTGCCGACAGCCGGGAAAATTGAGTTTTGCGGTCAGGATATCACCCTGCATTCATCTGACAAAAAATGCCACGCCGGCATCAGCCGGACATTCCAGCTCATGCGACCTCTTGTCGGCCTGAACTTGATTGAAAACGTTATGCTGGGCGCGATGTTCGGTAAGAATTATTCCGTGAAGAAATCTCGCGAGAAAGCCACGGAACTCTGCCGGTTCTTAAATCTGGAAAATGTGGAACGGCCGATTTCAGCTATGACAGCCCTCGAAATTAAAAAGATGGAAATAGCCCGCGCTCTGGCAACGGAGCCCAAGTTGATTTTCCTGGATGAAGTCATGGCAGGACTCAATAAAGATGAGACGATGGACATGATGGATACGGTGCGTAAAATTCATTCTCAGGGGATGACCATTATAATCATTGAACACGTGATGAGAGTTATCCGGGAGCTCACTCATCGTGTTGTTGTATTGGAATGGGGGAAAGTATTGTGCGAGGGTCCCTACGATCAGGTATCATCAGATCCACGCGTCATTACAGCATATCTTGGTGAGGAAGCAGAATGTTAGAAGTTAAAAATCTGAATGTCTTTTATGGCAAGCTGCAGATTGTCTGGGACGTGTCCATGCAGATCGGCAATGAGTCTGTAGGATTGTTCGGCCCCAACGGCGCCGGAAAGACTACGCTCATCAATACGATACTGGGGCTGGTGAGACCTGCGAGCGGCGATGTGCTGTTGGATGGAGAGTCCATTATAAAAATGGAAACGGATAGAATTATCAAGCATGGTATCATGGTTGTGCCTCAGGAAAGAGAACTGTTTCCCATGATGACCGTACTGGAAAATTTACGCACCGGTTGCGCCTATATTCCAAGGGCCAAGAAAAAGTACAAAGAAAGACTCGAATATATTTTTGCCATGTTTCCGATACTGGAAGAAAGAATCGACCAGCTTGCAGGGAACATGAGCGGCGGCCAACAAAGAATGGTTGCCATTGCCAGAGCCTTGATGGGAGATCCCAAAGTATTGATACTGGATGAACCGTCGGGAGGTTTACAGCCGTCTATTGTCACGGAAGTATTTCATCGCTTAAAAGAGATTAAGAAAGATGTCTCTATTCTGGTGACGGAACAAAATGTCCGCCAGGCTCTTAAGGCAATCGACAGGGGCTACATCCTGGAAAACGGTAAAATAGCAATGGTCGATACCGCTCAGAATCTTGCAGGCAATGATCACATCAGAAAATCCTACCTGGGTATCTGATTTCTTCCATAGGTAAATAAAAATCATGGACAGAAAATGAGATCACGCTGTTCCCTGTTATGACCGTTAACTTCTTAAAATCCCGGATTTCCGAATGCGGGATTGCACGGGATCCGGGGATTTTCAATGATCATCCAACATCTCCGGACATGCTGCCAGAAGCGGACCGTCGACACGATACCCGTCTCGGCCGTCCGCTTCCTCAAACCAGCCGGTTAGCTGATAGTTACAAGCCGGAGCTTTTTCGGCCCCGGCGAGAACGCAAGAGATTCACTTAGACAAGCTCTTCGCGTTTCATGGACGCGCGGGCGTCACGCCGGATGGGCCGGAGCCGATGATCTGGATCTCCTCATGCCGGCACATCTTTTATCTCATCAATGGGCCTGCCTTTCAAAGACCTCTATCAAAACTCCGTCCGGCCCCGCGCGCATGATGTATTTAAGATCGCCGAGGTTTCTGATCGGCGACCGGAAGTTGAAACCCTTCGACTTCATATGAGCGATCAGTGCCGAAATATCATCCGTGTGGATTCCGAGATGATGCACGGCGTTCTTCCCGGTACCACGCGGAGGCTGGTCATAAAAAGTGATATGACCGGTTCCAATGCGTATCAGAACATTACGCACACCGCCAAAATTTTCATCAAACAGAGTTTCCGCGCCGAACATTTCACGATAAAAATCCGATGCTGCAATCGAGGTCGGATGCAAAGAGATGGACATGGTGAAGATCGCAATGCATTAGAGTTCTCCTTTACAAAATGAGCCATTGAAAATTGCGCGGTCGCGCCGGATCCTCGAATTTGGGCGGACACCTGGTAAAGACTGCGGTAACCGCCTCCATCTGGTTTGGGCTCCCATAAACGTCATTAGCAGTTTGGATTCCATCAGCAGGCCGCTTGAGGCTGGATGATCATTGATTTCACAGCCTATAAATATCCCGTTAAATTCTCGGACGGATAGTGGAATCCTATTCACCCCAACCATCCTTTCCCGCACAGCGATCAATTTTCTGATCCATTTTGGGAAGAACCTTTGCCGCGGGGATCACTAAGCCCTTACCGGCATACGAGATGCCTTTGAACCAATAATAGGGAGGAATGTTGAACGACACTTTCTGCTCCTCCGGCGGTACGAACTCGGACACGAGTAAATCCTGGATGCTCTTATGATCGCAAGCCCGCATCTTAATGATCTTGCCGTTCGCCATCCGATACGTGTCACCTTCCCAGACTTTTACGATCTTTTCCGGATCGGTGCTTTTGGCCCGTTCGATCACGCTGAGCAGCCAATACGTATACATCGCATAGGCTCCAGTGTTTGAAGTGAGATGCTCAAAGAGCCGGCTGTTGTAGGGCGCCACCTTCCATTTTTTCCACTGGTCATGCCAGACGCGGTACAGTTTGGCCCGCCCGGGGGGAACCCTCACAGGATCAAGGACTCAATTTAAACTTGGTACATCTTCCGGGGTAAGGTCACCTCCTTTCCTCTTATCTGTAGATCAGAACATCTCTTTCAGTTCCTGTTTCAGAATTTTGCCCGTGGGATTGCGAGGAAGGGCAGGCATGAATTCTATAAACTCGGGAAGTTTGTATTTGGCGATTTTGTCCGAGAGGTACTCTATGACCTCCTCCGCAGTAAGAGAGCACGAGGGATGCAGGACGATGCAGGCCCGGACCCGCTCGCCCAGGGCCGGATCAGGCGCACCCACGACGGCCACTTCCGCTATTTTGGGATGCTTTTCCAAGGGGATCTCGATTTCCCGGGGATAAATATTCTCTCCACCCCGGTTGATCATTTCTTTTTTACGGCCGGAGATGTAGACGTAACCCTGTTCGTCCATATGTCCCATATCGCCTGTGTGAAGCCAGCCGTCCCGGATGACCTCGGCTGTTGCCTCGGGCTTATTCAGATAACCGAGCATCACCGCCTCTCCCTTGATGCAGATCTCGCCGCGCTCGCCATACGGCAGGATGTTGTTTTCGTCATCCATGATCTCCACTTCCTGGCCATAAGTGGCAATCCCGATGGAAGCGAGGTTTTCAGGCGCGCCGAAACTGGCGGTGGAAACGCCGCCGGCCTCGGTCAGGCCATAGCCGTCAATTACCTGGACTCCAAATTTTTCCTTGAAACCCCGGACCAACTCCAGAGGCATGGGGGCCGCTCCGGCAAAGGCGTACCTGAGCTTCAGGCGATTGTAATCAATGGTCTGCGGGTCCGCAGCCTTGTAGATGTAAGCATACATCGCCGGTACAGCCACGACGACCGTCACGCCGTAGCGCTCCAGGGAGGGCCAGAAGTCCTTCGGGGAGAAGGATTTACGGATGCAGATGGTAAGCCCCTGGTAGCTGAAAGGGTAGGTTATGATGCACAGGGGGTTGGTGTGAAACATGGGGAGGATGATCATGAAGACATCCCCCGGCTGGTTCACCCTGCCACGGGCGGCAGCCTTACAGATGGCGAATTCGTTTCTGTTAGAGAGAAGGATACCCTTGGGTACGCCGGTCGTGCCCGATGAATAAAGAAGCAAAAAGGGATCGTCCAGTGATTGGGGCACGAGGCACTCATCAGCGGGAAAACGGTCCAGGACCTCTCTCAGGATCAGTTCGGCAATCTTTTCACCGTGCTCGACCGTTGTCACGACCTCGACCACAACCGGTTTATGCACCGAGAGCCGCCAGCCTTTGGCAAACTCGGCCATGTATTCGCTGCCTACAAACGCCACCTTGGGTTTCGAGTCCTCAAGGACGTAGGCTATTTCCGGGCCTTTGAGCATATAGTTTATGGTCCCGGCCACTGCGCCCAGCTTCTGGGCCCCGAACATGGTGTAGTAGATTTCGGGCGAATTGAGGACCATGACTGAAACCATGTCGCCTTTACCAACACCTCTTTGCTTCAGGAAATTCGCCACCCGGTTGGCCCGCTCATTGGTCTGTCTATAAGTGATGACCTCGTCGTAATACAGGACGTGGACGGCATCAGGGATTTCTTGTGCCCGGACGGTCAGCATCTGAGCAACACTGTCAAATTCGATTTGTTTGCCTTTCAGGAGTTCCAGATCCTCGAGAGAGACTGCAGGACGGGTTATGCGTTTGCTTTTATCGATCATAAATATTTCCTCGTTTGATTTTATTTTGGATCGTGCTGGCCGGCCGGCCGTTGATTTTGCCGTAGCCGACGATCACGGCGTCCGCCGGAGTTTTCTTGTTTTCTTTCTTGAGCCGTTCACTGGGGCTCATGGCGAGCATCCCATATTCGATGAAGCTTCCTCGATCGAATAGGAGATCAAGCCGTTCGCGCGCGGTGAGCTTCCCCTGTTCACGCTGCCGCAAGATCTTGTCGGGTCCGCCCATTTCCAAGGCTTCCCCCCTGCGGATTTTAAGCTCCTCTATCTTCTCACTCCAGTTCAATGTTGAACCTCCTGTATCGATGCCTCATGATCCATTCACTTCGGCAAAGATCCTCTCTTTGATTTGAGCTTCCGACTTTTTTCTTTAAGGATTCATTACATACGCTCCGTTGAGAACCTCAACGTGATCCTTCCACAGCCGCATCTCCTGCGCCGGATCGATCACCGGATTCATCAACATTTTCCGGAGATACTTTTCCTGCTCATTCGTATTGACCGCGCCCGTAATCTGCGTCAGAGCATACTGGGAGAAGTCCCGCACCAGAAGATTGAAAATCCGATCTACGATGTCGCTGTCCACCTTGTAAATCCCGCAGTTCTCAAGAATCAGCTGCGCGTAAACAATGAGGGTAAACATCTCTCCCAGCGGGAGCATATAATCGATATTGGCGCGCTGCTCGGGACTGGGCGTTGCCCGTTCCATGAATTCCCTGAACAGTTCAATCTGACTCCGGAAGACTCGGATGTTGGGAAGATCCACCCCTTCGTAAGCCAGGCGGTAATCGGGAAAGCGCACCTTGGCGAGCCCTCCCGTGTATTGTTTGAAAATGTAAGCGTCATCGCCCGGATCGTCCCTCTTGGGAATGACCGGATAGTCGATGGGATTAAAGAGATAGTTCTGCAGAAACTTGATGACGAGGCCGATGTTGACGTGGGCCGTTCCTTCGAGGCGCGGCAGCATCCCTATTTCCCGGATGGCTCCTTCGATGTAAGTATCCTGTTCGAATCCTTTGGCGGTGACGATATCAAGGATCATATCCATGACTTTCACACCTTCCTGGGCGACTTTTGTCTTCTGGATCGGGTTAAACAGGAGGTATCGCCGGTCCTCGTTTGAGGAGGAACGGAAGTAATCGAGACTCCTCAGCGCATAGAGCTTCATGGCATGCAGCCGCACATAGGAATCGATGAAAAATTTACGGATGTGCGGAAAGGCGGTAACCGGTTTTCCATAAAGAATGCGGTTGGAGGCATGATTGATCGCCTCGTAGAATGAATGCGTGCAAATCCCGACAGCGCAGAACCCCAACTGGAACTTGCCTATATTGACGGTGGAGAGCGAGGAGTCCCACGCAAGCTGTCCGCTGGAGAGGATATCTTCCGGCGCAATAGGATAATCGACCAGTTCGAACTCGCCGACGTATCCGTTGCGATTGCCGGAGGTCTCGATCTTCTTCACGAGTTTATAGTTGTGATGCCCACTTTCAACGACGAAAAACACATACTCGTCCTTATCGGTGTAGCGCCCCTGAACGGAAACAAGGGCTGCACGATTGGCATTGCCGATGTAGTACTTGCTTCCATCTGCCTTATAAGTCCCGTTCGCCTGTGGATGGAGTTTCATTTCATTGGAGTAGAGGTCCGCTCCATGATCCTTCTCGGACAGACCGAAAGCAAAAATTCCCCCCTCCTTCAGCAGCCTGGCGGCCTTGTGCTTCACGGCCTCGTTGTTCCCCATCCAGATGGGGCCCAGACCCAGGATCGAGACTTGGTATGCGTATTGAAAGGAGTTGCCGTAAAAACCCAGAATCTCATTGAACTGACAGACCCTGGAGAGGTCGAAACGGGAATCAGGATCTCCGTAACCCGAGGGAGTCAACAGGGTTGCGAATACCTCTTTCTCTTTCAAAAAGCGGATATAATCGTCATACCAGCGGATATCCTGGTCGTCTTCCTTGATGCTCCTGAGACCTTTTCTCTCAAAAAAGGTGATCGTCTTTTCCATGATGTCCTGAGTTTTCTGATCGGGCCACTTCTGATGGTAGGTTTTAGGATTGATTAGCAGCGACATGTGAGCCTCCTTAAAATAATATTTTGCATGTTTGTTTTAGGTCATTTTCTTCCCAATTCGGCAAGAATCATCTGCTTCAGCTTGTATTTTTCAATCTTGTTGGTAGGGGTCCTCGGCAGGGCATCGATAATCACTTCCAAACCAAGACCTTGAGCTTTTACCGCAGCCGCCTGTATGGCCTTCCGGTTGTTTCCTACAATAATATTTCGAACATTCTTAAAAATTGCATCCCCTTCTTTTGGGGTATCGGGTATCTTGCCCTTAACGCCTGAAAGGCCTCAAGGATATGAGGCCATGGCACAGGTTCCCATGAAGCGTTTCGGCAAGCCCGAAGAGATTGCCGGGGCGGGAAATGGTCATCACCGGCGGTCAAACGATTCGTTTCTGAATGAAATTGGGGACAAAGGATTGATGCGACCTTCTGGGTCACATCAATCCTTATTGGTTGACCCCCGACATGCGGATCAGCGGTCGGGGTATGACTTAAAACCAGTGACTCGATCGCTCGTCAACGTCATTCATTCCAAATAGGGCCTTTGTCAGGCGTTTTTGTTCTCAAAAATCTCGATCATCACGCGATCGGGCCCTTCCACCATGATGTATTTCAGCTCTCCCAAGTCCCTGACCGGGCCACGGAACTTGAAACCTTTTCCCTCCATGTGGGCGACCACGGCTGAAATGTCGTCCGTATGGACCCCGAGGTGATGCACGGCGCTTGGCCCTTCACCCCGGGGAGGCTGATCATAAAAGCAGATCAGGCCGGTGCCGATCTGAATCACGACATTGCGCCCGCCGGCCACGATCTGGTCGAAAACGACCTCGGCACCGAACATCTCGCGGTAGAACCCAAGGCTCGCATTAAGGTCGGATGCAAAAAGATGGACATGATGTAGATTACAGTTCACGCTAAACTCCTTATTCACCCCAATCATCCTTTCCCGCACAGCGATCAAGTTTCTGATCCATTTTGGGAAGAACCTTTGCCGCGGGGATCACTAAGCCCTTACCGGCATACGAGATGCCTTTGAACCAATAATACGGCGGAATGTTGAACGACACTTTCTGCTCCTCCGGCGGTACGAACTCGGACACGAGTAAATCCTGGATGCTCTTATGATCGCAAGCCCGCATCTTAATGATCTTGCCGTTCGCCATCCGATACGTGTCACCTTCCCAGACTTTTACGATCTTTTCCGGATCGGTGCTTTTGGCCCGTTCGATCACGCTGAGCAGCCAATACGTATACATCGCATAGGCTCCAGTGTTTGAAGTGAGATGCTCAAAGAGCCGGCTGTTGTAGGGCGCCACCTTCCATTTTTTCCACTGGTCATGCCAGACGCGGTACAGTTTGGCCCGCCCGGGTTCTTTAAACAAAGGGGCCGTTTCATGCTGGTCGAGGTTCACCAGCCCCTTGGTCCCTTCGATGCCGACCTCATGGAGTTCATTGGGCTCGTTCATGAATATATTGGCGAACGGGAGCTTGACGCCCAATTGCCTCGCTTGCTTCAGGAGATTGCCGGTATCAGGGGGCCAGTCGCCCGTGTAGATGACCTCGGCGCCCGAGGCCTTGATCTTGGTCAGATAAGGAGCATAATCGGTCAGGAAGAGCTTATGGTAGTCTTCCCCGACGATCTGTGCTTCCGGATAATATTCCTTGAGACCTTTTTTGAAACTTTCCGCCATGTCATGGCCGTAAGAGTAGTCCTGGCACAGAATGTAGAACTTCTTCTCTTTATTGCGCTGACCGTAATAATAGGCCAGGCCGCGCCCGACCGGTTCCGTGGAAATGGAGGGCATGAAGGAATACCGTCCAAAGTTGGTGGCGTCCATCAGCTCATCGGCGAGGGTGCCATCGTTGATGGCGATGACCTTGTACTTGTTCGCCACATCGTTGATGATCTTCATCAGATGGCTGCCAGAGGTGCCCATCAGGATGTGAACCTTCTCTTGCAGGACCATTCTTTCACAGATTTTTTTGCATTGATCCGGCTTGGACATATGGTCGGCTTTAATGAGCGTAATCAGTTTTTTCTTGCCATCGACCCAGATTCCCCCGCGCTTGTTAATGTCATAAACGGCGAACATCACCGGCACGATGTGGATCTGCCCGTTGATCGCCCCCGGCCCGGAGAAGGCGTTCACGTAGGCGATCTTAATTGTGTCTCCTTCCGGGTTGACCCATGTGGCCGGATCGAAACCAGACATGTCTGAAATTTTATTCGCATCAAACGATGCGTTCACCTTTCCCATCTTGTTCGACTCCGCTTCCGCCTTGGCGGATTTCCGTTCCGCCTTGGCGGCCGACGCTGCCGAAGGACCATATAGAGTCAGAAACAAAAATGAAAATACACCGATAAAAATGATAATCCCTTTACAACCTTTCATAGATCCATACTCCTTTTCTTTTTGATGTTCGTTTCTCGTATTTTAGGAATTACAACTCTCCGGAGCAGACCCGGAGAATCTTCCGATTCCCCACGCCTGCTTGCTCCCTCAGTCTGCCCAAGGCGGACGGCGGAATGCATACGACGAACAGACGACTCGTCCGATCGGCGGTGAGTTTCGCAGCCGAAGTCTCTCACTCACATGAACACCCCCGGTCTTTGCTTTCATTTCAAAGCGGCCATAATGGATGGTGTTGCGGGCGTTTCACCCGGCAGAGCGTGAAAGCGCCCGCAACACTAAAAGCTATTTTCCCCAGTCGTTCTTTCCCTTGCAGCGGTCCAGCTTCTGGTCCATCCAGGGCAGGACTTTCGCCGCGGGAATCTTATAGACCGGCCCCCTGTTGGCGCTGTCCTTGGTCCAGTAGTACGGCGGCATATTCATGCTTTGCTTCTGCTCCTCGGGTGAGACGTATTCATAAATATGAAGGTCCTGAATGGCCTTGTGGTCGCACGCGCGCATCGTCAGGATCTTCCCGTTCATGAATTTGAACGTGTCCCCCTCCCAAAGCGGAATGATCTTTTCGGCGCTGGTCGTTCCGGCCCGTTCGATAATGGAGAAGAGCCACAGCACCTGTTCGGTCCAGGAGCCGATGTTGCTCCAGGGATACTGATACAGCGTCGTATTGTAGGGCGCTTTCCACTTCGTTTCCCAGAGCTTGTGCCACATCTGGTAGTATTTCTTATCTGCTTCCGTCTTGAATATCGGGTTTTCTGCGCCGTACTGGGTGATGTTGATCAGTCCTTTCGTCCCTTCGATGCCGACTGCGCCAAGGGCATTGGGATCATCCATGTAAATATTGGCAAAGGGGAGATTGATGCCCATCTGGCGGGCCTGCTTCAGGAGGTTTGACGAATCCGGGGACCAGTCACCCGTGTAAATGACTTCTGCGCCGGCGGCCTTGATCTTGGTCAGGTAGGGCGCATAATCGGTCAGGAAGAGCTTGTGATAGTCTTCACCCAAAACCTGCGCCTCGGGATAGTATTCCTTCAGGCCTTTCTTGAACCCCTCGGCCAGGCCCCGGCCAAAGGAATAGTCCTGGTTCAGGATATAGAATCTCTTCTCTTTCTTGCGGATCTGGCCGTAAAAGTACGCCATCCCGCGTCCCATCTGCTCGGTCGAGAAAGCCGTCTGGAAGGCATAACGGTTGAAATTCGCGGCGTCCAGTATATCGTCGGAGCTGGCAAAGACGCTCACGGCGATGATCTTGTATTTGCCTGCAGTTTCATTAATGATCTTCTGGTAGTGGCTGCCGTCGGACCCGATCATGAAATCGACCTTCTCCTGGAGAACCATCCTTTCAGCAACTTTTTTACATTGATCCGGCTTGCCCATGTGGTCCGCCTTGATAACCTCGATCAGCTTCTTCTTCCCGTCCACAAGGATTCCGCCCTTCTTGTTGATGGCGTGCGCCGCCCATTGCGTTGACATGAAGTAGAGCTGGCCGGTGATGGCGGCCGGTCCGGAAAAAGATCCGACAATTGCGATTTTGATGGTATCCCCGGTGGGGATGACCGGATTGCTCGGATCGAAATCGGACATGTCGGGGAAGTTCTCGAAGCGCATGCCGGTCGCTGCCGTGACTGTATGTTTTTCTGCGGCTTTCTTGTCCGATTTTTGTGGCGCAGCAAGGACGGTGTCCAGGCTGAGCGCAAAAATGAAGACAAGCAGAACCATTGCAAACCATGTTTTTTTACCTGTGCCGAAGCGCTGCATAATCCATCTCCTTTTTTGAACGAATTTTGAATGACCAAGGGTATGACACCCATTATTTACGGGAAGAGAAAAAACATCACTCACCGGATCGAAACAACTTCCGATGCGTTCGGGTTTTCCCCTGCCCCTTCGCCCGTTCCTGCCGGTTGCTCTTCTCTGTAGATGTGAAATCTTCTTTGGGCCTTTCCCATCTCCATCGTGGAGGGTCTGGCTCTTGACAGCTTATCGGGGGTCAATGAGCAAACCACGTCAAAATTTTTTTGACTCTCCTAAAATTTTGTCGGCCAATTGGCGAGCAAGTGCTGACCGATGCCCCCCCTGCGCCGGTCGCGGGCGATATCAAGCCCCCGGATGATATAGTCTCGCGTTTCTCGCGGATCGATCACGTCGTGGATGTAATGCATCCCGGCCGCTGAATAGGGCGCGCTGTCCAGGATCATCTGCTTCACAAAATCATCCTTCTGAGTCGCCAGTTCCGGAGAATTTTCTATCTTTCCGGCAAAAACGACGTTCGCCGCGATCTCGGGCGCAACAAAGCTCATTTCCGCAGTGGGCCAGGCCACGATGAAATCCGTCCGCATGCCCGAACCCGCCATGTTCCAGAAAGCCTTTCCGTAAGCTTTCCTGATGATCACCGTGATTTTTGGCACGGTTACTTGTGCCAGAGCGTTTATGAAGTTCATGACCCGGGCTCCCACCCGGTTCCGCTCCGCATCTTTGCCGACCAGGAATCCCGGAACGTCCTCGAAGAAGAGCAGCGGGATATTGTAAGTGTCACAGAGGACCAGGAAACTGATCACTTTGTCGATGCCGTCCGTATCCAGCGCCCCTGAAATGTGAAGCGGCTGGTTGGCTACGATCCCCACGACCTCGCCGCCCATCCGCGCCAGAGACGTGATCACGCTCTTCGCGAAAAGAGGCTTGAGCGGGAAGAGGATTCCTCCGTCTACAACAGTCCTGAGGATCTTGTTCATGTCGTAAACCCGCTTCCGTTTCTCCGGCAGTAAATCGAGGATCCTGTCCATGCTGCTTCCGGAACCCTCGGGCACGGATTTGCTGGGAGGGAGCTCTTCACAGTGTGAAGGCATGTAGGAGAGATATTCCCGGATGATCGCCAGGCAATCTTCGTCGTTTTCCGCAACCCGATCGATGTTCCCCGTAATCTCGGCGTGTACTTTCCACCCGCCGAGTTCCTCATCCGTGACTCTCTGGCCAATGGCAAGTTCCAGGACCCGGGGCCCGGAAACCCCCATGGCGCTTCCCTTTACCTGCACGACAAAATCGGCCAGGCAGGCCATCCACGTCGGGGCGCCGTAGCATTCCCCCATGATGGCGGCCACCATGGGCGCCTTGCGCACCCGGCTTAATCCCACCGCATAGGTGTCGAATCCGCCGCCCCCGAAGGAGGCCAAACCCTTGGCCCCCATAATGTCGGGCATTCGGGCTCCGCCGGCTTCCCCCAGATAGATCAGCGGAAACCCCTTGCTGACGGATGTTCTCTTTACGTCCCCTTCTTTGCGACCGGCCACACGGCTGGACGTCGCCGCCAGGACCGTGAAATCGTTCGCGGCAACCCCGACCGTCCGGCCATCGATCTTCCCGTATCCGCCGATCTTGCTGTCGGCCGGGGTTTTGTCTTCCATGCCGGGCATATCGGAATGGTTCAGCATACCCACTTCGAAAAAAGTGCCCGGATCGAGGAGGCGGGCAATCCGCTCCCGGGCCGTCAGCTTGCCCTGGTCATGCTGAATTTTTATCTTCTTGGGCCCTCCCATCTGGAGAGCCCTCTCTTTCCTCTGCTGTAATTCTGTAAGTTCTTTGTCGAAAGCCATAACGGATTACCTTTGTGAATTGGATTCTGAATAAATCCTTGATACCTTTTTTTAATCTTTCAGCAGCCGCCGCAAAACCTTTCCCGCACCGGTCGCGGGCAAACTGTCCCGAAATTCCACCGCCCTGGGATATTTATAGGCAGCCATCTTTTCCTTCGACCAGGCGATGATCTCGTCTTCCGTAACTTTGCCTTTGTACTCCGGCTTGAGGACGATGAAGGCCTTTATGCTCTCTCCCCTCGCCGGATCGGGAATGCCGATCACCGCCGCCTGGGACACGGCGGGGTGCCTGACCAGCATGACTTCCACGTCTTCGGGGAAAACGGCATACCCCGTGCACTTGATCATCTCCTTGATCCTGCCCTGGAACCACAAGTACCCGTCTTCATCGACATAGCCGATATCCCCCGTGTACACCCAGCCGTCCCGCAGGGTCTCCGCCGTCCTTTCGGGATTTTTCCAGTAGCCTTTGAAGACCCCGCGATTCCGGATAACGATCTCTCCCTTTTCATTGACGCCCAGTTCCTTCCCGGTTTCGGGATCCATGATGCGCAGATCCATCTCGATAGTCGGAATCCCGTTGGAACCCCATTTCACGCGGTCCGGTATGCATGTGTCCGCCGTATGGGTCTCTGTCAGCCCGTAACCGCTCTCCGTCACCGGGCTTCCCGTGAAGGCTTCCCATCGTTTCGCGATCTCTTCCGTCAGGGGAATCCCGAAGCTCGTGCAGGTCGTGGAGCGCAAGCAGCTCCAGTCGACCTTCTTCGCTTCCGGAAGCGCCATGATGGCGAGCAGCATGGGGGTAACGGAATACCAGCCCGTGCAGCGGTAGCGGGCAAAGGCTTCCACGATCGCCACCGGATCGAAGCGGGTCATAAGGACGGTCGTGCAACCGGAGTAGACCGGAGTGCAGAGGCCCGCGACATTTCCGGCGATATGGAAAAGCGGCATCACGGATATGATGATCTCGTCCATTTGAAAATTCTTGAACTGGGTCGTGGAAGCGACCGTGGAGAGGGCGTTGCCGTAGGTCAGCATGGCCCCCTTGGGTTGTCCCGTTGTCCCGGAGGTATAGATCATCATGGATACGTCATTCCAGACATCGATCGCCACTTCCGGCACCTCGGCGGGATGGCGCTTCAGGATGTCCATAAAGTCCTCGGTGTCCGGGCAGAGCTTCTTTTCCTGTTTCAGTTCGTCCGGAAGGGGGAGCAACGGAACAGCCGGCACAAAATCCCGGTAATTCGTGACCACCACGGCCTCAAGGGATGTCTTCGCGCGGACCTTCTCGACAATGGGGTACAGATCGTCCGTCGTGACCATCACCCGGGCCCCGGCGTCGTTGAGCTCGTACTCCAGCTCCCATTCCTTGAACATGGCGCTGCAGGGGGTCACGATCGCACCCAGAGTCTGGATGGCGAAATGGGCGATGATATACTGAGGGCAGTTCTGCATGAAAACGGCGACCCGGTCCCCTTTTACGATACCGATTCCGGCGAGATAGTTCGCAAAGCGCTTGATCGATTCGCCCAATTCCCCCCAAGTGATCTCCCGGCCGTAGAAGATGTAGGCCGGTTTTTGAGGGAATTCCGCAGCGTTCGCCTGCACGTACTCGTGCAGCGGCTTCTCGCCCAGACGATATTGGAGCGTGGTGGATACGCCTTTCGGCCAGTTTTTCATCCAGATTCTTTCCATTAGTTAAATCTCCTTTCAGCTAAGAAATATCTTGAATTCGTTCTTCCTGCCATTGACTGATCAGCGGCTAAAACATGTCCCCGGGGTCCGCCCACTGCGGGATATAGCGGTAGTATTCCGGCGGATGCGCCTGCTGAATTCCGTCCAGGGTAACTCTGGCCAGCGCAATGCCCTGGCGCGTGCGATACAGGCCGGCCTTTCCCTGGGCTTCCAGGGCTTCCAGGTATTTCGTGAGGTCCGCATCCGTGATCTCGAGCCATTCCCGGATATCGTCCATGGTCATGTGCAGTCCGGGATTCACCCGGTAATTCTCGGCCAGAATTTCCAGCACATCGGCTTCGCTTCGGGCTGCCTTACGGGCCGGTGGTTTCCCGACAGGCAACGGAACCTTCAGGTCCGGATCGACCATCCGCTGCGGTACTTTTAAATCGTCTTTCATTCGCCTGGTGCCCTGGCGATAGATGAGCAGCTTCAGCACTTCCGAAGTTCCGGCGGCAATCTGCGTCAGTTTGGCATCCTGCATGATGCGCTGCACGGGATAGATCTTCAGGGCGCCGTTTCCGCCCATGCACTGGATGGCTTCCAATGCCGTCTCCATCAGCGAATCGGCAGCAAAGAGCTTGGAGACGGCGGCTTCCACAGGAATTTCCCGTCCCAGGTCGATGCAGTGGCATGAATAATACATCACCAGTCTGCTGAGGTAGAGCTTCGAAATCATATCCGCGAGCTTGAATTGATTCGTGGCGATATCGCCGGTGGGACGGCCGAACTGCAGCCGCCTTTCCAGGTGCTGTTGCGTGTACCGTATGCACTCGCGCATCATGCCCAGGATCGGCGCGGCATTCAAAATCCTTTCGACATTCAGGCCGCTCATCATGATCTTCCATCCGTCGCCTTCGTTTCCCAGACGGTTGAAGGCGGGAATCCTGGCCTGATCGAATGTCAGGTTGCCGTTGTAGTTGCCGAACATGCCGATCATGTCATTGACCTTCTCGATATGGAAGCCGGGGGCGCCTTTCTCCACGACAAAAGCGCTCAGATGCCGGTAGGCCGCCCGATCTTCGGGTTTTTGGCTGGTCCGGAAATAACACAGGTAAAGATCGGCCGCCGCAGTCGTTTGAAATCTCTTTTTCCCGTTGATGATATACTCGTCGCCGTCGCGCACGGCCGTCGATTCAATGGACGCGATGTCGGAGCCCGCGTAGGGTTCCGTCATGGTGATACATCCCAGAAGCTCTCCTTTGGCCATTTTTGGCAGCCACTTCTGTTTTTGCTCCTCGTTGCCGTTGTGCAGAAGCTGCGTCGCGCTTCCGAACATGGTTGTGCCCAGCGGACCGACCACACCGGCGCGGGCGGCTTCCTCGTTGAGAATCGCCGCACCCGTCACACCCCAATCTTCAAAATGGCCGCCGTATTTTTTCGGGACCAGGGCGCCAAACCAATCCTGCCCGGCCATCAGCTTCGAAGCCTCCCGGGTGAATTCATTTTTTGCAATACTGCGCATGCCCACCGGCATCAGCACGTCGTCCACAAATTTCTTCGCGTCCTCGGCCAGCCGGCTTTGCGCTTCACTCCACCACGGATAATGTTCCATTTCGTATCTCCTTAAATCGTATTTATTCTATTTCAGGCCGTAGCGGCTCCGGATCTCCTCGGCCCCCCGGATGATGTTTTCGACAAGCTCTTTTACTCTGAGTATCCGGTCAATCGAGGTCACGGCAAACGAGGCGGCCTCGCTCCAGTCTATCTGATCGGGCGAGGGCCGGTTCATTGCGCTTCTGTCAAAAGGCGCCGGAGTCAGCACGCGGCTGCGGAAAGCAGGATCGTCCAGTCTCAGTTTCAGCATTCGTTCCTTGAACTCATCGCCGATCGGACATTCCCGGGTGGCCATAAATGCGCTTCCCATCGTTACGCCTTCCGCCCCGAGAGTGAGAGCCGCAAAAAAACTGTGGGCATCTCCGATACCCCCCGCGGCGATCACCGGTATTTTTAATTCCCGGACGCCCCACAGGATGGTCGTCAGGGTCGGCAGCTGTTCCGGATTCTTGATGCCGGCGCCTTCGGCGCCAACCAGGATGACCGCGTCCACTCCTGCTTCCCGGGCATGGACGGCATCCTTGATCCGGGCCGATTTATGAATCCAGGGTAATTTCGATTCCTTGATGCGCTTCGCCAAAGCATCGGGCTTGTAAATTGATGTTTCGATCGGAACCCTCTCTTCGATGCACACCTCCAGCATTTCATCAATGCGGGGGCATAGCCCTATGCTTAAATTGACGCCGAATGATCCAGCTGTTGCGTTGCGGCACTTCCTGATATCGTCGCGCAGCCTTTCCGGTGTTTTGCAGATTGATGCGGTAATGGTTCCGTGCGCACCCGATTCAGCGACGGCGGCGGCAAACGGCCATGTCCCGATTGTCTCCGTTGCGCCCTGCAGAATCGGATACCGACACTGGAGCAATTCCGTTATTCTGGTTTTCCATTGCATGCTTGATCAAATCCTCTGTCCTTTTGCAGCTTCCTCTTCTCGCAGCATCTTCCGGAGAATTTTGCCAACCGCCGATTTAGGCAGCTCCGTCCGGAATTCAACGAGCTTCGGCACCTTATAGGCGGTCAGCTTTTCCCTGCAGAAGGCGATAATCTCTTTATCCGTCACGGCCTCACCTGGTTTCAGAACTATATAAGCCTTGAGCGTTTCCCCGCGGTACGCGTCCGGAATCCCGACAGTGATCGCCTCACTTACCTTGGGATGCCGGTACAGCACCTCATCCACTTCCCGGGGATAGATGTTGAAGCCGCCGGCGATAATCATGTCTTTCTTTCGATCCACGATGTAAAGATAACCGTCCTCATCGGCAACAGCGATATCGCCCGTACTGAGCCAGCCGTCTTTCAATTGTTTCTCCGTCTCTTCCGGATTGTTCCAGTAGCCCTGCATGACGGCAGGCCCCTTGATGATGATTTCCCCCGGCTCGCCCGGTTTAACATCTTCTCCGCCGGTTACTACATCCATGAGTCTGACGATATTATCCGGGACGGGGATGCCGATAGATCCAACCCTGTTGGCCATGAACGGGTTAGATGTCCCGGTGGATGTGGTTTCACTCATTCCCCAACCTTCGCAAAAGAAGATCCCCATGTCTTTCACGCGATCGATAAGTTCGGCGGGCATAGGGGCGCCGCCGGAATTGAGAACGCCGATTTTTTTCCCGAGATCGAGCCTGTCCGCTTGGGGATGATTGACAATGGCCGTGATCATCGTCGGGACAGCCGGGAAAAAAGTAATATGGTTCAGCTTGGCAATCAGGTCCATGAGTTCATCAAGGTCGAAGCGGGGCATGAGGTATTGTGTAGAACCGGAATAGAGCCCGCAATTCATGCAGCAAACGGCCCCATAGACATGGAAATACGGGATAACACCCGCGACGGTCCGCTGCGCATACGGGATTCTTTCCAGAACGGGGTTCGCCCATTGCGTCGCTTGAAAAACAGCAGCCACGACATTGGCGTGGGTCAGGACAGCTCCCTTGGGCACCCCGGTCGTACCGCCCGTGAATTGGATAACGGCGGGATCCTGTGGAACAAAGGGTATTTTGGGAAGTCCCGTATCGGAACATCCCGCAATCAGTTCGGAGAAATGCGCCCAACCTTCCTCCAGATCAAGGCTGTGGGAAGTAGTCCTGACTGCTTCAGCCATATAATCCTTGATGCTGGTTACGATCACCTTTTTAAGCCCAACTTCCTCGGCCAGCGGCCGGATGACGGAAAGCGAGGCATCAGACGTAACGAGCGCCGTCATCGTCGTATTCTCCATGATGAATTTGAGTTCTTCGCGGGTATACTGGGGATTCATGTTCACCACGATGGCCCCGACGGAAAGGGTGGCCAGGTACGCAATGACGAACTGCGGACAGTTGGGCATGTGCAGCCCCACCCGATCACCTTTCCCAATACCCATTTTCCCGAGGGCATTGGCCAGACGCAGCATCTGCTCCCGCAATTGCCAGAAGGTCAGCTCGCTTCCGCCCATGCTGAGCGCTGCCTTATCGGGAAATGTGGCGGCGGTCAGATGGAATAAATTCTGTATGGGCACTCTGGGGTAGCGAATGCTCTTCGGCACATTGAAATCGTATAATTTCTGCCAGGGTCTGTTTTCCACGCAAAATATCTCCTTTACAAGTTCATCCGGCCCGGCCGGGCTCAGATCGCCCAGGCGGCCGCGGCCCCTTCTTCCGTCGCTTCGATGATGCGTCGCGGCTCTTTTACATCACCGACGATGAAATGAAGGATATTCTCTCCGAAGAAAGGACTTATTTACGGTTCGACAAGAATTTTAATGCTTCTCTCACTTTTTCCGGCCAGGACCTCGAAGCCGCCGCCGACGATCTTGTCCAGGGGGATAATATCCGTGATGATGCTCTCGGGTTTGATCGTCCCCGCGCCGAGCCAGCTCATGGCCAGAGCGGGATTGATGTAATTGGTCCCGATCATGGTGGTCTCCCGGGTCACGAAGCCCAGCATGTGGACCATGGCCTTTTCGGTGAAGATCCCCTGGACGATAACGGTTCCCCGGCGGCGCGCCGAGGCCAGACAGTCCTTGAGTGTCGCCTCGATGCCGACGGCCTCGATGGCTATGTCCACTCCCTGTCCTCGCGTCAGCTCCTTTATTTTCGCCGGGCTTTTGATCTCCAGAGGATTCCACGCCAGTGTCGCCCCGAGTTCCAAGGCCTTTTTTCTCCTGTTTTCCAGGACATCGGTCATGAAGACCGTCCGGACGCCCATGGCCTTGAGACCCAGCAGCAGCATCAACCCCACCGTTCCGGCGCCGGCAATAAACACCGTATCTTCGGCGTTGACGCGGCCGCGTTCAATGGCGTACGCAGCCCCGGCCAAGGGCTCAAGCACCGCGGCCCGTTGCCACTCCATGTCATCGGGAATTTTGATCAGCCGATCCAGGGTGCAGACAGATGCTTCCGCGTAAGAGCCGTTGATGATGGTACAGACCCGGTCCCCGATTTGATAACCCTTGACGCCTTCACCCAGTGCGACGATGGCGCCGCAGGCCTCATGTCCGAAAGGGCTCTCGGGAAAACTGCCGTGCAGATATTCGTGCAGATCGGACCCGCAAATGCCGCAGTATTTGATCTTTACCTTGACCTCGCCGGGACCCGGCACCGGCTCCGGAACGTCTTCCACCCGGACGTCCCGGATACCGTAATAAATCGCTTTTTTCATAAATTCCCCTAATTACTATTCTTCCCGGCTCTGCCGGAATAGATGACATTATTTGTGCCGAAATAATCTTTTCCCGAAATGAATGATTGTGCCCGTCGCTGCCTGCAAAGCTTCATCATCTCTGCTGAAAGGATAATCGCAAAGTCCGTAATCAACGCGGCACTCAGTTTCCTGCATGCAACATCTCCCAGGCGGGTTACTACTTTGCTGTTTTCGCAATGCTCTGATATGATTCATCGATCGGCGGCATTTTTACGAAATCCTTCCGTAGCGGCAGCTTCCCATAGGTCGTATCATCCTGCCACCCGTCGACATGGGCCGCCCGTTTCGCCGCCGATTGGAGCTTTTTCCAGTTGGCGCTGGTATAGAGGAACATCTCCTGGGCAGCCATGGATCCTTCGCCGTGAATGGTGTCGATCTGATAGTGATTCCCGGTGATGTCCTTGATGAGCCGCAAAATGCGAATCCGGTCCTCCGTGGACACGCCGTCTTTGGCCGCCAGGTACTTTTCGATGTAGGGCTGGATATCGGGATTTTTCCAGTCCCGGAAAGTCGGCACCGTCGTGGTCAAGCCGCCGCCGATATCCTGCATGTGCTGGCACATGGTGTGGATATTGCTCGCATAGGTGAACTTCGACGCATTGATGGCCATACGGTTGGGCATCATCACGTCCATGCCGAACTCGGTCATCGGCTCGAGGCAGGCTTGTTTGCCCAGCATCTGCACCGTTTCCGTAATATAGGCCATCCAGGCCAGCTTCTTGCGCACGTGCGGGACATTCTGGACGCCGTTATACTCGGCGATCAGACTCGCTGCTCCGGTCATGGTTTCGAGGGTCCCCGTCATTTTGCAGGTGCCGAAGAGGCGGTGATAACTGGCGAAGGCATAGGCCAGGACCTGGGAGTACTGCCACTCGCCGCACATGAAGACCCGTTCCCAGGGTACGAAGACGTCGTCGAAGATGATCAGGGATTCTGACGGTTGCATATGGTCCGAAACGGGATAGTCAAATTCGCACTCGTCTCCGTAAAGCCGGAAGTTCGGCTCGACGCCTAAAAGTTTGACACCGGGCGTGTTAACGGATACAGCAAAGCCCAGGGCATAGTCCTTGTCCGCCTCACCATGCGTTCGGCAGGGCAGGCAGAGGAGTTCATTGGCGCAGGGAGAGGCGCTGATATGCACTTTGGCACCCCGAACCACAATGCCATCCTTCCGTCTGTCCACGATCTTCAGGTAAAAGTCCTGGTGTTGCTTCTGTTTTGAAGGATGGAGGCTTCGGTCTCCCTTGACATCGGTGATCGCGCCGGTGATGGCCAAGTCGTTCTTCTGCAGATATCTGCGGTAATTCTCGACGCGCTCTATGTATCCAGTCCCCAGGTTCTTGTCCATGACCTGGGCGGCAACGGAAAAGGCTGCCAGCGCATCAGCACCCATGCAGTGCACAATCACGCCGCCGCCGGACCGGATGCCGACGGTGTAGCATTCCCGCCTTCGGAGCATTTCTTCCGACGTTCTCGGAGAGGTGAGCAGGAAATTGATGTCCTCGCCGTCTTTGTCTTTGGTCACAAAGAGATGCCGATAATCGGGATGGTTGGGCAGGACATAGTCCATGGTCGCCGTTCTGATGATGGTGCTCACGCTTGGATGGGTTCGGACATCCTTAACCTTTTCTCCCAGGCACCAGACTTCCCGGCCGTCATTCAAGCTTTCCAAATACTGTTCTACTGTCTTAATCATATGGGTTGTTCCTTTCTCTATATCTCTTAATTTCTTGATTTTACCGTTTTCGGCATGATTCCCCGTTTTGTCCGTCACAGATACCGATAATCCGGTCAGGTCATATTGCTGATCCGTCCTGAATTTTTCAGGCAGCCTCCGGATTTGCGCTTCCTGCCTGCGGTCCTTTAAGAAACTGCCGCTTTCGGCAAGGACCGTGACTCTTTAGAGTTTACCCGGCCCGGCCGGGCTCAGATCGCCCAGGCGGCCGCAGCCCCTTCTTCTGTCGCTTCGATTATACGGCGCGGCTCTTTTGCATCACCGATGATGAAATGACGGATATTTTCTCTTTCGAGCATCGCCTTTAGTCCCTGCCTTGAGGTGACGCCTACGGCGATGATCACCTGGTTCACCGGCTCAATCTTGCTGTCTTCGCCGCCTGTACTGACATGGACAACGCCTTCTTCGATCCTCTTCACTATGGTGTTGAACATCAGCCTTGCCCCGGCGGCTTTCAATCGTCGGTGGAGCATGACGCCATGCGCCGATATGGGCGCGACCGGCATTTTGGCCAGCATCTCGACCAGGGTGATATTCTTGATTCCTTTTCCACAAAGATAATCGGCTGTTTCCATCCCCACCAAACCGCCGCCGATAACCACGGCGTTGTCCTTTGGTGCAACTTCCCCATTCAGGATTTGCCAGGCGTCACAGACGATCGGCATTCCAATGCCCTCCGCCGGACAGGTTGCTTTGTCCGCGCCAATCGCCAGGATGACGACCTCCGGCTTTTCCTGTGCAATCATTGCCTCGGTGACTTCCGTGCCCAAGCGGACATCTACGCCCTTCTTCCGGCAATTAGCCGCGAGCGTGCGGATCCATTTGCCGTAGGCTGCCTTATGCGGCGCTTTTTCCGCATAGCGGACCTGGCCGCCCGTTTCCTTTTCTTTCTCAAAGAGCGTCACCCGGTGCCCGAGCCGTGCCGCTTCACAGGCTGCCGTCAGGCCCGCCGGCCCGCCGCCGATCACCCAGACCATGCGGCTGGTCGCGGCCTTTGAAACGGGGTAGACCAGTTCCTGCCCCGTTTCCGGATTAATGGCGCATCGGAGCGGCTTCCTCTCCAGGGCTTCCCGCTCGATGCAGCCCTGATTACAGGCCAGGCATTCGCAGGTGTCTTCCGGATGGCCTTCCAGGGCGTTCTTCAGAAAATCTGGATCTGCAAGGTGCTGACGTCCCACAGCAACCAGGTCTGCATCTCCCCGGGCAATGACCTCATCCATGAAATACGGGTCCATGAAGCGACCAACAGCAATTACCGGAACAGTGGCCACTTCTTTGATTCTGCGGGCAAGCCGAGCCTGGTAACCTTGCGCATACTCGATGGGCGCGCTCGGATTGGGGGCATCTGTGAAGATTTGGGCATTTCCATGGGTGCCGAAGGAGACGTGGAGCATGTCCGCGCCTGCGGCAATCAGGTCGGGAACAATGGTTACCATATCGTCAATCGTATAACCGCCCTTGATCTCTTCCGCTCCGGAAATCCGGATCCAGACGGGAAAGTCTTCTCCGACCTCCCGGCGCACTTCCCGGAGGCACTCCATCATGAAGCGGGCCCGGCTGCGGAAATCTCCGCCGTAGGCGTCGGTACGTTGATTGGAAAAGGCTGAAAGAAACTGCATGAGCAGGTAACCATGAGCGCCGTGGAGTTCAACGGCATCATAGCCGGCAATTTTAGCCCGCTTTGCCGCGGCCCCGAAGGCAGCGATGGCTTCGGCGATATCGTCCGGAGTCATTTCCCGCGGCGCACCGATGACTCCGAAGATGTGACTCCCGATGGCTGAAGGGGCAAGGGCGGTTTTTCGCTTGGTCTGATACAGGCTCTCACGGCCGCAGTGATGGAGCTGCATGGCTATTTTACCGCCCCGGGCGTGGACAACATCGGCAAATTGCGCCAGCCCCGGGACGAACTTGTCATCCCACGCTCCCAGGCACTGGGGCGAATTGGCACCGTTTGGATGGACCTCTGTAACCTCGGTAATATAGAGGCCGGCCCCGCTTTGAGCCCGGCGCCGCATATAGGCCAGATTCGCTTCGCTAACCGTACCGTCGTCGTTCGCGAGGCTAGTTCCCATGGGCGGCATCACCACCCGATTGGCAATCTCCAGGGACCGGATCCTGATGGGCGACAGTAATCGTTCCAGTTTATTCATATATCTTCTCCTTTGCTCTTTTGTATCTTCCGGGCGGCGCTCCACTCAGCGCATGACAGCACCGCCATCGACGCTGATCGCCTGGCCTGTGATGTTTCTTGCTTCTTCGGATGCGAGATATGCGACAAGGCTTCCCACGTCTTCAGGAGTCTGAGGCTGCCCCAGAACGGTTTGTTCCTTTACAGTATCCATGAAAATCTCTTGCGGGCTCTTGTCTTTCAAGGTCGCATACATATCCTTCATTTTTATGAACGTTTCTTCAAACCCGGGAGTATAAACGAAGCCGGGACACACGGCATTGACGGTAATTGCATACCGGCCGAGTTCCCTGGCCATGACCTGGGTCAGACCCACCACGCCGAATTTCCCGACGGAGTAGGGCCCCATCAGGGGTTGCCCGATTCTGCCGGCCAGAGATGCGATATTAATGATCCTCCCCTGTTTCCGGGGGATCATTTCCCGGGCGATGGCCCGGGAGAAGAGGAATGTGCTCTTCAGGGTCAGCTCGATCACCCGGTCCCAATCCAAAACGGCCATACGCGCAATCGGTACGGGACCGGTACCGCCGGCCACATTATTGACCAGGATGTCGATGGCCCCATATGCCTCTTTGGTTTTTTCGATAATATGTTCGATTTCCTTTTCGTCGGCGGCATTCGCTTGGAGCGCCATGCCCGATCCTCCCCGGGCCATGATTTCTCGAGCGACGTTTTCGGCATCTTCCGCCGTCAGGTCCGGCACGACGACCGTTGCGCCTTCCGCAGCCAGACTGAGGGCGATCCCTCTGCCTATTCCTCGTCCTCCACCCGTTACGACGGCTGTTTTACCTGTCAGTTTCAAATCCATTTTCTTGCTGCATCCTTTCGTAAACAAATTAATGGCGCCGGGAAAATGTGCTCTCTCTTTGAGCGTATCTTCCCGACGCCCTGCGTTATTCTCTATGAATAAATTTATTCGCCCCAGTTGCCCTTGCCCTTGCAGCGGTCCAACTTCTGGTCCATCCAGGGCATGACCTTTGCCGCCGGAATCTTGTAGACCGGGCCGGTAAAGGAAGTGTCATTGAACCAGTAATAGGGCGGAATCGTCATGGATAATTTCTGTTGTTCGGGCGCAACGTATTCAGCGATGCCGAGATCCTGGATTATTTTGTGGTCGCACGCCCGCATCTTGACGACCTTCCCGTTGACGTAACGATACGTATCATCTTCCCAAATCTTGATAATCTTTTCCGGGTCGGTGCTCTTGGCACGCTCCACAACGCTCAGCAGCCAATAAGTATTCATGAGCCACGTTCCGCCGGCCCCGACCAGGTGCTCAAAGCCAGGGCTATTGTAAGGCACTTCCTTCCACTTATTTTTCCACAGACTATTCCATGTATGAAAAAACCTGGCATATCCTGGCGCCGCTTTAAACGGGGTAGGCACATCAAACGGGCTGATGTTGATCAATCCCTTGGTTCCATCGATGCCGATCTCTTTGAGCATGCCGACTTCACTCATCCAAACATTGGCAAAGGGAAGCTTTATCCCCATCTGCCGGGCCTGCTTGAGCAGGTTCTTACAATCCGGAGACCAGTCGCCCGTGAAAATGACCTCAGCTCCGGAGGCTTTTATTTTCTCCAGATAAGGGGCAAAATCCGTCAGGAACAGCTTATGGTAATCCTCGCCCACAACCTGCGCTTCGGGATAATACTCTTTCAGGCCATCTCTGAAGGCCTGCCCAAGGATATGACCCATTCCGTAATCCTGATTCAGGATATAAAACTTCTTCTCTTTTTTCCGAATCTGACCATAAAAATAGGCCATACCGCGACCCTGCTGGATGGTAGAAAAAGCAGTCATGAAGGAGTAACGTCCGAAATTTGTTGCATCCTGAATATCGTCGGCACCGGCGGAAGCATTCAGAGAAATGACTTTGTACTTATTGGCCACCTCGTTGATGATCTTCATCAGGTGGCTGCCATCGGTACCCCACAGGGCATGTACCTTCTCCTGCAGAATCATTCTTTCACAGATTTTCTTGCACTGATCGGGTTTTCCCATGTGGTCGGCTTTCAGGACCTGGACCAGCTTCTTTTTGCCGTCAACGAAGATCCCGCCCCGCTTATTGATATCGTGGGCGGCCCATTGCACCATAATCCAGTATAACTGGCCGTTGATCGCGCCCGGCCCGGAAAAAGAAGCTACAACGGCAATCTTGATCGTGTCTCCCGTGGGGACGATTGGATTTGATGGGTCGTAATCGGACATGTCGGCCATTTTGTTCACGTCGAACGCAGCTTTGGATGTCCCCAAAGGATCAGCCGAAGCCAAAGAGGAGCCTGGAAAAAACAGCAGCGAAAAGAAAAGAAACAAGGATGTCATCAAAACACATTTAAAACTAAACTTCATAATCGATAGTCCCCCTTGAAGAGTATATTTGAGCACTGCCTTCAATCAGCAACATTTATGCCGCTGAAAAAGACTATAATAAGTAAAATAAAATCAATTGCTTATCAAATACGTCTAAATTAAGTCTGAATTTTAGCATTTCATCATTTACAAAGTTGTAACAATTAATAGAATTTTATGTTACACAATTGCCTAATGTTGTAACGCAGGAGACAACCGATGACAAAAAAGATCGAGATCCCGAATCCCCGGCAGCATCCTTATGCTGCACGTTCCGGAACTGATTATTACGAAAAAATATATGAGCGCACGGTCGGGGAATGGAAAAAATTTATCGCCGGAGATGATTCTATTGATCCGTCCGTGGTGCCTGCCGAGATACTTGAATCCTGGCTCCGCTGCCGCAAAACGGGGCTCGATCCTTATGGATTACCCCGGCGCAGAATCCTTTCCGGAGACGACATTGAAGCACTCCTGGAAAAAAACAGGCATTTCATCCAAGTCAGCCGGTTCATGATGGACAATCTTTTCCAGTTTGTGAAGACTCCCAACCAACTGGCCGTTACCATTTACGACCATCGCGGCTATTTGCTGGATGTCACCTTTGAACCTAAATTCAAAGAGGCCATGGAAAAAGCGCAGTGGGTCGTAGGCGCACTCTCTGATGAAGCAAGCTCCGGGACCGGCGCAGTGGGAACAGTCCTGGCGCTGCGCCGGCCGGTCAGCGTCTTCGGCGCCCAGCATTACGTCCGGTATCACCACCGCGACATCGGGTGCGGCTCGCCAATCTTCGGCCCTGAGGGAGAATTGCTCGGCGGAATTATGGTGCATGGGCTTTATTACGCGGCCAATCCCTATCTTTTCGGTACAACGGTGGCAGCGGCCAAAGCGATCGAAAACGTGATCCGGTCGGAAGGAGCGACGCAGAAGGCGCAAATCGCCAGCAGCTTTCAGAAGGCAGTCATTTCCTCGATACCGGCGGCGATGATTGCCGTGGACCGTGAAGGCCGCATCTCGCTCGTTAATGAAAAGGCCGAAAAGATGTTTCTTCTGGACGCCGGACAAACAGAGGGCGAACCTGTCAGGCTGGTCTTCGGCCCTGGTAATCAGCGGTTTCTGAGTATTATCGAAAACGATGGCGTAGTGAGTGATGTGGAGGTCCGGATATTTTCCCAAAAAAGGAGCAACGATTATACCTTGACGACCAAACCCATTGTGTCCCCGCAAGGCGAGATCATCGGAAAGATTCTTGTCCTGATGGAAATCAAAAGAGTCAACACCATGATCACAAAAATGATCGGTGCCAAGGCGAATTTCAGCTTCGACGATATCCGCGGCGAGAACCCTGCTTTCCTGGAGACGGTCGAGCAGGCCCGGATCGCTTCAGCAAGCTCTTCCAATGTTTTGCTTTTGGGAAAAAGCGGAACGGGGAAAGATATATTCGCGCAGGCTATTCATAACGCAAGCAGCCGGAAAAACGGCCCGTATGTGGCCATCAACTGCGCGGCGATTCCTATCGATCTGATAACGAGCGAGCTTTTCGGTTACGAAGAAGGCGCCTTTACGGGGTCCCGCAGGGGAGGAAACCAGGGCAAATTCGAACTGGCTGACGGAGGAACCATCTTTCTCGATGAAATTTCCGAAACGCCGCTTGCACTTCAGGCAGCCCTGCTCAGGGTCATCGAAGAAAAATGCGTTGTCCGGATCGGAGATAAACGAATTCGGCCCGTTGATGTCCGAATCATTGCAGCCACAAATGCAGACCTGCAGGAGCGGGTCTGCAAAGGCAATTTCAGGGAAGACCTGTATTACCGGTTAAATGTGTTTGCCATCCACCTGATTCCCCTGAACAAGAGGCCCGAAGATATCCGTATACTGACCGACTGCTTTGTGAATAAATACGGGATGATTCTCAACAAAAAAATCGACCGGATCGATCCTGCGGTGCACAGCATCCTGTCTTGCTATCCCTGGCCGGGTAACGTCCGTGAACTGCAAAATGTGATCGAAAGAATGATGAACATCGTTCGAACAAACGAACTGACCGCAGACCTGATTCCGGCTGAAATCTCTGAAGGCGTCAGGATCGAAGGCAACAACGAAGTGGCGGACATTCCGGAGGAGTCTGCGATACGCAACCTTCTGCGGCTAGGCGTATCCAAGAGCCAGATCGCAAAGCAAATGAAGGTATCCCGCATGACCCTCTACCGGAAGATTGAAAAATACAATCTTTGAAATGAATAGAGACAAACGGTTAACTTCGAGGAAAAAGGCAGAAACAGATAACGCCGTACCCGCGACTTTTATGGACGCGCGGACGTCACGCCGGATGGACCGGAGCCGATGATCTGGATAAGCACCTCGCCGTCTTTCGCCCAAGAAAAATGAGGCTGGTTTGCCGGTTCGGTCCAGATACTGCCTGCCGGCAGCGCTTTCATTTTTTTCTCGTCGAACTTTTTGCCGTAGCCGAGATACATCGTGCCGGACAGTACGGTAACGATTCTATTGTCCGGATGAAAGTGAGGTTCGGTCCGCAAGCCGGATGTATATTTTGAGCGAACCACGTACATTCCGGAGTTTGCGGGATTCCCGATAATGATCAGCTCCTGAAGTCCTCTGGGGCTCACCGACCAGCGCATCTGGCTAAGCTGGTCCGGCGTGATTTGCGCCGGCTGCAACGCTTCACCATGGGCGAATGTAATCATCGTGAACAGGATAAGAGCAGTAATACTCACCACACATTTATACTTTGCTTTAATCACCCTAACCTCCTTAAGCCGTATTTGAGAGCGCCGTGCCGGCAACCTATATACTGATTGCCGGCAAATTTCAAACTCCGTGGCAGCGACGCGCACCGGGAAATCAGCCCGTATTGCCGATACCGGTTTATTCTCACTCATGCCGGTACAGTCTTTGTCTCATCAACTGCCTGCGTTTCAAAGACTTCTATCAAAACCCGGTCGGGCCCCTCGATCATAATGTATTTAAGATCGCCGAAGTCTCTGATGGGCGATCGGAAGTTGAAACCCTTCGCCTCCATATGAGCGACCAGTGCGGAAATATCATCCGTCAGGATTCCGAGGTGATGCATGGCACTTTTACCGGTATCCCGCGGTGGCTGGTCGTAAAAATTGATGCGGCCGGTTCCAATGCGTATGAGGACATTACGCACCGAGGCTACAATTTCATCAAACAGGATTTCCGCACCGAACATTTCACGATAAAATCGGATGCTCTCATCAAGATCGGATGCGAAGAGATGGACATGATGAAGATCGCATTGCATAGAGTTCTCCATTACAAAATGAGCCACTGCAAATTACGCGGTCACGCCGGGTCCTTGAATTCGGGCGGACGCTTGGTAAAGGCTGCGGTAACCGCCGCAAGCTGGTTGGGACTCCCCATGAGCGTCATCATCAGTTCGGATTCCATCAGCAGGCCCCGGCCCGAATCGCCATGCCACACTTCGTTAATGAGCTTCTTTGCCGCGCGCACGGCATCGGGATTTTTGGATGCGATCTCCCGCGCCAGGGTCATGGCATCTTCATAGGGCTTTTCGCAGACATGCGTCACCAGATTCAAGCGGGCCGCTTCCTCGCCTTTGATGACTTTGCCCGTAAAGATCAATTCCTTGGCCACGTCAATCGACACGACATCGCGGATAGTCTGGGTAATGCTCATATCCGGAATCAATCCCCATTTCATTTCCATCAGCGAGAATTTGGCATCGGGTGTGCTGAAGCGAATGTCCGCCCCCATGGCAATCTGGAAACCGCCGCCCAGCGCTACGCCATGAATGGCCGCGATCACCGGCACGGGAAGCTCTTTCCATCCGTATCCGATATGCTGATAGATATTGGAAATCCGGTTCTGGTAGCGATCCGTAAGATCGGGAAACTTATTTTCTCCTGATTGCAAAGCCGCGAAGTTCTCAATATCCAGGCCGGCGCAGAAGCTCTTGCCTTCGCCGGAGATGACGACGACGCGAACACCGGGCTCCCCGGCCAGCCGGTTGATGGCGTTGGCCATGGCGTCAATCATAGCAAAGCTCAAAGCGTTGTATTTTTCAGGCCGGTTGAAGCGGACGTCCGCCATATGATTTTCGATTGAAATTTTTACCAGTTCGCTCATGGTTCCTCCTTATACCGGTATTATTATTTTATGACTTCCACCATGGTAGTTATATGACCTGCATCAGATGTCAAGTTAAAAGGGACCAGTTGGCTGTTTCGCCTGCTGCCTGAGGCGCCGCGACCGGTTCCGGTCGTTTTAAGTACGACTGGAACCGGTCACGGTGGTCAAGACCTATTATGCCTTTGTCTTCTGTTTGGCTATTTCTTCATCCCGCAGAATCTTCCGGAGAATTTTCCCGACAGCCGACTTGGGAATCTCAGGCCGGAATTCAACCAGTCTGGGCACTTTGTACGGCGCCAGTTTTTCTTTGCAGAAATTGATAATTTCCTTGTCCGTACAGGTTTGATCCTGTTTCAGCGTTACATAAACCTTGATGGTTTCTCCCCGGTAAGGATCGGGTATGCCGACGGTTACCGCTTCCTTCACTTTGGGATGCTGGTACAGGACCTCATCCACCTCGCGGGGATAGATGTTGAATCCTCCCGCAATGATCATGTCCTTTTTGCGATCGACAATGAAAAGGAATCCATCTTCATCAGCGATGGCAATGTCTCCCGTATAGAGCCAGCCATCCTTGAGCTGATTGGCCGTTTCTTCGGGATTGTTCCAGTATCCCTTCATAATGGTCGGACCCTTCATGAGGATTTCACCGGGCTCGCCTTGCTTCACATCGTCAACGCCGTTTTCGATATCCACCAGGCGAACATCCATATTTAGATACGGAAGGCCGATCGAACCGGTTTTGTTGAGGCCGGTAACCGGGTTGCAGGCGCCGACCGATGTGGACTCGCTCATGCCGTACCCTTCAAAGAAAAATACGCCGAGATCACGCAGCTGCCAGATCAGCTCCTCGGGCATCGGGGCGCCGCCGGATCCGATGAAGGAAAACCGTTTCCCTAAATTCATTTCCTTGACTTTCGGATGGCTCAGCAATGCGGTGATCATCGTCGGCACGGCCGGGAAATACGTGATCTTGGGATACTTGGCGATCGTCGCGACCACTTCTTCCAAATCGAATCTGGGCAGGATGATCTGCGTGCCGCAGTTAAACAATCCCCAATTCATGGCGGAAATAGTGCCGTAGATATGAAAGTAGGGAATCAGGCTGAGGACAGAGCGTTCCTGGATTGTGCTGTAGGACGCTAAACTGGGACACCAGAAAGAACCCATGTGGACGGAGGATACAATATTATAATGGGTAAGAACCGCCCCCTTGGGAAGGCCCGTTGTTCCGCCGGTAAACTGGATCAGCGCCGGATCATCCGATGTGATGCTGATGCGGGGGATGCGCGCATCCGTGGATGATTCCAGCAGTTCCGAGAAATGCTGCCATCCTTCTTCCAGATTAAGGCTCGTGGCCGAGCTTCCCGGCACACCATTCATAAAGTCGGAAACCTTCGTTACGATCACGTTCTTGATTCCCAGGTCTTTCGCCAGCGGCCGGAACGTCGGGAGTGCTCCGTCAAAGGTAACCAGCGCGCTGACGCCGGTATTTTCCATCATGAACTTGAGCTCGCCTTGTGTATACATGGGATTGAGGTTGACGACGATTGCGCCTGTGGTCAGGATGGACAGATAGGCCACGACAAACTGAGAACAGTTCGGCAATGCCAGACCAACCCGATCACCCTTCTTGATCCCCAGCTTCACCATGGCATTGGCCATGCGCAAAGACATTTGTCGAAGTTCATGAAAGGTTATCTCGGACCCGTACATGTCCAGCGCGACTTTGTCAGGCTGATACGCGGCGGATGCGCCTAATAGTTCCTGAGCCGTAATGCGCGGTGCGTTAAAAAAAGGGGGTACTCCGGGATCGTAATACTTGTGCCAGGGTCTTGCTTCCATTTTACTATTTTCCTCCTAAATATGTTTAGCTTGCTTTGGTGCAAACATTTTTTCAACCGGAAAACTGCTAACATAGAAAGCCTCAATGAGCAATTCCAATATCCCGGAAGAGTGGTCAGACAGGAAAGTGCTGAATAATGCAGTATAGGATCGAGGGGAAATAGGGATGTGCTTCAAAATATTAATTGATATGTTTTTGCGAAAAAACGGCACGGGTTCCATTATTCATTTCTGATTTTCAATATCGCCTTCATTAAATAGAATGCGCCCTCTTATTTTTGCATTCACGAAATACAAGCCGGGTGGGCCGAAGAAAAACAAATCACCGATCAATGGCCCAAACAGAACACTGTCCATATTGTTTTGATATATTGAAGTTCTTTCCTTATTGCTTCCCTGCTATCCGAAGCATCCCCGGCCCGACGTCGCATGGAACGCTCCGCCGACAAAAAAAACAAAAGGCCGCATCTGCTGACGGGAAAAGTCCTCTCCATCTTGGCGATCCGTTTATTTTTTGTAATCCTCAATCTTGCCGTTCTTGACAATCCAGATGCCGTATTCGGCGAATTTCGGGCTTCTCTGTGCGTCGAAAGTTTTATCTCCGGTTACGCCCTTGTATCCCCTGGCCGCACCGGGCAGGGCTTTGCGAATCCCGTTGGCCGTGTAGCCGGCCTTTTCGATCGCCCCGGCTGTGATATAGACCATGTCGTAATTGTAATCGCCGAAAATGGGAATCTTGTCGTCGCCGTACTTCTTCTTGTATGCTTCCTTAAATGCCCGGTAGACCTTTGTGTTCTGGGGAACCGCGGGGTAGGTGCCCATGACCCCGTCTGCGACCATTCCGGCCAGCTCCACCATCTTGGGCGCCCTGGCGGCGGAACCGCAGAGCCACTGCGTCTTGATGCCCAGCGCGAAGGCCTGCTTGAACTGCACGGCACCTTCGTTGATGTAAGTTAGATTGACGATGGCCGGGGGGCTGCCCTTGCCGGCGCGGAGAAGTTCCGTGCGGTAGTCCGTCTTATTCTCAGCGCAGGCGATGACGTCCGTCACCGTCCCGCCCATCTTCCTGTAGGCGTTCACGAAGGAATCCTTCAGGCCGAGACCCCAGTCATTGCCGACATACATGACGGGGACCCTTTTGTAGCCCATGCTCATAGCGAGCTTCGCCAGGCGAGGCCCCTGCAGGGTATCCGAGGGGAACACGCGAAAGATGTAATCTCCCGCCCCCGTCAGACCGACTGCGGCGCCCTGCGCCGAGAGCAGCACAACTCTGTTCTCCTGGGCAACGGGAGCCGCCGCCATGAAATTGGAACTGGCGGCGGGCCCGAATATCACGGGGACCTTATCTACCGTGATGAGCTTCCGGACGGCCCTGACGGAGTCCTCGGGGTTGCTTTTGTTGTCTTCGTACACGATCTCGATCTTCCTACCCTTGATGCCGCCCCGGGCATTGATCTCCCCGACGGCCAGATCGATGCACATCTTGAGGCCCTCACCGTAAACGGCAAGGCTTCCGGACAGGGCAAAGGCGGCCCCGATCCTGATCGTATCATCGGCTCTGGCAATTGGAGCGCCCGGCACCGCAATCATTGCGAAGAGCACAAGCAGCACAGTGATCTTTTTCATACCGTTACCTCCCACTGTTAATTTTTTGTTACCAAAGAAAGAAAGGCGACTCCATAACCGGAGCCGCCCCTTTTCAATCCGCTAAATACTCTTGACTATTTTCTTAGCTCGGCCGGTGTCTTATAGGCCTCCGGATGAAGATACTGCTTTAAGAGTTTTTCATTCTCCGGACAGGATTCGCTGATGATAACCACCTGGCCGTTCTTCTGGAACTGGGCTTCCGGCTGGAAAAATTGCCCGGGGTAGGTCTTATAGGGGTCGTTCGGATCCACCCGCATCAGGGAGTGGTAGAACGGTTTGATTTTCTGGGTCTGGTATTTCATCTTTCCCAGAGAATAGGGTGTGGTCACCTCTTCCATCCCCTTGATCAGCTTTTTCATGTCGGTCGTTCCCTTCGCATATACTACCGCATTCTTGAAATGCTGGATATCGGCATAGGCAAGATGCACATGCTGCTGCATGGGAATGCCGCGCATGTTCGCTTTCTTGACGAGGGGAATCGTCTGCGGCGTAATCGGGGTGGTGCTCAAATCCGTATAACCCGTAACGATGCCCAGGCCTTTACCGCCCGTCATCTTCCAGAAATTCTGGGTCTGCGAGACACCCCCGTAAAGATGGACGGCAATATCCTTGGCCGCGGAATCAGACCACTGCTTTGTAAATGACTCCGTATCCGTGAACCAGGAGCTGCAATAGAAAATCACATCGGCGTTGGCTTTCTTGATATCCTGCAGAATCGGCAGATACATGGTGCCACGCGGCTTGACCGCCTTGCTGTAGACAACTTCCAGACCGGAATCTTTAGCCAGTTTGTCCCAGGTCGGCAGCTTGATATAATCGATTCCTTTGCGCCATTCGGTTGTCCAGGCAAGATCTTCCCAAAGAATGGCCAGTCTTTTCGCCTTCATCACTTTGGGATAGAGGTACGTGAAGAAATATTTCATGTGTGCGTAATGGGCCGGTTCCGGATCCCAGTCACGGAAGCAGTGGTCGTATTTCGGAGCCTGATCGAGTATCCGCGCCGTCAGCTCCGAACCCATCGGACCGTTAAAGATCAGAATGTGAGGATACTCTTTAAACATCGATCCCGAGGCTTCCTGCACAGCCAGGCAGATTTCCGATCGGCCTTCCACGGAGATCAGTTTTGCCTTGTCTTCGATCACCAGTTTCCGGAAGGCTTCAACAGACAGGGAAGTATCCCCCTTGTTGTCCATCACCACATACTTAACCGGCCGTCCCATAATGCCGCCGGTGGCATTGAGTTCTTCCACCGCCATTTTCTGAACGTCCATGCAGGGTCTCGTTCCCGGCGATGCAACCATACCGATATAACCGATGACGATCGGCTCCCCCTTCTGGGCATAAGACGATGGAGGCATGCAGAGAATGGCCGCTACTATGGCCGGGACAATTACTGAGATAATAAAAAATGCAACTCTTCGACGACGCTTCATCATAAATCTCCTCCTCTGGTATTCTTGTTTCAATCAATATTTACACACCCTAAAGTGCACCCTTTATTGATCGTGGTGAGGAAATACGCTACATGTGTCCCACTGTGGAAAACAGCAATCAAACGCTTTACGATGAGACTATTTCTGATGAGATCTTTCTTTTTGTGAGATGGAGTATAGGAAACGCGGGCTCTTATGTCAATGCAATATTGATGATCACTGGAGAGCAGCACGGGACGCTTTGAACCTCGCTTTTTGATTACGGCAGCAGGTTCGTATGCGATAATCAAGGCGCTCATCCCCATTACCCCACCACCTTCTTACGGTGCGCTCTTATCCGCCGGAGATGTCCCGCCCGGTTGCGCAGCGTATGGATCAGCGTCTGCTTCTGGACGGCAATAGCATCTGATATAGATCGATTAAGAAAATCGTTGGTGAAAGCATCAACTAAGTCATTGGACAATAACCCTTGAGATATGTATATATGTAGAGAAAGAAATGGTTTATGCAAATGACGAACAGTGACTCAGCGTTTATCATCGCATAAACGCAAAGGAGAAATACAGATGCATGAAGACAGGAAGCTGACGGCAGCGATGTTTATCGGAGTCAGCGGTGAAGGAATCATTTCGTTTGGCTCGGGACAGCCGGATTTGCCGCCGCCCCAAGAGGTTTACGATATTCTGCCGGATTACAGCGGCTTCAAGTACGGGCTCATCCAGGGTCAGGAGAACCTGCGCAACGCCCTGGCCAAACAGTATCCGTACTCCACGGCAAACAGCTTCGTCATCACCAACGGCGCTTCCGAGGCCCTGGATCTTTCGCTGCGGGCCATCGCCTGGCTATACAAAAAGAAGCATCGCCGGAAACCGAAATGCCTGCTGTGCCGCCCCTATTATTATTCCTATCTGCCGCTGGTGGAGTTTGCCGGGTTCGAGCCGGTATTCACCGACATGCAGGAAGGCCGGATCGTGTATGAGGACTTCGAGCAGAAGATCAAAGATTGCCAGGCCGTGCTGATTAACTCGCCCTCCAACCCGACAGGCAGAGTGGAAGCGATCGAGACCCTGCAGAAGGTTGAGAAGATCGCCGAGGAGCTTGAAGTCTACGTTCTTTCCGATGAGGTTTACAAGGACCTGATCTATGTCCGGGAAAACTATCTGATCAAAGGGCCTCATGTGGTCACCATCAATTCATTTTCCAAAACCTTTGCCATGACCGGCCTGCGCGTCGGGTATCTCTGGTCGCTGGATGCGGAGCTGGTAAAGATGGTCATTGAAATGAAGTCGCATACCTCGATGAACACCAGCATTATCGGCCAGGAAATGGCTTATACCGCCACCACGGTGCCCAAACGCTATGTCGAAGAACAGCTGAAAATCTGGGAATCGCGCAGGGATATGATTTACAAAGGCATGGTCGAACTGGGCCTCGATCTCTGGAAGCCGGAGGGAGCCTTCTACGTGCTCCCGAAGATTGCCAATCCCAAGGCCTTTGTCTGGGATATGTTCCATGACCACAAGGTGATCACCTATCTGGGTGAGTGGTTCGGCGCACCGGACCGTGTGCGGTTTTCCTACGCCCTCGACGTGGACAAGATCGAGGAAGGCCTCGACCGGGTCGGGAAATACCTGAAAGCGCGCAAAGCCTGACAAAACGATAATTATTCAGGCAGCAGGGCATTCTTAGAACAAGTCCTTTTTATCCGCCCATTTCGGAATATACTGGTAATACTCCGGCGGGTGGGCCGCCTTGAGACCGGTGAGCGTAACCCTGGCGAGCGCGATACCCTGCCGGGTCCGGTATAAACCGGCATGTCCCCGGGCCTCCAGACTTTGCAGATATTTTGTCAGATCGTCATCGCTCAATTCAATCCACTCCCGGATGTCGTCCAGGGTCATATGGAGACCGGGATTGACCCGGTAATTTTCAGCCAGAACCTCGAGCACATCCTTTTCGCTTGCAGCCTTTATTTTTGTGACGGGATTTCTCACAGGCAGCGGAACGTTCAATTCCGGATCGACGGCCCTCGGGGGAACCTTCAAATCCTCTTTCAACTGTCTTGTTCCCTGACGGTAGATGAGCAGCTTGAGAACTTCCGAGGTGCCGGCCGCAATCTGCGTCAACTTGGCATCCTGCATAATGCGGCCAACAGGATAAATTTTCAGGACTCCGTTACCGCCCATGCACTGGATGGCTTCCAGGACCGTTTCCATCAGGGAATCAGCGGCAAAGAGTTTGGCGACCGCGGCTTCGATGGGTACCTGCCGCCCGAGGTCCGCGCAATGGGCGCCGTAGTAAGTGACCAGCCGGCTCAGGTAGAGCTTGGAGATCATATCGGCGATTTTGAATTGATTCGTGGCGATGTCGCCCGTCGGCCGGCCGAATTGCAGGCGTCTGGCCAGATGCTGCTGGGCATAACGGATACATTCACGCATCATCCCGAGAATGGGGGCGGCGTTGAGAATCCGCTCAACATTCAGGCCGCTCATCATGACTTTCCAGCCGTCGCCCTCCTGCCCCAGACGGTTAAAGACGGGCACGCGGGCATCGTCGAACGTCAGATTGCCGTTGTAATTGGCAAACATGCCGATCATGTCGTTGATCCTTTCGACATGAAAGCCGGGCGTTCCCTTTTCCACGGCAAAAGCGGTCAGATGGCGATAGGCCGCCCGGTCCTCCGGTTTGTTGCTGGTTTGAAAATAGCACAGGTACAGATCGGCTGCCCCGACGGTAGTCTGAAACCTTTTTTTGCCGTTGATGATATAGTCATTGCCGTCGCGGACCGCCGTTGATTCAATAGAGGCGATGTCGGAACCGGCGTACGGTTCGGTCATTGTGATGCAGCCGAGCAGCTCGCCTTGCACCATCGGCGGCAGCCACTTCTCTTTCTGCTTCTCGTTCCCGTTATGGACGAGTTGTGTGGCGCTCCCGAACATGGTCGTGCCCAATGGACCGACCAGGCCGCTGCGGGCGACCTCTTCATTGAGAATGGCGGCGCCCGTCACGCCCCATTCTTCCAGATGACCGCCATAGGCGCGGGGAACCAGAGCGCCGAACCAGCCCTGCCCCGCCATCAGTTTCATGGCTTCCCAGCTGAATTTATTCTCCAGTGCTGAGCGCATGCCGATCGGCATGAGCACCCGATCTACAAAATCTTTGGCATTTTCGGCCAATTCGATCTGCGACGGCGTCCACCAGGGATATTTTTCCATAGGTCCTCCCCAAAAGAAATAAATCAATATCGGATAGCTTAGTTGACAGCGCGGATTCGGATATTTAGCCCGCACCTCGTTTTGCCCGGGAACTCCGGGAGGATGCCCAAACCGATATGAACTTTGCCGTCAGACATACACGATGGCAGCAGATAATGGAATAATCATTTTTTGTTTCCCCATTCACTGCGATCTCCGCTTTCGGGAAAGATTCGCCGACGGCGCAAAGCACCTGATAATTGACATAATGCTCAAAGACAACAGGCAGTTTCGCCGGCGCATTGATAACCGCTGTTTAATTTCCTACTCATCCGACGAAAAAAATACTATACTCAATAACCTCGCAGCAGACTGTCGAGGTATGAAATGAAAGTCATTATTTCGCAGCAAGCGACAGGGAATTAACGCGCGTCGGGCGTGAGCGGGATTGGAAAAGAATAAAAATAAGGTCGGAGGTATGAAAATTGAAAATTTCCTTTTCCGGTTTTATTGTGGGTCTGATCTTTATCGGTATAGGATGTTTTTTACTGGCGGGAACCTGGGGGTCCTATTCAGACTATAAGCGACTGAAAGATTACAGCGGGCACACCAGTGCCTATGTAACAAAAAAGCATTTTCAGAAAACAGCCGATGGCAATACCAAATACTATCTGGACTATTCATTTTTGCCTGCGACCGGCAGTAAAATCATTGCCAGCGGCACAGTATCCAAGCAGCAATGGGACTCATTTCAGGTCAACGACACTCTGGAAATCCGGTACGATTCGTCTAAGCCCGATCGCCATATTCCCATGTACGAACCCAGTTCATCCCTGGCCTGGGCGTTTTTCATGCTGGTTATGGGAGCGGTGTTTCTGCTTTTCGGCGGCTCACGTCTTTACTACAGTTTTCAGAAACGGAAAGCCTGAACCCGGCGGCGGAGGCGCCGTCAAGATTCCGGTTGTCACTGCCGACGGATGACCTCACTGCTGTGATGAACAGTCAGCCCTTTTACCCGGGTCCCTGGTCTTGCGGCTTTTGTTTCTTCGCTGCCCCCGCCTGAAAATGACCGCTCCGGTCAATCTTCTTTTCGATCTTTTTATATTTGCATTTTGGGCATCTTCCCGCTATTCAGATGCAGGCAAAAAATTTTACGCTATTCTAAATCGAAGGAGATTTTATGAAGATCAAAGATAAAGTTGTGGTGGTCACGGGCGCGGCTTCCGGAATCGGCCGGGGGTTGTGTTATCGGTTTGCTGCCGAGGGTCCCAAAGGGATTGTGGTTTCCGATTATAACGCCGAAGGCGCGGCTAAAGTGGCCGCGGACATCGGCGGCCTCGCCGTCGCGGCGGATGTCAGCAAAGAGGCGGACATCAAAAAAGTGGTGGAAGCGGCCACCGCGAAGTACGGCCCGATCGATCTGTTCTGTTCGAATGCCGGGATTCCTGCGGCGGGCGGTGCCGAGGCACCGGATGAGGTATGGCAGCGCTCCTGGGATATCCATGTCATGGCCCACGTCTTTGCGGCCCGCGCCGTGCTGCCATCCATGATTGAGCGCGGCGGCGGATACCTGCTCAATACCGCCTCGGCCGGAGGGTTACTCACAACGCCGGGTCAGGCGCCTTACGCTGTCACCAAACATGCCGCCGTGGCGTTTGCGGAATATTTGTCGATCGCCCATGCCCGCCAGGGCATCAAGATCAGTTGCCTTTGTCCTTTCGGCGTCATCTCGGGAATGCTTCCGGCGGATTCGGAAGGCGTCGGAAAGTACATCCTGAAAACGGCCATTACGGCCGAACAGTGTGCCGATTTTGTCGTTGGCGCTCTGGACAGAGAAGAGTTCTTTATTCTGCCGCATCCGGAAATTCTGGAATATTTCAAGGCCCGGGCCAATAACCATGACCGCTGGCTCAAGGTCATGCGCAAAGAGCAGGAGCGGTATATCGGTTAAGAAACCTTTCCAGGCCCGGATGCCGATCTCACAAAGGTCGGCGTCCGGCCTGAATCCGACGGGCTTAAATCACGATCATCACCGATGCCTTGTCCACCACAATTTTGTGTGATCCGGATTACAAAAAAGCAATGCCGGCGCCGTAAACGCCACAAAGGACATTTCTTTTGATCCCGGGAAATGGGGCGCTGTCCCCTCCGTTATTCAGAAGTTAATTAACGCCGTTTTGGTGAGTGTCACCTGGGCCGAGACCCGGGGGGCAGTTATCAGATGCCACGCCGTGTATTGCTCGGCATAAGTATTTTCAGCCGACACGCCGTCAACGGCCACCAGCACTTTGATGCCCCGCAGAGCCGCGCCGCTGGCGGTATAGAGAACAGCGCCGTGCGCCGCCGTACCCGTAACGATCACCGTCTTTATGCCTTTTTCTTTGATGATGTTCTCGAGATCCGTCCCGAAGAATTTATCCGGTCCGGAAGTCACAACCGGTTCACCTGCCGCCGGCGCCAGTTCCTTTGCGATGTCGGCCACGGATGCGCCGGGGGAGAGGCTGTAAATCACCTTCACGCCTTTTTCACGGGCTTTTGCCAGAAATCCCGCCATGGCGGGGATGGAATGGATGCAGCGGGGGCGGACTTTTTCGTTGCAGGTTTGTTTGTTGAAATCGAGAAGAAGCAGTGCGGTTGCGGCGGGATCGATCGTGACCGTTTTCAGCTCGGGCGCCGGCGGCGCCTTCACCGTGTTCCACTCGTCAATAATCGTCTGAGAAAAAAGCGGTCCCGGCAAACATAAAAGGATGACGAGAGTGCCGCCAAAAAAGACAGCGCTTTTTTTCACAAATTCTCTGTACAGTTTTTTCATTTTCGTTCTCCTTTCCCTTTCACATTAGGTTTGCAGCCATCTGCCGCGTTTGAGGTAAAGCATGCAGCAATTGCTTTGGGGCGTGCCATTCTTTACTTTGCAGAAATCTGCTTCTTAATCTCTTCCACGATTTTCGGCAGGATCGTGCCCGTTTTCCCCAAGATGAGATAATCCGATACGCCTTCGCTCGTCAGCGGCGTGGCATCGGCGTTGATCTCAATGATTGTTGTCTTCCCCTTATGCGGCTTGTGTTTAGCCATCCGGGGCAGCATGGCAAAAGGATAAACGACCGCCGACGTCCCGCAGATCAGCATCAGATCGCATCTTTCCACTTCCTCCTGGCTCTCCCGGGCCACATCCTCGGGGATGGCCTCATTAAAATGGACGACATCCGACTTGAGCACGCCGTTGCATTTCCGGCAGTAAGGCGGCAACCGATCTTCCGCCAAGAGCCGCGGGAGGTCGTATTCGGCCGGATCAAACCGGGAATCGCAAGAATAACAGCGCAGCAATGAAATATTTCCATGGTAATCCACAACCCGCAGGCTGCCTGCCTTCTGGTGCAGGTTGTCGATGTTCTGCGTGACAATGCCTTTCAGGATGGCCATCTTCTCCAATTCGGCCAGGGCGCGATGCCCCGGATTCGGGCGGGCATTGGTCAAATCCGTGAGCCACGACGTCCCGGTCATTCGCTCGATCCAGTATGCTCTGGGGTTTTGCTGGAACTTGTAATAACTCTGATAGGCCTGCCTTTCGGCGTCGGGGTTTTTGGTCCAGATGCCGTTAGGTCCCCGAAAATCAGGGATACCCGATTCGGTGGACATGCCCGCTCCCGTCAACGCGATGGCATATCGGCATTTGATCAACTGCCTGGCCGCTTTTGCAATTAATTCTTCCATAGCCATTCCTCGGGAAACCGACAGGGCCGCGCCTCTTAATACCGGAGATTTCTATACACGCCCCTCATCGTCTTTTTTCCGCACTTTGACTCCCGCTCACGCGGGACGAGCGTTAATTCTCCGCAGCTTGCTGCGAGGTGGTTGATTTCCGGTGCTGCGGTTCCGTTATTATTTCTTCCTTTCAAACCATTTGAGCAGACAGTAATTGGCAAAGCCGATTACCGCCAGGCCCAAAAGAAAAGCCGGATAGGCGATCTTCCAGTTCGCCGGTCCCGTCATCATAGACCACTCGGACATGCCGCCGATTCCGGCAAGCAGCGTCAGCGGCATAAAGATCGTGGTGATGAAGGTCAGCCGCCGGACGGATTTGTTTGTCTGGTTGGCGGCTATCGTCATCTTGTTGTTCAGCATCGACAGATACATTTCCATGAGACTCGTGACGATTTCACGGTAGGACTCGGTCAGCTCGAAGAATTTTGCCAGATGGTCGTAGATGTCCCGATAGTGAAAAATCGCTCTTTCCGGAATGAAGGGACAATCCTTGCGGCAGATCTTGACGAGGATCTCCCGCTCATGGAAAAGACTCTTGCGGAGGTTCAGCAGATCGCGGCGCAAGCGGATCAGATCGGCAGGGTTAAAGGTTGAGACTTGGTTCAGCATGGTTTCTTCCTGGGAATCCAGTTCATCTTCCAGCGCTTCGATGGCCAGAAACTTCCGGTCGACGACATAGTCCAGAATGGAGTGCATCAGGAAGGCCGGTCCGTACCGGACGCTCTCGACGTCCGTCTCCACGATGTGCTCAATGCCGTCCAGAACTTTGCGATTGTCGGCAGTGCGTTCGCTGACGGTGACCAGAAAATTGTCGCCGATAAAAATATCAATTTCGCTGATCGAAAGTTTTTGGGTTGAATAGTCAAAGGCGTTGAAGATCAGAAACGTATTTCTGGGAAAATCTTCTATCTTGGGAATCTGGTCTTCGTCCAGACAATCCTCAATAGAAAGCGGATGGAGGTCGAGAAGGCCGATGAGGGGAGAGAGTTCCTCTTTCTTCGGCTCGCAGTAATTCAACCACAGAAAGCCGCCGTTTTTTGCGGCAGCCACAGCTTCGTCAACTGTTCGGACGCTTGTGAACTTTCCCTTCTGCGAAATATGATAAAATTGTGATTCGGACATGTCGGTCTCCGTTGGCTCCGGATGTCGGAGCACTTTGATAAGACTTTGCTTCCGGTTCCTCGAACTATAGGAAGTCCTGTTTTATATGTCAATTAAATATTGGCAAAGGGGGCGCCTCGGGCCAAAGATTGCTTGACAGACAAGACCGCGCTTTTCTATACTGCACTACCAAAAAGAATTTCTCATTCACGATGCCGCTTTGCAGCAGGTTGTTTTGCCGGGGCGAAAGCTGGAAGAGCATGAGGTTTTCAACACTCCCGGAATACGTATCCTGAAGAAACCGCTCGCGGGATCAAAAGAAGAATTGGTGCGCTGCCAGGCATTGGCGGCAATAAATACGGGTTCAAGGACAATCACTTGCTTTCCTATTTTTCTTCTTTTCTGGTGGAAATCGCTTTGTTCGCCATTACGGTCGTCCTGTCCGTTTACTACGGCTGGACGGCCAGGGATCTGCTCTGGAGTTTGTGGATATCCAGCCTGACGGTGGGCTACTGCTCAATCCTCGCGGGGATCGGACGGAACCTCATTTCGGGAGGAATGGCCGATAATACCTTCTCCGGAAAAGACGCTGCCCGAGCAAATCCCGATAAGAAGAAATTGCAGAGCCCCGGCGCGGTGATGGCTGCTTTTTTTCTTCTGCCGATCGCCGGATTTTTCGGGTTTTCGCTCATCACCCTGATCTATGCGCTTTTTGCCGGGTTGAGCATCGGGCTCGCCGTGATGAGATACCGGTCAGGCGAGCCGGAAAGTCCTGCCGCAAGATTCGCGATGAATGCGCTGATCAACCTGCCGGGAACAGCGTTTCTTCTTTGTTTCTTTACGATCCATTTCGGCGGCTTCCATTTTGTTCACAGTATTTTTCTTAACGGATTCTTCCCGCTGACCGGTGACAACCCTTTCGGGAAGAGCATAGAAGGCACCTTCGGAATGTTTCTCACCTTTATTTCCGTCTGTATCATTTCTTACTGGCCTTTTATTGTGACCAGCGCCGTAGCGAGCTTCAGCGATATTAAGAATACCGTGACCGGCAAGAAAGGGGACATATTTCTCAATCCCTATAAGAACGTCATCAAAATGCACCTCATGATTTTCATCATCGCCTTTATGGGCGCCGGAGGTCTCAACCAGTATATTCTTTATGCCGCCCTTGTGATTTATTTCTTTCCTTTTTCAAAATTGTTCGCCTTCCGAAGGAAAACGCAGGAACTGCCGGAAGCTTCGTAGAATCCGACACTGAGCCGGGCAGCCGCGAGGCGCGCGAGGACGAAAAGCGGAACCTATTGTCTCATAGGTGAGCATTTCTGCCCGGAGCGCAATAAGGCAGACACATGGTTATTCGGGGGCGCTTAAGAATTGCCCGGATGCCAGGCGGGCGCGAGGACGGAAAGCGGAGCCTATAGCCTGATAGGTGGGCATTTCCGCCCGGAGCGCAACAACAGAAATATTTTCAATCTTCCGTGGGGCGTTTCAGAAACGGTTAGATGCAAGGCGTCGCGAGCGCGAGGAGCGGAGCGTATATGATAATACGTGAGCACCGGAGCGCAACGACGCAGACACGTGATTATCCGGGGGGCGCTTAAGAATTGCCCGGATGCTAGGCGCGCGAGGACGGAAAGCGGAGCCTATTGTCTCATAGGTGAGCATTTCCGCCCGGAGCGCAACAACGCAGACGGGTGATTATCAAACGCCCCCCAGCACTCGGCAGAGATGTGCGCAGACAATCCCCAAATACGTCCCGACAATATTTCCCAGGATAGCCAACAGGAGCCCCACCGAAGCCAGTCCGGGTTCGTAAACGGCTGCAACAACCGGGGCGGAGGCCACTCCGCCGATATTGGCCTGGCTTGCCGCGGCCACCAGAAAGAGCGGCGCCTTGAATAAGCGGGCTGCGGCCAGCAGGACGACGGCATGTACGAGGATAATCACGAGGCCTGCTGAAATCAAAATCGCAGCCGAGCTCATGTCGACGAGCGCCGCTTTGGCGCCGATCGCCGTCAGCACAAAATACAAAAGGAGACTGCCCAGTCTGGACGAACCGAAAGACTCCAGCCGGCGGGCCGGCGTAAAGGACAAAGCGAGCCCGATGACCGTCACGATGATGATGGTCCACGCGTAGGCAGAAAATAAATGATCGGCAAGCGGCAATAAACCGGCTAACACAAGCGACAACAGGCTTCCGGATGCTGCAATGATCAATAATACCATGATCATGCCCGGACTGAAGTGCGGGACCGGGGTCTTCCCGGACACGGTCCGCCGATGAAGATCGTCAATGACCGTATGATCGGACTTGTTCCAGATGTCGAACCGGCGCTGCCAGCGCACGCCCGCAATCAGAATCCCCATCCACAAATACGGAACAACCGTATCGACGACAACCATCGGCGAAAAGACCGCATCAGGAACAGACAGCGCCTCCTTGACCGCAATCATATTGGCGCTGCCGCCGGTCCAGGAGGCCGAAAGCGCTCCGAACCCACCCCAGAATTGACTGCCGACGGATTCCCGAAACAAAAGAAAGCTGATCACACTCCCTATAATAATACCGGCGCTGCCGATAAAAAACATGGCCAGCGCCCGGCCTCCCAGCTTCATAATGGCCGGCACATCCACGTTCATGAGCAGCAGCAGAAGGCATCCTGGTAAAATGTATTTGGTGATCTGCCCCAGAACCGGCGCTTTGGAATCAATGATTCCTAGCGTCGCAGCGAGCATGGGCAGAAAATAGATCCAGAAGATCGGAGAGATGATATCGAAGAACCTGGACAGGCGCTTTTGCTCGCTTAAATAAAGAATGAGCGCTTCAACGGCTATAAGAAGAGTAACGATTGCCAGCGGATTCTTGATCATGAGAATAATCAGGTCAAACCCTGAGAGATAAGTTAAAAAAGGGCAGATCCGTCTTTGCGTGGATCTGCCCTCTATCACTGGAACTTTGTTTGCCGGTCAGCGAGAATGACTACCTGATCTTTTTATTCCGGTCACTTTTTTCACGGTAAATGTCTTTTTTCAGCCGCTCCAGCTCGGCATTCAGTCTATCCTTTTCCCGCGGGGTCAGAATCCCGTCCCTTTTCATTCTGGCCGCATCATTACGTACCTTGTTGAGTTCCGTGCGCAGCATCCGCCCCTCATCGCGGGTGAGCGCTCCGCTGCGCATCCCCTGGTCGATTCTTTGATCCATCTGACCGATCTTTTGATTGATGTCGCTGATGTCGACCTGCTGGCCACGGCCCCGGTCCACATCTTTCGCTTCACGGTAAATATCTCTTTTCAGCCGATCCAGCTCGGCATTCAGCCTGTCCTTTTCCCGGGGAGTCAGAATACCGTCTCTTTTCATTCTGGCTGCATCGTCACGCACCTTATTGAGCTCCGTGCGCAGCCTCCGCCCCTCGTCGCGGGTGAGCGCACCGCTGCGCATTCCCTGATCGATTCTTTGATCCATCTCGGCGATTCTCTGGTTGATGTCCGCAATGTCAACCTGCTGACCGCGACGCCGGTCATCATCTTTCGCTTCACGGTAAATATCTCTTCTCAGCCGATCGAGCTCGGCATTCAGTCTGTCCTTTTCCCGCGGGGTCAGAATCCCGTCCCTTTTCATTCTGGCCGCATCGTCACGCACCTTATTGAGCTGCGTGCGCAGCATTCGCCCCTCATCGCGGGTGAGTGATCCGTTGCGCATCCCCTGGTCTATTCTCTGATCCATCTCGGCGATTCTCTGGTTGATGTCCGCAATATCAACCTGCTGACCGCGACGCCGGTCATCATCTTTCGCTTCACGGTAAATATCCCTTCTCAGCCGATCGAGCTCGGCATTCAATCTGTCCTTTTCCCGCGGGGTCAGAATCCCGTCCCTTTTCATTCTGGCCGCATCGTCACGCACCTTATTGAGCTCAGTGCGCAGCATTCGCCCCTCATCGCGGGTGAGTGATCCGTTGCGCATCCCCTGGTCTATTCTCTGATCCATCTGAGCTATTCTTTGATTGATGTCGCTCACGTCGGCATCATACGTTCTCGGCCTGTCATTATCATACACGGGACGATCATTTGCGTATCGCTTGTCCTGCGTCGTGGGCGTAACCACGCAACCGCTGATGAAAAATAATAAAAACATGGCAATAAACAGAGCTTCGATCCTGCTCACGCGGGACGAGTGTTGATTCTCCGCAGCTTTTGGCGAAATAGTGACGTTCATTTCATACCTCGACAGCTTGCTGCGAGGTGATTGATCAATTTTTTTCATGGATGACTCCTCCTGGAGGGGATTGACGGCATTTGCCGGCAATATAGAGAAACGGCCGCTGCCTGTCAACTAATAAAACCCGGCGATTCCCATTGATCCCGGAGGGAAGCCCGGCCTTTAATCCCGCTCACGCGGGACGAGCGTTACTTCCCTGTCGCTTGCTGCGATATAATGACGTTCATTTCATACCTCGACAGCTGGCTCCAAGATGGTTTTAGTCACGGCACCGCAAATTTAGTCTTGACTATTTTCCTTCCGGATGTCAAAAAGAGCTACATCGTTTTGGATCGCAGCCGTATTCATCCGCTCGAGTGCAATTTGCAGATCGTGCATTTTCTGAAAGACGATTTGCTTCATCATTTTGATTCAGGAAGAGGAAAACGGTGAAAAAAATACTCTGGCTTTTGTATCAACCATACAAGTGGCTTATCTTTGGTCCCTACCTGGCGGTATCCACCATTTTCTTCGGCTCTTTAACGATGCTGATGATTGTCATCACGAATCCGCGGATCACCAGCTTTGTCTGCGGAACGATCTGGGCGAGGCTCAACGGCTATCTGACGCCCATGCGGGTCCGCGTAACCGGAAGAAACAACATCGATAAAGCGCAATCCTATGTCATCGTCGCGAACCATCAGAGCCAGTACGACATCTTTGTTGTGTACGGCTGGATGGGGATCGATTTTAAATGGGTGATGAAGCAGGAATTAAGAAAGGTACCCGGCATCGGGATCGGCTGCGAGAAATGCGGTCATATCTTCATTGACCGGTCCAACCATGAAAAAGCCATTGCCTCGCTCGCGGCCGCGAAGGAAAAGATCGTCAACGGCACATCCGTCATCTTCTTCCCCGAAGGCACACGCAGCAAAGACGGGTCTCTCGGCACGTTTAAGAAAGGGGCTTTCCGGATGGCCATCGACCTCAAACTCCCTATCCTGCCGGTCACGATCGTCGGCACCAATAAGATTTTACCGTCGCACAGCATCGATCTCTTTCCGGGAAAAGCCCTCATGATGATTCACAAACCGATTGATACGACGGGCTATACCGAGGCGAGCCTCGATGAATTGTCCGACGCCACCCGCCGGGTCATCGAGTCCGGGCTCATGGAATCCGCAGCCGGATAATCCCCAGGAACCTTACTGTCATCAGATCCATGATCTGACGATCAATGTTTTCTAAATCACCTTGCTGCTAGTGTTTGGCATCCTCGCCGAAAGCCTGCGCGTTTCTAAAGGATTCGTGATGGTGATCCGGGCCTCACCGGAGGACCCAATGACGGGGCTCTGAGGGGGGAAGCCTAGCGGGAAGAGGTCTTGCTTCCATGCAGGAAGTAATAAAGTGGAAGGGTTATAAAAGCCAGAGCGGCCATTAATAAATACAGGCCGCGGAATCCCGTGAAGGGAATCAGCGAACCCAGCAAATAAGGGCCGATGCTGATTCCCAAATCCAGAAAGACATAGTAGGTCGCCGTTGCCAGACCGAACCGATGAGGCCGGACAGCCTTAATGGCAATCGTTTGGGCGCTGGACATAAAGTTCCCGTAGCCCAGACCGATGATTGCTCCAGCCAATAGCAAGGTGATGCCCTGGCTTGCCTGGCTGAACAGGAGCATCCCCAAGGCATAAATAAAAATGCAGGGGTAGACGACAAAATTTTCACCCCGCAAATCGAATAACCGTCCGGCAAGCGGTCTGGAGACCAGGGTGGCTATTGCCGATATGACAAAGTAAATACTGGCGGCTTTTTCCAGGTGAATTTCCTTGGAGTACAGGGATATAAAAGCGATCACGATGGAAGCGCTGAAGCCGATGATTAAGGAGATGATCGAAATGGGGATGGCTTTGGCTTCAAAAAAATTGGAAATGTGAAAACGTTTCACGGCTTTTGTTTCATGGTGATCGGGCAGCTTGTAGATCGGCTCATGAACAATGAAGGATATCAGGAAAACGAGCAGGGCCAATACGGAAGATACTAGAAAAATCACCTTGAAATCCACATACTGAATCAGCAGAATCCCCATGAAAGGACCCAATGCCGATGCCAGGATGATACTCATGCCATAGTAGCCGATGCCTTCTCCGCGTCTGCCCTCCGGAATAATCTTGGCGACGATTGTTCCCGTGGCTGTGCTGGCGATGCCGTGAGCCATTCCATGCAAAAGTCTGACAGCGATGAGCAGCGGCAGTGTGACCGCCGTAAAATATAAGACGGCTGTTGTAATGAAAAATACGGAGCCGACCATTAAGACTTTCTTGTTTCCGATATCCTCGATAAAGCGGCCGGTCGCGAATCGGCCGATTAAAGCTCCAATAATAAAGACGCTCGCAACGAGTCCGGCCATGCTCGTGGATGCATGGAATTTATCTACGGCATAAGACGCGATAATGACCATTAAGAGCAGATGGACCAGAAACACTAGAAAATTAATCACGGACACGGTAACAAAATCCCTTGTCCACAGCTTTCCATTCATTCCAATAGCCTTTAAAAAATCCCGAATCTATTTTCGTCCCGCAGGCCGCACAACCTCATGCTTACTCTTCTCATGATCGCGACGCAATTCATTTGTACTTTTTTACTCAGCAAAAGCCCCGGCTCGGATCGTGTCTGCGGAGGCGGTGCAATACCGGTGTGGCAGGCCTTCGCGCTGCCGCATGATTTCAACGATGAGCGAACGTGGCAGCGCTTCCGTGTAATTTCCCGTAATGACACTGTCGCCGTTTTTGACAAACCGGCTCACGTCCTCTTTTGCGGTCATAACTTTGGACGCGTTATTGAGCGCCACAGCGAGATCCCCCCCAACATCGTTCTATCCGGATGACAAACGCCATATCATTTCTCCGGCCAAGTCTCAAGTTGTTCCCGGATGAAAGGAAATTAGTCTGAAAATTCAAAAGACAGGAGGCCCCACGCCCCTTGGTGATCCTATATCTGCAGTACTGCAAACAGGGGGGCAGCATTTTTGAAGGTGATATTTTTTCGCAGAGCCGCTCTATCGTGGCCCTGGCCGGGCACGAGAAGGAAGAGCCCTCAGCGAAGCACGACAAAACGGCGGGAGCCGATCGACAGCTTCTCTTAGCTCCAGGCGGGAATCCGAAACATGATTCTATCGCGAGCACTAACACTTTTACTTTTCCTTCTTCAGATTGGACCAATCCATTTTATGCACGGCCATATACTGTTCGACGGCCTGTTCAATTGTCGGGAAGAAATTTTCCACGCCCAGCCTCGTAAAGAGACCATAGCGCTTCAAAGTGTCTTTCACCGGTCCCTTCATTTCGGCAAAATACAAATCCATCCCGGCCTGATGCAATTTTTCGTCGAGCTCGGCCAGAACATCAGCCGCCGTGATATCGACGTCGGTGATCGGCTCAGCCGTGACGACGACCCACCGGGTCCGCGTCGGTGCGTTGGCCACGGCGGTGAGGACCTGACTGCGGAATATTTCGGCGTTGGCGAAAAACAGCGGGGCATTCCAGCGGAAAAGCACCAGCCCCGGAATGCGCCGGGCTTCGGGATGGCGGGAGATATCGTGATAGCTCTTCAGGCCGTCCACGTGGCCGAGCACCGCATCATAGGGCTGCCAGGCCCGCCAGATAAAGGCCAGAAGCGCCAGGCCCACGGCGATAAAGATGCCCTGAATAACGCCCAGCCCCACAACGCCCAGGAAACAGATAAGCGACAGGACAAACTCGTCGCGCCTAAGGCGGAAAAGACGCGCCACACCGCGAATTTCCACCAGGCTCAGGCAGGCGGCGATGACGATCGCGCCCAGCGCCGCCTGCGGCAGGGAGCTGAGCAGGCCGGGTGCGGCGATCAGCAGAAGAGCAATGCTCACCGCGCCGACCACCCCGGCGATCTGAGTTTTGGCGCCGGCGGATTCGGCAACCGGTGTTCGCGAGGCGCTGCTTGTGACGGGAAACCCCTGAAAAAAACCAGCCGCGACATTGGCGACACCGAGGGCAATGATTTCCTGATTGCTGTCCACAGGGGAACCCGACCGCTTAGCGAAGGTGCGCGAAAGCGTGCTCATATCCGCAAAAGACACCAGGGCGATCGCTACGGCGGCGGCAGCCAATTCGCCGAGTTCGGCGAGCGTAACAGCCGGAATATGAAAGCCGGGCAAACCCTGGGGCAGCGGGCCGATGACGGCGATACCGGCTTTTGCGGATAAATCAAAGAACCAGACGAGAACCGTCGCACAGGCGACGGCAATCAGCACGCCGGGAATCCGGGGAGCCCATCGCCGGAAGCCGAGAATCACCGCGAGGCAGGATACGCCGATGATACAGGCCGACCAGTTGATTTGTCCGGTCCAGATGCTCTGCAGAAGTCCGCCTGTTTCCTTTAAAAAACTGCTGCCGCTCACGGAGAAGCCGAGCACCTTCGGCAGCTGGCCGATCAGTACCGTGAGTGCAATCCCGTTCAGGTAGCCGTCGCGGATGGGCTTGGAGAGCAGATCGGTGATGAAGCCGAAACGGGCCAGCCCCGCAAAAATGCATATCGCTCCCGACCCGACGGCCAGCATAGAGGCGAAAGCCACGGCCTTGTCGGGATTCCCCGCGGCAAGCGGCAGTATGGCTGCGGCAATAAGAGCGGCAAGCGCCGAGTCGGGCCCGAGAACCAGGATACGACTCGGCCCGAAGACGGCGTACGCGATGAGCGGAATGATCGTGGCATAAAGACCATAGATTGCAGGTAGACCGGAGGCCGAGGCGTATCCCATGCCGACGGGAACGAGGATCGCCGTGAGGACGAGACCGGCGGCGATATCCTGCAGCACCCACCCGCGCTGATAGGCGCGCAGTGTGGCCAGAATGGGAAACGCGCGATACAGACCGCGGGAGCGGTTGGGGCTCAAAACGGAATCATCTGATGAAACAGGTCGGGTTGCCAAACGACACCTCGTGACATATTTAATGAAAATTCATAATCGCCTGGCCGCTTCTTTACAACCGATAATCACCTTCCTCCGTGATGATTGAACCCGGCGTGCGGCATCCATACCACTTGCAGCGATGCGGTCTACCGCTGCGTTTCCTTCCTTTACTTTTTTTTGAGCCGGAAGTCCTGTTTCAACATATCCCGGAAATCAGGATGCGCAATGCCGATCAGTGCCCTGGCCCTGTCCGTTACGGACTTGCCCCGCAGATCGGCAATGCCGTATTCCGTCACGACATAATGGACGTCGGCGCGGTTGGTCACGACAGCGGCGCCTTCGGTAATGTGCGAAGATATGCGCGAGACTTTTCCTTCGCAGGCCGTCGAATACAGGGCAATGATCGAACGCCCTTCTTTCGACCAGGCGGCGCCCCGGACGAAATCGGCCTGTCCGCCTGTTCCGCTGTACTGGCTGTAACCGATCGTGTCGGCAACCACCTGCCCGGTCAGATCGACCTCCAGAGCGGAGTTGATCGAAACCATGTTGTCGTTTCGGGCAATGTTGGCGGGGTTGTTGGTGTAGTCCACGCTGTGCATCTCCACCAGCGGGTTGTTGTGGACAAAATCGTAAAGCTTGCGGGTGCCCATGAAAAAAGTGGCGATCATTTTGCCGGGATGGAAATTCTTCTGCGAGCAGTCCACGACGGATTCGTTGACGAGGTCCACAATGCCGTCGGAAAACATTTCCGTGTGAATGCCCAGGTGCTTCTTTTCTTTAAGCGAAGCCAGGACGGCGTCCGGAACGGCGCCGATTCCCAGCTGCAGGCAATCGCCGTCATGGATGAGCTCAGCACAATAATGCCCGATCGCCTCATCGGCGGGCGTGATCCGGGCAGCGGGCATTGTGATCGGCGCCGATTCGCATTCCACGATCTGATCAATCTGCGACACATGGATAAACGATTGCCCGAGCGTCCGGGGCATATGCGGCGTCACCTCCGCAATGACCCGCCCTGCGCTCATGGCCGCAGGCTTTGTATAGTCCACGGAAATGCCGAAGGAGCAATAGCCGTGTTCGTCCGGCATGGAAAGCATGCAGAGCACCACATCCACAGGCAGAATCTTTTCGACAAACAACTTGGGGATCAGGCTGAAATGGCAGGGGGTGAAAACGGCCCGTCCTTCATTGATGGCCCTTCTCGTTGTCTGTCCGGCAAACAGCGAGTTATGAACAAAGTGTCCGCTGTTTTCCGGAAGGCAATACTCCGAGGGCCCCATCGAAACCATGTGAACGATCTCGACGTCCCGGTACGCTTCCTTATTTTCGACCATCGCCTTGATCAGGGTCTCCGGAGAACCGCAGGCGTGGCCGACTACCACTCTGTCCCCGGACTTGATATGCGTTACAGCCGCAGCCGCGGTCGTCAGCTTTCGCTGATAGATGTCCTGCCAGTTCATGAATGGGTTCCTTCCTGTCCGTTGATAAATTCGATGACCTTCCGGTTAAACGCAGCAGCCGCCTCAATAAAGAAAGCATGCCGCAGTCCGCGAAAAATGTGCAGTTTGGCTCCGGGCAGCAGTTCTTTCAGGATCAGCGTGTTTTGATGCGGAACAAGATAATCATCATCTCCGGTTAAGAGCAGCACCGGCATCCGGAGACGGCCCACGCGGCCCGCTGTGTCGTGTTTCCGGCAGGCGGAAAATTGTCTCAGGAAGGCGTCAGCGGGCTGGTAATACCTCAGAGATATTTTAACGAACTCCTCCACTTGATCCGGATGGTTCGCGATGAAGCCGTCGGAAAAATAAATATCCATGTCTTTGCGCAATATCTCGGCCGGTGTAAGGCCGTCATTAGCCGTAAATTTCTTTGTCCGCTCTGCGCTCATCAGGACCGCACGGTTGCCGCCTGCGCCGGTGCAGCCCAGAATCAGGCTTTTCACTTTGTCCGGACAGGCAAGCGCCAGCTCCTGCGCAATGTAGCCACCCATGGATACGCCCAGAACGTGGGCACTTGGAATCCCCAGCGCATCCATCAGCGAGGCGGTATCATCGGCAAACAGACGAATGGAGTATTCCATCTCCGGCTTGTCCGACCTCCCCGCGCCGCGGTTGTCGAAGGCGATCACCCGGAAGTGCTGCGACAATTCCCGAATCTGGCGGTACCACCATTCCAGGTTTCGCCTCAGTCCCATAATGAGGACGAGGGGAATCCCTTTTCCGTTCACCTCATAATACATATTGATGCCGTTAACTTTGATAACAGGCATGGGCGGGTCCTCCATCAGCAATCCTTAAGCGTCCGCAAAAAAGCGGCGGTGTGCACCAGAACTGCGGTGACACATTGTTTCACCGCGTCAATTCGATCTTCGTCTCCATCAAAGCGTTACTCAACACGGATTTCCGAACGGCTTCGACATCGAGCTCGCCCAGCGTTTTGATGATGTTCGGATAAACATCCGAGTGATAGCCGAACCCGCCCAGCCTGAGCTCCTCCATGGCCTCCTCCCGGGTCCAGTTCTGAAAAACGATCCGGTAGCCCGCCACCACAAATCCCGTGCGGTCGGAGCCATGCCAGCAATGGATGAGAACGGGCTTTTCGGCTTCGCGCAGCATCTTCAGGGCGGAAATTAAATCGGATGGAGCAAGTGATCCGGCGGCAAGCGGAAGATGCAAGAGGCTAAGACCGCTTTGCCGAAAGACTTCGTCGTCACTGTGATATTCTCGGAGATTCAAAAGCGTCCGGATCTTCAGTTTCCTGAGATCGGGGATATCTTTTTGTGCCGGCTGTTCCGCCCGGTAAACATCACCGCTCACCTTGAAGCAGTTGCTGATTGTTGTATTGATCACCGGCTGCGCCCATTGGAGAGGACGTTCCCTGATGTTATCCGCTGCCGAGAGTATCGGTAGCAGCAGCAGAATAATCAAATAGCAACGCTTCATGGCATCACTCCGATCGTCATTATTTTGCCCGACCCTTCCGGGGTGAAGAGTCCTTAGGGCCAGATCCGTCAGCGGGGCATCCCCGCTATCTCCTTTTCGGCACTGTGCAAACTGATGTACGAAAGAATCTGTTTGAATGGGAAAACCTGCCGCTCCGTCATGACAAACGCGCCTTTCCATGTCAGCCTGTATCGCTTGCCGTTCGCATCAAGGGCGTAATACCCGTATTTTACCTGCAGTCTGATTTCGCTGTCCAGCGCCTCGGCAACCATTTCCCTCTCCCGGCCTTTGACCAGACCGACGGGGTTTGCCCCCTTATCGTCGCGGCTCGTCACCCAGCTGTTGATATCGGAGAGTTGCTTAACAGATCCGATTTTCGGATACCGATAGACGATTTTATCCGGATTTTTGTATCCTCCCTGCATCGGAGAGTTATTGACATCGATCGTTCTGCCGTTAGAATACTTAGTGCTGAACTCGCAATATTTTATGGTTTGACCGGCGGCCGATTGGATAACGGCGGCCATGGCCGCGGTGAGGCTCTTATCGTTTCGAAACAGACCGAAATAGGATGTCACTTTCGGCGTGTAGTCGGCCAGGACCATATATCCGGCAAACTGAAAACCGAGTACTTCCAGTTCAGTCCTCGCCTGATCGATGAACGTCCGGACGTCCGGAGCGAGCGCCGCAGGCGCAATCAGGCCGATATCGGCCCTTGCCGAAACCCAGTGGGAGAATTTGACCAGAAACGGTCCAATGATCATGGGAGCAAACACAAAGGCAATAATTAACCAAATCAGTATGTCCATCATGCGACCTCCGTGTTCCGTTTCGGCTTACAGGCAAAAAAGCTTTACATCATGAATTTGCGTATGGATAATTGATATCATCAATTAATTTTCAAAATCAAGGAGGATCTGCAGTATTTATTATTCTTCGCCGGGAACTTAAGCGGGCAGCAATTTTGGTGGACATACTTTTTCCGGAAGGGTAAACTGCAGGCACGCTATTTAAAGGGGGGTGACGTCATGAAAAAGCGGAGAGTGGTTCCTCGTATTTTGAGCTTTGTACTCGTCTTGTTCTTCCTGACGGCTTCTTCTTTCGCCATCCCTGCCGCGGAGGAAGACTCCGGCGCACTAATAAGTAAGTGCCTGGACTGCTGCACAAACAAAAAGTTAATCTGTTTCAATTTGAATCCCGACAGAAGACTTTGCACGGCCTTTTACGAAGAATGCGTTAAGACCTGTGAGTCGGAAGGCGCTGTTTCTTCAGACTGGCGTGATTGCTGGTCGGTGCCCGATGATCAAGAATAAAATGATGAAGAAGACAAGTGGCGAAAGCCGCTGATATTGTGATATCCGGGAGGCGGCCGAGGCTTTGGCACGGCCGGAGCTGTCCCGGGGCTATTTTATTCCAATTATAAATCTGAGGAGGAAAATGATGAAGAAGATCTCAACGATTGCTGCAATGCTCCTGCTTTGCCTGCTCGCCGTGAACGCTTACGCCGAGCAGAAGGACAATGTCAAATGTCAGGATCATCCGATGTTTACCCGGATGCCCGGATACTGGATTCACGGCTGCGATCACAAGCAGTTTGACGGCGTAGATTTCAAAATTGTCGAAAAAAGCAAAGTCACACAAACCATTCGCGTGGAGGGCGAGCTCTGGATGGTCCGGTATTACCCGCAGGCCGATATGAAATCAAAACCGAGTGAACTGCAGATTTTCCGCAACTTTGAAAATGCCATCCGGAAACAGGGCGGAACACTCATCGGAACGACCGACAAGAAGCGGCAGGTTTACAAACTGACCAAAGACGGCAACGAAATCTGGGTGGAAGTGTGGGCCGACTTTACCGGCAAGCACGGGTACACCATTATCCAGAAGAAAGAGATGGCCCAGGATGTGGTTGCCGATGCGCAGGCCTTTTCCAATGATATCCGGACGACGGGCCATGCCGCGGTTTACGGCATCTACTTCGATACGGGAAAATCCAACATCAAACCGGAATCGGCTAAGGCCGTAGCCGAGATCGCCAAACTTTTGAAATCAGACCCCGGCCTTAAGATCCACGTCGTGGGGCATACGGACAATGTGGGCGGCATTGAGAGCAATATAAAACTCTCGCAGGGCCGCGCCGAGGCCGTCGTTCTGGAACTGGTGAAGAATAACGGCATCGCCTCGTCACGCCTCAGAGCCTATGGCTGCGGTCAGTTCGCTCCGGTCGCATCCAATGACACCGACGCCGGCCGGGCAAAAAACCGCCGCGTCGAATTGGTCAAGCAATAGAAAAACGGATTTGCAGCGGCATACGGGTTATTCGCCGGACGTGCAGGGAAGCTCACCTTCCCTGCACGTATTCCGGATACGCTGAAAATAATCTCAACATCTGCGCATTACAAAATCATTAAAATTGACGGGAGATCACCGGGAAGAGGCAGGTTTCTCAATCGAGAGCGACAAGGCCGGTTTCTCTCTCACGGGATGTCAGCGTCACCTTCACGTCGAGGTCGTCTCGCGTGCGCAGGAGATGATTGAATGTCGCGAGCGCCAGCTCCGGCGTGTTGTTGTTTGCCGACAGATGCGATAAAAACACGTGCCTGAGCCGCGGCGACGCATGCTCCAGGGTAAGCCTCGCCGCCTGCATGTTGGAGAGATGGCCCACGTCGGAGGCTATCCTTTTCTTCAGGTACGGAGGATAAAAACCGGTTCGTAGCATCTGTTCGTCGTAGTTGGACTCCAGAAAGACGGCGTCGGCATTCGCGAGGTGCCCGGCGGCGTTCATGCAGGTGAGCCCCATATCCGTCATCACGGATACCATCCGGCCTCCGGAGGAAACGGACATGCCGCAGGGCTCGACGGCGTCATGAGATTTCAGAAAGGGAAGAACAGATAAGCTGCGAAGCTCAACGAGCCCGCCCGGCGAGAAAAAGTTCAGGAGCGACTCTTTGATCACCTTGCCGTAGGATGCATATGTTTTGCGGGTCATGAATACCGGAAGCGCATATTTCCGGGTCAGAACATCGAGGCCGCGGATATGATCCGAATGCTCATGCGTTATGAACACGCCCCGCACCCCCGACATGGGAAGACCAAGCCTCGCCATCCTTTCGGCGATCTGCCGGGCGCTGATCCCGGCATCGACGAGGATCGCCTCGCCGTCATTTTCCAGGTAGTAGCAGTTGCCGTTGCTGCCGGAAGCGATCGCCGCAATATTCAATATCTTTTTCCTTTCAGTCCCATCATCTGGTCATTCCGGCACATCATCACCTGGCGGAATCCGGAATCAAGCATCGCCGGGTGAGTTCCTGAAGCGTTCGGGCTCATCGCCAGGTAATGAAAAACCATCCCGCTTTCACGGAGAGAACATCTAGCACAGGATGTACCGCGAGTAAAGGCTTGCCCCGCATCGCGCCGTCGCAGCAGTGTATTGAACCTCGACCGGCTTTCCCCTGCGGGATATCGAGACGTCTTACTCGCACAATGTAAAGGAAAGACAGCCTCACGGTCGCCGGAAAGACTCACCGTTTGGCGCGCTTCCAGAAAGGTCCTGTTTTGCCGATCTCCTTCAGGGTCTGGATCATCTCTGCGGCGTATTCAAACATGTGCGAGACGTAATCAGGATCCAGGCGGCGACGGAAATATGGCCCCGAAAAAAGTTTGATCATGTCCGGGAGCGGCGTAATGCCTTCATCGCTGCCCGGGGCAAACGAAGCCCAGTTGCGAATATGCTCTTCCGACCGGAAGAGATTCATCGTGCTTCAGGCATGTCCCATGTTTTCAAACCATTTCCAGAAGGGAACGGCCACGTAAGCCGTCAATCCCGCAGCTTCGCTGTTGAGAAGTTGTCCGTCGCGCATCGAGACGCTGAGAGGCTCGCCGCAATCCAGGCAGGGAAAATCGATGCGGACCGTTTTACCGGGGAATAGCCAGCAGACCGCCAGCGATTCAAACCCTCACTGGCCGAACCATTTCTGCCGGCCGTCCACCGTAATCCGGTAATGCGTCGGAAGATTGTTAAACGGCGCAAAAGAGACGATGTGGTCGGTTTGCGGATAAAGCCAGCCCGCAATACCGGCCGCAAAGAGATCATGGAGCGCTTTTCTTCCCTCCTCCACGGAAAGGCCGAGGTCCTGCGCCAGTTCGGTATAGAACGGCGCCTGTCCCGTTTCCACCATGCGCTTCATGATCACATGAAAGGCATTGTCCAAAAGAGTTGCTTCCCCCATTGTCTTTTCCTCCTTTCTGGTTATTGCATCATCAGGGCTGGTTGACCCCGATGACTGTTTAGCAAAGCGACAATCGCATCCCGTTTCGTTTCGGCAACACCGATCTGACGCTGAGCGGTCCTGCAATAAATCCGCCGCCGCACTCAGGAATCTTCGGGCTCCGGGAACTCGGGTGTCTGCCTAGTGAGAAAAGCGGAAACCCCATGGATGCTCTCACCGCTGGCAATGAGACTGACCGCTTCTTGGGTCTCCATCTCCAGAGCTTCTCGCGTTGTCAGGTCGTCAATTTTCCTGATGACGGACAAGGCATGGCGGACGGCACGAGGGCCGTTTTGGGCGATGGCCCGGGCCAGGGACAGAGCCTCGTCGAGCGCTTTGCCCGGCGCACTGACGCGGTTGGCGAAGCCGAGCCCAAAAGCCTCTTGGGCGCTCACTTTGCGTGCGGTGAGGATGAGGTCGCAGGCCCGCGACGCACCGATAAGGCGCGTGAGCCCGACCAAGCCGCCGTGGTCCGGCATGAGTCCCAGGCGCGCCTCGGAGAAGCAGATGACGGCGCCCGGATCCAGGACACGCATGTCACAGCGCGAGGCAATCTCCGCGCCGCCCCCGTAAGCCAGTCCGTTAATGGCGGCGATGACGGGGACCGGCAGGGAAACCAGACGGTCGACGCTGGTTCTGATGCGGCGAATGAGGTCATAAGCGGGTGCCTTGTCGCGGTTTTCCATCGCGGCGATGAGTGGTGTTAGTAACGGATTCTCCGGATTCACATCGAATCCGGCGGAGAAGGCCTTGTCGCCGCGACCGGTCAGGATGACCACCCGCGGCAGATTAGCGGCAAGTTCGCCGACAACCTGATCCAGACAATCCCACATGTGCCCGTCAAAGGCATTTTGTTTTTCCGGCCGGTCGAAAGTAACGACGGCGATGCGTCCGGGCCGCTCGAGATGGATACCGTAATCCTTCATTCCTGACTCCCTGAATCAACAATCTCGCAACACGCTGTCGACGTATGAAATGAACGCCGTTATTTCGCAGCAGGCTACGGAGAATTAACACTCGTCCCGTGTGAACTGGCTTAAAGGTTCGCAATCAATGATCTTGCCTTCCCGTAATACGCCAAAACTTAATCCGTGATTTTGAACTCAGTTACCCTCAAGATCCCGGATACGGCGTTTCAATATATTCGGGATGGGCACCTTGGTCTTATCCGCCACCTTCAGAGCAACGATGGTTGCCTCGCCTAGCGCCGCCACTCGGTTTCGCTGAGTATCAACAACGAGATACGTCATGATCACCTGGCGGGCGCCGATTTCTTTCACCCGGGCACCGACGGCAATCCTGTCGGGATAGGCAAGCGGCGCAACATAATTGCAGGTGGTGGATTTCAAAACGAGGGTAATGCCGGTCTCGCGTTCCAATTCGAATTTGCCGATCCGCCGGTAGTATTCGACGCGGGCGTTTTCCATGTAGCGGAAATATTCGACATTGTTCACATGGCCGTTTTGGTCCATGTCGCCCCAGGTGACGCTCTGTTCGACCACAACGGGATATCCGGCAAGATCGCTTGGCATCCTGAACTTCCCTTTCACTGAAGATCCATCATCAGACGGGCGATTCCATAATCGCCGTAGGTCATCTCAAATTTCGAATCGCGCTTCTCATCGGCATAATGAAAGCCGGCTTTTTCATAAGCCCTGCGGGCCGGCGTATTGCCGATGAAGATGCTGATTTGGGCCTTGCCGTAACCTTTGGCCTTCCCGCGGGCGAGAATCTCCGCGATCAGAAGACTCACCAGGCCTTCCTTCCTGGCGGCAGGCAGCGCTGCCACACTCTCCACAACCCAGACGCCGGGAATCTCTGCGGGCATGCAGCGCTCATAAGAGGACATGCGCTCAGATGCCGCTTTGAGTTCAGACCGGCTCCAGCCGAGCGGTTCTAGCGCCTCGGGGAGGGCTTGAACAAAACGGGACATGCCCTCGGTCACCGGATCGTAGCCGCTCAAGCCGGCGGCGGCCTTGCCGTCTTTTTCGGCAATCAGAAAAACATCGTGGTGGAAAAGATGCGGGATTTTCGTGACGGCAAGTTTCCGTAAGAACGACAGGCATTGCTCCTGGGTCCCGTTTACGAACTGATCCCATAAGCCGCGCGGAAGCTGGGAGCGCGAGGCCATCAACATCACGGTGGCTAAAAACGGCGCATCGTCCGCCCGGGCATTCCGAATCGTTATACTCATCTTCCCTCCTCCCGGAAAGCAGAAGCTTTCACTTGCTTTTCATTTTATACACTGACCGTATCGCAGTGATTCTTCCCCAGCCGGGACACCGGATCCTGCCGGTAATATTCCTTGAGCACACGATACAGTTCGGGCGCATGCCTGATCATCAAATGGGGCTGATCAAAAAACTGTTCGGTGGCTACGGCGAAAAATTCCGCTTCATTTGTCGCCCCGTAGGCATTGAGGAATGATTTTCTGCCGTGTTCGGCATCGTGCTTGAGCCTCAGATATTCGGTCTCGCACGTCCGGACCCAGTCGCGGTACTCCGCGCGGTCCCGAAGCGGCGGCGTGCCGTCCGCCGCGCCGTCGAGCATATCCAGTTTGTGGGCGAACTCGTGATAGATGACGTTGTGGCCGGACTCCGGATGACGGCCGCCCGCAAGCGCCGCATCCCAGATGATGATGACCGGCCCCTGATGGAAAGCCTGTCCGATAATCGGATGGCTAAGCTCCATCGGTCCCGTTGCGTTTTCAAAGAAGCCAAGTTTGCGCTCGGGGGGAACAACGGTTGAGGGATAGACGATGATGGTTTCAACATTCTGATAATAGTTGTGGGGCAACCCCAGAAGAAGCAGGCAAGCCTGCGCGGCAATCGTTACGCGGATCTCATCGGTGAGTTCAAGCCCGCCGGCGCCTTCCCAGTCCTTTTCAGCGATGAATACCTGGATGAACGCCCGCAGCATCGCCCGCTCGGCATCGGAAAGCTGGCAGTAATGGGCGACATTTTTGCGCACGATCTCTTCCCACGCGTCAGGAAACGGCGCTCGGTTGATTTTTTTCCGCCGGCGATCGGCAAGCCAATGAAACATGATTCATCCTTTTTAAAAACTATCGATAGACCGGCGGAGCCATTATCCTCCCTGGCAAATTCCGCTTGGGATAAAGTCCCGGCATCGTCTTTCGTGGGGCCTCCGGCGCAATTTCCGGATAGAACTTTCTATGTCTTCTTCTGCGAACGCTTGTACTGAAGAAACCCGGTATGCGGCGGTTCGATATCCATTTGCCACAGAAGCGCGATCAGCTCTCCGCGGTGGTGCGTTTCTTCCTGGAAAAAATCAAGAAGAACGATTTCATTTTTGGCCAGGAGTTCCGGCGTCAGTTTGTCCAGATTGGCCTTGGCTCTCGCTTCCACGTCGTCGAGGTATTTTGTTATTTTTTCAATGCTGTCGTATTCGTTGTAGTTGACGTTCGGATAATTGCGGTTGCCCTGCAGTGCGTAATTGATATAGGCGTCCGCAACAAAAACCATATGCAGGAAGATGTCTCTCAGGGAGGCAAAGCTGGCGCCGCGATCTTTCACAACTTCCTCCCAGGGCAGTTTGCTTAAAGCATCGAGGTATTTGTGCCGTAAAAATTGACTGTAATCCAACAGACTTAATGTGTTCATTATTTCCTCCCTATTGATTCTCAGATTTCGCTGAACCGTTCATCTTCCCAGCCCGGACATCCCCTGAATTCACGCCGGGGCATCAGGATCCGGCCCGATTGTTTCCACAACCTTCTGATAGGGTTTCCGGTTGATCCGCAGTTGAAAAATATCCGGCCGTGCATAGTGGCCGCAGATATCGAACGCCGACTTCGCCGCAAGGACATTTTCCATGGACCCATCCGCCAGAAGGATCGACTCCCCTTCTGCCGGCCCGGCGATGACTTCGCCGCGCGGATCGATAATAAAGCTGTCGCCCCGGTATCGCGAGGCGAGCTCCTGATATTCAGCAGGCACATCGTTTGCAGAAAGCATGCCTCCGGCCAGGATGACATAAGCTGCCGCCTGCGAAGCAAAAGCCCGGGAGAGCAAAAGCTGGCGGGACCACATGGGATCGGGAGAGACAGGCGCTTTGGGCTCCGCACCCGGCCAGGCCGCAACATGAATCTGGGTGCCCTGCGACATCAGCACATAGCCCGGCAGCACCATGTTATGCTCCCAGCAGTTGAGGCCGCTGATCCTTCCATACGGCCGTTCATAGACGGTCAGGCCCACGGCGTCGCCTTCGCCCCAGACGGTGCGCTCCCGGTGCGTGGGTTTGAGTTTGCGGTGCCGGCCCAGGATTTTCCCTTCACGGCCGATAAACAGGAGCGTGCAGTAAACGGTGCCCCGGGTAACCGAATCGCGTTCGACGACACCGATCACCACATCAAGCTGAGCGAGGCGCGCGGCCTCGCATAACTCGTCCGTGACGGGTCCGGGGACATCCACGGCGTTGGCCAGGTAATCCGCCGCCGCCTTCCAGGGCAATTGCCTGTCACGGCTTGCCCCCCAGACGAAAAAAGGATACCCGGGCAGCCATGTTTCGCTGAAGGCTGCAAGGGTCGCTCCCTTCTTTCCCGCTTCCGCAATGAGACGACAGGCCTTGCGCGTGGAGGCCGCAAGATCAAAAAAGACTGGAGCAGCCTGGATAGCGGCTAACTTGAAAGTTGCATACTTCACCATGGCGACCTCCTGAATCGATGTTCGTTCCTATTTTTTTGGGCTTCGTTTACGGCCTGAAGGTTAGTATATGCCCGGGCGACAGTCAAGCATGGAAAAAGCAATGTTTCTCCCTGTTGATGAAGGCGGCAAAGTTCACCTTGACAAACCGGCCGCGATCGGGAAAGAAGCAGTGCCTGTGATGACCATAACCCCAGAGGAATTATAAATGCCCATCATCTACCTTGCTCCCCTCCAGGGGACAACCGACAGGATTTACCGCAACCTGTTTCCGCTTTACTTCAAAGGCGTTGATCTGGCCATTGCGCCGTTCGTCTCTTCGTCGAAGAAGATGAAACCGGACAATCGCCTGCTTCGCGACTTTGCGCGGGAGCGTAATACCGGCCTGCCGACGATCCCGCAGATCCTGGGCTCCGATCCGGACGACTTTGTCATGCTGGCCAACCGGCTGTTCGACATCGGCTACGCCACCGTGAACTGGAATATCGGCTGCCCTTTTCGCATGGTCGTCAGGAAAGGTCGCGGCGCCGGTATTCTGTGCTACCCGTACAGGGTCGAGTCCTTCCTGGAAAAAGCCATGCCGGCATTGAAGCCAAAATTATCGATCAAACTCCGGATAGGACTGAAATATCCCGACGATGTACTTGAGCTCATGCCTATTTTCAACAAGTACGCGCTTGCAGAACTGATCATCCATCCGCGGACGGGCATGCAGATGTATGAAGGCGACGTGGACCTCGATATGTTCGAGCAGTGCCTGAAGCTCGCCGCACACAGGGTTGTCTATAACGGAGACATCACTTCCGCAGGAAGACTGGCAATGCTTTCCAAAAGGTTCGGATCGGTCGACCGCTGGATGATCGGCCGGGGCCTCATCGGAAACCCCTTTCTGGCGGAAGAAATAAAAACCAATGAGGTGAAGCCCTTTTCCGAAAAAATAAAAATCATGAAGGCCTTTCACGATCATCTCTTTGCCGAGTATTCGAAAATGCTGCACGGACCCGCCCACATCACCAACAAGATGAAAGAAGTCTGGACCTATATGGCAAACTTTTTTGAAGCGAGTGATAAGGTCCGAAAGAAAATCAACAAAACACATCAGCGGGATCATTACGTCGCTGTGGTCAATGAGATATTTAATGAGACGCGAACTTCAGGAACGCAGTGAACTGAAATTCGCAAGTCGAATTATCCCGCGAGCGAAGCGAGTAGGGATCAGTGACACCTTATTCAGAAGCGTAGCGCACTGAGACTTATTAACGATCTCAAAATAGTATTCGCAACTGAGCCCTTGCCATTTAAGTCGTCTTCCCGGCGCAGGCCGGGAACCAGCCTAAATAATGTCCGGATTCCGGCCTGCGAGACTGTGTCGCAACAATGCTCTTTCGTCATTACGAGACGCCTCTCAGGCGTCGTGGTAATCTCAGGCGGTTAGATTGCCACGGCTCCTTAGCGTCGCCTCGCAATGACATTAAGACACAGTCTCTGCGTCGGAATTGCAAAAATATGAAGACAAATATGCGACGATTAATAGCGGCGCTTCATCATGCCAAATCACAGCAACCGATTCACGATAAAGTCGATCAATCCTTTTCTCTCCCCAGCATCCCCAAAGAGAATCTTCCTTTGAAAAGGCCGGATCAGAACGGTATCCAGAAAGAACTGCTTCTTCCTTGCGGGCAAAAGAAGTGCGTCACAAAAAAAGCGCGTCCAAAAGAAGGAAGCGCCGGACGCCAGCATGGCCAGACAAGCCATGGCATTGAGCATACGGTATCCCGGCTCCAGGGTGTCGATCATCGCAAACAAAAAAAAGCCGACAGCGAATAATAAGATGGGAATGAAGACGGTCAAAAAAGTTGCCAGCGGCATGTGATGGTTTTTGATCTCTTCCGGCCGGCATGTCCGGATCAGCTTTCGGCCGCGGAAAAGGGCAATGACATCGCCTGCGCGGACCAGCACTGCCTTATTCATCCGCCGCCGCGTCTCATAATACAGAAGGCCGAGGCCGATAATGCCCGTTACGGCAAGAACCGCGTTTTCGATATCGCCCCGGGCATGAGAATCCACGAGCGGAAAGACTGAGGCGACGATAACCAGCAATGCCCCGAAAATCGCCGGCTGTAAGCCCAGCGATTCGACGACCTTTTGGTCATTCGGAATCAATTCAATTCGTATCGGATCTGTTTTGTCCATTGCCGCATCAATCCTGCTCAAAAAATCGCCCTGTGAGGTTTTAACCTTATTTCACTTTTCCGATGGGGAAATTGGCGCCCGCCCGGATCGTCGGCGTCTGCTGCCTTTTGCAGACTTAACCGGGATGATTGTTTTTGAATATCTCATATGCATACCTCCCTGAGTTTGAACTGACGCACGCGTCGGCGGAGCTGTCGCGGCGACACGTTATGGCTTCTTCTTGGAGAGACCGAATCTTGCCAAAGCCGCATACGTAATCCCCGGGACACCGAGGAAGATAACAAACAAAACGGCGGTGAGAATTGAGGGGTCGCTCCGGCTGCCCCGGAACAGCGGTCCACCGGTCACCTGCGACCATAGATAAAGCACAGACAAGCCAAAAAGAGCGACGCCAATGAAGCTTCCCACAAATTGCCGGACCCTTCCCCACGTGGCGCACGCCAGTGTGACGGCGAAGCAGAATGCCCCGATCATCGTGGCGAAAAAGGGATCCGCAGTTCCGGAAGCCGTGCCCACCATGATCAGACCCAATATTGCCGCAACGGCTCCCAGAAGAATTCGGGCAACGGGACTGAGTCCCTTTTTGATTGTCTTTTCGGCCAGCGTATACATCTTTCTCCGGTCTTCAGCTAAACACTGCTCCCGACAGCAAAACGAGATCCAAAACCACCATTCCGATAATCGCCGGATAGGCCAGACCGTTTAATGCGACGGCCAGCCAGCCTAAATATTGCAGCCCGAGCCCGGCCAGGATGCCCAGTGCATAACCGATGATCAACCCCGCAAGGCAGATCAAAAGACCCGGGAAAAAAGAATAGTGATTGAGTGAGCTTGTAAAAATCCCGGCGGTCAGCCCTAAAGTGAGAAAGAAGAAAAAGCACCCCGCAAGAAAATCTTCGTACGACGGACGCCGGCCCCAGGAAGACGCCACGCTATGGATGATGACGCCCAGTAAACCTGCCGCGCCTATACCGAATGCGGCCCATCCGGCAATCGACCCACTCGATAACGCCGAGGGCGCGCCCATGACCGCCAGGACGATGCAGACGGCCAGGACAATGTAGAGTTCAAAAGGCGAGTGGAAACCCGATCCCCTTTGCTCTTTGGAACGAAACCGCCTCCACAGAAATGCTGGGAAGTAGCGGGCATGAAAATCAAGAGACCATAATTTGGGCGGTGCATCAGTTTGCATTTTTCGCTCCTTCGGTCACAAAACAGTTTTTCAGAAACGATGACCATGTTTGATAATTTTCGTAGGCGTCGCCATACAGATTTTCGGGAGCTTCCTCTTTGGAAAAGGCCGTGGGAATCGGTCCGTAGCTGTTCATGTTAAAATTAAAGGCCAGAAATCCCTGCGCGAGGGGCAGCATAATAAACTCTTCGTATTGAAATTCCTTCGGCAGGTATTTTCCATGGTGCTCGTAGTAACCGCCGCTCTCGTATCTCAGTTTTATCCGCCGGGCATCGCGGTTGGCGATTTTGACGCCGTCCTCGATTGTAAATTTTCCGAACAGTTCCTTTAATCGCCCGGTCAAATCCTGAGGCGTTTTAAACGCCGATCCTGTCAGTCCATAATACGTGACTTTGATATAATTTCGGTAATCCGTAAATTTAAAGCACGCATCGGGCCCCAGCCATCTTTCCCGGCAGGGCTCATAGTCCCATCGGGCGGGTTCCCCGCAACTTACTGTGCCGTTGAGCGTCATCTTGATGACCTTCGCCCTGCCCTGCAGTTCATGATATTTTTTTTCATCATGAAAACCGTAGCGCGCGACCAGAGACATCGCGATCAGAACTTCGGCGACTTTCACATTTTTTTTGCCATATTGCTTCTCAGTCAGTTGAAGCAGCTGCTCGTAGGTCTTCATCGCCTCGGAATGTTTCTCCTGAGCTTCGAGCTTCCTGGCTTTTTCAGCAAGTTCACTGAGGCTCGCATTTGAGGCAATCGCAAAATTCCCCAATTGCACAATCAGCAGAATCAGTATCCCTAAACCGATCTTCTTCATGCAAAATTTCCTTGGCATTGATCGCAACGTTTGGCGATATCATAACACATGTCTTTGGTTTCCAAAAAGAAAAACCATGGCCCATGCGGCACAGGAAAAATGGCCGCTGAAAACTTACTTTTTATCAACCAGATCGCAGCAAACTGTCGAGATTTGAAATGAACGTCATTATTTCTCAGCAAGCTACGGAGAATTAGCGCTCGTCCCACAACAGGGAGATTAAAGACCGTGCACATTGATTGAATCGTCCGCCGCAGCGGAAGATTCTTGCGGCTGTTGTTTGGATAACTCTTATCGATGAACGATTGAATGATTGAAAGATTTGCCGATGAAAATGATTTTTTGTTGATGTGAGGAAGCAGCGGATTCACAAAAAAATTTGCCGTCCAGGGGTGAGGAGCATATACCCCTTGGACGGCATTTTTCTTTGGATCTACATAACTAATCTAGAATACAGACATACTTTTCGATGCCGTTTAATGGACTTAATCCTTCCTGGTTCTCGACCAAAGCATATTTCTGTCTTCCAAATTTTATTGCCTGCTCGTACGAAGGCATATAGATGTCGACGTTACCACGATTCTTGCGACTGGTTCGATCCTTGACGATATAGGTTCCCATACCGCTGATTTCGATCCTGGTTCCTAATTTAAACCCCTTTTTCTCCAAGTCCGGTGAAACAGCCACGATTCCGGTTCTCACCATTTCGCCCGAAGCCGTCTTACCGTTATTGTGGTAACACTCCGTCAGTGTGTATGCTGTAACCGAAATTGTCATTTCTTCGGCCCATAAAGTCCCTGATGAAATACACAGGATACACACTCCTAAAAGCACAACTTTTGCTACTAATAGGTTTATTCTTGTCATAATGACCTCCTTGTGTTGAAAAGAGCAGAAGCACTCTTTTGCACAGATTGGGTTATGGCTACCTTAGCCTACCCGTAGCTCCTCTATGTAGACACTCTTCCAGAGTGGAATAAGCTACTTCGTCCTTATTGTCTCATGCTGATTAATCAGTGGGAAATTACGTGCAGAAACAGACTTAGATAAGAACCGGATTTATTGTTGCCAATAGTATATGCAACCCTCCCTGTGATGTCAATCACTCTTTTCCTTAAGTGAAAACGTCAATCGAACATTATTTTTTGATCACGCCGGAAAGGTTTAATTTTTACGACAACTTAATCTTTTTTGAATCGAGTGCGCAGTCAGTAAATAAAATTCGCACTCGATTACGAGAATATTTTTTTTGAAAGAAGAATTGAAATTTAAATTAATGCATTAGTTCTGAATATTGTTTTTGTTTTTAGCAAAACACTTTGAAATACACAGAGAGTTTTAATCCCGTTCACGCGGGACGAGCATCAATTCGCCATAGCTTGCTGCGAACTAATGAAATGGCTGATCAAAACCGTCTCGATTATTTTACCTGAACACAGTTTCCAGAATTGCAGGAATCGGTGTTTCAAAATGCATGCGCTTGCCGGTTGCCGGATGCGTGAACTCCAGGATTCCCGCATGCAGCGCGAGACGGCGCAGCGGATTGGTTGTTGCCCCGTATTTCTTATCACCGGCGATGCTGTGGCCGATGTCCTGAAGATGAACGCGTATCTGATTTTTTCGGCCCGTCTTTAATTCAACTTCCAGCAGCGTATATCGGGTACTGCTTTTCAAAACACGGTAACGGGTAATCGCTTTTTGTCCATCTTCCGGCGTTTTTGATGAATACACGCGCAATGATTTATCTTCTTTAAGAGACGATACAATTTCACCTCTCTGTTTTTCGACGCATCCCTCGACCACCGCATAGTAAATCCGCTTTGTAACGATGGCATCCCAATTGTCCTGCAATTTCTGCTGAATCTCTTTGCTTTTGGCAAACATCATGACACCCGAGGTATCACGATCCAGACGATGAACAACATGCACCTCCGCGTCGTGATGGTTTTTCTTCACGGCGCTTTTTAAAATGCTGAAGCCCGTTTCGTCATTGCCCTTTTCACTCGCGACCGAAAGAAGCCCTGCCGATTTCTCAATCACGATCAGATGATCATCTTCAAAGAGCAAATTCATTTTCCGCAGCGTCCTGTTTTGTGACGTATTCTTTTTCAGGACGATAACATCCATCCCCGGCTCGAGTTGATAATTGAACCAGGTGACAAACTGTTCGCGGATCATGATCTGCTTTAATTCAATAAGCGCTTTGACGGATTTCCGGCTCCGCTCAGGAAATGATTCGCAGAGAAACTCCAGAAGCTTGCAAGGGCGCGTCACGCGCAAAACGTTTTGCGGCAGATCTTTTTTATTGTGAGACCCCGATTCCGGAAGTGCAGTGCCTGACCTGACCACCTTAATGTGGCGCGAGGTCACGCGTTGGAATGGGCGAGTTTCCCGATCCGGCAAAGCAGAAGGTATAGCAGCCTTGATTTTTTTTACGTGAGGCTTCGTAGTCTTGCTTTGGGGGCCATGCCCGTGGCTTATTTTATTCATTTAATTTATCAATCTTCTTTAAGACAGGATCGTCTTTCATAAATATATTAGTGGTCTCGGTCTCGTCGTCAAAGATAAGCACGGCCAGACCGCTTGCCAGTTTTTGTTTGGCCTGTCTGAATTTTGTTTCAGAGGAAGCCTCCACTGCGCCATAATCCGTCCCACACCTGGAAATAAATTCGTCGATGACCCCCTTCAAGGCTTCATCACTGAGTTTATCAACAGGAATGATATGGACAGACATTTAAATATGCTCCGGGCCAGGATACAAGCCGTTGCTACGGGATCAGCTACGGCGATTTCGCCTTCGGCTCGATTACTCTAGTATCACCGGTCTTGATCCCGTTCAATGGAATAATGAAAACAGAACCGGGCATAAGATCTACAAAATTAGCATCGCGCTTGACGAAGCTACTTCATAAAGCAAAGCCGGAAGGCGACGCCCGGCTTTTTTTACCATTAACTTACAATTTTAAGGGCGCAGCCGTCGTCCATCAGAAGTTAATAAGTTAACAGTGATCTTCCCCCAGAAAAACGGACACCTCGGTTAAGGGACAACCCCGGCATTTTCAAAGGCCCAGGGACTTCTGTTCTGTAACGTAGAATGCCTGCGTTTGCGATTATAAAAGAGCTCGATGTAATCAAACAGGCTGGCTCGGGCTTCCGATCGGGTCTTGTAATCCTCAAAGCCTACCCACTCGGTTTTCAAAGAATGAAAGAAACTCTCCATCGGTGCATTATCCCAACAATTACCTTTCCGGCTCATACTGCAGATGATACCCAGGCTGCTTAATAACTGCTGATAAGATGTCGACGCATACTGCACACCCTGGTCCGAATGCAAAAGCACGCCCTTAATGTTTTTTCTGTGAGCCGTCGCCATCTTTAAGGCATCCTCAATCAACTCGGTACTGTTTTTCTCCCCCATTGACCAGCCAACAACCATTCGGGAATAAAGGTCCATGATCGCCGATAAATATAACCAGCCTTTCCGGGTCGGGATAAACGTCACATCAGATACCCACTTCCGATTGGCTGTGTCTGATGTAAATTCTCCGCCTAGTAAGTTCTCAGCGGGTTTTCTGGTTCCTCTTGAATCGGTCGTTACCACAAAACGTTTATGTACTTTTGATTGAATATTCGCTTTCCGCATCAAACTGGCCACGGTGTTTCGACCAACTTGTTCCCCTTGATCAATCAAATCGCCATGAATGCGCGGCGCGCCATATATCTTCCTGCTGGCAAGATGCGCCTGCCGTATCTTAACGGTTAATTCTCGATGCCGTTTTGTTCGTTCGCTCTCCGGACGATCCATCCAACCATAATATCCACTTCTGGATACTTCTAATACTCTACACATCACCGCTACTCTATATTGCGTTCTCTGCGACCGGATAAACCGATACTTCACTTCATTTCCCGCGCAAAGAACGCTGCGGCTTTTTTTAAGATTTCATTCTCTTCCTTAACTCGTTCCAACTCGCGTTTCAATTTGCTGATCTCTTCCGCTTCTGTTCCGCTTGAAGCTCGTCGCCCATGTCCGGGAAACGCACCGCCACCATGTAGATCCGTCTTTTCTTTCCATTTATAAAGCTGGTTTCTCCTTAGCCCAAGCTCCCGGGCTAGTTCCGCAGCTGGCTTCTTTCCTTCTTCCATCAACCTCACTGCTTCCAGCTTAAATTCCCGGCTAAATGACTGCCTCTGCTTTCTCATCGGACACTCCTTTCTTCTTCATTGTATACGACTCTGTATACTTTTTGAAGTGTCCGTTAAACTGGGGTAGGTTCAGGCAGGAGTAAGCTTTATAACGCATAATGGAGTAAAGATACTATATGAGGATTATTCACAAAGCAAACCCGAGGAAATACTGCCCCTTCTTAAAAAAGCCCAAGCAATAATTTCCGAGCAACCTCAAAATTCCATACTTGCGCTTGTAAATGTCAAAGGTTCAAATTTTAACATGGAAATCACCACCGCCCTGAAGGATTTTGTGAAGGCAAACACCCCATATATTAAATGCTCGGCAGTTTACGGTGTGGAAGGCTTAAAGGAAGTGATCTTTAATGGCATCCTAACCTTTACAGGCAGGAAAAACCTTGTCCTTTTTAAAACTCTCGAAGAGGCAAAGGATTTCCTCGCTAAGCAGAAGTAATCCGCCTGTTAGCGCTGCCATTTATGCCTTTCCTGCCATAAGAAAACGTTTGGTGGAATTCGGATACCGGCTATTGCATAGTTCAGTTTGTAATCAATAAACTTTAACCGCCAAAAACACAGGGACGCTGGTAAAAAAGTAAATTGAAAATGGCCATCGTCTAAACGACTGCCTCTGCTTTCTGATCGGGCACTCCTTTCTTCTCCACGGTAAATACTTAAGGGCATTCCCATTCGCACATAGCAGATCACAATGCCGGGCTAATCGCATTATGCCTTGCGTCCTTGACATCGCTTGCGTGAGACCATACTTTAGCCCCAGGAATAATCGCTGCAAAAGAAGCATTTTTTATAATGTCAGGGAGGTAAGGATTATGCCGATACACGAATTTAAATGCAAAAAATGTGGAAAAATATTTGAATATCTCTGCATTCGCAGTGACGATAAAGAGCATGCAGTTTGTCCTGCTTGTGGTCATGATAAGATGGAGACTCAGCTGTCTACTTTTTCATCGTCAGGTTCGGGCAACTCGACAAAAGCTTCATCCTCCTGCGCCCCGTCAGGTCAATTTTCCTGAGGATAAACCAACACTGCGGTCCGCAGTGTAAACTTTGGCAATCCGGGGGGCACAAGACTTAATAAATGCCTGACTGAAGACAATGTTCTGAGAAAACAAGTGGGAAACAGCGGGACGCTTGGAAACAGCGGAACGCTGGTAAGAAAGTAAATTGACATAATAAATTGGACCGATCCCCTATTTATCCTCAGCACGTCCTTTGTTTTTTATTCCTGCGATTCTTTTCTTTTTTTTAATTTTAATGCTTCCAGGATGCCTTTTTCTCTGATGACCTTTATTTTAAGGCCGGTCTCCGTCATTCGGAAGAAGCGCTTGCCGTATTTTTTCAGCAGCTTTTTATCAATCTCAAAACCGAGCCCCGGCCCTTTAAACGGCTGAAGCATGGCGTTTTGATCCGGTAGGATCGGTGATATGATCCCCTCCCGGTATTGGGGTATCCATGACGGGTATTCCAAAGGATATTCCAGCGGCAGTTTGTTATCCCTGTCTGCCAGAACAAGATTCCAGTTAATATAAAAACCGATCCCATTCGTCCAGGTATGCGGCGAGTACAGGCGGTCGCGCTTGTTGCATTCATCAATTACTCTTTTGACCTGGGCAATGCCGCCGGCGAAGGTGGCGTCGGGCTGGTAGACATGAAAGCAGTCCTTTTCAAACATGATTTTTATTTCGTCCCAGCCGTAGTTGAGCTCGGCTCCGGATATTTTAACTTTTGAATATTTTTTCAGTTCGGCACTGCCGTCGTAGTCCCTTGAATCAAGCGGTTCTTCAAGCCATTCAATGCCCTGGTCGGCGCAGGCGTCTGCGAACTTCTTTGCGCGGGCGAGGTCCCAGGCCGGGATATTGTCTACGATGGTTACAAGCCACCCCTGGTTGGCATCCACCCCCAGCACAAAGTCGTCGCCCATCCCCTTCCGAACTTCCGTGATCTGGCGTATGTCATCCTCTAGCTTGATGCTTTTTACCCTGAGCTTGGCGCACCGGAAGCCCTTCTTCTTCATTTCCTGCAGCCCCTCAACCCGCTGAACAGGATCACGCATCTCGCCTGTTGAGCAATATACTTCGACAGGACGGGCATTACCGCCCAGGAGTTCGTATACGGGTTTCCCGGCTTTTTTCCCCATGATGTCCCAGCAGGCGGGTTCTATCCAGAAATTTCTCCAGCCGAGAAAGCCGGCCTGTTTTAGTAATCCCTGTACGCGGTCAAGATCAGTCGGGTCAGCTCCGAGAAGGTATCCGCCGAGAAGGTCTCCCAATCCCTCGCGTTCCGTTCCCATGGCAGAGCCGGCGGACCACCCCTCTATCCCCTCGTCCGTCACAAGGCGGATCAGGGTAAACTTGTTATGCGTCTGCGGGTAACCGGGAATCCAGGTCGGCCAGAAGGTTTCCGGGAGAGGCACGGATACATGGTAAAGTTCGATTTCTGATATTTTCATGGGTTTCCTCCTTTTATAATAAACTTTCTTACTGCTTTCAAAATTCGTGTCCGGCTACTCAATCCTTTCCCGATCGAGGATCAGCCGGGCTGCGCGCCAGCCGTTGATTTGGGCGGAGCACACGCCGTGCCAGGCCTGCGTCCAGTTGCTGGTGATAAAGACGTTGTCGAAAGGGGTCACGTTGGGGATTTTCTGCCATTGCTCAGGCGTCATCTCGAAGCCATAGACCACACCGCCTTTATTCAGCGTGTATCTTTCAATCGTCCTGGGCGTATAGCCTTCTTTCACAATGATATTCTTCGGGTCGTGAAGCTCAGGGATCACCCTGGCGGCCAGCGTGATAAGCTCGTCGACCTTTTGCGCCTTCAATCTCGTGTAATCCGCCCGATCTTTAGGCCAAACCGCAATGTCGGAATAGGCGTCCAGCTTGACCACCGACTTGCCCGGAGGCGCGTAGATCGGGTCGGCCAAATTGGAGTAAATGGTGACGGTCACGGAGCTGTTTAAGTAGTCGCCCTTCATCATGGCGTCGTAATTCTTTGTGCTGTCGCGATAGGTGTTGTAGATAATCTCCGTGTCCTGATAACCGAGCGCTTTGAGATCGATATTGAGGCCCAGATAGACCCCGAACAGCGAATTAGCCGGCTTCATCGATTCCAGCTTATCAATATATTTGGCGGGCAGGTTCTCTTTTCCGATCAGCTTGTAGGCCAGTTGGTAAGGGTCCGTGTTGGCGACGATGTAACGGGCGGTATATGTTTTGCCGTCCGCCGTCCGGATGCCGGTCGCCTTGCCGTTTTCCAGAAGGATTTTTGTCACCAGTGTGCCGGTTTTAACCGTTCCGCCGAGTTCGCGGATGCGTGCGGCGTAACCTTCGGCCAGCGCCAGCGATGTGCCTTTGATATGCCACGCCCCGTCGCTTAAGTAGCTTTCCGTTGCCGCCATAAAAATCAGCGCCGATTCCTTTTCCACCGGAGCGCCGTAATAAACCCAGAGCTGGGAAACCACCGCCTTGAGATCCTCGTTTTTAAAGCAATAGTCCATGAGGTCCTGCACGGTGCGGTCCTTCCATTTAAAGAAGGTGGGCTGGCGGAGCGGTACCATTACTTGCGTGAGAGTGCCGCGCACACTGCCGTAGCGGAAGAGATCCCGAAGCTCCAGCATATCCCCGGAAAGATCCCTGCAGAGGGCATGAAATTTATCGATACCGTCGGCTTCTTCCGGCCATTTTTTCTTGAGGGCGTTTTCAAATCCTGTCCAGTTTGGAGGCAGGGTGATGTCGACACCGGGGAAGACGGACCGGTAAAAATGCGGGACTTCGTAGAGCTCGATTTTTTTGTCCACGCCGGTCAGCTTGAGAAGCCGATACAGGCCGCGGTCCAGCTTGCCGGGGCCGCCACCCGCCATTTCGTGGAGTGCCGTATCAAATGTGAATTCGCCGCGGGTGAAGTTGGATGTGCTGCCGCCCACGCGGCTGTGTTTTTCAAGGATCAGCACTTTTTGCCCGTTGACGGCCAGATGCGCCGCAGCGGAAAGCCCGCCCATGCCCGCGCCGATGACGATGACGTCGTAGTCGGTTTTGGCTGACGGCGGATTTTTCGTCGTGCATCCACCGATGCTGAAGATCAAGAGAATCAGTAGAAGGATGCTTGTAAAGGGTCTTGCTGTTGACGATTTTCGATTCATGATGCACCTCGAGCAGAAAGTTTGTACCAACAATCTTATGGAAGAAGCCTGCTTGTCAAGCCGCGGCGGCAAAGGGGATGCCGTTAAGTATTTTGTTATCTTCGTTCTTTCTCAATCTTTTCTCGGCAAGCGATTGAATAGCTGACCGTATAGAGATACTTAATTTCTTAAGGGCGTGCCCAATGGGCCACGTGTCCCTTTGTCACAGAGTCCTTCTTTATGTGAAGTAACGGGGAATCAGATATTTTGCCTGAGAAAGCAGGTTTTTAATGAATTGCTTTCTTGATTTTGAAAAAGTGGCATACAGCAGGAACAGGCACAATAAAATTACCGCGATGATGATGATGATTATTTTCATGGGTTATTCTCCTCTACTGTTCGTACTTACTGATCAGGTCAGCCGCGATCATGGCCGAGGCGGTCACGGTGGGAACTCCGCCGCCGGGATGAGTGGACGCACCGACAAGATAAAGTCCTTTAATCTGCTTGGATTTGGCCGACGGCCGGAACATCATAGCATTGGTAAGATCCTGGCGAATGGCGTAGATGGCGCCTTCCGGCGATTTCAGCCGTCTTTCAAAATCCACCGGTGTGGAGAAGTCCTCATAGACAATGTGCTCCCGCAGCCCGGGAAGATACTTACTCTCCAGATACTTGATGACGCTTTGCTTGATGGTTTCTTTTTCTTTGTCCCATGTTGTGCCTGCGAGCCGGTAAGGCCCGGGGGCAAGGGTGACGGCGATAATGTGGTGGCCTTTGGGCGCAAGCGACGGATCGGACCGGGTCGTCCAGCTCAGGATTCCGAATTGCTCCGCGGGGAATTGACCTTTCTCGTAATGATTGAACCAGTAGTCGTTCATCTGCTGCATGGGCACGGTCATCAGGGTGTGGTGGTCTTTGAGCGGCGGCTTGTAATCGAGGCATAAATAGATCATCGGGGTGGCCATGGAATACCGGTAACTTTTATACCCTGTCTTTGCCAGCCATGAAAGATTCTTCTGGTCGATCATGTCCATGTAGAGCTTTTTGGAATTGATGTCGGAGATGATGATTTTAGCGGTGATGACCGTGCCATCGGCAAGCTGCACGCCTTTGGCGGTTTTGTTTTCCACAATGACCTTTTGCACGTCTGCCTTTAGCCGGACTTGCATGCCCTTGCGTTCGCCGCATTTTTGAAAGCCCAGGGGGATGCCGATCATCCCGCCCCGGGCATAATAGATGCCGCCATGCTCCGCATAGGGAATCATCGAATAATGGCCGGGCAAAAGGGCCGGCGGCAGGCCGCAATAGAAGCTGTGAAAGGACAGGGCCTCCAGCAGTTTTTCATTCTTCAGATGTTTTCGCAGCACTCCTTCATAACTGCCGAAAAAGAGCGACCCGTATTTCAGGAGAGCAGGGGTCTTGGCAAAGAGCTTGCACACATCCGTCAGCGACCGGGCCGGGGTAACGAAGAACCCATCCAGGGCGGCTTTGAGAAATCCCTCCATCTCTTTGGAATAGTTCTCCCAGCCCTTTACATCTTCCGGCGCGAGCTTTCTTATTTCTTCTTTTGTCTTCGCGAGGTCAATGGGAAAGGTGATTTCCGTTCCGTCATGCAGCCGGGCGGTAAATGTCGGATCGACCGCGATAAGGTCGACCTCTTTTTGGAATGTCGTGCCCATCCGCTTGAAGGCCCAGTTGATGACCTGGGGAAATTCGATAATGGATGCCCCGATGTCGATTTTATAACCGTTGTGCTCATAGGTTGAACAGCATCCGCCGACGCGCTCGGCCTGTTCCAGGACCAGAACCTTTCGGCCCTGATGCGAAAGCAATGCCCCCGCGCACAAGCCGCCGATCCCCGCGCCAATCACAATCACATCATAGTCACTCATCCTCTTCCTCCATTCTTAAATCCCGCTCACGCCCGACGAGCGTTAATTCTCCGTAGATTAGTGCGATATAATGAAGTTCATTTCATGCCTCGCGAGCTTGCTGCGATATGGTTAATCAGAAGTTATCCGGCATTTGTATTGCGCGGCGCGCCATAAACCGCGAACCGTCCTGAAGGTCCGGGCACGAAGATCCTTGCCGGAGCCTCAAGAATCAGTCTATTAAAAAGCCCCTCCGGTTCTCCCCTGACCCTGATCGACGCGGCGACGGACCGATACGTGTGATCCGGATCGATCAAGTGAAATTTTCATTGCAATTCCTCGCCGGCACGTATAATTGGTCATACCAGTTTTATTATTGGTATAACCAATTGTCAAGGGGTTTTATTGAAACGGCAAACGCGCGTCCGGATTTTTTAATGCACCGATGGCGTACGGACCGGTTGAATCATGGAGGTTAAAGCGCAATGAACAGAGGGCTGCCCGGTAGAATATACAGCGATATGCTCAACGATATCATCAAGGGAGCTTACCCTATCGCAAGCAAGCTGCCGCCCGAAAGAGAGCTTGTGCAGAAATACAAGGCCAGCCGCTTCGCGATCCGGGAAGCCATCGCGATGCTCGCCCAGAGCGGATTTGTTGTGACGCACCCCCAGAGCGGAACCTACGTCAGGGACTTTAACCGGGAAGGCTCCGTGGAGACGCTGGTCCAGGTCCTCCGCGTTAAAAGAACGATTGACCGGCCGACCATCGAATCGCTTTTGAGGTTCCGGTTTGTAACCGAGACGGAAGCCGCAGGCCGTGCCGCGCTCCACATTCAGGAAAGCGATATCGGATACCTGGAGTCGAGCCTCGAAAGAAAGAAGCGCCACTTGAAGGACGCGGCGGTGCTGGCAGAATGCGATTACGATTTTCACAGAGCCGTCATCACCATCTCGGGAGACATCATCAGCAGACTGGTCTTTCAATCCTTCAAGCCGGTATATTCATTTTTTGCCGAATTATTTTATTCCATGGAAGGCACACCGGAGGCATCGCTGGAGCTGAATCTGAAGCTTATGAAAGCCTTGAAGCGCAAAGACGACGTTGCCTCGCGCAAAGCGATGGGCAATATCCTGAAGTTTGCTGAGAAGAAAGTGTACGAAGCCGTCAAGAGCGGGAATTCGGGTAAGATTCGCTTGTCCTGATCGGGAAAGCAGGTGGCAAGTCTCTTCCTGGCTCACGTGAGCATTACGAACCGCCTAGCATTGCCCAAGGGACACCCCCGGAATTCTAAGTTACTGTCCATTTCTAACAGAACACATCAATCAATTTTTAACAAATCGCAGTTGCATCCCCGGCGCGTTGCACCACCCCCGCCAGTAAAAGATTGGGGTAGGTTCACAACAGTCCCCATTATTAAATAAAGTGACTAAACTGTTACTTATTTTGTGACACCCGCGTTAAAAAAAATGTCTTTAATGCGCGCAATGGTTGCGTTAAGCGCCATGATTTTGACAATAGAATGCGCTGGATAACGCTTTCCCTTTCCAATAATGCCTGATTGAGACCGGCGATCTGTTTACCGCAGTCAACCGCCACAGCATCGCGCTCGGTCGTCAGCTCATTCACTTTTGCTCTATACCCCTGCACAGAGGCCATGATCTTCAAAAGATCTTCACGTCGCCATTCCTTACGCCATTTTTCAAATAGATATGTGGTTATTTTCTGTGCACTTATGGCATCAGCCGTACAGCTTTGACCGAACTGGCCCCCCATTCGAACATAAGCGCTGACATGATCCACAAAAATGAAATCGCCGTAAGTTGCAGCCTGTAACCAAAAATCCCAGTCCTCATACAAATCCAGTGATTCATCCATGCGGCAACCACCATCTACGATTGTTCGGGAAAACAAGGCGGCATGGATGGGGATATAATTTCCCGCCAATAACAACGTCCGATCAAATGGCTGGCAAAAGTGGCCGCCAGTGGGTTCGTTTTGTTCATTGACACAGGTTGCACAGCTATAGGCAACCGTTTTGTCGGGATTGCTCCTTAAAGCATCCATGAGCGTGGATATATGATCCGGCATGAACCAATCGTCGTCGTCGAGAAAGATGATAAAGTCTCCTTTGGCGTTGCACAATCCGACATTACCGGCGCGACTTCGCCGCAACATTTCTCCCGTATCGACGACCCGTACCGGAAAATGTCCGCACCGTTCACCCTGTTTGGAATGCCCTCCACCTTTGGCATTCACGACAACCACTTCAATATTGGGGTAGGTCTGAAGGGCAATGGAATCCAGCGATTCTAATAACGTAGGTCTATCTGTACTGCGGATGATCACCGAAACCAGCGGCACATCCATGGTATCCGTAGCAAGTCTCAAGTCCCTTTGGAAATTATATTCCGATTGATAGAGCTTAAACGGATCACTTGCCAGCTCTATGGCAGAAACCAGGCTGTAGGCTTCCGCCGATGTCACTTCTGCCGGCAACGTATAGGTGCGGTAGCGATTGAGTGCGGCTATATCCAAATCGTAGCGCTGCTTTTTGTTCTGTGAGGCAAAGCATTCCATCGCCGTCATCTTGCGCACGGAAAGGTCGCTGATATCGAGAAGCAAGTTGGGGCGCAAGGGTGTACCCACTTCATAAAGCGCCAGAAGAGGCTTGGATGGCGCCCGCCTGACGGCTTCGACGACACACATGGCGACAGCGCGATGGTCAGGATGCATTTCCATCTGCGATGGCGCATACACCAGGTTTGCGGCGGTGTTTTGAATTTCATCCGCAATCCGCCTGATTAAAGCCTCACCATAAATCACGTTCCGATCGGGCAGGCGCCAAAATTCCGGTTCGCCGTAACCAAGAACATCGGCAGCCTTGCGGCTTTCCGCCTCGCGGATCTCAACCATCTCTTTGCGTTCCATATCTCCGGGATCATAAGCGCCATCGCTTATGATCACCACGTGAACCGGTATGTCCGCCAGGACGTGACGCATAATGCCTCCACCACAACCAAAGACCTCGTCGTCGGGATGGGGAGCAAAAACCAGTACGGAGTTTGCATGAATACATCGGGTCGCTTGATAGGGAATTATTTTATTTTCCATGGATATCCTGTTTACAGATTTTTTTTGAAACAGAGGCTTAGCGAAAATCTGTATCTCCCCCCATCAGCCACCAGCGGTTAAGCAACGCACTCCCGGGAATGCCCGCTGTCCACTTGTTGTGGGGAATGATGATGTCCGTCGCGGTGATATCACCAGTATCACCGGCCAATAGCGTGGCGTTTTGTGCTGTAATCCAGGCATATACCAGGGGTTTATTTAGACGCCAGGTCAGCCTCCGCAGGCAGTGAACCACGGTGGCAATGCGTTGGAGAGGTGCGATGATGTCTATAAGTTCCACGCTGTCTTCCAACAGTCGAATAACGAAGACGCCGATGGGGCATCCTGTCCAACGGGAAGATACTAAAAACGCGTGATAACTTATAGTGGGATGGTTCAGATAGCGTTGTTGCACATAGGGCCAATCGCGCACACCGATGATTTGATCCCGCAAGGTCTCGGCCATTTCCCGCCACAACCGGTCAACAGCTTCGCTCTTGTCCCAACTCAGGGGGCGCAGGCAAACTTTGTAACTCGGACGCGCTTGCAAAGCAGGCCAGGAAACACGCATGATCTCCCCGACGCGTTCGTAAAGACCCAGAAGTGCACCGAGACGGTACACTCTTTTCGATGGAAAGCCGAAAGCGATTGGAAAAGTCTTGTCCTGCCCAACAAAACGTTCAAGAAAATATGACGCCGCCTGGAGGAAGGGCCCCTTGCGTGTTGCGATATCGCGCTGCTCCGGATGAACCATCACATCGCCGATCTGTACAGCCGTTGCCGGTGAGCCAAACAGGTGAATCGCTCGCGGCATCCCCCCGTAGAAAGCCACAGGCCGATCCTTATACCGCACCAATGTGCCCAGTATATCAAGACCATGGTATTTCCAACGCCAGAGTTCGGGCGGCATCTCCTGCCCGAAAGACATGCGGAACAAGTCTAATAGCTCGGCTTCGTTTCCCCGTCCGGCCAACTCATTTGCCCATACTTCTGGTTCAAAAGAAGACATCATTTATCGTCGTCGCTTTATGCACTCAACCTACAGATGATGCCGTCATCAGTAAGTTGCCTGTACTGTGAAATAAATTGGACCGCTTCTATTTAAGGTACATGAGGTCACTTGCCCTGATAGCAGCTTTTCGAAGGTAAAGAAAGAGCTCTTCCCCGGGTCGGGAAAGAGCTCTTTTCATTTCAGGGATTCAGATTACGCCCAGCTTTTTTCCGCCGCCGCGTTCTGACCGGCGATCCGGCCGAAGATCAGACAATCCAGCGTGGCACAGCTTCCCAGCCGAACGGCGCCGTGCACACCGCCTGTGAGTTCGCCGGCTGCGTATAACCCGGGGATGGGTTTGTCCGTCAGGACATCCGTTGCCTGAGCCTTGACGTTCATGTTTATGCCGCCCATGCAGTGATGGATCTTGGGCGTCAGACGTAAGGCGTAGTAAGGGCCGGGGCCGAGAGGCTTTTGATTTTTCTGTAAATATCTGCCCCATTCCGCATCCTTGCCAGCCACGACGCCCGCATTGAATTTTTCAATCTCCTCCTTGAGGGGGCCAACCGGGCAATTATAAGCCGCCGCCATCTCCTCAAGTGTTTCGTATTTTTTCACCACGCCTCTTTCCATCAGCTTGGGCATGGACTCGGCGATTAACTTCTGGCCCAGGGAGTAGCCATAGGCATCTGTAAAGGCAATGCATTTGTTGCCCACGCGAATGATCGCATCGGCGCGGATCTTCCGGTCGGCCAGTTCGTTAACAAATCGTCTGCCGGTCTTCGTGTCAATCCAGAGGCCGTACATGGCGGCGCAAAGCTGGGCAAAGAAAGGCGACAGTCCCATGCCTTTTTCATCCGGGCTTCCCCAGGGGCCAAGCTGAATCCACGATAGCTGCAGCGGCGTGCAGCCGATGCGCAGGGCTTCGCGCAGGCTTTCCGCGGTGGCGCCGGGCTGATTCGTGCTGGGAAATTCGGCCGTCAGGCGGGGATCCTGAATGGTTCTGAAGGCAACATCGTTTCCGAAACCACCCGTAGCCAGGACCACGGCTTTTCTGGCTTTGATGTTCTTTAATTTGCCGCTGTCTGCGTTGGGGAATACGTATTTATCACGAATTTGAATTCCTTTGACCCGGCCGTCCGCATCGCGATAAATCTGCGTGAGATAGCTCTGCGTTCTGGGCGCAACACCCAGCTCTTTGAGCTTTGCCAGCTGCTGGACGACAATGGCCGAACCGCTCTGGTTGTAAGTGCTGTACATCCGGGGTACGGAGTGACCGCCTTCCTGCGACAGTTTATCCTTATACTGAACGCCGAGCTCCGTGATCGTCCACTGAACCGTTGCATTGGAGTTGTCCGCAACCAGCTTGGCCAACTCAACATGGTTTAAGTGCAACCCGGCCGTCAGCATGTCTTTGAGAAGCAGCTCCGGAGAATCCTCAATGCCCTGTTCCTTTTCCTTGGGCGAACCGGCTGCAGAGACGACGCCGCCATTGATAATGGAATTGCCGCCCGGTGTACGCATTTTCTCGAGAATGACCACGGATGCCCCCGCTTTCTTGGCCTCATAAGCGGCGGCAAGTCCCGCGAAGCCGCTGCCCACAATGACAACGTCATAGGTTTCATCCCATTTCTTGGGGATCGCGGCCGCGTCCGCTTTCCAGGGGGTTGCCGCCAGACCGGTTGTGGCCAGTCCGGCGACTGCCGCCGCACCTCCTGCTGTTTTCAAAAAATTCCTTCTGGTTAACGACTGCTTTTTTTCTTCCGACATGATTTGCCTCCTTAAGTCCTGGTGGTGGTTGAGTTGAATAAATATACATTCGCCACGATTTTAAACGTAACGGACGGATCCATGATCCCTGAGCATAAGGACCAAAGGATCATCCGTAATGTCAACAGTCTATGGATATATCTCTGCAAAATAGAGCGGCGCTGAGGTCGAGCGGAAAAATGGATTCGCGGTTGCCGGCTGATGATGAGTCTCTGATTCAGGATTGGTATGAACATTAAAGCAATTTCTTTTTACGATAGCATAATAAGAGGATTCTGACAATCGGCAAGGAGAGTAAACGAAGACTGCCTTGATAGTTTGAGGTACCGCTCCTGCTTCCTCCTTTTGGACGTCAAGATTATTAATTGGGGTGAGAAGAACAAAAGAACGCTTGCCGGACGTTGACAATGGATACCTGCGTTGAAAGGCAATCAAATAATTACCATCTGCCTGACAAGAACCACCGGGACCATCATCGTAATTAACAATATTAATATGGCTTGACATTGCAGCATAAGTAACATAGCGTGCAGCCATATCCTGTATTTTTCATTGGTCTTTTGTCAGTAGAATACAGAAAAAGTTGCGTTATGACAAATTGAAGTGCAAAGGCGGCCACCTTACGCGTTCTAGTATTGGTGGTTTTTTTATCTCTGTCATAAAGGCATTCGACTTAAAGGTAAATTTAAGAAAGGAGGATACTAATTATGTCAGAAGGTAAAGTAAAATGGTTCAATGAAGCCAAGGGCTTCGGATTTATCGAGAAGAGTGATGGCGGGGACATTTTCGTCCATTTCAGCGCTATTCAGGCCACCGGTTTCAAGACACTGGCCGAAGGCCAGGCTGTAAGCTTCGATGTTGTTCAGGGCGCAAAAGGCCCCGCAGCGGAAAACGTGAAACTCTGCTAATTAAAATCAAGTAAAATCAGTAAGAGGCGCTCTGCGAAAGTGGAGCGCCTCTCTATTTTTCAGCATAGCCTCTTACATTTCCGGAAAAGATAAAACAGGAGTTTAAAATGCCGAAGCCCAGGAATAACAGCGGAACGCAGCCCAGAGAAAGAGCAAGACAGCAAAAGCAGGCCGTCAAGGAATTAAAACGCATGATGACCCGGCAGAAGAAGACCTTTGCCAGGACGCCTGCTCCGCTTACGCATTCGTATAACGCTGAGCCGATTGCAGCGGCGAGTCTTGCCCAAAGTCCCAATTGACCTCTGCGTCTTTCTGTGTAAAGCTATTCATTAGGAAGCGGTTTACTGTCTGCATCCAATGCCACACTACCGGATACTGTTTTTAAAAAAACACAAAAGGGGTGATATCATGGGAGACAAAGGCGGCAAGAAGGATAAGGAAAAAGGTCAGAAGCAAAGCGCTGAAAAACAGAAACAAAAATCAAAAGACAAGTTCGATAAGCAGCCGAAAAGAAAGCCCTGACAGAAATCACGAGATGACTGTCCAGACGATGTTTCGCCGCCTCACGGGTTCGTCGCATCTTTCAAGATGCGTCATTTAACCTCAGGTGCGCAATTGGTTGCTTAGGCCTCCTCATCCAGACGGAAATCGTGACAGTCCCCGGCAATCCATTCTTTCAGCTTGATGTCCTATAACGCCCGTTCGTCCCTGTTCGGGCCGGGATATTCATTTCTTGTGGGTTCAATCGATCCGTCGATTGAACCGCAAAACACATCTATTCTAAAAAAGAGTGGCTAAAGACCGGACTGCAAAAAGGCCAGTAAGCATGAATATTGACTATCCTGCCTCAGGAAATACTCTTGCCGATCCCGAAAACGCGTCCAGTCGCGTGCCCGCGGTGCCCGCGCCCTGGAATCTCACGGGACGGGGTTTTATGGTTCTTTATAAATTCAACCGGGAGTTTTTCAATGAGAAGGCGTTCCTTCCCCCGGATGAGGGGATAACGCCTGCCGGGGGACTGGGCGCATTGATGATTGCTGATTATGCCTCATCCGACGCCGGGCCGTATTCGGAGCTGCTCTTTATCCCGGGGAAAGTTCACGTAAATGGCGGGCGATGGCACCGGATTACCAAAATCTATGTCTCCACAATGGACAGCGTTTTAAACGGACGGAAGAACTGGGCGATTCCCAAGGAACTGGCGGAATTTCATTTTTCGAAAAGAAACGACCTGGAAAAAATTGAAGTCGCCGCGAGCGGTGGAACTTTTTTTCAAATGGAAATCAAAGTCGCGGGACCGCGCTTTCCCGTCAGCACAAAGCTTCTGCCCTTCCCGCTCCTGCAGGGAAAGCAGGGCTCCTATCTGCAAACCAACTTCAGCGGCCGGGGCCGGGGGCGTTTGGCGTTGATCCGGTCGCTGCAATCGAATCAGAAGTACTTTCCCGATCTCTCCGCTGCAAGGCCGCTCATCGCGGTCTCAATCGATCCGTTCAACATCCTGTTTCCTCCTGCCAGCGAGATCGACGCTCCGTAGCAAAGGCATCCCGGGCGCCTGCCCGTTTAAATCCGGATACGCGCCGGATGTCGACACCCAACCGGCTCATCTGTTCCTCCCTCAGATTTTAAGTTTATTGGTGACGACAACCGCATTTTTGTAAGGCGTCTCACCCTGACAACTCCGGCATTTGTCTCCGTCACGCATTGGGTAAGCCTCGCCGCAGACCGGGCAAATGCCTGCCCCATTTTCTGGCGGCGAACTTTATCCGGATCAACCTGCAGCTTCTGCACACCAAGCAATCCGCCTCCAGCCTCTTTAATCTGCGCCATCAGCAGGTCTTTGTCCTGCTCGTGCTTTTTCTTCTTTTTGAGGTACGAGTCGCGCACTTCCGGCCAGGCATCCAGTTTCTCAGTGCGCAGATAAACCCGCACGCCTTTGCCACTGTATTTTTCATAAAGCGTCACGGCGAATTTACCGAAAGGAACAATGCTCAACCAGCCGTTCCCGATTGTGCAGGGGGTGAGGATCTGCACGGCGTCGGGCAGGCACACCGGTGTTTCGCAGACCGCATCAAAAAATTCACCCTCAGGGAGATGCTTCATGGCGAGATCAACCATGAATCCACCGACGATTAATCCCGGCGCGAGATGGCCGTGAAAAGACTTCACCAGATGCAGATACTCTTCAAACGAATAGGTACAAATGTTCATATATGCTCTACTCTCGATAACTTCAGGGCATGGACGCCAGGATGATTCGACTGTGTGCGTTTTCTCCCGGCATCAGAGGGCCTCGATTCGGCATGGCACATACCGGTGCATCGGGGTTCCGACAAAATCTCGGTTTGTGTTTTTTGTTAAGCGGTTGACGTTAGCGCCATACTTAACGCCATCGTAGACCAGGCCAAATCCGTGCGGAATAATGACCTGCCCGGCTCTGGCATCCCCGGTCACCTCTATCTCGATGGTTTCTTCGCCCGCCTCGGTGATAACCTTCACCATTTGTCCGTCGGAAAACCCGTATTTCTCAGCGTCCGCCGGATTCATCGCCAGGGTGCAGGGCCGCTTGCCTTCGTTCCACGCAGGGTTCCTCATGCCCGTGTTGGCATTCATGTCCATGTGGCGTCCCGCCATCAGGAGCAATGGAAAGGCCGCATCGGCCTCCAGCCTTTTTTCTTCATCATCAGGCTTGATTCCCTTTATCCAGTCTTCTACTTCTGCTGCATGAATCCGGATCCTGCCATCCTTTGTGGCCACACGACCAAGATTTTTCGCTAAATCCTGCACGCCGACCAGGACACCTTCCGGGTGATCTATGATGGCCTTGTAGATGGCCAGTCCCTGGTCCGGTCCGGTGTCAAATCCCACCTGTGCCGCCTCCCCTTGCTTCATCCGGGAGCGCTGTAACAGGCCGGTAAAATAATTGGCCAGCTGAGCGGAACCGGTGGCATTGCCCAGCGTCTTGGCCACGATGAAGGGTGTCATGTTCAGGTTCTCGGGATGCTCCGTGAGATACTGTATCAGCGCGTCGCGGTATGTTCTCAGGTCGCTGCTGCCCGCAGTCGAGTACAGTGAGTCGGGAAGTGCGGACAACAGCCCCATGGCATCGGCCAGAAGGGTGAAGATCTCTCCCGTTTCTTTCTGCTCTCCTTCAACCTCGACAACAGGCCGGCGCATCCGGCTGATGACGTCCAGAAAGCCCCTGTTGGTTGTGGAGGGGATAATCGCGTCCGCAGGGCTCCAGGATTCATAGGTTGACCTGCAGGGCAAGACGTAGTGTGCAAGCGCGGCGGTCTCGCTCATGACGATTTCGGCGACCACCAGTAGATCAAGCCGCCCGAATGCCTTTTCATAGGCGGTCGTATCCGCATAAGACCGTAATGGATTCGCGCCCATGACGAAGACGGATCTGATCCGGTCGGGACGGTCGCTTACGATCTCTTCCGGCATCACATTGGGAGGGAACGTCCCCGCGATGGCCGGGATATCGGTCACGGCCGTCCTCCACGTCTTCGGGTCGTTCGGATCCGAGTATATTTTCTCGCCAACGAGGTAGTTTCCCCCCGGCACACCGATGCGTCCGCAGATCGCCAGCAGCACCGCGAGTAGATAGGATACAAAGGCGCTGTGCCGGTTCATCAGGATGCCCAGATCGTCACGCAGGCAGGACTGGCGTTTGGCGAATTCCTGGCAAACCCGGAACACCTGGTCGTACGGGAGTTCGCAGACCTTCAGCGCCGCCTTCACTTCAAATCCATCGAACCAGGGGAGTATCTCCTGGAATCCACTGACGTGCCTGTCGATGTATTCCCGGTCATATAAGCCCTCACGAAGGATGATGGCGATCATCGATTTCAGCAGCAGGGCATCGGTACCCGGCCGAAGCGCCAGGTGAATGTCCGCGATTTTCGCCGTTTCCGAACGCCGCGGATCGATCACGACAAGCAGTTTGTCAGGATCTTTGGAGATGCCGGTCAATACTCTCCTGGCCTGGGGTATTTGATGGCTCATCATCCCATTCCAACCGAAGACCATCATCATGTCCGTATGCTTATAATCAGGTACCAGCTCCAGAAGTTGGCTTCCCAATGTCAGACCATGCGCCCAGTACCGGCCGGCAAACTCCTGGTTGCCGGCTGAGTAATGGTAACGCGACCCGAGAGCGTCAACGAAACCGATCAGGAAACGCCACGGGTAGAAGTTGAATTCCCCGCCCCCGACCATCGAGGCCAGGGACCGCGGGCCGTGGTCCTGAAGCAGTTTTTTGAGTTTTTCTGAGATCTCACCGATGGCCTGATTCCAGCTTATACGTTCAAATTTATTTCCCACCCTCTTTAACGGGTACAGCAGCCGGTCCGCATTGTGCTGGTGATAAGCGAGGTTCATGCCCTTTCGGCAGATGTATCCCTCGCTGACCGGGCTGTCCTTGTCAGGGCGGGCCTTGACAATACGGTTCCCTTCAACTTTCACTTCAAGACTGCAGCGGATGCCGCAAATCGCGCAGGTCGTTTTCTTCCATTCTTCCATGATACCCTCCTTTGCTAAAATTCAGACCGACGATTCTTAAATTTGTTAAATGTGGCTGGCATGGAGAGCCTCCATGAAGGCCTTGGCATTTTTCGGCGGCGGGGCAAAACCCGGTTTATTGACCATAGAGATAGCTTGTGAAGGACAGCCGGTGGCGCAAACGGCGCATCCGAAACAGCGGTCCAGGTTGACTTGAGGAGGGCCATCATCGCCCAATGTCAGTGCTGCGGGCGGGCATCGCTCAATACAAACGCCACAGGCCGAACATAGATCAGGGTCAAAGCGCGGCTCAAAACCGGAATTGAAGAAAAGTCCGGGTTTGGGCTTGGCCAGGGCGCTTAGTACAGCACCACAGTGCCAGCGGTCGCAGTTGCATAAAAAGCTGATGCCTTCGGTCATGTTTTGACTCATGTGAATCAATCCGGCTTCTTCAGCCCGGTTTAGTACCTCCCTCGCTTCTTGTTTGCTTACTTTCCGGGCCCCCAATCGATCGATAGCGAATTGAGCCCCGGGGCCAAACTGCATACAGACATCATTAGGCGTCCCGTGGATATCTTCTCCCCGTAGAAAAGCCGCATGACGGCAGTAACAGGTCGTGACGGCAATCTGCTCGGATCGGTCGATATAGGTCTGAACCTGATCATAGGTATGGACTTGATTGTCGGCCTGAACCAGGGCATCGACCGTGATGACCCGGGTAGGGGGAAAGCTCATGACGGTTTGATCGGCCGCCTTCTGATCAAAGGCCTTTTCATAAGCGTGAATCAGTCGGGCGATCTTTTTGTCCCTGTCGGTGGTTTTCCCGGGCATAAATTGATATTCCAAAATGCCAACCATAAACCGGGACGCCTGATAAACCCGTTTTTGCTCCATGTCCAGGGCCAGGCACAGGCCTTTGTCCGCCATGGCCTCCAGAATGGCTTCTATCTCTGTTTCATCCCTGCCCATGGTGATGGCCAAGGCTTTGGCTGCAAAAAAACCTTTGGGCATGGCATTGTTGACCTCGGCCTCCTGCGGGGTGAATAATTCTTCCACCATCGAGAAGAACTCGGGGATATCCATGCCGGCATACTTACCTCCCCGCTTTTTCATCACTTCAAGTAATTGTTTGTAAACTTCCTGACTCATATTTTATGTTCTCCTTACTTTTCCACCTGAGGTCTTTGAAAATTACTCAAAAGCGATCGATCAAAGATTTGTTAAGAAAAAATTCCTGATTGTTTTTTCTTCAAGCACGCTTCAGGTTATTTATTTACCGACAAACTTGGCCTTGCCGGGGCCATTCGCCAGGAGGGACTTGGCCCCCGTCTGCAGATCCTCTGTCCCGAAGAGCTCGGCCGATAAATCCAGTGTGAGGCGGTCGGCTTCCGCCAATCCTTTTTCGACATACGCATTGATGATTCGCTTGGCAGACCCTATGGCAATGGTCGGGCCATTGTCTGCCAGGTTCTGCATGAAAGCCAGAGCCTTGGCGTTGACCTCCGCTTCCGGAAGAATCCTGTTGATGATATTCCATCTTTCGAAATCCTTAGCCGGAAAGATGCGGCCGCTGAAGACCAGCTCTTTGGCCCGGTTGGCGCCGGCTCTGGCGGCGAGCCGCTGGCCACCGCCGCCGAAAGGCAGGGCGCCGATGATGACTTCGACCTGGCCGAAGGAAGCGTTTTCAGCCGCCCAGATGAGATCGAAGGCGAGGGCGATTTCCAGGCCACCGCCCAGGCACAACCCACGCACGACGGCCATAGTGGGGAAAGGGAAAGCTTCAATGGCGTGGAGCGCCGCCTGAAAATCGCGGAATCCTTCCCTGGCGTTGTCTGGCGTCATGCCGAGAAACCGGTTGATATCGGCGCCGGCGGAAAAGTGACCCTCGTCCACCTTCAGGATCAATCCCCGGAGACTGTCCTGCTTCGCCCGATCAATAGCTTTGAAGAATCCCTGTCCGAGCTCAGCACCCAGCAGGTTCAGTGGTTTATCGGCAAACGTGATGATGCCCAACTTACCACTGTGCTCATAGGTTACCTTTTCCATATCCTCCTCCTTCATAGTTTGGTTGCTTCATGCTGCTTTCACTTCACCAATTCAGCGCCCGCTGCATACGCCTTTTCCATGACGGACGGGCTGTTTTTTGCCGAATCCAGGTTCGCCATGCCTCCTGCGGCAATGCGGCCTTCAACCTTGAAGCCCAGAAAAGCGAGGACGCCTTCATTGAGGTCGAAGGACGAAGCAAACAAGGCGGTTTCCGGCTGTGCCTGCGAATAGACGGTGATGACCTTTTTTCCTTTTATCTTATTCCGGAACGCTCCCGGTTTGCCGTCCTTGAGATACAGCAACGCAAAAAGACGGTCGATAAACGTCTTGGTCTGCCCCGTTACCTGGAACATGAAGACGGGCGTCCCGATCACGACGGCGTCGGCGCTAAAGATTTCATCATAAAGCGGCGCCATGCCGTCCGTCTGCACGCACTTTCCTTCCGGCGTCTGGCATTTGTAGCAGGCCTGGCATCCCCGGATGTTCAGCTCATTGAGATTAAATATTTTGGTTTCCGCACCGGCCTCGGATGCGCCGCGTAACACTTCATTGACGATGGTGGTTGTATTGCCCTTCTTGCGCGGGCTTCCGACAAATCCAACAACTTTCATGATTTTTACTTCCTTCAGGTTTTGAGTCTATTAGTGTACGGCAACCGCATCTTTGTAAGGTGTGTCGCCCTGACAATTCCGACATTTGTCCCCGTCACGCGTTGGATAAGCCTCGCTGCAGGCCGGACAAATACGGACCTGCCCCATTTTTTTGCGCCGGACTTTCTCCGGATCAACCTGCAGCCTTTGCATGCCGAGCAATCCGTATCCAGCCTCCTTAATCTGAGCCATCAACAGGTCTTTGTCCTGGTCTTGCTTCTTCTTCTTTTTGAGATACCAGTCGCGCACTTCCGGCCAGGCATTCAATTTCTCCGCGTCCAGATAAACCCGTACACCCGCACCGGTATATTTTTCATAAAGAGTGACGGCAAACCTGCCGAAATTGACGATACTTAACCAACCATTGCCGATGGTGCAAGGCGTGAGGATTTGCACGGCATCGGGCAGACAAACCGGTGTTTCACAAACGGCATCGAAAAACTGACCTTCAGGCAGATTTTTCATCGCCAGATCAACCATAAATCCACCGACGATTAAACCCGGCGCGAGATGGCCGTGAAAAGACTTTACCAGGTGGAGATACTCTTCAAAAGAATAGGTACAAATGTTCATATGCGCTTTACTCCATTCGACTTGCGGGGCATGAACACCGGAACAATCCGGGCGTCCGCGCCAATCATCTGCTCCTTAAGTTAAAAATATCTGCTCCGGCAAAAGTTACGATAGTTTAATCGTTGGTCAGCGCCAGTCAGTCCATTTGACGGCTGCGGCGGCGCCGACGCCCAGAGCCAGCATGCCCAGGCTGATGAAAACGAATACCGAACCGGCCTTCCCATCAAAAAAAGAAACCATCACAAACCCGCCGCAGACCGCGGTCAGGAAACGAGCCGTGCCGGCAAGCATAGGGAAGAACATTCTCCGCGCACCCTGGGAGGCGAAATAGAGGGCGATGCCGATTCCGAGGAATATATAGAAGGTCCCGACAATATGAAGATAGCTGAATGCTGTCTCCAGCACGGCCGGATCGCTGCTAAACAGCCCCGCCCAGGTTTCCGGCCGGATCGCGACGGTGATCCCCACCGCCCCCGTCAGACAGGCCGCAAATCCCGCTCCCATCCAGGCCACCTTCTTCGCGCGTTTTATGTCGGCTGCACCGATGCTCACCCCGACAATGGGAATGAGGGCGGAGCCCAGCGCAAAGATGATCGGCACTTGCAGCATTTCCAGGCGAACCCCGAGTCCGTAGCCGGCCAGCGCGGCAGTTCCAAATGATCCCACCAGGCCTGTCAGGATGACGGCCGCCGCAACGGTCTGTATGGTGTTGACGGATGAAAGCAGCCCGACGCCGAGGATATCCTTGAAAAGGGACGCGCTCAGGCTCAGTCCGCGCCAATGGATCCGGAGGCCGCTGTGGCCGGCCAGAAGCCAGAACGCGAGAAAGACGGTGGCGGCGCCGAACGTGGCGATATACGAGATCCCGGCGCCGCTCAGGCCCATCTTTGGAAAAGGGCCCCAACCCAGAACGAGTGCGCCGCACAGCGGGATATGCGTAAGCGAGGTCAAACTCAGGACTACCGCGGGAACCAGCATGTCCCCCGTCCCCCGCATGATGCTGGCCAGAGTGTTGCAGATCCAGATCACGGCGGCGCCGCCGAAGATAATACATGAATAGCCGACAGCCTGGGACAGCACCTCTCCTTTGCCGCCGAGAATACTGTAGAGTCCCGGACCTCCCAGGACCATCATCATGGTGAAGATCAGCCCGAAAACAAGAGCGATCACGATAGCGTGGATGGCAAGGAGTTCCGCCTTCCGGGTGTTTCCCGAGCCTAGCGCGCGGGAGATCGACGAAGAAACCGCCCCTCCCATGGCTCCCCCCGACATCATCTGCATCAGCATAATCAGGGGAAAGACCAGCGCAATCCCTGCCAGAGCGGGCGTTCCGGCTCGGCCGACGAACCACGTTTCCGCGAAGCTCACCAGCGCCCACATGAAAGCGAGGAAGATATTGGGCGCGGCCATGCGGATCAAAACAGGAAAAACCGCTCCCTGCTGCAGAGCAAGAGTGCGTCGGTCGATTGCAGAGTGGTTTTTTGCAGCGGTGCTTGATTCAGACATTCTTTCCATCCCGACTCAATTTTTTTCTGTAACCATGCGGCTATGGCGGTTATTCTTCAGGTCTGAATGTGCCTCTGCCAGATGGTTCTTATATCCTTCGTCACTCACTTCTTTTTTCCTTCTTCTTTGCCTGTTCACGTTCCTCGACGACACAATAGATGCCTTTTCCCTCGCGGCCGGGAGTGAAGCACTGATTATCCGACAGACATCCGGATTTGCGGCGGTCCCCGGCCTTCCAGCGATTGATCAGGCCCGGTTCCCGGATGAAAGGCCGGCACATGGAAATGTAATCGGCAATACCTTCTTCCATGAGGGTCTCGGCCACTTCCAGTGAGCGCAGACCGCCCACCAGGATCAGAGGGACGGAAAGCCGTTTCTTAAAAGCCCGTGCTTCTTCCCGGAAATAGGCCTCGGTTTCTTCTGAATTGATGCCCGTGCGGCTGGGCATCAATTTCGCGCTTCCGACCATGCCTCCGCTTAACTCAACGGCATCGATACCGACAGCGGCCAGGAGTTCGGCCACTTGCACTGAATCCGTCAGCGTTAATCCGTTTTCGATAAAATCCTGGCTATTCATTTTGACCAGGATGGGGAAATCCCGTCCGACGGTTTCCCGAACAGCCCGAAGCACGTCGAGGACGATCCGGGCGCGATTCGCAATGCTGCCGCCGTATTCATCCTGACGCCGGTTAAAGGCGGGGGACAGAAATTGATTGAGGAGGTAGCCATGCGCCGCATGGAGTTGAACACCGTCGAATCCTGACGCCTTGGCTCTCTTGGCCGCATCGGCAAAATCTGTTATGATACGTCGTATGTCCGGTGCTGTCATTTCCTGCCGCGGTGATTTCATGAGCCCGGCAAAATCGGAAACCACCATCGGGGTACGCCCGCTGAGAGATGCGGCGGCCGCCTGGCCGGCATGGGCCAATTGAGCCACGATCTTCCCACCCGCGGCATGGACTGCGGCGGTCATTTTTTCCAAGCCCGCCATGAGATCATCTTTGTAGATACCCAACTGCCAGGGACCGGCTTGCCCCTCGGGGCTAACGTATGCGTGAGAACTGATAATCAATCCCACACCGCCTTTGGCCAAGTCGGCCATAGTGGCGATGAGCTTCGGCGTAACGGCGCCGTCGTCAGCCGCCATTCCCTCCCACGTCGCCGATCTCACGAAGCGATTCGGCAATTTCATAGTGTTAATAGTGCTGCTCGAAAATAAGGTGCTCATGGTTCATTTTTCCTTTCATCGTCTGTTTTCATTCTTTTCTCCGCCATCCGGGATGCCAAAGACCTGCTTAAATTCCCTGATCCGGTCAGGTGTCCCTGCGTATTGCATCGCTTCGGCCAGCCGACGCCGTTCATCACGGGGCACGGTAACGAAGTGGGCCATGGCCACAGGTGTTGTGGTAATCCTGAGATCGGGATCGGATGTTTCAGTTTCCGAACTCGACCAGACCTCGTGATCGAAGGAGAGTGTAAAAGTCTTCTGCGGGAAGTGAATCGCCCAGGCAGTTGCCCGGTTAAGTTTCTTGTGTTTTTTGTTAAGCGACAACGTCAGCCCCCTGATCATCAAATCGGCATGGACCGATTCTTCCGGCCGGGGGGGCCGCATGGCATGACGCATCCCCCAGTCCGTGAGTGTTTCGACCACCGGACGAAGATCAAGGCCGGCAGGGGTCAGTTCGTACCAGACTTCACGGCGTCCGGGCTGGGAGTCACGCTGGATAATGCCTGCAGACTCGAGTTCCCGAAGGCGCAGAGTCAACCATTTCGGGGTGATATTGTTTAAGTAGCCCATCAGATCTGTGAACCGCTGGGGGCCTCTAAGAAGGTCGCGGACAATCAATAACGACCACTTGTCCCCGATTTTTTCAAGTGACCGGGCAACTGGACAAAAGTGCTGATATGCGGTTCCCATAGTTTCCCCTCAAGTCCTTTCTTTAAAGTATACAATAGATAGTATCTTTTATATATAATCATATTTCTTTGTCAAGAAAAAATTTCAGATAATGCTTTCCTTCGGCTCGCAAGAGATATCCTTTGTCTATCTTTCTTCGCCCGGGATCATCGTAATGTAAGGTAAGATATAGAAATGTCAGAATAGATTTTAACGAGAGAAACGAAGATTACCTTGACCGGCATATGCTGCTTTGCGGGTCGCAACCCTGATTCGACAGGACAGTCTAAAGTTTTTTATCTCCGGACTGATTATGTCGAGTTTATGGAATAACAATTGAAGCAAAGCAGTGCAATCCTCTGATGATTGCTTTTTATAACCGAATCAACCACCTCGCAGCAAGCTGCCGGGGTATGAAATGAACGTCATTATTTTGTAGCGAGCGACACGGAATTAACGCTCGTCCCGCTTAAGCGGGATTAAAAGATAAAGGCAAAAACGGGGAAGTTATTGTCTGTGCTATTATGCGGAAACCGGTTCACGTTATCTTTGGAGTCCTGAAATCCGGCAAAATCTAAGATCCGAATTATAAACCGGCTCATCATAAGCCTGCTTTCATTTCAAGAACGGTATCTACTGACAATAGTTTCTACCTTCACAATCGACGGCTTCGGTATCCGCCCCCTTCTCAATCAGAGCTTCGAGGCACTTCTGCGATTTAACGCAGAAGATGGGCGTTTTGCCCTCCCCGTCCCGGGCATTGATATCCGCCCCGCCGGCGATCATTACGGCCATGGAGTCGATGCGTGAAAAGAAGAGCGGTGTTTGCTGCTTGTTATCGCGGGCATTCACGTCGGCCCCGCTCTCGATCAGCATTTCCGTAATTCTGGTGATTTGTCCGGGGGTGGACCTGTCTCCCACAACCGTATTGATCATGTGCAGCGGCGTCTTCCCGTCATTGTCCGGGGCGTTTACGTCGGCCCCGTTTTTCAGGAGGAGCTCAACCGCCTTCATGTGACCGACACCGGCCGCCACGGCCAGAGCCGTGCGCCCCTGATTGTCTGCGGCATTCACGTCGGCCCCGTTACGGATGAGCATTTCGGCAATGGATCTTTCAATCTGCGGCAGATCGACTTCGCGGTTGATGTGTTTGATATAGATGGGACCGCTCACTGAAAAGAACTCGTGCAGCGGTGTCTTTCCGCTCTTGTCCCGGGCGTTTGCGTCGGCCCTGTTTTTCAGAAGAAACTCGACTGTCTTTACATCGCCTAACTTTACCGCATCACTCAAAGGCGTATTCCCATAATTGTCGCCGGCGTTAATATCCCCTCCCCGGGCCAGGAGAAGAACGACGCACTCATACGAAAGAGCCTTTTCGGAATCGGTAAGCTTTACCAGTTCGGGCACAAGGTGGTGGAGCAATGTCCTTCCTTCCTTGTCGCGGGCAGCTGCATCGGCGCCCGGAAGCATCAGCAGGCGCGCAACTTCCGTACTGTTCCCCGACCGGACGGCGGCAATAAGCGGAAGCCTTATGTCGGTCTCACTTTTTTCTTCCTTCCCCGCTCTGCCCAGGGCAGAGTCTATAACCTTCGAGACAAATTTGAATATCGGTTGCACCAAATCCTCCTTCGACAAAAACGTGTCGTCTGTCTATATGGAAAAAAATCCCGGCATGCAAGAACTTGTACAGAAAGTATCTGTGGCGCCGCAGATGCCGATGACCTGCCTCTCGCCAATTTCCGATCGGGTATCCGCAGGAGTATATATTCCACGGACTGATTTCCAGACTGTATTTGCTTAATGCAAATCATCTGTGCATTATGCAAATATTTCATCCCGGCTCACGCCCAACGAGCGTTAATTCTCCGCAGCTTGCTGCGAAGCAGCGACGTTCATTTCATTCCTCAACAGCTTGTTGCGAAGTGATTGACAATCGCGGTTAATCGAGACGAATGGCGCCGGTTTTCAATTTTCGATAAATGGTCGATGGATTGATGCCGAGCACTTTAGCGGCTTCAACAACACTTCCCGCAGCCTTGCAGGCCTGCCGGATGATATTTGCCTCGGCATCCTTCAGGGAAGACGGCAGCAAACGCAAAGGAGGTTCGGGGATCTGAGCATCGTCGCTGATGTCGTTTCCGTAAGGATTGATATTGAGGATTGATTCGAGATCGTCCTCATCCAATTCCTGCGAGGCATACACGATCGCCATCCGCTCGATGACATTTTTCAGCTCGCGCACATTACCCGGCCATTCGTACTGAGAGAGCCGATTCATCAACTTTACCGGAATCTTGATGTCCGTATTATATTTTGCATTAAAGATCTGCATGAAATGCCTGATCAGGGGAAGGATGTCCCCTTTTCTGTCCCTGAGCGGCGGAATGAAAATCGGGATCACCGCAATCCTGTAAAAAAGGTCCTGGCGGAAGTGCTTGCTGTTCATCAGCTGGTCCATGGTGAGATTGGTCGCGCAAAGGATGCGGACGTCTACCGCCTGTGTCTTCACGCCGCCGATCTTCTTGAATTTGCCTTCTTGAAGAAACCGCAATAATTTGCTCTGCATTTTCATGGGCAGTTCGCCGATTTCATCCAAAAAGAGCGTCCCTCCCTGGGCCTCTTCCAAAAGACCCTGCTTGCCGCTTCTTTTAGCGCCGGTAAATGAACCTTCTTCATAGCCGAATAATTCCGCTTCCAGAAGTTCATCGGGGATGGAGGCGCAGTTGATGGCGACGAACGGCTTGTCCGTACGCTGGCTTGCCTGATGAATAAAATCGGCCACGATTTCTTTGCCGACCCCCGTTTCTCCCCAGATTAAAACGGGGGAAGAGGTGGCCGCCGCTTTCCATGCCAGACGGATGATCTGCTGCATCACGGCGCTGGAGTAGATGATTTCCACCCGGCCGGTGTCGCCGATCATCTTTAAGTTTCTGCCCTCATACTGGGATATGATGGTTTCGGTAATCTTGAGTTTCTTTTCCAGGGAGACGAGTTTGGTCATGTCCCGGCCGGTCCCGACGACCAAAGCGAGTTCACCTCGTTCATCGAATACCGGAATATACGTCCAGGTGGCCGTCTGTCCCGTTTCGTAAGTGATGTTCATGTCGATTTTCTTTTTGACTTCCAGACATTTGAGCGCGGCGGATTCTCTCAGCATTCCGCTCGCCACGATATCCTTCATATTCATCCCGATGATCGATCGGCCCATCAGATCGGTCAGTCTGCTTAAATTCTCGTTGTAGCCCAGAATGCTGCCGTCGCGGCCGACGATTAAAATGGCCTCGTCGATACAATTCAGCAGGACGTCGATATCTTTCGTCAGATATTTCTTGATCGGGTCCACTTTTGCTCCTTTGGCTTTTTTCTATTAGCAGCTCTTTTGCATTATGCAACATCTTTTAGGGCAAAATCAGGGCCCATATATCAACCCTGTTGTTATTTCAACACCTTATGATATGGCATGAAATCTGCTCTCAATCAGCGCAAAAAAGGCGAGCATCTATCACATAAAGGAGAAGAAATATGCCCACTCAAAAGCCCTGGTTAAAATTTTATAAGAATGTACCGGAGACGATCGACTATCCTCGCGTGACAATGTACGAAGCACTGATGCAAACGGTTGAAAAAAATCCGGACCGCATCGCGTATGATTTTTTCGATTACACTTCAACTTACCGCCAGTTTGCCAAGGACATCGACATTTGCGCCAATGCGCTGGCAACGCTTGGCCTGAAGAAGGATGACCGCATCACGATCTCCATGCCGACGTCCCCCCAGGGCGTCATTTGCTTTTATGCCGCGAATAAATTGGGGGTGGTGGCCAGCATGATCCATCCGCTCTCCACGCCCGCCGAAATCGCCTATTATCTGAACGTCAGCAAAAGCCGGGTCGCCCTCACCCTCGACCTCTTTCATGACAGCTTTAAAAATCTTCCGGAGAAAACGCCCCTCGAGCTCGTCATCCTGACGGAAATCTTCGACCAGCTTACCCAGGGACAGCCCTTGGCGGAAAAGCCCGCGCCGACCGCAGGGCCGGCTGTGCGGTGGTGGAAAGATCTCATGACCGCCCCGCATCCTGAGGTGCCGAAAACGGATATGCATACCGACGAAATGGCCGTCATCCTCTACAGCGGCGGCACGACGGGCTTCCCCAAAGGGATCATGCTCTCCAACTACAATTTCATCAGCGAGGGATTGATGGTCGCCAACTGGGGCGGCGGTGAACTGATGGCCGAGGATTCATCCATCCTGGCGATTCTGCCCATTTTCCACGGCTTCGGTCTGGGCGTTTGCTGCAACGCCGCTTTTATGGGGGGAAGCAAAAGTGTTCTCGTCCCCCAGTTTACACCGGAGATCGTGGCCGATCTCATTCAGAAAAAACGCCCCAATATCATCGTCGGCGTCCCGACGCTTTATGATGCGCTGGCCAAAAATGACGTGTTCCGGAGCACGGAACTGAGCTGTTTGAAAAATACATCCTCCGGAGCCGATTCGCTGCCGCGAACGGTCAAGGAAAGGTTTGAAGAGATCGTCAGGAAGCAGGGTGGAAACGTTCAGCTGGTCGAAGGATACGGTCTGACCGAGGCCGTCACCGCGATCATGTCGACGCCGATTGACGGCTACCGGGAAGGCAGCGTGGGCATTCCGTTCCCGGATATGCTGGCCAAGGTGGTCGGCATCGGCACCACCGAAGAGGTCCCCGTGGGCCTTGAGGGAGAACTCTGCGTGAGCGGACCCGCCGTGATGATGGGCTATCTGGAACAGCCGGAAGAAACCGCCGAGGTCCTCAAGACGCATGCGGACGGACGGCTCTGGCTCCACACTGGAGACATTTTCACCATGGACGCGGACGGCTATTTCTATTTCAAGCTGCGTCTCAAACGGATGATCAAGTCTTCCGGGATGAATGTCTATCCTGTTCAGGTGGAGGCCGTTCTGGACAAGCATCCGGATGTGGCGGCCGTCTGCGTGATCGGCGTGCCCGATGAGGCTCAGGTGGAAAAAGTCAAAGCCTTCGTTGTCCTCAAGGACGCGACCAAGGCGTCTGCCGAAATGGAGAAGATGCTGATCAACTACTGCCGCGATTCCCTGATCAAGTGGTCCTGCCCGCGTGAGGTGGAGTTCACGGACAAACTGCCTTTGACAAAAGTCGGCAAGATTGCGTATACCGAACTGGAGAAGCGAGAAATTGAAAAACTCCGCAAAGCGGGAAAATTTACAGGAGGAAAATAATGAACCATCTGGAAGAATACCGCCGGGCCGTCTCTGATCCCGAAGGCTACGCCCGACAACTGAAAAAAGAAACCGGCAGAAAGATCATCGGATACACCTGCTCCTACGCGCCCGAGGAAGTCATCCTCGCTGCGGGGGCTCATCCCATGAGGCTTTTCGGAACGAAACAGCACATCAGCCTGGCCGACTCTCACCTGCAGTCCTACTGCTGCTCCCCGGTCCGCGGGATTCTGGAGGAAGGCCTGTCCGGGAGGGTCGACGTTCTCGACGGAATGGTCTTCCCGCACACCTGCGATTCCATGCAGCGTCTGTCCGACATCTGGCGGATGAATATCCCCTTCGGCTTCCATCTGGATATCACCCTGCCCGTCAAGCTCGATACGGCCAGCGCAAAAGACTATATGATGGATGTCCTGCAGAAATTCCGGGAGGACCTGGCCGGAAAACTGAATGTTGAGATTTCCGATGAGGCCCTGCAAAAGGCGATTGCGACCACCAACACCATCCGTCAGGCCATCCGGGAGATCTACGACATCCGCAACCTGCATCCCCGGCTCATGCCGGGTGATGATTTATATGCCATCGTTCGCGCCTCCATGATTATGGACCGGGACCGGCTGGCAACGATGCTGCCCGAGACAGCCGCGGACTTGAAAGAGCGCGCGGCCGGGGCAAAACCTGTCGCCGTGAAGCGCATCCTGCTTGCGGGCGGCATGTGCAACCAGCCCGACATCTACGGCATGATCGAAGAAGCGGGTGGCGGCCTGGTCTGGGATGATTTCTGCACGGGCGCGCGCTATTTCACCGGCATGATTGAAGCCGGCGGCAATCCGGTTTCCGCGATCGGCGAGAGGCTTATGAACCGGATCGTCTGTCCCGCAAAGCATGCCGACCTCGAAGGACGCGCCAAACATCTCGTGGGTCTGGCCAAAGAGAAGAACGCCGCGGGAGTCATTTTCCTTTTGTTCAAGTTCTGCGATCCCCATGCCTTCGACTACCCCTACGTCAAAGAGCATCTCGATCGCGCCGGCGTTCCGCTCATGGTTGTGGAAATGGATGACTCACTGCCTGCCGGAGGACAATTGAAAACCCGCTTTGAAGCTTTCTTAGAAATGCTGTGAAAAGGAGATCCCATGAAAGAAAATACCGAAGACACTGAAAAGAAACCCGTCAACTACGAAAAGCAGATGCGGGATATCATGACCACGTATTATATCGAGGCCAAAACGGCGCGGCAGAATAAAAAACTGGTGGCGTGGATCACGAGCGGCGGCCCGGTGGAGCCCCTTATCGCCATGGACGTGATTCCCGTTTATCCCGAAAACCATGGAGCCATGATCGGCGCCAGCAAGATGGGCGTCGATCTGTGCAAGAAGGCCGAGGAGATGGGCTATTCGAGTGATCTGTGCTCTTACGCCCGGGGCGACATTTCCTGCGCAACTGTCAACGGCGGCCCCATCGGCGGCCTGCCCGAGCCGGACATGCTGGTGTGCTGCAACAACATCTGCGGGACCGTTCTCAAATGGTATGAGATTCAGGCCCGGTACTTCAAAGTGCCCCTGTTCATTTTCGATACACCCATCGTCCACACCGAATTTTCGGGAGAGATGAGAAAATATGTGCAGCGGCAGATGGAGGAGTACATTCTCTTTCTGGAGGGTGTCTGCGGCCGCAAGATGGATCGGGACCGCATGAAGGAAGTCGGCAAAATCTCTTACGAGGGGCAACTGCTCTGGCAGGAAGTGCTGGACACGGCCATAAGTCGTCCGTCACCCCTCACCGCCTTCGACGCTTTCTTTTACCTTGCGCTGATCGTCACGCTCCGGGGAACCAGCACGACGATCGACTTCTACACGGGGCTGCGCGATGAAATGCGCCGAAGGGCAGCAGCGGGGCAAGGCGCCATCCCGCGCGAGCGCTACCGGCTCTTGTGGGACAACCTGCCCATCTGGTACCGGCTGAAATGGCTGTCTAAGGAATTTGCCAAGCATGACGCCTGCCTGGTGGCCGACACGTACACCTCGGCCTGGTGCGGCTCGCTGAAATACATCAATGAAAGTGACTTTATCGGCTCCGCGGCAGAATCCTATACGCGCATTTATTTGAACATCGGCGTTGACAAAATGGCCGATATCGTCCTCGCGATGATCGACAAATATGGGGCCGACGGAATCGTCATGCACTCCAACCGCAGCTGCAAACCCTATTCCTTCGGACAGTATGACATCCAGAAAATTGTCGAGCGCGAACGGGGCATCCCCTCGCTGATGCTCGAGGCCGACATGTGCGATGAACGGAATTTCTCCGAGGCGCAGATTCAAACGCGGATCGAGGCCTTCATGGAGATGATCCGGGCCAGTAAGGGAGCAGCCTGACATGTACACTGTCGGCATTGATATCGGGTCCGTGACGGCGAAGGCGGCGCTGATGCGAGGCGATGCCCTCGTCGCCGCCACGGCCTGTTTTACCGGCTACAATGCCGGAGCGGCCGCGCACACGATCTACGAGCAGCTGCTTGCGGATCATCACGTGAGCCCGGAAGAGATCCGGGGCATTGTGGCAACCGGCTACGGCCGCGCGAGCGTGCCGTTTGCGACCCGCACCTTCACCGAAATTATGTGCCATGCCGCAGGAGCCCGCCACTTGAACCCGGCCGTCCGGGCCGTCATCGACATCGGCGGCCAGGACAGCAAAGCCATTATGCTCGGCGAGGGCGGAAACGTGGCCAATTTCATCATGAACGATAAATGCGCCGCCGGAACAGGACGCTTTCTGGAAGTTATGGCCAGGGCTCTCGAGGTCAATCTGGATGACTTTGGAGCCCTATCGCTTACAGCGGACAACCCGGCCGGCATCAGCAGCCTCTGCGCGGTATTTGCAGAGTCGGAAGTCGTTTCGCTCATCGCCCGCGGGGAAAAAAGGGAAAACATCATCGCCGGAATCCATAAGGCGATTGCCTCCCGGGTAGCCGCTATGGCTGCCCGCCTGGGCATCGCTTCCGCCTCATCCATCATGATGACCGGCGGCGTCGCTAAAAACATCGGCGTCGTCAAAGCTCTCGAAGGGGCGCTGGGATATTCCATTGATGTTTCGCCGCATGCCCAGATGACCGGGGCCATCGGCGCCGCCCGCCTGGCGGCGTCGGCCGCCTGATCAGCCTTCTGTCATTGCGAGGCTCCTCTCAGAAGCCGCCGTGCCACCCAAAGTGGTGGTGGCAATCTCCCTTTCGTTATTGCGACGCAAGCCGCGCCTTGGCAATCCCCTTCTGTCATTGCGAAGCGCGCCTTGCGCGCTGTGGCAATCTCTAACGCGATTCTATCAGCGTTACTTTTCTAAAAGATTGCAGTTACACCGGGGCATGCCTTCGCTCAATGTCCTCGACTGTGGCGCTGAGCTTGCTTCGCTGCAGCCGAAAACTCGCCCTCCGGGCTCAAACAGCTCGGCTGCCTGACGCTCCGCCTCGCCAAGCGCCACAACGTCTCGGCCATGATTCGCGCAGTCACGCCCCGGCGTAACTGCTTGTTCTTCAAGATGATATTTGGCCGATTGATACCTTGAAGTAGGTCCCCTATTTCTCCCTATTTTTCATACCTGCTCGTCAATCCGGAATAGGGATGGTTTTAAAAAATCAATTAAACCCGATGAGCTTTTTTTTATTGCTTTGCGAGCAGCGTTTCTTTGATTCTGGCTTTCAGAATGCCCGCGCTTCGACTGTTGAGATGAACATTATCCACTAAAAACCGCAGGCCGCGCTTATTCGAGATATCGTCCCAGCTTTGCATGAACAGGTAATGGAATACTATATCAGCATACAGACCGCTTACGTCTAATTCGTACCCTGAAACATTTGTACCGGAATTTTTCATGAGCTCAATGGTGAGCGCCTCGTTAAAAGCGATGTAATCAACTTTTTTCTGATGAGAGATTTCTTTGACCGCTTGAGAATATTCAACGGATTTCTGAAAGGGGATGCTCTCCGCCTTTTCACCTAAAGGAGGGATAGAGATCAGAGTAATGCCCGCCGATGTCTGATTTCTTAACTTATCTATAAGATCATTCAAATTATTCGCAAACCGTTCTTTGGTCGGCCTTGCGGGCAGTTTCCATAATTTATTGAAGCGTTGATATTCGGCATCGGACAGACTTGCCCGGCAATCGTTCGTGCCGATGAGAATAAAAATATAATCCGGTTTCGTCAAAACGATCTTATCAACTTTATTCAGCAGGTTGTATACCAATTGGCTATTGATCCCTTCATTTATAAAAATGAAATTACTGAGCTCAGCATCTTTTGCCAGAGCATCAACATAGCTGAATCCCACTGTTCCATGGGTAAGGCTGTCGCCCATGAATACCACTACCCTTTTAGACGGATCAATTTTTGAACACAAAAATACTGCGGCATTGTTTTCGGGTTCTTTGGCGGCCGTATACAGCGCGTATCCAACGCCTGCAAATATGATGAATACGACTGCGAAGAGTATTATGATTATTTTCACCATAAGCATTTTCCTCCATGACTGATTGATTCTTCAATGCCGCTTAAATATTTCAATAAACTGATGGCGTAACATACATAACCCATTGAGAGAAAACAATGAAGGAGATTGATCAATTGAGATCGGGATGAATTGAAACGGCGGCAGAAAGCTCTCCGTGCGAAGGCTGGTTCAGATTGACCGAATGATGTGAGAAGTGTAGAGTGCTCCACAAAAGATGGAGAGCAAACCTTGATGATCAAGGCAATTTTCTGGGACAATGACGGCGTTCTGGTCGATACGGAAGGCCTCTTTTTCCGGGCCAATGAGGAAACACTGGCGGGTGTGGGAATCACGCTTCACTGGGAGCAGTTTGAAGAGATCTCTCTGACCCGGGGAGGCAGCGTGCTGCAGCTTGCGGAAAAGCCGGGGACGGATGCGTTTTATAAACTGCGCAATGAGCGCGACGCCCGTTATGCCGAGTTGATTGCCCGTGAGCCGCTGGTGATAGACGGCGTCCGGGAAGTGCTGGATGCGCTCCGGGGAAAATACGTCATGGGGATCGTGACAAGTTCCGGTCATGAGCACTTCGAGATCATTCACAGCACGTCGGGGCTCCTGCCTTATTTTCAATTTGTTCTGACCATGAAAGATTGTGCGCATTTCAAACCGCATCCCGAGCCGTATCTGAAGGCCATCGAGCTCAGCGGCTTCCCGCCTGAAGAGTGCCTGGTCATCGAGGATTCGCCGCGCGGTCTTGCCGCCGCACTCGCCGCCGGCCTGCGGTGCATCGTAATCCCGAGCAAATTCACAAACGGCAATAATTTTGCGGGGGCCTACAAGATTTTGCAGAGCATCAGAGAACTTCCGCAGGTACTGGTGAATAGTGGATGGTGGATGGTGAATAGCTGATAGCTGATAGCTCGTAGCAGATAGGCGGGCATAAAAGAAAGTAACAGAAGATCCGAAAGGAAGGAGGAAGAATGGAAATGGAACAAGTCAAAGGGGCTATTTTCGTAACCGGCGCATCGACGGGCATTGGGAGGGCTACGGCACTTGAGCTCGCTAAGCTTGGATATCCTGTTTTTGCTTCCGTCAGACAAAAGAAGGATGCCGACGATCTTCAAAAAGCGGCTTCCGGAAAGCTGACGCCGGTGCTGATGGACGTCATGGATGAAGATTCAATTGCCCGCGCCAGGGATCAAATCGCCGGCGCGTTGGACGGCAAGGGATTGTGGGGCCTGGTAAATAATGCGGGAATTTCCTTTCGGGCGCCCCTTGAATATACGCCGCTGGCTGACTTCCGCAGGCTTTATGACGCCAATGTCTTTGGACTGCTGGCGGTCACACAGGCCTTTCTCCCGCTCATCCGTCAATCGCGGGGAAGAATCGTCAATGTCAGTTCGCTGACGTCCCTGTGGGTCACACCTTTCCACGGCATTTATTCGTCCGCGAAAATGGCGGTGAACGGCATTTCCGAAGCGCTGCGGATGGAATTGCTGCCCCACGGAGTGAAGGTGATCCTCATGATTTACGGAGGCGTGCAGACAGCGTTATGGGACCGCGTGGAAAAAGCCACGGCGGACCTTGCCTGCAAGTACCCTCCGGAATTCAGCGAGCTTTATGCGGCCCGGCAGCGCAGAGCCTTTGAATACTTCGCTACCGCCGGAAGAAGCGGACTGCTCGCCGAGCAGGCGGCCGAGCCGATTATACATGCCCTCACCTCTTCGAAGCCAAAACGAATCTATCTGGCCGGCCCCGGTGCAAAACCGGCAAGCATCCTGACGAAATTATTGCCGGGCCCGCTGAAAGAACGGTTCATTATAAAAAGTATGGGGCTGGATAAATTGTAAAAGGTTCAAGGTTCAAGGCGCATGGTGAAAGGTGAAAGGCGAAAGGTGCTGCGCTGGCAAATAATGAGAACGCCTGCAAGCCGTCCATCGGCTTGCAGGCTGCGGTCTTACCGCAAAAAGAGAATCTTATTTAAATATCTTTCTCAGCTCGATCTTATTCGTTTTTCCAACACTCGTTTTCGGCAGGGCATCGACAATTTCCACCCGGTCGGGAACGCCGTACTTGGGGATTTTACCCGCTTCAGATTCCGCAAGCATAAACTTGCGCAGTTCTTCACCTGAGACTTTATTTTTATATTCGGACTGAAGGACGGCAATCATCAAAGGCCGTTCCCCCCACTTGGCATCCGCAACCCCGATGGCCGCCGCTTCGGCAACCGCCGCGTGGTGGCTCAAAAGATCTTCCAGCTCTAAAGAAGAGATCCATTCACCGCCGGTTTTAATGACGTCTTTGATTCTGTCCGTAACCTGCAGGTACCCTTCCCGATCAATATACCCGATATCACCGGTATGGAGCCATCCGTTCACCCACAGTTCTTTTGTGCGGTCCGGATCATTGTGATACCCTTCGGTGAGGAGCGGCGATCTCAGACATATTTCACCCGTGGAGACTCCGTCATGAGGGACGGCTTTGCCTGCGGGATCGAAAAGGCGGATATAAACAAAGGGAGCCGGGAGACCCGTTTTGATCAGCGTGTCGACCTGTTTTGCCGGCGGTTCATTGAGCATCCTGGGTTTCAGATTTGCGGTTGTCAGAAGCGGGCAGGTTTCCGACATGCCGTATCCTGCCATGATGTTGATTCCGCGCTCCATGACCGCCTGGGCCAGACCCTTTGTCAACAGAGCGCCGCCGATGACAACCTTCCAGAAGGAAAGGTCAACATCCTTGGGAAGAGCATTCAATACCATTTGCAGTATCGTGGGCACACAATGCGAAAAAGTCACCCGCTCTTTCAAAATAAGGTTGACGAGCGCCTTGGGTTCGTAGCGCCCGGGATAAACCTGTTTCATTCCGAGAAGGGTTGCCGCATAAGGGTATCCCCAGGCATGAACATGAAACATCGGCGTTAAAGGCATGTAAACATCCTGCGACCGGAAGCGAACCGGGGAATCGTAAGCCCCTGTCGCCGTGTGCTGGATGAGGCACTGCAGGACCAATTGCCGATGAGAAAAATAGACGCCCTTCGGCAGGCCGGTGGTGCCGGTTGTATAGAAAGTTGAGGCCCGGGTATTCTCGTCGAAATCAGGAAAATCACTTAACGGCTGCGCGTCAGCGACTATTTGCTCATATTCGCCGTCGCAATGGATTTTTGTCGACGGGCTTTGCTCTCCCTCGGAAATCAAAATCACTTTCTTCACCGCCGTGAGTTTGTCCCAGATGGTTTCCAGTATCGGCAGGAAGTCCGTATGGATGATCACCACCTTATCTTCAGCGTGGTTCATTGTATAGAGGATTTGTTCCGGAGAAAGACGCCAGTTTTGCGTATGCAGCACGGCGCCGATGACCGGAATGGCAAAGTAGCATTCCAGGTATCGATGACTGTCATAGTCAAAGACGCACACTGTATCTCCTTTGCGAACCCCGAGGCTTTCCAGCGCTCCGGCGAGTTTGTGGATCCGCTCGATCAGCGTAACATAAGTATAGCGCAGTTTGTCCCCGAAGACGATTTCCTGGTCCGGTGATAAAAACCTGGCTGATTCCAGAATGTGCTTGATCAGTAGCTGGTAGTTGTAGTTTTCTCCCGGCAGGTATGTCTTTTTCTCTTCCATAGTTTCCCCCATTTCCTCATTTTCCGAATAAAGTCTTTCCGGAGAGTAATAAAATTAAAAAATGATTAAAAAAGTGATGGCGTGTTTGCAGAATATTAATATGATGGCGACGGCTTTTCATGATGATTCAGACAGTCTGTTCGTTGCCTTGATTTGCTGATCTGCTTTTGCAGAGATGATTTTTGAGCCATCCCTGCAAAAGCAGGATTGTTTTGATGTGCGGTTATTCAGGGTGTCAGCTTTTTCTCCCGATCCGCTCTACCTGGTTTTCCAGATCAACGGACTTGTTGACTTGGAGACTTTCTTGACCTGCTGGAATTCCTGCTGAGTCTTGGGCCACCACGCATAGACTTCCGGCGCCGTCGGTTTTCCGTCTTTGATCATCTGGGCATAGGGGAATATCTCCATTCTCCCATCGGCAGTGATGCCGTGAACTTCCGTCGGAAACTGACTTCCGATCAGCGGGAAAGCTTTGGGGAATGCCGCACGAATGGCGGCAGCGTTATCGGCTTTTCCGCCTGCGGCAATGGCTCTCGACAAGGCCTGCATGGCCATGTAGTTTTGAATGGCTTCCATGTTGCTGATCCGCTTGTATGTCTTCAAATATCTCTTGTTGAAAGCGGCCGCACCGGGGAAGGGAATGGAATCAACCGCGGCGACACTGATGGTTTTATCCAGAAGCTTTGAGTCTTTGAGGATGCTGGCGCAGTAGTCCGCCCGCGCCTGATCGATAAAAGCGAAACCGCCCCTGAAGCCCATGTTTCTGGCCTGTTCGACGACCAGTGCTGTCGTTGCCGATGGACCGCCGGCGAAGATGACATCGGGCTTTGTAGCCAGTACTGCGGTCAACTGACTGGAGAAATCTGTTTCCGTATAGTAATTGGCGGGCTTGTCGATGGTAATGGTCCCACCCAGTTTTTCCCAGTATTGCTTGAAGTCGACGCGGTTTTCATCACCGTAGGCGCCGAGGGTGATCAGCATAGCCGCTTTACGCCAGCCCTGTCTCCAGGCCATGTCGAGGAAGGCGCTGTTATAGACCGTAAAAGGCGGCGGTATGGAAACATGCAGATGATTCGCTATTTCAGTGGCTTTCGGCGTGCTGGTGTAGCCCATCAGAACGAATTCGGCGCCTTTTTCTTCGTTAATCTTTTTGAGCGCTGCTATACAGGTGAAGACGGGATTGAAAATCGCTATCGCACCCTTGGACTTCATGCGCCTCGCATTGTTAACCGTCTGAGTCGGATCCACGCGGTCATCCAGCTTCTCCAGTTTAAAGAGGTAACTTTTCCCGCTGATCTTTATGCCTCCCGCTGCATTAATGTCCTGCACGGCCATTTCAATACCATTGGCGCAATCCTGGCCATACTCTGCAGCCGGTCCGCTCAACGGGCCCGTGTACCCGACTAAAATTTCCTCCGCGCTCCCGATGCTGATCCAAAAGAACGCTGACATTACAGCCACCAAACACATCAACCCCCTAAAGTGCTTCATTCTTTCCTCCCTCTCAAAAGTAAAATGTCACGTTAAAGTCAATGAATCGTGTTCCTGTGTCTTAAACAAAATTACGGATGCATGTTAGGTGGGGTGCGTGTGAATGACAATAAGACGAGAGTAATACATTTATCATATGCAAATGTATTATACGGATGAGGACGGACGGCGGAAGCTTATGCGATTCTTCCATCCTTGAATTCGGGATTTGCCCGAAAGACTTTGCCTCGGCGCTTCTCCGGAGAATCGATTAATGTGCTGATATCACAACATAAATCAGCATTAACGAAAGAGCATGCCGTCTGTCGACACGGTTAAAAAATTGTGTTAGGGTCCTTGCGAAATGAAACGGACAAAGATAATATTCATTGCAGGTCTTTCAACGACGGATAAGAGTGTAATACTTGAAAATGAAGCCTCACGATATCGATCAATTAACTGTACCGACTACCTCCCGGATTGAGCAGTCACCACAGGAAAAAAGAATCAGCCAAATCCTGCTCGACGAGGGACAGCTCTATCAAACCATCTGGAACCATTCTTTGGCCGGCATGTACCTCATTCAGGATGGAGCATACCAATTGGTCAGTCCTATTGCCGCAGCATTCATGGGCTACAGTATCCCCGAGTTGATCGGCATGAAATCGGCCAGCATTATTCATCCGGAGGATCGGAAGGAAGCCAGGAAGAGTGTCCTGGCCATGCTCGCAGGCGAACTCGACCATCCTTATTCTTACAGGGTCATATCCAAACAGGGAGATGTCCGCTGGATTATCGAAACAGTCTCCTCGACAACCTACAAGGGAAAACCCGCCATTCTCGGCAACGCCATGGATATTACGGCGCGGAAAATGACTGAGGATAAATTGAAGGAGTCGGAAAATTTCTACAGGACTTTGTTTGAAACAACCGGTACGGCCACGATGATCCTGGAGAATGATATGACGGTTTCTCTGGTCAATTCCGAGTTCGAGAGAATGACCGGCTATAAGAAGTCGGATTGGGAAGGCAAAAAAAAATGGATGGAGATGGTGGCACCCGAAGATATCCCGAAGATGCAAAAATATCATCGGATGAGAAGAGTAAATCCTGCCGCCGTTCCGAAAAACTATGAGTTTAAACTGGTCGACAGCCTCAAAAGGAAACGGGACATTCTGATAACGGTTGACGTCATTCCGGGAACGGATAAAAGCATCTGCTCCGACATAGACCTGACGGAGCTTAAAGATGCCGAAAGAAAGCTGAAAGAATCGGAAAGCTTCTATCGGACGCTATTTGAAACGACGGGCAACGCAACCATCATTATTGAAAAAGATATGACCATATCTCTGGTCAATTCCGAGTTTGAAAAGCTCACAGGTTATAAGAAAAAAGATTGGGAAGGCAAAAAGAAGTGGACCGAGTTTGTTGCCGGCAAAGAAGATCTGAAACGTCTGACAAATTACCACCAGCTGCGCAGAAAAAACCCTGATCTCGTACCCAGAAACTACGAGTACCGCATGCGCGACAGCCAGGGAAGAATCAGAAATATATATTGCACGGTGGATATGATTCCCGGGACAAGCAAAAGCTTTTCTTCTTTTACGGATATTACCGAAATCCGGAACGCCGAGCAGGAATTGAGCCGGAAATCCAAGAAGCTTGAAGACATGAACACAACATTGACCGTGCTGCTGAATAAGAGATCCGAGGATCTTGAGGAAACAGAAAACAGGATCTTGTCCAATGTGAAGGAACTTATTCTCCCCTACATCAAGATGATGAAGCAAAGTAACCTGAATCAAAAAAGCATGAGTTTTTTAGAACTCATCGAAGCGAATCTCAAGGATATTGTCTCACCCTTCACCAACAAACTTTCCGCCCAATATCTGAACCTGACCCCGAAGGAAATTCAAATCGCGAATTTTATCAAGGAGGGAAAGACCAGCAAGGAAATCGCGGAAATTATGAATTTATCCAAAAGCGCCATCGACGTTCACCGCTACCGGCTGAGGAGAAAGGTAGGCCTCAACGGCATTAAGACAAATCTAAGAAACCACCTGACCACTTTAAAATAAATGGAACCCTTTCAGCTTGCCTACGCATGCCCTGTCTCGCTGCGGCGCTGTGATGAAATGAGCATCGTTCATCATCGGTAACCCGCAAGAATGTCATGGAGCCGCTCACTTACTTTAAAATCCGGATAAGGGATGAAGGGTGCTGCCGCACCAGGCGGCAAAGTCCCTCTATTGACCTTAAATGCCGGGAGATCTTTACCCACGGTTCATCTTTAAGAATGGTCATGCGCCATCGTATTTTTCAATCTGCACAAGACAGGTATTGCTCGGGAAAGCGCCGGCCGGTGTCTTTTCGTCCCGGGTAAGAACGTTGACGCAGCCGCCGTGATCGACTCCCGTGTCATCAGGTTTATACCAGGCCCCGGCATCGAGGCTGGTCACACCCCGCATGATGCGCGCCGTCACTTTTGCCCTTACCACCACCTGACCCCGATCGTTATAGATCCTGACTCTGTCGCCGTTTCCGATTGCCCGCGCCTGGGCATCTTGAGGATTGAGCCATGCTGCATCGTCGGCATTTTTTTTAAGACGCGGGATATTGTCGAGCGTGGAATTCACCCGGAACTTCGAATGCGGACTGACAAGCTGCAGCGGATATTTCCGGGCAAGCGGATCGCGCGGTCCATCCCAGGCATCGATGAATTGCGGAATCGGCGGAATCAGCGGATTTTTCATCGCGGCAATCTTCTGGCTGAAAATTTCGATCTTCCCGGACGGCGTCGGAAAGGGGTTATTCGCGGGATCTTTGATCTGCTTGCGAAAAGCCACCAGGGGCCCGGCGGGTTCGGCGCGATGAACCTTAATGTCTCTGAGGACATCATAGGGAGGCAAGCCGGGCGTTTGGGACACAAACTCCTTGAGCCATTCGCCGTCCGTCTTGTCGTTGAAACCTGCCAGGCCCAGGCGGAAAGCGAGCTTAGTGAAGATGGCCAGATCGGTTCTGGCATCGCCTTGTGCCTCCACCGCCTTCTCCATGACAATGTCATACGTTCCGCCGGCAAAAGGCTGGCCGATGTCTTCCCTTTCCAGGAAGTGCGCCACCGGCAGCACGATATCGGCATAGCGGGCGGTGGGAGTCATGAACAGTTCATGAATAACGGTGAACGCCGGAGCCTGCAGTGCCCTGATCCCTTTATTTAAATTCAAAAACTGGTTGAGCATATTGGAGCCGACGATGTAGAGAACCCGGATGTCACTCGGATACCCGCCCGCTTTCCCTTTCAAAAGGAGATTATAGATATCCGTGATATGCACGGCGGGGTTTTTGCCCCCCGGCACTTCGAGCGAGCCCCAGAGAAAGCCCTCCATTTTGACATCGGTCCCGCCCGACGCATGGCCGCCCTGGACACCGATATTCCCGGTCATCGCTGCGAGCGTCGCAGCCGCACGGTGGTATTGCTCGCCGAATGCGGATCGCCCCGGAGCCCACCCGGCACAAAGGGCCGCAGGCTTCTGCGTGGCGTAATCACGGGCGAGTCTTTCGATCGATTCCCTCGGCACTCCGGTGATCTCCTCGGCCCAGGCAGGCGTCTTGGGTATGCTGTCCGCCGCTCCCGTCACATATTCTTTGAACTGTGCGAATCCGGATGTGTACGTTTCGATGAAAGTTCGATCATACAGATCTTCCGCAATCAACACATAAGCCATGGCAATCATCAGCGCCGAGTCTGTGCCCGGTTTAACGGCGATCCACTGGTCGGCCAGCTTTTCGGCCGAGTTACTCGATCGGGGATCGACGGAGATAATTTTCGCGCCTCTCTCCTTCGCCTTCATCAGGTATCCGGCCGTCTCGGGACCGAAGCGCGTATCGAGAGGATTCCAGCCCCAGAGGATGATGAGTCGGGAAGAAAGAAAATTGTCGCGCGAGTTGCCCGTGAAAATTGTGCCGAAGGTCGCCTTGGAAGAAAACGCCGCCCCTTCCATGGACGAATTGCCGCGCCAGGAGCTACAGCCGCCGAAAAAGGAAAAGAAGCGACGGCTGGCTTTTTGCGTCCCGTGCAGCAGGCTTACCGAACCGGAGTAGTCCATGAGGAAAACGGATTGCGGCCCGTCTTTTTCTTTGGCATCCTTGAGCGCCGCGGAAACGTTATCCAGAGCTTCATCCCAACTGATCGGCGCGAATTTGCCACTCCCCCGGGGACCGGTCCGCTTCAAAGGCACGGTGATCCGGTCCGGCGCATAGAGGACATCCCGCTGGATCAGGCCGCGGGCGCAAGCCTGGAGATCCGGACCAAACCGGTCGTCAGTCGTAATCTTCATGACCTTCCCGTCCTGTACGTATACCTTGAGCGGACAACGTCCGCCGCAGTCGCCGGCGCAGGTACTTGTCACGATTCTCTCGCCCCGCTTCGCTTCCATTTCGGTCGTCATGGATTCTATCCCTTTGATAAGACATTGTGTTATGTTACGACAAACATAGGGAAGTTCCGTCTGTCTGTCAATTTTTATCACCCTGCTAATAGATATTTCGCTCTCGGCAAACAAGGACTGGTGACGGACGGGAAGCAAAGGAAGGTGACTGCAGATGCCGATCGATCACGCTGTCGGCAGGAATTCAGGGGTCACAACACTTAATTATGAGCATACTTAGGGGCGTACTTCAAAATATCAATTCGCCTTCATTCAATCGCGCATGAATTGTTCCTCAACAATCATCTTCTCCCCTTTGGAGGATATAGATAATCGCCGATTGTGTCCCGTTCTGCAGTTGCGCCAACCGGCTTTGCGGCATTCCGAGTTTTTCCGTTGCCCAATGGCATTAACAGTTCAACCTAAATGATTGAACCAGCGGCGATACTGATTTCTTCACTTCAGTCAACCCCGCCGTAACTGTCTTTAGAAATCAGCGGCGGCCTTTCCAGAAATAGAGCAGCAAGCATACAACGATGATCGCATCCATAATAGCGGCACCCTGAAAACCCGCCACAAACGATCGGCTGCTGTAAAAGATACACAGGAGCACCATGAAGCTCTTTTCAATGACGCTGTATACCAGTATCGGGGTGCGCCATGAGACCTTGAAGGCGGATACAATCATGAAGATGCCCATCAGCAAAACCATCATGCCCCAGTGCTGGACGAAGATGACGTAATTTTCGACGAACTGAAGTCTGGCAATTCTTTCTACGGAAAACACCGGTAAAAATGCATAGAAACCCGCCGCACAGGTTCCCAATCCGGCCAGAACTAAAAAAGGTTTTATCGTTTTGTCGATCACATTTTTCATAATGCCCTCCTTCAGTGAATTTAATGTCCGGTAATCATGACTCTCCCATCCGCTCTTAAATAAAAATCCCCGCACTCTTTTTGAGATACGGGGATTCGATAGTCTCTCCATAACATCACCCTTTATTGGAAGGGTTTTAACCGTTTATTGATTATGTTAAAATTTTCTTAATGACGTTAATCGGTTACGCCCGGACCGCAAAAAAGTCAAGATGTTGGTTTCGTTGATCATGCTTTAAACCCAATACAATCGTCCGGTTCCGAAAGTCGCAGGCAATAATCAGAACGGTGCCATTATCATTTTTGGTTCTAAATATCTCCTCAATAAATAGAAACGCCCTTTCTATTTTCAGACAATGTCTTTGGTGTTCGCCTACTGAATGGCCGCCTCCGCCACCCACATCAATTCGCACGCGCCTGCACCGGAGTCCTCACGCGTCAGGGATGAATGCCATCTCCATCCATCCGAATGCCGGACATTGATGAGATAGCCCTTGAGCATCACTATTTCGCCTTTGCGTACCGCAAACAGGCGCGCTTTGACATTGTCGTCAGCCGGAACAAGGTGTGTATTTGCCGAGTTGCGGACAATTTCAGCAGGATCGATCGGCGGATCACCCCGCCAACTGTAATGATAAAAACGGCTGCCCTGGCTGATAGCGAGTTGTTTGGTGATCGCGTTATCGGACATCGGTCCCCAGCCCAGAGCAAAATCCACGGGAGAGAGGTCCGCCTCGCGGCCGATGCGATAGCGTTCGATGGACAATACCTTGGCGCGAATCTCGTAGCGCGCGACCGGCTGAATTTCATAGCCGCCGCGCTCAATCACCTGCACATCGGCGCTCTCCTGCAGGGGTTGCTCCGCCACCGACCCGATATGATCAATCCGTTTCTGCTCCAGTTTACCGTGCATAAAATAGCCTAGGCCGACAAGCAGCAGCACGGTTATGATGATCAGCGACACGGGCCGCTTTGATTTCTTGATCGATGCTTCCGGAGTTTTTGACCGCTTATGCGGCGGACCGAAGTCTTCCGGCGTCAGTTTGGCAAAGATGACTCCGCAGCGCACACACTCCAACTTTTCTTCTCCCTGTTCGGCACCGCATTTGGGACAGATCATCGTTCAAACTCCGGCCTTGAAATGTCAGGTAATCCCTGCAAACGTCGCCTATTGTTGCCCGCATTTCTCTGTATTTCCCCAAAAAGGGCAAGAAAAGGGGCTGTTTCTATCTTTACTTTTGTCGACACGTATTGACTTCCTCCACGTCATTCGACTGTCCGCATTTTCCTTCCCCGAACGCCCACTTTTTTTTGATTACGGCACCCCGCTTATACTTTTTTTGGACCTTTTGAACAAGGAAACAATTGGTGTCAAATATTTAAATTGACTTTTACTAATGCTGCGGTCGATTTCATCTAAGAGGTGAGCCAGAGGCCGCAGGCACCTCCTCTTAAGAACGCGCTATTTCTCAAAGATCGGCCCTTGCGGCATTTCTCCGCAGTCCTATTACCCGCTGCCGGTCGCTGCTTGTTATTTGCTTTTCTATCTTATATAATTAACTTACAGCTAAGCGCAGACACCAGCGCATGAGTCAGTGCACCGCGGGCGTCCTGTGGGAAAAATCTTTCTACTCCGGGACTTTCTTGTTTCCGCTCCTTTTGATCCGGTCACAGTCAATGTGGTTAACCCTTTATTTGGATTTTAAATCTTCAAGAAAGGAGTCCAGCATGCCACTTCAAAAACTAAAAGAATTTTTGGATTTTCATGACGTCAAGTACATCAGCATCAGGCATTCCCAGGCGTATACGGCCCAGGAAATTGCCGAGTCCGTGCACGTGCCGGGAAAAGAACTGGCCAAAACCGTCATGATCAAAATCAGCGGTAAAATGGCGATGGCGGTATTGCCGGCGACGGAGCGCGTGGATTTTGATCTTTTAAGAGGAGTGGCCGGCACGGATAATGTGCACCTCGCCGGCGAAGGCGAATTCAAGAATCTCTTTCCGGAATGCGAGCCCGGCGCCATGCCGCCCTTCGGCAATCTTTACGGCATGGATGTTTATGCCGAAAGAAGTCTTTCCCGGGACAAAGAGATCGCTTTCAACGCGGGCTCGCACACGGAAGTGTTCCGCGTGAAGTATAAAGATTATGAAAGACTCGTCAATCCGAAGCTGGCGCGGTTCTCCGACGCCAATTACTGACCCGGAAAGATCAAAGCCGGAATTCCCGCCCGGGCTTTATCCCGGCAAGTCGAAAGGAGGCAACCTATGCCGATATTTATGATGTTTGGAAAATACAATCAGGAATCATTAAAGGGCGCGTCCGCTGACCGGACAAAAAAAGCCATTAAAATCATCGAACACAATGGCGGAAAAATCATTTCCATGTATGCCGTTCTGGGAGAGCACGACCTGGTTCTTACGCTGGACTTTCCGGATGGGGACAGCGCTCTGGCTGCCTCCATCGGCCTCAACAAACTGACAGGCATTTCCTTCAGCACGTCGCCGGTCGTCAATGTGGAGGAGTTTGACCGTCTGGTGTCGGAGGTCAAAGACATGTGAAATGATCGGGACGGTTGTTCATGGCGGTTATGCTTTTTAATCAGTTTTGATTAAAACCGTGTTATCCGGATGGATGATTAATTTAATTTTAACAAAGGCATGTTTGCCGAAAATCTTGCGCGTGAATTCCTGAAGGCTTTTGTTCCCCACAGGACTGATTTTAAGCCCTGCCGGGAGCAGGATAGCCCCTTTCATTGTATCGTCATTTTGAGAAGAAGCAACAATCGAAAGAGGAAATTCCGCTTTTTCGTTTTCCAGCAGGACAACCAGCGTTGCACCTGAACCCAGGGGATGAAAGTTTTTGAGTTCAATCAGATAGTTCAGGTCTTCAAATAGTCGGCCTGATTCGAGCTGTCCGGAAAGCATCCTTTCAAGGCTCGGGCCTGAATCCGGGGCTCCATTATCGGAAGACAGGAGGGGCTTTTGCAGAGTCAGGTTGGTTTGTGTAAATTGCCATGTCTCGCCGTTGATCGACTTTGAAAAATAACCATTCTCTCCTTGCGCATTAACACCTTCCACCCGCAGTTCGCGGGCGTCGTTGCCTCTGCCTGTCTGGAAAATTGTAATGGCCGAAGTAATCCGCCCCTGGTGCGGCAGGATGGACGGCTGTTTTTTCCACTCTTCCGGAGGCAGCGTCCGCACGTCCTTCTCCTTGTTAAGATCAAGTACCCTTCGCTCGTAACTATAGGCTAGAAAAGGATTGAGGCCCAGCGTGTCGAAGTCGGCGAGACGGGTATACATTTCTCCGGCATCATTGATGACGAAAAGAGTGGAAGCGCTTGCACAAAGTGATCTCGAACGGAAGCGGTTCTGCAGCGGGCCGCCGATTTCGTGTGAGAAATCAGCAGGCAGCCAGGGATCAGCGTAAGAAATCTTCAACCCATCCGCGCTCAAGACATATAATGTGGTGACGCCCGCACTGATGGCGTGAAAATTGCCGTCAATGTCGGAATAGCCGCCGGCAAAAGGCCCGCGATGGGAGATCGACCAGGCCCGGTTATGCTCAGGCAAGAGCAGTTGTCTGGAAAAGGGTTGTCCCCATTTGTTGACCCATTTGCGTGTGTTCCACTTCATGTAATAAACCACACCGTCGTTTCCTACGGCAATGAGGTTATCTCCGTCGGCGGACAGTTGCACGACCGAAGCCGGGGAGTCAAACCCGCCCAGCCCCAGAACAGAGGCGGCAGCCGGCAATCCCGCTTGGCCAAGTAATTTCCATTTTGATGAAGTTCCGGCAGTTGACGCTCTTGGTTTGTGCCAGATTTTTCCTTCATGAATGGCAACATCGTATTCGTGCGTAAAGCTATGCGTGGCGGTCTTGATGAAAATCCGCTCGGGAAGCCAGGCGGCCTGAGCGCAGACGGAAAACGTCAGCAGGAACAAGATCAGGATGTATTTCATGAAAGGGCTCCGCTATCTCAGCGTTCGTCTTAAAACTTCAATGCCTTCTGCGCCATGATAAATGCGCGCGGATCTGCCGTCACCCTGCTTCATATATAAACGGACAAAGTCCAGGGTCTGACCGGTATATCCAATGGATGGATTCGGTTGCTTGTTGTCCAGCATATAAAGGGCAAGTTTGGCGATTTCGTTGGCCGGCATGGTGTCGCGGCCCGCCTTTTTAATCATTCCGGGTACGGGAGGATCGGGCTTTCTGACGGCCTGTTTTTGAACCAGGAAATTAATATCCGGATGATAGGCTCTGTAAAGCAATTCCGTGCAGACCAGTTTGTCGTCGGTGAAAAAATCAAAATCGAAGTCATAGGGCCGGCCATGATATTTAAGCGCCCGCTTGATGGCGGCGGCGATTTTGGCTTCCTGTTCGCCGGGCGCAAACCTGGGTCTGAAAATACCGATGTAATCTTTCTGCGCGGCTTCTTCCAGGGAATTGAACACGACGCCTTCGGAAATCGCTTCCATCACCAGTGCAGGATGACCGTCTTTTGCAGAAAAATATTTAGGCAGGATGTTTTTGAAAATCCAGGGATCCTCAGACAGAGTCGTTCCATCAGCCAGTTTTAATCCGGACCATTCTTCCCTCGAACCGAGATACAGGATACCATGCGGCCAGAAGCCCCCTAAAAATGCATTGGAAAAGTAGTGATCCGTGCGCTCGATCAGCAGATCACCGGGTTTCAAATGAGCTTTCATATCCGCCATCTGTCCGTCTGAAATGGCGGGGGCCGAATTGGAAAATCTTGTATCTCCGATGACAGTGGCAACACCCATGGTTACACGATAAAGAGGAAATTTTACGCTGCTTTTAACCCGCGCATCCCATAGTTCTTTGAACACACTTGTATCGGAGATTTTATGTTCAGCCAGAGACCGGCGGTTATGTCCAATCCTTTCCACCGCCCGCCGCATCTGCGCGCCCAGGGGGGACTGCAGAATGTCGGTGTCGGAAACATATTCGTCCATCGATAGCATGCCGTGAAGATAATGAAGAAGCGGGACGCTGAGTCTGCTCTTTAAAAGATCCCGGACCGCGCCCGGAGGGATTCTGGTGGAGACCCGGCCGTCGAGATTGAAAAATCCGGCCGGAACTTCAGAATCAAGAATTTTAAAGATCGGGTTGCGGTGATACCAGGTTTCGTTAAAGACATTGATCGCCGTGCGGCCTCCGACGACGACATTCAAAAACCAGTCCAGATAGGTTCGATACATGCCGGAGCATTCCGCCAGAAGCAGCCGCACTTCGGCCCGGTAGGGAAAATCCGGGGCAGATTCGGCAAGCTTCCAGCGTGCCATCGTATTTTCCAGCCGCTGGAATGTGAGCATCACACGAAACTGGATAAAGCGCGCATCGGTGAGCTCCGTATCCGAAAAAAACCTTTTTTCATCGGCTTTACTCATCCGGGTCATGGCCGTGTCAATCAAATCATCGAAACGGAGTATATCGAAGCGCAGTTCATCATCCATCCGGGCCACTTTGTCAAAATCGCGTTTTAAAGCGGCTTCCAGATCCGTGCGAGCCTCTTTCTTAAACCAAGCCACCGAATGGTTGCGATCAAAATGGTCGGCCAGGATTTCCAGAATTTGCTCATCGGTAATCAAGGCCGCGCGATCAGTTGCGTTTTCCGGCGCTTTCAGAGTAATTTCAATGCCGCATTTCTTCTTATTGAACTTCAGTTGAGGAGTTTTATAAATTGCATCCGGCGAGACAAAACGGATTTGAACGTTGAAGAAATCAAAAGCTGATCTCCGATAGGCCTCCCGCACTTCTTCGAGCTGTCTGAGCAGAAGGCGTTCTTCCCTGACCCTGAGGGCCGGATGGTTCAGATCAAACTTTCCGGAGGTAGAATAAGAAGTGGAAACTTCAAGCGGCAGATGCCAATGCGCGCGGATAAAAGAGCGGAGTCTCGCGACGCCCTGGATAGCGGGAGATTGGCGTTCAGGATCGATTGCAGGGGGACTCAATGAATAACCGGAGCCGGTTCGTTTAATCTGTTGGGAATCCGGCATATTGTTGCGGGAAAGATTCAAACTCAACAAAACGCCTTTTCGGGATGCCAGGGAGGCGGGAATTTCAACAAGCCGGTTGCCGGACAGATCGACAATTTTCAACGCATCGTTTTTATCAAACAGGTCTGCCGGCAGTTCCTTTAATTCATTATCGGCCAGGAAAATGGCTTCCAGCCGGGGGGTGGACGAGAACGCACCGGACGAAATGGAGGACAATTTGCAGCCTGACACATCAATGTGTTTTAACTGCGGGAGGTCACCCAACTCACTGCCCAGGGTCTTTAGAGGATTTCGGGCCAGCACCAGGGTTTCTAAATTAGTGAGTCCTGAAAAAACGTATGCATCCAATGCGGCAAAGTTGTTGCCTTCAAGATCAAGGATTTTGAGCCCGGCGAGACCCTCGAAATCTCCAACCTTCAATGCAGCAATTTCTTTTTCAATGACCTGGAGATATTCGATCTTATTCAGTTCGGAGACTCTTATCGACTGGCAGAGCACGGCGCCTCCGACGCCCGATGTGAAACGTTCGGCGGCAATCTCCTTCTGAATGGCCACCCGTACCGGTTCTGTGCGATTGCAGATGGAAACAATTTTGTCGGCAGGCTGTTGTGCAGATGCCGGCAGCGGCCCAATTGTGGAAACGGAAAGGATGAAAGTGAACAGGATGGAGATGGAATATAAATTCTTTTGCATTCGATGTACTCCGGTTTTCAAATTCTTCTAAGATCGGGACCCAGCGCTTTATTATGGCCTGCCGCCCGTGTTTCACCAGGCTTCGTTCTTTTCGCACTATGCCAGAATAGTTGCCCAATTACCGGGCATGAACAACCGTCCGTTTTAGTATAAGTATTCAGCCTCCGATTACATTTGATAAATATTTAATTGTGCTTGGTATGTGATGCGACGCGAATGATACTACTTCAGAACTACAATGCAAGAAATAAACGATTAAAAGACTCGGTGTTAAGTTTTGCGATTTAAGTTTCAAGTGTTGAGATACGGAGATTGATCTCCCTATGGTTCCACATGATAGACACCGGATTCACCCCGTTAACCTGACACCTGAAGGCGGCACGCGTAAACAGAGGCACGCTTCATTCACGCTTATTCATCTTGCGCTGTCTGGCCAGCTGATACCCCCGATAAAGCAGGGTGAGGCCTCCCCAGGCGCCCAGAGCGACCAGTGGATAGGCCAGGGCCTTGGGAAACAGCCCGAACAGCACCGCCAAAGCGCACAGCACCAGACCGGTGACGGCTGTAAGACGGGCGCCCATCGGGTTCAGTACCCGGCGATTGATCAGGGTCGCGCCGAGGGTGTGCCCGATTCTCACTGCTCCGGTCGCGGCACGGCTGGCGCTGCCGCCGGCCTTAGCGCGCTTGCGGCGGGACCCGACAGCTGCTTGCGGGCGCTGGCGCCGATCGAGAACGATTTCCGTTGCGTGGTCAAGATCCCGCTTATACATCTCTTCCATTTCGGCAGCGAATGATGCATCTTCGATGACCGCATCCAGTTCGCAGTTTCCTATCCAGCTGGTGATATTCAAATTGGTTGATCCGACGCGGGCCCAGGTTCCGTCCGCAACAGCCGTTTTGGCGTGCAGCATCGTCCCGTTCCACTCGAACACGCGCACACCCGCTTCCAGCAGCGGCCGATAGCCTGCACGCGACAGCGGCCGCATCAAGGGAACATCCGTTGTGCTCGGCAGCAGCAGGCGGACATCGACGCCGTCTTTGGCAGCGGCCCGCAAGGCTTCCATGTAAGTGGCCGTGCCGGCGTAGTAGGCGTCGGTCAACCACAGCCTTTTGCGCCCCATGGCAGCGATGAGCTGGTCCAAACGCATCATGCCCGCCGTTGCCGGCTCGGTTGCGACGATGCGCAGATTCGTCCTGCCCGCGGGCTGCGTCTTGACGGAAAGCGCAGCGGCGGGAAGCGGCTCGCCCGTCAAGGCCCACATCCGCGCGAAGGCCTGCTCCACTTCCGTGACCGCAGGGCCGCGGATCTCAACGCCGGTATCGCGCCAGGGCTCGATCTTGCGTTGGGGATCACCGCGCCACTTTTGGCCCACGCATAAACCGGTGACGAACGCGATTTCGCCATCCACCGTTAACGTCTTCCGGTGGTCGCGTGAGATCCATCCGAGCGGTCTGTCCAACCGCGGGGGATTGTAGCATCGGACGTCCACGCCGCCTGCTCGCAGGCCGTTCCAAAACCGGCGCGAGGCCTGGCCCAGACATCCCAGCCAATCGTATATGAGACGGACGATAACACCTTCTTGCGCCCTGGCGATCAGAGCCTCTGCAAACTCGCGGCCCGTCTTGTCATCGCAAAAGATATAGTTCTCGAAGTGGATATTTTTTTTGGCCGCATGGATTGCTCTTAGCCAGGCCGGATAATTTTCCTTCGCATCTTTAAGCAAACGCACGTGATTGCCGCCGATCAAATTTGCACCCGCCGCGCGTGAGAAGGCCTGATCGGCAAGCTCACGCAGCGGCACCAGGGCAAAACGTTCATCACGTTGTGATTGCTTGTTGGTTTTCATTAAGCGCTCCGTCTCAGATAGTCAAACCCGTCTCCGGGACCTGGATGTGCGCCAAGTCCGGAACTCCACCGCCTCCCGGGAGCCAATCCTGTTTTCACTGGTGTTCCCTTTTCAGCATCGGATCAGAACAGCGCTGACGCCCACCGAGGCACGTTCACCGATTCGCTTGTTCCTTCATGTAAGAAGATCCCGCTTGTGCAATAGAAACATCATGGTTCGGATTTTACTCCGCCGGGGAGTAAATGTTAAACACTTTTTCAATAAGTATCGATATGCCGGGCATGCAGAACAACGAAAATACCCAAATCGTGGAGGGGTTATAAAGAGGAACACTTTTGAAAAAGAAGTGACTTCTACTTAACCGAGATCATTGCATTTATAAAGATGCAGTTCTCCTCTTGATAGGAACAATATAAGATGTCCCTTTGTTTGATTATTGACGAGGCAAAATGCTTCAGATAGACTTCAACCTGAAGCATTTAATCCCGCTCACGCGGGACGAGCGTTAATTCTCCGTAACTTGCTGCGATATAATGACGTTCATTTCATACATCGACAGCTTGCTGCGAGGTTGTTGATTATTCGCAGGCTTTATATCTTAGATCGGGAGAAAGGTGAAAGTTTATGAAAGAGGCATTGGATTTTATAAAGCTCAAGGACCGTTGTCTGAAAATTTTGGACAAAAATAAATATATTTCCGTTGCTACGGCGTTCAATGACCAGGTCAGGGTGCGAGTCGTAGATTATGCTAATATCGAATTAGCAATTGGCTTTGTCACATGGGAAAATACGGTAAAAATGGAACATATAAAAAAGAATTCGCTTGTATCTCTTTGCATCGACAATCTTCAGATACAAGGTATGGCAACTGCTTCGGGGCATCCTCAATTAAATGAAAATAAAATTTTTTGGGAAAAATATCTGGGCGAAACCCCAATCCGTATAAGAATTTTGCACTTATGCATAATGTCAGGACGATCATCATTCAGCCGTCTTTGATGATTATGATGACTTACTCAGAAAAACATTTATATTCTGATCATTTGGATTTGGTTCAGAATGTCGCATTTCGCAAGGTTTTATCGCCATGGGATGCCGAGTTGTAATATCATTCAAGAGTGCATACAGCCGGTTTGAAAGGACAAAGGGACTTCAAATTATCAATTCACTATCCCCCGCAGGCAGGCATGGGTAATCGCCGATTGCGGCCGGTTCAGCAATTGCACCAACCGGTTTTGCGGCATTCCGGGTTTTTCCGTTGCCCCATGGCATTAACAGTTCAATCGAAATGATTGAACGAGCGGAACATAACCGGGACGGTAACTTATTCGCAGATGCCTGGCCATAGCGCAGTGGCTATTTGAATCTTTTTCGATCAGGGCGGATGCCGATGATGCCTGCCGAGGAGCGAAGCAACCGGGCAAACAGTCCTTCGTTGAAGTTCAAATCCTGAAGACCGTTCTTCCTTTTCTCAGCCTGTTCGCGCTTGATGTCCTCGATCCTTGGATAGTTTGCAAGATCATCGATCAGGATCTTCGATTGCGCTCCGCTTTCTTGACTTATTTTGGGGATGACAGATGGTTGATGATCCCTTGGGGATATTCTCTCCGGGGTCTCCTCCCGGTTGGGAAAATACTTCAAGGCGGGCCGCCTGTAGCCATGTTTTTTTAGAGTTTGCAGCGCTTTTTCGACTATGACGGCATAACTTTCCCCGGTTTTTTCCTTCTCCTCGGTGAGGAATGATCGAGCTTCCTGAGAAAGAAGAACGGTAATGGAGCTCTTCCCTTCAGCTTTTTGCCTCTCACGCCAGTCTTTTATCCTATCTGATTGTTTTTTCATGTTATTCACCCGTTACAAGTAACGCACTTGTGCGTTGCTTGTAACATCGGTTTGACAATTATTCAAGAATTTTCAGCGCAGGATGCGTAACTTTTTAAAGTTCGGGAAGACGGAAAGACCGCCTTAGGCCCCGGGTACATTCAACTTGCAGGTGCCTCAGCTACCAGGCACACCATAACGTCTTTTTTTGGCTAAACGTGGTCCATCTTGAACTGCAATTCACCGGTCTTTCTGCTCGAGGTTTTCTTGTATATCTTTCAGAACATCTTCAATCTGCTCGCTAGTCTCAATGTAGACATCCTTAGCCTCCTCGGCAGTACCGCCGTACTTGGTGACTGGAATGCTTATTTCGCGCGATTTCTTTTTGCTCTTTGTGATTTGCCATGAATACTCATCAGCACTGATGTTCCAGTTCTGTAAATCGGGCTCCACGTACCGCACACCCGATATCCGGGCAATTTCCTTAAACAGGCTTTCAATTACAGCCGGAGTAATTTCATCTCCGTCAGTTTTGAGCAGTTCGCCGGAGAGATATACTGTACTCCCAATACAAGAGTAGTCGACTGTGGCAAGGTCGATACCATATTTATTTAATAACATTCTTAATTGCCGATTTACTTCATATCTGGATACATCCATGACAATATTCCTTATGGACACAGATAAACACGGTAATTTCTAGCTTAATACAAGTGCAGTCGTATATTTACCTTACCTTAAAATCCGTAATTATTCCAGACCTGATTCTTAATTTATTTGTTATGTGACAGTTACCTGACCTCAGATTACTGTTTTTTCATGCCATGCGATGTTTCACCGGAAAATCTCTGTTCTCCAGCGGCAAATGCCGGATACTGATAACGATGAGATTTAATGAGAATCAAATTTCAAAAGCAAAAGCGCGCTCAAAATTTGCCAGGCGAAGTATCCCGCTTAAACGGTGATAAAATCCAACCACGGTGAGCAACAGGGAACTAAACCAGCACGTCTGCTTCGCAGACGAAAGGCGGATGTGCATTTAAAGAAGGAGTAAATTTTACTTAACCGAGATTATTGCATTTTTAAAAATGCGGTTTTCTCTTGACAGGAACATTATTAGGATATCTCTCTGTTCGCCATCTGTCTCGCTCAAGTTGAATGTACCTATTTATCTCCAATCTTAAAGGCAGACTTTACTTCGCGCTTTAAATCCTCGATGGCTTTCAGATGTGCCTCTTTGTTATAGCCCACCGTTGCCCCAAGCCCTGAACAGGTATCCTGAAGGCTGAATGCCTTGCCTGTTTCGACATTGATCGGTACACCGTTTTCGCCTTCCTTGATCTTGCATTTTACCGCCTGCTGCACGGTAGGCAAATATAACTTTTCCGGCAGCAATTCAAAATCGAATCCGTGATAGGCGTCGGGGTATCCATACAATTTGGCGTTAAAGCCAGCGGCCCGGAGACGATTGATATATTCGAGGCAGGGCGCCATCGGGACATAGTCGTCGGCGATTCCGTGAAAGACAATGATGGGCTTTTTATCCACCTTCAATTCGTCTTTATATTCGTAGCACGGCGGGTAGACAGCCATATAGAGGGCAAAGCGGGCTTTCTTGCTGCCGTAGGAGGCGTTGAAACGGTCCACTGCTGCGTAAAGTCCGGCGACGCCGCCTTTGGAAAAGCCGAGGATGCCTATTCGCTGCGGATCGATCTGCCGGTGGGAGGCAAGCAGGTCGAGCGCTCGATAAGCGTCATAGAGCATCGCCAGGTGGTCGAGCTGGCCCTGGTCGGTGCTCGTGCTGGAAATGCCGCGGCCGCTGAACGAATCGAGGAGAAACACTGCAACACCGATGGAAGTAAGTTCATGCGCCCAGCGGTCGTAATTCATGATGATGCCGGACGATCCATGAACGAGAATCACAGCCGGAAAGTTTGTCCCGGGCTTGCCGACCGGGAAGCGCAGCTCTCCGGCAATCGTGACCGGCTTACCGTTCGTCTGGCCGGTGAGAAACTGGGTGGTGGACAGCGTCATGCTTTGCAGCGGATACACTTCGGTGCGCCCCGCATACTGCGCGGATACCGATTGCGAAAGGAAAAGCGAAATACCGACAACCAGAATAATCAATGTCTTTCTCATAAAGCCCTCCCCTCCTTTGCTTTCATAATTCTTTAATTCCGCGATCAGACCGTATTTATGTTCAGATCATTTCTTTAAAAACTGCCATCCGTTCACCAGCTCTTCCGCATCCTCCGTGATACGCTGGATCAGCGCTTTCACGCTGACGACGCGATCAATTCCCGTCACCGAAAATGATGCGGCTTCGCTCCAGTCCACATCCTCGGGGGCCGGTCGCTGAGCGGCGTTCCGGTCAAAAGGCACCGGCGTCAGAACGCGTTTCCGGAACTCGGGCTGATCCAGACCGAGTCCCAGCATTCTTTCCTTGAATTTATCACTGATCGGGCATTCGGCAGTGGTCATGAAGGCGCTGCCCATTGTCACCCCCTCGGCCCCAAGCGCAAGAGCCCCCAGCAGGCCGCGGGCGTCCCCGATTCCCCCCGCGGCGATAACGGGAACGGTGAGCTTTCGGACCCCCCAGAGGATCGTCGTCATGGTGGGCAACTGTTCGGGATTTTTAATTCCGGCCCCTTCTGATCCTACCAGGATGATGGCATCCACGCCCAAATCCTGTGCATGGATGGCGTCCTTGACCCGGGCCGATTTGTGAATCCATGGCAATCCCGCTTCCTTGATTCGCGGCGCCAACGCATCGGGTTTATAAACGGATGTCTCCAGCGGCACCTTCTCTTCAATGCAGACCTCCAACATCTTGTCTATTTGCGGACAGATGCCGATGCTCAGATTCACGCCGAACGATCCGCTGGTGGCGTCTTTGCATCTTCTGATATCGTCCCGCAGCTTTTCGGGGGTCCTGGATATCGACGCGGTAATCGTTCCGTGGGCGCCCGCCTGGGCCACACTGGCGGCAAATGACCATGTTCCGATCCTTTCCATGGCCCCCTGCAAAATCGGATATCGACAGCCAAGTAATTCTGTTATTTTTGTCTTCCACTGCATGATGTGTTTCTCCTTTTGCTTCCAGATGGATTGCGCTTTAATCCCGCTCACGCGGGACGGGCGTTAATTCTCCGCAGCTTGCTGCGAGGTGATGACGTTCATTTCATGCCTCGACAGCTTGCTGCGAGGTGGTTGATTGTTACGCGCCGCACTTGACCAGAACCGCATGAGCGGCTCACTCCGGGATATTTTAAACCGGACGCCACTGTATCCGCGCCCTCCTTCGCCATTAACGTATGGTTGTAATCTATCACGTCGGGTTTCAGTAAATCAAAGGGAATGTTAATAAGAGTACTGAACTGATTTGAAAACAAACCGTACATGAATTGAGATGCAAGAAGCCGGAAAGCTGCTTCCGGCTTCTTATTTACAATATACTTGCGGTTTCAGGGCACCCACTCTCCACACCGGAATGTACCCCGGCGCGTCCGGGCCTATCCCTGAAAACAAAAAAGACGGTTTAAAAAAAATATCAATCTGCCGGAACGCTGCAGCTGGTAAGTGTTTTAAGGTATTTTAAATGAAGAAGTTAATAAGTCAGCAGCAGCCCTTTGTTCTTTTAGTTTATTTAGTATTATTTCATTGACATTGGATGCCGGATTGTCTTACGCTTAAGCATAAAAATAAATGCTGACCGATCATCACTTTAGGACTTGATATTTCTGAAAGAATGCAATTTTGAAAGGCTTGTCTTAAGTGGAAGGTAAAGGAGATTCGCAATTTCTGAAATAAACAAGCCTGGACTCTTCTATGGATACATCATCGTATTGTTCAGTTTCCTGATCCTGATGATTGTTTGGGGAGCACAATACAGCTTCGGTGTCTTCTTCAAGCCGATGCTGAATGAATTCGGAATCTCCAGAGCAGCACTTTCCGGCGCCTATTCCATAGGTCTGGTCATCCAGTCCGTAGCATGTATCTTCACGGGTAAGCTCTGCGACAGATACGGCCCTCGGTTGGTCGTGACGATTTGCGGGTCGCTTCTCGGCATCAGCTATATAGTGATGTCGCAGGTGCAGGCGATGTGGCAAATTTATATCATTTTTGGAGTTTTCGCGAGTATTGGCGTCGCCGGCACCTGGGTTCCTCTGCTTTCAACAATATCCAGATGGTTTGTTGTGAGAAGAGGCATGATGAGCGGCATTACTTCTGCCGGAGTTGGGGCCGGAGTCATGCTTGGCCCCCCGTTATCCAGCTTCTACATATCAAGTTTCGGCTGGCGCACTTCCTATGTCATTATCGGCCTCACCGTACTGATCCTGGTCATTGCCGGTGCACAAATGTTAAAACGCGACCCGTCGGAAATCGGACAATCGGCCCTGGGCATGTCGGCGCACCACGAACATCACTCTGGGCACTTTACCTTCAAACAGGCACTCCTCAGCGCGCAATTCTGGCTGGTCTGCGGGGTTTTTCTCATGATGGGATCATGCTTGCAGTCCATATTGGTGCATATCGTTCCTCATGCCACAGATGTCGGAATAGCGGAAGTAACCGCTGCCACGATTATTTCCGTAATCGGCGCCGTGAGCATTGTCAGCAAAGTATCGCTGGGTGTCGTTATCGACCGCCTGGGCAATAAACCGGTTGCGATTTTGATTGGCTCGCTGATGTTGGCATCTTTTATCATCATCCAACTGTCCGATACCCTCTGGGTGCTTTACATCTTTGCCGTAATCTTTGCTTTCGGTTATGGCGGATTTGCAGCCATACAATCACCATATCTTGCTGAACTCTTCGGTCTGAAATATCATGGCACCATATTCGGATTTACAATATTCATCATCGGGCTGGGCGCATTCGGACCCTTTATCGCCGGTAAAATATTTGATGCGACTTCCAGCTATCGTCTGGCCTTTGTCATGCTGGCGGTCATGAGTATGCTTTCCATCCTGTTTGCCCTTGCAATAAAAAAAACGCACCTTGCAAAAACGACAGATTGACGGATCGGGGCGGGTCTTGGAATGCTGGCTGATAAAAGGCGGCAACTTTACCGGGGCATCCGGCATGCCCCGTTCCAACTGCGGATTGTTTGAGATACTTAGATGCTTAAGGTTGTCCCCCTGGCCTCCTCAGTGTCTTCTGCAAGAGGCCAGGGTTTCCCGAAAAAATACCCAAAATTAATTTTTCATTTCTGGCAGAAATTTCTATTGTTCCACTGTAACGCCGATTTCTACCCGGCGATTGAGGGAACGACCGGCTGCCGTGTTGTTGTCGGCAACGGGTTGAGTTGAGCCCATGCCTTTGACAGCAATTCGATCAGCTGCAATGTTATGAAAATCCACAAGGTAGTTTTTCACTTTTTGAGCGCGTTTTTCGGTGAGAAGACGATTTTTGTCCGCTTTGCCGACATTATCTGTATAACAGCTTATGGTGACTGCGCCCGCAGGATATTTTTCCAAATAACCGGCCACCTGGTCCAACAGGGATTTGCCTCGGGGAATGATGTCGTTCTTTGCCGAAAAAATGTTGCCCACAGCGGCAGTAATCAATACTCCCGTGTCAACCGGTATCACGGTAACGTCCGAAATTTTTGCGGCATCCGCCGTCATAGCCTTAATTTTCTCCAGGAAAGCCATTTTTCGCTGCAAAACTTTCAGTTCCTCTTCTTCCTTTGCCCTTTGTGAGGCAAGCAGCTGTCCTTTCGAACTGACATCCTCCAGTTCCTTCCGTTTGAGTGCTTCCAGTTCAGCTACTTTTCTTCTTGCCTCCTCTAACTCCTTTGCTTTTTTGGACTCCAAAAGGGCAGCTTTTTTCTTTTCCTGTTCCAATTCTTTTTGCTGGGTTTCGGCCTGAGCCTTAATCTTTCTGGCCTGCACTGCTTCGGCCGACTTTTTCTTCAACACATCCAGCGTTTCCCGATAGTCTGCCAGTTGCTTTTGCATGTCCGTCAATTCGCTGGAAACGGCCGACGTCAACGACTTTGCTTCGGCAATCTGACCATGAATTCTAGCCATTGTTGCAAGATACTGGATTTCCTTTTTCTTCTTTTCATCAGACGTGACCAATTTGATGCCGCGGGACCATAACGATTGAGACCTGGTATACTCCTTTTCCGCCTGGTCCAACCAGGACTTTGCCTGTCTCAAATCATCCTGCGCGTTGACGTCTGCTCCGGCCATGCGCGCCTTGTCAATGGCGGCTTTTACCGCCTCGATGTCCGAAGACAAATCTGCAGCCGAGGCTGCAACAGGCATGAAAGCGGTGATCCCCGCGATGGCAACGATCATAAGAAATAAAACGGTCCATTTACTATATTTCATGGGCATTACCACCTCCTATCTTTCTTTTTCCAGACCTTGAATTTCAGCTTTGATTTCTTGCAGTTCAATCTGAACAGCAGCCTGTTTTTCCCGTTTGATCTCCAATTCAGACGAAACTGTCGCCAGTTCAGCAAAAGCACGGGCCATACGCGTGGCTTGTGAGAACTCTATTTCGTCCTTTGCCAGGCGCGCACGATCTGCCCGGGTCATGCACTCCATGGCTTCTTTCAGCTTGTCCGGTGCGTACTTGTCTGCCTGTGCCGACTGCGCTGCAAGAATGGCCGTTTTGGCATCCATGAATTGCTGTTCCAATGCCGGGTTCAAAGTTTGGCTCTGCACTGGTCCACTAAAACCAACGATAAAGAGAAGACCGATGATAATGCTGCCCGAAGTGAACAATTTAGAAAACATAAGGCACCTCGCGAATAAGAATTCTTTTTGTTCGTGTAAAATATTGCATCTCTAAAAAGAAATCAACAAATTATCAAAAGTTCCTTTTAAAGCCCTGATAAATCAGCCGTATGCTGTTATTGGCGAATACATCTATGCTCGAACTTTTAAAAGTTGAGCAAAGAGAATACTTGACCCCTTGTCGTACTCAATATTCATCATCGGGCTTTGGCGCATTTGGACCCTTTATCTCCGGTAGAATATGTGATGCGACTTCTAGCTATCGTCTGGCTTTTGTCATGCCGGCGGTCATGAGTATTCTTGCAATCCTGTCGAACTGTTTGAACCGCAGGCACGTATTCGGCTGTCGCGAAATGAGCCCTTCCATTTCCGATTCAAGCGCTACCTTTGTTGGCGTCACGCGCCCCCTGCCAAGGGGGTCGTCTGCTTCCTCGACGTATAAGTAATACGCCTCATCGCCTCCTCTTAGCCGCCGCGATATCATCTTGAATTGAAAATGGAAACCGAACCGCAGTTGCAGGGCATGCTGAGCGATGGGATGCCCCGGTGCAACTGCGGCTCCGTTAAGAATCTCTGGATTCCGGCCTCTGGGGGAGTGACAATTAATATTTTCACCCTCCCTAAATCCTCCCCTCATACCCTAAAGGGCACAAGCGGGAGGGAAATAAATCTGGCTGTACATTCCTTGATCAGGGAGCAATAGAGGACATCCTGTATTGCTCGTGCTTTGAACCGGAATTCATCTCAGGCTAACATCTCTCTGACCTTCTGGGAGAGTTTTTCAATTTGAAAGGGCTTTTGCAGGAAACCGTTGCAGCCGCGTTTCATGATTGTTTGAGCTGCCCCGTCGGCACTGTATCCGCTGGAAAGAAGTACTTTGATCCCGGAATTTATCTCCCGGAGACGATTGAAAGTCTCACCTCCCGATAGCCCCGGCATGATCATATCCAGAATCACCAGGTCAATGGTGTTTCTTTTTTCCATATAAACGGCTATTGCTTCCTGACCGCTGCCGACCGCATAGACCGTGTAACCTAAAAATTCCAGCATTCCCTTGTTTGCCCGCAGAACCATCTGTTCATCATCCACCAGCATGATCGTTCCCTTACCCCTGGCGATTGTCATGGGTTCCGCCTTTTCCTTTACCACTTCCATTTCCGAAGCAGGCAAATAGATCGTAAACTTTGTTCCACTCCCCGGTTCACTGGATACATCGATCATTCCTTTATGACCCTTAATGATTCCATAGACCATCGCCAGTCCCAGTCCGGTTCCTCTTCCCATCTTTTTTGTAGTGAAAAAGGGATCAAAAATACGCACCTTTGTCTTCTCGTCTATTCCTGTACCGGTGTCGGTCACGGATATCTTGATATACCGCCCCGGTTTGAGAGTATAGGTAAGCGCTTGTTGATCATCCCAAAAAACATTTTCCGTTTCCAGATAGATATTTCCACCCCCGGGCATGGCCTGCCAGGCATTGACATACAAATTCATGAACACCTGTTCCATCTGTCCGAGGTCAACTTCCACAGGGTATATATCTTTTTCGTATTTCTTGTGAATGGTGATTTCCTTTTTGGTTCTTCCAAACATGGAGGATGATTTTTCGATTATTTCGTTCATATCAGCCGGTTTCACTTCGTATCTTCCCCCGCGGGCAAAGCCCAGCAATTGTTTGGTGAGCTCCGCCCCGCTTTGCGCCTGTTCTTCAATCATTTTGAGATTTTCGCAATTCGGATCTTCCGGATCAAGATTCAGAAGCGTCAGAGAAGCAAATCCCTGAATGCCCATGAGTAAATTGTTGAAGTCGTGGGCAATCCCGCCGGCCAATGTGCCGATGGAGTCCATCTTATCCGCATGCTGCAGGCGCTCTTCCAGTCTTCGCTTTTCTTCCTCCGCCTGCTTGTGCTCCTGCTCCAATTGCACGCGTTTCGTTATATCCCGAGCGGCAAGGATTCCTCCGATTTGGTTTCCCTGAGGATCTTTCACTTCCCGCACTCTGATCTCCATCGGTACATAGTGACCATTCTTGTGGCGAATACGCGTTTCAAAGCTGGCTTCACGCCAATGCTGCTCAAGACCTTCCAGATAGATCCGTGTTATCCGTTCGAGATCATCCGGATGGGCAAAATCGAACCCTGTCAAACCAATCATATCTTCCGAGGTATATCCGAGAATTTCTTTGTAGGAGGGGGATACGTATTGATATGCGCCGCTCGTATCCACTAAAGAGATGCAATCGAACATATTTTCTGTGATCAGACGAAATTTCTCTTCCGACTGTTTGTGGCTGAGCATTTCCTGCTCCAGCGCCCGATTAATGATCTGATAATCGGCCGTTCGCTTTTCCACACGTTCTTCCAGTTCTTGATTCGCCTTGTTAACTTTTTCCCGCTCGAGCTCCAATTGTTGCCGACGAAAAAAATCACGCCGGGAATAGAGTTCCATGAAATAACAGGCCAGCATTCCAATAAAGTTGATGCTGATGAAGAAGAAGTTGTTGTTGACGAGAATGGCGAAGGGCGTCGGACTGATCCAGATGGCCGCAATTTCGTACAATACCACCTGCACCCAGCCGGCAAGTGTCGCCCAAATGAACAAGATGCGGGAAAATGTGTAGCCCCAGATAAAAATAAGCAGCAGACCGGCATAATAGGAATAATTGACGGGCGGCGGGGCAATGACAATCATGCAAACAATGCCGCCGCCGGCCAGAATGCAAACACCGGCCAGGAGAGGATGCATATACCGTTCAAAGGACTTGGAAAACGTTGCCAGTAAAGTGCCGAAAAGTACGGGGCAGACGACAGCAAAACGGATAAACCATATCGTGGATTTTTGCTCCGGCATGAGGAGCGCATCCAAAATACCGAAAACGCCGTAAAAGAGCATGGCCAGTATCAGGGATATGCGGATGAGAGGGAGCGACACCCGATAGTAATCGCTTAAAAATGGCGCTTCAAGTTGCGATTCGTTTCCAGAGAATTTCAGCGTCAGCCAGTGTAGCTTCATGATTTACCTGATAATCAATTAATTGCCCGATTAGCTTTTTGAGCCGAGTAGACCCATTTTTTCCCGGATGCTATCAGTTTGAGATCTGCTTTCTCCCTTATCTGCCAGATTATCTTGAGGCATCAAAATATTTAAACGTTATATATATATCATATTTTCAATGAGACAACATTAATCATTACTAGTTAAACACGGCGTCTTAGCCGGGACAATCGTGTTGCGGAAGAAGTCTGCCGGTCAATAGTTTTTCTCAATTTTGTATCCTGTCTTTGTCTATTTCACGTCGATCTTCTTTTTCCAGCTTTTCCGCAACCAGGCCATCATCACGCCAGGTGTGGCGGGTCCCGACCAGCGATCGAAACATCATCCTGGAAGAAATAGGGCCGCTGTTAACTTACTTCATAAGTAATACCCATCCTTATTATTTCCTATCTTCTTTGTCCCCACTTCTACAAATACAAACGCCTGCAAACCATCCGTCGGTTTGCAGGCGCTAATTCTTGCTACCGATCAGGCGGTTCATCAATCAGCCGTGCGACACCCCTGACTATACGTGATCCACTTCCTTTAAGGCCAGATCCTGATAGGCATGGAAGAACTTGTGGCAGAAAGCATCCCAGCGCTTACAGATGTCAATGGTTGCATCGTCCGGCTGAAACAAGTGCGGATGCGCAACAATGGCTTTGATTTCCAAAGCGAGCTCGTCGATCAGCGATTGATCAAGTCCGGTGAGAATATTGGCGACGAATTCCGTGGGCTCGTACCAGGCGGCCGCCTGCTGCAAATCGCGATGCATCTGCGTGAGCAGCACATTGCGCGGGCCTTCCCACAATTCGTTAATGGCCGAGTCCCGATAGAGGCGGGGTAGTGCGGAGAAATCCTCCATCACGCCGTGGCCACCGAAAATCGACATGGCTTCGCGGATCACATCGGTGCAGTCCCACGAGGCGGCAATCTTCTGCAGCATAATGAGTTCACGGATGATGAAGCGCTTCCGGCGCGCAGGCATTGGCTCATCGCCTGACTGGCTTCCTTTCAAACCTCCCTCGAGGGACAGAAAGTCGCGGTACAGTTTAAAGGCGCCGGCGGTTGTCCTTTGGGTAGTCTTCGTGATTCTGTCGAGTTGAACGGCCACGAGGGGGAACTGGCCGATCGGCAATTCGAAGGCTTTTCGGAGAGTCGCATACTTCACTGCTTCGCGGACGGCCCGCGTCATGAACGCGGCGGCGGAAAGTCCGACCGTCAGGCGCGAATAGGTGAGGACAATGCCGACGACATTGGCGACGCCTTTATCCAGCGGCCCCACCGGATAACCAACCGCGCCGTTGAAGGTGAGTTCGCCCGTGGTGAGTTCGCTTGTTCCCAGTTTCCATTTGATCCGGTCGATGGTGTAGCCGTTGCGGATTTCCTTTTCTTTATTGCCGGGGAGCCACGACGGCACGACAAACAGGGCGACCCTCTCCGATCCCAAGGGCTTCGCGGTCACGACGGAATACTCGGCGTGCGTGGCCGAGCAGAAGAACTTGGTGCCGTAGAGTTTCCAGACGCCGTTTTCATTCACGGCCTCCAGAACATTGGACGGCACGTCCGATCCCCCCTGAATCTCCGATAGATATTGCGCGCCGATGGCATATACGCCGTCGCTGCCTTCCTTGCAGTGCTGAAGGATCTGCTTTGTTTCCGGCGTGTCGGCATATTTTTCGAGCAGCATCACCAGGCCTTCCGTGCACGTGATCGGGCAGGCCACGCAGGCTTCGCCGTTTTGGTAGACCAGGAACATCTTGATGAGCTTCACCCAGGGCGACGTTTTGTCGGCAAAGAAAGCCTCCGAAAAAATCTCCCGCTCCATAATCTCCGTATCCAGGGGACGGCAGATCCGGTCGATGCGATTGTGGTGGCCGTCATAATGCAGCATGAAGGGGCGGAGCTCCGGACGCGCAATCCGGTCCGCCATGTCCCGCCAGCGGAAAGAAGCTTTTTGCGAAACCGCACGCGCCTCGGCATCGACCTGCTCGCGCATATCGCCCGCAAAATGCTTCACGACCTTCTGGATAAAGGGATCGTCACGGTAGTAATCGACACCCTGGCGCCACGCCAGGAATTCATTAAAGTTATAGGGGTTGTTTCTATCTGCAAACGACATACGAACCTCCTCAGGTAAATTGTAACCCGTGGTTACTATACAAACCACTGGTTACAAAATCAAGTTTATTTTTCAGTCGGGAACTATTTGTGATATAGAAATCACCTTATGAAGCCCGTAAAACAAACCAAAACATTTTCTCATCTCAAGGACGAGGCGAAGCTGGCCCGTCAGACCATCATCATTGATGCCGCCGAGCGTGTGTTTGCCGTCAAACCTTTTAACAAAGTCAGCATCCGGGATATTGCCAAAGAGGCCGGCATTTCCCATGCCTCCATCTACCGATATTTTCCCGATCAGCAGGCGCTGTTTGTGGAGGCCTTTTTGCATGGAGCCGGGGAGATCGGCGATACGCTCACGGGGCTCATCGAAAACGGCAAAATCCCGGACATCACCAAAATCAGCGACGCCTATGTCACCTATCTGATGGATAACGATCAATACTTCCGGATGATGACGCATTTCATGCTGGACGGCTCGCTCTCCAAGGAAAAAATTGAAAAGCTCAATGCTGCAGAACGGCGGATTTTTGATCTGTTTGATAAGCTTTTCCGGAAAATGAAAAGGCCCGAACCCGTACGATTATTGTCGCATGCTTTCTTCGCGGCTTTAAACGGCGTGCTCATTACGTTTCGGAATTATCCGGGCCGCAAGCCCCGGGACGTTCGCCAGCACATGCTGAACGTCGCCCGGGTCATCGCCCGGAGTTTCAGCAATACTTAAAACCGAAGGAAATTAAAAGAAGAGGGTTTCGCGCTTCATGTTTCAAAAGTCGCGCAGCACTTTTCATGCCCGGGAGGCCTTATGATACGACGCGTCTTTCTGCTTTGTCTGGCGATCATTTTCTGGGGTGCAGGCTTAGCATTGGCAGCGCCTGATGTCGCTACCGTGTCGCCCAAATACGGCCCCGCCGGAGCTCCCTATGCCGTGCCGCTCTGGCAGTCCCATGAATATTTTCAATCGGCGAAGCATCCGGCACCCGATTTCTGGGTGCTGATCAACCACTATACGGGACAGGAGAGCGGCAATTACTGCTCGGTTGCCGCCGTGACCATCGTGCTCAACGCCATCGCGAGGACCAGCGGAGATCTCCGGGCAAATGATGCCAATTATCGGCAGTCCAAGTTGCTCGACGACGTCAAAGCGGCACACTGGAAAGAACGCCTGACCGATAAGGGATGGGAAGGCCGCAAGGGACTCACGCTTGCCGAACTCGAAGAAGTGGTTTTGGATACCTTCAAAACATACGGAATCAAAGGATGGACGGTGACGCGCCGGTCGTTCACCGACGCCACGCCCGGGGCTCTCGGTGAATTGCGTGCCCTCCTGGAAGCCAACGAAGCCTCCGCCGACGACTTTGTCATCGTGCACTTTTTACAGGACAAGCTCACGAACGATCCCGGCGGGCCCTACCCGCACATTTCACCCCTCGGCGCTTATGACGCCGCCTCCGGCCGCGTACTGGTTCTTGATGTGGACCGGGAATATTACGGCCCCTACTGGGTAAGCGCCGAGCGGCTGCTGGCCGCGCTTTGCGCTCCAACGCCCGTTTTCGGCCACGGCGGCCTGCTCATCGTAAAGAGGATTTCCCGCTAGCGGGTCTGCATGAACGGCCGTCGCCGGTCGCCGGCAATCCCGGAGAAAAATCGTGCGGCCGTCTTCAGAAATGGAATTATTTCAATTTCATTTGGTCGACAAAATGATCAATCAAAGCCCGGGCAACACTGAATTTTCTCGGGATAACGGGCAACTCGTCCGGCCCGTACCACGCGGCTTCGACCAGCTCATTGGCATCAATGGATAATTCTCCGTCGGCATATTCGGCCGTAAAGGCGATCATCAGGGAATCGGGATACGGCCAGGGCTGACTTTTAAAATAGCGGATGTTTTTGATTTCAATGCCGGCTTCCTCTTTGATTTCGCGCCTGACACATTCCTCGAGCGATTCGCCGGGTTCGACAAAGCCGGCCAGCACGCTGAACATGCCCCCGGGAAACCTCCCGGACCTGGCCAGCAGTAATTTCCCGTCCTTTTCGATCGAGACGATAACCGCGGGAGAAATCCTCGGGTAACTGGTGAAGCCGCAGGAAGGACAGAGAAAGCATCTTTCATCGGATTTTAACGCCATGGGATTTCCGCAGCGCCCGCAAAAGCGGTTGTTTTCCGCCCACAAAAGAAGGTGTCTGGCCCCGCCGTAAATCTGGAACATTTCGTAGTCAAATTTTCCGTAGGCCAGGCGCAGCCCGACCCATTCGGTGCCGGGTATTTCAATGCCGTGCTCTGTTCGATCAAAGATTGCATAACAGCTGACGTGATCCAGTTCACCTATGTGCAATGCTTCTTCCATATTTAAGCCGGGTATGTCCCCGGCCCGGATAAGCAGCGGCTTTGTGCCGGCCCCTTCGGTTGCCGCCAGTATTTTTTCATTTTTGAAAATAAACCAGTAGGCATTCTCTTCGGTGGAGATGCTATTTTGGAAATTGTAATGAAATTGAAAGTCCATTCTCACTCCCAGCCTTGAATATTTTTCTCTCTTTTAGGAAAATCCCCGGAAAAATGCAAAATGTTTTATCTTGAGGATTTGCCGAAAATTTATGAACGATTCCCGGCGCTTCATCTTTGACGCGGTGCGGCTTGCCCGATAAGGCCGTCGCCGTATTTTTTGACTTGCCAAACGGGCCCCCGATATGCAGATTATAGTCGCACAGGAATGCCTAGGAAAGGAGACGACGTCCTTTATTTATGGACAAAACCCGACATAAATTAACGAAGCTGGAATTGAAGCAAAAGCAGTTCAACGCAGCGATGGCGCTTTATGAAGGCAAGAAGCGATACCGCTTACTGGGACTGGGCGTATCGATTGCCAATATCGCTTTGCAGATCTATACGCTCATCTGCGCGCTTCGGCTTTCCATAGGGATCGGATGGCAAATCGCGGCGTTCGTCTCCGCTTATCTGATTACTGATTTTGTGAACGGTCTGATCCATCTATACATGGACCACAATGACCATTACGAATCCTGGGCCGGACCGCTTATTGCCAATTTTCATCTGCATCACAGAACGCCAAGGTATCAGGACAACCATGTGCTGGCTATTTATTTCTTTGAAACCGGATCAAAAGTCTGGCTGGTCATCTATCTTGCGGCCCTGGCCGTCTTGTTTCATCTGCCGCATATCCATCCGATTCTCCTCTATACGCTGACCTACATCGGCATTTTGTCTTCGGTTGCGGAAGTCTCCCACTACCTGGTCCACAATTCCATGTCGCCTACGGCCCTTTTTCTGGCGCGCATCAAACTCCTGCTGCCGAAGCGGCAGCATGCCGCGCATCACCTTCAGGATAATACCAGCTTCACGTTTCTCAACGGCATCACCGATCCGCTCGTGAATGTGATCGCCCGGCGCTATTTCCCCGGATACAAGACCACGACGGATCTGCATTACGCCATGTACTCTTCAAGAACCCTGGCGCGCAGATAACAGCCGGAATCCGTCACGCGTGTCTCCGCAGATTCTTCCGGGCCGCATCAGTGTTTTCCGGCAGTCGTTTTACCCTCCCCTGAATATCTTGAATGACTGCCATTGACTTTTCGGCAGACACTGCAAAGATTAATTTTATCTTGAGCGAGAAAAGGAGAACCACCATGGCAAGGATTAAGAAGGATGATGTGTTTTGCTGCGCGGATTGCGGTCTGGAAGTCGTCGTCAATAAGGCCTGCTCCTGCTACGACCCGAACCTGATCTGCTGCGGAGGACCGATGCGCAGAGGGAGTTCGGCCGGTCAGCCGCAAGAACCCGTAACCAAAAAGGCAAGCGTCAAGACTGCGGTGAAATCCAAGTCCAAACCGGCGTTAAAGATGGCAAAGTCAAAGTGAGCGCGGGCGCTGACACCTGCATTTTTAAAGCATGAACATCCGGCGCGGCGCACACACCTGACGAGGGTGCAATTCAACAAGCCCGGAGCTCTGCGGCATGAAGGGAACGTTTTTATTTTGACATTTTATCCCACTCACGCGGGGCGAGTGTTAATTCCCTGTCATTTGCTGCGTAATAGTGACGTTCATTTCATACCTCGACAGCTTGCTGCGGGGTGGTTTTGGTAAAACAGAACCGCTCCCGGAAGTCGCGCCATCCTCTATGAAGGATGCTCCTCATTTTCGTACTCATCCATTTCCCACATGCGATCGTCCAGCTCCAAATCCTCGTCTTTGGATTTTCCGATTCTGAATTTCTTGGTTGTTACTTCAAACAGTTTGTCGAGTGGTATCATGTTTTCGTCGCGAGCCATTTGTCATCTCCTTAATTTTTATTTCTTACGCTTTTCCAAGCGATATTGATGCCGGACCCTGAAGACCATTGTCCCTGACGCGGGGGCACTCTAGTTTATGCGCCTCACGATTGGCAATACGGGTTAAATGGAAGGATTTTGGTAGGTAAAAATTACGGGTTTGCGCATTCCCGGAATCAAGAAAAGTTTTGGCGATCCGGATGAAGAGGACCGGCCCGTGCCCAATCGATCGAATACCGCGAATCTTTTTTACTTTGCCGGCCGGGATAATTTTGTTATATGAGCCCCTCAAACAGGAGGATTTTTTTATGATCGTTACCGTTGTCCACATTCTCGTTCGGCCGGAAAATATTGATCAGTTTATTGCCGCAACCCTTGAGAACCATCAACACTCAATCAAGGAACCGGGAAATCTCCGTTTTGATGTTTTGCAGCACCGGGATAACCCGCAGGCTTTCACGTTGTATGAAGCCTATTCGTCCGACGAAGCGGCCGCCGCACATAAGCAAACCGCCCATTATGCAAAGTGGCGCGAGACCGTCGAATCCTGGATGGCCATGCCGCGTCAGGGTTTTGCCCATAACGTGATTGCACCGGCGAAAGAGTCCGCATGGAAGCAATAGGTGCTCCCGATATCCGGGGCCTGCCCAGAATCATTTTCGGCGCCGGATCGTTTTCCGGGCTTGTGCAAATCATCCAATCCTTTGGCTCCCGCGCACTCATCGTCACCGGCGGCGAATCGCTTACAAAATCCGGCCGGCTTGATGCTCTGGTAAGCGGGCTTGATCAGGCCTGGATCAACTACTCGGTTGTGTCCGTCCCCGGCGAACCGACAGCACAATTAATCGATGGCATTGCCGGTGAATTTCGCGGGGCAGCGCTGAGTGTAGTCGTCGCTGTCGGCGGGGGGAGCGCCATCGACTGCGGCAAAGCCGTCTCCGCCATGCTCACCGAGACGGGTTCCGTAAAGGATTACCTGGAAGATGTCGGAAACAAAAAGCCAGCCGGCACAAAAGTCCCCTTCATTGCCGTTCCCACAACCGCCGGCACGGGCAGTGAAGCGACAAAGAATGCCGTCGTGTGCGACCGGACGGAAGGGTATAAGAAATCGCTGCGCCATGACGCCTACATGCCGGACGTCGCCATTATCGACCCCGAACTTACGCCCTCGTCTCCCCGGCATATTACCATCGCCTGCGGCCTCGATGCCTTCTCGCAATTGATTGAATCCCACACGTCAGCCAGGGTGGACGCTTCTCTTGATCCGCTCACCCTGAAGGCTCTTTCCGTGGCGTTTTCGAGTTTCCTGCCGCTGGCCCTCGGCAAAAGCAATGACATTGCCCTGCGCACCGGGATGTCTCATGCGGCGCTCATTTCCGGGATTGCGCTGGGCCGCGCCGGGCTTGGCGCCGTCCACGGCATAGCCGGCCCTCTGGGCGGGCTCATTCCGGTCCCTCACGGCGTCGCCTGCGGGAAGCTCCTTTTTCCGGTCATGTCTTTTGTTGTGAAGAAAGTGATCGATGAAGAAGACATGACCGCCCGCAAACGCTTTGCTGATATCGGCAGGGTGTTCGCAGGAGATGCCGTCCATGATGACGTTTTTTATTGCCGGCAATTCCTTGATGTTCTTCATAAATGGACGCAGGCCTTAAGGCTTCCCCAGCTTTCTTACTTCGGCATGACCGCAGCCCACATGAAAAAAGCCATCGAGCAAGCCTCAAGCAAGAACAGCCCCGCCCTTCTTTCCAAAGAAGAGATCAAAGTTATTCTCGAAATTGTCCGCTGATTTTGGCGCTGATTTATTAAGAGCCGCGTGAGCTGCCCGTGAACGCCTCGTAACAATCGTGTTCACGCAGCACGGATAAGGCCCTCTTGATTTCTTATGGCCCGCGGAGTTCATCTCGTGAGCAGCCGGCATCGTCGCTTTGCAGGAGTCTCCTCATTCCTGCGGCAGCAGCCGTTCGTTTTCTTTCCATAAATCCGATTGACAACCGGCGCACCGGTAAAGTAGAAAGTAAGGGCTGTGGATCTCAAAGAAATCTGAATAACCGTCGCATTCGCCTAAGTGAAGAAGATGATCCGTTTGATATTTTTCCCGCAATCCCCATGCCTCTCGAAATCAACGAAATCCGGATTCGCCGTCTGTGCCGGGAAAAGCAGCCTGCCCGCAGCCCTCTTTTTGCTGATCGCCGCTTCCCTCATTTTCTTTGCTGCGCCCGGCCTTTGTGATACCCCCCTTAAAAACCGCGACCCTCAGGCCCAAAAACTGACGGTGGCGGACGCGGTATTTATTGCGCTCACCAACAATGTAACCTTGCGCAGCGCCTATCTTGACAGGCATCTGCAAAGGATCGATCTGCAGGTGGCGGAGAGGAAGAACTATCTTCCGACCGACCCCATGGTGACCCTGGGAGCCAATCGTCTGTCTTATTATTCCGTCCCCGACGCGACAAGAACAGAGGACCTGAATTTCACCGGCGATTTTTCCGCTACACTGGCCATACCCACCGGCGGCTCATTAACCTTTCTTTGGAACAACAGTGCCGATCGGCCGGATCTGGGCCAGAGTTTCGCCTACTCTTCAGGCTGGAGCGCTGTCTTCACCCAGCCGTTGCTCAAAGGGAGCGGGCTCACCAACGCCGCCTATAACGTCAGAATCGCCCGGATCACGGAAGAAACGAATATTCTGTCTCTGAGAGATACCATTGCGTCAACCATCAAAACGGCCATTACGGCTTTCCGGAGCTACAAAACCGCAGAAAGGCAACTGGTCATCGCCGAAATGGGCCTGGTCCGGGCCAGGGCGCTGTATGATTACAATAAGGACATGATCGAGGCCGGACGTCTGGCCGGCACGGAAATCGTCCAGGCACAGGCTGATATCGCCACCCAGGAAACATCCGTCATCGACGCCAAAAACAACCTGGACAACGCCCGCCTCACTTTGATCCAGGCGCTGAACATCGATAAGAATATCGTCTTCGACGCGGCAGATGAGAATCAGCAGGCTGTTTCCGCCCCTTCGCGGGACGAGGCTTTGGAGCTCGCCTTTCAATACCGGACGGACTACCTCCGGGCGCTGAAGAACCTGGAAACTTATAAATTGACTCTGTCCAAGGCAAAGCGCAACCGGCTCTGGAGCCTTGATCTGACAGCGGCGACATCAGACGGTTATTCGGCCGCAACCTTTGATACGTATGACGCAGCTTTGCGGCGGGCGTTTAACAGTGCGGCCGAGAGAGACTGGTTTGCCGGATTGTCGCTGAAGATCCCCCTGGTCTATATGACGGCGGACATGCGGTCCTACTATGGAGCAAAAAACGACCTGGAAAAAGCGAATCTGGCTTTCGACAAACTGAAGCTCGATATTGAAATCAGCGTGCAAAACGCCGTGCGCAACGTCGATTCCAGCTACAGATCGCTGAAAAGCGCGAAGCTGGCGCGGGAACTGGCCGAAAAGAAGCTGCAGATCGAGCAGGAAAAACTAAGCGCCGGCCGGACGACAAACTTCCAGTTCGTCAGTTTTCAGAGGGATTTTCAAACTGCGCAGCTCAATGAATTGACGGCCACAACAACTTATTTGAATTCGCTCACCAACCTCGACGACACCCTGGGGACGACCCTGACAACCTGGCGGATCGACGTCGGCAAAGAAGATGACCGGATTAAGCAGACCCCGGTAAAAAACGCAACCAGTCCATCAAAACCGTGAGAGTAGAAAATGGCATCTGACATCGTATTCCGAAATATTCTCGAAAGCATGGGCGACGGCGTCATGACGATCGGCCTCGACGGCAGGATTCTGACGATCAATGCGGCGGCCCAGGAAATTCTCGGATTGAATCAGCGAGACGTTCTGGAAAAACCCTTTGGAGAGATTTTTCTGGTTCGCGAGGAAAACGATCCCTTCAATCAGACGATTCTCAACGCGATTTATGACGCGGATACGACCCATAATAAAATCGTCCCCTGGTACAAGGGTGAAAAGGTTCTCAGCCTGGAAGTGACGACTTCGTTTCTGTCGACGAAGGAGCACGGCGAAAAGAAAAATGTTGCGGTGGTCGTCGTCTTTACGGACAAGACGGAAGTGGAACGGCTTCAGGAATCGGAACAGCGGCTCGCCGAGGAGCTGAAAGCGAAGCACGGCGAACTCCAGAAATCCTACCTGGAGATGGAAGAAACCAACAACAGTCTCCAGGCGGCCCTGCGCAAGGTTCAGATCATCCGCATCGTCGCCACCGTTTTTGTCATCATTCTCTTTTTATCGATCGGAATTTTCACCTGGAAACAAACCGGCCCCTCCTCGGACAAGTCCGCGGGCCGCGGAAAATCGGATGAAGCGGTCAGAACCTATCGGGTCGCCCCCCGACCCCTCACGGACAGCATTGCGCTCAAGGGAGTCTTGAAACCCATCCAGGTCGTAAACATTACCAGCCCGTTCGGCGGCATGGTCAAAGAAAAATTATTCGAATACGGACAGTCCGTGGAAAAAGGGCAAACCCTGCTTAAACTGGACCGGAGTGAAACCGAAGTCAAATACCGGGAAGCGAAAACGGCCTATATCGAAGCGCTGGAAAAAGTAAAAGAGCTGGATACCTGGCAAAACGGCAATGAGATGGCCAAAGCGACGCAGAGCGTTACGCGCTCAAAATTGGCCCTGGACGGCTACCAGAAAACCCTTCAGGAAACGGAACGCCTGTTCAAGAAGGAAATTGTTCCGGCGACGGAATATGCCAGCGCGAAGCAGCAATACACTACCGCTAAAATGGATTACGAGGCATCCCTCCGGGAACAGCAGGTCATCCGGGAAAGGGGTTTGGGCCAAAACCGGCACATTGCGGAGCTCAAATTGCAAAATGCCCGCCAGAAGCTGCAGGATCTGGAAACCCAGCTTCGTCATTCCGATATCCTCGCACCGGTTTCGGGCACGGTGTTACTTCCCGATCTGGCGGGAGAAAAGGACCAGAAAGGAAAAGTCGCCGAACGGGGCGTCACCTTCACCCAGGGTGATATTCTGCTTTCCATCGGCAACACCGAGGGGCTTTCCATGACGGCGAGCGTCGATGAACTGGAAGTGCTCAAAATAAAAAAAGACCAGGCGGTCAAAATCACGGTTGACGCCTTCGGCGATGTCCTTGCGGGACGGGTCACTCATATCTCCTCTCAGGCCGTCAAAAGCACCGAGGGCAGGAAGACCGCCAGTTTCGAGGTCTCCGTCGCCATCGACACCCTGCCTGCGGCCTTGAAAGATAAACTGCGCCTGGGCATGTCGGCCAATATGGAAATCATGCTGGTCAATAAGCCGGACGCGCTGATGCTTCCGATCGCGGCCGTTTCGCTTTCCGGACGGGACCGTTTTGTCAATGTGCAGGACCCCCAAACGCGTGCTCAGAAAAAAGTGAAAGTGGAAACCGGGGTAACCACCCTGGACGCCGTCGAGATCACAACCGGACTTAAAGCCGGAGACGAGGTGGTTTACTGATGCCCCCCCTGATGCTGGAGATCACGGACATACGCAAGTCCTATCGCGTCGGCCCCACGGAGGTGAACGTTCTCAAGGGCGTCAATCTTTCCGTAGAGAGGGGCGAATTGCTGGCCATTGTCGGACCGTCGGGCTGCGGAAAATCCACGCTGATGCACATGATGGGGCTTTTGGAAAAGCCCGACAGCGGCACCTACGTCATCGACGGCACGCGCGTGACCTATGATGACGACCGGGCTCTGTCGAAGCTCAGAAACCGGAAGATCGGGTTTGTCTTTCAGCAGTATCACCTGCTGCCCAAACTGACGGCCCTGGAAAATGTGGGCGTCCCCCTGACCTATCGCGGCATGAATCTTGATGAAATCCGGAAAAGAAGCATCGACTATTTAACCAGGGTGGACATTCAACACCGCGCCGGTCATCGCCCCAATGAGATGTCCGGCGGCCAGCAGCAGCGCGTCGCCATCGCCCGGGCCCTGGTCGGATCACCGTCGCTCATCCTGGCCGATGAACCGACAGGCGCCCTGGATCAGCGGACCGGTGAAGAAATCATGGAACTCTTCCAGCGTCTCAACCGGGACGAAGGAATCACCATTATCATTATCACCCACAATCCGGCCCTTGCGGAACAATGCGGACGGGCGGTAAAAATCAGCGACGGGATGATCTAAAGACATGAACTTGCTGCGAATCAATTTTAATGAAGCGCTCCGAAGCCTCTGGGGAGCAAGACAACGCAGCCTTCTGGCGCTGATCGGCATTGTCATCGGCATCGGATCGGTCATCGCCATGGTATCCATCGGCACGATCGTTCAGCAGGAGTCCATCCGCCAATTCAAGGATATGGGCGTCGACATCGTGGCCATCCGGAAAAGCTTCAGCGCCGGCATGAACGCGACATTCAATCAGGACGTCGCGATGAAACTCCCCGACGAAAAAAGCCATATTCTGGAGGTCGCCCCCTACATCAATTCCGGATCCGAATTCTACCGCGGCCGGGCGAAGATCAACATTGAGCAGATGGGCGTGACCGCTTCCTTTTTTTCATTGAACAAACTTAATGTCGCCGAGGGAAGAGTCCTTTCCGATCTTGACCAGAGCCGCTATTGCTGCGTCATCGGCAGGGAGCTGGCCGACTTCCTGAAGCAGAGCGGGGTTTCACCCTTGATCGGCAGCCGGATCACGGCGACAGACCGCGCTTACACCATCATCGGCATTCTGGCTCCTTCGGCCGATGGAGGTCTGAAACCTTACGGCATGAACCGGGCGATGCTGGTCCCTCTGTCCACAGCCGTCCGGTCCTTTCAAAATCCGGATATCAACACGATCCTCGCCAGAGTAGCCCCCAATGTGACCGTGGCGGAGCTCAAAGCCGAAATTCAGGACTATTTCCAGAAAAAGGCGCGGGGCACTATGGTGGACATCACCTCGGCGGAGGAATTGATCGAGCGGATGAAGAAGCAGATGCAGATGTTCTCGCTGCTCCTGGGCGCCATCGGCAGCATCGCGCTCATCGTCGGCGGCATCGGCGTCATGAACGTGATGCTCATTTCCGTGACCGAACGCAAAAGCGAGATCGGCCTCCGGCGAGCCCTCGGCGCCCAGCGGGGCGATATCCAGAGCCAGTTTCTCATCGAATCGGTGATCCTCTGCCTGGTGGGAGGCGTCATCGGCATCGTTTTGGGAACCGGCATCGCCTTTTTGTTCGCCTATCTGTCCAAATGGCAGTTCGTAATGTCCTATTCGTCGATCATCCTGGGGTTCGGCGTATCTACGCTGGTCGGCATCTTCTGCGGCTTCTACCCGGCCCGCACGGCGGCGCGCCTCGACCCCATCAAGGCCTTACGGTCATAAACCATTTACGGGAGCGACCCATGAAGGGCCCCCCGGATAAGTTGATAAAGACAACACGGCAAAGAGACAGATGGTCTGTATTTAGAAAATATCATAGAGGGGGGTTTGGAAATGGGCACATTGAACAGATCAGGGGTTGTCACGAATTTCGTGATGGGCACTTTGTTTTCAACCGCCCTTTTCGTCTGGGGCGCCGCAGATGCCCTTGCCTATTGCGTTTACAACGACACGGAGCAATACATCAGTGAAGTGGCCGGCGAGTTTTGCATGCGCTGCCTGAATACGTCGATGTCGCCTCACGGCAAAGCCTGCTGCCCCGGCGATAACTCGGGCTGCCGCGGTGAAACGCAGATCACCGTGCGGATCCCCAACACCGTCTATCAATCCGGTGCGCATTACAAACATTTCGGAGCCAAGGTGACCGCACACGGCTGGGTCAGAATACAAGGATCCATGTACGCGCCATCCGGCGTGGTTTATAACGATAACGGAGCACTGCTTTGGAGCGGCCCGCTGATCGACGGTAAGTAAGGCAAAAAATCAATTGCCCAAAAATGACCCGAGAAAATGGCGGATGATCAGGGCAAATCGGATATTAGAAAAAGCGAGGAGGAATTCAGAAAATGAAAAAGACAAACTTGATTATGATGGTCATGATGGCATTGTCGGTATCATTCCTGCTGCTTTCGTTTTCAGCAGACACGGTTCAGGCGGGCGGGGGCGCCAAATATAAAATCAAGGTGAAATCCCCGGATTACCGATGCACGGTTTTGGTCCACTTCACCAACGCCGACCCGTCCTTCTTGCAGGACACCGTCGAAAAGGGAGATACTAAAACCTTCGGATCCAAAGGCTGCCCGAACCGGCTCGCCGGACAATGCTGGACCGCCGTGGACTATGTAACGGACATCACCTCGAGGACCCTCGACTGCGAAAGCGCCACCTTTGTCATTGACGTGAAAAACAAAATATTCCTCAAGGAATAGACTCGCTCCGAATGCCTCAGGCATTCAGGGCTGCATCGAAGGAGACGCGCCACAACTCGGAATGACCATTCCCGACAACGGCAGGGCCGTCTCAATGCGGAAGCTGTTTTTCCAGGCTGACCACAATGCCCTGCGCTGTCGCACTTCTTTTTTCGGTTGACATGATGACACGTGTTTTCCTTTTGCCTATCTTATCGGCAATCCTTTATGGACTGAGCTCTCAGGCTTTTTCTTTTCCCCTGGCTGTATGGGTATGTCTGGTTCCCCTGGGATTATCGCTTTGGGGCACTTCTCCCGCCCGGGGGTTTGCAGGCGGCCTGGTTTACGGATTCTGCTTCTGGCTTGTCGCCGTCTGGTGGCTCAAGGTTCAATTGATCGGCATGGTCGGGCTGCCGCCCTGGCAGGCCTGGGGCTGGACGATCGCGTTTTGCGCGCTGCATGCCCTGCCCTATGCCCTGTTCGGATATCTGGCCGGGAAATTCCGCCTCCTCACAAGCCAGCCCGGTGTCTGGCTGGCGGCGGCGGCGCTGACAGTCATCCGGACCTGGTATCCCCATGTCTTCCCCGGCAGCGAAGCCCATAACCTTTATGTCTGGCCGCTGCTCATCCAGGTCCTTGATCTGGGGGGCGCTCCCCTGCTGCTGTTTTTGATTTATCTGGTCAATTTCCAGATTGTCCGGGCGCTGACGGCGCGGGGCTCTCAGGGATCTCCCGTGCCTGCCCTGGTTTCCATCGCTGTCGTCTTCGCGCTTCTCGCCGGCTACGGCGGGTATCGTCTTCAGACGCTGCATCAGCAAATGAAAGCGGCAGATGCAGGGCGGCAAATCACCATCATTGCCGTTCAGCCGAATGTGCCGGTCACTTTGAACGACCCGGCGGTTCCCGCAGGTGACCGGGACAATGACGTCCGGACCGCTTTATCGATGAGCCGCGAGGCGGTCCTCCGGCACCCGGAGGCGGATCTGGTGGTCTGGCCCGAAATCCCTCTGGCCTACCACTGCCGGACCCAGGCCGGCCGCGACCTGCCGCTTCTGGCAAACCAGACCGGCAAATCCTTCCTCCTCCCCTGTACGTCCATGATCGGCGATAGAGGGGAAGCTTATTACAACAGCACCATCCTTGTTGACCGGCGCGGCAACATCGGGGAGGAATATCGGAAGCTCATCCTGGTGCCTTTTGGCGAGTATCTTCCCCTCGAGCGGCAACTGCCTGTTCTCCGGAAAATCTTTCCGGGCGTCATGCCCTTTATTCCCGGAAACCGGGGGGTGGTGGTGTACGATTTCGGCCCGGCAAAAAAGCTCATCCCGTCTTTATGCTACGAGGCCATTTTCTCACAGCATACCCGCCGGTTCGTTGAACGAGGAGGCAATGTGCTCGTCAACATGGTGGATGATGCCTGGTTTGGCAAAACCCCGGCTTCGGTGACTCATCTGTCTCTGGCACTCTTCCGTTCGGTCGAATTCCGGATTCCCATGGTCCGCGTTGCAAACTCCGGCATAGGCGTTTTTATTGAGCCCACAGGTGAAATCGTTCCGGGTTCGCAGACGCCGCTTTTTCAAAAGGCCGCAACCGCCCATACGCTCTTTATTCCCGTGGAGCGCTCGCCTTACGAACGCTGGGGGGATGCCTTCCTCTATGGTTTGACCGTAGTGTCTATTCTCGCTTTAGGATGGCTGGGCCTCAAGTTGCATAGTTTCAGGTCAAAGCGAAATTCAGGAGCCGGGTGTAATCAATGACGCATTATTTTTTTCACGACTCTCGCCCTTCTGTTTTCAATCCATTTGTGGCGGGTCTTTAAATCATCTTTCGCCGGTAGTTTTTGGTGCCGTTTAGCTCACAGGAAACTAGTATTTTTTCTTTTTCGGATTAAGGGTAACGTTAACGGAGTCGGATAGGAAAATGATATGACCCTTATGACCGGAAAAAAATCAGGCATCTTGTCCTTGAGTATCCCGTTTCTCCTGCTTATGCTGATCAGCGGATCGCTTCCGGCTCAGTCCGCCGCCGATGTATACCAGTGGGTTGACGCAAACGGTGTCGTGCATCTGTCGGATAACCCGCCCGACATACCCGCCGCCGGCCGCAGAGTTGCCCGGGTCATAAAAGAAGATGACGCACAACGCGAAGAGATCGCAATCCCCTTTGAACGGACCCCCTCCGGACTCATTGTTGTCAACGCGGTATTAAATGACCTGATCAGCACAAAACTGATATTCGATACCGGCGCCGATGCCGTGGTCCTGACCGAAATGCTTGCCGCAAGGCTAGGTCAGGATACCACCGGCACAGGCGAGGAAATAACGCTGCATACAAACTGCGGCTCCGTGAGCGGGCATGTTTTCCGGATAAAGAAAATCGATCTGGGCCCGGTCAGCAAGCGTGAGGTCCGCTCTATTATCGCACCGATTGCCGCGTCGACACTTAGCGGGTATGACGGCCTTCTGGGGCTCAGCTTCCTCGCGGATTTCAAAATTACAGTGGATTATAGAAAAGGATGGATCATCATCGGCAAAGATCAGTAATCAGACCCGGTCAATCATTCATAATTTCGGGTCCTGTGGCTTCATCGTAATTCATCGCGCCGGCATCGGAGTCATCGCTCTGCCGCTGCAGATTCACGATAAAGAAAGTGCACTCACTTCTTTCCCGGAAGGCGGTTTTCGCTCCCCCGGTAATTTCTCACAAAGACCAGGCCGGAAAAACCGATACACAAGAGGCCCCCGACCGACCAGGCACCGACGCTGTGTGCCGCCGGCGCGAGAAAAAGGCTCGCGGCGCCGACGGCCGGACCGATAAACAGGCCCGCGCCGATCATCGCTTCGTGGAGGCCGGCGTTTTTCGCCTGATCTTCCATTACGTTCAGCGAATAGTAAAGCGATGAGGAATAGATTAGCCCGATCGACAGGCCGAAGCCGACCTGCGCAATCAAAAGCAGCGCAATCGATTGTGTCAGGAGAAAGACGAAAAAGCAGACGATCATCAAAAGGCACGATCCGGCCAGCCACCGAAAGCGGTAATGCCATCCGGTCCACTGCCAGAAGACCGCAAAAGCGGCCAGCCTCGCAAACATCCAGAAAGAACAGATGATGCCGGCCATCCCCGTTGAAAGACCCAGTTTTTCCGCAATGGAGGGAATAAGCGGAATGACCGTATTGATCGCCACGTAAGAAAAGGGATTGGCGATCCAGGCCATCTTGAGAAACCGTTTGCTGTCTGCCGGATGGACCGACGAGCTGATATGCACCTCGTGATCTCGAAGACCGCTTTCGTAAGCAAGCTGTTTTGCAGCAAACGGCACAATAGCCAGTTCGATAACGGTCAGGCCCAGGGGAAGCCAGAAGACGCTCGCCATGCCCAATTCTTCAATCAGGAGCCCCGCCGTGAAGTAGGCAATGGCGGCGCTGCCGGCCCAGGTGACATTATAAATGCCGACCATCTTTGTGAGCTCCCGGCCCGACCTCTCGCTGATTAGTGTCTCCAGGGTCGGCCAGATAAAACAAATCCCGACAGTCCACAGGCCATACACCAGCACCTGCGCCCAGGGCGCCGTAACCACCATGCCCAGAGCGAGCGCAAAAATGACCCCGCAGATACCCAGGGAAAGCAGCCTGATCGCACCTCCGCGATGCACCCACTTGCCGCATTGCCAGGAAGCAACAATATAGACCATGCCGCCCAGGGCGGCCGTCAGCAGATTCGCCCCTTCACCGAAGCCGAATGTGCGCTTCAGGTAAAAGAAAAGAAAATTGGAATAGTAGACTGCGGCATAGCAGTTGATGAGTTCGATGAGATAAAATAATATTTTTGAAGGTGGGACCATTATGCCTTTTCCAGAGTCCAATTGCCGGTCTATGCCGCGGCTGCGCCCCCGGCTTACTGCCCGGGTACGGTGCTCTTATGGCATATGCGCGCAATGATATCAATATTGGGTTTATTGCCGGAATCCGCGTCGCGCGTCATCACCGGTCGGCATAGCGGTCATCAGATCGGCTACAACTTCAATCTCCCGCGCAACATCGGCCGGACTCTTCATAAAATCTTTTGGGCGCCTCCCCTCGCGGAAAGAAGCAGCACGCGCTGGTAGGTTTTACCTATTTTTTACCTGCCATTTTTCCCATATTGCCCGCCGCGTTCCGAATCTGTAATTTCAGAACAAACGGTTGCATCCTGCGGTACCGCCCCGGCTAAAGAAAGCGGGCTCTCTGACCATGTGGAGAAAAAGAGCAAAGCCCGGATGATGGATGCGCTCGTCTAATTCTTCAGTCAGAAATGAAGGATGGGAGGAATTTATGGAATCCGCACGCATGATCAGCAAAGTCTGGAAAAGCAAGCCCACATTGGAGGGCGCGGGCGTTCATCTGAAACGCGCCTTCGGCAACAACGAAGTCTCCCTGTTCGATCCCTTCCTCCTGCTTGACGACTTCCATTCAAATTATCCGCCCCATTACCTGAAGGGATTCCCCTGGCACCCCCATCGGGGAATCGAGACGATCACCTACGTCATCCATGGCCGCGTGGAACACGGCGACAGCATGAAAAATAAAGGGGTTATTGCGTCGGGAGACGTACAGTGGATGACCGCCGGCAGCGGCATCATCCATCAGGAAATGCCCCGGGGCGACAGCGACGGACTCCTCTGGGGCTTCCAACTCTGGGCAAACCTGCCCGCCTCCCGCAAGATGATGGAGCCGCGCTACCGCGGAATTGTGAGCCGGCAAATTCCGGAAGCGACGCTCAAAGGCGATATCCGGGTGAAAGTCATCTGCGGTGAGATCGGCAACGTGAAGGGGCCGGTTCGCGACGTTGTCGCCGATCCTTCCTATCTGGACGTCAGCCTGCCGCCGGAAACGACCTTTAATCACCCGATTGCGCGCGGGCATAAGGTATTCGCCTATGTGGTGGACGGGGAGGGCTACTTCGATCCCGAGCGCAGCGCCTATTCCCATGAGGTGGTCGCCAACGCCTACTTCGACATGAAAGGGCAGTGCGCCTGCGGCCCCGAGAGTCTGATCCTGTACGGAGACGGAGATGAAGTCGCCATCACCGCCGAGGAGCGGCCGGTCCGGTTTCTTCTGGTATCGGGAAAGCCGATCGGCGAACCGGTTGCCTGGTATGGCCCCATCGTGATGAACACCCGGGAAGAATTGCGGACTGCCTTTGAGGAATACGAGAACGGAACCTTTATCAAGCACCGTTAGCGGTTCTTGATCACATTCACTTGCCGGGGGATGAACCCCGCGAAGAGACAAACGGCCCGGATGCCGGGGATCGGAATGGTGAAGAATCTGTTACGTCAGCAGGGCATCGTTTAGCGACCGTATCCGGATCGCCATAACACGCATAATGTCCAGCGTAAAATCGGGCATATTCTTAACGAGAAATCTGAACGCATAATCGTCAAAAGAAGCTACTGTGCAGTTCGTAAACGCCCGGACATCGGCGCTGCGCGGAGACTTGTCGATCATCGCCATATCTCCGAAAATATCCCCTTTTTTTGCAATGTACAGAATGCGCTTTTCCGAGTCGATTGCCACTTTTCCCGCGAGGACGACATACATGCAATCCGCTTCGTCCCCTTTGTGAAAGATATATTCGCCGGCTATAAATTCCTTAATATGCTTTTTATCAAAAAAGTCAGAGTATCTCGTAAAGTCAGGCAATGCAGTCGGCATAGCGATCTCCTTGTGGGCTTGGTTCTATTCACACTGGTGTTGGTAAGTCGATACATATTTTATCAAAAAAATAATTGCAACAATAAATCATCCGGAAATGACCATCCGGTAGGGCCCCCGCAGGGTATTTCAGTGCAGAGAATCCCGGCCGCTCCTGGAACAAAAGACGGGACAGGACGGCAACTTGCAGGCAGCTTCTTCATTATTTTTCGGGTTTCATCACTTCCACTTGTTCCCATTTAGCCGAGACAACTTTCCAGCCGTCTGATTCTTTCTTCAATAACACATCGAAGTCCCACATGCCCAGCGATTGCGGAATGGCGTCGGTAATCGAGCCGGTTTTCTCGCCGCTGGTGAGGACGGTCTGAAATACGGCCCTCGCCTGAGCGTTCTCAACTGTGACCGTGAGGTTGCTGATATAGACGGATATCTTCGGGTATCGGAAGAAATAACCGACAAGCAGCCCGTGGATGCCGTCGTAATTGTAGCCCTGCGGGTCGCTGTACCTTTTCGAGAGGCGGTCCATCATCTTCTTGATATTCTTCTCTTCGCCCGCCGTCTGGATATCGGTGATGAGCTTCTTGATTTTATCCTCGTCCGTCTGCCCGGTACAACCGAGAATGACAGCCGAAATAACGAAAAGAAGTAAAATCGTCCGAGCGCGTCTCACGACCTACCCTTTCACTGAGAATGCAATTTCGCCCCGCCCAGGGGACCCCAAAAACGCCCCGGCAAAACAGCGGCGCTCCGATTTTCAGTGACTCCCTGAAGGGATTCGCCACCATGATTGACATGGCGGCTTATACAAAATTAATGCTATCATAAATTTTGTCTATAATCTTTCCTAAATAATCGAGCCGTCGCCATCGTCGCGGGAGGTTTTTCCGATGCCTTTCATCCGCAAAAAATGGTATTTTAATCAACAACCTCGCAGCAAGCTGCGGAGAATTAACGATCGTCCCGCGTGAGCGGGATGGAATATTTTTCCTTTTTCGGTTTCCCGATAGGACAAAACAGATCGGCCGACGGAAATACCCATTCCAGCTTCGCCCCAAAATTGTTGTTTGCATGCAAATGGATCCCCGTGTAATATTCCACTCACTACTCCCTCGCTAAGGCGCTCTTGAGAGATGGGCGATACGGCTTTCGCTATTGTTTCCTCCTGCTGCTTTTCCTGATGATCAGGAGCCGGTTTGCATTTTTCCGATAAAGATGCTGTGCTTAGCCGAAGTGGGATCCGGATACGGCGGGCACCGGCAAAACAACACAGGCCTCCTTTCCGGACTTCCGAAGTGGGGGCTTCTTCAATCGTTTTGGGAAACCTGTGCACAACGACACAAAAAGAAAATATAATAAAGGCAAAGGACGAGACGTCGGTCACGACAACCGGAGCTATTCATTAAGAGCGGTAACAGAGGAGGATATGGCGATGGAAAGGGTAAGTGCTTTGAGAATTCTAATTTCCGGAATCAGCATCATCTTTGTCCTGGCTTGCGCTTATTCGGCGCAGGCATTTATGCTGGTTGCTCCTCAGGCCCAAAAGGCAGAGCCTTCATCTCCCGAGCAGGGCACCGCCCGGGTGATGCCGGCCTCCTATGAGGAAACCTACGCCGCCTTCGTGGAGGAATTTCCCTTCGAAAGGTATTCGGTGACCCGCAATGAGGGTTCTCTCATCGCCAAGCCCTACAATGAATACAGCGCCGCGGTCACTCTCACATTTACAAAAACCGATTCGCCGGACAAAACGGAAGTGAGAATGATCGCGAGCCAGCAAAACACCCCGGAGGTTCTCCGAAAATGGGAACTGTCCGTCCTCAAGAGGGTGGAGGCCAAGTTGATCGCGGCAAAACAAGCGCCCGTCGCCAAAGCATCAACGGCCGCGCCGGAAAGGCCTGCTGTCAAATCTGATATCGACGAATTGCCGAGGACCTCGGCAAAGATAAACAAAAGTGATTTCGCAATCGTCATCGGCATCGAGGAATATCGTCAGAAACTTCCCCGGGCGGATTTTGCCGTAAGCGACGCCCGGCTGGTCGCGGAGTATCTGATGAAAGTCATGGGCTATCCGGAAGAGAATGTTGTTTTGCTGACCAACGAAAAAGCGCTGCAAAGCGATCTGGCCAAATACTTTGAAAGATGGCTCCACAACCAGGTGGAAAAAGACGGAACTGTTTTCATCTATTATTCCGGCCACGGCGCACCGGATCATAAGACCGGCGGAGCTTATCTGGTTCCTTACGACGGCGATCCGGCCTTTATTTCGGAAACGGGCTACTCGCTCCACAGAATGTACAATGCGCTCGGCAAATTACCGGCGAAGGAAATCATCGTTGTTCTCGATTCCTGTTTTTCCGGCGCGGGAGGCAGGTCGGTCATTGCGAAAGGGCTGCGGCCCCTGGTCATGAATCTCCCGAACAACAAGGCCCTGCCAAAAAACATGACGGTCCTGGCGGCCTCATCCGGTGATCAGGTCAGCGCGACCTACGATGAAAAGGGGCACGGGCTTTTCACCTACTTCCTGCTCAAAGGGATAAAAAATGAAGAGATTGTCAGGCCGGACGGCTCCATCCGGATTGATGACCTTTTCGGCTACGTCAAACCGCAGGTTGAACGTATTGCCAGAAGACAATTCAACAACGAGCAGACGCCGCAGTTGATGGGGGCAAAAAAGAATTAGAGCGGCTTGCGCCGCCCTGAAATAAACGCCGCTCCTAAAAAGCGGCCTGTCCGGCCGATTTGCTAAAACCGGATTTTCCCGAGGGCGCTTCCGGGCGTCTCTTTGAGGGTGCCCCCTCTTCACGTCTGATGATGATCAAACTTTAACGAAAAACCTGTACCTGAAAAGTGCATACCCGATGAACCAGAAAAAGACGATGTGCGCCAGCGCATAGGCGAGCGAGCCGTTCATGAGGCCTGCCCAAGGCACAAAAATATTCTGGTACAGCCAGGTGCTTCCGGTCATGATATTGCCGTCGTCTGCCGGAATGCGGCTCAACTGCCGCAGGGTTTTGCCCCAGAGAATCGAAAGAACAAAAAGAAACAAAGGATTCATTCCGAAGACGGAAAAGAGCAGACTCCATTTCTTGTATCCCTTAAGATCGATGACATAAATGAGCACGGCAAGCACAAGCGCGGCAAGACCCGCCGTATAGAGGACGTAAGAACCGGTCCATAAAGGTTTGTTGATGGGAAACACAAAGCCCCAGAGGCATCCGGCGACGGCAAAGGCCAGGCCGGAAAAAATCAGCCGCAGCGGCACTCGCCCGATTTCAGTTTCGCGGATCACCCCTCCCGCCAGATAACCGATCAGGACAGTAACAGCCGCAGGCAGGGAGCTGAGGATTCCTTCCGGATCAAAGGGAATTCCAAAGCCCCGGTAAAGATGATTCTCGCCCAGGATGGAGCGATCGAAAGGAATGGCGGCATTTCCGGAAAGGCTGTAGGGGTCGGGGCCGCCAAAAGAATAGAGGATGCCCCAATAGGCAGTGAGAATGAAAACACCGATGCCCGGGAGCCAGCGGCGCGATGCGCCAAGCACAATGAGTGCGGCAAGCCCGTAGGCCACGGCAATTCTTTGCAGTACGCCCATGATTCTCAGGTGCGAATAATCGGTCAACCACTGGGGATAGGAATTGATGAAGAGTCCGATTACAAAAATCAAGAGCGTTCTGCGGCCGACCCGCCAAAGCGATTTTCCGCTCAATTCATTTTGATATTTAGCCAAGGAGAAGAACAGCGAGACGCCCACGACGAAAAGGAAAAAGGGAAAGACCAGGTCCGCAGGCGTGCAGCCATGCCACACGGAGTGCTCAAGCGGCGCGTAAACATATTGCCAGTTTCCCGGGGTATTGACCAGAATCATGAGTACGATGGTCATTCCGCGCAGGACATCGAGGGCCAGGTATCGCTCGGACGGTTCCATGAATTTATTATTAGAATATTTTCCCCGATATTGCCACCTAATCCCGCAAATGCGGCATGCCGTTCATACCGGTTCGCGACTTTTCCTTTTTCCAATCAAGTGTCATAGAGGATTTAAGGGAAGAAACCGGGCGGAGCGTGAGCCCATGCACAAATCATGCGGGAGCTGCGGAAGATATGATCAAGATCAGCAAAACCGCACAAGACAGGGACAGGCTCTCTTTCCGAGAGGCGGCGCCTTCCGGTGCCGGCAACACCCGCTTTCGTGAGGAACGTCAAGATTGCGGACGTCCATCGGGAGACTGGAAATCGATAAACTCTCTCTTTACATTCATCCTATATCTTGTTAACCCTTGTGATAAAGATCATCAAGAATAGGGCGCATCGCGCCGATAGTTTCAGTAACCAAAACTGAAGGTTTGGAATAATCGGAATATGAAGAAAAAATTGGATAACGCGCGTGCCATCGTCCAGGAGATCATGAAGGATATCGAAAAGAGATCGAAAGACGCCCGGCACGACGCGGCAGCCGTTAACGATTTTCAGGTTGGGCTCCGCCATGTAGAGAACGATGTGTCCCAGGAATGTCTGCGCGGCATTCCGGATAAATACATCAACATGATCCGCGAAAAGCTCGGCGCCGAAATCGTCGAGGCCCTGGAACCGGGCAAACTCGGCGCGATCTTCAAGAACCGCGACCGCATTCAGAAGGTGTATGAAAAAATCGTCGTGTTGCTCGAAAAGTATAATCATGCGCAGAAGACCGCGAAGGAGAGCCTGAGTGAATCCGACCGTCTCCGGTTTGTGCAGCAGGAAATGGCCGAATCCCAGATCGCCAATTTGCAGGAGCTCGAAACGTTCGAACAGCGCATGCTGCAAAGCCAGTGGCTGGTCGAGCTGCAGCTTGAGCCGTTTGAAAAAGCCATGAGCAGAATCGTCAGCTTTCTCGAAGCCAGACACATCGAAGTGTATTTATTCGATGATGACAAATTTCTGACGACGAACCTCGACACCGACGGGAAAATTTTTGTCTACAATAAACAATCCAACGACAGCACTGAGTTGCCTCATACCGTTGACGCGCCGACTTTTCAGGAGGTGCAGGAAACCATCTATGAGACTCCGCTCGTCGTGGAGGGCCGGCAGATCGGTCACTGCCGCATCCTGTGCACGAAAACAGAAGATTTCGACCGCGACCGCTGGATCAAGAAAGTTGACTTTATCACACCGGTCGCCGCGCGCGTTATTGAGGCCAATCAAAACCGCTTGCTTGCGGCCAAGGTCTACACCGACGATCTTACCCAACTCTATAATAAGCGTAAGCTCAATGAGCAGATGGGGCGGCTGTTCACGCAGTTCAAAAGCGGACAGAAGAAGCTGTTCGTCGCCATGATCGATATCGACAAGTTCAAGACCCTGAACGACACTTACGGCCATCCCGCAGGCGACCAGGTTCTGAAAAAGGTTGCCCTGCTGATCCGTGACGGGGTGCCGTATGCCTACCGCTATGGCGGCGAGGAATTCTGCGCCGTATTTTACGGCTACGAAAGACAGGCCGTGCTGGATGCCATGGAGGCTCTGCGCAAGAACATCGAAAAATCATCTTTTGCCGTCGAAGGACTCGACTATGCGATAACGGTTTCGGCGGGGATAGCGGAATTTGAGGTCACGATGAACGCCGTTATGGATGCCATCGACCGGGCCGACAAAGCCCTGTATGTCAGCAAGGAAGACGGGCGCAACCGCTGTACATATTATGACGACATTAAAGACCGTTATCTTGCCGATGCGAACCGCCTGCGGCAGAGAAATCTGATGCTCGAAGAGGAGATTGCCCAACTGCGTCAGGAGCTCTCCGGCATGAAGGGGAAAAAAATCCGCTAACCGAACGCCGAATCGCGTCCGCACCTGTGGAGCGTTTTTAGTCCTGGCCGGGGTGACAAGGTCAAGAGTAAAAAGCTCAGCAGCAAAACTTAAGGCCGCTTCGAAAGGGCATGACCGCAATCATCCGGAAAGGATGGATCGATGAAGAAGACCAACGTTATAGCGGCAGTCCTGTTTATCGCGCTGGCTTTGGGGGTTTCCGGATGCACCCTGCACCTCTCGATGAATCCCACCTCGGCGCTTGATCTGGGAAAGAAACATATCCCCTGCAAAATTATCCTGCTCGTGGATAGCGATTTCCAGAATTATCACTGGGAAGGCTTTTCCGATGCGGAGCTGCAAGGCCTGGATTACGATCTCGGATCTGCGTCGAAGAACCTTTTTGTCAGGGCATTCACGGTGGCGTCGGAGGGTGTGACGGTCGTTGGAGCGAAGCCCGCTTTCCCGGTGCGAGGCGGCAGCGGCATCGTCCTTGTTGTTCATCCCCGCATCGATAAATTCAGCGAAAAGCACAATTTCTTTATCCGGAATGCCGACTATTACGCGGAAATCACGTACCACGTTACCGTCTACGATAAAACAGGCAAGATCGTCCTGGAGAATGATTACCGGGCCCAGGGCGCGGAAATGGGCGGTATCGATCTTCACCGCAACTACGCAGCGCCGGCGGAAATAGCGATGGCGCAGGCCGTTGTGAGTATTATCGATGCGATCAGCAAATTGGGAATATTACAAAATTCGGCTGATCAGGCGCGATAAGCTTCACCGGCGACGCCCGGCAACCCGGACGATTCTGATCTGGAGGTGGTTGATTCTTTGTCCATCCCCCCGCGGGCCGGGAATCAAGTTTATTTATCGACAGGGACCAAAGCAAAGTCACCCCCGTTATTCCTTCACTTTTCAACTTTGACCGACAAATCGGGTTTGCCTGCTTTTAATGCGCCGTAAAACGCACCCACAACTCCGCCGGCAAGTGAAAAGGCGACATCTCCTTTTGCCTGCATCAGGATATAAGGAACATGCCCCACGAACGCACCCCATTCAACCTGTTGCCCGGCTTTCGCGGCTTCATGTTGGAAGACATAGCCGATGTAGAAAATCATTCCCAGAAGAACGGAAACGAACGTTGCGCAAAAGACAATGACCTGTATGGGCAGTCCTCCTTTCCCTGCCGCTTTCGCCGTGACCCAGCCGATGGCCAGCCCCACCAAAACGGCGATGATCCAGTACATTTTACTAGTGGCAGCGATCACACCCGCCCAGAGTGCGGCGCCGGCAATCGCCAGGACCACAGCCACAGCGATGGCCAGCGGGAAATTGATCGGCAGCGCCTCATAGGCGGCTTTAACGTTTTCAATTTCCTTTTGCATGTTCTCGATGCATTTCGGGCACATTCGATCTACCATTCCGTTAATCAGGACGGGGCCCGTGATGTCTTTCGATTCACAGACCCGGCATTTTACGCCGGGCCGGCCGGTCACCGATTTGACGGCGGCAAAGACGCTCAGGAATTGCCCGGCGATTTTTTCCGGTTTCGGATACCCGAGAAGGCCCTTGACCCATTTGAGGATAATGATCCCGTCTTTAATTTCGATGGATTTCGATTTCAATCCGGTCTGCGCAATACTTTTGTCTTGAAGCAGCATCTTCCTGATCAGCTCATCCTTGCCTCTCTCATCAAACCGAATCACCGCCAATACGGCGGGCGTATTGCCATCCGCCCCTTCAAACAACTGGACGGGATAGTCGTCTTTGATGGTGTAAATCATTTTTTGTCCGGTCACGTAATCAATGCCGATTTTGGCGGCAACATCCTGAATCATTTTCAGATTGGCCATGAATGCGATCCTCCCGGGTCCGGCAGAGAGCTGCCTGTATTCTTAAAGCAAAATTCACTTCCGAAACATGAATTAACTTTCGCTCGCCCCGGCGCAGAGCGGCACCGGCGAAGCGTCCACTTCCGACGAACTTCTCTACATCTTAAAATACTCTAATACTTTGTACATCACGAATGCCGGCCAGAAAATGGCTTTGATGAATCCGAGAACGCCCGACCAGAATGTGGTGGCATGTTGGATAAAGTAAATTGCCGCACCGATAAAGGCCATTCCATAGATACCGCCGAAAAACCCATGTTCTTTCATTTCGTTCGTCCTTTCTTAATGATCGCTTGAGTATTCAAATGCAGTTCTGCCGCCTTGAACCGGGAACAAAAAACACCGGACGAGAACTATTCAGTTAGTCTTATCCACCGCATTTCTTGAACATCGGCATAAATTTTACCATTTTCGCTAAAGTTATTTTCCGGGCCAGTCGACATATGAGAAGTATTCTTGCATATAAACGATTGATATATTAATCGTAACATAAATCAATGTCTATATTTTTTTGTTCACTCGTAGAAAGGGGATAATGAATGAAATTGCTCAATGCGAAACTGGGGACGAAGTTGATCTGGGGATTCGGTACAATCATTGCTTTTTTGGCGGTTATTGCCCTGATCAGCCTCATTCAAGTCGGTCTTATGAACAGCAGAATCTCGGAAGTTGCCAATGTCAGGATCACCCAACTTAAATATTTTTATGAAATCGCGAAACAATATGATGTTATGGCCAGGTCGGCCTCCAATATAGCGCTGACGGTTGAAGAAAGCGTCCAGAAGACGCAGGAAGACTTTTATCGAATCAACAGAACATTGGTTATCGAAAATTTAAACCGCCTTGGCAAAACCATGACGTCGGCCCAGGAACGGAAAGCTTTCATCCGGATCAAGGAAGCGGTGGAGCCGATGCTGGTCTTTTATGATAAATCCGTCGTATACGGCCGGGCCAACAGAAACGCCGAAGCCGGCGACATCATCATGATTCAGGTGCTGCCCGTCCAGTCGAGATTTCTTAATGCCATGAATGACGCGGCGCAGATTGTCCAGACGAACAGCGATGACGCGGCGAGTGAGGCCGGGACGCTGACGCTTGTCGGAGGGGCCGTTATCCTCATCCTGGGAATCGCCGCCGTTCTTCTCTGCAGCATGATTGCCCTCTTCATCACCAAAAGCATTACCCGGCCGATTAATCATGTAGTTGAGGGCCTGAGAGAAGCGTCCAATCAGGTTGACCAGGCATCGGCCGAAGTGACGCTGTCGAGCCGGTCTCTGGCGAAAGGAACATCCGAACAGGCCGCAACCCTGGAGGAAACCTCGGCCTCCCTGGAGGAAATTAATGCGATGACGAAGCAAAATGCCGACAATGCCGGACAGGCTAAAAAACTGATGGCTGAGGTTAACGCTGTCGTCAGCCGCGTCGACAAACATGTGAATGCCATGGCCGCAGCTATTCATGAGGTCACTAAATCCAGTGAGGAAACGGGAAAGATCGTCAAGACCATAGACGAGATCGCTTTTCAGACCAATCTTCTGGCTCTTAACGCCGCCGTGGAAGCCGCCCGCGCGGGAGAAGCGGGCGCCGGCTTTGCCGTCGTGGCTGATGAAGTAAGAAATCTGGCCATGCGGGCCGCAGAAGCCGCCAAGACGACATCCAGCCTGATCGAGGGCACAATCGGCACCGTGAGAAACAGCAATGATCTGACGCTGCAGACCCAGCAAGCCTTTAAAGAAAATGTTTTGATCGCCGGAAAGATCGGCAATCTCATCGATGAAATTGCCGCTGCCTCTCAGGAGCAGGCCAAAGGAATCAATCAGGTCAGCCTGGCCGTGGGCGAGATGGACAAAGTGGTTCAGGAGGCGGCCGCCATAGCGGAGGAGTCCGCCGGCGCCTCGGCGCAGATGAGCAGTCAGGCCCAGCAGTTGAAGCGTTATGTTGTTGAACTGGCTGTGGTCGTCAAGGGCAGGCAAAATAAAACAGACTTAACGTTGCCCGCTCTTACCTGAAGAGGTTTGGGGCGCGGCGAGGAAAGATATCGGCTCTTCTTTCCGCCGGCTGGGGCATTGCCGCCCTCAAAGATATCAACACATCCGGTTTGGTCCTTTCCCGGGACCAAACCGGAGGCAAGCCTCCAATGAACCTGAACCGCCTGAATTGCATTCCCGGATCTTTTCTGTTCTGTTTACACATGAGCCCGTCTTCGACTTGACGTCACGCGCGATCCGTTTCAGATATCCCAGGCCGCCTGTGCCCCTTCGGTTGTCGCTTCAATAATGCGGCGCGGCTCTATGGCGTCGCCGACGATGAAGTGGCGAATATTATTTTTGGCGAGCATCTCCTTGAAACGCTGTCTCGGGGTGATTCCGACAGCAATGATCACCTGGCCGACGGGTTCGATTTTTTTCTCGACACCACCCGTCCGGACCGTGACGGACCCTTCTTCGATCTTCTCCACACGGGTATTGAGCATGAACGTGGCCCCGGCCGCTTCGAGGCGCCTGTGCACCATCGTGTTGTGAGCGCCCAGCGGAGGAACCGGCATATCGGCCAGCATTTCCACCAGGATGACGTTCTTCACGCCTTTGTCGCAAAGGAAATCGGCCGTTTCCATCCCCACCGGGCCCGCCCCGATGACAACGGTATTATCTTTGAGATCGACCTCGCCGTTCAGAATCTGCCAGGCGTCGCAAACGACGGATGACGTGACGCCGGAAACCGGACAGGCGGCCTTGTCCCCGCCCGTCGCCAGAATAACAACGTCGGGCTTGCCCTTCTTGATCATCTCCTCCGTGACTTCCGTGCCCGTCTTTATTTCCACGCCCCGCTTCCCGCAGTTGTGCGTGAGCGTTTCAATCCATTTTCCGTAAACGGCTTTATGGGGCGCCTTCTCGGCATAGCGGATCTGCCCTCCTGTCTTTAATTCCTTTTCAAAGAGCGTCACGCTGTGGCCCAGTCTTACCGCCTCCAGCGCCGCGGTGAGCCCCCCGGGTCCGCCCCCGATGACCCAGACCCGGCGGCTTTGCACCGCCTTGCCCGCGGGGCGGATGAGCTCCTGCCCCGTCTCGGGATTGATAGCGCAGCGGATCGATTTCTGTTCAAAAATCAGCCGCTCGATGCATCCCTGATTGCAGGCCAGACATTCGCAGGTATCTTCCGGATGGCCCTCGACGGCGTTTTTGAGAAAGTCGGGGTCCGCAAGGTGCTGGCGGGCCACCGCAACCAGGTCCGCGTCGCCGCGGACGATGACGTCATTCATCAGGTAGGGATCGCAGTACCTGCCGACGCTGATCACGGGCACATCCGTCACGTCCTTGATCTTGCGCGCAAGCCATGCTTTAAATCCCTGCTCATACTCGACCGGGGCGCTCGCGTTGGGCGGGCCGACGCTCACTTCCGCGTTGGCGTGGGTGCCGAAAGAGACATCGATCATATCGGCGCCGGCCGAAACCAGATCCGGAATGATTGTCTGAACATCCTCAACGGTATAACCGTCGATAATGCATTCTTCACAGGAAAGCCGAAGTGAAATGGGAAAATCCTCGCCGGCCTTGCGGCGAACCTCGTGCAGGCATTCGACAATAAAGCGGGCTCTGGCCCGGAAGTCCCCGCCGTATTCATCCTGCCGATGATTGCAGTGCGCGGACAGAAACTGCATCAGCAGATAGCCATGCGCCGCGTGGAGCTCTACGGCATCAAACCCCGCGGTCCTGGCGCGGACGGCTGCGGCCCCGAAAGAGGCAATCGTCTCGCGGATCAGTTCCTTCGTCATCTCGCGCGGAATCCCTAATTGCGGAAACCGGAAGCTGCGAATGGCCGAAGGTCCGATCGCCTCGCCGGTGCGCAGCAGCGCGACATTCTCGCGCCCCGTGTGATGGAGCTGCATGGCCACCTTGCCGCCCTGGGCGTGAACCACATCGGCCAGCTTTTTGAGTCCGGGGATGTATTTGTCATCCCAAACGGCCAGCGACCGGGGTGAAGCGGACCCCAGAGGGTGAACTTCCGTAATTTCGGTGATGATCAGCCCGGCGCCGCTTTGCGCCCGCCGTTTCATATAAGCAAGGTTAGCCTCGCTCACGCTGCCGTCATCGTTTCCCAGCCGCGTTCCCATAGGCGGCATCACAAGCCGGTTGCGAATCTCCATCGATTTGATTTTGAAAGGCGCCAGCAATTGGTCCAGATTTTTCATACAAGTTCTCCCTAGTTTTATTTACAGTTAGTTAACCACCTCGCAGCAAGCTGTCGAGGTATGAAATGAACGTCATTATTGCGCCGCACGCTACGGGGAACGCTCGTCCCGCGTGAGCGGGATTAAATATAGCGTCTTATTTCATACATTCAATGAAAACGCCGTCTTTATTTTCTTAAAATGTATAGCGGAAAGCGGCCATCACTTCATGCGCGGTCAGTCTTCCCGTCAGATTGCCCGCGAATCTCCTTCTCTCTATCTTCAGTTCTTGATCATACCTCTTTGGACTGACATGACTCCTCCGGCCAGCGGTGCAACGTCCGGAGCACCCCATGCCGGCGATCCGCCGCTTCCGCATCTATTTTTGTATTCCCTTTTGTTGCGGGCAATTCCCGCTTATCATATTCGCCGCAAATATGTCCATACCGGTCACGCGGCTTTGGGTAATCCGGCAGCAGCCCGTGGAGAAAATGACACGATCGCAACGCGACGCTGATTCTTCCACCTATTTATCCCCACGCTCCAATCCGAAAATAACGGCATTATCGTTATCCGGGCATTGAAGTTCTCGTTTGTTATTGATCCAGTCCTCCGGAGGGGTTTCGCGGCAATAGGCAGTCAAATAGGGGATCAGAGCCGGGAGCGCAAAGATGCAAAGCCCCGCGGGCTTTCCCGCTTCGATCATCAGTCCGTCCCTGAGCATGAAATAGTCGCCGGGTTTGTATCCGGCGGAGCAGAATCCCTTGACCGATTTGACGGTTACTTTGACATCAGACATAGTTCACCTCCCGGAGATGGTTTTTTGTTGCATTTTCTAAAGGAGCCCCTGAGTCGCCGCATATTCGCCGGGATCAGTCAAGGCTCTGTTAACAGGAAAGTTTTGACGCTGCTTTTGGATCGGTTAGGGAACCCGGCTTAGATACAACCTTGCCGCTGCCCACCGCCGTCTTCGTCTTGAACAGTCTTAGCCGGTTTTTTTTACCGGATTGCGGGCTCTCGCCGAAGTCGCCCCGCCGGTTTGCGTCGCATTCTTGAAGCAATAGGTCATCACGTCCGATGGTGTCACGAAAACAGGCCGACCGCGCCGGCACAGGCGTCGGCTTACCGGTGAATACGTTTGCCCGTCACCCGGCGCAAGTGTAGTGGACATGGCCCCCGCTCGTCAAGGAAATCTTGAGCCCGTGTGCGGAACAAATAAACGCTCCGGAGTCGCTGCGCATAAAACGGAAGATTGAGGACCGGGAACGAGGCTTGGCCAGGACACCTTTTCTGGCAATTTCCGTCCGTTCATTCCGAATGTTGCGGGCGTCTCCCTATTGGCCCGAATTGTTTTCCGATTTCAGGTTCATGATTTTGCCGGACTCTCTAATTGTCTGGGGCAGGGGCCGGACGTCATGGACAATTCCCAGCACAGACAGCAGCATAACGAGATAGTAAGTCAGGTCTATCTCCCACCAGTAAAAACCGTTCCGGTTGGAAACTGCGTAATGATGATGATTATTGTGCCATCCTTCTCCCAGGGTGAGAATTGCGAGAAGGACATTGTTCCTGCTCGTATCATCGGTATTATACCTGCGAAAACCGAACATGTGGTCAAAAGAGTTTATCGTGAATGTCGCATGCATAACCGCGATACTGGAGATGAAAAACCCCCACACGAGCATCTGTATCCCGTTTGTTTTAAGCTCAGGGGCATACGCGGCAAGGAGATGTCCGGCCAAAAAAATCAGGACGGCAAATATAACGGGGACGACGATATCGAAACGGTTCAACCAGACAAGCTCGGGAAACTTTACCCAGTCCTTTACATATTCATATCTCGTTTTGAAATTATTACGGTCAAGCACCCATCCGACATGCGCCCTCACGAATCCAAGCTGCGACGGGGAATGAAAATCTTCGGGTTTATCGGCATACAGGTGATGATGCCGGTGATTGGCGGCCCACCATAACGGGCCGCGCTGCAAAGCGGAATTGCCGAGAACCGCGAAAAGAAACTGCATGACCCTGTTCGTCTTGAAAGTCCGATGGGAAAAATAACGATGATAAAATCCCGTAATCGCGAACATTCGTATGACATAGAGCGCAATAGCCGTATTCACCGCCACCCAGCTCCAGCCGACAATGAAGGGAGCCAGGCACATCAGGTGCACCGCCGCGAGCGGTATACCGCGGACCAGGTCATATCTTCCCTTTCTTCCGACTTTAACCAATTCCGGCGTGTCGGAATCGATCCACCTGGCCAGTGATCGTAATATTTGAGATTGCTTTAATAAGGCGAATATTTTTCTCATAAAGAAGACCTCCGCACCAATAAACCCGGTCACTGGATCAATTGAACCGGTACGGATCCAATGAGTATGTCTTAAATTTATGGAAAATAATTTAAAACAGCTTATGCAAAAGTCAATTCTTTATTGCTTCTTTGCCGGATACGGGTATGGGCGGGAGTCAGGAACGGGGGCCCGCCGGGATATGCCCGCCGCCCATCGTGCAGTCAATCATTTTGCCCGGATGTTTATTACCTTCCGACCAACCGCTCAGGGTCCGGATCAATCCGCTGCGGCCGGGATCTTGCGCCCTCTGCGTTTAATCAACCACCTCTCAGCAAGCTGTCGAGGCATGAAATGAACGTCATTATTTCGCAGTAAGCGACAGGGAATTAACGCTCGTCCCGCGCGAGCGGGATAAAAAATCAAGGGGTATTCTTCATCACACAGCGCAGTCTTATTTTATCTGCATTCTTGAATACTCGTCAACTTTCTGCTACGCATGGGCTGCTTCATTCCGAATGTGCCCCGAAGAGATCGTTCTTCTCCGGTATTATTCCGAACAGCAAATTTTTAAGGCAGGTATAAAAATGATTCGCTCGATTCAAGAAAGTCCTCTCTATCCGATTGTCAACCCGACCAGCATCGCCTTCTTCGGCGCCTCCAATACGTTCATGCGCATGGGATCGATCATGCTTTCGTCGGTGCAGTTGCTGGGCTATGAAGGAAAGATATTTCCGATTCATCCCAGCGAAAAAGAAGTTCGCGGACTTACGGCCTACACCAGCATTTTGGATGTGCCGGAAATTCCCGACCTGGCCATCATCGTGCTGCCCACCGAAATTGTCTGTCAGACCCTGGAAGATTGCGGGAAGAGAGGCGTCCGCAGTGCCATTGTTGTTTCGGGAGGCTTCCGGGAGGCCGGCCCTGAAGGCGCAAAACTGCAAAAAAAATTGGAGGCGGTTGCCCGCCATTACGGCATTCGTTTTCTCGGACCGAATTGTCTGGGCGTGGCCAACCCGCACCTCAAGCTCAATCCCACCCCCATTCAAGCGGAAGGCCCGGCCGGTTTTGTCGGTTTGGCCTCGCAGAGCGGCAGCTTCATCACGCAGATGTTCAATTACCTCCACCGTCACGGAATGGGTTTCAGCGCGGCACTGAGCGTGGGGAATGAAGCCAATATTGATATCGTGGACTGCCTGGAATACCTGGGCGCTTGCCCCAACACAAAAGTCATTACCCTGTATGTCGAAGGAATCAACCGCGGAGATAAGTTCGTCAAAACGGCAAAGGCGATAACGCGTCATAAACCGATTGTCGCTCTTTATGTGGGCGGATCGGAAGCGGGAAAGCTGGCGGGACTGTCTCATACCGGCTCCCTGTCGGGGCCCAACGAAATCTATGACGGTATTTTCCGGCAGTGCGGCATTATCCGCGCCCAGACGCTCACGGAACTTTTTGATTTTGCCCTGGCCCTGGGAACGCTGCCGCGTCCCAAAGGAAACAAGGTCATCATTCAGACCCATTCCGGCGGTCCCGGCGCCACGGCGGCGGACTCCTGCGGACGCTCGGGGCTCAAACTGCCCCGCCTCTCACCTCAAACCGTGGAAAAACTTAAACCATTGATCCCCAAGACGGCCAGCGTGGCCAACCCGGTCGATATGACCTTCAGTAAAAATCCTGCGGAGGATTATTTTAATATCCCGGATATCCTGCTTCAGGATGCTCAGGCGGATATACTCTTGTCTTATTTTCTGTATCCGGGCCTGATGATCGAGCGCATTCTGCGGGAGATGGGTGTTCCCGAGGAGTCGATTCCGCAGGAAGTGGATAAAATGCTCGTGAGTTATACGGATAAGTTCATGAGCCTGACCCAACTGCACCCCGATAAACCGATTGTCGGGTTTACCTACCGGAGTCTTCAGGAAAAAATGGCCAGAACCCTGCTTTCCCGCGGCGTTCCTGTTTATCAGGACCCGGAGCGCGCCGCGAGATCCATAGCGGCCGTGCGGGAGTACTATCGAAGACGAGACGGAATCAAAGCTGAAAAAGCCTGATGATGATCGATGGTTATGATCTATAATGCTCAAACAAAACGTTGGAGGTATGGTGATGAAAGAAGAACCCGCTTATGAAAATTATCCGGTCAGCGAAGAGGAGATGTGCAAACGCTATAAAAGCTGGATGCAGGTCCTGGCTCTGTATGTTGTCATGGCGTATGATACCGGCAAAGAGCTGGGAGGCGAAGAATACGTCAAACGGATGAAAGAGAAATTTCATACCATGGGGCAAAGAAGCGCGAAAATGTGGATGAAGCTCTCCGATTCCCAGCCGGAAGATATGGCAGACTGCAGCGGCCTGCCCAAATTGCAGGACTGCATGGATGATACCTTTGCCAATTTCTGGCATGGTTATCTTGAGACAACGCCCGAAGCCTTTGAAAAAGAAGTATACACCTGCCCCATAGCCGGCATCTGGTCCAAGCAACCGGAGCTTTGTGAGATACTGCTGGACGCATCCATGTGCGGAATGATGGAGAGCCTGAACCCGAAATTCAAGCCGCAAGGTTTCAGCCAATTACTGGTGAAGGGCGATAAAACATGCCGCTTCCGAGTGGAAATGGAGAAATAAGTCTATGGCGCCCGATCAGAACATGGAAGCATCGCTTGATGCACTGGAAAAGAAGGCCGGCGATTATGAAGAACTTTTCGCGAGCTGCTCGCAGGGCACATTGCTCGCTCTGCAGGAGCACTTTAACCTGGGTAATCCTGAGGTATTAAAAGCGGCCACCGCCATGCCGGGCATTGCGCTGCGCGGGGATACGTGCGGCGCCGTCGTCGCCGGCATCATGGCGCTGGGGCTGGCCTTCGGGCGGGAGAGCGCCGGCGATCTGGCCGCCGTTTCGCGCACAACGGCCGCCGCTCGAAAGCTGTGCAAGCGTTTTGAAGCGGAACTGGGCTCGTGCAATTGCCGTGACGTCCAGCATCATATCTTCGGGCGCAGCTTCAATCTCACCGATCCCAAAGAGGGGATGGAATTCGTCAAAGCAAATGCCATCAAAAAATGCCGTCTCCCCGCCGAAAGAGCCGCGAGGATCGCAGGCGAGCTGATCCTGGAAGGAAGGCTGAAGCTAGGCTCTGTCCTCAATCAAGCCCGATAAGCGGAGGCTGACACTTTATTGTGCCTGCCCCGGGGTAAACTCCATCGTTTACCGCAGGGATGTATAGAAGGGGCGTTCTGAACCTGCTCCAGTTTGCCAATTATGACTGCTTTCGTTTCGAAAAACCGGGAATTTCAGGGGGCGACCTCTCGCGCCTGCGGATCAAATCCGGACAGGGGCGAGAGCTGCTTTTCTCAAAGACGTTCAGATAAGTGACGTTGATAAATGTGATTTAAAGCGCCGGAGGCACAGTGGTTAGCGGCCGGCCCGGCCAATGCCCGCTCCGGCTTGAGGAGTTCCGATCATACGGCTTGGGCTAGATATCCCTGCCTGTCCGCATCCTCTTCAAAATCAGGATTTCGTTCGATCGCTTCTCCCCCCACGATATCGACAAACCTGTTGGCGGCGGTGGAAACAAACTCCTGGTCCTGCGAGGCAAACAGAACCACCTCGGGAAACGCAATAAGCCCGTCATTCAGGGCAGTGATCGATTCCAGATCCAGGTGATTCGTCGGTTCATCAAGAATCAGGACGTTGGCGCCGGCGAGCATCATGCGCGACAGCATGCAGCGAACGCGTTCGCCACCGGAGAGAACACTGGTTTTCTTCAGCGCCTCTTCGCCCGAAAAAAGCATTCTGCCCAGGAAGCCGCGGGCAAAGGCTTCTCCATCCTCAGGAGGTGAATACTGGCACAGCCAGTCAATCAGAGTCATCTCTTGTTCAAAATAAGTGCTATTCTCCTTGGGGAAATAGGCATTTTTAATGGTAACGCCCCAGCGGAAACTGCCGCCGTCCGCAGTCTGTTCACCCGCCAGAATCTGAAAAAGGGTTGTTCGGGCCAGGGCATTGTCTCCGATAAAAGCGATTTTATCGCCCTTGCGGACATTCAGGTCAAAATGATCCAGCACATTAACGCCGTCAATTGCTTTGGTCAGCCTGGATATTTCCAGAATGATGTCCCCGCAGGATCTCTCCGGTGTAAACACCACGTATGGATATTTTCTCGATGACGTCGGCATGTCCGCAAGCGTCAGCTTATCGAGCAGCTTCTTGCGCGACGTGGCCTGCTTGGACTTGGATGCATTGGCGCTGAAGCGCTGGATGAATGCTTTCAATTCTTCGGCTTTTTCAGACATTTTGCGGTTATCGTTCTGCTTCTGCTGGAAATGCATCTGGCTGGCGCGGTACCAGAAATCATAATTGCCTGCATAAATCTTAATTCGCCCGAAGTCGATATCGGCGGTATGCGTAGAGACCTGATTCAAAAAGTGACGGTCGTGGGATACCACGATGACCGTGTTGGAAAACCGATCGAGGAACTCTTCGAGCCAGCGGATGGATTGCAGATCAAGGTTATTCGTCGGTTCATCCAGGAGCAGAATATCCGGATTGCCGAACAAAGCCTGGGCCAGGAGTACGCGGACCTTGTCACCCGCCTCCAGCTCCTTCATCTTCTTCGTCCGCAGCTCTTCGGATATGCCCAGTCCGCTCAATAGCACTGCGGCTTCGGATTCGGCTTCATAGCCGTTCATTTCAGCGAACTTAGTCTCCAGTTCAGCTGAACGCACACCGTCCTCTTCCGTAAATTCAGACTTGGCGTAAATCGCCTCGCGCGCTCTCATGACCTTATACAGCCGCTTGTGCCCCATGATGACGGTGTTGAAAACGATTTCATTATCAAAGGCAAATTGATCCTGGCTGAGAACCGCGATTCGCTCCCGGCGGCCGATGTTAATTTCCCCGTGGTCCGCATCCAGTTCACCTGCTAGAATTTTGAGAAAGGTGGACTTTCCCGATCCGTTGGCCCCGATCAGTCCGTAACAGTTGCCGGGAGTAAATTTGATGTTAACCTCTTTGAATAATAATCTTTTCCCATAGGAAAGACTGATATTGACTGCTTCAATCATGTTGATTTAATGCTCCTTCTAAAATACACAAACGAATCAATGCGGCGAAGCCGAGCTCCGGACAAAGAGAACCTGACACCTTCCGGATGCGCGGCGTCGCCTCCTGAAGGTGGGACCCGCGCCGCATGACGGAATATGTTTCTTTATTTTAAAACCCGTTGTTCAGCATCGGGTAAAATGCTCATATGGAATAAAAAAACCACAGGGTATGGTGACCCCTGTGGTTCACTGACAAGCGCTGAGTATCATCTATTCAACCAGATAGCAACATATTATTGATCATACCGTAAATAGACCGGTAATCTCATGCAGGCATGGAATTCCGTCTCCCCCCGGTCCTACCGAAGCCGGATCAGTGGCTCGCAAGATCCGGCTCACCGCAGTACGTGAGGATATGGGCCCGGGCGGCATTGCGCATCTTTATGGCCGTCGCCCAAACGTCCGGCGCGGCCGGGTCCTGCAATTGGCGGGGTTCAATGCGGTTTCCGATCGTGACGCTGATCTTGCCCCGGTGGGTAAACAGGCTGACATCCCGAAGCATGGAGCGCGTGCCGCGAATCGCAATAGGAACAACCGGCAGATCGTTTTCTACCGACACCTTGAAGGCGCCCAGATAAAAAGGACGAAGCCCCGGGATGCGCGTGAACGTTCCTTCCGGGTAGAAGAGCAGATTGCGCGCGTCACGCGCCGTCTGCGAAAACCGGCGGGCGTCTTCGAGGCTTTTCTGGAGATCATCGCGCTCCACGAATTCGGCTCCGATGCGTTCCAGAAACGTCCTCGTAAACCAGTGCCTTTTCAGCTCGCCTTTGGCCACAAACCGGAATTTCATCGGCAGCGTGGCAACCATCACCATATTATCCAGATAACTGGCATGATTGGAAACCAGCACGCAGGATCCGATGCCGGTGAGATTTTCCATCCCCTGCACGTCAATGGGCGTAAATGTCGCCCCTGCCAGAAACCGCGCCGTTTTCCTCATCACCGCCCACCGCCACTCGAGTGTGGGCAGGCAAAGGACACAAAGCCATACCAGGGGCGCCGAGAGGCTGAAGAGCGCCAGGCAGTATGCTGCATAAACTGCATTTGCCGCTTCATGCTTCATGCGGCGGATTTCCGGCAAAACTCCGGATGCGGCAATGCGCACCATCTGCTGCCACGCCGCCCTGGTTTTCCGGCTAGTCTCACCGCTTTCAAAAAGAGCGCGGCTGGCGGCCCGGCGGACTTTTCCGCTGGAGGTTTTAAGGACGGTCCCCGGATGCACCAGCGCTACTTCATCGGCGGCGGTTCCGACCAGATCCATGGCGAGCGCGTTGATGCGTTCTTTGAGAGCACTTAGCTTTTCGGGGTCGTCTTCACGGGTCTCCGCCATCACCACCAGCTTCTCCGTTTGATTGACGGTGTCGCGGGAGGCAAAGACGACAACATTCCCCTTCCTGATGCCGGCCACGTTGCCCACGGCTTCTTCGAGCTCCTGGGGATAGATGTTTCGGCCCGCACGGATGATGATGTCTTTTTTCCGTCCCGTAATAAATATATCGCCGCCTACGATGTAGGCCATATCCCCGGAATCGAGCCAGTCGCCGTGAAAGAGCGCCTGCGTATCTTCAGCGTTGTGGTAGTAACCGGCTGTAGCCGAAGGTCCGCGGAAATGAAGCATTCCTTCATGGCGCTCCGGCAATTCCCGTTCACTTGCGTCGACGATGCGCACCTCATGGCCGGGCAGCGGGTGGCCGCAGGCAACAAACCGCAGAACGAGATCATCCGCTTCATCCGAAGGAACTGCATGGCCGAGATTGACAAAAACGTCGCGGTTGATCCGGTCAACAAGAGGGCCGCGATTCAGCGGCGGAAAAGCCAGGCCGACCGAACATTCCGCAAGCCCGTAAACCGGCATCATCGCTTCGCGCTGAAAGCCGTATGCAGCGAAGCGGCCGCAGAAATTCTCCACGGTATCGGGGCTTACCGGCTCGGCGCCGTTGCAGGCAATTCTCCAGGAAGACAGATCGAGACCCTTGATATCCTCATCCACGATCCTTTTCAGACATAACTCATAGGCAAAATTGGGAGCGGCCGAGATGGTGCCGTGGTGATGGTGAATGGCCCAAAGCCAGCGGTGCGGCCGGGCAATGAAACTCAAAGGAGACATGACCACGAGCATGGCCGCATAATAGAGGCTGCTCATCCACGTTCCGATGAGGCCCATATCATGATACAAGGGCAGCCAGCTCACGATCACATCCGTAGACTTCACTTTCACTACCTCCCCCAACGCCCGGATGTTGGCCAGCAGATTGGCGTGGGTGAGCGTGACGCCTTTGGGGTTGCCGGTGCTGCCGGATGTATATTGGAGAAAGGCAGTCTCGGTCGAAGCCGGGTCGTACATTCTATACAGGGCATGGTTCGACGTTAATTCCCGGACCGTGGCCACAGTATCCATGCTCTCTACCTGCGCCTTGAGGACATGCGCAAAGGCCTTTGCTTCCGGAATCGTGATCATCATTTTGGCGCTGCAACTCTGGAGAATCGTGCTGTGGCGGCGCATATGGTCCTCAAGCTGGTTTAAGCGAAAGGGCGGATAGATGGGAACCGGTATGCCGCCGGCAAGCAGAATCCCCAGAAACGTAAAGAAATATTCACGGCCGGTGGGCAGCATAATCGAAACGGTATCCCCCGGCAGCAGTCCTCTGGCCTGAATGCCGGCAGCCACTGCACGCGCCCCTTCACTCAGCTGCCGGTACGTCAGCTCTTCGATTTCATCTTTATCATTATACAGACGAAGATGGGGCCGGTCCGGGTTATGCTCAACATGCCAGTCGAGGACATCGATCAGGGTCTCGGCATCGTGCGGCAGATCATGCGCCTCGCCGATTTCCTCTGTTTTGGTCTCTTCATAGGCTGCCGGCTTGAAAGAATGCCCCGCATCGGCAATCGCCTTCCACAGATCGCGGGCGGTTTCCGCGGTGATGAAATTTTCCTCCGGGAGATTTACCTCCAGATTTCTTTCAATACGCGCCAGAAGCTCTACCCTTGCGAGACTATCCAGTCCCAAATCCTGCGACAACAAACTGTTCGGCAATATTTTTCTGTGTTTTGACCAGGTCGGGTGAAGTTCGGTCACAAGCTCTTTAATAATTTTCATCAAAGCGTCAATCGATTGAGAGGAATCAATATTTATTTCACGAACACCCTCGGCTTGTTTTTCTGCCAGACCCATTGCTATCATCCTTTCTGACAAACAAATTTCGAAATCCGGTTATTGGCGGGACAGCCCGCCTCAAATCAAATTTACGCCGCGAAAAATTCCCTGTATCCTTTGTTGAGTCACAGGAATCCCTCTTTCGAGGCGCGGGGACCGGGCCGGGCCGGCGATTGCCGCGCGGCACTTGATGCCGAAACTCTGTTCCCCTAAGGCTCCTGATTCCTGCACCGCAAGTTGTCGCTTGAGATTAATTTTGAATGCTTCACTGCAAATGACAATATTAGTTCATTGATAGGCAATTGGTAGGGAAATGTTCCAAGTGGTTTTATCTACGATGATCAGTGACTTGCCCAACCTTTTCCTGCGCCAATAGATCGGAAAGCCCTTGCTGCCATGGTCGCCGGCTCGATAGAAAGCGGAGAGCTGCGGGAAATTTAAGCCGATTCCTTCCAGCGGAACCCCGGGCAGCCATATGGGCTTAAATGAAAAATTAATTGACACGCCGGAGCGTTATTCGTATGTCTTATCGTCAATAAAAATATCTCTCTGTGGCCGTACTTGCGAGGTGGCACATGTCCCAATACCGCGATCTTTACCAAAAAAAGCTGATGACACCCGAGAAGGCCGTCGCCTCAATTCCGAACGGCGGCAGGATTATTCATGGAATGGCGTCTGCCGAACCGCCGGCCCTGCTCAGCGCCATCGCCGGAAGGCTGAGAGACGGCGATTTAAAGGGCATTGAGATCTATACACTGCTGCCGTCGAAGCACGCCGCCGCCACCTATCTGGCGCCGGAATTCAGAGACTGCCTGACGGCGTTTTCGTGGTTTGTCTCACCCTCGAACCGTGGATTTGTTCACGTCGGACTGGACTATTATATTCCCAATCTATTCCACCAGATCCCCCGATTGATCCGGGAGTTTATGGAAGTGGATGTCACGGTGACGACCGTATCCCCCATGGACCCAAACGGATTCTTCACGTTCGGCACGGTAAACGATTACATCTCGACGGCGGCCAGATGCTGCAAAACCCTGATTGTCGAAGTGAACGAGAACATGCCGCGTGTCTTCGGCGATTCCCTGCTGCATGTGTCGGAAGTAGACGCGATCGTGGAGAACAACACTCCGCTTTTTGAAATCGCTTTTTCGACACCCAAGCCCGAGGCCGAAGCCATCGCGCGTATTGTTGCGGCCGAGATTCCCGACGGAGCAAGTCTGCAAGTGGGAATCGGCGGCATTCCCGCCAAAGTCTGCGAATTCTTAAGCGATCGAAAAGACCTGGGCATCCACAGTGAGCTCTTCAATCCGGCTTTGATGAAGTTGATTAAACAAGGGGCGGTCACCGGACGCAGAAAGATTCTGAATCCCCGCAAACACGTTTTCACCAATGCCCTGGGCGACAAAGAACTCTATGAGTTCATCCATGACAATCCGGGTTGCGAAAGCTATCCGGTGTCGTATGTGAACGACCCGGTCAACATCGCCAGGCAGGACAATTTCATCTCCGTCAACGCCACCATCGAGGTGGATCTGCTGGGACAGTGCAATTCGGAAACGCTTGACGGAGCGCAGTATTCGGGCACCGGCGGTCAGCTTGATTTTGTGCGCGGCGCATTCAACTCGCAGGGTGGAAAATCCATCATCGCCTTTTACTCGACGGCGCACGACGGCGCGCTGTCCCGCATCGTGCCGCGTCTAGGCGTGGGCAACGCGATCACCGTACCAAGGATGGATACGCACTACCTGGCCACGGAGTACGGCATCGTCAACCTGAAAGGCAAATCCACCCGCGGCAGAGCCCTGGCCGTGATCAGCCTGGCGCATCCCCGTTTCCGGGATGATCTGCTCAGGGAAGCGGAAAACATGTATCTGGTGTAAAAGAATTGCGGCGGCGGATCTCCGTTCTTTCAGGACGGGACTATGATTGATCCCTGACGAGTGCGTTTTGTTATCCTGAACAGATCGGTTGCCGTTTATCACCCCATCAAAGGCGACAGCTTGCTTTCGGATCGTCAGAGCCGCAAGGCGTTCTTATACAAAAGGATTCTGTTATGAAACACATTATCTTCATTGCAATAAGCCTTCTTCTTTTTGGACTCACAGGCGCCTCCGGCTCTTTTGCGGGGGATACGATCAAAGTGGGGTTTGTAGACACCTACACGGGTCCGGCAGCGGCTTTTACGTTTGACGTTCTCGATGGTTTTAAAATGGCCGCAAACAAAGTGAATGCCCGGGGAGGCATCCTGGGAAAGAAGATCGAGTTTGTCGCGAGAGATGACAAGTTTACACCGGATCTTGCGCTGGCTATGGCCAGAGAACTCGTTTTCCGGGAAAAGGTTGATGTCCTGGTCGGTACGCTCAACAGCGGCTCGTCCCTGGCCGTTTCCGGCTTCGCCAGAGACGAAAAGATTCCGTTTATCGTCACCTATGGCAAAAGCGACAAAATCAGCGGGGAGAAAGGCCACCGCTATGTCTTCATGGCCACGGACAACACGCAGATGGCCGGCCGCGCTGCAGCGACCGCCCTGGCCAAAAGGCCTTTCCTTACGTATTGGATTGCCGGCGATGATTATGAATATGGGCACGCCATTGCCGATGACCTTTGGAATCATTTGAAAACATTAAAACCCGCTGTCCGGAAACTCAGCGAATCATGGTGGAAAGTAGGTACCACGGATTTTACACCTTACATCAGCGCTATCCTTCACGCCAAACCGGATTTCATCATTGTTGCCACAGGCGGCGCAAGCATGGTCAGCTTCCAGCAGGCGGCGAAAGCCGCCGGATTGGAGAAGAAGATCCCCTTTTATCAGCACACCGGCATAGAACTTTCCACGCTCGAGCCCCAGGGATCCGCCGCCCCTGCCGGAATCTATGGCACGGCAAATTACCTTTTCTTTTATCCCGACACCCCCGAAAACAAAACCTTTGTAAAAGACTTTCGGGCAAATTATAACCGATACCCCAAGGCGGGTGCGCTCTATGGATACGCAGTCGGCATGCTCCTGGAAAAGGCTTACGTCAGGGCCGGTAAGATAGATAAGGAAAAATTGATCGACGCGCTCGAGGGAATGGTCATCGCGAGCCCCGTCGGTCCGCTGGAGCTCCGGGCCTGCGATCACCAGCTTCTGCTGCCGATGTTTTTCGGCGTGACCGGGAAGTCCCCGCACTATCCGTTTCTAATTGCTTCCGATATCGTGACGATAGCGCCGAAGGATTACATGCTCGGCTGCAAAGATGTCATGGCCCTGCGCAAGTAGCCCGGCAATGTCCTTTTTTAAGGAGCAATAAAAGATGATTCAAAAAATAAATGACAGAATATCGATATTTTTTACCGAAGAAGGGTTCAGCAAATCCAACGCCGTGCTCATCGACGATGATACACGCGTCATGATTGACAGCGGTGCGGGTAAGATTATGGAGCAGGCCAGGCCGGAAGACGTCGATATCCTCATCAACTCCCACTGCCACCTGGACCACGTGTGGGATAACGATCTCTTCGTCAATGCCCGGATCATCACCCATCCGCTGGAGCAGGAGAACTTCCGGGACCACATGAAGATCGGTTCAATCGATAACTGGGAAAAGTACATGAAGGAGGACCCCGAGGAGTTTGCCCATCTCATCGGCGCGATGAAGCCCTCCTTTATGGAAGAGTGGCGCGTCGACGGAACTATTGATGAAGGAGACGTGATCGACGCCGGAAGAACAAGAATTCATGTCATGCACATGCCCGGGCATACATCGGGCCATCTGACGTTCCTCTTTCCCGACGAAGGTCTGCTCTTCTGCGGCGATATCTGCCTGACAAAGGTCGGCCCCTGGTATGGTGACGCCGCGACGCCCGTGGATGATTTCATCGCGTCCATCGACCGGATCATCGCAATGAAACCGGACCGCGTTGTCTCCGGGCACAACAAGGAGATTTTAGCCGCGCCGCGTGTCCGTGAGGCATTTGAGGAATACAAGGGGCGGATTTACCGGCGCGACGAGAAGGTTTTGGCAGCCCTCCGGGAAAGGCCGAGCACCATTGCTGAGCTGGCCGGGAAAATGATCATCTACCCCGCACATCCCACAATCTTCGTTGAGTATTGGGAGAAGGCCATGCTGGCAAAGCACCTGGACAGGCTGATGAAGAAAGGCATGGCGGCCGCTGATGACGCGGGAAGGTATTGGGCGACGTAGAGCCTGCTCCTGAAAAGAGACCCGGTCGGCCAGCGGCAATTCCGAAAACAAAAGCCTCCATCGCAGCGGGCTGCAGCGCACTCCTTGCCAAATCATCAAACGCTTTTCGTGCTACTTCTTTCTCAGGTTGCGGAAATCCGGCTTTCGCTTTTCAATGAAGGCCGTCACAGCCTCGGTCTTTTCCGGCGTATCGGAGAGCCTGTCCATGGCCTCATGTTCAGTTTTAATGGCGGCGTCTATTCCCGCCTTATGCGCCATCTTCAGGCACCGTTTGGTTTCCCGGAGAGAAATCAGCGGCCACTGCGCGATCTCGGCTGCCTTCGCCATGGCCCTGGGCAGAAGCTCATCATCCGTGAACTTGCGTGAGGCGATTCCCGACGCCACCGCCTTTTCGGCGTCAATCCATTGGGCCGTCATCAGGAATTCAGCCGCGCGCTGCGGTCCGACGATCGCCTGCAGCATGTAGCTGCTGGCAAATTCGGGCGCCATCGCCAGACTGTTAAACGGCATGCGCAGGCGCAGGCTTTCACCCACGTAAACCACATCGCAATGGAACAGAATGGTCGCGCCTCCTCCGACGGCAACGCCCCGGGCCGCCGCGATGAGCGGTTTGTCAAAGTCGATGACGGCGCGCTCCAGAATCCGGTAACTTAAGAGCGCCCCGGAAACTACGGAATCCTTCAAGTCCTGACCTGCCGAAAAATCAATGCCCGCGCCTGTGAGAACAACCACGGTGACGTCGTCATCTTCACGTGCGGCATCCAGCTCCGCGGCCAGCGCCTTCCACTGCTCGGCGTTAAACGCGTTTTTTTTGTCGGGCCGGTTCAGTGTCAACAACAGAATACCGTCTTTTGATTCTTTTAAAACCGTCTGGCTCATCTTGATACCTCTTTCATTTGAATTATTTTTGATCCGGAAACTTATGCTCTTCTTATGCACCGTGCTCATTCGCGGCAATAACGCTGTCCCGAAGCCGCTCAATTCTTCCAGCCGTCAAAAGCGTTTTGATAATGATCTGTAAATCCATAATGCGCTGTAAAAATATATTTCGCGTCCGGCAGAGCTGCCAGCTTCTTGAGAGATACCCGCTGCGCTTCAGAATCCATATTGAAGAAGTCGTTCATAATGTCGACCTTCCCGTTTCTTAAACTCAGGGAATCGCCCGTAAATAAATAGGTGTCATTGATCAGGTAACACATCGAGCCGGGTGTGTGACCGGGGGTTAAAATCCCCCTGACCTTTAATCCCGCCAATTCGATCACCTGATTGTCTTCCAGCGTATTATACTTGTAATCGAATTTATTATTAAAAAATAGGGTGCGGAAGGTTTGTCCATTAATCATTTGTTCTTCGGCTTTGGAAATATATATCGAGGCGTTGGAAAAGAGATCCAGCGCCGCAATGTGATCGGAGTCCGTATGCGTCAGCAGCACGGCCACAACTTTTTTCGGATCGATTCGTAATTTGGCCAACTCCCGCCGAACATTTTTCGTATTATCCCCCGCATCGACAGCAATATACCGGTCACCGCTTTTAATGAGAAACAGGTTGCCGAATTTGTCCTGGACGGCATAGACGCCGTCAGTGACTTTTTGTGTTTTCATTGAAGACATTTTGCCGACTTCGACGGCAAGTTTGACAACAAACGCGCCGCAAAGCAAGACCACAAGACCGATTGCGACACTGAAAGCGATCAATATTTTTTTCACCGGTTTTTTCACAAGGCCTCTTTAACGATATTTGATCAGTCTCGAATCATCAATGCCCCGATGGGATACATTCTCACGGGTTGCCGCTGCATCGCGCCAGTGATTTGCAGAATGCGCGCCAGCAGGTTTTGGAACACATCCTTTTCGTTTCTTTCTATCACAATTCAATGACTCCGTCACCATAAAGACCGCCCGGAAAATAGCGGCCGGAAACTTGGATTCCAGGACCGGTTGTTGTTTAGTTGTGAAGCAAATATCGGAAAACAAGACTGAATTGGTCCGTTCCGGAGCGCGAAGGGCAAGTCTCTTCCCGGCTCATCTATTATTTGGTGAATTCATTTGCATATATCCGGTGATTGCTGTAATTCATCAGAAAAAGGCGTGACGCTGATTGAATATTGACAGGAGCAATTCATGAGTTGGGAAAATGTTCATACTACAGTGAGGTTCATGATCGCGGAGATCAAAGAACACATAGATCAGAATAATGTTGGCCATGAGGAAAATGATCATAAGATGAATTTCCATTTTCCTGACGGGGCTGATATGCAAAAGCTCAAAGAGCTCGAAATCGACCGCTCTACCGAAGACCGGATTATTGCCAGAGTCCTGGAAGAATTAAACAGCAAGAGATCATTAATTGTCTCGTTGGACCAGAAGGATCTGCTGCAGGTCGTCGGCGATGCCACAGCGGCGTCAATGATTGCGATTGCTGAGGCCGGTAAGAAAAAAACAGGCAATCTCTGAAGCGGCAATGAGAGCCGATGAGAGAAGAGAAAGAACGCCCCTAAAATTTTAAGTTTTTTGATAATGCAAAGGTAATTCGGAATTAAGTGTTATGTCTCCTGAAGACAAAGACACAAAATATCAAAATAATGTGGACCGGGAGAAGAGGAGCGGCGCGCCTGATGAAGCCATTCCACACCGGAAAAAAGCCGGGCGGCGACTCCCGGCTTTTCTTTTACCATGAACTGACAGTTTCAGGAGCGTTCCTCTTTCACGCCCCGGTAATTTCCTATTCAGTGTAAGGAGGTTCCCCCTGGACGGATTTTGTCAATTCCAGGGCCTTCTTTACCTGATCCCGGGTTCCGCGAAAAACAATCCATACGCTCCCCTCCGCTCCGCTGACACCGCCGGCGCTGCACTGGAAGGCCTCTGCTCCCGTCAATATCTTAATGGCTTCCAGCTCCGTCACAATTTCTCCGGTCAGGAGCCACATGGAGGGAATATTGTGCCCGGGAAATAGCCCCTTCCAACTGCCGGCCGGGGGAGACAAAGTCTCCATCGGGTCGCGCATCTTCAGGGTCAGATCCACGAGATCACCCGCAACCAGCTTCTCCAGCCCGATCGGAATGATAAGGTTAACCTTGCGTGCCACGATGATGGGCATAGTGGTTCCCGTTGTTCCGCCTTCGGGATGGAGGATATTGACCGCAGCTAGCTTGTTCTTGTAATCCAGGGCATTCGCCCCCTTGATCACAACATCGCCTCGCTTCAGTTTTTTCGCGGCCTCCTCCAGGGAAATATCAAGGACCTTGCCTTTTTCCAGGATCAGGTGATTGACGGGTTTGGTCTTGGGCAGGTATTTGGTCCCTTTTTCGGGTTCAATTCTTCCCGTCACAAAAGCTGCATGATTGGATTTATTCCCGGCGATCTCCTCCGCAACGTAGGCATTGGTCGTCCCCTTAATGACGATAACCATACCGTTGGCAAGAGCACTCCTCACAACCGGCATCTGTGCCACAGCCTTGCCGATCAGCCTCTTGGATTCGGCCACAGTCAGAATCGCTCCGCTCTGGACGATTTTAGCCTGTCCCGCGCTTCCCGATTCCGCCGCCGACAAGGTTCCTGAGAACAGCAATTGGCCGCCGATGGCTACGGCACCCAGAAAGATAATCACTCTCAATACTTTAGTCATGATGTGTTCCTCCTTTTACTTATAGATGGACTTCGTTTTGATCCCGCTTAAGCGGGACGAGCGTTAATTCTCCGCAGCTTGCTGCGAGGTGGTTGATTATAGCGCGCCGCACTCATCGGAACCGCATGAGCGGCTCACTCTAAAAATGCAATGCACCGGACGCCGTCTATCTGCGCACTTTTCTTCACCGCTATCTTACACTCATAATCTATCACGTCGGGTTTCAGTAAATCAAAGAGAATGTTGCAGAGAACTCCCTCGGCCCGAGGCCATCCCTGTCGATAAAAAAGATGGGGAACTTCAATTCTAAACGTGGTAAATATTCAAGGACAGATACCATTCATGGGGAGGGAAATGCATATGAAGATCACTGCGATTATCGGCAGTCCCCGAGGCACAAAAGGAGCGACCGGCAGGCTCGCGCAAATCGTGATCGAGGGGGCCGCGCGGCAGGGAGCCGACACGGAAATTTTTACCATCAAGGGCCATGAGATCAAACCGTGCAGAGCCTGCGATATCTGTCACCGGGACGGCATATGCCCGCAGAAGGACTCTTTCGGGGCGATCAGGGAAAGCATCGATAAAGCCGACGGCATTATTCTGGCAAGTCCCAACTATATATTTCATGTCTCCGCTCAATTGAAAGCCTTCTTTGACCGATGCGCCGGTGTGCTTCATCTGCAGGAGTTCGGGGGGAAATACGGTGCGGCCGTGGTCACGTCGGGCGGCGGCGATGAAGCGCCCATCGCGGACTACATGCAGCATTTTCTCGCCATTACGGGTGCGGTTCCGGTTGGCGCCGTCTGGGCGACGATGGGGCAGATCCGGGATTATGATTTTCCCTCGGAGATCGTGGAAAGGGCTTGGGCCCTGGGCGAGAGGCTTGTCCAGGCCTGGAAAAACAAGGAAAAGAATTCCGCATACGCGGAGGTGACACGGACGTTCCATGAGCGCATGCGTTCTCTGATGCAATACCGCAGAGAGGAATGGCCGTACGAATATGAATACTGGAAGACGCACCGGGGATTGAAGGATTGAGGGGAATCAAGGGGGACAATACCGCATGTCCTTCCGTCCCTCGGATTTCAGCGGCATCCCGCCGGTTTGCTCCGACTCAACGCCGGTATGCAGGGCGCGGTCCCCGAGCGCGCCGGCCATTGCTTGCTATGGCATTTGCGGCCAACAAATATTTGACCCGGATGCCGTGCCCGTATATACTGTCGCGCAAGAGGTGAAAGACATGGCTGAGGACAAAGATATTTCCGATGAATTGCAGGCCGCCGGCTACAAGCAAAAGATTGATCAGGTCGTGAAGACCGCTCTGGTCTGGCAGCGTGATCTGGTGTTCACCGGGTCCACGCCGCAGGGATACGAGATTGAATTCGATGCCCAGGCGCAGTGGGGATGCAAACCGACGGAGGCCCTTCTGTTGAGCCTGGCCGGCTGTCTGGGGATTGATGTCATGTCGATCCTGAAGAAGATGCGGATGGAACCGGCGAGTTTTCGGGTGGAAATTGAAGGGGAGCGCAATCCGACGCCGCCGCAATATTACAAAGCCGTCGACATCGTTCTACACATTGCCGGAAATCATCTGGACCCGAAGAAAGTGGAGCGCGCCATTGCCCTGTCACGTGACAAGTACTGTTCCGTTTATAACTCTCTGCGCCCGGACTTATCGCTCAAGGTTCGCTACGTTCTGGAGGAAAAAGAGCCTCCCCAGGAATAATCCCAAAGCCGATCCGAATAAGTATAGTATTTTATGATCGACCGTTCTCCCATCTGGGGAAGAAGACTCATTTCGATAGCTGGTGCCCATTGCAGACGCTCTTACGTAATTCAGGCGACATAACATTAAATCAGTCTTATTACCTTCCCCAGGTCCGGGTATTTTCCGCTGTAACACACGACTTGTCAGTCTTACGATCTTCTTCTCAAAATCATGATTACCAGCCGAGCATGCTGATTTAATAAATCAGCAGCATCCCTCTATCCACTCTGTACAAAAATAAGAAAAGGCAGAGCCGCGGCTCTGCCTTTTCTATTCTCGATTATCTATCCTGTTTATTGCTTGACTCCGGCAGTGCTGTACTTAACCACATATTGATCACCGTTGCCGATTTGCGTGCTGCCATCCCACGTACCATAGGTATAACCGGTTACGTAGACATATCCCCCGGCGACTTTCACAGCTTTAACATTTTCATTGGCAGCGCTTCCGAACTCCCTTGTCCACAGCCTCGCTCCGGTTGGGTCATACTTGATCAGGAAACCGTCCGAGCCCCCGGCAAATGTCTCTCCATCAATGGCTCCGTACACCCACCCCCCCACATAGGCATTGCCGCTCGCATCCAGATCGATCCCCCAGGCCTCATCGTTACCCCCACCCACAGTGCCGAACTGCTTGGTATCCAGGAGATCGAGTGCGGCCGTCCCCAACCTCGCAACAAAAACATCAGAAGCACCGGCGATCGTAAACCCCGGGAAACTTCCATTGGTGTACCCGACTACCCACACGACATTTCTAGTTGAATCCACAACTATTCTTCGAGGGTCATCGTTTTGAGTCGTTCCGAACTGCTTGACTGCGACCTGGACTCCGTCTGTCTGTCTCAACTTCGCGACAAAGGCATCGTATTCTCCCACCAGAGAGTTGCCTGGAAACGTCCCCATCGTCATTCCGGTAATATAGACATGGCTGCCGTCCGTTGCCACTCCCTTTATTTCCCTCTCATCCGTTGCGGTCCCTACGGTCCCCGTCCACTGGTAGTTCCCCGCCTTGTCGTACTTGATGACAAAGCCATTGCCGAAAGGCGAAGGCGTATCCCCGGCGGCGTATATGTTGTTGCTGCCATCCACGGTAACCGCGTAAGCTCTGTAATCGGTTATCGGAAAGTCTCTCGACCAAAGAAGCGTCAGGTCGGAATTGTATTTACTGATGAAGGACGTGGCGTTATAGTCGATATCGTGCTTAATCCCCGTGACAATCAGATTATTTTCTCCATCGACGACGACGCCATAGATATAATCGTCGTTAGCCATCAGCGACTGATATGACCCAGTGATGGTGCCTGAAGGGTCAAGCTTTACAATAGTAGCGTCGCCGTCAGTAGTAGCACGTGGAAAGCCGGGGAAGGCGCCATATGTATAGCCTCCGACGTAGATATTGCCGCTGGCATCCAGGGCAATCCCCTCAGCCGAATCAAATTCGGTGCTTCCGAACTGTACCGTACCGGGCCACGAGGCAGCGACTGGCGTTCCCGTCGCGACGGGGCTTGCATCGCTCGTCCCTGCGCTGTTCTTCGCCTTTACCCAGACGTAGTACGGAGTGCCATTCGTGAGCCCTGTTATAATGCAGGTAGTATCTGTATTGTCGGGGTCGCCCGCAAAAAGTGTTGCAGTTGATAGATTGTTTGTTGTGTTGAAGTACACCTCATAGCTGGTTGCACCTGTTACCGCGGTCCAGGTAACTGTCAATTGTGCATTACCGGCAGTAACGGTCGGAATTCCCGGTGCAGCTGGCGGTGTTACGCCAGGGCTCGGAAAATCATCACCCGGGTTGCAGGCAGCAAGACTGAAAACAGTGAACAAGACAGCCACAATCAGCTTTAATTTTCGAGAGCACATAATTTATTCCTTTCCGCTATTTTTCTAAAGTTCTAATGGTTCGTTGGAAAGCAGTCAAGGAATATCTTGCCACATACAAAATGACCGAACGCTAACTTGGGTGTGATGCAAGTTTCCGGGATAGATCATAGTGAGCTGGTCCGGCAAAACGAGACAGTGACATACCCGGGAAAGCTGCTCCATAATGCAAAAAGAAGAAGGCGGGGGAAGTGTCATATGAGCAAAAGACCGGAAAGGAATCATGCATCTGCATTCAAGGCAAAAATAGCTTTGAAGGGCAGGATGTCCTTTTTATCACCGTCAATTGTCCATCTCCTGGAGGTGAATTCATACTTGATTGCAGAAAGACGGTTTGATATTTTGAAGCACGTTCGCTGGTACGCTCAGCATAATAAAAAAAGGATTATCCGATGAATATAGCTTTATGGATTATTATAATATTTTTTTCAGCAGCAATGCTTTTGTGGATTTATAAGGATGGGAAATTTCACCATTTAATGGATACAAAGATACAAAGATTACAGGTCACCGGAGGTATTTATTATTTTATATACGATGTTACTGCTATTTTCATTTGTAATAAGTATCTTTAATTTGTTCAAGTAGTCGGTTGTCGCGGCCAAACGTCAAGAACTGAAAAGCAGGGCACCATTTCTTCCAAACTGATATCTCGAAACCTGAACCCATTTTCCATTACCCTGATAGGGTTTTGTTTCTCGATGCTTCCATTGCATCTTTCATAGCAGTTTCCATCTGTCAATATCCTGCCATTTAACTATTATTGTTTACTTTACTCCCTGAGATTAGATTGAGGCAACGACCGGCGAGTATACACAGCTGCATTTTAACGCCGCTTGATCAAGATGAGAGCACAGCATCCCGGTTAAGGAAGTTTAGAAGTTGAAATTTCATCGCTCCGGAAATCGGCGACAAACACAAAATCACCTGTGAGCATGCCCGCCGGTTGAGAAAACAGGTTCCAAGAACATGCGATTTGTCATGCCGAGTCCGGAACAGGCCGCTTAACCATCATCTATGTGAAGTGATATGCAATATTTTTCGTTGCTGGTATTATCATGGTTACTTGTTTTTATATTCACCCTGCCTTTTGTTTTACAGACCTATACATTAATACCATTTTTGGGAAAACAAAGATCAATTCGAATTGTAGGTAAGCAACTGATATTGGCAGCTACATTAGTAGCGAAAGTAATAGTCCCGCGTATAAATTCAAAACTGGAATTTCCAATATTTAAGCAAAAAATTAAAAGAAACTTTTTATTTTTCAGGAAACTTCTGCATTTAAGAATTGAAAATGAAACACAGGACAAAATTGAATTCAGATTTCAGTTTTGTCCTGTCACAAAAATGCTGACACTATTTGGACTGTCAGAGCTATGCAAATACTCATGTGCAGGAGATTGGATGCATGCAAAGGAAAATAAGGAATATTGGAATTTTGCAAGAGAACAAACCATTGGAAATGGCGGTTCGTATTGCAATCATACATATTCAAGAAAGCAATGATGATATGATAACCATTCAATGCAGCGAAATCTCTTTCGCAGGCTCAATCATGCTGATTGAACCCGTCATTTGATCCTGCTGCAGATTCAACTGCCTATTCCAATCATGAAAAAGAAAAAACTGAATGGGTTCAAACTGCAAGCTTGAACGCGCCACAGAGTTGAACCGCCCCGAGTCGCGCGCCTCAGCCGCCGATCTTTTCCCTGGTGAGCTTGAAGCAAACGGATGCGACATCCAGTGTCTTTTGAATATCCGCTTCCTGCATGGCCGCGCAAACAAACCAGTTGTGGTGCGGATGGAGGAAGATGCCCCGCCGGGCCGCCTCGCCGCAGAAGAACCGGTTGGTCTCAAACAGCGGATCATCGGCAAACGTCATGTAGGGCATGGCCGGTGGACCGGTGACGCTCACTTTCAGACCTTCCGCCGCTGCCGCATCGGCAAGTCCTTTCATGAACATCGTTCCCATCCGGTGAATATATTCAATAGCGGAGCTCTCTTGGATTTCGTCGATGCAGGCCAGAGCAGCGGCAAAGGGAACGCCCGAGAAGAAATGGGTGCCGGTGAAAAAGATGGTCTTGGCCGCCTCCATCAGCTCGCGGCGTGCTCCGGCCACGGAAATGGCGTAGCCGTTGGCCATGGCCTTGCCGAAGCACTGGATATCGGCCTTCCAGCCGTAATGCTTCGAGCTTCCCGCGATGTCCAGGCGGAATCCGCAGCGGACGTCGTCGATGATGACCATGAAACCGTCTTTTGAGGCAAGGCTGTTGACCGCATCAACAAACTCGGGCTTCGGCAGTTCCTGGTCCCGCATGGCGTCGTGACGGTGCGGGGTGAGCACCACGCCCGCAACGGTGCCCTGATGCTCGGCCCAGACGCGCTTGAAGTCCTCCGCATCGTTGTATTCAAAATAGTATATGTGGCTTTTCCACTCATCGGGCACGCCCTGTCCGTGCGGCTGGCACCAGAAGTGGGATCCGTGATAAGAACCCTTTGCCAGCAGGATGTCCATTTTCCCGGTGTAAACCCGGGCCAGGGTGATCGCGTACGAGGTCACGTCCGAGCCGTTTTTCCCGAATACGCACCAGTCGAGGCCGTCGATCGTCTCCACCATCTTTTTGGCCAGCGGCAGCCACAAATCCGAAGGCAGCGTGAAGCAGTCGGCGTTTTCCCATTGTTTCTTCGCCGCCGCGTCCACTTTCGGATTCTTCAGCCCCAGCAGATTAGTCCCGAAGGAGCACATGTAATCGATGAATTCATTCCCATCCACATCCCAGATCCGGCAGCCTTCGCCGCGCTTGATAAAAGCCGGATAAGATCCGAAAGTGAGGAAGGCCGGCGTGCGGGGCCCGTAAATGCCATTGGGCAGATACTTCTGCGCTTCCTCAAACAGCTGGTACGATTTAGTAAATTCATAGAGCTTCATCAGTGTCCTCCTCAATAGGATCAGAGCCGCAGCACTCCTCAAAAAGCGAAGATCAGTCCGGCGCTTCCGGCGGCATTGCGCGAACTCTGGCGCAGCTACCGGCAGAAACAAACTTGACCGTGGAGAGTATAGGAAAAATGAGGACGCGTGTCAAAGGACGATTTGGGCGGCAAAATGCGGGCGAATTTTGTCCGGGCTTTTCAGGTTCAACGGTTTTGACTCTATTTCATTTCCTGCAAAAAGCTGGTAAGAAGGCATGTCGATCCATCAGGGCGTCGCACGACCAAAAGGGCGCGCTCGGCGACTTTGTACAGGGTTATACCGATTGACGATTCGAAAAATACCTGTACGGCGCACCGGTATTCCATCAAAATGCCGGTCCTGCCTCTGCAGAGGAAAAGAGACGCCGGCAAAAAAGCAATCGGGAGGAAGCGCTTGAATGGCAGCCGCAAGCGATGAACAGAGGGTATCTGAAAACAAGGTCAGGTTTCCCGCGGCGGACGGGTTTGAGCTTGCCGGCACATTGCTGCTTCCGGATCAGCCGCACACGGCCGTGCTCATCTCCGCGGCAACCGGGTTTCCCAAGGAATTTTATCTGCCCTTCGCGCGCGTGGGTGCGGTGCGCGGCGCCGCCTGCCTCGTTTACGACTACCGCGGAGTCGGCGCGTCGGCGCCCGCCGACCTCAGATCATTCAAAATGGATTATCCGGACTGGGGCCGGCTGGACATGGCGGCGGCCCTCGAGCGGCTGATCGCGGCGGCACCCGGCGTGCCCGTTGTCCACATCGCAAACAGCGCCGGCGGACACCTGGCCGGTTTCATGCCCAACCAGGATAAGATCGTCCGCCACATCTTCATCGGCGTCGGGTTAGGGACCTGGTGGACACATCGTTTTCCGGAGCAGCAACTCCTCGACCTGTTCTTCTGGTGGATCTATGGACCCCTGCAGCTCTTGATGAAAGGGTACATTCCCGCGGGCGGCCTCTGGGGAGGCTCCACCCTGCCCGCAGGCGCCTTCCGCACCTGGCGCCGCTGGTGTCACAGGGGCGACTACTTCCGCCGCGAACTTGCGGACCGGCTGAAACCCCACCAGTTTAATGAAATGAAGGCGCCGATCATTTCGTATGTCTTCTCCGACGATCCGCTGACCACCGCCGAGAGCGCGCAAACGTTTCTGCAATTCATGCCCCGCGCCGAAAAAGAGATTCGTCTGAGGAGGCCCGCCGACCTGGGAGTCGGGGCGCTCGGCCACCAGAACCTGTTTCGGCGCAAAAACGAGGCCGCCTGGACCGAGATCTGGGCCGCTGCGATCGATGGAAAGTGATTCAATGAAACCGAACGGAGGCAGCGCCGGTTGCGTGGATGACTGTGCTGCGAAAGAAAACCGAAAACAAGGAGATATAATATGACTTTTATCATGCCAACCAGGGATCAGTTCAAAGAGCTCCTATCTCAGGATTACAAGGGACCGGTTGTTATGGTCAATCTGCTGAGATTCAAACGCGACGGCGGAAGAGAAACATATCAAAAATATTATGAAGCGACAAAATCATTATTCGCCGGGGAAACGATCAGCCGGGTAGTTTACCGCGGCAACGGCCTGATGCCGGTCATCGGCGACGAACAGTGGGACGCCATCGCTCTTTACGAATATCCGTCCATTGACGCATTCATCGAAATGAACCGATCCAAGGCCTATCAGGATATTGTGCATTACCGCACGGATGCTCTGGAGGACTCACGGCTTTACTGCACGATTCCGGAATAAGCGGCAGCCGGGCACATTACAGGTGTCTTTGTGTTGCTCTCCGCCCAATGGCTTTCTGTAGGGCGCGGTCCCCGAGCGCGCCGAACTTTACGTGATGTTCGGGGATAATTTTATTATTCAACGAGGAGAACGAAAATGGCCTTCAGCACTAAATTTGTGGAAATCGAACCCGCCCGCAAAGACATCGATGCGCTAAGCGGACCGGCCGTCCTGCACTTCTGCACGGACTGGTGCGAATACTGCCAGGACGCGGAGCCGCTGATCCGGCGGGCATTCGCCGCACATCCGCAAGTTTTGCACATCAAGGTCGAAGACGGCCGCGGCCGTCCACTGGGGCGTTCCTTCGGGGTCAAGTTGTGGCCCACGCTGGTATTCCTCACGGACGGATGCGAAGTCGCACGCCTGATCCGTCCGGAAAGTGCTCAGGCCATTGAGCAGGCTATGAAAAAAATCGATGGCCGATGAATCCCTGGAGCAATGCACACACCCGAGACGAACAATATGGTTGTAAGGGCAATCTCCCTACCGTCATAAACTGATATTTCAAGACCTCACCTCATTTTTTCTCTATTTTCCTACGCATCTGCCGGTAGAGGGTTCCCCTCGCATTTTGTCAACCGATCAGGGGGTATTTTCCCGTAAAGAAAATATTCAGCCACCGGTCTGTCGACACACTCTTTTCCGTAAGGAGGAACCAGTGAGTGTGAATACTCCTTTTGTATAAGGATCATGCTGGCGTTCGGTAAACTTGCGAATGTCGTATTGGCCCCCTCCAGCGTGGTCCATGGATCCAGCTCTGATTGCAGCATCAGGATATTTCCGGCACTGGCCACCACAGCCAAGGCCGGTCTCTGCACCGTTGGCGCATCCCAGAAGAGACATGCGTTTTGCACCCAGAAGCCGCCGTAAAAAGGATAAAGAGCTACGCTCTTCTTGTTCTCATCGATCCAATCATTCACGCCGAAACCGCTTCCGCTGTCGTTGCACATGACCGCCCACTTGAGGGCATCCTCTCCCTTTATCGACGCCGACTCGACTTCATGACGCACCATGGAAAAATACTTGTTCGCGATTTCCAATGCCCTGGCGCGAGCCTGCTGGTTGAGAGCGGGATCCGTCACGAATTGTGCTGTATTGATCCAGGTCTGAACAGCCGTTTCATCGGCATTCGGATTAGCTGTGATAAATTCCTGCATCTTCTGCGCCGCGCGCAGGTAGAGCAGTGCTTTATCGGCTTCCTTTGATTTGGAAATCGGGAGCAGTTTTGCGGTAGCCGCCAGCAGATGGCCCGGCATGGTTTTGAGAGACAGATAGGATTGCTTTACTTCTTCGTTCGTGGTGCCCAAGCTAAAACGACCGTTATGGCGGGCGGCATAAGGAACCAGCGCCTGATCGAGCGCCCGCTGCTGCCCCATCCCCTGTTGAAGAAGGACATTGTTGAGCGGCAGGGTAATATTCGCAGTGCCGATCAGCAGCATCCTGCCGACACGTTCCGGATAGAGCCCGGCATACCAGGTACCGAGCCAGGTACCGTAAGAAAAACCGATGTAATTTAATTTACTGTCCCCAAGCAGGTGTCGCATCAGGTCCATGTCCCGGGCAGTGGTTTCCGAATTCATATAAGGCGTCTGTGGATTTTTGCTGCAGTTTTCGGCAATCAGGCGGGAGTTGTAAAGAATATTGTCTGTATTTTCCTGGCTTAAATCCACGGTCATCGTTGCTTCAAATCTGAACGATTCATCTGAAGGGCAACTCAGATTCGTGCTAAAACCGGTCCCCCGCGGTGAGAACCCGATGAGATCATAGCGCCGGGACAGCTCTTTATAGAGCAACATCACCGGATCCGCAGTATCTACATTCGTCCAGATACCGCCCAGAATAACAGACACATTCAACCCATCCGCTCCCGGTCCGCCGGGATTGAGCATGATTGCCCCCAGCCGCTGTCCTGGATCTTCGGCAGCAACCCGCAGCAGGGCTATCTTCACGCCTCCTTTTATTAGATCGTTGTAATCCAGCGGCGCCCACATAAAAGCGCACTTGGCCCGCTCACCAAGCTTATCGAGCTCCGCGACTTTTTCGCCGAAATAGTCGCGGACGTTCTGAGGACATGTCTGCCACTGAAGCGTCTGATCTCTGTAGGAGGCCAACTGATCGCTATCCGGGCCGCACGACGTCATTAACCCGCAGATCATTATGATGTATGCCACGAAAGCGAACCCTTGTGCTTTTACGCGAATACTTTTCATCCTTATTTCCTTAGTGTGCTGTTCGTGCCTTTGGTGATGGCGTCGTCGGGATAGGCAAGCATCCTTTCGTTTTCTTTTAATCCGGGAATAATTTCCGCCGCCAGTCCGCCTCTTCCTTAACTTTGGCCAGCTCGTGTTTTTAATGACGCATCTTCTTCCGCCTCAGGACACGCTGCCAGCTTTCACAATAGGAACCTGCGTCTTGTATCAGAGAATAAAGGGTTCTTGAAGTATCAGTTCTCCGCTCCAACGAATATATAATAATTATTTAGTGATGTTTGTTTGAGATGCGTCATAATCCCCCCGCGTTTTCGCTTTGAGGATAATGCAACCGACAAATTGTGGGTGATGCGCTTTTGAAATTAGGGGCACAATATACAACTAATTGAAAAGATTTCAAGAATAAAAATAGTTTATGGTTGGATGGTGGATAGTGGATGGGAACGCGAATCGGGATCGAATCTTTAATCCCGACATCTGACTGCAACGATAAGCCGCAGTTGCAGTGGGGCGTGGCTTTTGCGAATCATGTCTGAAACGTTGTGGCGCTTAGCGTAATGGAGCATAAGATAGCCAAACCGTTTGAGCCCGAAGGGCAAGTTTAAGGCTCGCGCGCCATGAGCTTAGCGCCACAGTTGAGGGCATTGAGCAAAAGGCACGCCCCGCTGCAACTGCCACCACCTAGAAAAGTCCGCCTCAGACATCAGGTTTTTTATTTGATTTTTTTCAGTCTGATTATATTGTCCAGTATTAATACCTTATTCTCCAGTTTCCACTTCCTGGAAACGGGTGCCGCACCGGTCAGATTCAGGATCAGGATGTCACGGTTAAAGGTATAAGTCCCTTTCTGGGCGGCAATGACGGGATTCATGGAGCCTTTGGGGAGCGTCTTCAGGACTTCCGGCGTCAATCGGGAAACAAAATCAAACGTATTGTCTTTGTTCAGGGTAAGCTTGAATATGGCCTGCGGCAACCCGTCTTGAAAGCCCTGCCATGTGCCAACCAGGTCTTTGACGATGATGCTTTTCATCACAGCAGGAGCCTCATTTTTTGCCCCCTTTGATTCAAGATAAGCCATTACATCTTTATTACCTGAACGCTGCGCATAGGGCATTGCTGATTCACCCGCGTTGTTTTTCAGGTTTACATCAGCCCCCTTTTCAACAAGAAGTTTTACGGTCCGATCATTTCCTCTTCCCGCCGCAAACATCAATGCGGTTTCGCCGCTATTATTCGCAAGATCAGTTTTCGCACCTCTGCCAAGGAGCAGCTTAACTTTCTCTTGAGGCTGTCCACTGTCGGAACAGGCCGCAGCCGCAATCAATGCCGTTTTCCCATCTGATGCCTGAAAATTAACATCAGCGTTTCGGTCTAATAGGTATTTCATCACATCCAGGCTATCCGAATGTTTCAAAGGGTCAATATTGCTAGCGGATGCGATGAGTGGAGTCATGTTGCCTGTGGTAGTCCGAATATTAACCTTTGCGCCGGCTTCTACAAGCGCCTGAACATTTTGCAGCCTGTTCCCCAATGCCGCCAATGATAGCGGAGTAAATCCTTTGTTATCTAAAATTTCCAGATCAGCCCCGCGTTTTATCAGATATCTTGTAACACCAATATATTTCCAGCTTGCCGCCGTGTGCAGAGGCGTACCGCCCGTTGCGAGACTTTTAATATTTATATTCGCACCGCTGTCCAACAGGATTTCAACATAATCAACAAATCCGTTACTTGTTGCCTTATGTAAGGCAGAAAAACCTTCTCCTCCATTCTTCATAGACTCAAGATTAAGATTCGGCTTGTAGGATAGGAACTTTTTAAGGTGACCTGTCACAGGTTTATTGTCTTTTGTAGAATCAATGATAGCATGCAGATGAGTATATCCGGCATTGATATAATTAATATCAGCTCCCTGCGCTATCAGATATTCAAGAATATCAAAATTTTTATTGCGTATTGTTCCATCAAGCATGGACATTCCATTATGACCGGGTATATTTATTTTTGCACCATTACTGACAAGAAGCTTAACCATATCTAAGCTGCCATTATCTATCGCGACCATTAGAACAGTTGCTCCATAGGTAAACCTTCCGTTGATATCAACTTTTTTCGGGTGAGAAAGAATTAACCTGGCTACTTCAACATGATTTCTCTGGACAGCCTTAAAAAGCGCCGTATTACCCCTGGACTGAGGCGAATCATCCGTATTGTCACGTGCATTTACATCCGCGCCTTTTTTGAGAAGAAGGCCGACAATTTCCGTTTGTCCCATGTGAGCTGCAAGAATTAATGCCGTGCGTCCCCATTCACCGAAGTCGTCATACGACACGCCTCTGCTTTCCAGCTTTATCTTCGGAGATTGAATGATCAGTTTAGTTATTTCGGATCTGTCTTTTCTTATCGCCCATAAAAGCATTGTATCCCGGTCATATACGGCATTTACATCCACGCCGCCGGCGATCAGAGCTTTGGCCCCGGCAACATCATTTTTATCGATGGCCTGATAAAGCGCGGGCCTGGCATCCTGTCCGGCTTGTGCATAAACCGGCATAAACGCACTGCAGGCGAGCAGTAAAATAACAAATGTTTGCAAATCCCTGGATATTTTCATTCTGGCTCTCCTTTGTACAAATAAAGGCGACGGTTCTATTTATTGATAAAGACATTATTCGCGCTGTTCGCAGGAATGACGATTCCGCGGAAGCTCTTTAATCCGTATTATGTTGATTTCTTCTTCAGGTCGACAACCAACTCGCTTAAGAGACTCAGCTGCTTCTGCTGCATCGATATCAGTTCCTTCCATTGATCTTCCCGAAGTGTATCAATTTTTTCATGAAGTCCGATTATTTCCAGTTCGGCTTTTAAATTGACTTCATAGTCGTGTTCCGCACTGCGGCGGTCCTTATAGGCTTGTCGATTTTGGGACATCAGAATAATGGGCGCCTGAACTGCAGCAAGCATGGATAGAACGAGATTGAGGAAAATATAGGGATAGGGATCAAATGATCCGCCAAGCCTGATCAGAATGACCGAATTCAGAAGAACCCAGATAACCATCACGCACATAAATATTGAAATAAAAATCCAGGACCCGCCAAAAGAAGCAACCCCGTCGGCCATCTTCTGGCCTAAAGTCATTTGTCCGGCAAGGTCTTGAGCTACATTTGTCGAAATAGGGGTTCTTTCAGTTATATGATGAATAACATGCTTTTCCGATTCGGTAAGCTTTTCAAATTCCGAACGAAAAAGCCTTTCTGCCGTATCGCGTACTTTCTGATCCATCATGCTCTCCTTTGGAAATAAGGGGGAAGGTACAATTATTCAATTTTCTTCGTGCCGCAAACGGTCATTTGATTTTAGCATCGCACGTCGCGGACTCCTGTCCGCATAAGCCAGACAGGCTTGACGTTCTTTATGCATCTCTTCTCAATGATGTCAACGTGAATGGCGCGCGGTCTAATTCGTCCCGCTGCTTTCCTTGTTGCGCAGACAGGGAAGGCTGACTGTGCATTCGCCGTTTCTTTCAGAAATCTGGTAAGAGTGAGCTTGATTGATTTGTCAATGTTTTTCGATTCCATGATCCTTTGGTAGGATGCCATGAGTTCCCCCCAAGGATAGAAGACCACATTAACATGATCCCATCACTACGCATCCTGTAAAAGACTATTCCAGGTTATAGCGTTCCATTTTGCGATAAAGAGTGCTGCGGGAGATTTTTAATTTCTTGATGATTTCGCTTTTGGACATCTTCAGATGCAGCATCTTGACAATCATCTGGCGTTCAATGTCTTTTGTCGCTTCAAACTCTTCACTGATCAGCGGTGTCTGTTTCTGGAAATGAAAGATTTCTTCCGGAATAAGATCGGCCGTCAGTTCATTGGTTTGAGAATAGTTCATCATACGCTCGATGACATTTTGAAGTTCCCGGACATTGCCCGGCCATGGGTAATTCATGAAAATATTCGTGACTTTTTCGTCAACCCGGTCAATTCCTTTTTCCATTATTTTACTGTGTTTATTGATAAAATAATCGATAAGCAGCGGGATATCGTCCAGACGTTCCCGCAGGGGTACCATATTGATGGAAAAGACATTGGCGCGATAATACAAATCTTCGCGGAAATTTCCCTTCCGCACCTCCTCCTTGAGATTCCTGTTTGTCGCCACAATGATGCGCACATCCACGGGCCGAACACTGGATCCGCCAATACGAACAATGGATTTGTCCTCAATGACCCTTAAAAGGGCAGCCTGCAATTCCAGAGGGGTTTCCGCAATTTCATCGAGAAATATCGTTCCCCCGTCCGCCAGTTCAAACTTCCCCTGATTGCCGCCGCGCTTCGACCCGGTAAACGAGCCCTCCGTATAGCCAAACAGCTCACTGGAAATCAGATCTCTTGGTATGGCGCCGCAGTTGATGGCGACGTAAGGACCGTTTCTGCGTTTGCTGGCATTATGAATCGCCTGTGCAAAAATATCTTTGCCCGTACCGCTTTCACCTAAAAGGAGAACGTTGGAATTGCTTTGCGAAACCATCCGGGCCTGACGGATGGTTTCCAGAAATCCCTGATTCATTCCGCAGATATCTTCGAATCGCAAATTTGCCTTTGCGCCGATCATTTTGGTCACCAGCATCTTCGCGCGTTTGATTTCATTGAGGATGATAATCTTGCCCATCAGTTCCCCGTTGTTGGATAAAATGGGATTGCTCGTCAGCGTATAGTCTTTTGCCACATTATCAGAGAAGATCCGCACTTCAACATCAATCATGGATTGATTCTTTTCGATCATCCGAAAGAATTCACCGTTTTTATCACCGAAAGCCTCGTGAATATTTTTATGCTCCACCCATCTGTTCTGCGAAAAAAACAAATTTTTGGCATTATCATTCATGAGAGAGATGAGACCGTCATTATCTATCGCGATCAGTGCTTCCGGAATGGATGAGATAACGGTCTTCTGATAGCTGTTTGCGACATGAGCCTCGATCAGAGCCTTGTTGATCCGGAGCTCGTTCTCGATAGCCATGACCGCCGCAACCGTCATCCCCAGTGTGTGAGGGTTGACTTTATAATAGAGGCCCGTCATGACAAGCCCTCCGATGAATTCGCCTTCCGGATTGAAAATCGGCGCACTGGAACCCGTCTCCTGATGAAAATTTCGGCAATAATGCTGGCAGCCAAAAATCTGAATGGGCCTTTGTACCTTTAACAGGGTTCCGACGCCGTTTGTTCCGGCTGACTCTTCGCCCCAGTAGGCACCCGGCACGAAATTACCGGTCTTGGCATGCTTAATGACATGCTCGTCGCCGATGATTTCCAGCAGATAGCCTTCGTGGTTGAACAGGACAACGATAATCCCCGAGCCTTCCACAAATTTATAGAGATGCCGCATAAATGGCCAACTGATTTTGATTAATTCTTTGTTTCTGTGTTGTAGCTCCTTCAAGCGGTTTCCGGTCAGGACGTTGTTGATGATAGCTTTTTTCGGATTGACGCCATAATTTTTACAGCGATTCCAGGACTCCAGAATGTCATTCGGGATAACAGCCTCGTCCAGTTTAGTTCCACCGCTGATGAATTTTTCCCACTCTTTCCGGGTGCGCTGATGTTCTTCATCATAATTGATGATCCTCTGATCCGCGGCCGGCAAATGACTTTTCTTCGGCGATTTTTCTGGCTTTTCCATGCTTTTCTCCTGATCTGAGAATCACTATTCCATATTGACACATAATGCCATTATAGATCCCATTATGAAACACGCTGTTGTTTCATAATGGGATGGATTTTTAACCATAGAATCAACCAACAAGCAATAAGTTTTTTAATTAATAATAATAACAATAACATAAGAATGTTTTGGGCCTGACGCATAAATGGCACAAGGCATGCAAATTCATCAGTGAATCCGCGTGACGTTTGTCCGCGACAGGGAAGGGAAATTATCTCACATTTTATGGACTGCATGGAAAAATTCAGGGTTGAGGGCAAAGTAGCCATTGTAACGGGCGGGAGCAAAGGGCTGGGCCGGGAGATGGCTTTGGGTTTGGCCCAGGCCGGCGCCAGGCTTGTTGTGGCGAGTAGATCACTCGATCTGATTGAACTCACCACAGATGAAATCATCAAAAAAGGCGGTGAAGCTATTGCTGTGCCGGTGGATGTCACTAATCCTCAAAGTATCGAGCGGCTGGTCGCTCTTACGAAGGACTACTATGGACGGGTGGATGTTCTCATTAATAATGCAGGGATCGCACCTATGAAAAAAGCCGTTGATACGACCATTGAGGATTGGGAAAATGTCATGAACACCAATCTGAAATCGGCGTTTTTGCTTTCCCGGGGGGTAGGCAGAATCATGCTGAAGCAGAAAAAAGGCAAAATCATTAACATAGGCTCTATTCTGGGCACAATGGCCGCCAGTATTGCCATGCCTTACTGTGTTTCCAAGGCGGGCATCGCCCATATGACGAGAGCGCTGGCTCTGGAATGGGGATCATCCGGAATCAACGTCAACTGCATCGCCCCCGGTTTTTTCGAAACGGAAATGACCCAATATCAGCAGCAGAATAAATCCCATCGGAAATTTTTGAACTTTAAAATTCCCTTCAAGCGCCTGGGCAAACCCGAGGAGATTGTGGGGGCTGCCATTTTTCTGGCTTCGGAGGCGTCCGATTACATGACCGGGGCAACCCTGGTTATCGATGGCGGATACACGATCTGGTGATACCGGGTTTGGGCGAAGACAGTCCCCGGAGAGGCAATCACAGCAAGGGCCAGGGAAGCATAACCATTATCAATAAGGAGTTTAATATACACATGGATAAAAAAGATGATGTCGTGATTATCAGCGGCGTAAGAACGCCGTTTTCCAAGTTTGGCTCGGTGCTGCGCGATATGCACAGCATGGACCTCGGTATTATTGCCATCAAGGCTTGTCTGGCGCGTGCCGGACTGAAGGGCGACGATCTGGACGAATTGTACTACGGGATGTGCATCCAGTCCGAGGCGGCTTTGAATTATAATGTGATCGGGCGCCAGGCCCTGCTGAAAGCCGGTTTGCCGGACGATCTTCCGTCTCTAACGGTTGACAGAGCCTGCTGTTCATCACTGGTTTGTGTCCAGTTGGGGCACAAGTCGATCCGCCTCGGTGAGGCTGATGTCTGCATGGCAGTTGGGGCTGAAAACATGAGCAATACGCCGTTTGTCTTAAACGGTCACCGCTGGGGACGCGGTCTAGCGCCCCTAACCATGGTCGACCACCTTAATCCGATTCAATACAATGGTTTTGGCATCCTGGCTAAAGATGCCGGTGAAGTGGCCCTGGAGCATGGCATAACACGGGAAATGCAGGATCAGTGGGCATTGAGTTCTCAGCAGAAATATCAAGCCGCGAAGAAAGCCGGCAAGTTTGCCGATGAGGTCGTGCCCGTGGAAATACCGCAGAAAAAAGGGCCGGCAAAAATATTTGCCGAGGACGATTTTCCCAGGGCCGATTCCACCATCGAAGGCCTGGCAAAACTGAAACCCGTATACGGAAGCCCGACTGTTACGGCCGGAAACGCACCGGGACTTGATGCAGGGGCTTCGGCCGTGATCATCATGAAAAGATCCCGGGCTGAATCCCTGGGCATTAAACCCCTGGCCACCATTCTGTCTATGGCCAGCATGGCTAAAGAACCCAGGCGAATGGCGGAAGTGCCTGGTTACGCCATCGCATTTGCCTTGTCACGGGCGGGTCTTGCCATGGACAGTGTCGATGTTTTTGAAATCAACGAGGCATTTGCCGCTATGCCTCTGGTGTCGACGAAGATCATGGCCAACGGTAATAAAGATCACTGGACGAAAATCATGGACAAAACAAATCCCAACGGCGGCGCCATTGCCATGGGACATCCCGTTGGCGCCAGCGGCGCACGGATATTGCTCACCATGATGTATGAACTGAAAAGGCGCGGCGGCGGCATCGGCGCCTGCGGCATCTGCGGAGGCCTGGCCCAGGGTGATGCGGCCGTCATCAGGGTTGATTAGAAATACGGACATCCAATCTAAAACGGTAAAGGCCCGAACATGCAGGCCATCAGGAAAAAGGATTTTACAAATGGGAAATAAATTAATGGACATGCGGGATACCCGCTTTGTTCTATATGAACAATTAAACGTCGAGGAATTATGCGAGGCGAACCAATTTCAGGATCACTCCAGAGAGACTTTTGAAATGATCATATCGGCCGCGGAGAAGCTGGCCGTAAACGATTTTGCACCGGCCAACAGTATCGGCGACAAGATCGGCTGCCAGTGGAAAGACAACCATGTCACGGTTCCCGAGCCGTATCGGGCACCTTTTCGAAGATTTTGTGAAGGCGGATGGATGAGTCTGCCGGAGAGCTATCATGTCGGCGGACAGCATGTCCCTCTTTCTATCCACTATGCCTGCAGCACGATGTTCTTTGCCGCCAACCATTCTCTGACCGGATATACGGGGCTGACCCACAGTGCAGCCAAAGTCATCGAACTCTACGGCACGGACGAACAAAAAAGAAAATACATGATCCCTCTTTATGCCGGCCGATATGCCGGCGTTATGGATCTTACGGAGGCGCAGGCCGGGTCCGATGTGGGCGCCGTGAGAACAAAGGCAGTCAGGAATCCTGACGGAACCTATTCTATTACAGGTGGAAAGATTTTCATTACCGGGGGGGAACAAAATCTGACGGAAAACATCATTCATATTCTGCTCGCCCGGATTGAGGGGGACCCCGAAGGAACCAGAGGCCTTTCCTGCTTCGTTTTGCCCAAGATCAGAATAGCTGCGGACGGCACAGCGGGAGAATTCAACGATATCCACTGTTCGGGAATCGAGCACAAGATGGGCATGAAAGGTTCCGCCACGGCGGTTTTGAACTTCGGTGACAACGGCAATTGCCTTGCAGAACTTCTGGGACCTGAACGAAAAGGCATCCAGGTCATGTTTCACATGATGAATGAACAGCGAATTCTCGTCGGCATGCAGGGGATGGCGCAAGCCGGAACAGCTTATCTTCACGCCCTCCACTTTGCAGCGGAAAGAAAGCAGGGAATGGCTTTCAGCGCGGCAGGCACCGAGCAGACCGCCATTATCGCCCACCCCGACGTCAAAAGAAGTCTGCTGTGGATGAAGGCCTATACGGAAGGCATGCGGGCCCTTATTCTGTATACCATGCATTGCATGGACTGGGAGACCGCGACGCTAAACAAGGAGGAAAAACTCAGGTGGCATAATCTGGTGGAGATCCTGACGCCCATCTGCAAGGCCTACTGTTCGGACAAGGGTTTTGAAACCTGTGTGAAAGCCATCCAGGTCCATGGCGGTTATGGTTATTGCCATGAATACAAGGTTGAGCAATGCGCCCGGGACAGTAAGATTACGTCCATTTATGAAGGAACAAACGCCATTCAGGCTCTGGACCTTTTTGGCCGCAAAATCAGAATGAGCAAAGGCGCGGCTCTTGCCGCTCTGCTCGATAACATGAAGGCGGCAGTCGAAGAAGCGAAGCGGTTTGCTGATTTGTCTCACTATGCCGCCGAGCTCGAAAAAAGCATTACGGCCCTGGAATGCCTGACAACGGAGCTCCTCGCCGCAACGGAAGCAGATGATTCATTTCTCGCCTATTCCTGGGCGTCGCCTTATCTGGAAATTGTGGGCGACGTCGTGATGGGGTGGATGCTGATCTGGCAGGCAGCCCTTGCCTCTGGGAAAGCTGAGAACGGCAATGGCGACGAAACGTTTTATGCGGCAAAAATCCTGACGGCAAAATTCTATATCAGTTCGCTTTTACCCATGGTCTACGGAAAAATTTTAGCAATCCGGAAGAATGACAGGTCTTTGCTGCAGATGACGAACGCACTGTATACACAATCATGAAACAAAGGGAGAAGAATATGATCAAAACAAAGCAGGATTATATTGAAAGTTTAAAGAAGCAACATTTGAATGTCTATTACAAAGGGAAACGCGTGGAGGATGTCACCACCCATCCGGCCCTGATTCCCCATATCAACGCAGCGGCAAAGACATATGAACTGGCCCTCCGGCCGGAAAATGAAGATCTGATGACGGCAACGAGCCACCTCACGGGAAACAAGATCAACCGTTTTACGCATATTCACCAATCCGTTGACGATCTGATAAAAAAAATCTTAATGCTCCGGCTCATTTCTCATGAAACGGGAAGCTGTTACCAGCGGTGCGTGGGATTTGATGCCCTGAATGCCATGTACTCGACCACTTATGAGATCGACGCGGCCAAAGGGACGTCATACTTCAAACGATTTGTAGAGTTTTTAAAGTACATTCAATCGGAAAACCTCATGGTCGTCGGCGGCATGACGGACCCGAAGGGCGACCGGTCCAAGCGTCCCAGTGAACAGTCCGATCCGGATCTGTTTCTGCATGTTGTCAAAAAAAGGGAAGACGGCATCGTGATCCGGGGGGCAAAGGCCCATATGACCGGCTCGATCAACAGCCATCAGATCCTCATTATGCCCACGCAGAACATGGCCAAAGGAGACGAAGCATACGCCGTCGCAGCGGCTATTCCGCTCAATTCACCGGGCATTACCCTGATCTTCGGACGTCAATCCAATGAAGAGAGGAAGCTCGAAGATGGCATTGATGCCGGCAACACGGAATTCGGGGTCGTCGGCGGCGAAGCCCTCATTATCTTCGAGGACGTGTTCGTGCCCTGGGACAGGGTTTTTATGTGCGGAGAAATTGATTTCAGCGGTCTTTTGGTGGAACGGTTTGCCACATTGCACCGCCAGAACTATGGAGGATGCAAAGGCGGCGTGTCCGATATCATCATCGGCGCCACGGCGCTGGCCGCCCAGTATCAGGGAACGGCAAACGCTTCCCATATCAAGGATAAGCTCATCGAGATGATGCACCTGACCGAGACGGTTTACGCGGGTTCGGTGGCCTGCTCCGCCATGGGATCGAAAACAATGAGCGGCGCCTTCTATCCCGATCCGCTGCTCGCCAATTGCACCAAACACAACATAACCCGGAACATCTATGAAATCTCCCGGCTGGCCCATGATATCGCGGGGGGGATCATGGCGACTCTTCCCTTTGATCAGGATCTGAGAAGTCCGGAAGTCGGAGCGCATGTGAAGAAATATCTGGCGGGGGTGGAAGGCGTTCCGACGGAAACGCGGATGAAAATACTCCGCCTGCTCGAGAATATGACGGGCGGAACTTGTCTGGTGGAGAGCATGCACGGCGCAGGCCCTCCCCAGAGCCAGCGCGTTATGTATCAGCGCCTGGGCAACCTGCCACAGAAAATTAAATGGGCGAAAGCCCTGGCTAAGATTACTGAATAACTAAGCAGTCAACTACCAATAGAGAAAATCAGGAGGGTGTGTTCATGGGCGTGATGAATGAGTACCAAGAAAAGCTGGTTACCCCGGAAGAGGCGGTCGGGGTTGTGAAGTCGGGTGACAAAGTGCATTATGGTCACTTCGCAATGTCTCCGACATTTCTGGATCCGTATCTGGCGAAAAGAAGAGATGAATTGAACGATGTTAAAGTTTACGGAGTGACGTATCCGGGACTTGCGCAGGTTGGCGCATGCGACGAGACGCGGGATCACTTTATGTATCACTCCTGGCATTTCAGCGGCGGCGACCGCATCCTGCATGACAAGGGTCTGTGCAATTATATCCCCATGCTCTATCAGGAAGGTCCAGAACTCATCAGGCGCTATGTCGATCCGGGCGTGGTCATGATCAAGGTTGCCCCCATGGACGAGCGCGGTTACTTCAATTTCAGCGTGTCCAATTCTGATACGAATTGTTTTGTGAAAAAGGCGACAAAAATGATTGTCGAAGTCTGTGACAAAGCTCCCTGCTGCCTGGGGGGCAACAATGAAGCGGTGCATATATCTGATGTCGACATGATTGTCGAAACAGACAACAAACCGCTGATCCAGGTGCCTTTTATTGCGCCGACCGAGGTGGACAAAGCGGTTGCCGCTCATGTGATGGAACTGATCGAAGACGGTTCGGTGATTCAGCTGGGCATCGGCGGCATGCCCAACGCTGTAGGGGCTATGCTTGCCCAATCCGATCTCAAAGACCTGGGATGTCACACGGAAGTGCTGGTGGATTCCTATGTCGACATGTTTGAGACAGGGGTTATGACAGGACGTCGAAAAGCTTTCGATCGGGGCCGAATGGTTTATACTTTTGCGCTGGGCTCCCAGAAAGTATATGACTTCCTGCACATGAACCGGGCCGCGGCCAGCTGCTCGGTGGATTATACCAATAATCCCAATGTCGCCTCCGCCCATGATAAACTGGTGTCCGTCAACAACGCCATTGAAATCGATCTGTACGGACAGGTCTGTTCTGAATCTTCCGGCATTCGCCACATCACCGGCACCGGCGGCCAGCTCGACTTTATCAACGCTGCCTTCAGATCCGAAGGGGGCAAGGGCATTGTCTGTCTGTCGTCTCTCAAAGAAAGCAAAAAGGGCGAAAAGAAATCCCGCATCGTTCCGACCTTGTCACCCGGCGGTATCGTGACGGTTCCCCGTACCATGACGCATTACGTAATTACGGAATATGGTGCCGTGGATCTCAAGGGCAAGAGTACATGCGAACGCGCCGAGCTTTTGATCAGCATCGCCCATCCCGATACCCGCGATGAGCTAATCAAGGCGGCCGAACAACAGGGTATCTGGAGATCTAACAACAAACACTAGTTAGTCCTCTTATAAGAACTTCCTCACCTTTCCGCTGTTTCAGGTTTCTGGCAATGTGCACGGTGAGGAAGTTTTTCTGAAACAAATTATGCAAGGAGCAAATGTTATAGAAGATCGGAGATTCTCCGGAAAAAAGTAAACCGCCTGTTGTTTTCGACAAAGATGAACATTTCATGCCCGGTCTCACAATGGATAGACTTTCCGCTCTTTCGCCGGCTTTCGTCCCCAAAATCGGGAATGAAACTTTCTGATCTTGATCTTTATTGAAGTAAATGGATGCTCATTTTGCTTGGAAGCAGAAAGGGAAAAAGCTTGGCCTGGCTACTCTCTGCGGCGGAGGCAGCGTCTCCATGGCCACCGCGTTGGAAATATTCCAGGCCCGGCATGGTAATCAAAAGCGGCTGCCACTGACCTTATGTAAAGGTTCTGGCAGCTGCACATATTTGTGGCAAGCACCAAACTCGAACCAGACAGGTGACGATTTCAAATTAGCCTGTTCTAAATCCATTTGCTTTTCTTCCGATCAATCTATCACTAATCCACAGTTTACCTTTCCTTTACTTGGCAGAGACAGTCCTTTCCTGCATGAAGCGTTTGCTTTCAGCGCTCATTTTAGAAGATAAACAAAGGCCGGTTTGACCTGAAAACAATCACGCTTCAGATCAAACCGGCCAGAGGGTAGATAATCAGCTTAAAAACTAGGCTTCAATATTCGCTCTGTCCCGCAACATAAAAGTGGCAGCCGACGCGATTAGATAGAACACGGCCATAAAGGCAATAGCACCCGAAAGTCCGTATTTCATTGCCGCCGCGCCCAGGGCCATCGGTATCAATGTTGAAGCAAAACGTCCCGCGGAATAAGAGGTGGACGTGCCAAAGGCACGAATGTTGGTCGGGAACTGTTCGGCAATAAAAGCAGGCAATGTGGCCCAGAAAGTAGCTCCGACCGCGTGATAAAGCACTCCCAGCCATAAGAACAGCGTCATGTCGGTGGTCATGCCCAGCCAGACATAAAACATGATTGCGGAAAGCACGCCACTGACCACCATGACATTGCGTTTGCCGAGTTTATCGCCGATCCGTCCTCCGAAGATAAATCCGATGACATTGCCGATGTTGAACATGACGAGATAAAGGATCACCCCTTTCAGCTTCAAGCCTCTTTCCTGCAACAGCAGTGTCGGTAGCCAGGTATTGACCGCCCAGTAAGTCATCAGTGCACATAAACAGATGGTGGTGGTCAGCGAAGTAATCTTAATGTTGGCAGGTTTGAAAAGGTCCATCAGTTTCACCGCAGCAACCGGGTTTGCTGTAGAAGAACCCAGCTTCTTTTTTGCCTGGGCTCGGAGCCAGACGGGGGATTCAGGAATATACAACCAAATATAAGCGGCTAGGACCATACCTGTCGTGCCGGCAAAGAAAAGAGCCCGCCATCCGAAGAGCGGTACTAATGCCGCTTGCAAGCCAAGAGCAATGAAGTAACCGGCGGGCCAGCCGATCATCATCCATGCGCTGGCTTTTCCTCTCTTTTCCGCTGAAAAGAATTCTGCGATCATTGTGGTTCCCAGTGCCCATTCCGCGCCAAGCCCGAGCCCGGCTACAAACCTCAGGACGGCCAACTGGATGTGATTCTGCGCCAGGCCGGCAAGAGCTGTCGTTATTGAAAAGAAGGCAATGCACCACATCAATGCTTTTTTCCTGCCGAATTTATCGGCGATCGGCCCGAAAATAAATCCTCCGAAACAGGCGCCGATCAACAGGGCCGTGACAACAGCACCTGCCTGCATCATATTCAAGCCCCATTCCTTCATGATCAAGGGTAAGGCCAAGGCTGTAATCACCATATCAACGGCGTCGAAAGTATATCCGGCAAACGCTATGCTGGCAACTTTCCCTGTATGCATTGCCGGATCAACAACTTCAATACCATTAACCTCTTCTACTGCTTTTGCAATTTCCATAAAGACCCCTCCTCAGTATGATTCTTATTAATATTCCTTCCGCTTTATTTCCATGTTACAGGTTAATGACATGAAATAAAAAAACGAAACGACCCGTTGCGATACTACATGCCCCAGACCTCCTTTCCCGAATAATAAGCCACATGCCGTGGCAACTGCGAATCCGTCTGATCGGCCGGATTAATGCGTTTCCCGTATTATGGACTTTCCTGCACTCGGACAAATCAGCGCATATTTAGTCATGACCCGGTGCTTTGCTGTTTCATAAATTTCTCCGACAACTAATGCTGCGGGAGGGAGTGAAGCAGTGGGAACGGAGCGGGGGAATCTATTCAGAACCATGACCCCGTGTTGTTAAATAATGAACTTCGGGCGAGCGTTTTAAAAATAATGATCGTCCGGGTTGCAGCGCAAACCTCTCCGGATGGGCACTGGAGAGGTTAAATCAACATCCGTCCCTGTACATGCTTCTTTCGCCGGCTTTCGACAAAGCCGTATATCTGGAGATTTAAGAACCTGTAAAAATCAGGTGTTTTTGCAACATCCTGCTGATATTGGCAGGATTGTAATCATCAACTTCTGATTATTGCATTTACAGTGCCAAGTGCGCAGGTCATAAAGGGAATCTGTAATTACTTGAATATAATGATTTATTACGTAATGGTTAGCCGCAATAGATGATTACTTCAGTACATCGTCTCATTGTGAGAATATGAATGTTCCATTATGGGAATTTGAGTATTCATGTATGTCATTATGATTTGTAATTGATCGATCTTTTCCGGATATTTGCGATTGTCCGGCTTTTCGCATTTTATTCAAATCTTCCTGGCGGCAATGCCGTTTGAGAGATCTGCCAGACTTCGCTGTTATACATTGGCAGTCACGTCACACTGATCGAACACTTATACTCGTATGCATCCCGCTTTGGATTGTAGTTTCTTTTCTATAAATGATGGCCGGCAGGAGACAGGTAAATATCGCTTTCAGGATCGTATTGGAAATCGTCTTCGGTAAAAATGCCAGGGCGGCTTTCTCTTTCCTGCTAGCTTCTTTTCAGGTCGGGTATATGCGCGTTAACGCCTGAATCGCAACAGTTCAGATAGTTTTCCAACTTTACCGTATTTCGTATCCGCGACAATGGTAGCAGCTGACTTTTGTGTATTGTCCTGGCGTATGGCTAGAAAGGTTGAAAGAAGCTGGGCTTCATTGACTTCACCAGGCGTGACCTCGGTAGGGTGATGATTTCCGACTTGGCATCAACACTGCGGTGTGCTTTGTATTGGAGCTTCGGTTTACCGGCTCCCTGACTGGTTACAGAAACATCCGGACCGGTGGTGGAGATATGGTTACGATTCGCCGTCCCGGATTTCGACTCCTGGGCATTGCCTTGTTTCTCTTTTTCTTCCAAGCGGGTTTTGAGTTCCTGAAAACCTCTGACAAGGTGGATTTTCAATGCTTCTTGATTGATTTTGACAACAGACCTTCTGGAGGCGTCGGTGACGTGCCTCGAAATATCCATCCTCCTTCATTCAATCAGATATGATTTGTCCTCAACAATTCCTTTCACCGTCTATCTGCATTGACTGCTTCTTTCAGAATTTATAAACCGATCAAAAATTCAACGTAAACAGCTTCGGCGGCCGGCCTTGCGCGGGGGCCGTGATGATTTCCGAATCTTCACGGCCGCTCAGATCTCCGCCGACTTCTTCGTCAATGACTTTCAGCGCCTTTTGCATATGCTCAATATATTCGCCCGCCGGAATTATTTCGCTGTAAGTGCGGTTAAAGGCATAGATGCCGACATTTTCTTTCTCGGCCCGCCTGGCAATGTCGATGGCATTTTCTATTCTTTCCCTGACCATTTTGGCCGTCAGGACCGTATGAACCGGCAGAAAATCCCACAGGGCCACGGCATTGCAAAACAGGGTTGTCGGCCGATAGCTGAACAAGGCAATGGCTGCGTTGTAAATGGTGCCCTTCTGGATCGTGATCTTGACGACCAGTTCATCCTGAATCTTCGCGGGCAGTTCACTGCGGCGATAACCGATTTGCCATTGCACGTCCATCGATTCCTGTTGAAAAATATCGGCGCCGCCGGTGATGGGTTTTTCCGGATTGACGAATAGTTCCGCATCCGCTTCCAGCATCGTTTTCAGCACAGCGGCAATTTTCAGCAAGAAAGATGAGCGGGTCCCGGAAGAAGACACGGACATCCCTTTTTCGAAAAGCTGTTTGGCCTGATCCAATTCCTTATAGACGGCGCGCTGCATTTTTTTAAACTCTCTGCCATCGGCCTGCACCTCCGGATGAGTCCGCACGTACCGGACGGTCGACATGGCCTGGGCCAGATAGACGATGGCGTATTCGCAGTAGAAATCCTCCGTATGGAAATCACAATGCTCCCGGATGTTGTCCGCTTCCTGGATCGCCTGGCGAAAAACAGCGGCCGCCGATCGGTGAGAAGGCGTGTCGAGCGCCATGTTTCGGAGCAGCATCATCCGCAAGGTCCGGGCCACCAGGTCTTTTGGGTTGATGGACAAAACAATTCGGAGGATTTCCGCCGCTTCCGAACAACGTTTGCGATAGTAGAGCGTTTTGGCAATCTCCACACCCAGCAAGGAATTATGCGGATACTTGAAAAAAGTGGCAATGGCGCTTTCGGTGCCCGCATGGCCTCGCGCAGCGTCTTCGTTACCCATGGGCCAGAGCAGCCGGTCGAGTTTTTCAATCGAAGCGGGGGAATTTTGTAAAGTGTCATCGTGGAGCAGCTCGGAGACAAAATCGAAATAATGGGTCGTCCAGATGGATGTGATCCACCAGATCGGGAGAGATTCTCCGTTGAATAATCTGGCTTCCACAGACTTCGGACAAAGGATGACGTGGATGTCGTTAATAAGCAGACCATGACGCGCAAAATCCGATATGCGGATCATGGGGTCATCCGGCAGGCTGGTGTTTAAAAGAGATAACATGTGGTTTTCCAGGACACCGTATTCTCCCGCCGTGATGGCGATGGAGAGAAATCTGTTCTTGCTGTAATATTTGGAAAGGGGCCAGCGCACGGCGATCTGGTGCGCAAGCGCGACCGCGCTCTTCAGGCATTCCATGTAGTGGACAAGATTGCCGCCCTCCTTTTCCTTCGGGAAATCGATATACAATGTCGTAATGTCGTAGGCCTTGATTTTGCCCCATTTGCCGTAAAGAAAATGGCCGATCGCCTCGGTGATGTAACTTTTAATATTCTTCTTCAGCCAGCCGATGATTTCGTGATCAATGACTTCGCCGCGGCTGGTCAGGGAAAAACCGATGCGCACGCCTTCATTGTGGTCGTCGGATTTTTGAGAGGCGCCGCTTGCGGGAAATAGCTTGATCAATCTTTCAAAGTTCCACTTCTGCGAGATTTCCGCCCGCTCATATCCCAGCCAGAAAGCGATGCTTCTGAGCACGTTCATCTTGTAGTCCGTATCCAGAGGTTCTTTTTTCAGCCGCATGAGCATCGAATGGGTCACCTGCGGCAGCGCAATCCGGTGCGTCGTCAGAATGGTATTGATCCGATTGCACAGCGCTCTGAGCGAAAGATTCAGGTTCAGCGTTTCTTCCTTTTTATTTAACAGCTCCTCGAAACTGCTCTCGCCGGTTAATTGGAACTTAAACGTATTGTCTGTGTGGGTGCGGATGAACTGTTCAAGGCTTTCGATGTCCGGTGTCTGAATGACGCTGTTTCGGACGGCGAAATCGATAAATGAATCGCAGATCGGTGTATTATCCTTAATTTGATGAAACGATGTAAGACACTCTACCGATGGGAATGTCGATAATATCGCCGCCATTGCCTTACCAGTCTGTTTCATATTAATTATCTCCATAATTTAAAGAGCTTACATCATATCCGGAAGTTCTTTTCGGTAAGTGCCGGCACATCATCTGGATCGATATTGTGTTGATGGTTTATCCATAATTCATTATTTTTCACAATCCAACATAACAAATTGACTGCCTTTCTTCCAGCGTTTATAAAGCTTTTGTCAAAGGAATTGAGCAGCGACTGATTCATCAGGTTCAAAATTTTCAAAGTAGATCAAGTGCCTTTTTGCGGATGCCGGTTCCCCCAAAAAGGCGGAAGACATACATCTTAACAGATTTCGAGGAGATAAATATGGACCCGAATACAGTTTATGATTACCCGAACAACCTGGTCGATTTATTCGAGCAAAGTGTCACCAAGTTTCCCGACATCAGATTCCTGGGCACCAAGAATGCGGAATCCGGAAAGTATGAATGGCTTTCGCGCAGGCAGATTGCCGAGCGGGTGGACAGCCTCCGCGGCGCTTTGAAAAAACTTGGTTTTACCAAAGGCGACAAAGCCGGCATCATCATCAACAATTGCGTCGAGTGGTTCGTCTGCGAGCAGGCTGTCCATGGGCTGGGCGGGGTATTCGTTCCCATGTATCTGCAGGAGCTCCAGAAAGTCTGGAAATACATCATCACCGACGCGGCGCTCAAATTCCTGTTTGTCCGCGACGAGAGCGTTTATGAAAAAGTCAAAGACTTCAAGCAGGAAATCAGCACGCTCGAAGAGATCTTTGTTGTTTACGGCGAAGGAGTTAACAGCCTTTCCGCCCTGGAGGAAATGGGCAGGAAGAATCCCGCTCCTTCCGTCAAACCGCACTGGTCGGACCTGGCGCACATCATTTTTACATCCGGCACGACGGGCGATCCCAAAGGCGCCATGATCTCCCATGGAAATGCATCCTGGGCCGCCCGCTCCAGCATCGACACGTTCGAGCTTGACGAAACCTCGCAGGTGATCTCGATCCTGCCCTGGGCGCATGTCTATGGACAAAACTGCGACCTGCACAATTATGCCTGCTGCGGAGGCGGCATTGCGTTTATCGAATCGCTGGACAAATTCATGCAGAATGTTCAGGAATCAAAGCCCACGGCCATCAACGGCGTTCCGCGGATTATCACCAGGATTTACGATGCCATCATGCAGGGCGTGAATACCGATCCCGTGAAAAAACAATTTTTCGACGCGGCGCTCGATGTAGCGGCCAAAAACAGGGATCTGCCGGAGAAAACAAAAGAGTTCAAAGATTATGATGCACTGGTGTTTTCCAAGGTCCGCGCCATTTTCGGAGGCAATCTGCAATTTATCGTCAGCGCCAGCGCGCTCTTAAAACCGGAAATCGCCCTCTTCTTCCACGATATCGGGCAGCCGACCTACGATTGTTACGGCATGACCGAAACCTCGGGCGGCATTACCATGAACTGCACCGAATTCGGCAACAAGTTGGGAACCGTGGGCAGGCCGATCAAGCACACGTATGTTGTGATCGACAAATCCCGCGTGGAGAAAGACAGCCTCGACGGCGAGATCTGCGTTTACGGGCCGCAAATCATGATGGGTTACTACAACAAACCCCAGCTCAACAAAGAGGTCATGCTGCCGGATAAATGGAACGGCTTTGCCGGCATTCGAACCGGAGACCGCGGCTGGTTCGACGAAGAAGGTTTTCTGCACATCACCGGCCGCTTTAAGGACGAGTACAAACTGGCCAACGGCAAGTACGTGCATCCGGAAAGCATCGAAAATGAAATCAAGCTCATGCGCCATGTCGCCAACGCCATGATCTACGGCGAAGGGAGAGATTACAACGTGGCGGTGATTGTCCCCGATTTTGCCGAACTGAAATCCGATCCGGAGACCAAAGGATGGGTCAAAGACACCCCGGAAGAAACGCTTCAAAGCAAAGATTTGAAGAACTATCTGTCTCAGAAAATCATTGAGCACGTGAGAAAGTCATTCGGCGGCTATGAAGTTCCGCAGAAGTTTCTTTACATTACGGAGGACTTCACCGTAGTCAACAGCATGCTCACCCAGACCATGAAACTCAAAAGGACCAACGTTCTCGCGAAATATAAAGAACAGCTTCTGGCCCTTTATTAAAATGGATTGACCGCCGCTTTACTTAGAGAAGCCGCAGCCCATACTGGGTTGCGGCTTTCTTGTTCGAGGGGACATTTGCAAGAATTTTAAAAGGCGGCAGTCACGCCCCGGCACAACTGCGGATGATCTGAGTGCGGAATGAAGGCAAAAGATTGGAGCCGTCGCGATCATTATCACTTCCATTTAACACCTGACAATGTTGAAGAATAGATATTTATGCCATTTGCTTTTTTCCCCAAAAATGGCATATTAGCCTGCGTCAGGCAAAAACAAAATTAAGAAGAATTGACGATGCTGAAATCCCTGCTCGACTTCCTGCGTGGCGCAATCGGACTTACATTCCTGGTGATCAATACTTTATTCTGGGCTGTTCCTGTCTACGTGACGGCCGTATTCAAGCTGATTCTTCCGTTCCGGCCGGCGCGAATGTTATTTGATACCATCCTCAATTTTCTGTCTTATTCCTGGATATACTGCATCAATGCCTTTATCGGCATGATGAAGCATGTTGAATATGCTGTTGAGGGGCTTGAAAAATTAAAGCGGGACGAGTGGTATCTCGTCATTTCCAACCATCAGACCATGGTCGATATTTTCGTTCTGCAAAAGATATTTCATGGCCGCATTCCGTTTCTTAAGTATTTTTTAAAGCAGGAACTGATCTGGGTACCTATCCTGGGACTCGCCTGGTGGGCGCTCGATTATCCTTTCATGAAGCGGTACTCTGCCGAATTTCTGAAAAAGAAACCTCATCTCAAGGGCAGGGATATTGAAGCCACCAGGAAGGCATGTGCGAAATTTAAGGACAGGCCCGCTTCCATCATGAACTTCATTGAAGGAACCCGCTATACAAAAAGAAAGCATGCGGCGCAGAACTCTCCCTACAGTCACCTTCTTAAACCGCGGTCGGGCGGCATCTCGTATGTTCTTTCCATGATGGGTGAAAATATGCGAAACGTGATCGATGTGACCATCATTTATCCCGGCGGAGTGGAGACTGCCTGGGAGTTCTTTTGCAGCAGAAGATCCAGCATCATCGTCAGGATAGATGTATTGCCGATCGGTCAAAACCTTCGCGGGCAGGATCCGGATGACCAGGATTACAGAAACCGCTTTAACAGCTGGTTGAATGCCCTGTGGGAGACAAAGGATGATAAAATAACGCGGGCGCTAAAAGCATGACAGAGCATAAGACGCAGACGAATAGGGGTCAAAGGTGCCCTCTTCGATCAGGCGTTCGAATAGACCGCAGTTTCAGCGGGGCGCTGTTATCCAATTCACTTCCAGACAGGTTGAAACCCGATGCGGGAAGAGGCAGAGGCTTGTGACGTTAGGCAAAGCAATCAACCACCTCGCAGCAAGCTATAGAGATTTAACGCTCGTCCCGCGTAAGCGGGATCGAGCTTATCAACGGGGAATAGCAGGCGGATTGCGGAGGGTCATGTATGTGATCATGCCCGCCAGCATGACTGCGGCCGCGCCGTAGAAAAGCGTTACGTATCCGAAATGGTCGATCAGCAATCCGGCGAGGGCCGGCCCGATCAGCAGCGTCCCGTTCTGACAGGCATGGTAAAGGCCGACAAACCCGGCCGTGTTGCCCTCCGGCAGCATGCTTAAGAAAAACGGGTAGGATACGGCAAGAACCGTCCCATAGCCCATCCCGGCAAGCACCATCAATAACAGCAGCGTCGAATACCCGCGAATAAACGGAACACAGCAAAAGCAGAAAACCAGAACGGCAACGCCGAGAATCGTCGTTCGCTTGAGCCCGATTTTCGCGGCCAAAAGCCCCGCGGGAAGAGCAAAGAGCACGAACGAAGCATTCATCACGAAAAACGCCCGGACCGCCCTCTCGACGGTCAGGCCGAACAGCGCCATACAGGTGATCACGAAAAAAGCGCTCACCATCCACAGGCCGATCCACTGCAGCGTCATACCGATCAAAAATTTCCGCAGGTTTTTTTCTCGCGCAAGCTCTTTCATGAAGTTCGGATGCTTGATTCTGCCGGGCGTCTTAGCCTCACGAACGGAAAAGCACAGAATCGCGACGGAGACGGGAACCGCGATCAGGACCCACACAAACGGCAGCGTCCGCGACGTCTCCCAAAGCCTTGCGGCAAACATCAGATAGGTCAGGATTCCCGTTCCCCCGATGAGAAACATGATTCCGGAGGCGAAGCTCCGCTCGCCGACTGGAACCGTGTCGGGGAGCAGCGCGAAATAGGGGCCGATGGCGAGAAAGAATCCCGCGTAGGCCATCATGATCACGGGCAGCGCCCAGAAGAGGGAATCGATGCGCATTAGAAGCAGGATCATGACTGAGGTCAGAATCCAGCCGGCGATAATCACTGGACGCCTGCGCCCCAGCGGCGTGTGAAGCCGGTCGGACACCGCGCCCGCGAGCACCGGGAATAACAGGCCGGTGATGCCGGTTGTCGACAGGATAATGCCGGTGACCGCGTTGGAGTCGGTGAGCGACTTCAGGTACAGCGGCAGTGTTGCCCAGGTGAATCCCCAGAAGGTCTGGACCGCGAAAAGCCCCATGGCAAAGCCCGCCAGCCGGGAAAGTGTCACATGCGGTGGGCCGGTTGTCTCCGGCATGACAGTTTTTTCAGTTTCCATTCTTAATGCCGGAGTCCGCGAAGGGACGGGTAAGGATTTTTGTTTGATGGAAGTCGCGCAGACTGTTTTCTCCTGATGTCGGATTATCGGGCTTGCGCCTCCTGAAATTTCGCACGGCTCTTAAAATAACTCAAGCAAATAGTGCGGAACAAAATTGGGAACCGCCATCCTGAAAGATAAGTCTTCCCGCTTCCCGGCGTGCCCTTCTGAATTCTTTCATCATCCGTGTCTGCGCGTCGCCCGGGCGCTTCTGCATTCCCCTCTTCCGGAATTTTCGGCCGAATGCTCAGCGGGATTTTGCAGACCGCCGCAAATGAAGCAATGAAGCAATGAAGAATAAAAAACCCCTCAAGCTCTGGAAGCCTTGAGGGGCGTGTATTTCGATAGATCATGACCGTTTGCTGCAACCTCTGTATCTTGATTACTTCCGATCAGGTCACAATGATTTTCACAAGGTCAATGACCGGGTTGGTGAAGAGCGCCATCAGAATCGTGTAAAGAGCGAAGGCCCCGACGACCTCTGTCGTGTACATCTTGTTATATTTTCTCTTCAGTGCAACGATCAGCAGTCCGCCGATGATCAGGCAGCCCAGCTGGAAGTACGGGAAATTGGCTGCTCCCGTTGCCGCGTATTCCGCGAATCCAAACGTTGCCGTTAAGAGAACTACTGCTGCCGCCGCTACGATGGTTCCTAATGTCTTTTTCATGATCTGTTACCTCCTTAGGGTAGTGTGTTTCATTTGCCTTTATATAATGAAATTTGCGTGCCAGATTTTCAAGCCGGATAATTAATTATTGCAACATCATGATGTGACATATGATTTAGCCGAAGCGCCAGCCGCAGCGGCAGTCTCCACTGCCCGTTTTTCTCTCTTTCTTTCAACGAAATGTTCAAGAACTTTAACGATACATGAAAAACGATGATTGCCGACTGATGATCTGAGGATGACACGATTGCAACATTGCCGTCCTCTCGATTAAATATTCGAATAAACCGCAGTTTCAGCGGCGCGTGTCTTTAGCGAATCATGCCTGAAACGTTGTGGCGCTTAGCGAAATGGAGCATACGACAGCCAAACTATCTGAGCCGCAGACGAGTTTTTGGCTGTCGCGCAATCTGCTTAGCGCCACAGTTGAGGGCATTCCAGCAAAAGGCACGCGCCGCTGAAACTGCCACTGAATAGAAAAGGACCAGCAAGGTAATATATTTGCGGACACTGAGCCGGTTAACCGAAGAGAACCCGATGATATCTAATCCCTGTCGACCTTGATTTTGGGCAGCGCAAAAGCCATCGCCACCATCACGATGTTGGCCCCTCCGATGATCATCAGGGTCTTCGTTGCGTTATGCCCCAGGTATTTGTAAAGTTCACCGGCAATGCTGGGCACCGTACCGCCGGCACACCACGCCCAGCCCATCAGGATCGCCGAGACGATGCTGACATTTTCGCGCGGGGCGACGAGCTGGCCGAAGGCAACGCCGAGGGGATTCACCGTCCCCAGAAAAGCGCCGCCCAGGATGCAAAGCACAACAAACACCGGCACCGGCAAGGTCAGGCGGACAAGCGCGTGGTAGCTGATGACCGACAGAATCGTCATCGCAATCAGCGTCCTGCGCCTTCCGATCCGGTCGGCCAGATGACCCATCGGCACCATAAACATCGTCGACCCGAGGATAATCAAGCCGAAGGCCCCGCCCTGCCCGATCCAGGCCGGATAACCTTTTTCGTGGGCAAATTCGGGCATGAGAAAGAAGAGTCCGCTCAGCACGCCGCTGGAAATCGCGAGGATCAGGAACAGCGCCAGAATCTGCCCCGCCACCGGGCGAAGGGATCGAAGCGATGCGATAACGGATACGCGCCGCGCATGCAATGCTTCCTGGGGCCGGCACTTGATCCAGACAAATACCCAGAGGATCGCCATCGGAATAAGAAGAACCTCGGTGTGATGTTCGAGACGATTGTAAGCGGTCCGAAACACGATCTGGCTGAGGCCGAAGCCGATACTGCCGACGGCGATAAATACGGCCAGGAACATAGCGCCGCGCCGGGCGGAGAAACCTCCCGCAAGTCCGGCGCCAGCGGGGTGAAACATATCCTGGCCGAGCCGGCCGCAAGCCAGGATGACGAACACGGCCAGATAAAAACCACTGAAACCAAACAGGCTGGGAAGCCAGCGGTTGAGCTCCGCCTGATAATCGGCAAGCGGACCGAGCACCATGGCCAGCGACGTCAAAAGCGCTCCCGACAGAATGATCCGCCGGGGCCCAAACCGGTCGGCAATCGACCCGAACAGCGGCTGAAGGGCGGTTCCGCTCATGGCGATAACCGTGGCGATCCATCCGGCCTTCGCGACATCCAGCCCGGCGAGCGTCTTGTAAACCGGCCAGACGCTCATCCCCATAAAATCGACCATGACGTGCGCGATCACCACGGCGACAAATGTGCCGACAGTGCGTCGCGTCATATCGGCCTCGGCCGTGCTGTGCGAGAGCGCCGCAGAAGCCGCAGCTGAGCTTCTATTCTGTTCGAGATGATCCATATCTTTTACCCATCGATCACTTCAATAATACCGACATTTTTGTCACTGGCAACCGGGCAATCGTATCGCCATCTCCTGTCTGAGAGATTTCGCCGGACGCCTCGTGCATGACGGCAAATAACAAAAAAAACCCGCCTGAGAGATACGCGGCGGGTTTTAAAAATTGCGATTGGCATCAGTTGCTAGTGTTTTTCCCCAAGCGCATCCACCCCGCCGCACACCGGCTGCCGGTCGGCCGTTTTCGTCATCTTATTTACCAAATGGATGAATTCACGCATGTGTTTTCTTTCACTTCCTTCTCGATTGGCAATAAAATACAATTCAGAACCGGACCTGTCAATCTTTTTCTCAACCCGGGCAAGCCGTCGGCTGCAACGGCGCCGCATTTGACATGCCACCGAAAAATTCTTATATTCATACATAGTTGACAATTGCCGGAAAATGGAAGACCTTCCGAACCGGCACCTGAAGCGCGCTCCATTTGGCTTTGATCAGAAGCGATTTTTTCGACACCGATTATAAGGAATGACAAAATGGATGGATTTCCGGATACAGTAACCCTCTCCAGAGTGCAATTTGCGTTCACGGCCATGTTCCATATTATCTGGCCGGTCGTAACGATCGGCTTGAGTCTGTTCCTCGTCTTTCTGGAAATACGCTGGATCCGGACAGCCGATGAACGCTATTACCGTCACGCCCGGTTCTGGGGCCGTCTTTTTCTTCTGAACATCGCGATCGGCGTGGCCACAGGCTTCCCGATGGAATTTCAGTTCGGAACCAACTGGAGCCTTTTTTCCCGGGCCGGCGGTGATTTTTTCGGGCATATGCTGGGCTACGAGGCGGCCATGGCCTTTATGCTCGAGGCGAGCTTCATCGGGATCATGATTTTCGGATGGAAGCGCGTTACCCCTCTGATGCATCTGTTTGCTACTTCCATGGTCGCCCTGGGCGCCTCTCTATCGGCCTTCTGGATCATGGTGGCGAACTCCTGGATGCAGACCCCGCGGGGTGGATTTTTCGACGCGGGCAAGTTCGTCGTCACAAGTCATTTCGATGCCATCTTCAATCCCGATATGGTCTGGAGCGTCACCCACATGTGGGTGGCCGCGATCGAGATTTCCGTTTTTGTCGTAGGCGGGCTCTCCGCCTGGTATCTCTATAAACAACGGCACACCGACTTTTTTCTTGCTTCCTTTAAATGGGCGGTGATGGCGGCGATCGTGATTACACCGCTGCAGATCTTTCTGGGTGACGGTTCGGGGCGCGCGGTGTATTTCCACGATCCGGCAAAGCTCGCCGCCTTTGAGGCCCACTGGCAGACAAATCCGCAGGGACAGGGCGCCCCTTTCCACGTGCTGGCCTGGCCCGATCCGGACAAGCAGGAAAACCTCTGGTCCATCGAAATTCCGCAGGTGCTGAGCCTGCTCACGGATCACACCCTGACAGGCGAGATCAAGGGGCTTAAGGATTTCCCACGGGAAAATCAGCCGCCGGTCTTGCTTCCTTTTTATGCTTTCCGGATTATGGTTGCCGTCGGAACGGCCCTCTTTGTCCTCATGCTCTGGACCCTTTATGTCTGGCGCAAAGGCGGGCTGGCCGAAGAAAACATCGCGTCGCGCAAATGGCTGCTGCGGTCATGGATGGCCGCTATACCTCTCAGTTACCTCGCGATGGAAACCGGATGGGTGACGCGGGAGGTGGGCCGGCAGCCCTGGGTGATTTCCGGTCTTATGCGGACAAGCGAATCAGCATCTCCGATTCCGGCATCGGCCGTCGCCACATCGCTTGCGGCTTTTGTTCTGATTTACTTGTTTCTGGCGATTGTATTTTTCTTCTTTGCCGGGCGGATCATTAAACGGGGGCCGGAAACATCCCCCGATGAAACCCGCGACGGATACGGTTCGTGAGGGGGAGCGACCATGGAATGGCTTGAAGCAAACATTGAATCCATCTGGTTTTTAATCATCGCCTTTTTTGTTCTCTACTATGCCATTGCCGACGGCCTCGATCTGGGTGTGGGGATCATGACCTTCTTTACGCCGGACGAAAAAATGCGCGGCACGATGATGGCAAGTCTGGAGAGCATCTGGCAGAGCAACCAGACCTGGCTTGTGCTTTTGGGCGGAATGCTCTTCGGCGCATTTCCGCTCTTTTACAGCCTCGCCCTTTCCGCCTTTTACGTCCCCATCATGGTCATGCTCTTCGGGCTCATGTTCCGGGGAGTAGCTCTTGAATTTCGCAGCAATGCCCGCAAACCGTCCTTCTGGGTCCTCTGCTTCGGTGTGGGCAGCGTGGTCGTCGCCCTGGCCCAGGGATTTGCGATGGGTGGAATTTTTTACGGCATTCCGATGGCGGGAAACACATTTACCGGCAACATCTGGAGCTGGTTTCATCCCTATTCAGTTGTCTTTGCCCTTGGTGTTCTGGCTGGTTATGTAATGCTCGGGGCAAATTACCTGATCCTGAAAACGGACGGAGAAATCCAGCGACGCAGTTTTTTGTGGTCGCTTAGGGCAGCCATCCTGATGTTGATCGTCTCCACGGTCATTTATGTCTGGACCTTTGCGCGGCATTCCTACATGGCAGACAAATGGCTTGTCTGGCCGGACCTCGTTTACGTCGCCATTTTCCCGGTGCTGGCGCTTTTTGCTTTCGGCATGTATGTGCGTGAGCTGAAGAGACGATCGGAGTTCAAACCCTTCGTATGGAACGTGATCATAGTTCTGTGTGCTTTTGCCGGCCTGAACGTCGGCTTCTATCCCTACATCATCCCCAATATGGTCACAATCAAGACAGCGGCCGTCTCCTCGCCCAACACCCTGATTTTTATGCTGGCGGCAATGGTCATTCTTCTTCCGATCATTCTGATTTATGTCGCCTATAAGCACTGGGTTTTCCGCGGAAAGATTGCCGGTGAACGATGCTCAACGCGACCGGATGGTCTGCCGGACACCTTCCTTTAGGTCGGAATCAAAAAAGATGCGGGCAGCAGGCTCCTTCTTAATTTCTTAATTCGGTATCGTTTGCCAGAAACACTTTCCACAGGGTTTTGAAGGTTTGATAGTCGTGCGCACCGCCGATGGCATAGACGTGGGAAGGCGGGAGCAAAGCAGCAAGCAGCTGTGGCCCGCTCTTGTAGGTGTCCTCGGTGCCGTATCCGAGGTACACGATCTTGTCCCGCTGGTCGGCAAGGTCCGTTTTCAGCCAGTGCCAGAGCATTCTCTGCCAATCCAGTTCGGCGTTGTAGGAGCCCGGGTCCCACCGGTTCACACCGCCGGCAGTTTCGATTTCGTCCAGAAAAGATTGCGTGCCGAGAAATGGCGAAATCAGGTAAACGCCTGCAATATCCTCGGGCCGTTCCTTAAGATAAAGCAGCGCTCCCAATCCTCCCATGGAAACGCCGACCAGCCAGATCTTCCGCGAACCCCTGACTCTGGCCGGGTCAATCACATCCTCCTTCAGCCGCAAAACGAGATTGCCTCTCTCGTAATAACCAAAATGAGCATTGGGCGCGGCCATATCAAAGGGCAAATCGCGCGCCCAAACGTCGGCCACAAGCCCCTCTTCTGCGAAACTGCGATGGCTGCCGCCGATGCCGCGTAAGAAAACAAACAATCGTTCGTGATCAGCATCGCCTTGATGTTCATACGTCAGCACATCCATCGGGGCGGTGGCCAGCAGGGCGCAACCCGATAAGGCGCAGACCAGCACCAGGACCGCAAAAGCGCACATCATCTTTCGTGTGCCGCCAGCGTAGTTGGCGATAAGCCGTTGCTGCCCGCGCGTCATTGTCATGGTTTCGCCTCAATAAGATAAAATATTTGGCCCGCGGCGCGAGCGCCCCGAGGAACGCCGCCTCCCGTCGAACTGATAAGATAATGACAACTCCGGGCTCCGGGGTCAAGTGACGTCTTGTTTATCCGGCATCGTCGCGACAGAAAAAATTTCGGACAAACATGGAATCGGTCAGTTAATCAAGTGGTTAGGGTTGACACCTTTGCCGGGGGGAGTTAATTTAGAAAAAAGAACGAATCTTCAGAAAATTATTTCTCCCGCAGGCCGGAATATTTCCCGGTGGTCGGCTTTGTTTCTTTCGTCATGTTTTGCCCGAGAATGGTTGGAGGTAAATGAGTATGTGCAGAAACATCAAAGTGCTTTATAACTTCGATCCGCCGGCAACGGATGAAGAGATACGCGCGGCATCACTGCAGTATATCCGGAAGATCAGCGGATTTGCCAATCCTTCCGCCGCCAACGAAAAGGCATATCAGCGCGCCGTCGACCAGGTTGCCCGGGCGACGGCCAAATTGCTCGATTCACTCGTAACGAGCGCGGCGCCGCGCAATCGTGAAGAAGTGGCGGCCAAAGCTCACGAACGCGCGGTTCTCCGGTTCGGTTCCTGAGGCCGGCGCTCATGGATAAATCGATTGACAGACTGTTTCGTTTCTTTTTATAGTTTGGCCGATGGAATGAAGTGCCGCTGGCAGCCTCGCTCCCAAATGTGCCCGCGGACGCCATCCGCCGGACAACGGATGCGGTAAAGCACTTTCCCTAAATACCGGACAAAGATTCCGTGTGATTTGCGAAGTTAATAAATATTAAGGAGGTTCAATATGAATCGTAATACAAAGAATACTGTGAGTGGTGTGGCAGTCCTGTTTTGCCTGACGGCGATATGCCTGTTATTGTCAACAGCGACGGTTTCTGCCGCGACAGAGCCGGCGCAAGCGGCGCCGGGAATTGTGACGACGGGGATTCCGGCAAAATCCGACATGGATACATTGACCGCCATCTTCACGCGGCGCAGCGTGCGCAAATACTCCGAAGAGCCGGTTTCCGATGCAACCGTGAAACTCCTGCTGCAGGCCGCCATGGCGGCGCCGTCGGCAAAGAACGCCCAGGACTGGGAGTTCATTGTCATCCGGGATAAAAAGACGCTCGCCCAGATTCCCGGGTTTCATCCTTTCTCCAAGCAGATCCCCACGGCACAGGTGGCGATTGTGGTTTGCGGCAACACGAAACTGGAAGCGGCCAAAGGTCACTGGATTCCCGATGCTTCCAATGCCAGCATGAACATCCTGCTTGCCGCCCACTCCCTCGGGCTGGGAGCGGTCTGGACAACCTTCTATCCCTACGAGGACAGAACGGCCGGCATCAGGAAACTGCTTGGCCTGCCGGATCACATCATGCCGCTGAACATCATTCCGCTGGGCTACCCTGTCGAGAAGCGCGCCTATCAGGATCGATTCAATCCGGCGAAAGTTCATTATGAAAAATGGTGACCGCTAACGAACGCAAACTCCCTCAATCCTTTCCTTTTCCGAAAAGGATTGAGGGAGTTTTTAACCCGACATGGATAGAAGGAAAGTCGGCCGGCTATACTACCTTTTCAGATACGTGATCGCGTTAATGTACGCACCCTGCGGGTCCACGATGACGCAGAAGCGCCCGACGGTGGGAATATCGGTTGGCGGCACATGAATTTTGCCGCCAAGCTTCTCGACCATCTTGGCCGTTTTGTCAACATCATCGACCGTGACATAAGCGCCCCACGCGGGCGACATTCCTTTTGCGCTCTCCGGGATCTTCATGATCCCGCCGATTCCCTCGCCCCCGGCTTTGACCACGGTGTAGTCCATGCCCGGCATGGACATGTCTTCCGTTTCCCATCCGAATAACTTCGTATAGAATGCTTTTGCCGCGGCAACATCCGTTGTCAGCAGTTCACACCAATTGAACCGGCCGTGTTTGAATTGATCCTCCATTCTTATTATCCTCCTGATGTTTTTAATAATCCACGCAGTACTGTTCAAAAGTCTGCAAGCTGCGAATCAATCAACTCGCAGCAAGCGACAGGGATTTAACGCTGGCCCCGCGTGAGCGGGATAAAGTCGACAGCCTTGTATGCTTTAGACCCGGTTTTTGGCCGAGTCCCGGCTAAAGCAGAGCATTATCCCCATAGAGGCCTGTCGTGCAGTTGCTCTGCGGCTGTTTGACCTGCTGATAGGCCTCCACACCCGCGGCGATCGCCTTCTTCAGCCTGTCTTTTTTGTCGACAAGGATGTCTTTATTTTGTGTTTTCAACTCGTCGATTTTCCCGACGGCTTCGGCATATTGGGCTTTGGCTTTCTCCAGAACATCCTGGGCGGTGTTGAGGATTTGTTCCCGTGTTTCCTTTCCGCTTTTGGGAGCAAAGATGATCCCTAGACCGGCACCGATCAAACCGCCGATCACCATGCCCTTCACAAGATTATTCGATACCATAATTTTTCTCCTTTCTTCTGTTCGTTTCGTATCCTGTTAATGACAAAATTATATGGACGGCGGGAAATGAAGGCAACGCTCGTTGAGTGTAAGGTGATCGGTAGGTCATATCTACCATGAAGAAAAGCCGGACAAATGAATGAGCCTCGCAAGTACAGAGCCAAACCTAACTCCGATAATTCATTTAACAATAAAAACATAATGTGTTATCTTTTTACAGACCAATGAAAAAAATCACGGCGGGCGTGGCCTTTCGGGCATGGCGACCATTTAAGAGACTCCCATGGACAACACCAAAAGAACGTATACCAACGGCGAAGTAACCATCCTCTGGGACCCCATCTTATGCCTGCATACGGGAAAATGCATCAAGCATAACCCGGACGTTTTCAGACCCAAAGAGAGACCCTGGATAAAACCCCTGAACTCGACCACGGACAAGATCATTGAAGCGGTCTTGAAATGCCCGACCGGCGCCTTGACTTATTTCCTGAACAGCAAGGACTAAAAAAAGCCCCGCCCGATGAGCGGGGCTTTGCTTTACCAAATGATGCTGCTTTACTTTCCCGGGTGAAGCGTCACCTGTCGATCAGCTAATCACCCCAGGCATTTTTACCCTTGCAGCGATCCAGTTTCGGATCCATCCAGGGCAGAACCTTGCCGGCCGGGATATCCCATGAGGGTCCGACGCCGGAGGCATTGCTAAACCAGTAGTACGGCGGCATATTCATCGAAACTTTCTGTTCTGCCGGCGGCACGGACTCGCCTATGCGGAAGCCTTGAATCGCTTTGTGGTCGCAGGCGCGCATTTTGATCAGCCGACCGTTTACGTACTCGTAGGTATCGCCTTCCCAGACTTTGATGATCTTTTCCGGATCGACACTCTTGGCCCGCTCGATGACGCTTAAGAGCCAATAAAACTGCTGGTTCCAGGAACCGAATGTTCCCCACGGCCAGGTGAAGAGCACGGTGTTGTTCGGGGGGGTCTTCCATTTTTTCCATTCGGTGTTCCAGGCCTTGTAGTACTTGGCGACGGCGGGATTGGTGAAGGTCGGTCCGGCCTTTTCAAAATGTTTGATATTGACCAGTCCCTTTGTCCCTTCGATACCGACCTCAACCAGAGAATTCGGCTCATCCATGAACAGGTTGGCGAAAGGAATGGTCATGCCCATCTGTCTTGCCTGTTTAAGGAGGTTGCCTGCATCCGGATGCCAGTCGCCGGTCCAGACAACTTCGGCGCCGGAGGCCTTGATCTTGGTGAGATACGGAGCAAAGTCGGTGAGGAATAGTTTATGGTAATCTTCGCCCACAATCTGTGCTTCCGGATAGTATTCTTTGAGGCCCATCTTGAAGCCTTCAGCCATGTCCCTGCCAAAGGAGTAATCCTGGCAGAGGATATAGAATTTCTTTTCTTTTTTACGGATCTGGCCATAGTAGTAAGCCATGCCGCGGCCGATCGAGAATGTGGAATCAGAGCTCATGAAGGAATAGCGGTTAAAGTTGGTTGCATCCTGCAATTCATCGGAGAGGGCGCCGATGTTCTGGACGATCACTTTGTATTTGTTGCCTACTTCGTTGGCGATCTTCATCATGTTGCTTCCCGATGTGCCTACGATGAAGTTGACTTTCTCTTGCAGCACCATCCGCTCGGCGATCTTCTTGGCCTGATCGGGCTTGGACATTGTGTCCGCCTTGTAGAGGGCGATCTTCTTCTTTTTGCCGTCGACCCAGATGCCGCCGCGCTTGTTGATATCGTATGCGGCAAAAGTCGTGCAAAGCCAACCCATATCGCCATTCAAACCGCCGGGGCCGGAGTGGGGCCAGAAGATAGCGATTTTAATGACATCACCTTCGGGATTAACCCAATTGGCAGGATCCCACCCGGTCATATCCGCCATCTGACCCGCATCAAAAGCTGCATTGGGTTTGGACCAGGTTTCCGTGGGTGTCACCACCATGCTTGTGGTCGAGGCTTTACTTTTCTTTTCCGCTTTCGCCGGCGCTGCCGTCGCCGGACTGTAAACAGTCACAAGCAGTAAAGAAAAAACGCATGTCAAAACCAGAAATACTTTACCAAATACTCTCATCTTGAACTCCTCCTTCTTTAATTTTGTGAACAACGACTTCCTATCAACTCCGGCGCCCCTTTACGCCTTGAGTTGCTTCATCATATTGGTAAGCGTTGACTCCAGCGACAGCTCTCTGCCCGCCGGCATCGACGGGGCAAAATCTCTGATGAAATCGATTTCCTCATCTGTCGGTGGAATGTGCCGGGTCCGGCGCTATCTTTAAGTCCCAGTGAACTTCTTCCTTCATATCCTCAATGGTAAAACAGGGACGGATCCCTTCCTTTGTTTTTGCATGTTGCGACGATAATATTTTTATAAAGACATTCAGCTCTTTCTTTCAACCCTGAACATTGAACCCCTCAACCTCCAAGATACCTTTCCCCGGCGCCTCGCAAGGTGAAACGCGAACTGTCTATCCGACCGATATGCAAATGAACCACCCTGCTGAAAAGGCCCCGCTCCGTGAGCGGGGCCTTAATAAGTTTTACTTCTTTACTTTACCCGTACCATCATAACCTGTCGATCAGCTAATCGCCCCAGGCACTTTTACCCTTGCATCGATCCAGCTTCGGATCCATGTAGGGCAGCACCGCTGACGCCGGGATGTCCCAGGTCAGATCGCCGACGTTCGACGCATTGTCGAACCAGTAGTAAGGCGGCATATTAAACGATGCTTTCTGCCGGGCCGGCTCTACGAACTCGGCAATTCGGAAACCCTGAATCGACTTGTGATCACAGGCCCGCATCTTGACAATACGTCCGTTGGGATATTGATAGGTATCCCCTTCCCAAACCTTAATAATCTTCTCGGGATCCGTGCTTTTTGCCCTTTCGATGACGCTCAGGAGCCAGTAGGTCTGAAGTGTCCAGCTGCCGAGTGTTCCCATGGGGTGTTTATAGATGGGGGTATTGTAGGGTTTGGAATCGAATTTCTTCCAGTTGTCATTCCATGCCTTATAATACTTGATCATGCCGGGATTGTTAAAGGCCGGTCCGGCTTTGTCAAAGTGCTTGATGTTGACCAGGCCTTTTGTGTTCTCCACGCCAACCTCCGTGAGGAAGTCCGGGTTATCGATGAAAAGGTTCGCAAAGGGCAGCTTGATTCCCATCGCCCGGGCCTGTTTCAGCAGGGTCGCGGCATCAGGGATCCAGTCTCCCGTATAGACGACCTCGGCGCCGGAGGCCTTGATCTTTTCCAGGTACGGGGCAAAATCCGTCAGGAACAGTTTGTGATAGTCTTCGCCGACAATTTGTGCGTCGGGATAGTACTCCTTAAGGCCCATTTTGAAGCCTTCCGCCATGTCCCGGCCGAAGGAGTAATCCTGGCAGAGGATATAAAACTTCTTTTCTTTCTTCCGGATCTTGCCGTAGTAGTAGGCCATGCCGCGGCCAATTGAATAGGTGGTGTCGGAACTCATGAAGGCGTAGCGGCCGAAATTTGTCGCGTCCTGAAGTTCATCGGACAGGGCGCCGACATTCTGAACGATGACCTTGTAGCGGTTGCCCACCTCGTTGGCGACCTTCATCAGGTTGCTCCCTGAGGTCCCGATGATGACATGAACCTTCTCCTGGAGGACCATGCGTTCGGCGATCTTCTTGGCCTGATCCTGTTTGGACATAGTGTCCGCTTTGTACAGGGCGATCTTCTTCTTCTTGCCGTCCACAAAGAGGCCGCCCCGCTGGTTGATGTCATAGGCGGCAAAATTGATACAAGCCCAGCCGAGTTCTCCATTCGCCGCCGCGGGACCGGAATGAGGCCAGAAAACAGCGATTTTAATGGTGTCCCCCTCGGGATTCACCCATTTTGCCGGATCCCAGCCGGACATATCGCCCATCTTGCTGGCATCAAAGGCTGCGTTGGGTTTGGACCAAGTTTCAGAGCTATCAGATTTCGCTGCGCTGGCTTTCTCGCCTTTTTTTGCCGCTTTCTGGGCTATGGCGTTAGATGGACTATAGGCCATCATCGTGAAAATTAGAAAAATACCCATTAGAATCGTAAAGCTCACCCTAAGATTTTTCATGTTCCTTTTCCTCCCTCGTGTCACAATTTTCAATTCCGTAAACAGGCCAGTCTATGACCCTGTTTACGCATGATTGCCGTATGGAGCTCTAACCTGCCTGCCCAATTACCTCCTTTTCAATTTTTTCTATTTCCCTGTGTCCGATCTGTTCTATCCATAACCGAAATTATACTTTGAGCATTTTCATCATGTTCACGATGGTCAACTCCATCGCCAGTTCTCTGCCCGCCGACATGGCCGGAGCAAAACACCTGATGAAATCTATTTCCTCATCCGTCGGGTGAGGCGTCTCCGACAGATCGGGGGCTATTTTCAAATCCCACGGCACATCCTTCTTCACGTCCTCAATGGTGACCCGGGGATGGATCTGGGCCAGATACATTTCCTTCGTTACCGGATCGAACCGGAATAGCCCTTTTGTGGAGAGCAGCATCGTCGGGCCCGTACCCTTCGGGAATAAACCCGATTTATCCCGGCTGTCCCCGCCATCCAGATATCCGGGGGAGGTAAAATAATCCAGCTTGTTTACGAAATTTCCTCCCAACATCGTGAGCACCGTTCTTTTGGCATAAGCGATGAAATCGGCAGCGCCGCCCGATCCCGGAAGCCGCATCGTCGGCTTGTAATAATCCCCGATGGCGGTCGTGTTCAGATTACCGTATTTATCCACCTGCCCTACTCCGAGGAAGCAGACATCGACAAAACCACGATACGTCATGGTAAAAGCGGAAAAGAGATCCGTCGCATAGGAAAAACCCCGGCAGGAATGGGCATCGGCGATATGGTTCAAGGGCAGAAGCGGCTCGAAGTCGATAATCCCCGATTCCATCATGAGGGTGGCATGAGGGGCATACAGGGCCTTGGCCATCGCCCCGGCCGTCGTGGGCAGACCCACGCCCAGAATGACATTTTCATGGTCGTGAATTTCTTTCGCAACGGCAATTACTAAAAGTTCCTGCAGTGTATACGGTTTACTCATAGAGTTTCCCCCTTTCCTTCAATGTTTGCTCAAACTCCGGGAGCGTCATCCCCATATTTCGTTCCTTGCCTTCTCGATCCCAACGCGAGGTAAAGGCCGATCCATAATTGGCCGGCGCCGAATAAAAGGCCTTGGCCCGAATTCCATCCAATACCTTGCTGCCGAATTTCTGGATATAATGATCAATATAAGCCGCGCGGTTCTCACAGCCGAAAACCCATTCGTCCATCCAGGCTTTCAGCCCGTCGCCCGTACCGTCGGCCATCATGAACAGGCCGTACATAAACTGGTCCATGTTATAATAACCCAGCACTTCCGTCGGATTTGCTCCCCAGGGAACCTCGACCACCGCATCGACACGATAAGCGGGAATCAGGGTGAGATGAGGACTCGATTGGATGACATCGTGCTCCACAATTTCTTCACAGGAAACAACGATCCGCTTACTCGCCAGTGCTGCTGCAGCTACGCTTCCTAAAGCACCCCAGTACTGGGCATTTCCAAATTTGTCGCAGCGTTGCACATGAACGATGCACACATCAGGATTGGCCGCCGGTACCGTCAAATTCTCCTTGCCGGTATAGGGACACTTAATAACGCGGAATTTGTCTTCACCCATAAAACCTCTTTTGTGGAAGAGATCCGTGACCATGGCGCCTTCCAGAACCTGGATATAGGAAAAGCCGTGCATCCCCGCCATCATGCGTGCATTGTACTGAAAGTTTGTATAGTCCTCAATTTCCAGGGTACCCGCATTCAACCCCCGCTCCACGGCTGAACCGCCCTTCTTGCCTCCTGCCCTCAGACAGTAAGTCGTCACCAGACGGTCTACGCAACCGGCACCGACAATGGTCTCGACATCGAAAATGCCCGATTGCGAATAAAGAGTCAGACCCTTGCGGCCCTGCCGAATAACCTCATAGACGAGTTCGGCGCAGCTTCCTACGGTATAATTGCCGATCACCAGTTGGTCGCCGTCATGGACGAACTTGCCGATTGCTTCTTTGGCGCTCATGACCTTACCGTTCACTTCTGCCATACACACCTCCCAGCTTTTTAGAATAGATTGGAAACGACTAGATTAAGAGATGGGGCATTCCCCCATCGGAATGATTCATGCGATACTCCATGAGAAGATAAAAAGTCATGGAGTATCGCAAGCAATCGACCTCACAGTATCGAAACAAAGGCTATCAGGAGACGTCATGGAGACCATAACACTCTGCATCAGCCCATCCCATGATAAAATAACTGATCCTTTTCACGGGATAAGATTTTTGCATCAGACTTCCAGATACTTTGCACGAACCTCGTTATTATCTCTGAGTTCCTCGACGGAACCGGTGTAGCCAACCTGCGCTTTCCCCATCAAATAAACGCGGTGAGCCAGCGACAGGGCCACCTTCAGGTTGTGTTCGACCAGCAGGATGGCAACACCCGCCTTGTTGATCTCCTCGAGGACATTGCGGACTTCCTGAACCATGATCGGCGCCAAGCCTTCGGAAGGTTCATCCACCAAAAGCAGCTTCGGATTCCCCATGAGCGAACGCCCGATCGAAAGCATCTGCTGCTCGCCGCCGGACAAAAACCGTCCCTGAGAATTGCAGCGTTCCGCAAGCTTCGGAAAATGACTGTAGATCCGATCTGTCGTCCAGACATTCGGATCGTTCGGATTTTTGATCTTTCCGCCCTTGATGCCCAAAAGCAGGTTGTCATGAACAGTGAGTTCCGGGAAGATCCGCCGTTCTTCAGGAACGTAGCCGATGCCCGCCTGGGCCGCTTTGTAAGGCGGAAATCCGATAATCTCATTTCCCTCAAAAAGCACCGAACCGGATTTTGCTTTGCACAGGCCCATAATGGTTTTCAAGGTCGTGCTCTTTCCCATGCCGTTGCGACCCAACAGGGCAACCAATTCCCCCTCGGCGACGTTCACCGATACCCCCTGCAACACATGGCTTGCGCCGTAAAATGTATTTAAGTCTTTAGCTTCCAGTAACATGTTTGATTACCTCATCTTCATATATGTCGTACGTCTCATCTCAGACTTCCAGATCGCCCAGATAGGCATCCTTAACATCTTTGTTGACCCGGATCTCGGCAGGCGGTCCCGACGCCAGGATTTTCCCGTAATGCAGAACCGTAATCCGGTCGGCAATCGAGAAAACCACATCCATATCATGTTCGATAATGACCACGGTTTTGCCTTCCGTCAGTTTCCGGATCAGGGCCACCGCGTTATGCGTTTCGTCACGGGACATGCCCGCGGCAAATTCATCGAGCAGAACCAGCTCCGGATCCGTGGCCAGGGCCATACTGATCTCCAGAGCCCGCGCCTTGCCGTAAGACAGCATACTGGCGGGAACATTCCGTTCTTTGAGCAGTCCGATCCGGTCCAGCACGGCCTCCGTCTCCGCCGTAATATCTTTCATGCGATCCACACTGCGGATAAGGTTGAAGCGAATCCCCCGTTTGGACAAAATGGCCAGTCGGACGTTCTGAAACGCCGTCAGATTGGTAAAGGTACTGGTTATCTGAAAGGAGCGGCCCATCCCGATGCGCGCCAGCTGATGCGGTTTATACCCGGTGATTTCTTTTCCTTTAAAAAATACCTGCCCGCTGCTCGGTTTGTATGTTCCCGTAATGCAATTAAACAGCGTCGTCTTCCCGGCGCCGTTCGGTCCTATGACGGCGTGGCGTTCGCCTTCTTTCACCTGCAGATCGATGCCGAACAGCACCTTCAATCCGCTGAAATCGTGTTTTAAGTCTTTGGTTTCCAGAATGTTCATGACAGCTTCTCCTTTTCAACACTCGCGGCCTGACCCGAGAAATATTTCTGCTTTATTAATCTGATAAAGCCGGCCAACCCCTGGGGCGCAAACATGACAACCAGAATCAAAATCACCCCTGTTACCAGTTCCACACGGTCCGTAAAGCGAATCGTCAATTCTTCCAGAATCTGGAATATCGCCGTTCCCCAGATCGGACCAAAGAAGCTGCCCACGCCTCCGATCATCGACGCCATAATCGGTGTGAAGGAGACCAGGGCTCCCAGAGAACCATCCGCCGAGACCAGGTTATGGAACAAGGCGTACATAGCGCCGGCCATGCCGGCAAAGGCGCCGGAAATAACATAAATGACCGCTTTGGACTGGGGAACTTTGTACCCCAGATAATCAATCCGTTTCGCGTTGTCCCGGATACCCACCTGGATCTGGCCGAAAGGCGTTTTCGTGAAGAACCACATCAACCAGGTGCTGATGCCCAAAACGATAATTGCCAGATAGTAGAAATTGACCGGATTGCCACCCACGGAAATGGAGAAGAGGCCGGGAATCGTGAAGTTGGGAATCGGGAAATTGCCGATTCCGTCCTCGCCGCCGGTTATATTCCGCAATTTAAGCGCCAGAACGTAGAAGAGCTGTCCGAAAGCCAGGTGCAGCATGGCAAAGGCCGTCCCTTTGACCCGCGTTACCAGCGGCGCTAAGATCAACGCCAGCGCAATCGCCGCCAGAAACCCGATTCCGATCGCCGGAAACAGGCTGATCCCTTCGATGTGTTTCAATGCCAGGGCCGTCCCATATCCGCCGACGCCAAAAAACATCGCGTGCCCGAAACTCAAAAGCCCTGTATAGCCCAGGAGCACATTCAGGGAAACGGCATAAACGGCAAAGATGGCAAAGGTGACAAAAATATTCGTATAGTAGATGCCGAACATTTTGGGAAGGAAAGCCAAAATGACGATCAACACCGCCCACAAAATTATTTTTATTATTTTATTCTTCATTCTTCTACTCCAAATAATCCATTAGGCCGGAAAGCCAGAACAAGAGCCATGAAGCCAACCATCAGGACCGGCGCTAATTGAGAAAGGAACTGAACACCGAAAGAACTCAAAAGACCGAAGATGATGGCAACGATGAAAGCGCCCATCAGGCTTCCGAAACCGCCCGTCACGACGACAATAAAGGCATCCATGCCCACCTGGTCGGCCAGTCCCGGAAACACCGTCAGAATCGGCGCAATCGCGACCCCGGATATTCCGGCGAGCCATGTTCCGACACCGAATACGGCCATAAAAACGACGGGGATGTTGATGCCTAGTGCGTTCACCATATCCCGGTCGGAAACGGCCGCGCGGACGATCTTGCCGAGCCGCGTCCCATAGAGCAAGAGCAACATAAACACGAGAACCACCAGGGACAGACCGATGACAAACAAACGATAGATCGGGTAATTCAAGCCACCCGCTCCCACCATGCCGCTCAATATAGGCGGAACGTCGACGGGAAGGCTCTCCGTGCCCCAGAAGATCTTAACCATGGCCAGGATGACCTGCCCAATCCCCAGCGTGAGGATCAACTCGCCCAGATGCCCGAACGCGTGGATTTTCCGGAGAAAGACCCGCTCCAGGACGATGCCGATAAGGGCTGTGAAAATCGGCGCCAGGAGAAGTCCTATCCAGAAGTTTCCCGTTATCTTCACCACCTGGTGACAGAAATAAGCCGACAGCATAAAAAATGAGGCGTGAGCCAAGTTCAATATTCCCATCATCCCGAAAATAATATTCAGGCCAGATGCGATAAGGAACAGGATCATGCCGTAGGCTATCCCATGTATTGCCTGGGATACGTACATCGATGTTGTTGGATCCATATTGTATATCCTTTCTGGTTTAAATTCAGAACCGGTCCGGTTGCCAAAGCAACGGACTGCCTCGTCTCACGTGGCGCTTTCGCGAAATTCCACTATGGCCGAGATGAAATATCAATTGAAATGTATGGTGCAGCCAGAAAAAAATTAAGAGAGCTCAAGCTGCTTCCTGCCCGGAAACGCGGGGCGCCCCCGGAAAGACATTGTAAACCCTGCTCGCAGCCGAGAGGGCTCTCGTAAGAAGGGCAATCCTCTTCGGCAATGTAATGATTAGTGATTCAGGCATGTCTTTTACGGCATCCATTTCGAAAAGTATTTCAAAACAAGAAACGACTCATTACCACAAACGGACGATCCTGCGCTAGTGGTAATAAAACAAAAAGAACGATCGCTCGCTTTTTTTTTGCCTATCATGCATTCTCTTTTGTCGCAAGAGCATTTTCATCTTTATTTTATTTTTATTTGCTGATATGCCTTCGCAAGCTGTTTCACTGTTAGCATCCCTCAAGTTTTTTTTCTATACCGGGACGCACAAAGAGAAATTGATGAGAAATGTTAAAGCAGCACCTCCTGCGAAAAAGAGCGCCCGTCGTGTTTACAGCCGGATCAAGAATTCCGACTTGGTCGGCAAAAAGCAGCTTCTGATTGCAAAGTCAGCGGCAAAATTGTTCATCAAAAAAGGTTACCAGCAAACGACGATGCGTGAAATCTCCCGGGCCACTGGCATGGCGATGGGTAACCTGTATGACTATATTTCAAAAAAAGAAGATATCCTTTGCCTCGTCTTCGATGTTTATCACAAGATTGTAGAGGAATCGTCTCTGGGCCCCGAAGTCATGACCGTCAAAGATCCCCTGGAACGCTTGCGGTCCAATCTCCGTATATCCATGAACAACATCCATGAATTTCACAATGAGATTGTCCTGATGTACCGGGAGTCGCGGCTGCTGCCGAAAAAGGACATGGACCGCGCAAAGAAAATGGAGCTGGACCAGATCAGAGAGATGGAAAAACTTATTCGGGTGGGAATCAAACAAGGTTTGTTCAAGGTAAAAGACCCCTACTTTGCCGCCAGCATGATTTTTTTCCAGCTGATTATGCCGGCCCTGCGGGGCTGGACATTCCGGAGGAAGTATTCGAAAAAGAAAATCGACGGCCTCATCGAAGATTATATCCTCAAAAATATTCTGGCGTGATTTTACGTCCCGCCCCAGCGGGCTAATGAGCGTTCGCGCTTATTGCCTCTAAAATGCAATTTCTGAGACCCGGCGCTCTGCGCCGCGATGCGGTATACGACTTCAGGTGCGATAGAACGGACTCGAAGCCCTGCGACAAGATAGGCAAAATATCTTGATTGCGCAGGTTGGCTCAGCACAAAAGCGGCGTTCCCGGTGACGGTAGCGACGCCTTTAAACCTTTAGAGACGCACAGTACGAATTTCATCGGCGCTGTCCGGGTGATCCCAGTGACCGGTCGGATCTCATGGTCCGACCCGGGGCCGCTGTTTAATCGGGAATCGGCATCGCTGTCATTTTGCCTGACCTCTTTGACTTTGCAAGTATTATCGGGTAAGATATCTTTATGAAACCATGTACGCCGGTAACCATCCAGGTCATTCCAAAAGCATTGTTTAAAATTTTTAAAAATGATTTTGCGTTTACGGTGCCTCTCTATCCCGGGCCTTACACGTGGACGGCGCACCAGGCCGGGGAACTGCTGACTGACCTGTTGGCTGCTCTGGAAAACGATTCACAGCCCGTTTTGTTTACCCGACCCTATTTTCTGGGCAGTATAGCGCTGATCAAGGGAGAGGGCGCTCCGGACGTCAACGTCGTTGACGGGCGACGACGGCTGACTGAGTTTGCAATTCTTCTGGCGGCCCTGCGCCGCTTACTCCCCAACCAATTTTCCGCCATGCTTGCCGTATGCAAATACGAAAAAGGCGACCTCATCGCGGGAATGTCCGACCGCTACCGGCCTAAATTGCGTGAGGGCGACGAAGAATTCTTCCGCTATTTTATTCAGGATGAAAAAGAGACGCAGAGTCCCGTGCAATTCGACTCACAGCTGACGGAAAACCAAAGAAACGTCCTGGACCATATAAATTTTTTCATAGAGGCTCTTTCCCATCTTCCCGAAATGCGTTGCCAGAGGCTTCTGCAATATTTGATGCTGCGCTGTTTTCTGATTGCCGTTTCCGCCCCGGATATCGAATCGGCCTATCACACGTTCTCCGTGCTGAACGCACGTACGCAGGATCTCAGGCTGATCGATCTGATCCGATCGGAAATGATCGGGTCTCTTCCGGGTGAAAAACAGGGATCGTACATCAAGTTCTGGGAGGACGAGGAGGAAGAGACCTTCCAGGAATTATTCGCCCATATCCGGCTGGTTTACCGCAAAACAAAATTGCGGGATGCCGCTCTTCTTGAGTATCGCAAGCATATTCCGCCGCAAAAAAACCCGCAGAAATTCATTGATGACGTCCTGAGGCCTTACTCGGACTATCTCGAAATCATCAGGACGGCATCGTATTCAAGCGATCAGGACGCCTGGACCGTCAATGCAATGCTCTGTTGGCTGAATCAAATCGACAACTTCGACTGGGTTCCGCCGGCAATCCTCTACCTGGCCCAAAACCGCGATGCGCAGAGCAAACTCGAGCGATTCTTCACCGACCTTGAACGACTGGCGGCGGGGCTGATGATTTTGCGGGCGGATGCGTATTCCCGCCTCCGCCGCTATGAGCGGCTTCTTTCGGCCATCGAAGAACAAGCCGACCTGGATGCCGCAAATTCTCCGCTTCAATTAACATCCGGCGAAATCGGCCTGATCATGAAGATCCTCGCCGGTGATCTATACCTCGCCAGACGAATCCGGCGATACGTTCTCCTTCGGCTCGACTCGGCACTCGCCGGGGGAAGAATTCTTGATGAGGAGCCCGTCATTTCGGTAGAACATGTCCTTCCGCAAAACCCGGGCAAGGAAAGCATCTGGATTAAATGGTTTCCCGCGGCGGACGAAAGGCTGCAGCGTGTGCACCGCATCGGAAATCTGGTTTTGCTCGCCGGCGGGAAGAGTGTGCAGGCGCAAAATTTTGATTTCGAAAAAATGAAGAATTATTATTTTGCCGCCGGCAGGGGCGCGTCGCCCTTCATCCTCACGGCGCAGGTTTTACAGCACAGGGAATGGACGCCGGCCGCGATCGATGAGCGGCAAAAAGAACTTGTGAATAAACTTAAACTCCTGTGGCGGTTATAGCAGGGAGGACGCTGCGCCTCAGATCCATGATGCCGCATGCTGAATGCATGACGCCTATACTCCGTGAAGGAATTAAGAGTCGGCTTTATCGCATCGTTCCTTTACGTGACGGGCTTTGCGCGGTATTTGGAGATAAATTGTCATTGACAGACAACGCCGTTCCCCCTATAAAAAGAACTGTATAGGGAAGATTTAAAGTAAATCCGCCTCAAGGAGTGTCTTAATGAATAAGGAGAGTAAGAAAATGAAAGTGCTTATTGCAGATGATTCGCGACTGGTCCGCGGCATTGTCGAAAGAGCCGTCGTCTCGGATGGGTTCGAGGCTCTTCCGGCTAGCAACGGCAGGGACGCCATGAATATTCTGGAAACCGATTACGCGGATGTCCGCATCGTGCTTCTGGACTGGAATATGCCTGTTTTGAACGGTATCGACGTGATAAGAAACATGCGCCGCGATGATCGTTTTAAGAGGATTCCCGTGTTGATGGTATCCACGGAGTCCGAAGAGAGCAGAATTCAGGAAGCCGTCGACGCCGGTGCACAGGGGTATCTCACAAAACCTTTTACGCCGGATCAACTGAAAGATGCAATTCATCAAGTGCTGAATAAGAAATAGGAGATGCGGCAGATGGATATCGGAAACCGGGCGCTGCCGGAGCAAAACCGCAGCCGCCGATGCATACCCGGAATTTTATCAGCGATCCCGAGGATTCACAGCGAACACGAAATGGAGGTTTCTTTTCTATGAAGAAAATACTGGGACTTGATTGCAGTCCGAAAGCCGAAAAAGATATTCTAAAGTTGCTTGGCGAAAATGCCTATATCGAATACGAAAAGTTTCACGACGGGATGGCCGTCGGCGGCTATGACATGATTATTTTGTGGATGAGCAAGAATCAGGAACATGTCGTTCAGCAAATCTGCAACTTGCGGTATGCCTGCAGCTTCCAGAATATTCCCATCATTCTCTTTCATGGTCAGAAACGGGACTTCCCGTCGCAACCCTATATTATCGCCGGCGCCACCGAAGTGCTGTCTTTATCAGACCCGCCGCCGGCCTGCAAACATATTATCAATGGTTATTTAATTCCAAGCAGGGACCCCCTGGCGGAAGAACTTGAATACCTGGAACCTTTTATCAACAACACGTGCCATATCCTTAACACCATGGCAGGGGTGGATGTTAAATTCAAAAAAGTTTATTTTTCCAATACCATTAGAATATTCGGTGACGTTTCAGGGATCATGGGTCTCTCCGGTGATGCCGAGGGGACCCTTGTGGTCACGTTCTACTGGGATCTGGCCAAAATGATCATTGCGAAGATGATGGGAACGGAAGAAGGTTCAATCGATGCGGAACTGATTCATGACGGCGTGAGCGAAATCATCAACATGATCAGCGGCACCACGAAAAAGGAATTTGTCGGGAAGCCCTATCATTTTGAGATTTCGCTGCCCTCCATTGTTGTGGGTCCCGGCCACCAGATCGGATATCTGCAAAACACCTCCGTGGCCGTGCTCATCTTTCAAGTGGGAAACCAGTCCTTTGCTTTACATGTTTGCATCAAACCGAACGCGAACCGCCCCAAGCAGGCGTGAGCGCCCGGCATATAAATTAGCCGTTTGCAAAATGAATTTCTTCATATAACTGGATACGTTCATCGCAAGGACTATGGATACTAAAAGCTACATACTTCTGGCTAATCGTGAAAAGAATTTTCTCGAGACGGTTGGCCGGTCGCTCACGGATGCCGGTTATTCACTGCTGACGGCAACAGCCATGAGTGAGGCGCTCGACTTGGTGAGCAGCAATTCCGTGGTCCTCGTCGTCAGCGACAGCGAGCTTGCCGACGGGAGCGGCTATGATTTCCTTGATGCACTGAAAAACAGTCCCGCCTTGAAAGAGATTCCCTTTGTATTTTTTGTCTCCATCCACAGCGCCGAGAGCGCCGGCGGGGCGCCGGACGCGGGAACGGGCGATCATGCGGTCCGCACGATAGAGGACGAGGTCGCCATGGTTTTGAAGGCCTTCGATATGGGCGCGAATGACTTCATTGTGGATACGCCGGAAGAGGACGCGTCCAAAGTTCTCACGGAACGCATCGGCAGAAGATTCCCGGCGATGACCAAAGAGAAGAGAGCATCCGCAGCCGGTGACGGGCGTCGGAAAACATCGGCCGGACCGAAAAGTGACATCTCTGGGGTAGCCGAGGAGCATCGCCGATATCATGAACGCACCATCTTAAAGGAATCGATCCCCGTTGAATTATCGCGCGATGCCATTTTCTGGATGCCCGGTCAAGTCATCAATGCCCATATCAAGGGATTGATGATGGAAACCTCTCTGCTCGGCAAACTCGATATGCCTCTTTACGTCAGAGTTGGGCTGCCCGAGGGGAAATGTGTCCTGGAAGGTCATGTCAAGCATATTTCGATCAGCAATCACCAGATGTCGGCGCGAATCGGGGTCATCATAAAAAATTCTCCGGAATGGAACGAAACGTATCATTACATTCTCAAACAAAACGACGCGCCGGAAAAACTTCCGGCGAAAAAACACACCTTGACGGATAAGTCGCCTCTCGGAAAACTGATCGATGCCAACATGGTCATGCAAATGGATACGCCGGAGGTGCGGAATATCGAAGTGGAAGATTCCGGAAGTGATCGGGCACTGGAAATAAAGTTTTATCGCAGCCTCGTCGGAAAGAAATTGGGCAATTATAAAGCGGTGTCTTTTATCGGCGCCGGCAGTATGGCCGGTGTTTTTAAAGGGTGGGACGTTGTTCTGGAGCGGGATGTGGCCCTGAAGATCATTTCATTCAATCTTTCCATGATCGACTCTTACAGGGACATGTTTGTGAAGGAAGCGCAGCTGGTTTCCCGGCTGAACCATCCCAATATCGCGCAAATTTACCACATCGATCACTCGGAAGATGTTCTCTTCTTTGCCATGGAACTCATTCGCGGGGGTACGCTGGCCGACATTATCAAGGATAGAAATAATCTCAATACGGCAAAAGGTCTGGAACATTTCATCACCATCTGCCGGACGCTCGATTTTGTCAGCGAGCAGAACATCGTCCACCGCGACATTAAGCCGGAGAATATCATGATCGATGATCACGGCGTATTAAAAGTAGTGGACTTCGGCGTGGCGGTCGTCAATGATGATACGGAAAAGAAGAAAAAAACCGAAGGCATGGTGGGATCGCCGCTTTATGCGTCTCCCGAGTGCAGCACGGGCCGCCCGTTGGACCGCCGCAGCGATATTTATTCCTTGGGCGCCACATTTTATCATCTCTTCGCCGGCGTGCCTCCCTTTGACGGAGACACAGTCGATTCCATTCTATCCAAGCACGTGATGGAGAACCTGGTTCCCCTCAAGAAAATGAACCCCATCCTTTCGAGCGCACTGTCGGGCATCATAGGGAAAATGATGGAAAAGAATCCGGATAAAAGATATCAGGATTACCGCGCGATTATTAATGATTTGAAAGTGCTCATGAAATAAACGCCGTTTTGCAGTTCCGCCTTCCAGGCATTCGCGTCTCTCCTGAAAATAAAAGCCCCCATCCGCTACCGGGATGGGGGCTTTCTCTCTCCGATGATCCGAATCCGCCGATTACCGCTTGTCTTAATGAACCGGAACCCACAGGCAGTTTTCCGGCTCTCTCGTTTTGCTTATTTTTTTGAATTTTTCAAATTCCGCCAGGCTTTTCGGAAAGGAAAGTATGTAATAAACTTTGCCGAATTTGCCGTTATCCACGCTCTGGATACCTCCTCCGGAATCCAGCACACCGTTCTCCTGAATACGGAACAACTCGTTGGGATATTTATCGCCAAGAATCGGCAGCGCCTTGGCTACGGCTCCGCGGATAGCACGGGGATCACTGACGGAGCCGGCGAGGATCATAGCTTCGGCGATGACATGCATTGTGCTGTAATTAAATGCGGATTCCCAGGTCGGCGTTCTTTTGTAGGCATCCTTGTAGCGTTTGGTGAATTCCGCCGTGGCCGGCATCGTCAGATCCGCAATGTTGGCGATGCCGATTGTTCCGTCCATCAAGTTCATATTCTTCAGCACGCCGGCTATAAAATCCATCCGGGCCTGGTCGATCATGACAAAGCCGCCTTTAAAGCCCATGCTTCTGGCCTGTTCAACCGCCAGAGCCGTAGTAGCGGAAGGACCGCCGATCAGCAGGAAATCCGGCTTGGTAACGAGAGCGGAGGTGAGCTGCGCGGAAAAATCCGTTTCGGTGTAATAGTTGATCGGACAGTCGGCAAGGATCCTGCCGCCTTTTTTCTCCCAGGCCGACCGAAAGCTCTTTCGCCACGCATCACCGTAAGCGCCCAGAGTCACAACCATCGCTCCGTTGCGGAATCCTTTCTTCCAGGCGATATCGGACGCCGCCGCAACATAAGCGAGAAAGTCCGGTGTGGGATTGATGAGCAGTTTATTGCCCAGACCGTGAAGCGCATGCAAACTGGTATAACCGACGATCAGGAATTCACTGCCCTTGGTTTCATTGATCTTCATTAAAGCGCCGATCGTTGTAGCCGACGAATTAAACACGACCGGCGCCTTATCCTGTGTAACGAATTTGCGCGCGTTGCCGACAGCCTCAGCCATTCCCGCCCGGTCGTCCAGCCGGTGGAGTTTGAAGAAGTAATTTTTCCCCTTAACCGTGATCCCGCCCGCAGCGTTGATTTCGCGGACGGCCATGTCGATACCGTTGACATTGTCCTGGCCGTATTCACCGGCGGGACCGCTGAGCGGACCGCTGTATCCGATGACCACCTCCTCCGCTTGACTCGTTGCCGCCCACGTCACGACCGCAAAAAAAAGTACCAAACAACAACATAATGCTTTCCAGCTTTTCATTTTATCCCTCATCTTTCAGTTTTTTTAGCAGGCGCTAAATTTTTCGCCGATAATCCCCCGCAGCACTAAAAGTTACGGACAGCGAGAGTTGATCATTGCGACGGTTACCGCCCTAACGTTTTAAGATATTATTTCTTTTCCGCGATTTAATAACCGGCATTTTTGATTTTCTGATTATTTCCTTCTCCGGTGAATCAAACATGTGCTTTCCTGAGGAAGCGGTCCCGCCACCTTCGTGTTCGCGGCAGGCGGCTAAGCCCGTGACCGCCCAGTGGAAAGCTCCTTATCGCATTGCAGACACCATGCCAATACCCTGACCGCATACCGGATAAATACACAACATTGATATTGTTAATTATATTACTAATATGGGAAAGGATGCTTGAATCTACAAGCGTTTTATGTAGCACGCATGTAGTAAAGTGTCTCATTATGCATCGCGATCATGATACGCTGATGATACATGCGTGATATTCGCAAAGTGCCGAGCGGCGCTGCAGACCAATGACAATTAAAACCTTATTCCCCTGAATGGCCAGGGCGAGTCGCGGGAATTTCCGTCCGCGGACGCGATTCACGCCCCGGTTCGGTGTGATCAGTCCGAGCGCTTTTCCGGCGCTTCATTTTCCTCAAGCGTCTTATATTTTTCCTTCTGCTGTGTGTCGATCGTATTTAATTTTTCTTTGGCTGCTTTATACTGCTTAAGGGCCCGGTTGCCGGTCGCCTCGTCAATCACCTTATCGCCGCTTTCACAACCGCCTAAAATCGCGATCGTCACAACCAGGATGATCAATCCTCTGAAAATTTTTCTGATTCGCCCCTGCTCCATGAATACCTCTCCTTTCTACCGGAATGTCCAAGAAAGCCTCTTTGCGCCCTCAAACGCGTCCGAATGTGCGCAGAACCTCAGCGGCTTTGCTCCCTCTGCCTTCCGGGAAGAAACTCCGCGATGCGTTCATACGCGGCATGTATGATACAACTTCCCGAAGAGAAATCAACCACCTCGCAGCAAACTGTCGAGGTATGAAATGAACGTCATTATTTCGCAACAAGCGGCAGGGAATTAACACTCGTCCCGAGTGAGCGGGATTCAAGATAAACAGTCAGTTGCCACCCGTGAGCCGCTCACGGTATCCCATGGCCTTATCCCGCAATAATTCTTTTTCCCTGTGCTTTTCGGTAATTAATGCCCATAGATATCGGCTACCATTATTCTTCCATTTAACTATTGTTGCAAAATGGGTTCTGATAACGTTAATTTTGAATGAATGATTGGATCCGTCTGTGGGCGACAATCATTTGCATTCGTTTCGGTTGTTCATTTTAACAGATCCTTCATACCGAATAACGAGGTAAAACAAAATGAAGATGAAAAATTGTTTCAAGGCAACCGTATTGATGTTGGTGCTTTCGCTGATTCTGCCTGCAGCGCTCACGGCACAGACTGACGACGCGAGTGCGTCCGCACCGCAGGCAAGGGTTTATTCCCAGGAAGAACTCGACAGGTTTCTTGCCCCCATCGCTCTGTATCCGGATGCGCTGCTCTCGCAGATTCTGATGGCATCGACCTATCCGCTGGAAGTGGTTGAGGCTGACCGCTGGCTGCAAAGAAACCAGGGATTGACCCCGGAGGCATTCGATGAGGCGCTTCGGGACAAATCCTGGGACGTCAGTGTAAAATCGCTCTGTCATTACCCGAAGGTGCTGGCGACGATGAGCGACAATCTGCAGCTGACCAACGACCTGGGCAATGCATTTCTTAGCCAGCAGGACCAGGTTATGGATACGATCCAGAGCCTGCGGGCCAAAGCTCAGACCCAGGGCAATCTTTCCTCAACCGACAGGGAAAGGGTGACAACCGATAATGGATCCATTATCATCGAACCGGCCCGTCCCGACGTTATTTATGTCCCTGCATACGACCCCTGCTGGGTTTACGGTCCCTGGTGGTACCCGGCATGCGCTCCCTTATGGTTCTGGTACCCCAGTATTGTCATCGGCCCCGGCTTCTTTTTCGGCCCGCCGATATTTTTCGGTTCGTTCGGCCCCTGGTGCGGTTTCCACTGGCATCGGCATGAGATATTTGTCGACTTCCACAGAACCCTGGGATTTAACAGACCCCCGATTACGGGAATGCACGGCGGCTCGGAGACCTGGAGGCACAACCCGGTTCATCGCCGCGGCATAGAGTACCGCAGTCCTGACATCGGCCGCAGGTTCGGCCAGATGCCGCGCTCAGGAGTTGAGGCGCGCCGGTCTTTCCGCGGCTTTGGTACCGAAAGAAAGGGGCCGGGCATCGGCACGGTTCCGCAGGGAAGACCGGAAAGGGGACGTCCGATGACGACGCAGCCGCGGACGGAGAGCCCAAGGACAAGACCATTTGAACAGCCTTCAGGATCCCGGATGGAGCGGCGGGACATGCAGCCTAAGAGCAGCGCACCGTCATTCTCGGCCAGACCATCCGCACCCGCCCAGCGCAACAATGCCTTTGAAGGTTTCGGATCGAGCGGCCGGGAAGTGACGCAGCAGAGGGACCGCGGGTTCAACAGCATGGGTGGGACCTTCGGAGGCTCAAGAGGGATTCAGGGCGGAGGAGGATTTCATGGCGGCGGCGCCCCGCATGGCGGGGGCCAGAGACGATGAATGAGGTATCCAGAATTGAGTATCGACGGACGGAGGAATGACAATGATGATCTTTATGCGAAAAAGAAGAATCAATATGATCAGAGTGGCGACTTTTTCCATCATCGTTACCACCGCGCTTATCGTCCTTTTCGGCGGGGCAGCTCAGGCGGCCAGAATGACTCAGAAAACGTTTGCATCACCGGAAGAAGCCTTCGACATGCTGATTGCCTCCGTTCAGAATAAAGACGCAAAACAACTGACCTCCCTGTTTGGACCCGGAGCAAAAGATATCTTTCCGGCTGACGGTGAAGACGACGCCGACACCCGGGAAGGATTTTTAAAGGCTTATCGGGAAAAGCACAGGCTGGAGAAGGCCGGAGCAAACAAGGTGATTTTGCATGTGGGCGAAAAGGACTGGCCCTGGCCGGTTCCGGTGGTCAAAGCAGGCAGTCGCTGGCATTTCAATACCCCGGCGGGAATAAAAGAAATCACTGCGCGCAGAATCGGCAAAAATGAAGTCGCCGCCGTTCAGGTATGTCTTGCCTATGTTGATGCGCAACTGGAGTATGCAAGTCAGCATACCGCGGGCGGCATCAGCGAATATGCCCAGCGGTTGGCGAGCGAACCGGGAAAGAAAAACGGACTTTGCTGGACGACGGAAGACGGCGAACAACCAAGCCTCCTCGGACCTCTTGTCGCTTCCGCCTGCGAAGAGGAAATGACCTTCACGAAACTGCCCGGAACGGAACTCGCACCTTACCACGGTTACTATTACAAGATTCTCAAAAGCCAGGGAAAAGATGCACCGGGCGGCGCTTACGATTATGTCGTGGATAAGAAAATGATCGGCGGGTTCGCTCTTGTTGCCTATCCGGCTGTTTACGGTGTGTCCGGGATAACAACTTTTATCGTGAACAGGGACGACATTGTCTATCAGAAAGATCTGGGCAAGAATTCGAAAAAGATCGCCGAGGCGATGACGAGCTACAATCCTGATGCGACTTGGAAAAAAGTGGATTAATGTTGCCTCGCAGCCGCTGTCCTCATCCGCCTCACCTCTCGCGATTGTTTCGGTTGCGGTCCGACTGCATTTTTTTCAATCGCTGCCGCCACAACGTCTACCCGCCGAGGTAGGCTTCCCTGACGCGGGGATTACCGGTCAGTTCTTTGCCCGCTCCGGAAAGCACGATGCTTCCGGTTTCCAGAACGTAGCCCCGGGAAGCGATGGAGAGCGACATGTTCGCGTTTTGTTCCACGAGCAGAATGGTCTTCCCCGCCTGATTGATTTCGCGGATGATCTTGAAAATATCCCGCACCAGAACGGGTGAGAGCCCCATGGACGGTTCGTCGAGCAAGAGCATCCGGGCATCGGTCATGAGCGCCCGCCCCACCGCCAGCATTTGCTGTTCGCCGCCGGAAAGCATGCCAGCCAATTGCCTGCCTCGCTCCTGCATACGGGGAAAGAGTTCAAAGACATGTTTCAGATCAGCGGCAATTTTTGCTTTGTCCTTGCGCTGCCAGCAGGCGAGCCGGAGATTTTCCATCACCGTAAGGTTGCCGAAAATACCGCGGCCTTCCGGAACATGGGCGATTCCCGCGGCGACGATCTGATCGGCGGCGATGTTTTTCAAATCTTTCCCCGCATAGGAAATGCTGCCCCCGTAAGGGATCATGCCGGAGATGGCCCGCAGGATGGATGATTTCCCCGCGCCGTTGGCGCCGATGAGCGTGACAATTTCACCGCGCGCCACTTCAAAGGAAATATCGTTAACCGCTTTGATGCTGTCATAGAAAACGCTCAGGTTGGCAACCGAAAGCAGAAGGTCGGGATGGTTCATGATGCGACCTCCACACCCAGATAGGCTTCCAGCACTTTGGAATTTGTCTGAATCTGTGCAGGCAGGCCTTGGGCGATCGTGGCGCCGAAATCCAGCACGACCAGACGTTCACAAATGCCCATCACCAGCCGCATCTGATGTTCAATCAGAATGATGGTGACGGAGAACGTCTTGCGGATCCAGCGAATGAACTCCATGAGCTGAATGATTTCATTGGGATTCATACCGGCGGCCGGCTCATCCAGAAGGAGAAGCTGAGGCCCGGTCGCCAGAGCCCGGGCAATCTCCAGGCGGCGCTGCAGCCCGTAAGACAGGTTTCTGGCTTTTTCATTCGCGGACTCATCGAGCTTGAAGGCAGAGAGTAAATCCAGCGCCCGGGTTGTGATGCGCCGTTCTTCGGCGCGGAACCGCCCGATGTGCAGAAGTGCCTCGGCCGGCGTGTAGGCAATCTGGCCGTAGTAAGCGATGCGGACGTTATCCAGCACGGAAAGTTCCTTGAAGAGGCGGATGTTCTGAAAGGTGCGGGCGATGCCCAGACGGGTGATTCGATGAGGTGTAAGGCCCACGAGCTCCCGGCCGTCCAGTTTAATGCTGCCTTCTGTCGCCCGGTAGACGCCGGTGATCAGGTTGAAGACGGTTGTCTTTCCCGCCCCGTTGGGTCCGATAATGCCGACGAGTTCATGCGGTTCAACAACCAGATTGAAATCAGATACGGCGCAAAGGCCCGCGAAGCGGTGCGTGAGTTTGGATATTTCAATCAGCGGCATCCGGAGCCTCCTTTTTCTTTTGCCGCCACAGTTTCTGGGTCACCAGATCGCGAAGCGGCTCAAACAGGCGGGCTTCCTTCAAACCCATAATGCCGCGCGGACGGTAAATCATGAGGAGCACCAGCATGAGCGGCATAAACACCATACGCCAGATGCCCATCGGCCGCAGGATTTCCAGCAGGATCGTATAAATGACCGCGCCGACAATCGAACCGGAAATAGACGCGACGCCGCCTAAGTAAACCATGATGAGGATATCGGTGGATTTGATGATGTCGAACATGCGGGGGTTGATGAACTGCAGCGCATGGGCGAAGAGGCCCCCGGCAATGCCCGCAAAGAACGATGAGACAACAAAGGCGATAATTTTGACCTGCCGTGTATTGACGCTCATCAGGTCGCTGGCGATTTCATCTTCCCGGACAGACAACACGCCGCGCCCGAAATTGGAATAAACCAGATTGCGGATCACCCAGACGGAAAGAGCGGTCCAGAAGAACACCCACGGCAGCGTCGTGAGCTTTTCCATGCCCAGAAGCCCGCGCGGCCCGCCGACGGCATCAATGTTTTCCAGGACGGATTTGACAATCATGCAGAAGGCCAGGGTGACAATGGCCAGGTAATCACCGCGTGTTTTAAAAGAGGGGATGGCGACCAGGAAACCGATTGCCGCCGCACCGACGCCGCCCGCCAGAATCGCCAGTGGGAAAAGCAGCTCAGGAGCACCCGCCGGAAATACGTAAACGGTCAGCAGGGAGGCAATATATGCACCCACGGCCATGAAGCCCGCGTGCCCCACGGAAAATTCGCCCATGTAACCGTTGATCAGATTCAAGCTGACGGTGAGAATGATGTTGATGCCCACATAAATCAAAATCAGCTGCAGGTATAAATCCAGAAATTCGAATTGGTCGACGGCGATGCAAAAGGCCAGACCGGACAGCACGAAGACCGGCCAGAAAAACCTGTAGCCGGTAAGCGTATGCCAGTGTTTGACGAGCCGATGATATGCGGTTTTGATTGAGGACATCACTAAACCTTTTGCGGGTGCGGCTTGCCCAGAATGCCGTAAGGCCTCAGGATCAGAAGGATGAGGAGCAGCGTGAAGGCCACAAAATCGCGGTAGGTGGAAGGCAGAAACGCGGCAACCATAATTTCCACCGCACCCAGAATGAAGCCGCCGATCATCGCGCCGCGGATATTGCCGATGCCACCCACCACGGCGCAAATGAATGCTTTCCAGCCGACCATGATGCCCATGTAGGGATCGATCACCGGGTAGGCCAGACCATACATCACGCCGGCCGCGCCGCCCAGGCCCGTGCCGATGGCAAACGTAAGAGAGATGATTTTATTCACCGACACACCCATCAGCGGGACAATGGACTTGTCCCAGGAAATGGCGCGCATGGCCATGCCTGCCTTGGTGTGCTGCACGACGAAATCCAGAATCAGCATCAGGCAAAGCGATAGGACGATCACAATGATCTGCAGAGAAGAAATGGAAAGCGAGCCGACCGTCCACGTGACATTTTCCAGAAGCGGCGGAATGTGCTTGGGATAAGGCGAAAGCGCCAGCGTGAAATTCTCCAGAAAAAGTCCGACGCCCAGAGCGGTGATAATGGCGGAAACGCGCGGAGCATTGCGCAGCGGTTTATAGGCCAGCCGTTCGATGAGCACGCCCAGAAAGGCCACGCCCAGCATGGATAAAAGCAGCGTCGGGACAAAGGACAGATGGAGATAAACGGCGATGAGAAAACAGAAGAATGCCCCGACCATGAACAAATCGCCGTGGGCGAAGTTGATCATCGTCAGGATGCCGTAAACCATCGTGTAGCCCAGGGCGATGAGCGCGTAAATGCTGCCCAGCTGCAAGGCATTAAGAGTCTGTTGAAAAATATAAGCCATAAATTTCCATAATAAAAGAGGGAGGTTAAGGCCGCACGCGGAGCGGCCTTAACCATCCCCTACCTCAGTGAACTGTATTCCCGCCCTGCGGGAACAACACCTTGGAGACGGCTTGGAGAAAATGCCCGGAGACAAGGCGCGCGAAGCTTTAGGAATGAGGCCTACTTGTGTAGGCCGCAGTGACTAAATGCTGAAGCGCAACGCAGTATGTGGGTATTTTAACGAGCCGTCAGGGTTTGGCGTTGGCATACCAGGTAAACTTCCCATCCTTGATCTTCAGAATCACCGCGCTTTTGATCGGGTCGCCCGAGCCTTCCTTGAATTGCATGTTGCCCGTCACGCCGCCATACTGGGGAATTTTCGCGAGCGCATCGCGGAGAGCCTGGCGGTCGTTCTTGCCGGCGGTTTTCAGTGCCTGAAACAGAAGTCCGAATGAATCATAGGTCAGGGCCGCTACGTCATCCGGCGTCGCGTCGTACTTGGCCCGGTAGCCCGCGATGAATTTTTTGGTCGTCTCCGTCGCGGCATCGGCGGCGTAGTGCGTACTGAAATAATAGCCGTTGCAGTCGTTGCCGCACAGCTTCATGAGTTCGGAACTGCCCCAGGCGTCGGCGCCGACAAACGGCACGGTAATGCCCAGGCGTTTCGCCTGCTGAATCTGCAGCGGTATTTCGCTGTAATAATTGGGCAGGAAAATGATGTCCGGAGCGGCTCTTTTAATTTTTGTGAGCTGCGACGAAAAATCCTTGTCGTTGGTCGTGTATGTTTCAAAGGCGACGACCTTCCCGCCGTTTTGCTCATAGACATCCTTGAATATCTCGGCGATGCCTTTGTTGTATTCGGAGGCGACATCATAGAGCACCGCCGCTTTCGTAAGTTTTAGTTCATCGAGAACGAATTTGGCAAGCACCCTTCCCTGGAAAGGATCGATGAAGCAGGCGCGGAAAACATATCTTTTGGAAGCATTGGTTTTGGAATCGAGCGTCGCCTTCGGCGTGGTGGACCACGGGGTGATGAGGACCACCTTGCTGGTTTCGGCAATCTCGGCGGCGGGCAGTGCATAGCGGCTGGCATTCGGACCAACAATCGCCAGTACCTTATTTTGTGTGATCAGCTTCTGCGCCGCGGAGGCCGATTGATCGGCTTTCCCGGCGTTATCCTCGACAATGAGTTTTATTTTATATTTCTTGTCGCCCAGTTGAATGCCGCCCATGTCGTTCACATCCTGCACGGCCATGTCCGCCGCTTTTTTGCAGGAGGCGCCGACAGCCGGAATATCGCCCGTCAGTTCGGCAATCAAGCCTATTTTGATTTGGGAAGAATCCTCTTTGCCGCAGCCGAAAACACTAAGGGAAAGAGTCACCAAAAGAATGATTAAAATCACTGTTTTTTTCATAAAAATGGCTCCCGCATTGATTTAAATATTTTGCCAAAGCTTATAGGGGAAGGTCCATGGCGTGTCAATATAAAAAAGATAGGTTCAAGGTACAAGGATCAAGGTTCGAGGTTCACGATCCCTAAAGCATTTTTTCGACATAGCTGGCAATGGCTGGCGAGGCGGTGAGGCCCGGCGATTCAATACCGACGAGATTGATAAACCCCGGCGCATCTTCGCGAATGACAAAATCGGCGAACGGGTCCTCGGGACCCTGCAATTTGGGGCGGATGCCGGCCATATCCGGGTGAACATTTTCCGGCTGCAAAAAAGGCAAAAATTTTCTGGCGTGCTCATAAAAGAGTGCCGCCTTCTCCGGGGAAACGCCATACTCCTCCCGGCGCTCGACGTAGGTTGCGTCCGGCCCCAGCCTGAATCGCCCGTTCAAGTCGGGCGTCAGATGCACACCAAGGCCCGCCTGATTCTTCACAGGCGCCGGATAGATCAGCCGTCCGATCCGTCCCGGTCCGATACCGGAGAGGCTGCAATAATCGCCTTTGCAGTAATGCAGTTGATAGTGCGCGCCGGCCATGTTGGCGATGGTGTCGGAGGCAAGCCCGGCGGCATTGATGACAATCGCCGTCAAAAACTCATAGGCATCGCCCCTGTCGCCTTCGGCAAAGATCCGCCACCCCGGAGACTCCCGTTCAATATGAGACACCCGTGTGCGGCAGACCAGCCTGGCCTTTTTGTCTTCGGCCTGTCTGAGGAAACAGTTCATCAGGGCGTGCGTATCAATGATGCCGGTTTCCGGCGAGAGAAGCGCCGCCTGGGCCTTAACGTGAGGTTCCAATTGCGCAAGCTGTCTCCTGCCGATCAGCGACAAAGACCCGGCGCCGTTTTTGCGGCCGTTCTCGCACAGTTTTTCGATCTCGTCACCTTCGGCCGAATTTGCCGCCACGACCAGTTTGCCGACTCTTTTATGGGGAATGCCAAAGCGGCCGGCGACTTCATAAAGGAGCCGGTTTCCGGTAACGCACAGGCTCGCCTTTAACGATCCCCCGGGGTAATAAAGACCGGCGTGAATGACTTCACTATTGCGCGAGCTGATACCGCCGCCATGCGTCTCATTCTTCTCCAGGATAAAGACATGACGGTCCGGACGGGCAAGCTTAGCCGCCACAGCAAGCCCGATGACACCGGCACCGATAATCGTAATGTCCACCTTTTCCATTTATGACAACTCCGGAGACTCTTCCTTCAAAAAACCTATACACAATTTTATGAACTACCGCAAAAAAATCCTAATCGATTACGGATGCATCGGCTGCCTCTTTTTTGAAAAAAGATCAACCGGCAGAGCCTGCCCGGCACGCGACAATTAATCATTCCGGTTGTAAAAAATCTGCATCTTCATTGTTTACGGACAAAAGCATGCTTATTTTAATTAATAATGTAGATTGCGCGCAGTCTCAGTAACTTTAACGCCGGTTTACACGAGAAAGAAAAGACATCGTATTGTCCCAATAAATTCAGTGAAACACTTGAGGTAAACCATGAAAATCGCAGTTATTTTTTATTCCGCATACGGGCATATCTACCAGATGGCCAAGGCCGTCGCCGAAGGCGTCACGGAAGTCGAGGGGGCGCATGTCGAGTTGAAAAGGGTGCCGGAGCTTCTCGACCAGAGTATGCTGGAGAAACTAGGCATCGCTTCGGCGCAAAAGGAATTTCTGCATCTGCCGGTCGCTACGGTCGATGATCTGGAAAAGGCGGATGCGATTATTCTCGGGACGCCGACGCGGTTCGGAAATATGTGCGCCCAGATGCGGGCATTTCTCGACTCGACCGGCTCGCTCTGGATCAGGGGAACCCTCGTGGGTAAAGTCGGCAGTGTTTTTACCTGTTCGGCAACACAGCACGGCGGCCAGGAAACCACGATCCTGTCCACGCATAATACCCTGCTGCATCACGGCATGATCATTGTCGGTCTGCCTTATACCTTTCAGGGTCAGATGAGGATTGATGAGATCACGGGTTCATCGCCTTACGGCGCATCGACGATTGCCGGCGGACAGGGCGAGCGGATGCCCAGCGCTAATGAATTGGCGGCGGCGCGCTATCAGGGACGGCATGTGGCAGTCATCACTGCCAAACTTGTCGGCTGATTATTTTTCCCGGTGATGACGATGCCAGAAATCTCCGAAAACAAAAAAGCGCAAAAGAAGAAAACGGCCTTTGTGCTCTCCGGCGGCAGCGGACTGGGCTCGGTCCAGGTCGGCATGGTCAAGGCGCTTTTCGAAGAGGGAATCACACCGGATCTTTTTGTCGGCACGTCTGTGGGCGCCATTAATGCAGCATACCTGTGCGGAAATCCAACGCCCAGCGGAGTTTCTGAACTGGAAAAGATCTGGCTGGGCGTCCGCAGAGAAGACGTCTTCCCGTTCAATTTTCTGGATAGCCTCCTTAATGTCATCAGGAAAAGGAACTTTCTGGTTTCGCCCCGGGGGTTGAAAAGTCTGATTGCGCGAAATATTCAGTATACAACGCTTGCCGATGCCCTCCTCACCTGTCTGATCACGGCCACGGACTTGATGACGGGCGAGCAGGTTGTGCTGACCTCAGGGAATGTTGTTCGGGCCGTTCTGGCCAGCACGGCATTGCCCGGCATTTATCCGCCCGTGGAAATTGCCGGACGTTTCCTGATTGACGGCGGCATTTCGGGCAATGCACCGCTGTCGGTTGCTGCGCAATACGGCGCGCAGGAAATATTTGTCCTCCCCGCCGGCTATCCCAAAACGCTGGATCGGGCGCCTTCGGGAATCATTGATACTTTTGCCCATTCCTTGAATCTCCTGATCGGCTATCAGTTTCTTCGGGATGTCGACACCTACCAAAACGATATGCTGATCCATATTGTCCCGCCCGTTTACACGGCCGGCCGTTCTTTTTATGATTTATCCGGGACGGCCCAGTACATGACCCAGGCCTTTGAAAGCACCAGGCGCTGGCTGCAAACCGGAGGCCTGGATCGGCTGGAAATTCCCGGCCGGCTGGCAAAGCCCAATCAATGGCTGTAATGAGCATACGCTTCCGCACCTGAGGCTTCCGCCGCTATTATTTTCCCTCAATCCCGGAATGACCGCTTTTGGGAACGGCCGCAAAAATTCTTGAGCGCAGTCGCCGGTCATGGTAATAATGGCGCAAAGGATGAAAGGGTTACCGAATTTGAAGATTGCCTCCTACAATGTGAACTCGATCCGCTCCCGTCTGCATATTGTTTTGCCCTGGCTGCAAAACAATCAGCCGGACATTCTCTGCATGCAGGAGACGAAAGTTGACGACGCCCAGTTTCCTGCCGCCGAATTTGAGGCCGCGGGCTATGCTGTGGCCTACCGCGGCAATAAGCAATACAACGGCGTGGCGATCGCCTCCCGGCAAAAACCGCAAAAAATTACATTCGGCCTGCCCGACGACCCGGCAGACCCGGACCGGCTGATCTGGGCGCAGATCGGCGACCTGAATATCCTGAACGCCTATGTTCCGCAGGGACAAAAGGTCGACCGGCCGCAATTTGCCTATAAACTGGAATGGCTTGCCCGGCTGAAAAAATATCTGCAAAAAAAATTCAAGCCGGATCAAAAATTAATCCTGTGCGGCGATTTCAACGTCGCACCCGAGCAGATGGACGTCCACGACCCCAAACGGATTCTGGGTCATGTGTCCTTCAATCCTGAGGTCTGGAAGGCATATGAGGATGTCCGGTCCTGGGGGCTTACGGATGTGTTTCGCAAACATCATCCCGATGAACCGGGCCAGTATACATTTTTTGATTACCGCGTCCGCGATTCGGTCGGCCGCAATATGGGGTGGCGGGTGGACCACATCCTGGCAACGAAACCGCTGGCGGTCCGTTCCAGCCGGTGCACGATCGACATGCAGACGCGGCTCGCCGAGCGACCATCGGATCATGCGGTGATTTATGCAGAGTGGGAAGGGAAATTGTAATGATTAACGAAGAAGATATTAAACGCATCAACGAAGAAATCGCCGCACGCTTCGGAAGGATTGAAGCCGGCATCGCATCCGCCGAAACCCCGGCCGCGCTCCTGGAAAGTCTGCTGGCCGGGATCGAAAAAGAATTTGACGTTCCCTTTGTCTGGCTCACGCTCACCGATCACGAAAAAGCGGCGCCGCTGATCGCCTCCGCGCAATCGTCGAACATCTTAAAAAGCAGACTGAGCATCGTCCCGCGGGAACTGCTGGCAAAGCTGCTGCAGGATGGGATGAAACCTGTTCTGGCCAACAGCGATTTGCAGCCCTTTTACCGGCTGATGCCGCCTGCGAGAAAATATTTTGCGCGGTCGGTGGCCATTGTACCCCTCGCGCTTGACGGCGAGATCATCGGAACCTGGAATAACGGCGACGCCTCCCCCGAACGTTATCTGCCGGATATGGACTCGACGCTGCTTCGGGCGCTGGCCGCAAGGATTTCCGCAAAACTTACTGAGCTCGCCGCCTCTAAAAGCGACGCGTCCGACACCGGAGAGCCCGGAGGTCTTCATGGTTGAAGAATGGATTAAAGAAATAAAAAGGGACTGTCCGCCGGAGGGGCTCGGAATGATTCTCGTGCATAACGGCATTGTGCGGGCATCGTCCAAACAGGGGCAACCCGTGGGCGGTATGAAGCTTTCCTATGACCGCGAAGCGCTGAGCGCGGCCGTGCACCGGTTTAAACAGACCGAAGGCATCGTGGATATCCGGGCATGGATCAACGAAGGCCAACTGAAGGTCGGCGATGATATCATGTTTGTCTGCGTGGCCGGCAGATTTCGCAAAGACATTCTGCCGGTATTTCAGGAACTCATCGGGCTGATTAAGACCGAGATCGTTAAGGAAGAAGAGCTATAGGGAGTGGTCTTGCCACCCGCAGGTGGTCGCAGATCGCCAAAGAGGAAGAATTGTAATATCAAATTGCATTTGCCGGCTGGCTTTGTCGGCTGGGCCTTGCCCCCGTGAGGGGATCGCCGGTGTCGGAAGCGCACTTTCATTTGCGTCCCGGGCGCCTTCCCCTGGCCGAAGCTGATCCTTGAAAGGCAATGAATATTCGTCGATACAATACTTTTAAAGGTGTCGTTCCCGCGCATCCCGCCAAAAGGGGCAGGTGCCAACCCGGAATAACAAAGAACAGATCTTTTAAAGCCGCCACGGTGATTTAGGGAATGCTCATGAACAACGTTCTCATCCTTTTTGCACATCCCCGGTTTGAAAAGTCAAAGACCAATCTTGCTTTGCTTAACGGCGTCGATCGGATCAGGGGCGTCACGTTGAATGATCTCTATGAACAGTATCCCGATTTCAATATTGATGTCGAACGGGAGAAAGACCTTTTGCTCAGGCATGAGGTCATCCTCTGGCATCATCCTTTCTATATGTACAGCGCGCCCGCCATGCTCAGGCAGTGGATCGATCTGGTGCTGGAATACGGCTGGGCGCACGGCGGCACGGAAAACGCGCTCAAGGATAAAATCGTCTTTAATGTTCTCACGGCCGGCGGAACCCGGGAATCTTTCGCGGCCAATCAGTATAATCGTTTTACCATTCGGGAGTTTCTCGTTCCCTTCGAGCAGACTGCCTTTTTGTGCCGGATGACCTATTGGCCTCCCTGGGTCATCCACGGCACCTACCTGCTGACGGATCAGCAACTGGCCCGGGAGGTCGAACTCTACCATCAATTGCTTGCCAGGCTGACCACGGGCGGACTTGCCAGCGAATCCATCCGTCGTTATGATTATCTGAACGACTGGCTTTTAGAGAATAAGGGATAAACAAACCGATGGGCAGCACCTTCCTCCTGGATGCTTTAATTTATCTGGCAACCGCCGTGGTCTTTGTGCCGATTGCCAAGAAGTTGGGGTTGGGGTCCGTCCTGGGCTATCTGCTGGGCGGCATCATCATCGGCCCCTTCTTTCTGGGTTTTATCGGAACGGAAGGAAAGGACATCATGCACTTTGCCGAGTTCGGCGTAGTGATGATGCTCTTTCTCATCGGCCTGGAGCTCGAGCCGACGGCCTTCTGGAGAATGCGCAAGCTGATCTTCGGCATGGGGAGCCTGCAACTTTGCGCGACGACCCTGATCAGCTTTGCCGCCCTCCTGATGTTCGGATTGACCTGGCAGGCGGCACTGGCAGCCGGCCTTGCGATTTCCATGTCGTCCACGGCCATTGTCATGCAAACGCTCCGGGAAAAAGGCTTGACCAAAACCGAGTCGGGAAACGCTTCCTTCGCTGTGCTGCTCTTCCAGGATATATCCGTCGTCCCCATTCTGGCACTCTTACCGCTTCTGGCCATTACCGCCGCCAAAGGGCCCTCCTCTGAGCCGGCCACCTGGATGACGGGATTGCCCGGCTGGGCCCAGACGTTGACCCTGCTCATCGCCATCAACGCCGTCGTGCTCGTCGGCCGCTTTGTCTTTGTGCCTTTTCTGCGCTTCATCGCGCGCATCCGGCTCCGGGAATTGTTTACGGCAGCGGCGCTCCTGATCGTTATCGGCACGGCCTACCTGATGATGCTCGTAGGGTTGAGCCCCGCCCTGGGAACCTTTTTGGCCGGTCTGGTTCTGGCAACCAGCGAATTCCGTCACGAGCTGGAAAGCGACATCGAACCCTTTAAAGGCATTCTGCTGGGATTGTTCTTTGTCGCGGTCGGTGCTTCCATCAACTTCAAACTGATGCTCGGCAATCCTTTGCAGATTGCGGCCCTGGTTGGCGGAATCATCATCATAAAATCGTTCGTGCTGTTTGTAACCGGCAAAGTATCCGGCCTGAGTTTCGACCAGAACATGATCTTTACGCTGGGCCTGGGACAGGTCGGCGAATTCGCGTTTGTCCTGTTCGCGTTTATCGCGCAGCTCCATATTTTATCCGTGCAGTGGACGGACATGATGATGGGCGCCACGGCCATCAGCATGACGATCACGCCGCTTCTGCTTGTGATGAATGAGCGCCTGATTCTGCCGCGGTTCGGGATACGGGAGGCCGCCGGGGGAAAAGAGGCGGATGCCATTGAGGAAGAACATCCCGTCATCATCGCCGGGTTTGGCCATTTCGGCAGCACGGTCGGCCGGTTTCTCCGGGCCAACGGCGTCAGCGCGACCATTCTGGATAATGATTCGGATCGTGTTAACCTTTTAAGAAAAATGGGCTTTACGGTTTTTTATGGCGACGCCACGCGTCTGGACATTTTGAAATCGGCCGGGGCAAACCGGGCAAAAATCATGATTGCCGCCATTGACTCGCCCGAAATCAACTTTGGCCTGGTTGAAAAAATAAAGAAGGCCTTTCCCGATCTCCGGGTCATGGTGCGCGCGAAAAGCCGCATCGACGCATACGACCTGCTGGATATGGGCGTCGAGGACATCTACCGGGAGTCGCTCGATACGTCGGTGCGTCTGGGTGTTGATGTCCTCATTAAACTGGGATTCCGCAAATACAGCGCCACGCGCGCCGGTCAGAATTTCATCCGCTACGACGAAGCGGCGCTGCGCACACTGGCGGCGCATCGTCACGATCAGGAATCCTATATTTTCAGCACCCGGGAACAGATCGAGCTGCAGGAACAGCTCCTCGCGATCGACCGCGAAACGATCCCCAACGTCCATGACGACGCCTGGGACAGTGCAAAGCAGCAAGAATAAGTTTTAAGATTTAAGATTTAAGTTAAAAAAATGGAGATGAGTATTACTTTCGATGACGCCTAACACTTAAGACTTAAAACTGTTCTTTTCCAAGATATTCTTGACTTGCATCAGGGCCTTTCCTATACTCTCTTCTGTCTGTTGGGAGAAGATCTCATGCCTAAAATTATCGCGATTCATTCATTTCGGGGCGGAACGGGAAAATCAAACACCACGGCCAATCTGGCCTGCCTGCTCGCGCAAAAAGGCAAACGCGTCGGCATTGTCGATACGGACATCCAATCACCCGGCATTCATGTTCTGTTCAACCTCGCCCCCGGGGATATCGCCTTTTCCTTAAATGATTTTTTATGGGGCAAATGCGAAATCGCTCGCGCCGCCTGTGATGTATCCGCCGTTCTGGTTCCCGGGGCGGCCGGAAAACTTTTCCTGATCCCGTCGAGCATTCGCACGGGCGACATCGCCCGCGTTTTGCATTACGGCTACGACATCAATCTTCTGAAAGAAGGGTATCAAACGCTGATCAAGCACCTGGCACTGGACTATCTTTTTATTGACACCCATCCGGGCCTGAACGAAGAGACTTTAATGTCTATTGCCATTGCCGACATCCTGCTCATCATTCTGCGCCCGGACCATCAGGATTACCAGGGCACGGCTGTGACGGTCGAAGTTGCGCGGCAGCTGGAAGTTCCCGGCATGTTTTTGATCGTCAATAAAACGCCCGCCGGCTTTGAGCCTGACGCCCTGGCCGCCAAGATCGCTGCAACTTACGACTGCGCTGTCGCCGGTGTCCTCAGGCATTCCGACGAGATGATGACGCTCGCCAGCGCCGGCATCTTCTGCCTCAAGTATCCCGACCATGCCGACACCCGGGAAATGAATAAAATCATCGGGAGGATCGAGGCATGAGGACGAGCACCAGAAACATCCTCTTCGCCGGATGCGCCTTCGCCGTCGTTTACGGCTTACTCAACAGCCTGTCCAATATATTTCTTTTGCCCTCCGCGCCGATCATTTCGCTTCGGCCGCAAATTGCCCTGCCCATGATCGTGGGAATCGTCTGTCATCCGCTGGCGGGTTTTATCGCCGGTTTCGCGGGCAATATCATCGGGGACGGCATTTCCGGATTTGGTCTATTCAAATTCTGGAACTGGCATATCGCCAACGGCTTGATGGGGCTTATTCCGGGGCTGATCGGTTATGCGGGCATTGCCCGCATCACGACTGTCCGCGAATTCGGCCTCCTGCAGATGAGCATCGTCCTGGCCTGTGCCCTGGGCGTCGGCTCCGCCGTAGGGCTGGATATTCTCTTTCTTCATTTCATGACGTTCCCCTCCTCGGTGCATGCCTGGATTCTGCCGGCATTTCTCACGGATGCCGTCAATGGTTTCGTTCTGGTGCCGGTGGTTCTTGTTGGGATCAGAAGGATTGCCTTGACACTGGAGACGCGCACGATCCTGATGATCACCGCGTTGCTGATTATCGCCATTCTGGCCACCGCCGGCTCCATTATCTGGGCGGTGTTCGATGATCTTGTTTCGCACGAAGCGATGGTCGAAAACTTTTACATCGCCGCGATCGTTTCGGTCTTTCTGCTGGTGATCGGGTTTATTGCCTCCCTTGTTTTCGTGAGAAAAGTCACCGACCCCCTGGCCCATCTCGCGCGCGCAGCCGCATCCATAGAAAAAGGAAACTATGATCTCGCGCTGCCGGAAAGCGTTTCCGCACGCACCGATGAATTGGGGCACCTGTCGCGCGCCTTTCAACAGATGGCCGGGAAAGTTCAGGAAAGAGAAAAGAATCTGCAGCGGCAGGTAGAGGAACTGCAAATCAAGATAGACCGCAAAAGGCAGGCCCGGGAGGTTTCGGAAATCGTGGAGACGGAATATTTCCGCACGTTGAAAGAAAAGGCCCGCAAATTTCGGGAGTCATAAAAAAGGAAATGTGGCATGGAGAAAATGGCGGCGGCAGTTTTTGACGGGAAACTAAGGTATGTTCAAGACTATCCCGTGCCGGTCTTAAAACCCGGCTGGGCAAGAATCAAAATTAAGCTGGCAAGCATCTGCAAAACCGATATGGAAATCATGAAGGGCTATATGGGTTTTAAGGGAGTCCTGGGGCATGAATTCGTCGGCGTGGTCGAGGAATGCGCCGACAGTCAGTGGATTGGAAAGCGGGTCGTCGGAGAAATAAACGCCGGCTGCGGACATTGCGACTGGTGTGCCCGCGGCCTGGGGAGGCATTGCCCGAACCGGACCACCCTGGGGATCATCAATCACGACGGCTGCATGGCCGAATACTGCCAGCTCCCGGTGGCCAACCTTTTGGCCGTCCCGGAAGAGATTCCCGATGAACGAGCCGTGATTACGGAACCGCTTTCAGCGGCCTGCGAGATTCTGGAACAATTGTCTGTAAGCGGCAGCGAACGGGTTGTTGTTCTGGGCGACGGAAGATTGGGAATCTTTTGCGCCTGGGTGCTCTCCACCGTTCTGGAAGATGTAACCGTGGTGGGGCATCACCCGGAAAAACTGGAAGTGGCTAGGTGGCGAAACATCAAAACGACTTTGAGTGAAAAGGACGTTTCACCGGGAGCCGATATTGTTGTGGAAGCGACCGGTTCGGGGCGGGCGTTGTTTCGGCGATGGAGCTGTGCCGGCCGCGCGGGACCATTGTTCTCAAATCGACCGTTGCCGTTTCCGGCGATGTCAACCTGGCGCCCATTGTCATCAATGAGCAGACGATTCTGGGGTCGCGTTGCGGCCGTTTTGCCGACGGCCTGAACATCATGCGCAATTATCCCGACATGCCGCTTAGCAAACTGATTACGGCGCGTTATCCGCTGGATAAAGTACAGAAGGCGTTTGTCCGGGCGCGAAAGAGCGATGCGCTGAAAGTCCTGCTCGATGTTAATCCGTAAGCAGGGGCGATATCTTTTTTACCGATGGAGAACATGATTCATGAAGCGTGATGTCAGCGACATGCTCCGGACCTTGATCCGGGAGCAGGAAGCCAAAGACATAAAAGAAGCGCCGGCCGGGGAAGCCGAGCGAGAGCTCACGGCGCTGGGCGTTCCGCTGGTCCGCAAAGGCGAAAGACACTATGTCATCGATCTCACAAATATTCGCATCTTTCGCAATCTGCACACGTTTGTCCAGCTCCTGGTGGATGAAGTCATCGAGCAGTGCGGCTTCGGCATTGCCGATATCATGGTGCGCCGCCGGGTTGATCCGAGCCTGACGCCGGAGCTTGCTCAAACCGGCCTGGACTGGATTATGCTCTATGTAAGGCTCGACGCCGCGGACAATCTCCCTTTCGATTATCGAAATTTCGGCAACCGCATGCAGGTCATCTTCCGTGCGCTGCAGACCGAAAAATGGGGCGGAATTCTCTTTCCGGAATTCTACGGGATAGATCCGGAAAACGCCGGAGGCGCGCCCCCTGCCCTGCTGTTCCCGTTTCATCTCCATGACCGGGACGAAAAAAACGGCAGCTATTATCTGGTGGAACTGAGCAGTCCCGGCCGGTTTCTCCGGATCACGATTGAAGATGCCGCCTGCTCCCGCCTGCAGCTCAAGCACATCCCCCATCGCGTTGTGGATCAGACCGTCCACGGCGCGTATCTGGCGGATATTTATCCGACGGCCGAAAAAATTCACCAGGGGATGCTTCGCGAGTATATGAACAACCGCTCCGAATACAGCGAAAGTCCGAACCGTCTGCCCGACTTTTTCGCCCATCTGCGAGAAGGGGGCCTGCCCTATCTTCAAACCGTGCATTTCACCTGGCCGACGGACGACCGGCAGATCCTTTTCCTGGAAAACACCGCCTCACACGACGATCTGACAAAATCACTCCAGCTCCTCGTCAAAGAGATCCAGCTACTGGAGGATCCCCGCATTTTGCAATTGCTCGCCCGGGGAAGCCTTCTGGAAATGATCTCCGGATCGTTTCATGTCTATTTCGATGTGTCCCGGTATGGTGTCTGTCTGAATGTGAGCTTTGACGACTTCCGCACCGTTTTGACGCTCAGTGATTACCTGGCCCAGATGCCCGCCCTGTCGCGCCGAGCGAGAGAGCACAAAGATGCGCTCAGCAATGTCAGGCTCTTTCTGATTCATCACAACACCGCTGAGGTTATCGGCCTTCTCCAGGCGTTTGCCGAAGCCGGATGCGCAAGGCTCACCTCGTTTTTTGTCAAATATTCGGGCATCGTTCCGGAAGCCTATCTGGAGACCCTCATGTCCCTGCCGCCGGAAACCTTCCGGTTTTACTCTCTGCAGAAAATCGAGTCGCGGCAGAAGCTGGCCGGGCTCTATCATTTTTCACACCAGTTTACCCCGCTTGCCGGACTCGAAGAAATCGACGATATTGTTTTGAGAAGCGAGCTGGATTTTCTGGGCTCGATGCGTCTGGCGTCCGGTCACATCTTCCTCAGGGAAATGATGCTGGCCCGCCGGAGGGGCGAAGAGCTGCTGCTGGTGGAAGACGGCGGCTATCTCGCGCCGCTCCTCAACCGCTTTTGTCTGGAACATAAAACGGTCTCAGAAGTCTTCGACTATTTTCACTTGGCCCCAGAGGCGGGCGACGAAAAGAGTTCCATAGCCTCGTGGCTTTCGGGGACTTTTCTGGGCAGCGTTGAGCACACGAAAAACGGCTACGATTACAATGCCGAAGTCATGGCCGAATTCGGGAAACTGCAGTTTCCCGCGGCCACCATTGCCGTCTCCGGCCTGAAAAGGGGCCCGGAGGCCCGCGAATGCGCAATGTCCATTCTTAACGCTGTCGAAACCATCCTGAACAGGCTGGGCATGCTTTTTTCCCGCCGAACCATCGCCGTGCTCGGTTCAGCAGGCGCGATCGGCGGATTTCTGAAACGGGAACTGGGAAATCGTATTCCGGCCGGACAGCTCTTCGGCGTGGACATCGCGGCCCCCGGGAAAGCCTCTGCTGTTCCCGAAGTGAGAACAATCGATGACCTGGGGAAGGACGTCCTCACCCGCATCGACATGTTCATCGGCGTGGTCGGCGCTTCCATTCTGAAGCCCAAGCATATTGAGGACATTATTCTGCACAACCCGTACCGCGCCGTCTTCTTCGCGAGCGGCTCCACCAAAACGGTGGAATTCTCCCATTTGCAGAATTACCTGCAATCGCTCAGCGATGTGGCGGACCCGCAGATCGGCGGGAAGACTGCGAAAGTCGACTTTATGGCGCTGAGGGATCTTCAGACCGGCGTTCTGCAGGGGTATCAGGCAGCGATTGTCTTCCCGGATGATCCCGAAAAGAACAAAATCTTTTACCTGCTGGGTGAAGGGATGCCCATCAATTTCCTCTACTACGGCATCCCCCGCGAAATCGTCGATGAGGTCATGACCCAGTTGTTTACTTTGTCCTGCGGGATGGTGAGACGCGAACGATCGGGAGATAAGCTCCGCCCCGCGCTGCTCGCTGTGGATCACGAGATCAATGAGAACGCCGACACGCTCCGCTCGGGCAACTAAGCAACTTCGCAGCAAGCTACGAATTAACGCTCGCCCCGCAGAGCGGGATTAAGCCCGAATCCTGAGGCCTGCTTTTACACTCAGGAGATTATTTCCGCCTCTGTCTTCGTCCCCTTACCTGCCGCGCCGATCATTGTTTACGGAACATCCAGAAAAGCTTTTTGGCCCGACAGATCATCGACAAGCAGTTCGTTTCGCGGATCCAATTGCGCCGCCTGACGCAGGTATTTGCCCGAAACGTCCGGACGGCCGTTAGCACGATAGGCCTGGGCCAGGCGCACGCACACATCCGGATTCAGTGGTGTCATCTGCCTGGACCGCTCCAGAAGCGCAATCGCCTTTTCCACATCGCCGCCGGCGACCGCCGGCGTTAAAAGATGATACGACCCGACCGCATAGAGCACTTCGGCGGAATCAGGCATTTGTTTTTGCGCCTCCGCCAGATATCCGTTGACTTCAAAGTAGGCGGGGATGGCGACGAGCAGATTTCGTTTGGCGAGGACCCCCTTGGCTCCGGCAGCCAGCATCAGGCTTACGGTGAAGTGAAACCGTGAAAGCTCTTTGCGCTTCTCGATCAGCTGCAACGCCCTCTGATAGGCGCGGTCAAAATCCTTTTGCAGATAGTCAAGATGCGCCAACGCGACTGCCGCCGGATAAAAATCGGGATACGCTTTGATGACCCCGGCCAGAACAGCACGGCTTTCCTGATAGCGGTGCTCCCCCATGAACACAATCCCCTGCAGCAGTTTCAGCTGAGGACCGTTTGCGACTCTCTTTTCCTGATCGCCAAGCAGTTGCTTCAATTTCGACAGCCGAAACTCCCGGTAATAAACGATCGTCAAGGTATAGATATCCTGCGGGGACTTGTCTTTTTTATTTTCCAGGCTGACCACCGCGTCTCGCGACATGCCGATAGCCAGGTCCGCCGGACTCTTCCAATCCGCGGCAAAGGACGAAGAACACAACAATGAAGCAAAAATGATGAGGGGCAGAATTCTTTTCATAAGTGCCATACGTACAGAAAGACTTATAAGAAGAACGCCCCGGCTGTCAATGGGTAAAGGCCCTCTGCAGACTTGAGACACCTGCTTCTGATACAGCGGCCGGCTGGTTCAATCGTCCGGCGATTGAACCGAAACATTTCGGAGCAACCAAAATGGTTGCTTAAGATTGTCAACCTGCCCCTGAAACCAGCTTCGTGGTTGGTTCATGCTTGCTGCTTGAACCGAAACATTCTGGAGCAATCAGCATGATTGCTCCAGCCTAAGCAGTGTAGGACTTTTTCAAAGGCAGATTTCACAGACCTTGAATTTTTGATTTGGGGCAACAGCCCGAAAATGATTGAACCCGCAATGATGGGTTACTATTCACCATCCACCATCCGCTATCCACTAACAACCGGCAGGGCGACCTCGATGGTATGTTCTTGCTGATCATTAACGAGCGATACCGCTGCATCCTGCATCATCAAACCGTCCAGTGTCACAACCGTCTGTCCCTTTTCTCCCGTGGTCTGCCGAATGCTGATATGGTAGAGTGTTTCCCCGTACCGGTAGTGCATCTTGAATTCATTCCAGGAAGCAGGCAGGCACGGCGCAAAGTTGAGCTTGCCGTTTTTCAGCGTGAGTCCCAAAAGCGACTCCACGATCAGCCGGTACATCCAGGCGGCAGAGCCGGTAAACCATGTCCATCCGCCGCGTCCGACATGCGGCGCAAGCGCATAGATATCGGATGAAACAACATAGGGCTCAACTTTATAAATTTCCACGTCCTTCGGAGTCAGGGCATGATGAATCGGGTTGATAATATCCAGGACATCCCAGGCGCGCTTCCTGTCGCCGAGCATGGCAAAAGCCATGGCCACCCAGATGGCCGCGTGCGTGTATTGTCCGCCGTTTTCCCGCACGCCCGGCACATAACCTTTAATATAGCCCGGCTCCGTATCCGATTTATCGAACGGCGGGTCCAAAAGCTGAACCAGCTTGGTATCCCGGTGCACAAGAATTCTATCAACCGCGTCCATCGCCAGGCGGACCCTCGCGGGCTCGCCCGCTCCGGAGAGGACCGACCAGCTCTGGGCTACCGAATCAATGCGGCATTCCCTGCTGGTGCATGATCCCAAGGATAAGCCTTCATCGGTATAAGCGCGGCGGTACCAATCGCCGTCCCAGCTCGTTTGTTCAATATTGCTCCGTATCTGAGAGGCTTCCTTCGTGCACAAATCGGCAAACGGCCCGTCGTCTTTCAGGCGGGCAATGTCCGCAAACTTGACGAGCACCTCATACAGAAAAAACCCCATCCAGACACTTTCACCCCGGCCTTCATCCCCGACTTTATTCATGCCGTCGTTCCAGTCGCCGGACCCCATGAAAGGCAGACCATGACTGCCGAATTTCAAGCTTCTTCGGATAGCCCGCACGCAATGCTCATACAGGCTCGCTTTTTCATCAGTGGTGCCCGGCAGATCGTAATAGGAATCTTCATCCGGCCGGACGGGCCGGCCCTCGAGGAAGCCGACGCTTTCATTCAAAACGTCCGCATCACCGGTCGTGCTGATATAGCGGCTGACGGTCAAAGGCAGCCACAGGTAATCGTCGGAACACTGCGTGCGCACGCCCCGCCCGGTGGGCGGATGCCACCAGTGCTGGACGTCTCCCTCCGGAAATTGACGGCTTGCGCACAAAAGCAGGTGCCGCCGGACCAGCGCGGGTTCGGCGTAAACCAGCGCCATGACGTCCTGCAGCTGATCACGGAAACCAAAGGCGCCGCCGGACTGGTAGTAACCGCTGCGCGCCCAGAGCCGCGAAGACAGCGTCTGATATAAAAGCCAGCCGTTTGTTAAAATATTAAGAGACGGATCGGGTGTTTCTATCTCGAGCGTGCCGAGCGTCTTTGCCCAATACCGCTGCACCGCTTCCAGTTCCCTTTGCGCCACGGCCGAGCCCCGGAAACTCTTCACCGTCTTGCTGGCATCGTCGGCTCCCCGCCTGCCGGTGACACCCAAACGGAAAATGCTCTCGTTCTGCTGTCCGGGATGGAGCCCAAAAGTGACCTGCAGGGCGGTACAGGGATCCAAACCCGCGCCGACCTGGCCGGAGAGCTGTGCCTGCGCCATCGCAGCCGGTTTCGCCAGTTCGCCGTTGCGGCCGATAAATTCACCCCGGTCGCAGGTGAATGTCCGTGCCGGATCATCCACGTCAAAGAAGGCCACCCGGTCGGCAAAGTCCGTGTTATATTGATTCCTGGCAAAAATCGCCCCGCTTCCCGCATCCGCTTCGGTTGTCACGTGCATCATCGTCTTCGGCCGCAGGTCGCCCAGCACCCATTCCAGATACCCGGTAACGGATAGGGTGCGTTTGCGCCCGGATTCATTCGTCACTTTTAACACCATAAACTTGACCGGCGCATCAAGGGACACAAACATCCACAGCTCGGAGTGGATGCCGTCTTCCGTGTGCTCGAAAACGCTGTATCCGAAACCATGACGGCAGATATAAGGCGTTTGGCCGCCGGAAGGCAGAGGCGTGGGCGACCAGGCCTGCCCTGTTTCTTCATCGCGGATATAGAAGGCTTCGCCGCTGGGATCGCTCACCGGATCGTTGTTCCAGGGAGTCAGGCGGTATTCGTGGGCATTCTCACTCCAGGTCGAGGCAGAGCCGCTTTCGGAAATAATCGATCCGAAGTGCGGATTCGCGAGGATATTCACCCAGGGCAGCGGGGTTTTCTCCCCCGGTTTTGTAATGATCACATATTCGCGTCCGTCCGGTGTAAATCCCCCGGTACCGTTTGCGAAAATCAAGCTCGGATAGGAAAACGCTTCTTCCCCCTTGCTTTTCGCGCTTTGATTTTTGGTCGGTCGAAAACGCGGGACGGGGATCTCCGGCGTTTTGCGCCGGCTCAGCTGTTCCTCCAGTGTTCCACTGTCATCCCTGATGATCACGCGGGAAACGCTCTGAAACAAAATGCGGTCTTCGGTGGATATCTGATCTCCCGGCCGCACAAAAATGCCGCCCGGCCGGTCGGCAGCCTTGTCCTCCATACTGGTGGCAATCAATCCCACAATCTGGTCATGAAGTGTTTGCCGGTAGATGGCATTATCCTCATTCCAGATGACGAGATCGACGGCCAGACCCTTTAAACGCCAGTAGGCATGGGCCTGCTGGAGCTGCCGGACCAGTTCAATATTGGCATGGTCGCCGATCTGCAGGAGCACAATGGGGAGATCCCCGGAGATAGCGTAACCCCACAAGCCGGATTGGCCGCGACGGTTCTTCATGATAATTTTCGGATCGGCGCGCAGGAGCGAATTGGCGTAAATAACGGAACCTGCCAGTCGCCCGTATAGATGAGCGTCTTCCTGGGTCGCATTGATTTGTCTGAGCATGACCTGGCTGTGTGTCCAGGCGAGATTGAAAACACGGTCGGCCAGGCGGTTGTCGTGGTATTTTTCAACCAGGGCCAGGGCTTTGGCGCGGGTTTCGGCGATGCCCGAAACGATATCCACCGTCGCCGATTCTCCGGCAGCAAGTTCGATCGGCCTGCGGATGGCAACGATCGGATCCAGAACGGATCCCTCCGTGCCTGACAGAGCTTTCGCACCGTCTGCCGACCCGTTCAAGGCCTCGGGACGGGACAGTGCATTTCCGCGTCCGACAAATTTCAGGCGATCCGTCTCATAAGAAGCTTCGGCCGGGTCCGCGCCGTGCACGGCCATCAGATGAAACGTCCAGTAGGTGGGTTCATCCTTGGAGCGGGGTCTTCGCGTGCAGAGAATCGCCTGGCGGTTGGGGATAATTTCCGCCTGCACAAAAAGGTTCCCAAATGCCGGATGGAGCGCATCGGCCATGGGTTCGGCAATCACGACTTCCGCGTAGCTGGTTATGTCCAGTTCCCGGCGCTTCCGGGAGCGATTGGTGACGCGGACGCGCCTGAGTTCGATATCGTCTTCCGGCGACACGGCAATTTGCGTATAGGTGTTGATATCATCATCCCGCCTGCGGAATTCGACTTTTGCGTCGGAGAAGATTGCCTCGTAGCGGTCGGGCTTTTTCAGCGTCGGCTGATAGGCATTGGACCAGAATTCTCCCGTGGCCAGGTCGCGGATATAGCAGAACTGACCCCAGGAATCACGGATGCCGTCTTCCCTCCAGCGCGTCACTGCCAGATTCTTCCAGCGGCTGTATCCGCCGCCGGCGTTGGTAATCATGACATGATACCGGCCGTTGGACAGCAACTGCACCTCCGGAACGGGCGTATCGGGCGTATTAATGATCCGCGTCGGAACTTTCTGCGGGCCGGGCGCTTTCCGGATATTAATATCCTCGGCAATCTGCCTGTAAAAGGAAACGGCTTTGGGAATGCGCTCCTGGAGTAAAAGCGTTGCCGATTGAAAAATCGGTTCGGACTCAAAGCGCTTCTGCATCGGGCGATTCAACAAGAGATGCGCCATGGCCAGCAGGCTCATTCCCTGATGGTGCGCCATGAAGGATCGAACGGCAACGCTCACCACACCGGCCGGCAAACGCGTCGCGGTGTAATCCAGTGCTTCATAAAAGCCATACGCTCCCAGCATGCCTTTGGTGGCCAGCCGCTGGAGATTCAGACAGGCCTCTTCGGGCGCGACCATCAGCGCCAGTGCCGAAGCATACGGAGCGACCACCAGATCATCGCTAAGTCCGCGCTTGAGGCCCAGACCGGGGACACCGAAGGCGCGGTACTGGTAGTTCAGATGAACATCGGTGGTATTGTAACCGGATTCCGAAATGCCCCAGGGCACTCCTCTTTTTTCGCCGTACGCGATCTGCCCTTTCACCGCCGCCTTGTAGGTCTGGTCCAGAAGCGTGTTTTCATAATTCGGCATGACCAGAAGCGGCATCAGGTACTCAAACATCGATCCGTCCCAGGAAAGAAGAACCGGATCGCCTCCCGGGTTGGTGAGCATCCGTCCCAGGGCGAACCAGTTTTCTTTCGGCAGCTGCCCCTGCGCGATAGCGACGAAGCTGCAAAATCTGGCCTCCGATGCCAGGAGATCATAGAAGCTGTGGTCCCGGCGGCGATCGCCCACACTATACCCGATGGTTAACAGCTGACGTCCTTTATCATAGAGGAAGCTGTAATCCATATCGGCGAGCACCCCTGCCTTGTCAATGAGTGTTTGGACAATGGATAGTCGCTCCCGCGCAAGCGTGCTTCCCTGAGAAACCAGTTTTTCGAACTCGCGGGACCAGGCCTTATCTTCGTCTGCGGCGGCAGGGCCGATGATCTCGGATACGGCGGAAACCCACCGGGAGGTCATGTTTGCCGTTTCCCGCAAGGTGGGAATGCCGATTTCGGCGAAAACCCTGGCGACATCAGCCTTCGGGACAGAAAGAGCCGCCCAGGGGCAGAAGGTGATCAATTCGTCCGCCGCATCGCGGCATTGGCGGACGAGAGCCTGCGCCCATCCGCCGGCCTCACTTTGCCCGTCGGCCTCAAATGCCGCGGCAACCGCTGACGCAGACTGGGCAAGCCCGTCGAGACGCTGCCATAATTCATTCGCGGTTATCTCCTGCTCACCGGTAAACTTTTCCAGCTGTTTTTGAAATTCCGCCAACTCCTCTGGGGATGACGTCCCCGCAACGTCCTTGAGAACTCCGAAGGTGTCCCCAATACCTTCGGGCAGCCGCTTCCCCGATAAAATCATGTCGGGAAGGCCCAGGAGCCCCTGCTTCAGCGTCAACAGGTAGCCGCAAAGATTGCCGCTGTCCACGGTTGATATATAATGCGGCGGCAGTGTTCTTAAACTCTGCGTATCATACCAGTTGTAAAAATGGCCCCGGTAGCGATCCAGTTTTCCCATCGAGTCGAACGTATTCGCGGTGCGCCGGATAAATTCGCCCGGCGTCACATAACCAAAATCACAGGCCGATAAATTCGCGAGCAGCGCCAGTCCCATGTTGGTGGGCGACGTGCGGTGCGCAATCACCGAGCCGGGATTTTCCTGATAGTTGTCGGGAGGAAGCCAGTGATCTCCCGTGGCGACGAACGTTTCGAAAAACGCCCAGGTTCTGCGGGCTGCTTTTCCCAGGAAGATGATTTGTTCATCCTTCAGCGTGATCCCTTCTTTGACCGAAGGCGCGCTCACCCACCAGGTAATGACCGGGGAGAAAAACCAGAGGACAAGCACGGGCAAGGCGGCCCACAGCGCCTGGGGCCTCGCCAGCAACAGATACATCAATACCAGTGCGGACAGGACGGGAGCCGTCCACATGGAACGGCAGGATTCGGCAAGGCCGCTTGTGACCCGATGCGTATGGCTTTGGTAGGGATTCCACTCCAGTAATTTTTTGTGAGACACAAGCATCCGCCAACCGGTACGTAAAATCGCATCGAGACTGTAAAGGGCCTCATACGGCAGGCAGACGATGGTAAATAATATCTGAAAGCCATGCCTCCTCGCCTGACGCACGATGGCGCGCAGGTGATCGCCGGGCAGCACATCTCCCGGTTTACGACACAGATCCAACAGGACTGCGCCCGCGGCAGGAATGAGCAGAATCCCCGCCAGAAACAGCGTCCACAGCCAGGCCGGCTCGAGCATTGCCCAACCGGCGACAAGCGTGATCGTCAGAGCAGCGGGAACGAGGCTGCGGCGCAGGTTGTCGAATATTTTCCACTGGGAAAGACACGACAGGACATTTTTTTGATATCCTCCTCCCCAAACAGGAACCCGGGATCTCAGCCAGCCGGCGATTTGCCAGTCCCCGCGAATCCAGCGGCGTCTGCGACTCACGTCCACCCGGTACTCTGCCGGATATTCTTCATACAGCTCCACGTCGGAGATCAGTCCGCTGCGCGCGTGACAGCCCTCGATCAGATCGTGACTGAGGATGCGGTTTTCGGGAAGACGGTCGCCGAGCACCTTTTCAAACGCATCAACGTCATAGATGCCCTTGCCGACAAAAGACCCTTCGCCGAAGACGTCCTGATAGATATCGGAAACCATGCGCGTATAGGGATCAATCCCCGTCTGCCCGCCCCACAAGCGCGAATACCGGGTCTGCCGGACGCCGGATAAGCTTTCGGTTAAGCGCGGCTGAAGAATGCCGTAGCCGGCCGTAATGATTCTTTTGGATTCGTCAAACTGGGGACGGTTCAGCGGATGAGCCATCGTCCCGATGAATTTTTCCGCGGCATCACGGGGCAGCTGCGTGTCCGTGTCCAGGGTAATGATATACTTCACGTTGGCTAATAATTCCGTGGCGCCGACAATCTTGGAAAAACAATCTTTCGCGCCTCCTTTGAGCAGGGCATTAAGCTGGGCGAGCTTGCCGCGTTTGCGTTCGTAGCCCATCCAGATGCCTTCCTCCGGATTCCACTGGCGCGGACGATGAAAAAGAAAGAAAGATCCTCCTTTGACACCCCGGTATTTCTCATGCAGGTCCTTGATCCCCCTCTCGGCCAGACGCAAAAGTTCATCATCTTCCGGCATTTTTTCTGAAGGGGCATCGCGAAAATCGGTGAGCAGGCCGAAGTGCAGATTATCTTCCCGGTTGGTCAGAAACCGGATTTCGAGTGCTTCGATCAAGTCTTCGACATTTTGAACACTGTTGAGCATCGTGGGGATGATCACGAGCGTGCTTGATTCCGGCGGGATTTCCAGAGAGAAATCCATGCGCGGCAGAGGTTGAGGATAGGTCATCAGCGTAACCAGCCAATTGGTCAGAGCCACACCCAGGCAGCTTGCCGAGAGTAGCAGGATTACCGCGATAGGCAGCATGAGAAAGCCGTGAACACCTCCCGCATGAATCCTGTAAAGCAGATATCCGGCCGTAAGCGAGGTGATCAGAAGAATGCTTCCCATATAGAGAAATAATGGCATACGGCCCAGAATTCTGCAGATGGACTCAGCAAAAGTCACGCGCATCTGCGCGCTCTTTTCGAGTTCGGGCAATCCTTTATCAATCAGATAATAGCCGACATGGGTCATCCGCTCATCGCCGCTTTTGTCGGACAGGGCCGCCCTGGCCAGATCAATGGCTTTTTGCGCGACATCCCACTCGAAGAGCGGACTGTTCTTGGCGATTTTTTCCACGACATGGCGGTACCGGTCGCGGGTCACGAAATCCATTCTGCTATAGACATCGCCGGGATCTTCGAGCAGCACGTTTTCGACCACGCTCATGGTCTCGACAAATTCGCGCCAGTCCATCGTCGTGAGAAATCTGAGCGAATTGATACTGTTGCTGACCGATGCCTGGTCGGCGGCCAGCTGCTGATTTCCCGACCGGATCATCTGTTCGATGGTCAGATGCGATTCGGAAAGCCGCTGTTCGATCCAGCCCAGAGGAAAGGCCAGCGCCGGGCTTTTGCCCTGCAGGCGGCGGGCAAATTCCGCGACAAACGGACTCAACAGCGGCGGATCGGACCGGGCCATATCCGCAATGGCCAAAACGAGGCTTTTGGGATCACGCCTCGCGACATCCACCATCTGATCCGCCCAATCATTGGCGCGCGCCCGGTCGGCAATGTCGGCCATGATCCGCGTTCCGATGCGCCGGAGATTTTCAATGAGCGCCAGACGCAGCATGATCGGAAGAGCCCACAGCTCGCCGAGCCTCAAATGGGAAACCGACTGGTAGGCGGTAACGAAGCTGACCAGATTTTCCAGATCCACCCTCCCGTCGCCGTGGGAAATGATTTCCTGCGCGATGTCATAAACCCTGGGCAGCCCGGCCGCAGGACCGGCGGCCAGCCAGGGCAGGCTCCGGCTGAAGCCGCGGGACAAATGGCGTTTGGCCGTGCGGACATTTTCCTCAATCAAGTAAAAGTTATCGAGCAGCCATTCCTCCGCCGGAGCCACGGGGCTTCCCGCCTTCACAACGGCGGTCAGCTGCCGGATGGTTTCAATCAGAACATCGTCATTCTCCTGGAGCCTCTCCAGAAGTCTCTCCGTTGCTTTTTTACGGGTTAATTGATGCAGGCCTGCCAGATTCTTGCCATACTGCTTCATCTGTTCGGAACTGAACAATTCCGATCGCAGAGGCAACTCATCGCGGGAATACTTTTTCCGGAAACTCCTTTTCGAAAACCGCTTTTTCAAAAATAAAAAAATGTCGGCTGCTGTCTCGTAGAACAAATTCAATTTTTATCTCCTTAATCAACAACCTCGCAGCAAGTCGTCGAGGTATGAAATGAACGTCATTATTTCGTAGCAAGCTACAGAGGATCAACGCTCGTCCCCAAGTGAGCGGGATTAACCAGTCGAAGCAACCGTCATGTCCCGGAAGGTGATCTTCTTACCGGCCTTGCCTTAGTAGGCTGTTGAAAAAGGCTCATATCCTGCGTTGCACTTCGGCTCTCGCATGCTCACGTACATTTGAGTACGCTCCGCTGCTCGATCCTCGCGACGCCTTGTCTCTAAGCCTCTTTGAACAGCCTGCACCAACAGGGTTTTTCAACACCCTGTTAGAGGATGGATCGTCTGCCGTTATAACGTTCGGTATCGTAATATTTATCCACATCGATGAGATTGAGGTGATCGGTAACATCTTTCATGGGCACTGACGTGATCTCACCCTGGTGCAGGCTCACCATCCGGCCGAAATCCTCGTTGATAATCAGATCCACGGCCGCGATCCCGAACCACCGGGCCATCAGCCGGTCCCGGGCCGACGGCGCCCCGCCCCGTTGCAGATGGCTCAAAATCACGTAGCGGGTTTCCAGTCCCGTTTTCCCCTCGATTTCCTGCGCGATATAAGCGGCAATGCCGCCCAGTGACCGGTGCCCGAACTCGTCCAATTTATTATTCTTGCAGAATTCTTCATGGCTGGTCATCTTCGCTCCCTCGGACACGACGATGATGCTGTACTGAACCTCCCGGCCGCGGCGTTCCTCGAGAAGCGCGCAGACCCGCTCCATATCAAAAGGGTGCTCGGGAATCAGAATGATGTAAGCGCCGCTGCACTCGCCGCCCTGCAGGGCGAGCCAGCCCGCATGCCGGCCCATGGTCTCCACGACAAATATCCGGTTATGGGAACCGGCGGTTGTCCGGAGACGGTCGATTTCTTCCATGATGATATTCACCGCCGAATCGAAGCCCAGTGAATAGTCGGTACCCACCAGATCACCGTCGATGGTCTTGGGAATGCCGATAGTCTTGATGCCGAGGCGGTGTAGTTTGGCGGCCACACCCAGGGTATCCTCGCCGCCGATGGCCACAATAACGTCAATGCCCAGCCTGGCGATATTCTCCAGAACTTTTGCCGACGCGTCCTTCCCGGGATTAAAAGGATTGGTCCGGGACGTTCCGAGATTGGTTCCTCCATGGCGGTCCCACGTGCGCACGATTTCTTCGTCCAGCTTCACCGTATGCCGGGCCCGGCTCTCCGGGATTTCGGGATCGACCTCCGCAAGGCCCTTCCACCCGTCTTTAATGCCGATGACGTCAAAGGTGACGGACCGCTTCTTCCCGAGAAGAGGATCAAGAGCCGTTTTGGTCACCCATTTGATCGCACCGTTTAAGCCCGGGCAGTCGCCGCCGCCCGTTAAAACAGCAATTCTCATAGCTATTTTCCTCAAAGGGTCATTTCTAATGTTTAGTTACAATCAATGGACGATGGCCGGTCACAATGCTTCTTGATCAATCGGCGGAAAGGCAGTTGGATATTGAAAATCGAGAAACCGGTTTCTCTGGATTTGACAATCGATGATTTATCCCGCAGGCTGGCTGGATGACCGGTGGTGCCACAAAATGTCTATCAGCGTTGGTAATAATATTGCATATTGATTGACTTATTGTCAACTCCTCAAGTTCAAACGTTCCCTGGAAAAATACTATTTCGGGCAAGCGGGGCGCATTAGCGAAGTGAATTCAGCGTCGCAGTGGTTGCTGATATCATTTCCCGGATGCTCCGGCGGGTCGTCCGATCATCGTGGATGCTCCCGCCGTGGTCCGCCCGCCCTTCCCTGCCCTTTTTCGTGATGATCTTGAGTTCGCAACGATCAATTGTTTCCCTCCGAAACCATATATAGTTCAATGAAATCAAAATGTTTTAGTGAAAATTGTCTCGTTTCGGAGGTGTTTCGCTGTAAGAAGAAAACCGGCCTTGTCAATTTCATAATGCGGCCCAAGACTGTTTTACGGCCAATTACCCGGCTTGACCGCCCCTTCTTTCGATGATATTGGAGCACTCACATTTATTGCGAGGATCACCTTGAAAAAAAACATGCAGGATTCTTTCCTGGGTGGCATTGTCCGCTCCATGGGAATTGTGTTCGGAGACATCGGCACAAGCCCCATCTATACGTTGACCGTTGTATTTGCTCTCACCCCGAGAACCCAGGAGAACGTATTGGGAATCCTTTCCCTCGTGGTCTGGACACTGATGATTCTCGTCACCGCCGAGTACGCCTGGCTGGCCATGAGCCTTTCCTATAAAGGACAGGGCGGAGAAATCATGCTCCGGGAGATCCTGTCAAAAACGATTAAACCGGGACGCAAGTTCGCCTTTGCCGGATTTTTGGCCTTTATCGGGGTCTCGCTTCTGCTGGGCGACGGGGTCATCACACCGGCGATCACACTTTTGTCCGCCGTGGAAGGCATCCTGCTGGTCCCCGGCATGCAAGATCTCCAATTGCACTTCCTGATTCTGATTGCCGTCATGATCGCCATTATTCTGTTTGCCGTTCAATCCCGGGGAACGGATAAAGTCGCCGGCGTCTTCGGGCCGATCATGCTGGTCTGGTTCATTTGTCTGGCCGTAACGGGCGTGGTATCCATCGTCACGATGCCGGGAATTTTGAAAGCCGTCAGTCCTTACTACGCGTTTAAATTTCTTTCGGAAAACGGGCTCGCCGGTTTCTTTGTCCTCTCCGAGGTCATCTTGTGTGCCACGGGCGGCGAGGCCATGTATGCCGATATGGGGCACCTGGGGAGAAAACCGATCCTGAATGCCTGGTATTTCGTGTTTGCCGCCATCCTTCTTAATTATATGGGTCAGGGCGTCTTCGCGATTGCACATCCGGACGTCAAATATCTGCTTTTCGGCATGGTTCAGCACCAGGCCTCCTATCTTTACATTCCGTTTCTCATCCTCACCGTCGGGGCAACTATTATTGCTTCGCAGTCCATCATCAGCGGAACGTTTTCCATCGTTTACCAGGGAATTACCACGAGGCTCATGCCGCTCATGAAGGTGGCCTACACGTCGAGCCAGCGGAAATCACAGATCTTCATCCCCGTCGTGAACGGGACGCTGATGTGCGCCGTCATTCTGATGATTCTGATCTTTCAAAAATCGGAAAATCTGGCTGCAGCCTACGGCATGGCCGTGACCGGCTCGATGACGATTACCGGCCTGATGATGATTCTCGTGCTCTCGCAGATCAAAAAATGGCGATGGAAGCTGCCCTTTGCCGTCATCGTGAGCGCCATCGCCCTGACTTTCTTCATCTCCACGCTCAGTAAAATCCCCCACGGCGCCTATTGGTCGCTCATCCTGGCCGCCATCCCGCTTGGCCTGATTCTCACCTGGACGAGAGGTCAGGACCGGCTCTTCAGGTCGCTCAGGCCGCTGGATTTTGAAACCTTTATCATCAGTTATGAACAAATCTACGCCAAAGGAAGAAACATCGCGGGTACGGCCCTGTATTTCTGCCGGGGCTACCAGATGATCTCGCCCTATATCGTTCACAGCATCTTCCGCAGCAACATCATCTACGAGCGCAATATCCTGATTTCCATCACCCGCACCGATGAACCCTACGGCCTCAAGGTTCAGATGAAGCAGGACCTGGCGCCGGGTCTGGAAGCGCTCGAAGTGTGGGCAGGCTACCGCGAAATTTTCGATCTGGAGGCACTGATCAAGGAACAGGGCATTCAGGAAAAGGTTATCTTTTACGGTGTGGAAGACATCGTGACGCGCAATCCCGTCTGGCGCGTCTTCAGTCTGATTAAACGGGTCACGCCCAATTTCGTCCAGTTCAGTAAGCTGCCGCCCAGCCGCCTGCAGGGGATTGTCACGAGGGTGGAGATGTAACACCATCTTACCTACGGGCAAGTCACCCGGTATTTCTTTCTCTCCAGGGAAATGCGACCATAAAAAAACCGGCCGTGGATACCGCAGCCGGTTTGATGTCAGAATGATTTCTATTTTAGCGAAGGTATCGTGACCCGCCGGAAAATCCAATCCGGCAGATTCCTGATCCGATACCTTCAGCGATTGGAAAAAGACATGGTTAAGATATTGCTGTCGGCTTCCCGCCGGTAGGAAACGTGATCGGTCATCTTGCGGATCAGAAATACGCCCATCCCGCCAATCTTACGCTTCGCAATATCGGATTTTATATCCGGATCGGCAATGGACAGCGGATCGAAGTCAACACCCTTATCGCGGATTTCAATCGTCAGCGTCGGATTGTCCGAACCCAGGCTGCGCACTTCAACTTGTCCCTCGCCCGGAGACGCATACCCATGAACAAACACGTTGACCAGCGCTTCTTCCGCAACCAGTTCAATGCGGTTCAGCGTATCGTCGGATAGTCCTCTTTGCTTCCCCTCATTCCGGATGAACGTCAAGAGCTCATGCAGACTTTCGACCCGGGCGGGCATTTGTTTAATCAGCATACGCAATGATTCCGGCACGGGATTAACGAACGGCGTCCTGCGCTGCTCCCAGGGTTTCGAAGGCGGGGATCAGAGCGATAAATCCCGAGATGGTAAATACGTCTTTGACATTCTCCCGGAGTCTGGTCATGCACATTTTGCCGTCGCGCGCTTTCATCTTTTTGGCCGTGGTGAGAAAGACTCTCAGGCCGGCGCTGCTGATGTATTCGAGTCCGTCCAGATCAAAGATCAGCTTTTTCTCAGCCTGCTCAAACCACTGGTTGAGGCGCTCTTCCAGTTGCGGAACGGTAACAGCGTCCAGTCTGCCACGAATTGCAAAAACAACGATTTCCGACTCATTGGTGACAACAATTTCCATCGACATGCTCCTTTTAATATAGCTCGAACTAAAATTACCGCTCGGACGGCGTGAGTATAGAAAGAACGAATACACATGTCAATAAGTTTTAAGTAATCAAGTTTTAAGATTTAAGGGTTAACTAAAATCTTTCCAATACGCGTCCCCGGCGTTAAAAATAATCAACCACCGTGCAGCAAGCTATGGAGAATTAACGCTCGCCCCGCGTGAGCGGGATTAAATTCAATCTTAATTACTTAAAACTTAATTACTTAAAACTTAACTACTTAAGTCTTAATTACTTAAAACTTTTGTTTTGAGAGACGTTTATGCTATAGGAAGAATCATCATATTAACGGGAGGAGAACCGTAACCCATGATCTACAATGAAGAATTTGAAACCCTGCCCCGCGAGGCCCTGGAAGCGCTGCAACTCAAAAGACTGCAACAGGTGGCCGCACGGTTATATCATAACGTCGGTTTCTATAAGAAATCTTTCGACAAGGGGGGGGTCTCGCCCGAGAGCCTGAGATCGCTCGACGATCTGAAGCGTTTCCCGTTTACCACCAAACAGGACCTGCGGGACAACTACCCCTTCGGATTATTCGCCACGCCGATGAGCAATGTTGTCCGTCTGCACGCCTCATCGGGCACTACCGGCGCCTCCACGGTCGTCGGCTATACGAAACACGACATCGATACCTGGGCGGAACTCATGGGCCGCTGTTTCGTGGCCGCGGGTCTCACGAAGAACGACATCATCCATAACGCATACGGCTATGGCCTGTTCACCGGGGGCCTGGGCGCCCATTACGGCGCGGAAAAAATCGGCGCGAGCGTGATTCCGATGTCGGGAGGCAACACCAAGCGCCAGATTACGATTTTGCAGGACTTTCGCCCGACCGCCATCTGCTGCACACCCTCCTATGCCCTGAACCTCGCCGAACAGGGGCAGGCCATGGGTGTGGACATGCGCGCACTGGCCCTGCGCGTGGGTGTTTTCGGCGCGGAACCCTGGACGGAAAAGATGCGCGATGAAATTGAAAAAACATTGAACCTCACGGCCATGAACATCTACGGCCTGTCGGAAATCATGGGCCCGGGCGTGGCCATGGAGTGCACGGAAGCACGAGACGGCATGCACATTTTTGAAGACCATTTTCTGGTGGAAACCATCGATCCCAAAACCGGTGAGGTCCTCCCGCCCGGCTCCGAGGGCGAACTGGTCTTTACCACGCTGACGAAAGAAGCGTTTCCCCTGATCCGTTACCGGACGCGCGACATGTCCCGTCTGAATCCCGCGCCCTGCCGCTGCGGACGTACGCATTACCGCATGGACCGCGTCATGGGCCGGAGCGACGACATGCTGATCATCCGCGGCGTCAATGTCTACCCCTCGCAGATCGAAGCCGTCCTCATCGGTATCGAGGGCCTCGAACCGCACTACCAGCTCATCGTGGACCGCGAAGGAACGCTCGATACGCTGGAGGTTCAGGTGGAGATGTCGGAGACGCAGGCGGAAAATTTTGACGAGGTCAAAGTGCTCCAGAAGCTCGAGCAGCAGCTGAAAAAAGACATGAAGGACTACCTGGGCATCACGGCCAAAATCAAGCTGGTCGAACCCAAAACCATCCAGCGCTCCGAAGGCAAAGCCAGCCGTGTCATTGACAAGAGAAAACTGTAGGGATCGACCTTGCCACCCGCGAGGGTGATCGCTGCCTTTCCCTGCGGTGATCAGGTCACTGAACCGGCAAGAAGAAATGCCTGGTTGACGAATAACGAGGTGACGAAATGAAACGGATATTTTTACTTCTGGGCATCTTTTTTCTGTTGTCCACGGCGGCCGCTGCGCAGGAGATCTTTCGCTGTATCGACGCCGATGGCAATGCCGTGCTCACTTCTGTTCCTCAAGAAGGAATGAAATGTTCCAGAGGGGAAACTTCCGAGGAACCCCAGAGCCGGAGAACATCGTCCAAAACAAATTTACCGGACAGATGCAGCAATTTGTCCCGCGAGTTGGAAGAGGTGAACAACGATATAAATGCGCTCGAGAGGCAACGTTCCGATCTGCAGAAAAAGCAATTGGACCTCGCGAAGAACGAGACGCTGAATAATCCCGGCCCCAGACGCCGCTTCGAAAGACCGGCGCCCGTAAAAGACGAAATGACTCAGCTCAACAGCGAACTATCCGTGCTGCACCGGAAGCAATCTCTAATCAACCAGGATATAAGATTGTATAAATGCATTGAACTGAACCGCGATCTTTCCAATCTGAATGAAGGCAAATCTGAAACAAACAGGAGCAGAACTTACAGGATTCGCTAAAGTACAACCGCAGCCGTCAACCCGGCGCATCATTTTCAAATGACATCCTGAAGTGCAAATTGTGCCCTGAATCATGCACCTCCCAGGCGGTATTGAACATCTGCGATAAATCTCCGTCCGGATGATCCCGTTTACAGAACACCCGTTTCCCCTGCGGATAAGGCGAATCGGCTGGTTCCGGTTTCCGTTCTCCCATCGCCTGCGGCGATGAATAACGCGGCCCCATCCCCGGAATGCCGATGGCTGCATCCGGCGGATTTCCCAAACCGCTTAACGTGACCCAGGCAACATACTGCTTTGCGGGATCCAGCTGGAGGTGCGGTACGTCAAAATCCACCCAGTCGGCCTGAAAGTCATCTGTAACGCTGGGGATGACGCACGGTGCCGATACCCAGAGGATTGCCGCCCCCGGGCGATCACCGGCCCACTCGGAAAGCCTGACCTGCAGCTTGAAGTCCGACACCTGCTTGGTGAAGCGATTCTGAACGAACAACAATCCCAGTTTATACAAAACAGGCGTCCGGAGGCCTGGTGTAAAGATCTGGCCGGCCGCCGCGATCGTGTCCTTTTTTCCACCGGCCTGAATCATAAAAATATTCGACTCCATTCCCCGGACCGGACTAGCGGGCAATGTCGATTCAATCCGCTCGCGCTGTGGAACAGACGGTTTTGTCGATTCGGTCCGCGAGAAAGAAATGTATAACGCGAAACCGGCAAGCATGATGAGCGTAATTGCCGCTACCGCGAGGACTTTATATCTTCCTGTTCTTCTTTCTTCGTTCATAGTCGATGCTTCGCTGCTTTCCGAAAGGGGGCTGTTCCCGAAGTCTTCAATTTGTTAACATGGCGATCCCGATCACGACGACAACGGCGCCGGCTGCATTGAGTGCACTTATCTTCTCGCCGAAGAACACGTACGACAAGAGGCTCATTGCGAATATGCATGCTCCGGAAAATACCGGATAGGCGACGCTCAGGGGGATGTTTTTAAGCGCTTTGGTGAAAAACAGCACGTTGATACCCCCGAGAATTAATCCGGATACAAAGACAGCGGTCCAGAACAGGCCGCCTTCCCTGTTGGAAATGCTCTTGTACAAAAAGTAAGAGGCGACATTGAATGCGACGGACAGGAATAAATAGGCATATTTCATTTCGTATCCCCGATAATCATTCTTTTGTCATCCGCCGTCCCTCTTGGTCATCCTCGGACGTGGCGGACAATCTGTGCGGCATCTTCGTAGCAGGTTTTGCCGAAAGGCATGATGAGATACAGTCCCGACGCCTCCGCCGCAATACCCTGGGCCAGAGCGCATGCCTGATCCAGGCCGAAACGGCGCTGGTCGGCGAGTTTTTCATACCGCGTGAAGGCAGCCACAATATTCTCCGGAACAACAATGCCCGGAATCCGTCCGCCGGCCAGAAATGCGGCGCTGCGGTGGCTCGTAAGTGGCATAACGCCGGGGAAAAACCGGATCGGCAAGTCCGCCAGAGCGTCGCGCAGTTTTTTGTAATCATCGAGCGTGAAGACCGGCTGGGAGAATACAAACTCGGCGCCGGCTTCGATTTTGGTTTTGAGCCAGCGGATTTGCGGCGGGATCGGCCGCGCAACGGCACAGCCGGCGCAGAAGTCGGGCGGGTCCGCGAGTCCCTCCCCGTTGATAATTTTTCCTTCGCGCAGTCCGCGGATCAGACGCAGCAGTTCCACCGAGCTGCGCATATCCACGACACGGTGCGCCAGGTTCCCCAGATGCCCCATCGAAGGCGCGTCGCCGGTAATCGCCAGAAGGCCCCGCAGACCGGAATCCCAGCAGCCGATCAGCGTCGAGTGCAGCCGCATCAGGTTGGACTGGGTTACACTGAAATGGCAGATAGAGGGAATCCCCAGATCATTCTGCAGACGGGCGGCCGTGACCATGGCGTCGCGCCCGACGGTGGCCCCGGGATTATCCGGCACATTGAATATGTCGGCCCCGGCCGCCGCCACCTCAGACGCCCCGTGAACGATCTCACTAAGCGGCTGCGTCCGGTCGGCGCGTATCTCCACGCTCACAAGAAAGCGATCGCTCTTCAAAAGCGCGCGAACCGGATTGACGGCCTGGGGATGCTCGGAGGGCAAAGGCACCTGCCCGGCCTCAGCTTTCAGGCGCGGCCGCGGCATGACGGCGCGCTCTCCCAGCACCTGGGCCATTTTCCGGATGTGATCCGGCGTCGTGCCGCAGCAGCCGCCGACAACCGCAACGCCCGCGGCCACAAGTGTCAATGCCGCCCGGGCAAAATCATCCGGTGAAAACTCATATTGAACGACCCCGCGTTCGATCCGCGGATGCCCGGCATTGGGAGAGGCGGTTACGGGCAGGCAAGTGTGCTCGACAATGTAGGATACCACGCGAACGATCTCTTCCGGATGGTGGCAGTTTGTTCCCACGGCCATGACGCCCGCCCGGTGCGCCAAATCGAGAAGCTGATCGATACGATGCCGGCGTTGCGATCCGCCGCCGGTATTTCCGATCTGAAAGATAACGGGCAGGCCCGTCGCCATGGCCGCCTGCAAGGCGGCTTGTGCTTCTCTTACGTCCACAAAGGTTTCCATCAGAAGCGCATCGGCGCCGCCGAGCGCCTCGCACTGCTGACGATAGATGTCCACCAGGGCACCGTTTGTATAATCATCGAGCCGCAACCCTAAATGCAACGGCCCCACCGAGGCCCAGACCAGGCAGTCCGCCGAACCTGCTTCCCGAGCCAGAGCGACGCCGGCACGGTTGATCTCCCCGCATGACCCGGCAACACCTGCATCATCAAGGACCAGCGAATTGGCCGCAAAGGTATTGGTCACCAGGATCTGCGACCCCGCCGCGCGATAGGCGGCATGCAGGCTCTTCACCGCTTCGGGTTGCCTCAGGTTGAGAAGTTCAACAGGCTCCTCGCCCATCGGGCTTATCTCGCGCAGACACGTCCCGATCGCTCCGCTGCCGATCAGCACCGTGCTTCCCAACCGACTCATGAGAGAATTTGTCATTGATGTTTACCTCTGCTCCCAAAACGAACTGAATTCGGTACACCTCCCGCACATTCCGGCGAGGCCGGCGTGCAAGCGGGAAATGTGTCCAGCCTACGTATCACTTGCATTCTGAGTTTGAGCGCGACGGGTCGCAAATTGAATCGACTTGCCCGCCATGGCCAGGGTCACATTGTTATATCCCATGCCTTTTAAATCATTGTGCCAGAGGATTTGTCCGGAACCGGCATCGAGGCCAAAAAGGTGCCCGCCGCAACCGGCATAAACGCGATTCTCATGCTCCAGGATACAAACATCCCCGTGAGAGGTGGCCGACAGGACCCCTGGTTTTAATTGAGTTCGCCATACCTGCGAACCATCGTACGGATTTACGGCAGCCACATAACCATTGCAGCCGATGAAAAGGTAGTTAGCGGTCATCATTCCTCCTTAGGTCACACAATTTTTCCGGCATTCGGACAAAGCGTTTTAGGCAGATTCGGATCCGCATATACGGCGGCAATCGCTGCCACTCTTCCCATAAAGTCACTTCTTTTGATGTCGAATATTTACGACATGAAATCGGCATAACGGCAACTATTTTTTTTGGTAAGGCGAGCGACGCGACTTTGCCGAATCATCCGTGTAAAGCATGATCATTGTTTTCCTTCACATCGCGGAGTTGCGGGCAGTCACCTTAACTACCAAGGCGGTATGGGGATTCCATTCCACCATCGTGCTGCCCACATCCTGGCCGTACGCACCGGATTTGATCAGAGACTTGCCGCTCACTTTTTCGGCAAGGACTTTATGGGAGTGGCCTCCCACGATAATATGCGTCTTATTTCCGGTCAGCTTGGCAACACTGTCTTTATCGACATTATCCCAATTATGGCTAAGCAGAACAACGAAATCGGCATTGGCTTCGACGGTCTTGATCAGTGCCAGTGTCGTGCTGTTATAGACGGGATGAACGGTCAGATTCTTCTTATCCGAGTCAGTCGGGTGATGATAATCAACCCAATCCTGATCGGAAAGCCCGATCACCCCGATCTTCACTGTAATGCTGCTGCCGTCGCTCAGTGTGATCGGGAGAGAAATTATTTTGGATCGGGGAACACTCAGATCCGGGTGCTCCAGATTGGCGCAGATGAAAGGAAGATTATATTTGCCGATCAATTGCTGCGTCGTCTTGACCCCCGGCACGAAATCGTGATTGCCGAAAACCAGCGCATCATATTTCATCGAGTGCGCCCAGCCGAACATCTTGTCGTGTTGACCCTGCCAGTCGCTTTCCGGTGAGACTCTTTTAAAATGGGTCAGCATGTCTCCCGCATCAAGAAGGACGACGCGGCCGGGATGCTGCTTCCTCATATTATTGACGTACTGGGAAATGCTGGTGAGCCTTTGGGAGGATTCGTGAAGATCTCCCGTATTCAAAATAAAAATATTGACCGTTCCTTTGGCCAGGAGTTTATAGCGCTGGATAGTTACCGTGCGGGCGCCCGTTTCGGATTCCAGTTCCATGCCGTAGTCATTCTTATCTTTGAGCCGATCGGGGGTAAACGTAAGCTGATTATCGGCGGGACCGGCGGCGGCGTTTTTTACCTGAACGCTTTGGCGCTGATTTTGAGCTGCCCCTTCTCGCTGCATGCTGACCGAAGCGCCATACAACGTCCCCATAGATATCAGGATCGCGAGGGCAGCAAGGACACTCAGGTGCAAAAATGATTTCATTTGTTTCATAGGAAATCCCCGATTAATTTACGTTGAGCGTCGTGAGGGTCAATGAGTCGATGGTGATTCCAGTCGCCCCATCGTAGATGGATTGCGAAAAGTCTTCCCAGACGACCCTTATCTTATAAGGCCCGGGATCCAAATCATATAAATGAAGCACGGCCGCCGGTCCGATGGCCGATGAGGTCTGGTTTTCGCCCCAGTCGGATTCGTCCGCAGGCGCCAGATAGACGCCGGTGATATTGCCGGCGGCTCTCGTATTGCAGATCTCCAGCGATCCGGTAATACTGGAATCATAAATATTCAGATCGATCGTAGTCCCCGCTGCGACGGGAATATCATACGCATAAGCAAAATAGTCACTGTACCGGCCATTGACTCCGATCTTCGCGTCATAGGAATCAGGGTTGATATTCGGCAAAAGCATGGCCGCTCCCGGATCTAACAAATCGATGACCGGATCCGCGCCCAATGAAGCATCGGCAACAGGCACAAGATAGAAACGGTCAATCGCGGCGGAGCTCATGTTGTTTAAGTGGATGGTACCGGTGCTTACGACCGGATCGGAAGAACCGCCTGGGCAACCGGACAGGACAAAAACACAAAGGCACGTCGCTAGAATTAAGAATCTTCCCGGTCTTCTTCTCATCTTTTTTCGTGTCTGCCTTTCATCTTAACTGGCGAGTACGTTCCTGTCGCCCCGCTGCCGATCGGCGCCTGTCGCTCCCACACCTGCCGCTGGAATCCGTTAGTAATATTTTCTCCCGTTGCCTGATACGCGGTTCACGTCTTATTTCTTTTCAGGCGTCTGGTTTTTGCAAAGCGGTAAGAAGCAGTCGTGATTGACTCCATCCCTTATTTCTTTTTATAAAACTCCGGATAAATCTTTTTTGTACATTCGGGACAAAGACCATGGGTAAATTCAGCATCCGAACGATCCCCGATGTACACCTCGATTTGTTCCCAGGAACCTTTATCATTGCGTATTTTTTTGCAGGAGGCACAAATAGGCAGCAACCCGCTCAACTGTTTGATTTCCGAAAGTGCTTTCTGCAATTCCCCGATAAGCACCTCACGCTCTTTTTCATACCTTTTACGTTCGGAGACTCTCCCCAGGCGCTCGGCAACGGCGTTCAGCAAATTGCGTTCTTCTTTCAGGAAGGGCCCCTCGTCGCTTTGGGGCATCTCCTGCAAATAGCATATTTCCACGCAACCGACCGGCTCGTTTTGGACGACCAGATCAGCGGACATCTTCCAGGGCGTTTCTTTGAAATCAGCAGTTTTGAATTCCTGATCGCCGATCATAATCCGTGCACGGGTAATTTCGGGATAATTCCAGCAGCACGTTATCAGATTGACTGTCCTCTGAAATATTTCCTCTATACGATCCGTCTTGTTAATCAGATCGGCAATAGAATAGAGGCAATTCAATTCTCTGACACGTTCCTGCAGTGCTTCCTGGGCCTGCTTGCGGGCGGTGATATCGGTCAAAAGATTGAGCGTAGCCGGCCTGCCGTTCCAATCAATTTTCTTCGTTGAAATATTGAACCAGATCACGCGGCCGTTCTTGCCTAATGTTCTGTATTCATAAGAACCGGGAATGCTTTCTCCGGCTAATCTCCGCCGATATCGATCCAGCACCATGGCCCGGTCGTCCGGATGGATAAAATCACTAAGTGGTTTGTCTCTCGCTTCCTCAAACGTAATGCCGGTGATCTCGACCAGTTTGGGATTCATATAAACAAGTCGCTCGTCCTGCGCGATATGAATGCCTTCATTGGCACTCTCGACGACAGTCCGATACCGCTCCTCGCTCTCCCGCAGCGCGGCTTGGGTCTGCCTGCCTTTGATCGATTCTTCTTCAAGCAATCTGATTCTCCGTTCCAGATCTTTGCAGGTAGGTTTTCCAGTCATGGGTAAGTGGTCCTCCAGTTGCTCAGGAATCAGGTATGAAGTGGATCACCTCTCCTGACAAGAGAGGTTGATCTTTTTCTCTCCTCACCGTCCGGCTACTGACGATGCTTATCATATTGCAATAAGCTGCGGTTGTAATGTAGCATAAAATGACAAAACAGAGAAACGGGAATTGCAGGAAGCTATACGAACCAAATTCTGCTTTTCTTATTGATGTTAATCAGTTGTACATTGCATGAGTTTTCATATTTTTGTTCTTTCGTCAAGGACTGTGTTGGCTGCAAACCGTTCGTTGCATAATCACCTCCATAGCTTTAAAGTAATCCCGCTGTACTTTAAGATTTGATATACGACAGTAACGTTGCGTGGTCTTAACATTACTGTGTCCTAAAAGATCCTGGATGGTGGAGAGGTCAGCATCGGCATTCAACATCTGTGTGGCCATTGTGTGCCGGAGATGATGACAGGATAATTTGATCTTCGCTTTGCGGGCATAACGTTCCATGCGCCTCTGAATGCCGCGAATGGAGATAGGCTGCCCTTTGGATTCTCCCTTTTCGGACAGAAAGATTTTTCTTGCCCTGGCTGCCGACCTTACTTTCAGGTAGCATGAAAGGGCTTGAAGAACATCATTGCTCATGTAGACGATCCGGTCTTTTCCTCCCTTACCGTCCTCAACCAAGATAGTTCTACGTTTGACGTCTATAACACCCATGGTAAGGTTGGCTACTTCCTCCACCCTTAATCCGCAACGCAGCATCAGCATGAACATCGCTTTATCACGGTAACCTTTTACAACTTTAAAAAAGTCTTCCACCTGTTCGTCCCTTAAATGCCGGGGTAGAGGACGAGACATCTTCTGGATGTGGCTTCTGCGGACAGGATTGATAATGGTTAATCCTTCTTCATCACGCAGGTAATGGTAAAACTGGCGAATACAGTTTACATGGCAGTTTATGGTCTTGGGAGCCAGCCTTTTCCTCATCAGGTGATCAATGTAGTGCGAGATCGTTAAGTGTGTCGCCTCCTCCAATGGAACATCCACCCAGATGACAAAGTGCCTAATGATGTTCAGATAGTTTTTCACGGTATTGGGTGAGCAGTTTCTCCGTTTCAAAAACCGCCTCCAGTTCATGATCGTGTCGGTCATCATCATTCTTGTTCCTCCTCTCTATCTTGGACATGGCTTTAAAATATTCTTCCTCCCGGGTCTTATCGGTAAGCTGGGCGTATCGTCTCGTCTCTTCTATGGACCGGTGTCCCAGCAATACCTGCAGGCACTCCAGGCGCATGCCGGCATTGAGAAGCTCTGTGGCAAAGGTATGCCTGAGAGCATGAAGGCTATAACCCTTGTGAGTTAATCCTGCCTTTACTAGATATTTATGAAAGATCATCCAGGCGGCACTGTAGGACATCGTATCCGTTCCCCCAGAGGGGCTATAAAAGAGATACTCCTCCCAGGTGTCTCTCTCCTTCAACCATTTCCGCAAAGCAGAAACAGCATCCTCGCTGAGGTAGACCACTCTACCCAAACGGTTTTTTTCACCTTCGTAAATCTCGATATTCCGTTCCTTAATGTGGACATCCATTACCTTCGTGTTCAGCAGTTCGCCTATCCGCATTCCCGTTCGCAACAGAATCAGAATCATGGCCCGGTCTCGCGTGTCTTTAATGACGGAAAGAAACTTCCGCAAATCTTCCGGATCAATGGCTTTAGGCAGCCGTTCCGGTAATCGCAGTCGTATCCTCCTGCTGAATATATCCGAGGAAACAATCTCTTCCTCCATGAGGTAACGAAGAAAGGCCTGAACGCTCACAAGTTTTGTTCTTATCGTTGTAATCTTATTGCCCCTGTCCTGCTCGTGCTCGATAAATGCCTCTAAGTCTTTTCTTGTGATTTCTTCAAGGCGTGTCCTGCCGTTATCCCTGATCGTGCCAATAAAAATGACTATCGCTTCGTAACGGCTGTGCAATGTTCTTGGTTTGCGGTTACGTCTGGTCAGGTAGCGAAGATAACTCTCCACATGTTCCTTCCCCGGTAAATCCATTCCTGAAAGACGCTTCAGAATCTTGCCAAGGGCTTCTATGTTTTCCTCATGGTGGGATGTGAAACGCAATCTCGTTTGATGATAATCAGGTGTCTTAACGGCGGGTGAGATTATGCTTTCAGATGATAAATCTGTCTTCTGTACTATACTCTCTATGTGGGTCATTTCTGCCTCCTTTTCTTAAATCATCAAGAAAAGCAGATAGATGATGACCAATATTTATTTATCTGTCAAACATCCACTTGGTACGTATAGCAGGAAAAAGCCATATTGCATGAATTGCGAGAACAGAACGAACTGTACTTTGGATCATATTCGCGCCGCTTTACGAAACAATCACGCGGGAGCACAGCGGCCGGCTGGACTGATGGTTCATGTTAGAAGCGTGAAGTTCATATTATTCTCCCGGCATTTCACTGCCCCGCTCAGAAACGTGTCAGCTACTCATCTGACCGGACCGGGATTGGTCGCATCCGCCCAAGGGTCATTATTCAAAGAAGAGACTGTTCTTGACCGGGTTCTTCTGGTCGAAGAAAATAGGCAATCCCTCCCAGCTCCAGAAAGAACCTGCGGCTCTTTTCATCGCCTGGATGTGGAGGTGCGGCTGGCTTGTCCATCCGGAGTTGCCGGACTTTGCGAGAGGCTGCCCCTTCGCAACCCGGTCGCCCGGCTTCACCAGGATGCTCCCGTTCTGCAGATGCCCCATGAGGACGCCGAAGTCATTGGTCGTGATGAGGATGCGGTTGCCGACGTTGTAGGGAGCTTGGCCGCTCCAGGGCGTCTGATTGGGCCATTTGTCTTCAACGTCGGAAACTTCTCCATCACAGGGGCTGTAGACCACTTGATTAAAAACGGCATACTTCTCGTTTTTTGTCGGCAGGAATCCGGCCGCGTCGTTACCCCAGGGGGTGACCTTCGTGATATCCACCGCGTATCTCATGGAAAGATTGGTGCGGGCGCCCTGGTGAATCGATGCTCCGTAATGATAATTCATGAGGGAACTCGCCTTGCCTTTGCCGCCTTCAAAGACCGCATACGTGCCGTTCTTGAAGGGAAAGGCCAGATGGACGGCTGCTTCATCATAATAGTGGGCCCGGATAGAACCCGCGATGAAGAAAGCCAACACTACCATGACGATCACCCCCGCGCCGTAGGCCGCCCATCCTGAGAACCGGGGTGTTACGAAAAGTGGCAGACTTCTTACGTTCATGAAGGACCACACGGCGGCGATGACAGCCAGGACGATGATCAGATAGCGCAAATAGAAGCTGGCGTAAACCCACGCGCCTAAAAGATAAATGAAGGCGATATAAAAAAAGAGGATCAGTATTTGGACAATCCACGCCGTTATGCTGGCATAGCTTCTCATCGCGGTCCACAAGATCAAAACAAGCGGAACAACCAGATGCAGCATCACGATAAGAGCACCCGCCGTGAAATGACTGAAACGCATTTCTGCTTCCCCCTTTGCCTATGTAATGAACGCCAGGCTTGTTGTCATAATGCTCAGCTGGTTCAATCCTGCAGATCGAACCGAAATGTTTTAACGTTGATTCAAGAACAAAATGTGCGGATCAATCCATGATTGGTCCGGCAGGAGAATGACCGGCTTGGCAAATCACCTGACACCATTACTCATCCTCGAAATTATTCCAGATATCCTCGGTAAATCCGAGATTCACCGCGGCGTTTTGTTCCTGAAAGTTCAAGTCCTTCCAAACCTTATTGGTGCTTGCGGGCGCTTCGTTCCTATCCCATGTGCGCTGCTGCCAGCCTAAGAGCATCCAGAGTTCTTTTTCTTTAATACTCAGATCCGACCACGACAATTTTTCCCAGATTCCCGGATTGCCTTTCATGTTTCGAACGTCCACGTCCATATCCACCTCCCATGCAATTTTACTAAGAATTGTTTTGTAAAGAAATTTTCCCGTTTCAGCCGGTTCAATCTTGCAATTGTGTTTCACCAAGTTTGAGTGGCAGATTCAATTGTAACAGCCAGGGTGGCGCGCAGCCAACTGAACTTTTCTTTCATGAAATCAAAATCAGGTCCGGACGTTATAAAGGCCGCCTTCCCTTTGATCCGGAAACCGGCACCCGCGCCATGCAAACCTTCAACCTTGCTGCTTCCCAGCGTAATCAGCACATTCGGATTGTAAGCAACGTTCGCCTCTGTCTTATGCATGTAACCCGCAGGGATAAACAATCGTCCGTCTGATGATATTCTGGTGTAGCTATTCCAGGTGTTGACCATATGCGGCCCATCCTTTCCCAACGTTGCAATGGCAACGACCCCGTCTTTTTTCATGATTTCCAGCAATTTTTCCGGGATCATCGTGTGTTCCTCCTGTTGCTCGGTTTGTTATTTGCCGAACGACGAGTTGAACCGGAGCAGCCGAGCGGGGCCGCGAGCGGGCTTGAGCGGTTTGTTCGGCGTTCAATTAATATTCTCATGACAATTGTTTAACATTATTAATTAAGCTCTGAAAAAGATTTGGTAATATTTTACAAAAGTTTATTCTCTGTACAAGTTCCTTTTTGTACTGTTCACTTTTTCCTCTATCAAAGCCACCACATATATATGATTTGCAAGTTTCTTCGAAAGACACCAATGACGCCAAGCCCATTTCTCCTGGATGGCTAAAATAGTGATAAAAAGTTTTTGTCTTCTTTAGAGAGTCAATTGCATCCTTGTTAATGTGCAGCTTATCATGATTCTCTTCCAAATATTTTAAGGCCAAAAATGACTTTGCTTCCGATTTACGATTAATAAAACTTGTATAGAAGTGGATATCTTTCGTTTTATTATCTTTAGCCGTAATTTTAATTTTATCTCTTAGGGAACAAAGAGTAGCGAGTGCAACAGATTCAATAACCTGTCTCATAAGATTTCCAGAAGGAATCTCATAGCCCAATATAAAAAGCTTCACCGATGTTAATAGATTGTCAAGCAGTAAGTATGTTAACGCTGATACATATGCCTTTTGTTTGTTATCAGTGTCCTTTACTAATAAGTTCAATTCTAAATGTTTTTTATATGCTTCTGAAAACAATTCAGCGAATTCAAGAAGCTCTTTGGAAAAATATACAGAGAACTCATTTAGCACTTCCAAATTGTCGTGAAATAGTTCTGTGACAATTTCGTCTGGTCTTGCAAGATTTATAAAACGCTCTTCCATAGATTTACCATGAAAAATGGTTAATCGCTCCGAACTCACAAATCAGCCGGAGCGTACCGATCGGCTTGATTGAAGGGTTAGGAGGTTATATTGTTTCTTCATAATGACATTTCTCACATCGATGTAGACGCACCTTCACACCGTTATTTGCAAAAAAGTCATTTGGATGTGGAAGTTGTTTAATAAGTCTAAATGCTGGTTCATGACAACGTGGGCAAACGTATTCTTTCTTTGGAGGTTTTTTGTGAAGCGTGTTTTTATATTCTTCTGTTTTCTTTTTCAGTTGTTCATTATCGGTTTTAAGATTTTGATTCTCAGTTTTAAGTGTTTCATTCTCAGATTCAAGAACAGAGAACTTTTCTTTGAGAAGCGTAAGCTGCTCTTTCAGCAAGGCAATATGCTTCTCTTGTATAACAGCAGAGCCATGCTCGGTAATAAGTTTTTCAATGGGAGCAAACAGTGATGTTATTTTCATTTATCCTACTCCTGACAATTAATATACCGCAGCTGGTTTTTCCCGGAATTTGTTACCATCCTACTCTTTTCAAATCTGAATGAAAAGAGATAATTCGTCATTAAATCAAGCACTATGAAATTTTGATACACGGCTTTTGGTCTTGATTACCGGGAAATACTTGGGCGGGCATAGCAAAGGAAATTTGTCCGATAAGTAAAAAGGCTGAAACGCGAATGATGCGCTTCAGCCTTTTTTGAGGGTTACACAAGAGGACGCCCAAAAATTGTAAGTTACTATTCATCCAATCAGTAGACATCAATCAATCTTTAATGAATCGCAGTTGCACCGGGGCTTGACTGCGCGAATCATGGCCGAGACGTTGTGGCGCTTGGCGCGGCATAGCGTCAGACAGCCGAACTGTTTGAGCCCGAAGGGCGAGTTTTCGGCTGTAGCGGAGCACGCTTAGCGCCACAGTCGAGGACATTGAGCAAAGGCATGCCTCGGTGTAACTGCCACCTTTTAGAATACAAGATTGCCACCACAGTCTTCGCCGGAATGACGGTGGAAAAGATTGCCACATCGTCTGACGCGTGCCCTTTAGGGTAGAGACGGTTCGCAATGACGAAAACGCTTGCACTGAAAGCCGAAGCGGGTCAACTCTCTTCTTGGCTCATTCCAGCTTTCCGTTAAGACGAAAGGCTGAAGCGCATCATTCGCGCTTCAGCCTTTCGAGAAATACATGAGATTACCACGCCGCCTGAGAGGCGGCTCGTAATGACAAAAGTGGATTCCCGCCTTCGCGGGAATGACAAATTTTTTACCACAGCCTAACAGCCTACAGTCTAAAAGCCTACATGAAGCTTTCTTCGGGGATATCAATGGCGCTGCGGTCGCCGTACTTCATGGTTTTAAGATATCCGAAGATATCGGGAACATGATTCATGACATAGAACCGGGCCGTGGCAATTTTGCCTTTGTAGAAATCGGCGTCGATTTCGCCTTTCTCTTTCATCTTTGCCGAAGCCAGAAGCGCCTGGTCCAAAAGCAGCATGCCGCAGTAGACTCTGGCGCCTGCATGCAGGGTCCGGGTGGCAAAAAGTTGTTTCATCTGTTTGTCGCCCTTCGTCCAGGCGTCATTCATGTTGACGATGTCTTTGAAGGCCGTCATGGCTTCCGCCATCATTGCAAATTCCGCCGCAAACTCATCCGTCTTCTTGCCGGCGACGAAGTCGTCGATTTGGGCTACCCATTTTTTGAACGGCGCGCCGTCCTTCATGGTGAACTTGCGGCCGGTATAATCCTGAGCCTGGATGAAGTTGGTGCCTTCCCAGATTCCGTAAATCACAACGTCCCGGTACAGTTCCGCCGGGGCGTACTCTTCCGTGAAACCATAGCCGCCATGGCAGTTGATGGCGTCGCTGGTGGTGAGCCTCGCCATATCGGATGTATAAGCCTTGCACATGGGATTGTTGATCGCAAACATATCATCATAATATTCCCGCTCTTCGGGCGTGGCGGCATCTACCGCCAGGTCGCGGTAGAGATAGGACTTGTAAATGAGCGACCGGCAGGCCTCCAGAATCGACTTCTGGGACAGCAGCATGCGGCGGACGTCTTCGTGTTCGATGATCCGGACGCTGGGGCCCTTGGGGTTGGTGGAATGCTTGCTCTGCACGCGCAGCTTGGTGTAATCCAATGCGGCGTAATAGGCGGAACCGATGCAGCCCAACGAGAACAAGCCCGTGTTCAGGCGCTCTTCGTTCATATAGGCAAACATCTGCTTCATGCCGATGCCGCGGCCGTCTTTCACTTCCGCTTCGCCGACGATCCAGCCGTAGCAGTTATCGTTTTCACCCATGGACAAAGTGGCGGTCGTTGAACCGTGAATGCCCAGTTTGTGCTCAATCCCCATGGTGGTGACGTCATTCCAGGCGCCCTGCGAGCCGTCCTCGTTGACCCAGAACTTGGGTACGATGAAAAGCGATATGCCGGCGGTGCCTTCTTTGGCGCCCGGCGTCTTGGCCAGCATCAGGTGAATGATGTTTTGGGCCAGGTCATGGTCTCCGGAAGAGATGAAGCATTTCGTCCCGGTGAGTTTGTACTTGCCGGGCGTGTCGGTGGGAAAAGCCTTGCTTTGAACCGCGCCGACTTCGGAGCCTGCGCCCGGTTCGGTAAGCCCCATGGTGCCGCCCCATTCGCCGGTCCGCAGTTTGGGGATGAACAGGTCCTGCTGTTTTTGCGTGGCAAATTCATGAAGCACGGTGATCGCGCCCTGCGTCAGACACCAGAACATGACGATCGACGGCGACGCGGCGGACTGCATCTCCAGAATCGGAGCATACCAGCACAGCGGTATTTTGCCTTCGCCGCGGTAGCCGAACTGGGGGCCCAGCTCCGCATCCATAATAGTTTTATAAACGTTCTTGAACGAGTCGGGAGTCACCACCGCATGTTCATTGCCGCCCACAAATTTCGCGCCGGGTTCATCGGCGTCTTTGTTGGCGGGACACATCACGTCGCGGCAAACTTTGAAATTGACATCGAGAAAGCTGTCGATGTCGTCCATCCCGTAGTAATCCTTATACGCGTCAAGGCCCAAGAGCTTTTCCACGCCGAGCCACTCTTTGATCTGGAACATGATGTCCCGCGTCTGATACAACCAATTACTGTGAGCCATACTGAATCCCTCCTCAAGAAAATTAAAGGCGCAAAATGAAACGAATCCTTGTCCCTGCAAACACGCAGCTCACTTTTCCAGATCCGTGTACATGCCTCCTGCCAGAGCATCAGTAATGCAAAGCCGTTTTTCATTTACTGCCGTTAAACAACATTCGTCCGCCTTCTTTACCGACTCCGCTCTCCGCGTTATTTCCCCTTAAATACCGCGGCGCGCCTTTCGATAAACGATTGCAGACCTTCTTTCATATCTTCGCTTTTCATGACCTCTTCCATCGCCGGATAAACCAAACCCTTGCCGGCTTCTTCGCCCTCACGCGCGGCCAGACGGCTTAATTTTAAAGCATACTCAACACCCAGCGGTGCGGCAGCGGCTACGTGCCTGGCTATTTCCAGTGCGCGGTCGAACTGCTGCCCGGGTTCGGCAAGCTCCTGAACCAGCCCCAGGCGGTAAGCCTCCGGCCCGCTCATTTCGTCGCCCGTCAGCATGTAACGCATCGCGTTGGCCCAGCCGATCTCGCAGGCGAGCCTCAGCGTCGCCCCGGCACCCGGAAAGAATCCGCGCTTCACCTCCAGCATGCCGAAGCGCGTGTCGGTGGCGGCAACCCGGATATCGGTGTTGAGCATCATCTCAAAGCCCCAGGTGTAACAATAGCCCTGGACGGCCAGAACGATGGGCTTGCGGCAGCGGGTTTCGCTCATCATGTAAAACGGGTCAATTTCATCCTCCGGGACAAAGGGAAAACCTTTTCCGGCGTCGAAGGTCCCGCCCCAGTCCGTGAGTTCCAGCCCCGCTGTAAAATGAGGACCGACGGCATACACCAGGCCGACACGGGCGTCGGGATCGGCATCGAGCTTAAAATACGCCCGGCCCAGCTGGTGATACATTTCCTGCGTCATGGCGTTGTATTTTTTCGGCCGGTCGACTTCGATAAACAAAATATGATCTTCGGTTTTGAGGTTGATAGTCATCAGGTGATTCCTTATGCAATTTTGCTGACCGGGAGTATAAGGAAACGGGTCGCGCATGTCAACGCAAAATGTCTTGGCGACCTGATTCCAATGAAGTTTTCACGAACGCGGAACCGAAGCCCGTTTCACGGAAAATCGCGATAACCGAAGACGGACGAAAAGCAAAATCATTAGACGGGAACGTCATGCCCCGAAAAGCGCCCTGGATCCGCCCACCTTGTCTAAAGACAGATCACAAATTTTTTTTCTTAAAGAATTCAAAGATATTGGCATCAAGGAGAAACAGGCGCCTTATCCCATCCCGAAGACAATGATCAGGCCCAGACTCGCCGCGGACAGGACGATGGAAACGCACAGGCCAAGCGCAAAAGGTTTCAGACCGATCCGGAAAACCGTTTGCAGACGCGTCCCCAAACCGACGCCCGCCAGTGCGGTGAGAATGGCAAACTTGGCCAGGGCATCAAAGGCATTGAGCATCGATGCCGCCGTCTGCAAGTCTCCGGGCCGGGCAACGTCCCTGGGCAGAATTCCGGCACCGATGCCGGAGGTGCGGATGAGCGACATGGTCAGAAAGCCGATCACGAACCAGGGAATGAGAATCCCCCCGCGCGGGACGACCGACCGCGGTTGGGCAGGATCAGACGATGCGCGCTGCCTCAAGAAAAGCCCCATAACGATGATCAGGGGCGCCATGATCGTGTTGCGCATCAGCTTTACAACGGTAGCCACGCTGAGCGCCTCCGGACTGTGCGCAGCCCCGACGGCGACGACCTGGGACGTGTCGTTGACGGCGGTGCCGGCCCACAGCCCGAACGCCGTATTGCCGAGTCCCAGAGCCTGCCCGACGATGGGGTAAATGATAACCGCGATCAGGCCGAAGAGCGTAATGACGGCGACGGCGAAGCTAACTTCCTCTTCTTTCGCCTCGATGGCGGGCGCCGTTGCCACGATGGCGGTATTGCCGCAGATCGATGTTCCGACGCCGATCAGCGCACTAAGGCGGGGTGGGATTTTAAACAGGCGGCCGACCGCGTAAGTCGTTGCGAGTGCGATGGTAATGCAGGCAAAGACCAGCAGAATCGCCGTCCCGCCCGTATCGGCGATATCCTGCAGGCTCAGCCGTAACCCGAGAAGGACAATGCCCAGCCTAAGTACTCGCACCACAGCGAACTTGACTCCAGGATCATAGCCCGGAGAAAGACCGATGACGTTGCGGATAAAAAGCCCGAGCAGAATCGCGATGACGATGTCGCTGACCATCTTGCCTATCGGCCCGGGAAGTAACTGATGCGCAAGCCGCGCGGCGGCGGCCACCCCGACGGCCAGGAGCAACCCTCTGACGATCAACCCTGATGCGATGACCATCTTCTTTCCTTTGATACTCAGTTTGCGCACCATTTCTTCCCCCTTTGGATACCGGAATCTTCCCGGCCGGAACCTCCCGGCCCCTCCGGTATTTTTCGTTTGCAGCATAGGCCCTTTTAATGATAAATAAAAATTCATAATATTTAAGACAATCATCAGTAATATTTATAAAGGAAAACCAATGACCATTCCCGTGAGGCAGTTGGAAATCTTCGAAAAAGTCGCCGCTTGCGGACATGTCACGAAGGCGAGCGAGCAATTGTTCATCACCCAATCGGCTGTCAGCATGGCCATTACCGGGCTGGAGAAATTTGCCGGCGCGCCGCTATTTGAGCGCCGGGGGAAAAAGCTGCTGCTCAATGACCGGGGGCGTCTGATTCTGGAAAAAGTGCAGGATGTTCTCAGGCAGGTCGGGACGATCGAACAGCTGCTGACTGAATCGATAGGCGAACCGATCGGCGTTTTGAAAGTCGGGGCCAGCACGACCGTCGGCAATTACCTTCTCCCCGCTCTCATCGCAAGGCTTTCCGAGCGCTATCCGCGGGCCAGGGCGCTCTTGCAGGTGGGCAATACCGTCCAGATCGAACAGGCCCTGGAAAATGGCAATCTGGACATGGGGATTATCGAAGGACCTTCTCATATCCGATCGCTTGAGACGGCTGTCTGGAGAGACGATGAACTGGTTGTGATCGCGGGCAGGAATCATGCCTGGGCTCGCCCCCGCAAAGCATCGAAGTCGATGCTGGCAGGGGCGCCCTGGATCATGCGGGAAAAGGGATCGGGAACCCGGGAAGTATTCGAATCGGCGATGAACCGCAAAAAGATCAACTGGACGGCGGCCATGGAGCTCGGGCATACCGAGGCGATCAAGAAGGCAGTGGAAGCGGGCCTGGGTGTCAGCTGTTTATCCCGGATGGCCGTAGCCCGGGAATTGTCCCATAAGTGGCTTGTGGAGGTGGACACCCCGCTTGATCTGCGCCGAAACCTGGTCATCCTGACCAGAAGAGGCGGCGGATATCGGACGGCGCTTTTGACTGCCTTTCTTGCCATTCTGGACAAGAATCGATGAGCGTGGCTTTTGATCGCGGATTTTTCGAATCCCTGAGGCAGAATCACCAGGCGCACGCAGGCGGGACTGGCACGAGTCCACTTCCTGAACAACACTACTTTATGATTCCCGTCGAATCTAAAATCATCATAAATTCAGAATGTCTTTTTGGTGCAGATCAAGGGGCGGAGATTTGCAGCTTTATGCTGTTAAAAGGTTTCGGGGGCAAGGTCGGTTGAAGGAAGAGCTACTTAGTGAATTCACCTACTAACAAACACTGAACCCTTGTTTACGGAATTGCCGATTAACGAAAGAAAGATACCAAGCCCCGATTCTTTTGATCAGAGAAGTAAATGACAAATAATCTCTTTGACAGAACGTACTGGGAAGGCTCGGCCGTTGCGATCCCCGATGGGAGTTAAGGCGGGGATAGTGCGTCTGGAGTTATTCTTTGATCCAATGGGCAACGCCGTCAGTGTTCCCTGAGCGAGTACATCGCATCTCGTGATCATTGACCGTGGCACAATCATAATTAATAGTCCAATTTGCCGAAGCAAAATATGATGTGAAACGGAGATTACTTCCCTCCGCAATGACGTTGCTGATTTTTGAACGTTCACCATTCCGGCTATTCCATATCTCGACTACAATCTCTCCAGCCTGAATGCTGATCCTGAGTTTAGTGCCTGCTAATCCTACCCGCCAAACCCCTACAAAATTGTTGTAGTTAATCAGTTCCTTATCTTGACTGTTCTTCCGGGAGGTCTGCGGATGACTTGCGGCGGCCAACTGTTCCCTTTCGGTATCAAGAGCCTTTTGCCGCTCCACTTCCTCTTTCTGGCGCACCAGTTCTTGCCGCTCCCGTTCCAACGTCTTCTTTTCACGCAGCAATGCATCGGAATCAGGATGTGATGTCGAACTTGTAGCAACAGAAGATGCATTAGACAACGTGCTGGTTCGACCACCTTGAGGAATAAAGAAGAAATCTCCTTCAAGAGAAGACAATTCCCAGGGCACCTGACCGGTTTCATTGCGTAGTTTCTGGCGAACCTTCATAAACACATTGCTAATAGGAACGTTCGTCTCCTGCATATACTGAAGGAGGGCTTTTGTATAAGGGCTGTTACGGCCCTCACCATCTCTCGCCACTTGGCCGGGGCCGGTCGAGTATGAAATGAAGGTGCCAGTCGGAGCATTGCTCACAATAGCCAAACCCCGACTGGCACTGCGGAAACTTTTACCGAAGGGATTATCACGGCAGGCGTCCAGCAACAGGATGTTCAGGCCATTGTTAGCGTTCTCCATCTCGGCGAGTACACGTCCCGCGTCGAAGGCTTTGAACCGGACGTCCGATTCCTTGTTGATTTTAGCCCCTATGGGAATCAGGTAGTTAACGCCGTTCACCTGAACTCCATGTCCGGCATAAAAGAACAGACCCACGCCACCCCTTTTCAGCCTGTTCCCGAAGTCCTCGACGGCTTCCTCCATTATCTCAAGATTGGCGTTCTTCTTCAGGATGACATTGAAACCGAGTTTCCGGAGTGCAGCAGCCATATCGGTGGCATCATTAACGGGGTTTTTGAGGGGGCCGAAACTGTAAGTGCCGTTGCCGATAACCAGGGCGATGCGCCGTTCCGTGGTTGCATGCAATGGGAAAGCGTAGCAAATAACAAATACAATTAGGGCAAAGAAGATTCTTATAGGCATGGGGTGCATAGAAATGCCTCCTTAACGGGCGTAATTATACTTCAAACATCACTAAATGACAATTGGGTAAGGATCCACACTTTGAAAGTGTGCATATGGAAGGAAATATCATTTTTATTGACTTCAGGAAGACGTTAATACACGCCGACATAATGACTTCGCTCTTTGAAGAATCTGACAATCGACTGTTCATATTAAAGACGAAGTGATTTGCTTGAATTTATGCATTGCTGTACTGAGCACCCTCCGAGTTTTTTCCGGCAGGTCTTCATACCGCGGACTCGCTTCACCCCCCGCCTTCTATAATTGGATTGATGAAGATGGATCGGACGTGGATACAGCAACAAGAACAAGTGTCTGGTGCGTAAACAGAATTTTCCCCTCTTTGAATCTTACGCGTAAACCCGTGTTGTCTTTTCCCAACGCTTCATTGAACCGCCGCCGGATTTTCGTTTCGATTTCCGCAGTCGGTCCACCGTGAAGAATCCATCCATCTAAATCATAGGTGATTCGCCCGGGGAGGTCAGTGATGATATCCAGTTTATTCAGTCGGAACAGGTTACGAAACTCAATCGCCGTGAGCGCTTTGACATGGGTCGGATCGCAGAGACGTTCAATCTCATTATGCACATCGGCCTCCATTGGGTCCTCGGAAGTCACGATATCTGCGATCACGATTTTGCCGCCAGTTTTTACGACCCTGCTCATTTCCGCCAATACCAATTTAGGATCAGGAAAATGGTGGAATGCAGCCCGACAGCAGACAATATCGAAACTCGCTGACGGAAAGGGTAGCTCTGTAGCTATCCCTTTTTCAAAACGAACGTTGCCCATGCCACGCTTCTTGGCTTCTGACATCGCCATCGACAGCATGGCATCCGTGGCGTCCAGACCGATGACCTCTTTGCATCGCCGACCAAAGGCCATCGTTAAAAAACCAGGACCGCAGGCGACGTCCAAAACGCGTGCATCCGGATCCGGTTGGCATAGTTCGACAATCATCATATGGGAAGCTTCATCCCTGGCTTGAGCTGAGGCAGCATAGGCGCTGGCTTGCTTTGTAAACTGAGTCCGGATGTCGTCGATGTTGTCTTTATTCATAAGGACCTCCAAATCAAGAATATACTTACTGGGTCTTTCCCAAAATTCGGTGCAATTCTAATTCAATTTTTAGAAAATGAAAAGAGATGAATACCGTTTGAAAGAATGCATTTCCGTCAAAATTGCTGCACGCCTTGCTTCAGGAAGAAGTGTTCACAACGCGATCCTTATGCGGGCACTCTTATTCTGAAGATATTCCCGGGAGGCGCCGCTCACGACCATACCGGTATCACCGCGCAATCCGGCGGCGTTGTTGATCGTGATGAAACCGTCCCCGCCGGCCCGCCGATCTGAAGGTCAGCCGTTAAGTTCCTATGGTTATCGTACCTTCGAGATACGGCGCCGCGTGTCCCGCAATCGTTACCCTCCCGCCTTTATAGCCGCAGAACAATTCACCGCCGCGGGCCGACACCTGCAGTGCATAAAGATCCTCTTTCTGCAACTTATCCGCCCAGAAGGGAATGAGCACCGAGTGCGCGGAACCCGTGACCGGGTCTTCATTGACGCCCACGCGGGACGCAAAAAAGCGCGAGACAAAGTCGCAATGCTCGCCCGGCGCACTGATAATGACGCCGCGGCAGGAAATCTTTTCCAGCGCGGGAAAGTCCGGGGTCACCTGGCGCACGGTTGTTTCGTCGGGCAGGATGACCAGCAAATCTTCTTCGGAAGACAAAACTCGAATGGGCGTAACACCCAGCGCAGAGTCCAGCCCGGCCGGAGCCGTTATTTCATGGGCGGGACGCGCCGGAAAATCCATCTCCAGACGATCGCCTTTCTGAACCACGATAAGCTCACCGCTTGAGCGGGTGATAAAGCGAATGCTCATCTGCTCCCAGGATTTGCATACAAAGAGAACATACGCGGCGGCCAGCGTCGCATGGCCGCACAGAGCCACTTCCGCACGCGGCGTAAACCAGCGCAGCTCGACTGCCGATCCTCTGTGAACCAGAAAGGCCGTCTCCGACAGGTTATTCTCCCGAGCGATATGCTGTAAGGTTGCATCGTCCGGCCAATCTTCAAGAAGGCAGACAGCCGCCGGATTGCCGGAAAACAATTTCGCCGTGAAAGCATCTACCTGATAAATGGGTATCTTCATTTTCCCTCCTCATCAGCAAAATCGCCGGTGATCTCTTGTTTCCTGATTTTTCCCGACGGTCAATACGGGCAACAGCATTGAAACGCTGATTGCAGAAGCCGACTGTCGCAGGTATCAGGATAATGCCGGAATGAAAGGTCAACAGAAAATGACCGACGAAGGACAGCGGTCCTCAACAAAAGTCAGAGCCGCCAAATTTGATTTTCAAAAACCGGTGGTTATCTTCTGAACCCTTTAACCGGTGCCAATGGCTGCCGCGACTACCTCTTCAGTTGAACGACCTTAAACCCGCGCTTGCGTAAAAGATCGATGACGCTGTCGCGACCGGCCAGATGGGCCACCCCGACAATGACCATCGTGTTGGCGTTTCCGCCAAGTGCGCCTTCAATCTTCGGCAACCACTTCTTATTGCGGTCCACAATCAGCAGCGCATATAATTGCGGATAATTTTTCAGTTCACGCAGATTAACGGCTTCGATTCCGGCTTCATCGCCTCTGCGCCAGGCGTTCAGGATATCCGCTAATTTAGTGTTCAGTTCAGTGAGGTCATCGATGGTTTCACTCACCTGCTCGTTGCCAATGCTGCCGTCCATCGCACTCAAAAACCCGAGTTGCTCATCGGCTGTTTCCAGCCCGCCGATGGATTTCCTATCCCCGAGCGCTTTCTGATAATAGAAATGGTCAACGCCGTATTGGGCTTCCACTCCCAGACGGGAGAGCTCCTGCATGGTCAGCATCATCGACAGCATCCAGGGGCGAAGCATCTGATACTGGTCGAACGGGTAACCGCGCTCTTTACAGAATTTTTCCGCTTTGGCATAAACGGCAGGCGCCACGTGCTGTCTAAGCGTCGTCCCGTCCGGATACATTGCGACCGTCATAAGCTTTTGCAGGTACTCGGCCGCTTCCAGATCACCGGGCGGCGCTTCGAAGATGATTCTGCGGGAATCGGCATAGGCCGTCTCAAACGGAGCCGGAAGCGGATGGTCGGACGCCCTGAGGACGTGGCAGGAGCCGGCCAGGTAAACCGTGGCCTTAGCACCTTTTACGGCCCAGACGGAGCTCTGGGCCCCTGCCCCGGCGACCGATAGAAGGACAATCATCACCCCCAGAGCGATCTTTTCCAAAAAGCATTTCATCATCTTCCTCCGCGGCTCAATTATCGGTTTATGCATTTATTTCGAGGCGATGATATCTGCGATCATTGCCGCGGCATCACGCACACACGGCCGGCAAATCAGATTGAAAAATTCGCTTTCATGAAAATATGCCTGCCCGTCCGGGGTGGCGAGATCGCAACCCTCTAATAATTCCCGGCAAATGCAGGAACCATGTCTGTCTGAAAACCGTTTCATAAATTCGCGGACTTTCAGGTAGGTCGCATCCGTTTCGATGCGTTTATCATTTTCGCCCCGACCGAATTTCAACCCCAGGACCAGAATGCCTCCGGATACGGCGCCGCACACCTCTCCCTGGCGTCCCATGCCGCCGCCGAAACCGCAGGAAAGCTTCAATGCCAGGTCGGCGGTAAGACCCAGTTCGTCACAAAAGGAAAACAAGACCGATTGGGCGCAATTATAACCTTCCATAAATTTTGCTTCAGCTTTTTCGGCATGCGTCGTCATCATTCATCCCTTTCCTCTCATCGGTTTTGCACGTAAAAAGTGCTTCTTTAATCCATTAAACAATAACATTTTTATTCTAATATTCAAATGATAATTGCCCCGTCTGTGATCTCCCTCACCTAAAGCTGGACGTCCTTTAAATTTGCCCTTGACAAAAACCTATGTAGTTGTATATTACAACCATTATGAAAAAGACGGCTTTCAGTCACGATGCAATGATGGATCTGTTTATCGGGTTGTCCCAGGCAACACGCTGCTGCAGGCAGGATACGGCCTTTTGCGGAGGGGTCACCTTCCATCAATTCATCATCCTGGACGCCGTGTTTAAACAAAATGAAGTGAATATCTCGGATTTGCATCGGCTTCTCTCGGTTGAAAAAAGCACAACGACCCGTCTGCTGAATCCGCTGCTTCAAAAAGGACTCCTCACGCGGGAGCGGTCCGGCCGTGATTCCAGAGCGTTTATACTGACGCTGACGAAAGAAGGCCGTGCGGTTCATCAAGATGTTCACCTCTGCCTGGAAGGCTTCTTTAATAAAGTAGCATTGAATCTGCCGGCGGATGAGAGCGGAGATATTATGAAATCCGTGCAGACTTTTTTGGGCGCCGTAAGAAATGCGGCGGGTATCTGTAATTGTTGTAAATAGTTATCGAGGACTACTATGGAAGAAAATAAAAAAAGTGTTCCTGCCGCCTATCAATTTGAGTTCCCGGTCATTCAGGAGCAGGCAAGCTGCGGCTGCGGCCCGGATACGGCGATCGACGAAGCAAATTCAATCTCCAGCCTGGATCAGCCTTTTGTTTCGGGATCGATTTCAACCCCCGCGGGTCCGGTGCCGAAAGTGACGTCGCTCTTAACGCGTCAGGATCGATGGGGGACGATCAAAGCCCGGTTCGGCGTATTCAGAATGAACTACGCAATCAATCCCGGGCTTTATGCTCTGGGCGAACCCGATGAGCAGGCGCCCGTTCTGGTCACGGCTAATTATAAGATGAGCTTTGATAGGCTTCGGCACGCCCTGCCCGGACGGAGTGCCTGGATCCTGGTTTTGGACACCAAGGGCATCAATGTCTGGTGCGCGGCAGGCAAAGGCACATTCGGCACGCAGGAACTCTTAAAGAGAATTCAGGCGACAGGCCTTGCTCTTGTGGTCAACCATAAGAAAATCATTCTCCCGCAACTGGGAGCTCCCGGCGTCGCCGCCCATCAGATCAAAAAGTTCTCCGGTTTCAAGGTCTATTTCGGTCCGGTGCGCGCCGAGGATTTACCGGCCTATCTGGATGCAGGACTCACGGCTGACGAAGCGATGCGGCGGGTCACATTTCCGCTTGCTGAACGGGCCGTGCTCATCCCGATTGAACTTACGGCTGTGGTTAAGCCTTTTGTGCTCATTTCGCTTGCACTTTTGCTTGGGGCAGGCATACTGGGACGAGCCGGATTTTTAACCAACATGCTTCATGACGGTCTTGTGGCCGTCCTGGCGTTTTTCTTAGCCATCGTTGCCGGAGCCATATTGAGTCCGCTTTTGCTGCCCTGGCTGCCCGGACGAGCCTTCTCCGTCAAGGGGCTCTTTATCGGATTGCTGACGGCTCTGGCGCTGATTATCATGAGAGGCACCGACGTCCACTTCTGGGCGGGCCGGGTGGAGGCTCTGGCCTGGCTGATGATCATTCCGGCCATCGCCGCCTATCTGGCCATGAATTTTACGGGCGCCTCGACCTATACGTCGCTTTCCGGCGTGAAAAAGGAAATGCGGTTTGCACTGCCTCTGGAAATAAGCGCCGGAGTTCTCGGTCTGGCGGTCTGGATAACATCATTAATTCTTGGATGGGAATAGTAATATGGGAAACATGATTTATCTGAAAGATGTTGTAACACTGGCACTGGACACACAAAAATGCACCGGCTGCGGTATGTGCCTCGAGGTTTGTCCCCACGGCGTTTTCAAAATGAACGGGAAGAACGTGCAGGTCATTAACCGCGACGCCTGCATGGAATGCGGCGCCTGCAGCCGGAATTGCCCCGCGTTGGCCATCGGGGTGGAAGCCGGCGTCGGCTGCGCTGCCGCCGTCATTAACGGCATGCTGGGGAAAAACGGCGGGGAATGCTGCTGCGGACCGCAAACCAGCAAGACCGTAACCATCAAAAGCGGCGGCTGTTGCACCTGAAGGAGCGATCCCGGCCAGCTTGTAATGATTTCGCCCGCGCAAATCCGCCCGCGTGTCCCTGCGGCTTGATCCTCACCGTCAGGCATTATATGCAATTGATATGACTACATTTATCCATTACGCTCTTGACTTTGGCGGCGCTTTCCGGTAAGAGAGTTCCGGTCTTCCCAAATGACCTCAATGAATTATGAATTTCGGCTTTGCTCAATGTTTATACGAATTTACACTCCGTAACAGTCATTGGGAATCTATGCGCCATTCATCCCTTAATCACTACAGAAATCATTCCCGCCGTCACGGGGGTAAAGGAGGAAATATATCATGACCAACAGCAGCACGAAGGAAAGCAAAGGGCCGGTACTCGGCATTAACAGTCTCGGACGAATCGGCAAGCTGACACTCTGGCATCACGTCGGCAGGAAGTATTTCAAGGAGATCGTCGTCAACCAGGGCCGCGATGTGGGAGTGGGAATGGAAACCATCGCCCGGCTGATAGAAACGGACGCCACTTACGGTTTGCTCCACCGGTTTCTCTATGGCTATAAAGCAAAGCCTTGCGTACAAATTACGGACGAAAAGAACGGCAAACTGCTTATCGACGGCGTGCCGGTGACCATTCTGCGTGAGCAGAGAAACCCGCTTAATATTCCGTGGCGTCAATACGGCGCGGATATTGTTGTGGACTGCAGCGGAAATTTTAAAGACCCGACCGTTTCCGCCGACGACAAAAAAGGTTCGATCCGGGGCCATTTAAACGGCGGCGCCAAGGTGGTGGTCCATTCCGCACCGTTCAAGATCAAAAACAAAGGCGTGGCCACACCGGACGACACCACCACCCTGATTTACGGCATCAATCACACGGCTTTCAATCGCAAGCAGCATCTGCTTGTTTCCGCGGCGTCCTGCACCACAACGGGGCTTGCCCACATGGTGAAGCCGCTTCTGGATAATGAGGAAACCAGCACGATTTTGACGGCGTCCATGTCCACGATCCACGCCGTCACCAACACCCAGAGCGTTCTGGATAAACTGCCCAAGGCGGGAGAAAAAGACATCCGCAAGACGCGCAGCATTCTGAACAATATTATCCTGACCTCGACGGGCGCCGCGAAGGCACTGATGGAGGTTATTCCGGAAGTCAAGAATATCGGGTTCATGGGCGATTCCATCCGCGTGCCGACCAATACCCTTTCGCTGATCATCCTGAACGCAACGTTTCAGGCGCGGCCCAACGGCAAAGGCGATGCTGCGAATATTGACACGAAGAAGCTCAATGATATTTACGAGAAGATTGCCCAAAACAATCCTCTGGTCCGGTTCACCATGCAGCAAAACGTATCCACCGACCTGATCGGCGAAGACGCGGCGGTAATTATCGAAGGCCAGTTCAATCATACCCGCACGGCCTTTATCCCGGTTGATCTGTCGCATATTCCGAATCTGCCGGCGGGCGTTCTCCAGACCATCGGCGGGAAAATGCTGCAGGTCCCGGTGGTCCATGCCAAGATCTTCGGCTGGTATGACAACGAGTACGGCAGCTATACGAACCGACTGGGCGATTTGACCGTCTACATCCACAAGAATATTCAATAAGCGATAAACAAATGGAGAATGTGTAACCCCCGCTTCCTTTTGCCGGGAAACGGGGGTTTTCACGCGGCCCCCGGGATGCATCCCCGGCCTTGGCTATTCGGGCAAAGTGGTGTAGAATATTTCCATCACGCTGAAATCTTGCAGCGGCAAGAACATCAGGAAAGGCGCTTTTGCTGTGTCTGTCAAATCGGAGCACATAAAAATTACCCCGACAGATCTTGAGGACCAACTCAACAGGATGGCCGGTGAAAACAAGCGGCTGCAGATCCAATTTTCCTCCGCCGCCAAGCAGGTTCATGAATTGAACGAGTTTATCCAGATCATGCTGAACCTTTCTCCTTTCGGCATCTGCATCATTCAGAAGCACAGATTGATTTATACCAATAAGGCATTTACGGAAACTTTCGGATTTTCCCCCAAGCAGCTCCGGGACATGTCTCCTCTGGATATCGTTTACGCAGAAGACCGGGAGCATGCAAGGAAGAGCGTCGAAGCCATGCTCAAGGGCGAGACCCAATCTTTCTTCATGTTCCGCGTGATGACCCAGCAGGATAAAATCAAATGGATCATGGGTTCCGTCGCCCTCATCCACATGAATGAAAAACGGGCCGTCCTGGGCAATTTTGTTGATCTGACCGAAGGGCGGGTCATCCAGCTCGCCTATAACGATCCGCTGACGGGGCTTGCCAACCGCATGCTGATGATGGACCGTCTGGAGCAGGCCATCGTCACGGCCAAACGAAGAAGCGGTCAGCTGGCTTTGCTGTTTCTCGATCTGGATGAATTCAAGGACGTCAATGACGTCCACGGCCATCTGGTCGGAGACGCCCTGCTCGTTGAGATCGCCAACAGGCTCAAGGAAGTTATCCGGCGTGAAAATGACACCATTGCCCGGATCGGCGGCGACGAGTTTTTAATTCTCCTGACGGATGTCTCCCAGAAGGACCACATTGAGAATATCGTGGGCAATCTTTTTGAAAGATTTCAGGAGCCCGTATTGCTCGGCAATCCGCCACTCAGGATCAAGGTCAACTTCAGCATCGGCATCGCGCTGTTTCCGCAAAACGGTGAAGATTCGGACACCCTGATCCGCAACGCCGATATGGCGATGTACAGAATCAAAAGAGCCCAGGGGAAAAATCATTTTTGCTTTTTCTGACGGACGCTCTTTGATCATTCCGTTCCATCCAAAATAATCAGCAATTCAGAACGCTCATCATGCGAAGGTTCGACGGTGAAGATTTGCCGCTTTGCGCTGATGAAAGTTTCGGGACAGATCAGTTACGGGAGGCACAGCTTACTGCCGCCACCTGTTTATCCTCATCCCCATAGCATAAATAATATTGATGATTATCGATTGAAAGAGGCCTGATTCTTGTAGTGATCATGATGCGCAAAATAGCCCAGGCATCCTGAAGTAGAGTTCGTGCTTATTGCGACATAAATAATGTCTTATCAAACGTAATAATCAAACTTTTACCAAAGTAAGGATTAAAATAGAAAAAAGGAAAGAAGTGTTGCTAAGGATTCAAAACAGTCGAGCTATTATGTCAAGGCACGTTATTTTCTTTCTTTGAAAGAAGGGACAAGATCGATTCGCCAGCACACGGATTTTTTTTAAAAAAGTTGGATCCTGTATTTTTTCAAAATAGCACTTTAGCTCAATTTTGCGTTGTTCCTCCGACCAATCTTGCCTGTCGATTCTTCGAAAATTCAGGGCTGTTAATTTTGGGGTGGTCCTGCATTGATTTCCGAAAGCAGAAAGAAATTTCAACCACATATAAAGATCTGTAGGTATTTCCGCTTTCGGGGTAGTTACCCATCCCTCCTCCATCCCGTCATAGCTTTCTCTCGTGTGGGCTCCGAAGGTCAAACCAAAATAATTTTGTCCATCGAACATTTCTTTAACAATTTTCTTGTCCCGAAGATCAATCCAATTAATCGCATTGAAAAGATTGCTCTCATTATCCAAATTTTGTGGCACGTCCACACAGGCATGTATCGAATGCGTGAATTTATATCTCCTCAGTGTTTTTTCAACTTCTTGGATATGATTGGGAAGCCACAGATCATCATGACTGCAATAACAAATAATTTTCCCGGTAGATTGTCGAATGATAATATCCCGATAAGGCTCTCCTGTCCGTGGCGACTTGGGAAACACGAAGACCTTAACGCGGGAGTCTTCTTTCTCTATATTCCTAAAAAAAGAGACCATGTTCTCCGGAGAACCGTCGCATATGATACATATTTCAATATTCTTTACCGTTTGATTCTGGACGCTCTTAACAGCCCAGCCTGCAAACGTGGCATTTCCAAACGTGGGTATAATCACTGTTGCTATAGTTTCCAACATGAAAGCCTATATGATATTAGGATAGGAGAAGCTATTGGCTGGGCTGCATAGATTTGCCCGTGCCTCAGAATTTTCACGACTTTGGATTATCCGTTCTATATAGTCGCTGAATATTACCGGCCTGTGCTTCGTGCCGATGAAACGATAATTATTGTTGTTCAGCTCATTTAATATTTTTAATCTTTGCGGATGCCAGAGAAAATCATCTTCCATATATTCATTTAAATTTAACAACTCGGTTTCTTTTTCATATTTACATTCTGGACCGGCATAGTTAATACCGTCTGCGCCTACCTGTATTAAAAAGTGAGAGCCATGTAGTTTTTCGAAATACAAGGGGGTCTCATAATACCTTTCATAAGGCACCTGAATATTGGCATCTTTTGGTGCTAAATTCTGTAGGTTTAAGATTGCCTCCAAAACGCCTGTTTGATCTGCTTTGATTGGATATACTTTCTCCCAGTCAATACAATATGGGTGAAAATATAGCCAATTAATACCTGCATTCAACGCCTGCAGACCGACTGATTCATACCTATGGTTCCATTCCTTACGAGTTAATATAGAAGCTCCTATTTCGAGCTTGCTGCCTTCCTTTTCAATGCAATTACGCAGCCCTTCTATTTTCTTAAGTGAAGTTATAAAATATTCTGATTCATTTTCCTGCCAGTCATACATGGAAATGCGAATTGCGGTTGCATTCTCCAGGAGAGCATCTATTACTTTTGTTTGATGAACATTCCCTCCGTTTGAAATGACAGCAATTTGCTTAAAACCTTTCTTTCTGGCAAGTGCCAACGTTTCAGGGAAATGGGGGACCAGAGTTGGTTCTCCTCCCGATAAAACTATACCAGGGACATGTGGACCTAATATGTTGAACAATCTGTCTAAAAATGGCATCTGCAAAGTAAGCCCTGGTCTCCTTGATACAGAGTATGGACATCCTGGACAAGAACGTGTGCAAAGTTGAGTTAAATCCATCTCTATAGTTGTTGGATAAATTTGCTCTCCCTTTAAATATGCTTCTAGCTTTTGATGATCAACGGCCACTTTCGACGGAGCAAATACCTTGGGCTGCCTGTTCATTATAAAAAATCCTTTTCAAAAAGGTTATAATTCAGAATTTCAAATCAGCTTTCTTTCTGAGATTCAAAATAGCCTGAGTTACTTCTTTTGCACTTTGAAGATTGCAGCGCGGCGCTGGACCATTACTAAGATATTCAACAAATTCCTTTAATTCCAAGTAGAGAGGAAATGTAGTATCAATCGCTATCTTTTCCTCACCAGAGTCGTTTCTTATTTTAATATGATCATCAAGAGCATCATGGAGCGAGGCAGAACCTTTTTTGCCATGTATACTTACGCCGCTTATTTTATTGCAGTGTCTGCCACTTACAGACATGCTAACCACGGGCGTGCCACCCAACATAGCGGTAAAACTAATAGGTAATAAATCTTCATTCTTAATAATGTTAATAGCCTTAATTTCTTCTGGAATATAACCTAATATATGCTTGATGATAGTAAGGTCGTGAACAGCTTGTGTCCAGAAAACATCTCCTCCATGAAAATCTTTTACCCAAGCGTGCCTCGTTGTGCATAATTCTTCGAGTTGTCCTATCTTTCCTGATTGAGCAACAACCCTTAATGCTTCTATGCCAGGATGGTAATGCCATTTATGCATAGCAAAAATATAATCAGAGCCACCCAAATTACTTAAAAGATGGAAATCTTCCAAGGACAGGCACAATGTCTTTTCCGAAAAAATAGGTTTTTTATATTTTAATAAAGCAGCACATTCTTGTGTTAAATCGGGAATGGGAACAGCAACTACATAGCAATCACAGTTTGGTAAATCGACTATTTTGGGAAATGCTTTCGAGGCGCCATTTGCAGAAGCCATTGACCTTGCCCGGGAATCAATGTCAACCACATAAACATTGCAATTTAATTTAATTAAATCTCTTAATATATTTGAACCCCAGACACCGCATCCTATTAATCCAACAGTTCTCATTTCTCAAAACTCTATCTGTATTTTTTGTATAAATCTAAAATGGTGCTTTTATCAGACTTCTTCTTATGAAGATATATCGAAACAAATTAATATATGTCAACTTCTATCTGATCTGCCCCAAATGCTCGCGCCATTATGTTAAATTGCAGTTAGTAGTCTTAGTAGATACTCTCCACTTTTTCAGGTAAAGATCGAGGGGACATCATGTATTTTCATTGCGATCGATGATTTACGACTTCAGGCAATAAGGATTACTGTTTGAAAAGGCAGTATGCTTACCAAAATTGCCAGATGCTTTACTTGCAGGAAGAAGTCCTTAAACATAATCCTTGTGGGCGTTCTCTTTTGGGCGGACGCCTGAATCCAGCGCTCGGCGGCATGCGCCCGCATCTTAGCCCGCATCTTACAGCGTGATGGAATAATACTTATCCGTTTCTCTTTCGTGCCGGCCCAGATACAGCGCGCCGCTCCAGCCGTCGATACAAATGAAATCGCCCGTCCGGATGGTATGATTATCCAGCGTGGCATATCCTTCCGGCTCATAAACCTTCAGTTTGTTTAAGCCCACCACGCCGACTTTCCCCAGCTGCGGAATGGTCACCGCGGCATGCGATGTCGCACCGCCTTTCGCCGTCAAGAGCCCCTCGACCTGCAAAAGGACGCCGACATCGTCCGGAACCGTATCGGGCCGCACCAGAATGAGCGATGATTTGGGTTCCGTCTTGCGAAACCGCTTGATGTCGTCTTCGGAATAAACCGCCCGGCCGCAAAGCGCGCCGCCGCTGACGCCGATTCCCGTGCCCAGAAGGGAGGCATGCAGCGAAGCCGTGTCCTTGAACCGCCGCAGACTCTTGGTTTTGGTCTGATCCATGTCGCGCGTCTGCAGCAAAAAAAGTTGTTCCTTCCGCGGGCCTTCAAATGTAAATTCAATTTCCTGGTGATTGAAACCCTTTTCGTAAATCATGATCTCCGCGATTCTGACCAGTTCGGCATAAATATCGGGAAACGTGGCTTCGAGTGAAATGGCCGTATTGCGGTGCTCGGTGACCCGCTGACGCTCCGAAATGGGAAACGTTTCGACGAGCCCCGAAACAATATCATCGCCCTGCACGCCGAAGATAAAATCGCCGTAAAGTGTAACGTCGGCCGATGCGCTTTTCGGATCGCGCGTAAAAATGACGCCCGAACCGGACCTTTCGTGAAAATTGCCGAAAACCATGGCCTGGACGATCACGGCCGTTCCCCATTCGTCGGAGAGATGCATCTGATGACGATAGATCTGGGCCTGCTCGGAATACCACGAATCAAAAACCTGCAGGATCGCGTGCCGGAGCTGCCGCATGGGATCGTCCGCCAGCGGAATATTACAATCGAGAATGCCCTTCCTGTAAGCCAGGGCGATCTGCTTCATCAGTTCAGGTGAAAATTGAATTTTTCTTTCCACGGCGTGCTTTTGTTTGAAACCGTCCATGATGGCATCAAAGAAATCCCGACTCAGTCCCTGGAACATGCCCCACGTCTGGAGAAACCGGCGGTAGGAATCCCAGGCCGCCCACTGGAAATCTTTTTTCCCGCCCAGCGTTTCGGCGATGGCCGCGTTGATGCCCACATTCAGGAAAGAGCGCATCATCCCCGGCAGCGAAACGGTGGCGCCGCTTCGCACCGACAGAAGGAGCGGATTGTTGCGGTCGCCGAATTTCCGGCCGGTCTTCCTCTCCAGAGCGGCGATTTCCTTACCGACGCGCGCCGCGAGATCCCGGAAAATATACTTGTACCCGTAGACGGCATCATAGCCGCGAAACACTTCCGTGGTAATGATAAAGCCCGGCGGGACCGGGAAGCCGAATGACACCAGTTTTTTGAGAAAGTAGCCTTTATTGCCGAGCAGGATCTGGTTGTCGAGCCTGTCATTCTTGCTGTAAATGGAGGAGACAGCCAGCTCCGGGTTATAATCCATCAGCAAATTGAGGATCCGCTTATTGTCCTTGAATTTGTCCAATTCCGCATTGAGCGTTTTAATGACGGCGTGGACGAAATTATCCAGCACCTGCAGCCCGAATGCAGATGAAATCATACCCCGGATGAAATTCTCCGATTGCTGATACACCAATTCATCCTGCCTCGGCGGTTCGTTTTTGACGGCCGGCTCACCTTTGGCGACCGGATCTTCTGCGAACGGCGTAATCTGCCGGACGATGATCGGCAGGTTAATGCTGTGGGCGTCGATATAATAATCGCGGATCACGTCCTGAATGCCTTTGGAGATGAAGCGGAAAATATCCAGGTACTGATCCACGGAGAATTGCTTGATCGGCAGCGCGCTCGTGACGTACTTGACCTTAGCCACCAGTCCCTCCGTGGAAATGCCTTCCAGCTCCAGGGCACCCAGGTAGGGCCACAGATAGGTGTGAATTCTGATGAGGGTGCGCTTGGTGATGAATTTCAAATTCAGCGATTTGATCAGTTCCTCGAAAAGCATGCCGCCCAGAGCTTCCAGCCGAAGCGAGAGCCCCAGTGCGTCGAATTTCTCTTCATGATAGGTTCCGTACATGGACGGGATGCCTGCCGCGATATGGCGCTTATGATAAATGTTTTCAAAAGACTGCGTCTTCTTCCCCGAAAGAATTCTCGCTTTGAGCACGGACAGGAATTTCAGGATGATCGTCAGACTGCGATAGTAATTCTTGTCCGCCAGCGCTCTTTTCAGGGACAGGATATCCTGAGCGGCAAACGCATTCACAGCTTCCAGATCTTTGAGCAAATCAAAATACTGCGGAAAATATTTTTTATACATCAATTGATAAATGCGGATCATCAGCGACACCCGCTCCTGATCCACGTCCGGGACATCCTTGACCTGACCGATTTCCCGCGCGATCTTGGACTTGTCCCATTCCAGGAACATGCGGGGGTTGTTGTCCGTCCCGGGGAGCAGATAAAGGAAAGCCTGGTGCATGCCGTCGAAGTACTTCCCCGAATTTTCCACCTGATCGAAGACCTCGTCCGGGATATGCCTGCGGATATAGTGTTTGTCGCCCGAAAACCAGTAGCGGAAAATGTCCTCCGTGAATTCGACAAGCAGGCTGTTGCTCTCCACGTGAGATTGCTTGCGGAAAAAATCAATGAGCCGGTCGTTGCGAAACGACAGTTCGTCCACTCGCGTCGTGATGTCTCTGAGTTCGCCCTCGGCGCCGATTTCGCTGAAGTAGACGGGGAAAATGCGCAAAAGCTGCTTGATCAGGTTATAGGCCGGCGCAATGTCCGTGTTGAGGAGTTTGGAGATGTCCCTCTGGATGAGGTCGGTATCACGGATAAAGATCCCGCCGATTTTCAAATTGATGACGAGAGCGGAAATGAGCCTTTTGGTCCACCGCGGCTTCATGGCGATAATTTCCAGCCAGGCGCGGATGGTGCGGATATGCTCGGGATTGACCTTCACCTGCCAGTCCGCCGTAGACCCCTTGATTTCCGGATACTCAAATCCATAGGCAATGAGCTCGTCAATGAAGACGTCCACCAGCGAATGGGCATTTTGTGCAAAGACCTCCCTCGCCGCCGTTAGAATGCAGTCAATGCTCGCGCCGCGAAATTCGTTTTGCGACGTATTCTTCTTCAGGAAAGAGAAAATCTTGCGCACAAAGCCTTCCAGGTTTTCTTTCTTTTCCTCCTGAAAGACAAGCTTGAGTGAATAATTGATCTCACGCATGGCGCTGATATGGATGTCTCTCAAACCCGGCACGGACATGACGCCGAAGAGAAAATCCAGCTTGATCAGGTGACGGCCCTGATAGGCCTCCGATTTTTCCAGTGCGTCGGCAACCGACAGGTACCCGTCGATGATCTGAAAATAATCCGGCAGGTCGAGAAAATCCGCCAGATGCGCTCCGGCTTTTTCGCCGTCGGGCCGACGAAGCGCATCGAGATCCAGCATCAGCTTGCGGAAGCGGTGGTGGCTGAGCGGCTCGACCAATTCCAGATAAGCGCTGTCGGCTGGCGGCTCCTCCGCCGTGCGCCAGGCTGTGAGCCACAGCGCGGGATCGGGCTCACTGAGCCAAAAGGCGTAAGTCGCCCGGAACATCTTATAGACGAGCGTTGCGAAGGCGGGCGTGGAAACGTCCACCCCTTGCTCCATCATCGCCCGGATAATCCGTTTCAGATAGGATGAGCATTTTTTAAAGAGCGCCGATTCGTCATCGGCAATCTCCATCAATGAAATGATGAATCCCGGAAGCAAAGACAGATTTCTGGTGAGAAAGTCACCGCTCTGCAAGATGATCGCGTCGGCGAAGTCGAAAAGATAGTGAATGGCGCTGTCTTTTATATCTTCAGATGCAGGGGATTTCAGAACGTCGAAATAGATGGTTAAGAGGATCGATAAAGCAGTCAGTCCCTCCGGATGATTGTTGTAAATGTAGAAATCACCGATCGAGATGGACTTGAGTTCTTTGAGGACATAGTCCCAGTTGGCATACGGGTGATTGAGCTCGGTGAGGAGCTCGCGGGTCTTTTTCTGCAGCCCGTAATGGTCTTTCACAATCTGCAGGATCGGCGCGTATTGCTGCGGTATCTGAACATCCACCGCCGTCCTTTCCAGATTGACCTTGAGCGCTGATGAAACCCATCGATCGTTCGTGTCGGCGGGTTTTGATTTAGTCGTCATAGTTGATAAACCTTTACCTGACAGATTAATCAGAATTTTAGCCGAAATTCAAGGCCGTAATGTCTGACCGTCAGGCAAAGACCGGGGGATCCGCTAAAAGACTAACTTTCCTTGTTCTTGGAAAATTTTTCCAAAAGCGTCACACCCAGGGATATGATGCCCGCGATGGCGAAAGAGATGACAATCGTCAGACCGTACGTCAATAATGCTTCTCTCCATCCACTCATGGTATAAGCTCCTTTTATTTGGCCAGCAGGCTGCAGAAAATGCCGGCAATAATTGCCGTCGTAATCACACCACTGACGTTCGCCCCGAGAGCGTGCGGCAGAATAATGGCCGTCTTATTCGCCTTGCTCACCAGCTTCTGCGCAACCTTGGCCGTGGTAGGCACGCAACTGACACCGGCGATACCGATGCAGGGGTTGTACTTGCCCCCGGTGGCAAAATACAGGACATAGCCGCCTAAAATGCCGCCGATCCCGGAGATCAGCAGCGCCAGAATGCCCAGAAGCAATAAAGGCAATACTTTGGGATCCATAATGGTGTTGGCGTCGCATAACACGCCCAGCATCATCCCCAGAAACATGGTAGACAAATACAGGACCGGCCCCTGCAGTAAATCAATATATTCCTTCACGCCGGATTCCCGGATCACGACGCCGAAAAAGAGCGAAAAGATCAGAGGCGCCGCAACCGGCAGCAGAAAACACAGAATGATACAGGCGACCACGGCAAAAAGCATCTTTTCGCCGGACGTGATCTCTCGTTTCTTTTTCGGAGGCGCAGGTTTGATGGCCAGAAGTTTCTTGGGGATCATCAGGCGAATCAGATAAGGATAACCGCCATAGGCAAAACCCAGGTAAAGGTAGGCAATGATCGCGATGGGCACAAAGAGTTCAGGCGCCAGACGCAAGGACGTAAACAAAACCATCGGACCGTCCGCCCCTCCGACAATAGATATGGCGGCGGCCTGCTGTGGGGTATATCCGAATAACTGCGCGATGGGAAAAGTGATGATCGTTCCCAATTCCGCGCAGACGGCAATAAACATACTCTGGAACGGCCGGGCCATAACGTATCCCACATCCAGGAGTGCACCGATGCCCATGAAAACAAGACAGGCAATCAAGCCGTTACTGAAGGTAAAGGTGTAGATAGGCTGCAGCCAGTCAATCTGCAGAATCGTCAGCAGGTCGGCGGCATTTTTTACGGCATCCACCGTGGCTCCCGCCTGCGCTTCCACAAAAAACGTCCCGGTACCGCCGTGCAGGTTTAGAGGGTCAAAGAACATAATCGCCGCATTCACCGAAGCCATGCCGAGCCCCATGGGAATCATGAGCAGGGCTTCCAGGATTCCTTTTTTGCCCAGATAAACCAGCAGGAGGCCAAATAAAATGAGGCCAATTCTGGCGACGGCGATTTTCGGGTTATGGGAAAAAGCATCTGTTAACGTTGTAACACCCTGGAAAATGTTGATGACAGCATCCCACGTCATTGGTCAGTCTCCTTTTTACATGGATGTATAAAAAATAAACAAATCTCAGTCTTATAATCGTATAATACGTAGCATATGGCTTTTCATGAAGTCAAATATTTTTTCAATGCGGCAAAAAATATCGCCAAACCCAATGACCCGCCCGATAACACAGCAGCAGCCTCACTGTCCCGCGCGCCGGTTTCCGCAGGTGGCGGAAGTGTATATAAAATAGACAATACGAATTTACGGTTCCGCGCGGTTCTCCTGCCGGCTCTGCGGGCCGGCCGGATCATTTTCAAGCCGGCACCTCCCGCAATTCAAAGAGGCGCCGGACTCCTTTCCTTTCAGGCTTTGCCTTGACCGCATCTCTTGATTGTTATATGCACTTCCGAAGAAAGGTTTGTGGTTTTCATGGAATACAAAAGTGTTAATGATGTTCAACAAAGACTGGAGCAGGCGGACTATATTCCGTCGAGGGAAATCGCTACAGTCATTTTCCTGGCTCAGGCGACACAGAAGCCTGTCCTGATTGAGGGGCCGGCAGGTGTCGGCAAAACTGAGCTCGCCAAAGCAGTCTCCCGCAGCCTCGATCGCGAATTGATCCGTCTCCAGTGCTATGAAGGCCTGGATGAAGCCAAGGCGCTCTATGAATGGGAATACGCCAAGCAACTCCTATACACGCAGATGGTCAAGGACCGCATCAACGACATCATTTGCTCCACAGGCACACTAACCGAAGCAGTGGACCAGATCGCCGCGCAGGAGGATGCTTTTTTCTCCGACCGCTTTATCCAGCCGCGGCCGCTTCTGCAGGCCATCAGCTCGGAGAAGCCCGTGGTTCTGCTGCTCGACGAAGTCGATAAATCCGACCCCGAATTTGAAGCCTTCCTCCTCGAACTGCTCTCCGACTTTCAGGTGTCCATCCCCGAGCTGGGAACACGCAAGGCCGTCAACATTCCCTTTGTTCTTTTGACATCCAACAATTACCGCGACATGAGCGATGCCCTCAAGCGCCGCTGCGTTCATCTGTACATCGATTATCCGGCGCGCGACACGGAGATCGCCATCGTGAGGCTCAAGATTCCCGCCATTGAGGAAAAGCTCTGCTCCGTTCTGGTGGACGCCATCCGCAAGATCCGGACGCTCGATTTGAAAAAAAGTCCCAGCATTTCGGAGACGCTCGACTGGGCGCAATCGCTTCTGGCGTTGCAGATCCATGAGCTCTCGCCCGAAGTGATCTCCGAAACGCTCAACGTCATCTGCAAATACCAGATGGATCTGGAAAAAGTACGCAAGAACCTGGACCGGGTCATGCCCCGATGATCCTTCCCCTGAAACCCGTTTTCCGGTGATCTATGGTCAAGCTGATTCAACAGTTCGTTTCCTGCTGCCGGGCCGCGGGGCTGCGCATCTCCACATCCGAAGTCCTCGACGGCCTCAACCAGCTCAAATTGATCAACCCGACCGATGAAGTGCAGTTCCGGGCGCTCCTCGCCGCCAACTTTGCCAAGAGCCTGAGAGACCTGCAGCACTTCAACCGCCTCTACCATCTCTTTTTTCACGAGATGCGCGTTGACGCCGGCGATATGCAGCGCGCGGCAAGCCAGATGGATGAGATCCGGAAGGCGACAACGCTGCTTAGGGAAACCCCTCACGACAACCCGGTCTTTGACGCCGTTGTGGACTTCCTGGCGGGCAACGCTGTGCCTCTTCTTGCCGAGATGCGCCGGATCCACACGGAATCGGATGATCCGTCATCGCTTGCCCGCTTTAATTTCGGGCCGCTGGCCAGCCGTTTCAATGTCCTCATGCAGATTACCGCCGCGGCAGCCGCCGCCTCGGCGCTTATGGAAAGCGACGGATTAAAAATGGATGCACGGGCCCGCCGTGATCTTGCCGTACATTTCGACGAACGACTGCAGGCCGCGCGTTCCATTCTGATGTATGAACCCCGGCCGGGCGACGCCGGCACCAAAAAAGTCAAAACGTATGAACAGAAGCTGAAGGATCTGGGCGAGAAAAATTTCTCGTCCTTCACCCCCGGAGAAATAGAAGAAATGCGCGACGCGATTGATAAACTGGTGCGCAAGTTAAAGAACATCGTCAGCCGCCGCTTCGCCGTGCGCGACCGGGGCAATCTCGACGTCAAGAAAACGCTCCGGGCGTCGGCGAAATACAACGGGGTGCCGCTGGATATCAAGTACCGGCGGAAAACCATGCGCAAAAGCAGGATCGTGACGCTGTGCGACGTGTCCGGCTCCGTCTGGGCGGCGGCCCGCTTCATGCTGAACCTGCTTTACTCCCTTCAGGACTGCTTTGACAAGGTCAACAGCTTTGTCTTCATCGATCAGTTAACCGACGTCACACAAATCTTCGACGTCAACGATATCAACGAAGCGATCCGTATCGTCATGCAGGAGGCAAATGTTCAATATCAGGCGCCGACGGATTACGGAGAAACCTTCCGCAACTTCAAAAGAAACCACATGGAACTCTTGACGAAGAAGACAACGCTCATCATCGTCGGCGACGGCCGCTCCAATTATCTGAATCCCGAAGATATGATTTTAAGCCAGATGCGGGACCGCTGCCGCCGGGTCATCTGGCTCAACCCCGAGCCGGAAAATCTCTGGGGCACAGGAGACAGCGAGATCAGGGCCTACACACATCACTGCCATGAAATCCGCCCCTGCCGGAACGTCAACCAACTCATGGCCTTCATCGAGGAACTGGTTCTATAGCCGGGGCCGCTTAAAGTCACCGCGCTGCACGGCGGCGCGACGGGAGGTCACCACCCTGACGGGTGGCACGGCACTAAGGAAAAATCAATGAAACAGAAAATAAAGATCAACCCGCTGGAACAGGCCGCGGCTTTTGCCGCCGGGCATATTGCCTGCAGGGCGGATTTGCAGACGGGAGAAGAATTTCCCCTGGACCTGTGGCGGAAAATGGGCGAGGCCGGCTTATTCAGAATCGGCATTGCCGGAATTTATGGCGGGACGGAAGGCGGGTATGCCGACCTCTTAAAAGCGGGAGAGGCCTTTGTCCAGAGCGGATATAACCTGGGACTGGCCGTTTCCTGGCTCTACCAGCAGATCATTGCCCACTATGTAATTGGTGTCTTCGGCACGCACGAACAGCGTGAGCACTATTTACCGGCGGCGGCAACGGGAAAGGTCACCCTGTCTTTTGCCGTTTCCGAACCGGGACACGGTGCGCGACCCAAATTATTGACGACCGAAGCCCGTAGGCGGGATAACGGTTATGCGTTAACCGGTGAGAAAACCTATCTGACCAACGGACCCATTGCCGGAGTGTTTATTGTCGTCGCCGTAACCGATCATCAACCGCCGCTAAAGCGTTTTACGGCCTTTATGGTGCCGCGGACGGCCGAAGGGGTCACCGTTGCCGAGCCGTTGCCCATGCATTTCCTGAAACCCTCCCCGCACGGCGGCATCAAACTTACGAATTGTCGGGTGGGGCAAGAAGCGGTTCTGGGAAAGGAAGGAAACGCCTGGAGAGACCTCGTTGTGCCCTTTGGAGAAATTGAGGACATTGTCATGGCGGGTCCGGCTCTGGGCGGTATGTCTGCCGTATTAACCGGGCTCACCGCCGTCCTCAGGGAGAGGAGCCCCGAACCTGATGCAGCCTTGTCAAGCGAGCTGGGAGCCGCCAGCGCTTTGCTGCAGACCTTGCGCATCATTGCCTCCGAATCAGCCGGCAGGCTCGATCGGGGCTATGACTCCCCAAGTCCGCTGATGATAACCTTTGCCCGCCTGGCCGCTGAATTTCAGGCCGGCATCAGAAAAATCATCGACACCCGAAGCATCTCGCTTCCGGACAAATACGTTTATGTGCTTCGGGATCTGGAATCGATTTTGACGCTGAAAAAAAGATTGATGCAGATCCGCCAGGAAAAGATCGGCGCCGCGCTGCTCAAAACTTAAATCCCGACTGATTTAGAACCACATGTTTGGGGGCTGTTCAAATACCCTGACGGGCGCGCGAATGCTTAGAGGCAAGGCGCACAAGAAGCGGGCCGCGAGCGTATAACCTGAAGGTTACGCGTATGAATATACGTTGATCGGCACGGTTCGCAGTATAACGCCGCAGCTGCGTGCAGCGCCTTCCTAACGGAAACGCGCCCCCCGTCAACAGCCCTTACCCACCCAGGGTGTATTCGTTCATTATCCTCAGCTTCCCGATAATAAACTGCCGCACCATCTGCGCCGTCTCTTCCGCCGACAACGTTGCAAACGCCGAATACGGGATTTCCTCAAATATCCTGATATAGATTTTCTGCGACCCGGTAAAATTCAAACTGTATTTGGGCAAGGCCTTATTGGTGCCGCTGATCACGATGGGAAGAATGGGTACCTTCTTCCTCTGAGCGAGCTGAAAGGCGCCGAGTTTGAAAGCTTTTACCTCGCCGTCGGGAGACCGGGTGCCTTCCGGAAACATGAAGATCGAGCTTCCCTCGTCAAGATGGGTTTCACATTCGGAGAGCATCTGCTCAACACTCTCCTTGTCGCCCCGTTTCAATCTGACGTAACGGTTGAGGCTCATGTTCCAGCCGATGAGCGGTATGCGGAACATCTCAATTTTGGATACCCACTTGAAGTGAAAAAAGAGACGAAAGGCGACCAGGATGTCGAGTTGCGATTGGTGATTGGAAACGACCATGTAGGCTACGTTTTTCCGGACATGCTCGCGACCCTCGATGCGTATCCGCCAGGGGGGCATCATCCACGTGTAAAGCGAGGCCCAGAAACAGGTGAACAAATGCAAAAGCCGCAGCCGGCGGTCAAAGGGGTAAGAAAACGCGCGCAGAAGGACGGCAATTAAAAAAAGCGGAATGGACGTTACGCTCACAATAACGAGAAAGAGATAACCAACTAAGCGGCTTAGCATAAATATTACTTTCCTATCCTGTTCCCTGTCTGTGGATTTTATCAGGTGAAACGGTGTATAAGAATATCCGGAGATCTTGTCAATAGCCTATTCGTAAAAAGTCATGTTCGTTCGGAAAGGCCATCCATCGGGATGGCATGCATCCGGCACAAACGAATACACTTGACACACAACAGCTATCCGTCTATATAAAGTGCACTATATTCAGTTTATTCAGGCACACACAAAGGCACAACGGTTGCCCCCGAAACGCAAAACATTTTCCTAAGCGGCGACGAAACATTATGGCAACGTATTCGGAAAAGAATCGCATTAAAACGATGACCGGCGCACTTCGGAATGCGTTGGCGGGCAAGAGCACCGTCGCAATCGAAGTCTCCCCCAAGAAAGATGAACTGGATCGTCTGGCGGGGACCATCAACAAACTTCTAAAAAAGCAAAGTCAACCTTCCCCGTCTCCGGCAATAGGAAAGAAATCGGACGCCGCATCAGGCAAAGGCGAAGTTCGGTTTCAAAACCTGCTGGAAAGGATGCAGGAATCGTATTTTGAGCTGGATATGCAGGGAAATATCCGTTTCTTCAATGACCGGCTGATGAAGAAATTGGGGTATACCCGCAAAGAGATTTCCGGCATGAATTTCCGGAAGCTTTTGGACAAAGAAAACAAAGAAAAGCTGTACGGCATCGGCCGCGATATTCTGCGGACCGGCAAGGCTGTGCAAAGTTTCGAATGGCAGCTCATCACAAAAGACGGAAAAACAATGGATGTCGAATCCTCCGTCGCACTGCTTCGCGATGAACACGGCCGGCCTGCCGGATTTCACGGCGTCGTCCGCGATATCACCAAGAAAAAGAAAGCGGAGCAGGAACTGCGGCTAAGCGAAGAGCGCTATCGGAATATTCTCGACAGCATCGAAGAATCCTATTTCGAAGTTGACCTGCAGGGCAATCTACTGTTCTTCAATGATGCCGGGGTCCGTCTTCTGAATTATACGCCGGAAGAAATCAGCCGGATGAATTTCCGGAAGTTGGTTGATGAACACAACGCCGATAAAATCTTTAAAATATTCCATACCGTGTACCTTACCGGTGAAACGGTCCAGGGCTTTGATTGGAAAATCAACAAAAGGAACGGCGGAGCGCTGGATGTTGAATCTTCCATCGCGCTCCTGCGCGATGAAAACGGTCAACCGAAGGGCTTCCGCGGTGTCGTCCGCGACATCAGCCAGCGCAAACAAGCCGAGCGCCATTTGCGCCTGATTACCGAAAATATCCGAGATGTCCTCTGGACGATGGATTTCAACACGCACTATACTTACGTCAGCCCGTCGGTGACGGCCATGGTCGGGTACACCCCCGAAGAGCTCATGCACCTGTCCTTTGCCGATTATCTGACGGACGATTCCCGGATACTCGTTGAGCGAGCGTACGCTGAAGAGTTGGAACGGCTGTCCGCGGGCCATAACCGGGTGACCGGCGACCACAGGCTCCTGGAGCTGGAAATCATCCGCAAAGACGGTGAAAGACGCTGGATGGAGGTTCAACCTGACTTTAACTGCGATGAGCAGGGTGTTCCGTTTGAAGTCCTGGGTGTCGCGCGGGACATCACCGACCGCAAGAAAGCCGAAGACGCCTTCCGATCAACCGATAAGCTCTACCGGATAATCGTCGAAAATGTCCACGATGTGGTGTTCGTGGTCGATTTCAATTTCCGGTTTATCTTCGCCAGCAACCACCGGGCGCGCCTGACGGGTTACACACCGGAAGAAATCATGAAAATCCCGTTGGACAAATTGCTGCCGCCGCAGTCGATCGAGGTGATCTCGCGTGAATTAACCGAGGCCATGACGCACCGTATGGCGCCTCCCCCTACAGGGGCGTGGCAACCCGTGACGATCGAAATCGAAGTCAACCACAAGAACGGCAGTATGGCGTGGCTGGAAATTAACGCAACATTCGGGCGGGACGATCACGGCGTTCCCCGTGAGATTATCGCGACCGCCCGGGACATCACCGCGCGGAAGAAAGCCGAACTGGCCCTGGAAGAAAGCGAAAAACGCTACCGGATGATCGTGGAGAACATGAACGAGACGATCACCGTACTGGATCTCAATCTGAATTACCTCTATCAGAGCCCTTCAGAAATACGCGTTACGGGGTATACGCCCGAAGAAATCATGAAGATTCCTGCCGAGCAGCAGGTTACCCCGGAATCCTACACCCGCGGAGTCGCCATGCTGACTGAAGAGCTGGAAAAAGAATCCAGCGGCGAACCGGTCGATCCCAACCGCTCCCGGACCATCGAAATGGAATTTTACCGCAAAGACGGCTCGATCATCTGGCTGGAAATGACCGCGAACTTCACCCGGGACGAATCCGGAAAGCCGACGGGCCTTCTGATGGCGGGCAGAAATATTTCTGAACGCAAGAGAGCCGAAGTGGAAAAAGAGACGCTGGAAAAACAACTCATCCAGTCTCAGAAGATGGAAACGGTAGGCCGGCTGGCCGGCGGCGTGGCGCATGATTTCAATAATATGCTGAATGTCATTCTGGGATACTTGGACTTGATCAAACTCAAGCTGCCTGCCGATCATTGCATCGCTGAAGACGTTCTGGAAATCGAAAAAGCCGCCTGCCGCTCCCGGGATCTGACACAGCAGCTTCTTGCTTTTTCCCGTAAGCAGATCATCAAGCCGCAGCCGGTCGATCTGAACAATCTTATCGCGGCAACCGAAAGCACCATTCTTCGCCTCATGACCGAAAACATTAACCTTACATTTTACCCCGGCAACAATCTTTGGACCATTAAATTCGATCCGGTGCAAGCCGAGCAAATCCTGATCAACCTGGCGGTTAATGCACGAGACGCAATGCCTGACGGCGGCAACCTCATCCTTGAAACCGCCAATGTCGTCATCGATGAAGGCTATTACGCGTCCCATCTGGAACTGCCCCCGGGCCCCTATGTGCTCCTGACGGTGAGCGACACGGGCTCCGGCATTGCAAAGGCTCACCTCCCCTATATCTTTGAACCGTTTTTCACGACCAAGGATATCGGCAAAGGCACGGGGCTGGGGCTCGCCACCGTTTACGGCATCGTCAGGCAGAACAACGGCAGCATTAATGTATACAGCGAACCGGACCGGGGAAGCACATTTAAAATTTACCTTCCCAGCAGCGCCGACGCAGACCTCATCATGGACGTGCCTCCCAAACCGGCCGCAACGCCCGGGTCCGGAAACATTCTGCTGGTCGAGGATAATCCAATGGTTCTCAAATTGGTCACCGGCATGCTCACGACCCTGGGCTACCGGGTGATAGCATCGGGAAACCCTCTGGAGGCGCTCGCGCAGTGTGAGAAAGAAAAAATGCCCCTGGACCTGGTCATCACCGATGTGGTGATGCCCTTCATGAGCGGCAGAGAACTGCGCGACAGACTTCTGGCGACCCGTCCGGACCTGAAAGTTCTCTTCATGTCGGGCTATCCTTCCAATATCATCGCCCGGCACGGAATCCTGGAAGAAGGCATGCAGTTTATCCAGAAACCGTTCAGCCTTGGGGATATGGCTGCAAAAGCCAGTTTGCTCATCTCCCGAACAAAGGTCAGTCCATGAGTCTTCTTTTTGAGACCGCCTGCTTCACAAACAGGACACTGAGGAACCGGTTTGTCCGGTCGGCAACCTGCGACGGTGTGTCTGATGCCGCAGGAAGGGTCACAGCGAGCCGGATAAAACTGATTTCAGACCCGGCCGCAGGCGGCTCAGGATTGCGCATCGGGGCATCCCGCTTTGCTGCAGCGCTTTTCATAAACCGTAATGTCAATCCTCAACATACAGGGAAGTTCCATGGAATTTGAAAATCTTCTGACAGCTTATGAGACGCTCGCCTTGCGCCATGCGGACCGTATTCTGTTTGTTAATCAGCATATCACGTTTCACGAAACCTGGGAGAAAGCAAAGGCTGCGGCATCGCTGCTTCAGGACCGGGGCTTTGCCAAAGGCGACGTGATCATCCTTCTGGCGGTCAATTCCCCCGAATGGTGCTGTACATTCATGGCCGTTACGGCGATCGGAGCTGTTGCGCTTCCGCTGGATACCAACCTCCCGCCCGCACAATACCGCGAGATGGCGGTTGCCGCCGGCGCCCGGGCGGCTTTTGTTTCCAGTCATTTTCGCTCTGTCTTTCAGGACATCGCCGTTTTCGACATTGACGACGTGTTACCGGCCGTCCCGGACGGCATATTGAAATCGGAAACGGTCACGCTCGACGATATCGCCACACTGCTTTTCACGTCGGGCACCACGGGCCATCCGAAAATCGTCGCGCTCAGCCACCGCAACATTCTTTCGGTCGCGTTGACGTGCACCAAACTGGAAGAATATACGCCCGAAGATGTGACGCTGGCCATGCTGCCGCTCTATCATGTCTACGCATTCGAATCGACGTTCATGGCGCCGCTCGTCACCGGCAGTTCCATCGTTTTCCAGAATTCCCTGAAAGGTCCCGACATCATCAAAGCTCTGGCGGATCATCCCATCACGATTTTTCCGGCAGCGCCTCAGATGTGGGAGCTGTTCTTCGACGCGCTCATTACCAAACTCCGGGCGCAGTCCGGAGCCAAGTATCGTCTCTTCATGTTTTTCCTCGCGGCTGCACCTGCTTTCCGGGTCCTGGGTCTGGGCTTCGTGCTGCAAAAAATATTTCGTCCGGTGCATGACGTTTTCGGCCACAGGATGCGGTTCTTCATCAGCGGCGGCGCACCGCTCAAAAAAGAGTACTTCAACAGCTACCGGACCATGGGCTTCTATATCATGGAAGGCTACGGGCTGACCGAAACGACCGGACCCATCGCCATTCCCTATTTCAAAGATGCCGTCGCCTCCGCCGTCGGCCCGCCCATCGACGGCAATGATGTGAAAATCAAGAACGTCAACGCCGACGGCATCGGGGAGATCTGGCTTCGGGGAGATGCCGTGATGCCCGGCTACTATTTAAATGACGAGGCCAACCGGCAGGCATTCGACGGAGAGCGTTTTTTTAACACCCGGGACCTTGGTTACGTGGACCCGCGGGGGCATATCCATATCACGGGCCGCGAGAAAAATGTCATCGTGCTGGATTCGGGGAAAAACGTCTATCCGGAAGAGCTGGAACTCTATTTCCGGAAATCGCAGCTGGTCAGCGAAATCGCCGTTTTCGGCCGGAAAATTGCGGGACGCGAATCCGTTTATGCGGTGATTGTCCCGGCAACCAAAGGGGCGGCAAGCTACGGGCGCATCCGGGAAGAACTTGCGGCTTTGAATAAGGACCTGCCCACTTATAAGACGGTCAGTCGTTTTGCGATATCGGCAGACCCGCTGCCGCGGAACTCGACGCGCAAAGTCCTGATCGATGAGGTCATCAGGCTTCTGGACCAGGGCGTCTACCAAACGGATGCCGCGGGTGCCGCCGTCCCCCGCAATATTCTGGCGGCGACCAGCGTGCGCGAGGAAGAAATCATCGCCGTGCTCACGGCAAAATTTCGTGCGAAGGTCCTCTATGCCAACGAGACGCTCGCGGATCGCCAGATCGATTCCCTGGGGTTTGTCGAACTGATTGTTTATCTCGAAGAGAGTCTCAATATCTCCGTCGATATGGACAAGGTCGATCCGCTCATGACGATGGAGGAGTTCGTCCGCTATCTGGCGGGCTGCGAGGAACGCGCCGGCGCGAATCTCGACGATCTGATCCTCCGCAGTCCGATTTCGACCAAAAAAACATCTTGCTTCAATCCGGTAAATGAACTCGTCCTCCTGATCTTCCGCGCACTTTTCACGCTCTTCTGGCGAATCAGGATCGTGCACCGCGAGCGACTGACGCTCGACAATGTCATCCTCGTCGCCAATCACCAGTCGCTCCTGGATACGCCCATAATGCTCAATCTGGTTCCCCCGGCACGACGCTGCGAAGTCTTCCTCATCGGGAAAAAAGAAGTTTCCTTTCTGAGCTATCTATTTATCGGTGTGCCGGTGCTCTTTGTGGACCGAACAGGCAATGTCGTCCCCGCGCTCAAGGCGGCCGCCGACATTCTCCGGAGCGGTCAGTCGCTGATTATTTTCCCCGAGGGAACGCGGACGCGCGATGGTTCACTGGGAAAGTTCAAATCCGGTGCAGCCTATCTGGCCCTGCATCTGAACAAGAAAATTATCCCCATCACGCTGCGGGGTTCTTTTGATATCATGCCTCGGGGAAAACTTCTTCCCCGGTTTACGGGCGGAAAAAGGCTGGAACTGATCGTCGGCAGCCCGATCGATCCGCAGGATTTTCTCTCAGTCGAGGCGCTGACCGGTCATCTGCGGAGTGTCATTGAGCATCAACAATAATTGACATCCGGGGGGATTTTGGTCATGATCCGTCTATGAAACCCTGCAAATATTGCGTGAAAGGAGTTTAAGTCATGAAAGAAATTGTCATCGTAGATGGCGTCCGAACCGCTATCGGCCGCGTCGGCGGGACGATTGCCCGCTTTCGCCCGGAAGAACTGGGGGCATTTGCGATCCGGGGACTGGTGGACAAAACGTGCATCGATCCCGCCCTGATTGAAGATGTGGTCATGGGGCTGTCCAATTCCTGGCACGCCGCATACAACCCCTCCCGCTGGGCGGTCCTCAAAGCCGGGCTGCCCTATAGCGTTCCCGGCGTTACGGTGGAACGGCAGTGCTCATCCGGACTTCAAGCCATCAACTTTGCCGCGACGCAGATCATGGCCGGCCTGGGAGATATCTACATTGCGGGCGGCATGGAAAGCTGGAGCCAGACGCCGTGGATGCTGCCGCGCGCGGATGCCGCCTATTCGCTGACACCGCCGCAGATCATCCGGCGCGAAACCGCTCCGACACCCGAGGACTCCCTGGTCATGGGCATCACAGCCGAAAATCTGGTCAAAAAGTACAAACTGACGCGCGATGAGCAGGATGCCTTCGGCATGAGAAGCCAGGAGCGCGCCGCCCGGGCGATCAAGGCCGGATACTTCAAGGAGGAGATCATTCCCATCACCGTCCTGCAAAAAAAAGGGCAGATCATTTTCGACACCGACGAGCACCCGCGCGAAACCACGATGGAAAAACTCGGCGCGCTGCCGCCGGCATTTCTTAAGGACGGAACTGTTACGGCAGGTTCATCCTCCGGCCGCAATGACGCGGCGGCGGCCGTGCTCGTCATGACGCTTGCGCGGGCCAAAGAACTGGGCTACACGCCCCGCGCCCGCTGGGTCACCTGCGCCGTGGCCGGCGTCGACCCCAAGATCATGGGCATCGGTCCCGCCTATGCCATACCCAAGGCGCTCGCGCGCGCGGGCTTGACCATGCAGGACATGGATGTCATTGAGATCAACGAGGCGTTTGCCGCCCAGGTGCTGGCCGATGTTAAAGAGCTGGAAGCCCAGGGACATACGGTGGACCGGGAAAAGATCAACCCCAACGGCGGCGCCATCGCTTTCGGCCATCCCAACGGCATGAGCGGAACACGCATCGCGATCTTCGCCGTGAATGAAATGAGGCGCACAGGGGGCCGCTACGCCATCTGCTCTTTGTGCATCGGCGGCGGTCAGGGGCTCGCCACTATTTTCGAAAGGATGTGAGGATGGCACAAAATGGATGTGAAGTAAAAACGATCGGCAAGGGACTTACCCGCCCGGAAGGCATCATGGCCCTCGATGACGGAAGCATTTACACGGCGGACGCGTATGGCCGCTGTGCGCACATCACGCCGGACGGCCGCACGACATTTTTCGGCTGCCTGGGTGGACTCCCCAACGGGATTTGCCTCGACCCTCTGGGCAACTGCATTGTCGCCAATATCGGCAACGGCGAAGTCCAGTCCCTCGCGCCGTCAGGCGATCACAGCGTCCTTATGACACAGGCCCAGGGAAGGCCCATGCCGACACCCAACTTTCCTTTTTGGGATTTCGCGGATAGGCTCTGGATCTCGAACTCGACCGATAACCCCGATGTCGATGCCGCGATTCAGCGACCCGTGCCGGATGGCTGCCTGGTACTGATTGCCCCGGGCAAGCCGCCGAAGATTGTTGCCGAAGGTATTTATTTTGCCAACGGCGTCGCTGTGGATGCGGCCGAAGAGTATGTCTATGTCGCCGAAACCATGCAGCGCCGCGTGCTGCGCTACCGGATCAACACCGATGACAGCGTCGGCCCGGCGGAGGTCTATGGACCTGCCGTTCTGGGTGCCGCCGGATTTCCCGACGGCATCGCTTTCGACGAAGCCGGCAACCTCTGGGTTGCGTTTCCCGCGGCCAATGCGATCGGGTTTATCGACCGGTGCGGCAAACTGGAAATATTCGTTGAGGACGTGCAGGGTGTGACGATCCGGCGCCCCGCAAATATCTGCTTCGGCGGCGAAGGCCGGCGGACGGCATTTATCGGGAGCCTGGGCGGAGCCAGCGTTCCTTATTTTGAAGTGCCGCATCCGGGAGTGCGGCTGGTGCATCAGGGAAAGGAATAGGTTCAAGGTTCAAGGTTCTAGTTAAAGATTAAAGAACAAAGGCTGAAGCCAAAAGGCTATAGGCAAACACTGAAAGGAGAAAATTTATGGAATACAAAAACATTATCGTCTCGACCAAGGATTTCGTAACCACCATCGTTTTGAATCGTCCGCCGATGAACTCCGTCAACCTGGGCATCCGGGAAGAATTTTTTGACGCCGTGAACGCGATCGAAAAAAGCAAGGAAACGCGGGCCGTCATCATCACGGGTGCCGGAGAGAAAGGGTTTTCCGCCGGCATGGATGTCTCCGACATCGCGAACATCACGAAGGGCCCCAACGGCAATGAGATCATGAACGCGATCTCGCGCTCCACCAAACCTTATATTGCGGCTATCAACGGCCATGCGCTGGGCGGCGGCTGTGAGACGGCGATTGCCTGCCATTTCCGCATCATGACGGACAACCCCAAAGCCTTCATTGGGCTGCCCGAAGTCAATCTCGGCATTACGCCCGGTTGGGGCGGCATTCAGAGACTGCCCAGACTTCTGGGAAAACCCAAAGCCCTCGACATGATCCTTTTCAGCAAACGGCTTTCTCCCGCCGAGGCGCTGGCCATCGGTCTGGTAGACAAAGTGGTCCCGGCCGCCGACCTGATTACCGAAGCAACGGCATTTGCCCAGGCGCTGACGAAACGGCCGCCGCTGGCTGTTGCCGCCGTGCTCGACGGCATGAACGTGGGGCTGGACAAAGGCTTTGACGAAGGGCTGAAGTTAGACATCGAATGGTCGAAGAAGCTGGGCGCCAGCAAGGACGCCGTGGAAGGAATCACTGCTTTCCTGCAGAAGCGTGAACCCAACTTCGTCGGCGAATAATCCTCAAATCAAAGAGAGGCAGCGTTGCAAAACGCTGCCTCTCTTTACTATTCACGATCCACCATTCACTATTCACGTTTCACGTTTTTCCGCGCGGATTCTGCCCGCGCGGATCTCACGGATAAAGTCTTCTTCGCTGCGCACCGGATTCTGGAACAATGTGGCATTAGCACCGATGTTCAGAATTTTATGCGCGTCGCTGCCGCCGGTACCCGGAATATGCAGCTCTTCCATCGCCCGCCGGACTTTTTCCAACGCCTGCTCATTATGATCGGGGTGGCACAACTCAATGCCGTCAAGCTTCAATTGATATACCAGATTCCCCGCTCCATAATAGTGCGACCTGCCGCCGCGCGACAGCTTGTAGGGATGCGCGGCGATGACGATGCCTCCTTCGGCATGGACGGTCTCGATCAGATCAGCCGCCGCAACTGTTTCAGTCACGCTGCGCCCAAGACCAAATATCAGATATTCTCCTTCGGAACGTCCTCGTTTATCTTTAGCATGAATTTCCTGCCCGTTGATCAACACGATCCCCTGCGCGTCGCCCTGTCTGCACAGCGCGTCGAACTCCGCATCCGGCCACCGCATGCCGTGTTCGGTTAGGGCAATTCCGGAAAGCCCCGCCGCCACAGCCTGTCCGATTACATCTTCAAACTGAATAAAGGAGCAGCCGGAATATCTCCTGGTGTGAATGTGAATGTCAAATGCAGTCATAGGAATGGCGGGCGTCCGGGCATTTTATTTGATTACGATGGATTGGTCCACTTGATCTGAAATTCAATTTCTTCGTCCTTCCCGTCCCGTTCATGCTCCACATTAAATGCAGCACCGGTAGGTACCGATATTCGCTCGCCCGCAACCGCGATGGTGAAGCGCTTGCCTGTTTCCAGGGCATCGGCCAGAAGGCTACGCTTGGCGACAAATTCGGGCGTCGAATAGGTCTTTTCTACATCTCGCGATTTCTTTTTCATAAGCGCCCCATTTTTCTAACTATCCTCAAAAAAATCCTTCTGTCAAGCTCTTTGCGGCCGCGTTTTGCAGACAGAAAACGAGGGGCTGAGCCTGCTTTGGACCCTTCACGGCGCATTACCCGAAACAATGTTTACACCACTTGAAAAAAAATATTAAAGCTAAATATTCGAAATAGCGTCGGATATGAAGACCGCCGCGTCCCGGCAGGAATATTTTATGGCTTTTGCCAAAAAAAATTGCTAAAAGTCACTCCGGCCCGAGGCCGCAAGCACTCATTTTCTATTCACACAAGCATCAAATCCAATACTGAGGAGGAATCAAGATCAGGAATTAATCACAAAAAAGACAGCGTTCAAAATAGTCTGCTTCATTCACATCGTCTTAACCAAACTTAGGAGGGAAGTTAAAATGGCTGGAGAAGTATCTTATGCGTCAAAACCGTGGTTAAAGTCTTATGACAAAGGTGTTCCTGAAAAAATTCAATACGAAGAAATCTGCATGCCCGATATCCTGGACCGATCAGCGGCTAAGTTTCCTGACCGCATGGCTCTGAACTTCCAGGGCTACATCATGACCTACAAAGCGTTGAAAGACATGGTGGATCGTTTCGCCACCTGCCTCGCCGGCATGGGCATCAAAAAAGGCGACGCCGTCGCCATCATCCTGCCGAACATGATCCCCTGTGTCGTGGCCTATTACGCTACCCATAGACTTGGCGCTATTGTAGTTTTAAATAACCCGACCTATTCCGACCGCGAACTCGAGCATCAGCTCAACGATTCCGGATCCAAAATCCTCATCACGGTCGATCTACTGGCCAACCGGATGATCGATCTGAGACCCAAAACAAAAGTTAAACAGATTATTATTACGTCTATTGGAGACTATCTGCCGTTTCCGGTCAATCTTTTATTCCCCTTAGTCGGTAAGAAAAAGGGACTGTTGCCGGCAAAGCCCATGAAGCAGGCAAGTGACGTATTCCTGTGGAAAGACTGCATCGCCAAGTCCCAGCCCAACCCGCCCAAGGCAAAACTAACCTTTGACGATACGGCGATGTATCAGTACACCGGCGGCACCACGGGTGTCTCCAAAGGCGTTATCCTGACCCACGGCAATATCAGCAAGCAGGTGCAGCAGATCAGCGCCTGGTTCCCGCGATTTACGGGTACTCATCATGTCAACCTGGGTGCACTGCCCATTTTCCATGTCTTCGGCATGTCCTGCGCAATGAATTTTTCCGTCTTCATGGGATGGGGGGATATCCTCATTCCGAAACCGCAGCCCGAGCCGCTTCTGGAAGCTATTAAGAAATTCAAACCGAATTTCGGCGCTCTGGTTCCGACCATGTATATCGGCATGCTGAATCATCCCGATTTTAAGAAGATCGATCTCACCTGCTTCAAGGGTTTCTTCTCCGGCAGCGCCCCCCTGCCCGTGGAAGTGATCCATGATTTTGAGAAAGTAACCGGTGCGGTGATCGTCGAAGGCTTCGGCATGACGGAAACGACACCCGTAACGCATACCAACCCGTTCGAAGGCGTGCGGAAAATCGGCTCGATCGGTCTGCCCATTTCCGATACCGAATGCCGCATCGTCGACCTGGATAAAGGTGAAGTCGATATGCCGATCGGTGAGCCCGGTGAGATGATCATCCGCGGCCCGCAGGTAACCAAGGGGTATCTGAATCAGCCAACGGAAACCGCAAACCTGCTCAGAGACGGCTGGTGCTATACGGGCGATATCGCGACCATGGATAAAGACGGCTATTTCTATATCGTCGATCGCAAGAAAGACATGATTATCAGCGGCGGATTCAATGTTTATCCGCGCGACGTGGATGAAGCATACTACGAACATCCCAAAGTCCTGGAGGCCTGCTCGATCGGCATCCCCGATGCGAAGCGCGGCGAAAATATCAAATTGTTCGTCGTTCTGAAAGAAGGAGAAACGGCAACGGCGGAAGAGCTGATTGAATACGGGAAAACGAAGCTCGCTACCTATAAGCTGCCTTCCGAAATAGAATTCCGCAAGGAATTGCCCAAATCCACAGTCGGCAAAATCCTGCGCAAGGAATTGAGAGCCGAAGAGCTGGCCAAGAGGAAGAAGTAACCGGTCAGGCCCAAATGAGGATTCCATAAAAAAGGCTTGCGCTCTTTCGAAGGAGCGCAAGCCTTTATTTTTGATAAGTCAGGACGAAAGAAGACAAACCATTCGGCCGGGGACGTGAAATTGTCTCCAGTCTATTTGACCGACACCACCGGGCACGGAGATTCCAGAATGATGTACTGGGCGTTGGATCCGAAAAGCAGTTTCCCTACCTTGGATTTTTTCTCGATGCCGATAATGATTTCGTCCATCTTCCTGTCAATCGCAAATTCCACAATATCCTCTCCGGGTGTGAGCCCTCTCACGAGAATATGGGTTTCGCAGGAAATCCCTTCGGCATCCAGCGTTTCTTTCACATAGGCGAGCTGTTTTTCGATCTTCTCCAGATCCACCTGTTGTCTTTCCGATACGCGTTCCATGGAACTGGCTATAAACAGCGTCGCATTAAAGGCTTTCGCGTGCTTCTTGGCCACTTCCAGAACAGGGTTGGCAACTTCTGATCCACCCACATAGGCTACTAATATTTTCATCATTTTCCCCCACCCTTCAGTATTTTTATTAAAAATTGATGTATTGCTTACGACAACGTTTCGCGGTGATTATAAGGAAAACAGCCTTTGATGTCAACCAGTTTCTCGCGGAATTTCCCTTGAATTATCTTGACACGTCTGCATCATGTTCATATACTTCTTGCGCAAACTGCTTGCCTTTCAGAAGGACGGAACAGACGAAGAAAACGATTGAATATTTCCCGCCGCGATGAATTCGATAAGAATCTTCTGGCCTTGTGAGCATGAAAAAAAGCATATCAGCAGAGATAAAAAATACTCCCGCGAAAGCAAAAGCAAAGATGTTTCGGCAATTGGATGATGCTTACCGAAACTGGGACAAAGCCGCGAACGGCACCGTCGATACGGTCGACCAATCGTTTTGCTGTTTTTTCGTCAATCCCCAACCCTGCGGACGTATCGGTCTCGCGCCCGATGCACCCGCCGGCAGACATGATCGTGAATTTCATTCGCCTGAAGAAACAAACTTCTTTTATTTGGTGATGTGGAGGCCGTGAACGGAATTTTCTGCCGGCGCGGTCGACGTCATCCCGGATGGCTCTGTTTCGTCCATGAGGGCCTGAAGTTTAGCAGGATAAAACCGATTACCGGTTAACGGAAAGGATGGTGGTATCATGAACATCGTTGTTTTGAACGGCAGCCCCAAGGGGGATCTCAGCGTAACTCTCCAGTATGTCCGCTTTGCGGCCAAAAAACTTCCCGACCACTCTTTTCAAATCTTTCATGTTGCGCAGACCATTCGGAAACTCGAAAAAGATGAAAAGGCATTCGGCGATGTCCTGGACGCGGTCAAAAAAGCGGACGCTGTGTGGTGGTCGTTTCCGCTGTATTATCTGATTGTCTGCTCGCAATATAAACGGTTTATCGAACTCATCTTTGAGCGCGGGCAGGAAGCGGCTTTTGCCGGAAAATTCACGCTGTCGCTGTCCACGTCGGTCCATTTCTTTGATCACACCGCACATAATTACATCCATGGAATCTGCGACGACCTGCAGATGAAGTATCTGGGGGCTTATTCCGCAGCCATGTATGACCTGATGAAACAACAGGAACGCAGACGATGGATCGCCTTTGCCGGGAATTCTGCCGACGCCGCCATGCGTCGGATTCCGACCATGCGCGTCTATCCGCCGCTCGTCGCATCAGGTTTTACCTATCAGGCCGGAACGTCTGCAGCGGGTGTCGATACCGCGGGCAAGCGGATTCTGATCATGAAAGACGGGCAGCAGCCTACCGGAAGCATTGATGCGCTGGTGCAGTCGCTTGCGGGGAGCTTCCGCGGCGACGCCGAGATCATCAATCTGATGGATATCGACATCAAGGGCGGCTGCCTGGGCTGCTGTAAATGCGGGCTTGACAACATCTGCGAATACGAAGGCAAGGACGGCTACATCGACTTCTATAATGAGAAAGTGAAAAAGGCGGACATCGTTGTTTTTGCCGGCGCCATCCACGACCGGTATCTCTCGTCGCGCTGGAAGATGTATTTCGACCGTTCTTTTTTCAACACCCATATGCCGACCCTCAAAGGAAAACAGATTGCCTTTCTGATTTCCGGACCGCTTGGACAAATACCCAACTTGCGCCAGATCCTTGAAGCCTATAGCGAAGGACAGGAAGCAAACCTGGTGGGAATCGTCACGGATGAAGCGGCTGATTCCGCGGAAATTGACCGGCTGCTCCAGGAATTGGCCGGCACTCTGATAAAGTCGGCTGCCGAGGGGTATATCCACGCCACAACGTTCTTCGGCGTCGGCGGCCGGAAGATTTTCCGCGACGAGGTTTACGGAATGCTGCGGTTTACGTTTCAGGCCGATTACCGCTACTACAAGAAACACGGTTTTTTTGATTTTCCGCAGAAGAATTACAAGATACGGCGCATGAACGCCCTGATGATGACGCTCACCAAGATTCCGCCGTTTCGCAAAAAGTTCTTGAAGATCCTCAAAGAACAGATGGTAAAGCCGATTAAATTCATCGCTGAAAACCGCTAGCCGGCAGACGACTGGAAAAACCATGAATACGGACGACAGGATTGTTCTCAGTGATCTGAACCTGGCGGAATATACCCGGGAGGTGACGCGTTGGAACGCGTCGGGGGAGATCCGGGAACAGGATGATCTGCTGATGACCAAAGGACCCTGTCCTTTCCCGACCACGCAAACGGCAATGACCCTCGGCAGCATCAGTGCCGACCGTGCGCAGGCGGCATTTGATCACATCCGGTCATTTTATCTTGAACGGAAATCGCCCTTCAGTATCCACCTGCGGGCGCATGCTGACGAGGCACTGGAAGCCGTCTGCCGCCGGGAAAAAATGATTTTGATCCCCGAGGCGCCGGGGATGGTCACCGATCGGCCGTTTACGGAAGAACGGATGCCCGAAGGCATCACAATCCGCCACGTGACCGATCGCGCAGGCATACTCGATTTCGCTTTCGTTACGAAAGAAAGTTATCAGAGTCTCGGCATGCCCGCTTGGGTCTGTGAACGAATCTTTGCAACGCCTGCGCGGCTCCTCGGGCCGCATAACGATTGGGTTGTCGCCTGCGAGGGAGCAAGACCTGTCTCGGCCGCCATGACACTCCATTCGCACGGCATCGCCGGACTTTACTGGGTGGGGACCCTGGAGCAGAGCCGCGGAAGAGGGTTCGGGGAGGCCTGCGTCCGCGAGGCGGTCAATGCAGCGTTCCGGCGCGGCGCCGGGCTTGTGATCCTGCAAGCGAGCAAATTCGGGGCGCCGCTCTATGCGCGCATGGGTTTCCGGGAAGTTACCCGCTATCGCTGGTATCTATGTTTTGAACCCTGATTCCTCTTTTCAGGGAGTCAACAAAATAGGAGGAAGGCATGAACAAACCGGTCCAAATGGTATTTCTCGATGCCGCAACAATCGGCCGGGTCGACAACCTCGCAAGGATTTCCTCGCTTGGCGAGTACACGTCCTGGGAACTGACTGCGCAAGGCGAGCGGATCGGGCGTATCCGGGGACACAACGTCGTCATCACCAACAAAGTCGTCATCGACCGCGATGTCATGGACGCCTGTCCTGAACTTAAGCTCATCTGCATCGTCGCCACCGGTACGAACAACGTGGATTTGGCGTATGCCGCAAAAAAAGGGATCTCCGTAAAAAACGTCGCGGGTTATTCCACCGAGTCGGTTGCGCAGTGCACCTTCGCCATGCTTTTCTATCTGCTCCACTCCAGCCGCTACTATGACGACTATGTGAAATCGGGACAGTACGCGGCAAGCCCCATGTTTACGCATCTCGGCCGCGAATTCGGGGAGCTAGCAGGCAAACGCTTCGGCATTATCGGGATGGGCGCAATCGGCAAACGCGTGGCCGCAGTGGCATCCGCCTTCGGCGCAGAGGTTGTCTACACCTCAACCTCGGGAAAGAATCTGGATGCCGGCTACCAGCACCTGCCGGTTGATGAATTGCTGGCAGCGGCCGATGTCGTGTCCGTCCATTGCCCGCTCAACGAGCAGACGCGAAACCTTCTTTGCGACGCGCGGCTCAAGCTGATGAAGCCCACGGCCTACCTTTTGAATATGGGCCGGGGCGGCATTGTGGACGAGGAGGCGTTGGCCCGCCTGCTTGATGATGACCGGATTGCCGGCGCAGCGCTCGATGTCCTCGCGGCCGAACCCATCGCGAAAGACAGCCCGCTTTTAAGGGTCCGCGACAAAGAAAAGCTCTACATCACACCGCATATCGCCTGGGCAGGCCTGGAAGCCCGCCGCCGGCTGGTTGACCGCACAGCGGAAAACATCGGGAGCCATTTTGGTCTCTAACGGAAATTTATGAAGCGAAGATGCGACGCGCGGCCTTCCGCTGCTTTCGTCCACCTGAAAGGCAATGCTTGAGCGCCGCTCATGGATGCTTTCGGCTTGCATCGGCCCCGACCCCGCGGACCCGGTCAGGGACGCCTCACGGGTATCGTTGCCGCGGCGTGGATCGCATTTTGTGCGCTTTGACAAGCGCCTGCATTTTTTTGTATATGGTTCGGACAAATAATCAGGAAAAGAGCAGGCAATGAAGAAAAGCAATATGCACGCAGTAATGATTTGTACGGTCCTGGTGATGATTTTAGCCGTTTTGGGAGCGGGGAATGGTTTGGCCAAAGACGACGAAACCTCCGTTGATAAGGTCCGCCTCGCGTTCAACGCCGCTTACAGCGCGGGCGACGCCAAGGCTATGGCCGGGCTGATCGACCGTGATGCGGTCTGGATGCCGCCGACGGGTGAGCAGGCCATTATCGGAGCGCAAAAAATCGTCGCCCGCTACGCCGCTTTTTTTGAAAAGACGCGATCCGCGTTTGAGCTGCAGCCGGGCAAAATCCAGATCTGCGGCCAGTGGGCATTTCTCAACGGACCCTGGCAGAGAAAAGATTCGGCCAGGCAGGGAGGCCCGATGATGCAGCATGGCGGCTACTACCTGATGGTTTTAAAAAAGCAGTCCGACGGAAGCTGGAAAATCGCGAGAGATATCTGGAACGACGTCCCCAAACCGTGATCAAATGCGCGTTCCTTTGCGCCGATGCCGGTGCGGGACTCGGGCGGCGGAGGCACTGAGGCCCGTCTAAACGCAAGCCAACTGTGTGCAGAAAGCAAATGAAATTGCCAACCCTGAAATATACGGGCATCCTGATCATATCCGTACTCTTTTTGCTGGGTTCATTGACTGCTGCCCCTGCCCGGGCGGTCGAAACGCCGGGAAAGGATGCTGCCTCTCCATGGTCGGTTTCTCTGCAGACGAAGTATTTCTTCCGAAGTCACACCTCCTATGAATTCGGAAATCCGTTCCCGCCCTACCAGACGCCGCTTAGCCGCTTGGAGTTTCCGCTCTCCAGCTGGTGGGCCGGTGCGTCTTTGCGCCGCGATTTTTCCCGCTTCTCAGCCGGCGTCGAGATCTTCCGCAATCTCTCTCCCGAATCGGAAGGCAAGATGATGGATTCCGACTGGGACGACGGTGAACGGCCGGCGCTCAAGACAATTTATTCCGAATCCTTCTGCCGGATGGAACCCAGTTATATCGTGAGCGGCGACGTTGATCTCAAAATATCGGATTGGCTGAGATTGCCGCGATGGCTCGACCTGCGTCCCGTCGCCGGATTGACGTGGCAACGGTTTTCTCTGGTGACGCATGACGGTGTTCAATATGGACTTACGCCAAGCGGAGTGGAGACGACGCTTTTGCCCGGAGACGGCATCGCTTTCGAGCAGACGTACTGGCAGTTCTTCCTCGGCTTCAAGGCCGCATTTGATCTGGGGAAGCCGTTTCACCTGTCCGGCCTGAAAATACAGACGCAAATGGATTGGTCGTATGTGACAGCCAACAATCAAGACCACCACCTGCTCCGGGAGGGAAACCGTATCACGGAAGAAAATACAACCGGTGACGCCTGGCATGCTCTGGTGAATTTAAAAATCGGACTCACACAAAATCTGAATGCCATACTGGGCGCCGAATACCGGCGCATCGCAACCACCGGCTCCCATCGTCTGACCAATGAATCCTTCGGCATCGATTTCAAATTTTACAATGGCGTCAAAGTCTGGTCGGAGCAGACGAGCGTCACCCTGGGACTGGAATACTCATTTTAGCAGCGGCCGCCGGGAAGGTGGTTTGGGGTCACTGCCGTCAGGTGCCGGCATAGGGACATGGCTGGTTCTTCTCCATGTAAGCGCAATCTCTTTTGCAGGGCTCGATGTGCACCGTCACTTCACTCTCCGCGACGACGGCTGCGATATCACTTTTCACGGCCGCCGTAATCTGATGAGCTTTTTTAATGGAAAGATGATCCGGCATGATCAGATGGATATCCACAAACTGTTTTCGTCCGGCCGATCGCGTCCGGATCTCCTTAAAATCACAGTACCGGTCATAGTGGCTGGCCAGCGTTTTAATGACATCCATCTGGCTGGTTTCACCGATCGACGCATCCAGAAGTTTCATGAAGGCTTCCCGAAGCAGACGGACCGACGGCAAGGTAATCAGCGCACTCACGATCAGCGTCGCCACGGGATCGACGTACTTCGCAAGGGTGAGGGATCCGAAATAATTTAGGGCCATCACCAGAGCAAATGCCAGCGTAATGGACAGTGAAATAACCCCTTCCAATCGGAAGTGAAGCCCTTCGGCTTTCAAAGCCGGTGACGCATGCTTTATCCCAAGCTTCAGGATAAAGTGGGCTCCCCAGAAATTAATGACGATGCCCAAAAAACTGGTGGCCATGCCGATGAACGGCGAATGCACGCCCGTGCCCGGCCTGATCAGACTGAGGACGGCCTGAACGGACATGGCCAGGGCCAGCCCGATTAAAACGACGCCTTCGATGGCTTCCGTTACATTTTCGACTTTACCGTATCCATAGTTGTGGAGCAGGTCCGCGGGCTTGCTGGACATCCTGATGGCATAATACAGGATGCCGGACACGCCCAGAGCGACGACCGATATGCCCAGATCGGCGGCAACGGCCAGAGAGTTGACGATCAGCAGCGTGATCAATTTAATGACAAAAAGAATCACGTTGCAAATGAGACTGACCCGCACTGCGACCATCATTCCGCTATCATTTTTCATGTTTTTTCCCTTACACCGATTCCGGAATTTAGACAAATGGAAATTCGCGGCCTGCGGATTTTTCCCTACGGATGGCCTCCCGCGGGCGCGGCGGACGCGCCCACAGCGTCAGAATAACGCATCCGAAAATAAGCGCCGCCGTGATACCAAAAGGAATAGCGTAGCTGCCCGTCGCATCATAGAGCAATCCGGCCAAGAGCGGACTCGATGCACTCGCCAGCGTCACCACCGGTGTGGTCCAGCCGACAATCCGGGAGAAGTGCCGGCGTCCGAAGTACGCGCCCATCGTATGGGGCAGAAGGACAATCATCCCGCCGAACCCGATGCCGGTTAGAATGGAGTAAAGGTAAACAAAGATGATGTCCCGCGCGTTCATAAGCGATAGAAGCCCGATCCCCAGGCAGGCCATGAAGGCCGCCGCCAGATACCGGCTGGTAAACCGCATTCCCAGGACTCCGCCGAGCATCCTGCCGAGGATACTCATTCCCAGCATCAGTCCCAGAGCAGATGCGGAAGCGAGCGGAGAATACTTCAAGTCCTGCAGGTAGGCCACCTGATGGGTGGTGAGCATTGTGGTTGCAAACAGGAGCACGGAAAACAAGATGAGCAGAATCCAGAGTACAGGCGTCTTGAGAGCATCGCGCACACTCCAATCCTCTCTCGTGTGATAGACATGACCGGTTGCCTGCCGGTGCCACTGGTCAAACTGCTCCTGCGATGCATGCCCGTCCGGAAACTGGCCTTCTTCTTCCGGCGTGTTGCGGATGAGAAGCCCCGCCAGCACAACGCCGAAAAGCAAATGGATGCCCGCAACGCAGACCCATGTCCAGCGCCAGGAAAAACCCGTAATGAGAGCGCTGATCAGCGGGGGGAGAAAGAAGCCGCCTGCACCGCCCGCGGCAAACAGAAACCCGAGGGCCAGCGATCGCTTTTTGACAAACCAGTGGTTGATGACGGTCGTCGTGGTGAGGAATTCGGCAAAGGCCAGAGCAAGCCCACCCAGAACGCCGAAAAAAAAGTAAACCTGCCAGATGTCCCGGACCTGCGACATACCCAGCAATCCGATTACGGCAATGATATTCCCCAGGACGATATTTTTCCGGGCGCCGAAGCGGGCAACGGTCCAACCGGCCACCGGCCCCAGCATACCGCCGATGATGAGAAAGAGAGTATAAGGACCGGAAAGCGCCGAACGGCTCCATCCAAATGTTTCGCTCATGGACGGCAGAAAGACGCCGAACGCATAGGTAACATCCCCGCAGATGCCTCCGTATGCGAGCATTACGCCTGCAAGCGTCAACCAGCCGGAAAAACGGGTCTGTTTAAGTGAAGGTGAGCCAGTCATGAGTGTCCGGTAATTGCCAGTTTTAGTGAAATGAGGGTATAGGAAGAACGGCCCCGGTGTCAATGAATAAACCACAAATTGATGATTTTATTCAAATTATTTTACATTGCAAAGGCGGGGAAAAGAGCTACAATAGTTGATATTTCTGTCAAACTAAAGAAGATGCACGGGCATGAAAGGTTAATGATATGACAGGATCGGATATTCTGGTTGTTGTGCCGCACGGCGGCGTCGCGATTCCGACCGAAATCTCGTTTGAAGACCTGACGGCCGATTTTGCCGAATTGCTCGGCAATATCGACTGGTACACACAATGGCTGTATGATTTCCGTGACATCCTCGCCAACCGGCAGCTGGTGTTCCCTTACTGCAGTATCCTTTTGGAAGCCAATCGGGACCCGGCCGACATTGAAGAGTGTGTCCCGCTTCACGATGTTTTCGGCCGCCCGATCTACCGCACCGGATATGAACCGTCGGCATCCATGCGGGCAGCCTGGTCGGAAAAGTATCTCAAACCCTTTCACCGCAGCATCGAAGAAATCATTTTCGCAGGCGCTGGCTTGGTTTTTGACGGCCATTCCACGATCACCGCCCGCGGCATGGCCGACAATCAAATCGATCTGATGAATTTCCAACATACGGATCGCGATGAAAAACCCCTCTACTATTGCCCGGACATCATTGTGGAAACTTATGCAGCCGAACTGAGAAAACGTCTGCCCGACCTCCTGATCACCGTGAATGCTTCGGAGTATGTCAAGGTTCACGGCCACGTGTGCGCCGCCCATTCGGTAAACGCTTTGAAGCGGATCGGCGCGCGGGCTCCCTCGTTTATTCAGGAGACGAACGACCATCTTTTCAAGAACGCAGACCAAACGCCCAACATCGGCCAGATTAACCGGCTCCGCCGTGCTTTTGCCGAATCTCTCACCCAGACTCTCCAGTCGCTGCAGGAATCGCAAAGCATGTCGATGATCGACCTGCACATCGGCAAACAGAACTATGAGTATGACTGCGGTGCCCAGGCGCTGCAAACCGTGATGAATTATTACGGCGTTGAAGTGGGTGGTGACGAATTGATCGAAAAACTGGGCACGTCTGAAGAAGGCACGCCGCCGCAGGCGATGATCTCAGTCGCGCAGAGCTATGGTTTTGAAGTCAAATCCGGATCACAGTGGTCCCTCAATCAAGTCAAACAGTACGTCGATACGGGAACACCGGTAATTGTCCTGCTTCAGGCCTGGGCCGATCGCTATATGGCGCTCGATGACTGGCGCCGCGACTGGGACGATGGCCACTACGCGATCGTCATCGGCCTGAATAAGGATGTACTGCTTTTTGAAGATCCCGCAACGATTCGCCGGACGTGGCTCAGGGAACGCGAGTTTCTGGCGCGCTGGCATGACCTGGATATCAAAACCGGTGAAAAATACGAGCACTTCGGAATGGTGCTTCTAGGAAGGCAGCCGGCAAAATTATCCCTGGAACACATGGATTAAGAGCAGATATTTATTTACTTAAATGATCGATGAACTATGAGCTACGAGCTACGAGCTACGAGCTAAAGTGCGGCTCAAGGGCGCTGAAATCAACCGATCCGAGATGCCGCACATTTTTGTGAAATTGGCGGATTCCTTCCGCTACATCTTTCAATCGCTCAGAGGATGTCACAATGCAGACATTCATCTGGGTCAGCTTACTCACATCCTCGGACAAATAATCAAAATAACCGGTGATCATGGCTTCCAGGATTCCGGCAACGGCCAATCCGGATCGCCCCTCGCCCGGCAGATCAAATGCAAAATCCCTGATCTTCATTTTGTCGATCGTACCGGCGATTTCATAGGCCGCGGAGTAGACCCGGTCGTATGAAATATCGGTTAGTGGGCCCATACCAAATAGAAGCAGCAGATCCGAGCTGATGCGCTCCGGATAAGGGATCGCCACTTTTTCTTTAAGCTCGCCCGCGATATGGCCCGCTTTGATTTCGCGCGAGATCATACCGTTTGAGCGCCAATCGATGAAACCGCACAGACCCCGCGGCGGTTTTTCATCGCTGAAGAAACCGAGGACCAGGCATTTATGCCTTTGTCGGTCGGCCGGTTGGGTCGACAAGTTTAGCTGCATGATTTTTAGTAATTTTCAAATTGAGGGCATCCAGGATGCCGTTGATGAAAGAACCGGAATTTTCCGATCCGAACGCCTTCCCCAAATCAACCGCTTCGTTGATGCTGACTTTGGGCGGAATATCATCACAGTAAAGAAATTCGTAAGCGGCCATCCGCAAAATACTGATGTCCACTTTGGACATGCGGCCGAGCGACCAGTTGTCCGAGCAACCGGCAATGAGTGCGTCGAGTTCTTCCCGATGATGCCAGGTACCCTCGACCAGTGTGGAGGCAAACTCTTTGGCCGATTTCGGTGCGACAAAATTACCCCAGAAAAGCTCCTGAGCTTTTTCTACATCCAGCGTAACAAAATTCAAACTGTAAAGAACCTGTAAGGCAACTTCGCGCGCCTTTCTCCGTCCCTGCATCTAATCCTCAAATCCCGAAAAAAGCGCCCAAGATACCCGCGCCGTTTCTTTTTGCTATGCGTTTATCTTTTTGAACAGATCGACCATTTCGATGGCTGCCATCGCCGCGTCTGCGCCCTTATTGCCGGATTTTGTGCCTGCCCGCTCAATGGCCTGTTCTATCGTGTCCGTCGTCAGGACACCGAAAACCACCGGGATCTCCGCCTCCAGCCCCACATTGGCGATGCCTTTGGAAACTTCTGCGCTCACATACTCAAAATGAGGCGTCGCGCCGCGAATGACCGCGCCCAGGCAGATCACTGCATCAAAGCGCGCGCTTTTTGCCAGCTTCTTGGCCGCGAGCGGCAGCTCAAAAGCGCCGGGCACCTTGTAGATCACGATATCCTTCTCGTCCGCCCCGGCCCGGATCAGCGTATCCACCGCACCTTCAACGAGCCGGCCGCTGATGAAATCGTTAAACCGGCTTGCGGCAATCGCGAACTTCATCCCCTTGGCAACAATCTTTCCTTCAATTATTCTTGGCATGATTTGAGCACCATCCTTATTTAGAATTATTCACTGTGGCGCAACGCGCCTTACCGCTCTTAAAGCTCCAGGATATGACCCATCTTGCTTTTCTTGGTGGTCATATAGCGGATGTTTTTTTCATTGGGTGGAATTTCAATCGGCACGCGCTTGGTCACCTCAATCCCGTACCCCTCCAGTCCGACAATCTTTTTGGGATTGTTGGTCAGCAAACGCATTTTATGCACGCCCAGATCCGCAAGGATCTGTGCGCCGATGCCGTAGTCCCGCAGATCCGCCTTGAAGCCCAGGGCGATGTTCGCTTCTACCGTATCATGGCCTTCATCCTGCAGGGCGTAGGCTTTGATCTTGTTGACCAAGCCGATCCCGCGCCCTTCCTGGCGCATGTAGACAATGACGCCCTTTCCTTCTTCTTCGATCATTTCCATTGCCCGGTGCAGTTGATCGCCGCAATCGCAGCGGGCCGAGGCAAAAATATCGCCGGTGCAGCATTCCGAATGCACGCGGACCAGTACCTCATCGGTTTTCTTGATATCACCCTTCACGAGGGCGATATGCTGCATATCATCCACGTCATTTTCGTAGACAACGATTTTGAAATCCCCGCCGTAAAGCGTCGGCAAATCAGCCTCGGCAACCCTCCGAATCAGCGACTCATGCTGCATGCGGTAATCGATCAAATCGGCTATGGTACAGATCTTTAAGTTATGTTCACGGGCGAAAATCTCCAGGTCGGGCATCCGCGCCATCGTTCCGTCGTCCTTCATGATCTCGCAGATCACGCCCGACGGTGTCAATCCGGCCAGGCGGCATAAATCGACCGACCCTTCGGTCTGGCCCGTACGCACGAGGACGCCGCCCTTGCGCGCGAGAATCGGGAATATGTGGCCCGGGCTCACGATATCTTCCGGCTTCGCTGCGCAATTCACTGCAGTCAGAACCGTCGTGGCGCGGTCCGCCGCTGAAATGCCGGTGGTCACGCCATGCCGTGCTTCGATGGAAACGGTAAACGCCGTGCCGAAGCGCGCCTGATTGTCTTTCACCATCAGGTTCAACCTCAACCGGTTCGCGATTTCTTCATTGATCGTGAGGCAGATCAACCCGCGGCCCAGACGCGCCATAAAATTGATCGCCTCCGGCGTGACAAACTGCGACGCCATACAGAGGTCGCCTTCATTCTCCCGGTCTTCATCATCCACGAGGATAACCATTTTCCCGTTGCGGATGTCTTCTATAGCTTCCGAAATTTTACTAACTGCCATTTTTCTTCCTTCTTATTTGATATAACCGTGTTCGGCGAGAAAATCCTTATCGATTCCCCGCGGTGTTTGCAATAACTTTTCCACATACTTTCCCAGAATATCTGTCTCGACATTCACCCACTCGGCCTCTTTCTTTTCAACCAGTGTCGTGTTGGCGGCCGTATGAGGTATAATATTAACATAAAACCGACCTTTTTCAAGCTTGTTCACGGTCAGGCTGATTCCGTCGATAGCCACCGACCCCTTTTCCACAATATACCGCGACAAGAGCTGCGGAGCTTCAATAGCAAAGATAATGGAGCCCGACTTTTCGGTCCTGGCAAGAATCCGGCTGATCCCGTCGACATGTCCCAGCACAAAGTGGCCTCCCAGAAAACCGCCGACGCGCAGCGATTTTTCAAGATTAACCTTGTGACCGGCGTGCAGATATTTGAGGGTCGTCTTGCTAAGCGATTCGGCGGAAACGTCAGCCGCAAAGGTTTTGGCCGTCTGTGACGTCACCGTCAGACAAGCACCGTTAACCGCGATGCTGTCCCCCAGCGAGACCTCACTTAGATTAATGGCCGTCTCCACTTCCAGAACGGCGTCCGCGCCTTTCATGGTCAGACGAACAACCTTGCCCAATCCTTCGATAATGCCGGTAAACATGACTATTTTTTACCCTTGCTTAATAAATCCTTTAATTCGGACATGAATTCACCCACGTCGCGAAACTGTCGGTAGACCGAGGCAAACCTTACATAGGCCACGCCGTCGAGTGTCTTGAGTTCGTTCATCACTTTTTCGCCAATCACCGACGATGGAATCTCTTCGCCCTGAAACTCCTGAGAGGCCGCTTCCACGTTTTCGACGATCTTTTCAATATCCTCTGTGCTGATCGGCCTTTTTTCGCAAGCTGTTCTCACACCGTTGCGGATTTTTGTCCGGTCGAAAGGTTCGCGCCGACCGTCTTTCTTCACCACGATCGGCAAAATATCCTCGACGTACTCATAGGTCGTAAAGCGCCGTGAACATCCGAGGCATTCGCGGCGACGGCGGATGGCTTTGCCGTCTTTGCTGATCCGGGAATCAATCACTTTGTTTTCCGCATTGCCGCAAAAAGGACATTTCATGATTTCGTTTGAACCGATCCTTTATCCATTCGTAAGCTGTACGACGTCGATTTGTGCTTCCTTGAACATTTCCGCGGCCAATCGGTCGCTGTAACCGTCGCGGATAACGATGCGCTTGACACCGGCATTGATAATCATCTTGGCACAGATAACACAGGGGTGATTCGTGCAATACAGGGTGGAATCCTTGGCGCTGACGCCGTGCAGGGCGGCCTGAATAATCGCGTTTTGCTCGGCATGCAGACCGCGGCATAATTCATGCCGTTCACCGGACGGAACCTGAAGCTGTTCGCGCAGGCAGCCGATATCCAGACAATGCTGCAGTTTGGAGGGAGCGCCGTTATACCCGGTGGCCAGAATTCTCCGGTCGCGCACCAGACCGGCCCCGACAGCCCGTCTCAGACAGGTGCTGCGTCTGGACACCAGAGCGACGATGTCGAGGAAATACGTGTCCCAGTCGGGACGGGAATTGACTTTGTCCGCGGCGCTTTGCGACGGCGCGCATTTTTCCGTCATATCTCTCGCTTTCCGATGAGCCGCCTGACGAATGTTCCCACGGGTTCCCCGTTACCCCTTTATTCTTTGCGCATACAGCGGGAACCTGGCACAAAGCGTTTTCACTTCCCCGGCCACGGCTTTGATTTTTTGCTCATCATTAATGTGATTGATCACGTCGGCAATCAGCGAGGCGATCAAGCGCATCTCTTGTTCCTTCATCCCGCGGGTCGTCAGCGCCGGCGTACCGATCCGGATGCCGCTCGTGACCATCGGACCCTGCGTATCGAACGGAATGCCGTTTTTATTGACGGTGATCGCCGCACGATCCAGGGCTTCCTGGGCGTCTTTGCCCGTTACTCCCTTGGACGTCAGATCGACGAGCATCAGGTGATTATCCGTGCCGCCCGATACGATGCGGAATCCGCAATTCGCGAGCTCGTCCGCCATCGCCTGCGCGTTTTTAATAACTTGCTGCTGATAGGCCTTGAAATCAGGCAGGAGCGCTTCTTTCAGGGCTACGGCTTTGGCAGCGATGACGTGCATCAGCGGACCGCCCTGCATCCCCGGGAAAACGCGGCTATTGAGAATTTTAATATAGGGCTCCTTGCACATGATCATCCCGCCGCGCGGTCCGCGCAACGTCTTGTGCGTGGTGGTGGTGACATATTCGCAGACGGGAATCGGAGAGGGGTGCAGACCCACGGCGACCAGTCCGGCGATGTGCGCGATATCCGCCATGATGACCGCGCCGACTTCATCAGCCACAGCGCGGAATTTATTGAAGTCAATGGTCCGCGGATAGGCGCTTGCGCCGACCACGATCATTTTGGGTTTGCTCTCCCGGGCAATTTTAGCCAGTTCATCATAATCGATCATTTCGGTGTCGCGGTTAACGCCGTAAGGAACGATCTTATAGAATTTGCCCGAAAAGTTTGCCGGAGAGCCGTGCGACAGATGGCCTCCATGCGACAGGTTCATGCCCAGCACCGTATCGCCGGGAGAACAGGCCGCAAAATAGACGGCCATGTTGGCCTGCGTTCCGGAGTGGGGCTGAACATTGACGGCGTCGCAGCCGAAAAGCTGTTTGCAGCGCTCAATCGCCAGCGTTTCGACGATATCCACATACTCACAACCGCCGTAATATCTCTTTCCGGGATACCCTTCGGCGTATTTGTTGGTCATCACTGAACCCTGCGCTTCCAGAACGGCTTCACTGACAAAATTTTCCGACGCGATAAGCTCCAGTTTTCCCGCCTGACGCTTTGTTTCCAGCCCAATGGCTTTTGCAACTTCCGGATCAACCTGATCTAAAATCGACATGAATAGAAAATCCTCCCAAAACGATTAATCGATGTATTTCTTCAATACGATGACTGCATTGACGCCGCCAAACCCAAAGCTGTTGGACATGGCAACATTGATGTTTTGATGGCGGGCGACATTCGGCACAAAATCCAGATCGCAGTCAACATCAGGATCTTCCAGATTAATGGTCGGCGGAATAATGCCTTCCTGAAGCGCCTTCGCCGTGAAGATCGCCTCGACACCGCCCGTGCCTCCCAGCATATGCCCCGTCATCGACTTGGTCGAGCTGACCAGCAGCTTTCGCGCATGTTCGCCGAAAAGGTTCTTGATGGCCTGAGCTTCGTAAAGATCATTCAGCGGTGTGGAGGTGCCGTGGGCATTGATATAATCGATATCGGTTGTGGCAAGACCGGCGTCTTTGATCGCCACCTGCATACTGCGGCCGGCGCCTTCATGTCCCGGAGGCGGCGCCGCCAGGTGGTACGCGTCGGACGTGCATCCGTACCCGATGATTTCAGCATAAATTTTCGCGCCCCGCTTTTGGGCAAAGGAAAGTTCTTCGAGAATCAGCACGCCGCAGCCTTCGGCAATCACAAAGCCGTTGCGCCCTTTATCGAAAGGCCGGCTGGCTTTTTGCGGTTCGTCATTGCGGGTGGACAGGGCGCGCATGGCACAGAACCCGCCGACGCCCAGCTGCGTTACGGCTGCTTCGACGCCGCCGGTGATCATGGCGTCCGCATCACCGTGCGCGATGATCTTGTAGGAATCGCCGATCGCCGACGTGCCCGCGGCGCAGGCCGTCACGGAACAGTTGATGGGGCCTTTCGCGCCAAAACGCATCGAAACGTGGCCGGATGCCAAATTGGCCAGAATGGCCGGAACGCCAAAAGGCGATATTTTACGGGGGCCCGAGCTGTGGAGAACCAGGACTTGTTCTTCGATGGTGCAAGCACCGCCGATGGCGGAACCGATGATCACGCCCACGCGCTCGGCAATCTCCGGCGTCAGAATCAGAGCGGCATCTTCCATCGCCATCTGAGCAGCGGCCAGCGCATAAATGGCAAAGCTGTCGTAGCGCCGGACTTCTTTTTTATCGACATATTGCGTAGGATCAAAGTTTTTAATTTCCCCGGCGATTCGGGACCCGAAAGCGGAGGCATCAAACCGGGTGATGGGACCAATGCCGGATTTTCCCGCGCAAGCGCCGGCCCAGGATTCCCGAACGGAGTTACCCAGGGGAGTGAGGGCCCCGAGGCCTGTTATGACAACACGCCTTTTCATGAAAATGATCCTGATTTAAAGAATTAGCTGATACCTTTTTTCTGGAGAAAATCGACAACGTCTTTGATGGTCCGGATTTTTTCCAGCTCTTCATCGGCAATTTCTACCCCGAATACTTCTTCCATCTCCATGATGAGTTCAACCAGATCCAGAGAGTCAGCACCCAGATCATCAATGAAAGATGCCTCCAGTTTGCATTGCTCCTGAGTTACGTCCAACTGCTCCATAACAAGTTTGACGACTTTTTCTTCTAATGGTGACATGAATTCCCTCCTGCAGTCCAAGATTAGACCAAAAATATACAAGCGTTGACTTATTACCTGTTTTTGAAAAAAATTTCCTTATCTTTTTCAAAGCGAAAGATATCTTTGCGTAAAAAATCCCAAGATCTTTGCTCTCCGGGGTCGGAAAGCTCATTGTGGCATACCGCCTCGTGAGCTAGACACGTCGCCGACCTGAGTTCCGGCGCTAAATGATGGAATCTATTTTGAACTATCTGCCACCCAAACCGTCCATGGGCACAATAAACTGCGAAAAAGCGGCTGGATTATTCTAGGAAGTCTTTTCCGCCGAAATGACTTCTCTGCCTTTGTACGTGCCGCAATTCGGGCAAACGCGGTGGGGCATCTTCGGTTCGTTGCACTGCGGACAAACCGACATGGAAGGCTGTTTTAAGAAATCGTGCGCCCTTCGGGTATTGCGTCTCGTCTTGGAATGTCTTTTTACTGGATTTGGCATGGCAAAATATCCTTTTTAAAATAATTTAATTTTTGACCCTAAATTTTTTCAGTACGGCCAGACGATCATCCACGACAGTCGACTGGCATTTACAGGAACCGTTATTTAAATTAGCGCCGCAATGCGGGCACAACCCCATGCAATCTTCGGTACAAAGCATCTTCATGGGCGCCTGCAAAACGATCTGCTCACAGATAATGGGTGCGAGATCGATAAAATCGCCCCGATAATAACTCGTTTCCAGTTCCTGCGCGGTGAGTTCCAGATCATCGGCGATCTCGGCCTTTTCCGGTACCAGCGTATAGGCAAACTCGCCGCCAACGGGAACCGTTGCCGGCTCCAGACAGCGATCGCATGCCTGGCTGATTTGAGCAGCCATTTCCCCCCGGATATAAATGGTATCGCCCGCTCGGGTGATAAGACAGGTGACATCCACCTTGACCAGCGAAAACTCGGGAAGCTCGGTTGCGGAAAAACATCTTTTGAACCAATTCGCGCCTTCGGAAAAAGTCAGCTGCAACCCTTCGTCAGGGAGAATCGCCAGATTAATTTTCAAAGAATCGGACATGGAACCTTAACTGCCTTTTAAAATATTAGCCGACCGCGCTAAGCCGGTGAGTAAATGACAAAATCGCCGTGTTGTCAAGAACAATTTGCGTAACTTACGGCAAAAGTCGCTTGACAAATACGGGGCGGCAACCCTATAACGTCGCAAAAATAAGGGAAATATCATGACCACCAAAATTCGCACCCGCTTTGCCCCCTCCCCGACCGGTTATCTGCACATCGGCGGAGCGCGAACCGCTCTTTTTAACTGGCTTTTTGCCCGTCATCACGGCGGCGAATTTGTTTTAAGGATCGAAGACACCGATCAACAGCGTTCGACCGATGAATCCACAAGGGCCATTCTCGACGCCATGGCGTGGATGGGCTTAAACTGGGATGAAGGACCGTACTTTCAAGCCGAACGCGTCGATTTGCACCGCGAAATGGTGCAGAAGCTGCTTGACGAAGGCAAAGCCTACGTCTGCACCTGCACTTCCGAAGAGCTCGAAACCAAACGAAAAGAAGCGCTTGCCACCGGGAAAAAGCCCAAATATGACGGCACCTGCCGTGAGAAAAACTTAAAGAAATCGCCGGGCAGTGTTGTGCGCTTTCGCGGAGCGCTAAGCGGCATAACCGTCGTGGAAGATCTCATTAAGGGCAATATCACTTTTAATAATGATGAACTGGACGATTTGATTATCGAACGGGGTGACGGATATCCCACCTATAATTTTGCCGTCGTCATTGATGATGCGCTGATGAACATCACGCATGTGATCCGCGGCGATGACCACGTCAATAATACCCCGCGCCAGATTCTCCTGTATCATGCCCTGGGATTTGAAGTACCTAAATTCGCTCATGTCCCGATGATTCTGGGGTCGGATAAGGCGCGACTCAGCAAACGGCACGGGGCCACTTCCGTGATGGCATACAAGGAGATGGGCTATCTGCCGGAAGCGCTCGTCAACTACCTGGTTCGCCTGGGCTGGTCGCACGGAGACCAGGAAATCTTTTCGCAAAAAGAATTGATCGACTATTTCGATTTTGGCGCCGTGGGCAGATCGCCCGCCGTCTTCAATCCTGAAAAACTGCTCTGGCTGAATGCACATTATATAAAGGATGCACCTGCGGCCAGGCTTTTGGAAGAAATGAAAGGCCTGTGGCCCGCCGGAACGAATACCGGCGACGCGGCTTTCACGCAAAAAGTCATTGCCGACCTGCAGTCCCGTGCAAAAACGCTCGTGGAACTGGGAGAAACGGCGAGTTTTTATTTTGCGGATTCGGTTGGGTATGAAGAGCAGGCCGCTCAGAAATTCCTGGTGCCCGATGTAGCCGCGCATTTGCAGGCGATGGCTGCCGCGATTCCGGAGATAAAGAATTTCAGCAAAGAGGGACTGGAAGAATTCCTGAAGGCGTTCATTGCTGAGAAGAGCATCAAGTTCAAAGTGATCGCCCAGCCGCTCAGGGTCGCGTTGACCGGAAAGACGGTGAGCCCGGGCATTGATGAATTGATGGTCACGCTGGGCCGGGAGCGTGTTGTGCGCAGGATCAAGGACGCGGTTGCCTATATTGAGAAGCTACACAAGTAGATCCCTGCGGTCAAGTTTCGAAATTGCCCCGCCGCGGGCAATTTCATCTTGACTTTTCAAGTCGGATTGAATAGATACTCCCCCTCAACTTCTCTGTTATTGAGAATGTCCGAGAACAGGACTTCCGGCACCCCGACACAGTTTGATGTCTGAATCCGGAGTTCACAAAGCCAACATGGTCCCATCGTCTAGTGGTTAGGACGCTGGCCTCTCACGCCGGAAACCGGGGTTCAAGCCCCCGTGGGACTACCAAAATAAAATCAGTTATTTATAATCAATCCCTAATAAATTGATGGCTTATCGCCAAAGCATCCCCAGCAGTATCCCCAGCAAGCAGGCTTAAAATCGGGGTTTTTCACTACCGGTATTTTGGGCTTTAAACAGTATGAAGTGGAAGACGAATATACGGCCAAATTAAGTCTATTGGTACATGAATTACTGAATCTAGGTTCACATTCTCGTGGAAACAATGAAAATTGTTGAAATCGGCTGATACTGCGCCGAATAAGTTATGATTGAGAACAGATTTATTTTCCAAATCCCTCTGTTCGATGCGGATAGAGACACCACCTCGCTGTAAATCAATCGGTATTCTTATTTATTGGCTTCTCTAAGATCATATGGGGCTTGAATAGATTGCGAAATGACTTATCGTTCAATTCCCACGCTCCTTGCATGTTCTTGAGATACGCTTGGGTAGTAAGCTCTCACGTTCGCCTATCCTCACAAATAGTTGCTGATCCTCAAGTATTATGAGTTTCTCTTTTTCCTTTTACTATACATTGCAATATTATAAATTTAAAGGGTATCGTCATGCTGCTGCATGCTCAGTCATTTTGACATTATGCTAGGAAGATTGTTGCCATTCTAGCCGTCTTTTGAAATCATTGCAGTGACTAAAAGGTAGTTTCTTATCATGTTGAAGCCTGCCAACAACTATTCCTGGGGCTATCTCTAGTTCAGATGCAAATTTATTAATAGCTGCCTTGCTGAAATCACCATCTTGTATGAACTCTTTATACTGTTTTGAAGGAATGAGAAATTCGGAGGCAAATTTGTCTGCTTCAACCTCCTTGTCATTTTTTTCGTTATCTTCGATAAAGATATCCTTCTTACCATGTAGCAATATATGGGCGGCTTCATGGAAAAAACTGAACCATAATTGATCATCGGTCTTATAACGAAGACTCAATTGAATAACTGCTTTGTTTTCATTCCACCAAGTTGCACCTGAAATTCTTAATTTGGGTATTTCAGGTACAAAAGCAACTGCAACACCAGTGTCAGCACATGATTGGACAATTTCTTTGTGAAATTGATCGGGCAATTTAAAGGTTAGCTTACGAATACTAAAAAGAACATTTCTGAATTTAGAGGCATTAAATGGTTTGCATGATATATTCCGGACAGTTAATTCACCTATTCTCATCCAAGAATCGATGGCGTAACGATCACTCTCGAAGGCCCTTGATTTGCGATATGAAACATACATATATTTCCATCTTCTTTCCCATTGTTCCGGCGAAGCAATGCCAAAAAAGTTAAGGACCTCTTGGAGTTGTTGAATCGTATCATTGTGCTTTTTTACCCAACCCATCTTAACAAGTGAATTCAAAGGAATCTTTTCTAACCAAATTATGTGATTTTGCAGATTTTTCTTTTCATTTATTCTTGCAAGTATTTCCTGATAATTGCGTTCTAAGTTATTCCAAAATCGGGCAGGAATACCCAACACGCGCTCAAGCTGCAACGCTGTCTCAGACGTAATCGCAGCTTTGCCTTTGATTATTTCATTTATCGTTTTCTTCGGCCTGCCGGTGCGCTCTGCAAGTTCCGCCTGAGACATACCAATGTTCTCTATTGTTTCCAGAAGCGTTTCACCAGGTGGCACAGCATAGTCCGGCATAAATTGACTTTTATTTTCTTTACTCATGAGTGTTCTCTATTCCGATAATTATTATTTCTGTGACTCTTTCCCAGTCAAGTCCACCATCTGATTTCCTCGGCGAAGGATTGTGCGCAGGTTTAAAAATCAAACGATATGGTTGATCCAAATCAACCGATAAGCATCCCTTAAGGTTTCCTTTCAATTCATGACATCTGGCCTGTGGAAGATTACGTAGATCCTGAAGTGCATTGGCGGCGGCAAATTCACTCAGACGTCTTTTCAAGAGCTTTGCCCTCTTATCTCCAAACGTCTTTATTAAAAGCTTTTCTTTGTTAAACTCTTTCTCAAGTTTTGTCGTCGCAAAAAGAATAACCATAGTTTGATAACCATGTCAAGAATTATATTAACCCATAGGGTTAACATAATTGTAGATAACTATAATATGAAACTCAAATTTTTATATAAAAGGCCAACCGCCCCCGGCATCTATAACCGCGTCAATCTGTTCCATAAGCATGATAGTTTCAGAGAGTGCCGAGACAATTTGCTGATAGTGCGTGAGATCGTCATAGGTGAGCGTGCGTCTCTTGCGGTCTTTGAGCCACTTGGCGCAAACCTGATAGCCGCCGATATGGAATTCCCAAACTTCTTTAGGTACGCCTTCAAAATACTGTGTACTGTTGATCCAGACGCGTCCTTTGACGTCGCCCTGCGGCTCTGTATAGTCCACGGTTCCTACGGCGTTGTCTCCGGATATGGGATAGCCAGTAATTTTCTTTCCGTGCTGTTCCATCAGGTGCAGAGCAACTAGTTCATCGCCGAACGAGCAGAGCTTGCGGAAAAGTTCTGGGTTAGAAGTGAGCGGCAGTCGGGGGAAATCCATTTTCAGAAATTCGGCGTAACGGCTGCGGTAGGTTGGTGAATGAAAGACGGCATACATGTAGTTGAAGATGTCTTCCGGCCCGAAGGTCTTTTTTCTGTCGCCTTTACCATCGGGAATGAACTTCATCTTTAATCGGGTAGCAAAGTCTTCTATGAATTGCGTAGACAGGTTGGGTTTGCGTATGACGAACGTATCTTCAAGCAGATTTGCAGTTAGGGTCTCCGAAGGATATAGATATAAAGGTAATGTATAACCACGTTCGGAAGTTTTGTTGGAGACATAGCAATCGTCTGTAATAAAGTTGGTCACGAGAATATGAGCCCAATTTTGCAGAGAAATCTGTCGGCACAAATGCATAGCGCGATTATTTCCAGGCAACATATGACGCATTACTTCATTACGAGGCATGCAATGAAACCCTCTTGAATTGCCCGTATAAAAAGTATGGCGAATGTCGAAAGGCCGGTAAAATATATCTTTTAATCCTACTTGCGTTAATCCACTGTTGTGCAAATCCTTTTGTGCCAGTTCAATCTGCCAATCTCTGGCATCTTTACCAAGATCAAATTTCTCTCTAGCTTTTTCCGCTGGTAATCGTGCAAAGTCGTACACAGTAGCCCATGCGTCTTCTCTACTAAAATGTATCGTAAGAGCATCACGTGCCGTAACAATCCCAACGCTGTTTACAGGCAGAATATCTGTAACTTTCCAGCACTGTTCGTATTCGTCCCGCATAGTTTGATCTTGGGGAACATACAAATAATACGGCTTTGATGGTTCCAATTTATTCCATTGAGTTGATGCTGTCGATTCTTCATATAGATTGGCATATTTGCTTGTTCTTTGTCCCCAAAGATCGGCATGGCGAACAGTCGCCAGACCGTTATTGCTACTAGTTCGTTTGATAAAAATGCCGATGGCAACGCCCTGCTGAATGTCAAAGACGTTCTTGTCTTCGGAACCGTCCGGGCAGCGTTCTTTCTTCTTGCTGCTGCCATGAAGATCGAGAATGTAAATGTCATCAAAGGTCTGCATGAGACCCTGGCGCATGCCTCTGAAAGTAGGGTTGTCCAGATAGCCGTTGTTGCTGATAAAGGCCAGAATACCATAGCCTGTTTGTTCTATGCGCCACTGGGCAAACCGGATGAACTTTACATAGTCGTCATTCAGCCACTTGGGATTTTTCTCGCCCAACGGTTGACCATCCACTTCAAAGTAGTTGCCTGTCTTTTGCCCGGTTTGCGTATCCTTGCCCCGCAATAGGCCGCTGATCCATTCGCCTGTATTGGCTGAATGCCCGGAATACGGTGGATTGCCCAGCACGACCATAACCGGCGCATCCTTCTTGATGTCACTGGCAGCATTGGCTTCTTCGGCGATCCACTGAGTAAAAAGCGGTAGACCTGACATGGCGTGAGCTTCTTCCAGAGTGTTTGTCAGATAAATCCGCAAACGTTCGGCTGATTGGAAATCATAACCCGAATCTTTCAGTTGCAGGCCCAGCTTCATGTGGGCGACGGCATACGGGGCCATGAGCAGTTCAAAGCCGAAAAGCCGGGGCAAAAGATGTTGCGACACATAGCTTGACCACATGCCTTTGTTGTCTTTAAAGTCGTGGTAGATGTGGTCAATAACGCCATAGAGAAACGTTCCCGTGCCAGTGGCCGGATCAAGGATCTGGACTTTGTGAACATCTATTTTCTTTTTGCTTGTTGCCTGGGGTACCTTGATTTTTGTGGCGTCGGCCAGACCGTCTTTGAGCTTAAAGTCTGTTTTGAGAATATGATCGATGCTACGGACGATATAGGAGACCACCGGCTCTGGCGTATAGTAAACGCCTCGTGCTTCGCGCATCTTGGAATCATAGGCGGCCAGAAACGATTCGTAAAAATGAACAACAGGGTCTTCCTGCCTGGTGTGTTTGCCAAAGTCTTTGAGGATAGCTTCCATGTCCGTGTGATGCAGAAGTTCGGCAAGATCATCAACGGCCCAGACAATCCGTTCATCAAGGTTCACTCCGGCGATATAGTCGAACATCTTCCGCAGAAAGGGATTGGTCTTGGGCAGATCAAATCCGGCATTCTGGCGCGTGAAATGCTCTTTGGATGACGCATTGCAGCGGGCGGCGAAAAGGCCGTAGCAAATGGTTTGCGCATACATGTCAGCAAACTGTTCCGGTTGAAGATCGTGAATCAAAACCTTGCGGAAACCGTCAATCTGGTCGTGGAGTGGATCGGGTTCGTCATCGGTTAAGTCTTCTTCATTAAAAGCGGTCTGAATAATATCGCGAATGAGCCTGGCCAGAGCCGCCATGCGGACGGCCAGTTCTTTGGGTGAATTAACAGTCGGGATGCTGGTAGTTAGAAACGCGGAAAACAATTCCTGCAAAGATTCTGCGGTATTTTTAACCGGTTTAATCTTGCCATCCGCAACCGTTGCCAGTTGGACGGTCAAGCGATATTGTCCGCCCACATACCAGCGAAATTCCAAATAGTCGGTCAAAATGAGATTGCCCAGAGATTCCCGGTAACGTTTCAGCTGGTCAGTGTGTTCTACATCGGCAAGCGATTTGCCAATATCTTTGCACTCAACATAACCGAGCGGCGAATGGCCTTTTGTAATAATGAAGTCGGGAGCGCCACATTTGACCCTGCGCGGTTCATTGGTCGCTATGATGCCAGTCGCAAAGCTTTCGATCAATTCTTTCAGGGCGGGGCGGTGCGTATGCTCGGTGGCATTGCCGGCGGCGTAAGCTTTTTCAATCTTCTTTAGATAATCAGAAATAGATGTCACAAATTACCTGCCAGTTGTTAGGAAAAGATGAATATCTATACCATAATACATTATTTTAGCAAGGCAGCTTGTTATGAATCCCATTGATGACGGAGTCTTCTTTACAGCAGTGTAAAGACGATCACGAATCGTGACTTTATCCCTGAAGGTCTTAGGGTAAATAATTTCAGTACCATAGTAGCTTTCGAATACAAATCGTGTTACTTTACCGTAGATCAAGCTGAAGTTACCGATTTGATTGTCTCGAAAAGGAGCACATGCAGCCACTTGAAGATCTGTCAAAAGAGAGGCTTATCAATGACCTGATAAAATTACGCAAGCGTATTGATGAACTGGAAAAGATAAACGAGAAAAGAGAGAAGTATGATGCCGAATTAGCTAAGACCCAGGCGATGTTCGAGGGTCTTTTTCAATTCGCGCCTGATGCAATTCTTGTCATCAACAGTAAAGGTGGCACCGTCCAAGTCAATCAAGAGGCAGAGCGTTTGTTCGGCTATACGCATGAAGAGATGATCGGTATAGCTCATGATATTGTCGTTCCCGATCGTTTCCGAAAAAGACACCTGGAAGAGAGCAAATTATATCTGTCCGCCCCTCACGTTCGCCAGATGGGCACGGGGCTGGAACTTTATGGCAGAAGGAAAGACGGCACCGAATTCCCCGTCGATATATCCCTCGGGCCACTGCATGTCAAGGATGAGATCTTCACCCTTGCCGTCGCCCGCGATATTACAGAGCGCAAGCGGATGGAGGAGGATATCGACAGACATCGAATGCATCTTGAGGAGATGGTTAAGCAACGAACAGCGGAGTTGGAAATAAAAAGCCAATCCCTTCAGGACCTAAATGTAGCGCTTAAGGTTCTCTTGCAGCAACGGGAGGATGACAAGAAAGTCATGGAACAGAGATTTGTGATGAATGTAAAGAATCTAGTTCTCCCCTATATTGAGCAGATGAGAAAAAAGGCGTCGGATGCCGAGCAGCGATCCTATCTGGAGGTTATAGAAACACATCTCAATGAAATTACGACGCCTCTGCTGCAAAACTTACAGCAACTCGACTTTACGCCGAAGGAAATCAAGGTGGCAACCCTTGTAAAACAGGGTAAGTCCACTAAGGAAATCGCAGAAATATTGGGAATCGCCACTGGATCAATCGATGTCCACAGAAGACATATCAGAAGAAAGCTGGGTTTGACCACTGCAAAGGCAAATCTTCTGCTGCGACTTCAAAAATTTGATAATTAGGTATTTTATATACCTAATTTCAATAATATTAAATACAGTTTACTTTCTTCCCGCCCCCCGCTAGATTGTCCGTCGCTGAATATATTTGTAAACAAACTGATCCTTACCAAAGTCTCGCTCTTAATCTATCCAGAAAGGAATAGAAAATGATTAATACCATGTTGGACATTATTCTTGTGGAAGACAACCCCGCTGATATTGAAATGACACTTGACGCCCTTAAAGAGAACAATCTTGCTAACCGGGTCAAGGTATTGAAGGATGGCCAGGAGGCCGTAGACTACATTTTCCGACAGGGAGAATTCAGCACTTGCGGCATTTGCGAACGTCCCGTATTAATTCTATTGGATCTCAATTTGCCCAAAATAGATGGACTGGAGATTCTGAGACGAATCAGGGCTGATGAACGTACGAAGTCGATACCGGTTGTAGTGCTTACGTCGTCCCCCCAGGATCAAGACAGGATCGAATGCTATCACCTCGGTGTGAACAGTTACATCGTAAAGCCCGTTGAATTCGAGAATTTCGCGAAGGTTGTCGCTCACATCGGGTTTTACTGGGTTGCTTTAAACAAATCTCCGCTCTGATGCAAATTCAAGCTAACTGTAAGAGTGCTTTTCAGGATTCACGCTATATTATATCCAAAAGCTTTATGTATAGCGAGCGGCAGCCGGTCAAGATCGTCTTTCAGAACGCAGGCGTTGGCACCGTCAGAGAGGATATTACTGATCCGCTTTTCATCTTTGCCAAGAGCACCGGTTACCAGGATAAATGGGACACTGGGGAGTCGTTCTTTTGCATCGGCGAGGGCCAATGCTCCAGTGTATTGCGGAAGATCGTAGTCTGAAAGAATCAGGTCGGGACAAAATCCTTCCAAGGCAGTTAGAAATTCTCCCTTATTGGTGACCCATTTTTCTGTAAAGGCGAATCCCGCTTCCATTAAACAAAATTTCACCAGTTCGGCATCGCTTGCCCTATCTTCCAGGATCAGGATCCGCATTTTCTTATCCATCATTAGCATCTTCTAATTATCATCATTTATTCACTTGAGCTTATGCTGCGGTATAGACGTAATTTCGCGTCAAGGCAATAGTAAAGAAGTATTAGAAAAGTGACAGGTCTGTCCTACTATTTCAGCTTACTTATCAAAGTATACTTCCTCTATCAAATTGATTGACATGGCTATTCTATAAGTATAGAAAACAAATCCGCAATACTTCTGTCCCTGGGTCTCGAGAGGCTGAGATGGTCATCTCCAACTATGAATTGCTCGAAAGAATAGCTGAATCACCACAAGCAATTGTTTTCAAGGCGTACCACAAAAAAAATCCGGCGAGACTACTTGTGCTCAAGGCCCTGAAGGTTAATGGCCTGACCGAATACAAAAGAGCCCAATTCCGTCAGAAAATCGAACACCTCAAGGTACTAAATTATTCCCTGGTAATTACGCCCATTTCCTTCAGCGACAGGGAAGATACAGCCTTTATCACTCAAGAGTACTTCGCCGGAATACCCCTCGACAAGTTCATGTCAGTGCATAATCGGATGCCGTTGCTCGATTTTTTCGCCATTGCCATAGAGCTTGCCTCCGCCTTGGAAAAAGTCCACGAAGCCGGCGTGATTCACGGAGGAATCAAGCCTCACAACATTCTCGTCGATGAGGGCACTTTAGCTATCCGACTGATCGACTTTATTAGCGCGATCGATGTAAGGGACGTCAGCCATTTCATTTATGACCCTTCTTTTGTCCGGGAGACCCTAGCCTATACTTCCCCAGAGCAAACCGGACGTATCAGCCACCGGGTGGTTTTTTCCTCGGATCTCTATTCCCTCGGGATCGTTTTCTACGAGATGTTGACCGGCCGTCTCCCATTCTCATCTACGGATCCCCTTGAATTGATCCACTCCCACCTGGCCGAAGAAGCGCCGTGGGTGAGTGAATTAAATCCCGATGTTCCCGCTGTCCTGAGCCGACTTGTTGCTAAATTGATGATCAAGGAGCCGGAAAAACGCTACCAGCACAGCCGTGGAATCTTAGCAGACCTCGAACGATGCCGGGATGAATATGCGGCCACTGGAACGATCGGCGAATTTCCACTGGAAAGCTACGTTTACTCTCACCGCGTGGCCTTCATCTCCAAGATGGTCGGCCGAGACCGAGAGGCGGAAACGATCTTGGCAAAGTACGAACAGGTGGTGCGGGGCGAGTTCCGCTCGATCCTCGTTTCCGGGCTGTCTGGCATCGGCAAGACCCGCCTGATCCAGGAGTTGCAAAAGCCGATCGTGAGGCACAGGGGTTATTTCACGTCGGGAAAGTTTGACGTCTACCAGAAAAACATTCCCTACAGTTCCCTTATCCAGGCGCTCCGGAATCTGATGCGAACGTTTCTGACGGAAAGCGACGACCGGGTCGCGTCATGGAAGAGAAAGATCCTGGAAGCCGTAGACCAAAACGGCAAGGTCCTAGCCGATATCATCCCAGAGCTGGAAGTCCTGATTGGAACACAACCCGCTGTTAAGAAGCTTCCCCCCGTAGAATCGCTCAACCGGTTCCACGATGTCTTTAACCGTTTTTTGAGTGCCCTCGCCAGCGAGGAAAACCCACTGACACTGTTCATCGACGACCTCCAGTGGTGCGATGTGGCCTCTTTCGATTTCCTTTCGAACATTTTCAACAATTCCAGGAGCCACCCCTACCTTTTCCTCTTGGGGGCCTTTCGCCACAACGAGGTTGACGCGAGCCACCCCTTGACCAAGCTCGTCCGGAGCGTTTTGGAGGGTGGCCAGCCCTTGAAGGAGATCCGGCTGGGACCGCTTGCACCGGAGCATTGCCATGAGATGGTCTCTTATATCCTGGACACGCCCCTGCCGCAGACAAAGATGCTGTCCGATTTTATTACTGCACTTTCCGAGGGGAACCCGCTTTTCGTAAGCGAAAGCCTCGCCTATCTGCACAACGAAAGCCTATTGTACCTGGATGACGAACGGCATTGGCGGTGGGACCTAGATAGGATCCGGCTCTCTCGCATGCCGACAACCGTCGTCGCTCTTTTCAGCTCGAAGATTCGCAGGCTTCCTCCAGAGTTGATCACCTTGCTTGAGTATTGTGCTTGCCTAGGGAACACCTTCTCACCTGAGGAGCTATCCGCAATCCGGGGGATGAGCCTGCTGGAAACGTTCGAGGTGCTCAAACCGGCCCTCGACCAGGGGCTCATCTTCGAAAGCAAGAACCGGCTCCAATTCATCCATGACAAGGTCCAGGAAGCGGCCCTGGACGGTATTCAGAAGGAACGCCGTCGCCTGATCCACTATGAAGTGAGCGAGTACTTGTTATCCGCAGTCCCCGAAGGCACCGAGTTCGAAAAGCTCGACAATCTCTTCACGATCGCATCCCACCTCAACCTAAGCCGGGAGGAGAGCCCGGATGCGAACCGAGCCTTTTTTCTCTCGGACGTCAACTACGCTGCCGGGAACAAAGCCTTGGACTCCTTAGCCACGGAAGCGGCCAACGAATACTTCAATCTAAGCCGGGAACTGCTCCCGTCCGACTGCTGGATGGATAACCACTACGAACGCACCTTCCGAATTTATCAGAAAACGGCCAAAACGGAGCTGATGTGTGGCAATTACGCGAAGTCCGAAACATTGCTAAACGAGCTTCTCGAACATGCTAAAAGCGATCTGGACAAGGCGGAATGCCTTGCGGAACAGACGACATCGCTCTCCTCCATAGGCAATTTCATCAAGGCTATCGAGACCGCCAACCGGGGACTGGCCTATTTCGGGAAGGCCATCCCGGAGGACCCCGCCGAGGCGGACAAAAGGAGGCATGCGTTGATCGCCGAGATCGATGCCAGGAATATTGATGTATGGGAGACCATCTCGAACATGCCTTTCACTTCGGATCGGAAGAGCAAGATTGAGTTGGCCTTTTACAGCGAACTTATCCCGGACCTGTATATGTCCGGGCTTGTGCCGCAGCTTTACCTCTCGGCGGTGCAGTCAACCCAGCATTGCCTGGCCGGGGGTATGGACGAATCAGTTATCTATTCATTCAGCATCATGGGACTTCAGCTGGGGGAGGAGGAGAAGTTCCTGCCGGCCTTCAAATACGAAGATTTGGCCCGGGACCTGTCGGCGAAATACCCGAACACCTTCGGCGCCACGCGCGGCATGAATGGGATAGTCTGGTGCAACATGCACTCGCGGAGCCACCCGTCTCAGATAGTCGATTACGCTCTCAAAGGAATTCAGTGTGGAAAGAACTGCGGCGACCTATACAACGCAGGACTTTCCTATGGTCCCCTGATGTGGAACCTCCAGGTTCAGGGGGCGGATCTGTCCGTGATCGAGGATTATGCGGCGGAATGCCTCGAATTTTCCAAGAGATACCATCTTTCCTTCTCCGTTGGCCTTGCCGAAGCGATGCAAGCGAGCTGGATCGAACCCATGAAGAAGGATAATGCCCCGCCGATTGCTGAGGAAAAGCTGAAGACCTGGGAGGAGAACAACCACGTCGCCTCTGCGGGAAGTTATTTTGTCCATCGGGCCCTGGCGCATTACTATTTCGGCGAACACGAAGAGGCCGAAGCCTGCCTCGCCCGGGTCCGCTCTTATCTCCATGGTCTTACAGATAACGTTCTGAAGCGTCAATGGTATGTCTTTCTGGTCCTCAACGCCATGAAACGCTATGAAAAGGGATCGGGCTTCGCGAATGAAGCGGCACTTCTCTCGGAGATACAGCCGATCATCCAAAAAGTCGAGACTTGGGCCGATCTGGGGCCGCTGTTGAAGCCATATTTGGCGTTTCTTCGTGCCGAATTGGCTCGGGTCACGGGCGATTTCAAGGAGGCGAGAGGGCTTTTCCTGGATGCCATTGATGTTGCGCATGGGCAGGATTATACATTTCTCGAAGGACATCTCTTTGAATGCCTCGCCGAACTGCTCCTTCATGCCGGCCAGCGGTCTGTGGGGATCTATTTTGCAGAAGCTGCACGCCTGTATCAAAAATGCCATGCAAGGCGCAAAGAGATCAGCCTTGTTGAAAGACGTTCCGAGTATTTCGAGGAGCGAAAAAGGGCTTATCCGCGGCTGGAGGCGGAGCCTGATGCCTACACCCTGCCCAACATAGATGTCGATTACCTGATGAAATCCTCTTTCGCCATTTCCGCCGAGATCGAGCAGGTTGCCCTCATGAAGAAAATCATGAAAGTCGTTATCGAATGTTCAGGGGCGCAGGATGGCTATCTTTTGATCGAAGAAGAGGGATCGCTGTTCGTTCGTGCGGAGAGTCACATAGCAGAAAAGCAACCGGTTCGGTCATTGGATCGGAGACTGGAAGATACACAGGACATCAGCAAGGCTATCGTCCGTTACGCATCGCGGACCGGGGAGCGGGTGATTCTGGGCAATGCCTGTCAGGACGAGGCGTTCAAGGACAATCCGGAGGTCCAGGAAAGACAACTGCGTTCGGTTATGTGTCTGCCCGTGGTCAAGCAGTCCAAGAGGATCGGCATCCTATACCTGGAAAACAGCCTTACCGATTCGGCGTTTACAGCGGAAAAGTCACAGATGACAGAATTGCTTGCCTCCCAAGCGGCCATCTCCCTGGAAAATGCGGGACTGGTCAATGGTATGCTCAAGGCCGAGGAGGTGGTTAGGAGATCACTCCAGGAAAAGGAAGTGCTCCTCAAAGAGGTGCATCACCGAGTCAAGAACAATCTCCAGATCATCAGCAGCCTTCTCAATCTCCAGATGCCGTACATCCAGGATATGCAGGCCATCGAACTATTCAAGGAAAGCCAGAACCGTATCATCTCGATGGCCTTGATCCACGAAAAGTTATACCAGTCCGAGTCGTTGGCTGGGATCGACGTTGCCGAGTATATTCACAGTCTGACGGACAACTTGCTCAGATCTTACGGGGCGGCAAGACATGCCGCTGGGTTGAAAATTGACGCTGCGAGCATCACCTTAGACATCGATACAGTTATCCCCTGCGCACTGATCATCAATGAACTTGTCTCGAATGCCCTGAAGCACGCCTTCCCGGATTCATGGAGACAGGCTGGTGCGATGGCTGAGATCCGCGTCGATCTGCACCGTGCCGCGGACAATCGGTTCGTATTGACCGTGACCGACAACGGCGTAGGATTACCGGAAGGGTTCGCGGTGCATAATTGTGAATCTCTGGGCCTGAAACTGGTGGGTGTATTGGTTAGACAACTCCGGGGTGCCCTTCGTTTCGAACGGGGCGACGGTACCGGAGCAGAATTTACCGTCACATTCGCAGCCCTGAAGAACGATAACAAAGGAGGAAAGAGTGATGCCTGATGCCAGGATCCTCATAGTTGAAGATGAGGGCATTTTAGCTTTGGACGTGCAACAGAGGCTAACAAGCCTCGGATACCCAATGCCGCAAATCGCATCTACCGGACAAGAAGCCATTCAACAAGCAACGGAGGGGCATCCGGATCTGATCCTGATGGACATCATGCTGCCGGGAGAAATCGACGGCGTCACTGCCGCTGAAAGGATCCGCACACTCTTCGATATCCCGATCATATATATAACTGCATATGCCGATGAGGACACCCTGCGCCGCGCCAAGATCACGGAGCCCTACGGCTATATCGTGAAGCCCTTTAGGGAAAGGGAACTGCACATCACGATCGATATGGCGCTTTACAAAAGCAAGATTCAAGGAAAACTGAAGGAGAGCGAAAAACGATGGGCCACGACGCTGAAGAGTATCGGAGACGCCGTTATCGCCACGGACAGGAACGGCTTTGTCACGTTTATGAATTCCGTCGCCGAAAATCTAATGGGGTGGAAACTTGAAGAGATTCTGGGGAGGAAACTAACTGATGTCTTCAACATCGTCAATCAGGATACCCACCAGCGCGTCGAGAACCCCATGGCCAAGGCACTGCAGGAAGGGGCCATCGTGGGTCTGGCAAACCATACCATACTAATCGCCCGCAACGGCCAGGAAATACCAATCGACGACAGCGCAGCTCCCATCAAGGATGATCAAGGAAAGGTCACCGGCGTGATTCTCGTCTTTCGCGACATCACGGAGCGCAACCATGCCGAACAGGAGCGAGCAACAGCCGAGAAGGCCATCCTTCGCGCCAAGGAAGAATGGGAACGGACCTTCAACACGATTCCAGACCTGATTGCCATCTTGGACAAGGAGCATCGGGTTGTCCGAGTGAACAAGACTATGGCGGACCGACTGGGGCTGCCGCCCGACCGATGCATCGGAGCAAAGTGCCATAAGGTCGTCCACGGCCTCTCCCACCCGCCAGCGTTCTGTCCGCACTCCCTGACCTGCCGGGACGGCGGGGAGCACGTGGCCGAGGTGCACGAAGCGGTTCTCGGCGGCGATTTCCTGGTGAGCACGACACCTATTTGCGATGAGCGGGGCCAGCTCATCGGATCCATCCACGTCGCCCGCAACATCACAGAAAGAAAGCAGATGGAAGAGGAGCTTAGGCAGAAATCTGATCACCTGGAGGCCGCCAACAGAGAGCTGGAAGCTTTTACTTATTCCGTGACCCATGACCTGCGAGCTCCCCTCAGAGCCATCGAAGGCTTTTCCCGGATGCTCTTACGGGAAGCGGAGGAAAACCTCAACGGGGATATCCGGCGTAGGCTTCAGGTCATCCGCGATAATGTCCGAAATATGGAGCAATTGATCGACGATCTTCTGGCTTTTTCGCGCACGGGACGTGCGTCCATGTCTCCGATGCTTCTGGACATGGAGGGACTGGCCAATGAGGCTTGGGATGAATTGTGCTGCATCAATCCCGGGCGCTGCCTGGAACTCAGGCGTGGTTCACTGCCCGCCGTGTTCGGCGACCGCGGCCTTATCCGGCAGGTTCTTGCGAACCTCCTTTCCAACGCCGTTAAATTCACGAGCACTAGGGAAGCTGCCATCATTGAGATTGGCGGAAGCTGCGAAGGGAACGAAATCCGCTATTGGGTGAAGGATAATGGCGCCGGGTTTGATATGGAATATTACGGAAAATTATTTGGCGTTTTTCAGCGGCTCCACAGCGCGGAGGAATATGAGGGCACAGGTGTAGGATTGGCGATCGTGCAACGCGTCATCCACCGCCATGGCGGCCGGATCTGGGCCGAAGGCAAGGTTGACAAGGGTGCGACTTTCTATTTTACGCTTCCTAAAAATAATGATTAATCTTCGAAATAAAATGACTAAGCATTATAAGGATTCTTTCGGAAAATATTAATTCTTCATGTTCATCGTAAATTTTTATCACCAGATGGGTTCGATTCCCACCGCTTATAATATTTTGACCTTTTTTTTGGGGATTATATTAGTTAAAAAAATATGTAGATTGCACAGCCTTCTTAAGGATGTAATATGCAATCATTTGTCCTAATATCGGGAAAAGAATTAAGGGGAAATATTGAGAAGATTGGATGCCTACGATCTTAGTGCAATTCTTTAGACGGAACCACCAGAACCAAAGCGACAGACCATAGAGGATACAAGTGATTATTATGATCACTTTTTGAGCAGCAAAATCGTTCATAAAGCAAAAGAAACATAAGGCAAAAAAACATATGCAGTTGATAATTGAACTAATTTTAAAACGTCCAAACTGATACTTCAAAACTCTTTCCATAAGCGAGCTCCAATGTGAAGGCAGAAGAATCAATGGTTTTTGTATCATTTGTGACGGACGTCACTATATGCCGAGACGTGATGATGTCAAGTCAAAAATATGACAAATTGTCATGACGAAGAAATATGGTCAGAAGAATAGGCAGATATTTATTAATCTCTTTGAACTTTTCAATTGTCCCGAGACCCGCCCGCCTTCAAAATTGCTGTCTTTTTATCAAGTAATTACAAATGATTATAAACAGGCGCGAACATTCGATTCCCATGCTTATAATATTTTGACTTATTTCTAAGGATTGTATTAGTTGAAAAAATATATAGATTGCGAAGCTGTCACAAAGACATAATATGCAATAATTTGTACTAATATCGGAAAAAGAATTCGAGGGAAATATTGAGAAGATAGGATGCCAATGATTGTTGAGCATTCCTTTAGATGGATCCACCAGGCCCAAAGTGACAGACCATAGAGGATACAGGCGATTATTAAGATCGCTATTCGAGCATCAAAATCCTTAGTAAAGCAAAAGAAACATAAAGGCAAGAAAACATATGCAGTTGATAATTGAAAGACTTTTGAAACATCCAAGCTGATACTTCAGAACTGTATCCATAAGCAAGCCCCCCATCTGACGGTAGAAGAATCACTGAGCTTTTGTATCATTTGTGACGGACGTCACTATATGCGGAGGCATGTTGATGTCAAGTCAAAGTCTGAAAAACTTTCTTCCCCCATTAGACGAAGAAACGTGATCGGAAGAATAATATACAGAATTTATTTACCATCAACCTTTTCCTTCAATTCTCTGCCCACCTTGAAGAAAGGCAATCTCTTTGGTTTGACCTTTACCGCATTTCCTGTCTTAGGATTTCTGCCCTTATAGCCACCATATTCCCTCATGGCAAAACTACCGAATCTCCTGATCTCAATCCTGCCGCCATGCTTAAGTTCATCCGCAAAACCATCAAACACTAAATTAATTATTTCCGTTGCTTGTTTATCTGTCAGGTTTTCTTTCTTTGCCAACGAGTCGATCAAATCAGATTTATTCATACCAACTCCCTTAGATGATGCATTTAGTGTGTTTGTTTTCCTAGTTGATCAAATCTATCCCTTATGCAGGTCACGAGCGTTATTAATTCACTCTCTGACAAGTTCAAGAGAAAGTTCAAGTCCGTTTCTGTTCTCAACAATCTTTTTAGGATTTCCAGCAGACCTTTTTTATCCAATACGAGATTTTGCAATATGCCCTCCTGCGACGTTTAAGAATTAAGGAAAACCACATCCACTAGATTCACTAATTAATGAAGAAACCAAGCCTCCTTTTCACAAACAAATACTTTTGGGAAAAAAGATAAATTTTAACTTCAGAAGAAAGATATGGCATAATCCCCATAATATCAACACATCTTGAACAATTATTTTCAAAAAAAAGAAATACATACTCCATCAATGCATTCAAACAGGAAACCTGGGAGATGATCCCCGGTATTTGACTCATCCTCGAACAACCCGAAAGACATTGATGAGTGCAAACGGTTGGGGATTCCGTTCTTCTACAAAAACCATTAGACTACGATAACTTCATCGGACGGTTCAGGGATATTGTCCGAATCTAATAGAAGTACTGCTGTTCCAAGGAACCCACTTTTCATCTTGAGAGCTTTGTGAATGGCGGGCGGTAGCAATTCAAGAAGTCTTTCAAGACACAGTCACGTGCACCACCGACGAGAATATTTCTGATCCTGGTTTCGCTTTCTTTAAGTTCGCCAGTGACCAGAATGAATGGGACTTTAGGGAGTCTTTTTTTGCTTCAGCGAGAGCCAATATTCCATTGTATTATGGAAGATCGTAGTCGGAAAGAATCAAGTAGGAAGCTGGTAATTACCATAAACGGGTATAACTAGTCAGGCGGCGTCGTTATTAGTTTCCCGGGATGCAGCTTGAATGATAAAAATATGATGACCCCGAGCCTTTGGGCAAAACCTGAGCCTGGAAAGTGTTCCAGTGAAATGATTTGAAAAGTATTCGCATTCTCGTCCTCGAGGCGATTGGAATGAATCATGAGACAACTCACAAACAACCAAGGAATCATTGACATGCACGGCGGAATACCCTACGCTGAAAACCAGAGGAACAGGGAGGAAGATTTATTATTCAGCTGCCTCTAGCATAATAAATTAAAGAGGTTCATCGACATGGGAAAGTCTGTCAATATATTGGCTATCGATGATGAAGAATCATTTACCTTCTTCATCAAACTCAATCTGCAGAATGAAACGCGGCATGATTTTCAGGTAACGACTGCCAACGGCGGGGAAGAAGGTTTAAAGATTGCCAAGACGCTCCGGCCGGATTTGATATTGCTGGATATAATGATGCCGGACATGTGCGGCACGGACGTCGCCGAAAACCTTCTCCTAGATCCCCGGACGAAAAATATTCCCACCATCTTCATGACAGCCATGGTGCAGAAAAATGAGGTGGAAGAGGCGGCGGGCATGATGGGCGGAAGAGAGTTTATCGCCAAGCCTGTCAGTGCAGAAGAATTGGTCAATCGGATTGAAGCAACTCTGAAGTTACAACGATAATTGCGTCAGGGGCGCCTGGTTTCCATGCTTTTCTTTTGTCATCTGCCGTCCGCGGCGTACAACCGCTTGTATCGTCCAGCGTTGGCTATCGATGCATCTCTTGGGGGAGATCGTGAAAAATACTGAGAGATTTTACGCATGAACAAAAGACTCTTTTATTTATTACCGATTGTTCTATTAATGGGCGTCATTGTTGCCGGCTGGCTGGTTACGGACTATCTTGCCAATGATGCACGGAAGGAAATCATCTCCGAAAGCCAGGCTTCAGTATTAACTCTGTCCATCTATGTATCCTCTACATTCGCAAACATTGAAGGGGCCGTTAAATCCCTGGCTGGCTCTCCATGGATCGCTCCGGCACTGATATCTAAAAGAGAAAAGGATATCGAGCATGCCAATAGCGCGTTGGATAGATACAATTCCAATTTAAACGCTTCCGTATCGTACCTGATGAATGCCGACGGTAGGACTGTGGCAGCCTCCAACCATAAAGATCCGGACAGTCTTGTGGGAAAATCCTATCGTTTTCGTCCTTATTTTCAGGAAGCGGCCAAGGGCCGACCATATCGCTACTTAGCGCGGGGCATTGCTTCCGGAGTGAAGGGTTTCTATGCCAGTTACCCGGTTCAGAATGTTCCGGGTAAGGTGCTTGGCGTGGTCACGATGAAAAAAAATCTTGACGAGATGGAGACCTTTTTCAGCAAATACCCTTTTTGCTTTCTCATCAACCCGGACGGCATTATTTTTCTGTCCAGCGCACCGGCAATGGTTTCTAAAAGTCTCTGGCCGCTGGACAAAATAACACAGGAGAAGTTGATTGCTTCCCAGCAATTCGACAATAAACTCTCTGAAGCTGTTATGGAAAAGGAAATTGTCGACGGCATGGAAGTCACTTTAGAAGGAAAGGATTATTTTGTCTGCAGGAAGGTGATTGACAGCAACGGATGGTCGATCGTGCTTTTGACTCCGACAAATCATATTCAGGATTACAAATTGATCGGCATTCTGGCAACGATTTCTGTAAGCTTATTAATTATATTCTTTTCAGGCATTATCTATGTCACAGACCGATCCAAAGAGGCCATTCGGCAAAGCGAAGAGAGCAAACGCCTGTTACTTTATGCAGTCGGAGATGGCATACTCGGGGTCGATACCAAGGGGCAGACGACTTTCGTCAACCCCGCCGCCTTGCGCATGCTCGGGTTTTCCGAAGAGGAGATGTTAGGCAAAAAAGCGCACGCTCTGATCCACCATTCCCACAAGGACGGCTCCAACTACCCGGTGGAAGACTGCCCCATGTATGCTTCTTGCACCAACGCCACCGAAAACCATGTCACGGACCAGGTACTCTGGCGCAAGGACGGCAGCAATTTCCCCGTGGAGTACTCCAGCATGCCGATCACCAATGATGGCAAGCTCATGGGCGCCGTGGTAAGCTTTAGGGACATCACTGAACGCAAGCTATTGGAAGAGGCGATTCGCCAGTCCGAAGAAAGATATCGAACAATAATAGAGCAAATGGCGGAGGGCTATTTTGAGGTTGACCTTCGCGGTAATTTTACGTTTGTTAACGATGCGGAGTGCAGAAATCTCGGCTATACCCGAGAAGAATTGATCGGGGAAAACAACCGGTTGTTTTCCGATGAAAAAGGTTCGAAAGATTTGTATCTGCTCTTCAATCAAATCTTCAAGACGGGAAACCCTGTGAAGATATATGATTTAAAACTGGTTAAAAAGGATAAAACAAACACAGTCAGCGAAATTTCCGCAGCGCTGATCAGAAATGCAGAAGGAAAACCGGTCGGATTTCGGGGCGTCTCTCGCGATGTTACCGAACACAAGCTGGCGGAAATTAAATTAAGAAACTATGCAGAGGAAATCAGCGAACTGTATAATAATGCCCCCTGCGGTTATCATACCCTGGGGGCTGACGGAATATTTACCCGAATCAATGATACCGAGCTTAAATGGATTGGCTATGAGCGGAATGAAATAGTCGGCAGAAAAAAATGGAGTGAGCTGCTTACCCCGGAGAGCCGGATAAATTATGATAAATATTTTCCCCTTTTTAAAAAGCAGGGCTGGATTAGTGATCTGGAATTTGACGTGCTGCGAAAAGACGGGTCTATTTTCTCAGTGCTGCTCAACTCAATGGCTGTCCGGGATAAAGAAGGTAATTATATCGAGAACCGGACGACCACTTTTGATGTCACGGAACGTAAAAAAACACAGTCTGAGTTGAAAGAAACGCATCTGGAACTGATCAAGGCTTACGAAGAACTCCGGGAAAAACAGGTCATGATTATCCAGCAGGAGAAGATGGCGTCCATCGGGGTTCTGGCTGCCGGCGTCGCCCACGAGATTAAAAATCCCCTGGCCATCATGCTGCAAGGAATTAACTATCTGCAGTCAACCATCAGTGACCACTCTCTGCAGACAGAGGTGGTCGAGAGGCTGCATAGGGCAGTTCTGCGAGCCGACGTGATCGTCAAGGGATTGATTAGTTATGCCCGCAAGGATTCGGTTGTTCTGGCCAATCAGGATATACGGACACTGATCGATGAGAGTCTGGCGTTAACGGATCACGAATTCCTAAAGAGTAAAGTGCAGTTGATAAAACAGTATACACCGGATTTGCCCATGGTTTCCGTTGACGGTAATCAGATAGAGCAGGTTTTTGTCAACTTACTTATCAACGGTATTCACGCCATGCCCCAGGGCGGCACCTTTACTATTAACACCAGGCAAATTGCCGATAACGAAGGTAAAAGTTTCCTGGAGATTATCTTTAAAGACACGGGACAGGGAATACCAGCCGACAAGATTGATAAAATTTTTGATCCGTTTTATACCACCAAGGCTGTCGGGAACACGGGCTTGGGTCTTTCTATTTCCCGGGGAATCATCAACAGACACGGAGGAACAATCCATGCGGAAAGTCAAATTGGACAGGGAACTAGTATGATCATCAAGCTGCCGATACCATAATAAGATTTCCATGATGAATCCATTCCCTAAAGTTAAAAACACCAAGACGAGTCACGTGTTTCATGAAATCACGTATTTTAGTAATCTATGAGGTAACGTCGCATGTGAATTACCGCACGAAGTACTTTCGAGCTATGGCTACTAAGTAGCCACCCTTAAGTCGGCACTGGACGCCCCCCTGCCTCCTAGCCGAGTCGGCATCAATACAGAAGAAAAGAAGGCGTATTTCAGGGTAGACGCTCGCGCCTTTAAAGATAAAATCTCAATTCCCTTGATCCGAGCGGGCGGCCTCCGCTCTCTTAATGTTTGTTGAACATCTTATTGCGGAAGGGGTTGCTGATTATATTTCCATGTCTCGGCAATTTATCCGGGAACCGGCTCTGATCAACCGTTGGAAAGACGGAGATTGCCGTCGGGCATCCTGCCTGTCGGACAATCATAGTAGGTTGATTATGCAAGAAGTGACCATTTCCGAAAATTAAAACATCAATAATGGATTTATCTCGTAACGTTCTTCCTGCTATACGTACCAAGTGGATGTTTGACAGATAAATAAATATTGGTCATCATCTATCTGCTTTTCTTGATGATTTAAGAAAAGGAGGCAGAAATGACCCACATAGAGAGTATAGTACAGAAGACAGATTTATCATCTGAAAGCATAATCTCACCCGCCGTTAAGACACCTGATTATCATCAAACGAGATTGCGTTTCACATCCCACCATGAGGAAAACATAGAAGCCCTTGGCAAGATTCTGAAGCGTCTTTCAGGAATGGGTTTACCGGGGAAGGAACATGTGGAGAGTTATCTTCGCTACCTGACCAGACGTAACCGCAAACCAAGAACATTGCACAGCCGTTACGAAGCGATAGTCATTTTTTGTTGGCATGATCAGGGATAACGGCAGGACACGCCTTGAAGAAATCACACGAAAAGACATAGAGGCATTTATCGAGCACGAGCAGGACAGGGGCAATAAGATTACAACGATAAGAACAAAACTTGTGAGCGTTCAGGCCTTTCTTCGTTACCTCATGGAGGAAGAGATTGTTTCCTCGGATATATTCAGCAGGAGGATACGACTGCGATTACCGGAACGGCTGCCTAAAGCCATTGATCCGGAAGATTTGCGGAAGTTTCTTTCCGTCATTAAAGACACGCGAGACCGGGCCATGATTCTGATTCTGTTGCGAACGGGAATGCGGATAGGCGAACTGCTGAACACGAAGGTAATGGATGTCCACATTAAGGAACGGAATATCGAGATTTACGAAGGTGAAAAAAACCGTTTGGGTAGAGTGGTCTACCTCAGCGAGGATGCTGTTTCTGCTTTGCGGAAATGGTTGAAGGAGAGAGACACCTGGGAGGAGTATCTCTTTTATAGCCCCTCTGGGGGAACGGATACGATGTCCTACAGTGCCGCCTGGATGATCTTTCATAAATATCTAGTAAAGGCAGGATTAACTCACAAGGGTTATAGCCTTCATGCTCTCAGGCATACCTTTGCCACAGAGCTTCTCAATGCCGGCATGCGCCTGGAGTGCCTGCAGGTATTGCTGGGACACCGGTCCATAGAAGAGACGAGACGATACGCCCAGCTTACCGATAAGACCCGGGAGGAAGAATATTTTAAAGCCATGTCCAAGATAGAGAGGAGGAACAAGAATGATGATGACCGACACGATCATGAACTGGAGGCGGTTTTTGAAACGGAGAAACTGCTCACCCAATACCGTGAAAAACTATCTGAACATCATTAGGCACTTTGTCATCTGGGTGGATGTTCCATTGGAGGAGGCGACACACTTAACGATCTCGCACTACATTGATCACCTGATGAGGAAAGGCTGGCTCCCAAGACCATAAACTGCCATGTAAACTGTATTCGCCAGTTTTACCATTACCTGCGTGATGAAGAAGGATTAACCATTATCAATCCTGTCCGCAGAAGCCACATCCAGAAGATGTCTCGTCCTCTACCCCGGCATTTAAGGGACGAACAGGTGGAAGACTTTTTTAAAGTTGTAAAAGGTTACCGTGATAAAGCGATGTTCATGCTGATGCTGCGTTGCGGATTAAGGGTGGAGGAAGTAGCCAACCTTACCATGGGTGTTATAGACGTCAAACGTAGAACTATCTTGGTTGAGGACGGTAAGGGAGGAAAAGACCGGATCGTCTACATGAGCAATGATGTTCTTCAAGCCCTTTCATGCTACCTGAAAGTAAGGTCGGCAGCCAGGGCAAGAAAAATCTTTCTGTCCGAAAAGGGAGAATCCAAAGGGCAGCCTATCTCCATTCGCGGCATTCAGAGGCGCATGGAACGTTATGCCCGCAAAGCGAAGATCAAATTATCCTGTCATCATCTCCGGCACACAATGGCCACACAGATGTTGAATGCCGATGCTGACCTCTCCACCATCCAGGATCTTTTAGGACACAGCAGCGTTAAGACCACGCAACGTTATTGTCGTATATCAAATCTTAAAGTACAGCGGGATTACTTTAAAGCTATGGAGGTGATTATGCAGCGAACGGTTTGTAGCCAACACAGTCCTTGACGAAAGAACAAAAATATGAAAACTCATGCAATGTACAACTGATTAACATCAATAAGAAAAGCAGAATTTAGTACGTATAGCTTCCTGAAATAAACAAATCTTCGACCATGACTAAAATACTAGACTTCAATAGCAAATCAAATAGAATGTATTGTGGTTTATTTATAATCGATATAGAGAACACCATCTGATTCGTGATCGGTGAAAGGTAGGCCTATTGATGAAACGTGTAATAAAAATAATTGCCCTTTTCTTGTCTTTATTTATCCTATTCGTGACCCACCTTGCTTTTGCCGAAACTAAGACTAAGACCTTCGTCAAGGAATATTCCTATCAGGCCAGCGATGAAGACAGCAAAAACTCAAGCCGGGTGATTGCCCTTCGCGAAGTGAAGCGACTGCTACTGGAGGAACTGGGCACATATCTGGAAAGTGAAACGGAAGTAAAGAACTTCCAGCTTACAAAAGACCGGATTACAACGCTAACCGCCGGCATCGTCCAGACAGAAATTATCGCGGAAAAATGGGACGGTCATGTGTACTGGCTCAAATCAAAGATAACGGCCGATTCAGATAAAGTGGTTCAGTCGATCAGCCAACTGCGCAAAGACCGTGAGAAGACAAATGAACTGGAAGCGATGAGAAAGAAATCGGACGAATTGCTTCGAGAGGTTGAACGGTTACGCAAAGAGATGGTTTCAGCGAAGGACGGCAACCGGGTGGCGCAGAAGGCGGCATATGATAAATCGATCAAGGAACTGTCCGCGGCGGAGTGGATTGAAAAAGGACATGCGGTCTCCGATTACCATGATGATTTCAAGGGAGCGTTAGATGCATACAGCCGGGCCATCGAACTTGATCCCACCAGCATCAAGGCGTATTATTTCCGGGCACGGATCAGCGAAAAAGAGCAGGCGATGTTGGATTACCACAAGATACTGAGTATTGAGGCGAAGGATTCCGAATCTCAT